>NZ_JAHTMW010000009.1 GCF_026236535.1 Streptomyces sp. SKN60 | reverse complement strand
GTTTCCGACTCTATCAGATCTTTCCGATCCGATTTCCTCGGTGCTTTCCGGTCCCTTTTCGACTTTCGTCGTTCCGGTCCCTTCCGGCGGTTCCGACTCTATCAGATCCTTTCGGCGTCTGATTCCCAGTCAGCGGGGTTCGTCTTCCCGGCTGTTGGGCCGTTCCGACGAGTGAGACTTTAGCGGATTCCGCGGCTCCGACGCTAATCGGGGCCTAGCGCTCAAACCTTCGAACGCGGATTCCTCATTTCGCAAAAACGCACGGAAACGCAGGACGGCACGACGAATCGACACCGTCAGGCATTGATGGTTCTTGCGGAATGGCTGTCCGGGGCCGACCGGGGTCGGTGCTCACGTCGGACAACTCGGAGAACACTACGGATCGGGTAATCCCGTGTCAACCCGGGGCCCTGGGCGTACCCTGTGCGTATGACGAAGCATGCGCACACCACTCAGTGGTGGGCCGCCTGACCGGCGGCCCGTAGCTCACGCATGCAGACAACGGCCGCCGCCTCGGCGGCCGTTCGCGTATCCCCCTCCGGGAGCCCGGCCGACGGGCCGGCGGTGCTCAGACCAGAGAGCACAGGAGAGAGGGAGAACGACGCTCATGAAGCGGATCTTCAGTGGGGTCAAGCCGACCGGGCACCTGACGCTGGGCAACTACCTCGGGGCCGTACGGCAGTGGGTCGAGGTGGACCAGTACGCGGCGGACGCGCTGTTCAGCGTGGTGGACCTGCACGCGCTGACCGTGGAGCACGATCCGGCGCGAGTGACGCGGCTGAGCCGGCAGGCGGCGACGCTGCTGCTGGCGGCGGGGCTCGATCCGGAGCGGTGCACCGTCTTCGTACAGAGTCATGTGGACGAGCACGCCCGGCTCTCGTATCTGATGGAGTGCGTGGCCACGGACGGCGAGATGCGCCGGATGATCCAGTACAAGGAGAAGAGCGTGCGGGCCCGGGAGTCCGGGCAGGGGGTGCGGCTTTCGCTGCTCACGTATCCGGCGCTGATGGCGGCGGACATCCTCGCCTACGCGACGGACGAGGTGCCGGTGGGTGAGGACCAGACGCAGCACGTGGAGCTGGCGCGGGATCTGGCGGTGCGGTTCAACCAGCGGTACGGGCAGGTGTTCACGGTGCCGAAGGCGACGCATCCGAAGGTGGCGGCGCGGGTCATGGATCTGCAGGACCCGACGTCGAAGATGGGGAAGTCGCACGAGAACGGGTCCGGGATCGTCTATCTGCTCGACGACGCGGACACCGTACGGCGGAAGATCATGCGCGCGGTGACGGACAGCGGGCGCGAGGTCGTCTACGACCCGGAGGTCAGTCCGGGGGTGGCGAACCTGGCGGATCTGCTGGCCGCCGCCACCGGCTGCCGGGATGTGGCCGAGCTCGCCGCCACGTACGACTCGTACGGCGCCCTGAAGAAGGACACCGCCGAGGCGGTCGTCGAGCTGCTGCGGCCGGTGCGGGAGCGGCATGCCGAGCTGGCGGCGGATCCGGCGTACGTGGAGAAGGTGCTGCGGGCGGGGGCCGAGCGGGCGCGGGGGATGGCGCGGCCGGTGGTCGACCGGGCCTATCGGGCGATCGGGCTGCTGCCGGCGTTCTGACCGCCACTCCGGCGGAAGGCCTGGCGGTAGTCGCGCGGGCTGGTGGCGAGGTGCGAGGCGAAGTGCTGGCGCATCGTGACCTCGCTGCCGAAGCCCGCGCGGCGGGCCACCTCGGGGAGGGGGTGGTCGGTGCGTTCGAGGAGTTTCTGGGCGGCGGCGAGGCGCTGCGCGATCAGCCAGCGGGCGGGGGTGGTGCCGGTCGTCGCCTGGAAGTGGCGGGCGAAGGAGCGGGCGGACATGCCGGCGCGGGCGGCGAGGCTCGCGACGGTGTGCGGCTCGTCGAGGTGGGCCAGGGCGTGGGCGCGTACGGCGGCGAGGGCGTCGGCGTCGCGGTCGGCGCGCGGGGTGGGGTGCTCGATGAACTGGGCCTGGGTGCCGGTGCGGAACGGGGCCGTCACCATCGAGCGGGCGATGGTGGCGGCGACCTCGGCGCCGTGGGCCGTACGGACCAGGTGGAGGCAGAGGTCGATGCCCGCGGCCGTACCGGCGGAGGTCCAGATGCCGGTGTCCTCGACGAACAGGGCCTCGGCCTCGACGGTCACCCGGGGGTGGCGGGCGGCGAGGGCCGGGGCGAGGCGCCAGTGGGTGACGGCGCGGCGGCCGTCGAGGAGGCCGGCACGGGCGAGGACGAAGGCGCCGGCGCAGAGGGAGGCGACAGGGGTGCCGGCGGCGTGGGCGCGGCGCAGCGCGTCGAGCACGGGGGTCGGGAAGTCGGCGGCGGGGTCCTCGATGCCGGGGACGAGGACGAGGTCATCCGGGGTGAGTTCGTCGAGCCAGTCGAGTGGGCGGTCGGGGGTGAGGCTGAGGCCGCCGCGGATCGGGACGGGGGCGGCCGGGTCGGCGGCGGCGCGGCGCAGTTCGAAGGGCGGGACGCCGCGGGTGCTGCGGTCGGTGCCCCAGACCTCGGTGATGACGGAGACGTCGAAGGCGCGGATGCCGGGGAAGGCGAGGAGGGCGATGCGTTGCGCGGCCTGCGCGGCTTCTGCTTCTGCCATGAGTGGCAGTAAACCATCGATCGATGGCTTTTCTGCCTCTGGGGCGGGACTCCGGGCGGCGGCAGGATTCAGGGCATGGAGATCACGGAGAACATCACGGTCGAGAACAACGCGGCGCTCATCGTCATCGACGTCCAGAAGGGCTTCGAGGACGCGTTCTGGGGCCGGCGGGACAACGCGGAGGCCGAGCAGAACATGGCGGCGCTCATCGACCGCTGGCAGGAGACGGGGCGTCCGGTCGTCTTCGTACGGCATGACTCGCCGCGTGCCGGTTCGCCGCTGGCCCTGGGGACCGAGGGCAACGAGCTCAAGGACTTCGTGGAGGAGCGGCGGGGCAAGGGGACCGGGCCGGAGCTGTTCGTGACGAAGACCGTGAACTCGGTGTTCTACGGGGAGCCGGACCTGGACACCTGGCTGAAGGAGGCGGGGATCCGGCAGTTCGTGATCGTCGGCATCCAGACGAACATGTGCAACGAGACGACCGCGCGGATGGGCGGCAACCTCGGCTACGACGTGCTGTTCCCGCTGGACGCGATGCACACCTTCGACCTGACCGGGCCGTTCGGGTGGAAGCAGACGGCGGAGGAGCTGACCCGGGCGACGGCGGTGTCGCTGCACGGCGGGAAGTTCGCCCGGGTGGTGACCACGGAGGACGTACTGAAGGGCGCGTCCGCTCAGTAGGAGGAGGTCGGGCTCAGCCGTTGCCGGAGGCGAGCTCGCGGCTGCGGTCGCGGGCGGCTTCGAGGGCGGCGATGAGGGCGGCCCGTACCCCGTGGTTCTCCAGCTCGCGGATGGCGGAGATGGTGGTGCCGGCCGGGGAGGTGACGGCCTCGCGGAGCTTGACCGGGTGCTCGCCGCTGTCGCGGAGCATCACGGCGGCGCCGATGGCGGCCTGGACGATGAGGTCGTGGGCCTGGGCGCGGGGCAGGCCGAGCAGGATGCCGGCGTCGGTCATGGCCTCGACGAGGTAGTAGAAGTACGCCGGGCCCGAGCCGGAGAGGGCGGTGGCGGCGTCCTGCTGGGACTCGGGGACGCGCAGGGTCTTGCCGACGCCGCCGAAGATCTCCTCGGTGTGGGCGAGGTGGTCGGGGGTGGCGTGGCTGCCGGCGGAGATCACCGACATGCCCTCGTCGACGAGCACGGGGGTGTTGGGCATGACGCGGACGACCGGGGTGCCGGCGGTGAGCCGCTCCTCGATGAAGGCGGTGGTGATGCCCGCGGCGGCGCTGACGACCAGGCGGTCGGCGGCGACGTGCGGGGCGAGCTCGTCGAGCAGGCGGCCCATGTCCTGGGGCTTCACGGCGAGGATGAGGGTGTCGGCGCGCTTGGCGGCGTCGGCGTTGCTGACGGCCTCGACGCCGTAGCGGGCGCGCAGTTCGTCGGCGCGCTCGGCGCGGCGGGCGGTGACGAGGAGGTCGGCGGGGCGCCAGCCGGCGCGGATCATGCCGCTGAGGAGCGCTTCACCGATCTTGCCGGTGCCGAGGACTGCGACGGTCTGGGTCATGGCTCTGTTCACCTCGCCGGAGGGGGTACGTGCGGCCATCCTCGCACCGCGCCCGCTCCGGCGACGTGGCTGTCCGAGGGGCGGGCACGTGATCCGGTCAGGCGATCCGGTCATGCCGTGCGGCGGCGGAGGGTGGCGGCGCCGAGGCCGAGGACGAGGACCGCGCAGCCGGCGACGACGAGGGCGTCCCGTACGAAGTCGGTGGTGACGTCGGTGTGGCGCAGGACCTGGTTCATGCCGTCGACGGCGTACGACATGGGCAGGACGTCCGAGATCGCCTCCAGGGCCGGGGCCATCCGGTCGCGCGGGGTGAACAGGCCGCACAGCAGCAGCTGCGGGAAGATCACGGCCGGCATGAACTGGACGGCCTGGAACTCGGAGGCGGCGAAGGCCGAGACGAACAGGCCGAGGGCGGTGCCGAGCAGCGCGTCGAGCAGGGCGACGAGGAGCAGCAGCCAGGGCGAGCCGATGACGTCGAGGCCGAGGAACCACAGGGCGAGGCCGGTGGCGAGGACGGACTGGACGACGGCGACGAGGCCGAAGGCGAGGGCGTAGCCGGCGATGAGGTCGCCCTTGGCCAGGGGCATGGCGAGGAGGCGTTCGAGGGTGCCGGAGGTGCGCTCGCGCAGGGTGGCGATGGAGGTCACCAGGAACATCGTGATCAGCGGGAAGATGCCGAGGAGCGAGGCGCCGATGCTGTCGAAGGTCTGCGGGCTGCCGTCGAAGACGTAGCGGAGCAGGAAGAGCATCACGCAGGGCACGAGCAGCATCAGGGCGATCGAGCGCGGGTCGTGGCGGAGCTGGCGCAGGACGCGGGCGGCGGTGGCGAGGGTGCGGGCGCTGTTCATCGGCGCTCCTCCTTGGCGGCGGTACGGGTCTGGGCGCGGGCGGCGCGGGCCGCGGCGGCGTCGACGAGGCGGAGGAAGGCGTCCTCGACGGTGGCGGTGTCGTTGCGGCGGCGCAGCGCCTCGGGGGTGTCCTCGGCGAGCAGCTCGCCCTCGCGGAGCAGGAGCAGTCGGTGGCAGCGCTCGGCCTCGTCCATGACGTGCGAGGAGACCAGGAGCGTGGTGCCGCGGTCGGCGGCGATGCGGTGGAACAGGTCCCACAGGTCGCGGCGCAGGACGGGGTCGAGGCCGACGGTGGGTTCGTCGAGGACGAGGAGCTCGGGGGTGCCGAGCAGGGCGACGGCGAGCGAGACGCGGCTGCGCTGGCCGCCGGAGAGGCGGCCGGCGAGGGCGTCGGCGTGGGAGGTGAGGTCGACGTCCTCGATCGCCCGGTCGACGGCGGCGCGGCGTTCGGCGTGGTGGGCGCGGCCGGGGAGCAGGATCGCGGCGAAGTAGTCGAGGTTCTGCCGGACGGTGAGGTCGTCGTAGACGGAGGGCGCCTGGGTGACGTAGCCGATGCGGGAGCGCAGGGCGGGGTCGCCGGCGGGCCGGCCGAGGACGTCGAGGGTGCCGGTGACCTTGGCCTGGGTGCCGACGATCGCGCGCATGAGCGTGGTCTTGCCGCAGCCGGAGGGGCCGAGGAGGCCGGTGATGCGGCCGCGGGGGACGGTGAAGTCGAGGCCGCGCAGGGCGGTGCGGTCGCCGCGGACGACGGTGAGCGCGGTCGCCGTGATGGCGGCGGACGGGGCGGCCGGTGGGGCCTCACCGGTTTTATTCATCATGTGATGAATAATGGGCCGGAGGGTGCGGAACGTCAAGAACCCCGGACGGCGAACGTCCGGGGTTCTCGGAGGGTGTTTGGCGAGGTTTGGCGAGGTTCGGCGAGGGTGGGGGTCAGCCGCGCTTGGGCTTCTTGCGGCCGCGGCGCTTCTCGAAGCGCGTGACGGCCTCCTCGTACTCCGTGCGCCGCAGCTTCTCGCCGGGCGCCTCGCTGAGGCTGCGGAAGAAGTAGGCGAGCAGCGAGCCGATGAAGCCGATGGCCTTCAGGCTGCGCAGGGCATCGTCACGGGCGGGGTCGTCCGGGCGGCGGACGAAGCCCTCCCAGGTCTTGCGGAAGGCGATCGCGCTGCAGATCGCGAACATCACGACCACCAGTAGGTTGACGAAACCGCCGACCTTCGCGATCTCCAGGCCCTGGTAGGCGAAGCGCAGCACGAAGCAGCCGGCGACCGCGGCCACCAGCGAACCGGCCGCCACGCCGATCCGGCGCAGCCCGTAGTTGCCGCTGTGGTCCAGCCAGGTCGTGCCGAAGAAGCGGAGCTCCTCGGGCTGCGGCCCGGCGGGGGTCGCGCCGGCGGTCTTGCTCTGCTTGTCCTCGCGTGCGTCGCTCACGGGGTCGATTATCCCCGGACGGCGAAAGAAGGCGGAAAACCGCCGTATGGCCGTAAGGCCGTAAGGCCGTAAGCAGGAGGTCAGCAGCGCGGGGCGACCATGCCGTCCCTGCCCGTGTGCACGTAGGCGTCGGAGACGTACTCCGCCCCGTCGTCGATCTTGTCCCAGATGTTCGTGGTGCCGTACGGGCCGGTGACCCACGTGCCGTACGTCTGGCAGTAGACCGGCACCGTGACCCCCAGCGGCAGGGTGCGGACGATCGGGTACTGGGTGCCCGGGCCCGAGCGGACGTTGAGCCGGACCCCGGGCGCGACCGGGTAGCGCTGGATGCTCATGGTGTTCCTCCCCCGTTGGCCGGAATACGCTCCCCGTGAAGCGCTCCGCCGAATTTCACTCTCTGCGACGCGCAGGCTAGCAAGCCCCACCGACATCGGCCCCGTCATCGACTAGGCTCCGTGCGTCGCGCGGGCGCGCGGACACCGACGGGGAACCACACGGGGGTTGGCGATGCCGCCGTTGCGCAGGACCGGTGCCGACCGGGAAGCGGAAGGGCCCGACTACGCGGGCGAGTACCGGCTCCAGGCCTGCCTCGGCGCCGGTGGCATGGGCGTCGTCCATCTCGCCACCTCCGCCTCGGGCCTGCGGCTCGCGGTCAAGGTGGTGCACGAACAGTATGCGGAGGACCCCGAGTTCAGGGCCCGGTTCCGGCAGGAGGTCGCGGCCGCGCGGCGGGTCAGCGGGGCGTTCACCGCGCCCGTCGTGGACGCCGACCCCGATGCCGTACGCCCCTGGATGGCCACCCTCTACGTGCCCGGGCCCACCCTCGCCGACCAGGTGAAGCGGAGCGGCCCGCTGTCCCCCGCCGAGCTGCGCCGGCTCACCGCCGGGCTCGCGGAGGCGCTGCGCGACATCCACCGGGCGGGTGTGGTGCACCGCGATCTCAAGCCGAGCAATGTGCTGCTCACCGACTCGGGTCCGAAGGTCATCGACTTCGGGATCTCCCGGCCGGTGGACAGCGATCTGCACACGGAGACCGGGAAGTTGATCGGCTCGCCGCCCTTCATGGCGCCCGAGCAGTTCCAGCGGCCCAGGGAGGTCGGGCCGTCGGCGGACGTGTTCGCGCTCGGCTCGGTGCTGGTGCACGCGGCGACGGGGCACGGGCCGTTCGACTCCGACAGCCCGTACATCGTCGCGTACCAGGTCGTGCACGACGAGCCGGATCTGACGGGGGTTCCGGAGGAGCTCGCGCCGCTGGTCGCGCGGTGTCTGGCCAAGGAGCCGGGCGAACGGCCCACACCGGCCGAGATCATGGCGGCGCTGCTGCCGCCCTCGTACGACGCGACCGCCTTCATACCGGCGCAGCGACGGCCCGCTCTGCGCGCTCTGCCGGTTCCGGACCAGGCCGGGCCCGGTGCCGCCTGGGACGCGGACACGCCGGTACGGGCCCCCGCGCCCGGGCCCGCGCCACGGCGGCGCAGGCTGCTGCGGCGCGGGCCGCTCGCCGTCGGCGCCGCGTTCGTGCTCGCGGCCGGCGGCACCGTCGCCGCCCTCTCGTACGCCGGCGGGCCGGAGCCCGCCCCCCGCCACCCCGCCGAGGCCGCGAAGGCCTTCAGCGGCTGGCAGACCGCCCTGCAGAAGAACGGCGAACCGGCCGCGCCCGCTTGCGCCCTCGACGGCGGCGCACTGTACTGCTCCGGGCGCGGGATCGCCGCCGCCCGGCTCGACCCGGCCACCGGACGGGTCCTCTGGTCCCGGCCCGGGCCCGCCGACGCGTTCCCGCCGCCGGCCCCGGCCGCGCTGGCCGGCGGGCGGCTCGCCGCTGCGTCGGCGACCGGTGAGCTCCGGACGTACGGCGCCGACGGCGTCCCCGGCTGGCAGCGGACGGCGAAGGGCGGCCGGGCCGAGAGCGCGCACGCCGCCGGCGACGTCCTCGTGCTCTCCGACGGCACGGCCGCGCTGCGCGGCGTCGACGCGGCGACCGGCCGGGAACTGTGGCACCACGCGCTGCGTGGGCACCAGTACCCGGTGCCAGGCGCGTACGACGTGGCCACCGGCCTGCTCACCGTCACCGAGGTGCTCGTCGACGGGCGCCACACGCGCGTGAGCACCGTCCGGCCGCGCACCGGCGAGGTCGTCCGGCAGCAGCGGCTCACCGGCCAGCTCTCCCCCGCCGACTCGGTGCGGGGCGGGGTGCTGGTCCTGGCCGCGCTGAACGGCGACGGGATGGCCGAGGCCCTGGTGCGCTACGGCCTCGCGGACGGCTCCGTCCACCGGTCCGTGCTGCCGGACCTGGTCGACGGCCCGTCCCTGGCCGCGCACGGCGACGTCGTCATCCTCCTGTCGCCCAGCGGGCGGCTCGGCGCCGTCGACATCTCGGGTCAGCGCGGCCGCCTCCTCTGGGGCCTGGAGACGGCCACCGCCCACCTCTCCGCCCCCGTCCTCGACGCCGCCGGGGCCCGCCTCTACCTCTCCGCCCCGGACGGCCGCCTCCTCGCCGTCGACGCCCACCGCGGCACCATCCTCGGCCAGACCACCCCCCGCCTGCACGACGGCCGCCCCTCCTCCCCCACCTCCACCGTCCCCGCCCCCTCCCTCGCCCCCGACCGCGTCTACGGCACGGCCCCGGACGGCTCGGTCTTCGCGGTGGACGCGGGGGATCCGGCGGGGTGGTAGGGCGGGCGCTCCGGCGTGGGCCGGGGGCGGTCACCGGACCTGCGGCCCGGAGGCCCAGCCCGGCCTGGGCCGGGCGCTGCGGCACGGGCCGACGCCGGGCCCCGGGCCCTGCGCGGCCGGTGACCCGCCTGGCGGAGCCGGTGAGGCGCCGCGTATTCAAAGCCTCGGGGCCGGAGGCCCGGGCGGCACGCGCCCCGCACGCGAAACCGGCCGTGGCCGGGGTCCTCGATTCGAGGGCCCCGGCCACCGCCGGTTGTCCGTTCCCGCGGGGCCTCAGCCCAGCTTCGTCACGTCGCGGACCGCGCCCTTGTCCGCGCTCGTCGCCATCGCCGCGTAGGCGCGCAGGGCGGCCGTGACCTTGCGGGTGCGGTTCTTCGGGGCGTAGACGCCGCCGAGGGCCTCGCGGCGGGCGGCGAGGGTGGGGGCGTCGACGAGGAGGTCGATCGAGCGGTTGGGGATGTCGATGCGGATCCGGTCACCGTCCTCGACGAGGGCGATCGTGCCGCCCGAGGCGGCCTCCGGGGAGGCGTGGCCGATGGAGAGGCCCGAGGTGCCGCCGGAGAAGCGGCCGTCGGTGACGAGGGCGCAGGTCTTGCCGAGGCCGCGGCCCTTGAGGAAGGAGGTCGGGTAGAGCATCTCCTGCATGCCGGGGCCGCCCTTGGGGCCCTCGTAGCGGATGACGACCACGTCGCCGTCCTTGACCTGCTTGTTGAGGATCTTCTCGACGGCCTCCTCCTGCGACTCGCAGACGACGGCCGGCCCCTCGAAGGTCCAGATCGACTCGTCGACGCCCGCGGTCTTCACCACGCAGCCGTCGACGGCGATGTTGCCGCGCAGCACCGCGAGGCCGCCGTCCTTGGAGTAGGCGTGCTCGGCGGAGCGGATGCAGCCGGCCGCCGCGTCCACGTCGAGCGTGTCCCAGCGCTCGGACTGCGAGAACGCCTCGGCGGAGCGGACGCAGCCGGGGGCCGCGTGCCACAGCTCGACGGCCTCCTCGGACGGAGACCCGCCGCGCACGTCCCAGTTCTTCAGCCAGTCCGCGAGGGACGGGCTGTGGACGGCGTGCACGTCCTCGTTGAGCAGACCCGCGCGGTGCAGCTCGCCGAGGATCGCGGGGATGCCGCCGGCCCGGTGCACGTCCTCCATGTAGTACGTGCCGCGCGGGGCGACGTTCGGGGCGACCTTGGCCAGGCAGGGCACGCGGCGCGAGATCTCGTCCATGTCCGACAGGCCGTAGTCGAGCTCCGCCTCCTGGGCGGCGGCCAGCAGGTGCAGGATCGTGTTGGTGGAGCCGCCCATGGCGATGTCGAGGGCCATGGCGTTCTCGAAGGCGGCCTTCGTGGCGATGCCGCGCGGCAGGACGGTCGCGTCGTCCTCGTCGTAGTAGCGGCGCGTGATGTCGACGATCGTCCGCGCGGCGTTCTCGTACAGCGCCCGGCGCGCCGTGTGGGTGGCGAGAGCGGAGCCGTTGCCGGGGAGGGAGAGGCCGATCGCCTCGGTCAGGCAGTTCATCGAGTTGGCGGTGAACATGCCGGAACAGGACCCGCAGGTCGGACAGGCGCTCTCCTCGATACGGAGGATGTCCTCGTCCGACACCTTGTCGTTGACGGCCTCGGAGATCGCGTCGACCAGGTCGAGCGTACGGACCGTGCCGTCGACGAGCGTCGCCCGGCCGGACTCCATGGGGCCGCCGGAGACGAAGACCGTCGGGATGTTGAGGCGCAGGGCCGCCATCAGCATGCCGGGGGTGATCTTGTCGCAGTTGGAGATGCAGATCAGGGCGTCGGCGCAGTGCGCCTCGACCATGTACTCCACGCTGTCCGCGATCAGGTCGCGGGAGGGGAGCGAATAGAGCATGCCGCCGTGGCCCATGGCGATGCCGTCGTCGACGGCGATCGTGTTGAACTCGCGGGCGATGCCGCCGGCGGCCGTGATGGCCTCGGAGACGATCCGGCCCACCGGCTGGAGGTGGGTGTGGCCGGGGACGAACTCCGTGAAGGAGTTGGCCACCGCGATGATCGGCTTCCGTCCGATGTCCGCGCCCGGTACACCGGAGGCGCGCATAAGGGCGCGGGCGCCCGCCATGTTGCGGCCGTGGGTGACTGTGCGGGACCTCAGCTCGGGCATCGTCGCTCGCTCCTCGTGATGGGTGTGTCTGGAGTCGAGCGTACGCTTCGACTCCAAGATCTGGACAAGGGTGTCCGCATCGCGGACGGTCGGTTCAGCGTACGAGCGTGCCGCGCACCGGGTGGGCCGTACGGTCGGAACCCGTGGCCCGCACCGGCACAAGCCCCGCCCCCGCCACGCCGCGCGTCACGGCTGCGTCAGATAGCGCTGCAGCGTCGGCGCCACCTGGGCCACGATCGTCTCCGGCTCCGCCGAGGCCAGCGGCTCCACCTGGATCACATACCGCAGGATCGCGATCCCGATCATGTGCGAGGCCGCCAGCTCCGCCCGGAACTTCGGGTCCGGTACGTCGAGGTCGGCGGCGATCCGCTCCAGGAGCCGGCGCAGCACGAAGCCGCGCAGCACCTTGGCCGCGGCCTCGTGGGTCAGCGCCGAGCGGATGATCGCGAGCAGCGGGGCGCGGGTCGCCGGGTTCTCCCAGACGCCGATGAAGAAGCGGGCCAGGCGCTCGCCGATGGCGTCGCGCGGGCCGCCGATGATGGCCGGGACGACGGCGGTCGGCTCGAACGACACCTCGATCGCCGCCGCGAAGACCTCGTCCTTCGTGCCGAAGTAGTGGTGCACGAGCGCCGGGTCGACCCCGGCCGCCTTCGCGATGCCGCGCACCGAGGTCTTGTCGTAACCGCGCTCGGCGAACTGCTCGCGCGCCGCCTCCAGGATCCGCTCCCGCGCGCCCGGTCCGCCCTCGTCCGCCGCCGTACGGGAGGGGCGGCCGCGCCGCCGGGGAGCACCGCCCGTCGAACCGTCGCTCACGCGCGCGTGCCCCGGGAGGCGGCGGCCAGGTGGAGCCGGGTGAAGGCCAGGGCCTCGGCGAGGTCGGCCTCGCGTTCGGCGGAGGACATCGCGCGCCGGGTGTTGACCTCGATCACGACATGCCCGTCGTAGCCGCGGTGGGCGAGGCGTTCGAGCAGCTCCGCGCACGGCTGGTTGCCGCGGCCGGGCACGAGGTGCTCGTCCTTGGCGGAGCCGCGCCCGTCGGCGAGGTGGACATGGCCGAGGCGGTCGCCCATCCGGTCGATCATGGCGAGGGTGTCGGTGCGGGCGGTCGCGGTGTGCGAGAGGTCGATCGTGAAGTGCCGGTAGTCGTCCTTGGTGACGTCCCACTCGGGGGCGTACGCGAGCATCTCGCGGTCCTTGTACCGCCACGGGTACATGTTCTCGACGGCGAAACGGACGTCCGTCTCGTCGGCCATCCGCCAGATGCCGGTGACGAAGTCCCGGGCGTACTGGCGCTGCCAGCGGAACGGCGGGTGCACGACGACGGTCGACGCGCCGAGCTTCTCGGCCGCGGCCTGCGCGCGCTGCAGCTTGACCCACGGGTCGGTGGACCAGACCCGCTGGGTGATCAGGAGGCAGGGCGCGTGCACGGCGAGGATCGGCACCTGGTGGTAGTCCGAGAGCCGGCGCAGCGCCTCGATGTCCTGGCTGACCGGATCGGTCCACACCATGATCTCGACGCCGTCGTACCCGAGGCGCGCGGCGACCTCGAAGGCCGTCGCCGTCGACTCCGGATACACCGAGGCCGTCGACAGGGCGACCTTCGCATCCGGGACGCGCACCGCTGGTTCTGCCACGGAGACAGGGTACGGGGCGGGGCTGTGGCCCGGGGCGTGGTTCCGGTCACGCCCCGCACGGCGCCGGGGGCCGGGACCCGCAGGACCCGGCGCCGGGACCCGTACCCGTACCCGTACCCGTACCCGTACCCGTACCCGTACAGCGCCCCCTACGGCAGGTGGTCCAGGCGCCGCAGGATCACGCCCTCGCGGAGGGCCCAGGGGCAGATCTCCAGGCGGTCGACGCCGAAGAGGTCCATCGCGCCCTCGGCGACCAGGGCACCGGCGAGGAGTTGGGCGGCGCGGCCTTCGGAGACGCCGGGGAGGAGGGCGCGTTCGGGGGTGGTCATGGCGGCGAGGCGGGGGACCCATTCCTCCAGGGAGGACTTGGAGAGGGTGCGCTGGACGTAGAGGCCCTCGCCGGAGCCGGGGGCGCCGGCGATGCGGGCGAGCTGCTTGAAGGTCTTGGAGGTGGCCACCACGTGGTCGGGCCGGCCGAAGCGGCTGAACTCGCCGACCGTACGGGCGATCTGCGCCCGCACGTGCCGGCGCAGCGCCTTCACGTCCCCGGTGTCCGGCGGGTCGCCGGGCAGCCAGCCCTTGGTGAGCCGGCCCGCGCCGAGCGGCAGCGACACCGCCGCGTCGGGCTCCTCGTCGATGCCGAAGGCGACCTCCAGCGAGCCGCCGCCGATGTCCAGGAGGAACAGCTTCCCCGACGACCAGCCGTACCAGCGGCGGGCCGCCAGGAAGGTGAGCCGGGCCTCCTCGGGGCCGGTGAGGACCTGGAGCGCGATGCCCGTCTCCTCGTACACCCGGGCCAGCACCTCGTCGGCGTTGCTGGCCTCGCGGACGGCGGAGGTCGCGAAGGGCAGGACCTCCTCGCAGCCCTTGTCCTCGGCGGCGGTCAGCGCGTCGCGGACGGTGGCGACGAGCCGCTCCACGCCCGCGTCGGCGATGGCGCCGCGCTCGTCGAGCAGCTCGGCGAGGCGGAGCTCCGCCTTGTGGGAGTGGGCGGGCAGCGGGCGCGCGCCGGGGTGGGCGTCCACCACCAGCAGGTGCACTGTGTTCGAACCGACGTCGAGGACTCCGAGTCTCATGGACGGAAACGCTACTGCGCGCGCCGCATACGCTTGGTGTTGTGCCAAAGACGAAAAAGGCGAAGCCGGGCAAAGGCAGCGCCGACACGAGTGCTGACGAGAGTGCCGCGAAGGCCGCGAGGGTCTCGCACGCGGCCAAGGCCGTGAAGGCCGTGAAGGTCGGGAAGAAGCGCGCCAAGGACGCCGACCCCGCGCCCGAGCCCGACGAGAAGGGTCTTGACTTCCCCCGCGCCTGGGTGGAGTTCGCCGACCCCGAGGACGAGGAGCAGGTCTACCGCTGCGACCTGACCTGGCTCACCTCCCGCTGGACCTGCATCTTCGGCAACGGCTGCCAGGGCATCCGGGAGGGCCGGGCGGACGACGGCTGCTGCACGCTCGGCGCGCACTTCTCCGACGAGGACGACGAGAAGCGGGTCGCCCAGCACGTGGCGCGGCTGACGCCGGAGCTGTGGCAGTTCCACGACGTGGGCACGGAGACCGGCTGGGTGCAGGTCGACGAGGACGGCGAGCGGCAGACCCGCCGCTGGCAGGGCTCGTGCATCTTCCAGAACCGGCCCGGGTTCGCGGGCGGCGCCGGCTGCTCGCTGCACATCCTGGCGATGCAGGAGGGCCGCGAGCCGCTGGAGACCAAGCCGGACGTGTGCTGGCAGCTGCCCGTGCGGCGGACCTACGACTGGATCGAGCGGCCCGACGACACCAAGGTGCTCCAGGTGTCGATCGGCGAGTACGACCGGCGCGGCTGGGGCCCGGGCGGCCACGACCTGCACTGGTACTGCACGACGGCCAGCTCGGCGCACGTCGGCAAGGAGCCGGTGTACGTCTCCTACCGTCCCGAGCTCGTCGAGATGATGGGGCAGGCGGCGTACGAGGTCCTCGTCGGCCTGTGCGAGGCGCGGCTCGCCTCCCAGCTGCCGCTGGTGGCCCCGCACCCGGCCGACCCCGCCTGATCTCAGCTGGAGGACGGCGTCGGGTCGGTGCTCGGTGAGCCGGTGCTCGACGAGTCCGTCGGCTCCGGGGTGGGCTCCGTGGTCGGCGGCTCGGTCGTCGGGTCGGTGGTCGGGTCGGTCGTGGGCTCGCCGGTGGGCGGTTCGGTCGTCGGGTCCGTGGTGGGCGGCGGGGTCGTCGGCTCGTCCGTCCCGGTCGCCGGCGGAGTGGTCGGCCGCGTCGTCGTGGGCGGCGGGACCGCCCCGTACCCGCTGATCCGCACCACCGCGCCCGAGGGGTTCACCCCCACCCGCGCGCTCCAGGCGCCGGCCGGCTCGCGGGAGCGGTCGACGAAGATCCGCACGGTGATCGACTCGCCCGGGCGCAGGACGCCGGAGGCCTGGCTCACGTACAGCCAGGGCGCGTCCGACCACAGCGACCAGGCGCCCGGCGAGCCGCCCCCGTTGGTGACGGTCAGCAGGGTCGTTCCGCCGCTGCCGCGGGCCTCGACGGTGAGCAGGGCGGGCGCGGGCTGTCCGGGCACGGCCGGGCTGCCGGGCGCGCCGGGGCTGATGACCTCGACGGACACGTCCGGGGAACGGCTGCCGCGGGTGAAGCGGGGGCCGGGGGTGGTACGGGCGTTGCCCGCGTTCTCGTAGCGGTCGTACGGGCGCTTGCCGGTGCCGCCCTGCGTGTCGCCCCGCTCGTCCGCCTCGCGGGCGCTGATCCCGGGCCCGTCCTGGCCCTCGCCGCCGGCCGGGGTGCCGCGGTACGAGGTCCACAGCGCGAGCACCGGGGCGGCGACGACCGCGGCGACCACGGTGGTGGTGACCGCGCGGGCCCGCATCCGGTCGCGGCGGGCCGCGTGGTCCTTCGGGTCCAGCGGGAAGCCGGTCGGACCGAACCGGGGCGCACCCGCGCGGGCGCGCGGGACGTGCAGCATCGCCACGTACGCGGCGGCGCGCGGCGCCTCGACGACCGGGAGCCGGCCGGCCGGCAGCGCGGTCGCGCCCGGCCAGGGCCCGGCGGCACCCGCCCGCTCGGCGGCCCGGCGGCAGCGCGGGCAGTCGTCGACGTGCCGCACCAGCTCGGCCCGCAGGGTCGCCGAGAGCAGCACCTGGTGGTCGCCGGTCAGCCGGGCCACGGTCGGGCAGTCGCCGGTCTCGACGACCGCGAGGGCGGCCCGGGTGCGCTCGACCTCGCAGCCGGCCGAGGACAGCAGCTCGCGGGCGGCGACCGGGTCGAGCGACAGGACGGCCGCGACCTCCCGGGAGCCGAGCCCGTGGCGCACCGCGAGCTCCAGGGCCTCGCGCTGCTCCGGCGTCGTCCCGGCGGCCTCCGGCCAGGCCAGTGCGGCGAGCTCGGTACGGCGGCGCTCGGCGACCTCCGGGGAGACCCGGGGCGCGGCGGGCGCGGCGACCGCCGGGCGGCCGGTGTGCGCGCCCTGCCGGCGGCGCCGCTGCTCGCCGAGGCTGCGCAGACAGGCCCAGCGGGCGAGCGCGTACAGCCAGGCCCGCCGGCCGCTCGCGTCGGACGGGCAGCGGCCGTGGTGCCGCTCGGCGACGGCGAGGACGTCACCGAGGACGGCGGTGGCGGTGTCGTGGTCGCAGAGCACGGAGAGGCAGTACGTGAACAGGCCGTCCAGATACTCCTCGTAGCGCGCGGGAGGCCGCCGGCCGAGGGTGCGGGGGCCTCCGGTGCTTCGGTCGGGTCGTTCCAGGCGGCTGCTCGTCACTGGGCGACCGTAGGCAGGAGGGCGGGGACACTTCTCACCCCTTGCACGCTTTTAACCCGTACGGGTTAACGGCGGCCCCAGACCGGTGCCGAACCGGTGCGGCCCGACCGAGAACCGCCGAGCGAGCCAAAGGGCGCGCCGGGGGAACGGCCCCGAGCGCGCGGAGCCCCCGAGGAACGAGGGGGAGAGCACGGTCGGGGTCGTGAGCCCGGCTCAAAGCGCCCGGAGGCAAGCCGAGGCCTCAAAAGAGGGTGTCAGTGGGGGCCGATACGGTGTCGGTCATGGCTGCTCGTACCAAAACCGCCAAGGACAGGCCGTCCTACCGCTGCACCGAGTGCGGCTGGCAGACCGCGAAGTGGCTCGGCCGCTGCCCCGAGTGCCAGGCCTGGGGCACCGTCGAGGAGTACGGCGCGCCCGCCGTGCGGACCACCGCCGCCGGGCGGGTGTCGAGCGCCGCGCTGCCCATCGCGCAGGTCGACGGGCGGCAGGCGACCGCCCGGGGCACCGGCGTCGACGAGCTGGACCGGGTGCTCGGCGGCGGGCTTGTGCCCGGCGCGGTGGTGCTGATCGCGGGCGAGCCGGGCGTCGGCAAGTCGACGCTGCTGCTCGACGTCGCGGCGAAGGCCGCGAGCGACGAGCACCGCACCCTCTACGTGACGGGCGAGGAGTCCGCGAGCCAGGTCCGGCTGCGCGCCGACCGGATCCACGCGCTCAGCGACCACCTCTATCTGGCGGCCGAGACGGACCTGTCCGCCGTCCTCGCGCACCTGGACGAGGTGAAGCCCTCGCTGCTGATCCTGGACTCGGTGCAGACCGTGGCCTCGCCGGAGATCGACGGCGCGCCGGGCGGTATGGCGCAGGTCCGCGAGGTGGCGGGCGCGCTGATCCGGGCCTCCAAGGAGCGGGGCATGTCGACCCTCCTCGTCGGCCATGTGACGAAGGACGGCGCGATCGCCGGTCCGCGGCTCCTGGAGCACCTGGTCGACGTGGTGCTGCACTTCGAGGGCGACCGGCACGCGCGCCTGCGCCTGGTCCGGGGCGTGAAGAACCGGTACGGGGCGACGGACGAGGTCGGCTGCTTCGAGCTGCACGACGAGGGCATCACCGGGCTCGCCGACCCGTCCGGGCTGTTCCTGACCCGGCGCGACGTGGCCGTGCCCGGCACCTGCCTCACCGTGACCCTGGAGGGCCGCCGGCCGCTGGTGGCCGAGGTGCAGGCGCTGACGGTGGACTCGCAGATCCCCTCGCCGCGCCGGACCACCTCGGGTCTGGAGACCTCCCGGGTGTCGATGATGCTGGCCGTCCTGGAGCAGCGCGGCCGGATCAGCGCGCTCGGCAAGCGGGACATCTACAGCGCGACGGTGGGCGGCGTGAAGCTGTCCGAGCCGGCCGCCGACCTGGCCATCGCGCTGGCGCTGGCGTCGGCCGCGAGCGACACCCCGCTGCCGAAGAACCTGGTCGCGATCGGCGAGGTCGGCCTCGCCGGCGAGGTGCGCCGGGTGACCGGTGTGCAGCGGCGGCTCGCGGAGGCGCACCGGCTCGGGTTCACCCACGCGCTCGTGCCGGCCGACCCGGGGAAGGTGCCGCCGGGCATGAAGGTCACCGAGGTCGCGGACATGGGCGACGCGCTGCGGGTGCTGCCGCGCGGCCGGCGCCCGCGCGCCGAGGCGGAGGAGCGCGCCTAGCCGCCGGTGGGGGTGAACGGGGCTTCGGAGGCCGGTCCGGGAGGGTCCGTAAGGGCCGTCCGGCGGGGGTTCGCGGTGTGCGGGCGCGAAGGGCTCGCGGCGCGGGGCCCTGGGCCGCGGGGCGGTGTCGCTAGACTTTGCCCTGGTCTCGCCCATCCGTACGAGCCGGAGGAGTCTAGTGGCAGCCAAGGACAACGAGGCACTGATGCGTGCGTCGCTCAGCGCCGTCGCCCCCGGCACCGCCCTCCGCGACGGGCTCGAACGCATTCTCCGCGGCAACACCGGCGGTCTGATCGTGCTGGGCATGGACAAGACCGTCGAGTCGATGTGCACCGGCGGTTTCGTCATCGACGTCGACTTCGCGGCGACCCGGCTGCGCGAGCTGTGCAAGCTCGACGGGGCGATCGTCCTCGACAAGGACATCTCGAAGATCCTGCGGGCCGGCGTGCAGCTGGTGCCGGACGCGTCGATCCCCACCGAGGAGACCGGTACCCGGCACCGCACCGCCGACCGGGTCTCCAAGCAGTGCGGCTTCCCCGTCGTCTCGGTCTCCCAGTCGATGCGCCTGATCGCCCTGTACGTGAACGGCGAGCGCCGGGTCCTTGAGGAGTCGGGCGCGATCCTGTCCCGCGCGAACCAGGCGCTCGCGACCCTGGAGCGCTACAAGCTGCGCCTGGACGAAGTGGCCGGCACGCTCTCCGCCCTGGAGATCGAGGACCTGGTGACCGTCCGGGACGTGACCGCGGTCGCGCAGCGCCTGGAGATGGTGCGCCGGATCGCCACCGAGATCGCCGAGTACGTGGTGGAGCTCGGCACCGACGGCCGGCTGCTCTCGCTCCAGCTGGACGAGCTGATCGCGGGCGTGGAGCCGGAGCGCGAGCTGGTCATCCGCGACTACGTGCCGGAGCCCACCGCCAAGCGGTCCCGCACGGTCCCGGAGGCGCTGACCGAGCTGGACGCGCTGACCCACGCCGAGCTGCTCGAACTTCCGATAGTGGCCCGCGCCCTCGGCTACAGCGGCTCCATGGAGACCCTGGACTCGGCGGTCTCGCCGCGCGGCTACCGGCTGCTCGCCAAGGTGCCGCGGCTGCCCGGCGCGATCATCGAACGGCTCGTGGAGCACTTCGGCGGCCTGCAGAAGCTGCTCGCGGCGAGCGTGGACGATCTGCAGACCGTGGACGGCGTCGGCGAGGCCCGGGCGCGCAGCGTCCGCGAGGGCCTGTCGCGGCTCGCGGAGTCCTCGATCCTGGAGCGGTACGTCTGACGCTCACAGCGCCACCGCATCCGTACGCGAAGAGGCCCCGGGACGGCTCGTCCCGGGGCCTCCCCCCTCTGTACGGGTACGGCGCCAGGGCAGGCCCTAGTCCTTGTCCAGGCGGAACGCCACCGGCGACACCTTCAGGCCCGGCACCGCCGCCTCCACCAGGTAGTTGCCCGGGGCCGCCTCGCCCGCCGGGGCGCTCGCGCACTGCGGGGCGCTGCGGTGGCGGTCCCACTCCACGGTGTGGGTGATGGTGCCCTTGGCGGGGACCTTGAGGAACAGCGGGGGCGCGGCGGCCGGGCAGTCCTTGGAGGACCACAGCACGCCCTTGGTATCGCGGACCGTCAACACCGCGCTCTTCGGGCCGAGATCGGCCTTGCAGTCGGCGGCCGAGGTGTTCTTGACGGTCAGCAGGAAGCGCGGCTTCTCGCCCGGTCCGTAGGCCAGTTCGGCGCTGCGGAAGGTCAACTGCAGCGCGCCGGCCGGGCAGTTCGGCAGCGGAGAATCGGCCGGAACCTGCTGTCCGGCGCCGGTGCCCGCGCCGCCGTCGCCGCCCGCGCCGTCCGTGTCGCCGTTCTTGCCGGCCGAGGCCCCCGCGTCCGCGCCGCCCGTGCCCGCGTCCGTACCGCCGTCAGCGGCGCCGGAGCTGTCGCCGCCCGCGCCGTCCGAGTCGCCGGAGTCACCCGACTCGTCGCGGCCACCGGGCTGTTGGCTGATCGCCGGGCCGGTGCCGGAGGGCCCGGGGGTGATGGGGGAGGGGGCGGGCGAGGAGCCGTTGGCGGCGTCGTTCGGCTTCTTGCCCCCGCCGCCGCCACCGGAGGTGAGGGCCCATACGGCGATCAGCGCGAGCAGGGCAACCAGGCACAGCGCCACGGCCCTCCGACGCCAGTAGATGGAGGAGGGAAGCGGCCCGACCGGATTGCGCAGTGATCCCACGCCACGAACCTTACGAGAGATCAGGGCCAACTCCCGCCCCCCATGCCGCTCCAGGCACCAAGTTTTGCCGATGATCACATCCGAGCTCGCGTCCGAGCTCGCATCCGGCCTCGCATCCGGGCTCACATCCGCACCCCTACTTTCGTCGGGGAGGGGCGTCGCCGAAGGGCCGGGGCGGGGGACTCCCCGGGCCGGATACCGTCGTTGACCATGGACAACCTCCCCCAGCTCTCCGACGGCCTGTATCTCGACATCAGCGAGTTCGCCCACACCACCCCGCACTGGTTCCAGAAGATCGCGGAGGTGTGGACCGAACTCGGGCTGCTGCTCTTCGGGGTGCTGTTCGTGGCCGGCTGGTGGCGCTCGCGCCGGGGCTCCGCCGACGCCATGGCGCCGGCGCTGCTCGCCCCGCTCGCGACCGCCTTCGGCTATGTGGTGAGCGAGGGCCTCAAGTCCCTGGTGGACGAGGAGCGTCCGTGCCGGGCGGTGGCCGGGGCGCCGGTCTCGCTCGTCGCGTGCCCGCCGCACGGCGACTGGTCCTTCCCGAGCAACCACTCGGCGATCGCCGGGGCCGCGGCCGTCGCGCTCGCGCTGTCCTGGCGCGGGATGGTGTGGCTGACCGCGCCGATGGCGCTCCTCATGGCGTTCTCCCGGGTGTTCGTCGGCGTGCACTACCCGCACGACGTCACGGTCGGCCTGCTGGCCGGCGGCGCGGTCGCGTTCGTGGCCGTGAAGGCGGGCCGGCGCCCGGTCCTCGCCCTGGTGGAGACGGCCAGGGCGAGCCGGAGCGGCGCGGTGGTGTGGTGCGTGGGGCGCGGGGTGCGCTCGCACGCCTCCGCGCGCCCCGTGGGTGCGCGCCACGGCGCGCGCTGATCCCCCGGCGGACATGCCAGGATCGGAGGTGCCATGACTTCCATCGACGCCTCCGCATCCAGCGCCGCCCCCCGCGCCGCCGCACCCGCCGCCGCGCCCTCCGCTCCGCACGACGCTCCCCACGACGCTCCCCACGACGCCCCGTCCGCCGCCGGGTACGAGGGATCGCCCGCCGCGCTGCACGGGCCCGTCCTCGCCTGGTTCGACCGGCACGCCCGCGATCTGCCGTGGCGCCGCCCCGAGGCCGGGGCGTGGGGCGTGATGGTCAGCGAGTTCATGCTCCAGCAGACGCCGGTGGTGCGGGTGCTTCCGGTGTACGAGCAGTGGTTGGCGCGCTGGCCGCGCCCGGCCGACCTGGCCGCCGAGGCGCCGGGCGAGGCGGTCCGCGCCTGGGGCCGGCTCGGCTATCCGCGCCGGGCGCTGCGGCTGCACGCGGCGGCGGTGGCCATAAAGGAGCGGCACGGCGGGGACGTACCGAGCGATCACGCGCAGCTGCTCGCGCTGCCGGGGATCGGCGAGTACACGGCCGCGGCGGTGGCCTCCTTCGCGTACGGGCAGCGGCACGCGGTGCTCGACACGAACGTGCGGCGGGTGTTCGCGCGGGCGGCGAGCGGCGTGCAGTACCCGCCGAACGCGACCACGGCCGCCGAGCGCCGGCTCGCCCGGGCGCTGCTGCCCGCGGACGAGGCGACGGCCGCGCGGTGGGCGGCGGCCTCCATGGAGCTGGGCGCCCTGGTGTGCACGGCGAAGAACGAGGAGTGCGGGCGCTGCCCGGTGGCGGAGGTGTGCGCCTGGCGGCTCGCGGGTAAGCCGGCTCATGACGGTCCGCCGCGCCGCGGTCAGACGTACGCGGGCACGGACCGGCAGGTGCGGGGCAAGCTGCTCGCCGTCCTGCGGGAGGCCGTGGACCCGGTGCCGCAGGCCGCGCTCGACGCGGTGTGGGACGAGCCGGTGCAGCGGGCCCGGGCGCTCGACGGCCTGGTCGCGGACGGTCTGGTCGAGCCGCTGGAGGGCGGCCGCTACCGGCTTCCGCTGGGCTGACGGCCGAGCTGATCCGTGCATCCGGATCCCCGGTCCGGACCGCGCCTTCGATCCGAAGGATCCGGAACCTTTGCATCCGCTGTTACACAACCGATGGACAGCCGTGCGTCCGCCGACGGCTGCCCCGCACAGCCCCGTGACAACTGCTCCGTAGCGTCGTCGGCGTAAGGGATCAGGGCAGCAGAGACCAGGTCAATGACCAGGGCTGGTCACGGGGATCGGAGGCGGTTCGGGATGGCGCACGGCGAGACGCTCGGCGAGGTGCTCGACTTCGAGGAGTACGTACGTACCCGGCAGGACGCGCTGCTGCGCAGCGCCCGCCGGCTCGTGCCCGACCCGGTGGACGCCCAGGACCTGCTGCAGACCGCTCTGGTCCGTACGTACGGACGCTGGGACGGCATCGCCGACAAGTCGCTGGCCGACGCGTACCTCCGCCGGGTCATGATCAACACCCGGACCGAGTGGTGGCGGGCCCGCAAGCTCGAAGAGGTGCCCACCGAGCAGCTGCCCGACGCGCGCGTCGAGGACGCCACCGAGCAGCACGCCGACCGGGCCCTGCTCATGGACATCCTGAAGGTGCTCGCGCCCAAGCAGCGCAGCGTGGTCGTGCTGCGCCACTGGGAGCAGATGAGCACCGAGGAGACCGCCGCCGCGCTCGGCATGTCGACCGGTACGGTGAAGAGCACGCTCCACCGCGCCCTGGCCCGACTGCGCCAGGAGCTGGAGAGCCGGGCCGCCGAGGGCGACGCCCGGGCCCTGGGCGCCGGCGTCCTGGAGCGGAGCGCGACCACGAACACGAACACGAACACGAACAAGATCACGACCGTACGAGGCGACGAGCGGAAGCAGGAGCGGTGCGCGGCCTGAGACCAGGTGAACCGGTCGGCGGACGGTGGGCGGCGGGTGGCACGGCGGCGGCCGGGCTCGCCGCCTTCGGGCTGCTCGTGGCCGGCTGCTCCACCGGGGGCACCGGTTCGCGCGACGAGGGCGCCGCCCGGTCCGACGAGGTCGCCTCGACGGCCCCGGCCACCCCGAGCCCGTCCGCCCCGCCCGGCCAGGACGCGGGCCTGAAGGCCAAGCGGGTGGACCCGATCGCGCTGATCAAGAACGATCCGAAGATCGGCGAGCGCCTGAAGGCCGACCTCAAGCCGTGCACGGCCGACGCCTACCCGGTGGACACCTCGTACGGGAACCTCACCAACTCCTCCTCCCCCGACGTCGTCGTCAACGTGATGACCTGCGGCGACGCCGTCGGCATCGGCACGTACGTGTACCGCGAGGAGAACAACGCGTACCGCAACGTGTTCATGGCCGAGGACGCGGCGGTGTACGGGACGATCGACCGCGGGGACCTGATCGTCACCAAGCAGGTGTACGCGAAGGGCGACCCGGTCGCCTTCCCGTCGGGCGAGGACGTGATCACGTACCGCTGGGCGGGGAACAAGTTCACCCAGCACGACTGGGTGCACAACGACTACAGCAAGGCGGTCGGGGACGGCGGCATCGACGCCACCGAGCCGGCGCCGGTCCCGTCGAGCTAGGCACTGACCCGAAAGACACAGCCCCGCCCCCTACTCCCCCCACTCCCCCACGACCGGCAAGCGCGTCAGCGGAAGGCACCACCACCCATGGCCGAGACCCATGTCCTGTTCGTCGAGGACGACGACGTCATCCGTGAGGCCACCCAGCTCGCCCTGGAGCGGGACGGCTTCACGGTGACGGCCATGCCCGACGGTCTGTCCGGCCTGGAGGCCTTCCGCGCGCACCGGCCCGACATCGCGCTCCTGGACGTGATGCTGCCCGGCATGGACGGCGTGAGCCTGTGCCGGCGCATCCGCGACGAGTCGACCGTTCCGGTGATCATGCTGTCGGCGCGGGCCGACTCCATCGATGTCGTCCTCGGCCTGGAGGCCGGCGCCGACGACTACGTCACCAAGCCCTTCGACGGCTCGGTGCTCATGGCCCGGATCCGCGCCGTGCTGCGCCGCTTCGGCCACGCGGGCGGGAACGGCGGCGACGCGGAGACGGCCGGCGCCGAGTGCGGGGTCCTGGTCTTCGGCGACCTGGAGGTCGACACCGAGGGCATGGAGGTGCGCCGGGCCGGCGCGCCGGTCGCCCTCACGCCCACCGAGATGCGGCTGCTGCTCGAGTTCTCCTCGGCGCCCGGCACCGTACTGTCCCGCGACAAGCTCCTGGAGCGGGTCTGGGACTACGGCTGGGGCGGCGACACCCGGGTCGTCGACGTCCATGTGCAGCGGCTGCGCACCAAGATCGGCCAGGACCGGATCGAGACGGTCCGCGGCTTCGGCTACAAGCTCAAGGGATGAAGCCGTTCGGGAGGCGGATCAGACGGAGGAGAGCCCTCCGGACCGGGGTCCGCTGGAAGATCGCGGTCGCCATCGCGGCGGTCGGCGCGCTCGTCGCGGTCACCCTCAGTCTGGTCGTCCACAACGCGGCCCGGGTCTCGATGCTCGACAACGCCCGCGATGTGCAGATGTGGCGGCTCGTCTTCGCCCAGCGGGTCTACGAGACCTCCAAGCCGAAGGAGCCGCGCTTCGGCACCAAGATCAACGACCCGGCGCTGCCGCCCCAGCTCGACCAGCTGATGCGCGACGGACGGCGCGGCACCTACGTACAGGAACATCGCAGCGGCCCGCCGGACGTGTGGGCGGCCGTGCCGCTCGCCAACGGCGACGTGCTCTCGCTCCACGTGCCGTTCGCCGACCGCAGCGCCACGATCATGAACGACCTCGACCGGGCACTGATCATCGGCTCGGTGTCCGTGGTCTTCGGCGGCTGCGCGCTCGGCGTGCTCATCGGCGGGCAGCTCTCGCGGCGGCTGCGCAAGGCCGCCGCGGCGGCCGGCCGGGTCGCCCAGGGCAACACCGAGGTGCGGGTACGGGACGCCATCGGCGGCGTCGTGCGCGACGAGACCGACGAGCTGGCCCGGGCCGTCGACGCCCTCACCGATGCCCTGGGCGAGCGGATCGAGGCCGAGCGGCGGGTCACCGCCGACATCGCGCACGAGCTGCGCACCCCGGTGACCGGGCTGCTCACGGCCGCCGAGCTGCTGCCGCCGGGCCGTCCGACCGAGCTCGTACGGGACCGGGCGCAGGCCATGCGGACCCTGGTCGAGGACGTCCTGGAGGTGGCCCGGCTGGACAGCGCGTCGGAGCGGGCCGAGCTGCAGGAGATCGCGCTCGGCGAGTTCGTCGAGCGGCGGGTGCGGGCGCTCGACCCGGACGCGGTGGTCCATGTGGTCCACGAGTCCTGGGTCAACACCGATCCGCGCCGCCTGGAGCGCATCCTCGGCAACCTCCTCGCCAACGCCGCCAAGCACGGCAAGGGCGGCAAGGGCAGTGCGGGCGGACCGGTGGAGGTCACCGTCGAGGGCCGGGTGGTACGGGTCAGGGACCACGGGCCCGGCTTCCCCGAGGCGCTCCTCAAGGAGGGCCCGAGCCGTTTCCGTACGGGAAGCAGCGACCGCGCGGGCCAGGGCCACGGCTTGGGCCTGACCATCGCCACCGGCCAGGCCCGGGTCCTCGGCGCCCGCCTCACCTTCCGCAACGCGGCCCCGGAGGGGACTCCGGACGGCGCGGGCGGCGCCATCGCGGTGCTGTGGCTCCCGGAGCACGCGCCGACGACCACGGGGAGCTTTCCGATCCTGCGGTTAGCCGACTGACCCCCACTCCCTGCTCCCTGCTCCCTGCTCCCTGCTCGTACGGCAACGGCCCCCGGTGTCCACAGGGACACCGGGGGCCGTTCGGCTGCCGGCCGCGGCTCGCGCGGGTGCGGGCCGTTAGGCGGTGGCCTTCGCGGTCTTGTCCGCCGGCTCGGCGGCATCCGCCGTGGCCTCGTCCGCCTTCGGGAGGCCGGTGCCGCGCAGTGCCACCTCCTTCACGAAGAAGGCGAGGACGAAGCCGAGGACGGCCACGATCGAGCCGACCAGGAAGGCCGAGTGAGTGCCGGAGGAGACCGCGTGCTGGTAGGCCTCGCGGACCGCCTCCGGCAGCTTGGCCAGGCTCGCGGCGTCGAGCTGCGCCGAGCGCGCGGTCGCGGCGCCGCCGCCGCGGGCGGCCATCTCGTTCTGGACCTGGTGGTTGAAGAGCGCACCCATGATCGCGACGCCGAAGGAGGAGCCGAGGGTCCGGAAGAGGGTGGTCGAGGACGAGGCCACGCCCATGTCCTTCATCTCGACGCTGTTCTGCGCGACGAGCATGGTGATCTGCATCAGGAAGCCCATGCCGGCGCCGAGCACGGCCATGTAGACGCCCGAGACGAACCGCGTGGTGTCGGTGTCCATGGTGGACAGCAGGTACAGGCCGACGACCATGAACGCGCCGCCGATGATCGGGAAGATCTTGTACTTGCCGCTGCTGGTGGTGACCCGGCCGGCGATCATCGAGACGACCATCATCGACAGCAGCATCGGCAGGAGCAGCAGACCGGAGTTGGTCGCCGAGGCGCCCTGCACGGACTGCTGGAACAGCGGCAGGAAGAGCACCGCGCCGAACATGACGAAGCCGGTGAGGAAGCCGATCACGGACATCAGGGTGAAGTTGCGGCTGCGGAAGATGTGCAGCGGCATGATCGGGTCGCTCGCCCGGGTCTCGACGAGGAGGAAGGCCGCGAGGGCCAGGACGCCGCCGACGGCGAGGCCGATGATGGTGGCCGAGCCCCAGGCGTACTCGGTGCCGCCCCAGGTGGTGACCAGGACGATCGCGGTGATGCCGATGGTCAGCAGCGCAGCGCCGAGGAAGTCGATCCGGGTGCCGGCCGCGCGCTCCTTCTTCGGCAGGTGGAGCACGGTGGCGAGCATCGCGAGGGCGACGGCGCCGAGCGGCAGGTTGATGTAGAAGGACCAGCGCCAGCCCCAGTGGTCGGTGATGGTGCCGCCGACCAGCGGTCCGCCGATCATGGCGAGCGCCATGATGCCGGCCATCATGCCCTGGTACTTGCCGCGGTCCCGGGGCGGGATCAGGTCGCCGATGATCGCCATGACGCCGACCATCAGTCCGCCGGCGCCCAGGCCCTGGACGGCGCGGAAGCCGATGAGCTGGCCCATGTCCTGGGCCATGCCGCTGAGCGCGGAGCCGATCAGGAAGATCACGATCGAGGTCAGGAAGACGCTCTTGCGGCCGAACATGTCGCCGAGCTTGCCCCAGATCGGGGTCGACGCGGCGGTGGCCAGGGTGTAGGCGGTGACGACCCAGGAGAGGTGCTCCAGGCCGCCGAGCTCGCCGACGATGGTCGGCATCGCGGTGCCGATGATCATGTTGTCCAGCATCGCGAGCAGCATCGCGATCATGAGGGCGAGGAGGACGACGCGAACGCTGCGCGCGGGTGCGGCCTCCCCCTCGGCTGCCTCGGGTGTCAGTGTCGTTGCCATGTCGTCCCCTTGCTTCCCTTACTTGCCGCCCGGCTAGTTACTACACTGGGGAAAGTAGACCCGTAACTTGCCGGTCGTCAAGTAAGTTTGTGTGTCAGCGAAGGAAACGAGAGACATGGCCCAGGCCCGAGGCAACACCCGCCAGCGCATCCAGGACGTGGCTCTCGAACTCTTCGCCGAGCAGGGTTACGAGAAGACCTCGCTGCGCGAGATCGCCGAGCGCCTGGACGTCACGAAGGCGGCGCTTTACTACCACTTCAAGACCAAGGAAGACATCATCATCGGGATCTTCCAGGACCTGGCGCGGCCGATCGACGAGCTCGTCGCCTGGGCGGCCGAGCAGCCGCGCACCCTGGAGACCAAGAAGGAGATCCTGCGCCGCTACCACAGCGCCCTGACCGACGCGGCGCCGCTGTTCCGCTTCATGCACGAGAACCAGGCGACCGTGCGCGACCTCAGCATCGGGCTCACCTTCAAGGAGCGCTTCGTCGCGCTCAACGAGTTCATCCAGGACCCCGCGGCCCCGATCAAGGACAAGGTCCGCGCCGTGAGCGCGATCTTCGCGCTGCACGCCGGGACGTTCTTCATGCAGAACGTCGAGGGCGACCCCGAGGAGAAGCAGGAAGCCGTCCTCGAGGTCGCCCTCGATCTGATCGAGCAGGCCGAGCAGGCCTCACAGCGGTCCTGAGACCGCCGTCAGCGTCAGATGGAGACGCCGTGGGTCCGCAGGAAGGCGGCCGGGTTGATGGCGGAGCCGTAGTTCGGCGTGGTGCGGATCTCGAAGTGAAGGTGCGGGCCGGAGGAGTTGCCGGTGTTGCCCGAGAGGGCGATCTGCTGGCCAGCGGCGACCTTCTGGCCGATGTGGACCTTGATCTTCGACAGGTGGGCGTACTGCGAGTACGTGCCGTTGGCGTGCTTCACGACGATCGCGTTGCCGTACGCGGGGCCGTCGCCGCCGCCGTTCGGGCCGGCCTTCACGACGGTGCCGGCGCCGGCGGCCTTGACCGAGGTGCCGGTCGGGACGGCGAAGTCCTGGCCGGAGTGCTTGTGGGCCCACATGGCGCCGCCCTGGTTGAAGGTGGCGGACAGGGTGTAGGAGCTGACCGGCTTGACCCAGGACGCGGCCTTCTTGGCGGCGGCAGGCTTGACGGTCTTCGCGGCCTTCGCCTTGGCGACGGCGGCCTTGACCTGCGCCGCCTTCAGCTGCGCGGCCTTCGCCTGCGCGGCCTTCGCCTGCGCGGCCTTGACCTGCGCGGCGACCTTGGCCTGGGTGGCGGCCTGCTGGGCGACGGCGGCGGATGCGGCGACGTTCGTGGTGGACGCGACGGCGGCCTTGCCCTCGGCGGCGAACGCGGAGCCGGCTCCGGCCACCAGCGACGCTCCCAGACCCGCGGCGGCGAGGGCGACGGCGGTGGTACGGATGCTGGGCTTCATGACGCGCTTCGACATACGGGGGAGAACCTCCGGACAGAACGGGACCCGGCACCAGAGCGGTCGGCGCCGGGCTTGCTCATCCTTGGTAACCCGGACTCCCGGCCCGGGTAAAACACCCCATCTACGACATTGCGTCGTAGCGATCTCGCCGGGAATCAACCCGGCACCCCCTCGCGGACCGCGGCGCGAAATCGGACAAATGCGACCCGCGTAGACCCGTTTAACCCCATGTCGCGCCCGCCCCGAACCGCCCGAAACGCCCACCCGCGCCCGCTTCCGCCTTATCCGGGACCTACGTCCCGGCGGTTCGCCCCGAAAGGCCCGGATCACGGCGGAACGCCACCACTATTCCGCCTAGTACCGCCCGAAACGCCTGTGCGCCTTGTCACCACGCCCACCCCGCCATTGCGACCTGGGTCACGCGACCGAACCGTCCGGAACCCCCTCCACCACCGCTTTCGGCGGGCTAGCTTCCGAGGCATGACCGACACCACGCCCAAGATCGAACTGGCCGACGCCATCGCCTCCGTACGCGACGAACTCCTGACCGCCGCCCGCCGCGCCACCGGCCACCCCGTCTCCTTCGAGGTCGGCGACATCGAGATGGAGTTCACCGTCGAGCTCCGCAAGGAGGCGAAGGGCGGCGGCAAGGTCAAGGCCTGGGTCGTCGAGGCCGGCGCCGAGGCGAGCCGCTCCCGCGGCGAGACCCACCGGGTCTCCTTCACCCTGAAGCCGCGGAACGCGGCGACGGGCGGGGCGTGGCTGGTGGGCAGCGAGGAGGAGGCGGACGTCTCCGGCTTCGGCGGCGGCCTGTGAGCGTCCGCTCCGCGCTCGCGATCCTCGGCAGGCAGCAGGGCAGCGGGGTCCTCGTGGCCCCCGACCTGGTCCTGACCAGCGCCCATGTCGTCGGCGACGCCTTCAGCGCCCGGGCCGCCGCACCGGACCGGCCCCTGAAGGAGTTACGGGTGGTCTGGGTCGACCACGGCCTCGACGCCGCCCTCCTGCGCGCCGCCGAGCCCCTCGGCCCCGCACCCCGGCTCAGCGGGCTCACCACCGACCGCCCGATCCAGGGCTGCGAGATCCTCGGCTACCCCCGGATCCAGCGGTACGAGGGCCGGAAGCTGGACCTCGACCAGTTCACCGGCACCGTGCTGCCGCTGGCCGGGCGCATCCGGGGCCTCCTCACCGTCGAGCTGGACCATCCGCCCGTGACCGCCGAGGAACCGGACGGCCCCTCGCCCCTGGCGGGCCTCTCCGGCGCCCCCGTCTTCGCCGCCGACGGCCTCATCGGCATCGTCCGCTCCGTCCCCCGGGGCCGCGGCCACCGCCGCCTGGAGTGCGTCCCGCTGTCCACCGTCACGGCCCAGGAATCCGTACGGCAGTGGCTCCCCGACACCCTGCTGTCCCCGGCCGACGAACATCCCGCGGACCGGGCCTACGAGGCGGAGTACGCCGCGGCGGTCGGCGCCGCCTACCGCCGCACCCGGATCTTCGGCCTGGACGAGCTCGGCAAGCGCGCCTCCGAGTGGGACCTCGACACCGCCTACCTCTCCCTGGAGGCCACCGCCAGGACCCGGGAGACCGTCCCCGTACCGCGCAGGATCGACGACCTGCTCGCCGACCGGCCCCGCGTCCTGCTGCGCGGCGACGCCGGTGCCGGGAAGACCACCCTGGTGTGGTGGCTGGCCGCGCACGCCGCCGCCGGGACGCTCGGGCCGGGGCTCGCCGCGCTCAACGGGCTCGTCCCCTTCGTCGTACCCCTGCGCTCCCTCCGGGCCAAGGGCGCCGGCTTCCCGGCCCCCGGCGAGCTGCCCGGCGTCGCCGGACTCATGGTCGACGCGGCCCCGGACGGCTGGGCGGGGCGGGTGCTCGCCGCCGGGCGCGGGCTGCTGCTCGTCGACGGCCTGGACGAGGTCACCCAGGACGACCGCGACGACGCCCACACCTGGCTCAGCGGCCTCCTCGCCCGCTTCCCCGACACCCGGTGCGTGGCGACCGTACGCCCGCACGCCGTCGCCCCCGACTGGCTGGGCGCCGAGCGCTTCGACGAGCTGACCCTGCTCCCGCTGCGCGGCGAGGACATCCAGGCCTTCGTCACCGCCTGGCACGACGCGGCCCGCCTCGACGCCGACGCGTACGACCGGGCCGCCCTCGACGAGCTCGAACGCGACCTCGCCCAGCAGTTCCGCCACAACCCCAACCTCGCCGAGCTCGCCCGCACCCCGCTGCTGTGCGCGGTGATCTGCGCCCTGCACCGGCTACGGGACGGCCTCCTGCCCGAGACCCGCTGGGAGCTGTACGACTCCGCCCTCACGATGCTGCTCGGCACCCGCGACGAGCGCCGCCGGGTCGGCTCCCCCGACGGCATCCGCATGTCGGTCGAGGAGCACCGCCAGCTCCTCCAGCGCCTCGCCGTCCGTCTGGTCCGCACGGGCCAGACCGAGTTCACCCGCGAGCAGGCCCTCCAGCGCCTGGAGCACGACCTCCCCGGCATGCCGCGGATCCGGGCCCAGGGCACCCCGGAGGAGATCCTCACCCACCTGATCAACCGCAGCGGCCTCCTCCAGGAGCGCACGGACGACGTCTTCCAGTTCACCCACCGCACGTTCCAGGACTTCCTGGCGGCGAAGGAGCTCGTCGAGGACGACGCCCTCCCCGAGGCTCTGCTCAAGGCCCACGACCAGCAGTGGCACGACGTCCTACTGCTTGCGGCCGGCCACTGCCGGCGGTCGGACCTTCCCCTCCTGGTGGAAGGCCTCCTGAAGGCGGGCTCCGGGACGCGCAAGCGGGACCTGAAGACCACGCTGTACGTGATGGCGGCGCTGGCCGCGCAGCATGGGGCGTGGCTGGAGGAGGGCCTGCGGCGGCGGGTGCGGAAGGCGGTGACGTCGATGATCCCGCCGAGGAGTCCGGAGCAGCTGGTGCAGCTGTCGCGGCTGGGTGCGTACGTCCTCCCCCTCCTACCGGGGCCTGAGGAGGTTGCGAAGGACTCCGCCGATCAGATCGTCGACCTGATCGGCCTCATCGGCACAGCCGCCGGGCTACCCCATGCCCGCGCGTACGCGCGGGCAGGACAGTGGCGGATCTCGGTCCACTGGGAGCGGTTCCCAGCGGAGGCCTTCGCCCGTGACGTGCTCAGCCAGGTGCCGGACTCGAGCGTCATCACTGTGACCCGGGCGGAACAAGCGCGCCACGTTCGCCATGCCGCCCAGGTATCCATCTTGCATCTGCGCGGCAATCACCCCTCTGAAGTGCTGCGGCAAGCGCTGACGGGCTGGCGCCCACTCAGCATCCGCGTGTCCGCCAACGCTGTGCTCACCGACCTAGACGTGCTGCGATCCGTGGACTGCACCCGGCTCAGGATCCTGGAGCTGCTCGACTGTCCCATGGCGACGGACCTAACGGCCCTCGCCGACCTGAGCGGCCTGAAGCACTTTCGCCTAACCGCCTCCCGCGAGTCTCGGCCAGACCTGCGACCCTTCATCGGGCACACCGCCCACATCATGGTGACGGGCGTCCCCCGCAAGAACATCCTCGGCGCCGCCGCCCTCGGCGACCGCCTCACCGTCGAATAGCACCGCGCAACACAAAGGGGCGGCCCCGGAACCGTTTCCGGTCCCGGGGCCGCCCCTTACGCGCTACAGGCTCAGGCCCAGCGCAGCGTCACGTCACGCTTCCTTGGACAGGTTCGGACCCGCCCCGCCCGCCGCCTCGATCGGCGGCACGTCCGGCAGGGCCGACTTCTCCTCGCCGCGGAAGGTGAACTTCTGCTCCTCACCCTCGCCCTCGGTGTCCACGACCACGATGTGACCGGGGCGCAGCTCGCCGAAGAGGATCTTCTCCGAGAGGCTGTCCTCGACCTCGCGCTGGATCGTCCGGCGCAGCGGCCGGGCGCCCATGACCGGGTCGTAGCCCTTCTTCGCGAGGAGCTCCTTTGCGGACTGGGAGAGCTCGATGCCCATGTCCCGGTCCTTCAGGCGCTCGTCGACGCGGCTGATCATGAGGTCGACGATCTGGAGGATGTCGTCCTGGGTCAGCTGCGGGAAGACGATGATGTCGTCCACACGGTTGAGGAACTCCGGGCGGAAGTGCTGCTTCAGCTCGTCGCTGACCTTCGCCTTCATCCGCTCGTAGTTGGACTTCGTGTCGCCCTGGGCCGCGAAGCCGAGGTTGAAGCCCTTCGAGATGTCCCTGGTCCCGAGGTTGGTCGTCATGATGATGACCGTGTTCTTGAAGTCCACGACCCGGCCCTGGGAGTCGGTCAGCCGACCGTCCTCCAGGATCTGGAGAAGGGAATTGAAGATATCGGGGTGGGCCTTCTCGACCTCGTCGAAGAGAACCACGGAGAACGGCTTGCGGCGCACCTTCTCGGTGAGCTGGCCGCCCTCTTCGTAGCCCACGTATCCGGGCGGGGAGCCGAAGAGACGCGAGACGGTGTGCTTCTCGCTGAACTCCGACATGTCGAGGGAGATCATCGCGTCCTCGTCGCCGAAGAGGAATTCGGCGAGCGCCTTGGACAGCTCGGTCTTACCGACACCGGACGGGCCGGCGAAGATGAACGAGCCACCGGGACGCTTCGGGTCCTTCAGACCCGCTCGCGTACGCCGGATGGCGCGCGAGAGGCCGATGACGGCGTCCTTCTGGCCGATGACGCGCTTGTGGAGCTCGTCCTCCATGCGCAGCAGGCGGCTCGACTCCTCCTCGGTCAGCTTGAAGACCGGGATGCCGGTGGCGGTCGCGAGGACCTCGGCGATCAGCTCGCCGTCGACCTCGGCGACGACGTCCATGTCGCCGGCCTTCCACTCCTTCTCCCGCTTGGTCTTCGCGGCGAGGAGCTGCTTCTCCTTGTCGCGCAGGGAGGCGGCCTTCTCGAAGTCCTGCGAGTCGATCGCGGACTCCTTGTCCCGGCGGACGGAGGCGATCTTCTCGTCGAACTCGCGGAGGTCCGGCGGCGCGGTCATCCGGCGGATGCGCATCCGGGAGCCGGCCTCGTCGATCAGGTCGATCGCCTTGTCCGGCAGGAAGCGGTCCGAGATGTAGCGGTCGGCCAGGGTGGCGGCCTGGACCAGGGCCTCGTCCGTGATGGAGACCCGGTGGTGGGCCTCGTAACGGTCGCGCAGACCCTTGAGGATCTCGATCGTGTGCGGCAGCGACGGCTCGGCGACCTGGATCGGCTGGAAGCGGCGCTCGAGGGCCGCGTCCTTCTCCAGGTACTTCCGGTACTCGTCGAGGGTGGTGGCACCGATGGTCTGGAGCTCACCGCGGGCCAGCATCGGCTTGAGGATGCTGGCGGCGTCGATCGCGCCCTCGGCGGCGCCCGCACCCACCAGGGTGTGGAGCTCGTCGATGAACAGGATGATGTCGCCGCGGGTGCGGATCTCCTTGAGGACCTTCTTCAGGCGCTCCTCGAAGTCACCGCGGTAGCGGGAGCCGGCGACCAGCGCGCCGAGGTCCAGGGTGTAGAGGTGCTTGTCCTTGAGGGTCTCGGGCACCTCGCCCTTGACGATGGCCTGCGCCAGGCCCTCGACGACCGCCGTCTTGCCGACGCCGGGCTCGCCGATGAGGACCGGGTTGTTCTTCGTACGGCGGGACAGCACCTGCATGACCCGCTCGATCTCCTTCTCGCGCCCGATGACCGGGTCGAGCTTGGACTCGCGGGCCGCCTGGGTGAGGTTGCGACCGAACTGGTCGAGGACCAGGGACGTCGAGGGGGTGCCCTCGGCAGGACCGCCGGCGGTGGCGGCTTCCTTGCCCTGGTAGCCGGAGAGCAGCTGGATGACCTGCTGCCGCACCCGGTTGAGATCGGCGCCCAGCTTCACGAGGACCTGGGCGGCGACGCCCTCGCCCTCGCGGATCAGGCCGAGCAGGATGTGCTCGGTGCCGATGTAGTTGTGGCCGAGCTGGAGGGCCTCCCGGAGCGACAGCTCCAGGACCTTCTTGGCACGAGGGGTGAAGGGGATGTGCCCGGACGGGGCCTGCTGGCCCTGGCCGATGATCTCCTCCACCTGCTGGCGGACCGCCTCGAGCGAAATCCCGAGGCTCTCCAGGGCCTTAGCGGCGACACCCTCACCCTCGTGGATAAGGCCCAGGAGGATGTGCTCGGTGCCGATGTAGTTGTGGTTGAGCATCCGGGCTTCTTCCTGAGCCAGGACGACAACCCGCCGCGCGCGGTCGGTGAACCTCTCGAACATCGTTAATCGCTCCTCAGAGCGGTCAGTCAGTTAGGGGTCGATCCCCTCCCTGTCCTTCCGCAGCTTAGTCCCGCAAGCGGGGACCGCTCATTCCAACTGCCGACATCCGTCCGGATCACCCCCTTACTTCTTGGGGAGACCTGCTGCCGAACAGCCGACAAATGCTCCAACTCGATGGTGCGAGACGATGTTCCCGCAGGCCAAGCAGTTACCCACGCCTCCAGTACGCCGATGGCGAACGTGAGACGCTTCGGCCCGACTTCTGCCCGCGAGACGCCCCTCCTCACATGGAATGTCTTACCCGTAAGTACTGACACTCCATGCGGCGCACCCCGGGTCCCTCCGCTACGGGCGAACAACCTTGCGCGCTCGAATGCACCCGTACGCCCCCATCATGGACACTCTGCGCTCCGGATCAAGGACCGAGCGTGACCAAAGTCGCCCGTGGGCGTTCCCTCGGTATGACCATCGCCGTGCCCCTGCCCCGCACCCCGTCGGACGGCGGTGTGGCGCGGTGGTACGAGCACGAGCTCGGCTGGGCGACGGCGGCCGGGCCTCCGGTGCAGCTGGTCACGGGGCTGCGCTTCGACGTCCTCGAGCTGCCCGCGGCGGCCGGCCGCGGTGTGCTGCGCCGGGTGGGCGCGGCGACCGGTCCGGTGGCCCTGATGGGGCGGCGGATGCGGCTGCTCGTCGCGGCGGGAAGCGCCGAGGAGCTGCCCGGGCTGCTCGACTGGCTGGAGTGGCGCGGGATCTCACTGGATCTGGCGATGCTCGGCGCCGACGGCCGGATGACCGCCCCGGTGCCCCCCGGCGGGCGCCCGACCGGCCGGAGCGCGTACGGCGCGGCGCCCGGGCCCGCGGTGTGGCTGAGGGCCCCGGAGCCGGGGCGCGAGGTGGAGTCCTCGCTGCCGGCCCTGCGGCCCTCGTCGCGGAGCGGCGCCTCGGCCGACGGGGCCGCTCCCTGCCTGGTCAGGCTGGTGGCCGCGGCGGCCGCCGAGTGTCATCGGGCGCGACTGCTGAGTGCTGCCCGGGCCCACCGGCCGGAGCCGGCGGCTGCGGGGGCGGGCGGTCAGCGGTTGGCGTCCTCGTAAGCGGCCTTGATGTCGGCCGGCACGCGGCCGCGGTCGTTCACGTTGTAACCGTTCTCCTTGGCCCACGCCCGGATCTTCGCGGTGTCCTGGCTGCCGCCGGAGACGGCGACGCGGGCCTTGCCGCGGGCGCCGGCGGTGCGGCCACCGGTGCGTCGGCCACCCTTGGTGTACGGCTCGAGCAGGCCACGGAGCTTGTCCGCGTTGGCGGTGGTGAGGTCGATCTCGTAGGACTTGCCGTCCAGCGCGAACGTCACGGTCTCGTCCGCCTCGCCGCCGTCGAGGTCGTCGACAAGAAGGACCTGAACCTTCTGTGCCACCGGATTTCCTTTCATCGAAAATGCAGTACGCGGAAAGGAAACCGCTTTTCCCGGAAAAACACAAACCCCTGGCAGAGGTTCAGAACCTCGGCATCGCGGGAAACGTGCGCGATTCGGACATAGGCACTCCGAAGCACTCGGCCCCGGGCCCGTCTCACAGGTGCAGAAGCATCCGGCTGTTGCCCAAGGTGTTCGGCTTCACTCGTTCGAGACCGAGGAACTCCGCGACACCCTCGTCATAGGAACGCAGGAGCTCGCTGTAGACATCTCCGTCGACCGGAGTCTCGCCGATCTCGACGAAGCCGTGCTTCGCGAAGAAGTCCACTTCGAAGGTGAGGCAGAAAACCCGGCGGACACCGAGCCAGCGCGCGGTGTGCAGCAACTTGTCGAGCACCTGATGTCCCACTCCGGCGCCCTTGAAGTCGGGATCGACGGCGAGAGTGCGGACTTCGGCGAGGTCTTCCCACATCACGTGCAGCGCGCCGCAGCCGACGACGGTGGCGTCGTCGTCGCGTTCGGCGACCCAGAACTCCTGGATGGCCTCGTAAAGCGTCACGGTCGCCTTGTCGAGGAGGATGCCGCGGCGCACGAACGGATCGACGAGCCGGCGCACCGCGGCGACATCGGAGGTACGAGCGCGGCGCACGGTGACGGCACGGGCGGAAGGCGCCGGCGAGAAGGATGACGCGGATGACATGGGGGGACGTTATCGCCCGGGGCCTTCCGTCTCCTCGCCGCCCTCGGTGCCGGCGGGGGGCGGATCGGGGTTGTCGCGCTGGACGATACGGATGGCGTCGTTCAGCGCCTCGCGCTGTTCGGGCGACATCATGCCGAAGAAGGCGACGAGGGCGGCGGCGGGGTTGTCGCTCTGCGCCCAGGCCTCGTTCATGAGCGCGGCCGAGTAGGCGGCGCGGGTGGAGACCGCCGTATATCGATAGGCGCGGCCTTCGACTTCCCGGCGCACCCAGCCCTTCTGATGGAGATTGTCCAATACCGTCATGACGGTGGTGTAGGCGATGGACCGTTCCTGCTGGAGATCCTCCAGGACTTCCCGGACGGTCACCGCGCGGTTCCATTGCCAGACGCGGGTCATGACGGCGTCTTCCAGCTCTCCCAATTGACGGGGCACGGCGCCACCTTAGTGCGAGATCACCGAATATACGTCCATTTATGGATGAAACGCCCCGGGAGACAGCAAAAAGGACGTACGGCCGGGCACTGCCGGTCGTACGTCCTCGGGCGCCGCGACTACGGGGCGGGGGTGCCGTCCTGCTGGCGGGCGGCCTCGGCGCGGGCGAGGGCGGCGTCCACGGCGGCGTCCTCCTTGGCCTTGTTGGGCCCGCCCTGGGTCTTCACGATCACGACGATCAGGGCGATGAAGAAGGCCGCCATCACCACGGGGGGAACGAGCGCGGATACGTAGTCCATGGCGTCCAGCGTAGCTATCCGGCGGCGCGTTCCTCGGGCGGGGGCGGGGGTACGGGGCGGCGGCGCGGCGGGAACACCTCGGAGGGCTTGGGCACGGGCTTCTCGCCCGGCGCGGGCGGCTTCGGGGCGTTCGGGGCGGGCTTGGCCGGGCCGGACGGCGCCGGCGGCTTGGGCCGCTCGTCGGCGGCCCGCCCGCCGGGCAGCGCGAGCAGCCGGGCGCGGGGCCGCGCCGTCGCCTGGGTGACCCGGGCGAGCCGGGCCCGGACGGATCGTTCCGCCAGGACCTGGCAGCGGGCGAGCAGGCCGGCGGCCCGCGCGTTGCCCCGGAGCGCCCGGAGCGCGGCGAGGTCGTCGACCCCGGGGTCGTACCCCGCGGCCAGGGCGTCCTGGAGCAGCTCCAGATAGCCGCCGAGAGACCCGGGCAGGGCCTGCCGGTACCGGACCAGATCGTCGACGAGGAAGGCGCGCAGCCGCCCGGCCTCGCGCACGGCCTCGTCCACGGAGTCGGCCAGACGCAGGCAGTCCTGCACGTCGTCGTCCTGAAGGGGGGCAGGGTTCAGCGCGGTGGCGAGCGCGCGTCGGAGCACCCGCAGCTCGTCCGCGCTGAACGCCATGCCGCCGCGGGATCCGTAGGGCGTGGGCATGGACCGACGATACGCGCTAATCGGACAAATCCGCCCCTTCTCGATCTTCGCGGCGGCGGAATCAAGCCGTACGGCGCAATGGGAGGCGGGTGCGGCCCTCAGGGCCCGGCCCCGGGGGCCGGGCCACCGGCTACATCCGCGGCGCGTTGCGCTCGTAGACCAGGCGGAGGCCGATCAGGGTCAGCCAGGGCTCGTGGGCGTCTATCTCCTTCGAGTCGGCGAGGACCATGGGGGCCAGGCCGCCGGTGGCGATGACCGTGACGTCGGAGGGGTCGCCGGTCGGGCCGACGAGTTCGCGCTTCATGCGGGCGACGACGCCGTCGACCTGGCCCGCGTAGCCGAAGACGATGCCGGACTGCATCGCCTCGACCGTGTTCTTGCCGATCACGCTGCGCGGACGGGCCAGCTCGATCTTGCGGAGCATCGCGCCCTTCACGCCGAGCGCCTCGACGGAGATCTCGATGCCCGGGGCGATCGCGCCGCCCGCGTACTCGCCGCGCGTCGTGATCGCGTCGTACGTCGTCGCCGTGCCGAAGTCGACCACGATCGCCGGGCCGCCGTACATGTCGACCGCCGCCACCGCGTTGATGATGCGGTCGGCGCCGACCTCCTTCGGGTTGTCCGTGAGGACCGGGACGCCCGTCTTGACGCCCGGCTCCACCAGGACCGCCGGCACGTCCCCGTAATAGCGCCGGGTGACCTCGCGCAGCTCGTGCAGCACCGAGGGGACCGTGGCGCAGATCGCGATGCCGCCGATGCCGTCGCTCAGCTCGACGCCGAGCAGCGGGTGCATGCCCATCAGGCCCTGCAGCAGGACCGCCCACTCGTCGGCGGTCCGGCGCGGGTCCGTGGAGATGCGCCAGTGCTCCACGATCTCCTCGCCGTCGAAGAGACCGAGGACCGTCTGCGTGTTGCCGACGTCGATCGTGAGCAGCATCAGGCGTCGACCTCGCGCAGGTCCAGGCCGATGTCCAGGATCGGGGAGGAGTGGGTGAGGCCGCCCACCGCGAGGTAGTCGACGCCGGTCGCCGCGTACGCCGCCGCGTTGTCCAGGGTGAGCCGGCCGGAGGACTCCAGGACCGCGCGGCCGGCGACCAGGGCGACCGCCTCCTCCGTCTCGATCGGCGTGAAGTTGTCGAGCAGGATCAGGTCGGCGCCCGCGTCCAGGACCTCGCGGACCTGGTGCATCGTGTCGACCTCGACCTCGATCGGCACCTCGGGGAACTGCTCCCGGACGGCCTTGAAGGCCTCGGCGACGCCGCCCGCCGCCACCACGTGGTTGTCCTTCACGAGGGCCGCGTCCGCAAGGGACATGCGGTGGTTCACGCCGCCGCCGCAGCGCACCGCGTACTTCTCCAGGGCGCGCAGGCCCGGCGTCGTCTTGCGGGTGTCGCGGACCTTCGCCTTCGTGCCCTCAAGGGCGTCCGCCCACGCGCGCGTGGCGGTCGCGATGCCGGACAGGCGGCACAGGATGTTCAGCGCGCTGCGCTCACCGGTCAGCAGGTCACGGGTGCGGGCGGTGACGCTGAGCAGCTTCTCGCCCGCCGCGACCCGCGCGCCGTCCTCGACGTGCCGCTCGACCTCGAACTCGTCGGTGCAGACGATCGACAGGACCGCCTCGGCGACCCGAAGGCCCGCCACCACACCGGCCTCGCGGGCGGTGAAGTCGGCCGTCGCGACGGCGTCCTCGGGGACGGTCGCCACGGTCGTCACGTCGACCCCGCCGTCGAGGTCCTCCGCGATCGCGAGGTGCGCGATGTCCTCGACCTGCACCGGGTCGAGCCCCGCGTCGGCGAGCAGCCCGGCGAGCGCCGGGTCGAGGCCGCACTCGAACTCGTCGGCCTCGCCGCAGCCGCAGCCGTCGCCACAGCCGCCCGCGGCCTCGGCCCCGGACTCGGCCGGGACGGCGCTGATCTGGATGAGGGGGACGTCCACGGGCTCCGGACGTGCTTCTTCGGGCGTGGTCACGACTGCGGCTCCCAGGGTGCGTCGACGGTTACGGCGTCGGGGGTTACGGGCGGAAAGTCCGCGCCGGTGGTGCGGTGCACCGCCAGGCGGCGGTCGGGCGTCAGGCGTACGACGAGATGACGGCGCCAGGCCGCGTCGTCCCGGTCGGGGAAGTCCTCGCGCCAGTGGCAGCCGCGGGTCTCCGCGCGCTCACGGGCGGCGGCCACCAGGACCCGGGCCACGCACAGCAGATTGGTGGTCTCCCAGGAGTCCACGCCCGGCTCGGCGGCCTTGCGCTCGTCCTCGGCGCCGCGGCGCAGCACCTCCAGGGCGTCGGCGGCCCCGGCCAGGCTCTCGGCGGAGCGCAGCACGCCCGCGCCGGCGGTCATGGTGCGCTGCACCTCGCGGCGGGTCTCGGGGGCGAGCAGGCTGAGCACCGTGGAGGTGTCGGCCACCGCCGGGCGGCCCTCGCGGTGCGGGCCGTGCGCCGTGATGTCGGCGGCGATCCGCTCGGCGAAGACCAGGCCCTCCAGGAGCGAGTTCGAGGCGAGCCGGTTCGCGCCGTGCACGCCGGTGCAGGCGACCTCGCCGCACGCGTACAGGCCGGGGACGGTGGTGCGGCCGTGCAGGTCGGTGCGGACGCCGCCGGAGGCGTAGTGGGCGGCCGGGGCGATCGGGATCGGCTCGGTGACCGGGTCCATGCCGTGCGAGCGGCAGGCGGCCAGGATGGTCGGGAAGCGCTGCTCCCACATCTCGGCGCCGAAGTGCCGGGCGTCCAGGTACATGTGCTCGGCGTCCTGCTCCAGCATCCGCCGCGTGATCGCCTTGGCGACGATGTCGCGGGGCGCGAGCTCGGCCAGCTCGTGCTGCCCGAGCATGAAGCGGACCCCGTCGGCGTCGACGAGATGGGCGCCCTCGCCCCGTACCGCCTCGGAGACCAGCGGCTGCTGGCCCTCGGAGTCGGCGCCGAGGAAGAGCACCGTGGGGTGGAACTGGACGAATTCGAGGTCGGAGACCTCGGCCCCGGCGCGCAGCGCGAGGGCGACGCCGTCGCCGGTGGAGACGGACGGGTTGGTGGTGGCGGAGAAGACCTGGCCCATGCCGCCGGTGGCGAGGACCACGGCGGGGGCGTGGACGGCGCCGACGCCGTCGTGCTGGCCCTCGCCCATCACGTGCAGGGTGACGCCGGCGGTGTGGCCCGTCTCGTCCTTGAGGAGGTCGAGCACGAGCGCGTGCTCGATGAAGCGCACGCCCCGGTCCCGTATCGCCTCGACCAGGGCGCGGGAGACCTCGGCGCCGGTCGCGTCGCCGCCGGCGTGCACGATGCGGCGGCGGTGGTGGCCGCCCTCGCGGGTCAGCGCGATCGTGCCGTCGTCGGCCTTGTCGAAGTGGGCGCCGGTGGCGATCAGCCGGCGGACCGCGTCGGGGCCCTCGGTGACCAGGACGTCCACGGCCGGCTCGTCGCACAGCCCGGCGCCGGCGACGAGGGTGTCGTCGAGGTGCTGCGCGGGGGTGTCGCCGTCGCCGAGCGCGGCGGCGATGCCGCCCTGCGCCCAGCGGGTGGAGCCGGCGTCGAGCCGGGCCTTGGTGACGACGACCGTGCGCAGCCCGGCGGAGGTGCAGCGCAGGGCGGCGGTGAGGCCCGCGACACCGGAGCCGACCACGACGACATCCGCGTCGATGGACCATCCGGGGGCGGGCGCGTGCAGCCGTATTCCGGTCACTTCACGACTCCGAACGTGAGGGGGATGTTGTCGATGAGCCGCGTGGTCCCCACCCGCGCGGCGACGGCGAGGATCGCCTCTCCGTCGTGGCCGTCCTCGACCTCGGTGAAGTCGGCCGGGTCGACCAGGGCCAGATAGTCCAGGGCGAGCGGCGGCTCGGCATGGCACGCGTCGTCCAGTACGGCACGGGCGGCGGCCCGTACGGCCTCGGCGCCCCGGCCCTCGGCGGCCTGGGCGACCGCGTGGGCGTCGGCGGCGGCGCGGGCCTCGCCGAGCCGGGACAGCGCCTCGGCGCGGTTCTCGGCCCGGCCGGGGTCGCCGAGCAGCGCGTCGGCGCGGGCGCGCAGCGCCGCCTGGGCGGCGAGCCGGTCGCGGGCGGCGAACAGCGCCCGGGACAGCGCGAGGGCGGTGTGGCGCTCCTCGGGCGACAGATAGCGGTTGCGGCTGGACAGGGCGAGGCCGTCGTCCTCGCGGACGGTCGGCACGCCGACGATCTCGACCGGGAAGTTCAGGTCGCGGACCATGCGGCGGATCAGGGCCAGCTGCTGGGCGTCCTTCTGGCCGAAGAAGGCCAGGTCGGGGCCGGTGAGGTGAAGGAGCTTGGCGACGACGGTGAGCATGCCGTCGAAGTGCCCGGGCCGGGAGGCGCCTTCGAGGCGCTCGCCCATGGGGCCGGCGGTGATCCGCACCTGCGGCTCGCCGCCGGGGTAGACCTCGTCGGCGGAGGGGGCGAAGACCACGCTGGCACCGGCCGCGAAGGCCAGCGCCAGGTCGGCGTCGAGGGTGCGGGGGTAGCGGTCGAGGTCCTCGCCGGCGCCGAACTGCAGCGGGTTGACGAAGACGGTGACGACGACGAAACCGTCGGCGCCGACCCGCTCGCGGGCGGCCCTGATCAGGGTGGCGTGGCCCTCGTGGAGGGCGCCCATGGTCATGACGACGGCGTTGCGTCCGGGCGCGCCGAACCGCGACCTGGCGTCCGCCAGTTCCGCGGCCGTGGGGGCCAGCTCACCCGGCTGGTGGCGCCCGGCGCTCTGCTCGGCGATCAGGCTCATCGGTCGTCTCCTTGCGGCCCGTCGGCGGGTCCGGTCGTGCCGCTGGTTCCGGTCGGGCCCGGCGGGGTGTCGGCGGCGAGCACGCCGAGCAGGTCCTCGGCCAGCTCGGGCTTGAGCAGGCCGTGCGCGAGGGCGCGGTCGGCGGTCGCGCGGGCCATCGCGAGATAGCCGGCGACGGTGCCGGGGGCGTGCTTGTGCAGCTCCGCCACATGGGCGGCGACGGTGCCGGCGTCACCGCGGGCGACGGGGCCGGTCAGGGCGGCGTCACCGGACCGCAGCGCGTTGTCCAGGGCCGCGCCGAGGAGCGGGCCGAGCATCCGGTCGGGCGCGGACACGCCGGCCGCGCGGAGCAGCTCCATGGCCTGGGCGACCAGGGTGACCAGGTGGTTCGCGCCGAGGGCGAGGGCCGCGTGGTAGAGCGGCCGGTTCGCCTCGGCGATCCACTCGGGCTCGCCGCCCATCTCGATGACCAGCGCCTCGGCGGCGAGCCGCAGCTCCTCGGGCGCGGTGACGCCGAAGGAGCAGCCCGCGAGCCGCTGCACGTCCACCGAGGTGCCGGTGAAGGTCATGGCCGGGTGCAGCGCGAGCGGCAGCGCACCGGCCCGGCGGGCCGGGTCGAGCACCCGCACCCCGTACCGCCCGGAGGTGTGCACGAGGAGCTGCCCGGGGCGCACCGCACCGGTTTCGGCCAGGCCCTCGACGAGGCCGGGCAGGGCGTCGTCGGGGACGGTGAGCAGGACCAGGTCGGCGAGGGCGAGCACCCGGGCGGGCTCGACCACGGGGACGTCCGGCAGCAGGGCCGCGGCGCGCCTGCGGGAGGCGTCGGAGACCGCGGAGACGGCGACGGGCCGGTGTCCGGCGAGCTGGAGTGCGGCGGCGAGGGCAGGGCCCACGCGTCCGGCGCCGACGACTCCGACGGTGAGCCGGGCGGGGCGGTCCTCGGCGCGGTCCGCCTGCGGGTGCCGGGGTTCTGGTGGTGCGTTCACGGTTTCGGGTCGGCCTTCCGTTCCAGTCCTCGGGGGGTACCGGACGATTTCTGGTCATGCTACGCCAGCGTTTCGCGCTCGCCCGTGGCTGTCCACAGGGTGTGGGCGGCGGTGTGATGATCTGCTCATGGAGGATCAGAACGAGACCGAGAACAGCACCGCGCAGGAGTCGGGGCCGGCGTACCGGGCCCGGGTGTGGGGCGGCGCCCCGCGCAAGCTGTGGAACGCGCCGATGGACGGCACCGTGGGCGCGCGGCTGCGCAACCTGGCGGACTGGGCGGACGGCTCCGGCCGCGCCGGACTGCCCCTCGACATGTACGGCAACGGGGTCGTCGAGGAACTGGAGCAGCGGGTCGCCGAGGAGCTCGGCATGCCCGCCGCGGCCTTCTTCCCCACCGGGACCATGGCCCAGCAGGTCGCCCTGCGCTGCTGGGCCGCCCGCACCGGCGACCCGGTGGTCGCGCTGCACCCGCTGGCCCACCCCGAGGTGCACGAGAACGGCGCCTTCGCCGCGGTCAGCGGCCTGCGCACGGTCCACCCCACCGACGAGCCCCGGCTGCCCACCGCCGACGAGGTGCGCGACCACCCGGAGCGCTTCGGCGCCCTGATGCTGGAGCTGCCGCTGCGGGACGCCGGCTTCGTGCTGCCCAGCTGGGACGAGCTGGTCGCCGTCGTCGACGCGGCGCGCGAGCGGGACGCGGTCGTCCACTTCGACGGCGCGCGGCTGTGGGACTGCCCGACGCACTTCGGGCGCCCGCTCGCGGAGATCGCCGGGCTCGCCGACAGCGTGTACGTGTCCTTCTACAAGTCCCTCGGCGGCCTGTCCGGCGCCGCCCTCGCCGGACCCGACGAGCTGATCGAGGAGGCGCGGATCTGGCGGCACCGGTACGGGGGCCAGGTCTTCCAGCAGTACCCGGCCGCGCTTTCCGCGCTGCGGGGCCTGTCCGAGGAGCTGCCCCGCCTGCCCTCGTACGTCGCCCACGCGCGCGTGGTGGCCGCCGCCGTCCGCGACGCCCTCGCGGAGCCGGGCGGCCCCGGCTGGTTCCGGGTCCACCCGGAGGCCCCGCACACCCACCAGTTCCAGGTCTGGCTCCCGTACGACGCCGACGCCCTCACCGCCGCGGCCCTCGCCCAGGCGGAGGAGACGGGCACGACCCTCTTCCGCCGCTGGTTCCCCGCCCCCGCGGGCGGCCCGCCGGGGGTCGCGGCGACGGAACTGACGGTGGGCGGGCCGGGCCTCGCGTGGACGGCGGCCGATGTGCGCGCGGCGGTACGCGACTTCCTGGCGCGGCTGTAGCGGCGCGACTTGCGGGGCCTGGGCCTCTTGGGCCTGGGCGCCCAGCCCGAGGGCGAGGCGCGGGCGGGCCCAACGAACGGCGCCCCGTGCCGGGGCCTGCGCTTCCCCGCCTTGTGCCGGCACCGCGAGGGCACCGCGCGGGCATCGCCCCCGCCTCACTCCGTGTGGGCATTCGTCCCGCTGGGGCGTGGGGGTCCCCCCGGCGAAGCCAGGGGGAGGGTGGGCACACGGGACGGCGCCTATGCGGGCGCGTTCCGCACCCGGGCCTGGACCCGCACCACGAGCACGGCGCCCTCGTGCTGGGCGTTCAGGCGCGGAAGCCTAGGCCCGGCAACGGGCGCCGTCCGTTGTGCCCACCCTCCCCCTAGGGCTTCGCCCTGGGGGGACCCCCAGCCCCTGCGGAACGTATGCCCACAACGGCGGGGCGGCCGGAGCACCCCCCACGCCACCACCGCACCACCGCCCGCACCACCGCAAGCTCACCCGCTCCCGGCACCGGCGGCGCGGGGCTCCCGTGCTGCGCGGCGCGGTACGTGTCCAGGGCGTGTTGCTGAAGAGCGTTCATGGAGTCACCGTGCGGCCGGGGACGACCGCGGCGCGCGCCGATTGACGCGGGTCGTCAAACGGCGCGACAGCACCCGCCGTGGACCCCGCACCATAGGGGGGTGAGCGTGAGCATCGACATCACCGGACTGCCGCCCGAGCGGATCACCTTCTGCCCGTCGCCCCTGGCCGAACTCGCCAACGCACTGCACGCGCTGGCCGAGCCGGCCCACCACGCCCGGCTGCACGCGTGGACGACGGCGACCTCGGCCGCGCTGAAGCCGGAGCTGGCGGACCGGCTCCTGGAGGCCGACTTCATGTGGCGGTCGACGCGCTCCGACTTCCTGATGCCGGCGCAGCCCCGGGAGACCCTGGCGGAGGAGCTGGACGACCTCGACCGGATGGACGACGAGACCTTCGTGGGCGCGGCCCTGGAGATCTCGTGCAGCACCAACCACTACCCGAAGGGCCTGCCGTCGCCCCTCACCGACGCGTGGTCGCGGCGCCGGGCGCTGGATCTGGCGGCGGCGCGCGGCCCGCGCCAGGCCGCGTTCGTGGAGCGGATGCTCGCGGATCCGACCGCCACGCGCGCGTGGATCCGGCGCCTGATGGAGGACTGCGAGGACGCGTTCTTCGGCGACACCTGGCGCCGGGTCCGCGTCCAGCTCGCCGCCGACGCCCGGCACAAGACGGAGCTGCTCCGCCGCAAGGGCCTCGCGGAGGCGCTGACGGCGGCGTCGCCGGCGCTGAGCGTGGAGGAGGACGAGCACGGCGGCCGCCGGATCGTCGTGGACAAGCTGGTGCACGGCCGCACCGAGGCCCACGGCAGCGCGGTGACGCTGCTGCCGAGCGTCTTCGGCTGGCCGCACCTGTTCGCGCTGTACGCGCCCGGCTGGCAGCCGGTGATCCAGTACCCGGTGGCCACCCAGGAGATCGGCGGCACCGAGTCCGTGGAGACGGTGCGGCTGCGCCTGGAGGCGCTGGCGCACCCCATGCGGATGAGCCTGTGCCGGAACCTGTCGCGCAGTGCGTACTCGACGAGCGAGCTGGCGGACGCGTACGGCATCACGGCCCCGGAGGTGTCCCGGCACCTCTCGCTCCTGAAGAAGGCGGGGCTGCTGACCACGCAGCGGCGCGGCCGGTACGTGCTGCACCAGCTGGACTTCTCGGCGGTCGCCCGCCTGGGCAGCGACTTCCTGGAGTCCGTACTCCGCTGACCGCAGCTAGTCGAAGCGGATGTGGGCCAGACCCACCCGCATCCGCCGCAGCCGGTGCCGCACCCGCCCGTCCCTGTTCGGCGCGATCGGCAGTCCGGCCAGCCCCGCCACCCGCTCGGCGACCTGCGGCACGGTCAGCTCGTCCGTACGGATGTGGTCGGCGAACTCCGGGCCGGCGAGCCGCTCCAGGCAGCCGTCCAGCTTCCGTACGGCGAAGCTCTCGCGCTTGAGCCCGCGCCCGAGGCCCCGCTCGCTGAGCCGCTTCAGAACCCGCTCCCGCTCCGCGAGCAGCGCGAAGTGCCGGACCCGGTCCGCGCCGTGAGCGTCCCGCAGCCGCCCGACGACCTCCGCGAAGTACGCGGGCTCGACGAGCGTCATGGGCACGATCACCGGCCCGTCGTGGTGGCGGCGCAGCGCCAGGTCGAGGACGTCGTATACGCCCTGCCGCCAGGCCGGCAGGTCCTGGAAGTCCCCGCGCAGCGCCTCCGGCAGCGTGCGGTGCAGGCCGAAGCCGATGTGCTCGGGGTCGCAGACAACGCTGCCGGGCAGCCGGCGGCGCAGCTCGTACGCCGTCTGCGTCTTGCCGCCGCCGAACGGCCCGTTGATCCACAGCAGCATGTCAGCGGCCCCCCGCACCCCCGGCACCCCCGGCCCGCACCAGCCCCGTCTCGTACGCGAGCACCACCACCTGCACCCGGTCGCGCAGGCCCAGCTTGGTGAGGATGCGGCCGACGTGGGTCTTGACGGTGGCCTCGGAGAGCACGAGGCGGGCGGCGATCTCGCCGTTGGACAGGCCCTGCGCGACGAGCAGCATGACCTCGCGCTCGCGGTCGGTGAGCTTGTCCAGGTCCTTGTGGCCGGTGTCCTGGCCGCTCGACGGCAGCATCGGCGAGAAGCGGTCGAGGAGCCGGCGGGTGGTGGACGGGGCGACGACGGCGTCGCCGCTGTGCACGGAGCGGATCGCGCCGAGCAGCTCGGCCGGCGGCACGTCCTTCAGCATGAAGCCGCTGGCGCCCGCCTTGAGCCCGGAGAAGGCGTACTCGTCGAGGTCGAAGGTGGTGAGGATCAGCACCTTCGGGGCGTCGGGCGCGGAGCAGATCCGGCGGGTGGTCTCCACGCCGTCCAGCTTCGGCATGCGCACGTCCATCAGGACGACGTCGACCTCGGTGCCGCGCAGCGCCTCCAGGGCCTCGACGCCGTCACCGGCCTCCGCCACGACCTCCATGTCCGGCTGGGCGGCGAGCACCATGCGGAAACCGGTGCGCAGCAGCACCTGGTCGTCGACGAGCATCACGCGGATGGACATGCAATGACTCCTTAAGAGTCGTCAGTGGGCGGGCTTGAGGGGGAGCAGGGCGCTGATGCGGAAGCCGCCGCCGGGGCGCGGGCCCGCGTCGAGCGTGCCGCCGACCATGCCGACGCGCTCGCGCATGCCGATCAGGCCGTGGCCGCGGCCGTCGGCGCCGCCGTCCTCGTACATCTCCTGCGGCGCCCCGCGCCCGTCGTCCTCGACGAGCAGGCCGAGGCCGTCGTCGAAGTAGACGAGCCGGACGCTGGCGCCGACGTCGGGGCCGCCGTGCTTACGGCTGTTGGTGAGGGCTTCCTGGACGATCCGGTACGCGGTGAGCTCGACGCCGCTGGGCAGCGGGCGCGGGGTGCCCTCGACCTTGAAGTCGACGGCGAGGCCGGCGCCGCGGACCTGCTCGACGAGGTCCTCGATCTGCTGGACGTCGGGCTGCGGCACGTACTCCCCGGCCTCCTGGTGCTCGCCGGTGCGCAGGATGCCGAGCAGCCGGCGCATCTCGGCGAGGGCCTGCCGGCCGGTGGAGGAGATGGTCTCCAGGGCCTGCTTGGCGGTCTCGGGCGAGGAGTCCATGACGTAGGCGGCGCCGTCGGCCTGCACCACCATCACGGAGACGTTGTGGGCGACGACGTCGTGCAGCTCGCGGGCGATCCGGGCGCGCTCGGCGGCGACGGCGACCTTGGCCTGCGCCTCGCGCTCCTTCTCCAGGCGGGAGGCACGTTCCTCCAGCTGCGCGAAGTAGGCGCGGCGGGTGCGCAGGGAGTCGCCGAGGACCCAGGCGAGGGCGAAGGGCACGGTCATGATGACCGTGAAGAAGATCTTGGCGGCGGAGGACTCCGCGCCGTCCTCCAGCGGCCAGCGCAGCTGGGAGAGGGTCGCGGCGCTCAGCCCGCCGGCCAGGGCGAGCCGGGAGGCCCAGCGCGGGCCGTCGTGCGCGGCGACGGTGTAGATGATCACGAGCATGGCGAAGTCGGCCATGAACGGCACGAGGCCGAAGGCGAGCTGCGCGAGGCCGAGCAGCACCGTGAGCACCAGCATCTTCTCCGGCATGCGCCGGCGCAGCGCCACGACCAGGGAGAGCAGCGCCGCGACGACGGCGTACACCGCGGGTGCCCCCTCGGCCCCCGTGGGCTTCGAGGCCACCCACAGCAGGGAGAACCCGAAGAGGACGACGGCCCAGAAGGTGTCGACGCCCGTCGGGTGTCTGCGGAGGAAGTCGTAGAGGCGCTGCACGTGACCCAGCGTAGGGAAAGCGGATAGGTGCAGGGGTCAACCGTGGGGGCGATCCTTCCGCTCCGGCCCCTACTCCCCAAGGTGGAGACTGGGGCACGTGACGGACGAGGTGACAGACGAGACGGGTGAATCGCAGCGGCGGTGGCCGGGGTGGCTCGGCTGGCGGGAGGCCATGGAACGGGCCCTGTACGGCCCCGGAGGCTTCTTCCTGCGGCCCGAGGGACCGGCCGGGCACTTCCGGACCTCGGTGCACGCCTCCCCGTTGTTCGCGGGCGCCGTGGCCCGCCTCCTCGTCCGGGTGGCGGAGGAGCTGGACACCGACGAGCCGGCGTTCGTGGACATGGGCGCGGGCCGCGGCGAGCTGCTCACCGGGGTCCTCGCCGCGCTGCCGGCCGATCTGCGCGGCGGGGTCCGGGCGTACGGGGTGGAGCGCGCGTCCCGCCCGGCCGGTCTGGACCCGCGGATCAGCTGGACCGACCGGATCCCGGAGGGCGAGCGCGGGCTTCTTTTCGCGAACGAGTGGCTGGACAACGTGCCGGTGGACGTGGCGCAGGCCGACGAGGACGGCACGGTGCGGTACGTGGAGGTCGACGCGGGCGGTACGGAGCGGCTGGGCGCGGTCGTGACCGGCGCCGACGCTCGGTGGCTGGCGCGCTGGTGGCCGCTGCGGGAGCCGGGCGAGCGGGCGGAGATCGGCCGGACCCGCGACGAGGCCTGGGCGGCGGCGGTCGGCGCGCTCGCGCCGGGCAGCACGGCGGTCGCGGTCGACTACGCGCACCTGGCCCCCGCCCGGCCGCCCTTCGGCACCCTCACCGGCTTCCGCGGCGGGCGCGAGGTCCCGCCGGTACCGGACGGCAGCCGGGACCTGACCGCGCATGTGGCCCTGGACGCGTGCGCGGCGGCGGTGCCGTACGCCATACCGCCCGGCTCCGGCACGGGCGCGGGCACGGGCACCACCGGCTCCGGCCTCGGCACCGGCTCCCGCTCCGGCCCCGGCCTCGGCCCCGCCACCGGCACCGGCACCGGCACCGGCACCGGCACCGGCACCAGGCTGCTCACCCAGCGCGAGGCGCTGCACGAGCTCGGGGTGATCGGGACCCGGCCGCCGCTCGCCCTCGCCACCACCGACCCCGCCGGCTACGTCCGCGCGCTGGCCGCGGCGGGCGAGGCCGCCGAGCTGACGGCCACCGGCGGCCTCGGCGACTTCCGGTGGCTGGTCCAGCGGGTCCCGGGTGCTTCGGGGCACGGGGGATACTGACCGCATGACGGAGACCACGGTCGGCATCGGCGGCGCGGCGGAGAGCACCGACATGGTGCTGAACATCGGGCCGCAGCATCCCTCCACGCACGGCGTGCTCCGGCTGCGCCTGGTCCTCGACGGCGAGGTGATCCGGGAGGCCGAGCCGGTCGTCGGGTACATGCACCGCGGCGCGGAGAAGCTGTTCGAGGCCCGGGACTACCGGCAGATCGTGATGCTGGCCAACCGGCACGACTGGCTGTCGGCGTTCTCCAACGAGCTCGGGGTCGTCATGGCCGTCGAGCGGATGCTCGGCATGGAGGTGCCGGAGCGGGCGGTGTGGACGCGGACGCTGCTCGCCGAGCTGAACCGGGTGCTCAACCATCTGATGTTCCTCGGCTCGTACCCGCTCGAACTGGGCGGCATCACGCCCGTCTTCCACGCCTTCCGCGAGCGCGAGGAGCTCCAGACCGTCATGGAGGAGGTCTCCGGCGGCCGGATGCACTACATGTTCAACCGGGTCGGCGGCCTGAAGGAGGACCTGCCGGCGGGCTGGCTCGGCCGGGCCCGGCAGGCGGTCGCGGACGTGCGCTCCCGGATGGACGTGTACGACAAGCTGGTCCTCGGCAACGAGATCTTCCGCGGCCGGACCCGCGGGGTCGGCGTGCTGCGGCCCGAGACGGTGCACGCGTACGGGGTGTCCGGGCCGATCGCCCGCGCCTCGGGGGTCGACTTCGACCTGCGCCGGGACGAGCCGTACCTCGCGTACGGGGAACTCCAGGACGTGCTGCGGGTGGTGACCCGGACCGAGGGCGACTGCCTGGCCCGCTTCGAGTGCCTGCTCGACCAGACCCACAACGCCCTCGAACTCGCCGACGCCTGTCTGGACCGGCTCGACGCGCTGCCGCAGGGGCCGATCAACCAGCGGCTGCCGAAGGTCCTGAAGGCGCCGGAGGGCCACACCTACGCCTGGACCGAGAACCCGCTCGGCATCAACGGCTACTACCTGGTCTCCAAGGGCGAGAAGACGCCGTACCGGCTGAAGCTGCGCTCGGCCTCGTACAACAACATCCAGGCGCTGGTGGAGCTGCTGCCGGGGACGCTGGTCGCGGACATGGTGGCGATCCTCGGCTCGCTGTTCTTCGTGGTCGGCGACATCGACAAGTAACCGCAGACTCATGCGGAAGGCGCCGGTGGAATCGTCCACCGGCGCCTTCTGCGCTCTCTTTACGGCGTTACGGCCGTTACGAGCTGACCGCGCCGCGCAGCTCCGCCACGTCCAGCTGCTCGGTCTCGTCGTGCGCGGTCAGGTCGATGACCTGACCGACCGCGCGCTGCTCCGGGGGGCGCGGCGTGGCGGCCGCGAGGACCTCCTCGCCGACGACGTCGGCCAGGTCCGTGTCCTGGACGGCCTCGATCGCGGCGGCGGCCTTCTTGGCGCCGATCGCGGGCTGCGTGCTCTGGGTGCCGAAGTAGTCGAAGTTGCCGGTGGGGCGGGCCGCCCGGCGCGCGGCGTACGGGACGATCGCGGCCGCGGCGGGCACATGGCGCATCGCCGGGGCCTTGGTGTGGTCGGCCTCGTCCTGCGCGGGCGCGGGCGCCGGTACGGGAGCGGGCGCGGGTACGGGAGCGGCTTCCGCCTGCACTGCCGGCTCCGGCTCGGGGTCGGCCTGCTCCCCCGCCTCCTCGTCGGTCCCTCCCGCGAGCTTGCGCAGCGCCTCGGCGGCACGGCGGTAGGCCTCGGGCGTCGGCGTGGAGCCGGCGGCGGGGAGTTCCTTGACGGCGCCGGCGGCCGCGGCGGAGGACTCCAGGGCGAGCATGCGGCGCCCCTCCAGGGCGCTGGCGCGCTCGGTCTCGGCCGTGGCGTAGCGGCGCAGCAGGTCGGCGTGCTCGGTGCGCAGACCGGCCAGCTCGACGCGCTTGGCGCGCAGCTTGGCGTCCAGGCGGGTGCGCAGTTCGCGCGACTCGTCCAGGTCGGACTCCAGCTCGGCGATCCGCTCCTCGTGCTTCCACTGGTCGGCGGTGCGGGCCCGGTCGAGCTCGGCGACCTGGCGGCCGGCCTCGCGGTCCCAACTGCGCATGAGGACGGCGCCGGTGACGGCGGCGGCCGCCGCGGCCGCGACGAGCAGCCGCAGCACCACGGGATCACCGAGCAGCCAGGCGCCCGCGGCACAGACGACCGAAGCCCCGGCGACCGCGGAGGGCGGCAGGAGCTTGTGCAGGGGCGGGGAATGGCGGTGGCGTCCACGTGGCATGGCCTGAAATTTACCGTGCGTAGGCGCTGTATGGGGGGTCGCCCCGGCAATCTCTTGGCGAGTTCTCGCCGTCGCCGCCCCGGCCCGTCGCCTTTACCCGACGGGCCGGGCCGACTCCGCTTCTCCCGGGCCTACTTCTTGAGCAGCCCCTTCGACTCCAGATAGTCCTTCGCGACGTCCTCGGGCTTCGCCCGCTCGGCGTCGACCCTGCGGTTGAGTTCGGCGAGATCCGCCGTGCTCAGGACCTGGGTGATCTTGAAGAGGGCGGCGGCTATCTCCGGCGATCCGGCGTCCTTGGCATTGACGACCGGCAGCACGTTGTCCGCGTTCTGCAGCTTCTTGTCGTCCTGCAGGAAGACGAGTCCGAAGGACTCCACGGTGGCGTCCGTGGTGGTGGTGAGGACGAGCTGGTCCACCCCGTCCTTGACGGCCTGCTTGGCCTGCGGGGTGCCGACTCCCTTGGGGTCGACGCCGGCGACGTCGATGCCGTAGGTCTTCTTCAGACCGGGCGCGCAGAAGGGGCGGATCTCGCATTCGTCGCCGGCGGCGATCTTCACCTTCAGCTTGGCGCGGCCGAGATCGGAAAGCGTGGTCAGCTTGTTCTTCTCCGCGAATTCCCGGCTCACGGCGAAGGCGTTCTGGTCGACGGCCGCGCCGAACGGCAGCACCTTCAGTCCGCGCGGCTCGGCGAGCTTCTTCAGGGCTTCGGTGGTGGCGGCGGGGTCCCCGGAGGCGACCGGCCGCTCCTCGGGGGCCTTCGGCCCGTTCGCCTTCGCGTTGAGGAATTCGGCGAGCGTGGCCGCGTATTCCGGTACGACGTCGATCTCGCCCTTCTCCAGGGACGGTTCGTACAGCTCGCGATTCTTCACGGTGGTGACGCTCGCCGAGTATCCGGCGTCGTCGAGCACCTGGGCGTAGAGCTCGGCGAGCACCTTGGCCTCGGTGAACGCGGCCGCGCCGACCACGACCGAGCCCTTCCCGCCGCCCGCGGCCGCGCTGCCGCCCTCCCCGCCGCCGGCCTTGGAGTTCTCCAGGCTGTCGCCGCCCCCGCACGCGGCGAGCGAGACGGCCAGCGCCATCGCGCCCAGTGCCGCCCCCGTGCTGCGCAAGGTCCTGCTCACAAAGATCATCCCTTCGGTCCTGCGGTCGGTCCTGCGGTCGGTCCTGCGGCCGGTCTGCCGACCGGTCGTCCGGCGCGGCCGAGCAAGCGGTCCGCCGCCACGAGCAGCCCCTCCACGAGAAGGGCGAGCAGGGCCACGAGCACGGCGCCCGCGACCACCTGCGGTGTGTTGTACGTGTTGAAGCCGGCGGTGATGACCCGGCCGAGGCCGCCCTGGCCGACCATGGCGGCGATGGTCGCGGTGGCGACCACCTGGACGGCGGCGGAGCGCAGCCCGGTCATCAGCATCGGCCGGGCGAGGGGCAGTTCGACCCCGCGGAACAGCTGCCCGCCGGACATGCCCATGCCGCGGGCGGCCTCGACAACGGCCCGGTCCACCTCCCGTACGCCCACATAGGCGTGGGTGAGCAGCGGGGGTGTCGCGAAGAGGACGAGGGCGACGACGGTCGGCACGTATCCGGCGTTGCGCAGCGGCGACACCATGAAGAGGGCGAGGACCGCGAAGACGGGGACCGCCCGGCCCGCGTTGGAGACGTTGACCGCGAGCGCGCCGCCCCGGCCGAGGTGGCCGAGCCAGAGGCCGAGGGGCAGGGCGACGGCGCAGGCGAGGAGCAGCGCCGTCCCGCTCACGTACAGGTGCTCGGCGAGCCGGTGGCCCACCCCGTTCTCCCCGGTCCAGTGGGCGCCGGTGGTGAGCCAGGTCCAGGTGTCCGCGAAGACGCCCATCTCACCCACCCCCCGCCGCGGCCCGGGCCCGGACCCGGGTCCAGGGGGTGAGCAGCCGCTGGAGGCCGAGCAGCAGCAGGTCGGCGGCGACCGCGAGGAGCACACACAGCACGGAGGCGGCGAGCACCTGGGCCTTGAAGAAGGTGGGCAGGGCGTCCTCGATGAGGTTGCCGAGGCCGCCGCGGCCGACGACCGAGCCGACGGTGGTGAGCGCGACGGTGGAGACCGTCGCCATCCGTATGCCGGCCATCAGGGCCGGGAGCGCGAGGGGCAGTTCGACCTCCCAGAGCAGCCGGCCCGACCCGTACCCCATGCCTCGCGCCGCCTCCCGGGTCTCGGCGGGCACGGCGGCGAGGCCGGCCAGGACGCCGCGGACCAGGATGGTCAGCGAGTAGAGCACGAGGCCGGTCACGACGAGCGCGGTGGACAGCCCGAGGAAGGGCAGGAGCAGCGAGAACATCGCGAGCGAGGGGATCGTGTAGAGCAGCGTGGTGAGACCGAGGACCGGACCCGCCCAGCGCGGCCGGGCGCGCACCAGGAGCGCCAGCGGGAAGGCGACGAGGAGGCCGAGCAGCACCGACGCCGTGGTGATTCCCACATGTTGGACGGTGGCGTCGGTCAACTCCTGGCTGCGGGTGCGCAGATACTCCCCGCAGATCCAGTCGTTCGTCACCAGGCAGTTCGCCGTGGCCATGCGCACCCCCTCCCCCACGCCTTCGGACATCCCTCACCTTCGAACATCCGTCTGGCGACCCTAACCTCCGGCACTGACAATCACCGGGCACACGGCCGAAGCGCCACGATGTGGAAATACTTCCTTCACACAACTCGGGCCGTGAGGGGTCAGAATGGGGAACCATGATCCGGTTCGAGCAGGTGACCAAGCGGTACGCGGACGGCACGACGGCCGTGGACGACCTGACCTTCGAGGTCGCCGAGGGCGAACTGGTCACGCTCGTCGGCCCGTCCGGCTGCGGCAAGACCACCACCATGAAGATGGTGAACCGGCTCGTCGAACCGAGCTCCGGCCGGATCCTGCTCGACGGCGAGGACGTCGCCGCCGTCGACCCGGTCCGGCTGCGCCGCACCATCGGCTACGTCATCCAGCAGGTCGGCCTCTTCCCGCACCGCACCGTCCTCGACAACACCGCCACCGTCCCGGCCCTGCTCGGCTGGAAGAAGGCGAAGGCGCGCGAGCGGGCCGCCGAACTCCTCGACCTGGTCGGCCTGGACCCCGGCACCTACGGCCACCGCTACCCCGAGCAGCTGTCCGGCGGGCAGCGCCAGCGGGTCGGGGTGGCCCGGGCGCTCGCCGCCGATCCGCCGGTGCTGCTCATGGACGAGCCCTTCGGCGCGGTCGACCCGGTGGTGCGCGAGCATCTGCAGAGCGAGTTCCTGCGGCTCCAGGCCACCGTCCGCAAGACGGTGCTCTTCGTCACCCACGACCTGGAGGAGGCGGTGCGGCTCGGCGACCGGATCGCCGTCTACGGGCAGGGCCGCATCGAGCAGTTCGACACCCCGGCCACCGTGCTCGCCGCACCCGCCACCCCGTACGTGGCCGACTTCGTCGGCGCGGACCGGAGCCTGAAGCGGCTCGCCGTCACCCCGGTCACCGAGGCCGACCTGGAGGCCCCGGCCGAGGGAGAAGGCACGGACGCGCACCCCGCCGTCCCCCTCGGCGCCTCCCTGAAGGACGCCCTCGCCGTCCTCCTCCAGCACGACGCCGGCCGGGTCGCCGTCCACGCGCCCGGCGCGCCCGACCGGGTGCTCGGCTCCCTCACCACGGCCGGGGTCCACCGCGCCCTGCGCCGTACCGCCGTATCCGTGCCGGAACCCGCACCCGAACCCGTACCGAAGCAGATCACCTCGCGCTGAGCCGGCCGGCCATCCACACCAGGCCCGGCGGGATCTCCCGGTTCCACGTGTTGAAGTTGTGGCCGCCGCTGTCGAGCATGATCGACGAGACCCGGGCCGGGGCCTTCACCTTGCGGATGAACTCCTTCGTCCCCTTCAGGTTGCCCTCGCCCTGCCGCGAGGAGGTCACCAGGAACGAGGTGTTCCGCGGCGGCGTGTGGTCCAGGCTCCACAGCAGGTCGGCCCGGTTCTTCGCCGCCTTGTCCCCGTGGAACAGGTCGCCGGTCGTCACGTCGTCCGCCGCCTTGTAGTACGCGGAGAAGCCGGCGCCCGCCGCGAACCGGTCCGGGTGGTGCAGCACGATCTTCAGCGCGCAGTAGCCGCCGGTCGAGTTGCCCATGAAGCCCCAGTTCCGGGCCTGCGTACCGACCCGGTAGGTCTGCGAGATCGCCTTCGGCAGGTCCTCGGCGAAGAAGGTCTCGGTCTGCGGGCCGCCCGGCACGTCCACGCACTCGGTGTCCCGGGGCGGCGCCACGGTCGGGCGCAGCATCACCAGGATCATCGGCTGCATCTTCTTGTCCTTGGCCTGCTGATAGGCCGTCCGGGGGTACTTCAGGCCCTTGAGCAGGTTCTCCGCCGTGCCCGGGTAGCCGGTGAGCACCACCGAGGCCGGGAACGTCGCCTTCGCGTACCGGCCCTGGAAGTACTCCGGCGGCAGGTACACGTACGCCGGGGAGTCGATCCCCGACTTCTCGCCCGCTATGACGACCTTCTGTATCTGTCCGCCGACCGAGGGCCGCCCGCCGCCCGGCACGTCGAGCGCCTGGGTGCCGACGACCTGCACGTCACGGGAGCCGGCCGAGTGGTCCACGACCACGCCGAGCTCCTGCTCCTGGCCGAACAGGTCCGCCCAGGAGCCGTAGAAGAGGAACGACTTGTTCGCGGCCAGACCCAGCGAGGCGAACAGCGCCAGCTGGGTGACGAGCAGCATGCCGATCCGCCCCACGACGGCCTTCCAGCCGCCGCGCGCCAGGCGTGGCCACAGCCAGACCGTGGCGGCGAAGAACACCACGGCGACGACGACCGCCAGCGCGAGGACTTTGTTGCTGGTGAGACCCATGTGACGTCTGAGCTTTCTTCCTGATTTTTCCCTGAGATTTCCCGTAGAGCGAGTGAACCCGCCCCATCGCTGCTCCGTCCTAGAAGGCGCAAAACCTCCGGCACGGCCCGCCCAAGCGCCGTGGCCCGCCGGACCAACGATCTCTCGCTGAGCGCGGAACCAGGGGAAGCACGGGAAGCGATGTCTGTCACGGTAGATGGGGACAAATCAGGATCGGTTCCGAATCGGGTGCGCCGGATCGTACGCGGCCCCCGACCGGAGAAGGTCCCGGCACTCGTCGGCACGGCCTGCACGCTCATCGGCCTGATCGACATCGCCGCGGGCGTCCTCCCGCGGTTCCGCGCCAGCAGGATGCACGCCGCCGCCGAGGTCCTGCCCGGCACCCTCGGGCCGCTCTCCGCCGCCCTCTCGCTCAGCGCCGGCGTCCTGCTGCTGCTCCTCGCCCACGGCCTCAAGCGCAACAAGCGCCGCGCCTGGCGCGCCGCCGTCGTCCTGCTGCCGCTCGGCGCCGCCGCCCAGCTCGCCTGGCGCCACTCCGTCACCGGCGCCGTGCTCTCCCTCGCGCTCGTCACCCTGCTCGCCGTGCACCGCGACCAGTTCGCCGCCCTGCCCGACCCGCGCAGCCGCTGGCGCGCCCTCGCCAACTTCGTCCTCATGGGCGCCGGCTCCCTCGCCCTCGGCCTGGCCATCGTCAGCGCCCACCCCCGCCGCGTCATCGGCAGCCCCAGCCTCACCGACCGCCTCGAACACGTCCTCTACGGCCTGTTCGGCATCGAAGGCCCCGTCGACTACGCCGGCAACACCGGCTGGACCGTCGGCTACTCCCTCGGCGCCCTCGGCATGCTCACCGCCCTCACCACCATCTACCTCGCCTTCCGCCCCGAGCACCCGGCCGCCCGGCTCACCGAGGACGACGAGACCCGGCTGCGCGCCCTCCTCGACAAGCACGGCGCCCGCGACTCCCTCGGCCACTTCGCGCTCCGCCGCGACAAGGGCGTCGTCTTCTCCCCCAGCGGCAAGGCCGCCGTCTGCTACCGCGTCGTCTCCGGCGTCATGCTCGCCAGCGGCGACCCCATCGGCGACGTCGAGGCCTGGCCCGGCGCCATCGAACGCTTCATGGACGAGGCCAAGGCCCACTCCTGGACCCCCGCCGTCATGGGCTGCTCCGAGACCGGCGGCCAGGTCTGGACCCGCGAGACCGGACTCGACGCCCTCGAACTCGGCGACGAGGCCGTCGTCGACGTCGCCGACTTCTCCCTCTCCGGCCGCGCCATGCGCAACGTCCGCCAGATGGTCAAGCGCATCGAACGCAACGGCTACACCACCAAGGTCCGCCGCGTCTCCGACCTCGGCGAGGCCGAGCTCGAACGCGTCCGCCGCGCCGCCGAGGACTGGCGCGGCACCGACACCGAACGCGGCTTCTCCATGGCCCTCGGCCGCATCGGCGGCCCCGGCGACGGAGAGGCGGTCATAGCGACCGCCCACAAAGAGGACGACGACACCGCCGGCAGCTCCCCCTACGGCGACCTGAAGGCGATCATCCACTTCGTCCCGTGGGGCACCGACGGCATGTCCCTGGAGCTCATGCGCCGCGACCGCAGCGCCGACCCCGGCATGAACGAACTCCTCATCGTCGCCGCCCTCCAGCAGTCCCCCCGCCTCGGCATCGAGCGCGTCTCCCTCAACTTCGCCATGTTCCGGGCCGCCCTCGCCCGCGGCGAGAAGATCGGCGCCGGACCCGTCCTGCGCATCTGGCGCGGGCTCCTCGTCTTCCTCTCCCGCTGGTTCCAGATCGAGTCCCTCTACAAGTTCAACGCCAAGTTCCAGCCCCGCTGGGAACCCCGCTTCGTCGTCTACCGCAAAAGCGGCGACCTCCCCCGCATCGGCTTCGCCGCCATGCAGGCCGAAGGCTTCGTGAACCTCTCCCTGCCCCGCCCCTTCACCCGCCGCAAGCCCGCCCCGGCCCCCCGCCCCTGCGCCCACATCGTCCCCTCGCAGGCCGAGCACGAGGTCCGCGCCGCCTGACCCGGAAGACCCCGCGGACCGTCGGGCCCCGGTCCTGATCCGCCGGACAGGACCTAGGCTGGAGACATGAGTACGACGATCGACCGGGGCACGGTGCGAGGCCTGCCGGAGTGGGACCGCTGCGCGGTCATGGGCGTGGTCAACGTGACCCCCGACTCCTTCTCCGACGGCGGCCGCTGGTTCGACACCACGGCCGCCGTCAAACACGGCCTCGACCTCGTCGCCGAAGGCGCCGACCTCGTCGACGTCGGCGGCGAGTCCACCCGCCCCGGCGCCACCCGCGTCGACGAGGACGAAGAACTCCGCCGCGTCGTCCCCGTCGTCCACGGCCTCGCCGCCGAAGGCGTCACCGTCTCCGTCGACACCATGCGCGCCCGCGTCGCCGCCGCCGCCATCGACGCCGGCGCCACCCTCGTCAACGACGTCAGCGGCGGCCTCGCCGACCCCGCCATGATCCCCACCGTCGCCGCCACCCACGCCCCCTTCGTCGTCATGCACTGGCGCGGCTTCAGCGCCGACATGAACAGCCTCGCCGTGTACGAGGACGTCGTCACCGAAGTCGTCACCGAACTCCGCACCCGCATGGAGGCCGTCGTCGACGGCGGCATCGCCCCCGAACGGATCGTCCTCGACCCCGGCCTCGGCTTCGCCAAGCTCGCCCCGCACGACCTGGCCCTCGTCGCCCACCTCCCCGAGCTCCGCGCCCTCGGCCGCCCCCTCCTCGTCGCCGCCTCCCGCAAGCGCTTCCTCGGCCACGTCCTCACCCGCGAACCCGGCGCCGCCCCGCCGCCCGCCCGCGAACGCGACGCCGCCACCGCCGCCGTCTCCGCCATAGCCGCCCACGAGGGCGCCTGGGCCGTCCGCGTCCACGAGGTCCGCGCCACCGCCGACGCCGTACGCGTCGCCAGAGCCGTCGAAGGAGCCCGGTGACCCACGCCCGCGACCGCGGACCCGACCGCGGACCCGCCCGCGAAGCCGACCGGGCCGCCGTCGAGGCCGCCAACACCGCCTTCTACGAGGCGATGGAACAGGGCGACTTCGACACCGTCACCGACCTCTGGCTCGACGACGGCGCCACCGCCATCTCCTGCGTCCACCCCGGCTGGCCCGTCCTCACCGGCCGCGGCGAGGTGCTCCGCTCGTACGCCCTGATCATGGCGAACACCGACTACATCCAGTTCTTCCTCACCGACATCGAGATCTCCCTCGCCGACGACGTGGCCATCGTCACGTGCACCGAGAACATCCTCAGCGGCGGACCCGCCGAGGACGGCGCCGAACTCGGACCCCTCGTCGGACAGCTCGTCGTCGCCACCAACGTCTTCCGCCGCACGTCGGACGGGTGGAAGGTGTGGTCCCACCACGGCTCCCCGGTCATCCCCGAGACCGACCCCGCCGACCCCGACGACACCACCGACTGAACCCCCGACCGAAGGACCGGCCGAAGGACCGACTGCACCGCCGGTCAGGAGCCCCCCGTCCGGCTGTCGGTCCCCGCGGGTAGATTCGATGCTGGACACCCGGCCGTCCGCACCCGGCTGCGTGGCCATCCGAACTACGACAGCAGGAGTGATTCGCGTGGATCGTGTCGCGCTGCGCGGCCTCAAGGCCCGAGGACACCACGGCGTCTTCCCCAAGGAGCGCGAGGAGGGCCAGACCTTCATCGTCGACCTCACCCTCGGCATCGACACCCGCGCCGCGGCCGCCGACGACGACCTCACGAAGACCGTCCACTACGGCGTCGTCGCCGAAGAGGTCGTCGACGTCGTCCAGGGCGAGCCCGTGGACCTCATCGAAACGCTCGCCGAGCGCATCGCCCAGCAGTGCCTCAAGCACGCCGGCGTCCAGGAGGTCGAGGTCGTCGTCCACAAGCCGGACGCGCCCATCACCGTCCCCTTCGACGACGTGACCGTCACCATCACCCGGAGCCGCGCATGAAGCCCCAGCACAGCGACCCCACCGTGCAGCCCGTCCCCGCCGCCGTCACCGCCGCCGTGGACGCCGCCGACGTCACCCTCTCCAACCCCAAATGGGCCGTCCTCGCCCTCGGCGCCAACCTCGGCAACCGCCTGGAGACCCTCCAGGGCGCCGTCGACGCCCTCGAAGACACCCCCGGCCTCCGCGTCAAGGCCGTCTCCCCCGTCTACGAGACCGAGCCCTGGGGCGTCGAGCCCGGCTCCCAGCCCTCGTACTTCAACGCCGTCGTCCTCGTCCGGACCACCCTCCCGCCGTCCTCGCTCCTGGAGCGCGCCCACGCCGTCGAGGAAGCCTTCCACCGGGTCCGCGAGGAGCGCTGGGGCGCCCGCACCATCGACGTCGACATCATCACGTACGCCGACGTCGTCCGCGAGGACCCCGTCCTCACCCTCCCGCACCCCCGCGCCCACCAGCGCGCCTTCGTCCTCGCCCCCTGGCACGACGTGGACCCCGACGCCCAGCTCCCCGGACACGGCGCCGTCGCCGACCTCCTCGCCGCCGTCGGCACCGAAGGCGTCGTGCCGCGCCCCGACCTGGAACTCCGACTCCCCGAGTAGTCGTTACGCTCCTCGAAGACACCCACGGACGAAGGACACCCGGTGAAACAACTGCGGCTCAAGGTGCTCGCCGGACTGTTCCTCGGCGCCGGCATCCTGTCCTGGGGCGCCGCCCGCCTGTGGGACTCGCTCGGCACGCTCCCCAGCGTGCCGCTCGCGGCCCCCATCGTCCTCGCCGCCATCGCCGTCGTCCTCACCGCCACGGCCCTCTCGCTGCGCGCCCGCCTCAAGGCCCAGCGCGAGCGCCGCCCCGGCGCCAAGGGCGTCGAACCCCTGATGGCTGCCCGCGCCGTCGTCTTCGGCCAGGCCAGCGCCCTGGTCGCCGCCCTGGTCGCCGGCATGTACGGCGGCACGGGCGTCTTCCTCCTCGGCTCCCTCGACGTCCCCGCCCGCCGCGACCAGGCCATCTACGCCGCCTTCGCCGTCCTGGCGGCCATCGGCGTCATCGCCGCCGCCCTCTTCCTGGAACGCGTCTGCAAACTCCCGGAGGACGACGACCACAACGGCCAGGGCCACGCTCCGGTGAGCTAGCCGGTGTGACGAGTGGGATCCACGTTCCACACCACGGGCAGATCGCTGCCGCAGAAGACGCACACGAAGTCGTCTTCGCGCACGATGCTGTGCTCCTGACAGTCGGGGCACCGCCGGAACACCACTTCGTGAGTGAAGCCGGAAGGCCGCCGAAGCTCCACGGCGTCCAGGGCACGGGCGACCTCCGCCCATGAGCTGACGTCCGGGCAGTACCCGGTGGACTGGTTGCTGACCATGCTCACGGTCCACCGGGCCGCCTCGCGCATGAAGCCGATCTCGCCTGCGCTCAGAACCATGCCCCCGCCGGCACAGGCCACGTGCTCGCTCCGCCGCGGCGCCAGCCGAAGCACACCGTCCATACCGACCACGAAGGTGAACGGTTCGGCCAGCTCCGCCGCCGATCGCCCCACGACCCAGCCACCGAAATCGGCAGCCGAACCGATCCGACACCCGCCGTCATCAGGCCCGACCGCAGCCTTCAGCCCGACCGGTCCGACATATCGATAACCCCGCCCCCACGCGCTCACGGCAGCCAACCTAGACCACCCCTCCGACTCGCGCCCGAGCCCGCCCGGGCTACCACGGCTCGCGTACAAGGTGCCCGTTCACCAGGAAGGTGGGGTGCGGGGAAAGCCGGTAGCTGTAGAAGGTGAAGGGCTTGGCACCGAGGGCGGGACGGGGGCGGACCTCGTGGACCTGGACCCAGGTGGACTCGGGCGGGTCGAGGCGGTGGTGCTCGGGGGCGAAGGTGCCGCGGCTCTGCCAGCGGTCGGAGACACAGAGCTGAGAGACCACCCTGTGGGTCGCGGGCGTGAACCGTGCCCCGATGACGGGAGCGATCTCTGCCAGGAACGGGACATTGGCACTGACGATCATCCGCGCGGGCCAGTGCTTGATCCGGCAGCCGTCGCCCTCGATGTACCCGTCGAGGAACCCGCTGAACGTGTCGATATCTCGGAGAACCGCCCGCGGGAAGCGCTGCCGCATGTGGTGGGCGTCCCCGCCCACGTAGTGCCTCAGGGCGTCGGAGAGGTACGAGGAGACGACCCGGACCCGGAAACCCGCCAGGTCCCGCCTGAGATAGCCGGACGGGCGGGTTACCGCCTCCAGGCGCGCAGGAAGCCCCGTGCAGGCCGTCAAGGCAGCCGCGTACCGGGTCGCGAAACCCTCCTCGTTCACGACCAGCGACACATAGTTCTTGCCGACCGTGCCATCAGCACAGGTGGCCCCGACGAAGTACCCGAACTCGTAGCCCGGCCTGATCATGAACCGCTCCCGGCGCAGCTTCCGCGCCGGCGTCCAAGCGACCGTCGCACCCGCCGAGTCCAGTGCCTGCACCCAGCCATCGGGCGTGCTCAGCAGCAGATCCGGGCTCGCGGTGAACGTCATGTGGTCTGTGACCACGTCGACGGCCTCGCGGCCCTTCACCGCTGTCACGCCCATAACCGTGGTCTGCACCGCCCGGTCGCCGTCCAGCGTCCACATCGCGCTGCCCGGCACCACGCCCTTCGCCCGGATACAGCCACCGACGAGGTTCACCAACATATTGCTGGACAACCCGTACCCCATACCGATCCCCCTTGATCAGCGATCAACTCCACTGATCGGGACGGTATGGAGCAGGAAGGACAGTCCGCTACTAACGGGCCAATATCAGGGACATAGCCTCGGCACGTGTAGTAGCGTCACGAAGTTGACCACGTACCGCCGAAGTGGTCGTCTTCGCCCCGGGCTTACGGACTCCACGCAGCGCCATGCACATGTGCTCGGCCTCGATCACGACGATCGCGCCCCGCGCGTCGAGGATCTTCATCAGCGAGTCGGCGATCTGCGTCGTCAGACGCTCTTGCACCTGCGGACGGCGGGCGAAGACATCGACCAGGCGCGCCAGCTTCGAGAGGCCGGTAATTTTGCCCGTTTCAGCCGGGATATAACCAATGTGAGCTACGCCATGGAATGGCAACAAATGATGTTCACACTGACTAGTCAGTTCAATGTCCTTGACCAGAACCATCTCGTCGTGACCCAGGTCGAACGTCGTCGTCAGGACGTCCTCGGGCGTCTGCCACAGCCCCGCGAAGAGCTCCTTGTACGCCCGCGCCACGCGCGCGGGAGTCTCCCGCAAGCCCTCTCGGTCGGGATTCTCGCCGACCGCGATCAGCAGCTCCCGCACGGCGTTCTCGGCGCGCTTCTCGTCGAACTCGCCGATCGGGCCCTCGCCGTCCAGCGTCACCGGGTCGGTCATCTGTGCCTCGTTCCGTCTGTCCTCTGACATGGCGCGAAATAGGCCGCGCCCCCACAGGCTAGAACCTGCGGGGGCGCGGCTTCCATTCCGGGGCCCACCGGGCCCGTCCCAGGCCTACGGCTCCGGGGTGTCCTCCGGGGCGAGGTCGATCGACTTGGTGGTGTCGACCGGGGTCGTCGCCGACGAGGAGCCGTTGGCGCTGTTGGTCAGGGCCAGCTCCTTCGGGGAGAGGACCGGGGGGCGGGTGGAGGGGGTGCGGCGGGCGGAGCCCGTCCAGGCCGGGCGGGCCGGGCGCTTGACGATGGGGGCGAAGATCTCGGCGATCTCCTCCTTGCCCAGGGTCTCCTTCTCCAGGAGCGCCAGGACCAGGTTGTCGAGGACGTCGCGGTTCTCGACGAGGATCTCCCACGCCTCGTTGTGCGCGGTCTCGATGAGCTTCTTGACCTCTTCGTCGACCAACGCGGCGACCTCTTCCGAGTAGTCGCGCTGGTGCGCCATCTCACGGCCGAGGAAGGGCTCGGTGTTGTCGCCGCCGAACTTGATGGCGCCGAGCCGCTCGGTCATGCCGTACTGGGTGACCATCGCGCGGGCCGTGGCGGTGGCCTTCTCGATGTCGTTCGCGGCGCCGGTGGTCGGGTCGTGGAAGACCAGTTCCTCGGCGGCGCGCCCGCCCAGCATGTAGGCGAGCTGGTCGAGCATCTCGTTGCGGGTGGTCGAGTACTTGTCCTCGTCGGGGAGGACCATGGTGTAGCCCAGGGCCCGGCCGCGGGACAGGATGGTGATCTTGTGGACCGGGTCGGAGTTGGGCGAGGCCGCCGCGACGAGGGCGTGGCCGCCCTCGTGGTACGCGGTGATCTTCTTCTCCTTGTCCGACATGATCCGGGTCCGCTTCTGCGGGCCGGCGACGACGCGGTCGATGGCCTCGTCGAGCGCCTTGTTGTCGATCAGCTTCTGGTCCGAGCGGGCGGTGAGGAGCGCCGCCTCGTTGAGGACGTTGGAGAGGTCGGCACCGGTGAAGCCGGGGGTGCGGCGGGCGACGGCGCCGAGGTCGACGTCCGGGGCGACCGGCTTGCCCTTCTGGTGGACCTTGAGGATCTCCAGGCGGCCCTGCATGTCGGGGCGGTCGACGGCGATCTGCCGGTCGAAGCGGCCCGGGCGCAGGAGGGCGGGGTCGAGGATGTCGGGCCGGTTGGTGGCGGCGATCAGGATGACGCCGCCCTTGACGTCGAAGCCGTCCATCTCGACGAGCAGCTGGTTGAGGGTCTGCTCGCGCTCGTCGTGGCCGCCGCCGAGGCCGGCGCCGCGGTGGCGGCCGACCGCGTCGATCTCGTCGACGAAGACGATGGCGGGGGCGTTGGCCTTGGCCTGCTCGAAGAGGTCGCGGACGCGGCTGGCGCCGACGCCGACGAACATCTCGACGAAGTCGGAGCCGGAGATCGAGTAGAACGGCACGCCGGCCTCGCCTGCGACGGCGCGGGCGAGGAGGGTCTTGCCGGTTCCGGGCGGGCCGTACAGCAGCACGCCCTTGGGGATCTTGGCGCCGACGGCCTGGAACTTGGCCGGCTCCTGGAGGAATTCCTTGATCTCGTGGAGTTCCTCGACCGCCTCGTCCGAGCCCGCCACGTCGGCGAAGGTCGTCTTGGGGGTGTCCTTGGTGATCAGCTTGGCCTTGGACTTCCCGAAGTTCATGACGCGGGAGCCGCCGCCCTGCATCTGGTTCATCAGGAAGAGGAAGACGACCACGATGAGGACGAAGGGGAGCAGGGAGAGGAGGACCGAGACGAAGGGGGACTGCTTCGTCGGGGAGACGGTGTAGCCGCCCTCGATCTGTCCGGCCTCGAACTTCTCCTGCAGCTTGTCGGCCAGGTCGGCGCCCTGGGTGCCGATGTAGTTGGCCTGGACCTTGCCGCTCTTGTCGATCTTCTGGCCGTCGACGAGTTCGATCTTGACGATCTGCTCGTCACCGGTGGTGATCTTTGCGGATTTGACCTGGTTCTTGTCGATCGCCTGGACGACCTTGCCGGTGTCCACCGTCTTGTAGCCCTCGGACGAGCCGACGACCTGCATCAGCACGACCACGGCGAGGACGGCCAGCACGATCCACATGACCGGCCCACGGAAGTATCGCTTCACGTCCATCCATACGGGGCGCACTTGCCGCCCCGTCCCTCCTGCCCGTAGGTGAATGCTGCTGAGTAGCTGCGGTGTGAAAAAGCTGTTCTTCGGACGGTACCCCAGCATCGGTGCCCGCGGCCGTCTTCCCTTGCTTCAACGGAGGGAAGACGGCGCGGGTTCCCCTGGAGCGGTGGGGTCCTCAGCCGCCGTAGACGTGCGGGGCGAGGGTGCCGACGAAGGGGAGATTGCGGTACTTCTCGGCGTAGTCGAGGCCGTAGCCGACGACGAACTCGTTGGGGATGTCGAAGCCGATCCACTTGACGTCGATGGCGACCTTGGCGGCGTCCGGCTTGCGCAGGAGGGTGCAGACCTCCAGGGAGGCCGGCTCGCGGGAGCCGAGGTTGGACAGGAGCCAGGACAGGGTCAGGCCCGAGTCGATGATGTCCTCGACGATCAGGACGTGGCGGCCCTTGATGTCGGTGTCGAGGTCCTTGAGGATGCGGACCACGCCGGAGGACTGGGTGCCGGCTCCGTAGGAGGAGACGGCCATCCAGTCCATGGTGACGGGGGTGGACAGGGCGCGTGCCAGGTCCGCCATCACCATCACGGCGCCCTTGAGCACGCCGACGATGAGCAGGTCCTTGCCCGCGTACTCCGCGTCGATCTTCGCGGCCAGCTCGGCGAGCTTCGCGTCGATCTCTTCCTTGGTGATGAGGACCGACTGGAGGTCGGCGCCCATGTCCTTCTCGTTCACCCGGGTCACTTTCGTTGCAGCTTGCGACTTTGCGGTCAGCCTTGCCGGATGACAAGTCTGCCACCCTGCCGCAGCGCCTCGACGCGGCCGGGCAGGTTGATGGCGCCCTGGCCGCGCCATCCGGTGATCAGCCGGTCGACTTCCTCGATGTGGCGGGCGAAGAGGGAGCCGGCGGGGGCGCCGCTCGCGATGACGGCGCGGCGCAGGACGCGGCGGCGGACGGCGGGGGGCAGTCCGAAGAGTTTGGCGCACTCGAGGCGGCCGGTCTCGTCGCGTACGGAGGTCTCGGCGTCGGCGGCCCAGGAGTCGAGGGCGTCGGCGTCGTCGCGGGAGAGCTGGGCCGTCCGGGCGAGGGCTTCGACGACGCCCTTGCCGAGGGCCTTCTCGAGGGCGGGGAGGCCTTCGTGGCGGAGCCGGGAGCGGGTGTAGGCGGGGTCGGCGTTGTGGGGGTCGTCCCAGACGGCGAGTTCCTGGGCGATGCAGGCCTTGCGGACGGTCTGCCGGTCGAGTTCCAGGAAGGGGCGGCGGTAGCGGCCCGCGGTGCCGGAGACGGCGGCCATGCCGGAGAGGGAGCGGATGCCGGAGCCGCGGGCGAGGCCGAGGAGGACGGTTTCGGCCTGGTCGTCGCGGGTGTGGCCGAGGAGGACGGCGGTGGCGCCGTGGCGTTCGGCGGCGGCGTCGAGGGCGGCGTAGCGGGCGTCGCGGGCGGCGGCTTCGGGTCCGCCGTCGCGGCCGACGGTGACGGTGACGGCGTCGACGGGGTCGAGGCCGAGGGCGGTCATGCGGTCGGCGACCTCGTGGGCGCGCTGGGTGGAGCCGTGCTGGAGGCCGTGGTCGACGGTGACGCCGCCGGCGCGGAGGGGGAGTTTGCGTGCTTCGAAGGCGAGCGCGGAGGCGAGTGCCATGGAGTCGGCGCCGCCGGAGCAGGCGACGAGCACGAGCGGGTGCGCGTCACCGGGCGGGGAGGAGTGCTGTGCGGAGTGCTCGGTGAGGACGTCGTGGAGTACGCGGCGGACCGCCAGGCGTATCGCCGCGACCGCAGGATGGGGACCCATGTCCGGTGCCCTTCGTGGAGAGTGTGGGGTGCCTCGGTCGGAGTCTTAACGGTCGGAAAGGGGGGTTCGGTCACTCAGAGTGCGTCGATGGTGACAGAACCTGGCCGTCAGCCGAGCATTGCACGCCTTACCCGCCGTCTAGGGTCCCTCGGACGGGTGATGGGTGGGGCGCTGTTCCGCCATCCGACGCATCCGTCTCACGAGTCTGCTCTCACGAGTCTGCTCTCACGATCCGCTCTTACGAGTCTGCCTTACGGTGCACCCTCGCCACCCAGTCGGCGGGGCGGGCGATCTCGGTCTTGGTGGGCAGGGTGTTGGGCGAGGTCCAGACGCGGTTGAAGCCGTCCATGCCGACCTGGTCGACGACGGCGCGGACGAAGCGTTCGCCGTCGCGGTACTGGCGCAGTTTGGCGTCGAGGCCGAGGAGCTTGCGCAGGGCGAGGTCGAGGCGGGAGGCGCCGCGGGCGCGGCGCTGCTGGAACTTCTCGCGGATCTCGGTGACGGAGGGCACGACGTCGGGGCCGACGCCGTCCATGACGTAGTCGGCGTGGCCTTCGAGGAGGGACATGACGGCGGTGAGGCGGCCGAGGATCTCGCGCTGTTCGGGGGTCTGGACGAGTTCGACGAGGGAGGGGGAAGGTTCGCCCTGTTCGCCTTCGGGGCGGCCGCCGGCGAGGGCCTGGGCGGCTTCGCGGAGGCGTTCGACGACGGTGGAGGGGTCGACGTCGGTGGCGGCGAGGAATGACTGGATCTCGCCCTGGAGGTGGTCGCGGAGCCAGGGGACGCCGGTGAACTGGGTGCGGTGGGTCTCCTCGTGGAGGCAGACCCAGAGCCGGAAGTCGTGGGGGCTGACGTCCAGCTCGCGCTCGACGTGGACGATGTTGGGCGCGACGAGGAGGAGGCGGCCGCCGCCGTCGGTGCCGGCGGGGAGTTCGCGGGTGGCGGGGGCGAAGGTCTCGTACTGGCCGAGGATCCGGGAGGCGAGGAAGGACAGCAGCATGCCGAGCTCGACGCCGGTGACCTTGCCGCCGACGGCGCTGAGGACGGTGCCGCCGGGGGTGGTGGAGCGGCGTTCCTTCATCTTGTCGAGGAGCGGGGAGAGCAGTTCGCGGAAGCCGGCGACGTTGGCCTTGATCCAGCCGGCCCGGTCGACGACGAGGACGGGGGTGTCGTCGGGGGTGTGGCCCTCGGGGATCATCCGGGTGTAGCCGCGGACGTGGTCCTCGGCGGCGCGGGCGTGCCGGCGGAGTTCGGCGACGACCTCGCGGGCCTCTTCGCGGGTGACCTCCGGGCCCGGGCGCACCAGTCGGGTCGCCGTCGTGACGGCGAGATTCCAGTCGACCATCCCCGATGTGCCTGCACCACCGATGCTCGTCATGCGTCAACCGTACGTTCTCGGCGCCCGTTCGGTGAGGGTTCGGGCGAGTATTCGCCGGGGTCAGCGGGGTCGCGCGGCGCGTCGGCCCGCCATGCCGTCCCCTAGGGGGCGCCGGTCTGGGCGAGGGCGGCGGAGAGGCGGTCGAGGGCGGTCTGGGCGGCGGCCGCGGAGTCGGTGCGGCCGGCCAGGAAGGCGAAGGCGAGGAGGCGCCCGTCGGGGGTGACGACGGTGCCGGCGAGGGTGTTGACGCCGGTGAGGGTGCCGGTCTTGGCGCGGACCAGGCCGGCGCCGGAGGCGGCGGGGCCGGTGCCGAAGCGGCCGGCGAGGGTGCCGGTGAAGCCGCTGACGGGCAGTCCGGTGAGGACGGGGCGCAGGGCGGGCCGGGCGGGGTCGGCCGCGCGGGTGAGGAGGCCGGTGAGGAGGGCGGCGGAGACCCGGTCGTTGCGGTCGAGGCCGCTGCCGTCGGCGAACCTGGCGCCGGCGAGCGGCAGCCCGAGCCGGGCCAGCTCGTCGTGGACGGCCTTGCCGGCGCCGGCGAAGCTGGCGGGCTGCTTGCGGGCGAGCGCGGTCTGCCGGGCGAGGGCCTCGGCGAGGTCGTTGTCGCTGCTGGTGAGGGTGCGTTCGACGAGGTCGGCGAGGGGTGCGGAGTCGGTACGGGCCAGCTGGGCGGCCTTCGGCCCGGTGGCGGCACGACCGGGTGCGGGGTCGCCGTCGATGCGTACGCCGGCCTTGCGGAGCAGTCCGGCGAAGGCGGTGGCGGTGTCGCCGGCGGGGTCGGCGGTGCGCGGGGCGGGGCCGGTGGCGGGGCCGCCGGTGCGGCCCTCGTCGGTCATCAGGGCGGTGACGGGGGCGAGGTTGTCGTTGGGGCCGATCGGGTGGAGCAGCGGGCCCTTGTAGAGGCTGGTGTCGTACGTGACGCGGATGGCGGGCGCGGTGCCGGCGCGGGCCTTGAGGGCGCGGGCGGTGGCGTCGGCGAGGGCCTTCAGGCGGGTCCGGTCGAGGGTGGGGTCGCCGCCGCCGACGAGGGTGACGGTGCGCCCGTCGGGGGCGGCCACGGTGGTGGTGGCGATGCGGTGGTCGGGGCCGAGCGCGGACAGGGCGGCGGCGGCGGTGGCGATCTTGATGGTGGAGGCGGGGGTCATCGGCGTGGTGGCGCCCTCGCCGTACAGCTGCTTTCCGGTGGCGGCGTCGACGACGGAGGCGGTGCGCAGGGTGCCGAGGCCGGGGTCGCCGAGCAGCGGTACGAGGACGGGGGCGAGGTCGTCGCCCGTCCGGGTGGATCCGGTGCGGCCGGCGGCGGCCGGTCCGTCCGGGGCGCCGAGGGCGCGGAGCACGCCGGCGGCGCTGGGGGCGGGGGCCGGGCGGCGGGGGGCGGCGGGCGGCGGACCGGCGGCATGGCCGGCGTGATGTGCGCCACCTCGGGCGTCCGCGAGGGCCGCCCTGGCGCGCTCGGCCTTACGCTGACCGGAGTCCCACGGGCCGGCGGCGGTGACCGCTCCGGCGGCCAGGGCCAGACCGAGCACGGCGGAGCCCGCCACGAGCTGCCAGGTTCTCGCCTCCGGCATGTGATGACCAGCCCCTTTCGCGATCAAGAGCGTGCGTGAGAGACACTTAACCATCGCGCGTCGTCGCGAGCATTGACATGTGTTGATTCAGGAGGAGATCCACCCGTGGAGTTCGACGTTCTCATCGAGATCCCCAAGGGGTCGCGGAACAAGTACGAGGTCGACCACGAGACCGGTCGGATCCGCCTGGACCGCCGCCTCTTCACCTCGACCGCCTACCCGACGGACTACGGCTACGTCGAGAACACCCTCGGCGAGGACGGCGACCCGCTGGACGCGCTCGTCATCCTGGACGAGCCCACGTTCCCGGGCTGCCTCATCAAGTGCCGCGCCATCGGCATGTTCCGCATGACGGACGAGGCCGGCGGCGACGACAAGCTGCTGTGCGTCCCGGCGACGGACCCGCGCATGGAGCACCTGCGCGACATCCACCACGTGCCGGAGTTCGACCGCCTGGAGATCCAGCACTTCTTCGAGGTCTACAAGGACCTGGAGCCGGGCAAGTCCGTCGAGGGCGCCGACTGGGTCGGCCGCGCCGAGGCCGAGGCCGAGGTCGAGAAGTCGTACAAGCGCTTCGAGGAGCAGGGCGGCCACTGAGCCGGCTTGATCCGATCTTGTGCGAGGGCGGTGCACCTGCTGAGGTGCGCCGCCTTTCGCGCGTTCATACTGGGCTTCAACCGGCCCGTATGGGGTCCGGTCGCGTGGGTACCAGGCCGGAATGAGGGCGGACAGAGTGGTGGCGAAGCCGGACGCGCCGGGCGCTCCGGACGAGGAGCCGGAGGACCGGAAGCCCGCGTCCGACGAGGCGCGCAGCGCTTTCGTGCCGCCGCCCGGGGTGGCGCCGCCGGAGCCGCCGGAGGAGGAGCATCCGACCTCGGAGTTCGCGCTGCCGGAGGGGCTCGCGGAAGGTCTCGCGGCGGAGCCGTCGCCGGAGAAGGAAGGTTCCGCCTTCGCTCCGCCCTCGGGCTACTCGGCCCAGCAGGCCGCGCCGGCGTTCACGCCCGCGTACGGCATACCGATGGTCAGGCTGTCGCAGGACGCGCCCTGGCAGGACCGGATGCGCACGATGCTGCGGCTGCCGGTCGGCGAGCGGCCGGTGCCGGAGGCGGCGCGCAAGGAGGACGAGGCGGGGCCGCCGGTGCCGCGCGTGCTCGACCTGACCCTGCGCATCGGCGAGCTGCTGCTCGCGGGCGGGGAGGGCGCGGAGGACGTCGAGGCGGCGATGTTCGCGATCTGCCGGTCGTACGGTCTGGACCGCTGCGAGCCGACGGTGACGTTCACGCTGCTGTCGATCACGTACCAGCCGTCGCTGGTGGACGATCCGGTGACGGCGAACCGTACGGTACGGCGCCGGGGCACCGACTACACGCGGCTCGCGGCGGTGTACGTGCTGCTCGCCGACATCAACGACCCGGCGCACGACGTGTCGCCGGAGGAGGCGTACCGGCGGCTCGCGGAGATCCGCCGCAACCGGCACCCGTACCCCGGCTGGGTGCTCACCGCGGCGGCCGGGGTGCTGGCGGGCGCGGCCTCGGTGCTGCTCGGCGGCGGGGCGACGGTGTTCTTCGTGGCGGCGCTCGGCGCGATGCTGGGCGACCGGCTGGCGTGGCTGTGCGCGGGGCGGGGGCTGCCGGAGTTCTACCAGTTCCTGGTGGCGGCGATGCCGCCGGCCGCGATGGGGGTGGCGCTGACGCTGCTCCACGCGGATCTGCGGCCCTCGGCGGTGATCACCGGTGGCCTGTTCGCGCTGATCCCGGGGCGGGCGCTCGTGGCGGCCGTGCAGGACGGTCTGACCGGCTTCTACATCACGGCCTCGGCCCGGCTGCTCGAGGTCGGCTACTTCTTCGTGGCGATCGTGGTGGGTGTGCTTTCGGTGCTGTACCTGGCGGTGCAGTTCGGCGCCGAGCTCAACCCGGAGGGGGCGCTGAAGGCGGTCGAGCGGCCGGCGGTGCAGATCGCGGCGTCGATGGTGCTGTGCGCGACCTTCGCGATCCTGCTGCAGCAGTCGCGGGCGACGGTGCTGTTCGCGACGCTGAACGGCGGGGTGGCGTGGGTGATCTACGCGTCGATCGCGGTGACGGCGGGCGGCTCGGCGGTGATGGCGACGGCGGTCGCGGCCGGTCTGGTGGGCCTCTTCGGGCAGCTGATCGCCCGCTACCACCACACCTCGTCGCTGCCGTACGTGACGGCGGCGATCGGCCCGCTGCTGCCGGGTTCCGCGACCTACTTCGGTGTCCTCGCGATCGCCCAGCACAACCTGGACACGGGCTTCGCGTCCCTGGCCAAGGCGGCGGCCCTGGCCCTGGCGATCGCGATCGGCGTGAACCTCGGCGGCGAGCTGGCCCGCCTCTTCATGCAGGCCCCGCGCACGGCGGCGGCCCGCCGCGCGGCGAAGCGTACGAGAGGCTTCTAGCGAGCGCGACGGGCCGCCTGCGCCCCGAAGGGCTTGTGGTCCGGTTCTCCCCCTACCGCTTGGCGTGGCGGCCGCGCTCGGCCGCCGGGGGGTTCGGGGTGCCGGGGGCGTCGTGGTCGGTGTCGGGGCCGGGGGCCGGGTTCTTCTTGGCCTGGGCGCGGGCCCGCAGGATCTCGATGACGACCGGGATCACGGAGATCAGCACGATCCCGACGAGGATCAGCTCGATGTGCTTGTGCACGAAGTCGACCTTGCCGAGCGCGGAGCCGAGCAGCGTCACGCCGGCGCCCCACAGGAGGCCGCCGATGAGGTTGAAGGTGATGAAGGAGCGGTAGTTCATGCGGCTGACGCCGGCGATGATCGGCGTGAAGGTCCGCACGATCGGCACGAAGCGGGCCAGGATCAGCGACTTCGGGCCGTGCTTCTCGAAGAACTCGTGGGCCTTCTCGACGTTCTCCTGCTTGAAGAGCTTGGAGTCCGGGCGCTTGAAGAGCGCGGGGCCGACCTTGCGGCCGAAGAGGTAGCCCACCTGGTCGCCGATGACGGCCGCGGCGACCACCAGGGCGCACACCAGCCACAGCGGGGTGTCGAGCTTGCCGGTGGTGACCAGCAGGCCGGTGGTGAACAGCAGCGAGTCACCGGGCAGGAAGAAGCCGATGAGGAGTCCGGACTCGGCGAAGACGATGACGAGGACACCGATCAGACCGAAGGTCGCGATCAGGTGGTCCGGGTCCAGCCAGCTCGGTCCGAGGGCAAGCGTGTTCACGGGTTCCGGGCTCCTGCGGTCGGTGGGGGCATGGGAGGTGTCGTGCGGGACAGCTGCCCCAAGGTACCAACGCGCGGCGAACGCCCCGGGTTCCAGGCGGCCCCCTTCCGGATGCGGGCAGGGCAGCCCGGCAGCAGGCTGTGGCCCAGGAGGTGGATGCGCATGGGCATCGACGAGTACGGCGGCGGCCAGACCGCCCAGTCGGACGTGCTGGTGGTGACGACGAACGACGTCCCCGGCCACCAGGTCCAGCAGGTGATCGGCGAGGTCTTCGGGCTGACCGTCCGCTCGCGGCACATCGGCAGCCAGATCGGCGCGGGCCTGAAGTCGCTGGTCGGCGGGGAGCTGCGGGGGCTGACGAAGACCCTCGTGGAGACCCGTAACCAGGCCATGGAACGGCTGGTGGAGCAGGCGCGGGCGCGCGGCGCGAACGCGGTCCTGATGTTCCGCTTCGACGTGACGGAGGCCGCCGACGTCGGCACGGAGGTGTGCGCGTACGGCACCGCCGTGGTGATCGCGCCGATTCCCTGAGGCGCATGCCGGTACCGGCAGGCCCGTACCGGCATGCCCGTACCGGTGGTTCCGGGGCGGCGAGCCCCGAATGTCAGGATGTATGACGGCATTTGCCCACTTATGGTGAGCCGGTGACCACCCAAGCACCTGCCCCGCCCCCCGCCGGTCCGGAGATCGTCCGGAAGGTCCTGCTCCCCCTGTGCGTGCCCGCGCTCGTGGTCGGGGTCGGCTCGGCGCTGCTGTATCTGGGGATCAGCAAGCTGGCCGAGCGGCTCCAGGACCTGGTCTGGGACACCCTTCCGGACGCCCTCGGCATCGGCTCGTACTCCTCGCTGTGGATCATCGTGATGCTGACCGCGAGCGGCATCGCGGTCGGTCTCGTCGTCTGGAAGGTGTACGGGCACGCCGGCTCCGACCCGGCCGAGGTCGGGCTCGGCGGGGCGCCGATCAAGCCCGGGGTGGTGCCCGGTCTGCTGCTCGCCAGCACGCTCACACTGGCCGGCGGCGTCAGTCTCGGCCCGGAGAACCCGACGATCGTCTCCGCCATCGCGCTGACCTTCTGGCTGGGCCGGATGGTCCTGCCGGCGCTGCCGGGCGCGCTGTGGGTGTCGCTCGCCACCGCCGCCACGTTCGGCGCGCTCTTCGGCACCCCGGTGGCGGCCGCGCTGGTGATCTCCGAGGCGCTGGCGTCGAAGGCGGCGCCCGGGCTCGCCGGGGGCGGGCTGTGGGACAAGCTGTTCGCCCCGCTGGTGGCGGCCGGCGCCGGGGCGATGACCACCCAGCTGGTCGACCACCCCAGCTTCGACATGGGCCTGCCGCCGCTCACGAACCCCGGCTACGAAGACCTCCTCGCCGCCCTGGTCATCGCCACCCTCGCCGCGCTCTTCGGACTGCTCGCCTGCTACGCCTTCCCGTACGCCCACCGGGCCTTCCACCGGCTGAAGCACCCCATGCTGATGCTGCCGCTGGGCGGGCTGATCCTGGGTCTGCTCGGCGCGCTCGGGGGGCGGCTGACGCTGTTCAAGGGGCTCACGGAGACCAAGGAACTCGTCCAGTCCCTCGGGACCTATGGTTCGGGCGAGCTCGCCAAGATGGCCGTGGTGAAGCTGGTCGCCCTGCTCGTGGCCGCGTCCTGCGGCTTCATCGGCGGCCGGGTGTTCCCGATCGTGTTCATCGGCGCCGCGTTCGGCCTGTGCGCGCAGGCGCTCGTGACGGAGATCCATCCGGCGGTCGCCGTCTCGGCCGCCGTCCTCGGCATGGTGCTCGCGACCACCCACCAGGGGTGGGTGAGCCTCTTCATCGCCGCCGTCATCGCCGCCTCGCCGGCGATGATCCCGCTCCTCGTCCTCGCCTCCCTGCCCGCCTGGCTGGTCGTCACCGGGCGCCCCGAGCTCGAACTCGACGCACACGGCGACTCACTGCACTGAGCCGCCCCCGCCCGCCCCTGCCCGCCCCTGCCCCCGTACGTACAGGAAGGAACCCGCCGTGCCGCTGCACAAGGGACCCGACGACGGCGCCTCCGACGCCGCACCCGTACGCCGCCTCTCCCTCAACCCGTTCTATGGCGAGGCCGACCCGGTCGGCGGCATGACCGAGGCGCCACCGCGGCACAAGCTGCCGGACGGGCCGCTGGCGCCGATGAGCGCCTACCAGCTGGTTCACGACGAGCTGATGCTCGACGGCAACTCCCGGCTCAACCTCGCCACCTTCGTCACCACCTGGATGGAACCCCAGGCGGCGGTGCTCATGGGCGAGTGCCGCGACAAGAACATGATCGACAAGGACGAGTACCCGCGCACCGCCGAACTGGAGCGCCGCTGCGTCGCCATGCTCGCCGACCTGTGGAACGCCCCCGACCCCTCCGTCACCGTCGGCTGCTCCACCACCGGCTCCAGCGAGGCCTGCATGCTGGCCGGCATGGCGCTCAAGCGCCGCTGGGCGAAGAGGAACGCCGACCGCTATCCCGCCGCCCGGCCCAATCTGGTGATGGGCGTCAACGTGCAGGTCTGCTGGGAGAAGTTCTGCAACTTCTGGGAGGTCGAGGCCCGCCTGGTGCCCATGCGGGGCGACCGCTTCCACCTGGACGCGGCCACCGCCGCCGAGCTCTGCGACGAGAACACCATCGGCGTGGTCGCCGTCCTCGGCTCCACCTTCGACGGCTCCTACGAGCCGGTCGCCGAGATCTGCGCCGCGCTCGACGACCTCCAGGAGCGCACCGGGATCGACGTGCCGGTGCACGTGGACGGCGCCTCCGGCGCCATGGTCGCGCCCTTCCTCGACGAGGGCCTGGTGTGGGACTTCCGGCTCCCCCGGGTCTCCTCCATCAACACCTCGGGCCACAAGTACGGACTGGTCTACCCGGGCGTCGGCTGGGCGCTGTGGCGCTCCCCCGAGGAACTCCCCGAGGAGCTGGTCTTCCGGGTCAACTACCTGGGCGGCGACATGCCGACCTTCGCCCTCAACTTCTCCCGACCCGGCGCCCAGGTGGTCGCGCAGTACTACACCTTCCTGCGGCTCGGCCGGGCCGGCTACCGGGCCGTCCAGCAGACCAGTCGGGACGTGGCCACCGACCTCGCCCGGCGCATCGAGGCCCTGGGCGACTTCCGCCTCCTCACCCGTGGCGACCAGCTGCCCGTCTTCGCCTTCACCACCGCGCCGGACGTCACGTCCTTCGACGTCTTCGACGTCTCCCGCCGGCTCCGCGAAGCCGGCTGGCTGGTGCCCGCCTACACCTTCCCGGCCGAACGCGAGGACCTGTCGGTGCTGCGGATCGTCTGCCGCAACGGCTTCTCGGCGGACCTCGCGAACCTGCTCGTCGAGGATCTGGAGCGGCTGCTGCCCGAACTGCGCCGCCAGCCACACCCGTTCACCGACGACAAGCAGGCCGCTACCTCCTTCCACCACTGACCACCACTGAGAGAGGGCCGGTGCTGCCCCCGCGCTACCTGCCCAGCCGGCCGAACCTCCGTACCGCCAGCGGGAAGAAGACCACGACGAGCAGCACCGGCCACAGCACCGCGGCGCCCACCCAGCCCGGCTCGCCGCCCGGGTTCGCGAACAGTTCGCGGACCGCCGTCGCGGTCGCCGACATCGGGTTCCACTCCACGAACGCGCCCAGCCAGCCCGGCATCGACTCGGGCGCCGCGAAGGCGTTGGAGAGGAAGCCGACCGGCCAGACCAGGATCTGGACGGCCTGCACCAGCTCGGCCCGGCCCGCGACCAGGGCCAGGAAGATCCCGATCCAGAGCATCGCGAAGCGCAGCAGGAGCAGCAGCCCAAGGGCGCCCAGGAAGGCGCCGAAGCCGCCCTCCGCCCGCCAGCCGATCGCGTAGCCGACGCCGATCATCAGCAGCAGGCCCACGGTCGACTGGAGCATGTCGGCGGCCGCCCGGCCGACGAGGACCGCGCCGTCGGTCATCGGCATGGCGCGGAAGCGGTCGATCACGCCCTTGTCGAGGTCCTGGGTGACCGCCGTCATCGTGCCTTCGAGCCCGAACACCATGGTCAGGGTGAGCATGCCGGGCACCAGGAAGTCGACGTAGTCGCCGTCGACCGCCCGGCCGCCGCCGACCAGATAGCCGAACATGAGCAGCATCATCACCGGGAAGACCAGGCCGACCACGACCTGCACCGGCTGCCGCGCCCAGTGCGCCAGCTCCCGCCGGGTCATGGTCAGGCAGTCGCTCACCACGTACGCCGCGCTCATGCGGCCACCTCCGTCCGCTCGTCCGCCGGCCGTCCGCCGGTCAGGTGCAGGAACACCTCGTCCAGGGTCGGGCGGCGCAGCGCGATGTCCTCCGCCTCGATGCCCGCCTCCTCCAGGGCCCGTACGGTCAGGGCGAGCGAGGCCATCCGGTCCTCGACGGGCGCGCTGATCCGCCGCCGGTCGCGGTCCACGTCCGCCTCGGCGCGGGCGAACGGCAGCGCGTTCAGCGCCTCGTCGAGCCGCGCCCCGTCCCGTACGACCACGTCGATCCGGTCCCGGCCGACCCGGGTCTTCAGCTCGTCGGGCGTGCCGTCCGCGACCACCCGGCCGCTGTCGACGACCGAGATCCGGTCGGCGAGCTGGTCGGCCTCCTCCAGGTACTGCGTGGTCAGCAGCACCGTCGTACCTCCGCCGACCAGGGAGCGCACGGACTCCCACACCTCGCCGCGCCCGCGCGGGTCGAGGCCGGTGGTCGGCTCGTCCAGGAACAGCACCTCCGGCTCCGTGATGAGCGAGGCGGCCAGGTCGAGCCGCCGCCGCATGCCGCCGCTGTACTGCCGTACGGGCCTGCGGCCGGTGTCCGCGAGGCCGAACCGCTCCAGGAGCGCGTCCGCGCGGGCCGCCGCGCCGCGCGCGCCCAGGTGGTAGAGGCGCCCGAACATCTCCAGGTTCTGCCGGCCGGACAACTCCTCGTCGAGGGCCGCGTGCTGGCCGAGCAGGCCGATCCGCCGCCGCACCTCGCCCGCCTCGCGCCGTACGTCGTGCCCGGCCACCCGCACCAGGCCCTCGTCGTGGCGGAGCAGGGTGGCGAGCACCCGTACCGTCGTGGTCTTCCCGGCGCCGTTCGGCCCGAGCAGCCCGTGCACCGTGCCGCGCGCGACGGTCAGGTCGAGGCCGTCGAGCGCCTGCTTGTCGTCTCCGTACCGCTTCCGCACGCCTTCCATGAGGATCGCGTCGCCACCCACTGACACCGACATCCCTTTCCTCCCGATACCTGCGTAGTCAAATTTGACCACTGCCGCAGCGGAGAACCATATGCCCCCGCGAGGGGCTAGTCAAACTTGATTACGCAGAATTATGCGAAGGGGTTCTCCTGGCCCTCCGCGAGCACGCCCACGAACGGCTCGCCCTCGCCCGCGAACACATACGCCCCGCCCTCGATCCGCTCGATCAGACCGAGGGTCCACTCCCGGCCCGAGTCGGCCGAGTGCACCCAGAGGTGCATGATCTCGCCGATGTGCCCGAGCTGACCCGGCCCGCCCTCCGGCGTGTAGTAGTCCGTCACCGCGGCCCGCCACTCGTCCAGGCCGCGCACCCGGGCCCGCAGCAGCTCGACCGCCTCCGCGCGCGGCAGGTCCACGATGAAGCCGACCGCCGCCGACAGGACGTCCATCTGCTGGTCGTACGTGGACAGCGCCTCCCGGAGGAGCCGCAGGAACTCCTCGCGGCCCGCGTCCGTGATCTCGTACTCGACCCTCGGCGGCCCGCCGGCCGTGCTCGGCGCGATCTCGTCGGCGACGAGCAGTCCCTGCTTCGCCATCTGCTTCAGCGCGTGGTAGATCGAGCCCGGCTTGGCGTTGGACCACTCGTGCGCGCCCCAGTACTCCAGGTCGTTGCGCACCTGATAGCCGTGGGCGCGGCCGTGCTGCTTGACCGCGCCCAGAACGAGAAGGCGGATCGCCGACATCCCACGGACCTCCCTGGTCAATTTCGACCAGGGTAGGTCCTCGGTGTCTTCGGCTACACCTTGCTCTCCAGCTCGATCAGCTCGAAGGAGCCCTTGCCGTCGAGCGACTCGCGGATGATGTCCGCGTGCCCGGCGTGCCGGCCCGTCTCCTGGATCAGGTGGAGCAGCATCCAGCGGACCGAGACCCGGCCGTCCTTCGGGAACCACGGCTTGTCGGGCAGCGGGAAGGTGTCGTCCAGGCTGGGCACGGTCCGGACGAACTCCTCCGTCTCCTTCGCCACCCGCTCCAGGAAGGCCACCGTCCCGGCGACGGTCTCCCCGCCCACGAGCACGAAGCTCTCGTGCCAGGTCGACTCGTCCCGGCGCAGTTCGTTCGGCTGCTGCTGCGCCATCCGCAGCCAGTTGAGCTCGGCCTCCGCGACGTGCTTGATCAGGCCGGAGAGGCTGAGCTCGCTCGCGCTGGGGCGGCTCGCCGCCTGCTCGTCGGTGAGGCCGAAGGACGCCCGGACGATCGCGGCGCGCTGGGCCTCGATGAAGTTGAGGAGCGCGCCGCGCTCGTCGCCGGGCTTCTCCGCGGGGACCAGAGCAACCATGACTGCCGCCTTTCGTAGCGCCCGCCGTGCGGACGGCCTTCGTTCTCGACACGGACCACGTTAGGGAGGATCTAGGACAGATTCGGCCCTAGATCCCTCCTCCGCGTGACCCTCCGCGTGACGCGCGCTAGAACGGGAACCGGCTGCGTCCGTGCTGGATCGAGATCCACTTCCGGGTGGTGAAGGCCTCGACCATCGCCTCGCCGTTGAGCCGGCCGATGCCCGACTGCTTCTCGCCGCCGAAGGGGACGATCGGCTCGTCGTGCACGGTGCCGTCGTTGATGTGGATCATGCCGGTGTGGATCCGCTTGGCGACCCGGACGCCGCGCTCGACGTTGCCGGTGTGCACGGCGCCGCTCAGGCCGTACGGGGTGTCGTTGGCGATCCGTACGGCCTCGTCCTCGCCGTCGAACGGGATGACCAGGGCCACCGGGCCGAAGATCTCCTGGCTGAGGACCGGCGCGTCGGCGGCGATGCCGGTGAGCACGGTCGGGGAGACCAGGCTGCCGTCGACCGTGCCGCGCAGCAGCGCGGTCGCGCCGCCCGCCACGGTCTGCTCGACGACCGAGGCCACCGCTTCCGCCTGCTGGGCGTTGATGAGCGGGCCGATGTGGGTGGCCGGGTCGGCCGGGTCGCCGACCCGCAGGGTCTTCACCTTGGCGACGAACTTCTCGGTGAACTCCGCCTCCAGGGTGCGGTCCACCAGGATGCGGTTGGCGGCCATGCAGACCTGGCCCTGGTGCACGAAGCGGCTGAAGACGGCCGCGTCGACCGCGTAGTCGACGTCGGCGTCGTCGAGGACGATCAGGGCGCTGTTGCCGCCGAGTTCGAGCACCGCGTGCTTGAAGTGCTGGGCGCAGACGGTGGCCACGTGCTGGCCGGTGCGGTCGGAGCCGGTGAAGGAGATGACCTTCGGGACCGGGTGGGTGAGCAGCGCGTCGCCGATCTCGGCGATGTCGGTGACGACCACGTTGAGCAGACCGGCCGGCAGGCCCGCCTCCTCCAGCACCTTGGCGACCAGGGTGCCGCCGCAGATCGGGGTGTTCTGGTGCGGCTTGAGGACCACCGCGTTGCCGAGCGCGAGGGCGGGCGCGACGGACTTGATGGAGAGGAGGAAGGGGAAGTTGAAGGGCGAGATGACGCCGATGACGCCGACCGGCAGGCGGTAGACGCGGTTCTCCTTGCCGTCCACCGGCGAGGGCAGGATGCTGCCCTCGGGGCGGAGCGCGACCTGGATCGCCTCGCGCAGGAACTCCTTCGCCAGGTGCAGCTCGAAGCCCGCCTTGAGGCGGGTGCCGCCGAGCTCGGCGACGATCGCCTCGGCGATCTCCTCCTCGCGCTCCTCGACGATCCGCAGCGCCCGCTCGAAGACGAGCCGCCGGGTGTACGGGTTGGTCTCGGCCCACTCGGCCTGGGCGCGCTCGGCGGCGCGGTAGGCGTTGTCGACCTCGGCGGCGGTCGCGACGGTGATCGCGGCGAGCTTCTCCCCGGTGTACGGATTGAAGTCGATGATGTCCCAGGATCCGCTGCCGGGCTTCCACTCGCCGTCGATGTACTGGTGCGCCAGTTCGGTGAAGTAGTCCGAGTGGTCCGAGGACTGAGCAGACGCCATGGAACGAGACCCCTAACCCGCGGTGGCGGACTTCGGCACGGACGGCTGCAGAGTCACAGCCGTCTCACTGATGTCCCGTCATCGTACTGACGTATCAGCCGAGTTGAAGGAGTCCTCGGAGAAGATCACGGCTTTCGGCGGGATCGGGGCTGTCCTTCTGGAGGCGCTCCATGACCCGGCCGTACTGCCCGACCTCCTCGCGTTTGTCGAGGTAGAGGGCGCTGGTCAGCTGTTCCAGGTAGACGACGTCGGACAGGTCGGACTCGGGGAAGCTGAGCATGGTGAAGGCGCCGCTCTCGCCCGCGTGGCCGCCGTAGCTGAAGGGCATCACCTGGAGCGTCACGTTCGGGTGTTCGGAGATCTCGATGAGATGCCGCAACTGGCCCTGCATCACGGCCCGGTCGCCGTACGGGCGGCGCAGTGCGGCCTCGTCGAGGACGGCGTGCAGATGCGGGGCGTTCTCGGAGACGAGCACCTTCTGGCGCTCCAGGCGGAGCGCGACCCGGCGGTCGATCTCGGCGCACGGGGCGCCCGGCATGCCGCGGGAGACGACGGCGTGGGCGTACGCCTCGGTCTGCAACAGGCCGTGGACGAACTGCACTTCATAGATACGGATGAGGGAGGCGGCGCCTTCGAGGCCGATGTACGTCTGGAACCAGCCGGGCAGCACGTCGCCGAAGCTGTGCCACCAGCCGGCCACGTTGGCCTCGCGGGCCAGGCCGAGCAGCGAGCCGCGCTCGGCGTCGTCGCACACCCCGTAGAGCGTGAGCAGATCCTCGACGTCCCTGGCCTTGAAGCTCACCCTTCCCAACTCCATACGGCTGATCTTGGATTCGGACGCCCGGATCGAGTAACCGGCGGCTTCCCGGGTGATGCCACGCGATTCGCGCAGTCGCCTCAACTGGGAGCCAAGCAGTATGCGGCGCACCACACTTCCGCTCGCCCCGCTCGATTCGCCTGCCGTCACGGCTCCAGCCTCCCCTTCACGGTGCTGCTCTCGCTGTCGAGCCCCCGTCGAGCCCCGGATTCTGCCACTAAACGCTTCAGCGCGTACACATTCGATTACGGATAGAGGGCGGGTTCCGGGCAGCCCCGGCCGCGTCCGGGGACGACTTATGCACAGAATCGGCACGGGGACGGACAGGTCCGGCGCGTGCACGTGCATCTGCCCTTGCATCCCTTGGTCGCCTCCGGAACCATGGTGCTCGCGCAGCCGCGTACTCACGCGTGCTGCCGCACCGTTGTCGCACCGCCTTTGTCGCACCACCGCCGCGATTCCCGGGAGTGCCTCGCATGGGACCGAATGGATCGACCATGCTCGAGCCGTTACGGCAGGGGCTTCCGCCGATCGATCCCGCGACCGTGTCGAACTCGGCCTCCTGCGCCCTTCCGCCCCGCTACGAAGCGGTGCGCGGCGCCCGGAAGTTCACCAGTCAGACGCTCCACAACTGGGATCTCACCGACCGTTTCGACGACGTCGCCCTCGTCGTCTCCGAGCTCGTCACCAACGCGCTGCGCCACGCGGTGCCCGCGGGGACCGATCCGGCCATGACCTCGGCCGCCGAGGAAGGCCTGAATCCGCCCGTCCGCCTGCACCTGATGCGCTGGGCCTCGCGCCTGGTGTGCGCCGTGCGCGACCCCAGCCGGGAGAGCCCGGAGGCACGGAGCAGCGAGGAGGACTTCGCCGCCGAGTCGGGCCGCGGGCTGTTCCTGGTGGAGTCGTTCGCCGACGGCTGGGGCTGGCACCCGCTGGCCGGCACGCTGCAGGGCAAGGTGGTGTGGGCGCTGTTCCGGCTGGGTCCGGAGTGAGAGTCGTGACATGAGGGGAGGGCCCCGGTGGCGGTCGCCACCGGGGCCCTCCCTCGTCCGCGGACGTTCCTACACCAGGTGGTCGAACTCCCCGTCCTTGACGCCCGCGAGCAGCGCCTCGATCTCGGCGGGCGTGTAGACGAGCGCGGGTCCGTCGGGGTGCCGGGAATTGCGCACCGCGACATCGCCGCCGGGCAGCTTGGCGAACTCCACGCAGGACCCCTGGGAGTTGCTGTGCCGGCTCTTCTGCCACACGACACCACGAAGCTCCGTGGCCGCCATGCCGTTGTACGCGTGGTGCGCGTGATGCACTGGTAGCTCCCCGAGATGATTGGTGCAGGTGTCAACTTCCTCGGATCATAGCCGTGTTCATATGCGCCTGCATGAGCAGATGCACGTGCACGAGGGGTGGCGTAGTGACTACGCGACTCAGCGTGCTACCAGCGGGTAGCAGGTCAACGGCCCGCACGTCACGGCTCACTGACGGTACGTGAGGCACGGGAGGTACGGGAGGGAATGCCGGGAAGCTCCGCCAGGCGGCGCCCCGCCCGGTCGTAAAGGAGGACGTCGGCGAGGCCCTCCTGGTCACGCCGCGGGTCGGTCACCTCGCGCGGGTCGCGCAGATCGCGCGCCGCTGGTGCGGTGTACGCGTACCAGACGCCCCAGCCGGGGCGGCCCGGGAGCTCCAGGAGCGTCGCGAGGACCGTCGTGCCGCCGTCCGGGTCCCGCAGCTCGACCCGGCCCACCGAGCGGGTCCCGTAGTAGAGGCCCGAGTGGAAGACCCCCTCCCGGCCGCCCTCCCGCTGGTACGAGATCCCCGGCTCCGAGAGCGCGATGTTGCCGTCCGTCACGCTGCGGGTGTTGGCGTACCCGTCCGGCCCCGACCAGTGCTTGCCCTCGGCGGTCAGCCACACCGTCCACCCCTTGCCCGCGGCCACCCGCTCCCCCGGCCGCACCACGCGTATCGCAGGCGGGAGGGGTGCGGGAGGTACGGGAGTGGTAGCGGCGGCGGTGACCGGCGGGGCCGCGGCCACCTCCGGCCCGACGGGCAGCGCGAGCCCCGCCACGGCGGCGGCGCCGGACACCGCGAGCACCGCGAACGCGGCCAGGGCGACCGCCCGCCGCCGGCGCAGGGCCAGCCCCCGGCGCCGTACCTCCGCGAGCGGCACGGGCCCGGGCGTGATGTCGCACGCGGCCGCGGCGAAGGCGGCCCGCAGGTCGAGGTCGGGGTCGTCGTCCGGTTCGTCGGGGGTCATCGGGGGGCTCCGGTGGGGGGTAGGGCAAGGCCTGGATGGGAGCGGAGGGCGGCGAGGCCGCGGCGGGCGTGGGTCTTGACCGTGCCGATCGAGCAGTGGAGCACGGCGGCGATCTCCGGTTCGCTCAGGTCCTCCCAGTAGCGCAGCACCATCACCGCCCGCTGCCGGGGCGGCAGGTCGGCGAGGGCCGCGAGGAGCGTGGTGCGCTGCTCGACCGCCTCCGCGTGGCCCGCGACCGCGTGCCGCAGCGGCTCCGGGAGGACCGGGGTCAGCAGGTGGACCACGCGTTTGCGGCGGAGCCGGCTGAGGTTGTTGTTGACGAGCGCCCGCCGCACGTACAGGTCCATCTCCTCGCGCGGCACCCGGCGCCAGCGCCCGTACACCTTGGCGAGGGTCGTCTGCACCAGGTCCTCGGCCTCGTGGAAGTCGCCGGTGAGCAGCTGCGCGGTGCGCACCAGGCGGGGCCACGCGGCGACGGCGAACGCGGTGAAGCCGGCGTCGTCCTGGCCGGGTAAGTCCCGTGGTTCGTGCGGTGGCTCGTGCGACGACTCGTGCGACACGGTGGAGGACCTCGCGCTCGTCGGTGGTGCGGTGGGCAGGGCCCGCCCCGTGCCGGGCCCTGCCTTGCACCGCTCGGTGAGCGTCTGTTCGTGCGTCCGCGCGTGCGTCCGGTCGGTCGTCAGAATGGCGGAAGCTCCGCCAGCAGACGCCCGTTGCGGTCGTACAGCGCCACGCCGACACCGTCGGTCGAGCCCGCCCGGTGCGCGTACCAGACGCCCCAGCCCGGGCGGCCCGGCAGTTCGAGGAGGGTCGCGGAGGTCTTGCGGCCGTCCGCGTCGGTGAGGACGACCTGTCCGGCGCGCTTGGTTCCGTAGAACAGGCCGGAGTGGAAGGTCTGCGTGGGGTCGCCCTCGGACTGGTGGCTGACGCCCGGCCGGGAGGTGTCGACGTTGCCGTCCACGACGCTGCGGAAGTTCTCGGTGCCGTCCGGGCTCAGCCAGTGCTTGCCCTCGGCGGTCAGCCAGATCGTGAACCCGCCGCCCGCGTCCACGCGTTCGCCGGACGCGACGACCCGGACGGGGGAGGTGTGCTTCGCCGCCGCCAGGGACACGGCGGCGGGGGCCGGGGCGGCCACGGCGGTGGCGGGCGCGGCCACGGCGGCCGCCAGCACGGCCGCCGCCAACAGCCGGCCTGCCGTGCTCGTACTCGTGCGCGTACTCATCTTCGGGCTCCTGAAGTCGGTGAGGGTTGGCTCCTCGGGGTACTCCTCGGAGTGGCTCCTCACTTCCTTCAACTCCCGGACGGCGACTTCTGGATGACACGCGGCCGGGACGCATCCGCACCGCCCCCGCCGAGCGCCGCCGACAGCTCTTCGAGCGCGGCGAGGAGCAGCAGCGCGCCCTTGCGCAGCAGGAAGTGGTCGGGGGCGTCGGCCCGTTCCCATGCCTCGATCGTCTCGCGCAGCTCGGCCAAGGGCGGCGCCTTGCGGTCCCGTACGGACTTGGCGCCGCGTTCCGTCACCGTGCGCAGGGCCTCCGCGAGGGCCGCGGCCTCGGGTACGGGCGGGGCGCCGCGTTCCGGGAGGTGCGCCTCCAGGAGCATCGCGACCCGCCCGAACTGGGCGAGCGCGTCCTCAGCCTCGGCCGCCGCCGCGCGCGACAGGCCCCGGTGCCGTACCGGCTCGTGGGTGGCCCGCTCCACCCCCTCCTGCCAGGCGATCCGGGCGGCCCGGGTGCCGAGCAGGGCCTCGCGCACGTCCGGGGAGACCGGGCCGACCGGGTCGGCGAAGTGGCCGACGACGGTCGCCGCGTACCGCCCGTCCGCCTTCAGCCAGTCCGCGAGCCGGCCGCGAAGCCGGGGCGTCTCCCAGGCCGGGTAGACGGCGTACGACAGCATCGCGAGGAGGCCGCCGAGGAGGGTCAGGAGCACGCGTTCGCGGACGGTCTGGGTGACGCCCGCGCCCTCCATGCCGAGGAGGAAGACGACGTACGCGGCGACGAAGACCTGGCTCGCGGCGTAACCGGTGCGCATCAGCAGGTACATCCCGAAGGCGCACAGCACGGCGAGGCCGGCGAGCAGCCAGGTGCCGGGGTGGGCGGTCTGCACGATGCCGGTGGCCAGGGCCACGCCGACGAGGGTGCCGCCGAGGCGGGCGACGGAGCGGGCGTAGGTCTGGGTGAAGTCCGGGCGCATCACCATCACGGAGGCCATCGGCGCCCAGTAGCCGTGGCCGAAGGGGAGCCAGGTGCCGAGCAGATAGCCGGTGGTGGCCACGGCCGTGACACGGAGCGCGTGCCGCAGGATCGGCGAGTCGTGGCGCAGCTCGGCGCGCATCGCGCGGAGCGCGACCGGGAGGAGCTGGAGGAGGGTGGGGCGGCTGCGGGCGGCGGCCGCGGTCTCGGTGCGGGGTTCCGCCGTCTCGACGACGTCGTCGAGGAGCGCGGCGAGCCGGATGGCCGCGCGGCGGGGCGCGCCCTTGAGGATCGCGAGGGTGTCCGGGGTGTGCAGGGCGGCGTCCGCGTGGGCCGGCGGGTCGACCGGTTCGCCGTGCCGGATGGCGTGCGCGCAGGCGTCCAGGGTGTCCCCCGCCGCGCCGAGCAGCTCGCGCACCCGGTCCCGCTCCGGCCCCTCGGCGGATGCGCCGACCGCCGGGTCCGCGAGCGAGGCGAGCACCGGCCGGATCCGCTCGGCGAGCCCGCGCGCGCCGTGCAGTTCGGCGGGCCTGCGGCGGGCCTGGCGCGGGGTGACGGCGGCGGCGCTGCGGGCCGTCATGAGCGGTACGGGGTCGAAGGAGGCGGTCGGGTCGTGGCGCAGCCTGCGCGCGTAGTCCGCCTCGGCGGCGAGCGCGTCGGCGAGCGCGTCGCGCTGGGCGCCCCAGCGGCGCACCGGCATGAGCACGATCAGCGCGGCTTGGACGAGTCCGCCGACCGCGATCATCGCGGCGTGCCCGGCGGCGGTGGCCACGGAGGTGGGGAGGGTGACCGTGACCAGCATGATCGCCACGTTGGAGGACGCGATGATGCCCACGGTCGGGCCGGCGGCCCAGGAGAGCCCGGCGACGAACGTCCACAGCGCGAGCAGCGCGAGGAAGAGGACGAGATGGGCGCCGGTCAGATATCCGAGGAACGTCGACACGGCGAGGCTCGCCCCGGAGGCCAGCGCGAGGGTGGGCCGCGGCCGGTACGACCGCTGGAACGTCGCGATCGCCGCCTGGAACGCCCCGAACGCCGACGACGCCGCCACCACCGGCCCGAACGCCGCGAGCGACACCCCGACCACCAGCGCGAGCCCGAGCGCCCCCCGCCCCGCCACGGCGGGCTCCAACCGCCGCCGCTCGACGGAGAACCCCGACCGCGCGGTCTCCTTCAGCGCCCGGAGCCAGCTCATGGGGTGAGCGTAGCCGCGAGAAGGGACGAAAGGTGCATTTGGGTCCCTAGTGGATCTCGTCCCTGCCCCGCGCGCCCAGGCCCGCGCGGTCCGCCGCCGTCGTGCCGTGGTGCCAGCCGGCCTCGTCCCAGGCGGCGCGGACGCGGGTGGTGCGGGTCTCGGGGAAGAGTTCGTCGGTGCGGGCGGTGACGGCGAGGTCGCGGGAGGCGAGGGCGGGGAGGAGGGTCGGGGTCTCGGCGGCGACCCGGCGGGAGGTCGTGGCGAGGCGGGCGCCGAGGCGGTTGGCGTAGGCGAGGAGGAAGGACTGGCGGAAGGACTTGGTGCGCTTGCGGCCGCCGGCGCGCTGTTCGGCCTCCGCGCGGGTCATCGCCGCCGTGCCCTGCACGAGCAGGGAGGTGTAGAGGAGTTCGACCGGGTCGAGGTCCGCCTCGAAGCCGACGACCGTCGAGAAGCCGTACGCCTCGTTCCACACCGCCCGGCAGTGGTTCGCACCCGCCACCGCGTCCAGCAGGATCGCCTTCGCCTGCTCGTACGGCGGGTCCACGCCGATCCGCAGCGCGCCCGGGGTCTCCGGCGCCGGCGCGCCCGCCGCGAGGCTCGCCTCGTCGAGGCTGTGCCGGGCCATCAGCTCCTGCGCCTTCGCGGTCAGCGCCTCCGCCTCCTCCGCGTACGTCGTCCGCTCCGCCTTCGCGAGCAGCGCCCGGATCCGGGTCAGCAGCTTCGGCTCGCCCGCGACGGGCGGCGGCAGCGTCTCGCCGGGCACCGGCCCGACGGCGTCGAGGCGGGGCAGCCGGACGAGCAGCCGGTAGAGCTCCAGGACGGCGGTCGCGTACGAGAAGCGGTCCGCCCCCGGACGCACCGACCCCTCGTCGAGCGCGTCGAGCTGCGCCTGCCAGCGGTGCGGGAGGCGCTCGTAGCGCGCGGTCTCCGTCCGTACGAGCCCGGCGGCCAACCGCACGTGCTCGTCGCCGAGTTCGCGCCGCACCATCCGTACGGCATCGGCCGGCTGCCAGCCCCGCGCCCACAGCGAGCGGACGAACTCCTCGCCCCGCCGGACCAGTTCGGCGTCGGCGGTGCGGTCCGCCGTGAGCAGCGAGGCCGCCGTGTCGAGAGCGCGCTCGTCGTCCCCGTACAGCGCCTCGAAGGCGCGCTCGACCGTGCTCGTCACCTCCGTGTGCCCCTCCGACATCAATGTGCCTCCTTCCACGATCGGCCCACCCCGGCAACGATGGTCCCGGGCACCTCGCCCGCCACACCGTCACCACACCATTGTCAGCGCTCGGCCGTCCTCAGGGGCGCGGCGCGGTAGGGGCACGTGAGCGGTGGGGGTAGGGCCGGCCCTACCCCGGGACGCCCGCTGGTGGTCGTGATCGGAGGCCGGCCGGACGGTTCGCTGGAGGCATGACCTCGACCACGACCACCGTCCACCGGCCCGCTCCCCCCGCCACCCCCGCCGTACGGCTGCGCGGGCTCCGCCGGCTCCACCGGGACGTCCGCGCGCTCGACGGCGTCGACCTCGATCTGCCCGCCGGGAGCTTCACCGCCGTCATGGGCCCGTCCGGCTCCGGCAAGTCCACCCTGCTGCAGTGCGCGGCCGGGCTCGACCGGCCGACGGCCGGCACCGTGGAGATCGACGGCGTGCCGCTGACCGGGCTGAGCGAGCGGCGGCTGACGCTGCTGCGGCGGGACCGGATCGGTTTCGTCTTCCAGTCGTTCAATCTGCTGCCCTCGCTCACCGCCGCCCAGAACGTGGCCCTGCCGCTGCGCCTCGCGGGCCGCCGCCCGTCGCGCGCGCAGGTGCGCGAGGCCCTCGCCCGGGTCGGCCTCGCGGGCCGCGAGCGGCACCGCCCGGCCGAGCTCTCCGGCGGCCAGCAGCAGCGCGTGGCGCTCGCCCGCGCGCTCATCACCCGGCCTGCCGTCCTCTTCGGCGACGAACCGACCGGCGCCCTCGACTCCACCACCGGCCGCGCCGTGCTCGACCTGCTGCGCGAACTCGTCGACCGGGACGGCCTGACGCTCGTCATGGTCACCCACGACCCGGTGGCGGCGGCCCGCGCCGACCGCGTCCTCTTCCTCGTCGACGGACGGCTCGTCGGCGAGCAGCACGCGCCGACGGCGGAGACGGTCGCGGCCCGCATGGCGGGCCTGGAGGCGCACGTGGAGACGGCGGGTGCGGCGTGCTGACCGTCGTGCTCGCCGGGCTGCGCGGGCGTTGGGCGTCCTTCGTCGGCGGGTTCACCGCGCTCGCGCTCGGCGTGGGACTGGTGACCGTCATGGGGCTCGGGCTCTCCGCCACCGTGGGGGCGGACGAACGGGCGCCGGTCCGGTTCGCGGATTCGCCCGTGGTCGTCCAGGGGCAGGACCGGCTCGCGGTGGAGGTGCGGCGCGGCCCGGGAACGGCCGTCACGACCGCGCCGCTCGACCGTCCACAGCCTGTGGACGCCGAACTCCTGCGCGAGCTGCGCGCCCGCTGGACGGTGACGACGACAACGAGTGGCGCGCCGGACGCCGTCGGGGTCGACGGCCCGGCGGACCAGGTCCGGGCGCTGGTCACCCGGCTCACCGGGGACCGGAACCGGGTGCTCACCGGCCCCGACCGGCGCGCCGTCGACCCCGAGGCCGCCCGCGACGCCCGCGCGCTCGTCACCCTCAACGCCCTGCTCGGCACGGCCGGCGGTGTCACCGCCTTCGTCTCCGTCTTCGTCGTCGCCTCCACCTTCGCCTTCTCCGTCGCCCTGCGCCGCCGCGAGTACGGCCTGCTGCGCACCGCAGGCGCCACCCCCGGCCAGGTCCGGCGCCTGCTGCTCGCCGAGGCGACCGCCGTCGGAGTGCTCGCCTCCGCCGCCGGCTGTCTCCTCGGCGCGTGGGGCGCGCCCCGGCTCGCCCGGGCCCTGGTGGACGGCGGGATCGCCCCGCCCTGGTTCACCATCACCACCTCGGGGACCTCCTGGCCGTACCACGCGGCCTTCTGGACCGGCGTGACCGTCGCCGTGGCGGGCGCGCTCGCCGCCTCCCGGCGGGCCGGGCGGATCGGCCCGACCGCCGCGCTGCGCGAGGCGGACGTCGACGCCGACGCGCTGCCGCGCGGCCGGGCGCTGTGCGGCGCGGCCCTGCTGCTCGGCGGCCTCGCGCTGCTGACGTGGACGTACGCGACCGACCCCGCCGAGCTCCTCAAGCGCAAGACGTACACGACCCTGCCGATGCCCCTGATCACGGGCGTGGCGCTGCTCTCCCCGGCCCTCGTACGCCCGATGGCCCGCGCCGTACGGCTCCCGGAGCGCCTGTCCGGGGCGACCGGGATGCTCGTACGGGAGAACAGCGCGGCCGCCGTACGCCGTACCGCCGCCGTCGCCGCCCCGGTCCTGGTCACCGTCGCCCTGGCCGGCACGCTCCTCGGCACGGTGGGCGCGGCGCGGGCGGCGGAGTCCGCCCGGCAGCCGGCCGGGGCGCCGACCTCCCTTTTCGTACGGGACGGGGCCGAGGCCCTGGTCAAGTACGGGGCGCGGGCGGTGTCGGGCGGGGCGGCGGCCGGGGCGGTGCCGGGCGGTCTGGACGACCGGTCGATCGTGGTGACGGAGGAGTTCGAGCGGCACCGGGTCGGCGACACGGTGGAGATCTGGCGCGCGGACGGCTCCGGTCCGGTACGCCTCCGGGTCGCCGGCGTGCTGCCGCGCGGCGCGGGCGGCAACGAACCGCTCGTGACCCCGGCCAACGCCCCGGGCGTCCTGGACCAGGCGAGCACGGGCGCGAGCGCGGGCGCGGGCCCTGCCGGGGGCGGCTCGCAGACCCGGCTCGGTTTGGTCCTGGTCCTCGGCATCGCGCTGCTCTACACGGTGATCGCCCTCGCCAACACCCTCCTGATGGCCACCTCGGCCCGCGGCCCGGAACTCGCCTCCCTCCGCCTCGTCGGCGCCACCCGCGCACAGATCCTCCGGGTCGTGGCATACGAGTCGCTGCTCGCCACCGCCCTCGGCGCCGTCCTCGGCCTGGCCGTCTGCGCCCTCTGCCTGGGCACCCTGGGCGCGGGGCTCGCCGCCCTCGGCGCGCCGGTGCGCCCGGACCTCCCGTGGGCGGCCCTCGGGGCGGCGGGCGCCGTCTGCGCGACGGTCGCGGCGGCCGGGGCGGTGCTCCCCGCCTGGCGGCTCACCCGCTGAGGGGTGAGGCTGGTACTTCGGGACGGGATGGGAACCGGGGTCGGAGCCGGGTTCCCTCCCGTCCCGCCTGTCGTCGGCCCTGTCGTCAGCACGAGCGGCGAGGCGCGTCACCCACACGGGTTGTCATATGCCAAAGGCACTTCCAGCCCTCCTGGTCCGCCCCTAGCGTGCCGATCATGCTGAGCCTCCCCCACTTCGTTCCGACCCCCGTCTTCCGCCTCCTCGGCCTCGTACCGCCGCCCCACGCCCTCGTCTGGGTGCTCCCGACCGAGCCCGGCGTCGACAGCGTGCTGCTGGTGCGCCCCGTGCCCGGACGGGCCTTCGTGCTCGCCCTCGACGTACGGGGCCGGCGCGACCCCGCCCGGGCCCGGGCCTGGACGGCGGCCGTGGCGCGGCTGCGCGAGCGGTACGGCGCGCCCGCCCTCCTCGCCGTCTGCCCCGACCGGGCCACCGCCGCCTGGGCGGCCGGCCCGTTCGCCACCGGCCTCGGCAGCTGGCCCTCCCTGAGCCTGCGCCCCCTCGTCCTCGGCCCCACGGACACCCCGCCGGTCCTCACCGCGCCCGCCGCGTCCGCCGACCTCGCGACCGCCGTCCTCGCCGCCCTCGCCCACGCCCGCGGCTCCCGCGCGACCGCCGCCCTCGCCGCCGTCAACGAGGCCCTCCGCACCGCCGCCCCGGAGACCCGCGCCTACTGCACCTCGCTCCTGACGGCCGGCCTGGGCGACGGACCCGCGTCGGCGGCCTGGGGCCGTCTCACGGAGCTGCGCCGGGCTGTCAGTGGTGGCCGATAACGTCCCTCTCGTCGGATCAGGCGGGGCGGACGAGGCGAGGGGGGCCGACGTGCATCTGCATCTGCGGGCCGCGGCGGAGTCGGACATACGCGACGACCACGACTGGCTGGCCGCCTTCATGGGCGCGGCCTGGGACGTGATCGAGGTCGAGCACGCGGCGGGCGTCGCCGACGCGATCGAGAAGGACTACGGCCGGCTCGACGAGCTCTACCGGACGGAGACGGGGACGGAGACGGGGACGGGGACGGGGACGGAGCCGGCGGCCTCGGACGCCGAACTCCCGGTGTTCGGCGGGCGCCAGCCCGCCGGCGCGCCCACCGACCGCTATCCGGACCCGCCCCTGATCCTCCTCGAACCGGCCGGGGTCGCGCGCGCCGCCGCCTTCCTCGCCACCGTCTCCTTCGACGCCCTGTGGGCGCGGCTGGGCGGCCGGATCGTGAGCTCCATGGGGCCCGACTGGGACGACGCCACGGTCCGGGAGATGTACGAGACCCACCACCGGAGCCTGCGCGGCTTCTACGAGCGGGCCGCCGCCGCGGGCCACGCGGTGATCAAGGCCGGCTGGTTCTAGGACGGGCCGGGTCCGGCGAGGGCGAGCGAGGGCGCGTGCGGGTTCAGGCGGGAGTCGGGCGCGTGCGGACTCACGCCGCGTTCCACGCCTCCGTCGCGCACCCCAGCTCCCAGTGCCACCAGCCGTCCGCCTCCCCGCGTTCGAGGAGAGCCTTGATCTCGCCCAGCGGCGCGTCCGCCGGGACCGTGAGCGCCACCAGCGGGAACTCCGCGCTGTACGACTCGCCGCCGATCCCGTAGGGGGCGAACCGCTCGTGCACCGCGCCGGCGCTCGGGCCGAGCGGGCCGGAGCGGGCGGGCAGCACGCGGACGGTGACGTTGCCGGAGGCCGCCGCCCGGTCGGTGGCCCAGTGCACGCCCTCGCCGTCCGTCTTGTAGCGGACGACATCCCCCTCGGCCACGCCGTTCTGCAGGAACGGCACGTTGGCGACCCGTGCCGTGTCCTCGCCCACCGGCTCGGCCCACAGCCCCTCGGTGTCCATGGGGAGCCACCCCTCGCGGGGCTCGAAGCGGAACCAGATCTTGATGCGGCCGCCGGCGGCGGCGCCCGGAGTGACACTCACCCCGCGAGGTTAGCCCCGCCCCGCGCCCGCCGCCCCCGGAGGGGCGCCACCCCCCGGAGCCTGGCGCCCCCCGAAGCCCGGCCCCGGAGCCCGGCCCCGGAGCCCGGCCCCGGAGCGCGGTCCTCACGGCAGCAGCACCAGCTTCCCCCGTACGTGCCCCGCCTCGCTCAGCTCCTGCGCCCGCGCGGCCTCCTTCAGCGGCAGGGTCTCGGCGACGTCGACCCGCAGCCGTCCCTCGACGACCAGGCGGGCCTGCTCGGCCAGCTGCCGGCTCACGACGGACGGGTCCGTGCCGCCGGCGGAGAAGACGATGCCGTGCTCGGCGGCCACGTCGTTCGGGGCGGAGATGGTGACGATGCGGGACTTCTCGCCGCCCGTCAGCTCGATCGAGACCGGCAGGTTGTCGGTGCCGGCCGCGTCGAACACCGCGTCGACACCCTGCGGCGCGGCCGCCCGCACCCGGTCGGCGAGCCCCTCCCCGTACGCCACCGGGGTCACGCCGAGCTCGCGCAGGAAGCCGTGGTTGCGCTCGGACGCCGTGCCGATCACGGTCGCGCCGGCCGCCACGGCCAGCTGCGCGGCCACCGCCCCGACGGCCCCCGCGGCACCGTGCAGGAGCAGGGTCTCGCCGGCCCGGACGCCGAGCAGGCCGAGGACCCGGGCGGCGGTCTCGCCCGCGACCGGGAGGCTCGCCGCGAGCTCCCAGGAGAGGCCGGCGGGCTTGCGGGCCACGATGTCGGCAAGGGCGTACTGGGCGTAGGCGCCGGTCTTCGTCCACCCGAACACCTCGTCGCCGACGCGCAGTTCGCTCCCGTCGGGGCCCTTCGCCCCGGGTCCGACCGCGTCGACCGTGCCCGCGAACTCCAGGCCGGGGACGGCCGGGAAGGTGGTCGGGTAGAACTGCTCCACCCACCCGTAACGGCGCTTCCAGTCCAGCGGGTTGACCCCGACCGCCGCCACCTCGACCCGTACCTCGCCGGGGCCGGGCTCCGGGACGGCGACCCCGTCCTCGTACCGCAGCACCTCGGGGCCGCCGAACTCCTCGTACACGATCGCTTCCATGATTCCCCCCGTAACTGGGCGCTTGTACCGGGCATTTGGCCGGGCACTTGTGACGTGTGCTGCTGACGGGAACCAGCCTGCGCCCGGCAGCGCCCCGCCCCCGCCGTCCTTCCGGCCAGTCGTCCCCGTCCGAAAGGACAGCCGTCCGCGCGCCCGCGTCCGTACGCTTGACGCTCATGGAACTCACCGCGACCGGGGCCCTGTCGGCGGCCCGCGACATCATCGGCCGGCCGCTGGGCGCGGTGCTCCCCCGGCTGTCCGAGGTGCTCGCCGAGCTGATCCCGCACCGGGCGGCCGTCGAGCTGTCGACGCACTGCGCGCACTCGCCGTTCAAGCGGACGGGCGCGCCCGAGCTGCCGATCACCGCCGCCGAACTCGCGCCGCTGCTCGCCGCGGGCACGGCCGGCCGGCCCTGGCAGGGCCGTGCCGTCCTCGGCGGCGCGGAACGGGAGGTGGTGGCGGTACGGAGCGACGCCACCGCGCGCGGCTCGGTCCTGGTGCTCGTACGGGAGGAGGGCGCCGCCCCGGCCGAGGAGCCCGCCCTGACCGTGGCGCAGCTCCTGTGGGACCTGGTGACCGGCCATTTCGACCGGTTCGCGCGCGAGGCGCTGCCGGGGGCGCTCGCCCGTTCGCGGGCGGCGGCCGACACCCGGGCGCGGGTGACCGCCGAGCTGAGCACCGCGCAGGCCGCCGCGCTGTCCGGGGTGCTCGGGGTGCTGCGCAGCCGTTCGCTCGACGACGCGGCGGCGCGGGCGACCGCGACCGAGCTCGCGGTGTCGGCGCTGATCGAGCTGCGGGCCGCGTCCGACCGCGACCGTTCGATCGCCGAGGAACCGGCCTTCGAGGCCTTCGCCCGGCTCGCCGACGGGCTGCGCCCGATGCTGCGGCACAGCCCGGTACGGCTCGAACTCGGCCCGCCGGACGGCCCGGACGCCGCCCGCGGGCTGCCCGGCGACGTGGCGCACGGCGCGCGGGCGGTCGTACGGGCGCTGCTCCTGGTGGTCCTGGAGCAGCAGGCGGTGTCGCGGGTGCACGTCGGCTGGACGCTGACCGAGCACGAACTGCGCGCGACGGTACGGGACGACGGGCCCGGCCTCCTGGACGCCTGCCCGCTCGGCGCGGGCAGCATCACCGACCGCCTGGAGGCCCTCGGCGGCCGGCTCGACATGGACGCGGTGCCCGGCTGGGGCACGACGCTCACCGCGACCGTCCCGCTCACCGTGCCGGAGGCGCCGACGGCCGCGCTCGACCCGCTGAGCGGGCTCGGCGAACGGGAGGTGGAGGTCCTCACCCACCTCGCGCTCGGGCACCGGAACCGGCAGATCGCGCAGGAGCTGCACATCAGCGAGTCCACGGTGAAGTTCCACGTGGCGAACATCCTGAACAAGCTCGGGGTCGGTTCGCGGGGCGAGGCGGCGGCGCTGTTCCACCGCGCCGCATAAGCCGCACTGATAGGCAAACAGCCCGTTTGTCAGTGGCGGGTGCCAGACTCGCACCTGTGAACGAACCGGGTGGCGTGGACGAACCGGCTGGAGGTCCGGGGGGCGGCCGGTGGGCCCTCGCGCCCGAGCCGGACGGGGACGGGGCGCTGCTCGTCCCCCTCGGCGCCGACGGGCTGCCCGCCGGCGCCGTGCGGCGCGAGCCGGACCTGGTGGCGGCGGTCCGGTCCCGGCCCGAGGTCGCCCGCTGGGTGTGGCGGTCGACCGCCGAGGTGTATCCGCGGCTGCTCGCCGCCGGGGTGCGCGTCGAGCGGTGTTACGACATGGAGGACGCCGAGCAGCTGCTCCTCGGCCACGAGGGGCGGCTCGGCGAACCCCGCTCGGCCGCCGCGGCCTGGGCGCGCCTGCACCACGCGCCCGTACCGCCCGATCCACCGCTCCGGGCCGCGGAACCGACCGCACAGGACTCCCTCTTCGAGCCGGTGGCCACGTCGACCGCGCTGCCCTTCGACGCGCTCCTGGAGGTGTACGCGGAGCAGCAGCGCCGGCACGACCTGGCCGAGCACCCGGGCCGGATGCGGCTGCTGACCGCGGCCGAGTCGGCGGGCATGCTGATCGCCGCCGAGATGCACCGCGCCGGGCTGCCCTGGCGGGCGGACGTGCACCGGGAGCTGCTGCACGGGCTGCTCGGCGAGCGGTACGCGGGCGGGGGCGAGCCGCGCCGGCTCGCGGAGCTGGCGGACGAGGTGTCGGCGGCGTTCGGGCGCCGGGTCCGGCCCGATCTGCCGGCGGACGTGATACGGGCCTTCGCGCAGGCCGGGATCCGGGTGCGGTCGACCCGGCGCTGGGAGCTGGAGGAGCTCGACCATCCGGCGGTCGCGCCGCTCGTCGCGTACAAGAAGCTGTACCGGATCTGGACGGCGCACGGCTGGAGCTGGCTCGCGGACTGGGTGCGCGACGGGCGGTTCCGGCCCGAGTACCTGCCCGGGGGCACGGTCAGCGGCCGCTGGACCACCAACGGCGGCGGGGCGCTGCAGATCCCGAAGGTCGTCCGGCAGGCCGTGGTCGCCGACGAGGGCTGGCGGCTCGTGGTGGCCGACGCCGACCAGATGGAGCCCCGGGTGCTCGCCGCGATCTCCCGCGACCCGGGCCTGATGGAGGTCGCCGGACACCCCGACGACCTCTACACCCGGCTGTCCGACCGGGCCTTCTCCGGCGACCGCGACCACGCCAAGCTCGCGCTGCTCGGCGCGATCTACGGGCAGACCAGCGGCGACGGCCTGAAGAACCTGGCCGCCCTGCGCCGCCGCTTCCCGCGCGCGGTGGCCTATGTGGACGACGCGGCGAAGGCGGGCGAGGACGGGCGTCTCGTCCGCACCTGGCTGGGCCGCACCAGCCCGCGCGCGGCGGGGGCCGAGGAGGACGGCGAGGCGGGCATCCCGCAGGACGAGCTCCCGGGCGAGGCGGGGTCGGGAGCCGGGGCCGGGGCCGACGGTTACGTCCCGGGGTACGCGTCGAGCGACGCCCGGGCCCGCGGCCGCTTCACCCGTAACTTCGTCGTCCAGGGCAGCGCCGCCGACTGGGCCCTGCTGATGCTGGCCGCCCTGCGCCGCGCCACCGCCGGGATGCGGGCCGAGCTGGTCTTCTTCCAGCACGACGAGGTGATCGTGCACTGCCCGGCCGAGGAGGCCGAGGCGGTCACGGCGGCGATCCGCGCGGCGGGCGACGAGGCGGGCCGGATCGCGTTCGGGGACACACCGGTGCGGTTCCCGTTCACGACGGCGACGGTGGAACGCTACTCGGACGCGAAGTGACGTGAGGTGAGGGTCCGGGGTCCGGACCCTCACCTCACGCCTCACGCCTGACGGCTGATGGCTGACGGCTGACGGCTGACGGCTGACGGGCTACTTCGTCGGCAGCTTCTGCCACCTCGGGTCCAGGGCGATCGCCTTGAGCTGCTCCAGGGTCAGCGCGGGCTCCGGGCGCGTCGCCGGCTTCGCCTGGTCGCCGGTGTTGAACGCGGAGACCACGACCCGGAAGCCGTCCTTGGTCATCGTGTCGGCCGTCCACCACACGACGCCCGCCCCGCCCTTCTCGCCCGGCTGCTGGGTGAGCTTCACGACCCGGCCGTCCGGCAGCGTGGTGACGTCGCCGCTGCCGAAGAGCTGGCCGCGGACGTCGTTCATGCCGTACTGGACGTTGACCCCGACGAGGCTCCGGCCCTTGCCGTCGTCCACGACCACGCTGCTGTAGCCGGCCTGCTCGCTCCGGTCGACGACCGTCAGGCCCTTCGGCAGCAGCGACCGCAGGGTCGCCTTGACCACGGGGCCGCTCGGCTCGGCGTGCAGAGCGGCGGCGCCGGGCTTGCCGGACTTGGGCAGCGGGTACGACTTGGCCAGCGCCGCCCAGTCACCCAGCGTGGCGACCTGCTTCAGCTGCTGCGCGGTGAAGGGAAGGGACTTCCGGGGCAACGGCGGCTGCCCCTGGGCCTTGGGAGTCGTCGACTCCGACACGATGACGGTGAATCCGTACCGGTCGATCGAGATGGCCTTCCACATCTGGCCAGGAGCGTCCGCAGAGCCGTTGCTCCGGAGGTCCAGCAGCAACGAGCCGTCCTTGCCCTTGCTGATGTTGCAGTACTCCCACGTCTCCAAGCCCTTGCCCTGGCACGAGGTCTCGCTGATCTGTTCGGGGGCCGTCCGGGTCAGGCTCGCGGAGACGCGCGCCTTGCCCTTGCCGTCGTCGTAGGTCCCGTGGACCCCCGTCCCCGCGCTCTTGGGGTTGTCGACGGTCCAGGCGCCGGCCGGCAGGTTGTTCTTCAGGACGGCCAGCATCTTCAGGGCGGGGATGCGCGCGCCGAGGGTCGCCTCGTCCTCCGCCGCCTTGTCCTGGGCGTTCGTGCCGCCCTGGGTCGGGCCGGCCACGGAGGACTTCTCCACCCCGCCGTTCCCGCCGAGCACCGAGCCGCCGTACACCCCGCCCACGCCGATCGCGGCGAGGGCGAGGGCGCCGCCGACGGTGGCGACGCGGCGGCGCACCACCCGGCGGCGGCCGCGGGCGAGGCCGCCGGTGACGAGCTCGCGGCGGTCGTCGAGGGCGAAGCCCTCGCCGGCGTGGCGCATGACCGTGCCGAGTTCGTCCTCGAATCGTCCGTTCGTGACGTCGTGTTCTTCGTGCTGAGGCATGGCGGGATCACCGTTCCGGGTCCGTGGTTCGAAAAGGGAGGAAGTTCAGGGGTTCAGCGGGCTCAGCAGGCTCAGCGGGTGGCGAATTCGGCGATGCTGCCGCCGAGCCGTTTGCGCAGGGCCGCGAGGGCCCGGCTGCTGCGGGTGCGCACGGCCGCGGAGCTGGTGTTCATGACGTCGGCCGTCTCCTCGACGCTGCGGTCCTCCCAGTAGCGGAGCACCACCACCGCCCGGTCCTTGGGCGCGAGCCCGGCGAGGGCGTCGAGGAGGGCGATGCGCAGCGCCGGGTCCTCGCCGCTGTCGGGGGCGCGGTCGGGCAGCTCACCGAGGGGACGCTCGGTGGCCGAGCGGCGCCTGCGGTGACTGAGGAAGGTACGTACGAGCACGGTCTGTGCGTAGCCCGCCGGGTTGCCGATCCGGGCGACGCGGCCCCAGACGGCGTACATCCGGCCCAGCGTCTCCTGCACCAGGTCCTCGGCGAGATGGGTGTCGCCGCTGGTCAGAAGGCACGCCGAGCGGAACAGATGCCCGGAGCGGGCGGTGGCGAACTCCAGGAACTCGTCCGCGCGGGACGTTCTCATGTCCCTCCCCTCCGTCGCTGTCGAGTTCGCTTGCTTGCTTCACCTCACTGACGCGACGGACGCCCGGGAATGTTTCACGTGAATCCTCGACTTTCGACGACTCCCGGCGACTCTCGCCCTCCCCAGGGAGCACATTCCGGGCAAAATGGGGTAACCCTGTTGTATGAACACTTTCCTCGTGGACTCGGCGCACGTCACCACGGCGGCTGGTGTCTGGCAGTCCGGACTGGCCCAGGTGCTGGGTGGTCTGATCGTGGTCGCCATCCTCATCGGCGCCTTCATGTTCGGGATCCGGGTGAAGAACAAGGAACTTCCGCCACCCGACCCCGACACCCAGCCGCACCGGCCGGACACCGGAGCGCTGCCGGGTGAGACGTCCGAGTACCGGAAGCCCAGCGAGATGCCGCAGACCGACGGTGAGCACCGGCTCATGCCGTACCACCTGAAGAACTCCGGTGAAGAAGCCACCGACCCCCCGAGCGAGGAAAAGCGCAAGTGGGGCGGTATTTCCAGCGGCGGCTTCGGCAGCGGCGGCCCGGGCCACGGCGACTGAGCCGCCCCGCCCCGCCCGTACCCGTACCCCCGTGGACATGACTCCCGTCGACTCCCCTCCCCTCGACCCCGCTCCGGTGGCCGAGCGGCTGCTCGGCACCGCCGGGGCACCCGCCGCCTCCTCCCTCGTGGAGGAGGCGGTACGGGCGTCCGGCGGACGGCTCGCCGACCTCGCCGCGTTCTGCCTGGACTGGCTGCGGGCACGTGAGGCCCTGCGCCCGGTCCCGCAGGACCCCTGGGACGCCCCGGAGGCCGAGGAGGCCCTGGACGCCCTGGCCCCGTCGGAACGGCTCGCCTTCGTCCTCCACGAGGACTTCGCCGTGCCGTACGACACGATCGCGCCGCTCGTCGGCCGCACCCCAGCCGCCACCCGTCAGCTGGTCTCCCGGGCGCGCCGCCGGGTGGAGGGCACCGAGGAGCTGCCGGCCCCGGATCCGGAGCGGCAGCGGAAGGTGGTGGCGGCGTTCCTGGCCGCCGCGCGCGAGAACGACGTGGACGCCCTGCTCGCCCTCCTCGACCCGGACGCGGTGCTGCGAGCGGACGCCGAGGCGGTACGGGCGGGGGCGGCGCCCGCGCACGGCGCGCCGGCCGTGGCGCACCGTGTCGCGGGACGGGTGCGGGAGGCCCGTACGGCGCTGGTGAACGGCGCGGCGGGCCTGCTGTGGACGGCGCCGGACGGCGAACCGAAGGCGGTACTCCGCTTCACCGTCCTGGAGGACCGGGTCACGGCGGTCGACGCCCTGGCGGACGGCGAGCACCTGTCCCGGCTGACGCTCGCGCCCCTGTGAACTACCCAGCGGTGGAGCGGAGCCCGATCATGTTCCCGTCCGGGTCCTTCACGGTGGTGATCCGCATCCCGCCGCCGACCTCCTGCACCTCCTGCACCGTGGTCGCACCGGCCGCAAGCAGCCCCTGGAGCAGCCCGTCGAGGTCGTCGACGTCCCAGAAGGGCACGGGTCCGGTCAGCCCCTTGCCGTGACCGTTGGGGTCGAGCCCGAAGTGCTGCCCGTCGACGTCGAAGCCCACGTAGTACGGCGCGTCGACGCTGGGCGCGGTTCCGAGGAGGGTGGTGAGCAGGGCCTTGGCCCGCTCCAGGTCCTTCACGGGAAAGATCACGGTGTTCATGGCCATGGCTGCTCCTCGGACGACGGGGCCGGATGACGGGGTGGATGACGGGGGGCGAACAAAGCTCCTCCCCCAGTCACGCCCTGCGGGTCGCCCCGCGTCGCGCCGGACTGCGCCGTACGGACCACGTCACCGCCCGGGAGGCCGCCCGAGGAGTTCCCCGGCCCGCCCGGCGATGTGCGCGGGCGGCTCGATCCCGGCCGGCAGCACGGGATCGGCCTCCGGCACCCCGAACCGCGTCTCGACCGGCAGCACCCCGGCCCACAGGCCCAGTTCGGCGTCGGGCCCGTCCCCGTCGTCCGGCGGCCCGCTCGCGACCTTCACGGACGCCTCGGCCAGGTCGAGCGCGACCAGCGCGGTCGCGGCCAGCTCCTTGCGGCTGGGCTGCCGCACGTACTCCCACTGCCCCGGCGCGGACTGCTCGGTGAGCGCCTTCAGCCCGCGCAGCTTCTCCTCCGGATCGGTCACCAGGCGCGGCACGCCGTAGATCATCGCGCTGCGGTAGTTCACCCCGTGCTCGAACACCGACCGCGCGAGCACCAGCCCGTCCACATGCGTCACGCTCACGCACACCACCCCGCCCGGCGCCTGCACCAGACTCCGACTGGCCACGGACCCGTGCACGTACAACCGGTCCCCGTCGACCCCGTACACGGTCGGCACCACCATCGGCGCCCCGTCCACGACGACCCCGAGATGACAGAGGAACCCCGCCCCCAGCACCTCGTCGAGATCCCCCCGCCGATGACTCCCCTTGTGCCGCATCCGCCGCAACCGCGTCCGCTCGGTCACCCCGAACTCCGACTCCGACCCCTGCTCCGCCATCCCGGCTCCCCCGCCTCGCCCATCCCGAATCGAAACCACAAAACCCCAGGTCAGAGGCGTCCGACCGCGATCACCATGACGCCGCGTCCACCCTAGTGCCACCCAGTCCGCTCACGCAGCGCTCACCCCCGTCCCGATAGGCCCCGGTAGCAGGGTCGGTGTCGGCGTTCCAGTCAGGCCCCGCAGCCTCCTCCGAGGAATTCGCCAGGATCCGAGCGAGCCGGTTGTGGCGCTTGGACGCACTGGGGCTCACAACGACCGTCCCGTCCACGATCTCGACTGTCTGCGGAAGAAGCGCCGCGTCCACAACTGCCCGTTCAGCCCCACGTCACAGGGTCGATGATCGAGGACCGCTTGCCGCACGGCGGCCTGTTCGGCCTCCCCGAGCATCCGGTGCACCCCAACCGGCTTGCCGCGTGGGCGTATGACCAGCGCCTCCCGGCCGCCGGCCTGCCACTTCGCCCACCAGATGCCGACCGCTTTCAGCGACACCCCGAACACCGCCGCCACGTCCTCACGATCCCGCCACCCCGGCCCGGAGCCATGCGGCAGCGCCGCGCCGAGCGCGCGGGTCGGCCCGGTGCGGTCGGCGACCTTCCGCAGCAACACCACGCCCGCATGGCCGATCAGGTTCTTCTCGTCGGCTCGGACATCGAGCCCCTCCTGCTGCCGGAGCGTCAGGCCACAGCCGTAGCCGAACACATGGGGTCAATGGCCGGCCCACCACCCGGACGGGCGCAGCCAATTGGCCCAGTGAAGGTGATAGTGGAACAAGACGGCCAATCAGCCCGTATGCCACCAGAATTCCGACAGGCCCTGTTCATCGCGGCGTCGCCGTCGGCACACCGATGTTCAAGCCAAAGTTCCTTGACCCCCGCGTCGGGCCGAGGATAGGTTCCGCATAGATCTTAGAAAGTCCGTGCGATGCCATTTGCCAACTCACGCTTCATGCATGAGCCTTGACGCATCGCGCCGCCTTATGACATGCACTTCGGGGGAAGCGTGTTCGGTCGGAACTGGTTGACATCCTGGCGTCGCAACGCGTCGGCAGGGTTCGTGTCGCGTCATGTACGCGGCCTTCCCACGCGGTTCGCAATGTCGCCGTGTCCGGGCCGCTTGCCGGGGTCGTAGCGGCGGCGGGTTCAGCCGCTATGGGTGTGCGGGCGTTGGCGCCGGACCACCGCGTGACGACAGCGCGGGCGCGCCAGATGATCCGCTAGCGGTTTCCACGACGTTTCGGGTCGGAGCATTGTGATCCGACCGCGGCGGACGGCTCCCATCGGGCCGCCGCCCTCCGGCCGCCGTGCGCGGCGGCTGTCCCATGTCTCCCTTGCAGCCCGGCCGCTTGTGCATAAAGCGCCGGCACCGTAGTCCGACCCCACCACCGCCGCAGAGCGTCCCCTTCCCATCGGGACGCCTGCCGGTCGCGCCTGCGCGGAAGTGTCCGAGGCGAAGAATACCCAGTCATCCCAACCTGAATCCACGGGGGAACAGCATGCTGGTTGGAGCGATTTCACGCGGTTTGGCATCCTTCAAACCGAGATCCACCGACACTCCCGCTCTTGTCTGCGTTCCGTGGGCCGGATCCGGCGCGGCGCCGTTCCGGGCCTGGACGCCCGCCTTCGGGCAGAACGCCGGCGTCTACGGCGTCCGCCTGCCCGGCCGCGAGAGCCGGATTGAAGAAACCTTCCTCAGGGACGTCGACGCCATGGTCGCCGGCATCGTCGACGACGTGCTGGACCTCGGCCCGCGGCCGATCGTCCTGTTCGGCCTCTGCTCCGGTGCCCTGCTGGCCTACGAAGCGGCTCGCGTGCTGGGGTCGCGGGTCTCCCACCTGTTCGTGGCCTCCCAGCTGCCGCCGATCGACGCGGCCCGCGTGGCGGCCGAGGAGCTGGAGTCCCGCGAAGCACTCGCCGAGCGCTATCTCACCGCGGAGGCCGCGGCCGACCCGGAGATGGCCGAGCTGCTCCTGGAAGTCCTCGAAGCCGACATCGGCGCCATCAGCGGCTACCACTACACGCCCGGCGGCCTGGAGATCCCGATCACCGTGTTCCGGGGATCGGACGACCACGAGATCGGCGCCGACCTGCTCGGCGGCTGGACGGCCGAGAGCACCGGCCGTGTCGCCGTCCGCGAGATCAGCGGCGCCAACCATCTCTTCAGCGGTGCGTCCTGGCCGGAGCTGGCCGCCGAGATCTCGGCGGAGCTGGGCCTCGCCGCGAACTGAGGCCGGTCCCCCGTCCCGAACTTCCAGCACCACCCCATCAAGCGCTGTGTGGAAACGTCATTGAAAGGCCTCACACCGATGAGTTCAATCCCCGCCGCTCGCATCGGCGGTCGGCGTCCCGTCGGCGGCACCCGAGTCCTCAGCCGGCCCGAATCCATCGTGGAGAGCGAGCACTTCTCCATTCGTCCCTGCGGTCCCACCATCGGCGCCGAGATCACCGGCCTGTCGTTGGCCGAGCCGCTCGCCGCCCCGGTCCTGGGCGACCTGCGCCGCGCCTTCCTGGACTGGAAGGTGCTGTTCTTCCGCGACCAGCATCTGACCGCAGGCCAGCACGTCGACCTGGCAAGGGCGTTCGGCGAACCGATCATCCTGCCGGTGCCCGACAAGGGTGAGTTCCCCGAGGTGACCCGGGTCGCGGCCGGCGTCGGCGAGCCTGGCGCCGAGAACGTCTGGCACAGCGACGGCTCCGGCGACGAGAAGCCGTCGCTCGGCTCGATCCTGCGCGCCCTGCACGTCCCGCCGGCCGGCGGCGACACGCTCTGGGCCGACATGGCCGCCGCCTACGACGGGCTGCCTGAGGACGTGAAGGAGCGCATCGCGCACCTGCGCGCCGTCCACGACCCGCTGACCATCTACGACGGCTACGACGACGTGGCCCAGGACCGCGAGGGCCTGGACATGTTCCCGGTCAGCGAGCACCCGATCGTCCGGGTGCACCCGGAGACCGGCCAGAAGATCCTCTACGTGAACCGCTTCTACACCACGCGGATCCTCGGCCTCGACGACGCCGAGGGCGCCGAGCTGCTCGCCTTCCTCTGCGACCAGGCCCACTACCCCGAGTACCAGGTGCGCTTCCACTGGACGGACGGGGCGGTCGCGATGTGGGACAACCGCTCGACCCAGCACTACGCGGCTTCCGACTACTACCCGCAGACCCGCGTCCTGGAGCGGGTGAGCATCGCCGGAGACAAGCCGCAGGGACTGCGCCGGCCGCTGGCGGCGGCCACCCGGAGGGGACGCTGACCGTGCGGACGACTGATCTGACGACGGCCGAGCGGCTCGGTGTCCTCGCCGGCCTGTTCGCCGAGGTCCTGGACCTCGACGACGCCGCCGAACTCGGGCCGGACGACGACTTCTTCGACGAGGGCGGAAACTCGCTGCTGGCCACCCGGCTGATCAACGCGATCCGGACCCGATTCCGCGTCGACCTCCCCCTGAAGGCCCTGTTCCGCGCGCCGACCGTCGCCGGACTGCTGGCCCTGATCGACACCGCCCCGAGCAGCCGCCCGCCGGTCGCCCAGCAGGAGCGCGGTGGACTGTTCCCGACCTCGTTCGCGCAGCGCCGGCTGTGGGTCGTCGAGCAGTTCGAGGCTACCGGAGGCCTGTACAACATGCCGATCGCGCTGCGGCTGCGCGGCGCCCTGGACCGCGACGCCCTGACCGCGGCGCTGCACGACGTCGTGGTCCGGCACGAAGTCCTCCGCACCGTCTACGTCGACGTGGACGGCGTCCCGTGGCAGCGGATCCTCGACCCCGAGGACACCCGGCTCGCGGTCAATCACGTCACCACCGCGGCCGAGTCCCTGCCGTTCCTGCTGTCCGAGGCCTCCCGGCACGTCTTCGACCTCGCCACCGAGCTCCCGATCGCCTGCTGGCTGTTCGAACTGGGGCCGGAAGAGCACGTCCTGCTCGTGGCGCTGCACCACATCGCGGTCGACGACGTCTCGCTCCGCCCGCTCTTCCAGGACGTCTCGACGGCCTACACCGCCCACCTCGATGGCCGGGAGCCGGAGTTCGCCGACCTGCCGGTGCAGTACGCGGACTACGCGGTGTGGCAACGTGAACTGCTCGGCGAGACCACCGATCCGGACAGCCTCGGCGCCGTGCAGACCGCCTACTGGCGTTCGGCGCTGGCCGGCCTGCCCGACGAGCTGGCGCTGCCCTACGACCGGCCGCGGCCCGCGGTGCCGACATTCCGCGGCGACCGCGCCCTGCTGACCGTGGACGCCGACCTGCACGCGGCGCTGACCCGGCTCGCACAGAACGAGGGCGTCAGCCTGTTCATGGTCGTCCACGCCGCCCTGGCGACGCTGTTCGCCCGGCTCGGCGCCGGTCCCGACCTCGTGGTCGGCGCCCCGGTCGCCGGGCGCACCGACGCCGCGCTCGACGACCTGGTGGGCTTCTTCGTCAACACCCTGGTCCTGCGCGTGGACGCCTCCGGGCAGCCGGATCTCAGGACCCTGCTGAACCGGGTCCGCTCGGCGGACCTGGACGCCTTCGCGCACCAGGACCTGCCGTTCGACCGCCTGGTCGAAGCGCTGAACCCGAGCCGCTCGCTGGCCCGGCACCCGCTGTACCAGGTGATGCTCACCGTCCTGGCCGAGGACGACTTCCTCTACGTGCCCGGCCTGTCCAGCACCGAGGAAGACGTGGACCTGTCCTTCTCCCGTTACGACATGTGGGTGGGCCTGTCGGAGTCGAAGACCGCCGACGGCGCCTGCGCCGGGATGTCCGGCGAGATCCGGTACAGCACGGACGTCTTCGACGCTTCGACCATGCGGGACCTGGCCGACCGCTTCATCGCGACGCTCCGTGACTTCGTCACGGACCTGTCGCAGCGGGTGGTTCCCGCCGCGGCTCCGAGGACTCCAGCCGGCGTCCGGCGCCGCGCGGTCCCGCAACCCGTCCTGCCCACGACCTAAGCACGTAAGGCAAGAAATGATCCTGAACGTCTTCAACCTCGGATCGGCTCCGCCGAGCACCATCGCGCGAGTGGCGGAGCCCTACGGCGGTTGCGTGTTCATCGTCGACCCTGAGGAGCCCGACGCGATCGCGCTCCTGCCGGTGCTCGAGGAACTCGGCACGGTCGTGACCGCGAACACCTTGGAAGCCTGCGTCGAACTCCTCGCGGACGTCACCCCGCGCGGCGTCGTCGTCTTCGACGAGCGCAGCATCCGGCTGGCCGCCGGACTGGCCGAGTACTACGACCTGCCGGGGGTCTCCCCGAAGGCCGCACAGTGGCTCTGCGACAAGTCGGCGCAGCGCGAGCGGCTCAACGCCTGTGGCATCGGCGACGTCCGTTCGGTGTCGATGACCGGCGGCGAGGTCCCGGCCGAGATCCCGCTGCCTGCCGTGGTGAAGCCGAGCGCCGGCGCGGGCAGCGAGGACACCTTCATCGTCCGGACGCGGGAGGAGTTCGACGTGGTCGCGGCCGGGCTCGACCCGGCGCGCGCCTACGTCGTCGAGCACTACATCGAAGGTGCGGACGCGCCGCTGGGGTCGTGGCTGGCCGACTACGTCTCCGTGGAGAGCGCGGTGGACGCCGCCGGCACGGTCCGGCACATCGGCATCACCGGTCGCCTTCCGCTGGCCCGACCGGCGCGGGAGACCGGCCTGGTCTTCCCGGTCAAGCCCGACGCCGAGCTGGAGGAGAGCCTCCTGGGGCTGGCCGAGGCCACCATTTCCGCCCTCGAGTTCCGCGCCGGCCTGGCGCACACCGAGATCAAGATCGGCACCGGCGGCCCGGTCGTCATCGAGTTGAACGGCCGCCTCGGCGGCGGCCTGCACCGGCTGATGCCGCAGGCCGGCGGCGTCGAGCCGGTCTCCGTGGCGGTGGCCCTGGCCACGGGGGAGCCGGTCCCGGACGGATTCCCCGAGCCCGCGCGGCACGCGCTGCACTACTACGTGCAGCCGCCTTGTGAGGCCACCGCCGTGCTGGAGCTGCCGACGCCGCGCGTCGTGAAGACCGCGCCCGGGGTGTTCCAGGCCGACCGGACCGCGCGGCCCGGCGCGAGCGTGGACTGGCGACGCGGCTCCACCGGCCGGGTCTACGACGTCTGGCTGGTCGCCGACTCGCTGCCCGAGCTGGCCTCCCACCAGGCCGGCCTGGACGAGGTCCTGGAGCGCACGATCCGATGGGAGTCCGCGTGAACGCCGAAACGGTGTCGCTGCACGAACTGGTGGACCAGCAGGCCGACCGGGAGCCGGACGCCCCGGCGGTCGTCGTGGACGGCGAGGAGCTGACCTACGCGAAGCTCGTCGACGACAGTCGCCGGCTCGCCGCCGACCTCCGCGACCTGGGAGTCGCCGAGGAGCATGTCGTCGCGCTCGACCTGCCGGTCGGCCCGCGCCTGGTCTCCGCGATGCTCGCGGCCGGCCGGCTGGGCGCGGCCTTCCTGCCGCTGGACCAGCGGGACCCCCGGGCCCGTCGGGACTACCTGCTCGCCGACGCCAAGCCGGCGGCCGTGGTCACGGCCCACGACGTCCTGGTGCCGGAGACCGCGCCGGAGAAGCTGAGCGACCGCCTGCCCCGGGTCACCTCCCCGGCCGCGTACCTGAGCTACACCTCTGGCTCGACCGGCGAGCCGAAGGGCGTGGTCACCGAGCAGCACGCGATCGTCAACTACATCCGGGCGGCCATCGCCGAGTACCGGCTGACCCCGGCCGATCGCCAGCTCCAGTTCGCGTCGATCGCCTTCGACATCGCCATGGACGAGGTGTTCTCGACCCTGGTCGCCGGCGCGACGCTGGCACTGCGCGGCAAGGACTTCGTGTACGAGGACGCCCAGGACTTCCTCCGCCTGCTCGACGAGCGCGGCGTCACCGTGGCGAACCTGCCGACCGGCATCTGGAACCAGTTCGGCCTCGCCCTGCGACAGACCCCGCAGGTGAGTCTCCCGGCGGCGCTGCGCGTCATGGTGGTCGGCGGCGAGGCGGCCAGCGCGGACGCCGCCGCGGCCTGGCACGCGGCCTCCGTCGCCGACGGCTTCCGGGTCGTCAACGCGTACGGCCCGACCGAGGCCGCGGTGTCGGTGAGCTTCGCCGAGCTGACCGCCGACGGTCCGGTGACCATCGGCCGGGGCATCGCCAACGTCGGCCTGACGCCGGTGGGCGAGGACCTTCTGCCGGTCCCGGCCGGCGAGATCGGCGAACTGCTGGTCACCGGCGTCGCCCCGGCCCGCGGCTACCTCGACCGTCCCGAGCACACCGCGGCCCGGTTCGGCGAGAACGCGGAGGGCCGCTACTACCGCACCGGCGACCTGGGCCGGGTCCGGCCGGACGGGCTCATCGAGTTCCACGGTCGCGCAGACGAACAGGTCAAGGTCCGCGGCGGGTTCCGCGTGGAGCCCGGCGAGGTCGTCAGGGTGCTGCTGACGCACCCCGGCGTGGCCGACGCCGTGGTGCTGCCCGTCGACCAGGGCGCCGGGCGGGTGCTGGCCGCGTTCGTGGTCGCCGCCGCGGACGGCGGGCCGCAGGACACCGAGCTGCGCGAGCACCTCGGGAGCCGGCTGCCGGACTACATGGTCCCGAGCTCGTTCACCCGGGTCGAAACCGTCCCGCTCACGCCGCGCGGCAAGGTCGACGCGGCGGCGCTGACCGCCCTCCTGGCCGACCTGACGTCGCAGCCCACTGCGACTCCCGGCACGCCGGAGGCCGTGGAGAACGCCGTCCGCGAGGCCTGGACCCTGGCCGTCGGCGCCGAACCCGAGGACGACGACGCGGACTTCTTCGACGAGGGCGCGGACTCGATCGCGGCCGTGGAGTTCCTCAGTCAGCTGCGGGTCCGGCTCGGCTTCGCGCCCGCACTGCGCGCGCTCTATGCCTCACCCCGGTTCGGCGACGTCGTCGAACTCCTGGCGCAGGGCGACGGGGTCGCCCCGTCGGACCGCTGAACCCGCCCCACCATGCCCTGTCGAACCACTGTCAAACCCATCCCCACACCAGAAGGTCGTCCATGAATTCGGTCGCATCGCGGCTCAAACGCTGGCCGTTCGTCCCCGGGCAGGCGAAGTTCCGGAAACTCTGGGCGGCGCAGTCCGTCTCACTCATGGGAAGCCAGGTCAGCCTGGTGGCCTTCCCGTTGGCGGCCATCTACCTGCTGGACGCCGACACCGATGAGGTCGGCCTGATCGCAGCCGCCGAGCGCCTGCCGTTCCTGGTCTTCGGACTGCTGGCCGGCGTGCTCGTGGACCGGTGGCGGCATCGCAAGGTGCTCATCACGGCGGACTGGGTCCGCGCCGGCGCCATGGCGCTGGTGCCGCTGTTCGCCTGGATGAACCACCTCTCCATCGCGCTGATGTGCGTCGTGGTGTTCGTCGTCGGCGTCGCGACGGTGTTCTTCGACATCGCACACCAGAGCATCCTGACCTCGGTGGTCGAAGAGGACGACCTGCTGGAGGCCAACCGGCTTCTGGAAGGCAGCCGTGCGGTCTCGGAGTTCGCCGGGCCCGGCATCGCCGCCTTGATCCTGAAGCTCATGGCCGCTTCCTACGCGATCGCCGTCAACGCCGCCACGTTCGCCTTCTCGGCCCTGTTCCTGCACGCCATGGGCAAGGTCGACTCCGAACCGGAGAAGACCGGCGAGCGCACCTCGATCCGGTCCGACCTCGTCGCCGGGCTGGCGTTCATCCGCCGGACCAGCTTCCTGCGCTGGAACGCCCTGATCGGCGCCACGTGGAACCTGCTGCTCAACGCGCTCATGGCGGTGTTCTTCGTCTTCCTGGCGCGGGACCTCAAGCTGAGCCCGTCGGTCATCGCGATGGTCGTGCTCGCCGGCAGCGTCGGCGGTCTCGTCGGCATCGCCGTGATGGGCCGGATCAACAAGATGGTCGGCCTCGGCCCCGGCATCGCCGTCGCCACCGGCACCAGCGCGGTCGGCGGCCTGGTGATGGCGCTCGCCGGCGGCTCGTCCACCCAGGCGGCGATCACCGTCGCGGTGGCGTACCTCGTCATGAACTCGAGCTATCCGCTGTTCGACGTCAACGTCATCAGCATCCGTCAGACCATCACGCCGCAGAACCTGATGAGCCGGACGACCGCCGCGATGCGGACGATCGTCTGGGGCACCCTGCCGATCGGGTCCGCCATCGGCGGTTTCATGGGCGTGAACCTCGGCACGCGGACGTCGATCACCGTCCTCGGCGTGCTGCTCCTCCTGCCGGCCGTCTTCACCCTGATCTCGCCGATCCGCAAGATCCGGCAGATCTCGGACATCGACGTCCCCGGCCGGACCGCCGACGCCGACGCCGACTCCGCCGACTCCGCCGCGGCCGCCGTCACGGACACCGACCCGGATTCCGACAACGCGGCCCTGGCCACCAAACGCTAAACCACCGCTGGAGACACCGAAGTGACTACCGAAAGCACCAGAGCGCCTGAGCGCCCCGGCCCGAAGAACCTCCGCCGCCGCGCGGTCGCGATGACCGACGGCCCGGCCGTCACCGTCACCCCGCCGGCCGGCGACCGCCTCCCGGCCACCGTCACCCCCGACATCCCCGGCGTCGACCTCGCGGCCTGGCTCGCGGTCAGCGGCGACATCCTGAAGGGGCTGCTGCACACCCACGGCGCCGTCCTGTTCCGCGGCTTCGGCATCTCGGGCCCGGAGGGCCTGGAGCGGCTGGTCCTCGCGGTCTCGCCGGAGGCGATGAACTACGTGTACGGCTCCACTCCGCGCACCCGCGAGATGCGCCAGGTGTACACGTCCACCGAGTACCCGGCCAGCGAGTCGATCCCGCTGCACAACGAGCTCGCCTACGCGACCACGTGGCCGATGCGGCTGTGGTTCCTCAGCCACAAGGCCGCGGAGACCGGCGGCGCGACCCCGCTGGCGGACAGCCGCAAGGTGTACGAGCGGATACCGGAGGACGTCCGGAACCGGTTCGCCGAGCACGGCGTGATGTACGTCCGCAATTACGGCAGCGGCATGGACCTCACCTGGCAGCAGGCCTTCGAGACGGAGGACCCGGCCGAGGTCGAGCGGTTCTGCGAGGAGTCGGGGATCGAGTACACCTGGTTCCCCGACCAGCGGCTGCGGACCAAGCAGATCGCCCAGGCGGTCGTCCAGCACCCGGTCACCGGCGAGTGGTCCTGGTTCAACCAGGCCCATCTCTTCCACACGTCCAGCCTGCCGCAGGAGGCACGCGAGACGCTGCTGGAGACGCTGGAGCCGATCGAGCTGCCGCGCAACGCGCTCTACGGCGACGGCACGCCGATCGAGGACGAGGTGATCAAGGCCATCCACGAGGCAATGGAGGCCGAGTACCGCGCCGAGGGCTGGAGCGACGGCGACGTGATGCTGATCGACAACGTCCTGGTGGCCCACGGCCGTCAGCCGTACACGGGAGCACGCAAGGTGCTCGTGGCCATGTCCGAGCCGGCCTCGTCCGACTTCGGGGGTACCCGATGAGCGACGACCTGACCGAGGCGTTCGGCACCTCGCCGCAGCAGGAGCAGGTGTGGCGGGACGCGGTGTCGCGGGACGGCCTCGCCGCCGCGGTCACCGCGGTGGTGGAACTGACCGGCCCGCTGGATGTGGAGCGGCTGCGCCGGGCGGCGCAGCAGCTCGTCGAGCGGTACGAGATCCTGCGCACCGATCTGCGGATTCCGGACGGATATGTGGCACCGGTGCAGGCGATCTCGCCGGACGCGCGACTGGAGTTCGAGGTCCGTGACGTCGCGGATCTCGCCGCCGTCCGGGCGGATCAGGTGTGGTCGGCCGAGCCGGTGCTGCGGTCGCGGCCGCTCGCGCTGCGGGTCCTGCGGGTCGACGCGGAACGGCACGCGTTGGTGCTGACGGCCTCGGCGGCGACGCTGGACCGCGCGGGCGCGACGGTGCTGATCGGGGAACTCGCCGGGGCGTATGCCGCGGACGGTGCCGCTGCGGCATCCGACGACGAGGGGCCGATGCAGTACGCGGACCTCGCCGAGTGGCTGCGCGAGCGGGTCGGCGACGGCAAGTTCGAGATCCAGCAGTGTCTGCGTGGGATCGACGACGGGACGGCGCCGCTCGGGCTGCCGTTCGAGCTGCCGGTGGCGACCGGCGCCGCGACCTCGACCCCCGGTTCGCTCTTCGCGGTCACCGACGTGTCCGGCGTGCTTCCCCAGGACGTCACCGAGCTGCTCACCACCCTCGGTTGCAGCCTCCGCGACCTCCTCCTCGCCGCCTGGCAGGTCGCCCTCCACCGTTACACCTCGGCGGACAACCTCCTCACCGGCCTGCTCGACTCCGGCCGCGGCCTCCCCGAGCTCACCGACATCCTCGGCCCGCTGGCCCGCCTCCTGCCGTTCCAGGTCTCGATCGCCGAGGACACCACCTTCCGCACGGTCGTGGCCGCCTGCCACACGGCTTTCGAGTCGGGCACGTCGGAGTCGGACCTGTTCGACCCGGCCTGGTGGTCGGCACGCCCCGCCGGCACGGTCGCGGCCTTCGACCACACCGCCGTCGGCCCCTCCCGCATGGCAGCCGATGTCCGGTTCTCGACGCTCGCGGTCCACGGCATCCCGTCCGGCGCGGGCCTGTCGCTCGTGGTCGACCAGTCCGGCCTCGCCGAGGCCCGGGTCGCCCTCGCCTACGACACCACCCGCTTCACCGCTGAGGACGTCGCCCAGCTCGCCACGGTCCTGCGGACCGTTCTGGCGGTGGAAGACGCCGACACTCCCGTCGGCGGCCTCCGGATCTGGCCGGACCCCGAGCAGGCCTCGCTCGCCGAACGCGACGACATCCGCCTCGTCCCGTCCCGGTTCGCGGACCACGTCTCGCAGACCCCTGACGCGACGGCTGTCGAGGACGCCACCGGCGCCCTCACCTATGCACAGGTGGACGGGTTCGCGGCCCGGCTCGCCGCTCGCCTCACCTCGGCGGGCGTCGGCCCCGGCGCGGTCGTCCCGGTCCTCCTGGAACGCGGCGCAAGCACCATCGCCGCGATGCTCGGCGTCTGGCGCGCGGGCGCGGCCTTCACCGTCCTCGACGACACCACGCCCTCCGGCCGCATCGCCGCGATCCTCGCCGACACCGAGGCGCAGGTCGTCGTCACCAGCGCCGCACTCGACGGCCTGCTCGCCGACTCCGCCGTGGACCGCATCGTCCTCGACGACCTGACCGACGACGTCCAGGGAACCGTCTTCGAGACCGCCCCGGACACCCTCGCCTACGTCGTCTACACCTCGGGCAGCACCGGCACCCCCAAGGGCGTCGCCGTCAGCCACGCGGCCCTGGCGTCCTACGTCCACGACGTCGGACACCGCCTCCCGGGCTCGCAGTCCTCCTCGTTCGCCGCCATCACGACCTTCGCCGCCGACCTCGGCTACACCGCTGTCTTCTCCGCCCTGGCCTCCGGCGGCCGGCTGTCGGTCATCCCGAAGTCCGCGACCACCGACGCGGTCGAGCTGGCCGCCTGGCTGACCGATCACGCGATCGACTGCCTGAAGATCGTCCCGTCGCACCTGGCGGCCCTCCTGAGCGCCTCCGACGACCCGGCCGGCGTCCTGCCGCGCAAGCTGCTGGTCGTCGGCGGGGAGGCCTGCCCGCTCGACCTGATCGAGCGGGTCGCCGCGCTGGCTCCGGACTGCGTCGTCGTCAACCACTACGGCCCGACCGAGACGACCGTCGGCATCTGCACCTTCCCGGCCGGCAGCGCGCCCCTCGACCCGCGGGTCCGGACCGTCCCGATCGGCACGCCGCTGCCCGGAATCCGGGCCGCCGTCTGGGATTCCGCCCGCCGCCCGGTTCCGGCCTGGATGCCCGGCGAGCTGTACGTCTCGGGCGCGCAGGTCGCCGAGGGCTACCTGAACCAGCCCGAGATGACCGCGGAGCGGTTCGTCACCGCGCCCGCGACACCCGGCGGCGAACCGCTGCGCTGGTACCGCACCGGCGACGTGGTCCGCGCCCTGCCCGGCGGCGAGCTTGAATACCTGGGCCGCACCGACCACCAGGTGAAGATCAACGGCTACCGGGTCGAGCCGCAGGAGGTCGAGGCGGTCCTGCGCACCCACGCCGGCGTCCGCGAGTGCCTGGTCGCCGTCACCGGCGCCGACAACCAGCTGACCGCGTTCGTCGCCGCCGACGAGGACACCGTCCCGATCACCGAGCTGACCGAGCACGTCCGCGCGTTCCTGCCGGAGCACATGATCCCCAAGGCGTTCGTCGTCCTCACCGCGCTGCCGCGCACCGAGAACGGCAAGATCGACCGGACGGCGCTGGCCGCCCTGGATGTGGCGGCCAACCGCGCCCGGGACGCCGTGCCGCCTCGCGACTCGCTGGAGTTGCAGGTCCTGGAGATCTGGCGCGCGATGCTGGGCTCGGACCAGTTCGGCGTCACCGACAACTTCTTCCAGGTCGGCGGGCACTCGCTGCTGGCGTTGCAGCTGCTCGCGGAGATCACCCGCAAGCTCGGCAGCCGCCTGCCCATCTCCGTCCTGTTCGAGAGCGGCACGGTCGAAGGACTGGCCCGCGCGATCCGCGCTCAGGACGGTTGGCAGCCGACGGCGATCGTCCCGATCCGGCCCGGCGGCAGCAAGCCCCCGGTGTTCTGCGTCCACGCCGGCGGCGGCAGTGTCATGGGCTACCTCGACCTGGCGCGCTCCCTGCCCGCCGACGTCCCGGTCTACGGCCTGGAGTCGGTGGGTCTGGACGGCCGGGCGACACCGCTGGACCGGGTCCAGGACATGGCCGAGCGGTACGCCGCGGAGATCGCGCGGCTGCTCGACGCCGAGGCCGACGGCAAGGCCGGCGACACCTCGTCGTGCACGGTCATCGGCTGGGGCCTCGGCGCGGTCTTCGCCTACGCGGTCTCCGAGCAGCTCCGGACGCTGGGCCGACCGGTGGCCGCCCTGGTCGTCGTCGACGGAGCCGCTCCGGACGCCCAGGCGCTGCGCGCGGTGCTCGACGGCACGTCCGCCGACGAGTACTACAGCGGGATGACGGACGAGTTCGTCATCGAGCGGTTCGCCGCGCACTACGGACTGTCGGTGGCCGACGAGGACCTCGCCGGTCGTTCCGACGCCGAGAAGCAGGACGTGCTGGCCGCCGCGATGCGGGAGCAGAACGTGCTCGCGTCGGACGCCGGCGCCGGCCACCTGGAGACGCTCTTCGACCTGTACCGCCGCAACATCGCGGCCTGCAAGGAGTACGTCCTCGGATTCCAGCCCGCCGTCTCGGACTACGACCTGCTGCTGCTCCGCACCAGCGACGACACGGCCGGGCCGGAGCAGGACGACGTGCTCGGCTGGCGGGAGCTGTTCGGCGACCGCTGCACGCTGGCGTGGTTCCCCGGCGACCACTACGAGGTCATGAAGCCTCCGATCGTCGGAACCCTCGCCCCGCTCATCGAGAAGGCGATGGCGAGCACCTCGTAGGCGGCATCCGGCTGGATGTCCGAACTGAACGCCGCAGGCCGGCGGGTCCCCGTCCTGACCGGGAACCGCCGACCTGCGGTCGGGCTTGTAGGCAAGGAGGTTGGCTGTGTCCCGATGGATCAGGATCTTCCATCCGGTCGCGTATCCCGCGGCCCGCCTGGTGTGCTTCCCGCACGCGGGCGGCACGGCGAGCTCATACGCCGCGCTGTCCAAGGCCCTGACACGGCAACGAATCCAGGTGCTGGCGGTCCAGTACCCCGGCCGGCACGAGCGGTTCTCGGAACCTTGCGTCACCGACGCCGACGAACTCGTCGCCGCGGTCCTCAGTGCGCTGCCGGTCATCGAGGACGGCCAGGCCCTGGGCCTCTTTGGGCACAGCATGGGGGCAGTCCTGGCTTTCGAAACCGCACACCGCCTCCGGGACCGCGGCGTCCCGGTCACGGCGCTGTTCGCCTCCGCGCGGCACGCGCCGTCCACCCCGTGGGTCGGACCCGATCTGGCGGAGCGGGACGAGGCGGCGATTCTGGCTGACACCCGCCGGCTCGGCGGCATGAGCGACTCGATGCTGGCGTCCCGCGAGCTGGTCGAGTTCGTCCTCCCGTCGCTGCGCGGCGACTACCGGCTGCTCGCCGGCTACCGCTACCGCGCGCGGCGCGCCCCGCTGGACTGCCCGCTGGTCACGCTGGTGGGGGACGCCGACCCGGCGGTCTCACCCGAGGACCTCCTGGCCTGGCGGCGCGAGACGGCCGGCGACTTTCGCCGCCACGTCCTGCCTGGCGGACATTTCTATCTCGACGACCGCTCCGCCGAGGTCGCGGCGCTCGTCGGGGCGACGCTTCGGGGTGAGGTCGCGTGAGGAGTTCACCGCTGCGGTCAAGGAGTCGCTCGGGGCTGGGGTGTTCAGTGCCCTCTCGTGCCGGTTGCCCCGGCACGCGCATGACAGGCGGATCTGACGGGGGGGTGAGCGTGCGGCACCTGGCCCCCTCGACCAGGTGCCGCGCGAACTCGACGGGACCACGCACGCCCCCCGGGCCCGCCGCACCGCACTCGCCGCCGCGCAGGGTCGGGTCAGGCAGGGCGGGTGGCGAGCAGGGCGAGAAGGTCCGCCGTCGTGGTGTTCTGCCCCATGCGCGGGAAGATGTGGGTGACGCTGTGGTCGTGGGCGGTCGCGTCGAAGCTGGTCATCGCGTCGGTCGCGAGCAGGACGTTGTAGCCGAGCTCGTAGGCCGTGCGGGCCGTGGTCTCGACGCCGATCTGTGTGTTGATGCCGGCGAGCACGACCTGCGTGACACCCCGCTCCTGGAGCTGCGCGTGCAGGGTGGAGTTGGTGAAGGCGCCCCAGTTGGTCTTGGTCACCCGCAGATCACTCGGCCGGACATCGAGCTCGGGCAGGAGCTCGAGCCAGTCCTGCGTGTCGTCATCGTCCCCCTCGTCGCCGCCGTAGTCGAAGTCGGTGCGCCCCGGGGCCATCGCGGCGACGTTGACGAGCACGACGGGCAGGCCCAGGGAACGGAAGGACTCGACCAGGGCGACTGCGTTCGCGACGACGCCCTCCACCGGGTGCGCTTTGGGCCCTTCGACGATCCCCTTCTGCAGATCGATCACGACGAGTGCTGGCAGTGCGTCAAGAAGGCTCGGCTGCATGGCCGTTACCCTGTCACATCCTCCGGACGTACCGCCTCACCCGCCCGGTCGATGTTCGTAGGGTGTACCCATGGAACGGATCATCAGCTTCACCCACCTACGCAACGTCCGCGACCTGGGCGGTCTGGTCACCACGGACGGGCGGACGATACGCCCCGCGCTCGTCTACCGGTCCGACAGCCTCCACAAACTGGCAGGCGCGCACGCGGCGGAGGACCGGGAGCGCTACGCGAAGCTCGGCGTGCGCACCGTGATCGACCTGCGGCACGGCTGGGAGATCGACCAGCAGGGCCGGGCGCCGCTCGACACCGCGCCCGCCTGGCACCACCTGAGCATCGAGCACCGCCCCTACGACCAGTACCACCAGTCGTTCAAGGACGTCGCACGGTTCTTCGCGGACCGCTACGTCGAGACCGCCGAGGACGGACGGGAGGAGATCCGCGCCGTACTCGAACTGGTGGCGGACCCGCAGTCAGCGCCCGTGCTGTACCACTGCAAGGGCGGCAAGGACCGGACCGGGATCATCACCGCCCTGATCCTCCACCTGCTCGGGGTCGCCGAGGCCGACATCGTCGCGGACTACGCCTTGACGGAGGTCGTACGCCCCGTCCTGCTCGCCGAGTGGGAGGCCGCAGGAGGAAAGCCGCTGCCGCCCGGGACCGGTGCGTTCCGCGCCCCTGCTCGGGCCATGGAGCTGTTCCTGGCCGAGCTCGCGCGGGACTACGGCTCGGTCTCCGGCTACATCGCCTCCACCGGCGCCGACCCGGAGGACCTGGCGCGGCGGCTGCGCGCCCTCTACCTCGAGAAGGAGTTCTGAGCCCTCTCCGCTCCGTCGGAATTGGGTGCTTGTCTTGCTCGGGTGACTTGTTGGGGTGGTTCGCTGGGGTCTGGTGTGCCGTCGGCCGCCTCGGGTTCCTACCTTCGGTGGTGAGCCGTTCGCTGTCGGAGCGGACACCGGTCGGGCGTGGGTGCGAGCTGTCCCGGTTGCAGATCACGGCGGAGGCGTCCGGAGATAGCTGGTCCCCCTCCAGCGCAAGGCCGAGCAAGAAGCGCAGGTCCGCCAGGCCGCCGAGGAAGCGAAGAAGGCCGCGAAGGCGAGGGCCAAGCGGAAGAAGGCCGCGAAGAAGGGCTGACGGCCGCTCCGCTCACGCAAGCAAAGTCGCGGCAGTCCGGCCGTGAGACGCGCCATGCCTCGGACAACAGAAAAGGCCAGGTCAGACGGTGTCTGACCTGGCCTTCCTCTGAGCCGCCTTCGGGATTCGAACCCGAGACCTACGCATTACGAGTGCGTTGCTCTGGCCAACTGAGCTAAGGCGGCATGCCGTGCGGTCCCATGGTGGGTGCAGCAGCGTCGCCAAGTCTACACAGTTTCCGGGGGTGCTCCGACCACGGGTCGGAGCGGTGCCGGGAGGGGCTACGAGCAGCGCTTTCCGTTCTGGGGAGGGGTGCCTTCGAGGAGGTAGGTGTTGATCGCGGTGTCGATGCAGTCGCTGCCGCGGCCGTAGGCGGTGTGGCCGTCGCCCTCGTAGGTGAGGAGGGTGCCGGAGGAGAGCTGGGCGGCGAGGGAGCGGGCCCACTTGTAGGGGGTGGCGGGGTCGCGAGTGGTGCCGACGACGACGATCGGGGCGGCGCCCTCGGCGGTGATGCGGTGGGGGCTGCCGGTGGCGCGGGCGGGCCAGTAGGTGCAGTTCAGGGCGGCCCAGGCGAGGTTGCGGCCGAAGACGGAGGAGGCCTGCTCGAAGGACGGGACCGCCTTCTCGACGTCCGTGGGGCCGGCGGGGAAGGCGGGCGGGAGGTCGAGGCAGTTCACGGCGGCGTTCGCGTCCATCAGGTTGGCGTACGAGCCGTCCGCCTCCCGCTCGTAGTACGAGTCGGCCAGTGCGAGCAGCGCCGAGCCCTCGCCGCCCATCGCCCGGGTCAGCGCCTCGCGCAGCTGCGGCCAGGCGGACTCGTCGTACATCGCGGCGATCACCCCGGTGGTGGCCAGGGACTCGCCGAGCTCGCGGCTCTCGCCCGTCGGGACGGGCTTGGCGTCGACCTCGCGGAAGAAGCGCTTCAGGGCGTCGAGGGCGGCCGGGGCGGACGCGGTGCCGAGCGGGCAGTCGGTCTGCTTCACGCAGTCCGCGGCGAACGCGTTGATCGCGGTCTCGAAGCCGGCGGTCTGCTCCCGGTTGAGCTGCTCGGCGGTCAGTGACGGGTCCATCGCCCCGTCCAGGACAAGCCGCCCGGTCCGGTCGGGGAACAGCTCCGCGTACGTGGCGCCCAGGAAGGTGCCGTACGAGGCGCCCACGTACGTCAGCTTCTCGTCGCCCAGGACCGCCCGGACGATGTCCATGTCGCGGGCCGCCTCCACGGTGGAGACATGCGGGAGGACCTTGCCCGAGCGCTTCTCGCAGGCCGCCGCGAAGTCCTTGTACGAGCCGGCGAGCGCGTTCTGCTCGGCGGCGCTGTCCGGGGTGACGTCCACCTGCGTGTACGCGTCCATCTGCGGCCCGGTCAGGCACTCCACCGGCTCGCTGCGGGCCACCCCGCGCGGGTCGACGCCCACGATGTCGTACCGCGCGCGGACCGGGGCCGGATAGCCGATGCCCGCGTACCCCTGGAGGTAGCCGACGGCCGAGCCGCCGGGCCCGCCCGGGTTCACCAGGAGCGAGCCGAGGCGTTTGCCGGGGCCGGTCGCCTTCACCCGCGAGATCGCCAGGTCGACCCGCGCGCCGGCCGGCTTCGCGTAGTCCAGCGGGACGTGCACGGTGCCGCACTGGAAGCCCGGCACGCCGCAGTCCCGCCAGGTCACCTTCTGGCCGTAGTACGCCCGCAGCCCGGCCGAGGAGGCGGACGTGGACGCGGACCGGGACCCGGAAGCAGAGGCGGAGGACGACGGCGCGGCCGCGTCACTGCCGCTCGTCGAGCAGCCGGAGAGGATGAGCCCGGCGGCCGTGAGGGCCGTGGCGGAGATGCGGAGCAGACGCCTGGAATCCATTCCCGGAGCGTATCGGGGCAGGTACGGAACGTGTCCAATCGGCCCTGTGGACAACTCCGTCCCTGTGGACGACCTCCCGGGGAACCTGTGGACGGTCAGTCCCGCAACGCCATCGTCATCGCCTCCACCGCGAGCAGCGGCGCCACGTTCCGGTCGAGCGCCTCGCGGCAGGCGAGGACCGCCTCGATCCGGCGCAGGGTGCGCTCGGGAGGCGTGTCGCGGGCGATCTGCTCCAGGGAGTCCCGTACGTCCTCGTTGGCCAGGGCCGTCGCCGCGCGCAGCTGCAGGGCGAGCACGTCGCGGTAGAAGCCGGTCAGGTCGGAGAGCGCGAGGTCGAGGCTGTCGCGCTGGGTGCGGGTGCGGCGGCGCTTCTGGCGCTCCTCCAGCTCCTTCATCGCCCCGGCCGTGCCGCGCGGCATCCGGCCGCCCTGGGCGGCGCCGAGCGCGGCCTTCAGCTCCTCGGTCTCCTTGACGTCGACCTCCTCGGCGACCTGCTTGGCGTCCTCGGCCGCCGCGTCGATCAGCTCCTGGGCGGCCCGCAGGCCACCGCCGACGTCACCGACCCGCAGCGGCAGCTTCAGCACCACGGCACGGCGGGCCCGCGCCCGCTCGTCGGTGGCGAGCCGCCGCGCGCGGTCGATGTGTCCCTGGGTGGCGCGGGCCGCGGCGTGCGCCCGCTCCGGCTCGATGCCGTCCCGGCGGATCAGCAGATCGGCGACGGCGTCCACCGAAGGAGTGGTCAGCGACAGATGCCGGCAGCGGGACCGGATGGTCGGCAGCACGTCCTCCAGGGACGGCGCGCACAGCAGCCACACGGTGCGCGGCGCGGGCTCCTCCACGGCCTTCAGGAGCACATTGGCCGCGCCCTCGGTGAGCCGGTCGGCGTCCTCCAGGACGATGACCTGCCAGCGCCCGCCGGCCGGGGACAGCTGGGCCCGCCGGACCAGGTCGCGGGTCTCCTTCACGCCGATGGAGAGCAGGTCGGTGCGGACCACCTCCACGTCCGCGTGCGTACCGACGAGCGCCGTGTGGCAGCCGTCGCAGAAGCCGCAGCCCGGTGCCCCTCCGAGCGCCCGGTCCGGGCTCACGCACTGCAGCGCCGCCGCGAACGCCCGCGCCGCGGTGTCCCGGCCGGCCCCGGGGGGCCCGGTGAACAGCCAGGCGTGGGTCATCTTGGACGCGTCGGGAGCGGGCTCGCCGGCGGCGTGCGCGGTCACGAGCGCGTCGGCGTCGCGCGCGGCGGCGGCCAGCTGCTCCTCGACCCGCGGCTGCCCCACGAGGTCGTCCCATACGGCCATGCCCGATGCCCCTCCTCAGGTACGCGCTGCACGTACGCGTTCCATTGTGGGGCACCGGACTGACACCCCGGCCGTCAGCGCCGGCGGCGGCGCTCCTCGTCGTCGTCCCCGAAGCCGCCGAGCAGTTCGTCGGCGAGCGTCGGCAGGTCGTCGAGCGGGGTCTCCTCCGCCCAGTCGGAGCGGCGGCGCGGCCGGCCCTGCTCGTCCAGCTGCGGCAGCTCGCGGGTCCGGTCGTTCGACCCCGCGTCCGCTTCGCGGGCGGCCTCGTCGCGGAAGAAGCCCTGCGGGACCCGGTCGGCCGGCTCGTCGCCCTGCACGGCCGGCAGCACGGCGGTCTCGTCCGCCGCCGGAGTCTCGCGAACAGTCTCACGAGCGGCCTCGCGGGGATCCCGGGTCTGCCGGGTCTCCCGGATCCGCGGGATGACCGTGGTCTCCTCGTCGAGCCGCACGATCGGGGTGGGCACGGTGACCTCGTTCGGCGAGACGGTCGGCGCCTCGTCCGCGGCCGGCGCCGCGGCCGGCTTCGCGCCCGGCGCCGCCTCCGGCTTCACCACCGGCGTCTCGACCGTGACCTCATTCGCCGACTCCTGCAGACGCTTCGCCTCGGCGGCCTTCGCCTCCGCCGCCTTGCGCTGCGCCTCCGCCGCGAGCCGCGCGGCCTCGGCCTGCGCCACGGCCTTCCGGGAAGCTTCCGCGGCGGCGGCTTCCTCGACGGCCTTGCGGGCCGCCTCCTCCGCCGCCTTCGCCGTGGCGGCCTCCGCCAGGCGGCGGGCCTCCTCGGCGCGGATCAGGGCCTCCTCGGCCTTGCGCTGCTTCTCCTTGCGGCGCTCCTCGGCCTCGGCCCGCAGCCGGGCCTCCTCCTCGGCCTGCTTACGGAGGCGTTCCTCCTCCTCGCGGCGGGCCTTCTCCTCGGCAGCGCGGCGCTTGCGCTCCTCCTCGGCCGCGATCCGGGCCTCCTCGGCGCGCTGCCGGGCCTCCTCCGCCTGGCGCTCGGCCTCAAGGCGGCGGGCCTCTTCCTCCTCGGCCTGGCGGCGGGCCTCCTCCTCGGCGCGCAGCTTGGCGAGCTGCTCCTGGCGCTCGCGCTCCAGGCGCTCCTCCTCGGCCTTGCGCGCGGCCTCTTCCTCGGCCTTCCGCCTGGCCTCCTCCTCGGCCTGGCGGCGGGCCTCCTCCTGGGCCTTCACCTCGGCCGCGGACAGCGGCAGCATCCGGTCGAGCCGGTGGCGTACGACGGTGGTGACGGCCGCGGGCTCCTGACCGGCGTCGACCACGAGGTAGCGGCCGGGGTCGCCGGCGGCGAGGGCGAGGAAACCGGCCCGCACGCGCGCGTGGAACTCGGGCGGCTCGGACTCCAGCCGGTCGGGGGCCTCGGTGAAGCGCTCGCGGGCGGTCTCCGGGGAGACGTCGAGGAGCACGGTGAGGTGCGGGACGAGCCCGCCGGTGGCCCAGCGGTTGATGCGGCTGATCTCGGTCGCGGACAGGTCGCGACCGGCGCCCTGGTAGGCGACGGACGAGTCGATGTAGCGGTCGGAGATCACCACGGCGCCCCGCTCCAGGGCGGGCCGGACCAGGGAGTCGACGTGCTCGGCGCGGTCGGCCGCGTACAGCAGCGCCTCGGCGCGGTTGGACAGGCCGGCGCTGGAGACGTCGAGCAGGATCATGCGGAGCCGCTTGCCGATCGGGGTGGCCCCGGGCTCGCGGGTGACGACGACCTCGTGGCCCTTGGCACGGATCCACTCGGCGAGCGCCTCGACCTGGGTGGACTTGCCGGCGCCGTCGCCGCCCTCCAGGGCGATGAAGAAGCCGGTCGGCGAGGGCGCCTGGACCGGGTCGGCGCCGCGCAGCGCGTCGCGCAGGTCGCGGCGGAGCGGGACGCCGGAGCGGTCGTCGGTCTTGGCGAGGACGAGCGCGGCGACCGGCAGCAGCAGCGCTCCGGTCAGCATCAGGGTGAAGGCGGCGCCGCCGTGGGCGAAGACGAAGTCGCCGGAGGCGAGCCGGTGCGGGCCGATCGCGGCGGCGAGCAGCGGGGCGGCGAGCGCGCCGATGCCCATGCCGACGCGGGCCACGGCCTGCAGGTGCTCGGTGACCCGGGGCCGGCGGGCCTCCTCGGTCTCCTGGTCCACGAGGCCGTGCCCGGTACCGGCGGCGACTCCGGCGGCGTAACCGGCAAGCGCGGCGATCGCGAGCACGGTCGCGGTGTCGGGCACCAGGCCCATGGCGAGCAGCGCGATGCCGGTGACGGTGATCGCGAGGGCGAGCAGCCGGCGCCGGGACAGCACGCTGAGGACGGATCCGGCGGTGCGGATGCCGACGGCGGTGCCGCCGCTGAGCCCGAGGATCAGCAGGGCGAAGGTGACGGGCCCGCCGCCCAGGTCGAAGGCGAGCAGCACGGAGACGGCGGCCGCGGCGGCGATCGCTGCGGCGACGGTGGCGCAGGCGAGGACGAGCAGCCCGAGGGCGCCGGTACGGCCCTTCTCGGGGCGCTTCTCGGCGCCGGGCTCACCGGAGGTCGGCCGGCGCAGGCCCTCCAGGGGCGAGCGGGGCCGCGGGGTGTGGCCGCCGGGCAGCGCGACGAAGGAGAGGACGTTCACGGACGCGGTGAACAGGCCGGCTGCGACGTACGAGCCGAGCGCGGCCTGGTGCTGCGAGAACCAGTCGATGCCGCTGCCGAGCAGGTTGCCGACGAGGGTGGCGAGCAGCAGGACCGCGGCGCCGGCGGGCACGGCGAGGAAGCCGGTGCGCAGGCTGAGCGTGCGCAGCGCGCCCAGGTGGTCGGGCAGCGGCCGGACCGCGGCGCCCTCGATCGGCGGGTCGGGCAGCAGCGCGGGCGCCGCGCCGTCCTTGGCGATCGTCCACAGGCGCTCGGCGGCGCCGGCCACGAAGACGGTGCCGAGCAGGAACCACAGCGCGTTGTCCGGGGTCCAGTCGATCCACAGCGGGGCGATGATCAGCAGCGCGATCCGCACCCCGTCGGCGCCGATCATGGTCCAGCGGCGGTCGAGCGGGCCGCTCGGCGCGGTCAGCGCGGTGAGCGGGCCGAGCAGGGCGGCGCCGAAGACGACGGCGGCGAGCAGCCGCGCGCCGACCACGGCGGCGACGGCGAGGGCCGCGCCCCGGGCGCCGCCGCCGAGGGCGCCGCCGACGAAGGACGCCTGGAGGCCGAGCAGGACCAGGACGAGGAGGGCGAGCGCGTCGCCCGTGCCGCCGACGAGCTGCGCGCTCCACAGCCTCCGCAGGGGCTGGTGGCGCAGGAGGGCCCGTACGGCACGCTCCCGGGAATCGGCGACGAGTGCGGCGTCGGTGTCTGGCTGCTCAGCTCGCGTCATCCGTCCACCCTATCCGGACGGCCCAGCTCCCCGTGGCCTTCGCCCGAACAAACAGACGGGGGGTGCGGGCCCGGTCGGCCCGCACCCCCCGCCGCTGTCGGCAAGGTCACTCCGGCTTGGCGGCCGCCGTCTTCTTCGCGGCAGCGGCCTTCGCCGTCGTCGTCTTCTTGGCCGTCGTGGTCTTCTTGGCGGCCGTCTTCTTCGCCGTGGTCGTCTTCTTCGCCGCCGTGGTCTTCTTGGCGGCGGTCTTCTTCGCGGGCGCCTTCTTGGCGGTCTTCTTCGCCGGGCCCTTGGCGCGCTTCTCGGCGAGCAGCTCGTAGCCGCGCTCGGGCGTGATCGTCTCCACGCTGTCGCCGGTGCGCAGGGTGGCGTTGGTCTCGCCGTCCGTCACGTACGGGCCGAAGCGCCCGTCCTTGACGACCACGGGCTTCTCGCTGACGGGGTCGGTGCCGAGCTCCTTCAGCGGCGGCTTGGCGGCGGCCCGGCCACGCTGCTTGGGCTGGGCGTAGATCGCCAGCGCCTCCTCCAGCGTGATGGTGAAGAGCTGGTCCTCGCTGGTCAGCGACCGCGAGTCGGTGCCCTTCTTGAGGTACGGGCCGTAGCGGCCGTTCTGCGCGGTGATCTCCACGCCCTCGGCGTCGGTGCCCACGACGCGCGGCAGCGACATCAGCTTGAGCGCCTCTTCGAGGGTGACGGTGTCGATCGACATCGTCTTGAAGAGGGAGGCGGTGCGCGGCTTGACCGCGTTCTTGCCGGTCTTCGGGGTGTCCTCGGGGAGGATCTCCGTCACGTACGGGCCGTAGCGGCCGGCCTTGGCGACGATCTGGTGGCCGCTGACCGGGTCGGTGCCCAGCTCGAAGTCGCCGCTCGGCTTGGCGAGCAGCTCCTCGGCGTACTCCACGGTGAGCTCGTCGGGCGCCAGGTCGTCGGGCACGTCGGCGCGCTGGTGGCCCTCCTGGTCCTTCTCGCCGCGCTCGACGTACGGGCCGTAGCGGCCGACACGCAGCACGATGCCGTTGCCGACGGGGAAGGAGGAGATCTCGCGGGCGTCGATGGCGCCGAGGTCGGTGACCAGCTCCTTCAGGCCGCCGAGGTGGTCGCCGTCGCCGTTGCCGGCGTCGGCGGCGCCGGAGCCCTCGCCGGCGCCGGGTCCGCCGCCCTCGCCGAAGTAGAAACGCTTCAGCCACGGCACGGACTGGGCCTCGCCGCGCGCGATGCGGTCGAGGTCGTCCTCCATGCGGGCGGTGAAGTCGTAGTCGACGAGCCGCCCGAAGTGCTTCTCCAGGAGGTTGACCACGGCGAAGGAGAGGAAGGACGGCACGAGGGCCGTGCCCTTCTTGAAGACGTAGCCGCGGTCGAGGATGGTGCCGATGATCGAGGCGTACGTCGACGGGCGGCCGATCTCGCGCTCTTCCAGCTCCTTGACCAGGGTGGCCTCGGTGTAGCGGGCGGGCGGCTTGGTGGCGTGCCCGTCGGCGGTGATCTCCTGGGCGGTCAGCGCGTCGCCCTCGGCGACCTGCGGCAGTCGCCGCTCGCGGTCGTCGAGCTCCGCGTTCGGGTCGTCGGCGCCCTCCACGTAGGCCTTCATGAAGCCGTGGAAGGTGATGGTCTTGCCGGAGGCCGTGAACTCGGCGTCGCGGCCGTCGGCGGCGGTGCCGCCGATCTTCACGGTGACCGAGTTCCCGGTCGCGTCCTTCATCTGGGAGGCGACGGTCCGCTTCCAGATCAGCTCGTAGAGCTTGAACTGGTCGCCGGTCAGGCCGGTCTCCGCGGGGGTGCGGAAACGGTCGCCCGACGGCCGGATCGCCTCGTGCGCCTCCTGCGCGTTCTTGACCTTGCCCGCGTAGACGCGCGGCTTGTCCGGCAGGTAGTCGGCGCCGTACAGCTGCGTGACCTGCGCGCGGGCCGCGCCGACCGCGGTGTCGGAGAGCACGGTGGAGTCCGTACGCATGTAGGTGATGAAGCCGTTCTCGTACAGCTTCTGCGCCACCTGCATGGTCGCCTTCGCACCGAAGCCGAGCTTGCGGCTGGCCTCCTGCTGGAGGGTGGTGGTGCGGAAGGGGGCGTACGGGGAGCGGCGGTACGGCTTCGACTCGACCGAGCGGACCGAGAAGCGGGTGTCGGCGAGGGAGGCGGCGAGCGCGCGGGCCTTCTCCTCGTCGAGGTGCAACACGTTCTCGCTCTTCAGCCGTCCGTCGGCGCCGAAGTCACGGCCCTGCGCGACGCGCTTGCCGTCGACCGTCGCGAGCCGCGCGGTGAGCGAGGACGGGTCGGAGGGGTCGCCGGCGCGGCCGGTGGCGAAGGTGCCGGTCAGGTCCCAGTACTCGGCGGAGCGGAAGGCGATGCGCTCGCGCTCGCGCTCGACGACGAGCCGGGTGGCGACGGACTGGACGCGGCCCGCGGACAGACCGCGCATGACCTTCTTCCACAGGACCGGCGAGACCTCGTAGCCGTAGAGGCGGTCGAGGATGCGGCGGGTCTCCTGGGCGTCGACCATCCGCTTGTTCAGCTCGCGCGGATTGCGCACGGCCTGCTGGATGGCGTCCTTGGTGATCTCGTGGAAGACCATGCGGTGCACCGGCACCTTGGGCTTCAGGACTTCCTGGAGGTGCCACGCGATGGCCTCGCCCTCGCGGTCCTCATCGGTGGCGAGGAAGAGCTCGTCGGACTCGGCGAGCAGCTCCTTGAGCTTCCTGACCTGCGCCTTCTTGTCGGCGTTGACGACATAGATGGGCTGGAAGTCATGGTCGACGTCGACGCCGAGCCGGCGCACCTCGCCGGTGTACTTCTCGGGCACCTCGGCGGCGCCGCTCGGGAGGTCGCGGATGTGCCCGACGCTCGCCTCGACGACGTAGCCGGGGCCGAGGTAGCCCTTGATCGTCTTCGCCTTGGCAGGCGACTCGACGATGACGAGTCGGCGGCCGCCCTGTGCGGTCTCGCTGGTCGGGGACAACTTCGCTCTTCTCTCCGGTCGACGCGGTCTGCGCTGGCACGCACGGCAGCGGCACGCACGGTGACGCTGCCGTCGCTGCGGAGTGTGACGGTACAACCCGCCCCCGTGTCAAACGGTGAAAGCCCGCAACGGCCACTCGAACGGTAACCCGACTCCTGCCCTTCCTGCCGCCCGGACTGCCGGACGGGGCCGCGTCACGTCGGCGGCGCGGGCACGTCACAGCCGGCCGAAGCACCAGATCCCGAGCAGCACGAAGACCGCGCCGAAGAGCACGGCGAGGGTCGCGGCGGCGCGCGGCGCGACCCCGAGGGCGACCGGCTCGCCCTGCCGTACCCGGACCCCCGTCCAGAGCAGCAGTGCGGCCCCGAACAGCGTGAACGCCGCTCCCGCGAAGATCGCCGGCCCGCTCTCCATGCCCGTACCCCGTTCCCTCGCCGTTCCCTCACCCATGGCCTCAAGGGCTCCGGAGCCGAGGCTGGCACCTCCCGGCGTCAGGAGGGCGAATTCCCGGTGAACGGCGCGGAGGGTCCCGAACGGTTTCACGAGGATGGCCGGTACTCAGCCGGTGCTCAGCCGGTGCTCAGCCGGTGCTCATACGGGACGTCCGTCACAGGGGATGTGCGTCACAGGACGTCGAGCGTGGCGCGGCGCCGGCTGCCGCGCTCGAAGAGGGCGAGCAGGGCGACGGCGAGGACCGCGTACCCGGCGCAGACGAGGAGCTCGGCGCCGAGCAGCCGCCCGTCGAGCCCACCGCCCGCGGTGAGCCGGCGCGCCGCGTCGGCCGCGTGGGTCAGCGGCAGCAGCTCGCCGGTGGCGCGCATCCAGCCGGGCAGGGTGTCGCGGGGCACGGCCGCGCCGGTGAGCAGGAGCAGGGCGGAGCTCGCCACGTTGGACACCAGGAACACATCGCGGAAGCGCAGCCCGAGCGCGCCGAGCGCGAGCCCGAAGGCCGAGCAGGCGGCGGCCCCGGAGAGCAGCACGAGCCCGAGCCCGGGCAGTGCCCCGGCCGGCACGGGCAGACCGAGCAGCGTCGCGGCGGCGGCGAGCACGACGACGCTGACGAACAGACCGTTGAGGACATACGGCAGGGCGCGGCCGGTCCACAGCGGAACCCGGTGCCGGGGCGAGAGCAGGACGGCCCCGAGGGTGCCGTACCGGCGCTCGTTGGCGACGGCCATGGTGCCGCCGTACACGCAGGAGGCGGAAGCCGCGAGCACGGCGTTCCCGACGAGATGGAAACGGTCGTCGGCGACCCCGAGTTCCCGCCCGAGGAAGACGAAGAAGAAGACCTGGAGCAGCGGCCCGACCAGCAGCGTTCCGATGAACATCGGCGGGGTCGTCCAGTTGAACAGGGCGCGGTACGAGAGGGCTCCGCCGACGAGGACGAGCCGCGCCGGCCTGAGGAAACGGAACATCAGCAGGGCCTTTCGGGGCATCGGGCCACGGGGGCACGGGGTCACGGGGTCACGGGTCAGGCGAGGGCGAGGGACGCGGCGCCCCGGGCCCGGCGCTCCACGCGGCCGAGCACGAGGACGGCGGCGAGCGCGTAACCGGCGCCGAGCGCGGCGGCGACGAGCAGCGGTTCCAGGACCTCCGCGGCGGACGGGCCGCCGGAGGTCGCCGCGTGCACGGCCCGCGCGCCCCAGGTGGTGGGCAGCGCCCAGGAGATCGGCTGGGTCCAGGCGGGCAGCACGGTCACCGGCACGAGCAGCCCGGAGAGCAGCCAGATCGGCGTGTCGAGCGGGTTGGCCAGGGCGTTGGCATTGCGCAGCAGCACGAAGGTGGCGGCCAGGAGCAGCCCCATCATCCCGAGGGAGAGCACGCAGACCGGGACGGCGAGGAGGAAGAGCAGCGGGTGCGCGAAGTCCAGCGGCACCCCGAAGAGGACCACGCCCCACAGCACTGTCGCGCCCATGGCGTACGTGCCGATGACGGCGGTCGCGAGGGTGACGGGCAGCAGGACGAGGGCGAGCGGGGTCGGCGCGGCGACCAGGGTCTCCAGGGTGCCGAGCCAGCGCTGGTTCTGCACGGCGCCGCCGGAGCCGAAGAGCACCGAGCCCCAGATGCCCATGAGACCGGCGCCGACGGAAGCGGTGAGCAGCCGGTCGGGGTCCCCGGCGGCGCGGAAGAGGTAGACGGCGAGGGTGGCGTAGACGAGCGGGACGAGGGCGGCGAAGGTGATCTCGAGCGGCGAGCGCGACATGTACGAGACATGGGTGCGGACGCCGACGGCGATCAGCCGCAGGACCCGGATCACGCGGTCATCTCCGTCATCTCCGTCAGGTCGCGGGCCCGCTCGTCGCCGCCCGGGTCCTGGGAGTCCTCGCCCTCCACCAGGGCGATGTAGGCGTCCTCCAGGGAGGGTTCGCGGCTGACGACCCGTCCGACGCGTACGCCGTCGAGCGCCGCCAGGACCGGCGCGTGCAGCTCGGCGCCCCGGTCGGTCTGCACGCTCAGGGCCTGCACGGTGCCGCGCTCCTCCACGGCGACGCCCCGCACGCCGGGCACGCGCCGGACGCCGTCGAGCACGTCCTCGCCCACCCCGTACACCTCGATCTCCAGCACGTCCCGGTCTCCGACCCGGGCCTTGAGGCTCTCCGGCGTGCCGAGGGCACGGATCCGGCCGCCCGCGATGACGGCGACGCGGCCGCACAACTCGTCGGCCTCCGCCATGTAATGCGTGGTGAGCAGCACGGTCGTGCCGCCGGCGGCGAGGTCGGCGACGGTACGGCGCAGATCGCGCGCGGCGACCGGGTCCACGCCGATCGACGGCTCGTCGAGGAACAGCACCTCGGGCCGGTGCAGCAGCCCGCGAGCGATGTGCAGCCGCTGCCGCATGCCGCGCGAGTAGCCCTCGACGCGCTCCCGCTCGCGGCCCGAGAGGCCGACCAGGTCGAGGAGTTCGGCGATCCGCCGCTTCTGGTCGCGGGCCTCGACCCCGTACAGCTCGGCGAAGTAGCGCAGGTTGTCGAGCGCGCTGAGCCGGTCGTAGAGGCCGCGGTCGCCGCCGAAGACATAGCCGATGCGCCGGCGTACGGCGACGGGGTCGCGGGCCACGTCGTGCCCGCACACCCGGGCCGTGCCGGAGGTCGGCAGCAGCAGCGTGTTGAGCATCTTGATGGTGGTGGTCTTCCCGGCGCCGTTCGGCCCGAGCAGGCCGAAGAGTTCGCCGGGTGCCACGTCGAAGGTGACCCCGCGCACGGCCTCGGTCTCGGTCCGGCGCGGCCGGAGCCAGCCGGTCCTGCTGGTGTAGGTGCGGCGCAGCGCGTCCGCCTCGATAGCGAGCATGGGGCGGAGTCTGGCCAGGCCGGCCGGGCCCGGGCCATCGATTCGGGAGCGCCCGAATCGTCAGGTACTCGTCAGGCGATCGCGCTCAGCACTTCCTGCCCGGCGAGGAGCGCGAGCAGCGAACGGCCGGTGTCCGTCAACTGGTAGTAGACCGAGCGGCCCACCCGGTGGCGGGTGACGACGCCCGCGCCGGACAGCAGCGACAGGTGCTCGGAGACGGTGCTGGGCGCCAGGCCGAGCCGGTCGGCGAGCCCGGCCGTGGTGAGCGGTCCGCCCAGCTCGCGCAGGACGGCGGCCCGGCCGCGGCCGAGGAGCAGCCCGAGCCGGTCGTCGGCCGCGGGCTCGGCCGGTTCGCGCAGGGCGGCGGCGCCCCGCGCCTGGAAGGAGACGGCGAGGACCTCGGGGTCGTCGGTCGAGTAGAGCCGGCAGCCCTCGGCGAAGACCAGCGGCACGAGCACGAGCCGCCGCTCCCCCGCCGCGTACTCCGCCTCGGTGTACTTGGTCAGTTCGAGCACCGGCCGCTGCCAGCGCGCCCGGCTCTCCAGTCCGCTGAACAGAGCGTCGACGCCCTCGGTCGCGAAGGTCCGGGCCCGGACCAGGACTTCGTCCTCGACAAGGCGTCGCATCACCGGCCAGTACGGGGCGATCGCCTCCTCCCACCAGGCCGCGTACGCGTCGGCGAGCGCCCCGCACGCCGCCTCGGGGTCCGTCAGAAAGGGCCGCAGGAACGGCGCTTCGGCCAGGCCGGGGTAGTAGTAGTCGGCGAGGGCGCGCACGGCGGCCGGCTCGGTGGCCCGCAGCAGGTCCAGCTCCTCGTACACATCGGGGGTGCCGACCGGTTGGGGCAGCAGGAAGTCCGTGAACTCGCCCGCGCTCTGGGCGAACAGCTCCCACAGCGGGCGCAGCCGGTCGTCCTCCCGCCACACCGCGCGGGCGTGCCCCACCCATTCCTGGTACGGCCAGGAGGGGCTGCGCCCGGGCAGCTGGAGGTGGAGGGCGCAGAAGGCGTCCCGCAGCGGGCTCATGGCGATCCGGGTCGCGCCGAGCGCGGCCTCGTCGAGCTCGATCCGTATCAAGCAGCGCCCCCGTCCCTGTCGCCGGCCGGCAGCAGGAAGCCCTCCTCGACGAGCAGCCGGATGGCCTGCGGGGTGCGGTCCCGCAGCATGACCGGGTCCTCGCCGGTGAGCTGGCCGATGGCGTCGAGGATGCGTCCGGCGCTGAGCGTGCCGTCGCAGACGCCCGCGAAGCCGGCGGCGACGTGGTCGACCCGGGTGGCGCGGCGCATGCCCCGGTTCTGCCGCAGCAGCACGTGCTCGGGGTCCTCGGCGCCGGGCAGCCCGACCTGCTCCTGCACGACCTCGGGCGCGAGGACGAAGGAGTCGGCGAGCAGGGCCGCGTCGTCGTGGCCGCGCAGATAGTCCTGGCGCTCGAAGTGCGACCGCACGGTGGCGCCGAGCGGCTGCTCGACCGGGTGCGGCCACTCCTCGACGACGATCGAGGGCTCGACCGTGCCGACGGCCACGGCCGCGTTCCTGCGGAGGGTGATCCAGCCGAAGCCGATCGCCTTGGTCTTGCGCTCCTCGAACTCGTCGAGCCACCGCCCGTACGCCGCGCGGTACGCCTCCGGGTCGCCCTGGTGGTCGCCGCTGTCGCGCAGCCACAGCTCGGTGTACTGGGTGATGTCCTGGATCTCGCGCTGCACGATCCAGGCGTCGCAGCCGGCCGGCACCCAGGAGCGCAGCCGGTCCTGCCACTCCTCGCCCTCGACGTGCTGCCAGTTGGCGAGGAACTGGGCGAACCCGCCGTCGTTGAGCCGGTCCCCGGCCTGCTGCACGAGCGTGCGGCACAGGTCGTCGCCGCCCATCCCGCCGTCCCGGTAGGTCAGTCCGGCGCCGGGAGAGATCACGAACGGCGGGTTGGAGACGATCAGGTCGTACGTGTCGCCGTCGACGGGCTCGAAGAGCGAGCCGGTCAGCAGCTCGGCGCCGCGCGCCCCGGAGAGGGCGAGGGTGAGCCGGGTGAAGTCCAGGGCCCGCGGGTTGAGGTCGGTGGCGGTGACCAGGGTGGCGTGCTGCGCGGCGTGCAGGGCCTGGATGCCGGAGCCGGTGCCGAGGTCGAGCGCGGTGTCGACCGGGGTGCGGACGGTGATGCCGGCGAGGGTGGTGGAGGCCCCGCCGACGCCGAGGACGACGGCCGCGCCGGCCACGTCGCGGCCCTGCTTGCCGATGCCGCCGGCTCCGCCGACGGCGCAGCCGAGGTCGGAGACGATGAACCAGTCCTCGCCGTCCGGTCCTCCGTACGGCCGGACGTCGACGGTGGCGCGCACCGCGCCGTCCTCGGCCGTCACCCAGCCGTCGGCGAGGGCCTCGTCGAGCGGGAGCGCGGCGGCGGCCCGCGCCGTGTCGACGTCCTGCTGGAGCAGGAAGAGCCGGACGAGGGTCTCCAGCGGGGAGTCCCCTCGGGTGGCGCGCAGGGCGGGCACGGTCTCGCTGCGCGCGAGGGCCGCGTAGGCCTGGGCGCCGAGCAGGTCGAGCAGGCCGTCGGCGGTGAAGTCGGCGGCGAGCAGGGCCTCGCGCAGTCGGGCGGCGTGCGTGGGCACCGGAAGGCTGGGGGTCGTGCTGGTCGTACTCACATGCCCCATTGTGGCGGCCGCCACCGACTTCGGCAGCCACCGACGTCCCTGAACCGTCCCGGAGCCGACCCGGAGGGGCCCCGGAGCCACCGGGCGCCCGGACGTCCGGGTGCCCGACGTCCGGGTGCTTCCTGTGCGGCCTACTCCTCGGTCTTCGCCGAGGCGGAGGGCTTGGCCGCCGGGGTCTTGGCCGCCGGGGTCTTGGTGCCCGCGTCGGGGGCGCCGGCCTTCGGGGAGGCGCTCGGCGGCACAGACGCCTTCGGCGTCTGGCAGCCGGGCTGCTTGGCCATGGCCTGGCCGAGCTCGCCGGCCTGGAGCTTGGCGACGGCGTCCTGGTCCATGTTCTGGATCTTCGCCAGGTTGTCGGAGACGACCTTGAGCCCGTCCGCGAACTTCTGCTGGTTCGTGGTGTCCAGCGCGTCGACCTGCTTCTTCAGCCCGTCGTAGGCCACGGCCGTGGCGTTGAGCTCCTTGATGGCGTCCTGCTGGATCTTCTGGCCGTTGTCGACCGGCGGAGCGCCGGCGCTCTCGACGGCCTTGGCGAGCGCCCGGTCGGCGTCGGCGATGTCCTGGAAGGCCTTCGAGTCGGCGGCCTTGATCGTCTCGGGCTTGCTGTCGGCCGCGGTGGAGATGATCAGCTGGTTGGCGTTGGCCCGCTTCTGGATCTGCGGCTGCGCCTGGTCGCAGAACGTCTTGGCCCAGTCGTTGACCTTGTCGCCCTCGTCGTCGCTGCTGCATCCGGACAGCACGAGCACCAGTACCGCGCCGCCGGACAGTGCGGCCGCAAGCTTCTTGTTCACCGGATCGGTCCCTTCCAAGGCTCTCGGCCCCGGAACATACACGCCGGACGGACGGCTTCCACCGATCGTGCGACTGATTCATCCGATATTGCAGCCTTTTGAACCAAGGAAGCAGGGGCGGACGTCACGTCAGAACGCGCCGCCCGCCCCTGCTTTGACGAGAACTCATCAAGCTGTCGGGGAGCCTCCGTTCACGGTGCGACGGCGGCGTCCTTCGACGTGCCGTCGCGCTCCGCCGAGTCGTCGCCGACGGCCACCGAACGCCGCTTGGAGACCCGGACCGCCGCCACGATCACACCGATCGCGAGCACCGCGACCAGGGCCCGCAGCCAGGGGCTCGCGTCGGCCCCGAAGCTGAACTGCACGACCGCCGGCGCGATCAGCAGCGCGACCAGGTTCATCACCTTCAGGAGCGGGTTGATCGCCGGCCCCGCGGTGTCCTTGAAGGGGTCGCCGACGGTGTCGCCGATCACGGTCGCGGCGTGCGCGTCGCTGCCCTTGCCGCCGTGGTGCCCGTCCTCCACCAGCTTCTTCGCGTTGTCCCACGCGCCGCCGGAGTTGGCGAGGAAGACGGCCATCAGCGCGCCGGTGCCGATGGCGCCCGCGAGGTACGAGCCGAGCGCGCCGACGCCGAGGGAGAAGCCGACCGCGATCGGGGCCGTCACGGCGAGCAGCCCGGGCGTGGCGAGCTCGCGCAGCGCGTCCTTGGTGCAGATGTCGACGACCCGCCCGTACTCCGGTTTCTCGGTGTAGTCCATGATCCCGGGGTGCTCGCGGAACTGCCGCCGCACCTCGTACACCACCGCCCCGGCCGACCGGGAGACGGCGTTGATCGCGAGTCCGGAGAAGAGGAAGACGACCGCGGCGCCGAGGATCATCCCGAAGAGGTTGTTGGGCTGCGAGATGTCCATGGAGAGGTTGGCCTCGCCGGCCCTGGCCCCGACGTCGGCGACGGCGGTCGCGATGGCGTCCCGGTAGGAGCCGAAGAGCGCGGAGGCGGCGAGGACGGCGGTGGCGATCGCGATGCCCTTGGTGATCGCCTTGGTGGTGTTGCCGACGGCGTCGAGGTCGGTGAGCACCTGCGCCCCGGCGCCCTCCACGTCGCCGGACATCTCGGCGATGCCCTGCGCGTTGTCGGAGACCGGTCCGAAGGTGTCCATGGCGACGATCACGCCGACCGTGGTGAGCAGCCCGGTCCCGGCCAGGGCCACCGCGAACAGCGCCAGCATGATGGAGGCGCCGCCGAGCAGGAAGGCGCCGTAGACGGCGAGCCCGATGAGCAGCGCCGTGTAGACGGCCGACTCCAGGCCGATGGAGACGCCGGCGAGGACGACGGTGGCGGGGCCGGTGAGCGAGGACTTGCCGATGTCGCGGACCGGACGCCGGCCGGTCTCCGTGAAGTAGCCGGTGAGCTGCTGGATCAGCGCGGCGAGCACGATGCCGATGGCGACCGCGACCAGGGCGAGGATCCGCGGGTCGCCGTCGTGGGCGGTGATGCCGGGCTCGGTGACGCCGTCGAGCTCGGCGTAGGAGGACGGCAGATAGGCGAAGGCGACGACGGCCACCAGGGCGAGGGAGATCACCGCGGAGAGGAAGAAGCCGCGGTTGATGGCGGTCATCCCGCTGCGGTCGGTGCGCCGCGGGGCCACCGCGAAGATGCCGATCATCGCGGTGACCACGCCGATCGCCGGGACGAGCAGCGGGAAGGCGAGGCCGAGGTCGCCGAAGGCGGCCTTGCCGAGGATGAGGGCGGCGACCAGGGTCACGGCGTACGACTCGAAGAGGTCGGCGGCCATGCCCGCGCAGTCGCCGACGTTGTCGCCCACGTTGTCGGCGATGGTGGCGGCGTTGCGCGGGTCGTCCTCGGGGATGCCCTGCTCGACCTTGCCGACCAGGTCCGCGCCGACGTCGGCGGCCTTGGTGAAGATGCCGCCGCCGACCCTCATGAACATGGCGATGAGCGCGGCGCCCAGGCCGAAGCCCTCCAGGACCTTCGGCGCGTCGGCGGCGTAGACGAGCACCACGCAGGACGCGCCGAGCAGACCGAGCCCGACGGTGAACATGCCGACCACGCCACCCGTACGAAACGCGATCTTCATCGCCCGGTGCGACACATCCGTCAGGTTCCTCGCCGGTTCGCCCTCGGCCGGGGTCGCCTCACGGGCCGCCGCGGCGACCCGGACGTTCGCCCGCACCGCGAGCCGCATGCCGACATATCCGGTGACGGCCGAGAAAAGCGCGCCGACCAGGAAGAACAGTGAGCGTCCGGCCCGCTGCGACCAGTCGTCGGCGGGCAGCAGGAACAGCAGGAAGAACACGACGACGGCGAAGACGCCGAGGGTGCGCAGCTGCCGGGCGAGATACGCGTTGGCGCCCTCCTGCACCGCCGCCGCGATCTGCTTCATCTTCTCCGTGCCCTCGCCGGCCGAGAGGACCTGCCGGACGAGGAGCTGGGCGACGACCAGCGCCGCGAGCGCGACGCCCGCGACGACGACCACGATCACGCGGTTCTCCTGAGTGAGCACCGCGGCTGCGAGACCCGCCATTCCGTCCTCCTTGACGACGCGAGGTCAAGACAAGCCGGATTGTAAGGACGGAAACCTGATCAAAACAGGTCGCCGCAATGGTAATTCCCGAATACCTCACAAGTACCGCCGAATGCGGTAATGCCCTCAAAGCATTCCCGACCGGGCGCCCGGTCGCGAGGGGAGGTGTGGGCCCGGGCATGAAAAAGAGGCCCTGCGGGGCAGGGCCTCTTCTCGTTCTCGGGTCCGTCGCGCCGGGCGGGCCGGGCGGCGGAGGTGTCAGGCGAGCGCGGCGTCCGGGTTGGCGGGCCAGCTCATCCTGATGGTGCCGCCGTCCTCGCCGGCGCTCACCTCGACATCGTCGACGAGCCCGCGGATCACCGCGAGACCCATCTCGTCCTCGCCGCCGGCGTCGTCGAAGTCCTCGGCAGGTGCCGGGGCCGCGTCCCGCTCACCGGGCACACCGGCGGCATCCGCTGCCGCCACGCCCGCGCCGGGCACCTCGTCGCCGACCTCGATGGAGAAGGACTTCTCCTCCTCGGTCAGCACGACCCGGACCGGGGTGGTGACCCCGTTGCTGCGATGCAGCCCCACCGCGCGGGAACAGGCCTCGCCGACGGCGAGCCGGACCTCGTCGAGGACCGCCTCGTCGACCCCGGCCCGGCGCGCGACCGCGGCGGCCACCAGACGGGCCGTGCGGACGTGCTCGGGCTGGGCGCTGAAGAGCAGTTCAACGGTGGCCATGCGATCCCCCTGGGATTCTCGGCGGCTGCACGGGACGACGACTGACCGCGCGGGCTCAGTCGGCCGCGTTGATGGCCTCTTCGACCGAGGTGTGGATCGGGAACACCTTGGTCAGACCGGTGATCCGGAAGATCTTCAGAATGCGCTCCTGGTTGCAGACCAGGCGCAGCGATCCCTCGTGCGCGCGCACGCGCTTCAGACCGCCCACCAGCACGCCGAGGCCGGTCGAGTCGAGGAAGTCCACGCCTTCCATGTCGACAACCAGGTGGTAGCTGCCGTCGTTCACCAACTCGACCAACTGCTCGCGCAGCTTGGGCGCGGTATACACATCAATCTCGCCACCGACCTCGACGACCGTACGGTCGCCATTGGGGCCGGGCACAGTGCGAGTCGACAGAGACAGGTCCACGGGTCCTCCAGCACCTAGCTATCGAGCGGCCGTCCCTCGGGTCTCCCGGGCGGAGCCACGGGACGGATCGCCGGCCGCGATGGCATTCAATCACTTACCGGCAGCCATGCACGACGCCTTGGGAGCATTGTCCGTCACGCCGGTGACACACTCGGAGCCGATGGCCAAGAATCACCGCCCCCGCCGACCCACGGGAGAAACGGGCAGCCGCCCCTCTCCCGGCGAGGTCCTCGACCGGCTCTCGCGAGGCGAGAGCCGGGCCGCGCGCATCACTCATACGGAGCACATGCCCGCCCGCGAGGGCCGGCATGCCGTGTGGCCGCACCGCATCCGGGCGGAAGTGATCGCGGCCGTCGAGCAGGCCGGGATCGAGCATCCCTGGGCCCACCAGGCGGAAGCCGCCGAGCACGCCCTGGACGGCAGCTCGGTGGTGATCGCCACCGGAACCGCCTCGGGCAAGTCGCTCGCCTATCTCACCCCCGTCCTCTCCACCCTCCTGGACGGCTCCGAGGCCGCGAACGGACGCGGCACGACCGCCCTGTACCTCGCGCCCACCAAGGCCCTCGCCGCCGACCAGCGGCGCGCCGTGCGCGCCCTCGCCGCCCCGCTCGGCAACCGGATCCGCCCCGCCGTCTACGACGGCGACACGCCGGTCGAGGAGCGCGAGTGGGTCCGCCAGTACGCGAACTACGTGCTCACCAACCCCGACATGCTGCACCGGGGCATCCTCCCGTCCCACCCCCGCTGGTCCTCCTTCCTTCGTTCCCTGCGCTATGTCGTCGTCGACGAGTGCCACACCTACCGCGGCGTCTTCGGCTCCCACGTCGCCCAGGTACTGCGCCGGCTGCGCCGGATCTGTGCCCGTTACGGCTCCGAGCCGGTGTTCCTGCTGGCCTCGGCCACCTCCGCCGAGCCCGCCCTCGCCGCCGGCCGCCTCACCGGCCTCCCGGTCACCGAGGTCGCCGACGACGCCTCCCCGCGCGGCGAACTGGTCTTCGCCCTGTGGGAGCCGCCGCTGACCGAGCTGCACGGCGAGCAGGGCGCTCCGGTCCGCCGCACCGCCACCGCCGAGACCGCCGACCTGCTGACCGACCTGACCGTGCAGGGCGTCCGCTCGGTCGCCTTCGTACGCTCCCGGCGCGGCGCCGAGCTGATCTCGGTGATCGCCCAGGAACGCCTCGCCGAGGTCGACCGCTCCCTGGCCCGCCGGGTCGCCGCCTACCGGGGCGGCTACCTGCCCGAGGAGCGGCGCGCCCTGGAGCAGGCCCTGCACTCCGGCGAACTCCTCGGCCTGGCCGCCACCACCGCCCTGGAGCTCGGCGTGGACGTCTCCGGCCTCGACGCCGTGGTGATCGCCGGCTACCCCGGCACCCGGGCCTCCCTGTGGCAGCAGGCCGGCCGCGCCGGGCGCACGGGCGAGGGCGCGCTCGCGGTCCTGGTCGCCCGCGACGACCCGCTGGACACCTTCCTGGTCCACCACCCCGAGGCGATCTTCCAGCAGCCCGTCGAGTCCACCGTCCTCGACCCCGACAACCCCTACGTCCTCGCCCCGCATCTGTGCGCCGCCGCGGCCGAGCTGCCGCTCACCGACGCCGACCTGGCCCTCTTCGGCCCGGCCGTGCCCGGACTGCTGCCCCAGCTGGAGTCCGCCGGACTGCTCCGCCGCCGCTCCACCGGCTGGTACTGGACCCGCCGCGAGCGGGCCGCCGACCTCACCGACATCCGGGGCGGCGGGGGCAGCCCCGTCCGGATCGTCGAGTCCGGCACCGGCCGGCTGCTCGGCACGGTCGACGAGGCCGCCTCCCACACCGCCGTCCACGAGGGCGCCGTCCACCTCCACCAGGGCCGGACCTATCTCGTCCGCGAGCTCGACCTCAAGGACTCCGTGGCCCTCGTCGAGGAGGCGAACCCGCCCTACTCGACCGTCGCCCGCGACACCACCTCCATCTCCGTCCTGTCCACCGACACCGAGATCCCCTGGGGAGCCGGCCGCCTCTGCTACGGCTCCGTCGAGGTCACCAACCAGGTCGTCTCCTTCCTCCGCCGCCGTCTGATCACCGGCGAGGTGCTCGGCGAGACCAAGCTCGACCTGCCGCCCCGCACCCTGCGCACCCGGGCCGTGTGGTGGACGGTCACCGAGGACCAGCTCGACGGCGCCCGGATCAACCCGGAGATCCTCGGCGGTGCCCTGCACGCCGCCGAACACGCCTCCATCGGCATGCTCCCGCTCTTCGCCACCTGCGACCGCTGGGACATCGGCGGCGTCTCCGTGCCGCTCCACCCCGACACCCTGCTGCCGACGGTCTTCGTCTACGACGGGCACCCCGGCGGCGCCGGCTTCGCCGAGCGCGCCTTCCACACCGCCCGCGCCTGGCTCGACGCCACCCGCGAGGCCATCGCCTCCTGCGAGTGCGACGCCGGCTGCCCGTCCTGCATCCAGTCCCCCAAGTGCGGCAATGGCAACGACCCGCTCCACAAGCGCGGCGCCGTCCGCCTCCTCACGGAACTCCTCCGCGGCGCTCCGGACGAGGGGGTCGAGGGGGCCGAGGGAGCCACGGCGGAGGGAGCCCCGCACGGGGACGCGCCTGGTTCCCAGGCCGGCCGGCCGAATCTTCCGGGCCCGGCGGCGGCCCCGTAGGACTCCGCCGGCCGGGGAACACCCCGGGGCCTGCTGGGCCCGCTCGCGATCTGACCTCGCTCGCCCACGGACCGACGGCGACCCTCGCGGTGACGTCCGCGATGTCCTCACGGACCCGGCAGCGCAGCAGAGCGGCGCCCTGGACGGCCGCCACCCGGGTCGCGACGGCACACGCGTCCGCCTCGCCCCACAGCGCCCTGTCGGCGGCGGCGAGGGCGGCCAGGTCGGCCGCACCGCCTGCGCGGTGCCGGGCCGTGACCACCTGGCCGAGTGCGAGCACCGCACCGAACACCACGCACAGAGCGCACGCGGCGAACGCGGTCCACACCGTCGCCGCTCCCCGGTCCGCCCGGGCCGCCCGCCGCCGGTTCATGCCATCACCTCCCCCACCGTGTCCTCGGCGAGCGCCGCCGCCCCGGCCCGCAGGGTCAGCCCCAGGCCGCCGGGCCCGGGCGCGGCCGCCTCGACGGTCACCCGCCACAGCTCGCCCTCCCGCACCACGGTCACCCGGGCTCCGTCGGGGGCGGCCGCCCGGGCCGCCGCCTCGGCGGCCGGCACCGGCTCGGAGCGGGCCACCGCCCGCGCCCCGGCCCTGGCGGCGTCCACGCACTGGATCTGCCCGGCGGCGGCCGCCAGCGCCCACAGCAGCGCCGCCGTGAACAGCACGAGCGCCGGCAGCGCGACCGCCGTCTCCGCGGTCACCGAGCCCCGGTCAGAACGGCACATCGAGAGCCTTCCCGATCACCGATTCCAGGGCCTCGGAGACCGTGCCGCTGGTGAGCACCTTGTAGAGCACGGCGGCGAAGGCCGCCGCGGCGATGGTGCCCATCGCGTACTCGGTGGTGCTCATCCCCGCGTCCCGCCGCGCCGCGGCCCTCCGGGCCCGCCACCACGCACCCAGCCGCTTCCTGACCTGCGTCTGCGTCTGCGCCTTCACTTGCATCCTTCGAACCTCCTCGGGTCCGTCTCCGGACCCGTCGTCGTCTCGTCGGGCGTCCCTTCGGGGCGCCCCGTCCGTCCTCACCGGCCGCCGAGCAGTCCGCTCGCCAGGCCGATCACCACCGGCGCCACCCCCACCGCCAGGAAGGCGGGCAGGAAGCACAGCCCGACCGGCGCGGTGATCAGCACCTGCGCGCGCTGTGCCCGGGCGGCCGCCGTGCGGGCGCGGGCGGCCCGCAGCCCCTCGGCGTGGCGCGCCACGGCATCGGCCGCGGGCGCCCCGGAGGAGGCGGCCCGCTCCAGGCAGCGGGCCAGTCCCTCCGCGCCGGGTATCGCGCCGAACCTCCGCCACACCTCGGCCGGTTCGCCACCGAGCCGCAGCTCGGCGGCGGTGCGCACCAGCCGCTCCCCGACCGGTCCGCCCAGGGACCGCCCCACCGCCTCGGCGGACTCCCCCGGCGGCGCACCGGCCGAAGCGCAGGCGGCCAGCAGATCGGCCGCGAGCGGCAGCTGACGGGCCGTCTCGGCCCTCTCCTCCTCCGCCGCCTCCCCGGCGGCCCCTCGGGCCCGCGCGCGCCGTTTCCCGAGGCACCACACGCCCCAGGCGACACCGCCCCCAACCGCCGGTCCGGGCAGCCCGCCGACGAACACACCCCCGGCGAGACCCGCCACAGCGGGCACGCCCCAGGCCCGCACCCGGACAGGAAGCCCCGGCCACCGGCGCCGCCCCGGCGCCTGCCGGGTCGCGAGCAGGGCCGCCGCCCGCCCTCGAGCCCGCCGCCCGCGCCGCCGGTCGGCGAGGGTCAGCACGAGGGCCGCGAGGGCCACCACCACGGTGAGGATCGCGATCACGGACGCTCACCTCCCGGCAGGGGCTGAGCGGCCCACCATGAACCGGGCGCCTTCAGAGCGACCTCGCCGTGGCGACAGGAGAGCCCCGCGAGGGCGCACACCGCCGTGAGCAGCGCGATCACGGGCGCTCACCGCCCCGTTCGGTCCGGCCGGCCCACCACAGGCCCGCGATCTCCAGGGCGCCACCGGCAAGGAAGCAGCCGATCCCCGCGAAGGCGCACATCGCCCTGAGCAGCACCGTCACAGACGCTCACCTCCCCGCACGATCCGGGCCGCCCACCACAGACCCGCCGCCTCCAGGACCCCGCCGACGAACAGGCAGCCGAGCCCCGCAGGAGTGTGGAGCAGCACCCACAGGGGGCGGGCGCCGAGGGCCGAGCCGAGGCCGAGGCCGGCGACGGGGAGGACCGCGAGGACGGCCACCGTCGCCCAGGCACCGGCCAGTTGGGCCCGCAGCCGTTCCTGCTGGTCCCGGTGGGACCGGAGGGCGGACTCCAGGCGGTCCAGGCCGGCGGCGAGGCCGGCGCCGCCGTCCACGGCGACCTGCCAGCAGGCGGCGATCCCCGCCAGGCCGTCGGCTCCGTCCCGGCGGGCGGCCCGGCGCAGCGCCTCGGGCACGTCCCCGCCGAAGCGGGCCGCCGCGAGGACGGCCGCCTCCTGCCCGCCGAGCGCCCCGCTGGTGCGGGCCGCGAACGTCAGCGCCTGGGCGGGCTGCCAGCCGGCCCGCAGTTCTCCCGCGACGGCTCCGCACAGTGCGACCACCCGGTCGGCCCGCCGCTCCCGCTCACGGCGCGCCCGGGCCGCTCTCAACCGGCGCCCGGCCAGCGGCACCGCGAGGGCGCCCGCGAGGAGCGGCAGCGGTGAGGAGCCGAGCACGGCCGGCACCCCGGCCGCCGGCAGACACAGCCACTCGGGGCGGCCGCGCAGGCGTTCCCACCAGAGCCCGAGCGCCGTGCTCCAGGTTCGCGCCGGGCCGCCGGGGACCGCCAGCACCGCTCGCGCCCGGCGGGCGGCCCGTTCGTGCCCCGCCGTCCAGGCCAGGGCGAGCACCGCGCACAGCGCCGCGCCGAGGACCGTCGCCGTCATCGCTCGCCCCCGATCAGCGCCCGCAGCCGGCCCCAGCCCCGCTCCCGCTGGAATCCGCCCGGTTTCCAGCTGAGCGCGGGCACCGTCACCACCAGCCCCTCCCGGTCCCGTTCGAGGACATGCACCTCGGCGATCCGGCGCGTGCCGGACCGGTCCCGCACCAGGTGCAGCACCGCGGAGAGCCCGGCGCCCAACTGGCTGTGCAGGGCGGCCCGGTCGAGGCCCGCGGCCGTCCCCAGGGCCTCGAGCCGGGCGGGCACGTCCGCCGCCGCGTTGGCGTGGACGGTGCCGCAGCCGCCTTCGTGGCCCGTGTTGAGGGCGGCCAGCAGATCGACCGCCTCGGGGCCGCGGACCTCTCCGACGACCAGCCGGTCCGGCCGCATCCGCAGCGCCTGCCGCACCAGGTCCCGCAGGGTCACGAGACCCGCGCCCTCCTGGTTGGGCGGGCGGGCCTCCAGGCGCACCACGTGCGGGTGGTCGGGGCGCAGTTCGGCGGAGTCCTCGGCGATGACGATCCGCTCGCGCGGGCCGACCAGGCCGAGCAGCGTGGACAGCAGGGTGGTCTTGCCCGAGCCCGTACCGCCGCTGACGAGGAAGGACACCCGGGCCTCGATCAGCGCCCGCAGCACCGGTTCACCGCCGGGCGGGACGGTGCCCGCGTCGGTCAGTTCGGCCACCGAGAAGGCCCGGGGCCGCACCACCCGCAGGGACAGACAGGTCGAGCCGACGGCGACCGGCGGCAGGACGGCGTGCATGCGGGTGCCGTCGGGCAGGCGGGCGTCGACCCAGGGCCGGGCGTCGTCGAGCCGCCGGCCGGCCACCGCCGCGAGCCGCTGCGCCAGGCGCCGTACCGCAGCCGCGTCGGGGAAGGTCACCCCGGTCGTCTCCAGTCCGGCGCCGCGGTCGACCCAGACCCGGTCGGGTGCGGAGACCAGGACGTCGGTGACCAGCGGGTCGGCGAGCAGCGGCTCCAGCGGTCCGGTGCCGACCAGTTCGCTGCGCAATTGCTCGGCGGCGCCGAGCACTTCGGCGTCCCCGAGCAGGCGTCCCTGGGCGCGGAGCGCCGCCGCGACCCGGGCCGGGGTCGGCTCGGCGCCGCTCTCGGCGAGGCGCTGGCGGACGGCGTCGAGGAGTCCCGTACCGCTCATGCCGCACGCTCCGGGGTGAGGACCCGGTCCCAGAACGCGGCACCGAACCGGGCGAGCCCGCTCCTGGCCTCCGCGCCGGGCGGGGGTCCGCCGTCGCCGGCCGTCGACAGGCCGGGGTCGTGGGGAAGTTCGCCGACGAGGGGGAGCCGGAGGGCGTCGGCGATCCACTGCTCGTCGAGCCCGGGCGCGTACGGCCCGCGGACGACGGCGCGCAGGTCGCGCACCACGGTGCCGACGGCGCCGGCCACCCGCTGGGCGGCGGCGACGGCGCGGAGTTCGCCGGGGACGAGCAGCAGTCCGAGGTCGAGCTGGGCGAGGGCCTCGGTGACCGTGTCGTCGATCCGGCGGGGCAGGTCGACCACGACGACCCCGCCGCGCCGCCGGGCGGCGGCGAGCACCGAGCGCATGGCCTCGGGCGGCACGAGCACCGGATCGCCGCGGTCCCAGCTGAGCACCCGCAGTCCGTGCGCCTCGGGCAGCGACTCCTCCAGTGCGGCGCCGGCCAGCCGGCCCTTCGAGGCGGCGAAGTCGGGCCAGCGGCGGCCCTCGGCGCGCTCTGCGCCGAGCAGGACGTCGAGGCCGCCGCCGAGCAGGTCGCCGTCGACGAGGAGGGTGCGCTGCCCGGCCCGGACGGCGGCGAGGGCCAGGGCGCAGGCCAGGGTGGAGGCCCCGGCGCCGCCGCGCCCGCCGATGACGCCGACGGTCGGGGCCTGCCGCCCGACGCCCTCGACGGCGTCGGCGAGCAGATCCACCAGCCGGCCCTCGTCACCAGGCAGGATCAGCACGCCTTCCGCGCCGATCCGGACGGCCCGCCGCCATACGTCGGGGTCGTCGGGTTCCCTGCCGACGAGCAGCACGCCCGGCCTTCGGGCGGCGGTGCGGCAGCGGACCGCCGCGTCGTCGCCGACGAGCACGAGCGGCGGGTCGGTCCAGCTCGCCCGGCGCTCGGGCACGGTGTGGTGCACCTCGGGCTCGGCGCCCGCCGCCGCGCACAGCCGCAGCAGGTCGTCGAGCAGCACCAGGTCCTCGGTGACGAGCAGCGGCCGGACCGGCGGCGCGCCGCCGTCCCCAGCTCCCACGCCCGTGCCCGGATCCCCACCCGCGCCCGGGCCCTCGCCCCGGCGCCTCGCCGCCATGCCCCGCGCCGCCACGCTTCGCTCCCCCACGCCTCGCACCGTCGTGCCTCGCGCCGGCGTTCCGGAAGCCTTCGGTCCCTCCACGGCACCCACCCCTCACGTGATTCCTGCGGTTCGCGGACTTCGCAACCGGAATCACCGTGCAGCAGCCCCGGAAATCAAGTGGATCTTGCTCGAAAACTGTGGATAACCGGCTGCCTGTGAATAACTCCGTCACCCGATCCGGGACTGCCCGGAGAGCAGCCCGACGACTACGCTGAGTAACGAAACGAGGGTTCGTGCGCGCACCTCGCCGTCGCCGCGACGCGCGCCGGAGGAAGGGGAGAAGATGAGTGAAGAGTGGACGAAAACCCGTCCGGACATGCGACGACCCCCGCCGGGGGGGAGAGCGGGGGTCGTCTCTCCGGCCGACTCGGGGGGGGAGGAGCCGGACCGGGTTAGCACGGTCGCGAACGATCCGTGACTTCCATGGTGTACCCGAGAGCCTTCTCAGGCAAACCCACGCGCCCCAGCGTACGCCGAATGGCGGGCACCTATGCTCGGGCACGTGGAAAACCACTCGATGCCGCGCGCAGCCGCCTTCTTTGACCTGGACAAGACGGTCATTGCGAAGTCCTCGACGCTGACCTTCAGCAAGTCCTTCTACCGGGGCGGACTGATCAGTCGCCGTGCCGCACTGCGGACGGCGTACATCCAGTTCGTATACCTGGTCGGCGGGGCCGATCACGACCAGATGGAGCGGATGCGCGAATATCTTTCCGAGCTCTGCAAAGGCTGGAACGTCGCTCAGGTGAAGCAGCTCGTGGCCGAGACCCTGCACGATCTGATCGACCCGATCATCTACGACGAGGCGGCCTCACTCATCGAGGACCACCACGCCGCCGGCCGCGACGTCGTGATCGTCTCGACCTCCGGGGCCGAGGTCGTGGAGCCCGTCGGCGAGATGCTCGGCGCCGACCGGGTGGTCGCCACGCGCATGGTGGTCGGCGAGGACGGCTGCTTCACGGGCGAGGTGGAGTACTACGCGTACGGCCCGACCAAGGCGGAGGCCATCCGGGAGCTCGCCGAGTCCGAGGGCTACGACCTCTCGCGCTGCTTCGCGTACAGCGACTCGGCGACCGACCTGCCGATGCTGGAGGCCGTGGGCCACCCGTACGCGGTGAACCCCGACCGGGCGCTGCGCCGCGAGGCGACCTCGCGGGACTGGCCGGTCCTGGTCTTCGACAAGCCGGTCCGGCTCAAGCAGCGGCTGCCGGAGTTCCGGATGCCGCCGCGTCCGGCGCTCGTCGCCGCGGCGGCGGTGGGTGCGGCGGCGGCCACCGCGGGCCTCGTCTGGTACGCCAGCCGCCGCCGGCAGGCCGCGCTCGCCCGCGCGGCGGCCCGGGCCGTCGCCTGAGCCCTCATCTCGGAGAGCCCGGGGCGACCCACCGCTCCGACCTCGGGACTTGCCGATCCCTTTGCCTGGATTTGAGAAGGGCGCAAAGAAGCGGATTCAGGACTTTCGCTTCCATCCGGACAGGAGTAGAAAGGAATCAGGCCCGCGAGACCGGGGACATCCGAGAGGATCACCTGTTGAGCATGACGGCCCCACGGACCTGATGCACAGAAACCTGGCACCCACGCGACGTCGACCCTTCGATTAAGGGCCAGCCGCACCAGGCGCAGGGCAAAGTTCCCCGCCTGATGGGCACATATCGAGGACGCTTGGTAACTGGGTAGACGTGCCAGCGGCGGTACCGAAGTCTGGTACCGCCGCAACCCATGTTTGGGGGCGCGCCCGGGACGTACGAGAAGCGCTCAGGCCGCGCCGCGCTGCAGCGCCTCGCAGACGGCCGTCGACTCCCGCACCCCGAGTTCCACCGCGCGTCCGCAGTGCGCGATCCAGGCGCCCATGCCGTCCGGGGTCCCGGAGAGATAGCCGTCGAAGGCGGCCAGGTACGCCGCCCGGCCCAGCTCGGCGTGGCCGACCTCGGCCGGGCAGATCGCCTTCGGGTCGAGACCGCTGCCGATCAGCACGATCCGCTCAGCCGCCCGCGCGATCAGGCCGTTGTACGAGGTGAAGGGGCGCAGCGCGAGCAGTTCGCCGTGCACCACGGCGGCCGTGACGAGCGCCGGGGCGTCGCCGCCCGCGATGATCAGGTCGGCGAGGCCGTCGAGCCGGCCGGAGACCTCCGCCGGGTCCGGCAGCGGCGCCTCGATCAGCGGCTCGTCCACCGGCTCGCCCGCCTGCCGCGGCCGTCCCGTCGACTCGCGCGGCTCGCCCTCGGCGACCAGGTGCAGTCGGGCCAGCACCCGCAGCGGCGACTGGCGCCAGATGGAGAGCAGCTGCCCGCTCTCGGCGCCCAGCCGCAGCGCCGCGCCGACCGTGCGGGCCTCCGGGTCCGCGCCGAAGTCGGTGCGCCGACGGACCTCTTCGAGGGCCCAGTCGGCGCCCGCGAGCGCGGCGGAGCCGCGCGCCCCGCGCAGCGCCGCCTCGGCGGTGATCTCGTTGCTGCGACGGCGCATCACACGGTGGCCGTAGACCCGGTCGACGGCCTTGCGTACGGAGTCCACCGAGTCGGCGACGCCCGGCAGGGAGCCGAGGGCGGCCAGGGGGTCAGAGGCGTGCGTACTCATAAGTAGGGAGGCTACGCGCCTGCGGCTCGGACCCCACCTTGGAGTGGTCTTCTTCACGCACCTTGACCACGGCGAGCATGCATGCCACTACGCTAGGTGAACATGAAGATCGCTTTCGTGGGGAAGGGCGGCAGCGGCAAGACGACGCTGTCCTCGCTCTTCATCCGACACCTCGCCGCCGCCGGAGCCCCGGTCATGGCGGTCGACGCAGACATCAACCAGCACCTCGGAGCGGCGCTCGGCCTCTCCGACGAGGAGGCCGCCGCGCTGCCCGCCATGGGGGCGCATCTGCCGCTGATCAAGGAGTACCTGCGGGGCGTCAACCCGCGGATCGCCTCCGCCGACACGATGATCAAGACGACGCCGCCCGGGGCGGGTTCGCGGCTGCTCCGGGTCCGCGAGGACAACCCGGTGTACGAGGCCTGTGCCCGTCCGGTGGTGCTCGACGGGGACGGGATCCGGCTGATGGCGACGGGCCCGTTCACCGAGTCGGACCTCGGGGTGGCCTGCTACCACTCGAAGGTCGGCGCGGTGGAGCTGTGCCTGAACCACCTGGTGGACGGGCCGGACGAATACGTGGTGGTCGACATGACGGCCGGTTCGGACTCCTTCGCGTCGGGCATGTTCACCCGCTTCGACATGACCTTCCTGGTGGCCGAGCCGACCCGCAAGGGCGTGTCCGTCTACCGCCAGTACAAGGAGTACGCGCGGGACTTCGGGGTCGCGCTGAAGGTCGTCGGCAACAAGGTGCAGGGCCCGGACGACGTCGACTTCCTGCGCGCCGAGGTCGGCGACGACCTGCTGGTGACGGTCGGCCACTCCGACTGGGTGCGCTCGATGGAGAAGGGCCGCCCGCCGCTCTTCGAGCTCCTGGAGGCCACCAACCGCACGGCCCTGCAGCTCCTCCAGAACGCGGCGGACGACTCGTACGCCCACCGCGACTGGGAGCGCTACACGCGCCAGATGGTCCACTTCCACCTGAAGAACGCGGAGAGCTGGGGCAACGCCAAAACGGGGGCCGACCTGGCGGGTCAGGTCGACCCGGGCTTCGTCCTCGACGAGCGCCTCGCCGTGCCGCAGCCGAGCTGACGCGCCCGCCCCGTCCCGCCTCGCCGGACGGAGTCCGGCACCGCTCCCGACGCCCGGGAGGCGCCCCGGCGCCGAGCGGTGCGAGGGGGCGAGAAAGAAGGGGCCGGGGCCGACCTGGCGGCGCAGGTCGACCCCGACTTCGTACTGGCGGAAGGGCTCAGCGCCGTTCAGCCGGCTTGACGGCGGGCGGCGCGGCCGGCTTGCCCGCCGCTCCGGCCGGGGCGGCGGGCTGCGGGGCCAGGAAGGACTGCCAGCCGGCGGCCGGGGCCTCGCCGACCTTCAGGGTGCGGAGCTTGGCGACGACCGCCGAGTCCTGGGCGTCGAGCCAGTCGGCGAGCTGGCGGAAGGAGACGCACTCGACGTCCTTCTGCACGCAGACCGTGGCGATGGTCTCCTCGATGGCGCGCATGTAGGTGCCGCCGTTCCAGGACTCGAAGTGGTTGCCGATGATCAGCGGCGCGCGGTTGCCCCGATAGGAGCGCTCGAAGGCCTGCACCAGGCCGTCGCGCATCTGGTTGCCCCAGTACTCGTACATCGACGGGTCGCCCTTGGTCGTACCGGACTGGTTGACCAGGAAGTTGTAGTCCATCGACAGGGTCTGGAAGGCACGGCCGGGGACCGGCACCAGCTGCATCGACAGGTCCCACAGGCCCTGGTCCTTCTTGGGCCAGATCTGGTCGTTGACGCCGCTGGTGTCGTAGCGGAAGCCCATCTGGGACGCCGCCTTCACGAAGTTCGCGCGGCCCTCCAGGCACGGCGTGCGGGCGCCGACGAGCTCCTTGTCGTAGTCGAACGGAAGCGGCTGCTCCGCCTTCAGTCCGGCATTGGTCTTCCAGTGCTTGACGAAGGACTTTGCCTGGTTGATCTCGCTCTTCCACTCGTCGACCGACCAGGTGCCCACGCCCCCGTCCTTGCCGCAGAAGTGCCCGTTGAAGTGGGTGCCGATCTCGTTGCCCTCCTCCCAGGCGCCGCGCAGTTCGCGCACGGTGTCGCGGATGCCCTCGACGTCGTTGAAGCCGATGTCCGAGCGGCCCGGGGAGTGCTGCGGCGGGTCGTACATCTCGCGCTTGGACTCCGGCAGCAGGTAGACGCCGCTGAGGAAGTACGTCATGTTCGCGCCGTACTGCTTGCCGACCTTGCGGAAGTGGGAGAACAGCTTCTGGCTGTCCTCGCCCGCGCCGTCCCAGGAGAACACCACGAACTGCGGCGGCTGCTGACCCGGCTTCAGACGCTGCCAGCTGGGCTGGTGGGGCTGCGTGCCGGTGAAGGCGGTGGAGCCGTCGCCGATCAGCCGGACCGCGCTCTGCGGGGCCGCGGCCGGGCCCTTCTTGGCACCCGCGCCGCCCGGTGCGCCCTGTGGGGCGGAACCGCCGGAGCCCGAGCAGCCGGCGAGCCCGGCCGTGAGGGCGACGGCGAGGGCGCCGACGGCGAGCGCCCTCTTCTGGACAGTGGTCCTTCTCGCGGCGGTCCTTCTCACGGCGGCTGACATCCGCACACCTCTCCTCGTTGCGGCACGGTTCCTCGGATTTCCGTACAAGCGGCGACAACGTCGCACCACGACGGCCGGAGCGCGGCAACGACAAGCGGCATGACCACGTTCTGTCACCTGATCCGGTGAATCATTGCCCTGTTTGCCCCGAAAATAATGCCGGAGACTTTACTCTCCATTACCATCCATTTACTGAGCGTTGATCAGTGACGATCGCTGTACCCGCCGCTGCACCCCGCACGAGCCGCGCCACGCTGCCCCTCCGGAGGAGACGGGAACATGACCCTCACCACCCCTGCCCGCACCACGAACCGGCCCCGCGTCCAGCGGCCGCACAGCCCACCGGACGGGCCGCGCCGCCGCTTCCGCATCGCCGGCGCGGACCTGTCCGCGTCCATCGCCGTGTTCCTCATCGCGCTGCCGCTCTCCCTCGGCATCGCCCTCGCCACCGGCGCGCCGCTCCAGGCCGGCCTGGTGGCCGCCGCCGTCGGCGGCATCGTCGCCGGACGCCTCGGCGGCTCCCCGCTCCAGGTCAGCGGCCCGGCCGCCGGACTGACCGTGGTCACCGCCGAGTTGATCCAGCGCTACGGCTGGCGCACCACCTGCGCCGTCACGGTCCTCGCCGGACTGTCCCAACTCGGCCTCGCCGCCCTGCGGGTGGCACGCTCCGCGCTCGCGGTCTCCCCCGCGGTCGTGCACGGGATGCTGGCCGGCATCGGCGTCACCATCGCCCTCGCCCAGCTGCACATCGTGCTCGGCGGGACACCGCAGAGCTCCGCCGTGGACAACGCGCGGGGGCTGCCCGCCCAGTTGGCGCACGTCTCCGGCCCCGCGCTCGCCGTCAGCGCGCTCACCGTCGCCGTGCTGCTGGTGTGGCCGCGCCTGCCGGGGCGTGCGGGCAGGCTCGTACGCAAGATCCCGGCGGCCCTCGCCGCCGTGGCCGGCGCCACGGCGGTCGCGGCTCTCGCCGGGCTGCGGCTGCCCCGGGTCGACCTGCCCTCGTGGAGCAGTCACGCTCTCGTGGGGCTGCCGGAGGGGCCGCTGCTCGGACTGGCCGCCGCCACGCTCACCGTCACCCTGGTCGGCAGTGTCGAGTCGCTGCTCTCGGCCGTCGCGGTCGACAAGCTGGCCGCTGCCCGCCGGACGGACCCGCCGGTCCCCCGGTCCCGCCTGGACCGCGAACTCGCCGGCCAGGGCGCGGCCAACGTGCTGTCCGGGGCGCTCGGCGGGCTGCCCGTCACGGGCGTCGCCGTGCGCAGCGCCGCCAACGTCTCCGCCGGTGCGACCGGCCGCCACTCCGCGATCCTGCACGGCGTCTGGGTCATCCTCGCCGCACTGTTCCTGGTGCCCGTGCTCGACCTGATCCCGCTGGCCTCGCTCGCCGCGCTCGTCACCGTCGTCGGTGTCCAGATGGTCAGCATCACCCATCTGCGCAGCGTCCAGCGCAATCGCGAGCTGCTCGTGTACGGGGCGACGCTGACCGCCGTCGTCCTGACCGGGGTCCTGGAAGGCGTGGTCATCGGTGTCGCGGTCGCCGTGGCGGTGGCCCTGCACCGGCTCACCCGGACCCGGATCACGATCGAGGAGACCGACGAGGGCCACCACGTGCGGGCACGGGGGCAGTTGACCTTCCTCGCCGTGCCCCGGCTAAGCCGGGTCCTGCATCAGATCCCGCAGCACTCGCCCTGCGTCGTCGAACTGGACGGGTCCTTCATGGACCACGCCGCCTACGAGGCCCTGCGCGACTGGCAGGCCTCGCACGGCGCCGCCGTGAAACTGACCGGTCCGGCCGGCCACCGGATCACCCGGCCCGCTCCCGCCTCCGGCTCCGGCTCCGGCTCCGGCTCCGGCTCCGCCGCGCACGGCGCGGGCAGCCACGCCTGCTGCCGCCCGTGGACGCCGTGGCGCAACCACCAGTGCGGCGAGCAGCGTTCCCCGGCGGACGGGGGCGAGGCCGGGGGCGAGGAGCCGGGCGGCGGGGCCGTCGGGCACCGGCTGGCGAGCGGTATCGGCGCCTTCCAGCGGGACACCGCACCGCTGGTGCGCGACGAGCTGGCCCGGCTGGCCCGGGAGGGGCAGCGGCCCTCGCAGCTCTTCCTGACCTGCGCCGATTCCCGGGTGGTCACCAGCATGATCACCTCCAGCGGTCCGGGTGATCTGTTCACCGTGCGCAATGTGGGCAATCTGGTGCCGCTGCCGGGCGAGGAGAGCGGGGACGACTCGGTGGCGGCGGCGATCGAGTACGCGGTGGAGGTGCTGCGGGTCGAGTCGATCACGGTCTGCGGGCACTCGGGCTGCGGCGCGATGCACGCCCTGCTGAGCAGCGGCCCGGACGACCCGCCGAGCCAGCTGCGCCGCTGGCTGCGGCACGGTCTGCCGAGTCTGGAGCGGATGGCGAGTCGTCGCCACGCGTGGGCGAGGATCTCCGGCCGGCTGCCGGCCGACGCCGTCGAGCAGCTGTGTCTGACCAATGTGGTGCAGCAGCTGGAGCATCTGCGGGCGTACGAGTCGGTGGCGCGACGACTCGCCGAGGGCACCCTGACGCTGCACGGGATGTACTTCCACGTGGGCGAGGCGCAGGCCTATCTCCTCGCCGGTACGGACGAGGTGCACAGCTACGACGACGTGTTCAACCATGTGCCGCCCGCGGCGGGCGGACCGGCGGCAGAACCGGTGGCTGGACCGGCAGCCGGGCCGTCCGCAGGACCGGCGGCGGGACCGGTGGACCGGGCTTGGGGGCGACAGGCCGCGCGCGCGTCCTGAACCTTCCGTTCCGTCCGTCCGTGCAAGTGTGTGACCCCTCGCTCCCCACCGCTCGGGGAGCGAGGGGTCACCTCCGCATGTCACCCCACAGGTCTAAACCAATTGTCCGGAGGCTCTTGTCACCCGGGCATCCGCCTGATGAGCTATGACGCGGGACACACAGGCACATAGGACGCCCTGGGAAAGGGAGATGTCGTGAGCAACGAATCCTTGGCCAATCTGCTCAAGGAAGAGCGCCGATTCGCGCCGCCCGCCGAGCTGGCCGCGCACGCCAATGTCACGGCGGAGGCGTACGAGCAGGCCAAGGCGGACAGGCTGGGCTTCTGGGCCGAACAGGCCAAGCGGCTCAGCTGGGCCACCGAGCCGACCGAGACCCTGGACTGGTCGAACCCGCCGTTCGCCAAGTGGTTCGCCGACGGCGAGCTGAACGTCGCGTACAACTGCGTGGACCGGCACGTCGAGGCCGGCAACGGCGACCGGGTCGCCATCCACTTCGAGGGCGAGCCGGGCGACAGCCGCGCCATCACCTACGCCGAGCTCAAGGACGAGGTCTCCCGGGCCGCCAACGCCCTGACCGAGCTGGGCGTCCGCAAGGGCGACCGGGTCGCGGTCTATCTGCCGATGATCCCCGAGGCCGCCATCACCATGCTGGCCTGCGCCCGCATCGGCGCCGCCCACTCGGTGGTCTTCGGCGGCTTCTCGGCCGACGCCGTCGCCTCACGCATCCAGGACGCCGACGCCAAGCTGGTCGTCACCGCCGACGGCGGCTACCGCCGCGGCAAGCCGTCCGCCCTCAAGCCGGCCATCGACGAGGCCGTCGCCAAGTGCCCGCAGGTCGAGCACGTCCTCGTGGTCCGCCGCACCGGCCAGGACACCGCGTTCACCGAGGGCCGCGACGTGTGGTGGGACGACATCGTCACCCGCCAGTCCGCCGAGCACACCCCCGAGGCCTTCGAGGCGGAGCACCCGCTCTTCATCCTCTACACCTCGGGCACCACGGGTAAGCCGAAGGGCATCCTGCACACCTCCGGCGGCTACCTCACCCAGGCCGCCTACACCCACCACGCCATCTTCGACCTCAAGCCGGAGAGCGACGTCTTCTGGTGCACCGCCGACATCGGCTGGGTCACCGGGCACACGTACATCGTCTACGGCCCGCTGGCCAACGGCGCCACCCAGGTCATGTACGAGGGCACCCCGGACACCCCGCACCAGGGCCGGGTGTTCGAGATCGTGCAGAAGTACGGCGTCACCATCCTCTACACGGCGCCGACGCTGATCCGCACGTTCATGAAGTGGGGCGACGACATCCCCGCCAAGTTCGACCTGTCGTCGCTGCGGGTGCTCGGCTCGGTCGGCGAGCCGATCAACCCCGAGGCGTGGATCTGGTACCGCAAGCACATCGGCGCCGACACGTGCCCGATCGTGGACACGTGGTGGCAGACCGAGACCGGCGCGGCGATGATCTCGCCGCTGCCGGGCGTCATCGAGACCAAGCCCGGCTCCGCGCAGCGCCCGCTGCCCGGCATCTCGGCCACCGTCGTCGACGACGAGGCCAACGAGGTGCCGAACGGCGGCGGCGGCTATCTGGTCCTCACCGAGCCGTGGCCGTCGATGCTCCGCACCATCTGGGGGGACGACCAGCGCTTCATCGACACCTACTGGTCGCGCTTCGACGGCAAGTACTTCGCGGGCGACGGCGCGAAGAAGGACGAGGACGGCGACATCTGGCTGCTCGGCCGGGTCGACGACGTCATGCTCGTCTCGGGCCACAACATCTCCACCACCGAGGTCGAGTCCGCGCTGGTCTCCCACCCGTCCGTCGCCGAGGCCGCCGTGGTCGGCGCCGCCGACGAGACGACCGGCCAGGCCATCGTCGCCTTCGTGATCCTGCGCGGCACGGCCAGCGAGGACGAGGGCCTCGTCGCCGAGCTGCGCAACCACGTCGGCGCGACCCTCGGCCCGATCGCCAAGCCGAAGCGGATCCTGCCGGTGGCCGAGCTGCCCAAGACCCGCTCCGGAAAGATCATGCGCCGGCTGCTCCGGGACGTCGCCGAGAACCGCGAACTGGGCGATGTCACGACGCTGACGGACTCCTCGGTCATGGACCTCATCCAGACCAAGCTGCCGGCCGCGCCCAGCGAGGACTGAGCTGCCGACTGAGTGACAGAACCGCAGGTGAGCGCCCGTTCCGGAGCATCCGGGGCGGGCGCTTCCGCATGCCCGGCCCGTTGTCCACAGGCCGTTGTCCACAGGGGGTGCCGGTGTCCGCGTATGCACCTAAAGTGAAGATCACCGGACACCACCGAGCACCGTTAGGTAAGGTAAGGACCGCGTCAGTGACGCGACAAGAACACCTAGGTGCGCCGGGAAGTCTGGTCGGCATGTGCTAAGCCCTGCCCACCGACCGGAGGTTCTCACCGTGCCCGCGTCCGCGCCCCAGCCCACCGACCGCCGGTTCCTCGGCCGCCTCTCACTGCCCGAGCGCCGCTTCGTCGCCGATGCGCTGCGCACGGAGACCGTCGGCGGCGTGCTGCTCCTTGTCGCCGCGGTCATCGCACTCATCTGGGCCAACACCCCGCTGAAAAGCAGCTACGCGGCCGTACAGAACTTCCACCTGGGCCCGGCCGCCCTCGGCCTCGACCTGTCGGTGCAGCACTGGGCCGCCGACGGCCTCCTCGCGATCTTCTTCTTCGTCGCCGGCATCGAGCTCAAGCGCGAGCTCGTCGCGGGCGAGCTGCGCGAGCCCAAGGCCGCCGCGCTCCCCGTCATCGCCGCGATATGCGGCATGGCGGTGCCCGCTCTGGTCTACACCGTGGTCAACGCGGTCGGCGGCGGCAGCCTCGGCGGCTGGGCCGTGCCCACCGCCACCGACATCGCCTTCGCACTCGCCGTCCTCGCCGTGATCGGCACCTCGCTGCCCTCGGCGCTGCGGGCCTTCCTGCTCACCCTCGCCGTCGTCGACGACCTGCTCGCGATCCTCATCATCGCGATCTTCTTCACCGACAGCCTCAACTTCGCCGCCCTCGGCGGCGCCTTCGCCGGCCTCGCCGTCTTCTGGCTGCTGCTGCGCAAGGGCGTCCGCGGCTGGTACGTGTACGTGCCGCTGGCCCTGGTCATCTGGGGCCTGATGTACAACAGCGGCGTCCACGCCACCATCGCCGGCGTGGCCATGGGCCTGATGCTGCGCTGCACCACCCGCGAGGGCGAGGAGCACTCCCCCGGCGAGCGGATCGAGCACCTGGTCCGGCCGCTCTCCGCCGGTTTCGCCGTGCCGCTGTTCGCGCTGTTCTCCGCCGGGGTCACCATCTCCGGCAAGTCCATCGGCGACGTGTTCACCGAGCCCGTCACCCTCGGCGTGGTCCTCGGACTCGTCGTCGGCAAGGCGGTCGGCATCTTCGGCGGCACCTGGCTCACCGCCCGCTTCACCAGGGCGTCGCTCAACCCTGACCTGGCCTGGCCGGACGTCTTCGCCGTCGCCACCCTCGCCGGCATCGGCTTCACCGTGTCGCTGCTCATCGGCGAACTGGCCTTCGAGGACGACCCCGCGCTGACGAGCCAGGTGAAGGCCGCAGTCCTGGCCGGCTCCCTGATAGCCGCCGTCCTCGCCTCCGTGCTCCTGAAGCTGCGGGTCCGCACCTACCAGGCACTTGTGGTGGAGGAGGAGCGCGACGACGACCAGGACGGCATCCCCGACGTCTACGAGGAGCACACCCCCGAGTACCACCTGAGGATGGCCGAAATCTACGAGCGGAAGGCCGCGGAGCATCGCGAGCGCGCCCAACTGGCGGGGGCGTCGCGCGATGAGGCCGACCGTCCGGCATGATCTGAGGGCAGACGACACAGGAGAAGAGGGAGCAGCCATGAGCGACCCGTTCGACGGAACCGAGCGCAGCCTCGGCCAGCTGGTCGCCTCGGCGACCGCCGAGATGTCCGCCCTGGTGCACGACGAGCTCGCCCTCGCCAAGGCCGAGATCCGCCAGGACGTGAAGCGCGGCGCGATCGGCAGTGCCGCGTTCATCGCCGCCGGGGTTGTGCTGCTGTTCTCCCTGCCGATGCTGAGCTTCGCGCTCGCCTACGCCATCAACACCTGGACCGGCGGGCACAACGGCAACGGCGGCTGGAACATGATCTGGTGCTTCCTGCTGTCCTTCGCCGCGAACGTGCTGCTCGCGGGCCTGCTCGGGCTGATCGCGTACGCCAAGTTCAAGAAGGTCAAGAAGCCGGAGAAGTCCATCGCCTCCGCCAAGGAGACCGCGGCGGTCATCCAGAACGTCAAGCCGCACCCGCGGCCGGTCGCGGCGGACGCGGCCCGGATCGCCCTGGACAAGGGCGAGACTGTGGCACGCTCGTCCGCATGACCGTCCCTGAGAGCAGCAGCGCCAACGGCGGGAGCCCCGTCCGCATCGACGGGCCGTGGACCCACCGCGATGTCGCGGCGAACGGCGCCCGCTTCCACATCGCCGAGATGGGCGACGGCCCCCTGGTGCTGCTGCTGCACGGCTTCCCGCAGTTCTGGTGGACCTGGCGCCACCAGCTGCCGGCCCTCGCCGAGGCCGGCTTCCGGGCGGTGGCGATGGACCTGCGCGGCGTCGGCGGCAGCGACCGCACGCCCCGCGGTTACGATCCGGCCAACCTGGCCCTCGACATCACCGGCGTGATCCGCTCGCTCGGCGAGCCGGACGCCGCCCTCGTCGGCCACGACCTGGGCGGCTATCTCGCCTGGACGGCCGCCGTGATGCGCCCCAAGCTGGTGCGGCGGCTCGTCGTCTCCTCGATGCCGCACCCGCGCCGCTGGCGTTCGGCGATGCTCTCCGACTTCGCGCAGACCCGTGCCGGTTCGTACGTGTGGGGCTTCCAGCGCCCGTGGCTGCCGGAGCGTCAGCTCGTCGTCGACGAGGCGGCGCTCGTGGGGCGGCTCATCCAGGACTGGTCGGGGCCGGACCCGCGCGCGGCGGCCGACGAGGCGGAGGCCCTCGCGGTCTACCGGCGGGCCATGTGCATCCCGTCGACCGCGCACTGCTCCATCGAGCCGTACCGGTGGATGGTGCGCTCGCTGGCCCGCCCGGACGGCATCCAGTTCAACCGGCGCATGAAGCGGCCGGTGCGGGTGCCCACGCTGCATCTGCACGGTTCGCTCGACCCGGTGATGCGGACCCGCAGCGCGGCCGGCTCCGGGGAGTACGTGGAGGCGCCCTACCGCTGGCGGCTGTTCGACGGCCTCGGGCACTTCCCCCACGAGGAGGACCCGGTGGCGTTCACCACCGAGCTCGTCAACTGGCTGAAGGACCCCGAGCCCGACCGCTGAGCCCGGCGGCCGAGTCGGGGCTGAGCCAGCGGCTGAATCGGCGGCGCACAGGGATCCGTCGAACTGCCATGTGCCTCGCGCATACTCCAATTGGCGGGCCCCCGGGCGGTTACCGACCTTGGGCCCCGGGCAGACGTCCGGGTATGGGCTGGACGCACGACTACAGTGACACAGCACGCGACCGCCGCTCGATCGGCGGCGCCGGCGCCCCGGAACGGGGCGGTACGCAGGAGCAGGGCCGTCCGCACCCGGCGGGGGCCGTGGGGATCTCGCGCATCCTCCGCCGCCGGGCCCGCTGGATGTCGGCCCGGCTGCGCCACACCCGTACGTAGCCTCCGGACCGCCGCACGGCCCCGGGGCGGGCCCTAGAGGGCGCAGCCCTGGCTGTCGACCTGCTGGTTGGCCGAGCGGCCGCGGAGGATGTCGTCACGGATCTCGTCGACCGTCAGCGCGTAACCGGTGTTGGCGTCGTCGAGGGAGCGGGCGAAGATCACGCCGTACACCTTGCCGTCGGCGGTGAGCAGCGGTCCACCGGAGTTGCCCTGACGGACCGTCGCATACAGCGAGTACACGTCCCTGCGCACCTCGCCGCGGTGGTAGATGTCGGGGCCTTCGGCGGCGATGCGGCCGCGGACGCGGGCGGAGCGCACGTCGTAGGCGCCGTTCTCCGGGAAGCCGGCGACGATGGCGTTGTCGCCGCTGCGCGCGTCCTGGTCGGTGAACTGCAGCGGGCGGGCCTGGAGATCGGGCACGTCGAGGACGGCGATGTCGCGCTTCCAGTCGTAGAGCACGACCTTGGCGTCGTGGAGCTTGCCCTCACCGCCTATCTGGACGGTCGGCTCGTCGACGCCGCCGACGACATGGGCGTTGGTCATGACCCGGCGCTCGGCGAAGACGAAGCCGGTGCCTTCGAGGACCTTGCCGCAGCTGGGGGCGGTGCCGACGACCTTGACGATGGAGTCCTGGGCGCGGGCGGCGACCGGGCTGCCGGCGAGCGCCGGGTCGGGCGGCAGGACCTCGGTGATGGGCTCGTTGGAGAACGGGCTGAAGACCTGCGGGAAGCCGTTCTGGGCGAGCGCCGAGGTGAAGTCGGAGAACCAGCCGGGCGCCTGATCCGGCATCACCTGGTCGACTCCGAGGAGCACCTTGGAGCCGCGGACCTCCTTGCCCAGGGTGGGCATCGCGGTGCCGGCGAGCGCGGAGCCGATGAGCCAGGCGACGAGCAGCATCGCGACCACGTTGACCAGGGCGCCGCCGGTGGCGTCCAGGACGCGGGCGGGCGTCCGGGTGATGTGCCGGCGCAGCTTGCTGCCGAGGTGGGTGGTGAAGGCCTGGCCGACGGAGGCGCTGATGATCACCACCATCACGAAGATCACCGTCGCGGTCGTCGAGACCTCGCTGTGGTCGGTCAGCTGGTTCCAGAGGGCCGGCAGCAGCAGAACGGCGACGAGACCGCCGCCGAGGAAACCGATCACCGAGAGGATGCCGACGACGAATCCCTGGCGGTAGCCGATGATCGCGAACCAGACGGCGGCGAGCAGCAGCAGAATGTCCAGCACGTTCACCGTCAGTAGCCTCGCAGATTCGTCATCGATCGCCCCGGGGCCAGCCTGTCATGACCTCCAGTCGAGCGGGACCCGCTTCGACCGGTCCCAGGGCCGCTCCCAGCCTGCGAAATGCAGGATCCGGTCGATCACTCCTGCGGTAAATCCCCAGACCAGGGCCGATTCGACGAGGAATGCGGGGCCTTCGTGGCCGAGCGGATGGACGGCCAGGGCGCGGTTGGCGGGGTCCGTGAGATCCGCCACGGGCACGGTGAAGACCCGGGCGGTCTCGGCGGGGTCGACGACCCCGACCGGGCTGGGGGTCCGCCACCAGCCGAGGACGGGCGTCACGACGAATCCGCTCACCGGGATGTAGAGCCGGGGCAGCACGCCGAAGAGCTGGACGCCGGCCGGATCGAGGCCGGTCTCCTCGCGGGCCTCGCGCAGCGCGGCCCGGAGCAGCCCGCCGTCGGCCGGGTCGCCGTCCTCGGGGTCGAGGGCGCCGCCGGGGAAGGAGGGCTGGCCCGCGTGCGAGCGGAGGGTGCCGGAGCGCTCCATGAGGAGCAGCTCGGGGCCGCGCGCGCCCTCGCCGAAGAGGACGAGCACGGCGGACTGCCGCCCCGCGCCGTCCGCGGGCGGCAGGAAGCGGCTCAGCTGCTCCGGCTCGACCGTGCGGGCGGCGTGGTCGACCGGCGCGAGCCAGTCGGGCAGCCCCGCTCTGCTGAGCAGGCCGCCCGAGCCCTGGAGCCCTTCACCAGTGCGCGTCATAGGCACCCCCGTGTCTCATCCCGTGTTTCACAACGCGGTCGGCGTCCCGGTTCGTTCCCGGGCTCAGTGCTCGGTGCTCAGGGCCCAGGGCTCCGGCCTCAGGCCTCAGGGCTCAGGGCTTCGGAGTTCGCGCCCAGCGGGGGCGCGGGGAGGCCCGGGTAGTCCGGCGGCGGGTTGAGCCGCTGGCCCGGGAAGCCGCCCTTCTCGTACTTCAGCAGCTTGCGCGCCTTCTCCGGATCGGTCTCGCCCTCGCCGTACGAGGGGCAGAGGTGGGTGATCGGGCAGGCGCCGCACGCGGGCTTGCGGGCGTGGCAGATGCGGCGCCCGTGGAAGATCACCCGGTGCGAGAGCATCGTCCACTCGCTCTTCGGGAAGATCGCGGCGACCTCGGCCTCGATCTTCACCGGGTCGTCGGACTCGGTCCACTTCCAGCGCCGGGCGAGGCGCATGAAGTGGGTGTCCACGGTGATGCCGGGCACTCCGAAGGCGTTGCCGAGGACGACGAAGGCCGTCTTCCGGCCGACGCCGGGCAGCTTGACCAGGTCGTCCAGGCGGCCGGGCACCTCGCCGCCGAAGTCGTCCCTGAGGGCCGCGGCAAGGCCCATGATCGACTTGGTCTTGGCGCGGAAGAAGCCGGTCGGCCGGATCAGCTCCTCGACCTCCTCGGGCACGGCGGCGGCCAGGTCCTCGGGCGTCGGGTACTTCGCGAAGAGCGCGGGCGTCGTCTGGTTGACCCGCAGGTCCGTGGTCTGAGCGGAGAGGACCGTGGCGACGAGCAGCTCGAAGGGGTTCGTGAAGTCGAGCTCGGGATGCGCGTACGGATAGACCTCCGCCAGTTCCCGGTTGATCTTCCGGGCCCGCCGGACCATGGCGAGGTGCGACTCGGGCTTGGCGGCCTTCTTGGCGCCGGGCTTGCCGACGCTGGACTTGTCGGCGCCGGGCTTCTTGGGCGTGGCCTTCTTGGGCGTGGCCTTCTTGGCGGCCGCCTTTGCCTCGGCCGCCGCCGGTTTGTCGGGTCCTCCCGACCCACCGCCGGGGCGATTTGTCGGTTTCGTCTGTTTCGACACTCCGTGTTCGCCCACAGCGGAATTGGCTTCGTCCCGCACTCTTCCAGCCCCCTTGGCCTGTGCTCTCACCGGCGAGTTGGACACCCGGCCAGCCTAGGGGCCGCCGCCGACATCCGCCCCGCGCGCCCCCGATCACGACCCAATCGGGCCCCTGACGTACGGAAAGGCGGTCCGGTGCGTCAAACTTGTTGTGATTGATCGCACTGAGGTCGACATAGGAGAGAACTCGTGGACGACGTTCTGCGGCGCGCCCCGCTGTTCGCGGCGCTCGACGACGAGCAGGCCGCTGAGCTGCGCGCCTCGATGAGTGAGGCGACGCTGGCCCGAGGCGACGCACTCTTCCACGAGGGCGACCCGGGCGACCGGCTCTACGTGGTCACCGAAGGCAAGGTGAAGCTGCACCGCACCTCGCCCGACGGCCGCGAGAACATGCTGGCCGTCCTCGGCCCCGGCGAGCTGATCGGCGAGCTGTCCCTGTTCGACCCGGGCCCGCGCACCGCCACCGCGACCGCGCTGACCGAGGTCAAGCTGCTCGGCCTCGGCCACGGCGACCTCCAGCCCTGGCTGAACGCCCGGCCCGAGGTGGCCAGCGCCCTGCTGCGCGCCGTCGCCCGCCGGCTGCGCAAGACCAACGACCAGATGTCCGACCTGGTCTTCTCCGACGTGCCGGGCCGGGTCGCCCGCGCGCTCCTCGACCTGTCGCGCCGCTTCGGCGTGCAGTCCGAGGAGGGCATCCACGTCGTCCACGACCTCACCCAGGAGGAGCTGGCCCAGCTGGTCGGCGCCTCCCGCGAGACGGTCAACAAGGCGCTCGCCGACTTCGCCCAGCGCGGCTGGCTGCGCCTGGAGGCCCGCGCGGTGATCCTGCTCGACGTGGAGCGCCTCGCGAAGCGCTCGCGCTGAGCACCACCCCGTGCGTACGAGAAGGGGGCCGCCCGGTCGAACCGGGCGGCCTCCTTCTCATGTCTCGTCTCGTGCCTCGTCTCGTTCCTCGTCTCGCGGATATCTCGTGGATACCGGCGCTATCTACTCGTGAGCAGTGATCAGCGCTTCGTGCCGTCCACGATCAGCGGGTTCGAACCGCCGCTGCCGCAGGGCACCGCGTAGACCGGGTTCTTCGCCGCGGCCTCCTTGTAGGCCTCGATGCACTGGTTCGTGAGGACCTTGTCGGTCAGCGAGTCGTTGAGGATCTTGTTGGCGCGGGCGATGCCCTCCGCCTCGATACGGCGCCGGTCGGCCTCCGCCTTGGCCGTACGGGAGGCCTCCAGGGCCCGCTCGGTGGCCTGCTGCTGCTGGATCTTGCGGTCGATCTGGTCCTGCAGGGCCTGCGAGGGCTTCACGTTGCGCAGGTTCACGGTGGTGACGTCGATGCCGCGCGGGGCGAGCCGCTCCTTGATGAGGCGGGCGATCTCCGCGTTGATCTTCTCGCGGTCGGAGGCGTAGCCCTGCTCGCTCGAGTAGCGGGCGAAGACGTTGCGGACGATCTCGCGGCTGTCCGGGTAGACCAGGCGCTGCTGGATGGCGTCCTCGCTGCCGGCCAGCTTGTAGAGCTCGACCGCCTTGGACGGGTGGACCGCCCACTTCACGGTGACCTCGGCGTACATCACGCCGCCCTGCGAGGAGCGGACCTCGACCACGTCCTTGTCGGAGAGGTTGAGGTCGACGGGGCGGGTGGAGAAGGTCGTGACGTTGGTGAACGGCGACTTCATGTGCATGCCGGAGGTCATCGGCGTACCGACCTTGCCGAACGCGACCGGGACGCCGACCTCGTACGCGCTGATCACGTACGTCATGCTCGCGATCAGCGAGAACAGGCCGGCGAGCAGGGCGCCGACGGCGCCGAGCTTCAGGCCGCGGGTGTCGTTCACGCGGCCGACGATGTAGAGCACCACCGCCGTGATGACCAGCAGGATGGCTATGACGAACACGGGCTTCCCCCCGAGAGCTACGGCCAGATATAAGCGGAGCGTAAGACACTCGGGGGAGCCCAAAGGTTCCGGGGCCGGGGCCAAGGGCCAAGGGACCGGGGTGGGGGCCGGGGCCGGATGGCGAGGGCATGCGGACCGGCCGCCCGGTGCGTCCCCGCCCCGCGCCTCAGCTCAGGCCGCGCTCCCGCAGATAGTCCAGCTGCGCCCGCACGGAGAGCTCGGCGGCCGGCCACAGGGAGCGGTCGACGTCCGCGTAGACGTGGGCCACGACCTCCGGGGCGGTCCGCAGGCCGCTCTCGACGGCCGCCTCGACCTGGGCGAGCCGGTTCGCGCGGTGGGCGAGGTAGAACTCCACGGCCCCCTGCGCGTCCTCCAGGACCGGCCCGTGCCCGGGCAGGACCGTGTGCACCCCGTCGTCGACGGTGAGCGAGCGCAGCCGCCGCAGGGAGTCCAGGTACTCGCCGAGCCGCCCGTCCGGGTGGGCCACGATCGTCGTGCCCCGGCCCAGGATCGTGTCACCGGTCAGCACGGCCCGGTCGGCCGGGAGGTGGAAGGAGAGCGAGTCGGAGGTGTGGCCGGGGGTGGCCAAGACGCGGAGTTCGAGCCCGCCCGTGGTGATCACGTCGCCCTCCCCGAGACCCTCGTCGCCGAGCCGGAGCGCCGGGTCGAGCGCCCGCACCGTGGTGCGGGTCAGCTCGGCGAAGCGCGCCGCGCCCTCGGCGTGGTCGGGGTGCCCGTGGGTGAGCAGGGTGAGGCCGATCCGCTTGCCGAGCTTCTCGGCGGTGGCGACGACGTGGCGCAGGTGCCCCTCGTCGAGCGGCCCGGGATCGATGACGACGGCGAGGTCGGAGTCCGGCTCGGCGACGATCCAGGTGTTGGTGCCGTCCAGGGTCATCGCGGACGGGTTCGGCGCGAGGACGTTGACGGCGCGGGCGGTCGCGGGCCCGGAGACGACGGCGCCGCGCGGCTGCCCGGGGAGGGTGTGGGCGTGGCTCATATCGAGCCTCCTTCCCGCCCGGTGGGCCGCCCGGCGGGCCGGTCGGCGGTCCCGTCAGTGGCGCCGCCCCCGGCGGTGGGGATGTGCTTCGTGAATTCATCGTGCCCCGGCCAGCTCAGGATCACCTCATCGCCCTCCAGGCGGGCCTGCGCGAGAACCGGGGTCATGTCCTGGTCGGCCGCCGCGGCCAGGGCGCCGGCGGCGCTCCCGTACGGTTCGAGGGCGCGGAGGGTCGAGATGGTCGGCGGCATCATCGTGAGCTCGCCCCGGTCGTAACCGGCGGCGGCGTCGGCCGGGCGGATCCACACGGTCCGGTCGGCCTCGGTGGAGGCGTTCCGGGTGCGCTGGCCGGCCGGGAGGGCGGCGACGAAGAACCAGGTGTCGTAGCGCCGCGGCTCGAACTCGGGGGTGATCCAGCGCGCCCAGGCGCCGAGCAGGTCCGAGCGCAGCACCAGCCCGCGCCGGTCGAGGAAGTCCGCGAAGGACAGCTCGCGGGCGACCAGCGCCGCCCGGTCCTTCTCCCAGTCCTCGCCGGTCGTGTCGCCGACGACCGTGTCCGGGGTCTCCCCGGCGAGCAGGACGCCCGCCTCCTCGTACGTCTCGCGCACGGCGGCGCAGACCACGGCCTGCGCCTGCGCGGCGTCCGGGAGGCCGAGGCGGGCCGCCCACTCCTCGCGGGCGGGGCCGGCCCAGCGCACCGGGTGCTCGTCGCGCGGGTCGACGCCGCCGCCGGGGTAGGCGTACGCGCCGCCCGCGAAGGCCATGGAGGCGCGCCGGCGCAGCATGTGGACCAGCGGGCCGTCGGCGCCGTCCTTCAGGAGCAGCACGGTGGCGGCCCGCCGGGGCGTCGCGGGGACCAGCTCACCGGCGGCGAGGGCACGGATGCGGTCGGGCCACTCCGCCGGGTACCACTGCCCGTTCGTCTGACCGCTCGACTGACCGCTCGGCTGCCCACCGGGCTGCCCACTCGACTGACCGTTCGTCTGACCATTCGGCATGGCCGGATGCTATGCGCAAGCATCGGAATGCACGAGAGCCGATCCCCTCCGGGTGGGAGGGAACCGGCTCCGGGCGGCGCGTCGGCAGCCTGTGTACGGGCCTCAGGCCGACTCGAGCTCCACCTGGACCTCGACCTCGACGGGGGCGTCCAGCGGGAGGACCGTGACGCCGACGGCGCTGCGGGCGTGCACGCCCTTGTCGCCGAGGACGGCGCCGAGCAGCTCGCTGGCGCCGTTGATGACGCCGGGCTGGCCGGTGAAGTCGGGGGCGGAGGCGACGAAGCCGACCACCTTCACGACCCGCTTGATCCGGTCCAGGTCACCGGCGACCGACTTCACGGCCGCGAGCGCGTTGAGCGCGCAGGTGGCGGCGAGCTCCTTGGCCTCCTCGGCCGTGACCTCGGCGCCGACCTTGCCGGTCACCGGGAGCTTGCCGGCCACCATCGGGAGCTGGCCCGAGGTGTAGACGTACACGCCGGACTGCACGGCCGGCTGGTAGGCCGCGATCGGCGGGACGACCTCGGGCAGCGTCAGGCCCAGCTCGGCGATCTTCGCCTCGACGGCTCCGGCCCCGCTCACGAGGTCTTCTCCCGCTTCAGGTAGGCCACGAGCTGCTCGGGGTTGTTCGGGCCGGGCACGACCTGGACGAGCTCCCAGCCGTCCTCGCCCCAGGTGTCAAGAATCTGCTTCGTCGCGTGCACCAGCAGCGGCACAGTCGCGTACTCCCACTTGGTCATGAGCCGACTGTAGCCGCTGCGCGGGGGCGGGCCGCCGAGCCGGCCCCCGGGGTGACCCCTAGGTGATCGGGGGGGCGTGTTCGGGGGGCGCGTCCGGGGCGACCCTCTGATTGGGGCGGGCCGCCAGTGGTTAGGCTCGAAGACGTGAGCAGGCTCCAGGTCGTCAGCGGCAAGGGCGGTACCGGTAAGACGACGGTGGCCGCGGCACTCGCGCTCGCCCTCGCCACGGAGGGCAAGCGGACCCTCCTGGTCGAGGTGGAGGGCAGACAGGGCATCGCGCAACTCTTCGAGACGGAGGCGTTGCCGTACGAGGAGCGCAAGATCGCCGTCGCGCCGGGCGGCGGCGAGGTGTTCGCGCTGGCCATCGACGCCGAGCGGGCCCTCCTCGACTACCTCCAGATGTTCTACAAACTGGGCAGCGCGGGCCGGGCGCTGAAGAAGCTCGGGGCGATCGACTTCGCGACGACGATAGCGCCGGGCGTGCGGGACGTGCTGCTCACCGGGAAGGCCTGCGAGGCGGTCCGCCGCCGCGAGAAGGCCGGCGGCTTCACGTACGACTACGTGGTGATGGACGCGCCGCCGACCGGCCGCATCACCCGCTTCCTCAATGTCAACGACGAGGTGGCGGGCCTGGCGAGGATCGGCCCGATACACAATCAGGCCCAGGCGATCATGCGCTTCCTGAAGTCCCCGGACACCGCGGTGCACCTGGTGACCCTCCTGGAGGAGATGCCGGTCCAGGAGACCGCCGACGGCATCGCGGAGCTGCGCGCCGCCGAACTGCCGGTGGGCCGCGTGGTGGTGAACATGGTCCGCCCGCACGTCCTCGACGAGGCGGCGGTACGGGCCGCCTCCGGCGCCCACCGCGACGCCATCGCCGGCACGCTGGCGTCCGTCGGCGTCAAGGGCGGCACCAGGCTGGTCGAGCCGCTCCTGGAGCAGGCCGCCGAGCACGCCCAGCGGGTGGAGCTGGAGCGGGCGCAGCGGGAGACCCTGGACGGCATCGGCGTCCCGTCGTACGAACTGCCCTTCCTGGGGGACGGGGCGGACATCGCCGGCCTGTACCGGCTGGCGAAGGAGCTGCGCAGACAAGGGGTGGGCGCGTGACGCAGGCCACGCAGAGCGGGCAGAGCAGGCAGGGCACGCAGGGTACCGCCGGGGCAGACGGGGCAGACGGGGCTCCGGCGGTTCCGGCGGTTGCGGCCGGTCTGGACAGCGTGTCCGTCCTGGACCTGGATCCGCTGATCGACGATCCGGCGACGCGCATCATCGTGTGCTGCGGCGCGGGCGGGGTCGGCAAGACGACGACGGCGGCGGCGCTGGGCGTGCGGGCGGCGGAGCGCGGCCGGCGGGTCGTGGTGCTCACCATCGACCCGGCGCGGCGGCTGGCCCAGTCGATGGGCATCGACTCGCTGGACAACGTGCCGCGCAAGGTGGACGGCATCAAGGGCTGCGACGGCGGCGAACTGCACGCCATGATGCTCGACATGAAGCGGACCTTCGACGAGATCGTCGAGGCGCACGCGGACGCCGACCGGGCCCGGGCGATCCTGGAGAACCCCTTCTACCAGTCCCTGTCGGCCGGTTTCGCCGGTACGCAGGAGTACATGGCGATGGAGAAGCTGGGCCAGCTCCGGGCCAAGGACGAGTGGGACCTGATCGTGGTCGACACGCCGCCGTCGCGGTCGGCGCTCGACTTCCTGGACGCGCCGAAGCGGCTCGGTTCCTTCCTCGACGGCACGTTCATCAAGCTGCTGATGGCGCCGGCGAAGGTGGGCGGCCGGGCGGGGATGAAGTTCCTCAACGTCGGCATGTCGATGATGACGGGGACGCTGGGGAAGCTGCTCGGGGGTCAGTTCCTGAAGGACGTGCAGACCTTCGTGGCGGCGATGGACACGATGTTCGGCGGTTTCCGGACCCGCGCGGACGCCACGTACCGACTGCTCCAGGCTCCGGGCACGGCCTTCCTCGTGGTCGCCACCCCGGAGCGGGACGCGCTGCGCGAGGCGGCGTACTTCGTGGAGCGGCTGGCCGCGGAGGAGATGCCGCTCGCGGGGATCGTCCTCAACCGGGTCCATGGCAGCGGCGCCGCCCGGCTGTCGGCCGAGCGGGCGCGGGCCGCCGCAGAAAATCTTGACGAGGGGCGCATTGTGGATCAGGGCGCCGGGAAACCTAGTGGGCGTGGCTCCCGGGCCACCTCTCCCGAGTCTTCCGAGTCTCCCGAGCCGTCAGATCCCGCTGCGCACCCCACCGCAGAGCTTGCCGAACACCTCGCCACCGCCGCCGCTGTCACCACCAGCACCACGGGCACCACCGGCACCACCCGCACCGCAGGTTCCACAGGTTCCGAGTCCGAGGCTGCCCCCACAGCCGGAGCGGACCCGGATGTTCAGCAACTGACCGCAGGACTGCTCCGTCTCCATGCCGAGCGGATGCAGGTGCTCGCACGCGAGCAACGCACGCGCGACCGCTTCACCGCGCTCCACCCCGAGGTGGCGGTTGCCGAAGTGGCCGCCCTGCCCGGCGATGTGCACGACCTCGACGGGCTGCGGGCCATCGGTGAGCGCCTGGCGGTCGGCCGTATGCCCTGACGGGCACGCCGACCGGCACCACGGCCGACCCGGTCGCCCGATCGCACCGCCGGTGCGGCACCGGGCGGCAGGCTCTCCAGACCCTCGGGCCCAGGCCTGCGAAGCCACTCGGCGGGCCTGCGAAAGGCCAGTGCCCGTCAACCAGGCGGCCCAGGCGGCCCAGCCGCCTAGCCCACCGCCGCGTACGTCTCGTACGTCGCGTCGTCGTCCATCGCCACGGGCAGCAGGCCCGCTCCCCGCTCGTACTCGGTGCGCGCGGTCTCCAGGAGCCGGCGCCACGAGGTGACGGTCGGCCGGCGGCGCAGCAGGGCGCGCCGTTCGCGCTCCGTCATGCCGCCCCACACGCCGAATTCCACGCGGTTGTCGAGGGCGTCGGCGAGGCACTCGGTCCGCACCGGACATCCGGTGCACACCGCCTTCGCCCTGTTCTGCGCCGCGCCCTGCACGAAAAGTTCATCCGGATCGGTAGTGCGGCAGGCCGCCTGCGCACTCCAGTCAGCTACCCAGCCCATACCGGCGCCGTCCTCTCCCGAATCGAGGCTCCCCCACGGCGGTAGCGGCATATTCACCGCTGCCAGTTGGGACGTTACGGAAGGTGGGGACAGCGCAACACCCCCTTCGGGCCCAATCTTGAATGGCCCGAACGGACTATGCGTGCCCGGCAGATCACCCAGGGGAGTGACGCCAGGACATAATAGCCATACCGGACATGAGCCGGATTCAGGCATGAAGTCACCGCGCTTCGGGGACGCGGGAATTCCTGCCGATGCCACGCACTGGTCTTGCGCGGATCTCGCACGGGGCGTGCACGGGGCATGCACGGGTCTTGATGCGGGACCGCACTGCTGTGACAGTTGTGAGCAGCTTAGGCCAAGGCATATACGTGTGTCCGGCGAATGAGAACGTAGGCTGCCCCCATGGCAAAGAAGCGCTCGGGCGGAGGTCTGACCGGGACCCAGCAGGCCGCCAAGTTCCTCGGGGTCAGTGTGCTCTCCGGAGCCGTGCTGGCAGGCATCGCCCTGCCCGCGGCCGGAGCACTGGGGCTGGCGGCCAAGGGCACGGTCGAAGGGTTCGACGAAATCCCGTCCAACCTGAAGACGCCGCCACTGAGTCAGCGCACCACGATCCTCGACTCAGAGGGCGGCCACATCGCCACCGTGTACTCGCGCGACCGGCAGGTCGTGCCGATCGACAAGATCTCGCCGTACATGCAGAAGGCGATCGTCGCCATCGAGGACTCGCGGTTCTACGAGCACGGCGCGATCGACCTCAAGGGCGTGCTGCGCGCCATCAACCGCAACGCGCAGTCGGGCGGGGTCGCGCAGGGCGCGTCCACGCTCACCCAGCAGTACGTGAAGAACGTCTTCGTCGAGGAGGCCGGTGACGACCCCGAGAAGGTCGCCCAGGCCACCCAGCAGACGATGGGCCGCAAGGTGCGCGAGCTGAAGTTCGCGATCCAGGTCGAGGAGGAGCTCGGCAAGAAGAAGATCCTGGAGAACTACCTCAACATCACGTTCTTCGGGCAGCAGGCGTACGGCATCGAGGCCGCCTCGCAGCGCTACTTCTCCAAGCACGCCGCCGACCTGACCCTCGCCGAGTCCGCCATGATGGCCGGCCTGGTGCAGTCGCCGAGCCGCTACGACCCGGTCAACGACCTCCAGGAGGCGACCAAGCGGCGCAACACCGTCCTCCAGCGCATGGCCGACGTCAAGGACATCAGCCAGGCGGAGGCCGACAAGGCGAAGGCCACGCCGATCAAGCTGAAGGTGAAGTCGCCGAAGAACGGCTGCATCACCGCCGTCGACGGCTCCGGCTTCTTCTGCGACTACGTCCGCAAGACGATCCTCAGCGACCCGGTCTTCGGCAAGACGGTCGAGGAGCGCCAGAAGCTGTGGAACCTGGGCGGTCTCACCATCAAGACCACCCTCTCGCCGCGCGCCCAGGAGGCGGCGAACGAGGCCGCCATCGCCAAGGTCGACAAGGACGACCCGGTCGCCGCCGCGGTGGTCCAGGTCCAGCCCGGCACCGGCAAGATCCTCTCGATGGGTCAGTCCCGCCCGTACGGCCTCGACCAGAAGCTGCACCAGACGACCCTCAACCTCTCCGTCGGCAAGAAGATGGGCGGCACCACCTACGGCTTCCAGGTCGGTTCGACCTTCAAGCCGATCACGGCCGCCGCCGCGCTGGAGAAGGGCCTCAGCCCCGCGCAGAGCTTCGACGACCCGACGGAGATCACCCTCTCGGAGCGGGACTACACCCGCTGCGACGGAAAGCCGTCCGGCTACGCCAACTGGAAGGTCGGCAACGAGCTCAAGTCGGAAAAGGGCATGTACGACATGACCAGTGCCCTCGGCAAGTCCATCAACACGTACTTCGCCCGCCTCGAGCAGATGGCCGGCCTCTGCGAGACGCTGACGATGGCGAAGAAGGTCGGCTACGAGCGCGAGCTGGGCAAGCCCATCGTGCAGAGCCCGTCCGCGACCCTGGGCGCAGTCGAGAGCACCCCGCTCGACATGGCCTCGGTCTACGCGACCTTCGCCAACCGCGGCACGTACTGCACCCCGATCGCCATCGAGTCGATCACGACGGCGGCCGGCCAGAAGCTCAAGGTCCCGCAGACCGAGTGCTCCAAGGCGATGAGCGACCGCACCGCCGACATGGTCAACCAGATGCTGAAGGGCGTCGTCGAGGACGGCACCGGCACCAAGGCCGGTCTGAGCGACCGCGACAACGCGGGCAAGACGGGTACGACCAACGACCGCAAGGACGCCTGGTTCGTCGGCTACACGCCGAACCTGTCCACGGCGGTGTGGGTCGGCGACGACATCGGCGAGAAGAAGTCGATGTACGACATCACCATCGGCGGCCAGTACTACGACAAGGTCTGCGGTGGCTGCCTCCCCGGCCCGATCTGGCGGATCGCGATGACCGGCGCCCTGAACGCCGGCGAGACCCCCTCCTTCGTCCCGATCAACATCCCGCGCGGTGCGCAGCCGGGCGACAAGGACAAGCCGAAGCCCGGCGACGACAACAAGCCGGGCGGCGGCCCGAACCCGGGCACCACCCTGCCGGGCGGGATCGTCCTCCCGCCGGACCTGATCGGCGGCACCAGCGGCAAGCCCGGCCACGGCCGCGGCGGGAACTAGTCCCGCCACAGGAACAGGCGCAGGAACAGCAGCAGCGACGAAGGCGCCCCTCCCGATCCGTTCGGGAGGGGCGCCTTCTTGTGTACGACGTCCTGTGGGCGGTCAGCCCGCGAGCAGCTTCTTCACGGCGGCGGCCACGCGGCCGCCCTCCGCCTGCCCGGCGACCTTCGGGTTCACGATCTTCATCACGGCGCCCATCGCGCGCGGCCCCTCGGCGCCCGCGGCCTTCGCCTCCGCGACGGCGGCGGCCACGACGGCCTCCAGCTCCTCGTCGCTCAGCTGCTTCGGCAGGTACGCGTCGAGGACCTCGCCCTCGGCCAGCTCACGCGCGGCGGACTCGGCACGACCGCCCTGGGTGAAGGCGTCGGCGGCCTCGCGGCGCTTCTTCGCCTCCTTGGCGATCACCTTCTGCACCTCGTCCTCGGAGAGCTCGCGCTTGGTCTTGCCCGCGACCTCCTCCTTGTTGATCGCGGCGATGGTCATCCGCAGGGTCGAGGAGCGCAGCTCGTCGCGTCCCTTGATCGCGGCGGTGAGGTCGTCCTGAAGCTTGGCCTTGAGCGTGGTCATGGGGTCAAGTGTGGCAGGTGCCGGGCCTCGACCGCCCGCGCATTTCGGCTCATCGGGTCTGCGACGATAAGGGGATGCGCGCACGGTACGGGATCCCCCTGAAGATCACGGCAGGCCTCACGGCGACGGCGGCGGCCGGCCTCGTCTACGCGGCGGGCTTCGAGGCCCGCTCCTTCCGACTGCGCCGGGTGACCATCCCGGTGCTCCCCCGGGGCATGCGCGACCTGCGGGTCCTCCAGGTCTCCGACATCCACATGGTCAGCGGCCAGCGCAAGAAGCGCGCCTGGCTCCAGTCGCTCGCCGGGCTGCGTCCCGACTTCGTCGTGAACACCGGCGACAACCTCTCCGACACCGAGGCGGTGCCGGAGGTGCTCGACGCGCTGGGTCCGCTGATGGAGTTCCCCGGTGTGTACGTCTTCGGCTCCAACGACTACTACGGGCCGCGGCTGCGCAACCCCGCGCTCTACCTGAAGGAGAAGGTGCAGGGCAAGCACGGCCTCAACGGCAACCCGCCGGTGGTCGGCGCCGTCCACAACCCCTGGGAGGGCCTGCGGGACGCGTTCGACGCGGCGGGCTGGGTGAACCTCACCAACACCCGCGGCCGGCTCAAGCTGCCCGACCTGGACCTCGCCTTCACCGGCGTCGACGACCCGCACATCAAGCGGGACCGGTACGAGCGGGTGGCCGGCGGCCCCGACCAGGACGCCGACTTCTCGATGGGCGTCGTCCACGCCCCGTACCTGCGGGCCCTGGACGCCTTCACCGCGGACGGCTACGACCTGCTCCTGGCCGGCCACACGCACGGCGGGCAGCTGTGCGTCCCCTTCTACGGCGCCCTGGTCACCAACTGCGACCTCGACACCGACCGCGTGAAGGGCCTGTCCACCCACACGGCCGGCGGCCACACCTCCTACCTGCACGTCTCGGCCGGCTGCGGCACCAACCGCTACACCCCGGTCCGCTTCGCCTGCCCGCCCGAGGCGACGCTGCTCACCCTGACGGCGCGCGGGTAGCCGTACGTGTAGCCGTACGGTGCCCCCATGCCGTACGTGACCTCACTCCTCCGCGGGCTGATCGCCCTGGCCGCCGCGACGGGCATCGTGATCGAGTGCGTCGAGGGCAGCCCCCTCGTCGTCTTCTCCTTCTTCACCATCTGGTCGAACACCGCGGTCGCCGCCGTCCTCGGCCTGGGCGCCGTACGGGCCTGGCGGCGCCTGCCGCCGCCGGCCCCGCTGTGGACGGGCGGGGTGCTGCTCTGCATCTCGGTGGTCGGCCTCGTCTTCCACCTGGTCCTGGACAACCCGGCGAGCCCCTTCAACCAGGCCGCCGAGATCGCCCGCCTCTCCGGCCCCCGGGCGGTCGCCAACCAGCTCCTCCACACGGTGACCCCGCTCGGCGTACTCCTCGACTGGCTGCTCCTCACCCCGCCGGGCACCCTCCGCCGGCGCCACGCCGCCCAGTGGCTCGCCGCCCCCGCCGCCTACCTGCTCTTCGCCCTGACCCGCGGCGCCCTGCTCCCCCCGGACACCCCGACCCGCTACACGTACCCCTTCCTCGACGTCACCGCCCACGGCTATGCCGGCGTCCTCACCAACGCCCTGGTGCTCGCCCTGGCCTTCTACGCCCTGGGCCTCGCCCTGGTCACGGCAGACCGCTTCCGACCTGCGGTGGCGGGCCGCGTAAACCGGATTTCGTCTCTGGGCGCGGGTGGGCTAAAGTAAGCGATGTCGCCGCGACGGAGAAAGACCAGAGCAGCGACATCGGGGTGTAGCGCAGCTTGGCAGCGCGCTTCGTTCGGGACGAAGAGGTCGTGGGTTCAAATCCCGCCACCCCGACAGCCGCAAGACCAGGTCAGGGGCTTGATCCGAGACATCGGATCAGGCCCCTGAGTGGTTTTCTGGGCACCTTGGGAGCCGTGTGGGAGCCGACTTCAGGATCCGGCTCCCAGAGCGGGTCCGACGCCGTCGGCAGCGGGGCCTGCGCTCGGCATCGGGGGCCTTCCGCCGAGCCCGCTCCACCGCCACGTAGCGCGCGACCGATTTCCGCGTTCCCCTCCCTCGGGAGCAATCCGGGAGAAGATCCCGATCGGCTTTCCGCCAGAGGGGACCAGTGCACATGACCGACCAGCACAACCGGACCTGCGGGCGACCGACCCGTTCGGGGAGTCCCTGCAAGATCCGGATATCGGGGTCGGACGTGGCGTGCGGCACGCATACAAGCAGACGCGTCAACTGCGCAACGGAGTCGCCCTCGGCGAACGGCCGCACCACGACCGGTTCACGGCTGCCAAGCCGTATCGACCTGCGCGCTGGGCCCCGGGTGGTCAGGTCGGTCACGATCCGCAGGACGGCGCCTGGGTGTTGGTGCCGAGCTGGATGAGGGCCGGGGCGGGGGCGCAGCAGCCGCCGCCGTCGGACTGGTTGTCGGTGTCGGGCTGGTCGAAGAGGCCGGATCCGCCGCAGACTCCGGTTTCGGGCAGGACGAGTTCGACGCGTTCGGCGGACTCGTGGTCGCCGGCGATGGAGGCGACCACGGAGCGGACCTGCTCGTAGCCGGTGAGGGCGAGGAAGGTCGGGGCGCGGCCGTAGGACTTCATGCCGACGAGGTAGACGTCTTCCTCCGGGTGGGAGAGCTCCTTCACGCCGTGCGGGTAGACGGTGCCGCAGGAGTGCTGGTTGGGGTCGATCAGCGGAGCGAGTTCGACCGGGGCCTGAAGGCGCTCGTCCAGGCCGAGGCGCAGCTCGTCGAGGAAGGACAGGTCGGGGCGGAAGCCGGTGAGGACGATGACCTCGTCGACCGTTTCGAGCCGTCGGCCGTCCTCGGCCACCAGCACGAGCTGGTCGCCGTCGCGCTCGATCGCCTCCGTACGGAAGCCGGTGACGGCGTCGGCGTGGCCCTCGTCGACGGCGGCCTTGGCGGCAAGCCCGAGGGCGCCGCGGGCGGGCAGCTGGTCGGCGGTGCCACCGCCGAAGGTGGAGCCGGAGATGCCACGGCGCAGGATCCATACCGCCTTGGTCCCCTCGCCGTCCTCGGCCCGGGCCAGGTCCGCGAGCGAGGTGAGCGCGTTGAACGCGGAGGCGCCGGAGCCGATCACTGCGGTGCGCTTGCCCGCGAAACGGGAGCGAACGACCGGGTCCTTGAGGTCGGGGACGCGGTAGGTGACGCGGTCGGCGGCGGCCTTCTCGCCCAGGGCCGGCAGGCCGGAGGCGCCGGCCGGGCTCGGGGTGGACCAGGTGCCGGAGGCGTCGATCACGGCACGGGCGAAAAGTCGCTCTTCGCGTCCGTCGGCGTGGGCGACGTGGACGACGAAGGGCTGGGTCTCCCGGTCGGCGTCGACGATCCGGTCGCGGCCGGAGCGGGAGACGCCGGTGACCGTGGCGCCGAAGCGGACCTTGTCGCCGAGGACGTCGGCCAGCGGCTGGAGGTACTTCTCCGCCCAGTCGCCGCCGGTCGGGTACGTCTTCGCGTCGGGCTTCACCCAGCCGGTGGGGGCCAGGAGCTTCTCGGCGGCCTGGTCTGTGATCTCGCCCCAGGTGGAGAACAGCCGGACGTGCGACCACTCGCGCACCGCCGCGCCGGCGACCGGCCCGGCCTCCAGGACCAGCGGTTCGAGCCCGCGCTCGACGAGGTGGGCGGCTGCGGCCAGGCCGGCAGGCCCGGCGCCGATCACGAGGACAGGCAGCTGGTCGGTGACGGTGGCGTTCACGACGTTCCCCTCTCTATTTCGACATCTGTCGATGTATTGCTCGGCCAGCATGACACCTGAATTGACATGCGTCAACATAGACATTCATCGAAGTTGCCTGGTAACCCCGCCCCCCTCTACTGGTTCGACATGTGTCAACATAGACACATGTCGAATAGCACCGAGTTCCCGCTGATCCAGCCTGAGGCCGCCGCCCCTTGCTGCCCGCCGCTGAACGAGCGCCCGCTGACCTCCGAGGAGGCCGAGCGGACCGCGAAGATGTTCGACGCGCTGGGCAACCCGATCCGCCTGCGCCTGTTCTCGGCGGTCGCCTCCCACGAGGGCGGCGAGGCGTGCGTGTGCGACATCTCCGACGTGGGCGTGTCGGGGCCGACCGTGTCGCACCACCTGAAGAAGCTGAAGGAGGCCGGCCTGCTCTCCTCCGAGCGACGCGGCACCTGGGTGCACTACCGGGTCGAGCCGGCCGTACTCGCGGCGATGGGGCAGCTGCTCACCAAGGCAGCCGCCGCGTGACCGCCTCCACCGCGGCCGTCGTACCCCTCGCGGCGGAGCACGCCGAGCAGGTCCTGGCGATCTACCAGGCCGGGATCGACGAGGGCAACGCCACTTTCGAGACCGCCGCTCCCACCTGGGAGCGGTTCGACGCCGCCAGACTGCCCAGGCACCGCTTCGCCGCCGTCGACGAGACCGGCCGTGTGCACGGCTGGGTCGCCGCGAGCAAGGTCTCCGAGCGGGCCGCGTACGCGGGTGTGGTCGAGCACTCCGTCTACGTACACCCCGACGCGCGCGGGCGGGGCGTCGCCGCGTCCCTGCTCAAGGCGCTGATCGACTCGACGGAGGCGGCCGGGATCTGGACGATCCAGTCCGGAATCTTCCCCGAGAACGCCGCCAGCCTCGCCGTCCACCAGCGGGCCGGCTTCCGGATCATCGGCACCCGCGAACGCATCGCACTGCACCACGGCCGCTGGCGCGACACCGTGCTCGTCGAACGCCGCAGCCCTCACATCGCCTGACGCCACGGCGCCGCCTGATTCGATGTATGTCAACATAGGGGAATGCCGAACTCCCCCAGGCTTCCATTGCCCCGGGTCGAGGCCGAGCTCTCCGCCACGCCCCTGAACGAGCGCCCCCTGACCGCAGACGAGGCCGAGCGGACCGCGAAGGCGTTCCACGTCCTCGCCCATCCGATCCGCCTCCAGCTCCTGTCCACGATCGCCTCGTACGAGGAGGGGCAGCCGTGCGTCTGCGCCATCTCCGACGTGGGCGTGTCGGGGCCGACCGTGTCGCACCACCTGAAGAAGCTCAAGGAGGCCGGCCTGCTCTCCTCCGAGCGACGCGGCACCTGGGTCTACTACCGCTTCGAACCCGCCGTGCTCGCCGCCATGGGCCGCCTGCTGATCAAGGCCGCCTCGGAATGACCGCGCCGGCCGCGCCCGCCGGAAGGAGCGGGACGGCCGGGAGCGCACGGCACCGCGTCTACCGCCGCGTGGGCACGTGGGCCGGGGCGGCGAACTTCCTGCGCCAGGCCAGCGACACGTAGACGAGCGCGACCAGGACGGGGACCTCGATGAGCGGGCCGACGACGCCGGACAGGGCCTGACCGCTGGTGACGCCGAAGGTGGCGATGGCGACGGCGATGGCGAGCTCGAAGTTGTTGCCGGCGGCGGTGAAGGCGAGGGTGGCGGTGCGGTCGTAGTGCAGGCCGATCGCCTTGCCGAGGGCGAAGGTGCCGAACCACATCACGGCGAAGTACACGAGGAGCGGAAGCGCAATGCGGGCCACGTCGAGGGGCTGCGAGGTGATCGTCTTCCCCTGTAGAGCGAAGAGGATGACGATCGTGAACAGCAGCCCGTACAGCGCCCACGGCCCGATCTTCGGCAGGAACTTCACCTCGTAGGACTCGCGGCCGAGCCTCTTCTCGCCGATGCGGCGGGTGAGGAAGCCGGCGAGCAGCGGGATGCCGAGGAAGATGACGACGTTGAGGGCGATCTTCCACATGGAGATGTCGAGGGTCTCACCCTCGCCGAGGCCCAGCCACCCGGGCAGGATGTCGAGGTAGAACCAGCCCAGCAGGCCGAAGGCCAGGACCTGGAAGACGCTGTTGAGGGCGACGAGGACGGCGGCGGCCTCGCGGTCTCCGCAGGCGAGGTCGTTCCAGATGATCACCATGGCGATGCAGCGGGCGAGGCCCACGATGATCAGGCCGGTGCGGTACTCGGGCAGGTCCGCCAGGAAGATCCAGGCAAGGGCGAACATGACCGCGGGCCCGAGGGCCCAGTTGATCACCAGCGACGAGACCATCAGCTTGCGGTCGCCGGTGACGGCGTCGAGCTTGTCGTAGCGGACCTTCGCGAGCACCGGGTACATCATGATCAGCAGGCCGACCGCGATCGGCAGCGAGACACCGCCGACCTCGACCTTCGCCAGGGCATCATTCAGGCCCGGAATCAGCCGGCCGAGGCCCAGGCCGAGCGCCATGGCGAGCAGGATCCAGACGGCGAGGAAGCGGTCGAGCGTCGACAGCTTCGCGACCACCGACTGTTCTTCGGCAGCGGTCACGGGAGCGGGTGGAGTCACGGACAGGCCCTCTTGTTCTCGGCGGCGTTACGGGCGGACTCGGCCAGCTCGGCCAACTGGCCGGCGAGCTGCTCGATGACGTCCGGCTTGAGCCGGTAATACGTGAACCGGCCGCAGGGCTCGGTCTCGACGACCCCGGCCTCGCGCAGGACTCTCAGGTGGTTGGAGAGGTTGGTCTGCTTGGCGCCGGTCTCCTCCACGAGGTGGGTGGTGCACAGCGTCTCGCGGGCTAGCAGGGTCACGATCCGGAGGCGCAGGGGGTCGCCCAGCACCCGAATCAGATCAGTGTCGACTGACGTCATCATGGACTGATACTCTCACATCAGTCGACACTGACACCAGTTCGTACTGACATCTTGGGCTGACTTATGGCCGTCGAAGGAGGCCCCTGCCATGACCGCCTCCTCGCAGCCGGCCGCCTGCGGCCATCACGGCCCGGCCGGACCGTTACCCGACCTGCCGGACACCGGCATCGCCGTGCGTCCGCAGCAGCCTCGACACCCGCGTCACCGCACTGCCATGCCACCGGCCTCGGCACGTGACCCCTTGCACGACCGCACCAAAGGAACGCCCTCATGCCTGCCTCGCTCGCCTCCGTCCTGTTCGTCTGCGTCCACAACGCCGGCCGTTCCCAGATGGCCGCCGGATTCCTCTCCGACCGCGCCGGCGACCGCATCGAGGTCCGCTCCGCGGGCTCCCTCCCCGCCGATCAGATCAACCCGGCCGCCGTGGAAGCCATGGCCGAACTCGGCATCGACATCGCCGGCCAGGCCCCCAAGATCCTCACCACCGAGGCCGTCCAAGCGTCCGACTACGTCATCACCATGGGCTGCGGCGACGCCTGCCCGATCTTCCCCGGCAAGAAGTACCTCAACTGGGAGCTGGAAGACCCCGACGGCAAGAGCGTCGAGGCCGTCCGTCCCATCCGCGACGAGATCAAGACCCGCATCGAGTCCCTGATCGCCGAGATCGACGCCACGCAGGAGGCATGACCCCGTGACCGACACCCCCGCCGCCACCGACGACGTCCGCGAGGTCATCGTCATAGGCTCCGGCCCCGCCGGATACACCGCCGCGCTCTACACGGCCCGCGCCCAGCTCAAGCCGCTGCTCTTCGGCAGCTCGATCTTCGTCGGCGGCTCGCTCACCACGACCACCGAGGTCGAGAACTTCCCCGGCTTCCCGACCGGCATCGACGGCCCCGACCTCATGGACAACATGCGGGCCCAGGCCGAGAAGTTCGGCGCCGAGATGATCGACGACGACATCGTCGAGGTGGACCTCACCGGCGACATCAAGCGGCTGACCGACTCCGCCGGCACCGTCCACCGCGCGAGGACCGTGATCATCGCCACCGGCTCCGGCTACCGCAAGCTCGGCCTCCCCAAGGAGGACGAACTGTCCGGCCGCGGGGTGTCCTGGTGCGCCACCTGCGACGGGTTCTTCTTCCGCGACCGCGACATCGTCGTGGTCGGCGGCGGCGACACCGCCATGGAGGAAGCCACCTTCCTCACCCGCTTCGCCCGCTCCGTCACCGTCGTCCACCGCCGCTCCACCCTGCGCGCCTCCCAGGTCATGCAGAACCGCGCGTTCGCCGACGACAAGATCTCCTTCGCCTTCGACAGCGAGATCGCCGAACTCAAGGAAGAGAACGGCATGCTCGCCGGCGTCGTCCTCCGCGATGTCATCACCGGCAAGACCCGCGACCTCGACGCCACCGGCCTGTTCATCGCCATCGGCCACGACCCGCGCACCGAACTCTTCACCAGCCAGATCGACCTCGACAGCGAGGGCTACATCAAGGTGGAGTCCCCCTCGACGCGCACAAACCTCCCCGGTGTCTTCGCCGCCGGCGACGTCGTCGACCACACCTACCGCCAGGCCATCACCGCCGCCGCCAGCGGCTGCCAGGCCGCCCTCGACACCGAACGCCACCTGGCGGCGCTGGCGCACACCGGCCGGTGACGATCCGGACCGAACGTCATTCGGGACGAAGAGGTCGTGGGTTCAAATCCCGCCACCCCGACAGCCGCAAGACCAGGTCAGGGGCCTGAGCCGAGACATCGTTGCAGGTTGATGGTCCGGAGGGCGGTGGGGAGGTCCGCGCGGTAGGGGATCAGGCCGAAGCGGCGGTGTCTGATGGTGGCGGCGACGGTGACGTGGGCCTGGACGGGGGCGCCGGCGGCGGCTTTGACGATCATCGTGAAGGTCTCGTCGCCGATGAGGGGGCGGCGGCCGGTCGCCTGGAGGCGCCACTCCGGGTCGCTGTCCCTTTCGCCCATTCCGATGACGGAGATGTCCTCACGGCCCTGGCCGGGGGTGAGCTCGAGGGTGGTCTCGACGATCGCGAGACTGGCGCTGAGCGCGATGGAGCCGGACCGTTCGACCGGGTGGGAGCGCTTCTTGGGGGAGATCGACCAGGCGATCGGCTGTCGGTCGGCCGGCTCGTCGGGGGACTCCAGGAGGACGCCCACTGCCGCGTCGGCGAACGGATCGCCGTTCCCCGGGGGACGGAACGCGCAGGTGAGGCTGAGGAGGAAGTAGGCGCTGTGCGGGGCTTCCGCCGTCAGGAAGCCGAGCCATTCCGCCTCGCCTCCGGCCGCCTCCTCCGGCGTCAGCGGATGGACGACGGCCGTGCTGAGCGACACCCGTCCCTCGATACGGGGCTGGGGAGCGGGTGACTGGAGCCGGTCCACGGCCACGAGGTCGATCTCGTGGAGCGGGGGCACGGGCAGGGGCAGTTCGAGAAGGGTCACGTGGCAGCTCCGTGGTTCGCGTTCGACTGGCGCCAGTCGCCGATGAAACAGAACGAGCCCCAGTCCCGGTATGCCGGGTGGCGGCCTCGGACGCCCGTCTGGGCGGCGCGGAAGGCGGCCCGCCGGTCCGGCGTCCGTGCGAGGTGCTCGTAAAGGGTCCCGAAGAAATCCGTGGCCACCTGGGGGTGGACCGGCCACAGGCAGCCGATGACGGCCGAGGCCCCGGCGGACAGGAAGGCGGCGGGCAGGCCGCGCAGGTTGTCGTTGACGTCGAAACGCCCCAGGGCGGACTCGCAGGAACTCATCGTCACGAGTTCGACGCCCCGCAGGTCCGCCCGGAGGATGTCGTGGGCGAAGACGCGACCGTCGTTGTCCGGGTCCGGCGACAGGAACAGGCACTGGTACCAGGAGGCCCACTCGTTGTGCGCGCCGTGCGCGGCCACGTGGACGTAGCGCGCCCCGGGGAGTTCGGCGAGGAGCCGTCGCGGTGTCGCCGCGGCCCCCAGCACGGCACGGCCGCCCATCGCCGCGGCGACCCGGGCGGCATGCGTCTCCAGGTCGTCCTGGGCGGGGAAACCGTGCGGGGCGCCTCCGGCGCCGGACGCGAAGGCGAGAAGTCCCCGCCCAGGGGCCCGCGGACCGCCGGGTGCGGGCGAACTGCCGGGTGCCGGCGACCGGAGGAAACCCAGGCTCGGCACCTGCGTGACGGTCCAGTCGTCGGCGAGCGGACGGCCGTCGACGTCGAGCAGGTGATAAGGGACGTAGTGCAAGGGGCCGTTGGGCCAGATGCAGAGATGGCGCTTCCCCTGGGCCCGCCAGTCGTCGAGGGCGGTGGTGAAGGCCGCCAGATGCGTGACGCCGTCCTGTCGGAGCCGCTCCTGCGCCTGACGGCCGACCTGGCGGTGCAGCGGGTCCGCGACGACGGCCTGCCGTAGCTCGGCGACGTGGAACGCCACCGGGTGGGCGGAGAGGGTGTGCCCCGCCTTCGTGAAGCGGATGAGCCCGGCTTCGAAATCGGAGAGGATCACGGTGTGGTGCCGCATGTCGTCGCGGGTCACCGCGAGGCCGGAGAGCGAGGCCACCGGCGCGTCGGAGCCGTCCCGGCGCGTGTGGGCGAGGAAGAGCGAGAGCAGCACCGTGTCCTCGGGCAGGAGCGCCTGCAGCTCGTCGGGGAACATCATCGGAATGCCGTCCGCGGGCGCCTCGGCCACGAGTTCCTGGCTGATCCACCGGTCCGCGGCGCGCTGTGCGTTGCGGCGCAGCGTCTGGGCGTCGCTGCCGGGCTCCGATTCGCCGGTGGCCACGTAGAAGAGCATGGCTTCCTCAGCGCCCGGGAGTTCGGGCTCGCCGAGCGGTTCAGGCGGGAACGATGGCGCCGACGACGGTGACAGCGACGGTGACTCGTCCGCGCGGATACGGGCGAGAAAGCGCGAGAGCCGTTCGGAGGGTGCGAACGGGCCGGGCCGTCCGGTGCGGAACGTGAAGTCGACGCCCTTGGCGGCCTGATGGATCGCCAGCATCAGACCGTACGAGAGGGTGGGGCCGCTCAGTGCGAGGACCAACTGCTGGTAGAGATCGCGCAGTTTCCAGCCGATGACCTCGTCGAACCCGCCCCGGAGCCATACGGAGGCGGGAATCAGCGCGGCCGCGGCCGCGCCGGCGTCGTTCGCGTCGGCCGCCTGCACGCTGCGCAGTGCGGCGTCGAGGCTGTTCAGCGCCAGATCGAGCTGGCCGCACAGCGCGTAGGAGGCGAGCGCGTCGGCGAAGTGGCGGGCGGCGAGGGCCTCCTGTCCCGCCGGGGTGCCGATGCCCGTCTCGTACGAGAGCGTCGCGTCCAGATAGTCCAGTGCGGGACCGCACCGTCGGCGCAGCTCCGGCGCCAGCTCCCGAGCCTCCGCCGTCAGAGCGCGGCCGAGGTGCTCCTCGCCGCTCCCGCGGGCATGTGCCGCCAGATGGACGAGGGTTGCCGCGCGCTCCTCGGGGGTCCAGCCCTCTTCCGCCGCGCGTTCGCGGATCAGGTCCGCGGCCTCCGCCACGCGGATCCGGCCCGCGAAACAGCCCAGGCGTTCGCCCGCGAGACAGTGCACTTCGCTGGCCCAGCGGCGCCGGCGGTACGCGTCCCCGGGCAGTTCGGGCAGCTCGCGGTCGGCGGCCTGGAGGAGCTGGAACTCCAGATCGGGCCGGCGGGCCTCCTCGGCGAGGGTGAGCGCCTCGGAGAGGACGCCCGCGGCCTCCTGCGCCCCCTGCCGGGCCCGGATGGCGGCCAACGGCAGCGGCAGCAGGTCCTGGAGGTCGGCGGGCAGCGAGAGCTCACCGAGCAGATGCAGGATCCTCAGCAGGTAGAGGAGGGTGAGCGGGTCCTTGACGGGATCCAGCAGGTCGAACGCCTCGCGGGCCAGGGCCCGGATCTCCTCGTCGTACGACTCCTGCCGAAGACCGGCGACCATGGTCAGAGCCTCGGCCAGCGCCTTGAGGACCCGCGCCCGTTCGTGCCCGCGCGACAGCTCGACGGCCTCGCGCAGATAGCCGACGCCTTCCTCGACCGCGGCCAGGGGAGGCGGCATCTCCGCGGTCTCCGACGGGAGGGAGTCGTCGGGGTGGACGGCACGGTGCCGGGCTCTGCGTTCACGCCACAGGGCGTACGCCGACTGGAAGGTCAGTCCCGCCATGCCTCCCAGATACGGCGTGACGCGCAGCAGACCCGCGGCGAACAGCGTCTCGGCGAGTTCGGCGACGTTCTCGGCGCGGCCGCCGTCGCGGAGAACGGCGATCTGTTCGTCCGCCACCGCGCAGGCCCGGCGGAACAGCAGCCCGTCCGCCACGTCCACCAGGGCGAGGCGTGCCGCCTCGACATAGGCGTCGGCCGCCCACCACCACGGCGTTCTCTGCCGGGCGCCCCAGCGGGACCGCGCGGCCTCCAGTACGAGGGTGAGCGCCGGCACCGCGTCGCCCGGCGTGCCGGCCCGGACGACGCGTAACGCCCCCAGCACGACCGAGCCCAGGGCGGCCTCCGAGAGTTCGAGGGCGGGGTCCCGCACGCGGCGCAGGGCCTCGTCCTCGGTCAGTACGCGCGACGTGAACCGGCGGGCGAGGTCGAGCAGGGCTTCGGCCTGGCGTCGAACCTCGGGGTTCTCGGGTTTTTCGGGGATCTCGGGCTGGGCCGGTCCCTCGTCCTCGGTCCCGCGGCGCGCGTCCGTCACGAATCCCCCCATTCGTCGGACACCCATCGTAGTGAAGGCGACCCCGAGCTTCCCTGACGGGCCGTGTCCCTTGATCCGGACGCGACGCAAGAGCCCTTCAAAACCCGCTCTACGATGGGGCGTCGAGAAGAAGGGTGGGTCTCAGGTGCTGGTCGCGGACCGATATCAGCTCCAAGTGTGTGTCGGGCGTGGCGGCATGGGTGAGGTGTGGCGGGCGACCGACGAGGTGCTCGGGCGCGATGTCGCCGTGAAGCTGATGCTGGGGCACGAGCACGATCCGTCGGCGGCCGAGCGGTTCCGGATGGAGGCGCAGACCGCGGCGCGGCTGAGCCATCCGCATGTGGTCGGCGTCTTCGACTTCGGGACCTGGGACGGCAAGCTGTTCCTCGTCATGGAGTTGGTGTCCGGCGACAGCCTGGCCGGCGACCGGGGCCGTTCGGTGGTGCTCGGGCCCGAGCAGGTGGCCACGGTGGCCGCGCACGCCGCCGCCGGGCTCGCCGCGGCGCACCGGCAGGGCGTGGTGCACCGCGACATCAAGCCGGGGAACCTGCTGATGGACGCCGACGGGACCGTGAAGCTCGCCGACTTCGGCATCGCCCGCTTCGTCGACGACCCCTCGGCCGGACTCACCACCACCGGCCAGATCGTCGGCACCGGCCTCTATCTCGCGCCCGAGCGGGCCCTCGGGCAGCCCGCCTCGCCCGCCTCGGACGTGTACTCGCTGGGCTGCGTGCTCTACCAACTGCTCACCGGACAGCCGCCGTTCCGCGCCGACACCGCGACCGCGCTGCTCTACCAGCACATCGACACCCCGCCGGCGCCGCCGCGGCAGCTCGGCGTGCCGATGCCGGCCGCCTTCGAGGCGTACCTGCTGTCGCTGCTCGCCAAGCAGCCGGAGCAGCGCCCCTCGGCGCAGGCCATCGCCGACTGGTTCACCTCGGGTTCGTGGCGCGACCAGCCGATGCCGCTGCCCCCGGCCGTACCGCAGCCCGTACCCCGTCCCGTACCGCACACGGCACCGCACACGGCACCGCACACGGCACCGCACACCGCACCGCGCGCGCCGCACCACGCACCGCAGGCCGCCCCGGCCCCGGCTCCCGGCCCGGCCGTGATGGCGCCGACACCGCCGCAGTCACGGACGTCCCGGCGCGCCCAGCCGCCCACCGAGAACGCGCTGGCGGCGATATCCCGGCGCAGACCGCGCAGAACCGCCGCCGTGGCCGGTGCGGTCGCCTTCGTCGTCTTCCTGCTGATCGGGATGGCCTGGCTCAGCTGAGCCAGGCCGGTCAGTCGGTCGGCCGGTCGGTCCGGCAGCGGCTCAGTAGATCAATAGATCAGGAGATCAGTAGATCCGCGGGGCCATCACATGGCCCTCCTGCTCCTCCGGGCCGAGCAGCAGGCAGCGCGGCACCCCCGGGCCGGGTGTGGCCCGGACGACGACCGGGGTCGGCGGCTCGGTCGGCAGCTCGATGTGGACCATGACCGGGCGGTCGTCCTGGCTCGTCGCGTGGCCCGTCTCCTTGCCGTCGACCAGGATCTCGACGACCGGGTGGTGTCCGGTCTGGACGGTGGCGCTGACCGAGTGGCCGCGGTAGTCGATGTGGAAGTGGTGCCGTGCTCTCATGACGTCGCCTCCGCGCGCCGGGCCGCCTGCCCTCCAGGGTAGGACTTCCAGGGTAGGACCTCCCGCGCTGTCTGACATGCGGTAGTACGTCGCCCATGGTCCGCTCGGCCGGTCCTCACCCCGTGAAGGCGAGGGCCAGGCCTCCCAGCAGGACCAGGGAGCCGCAGATTCCCAGGTTGACCGCCTTGTACTGGAGGAAGACCGCGGCGAACTCGCGGATGGTCGCGCTCGGCCAGAAGTACGCGGCGGTCGGCGAGCCCACCACCTGACCGTTCACCCCCGCCTTCCGGGCCATCAGGGCGGCCCGGAAGGCGTGGAAGTTGTTGGTGACGATCACGCACTCGGAGCCGGGGCGCTCCGCCTCCATCACGGCCTTGCTGAAGAGCATGTTCTCCTCGGTGGTGCGCGAGCGGTCCTCGCGCACGATCCGGTCGGCCGGGAAGCCGCGCTCCATCAGATAGTCGGCCATGGCGTGCGACTCGGGCAGCTGCTCGTCGGGGCCCTGACCGCCGGAGGTGATCAGGACCGGGGTGCGGTCCACCTCGCGGCGCCGGGCCAGCGTCTCGTACACCTCACGACCGCGCTCCAGCCGGCTGGCGAGCAGCGGCGGCACCCGGCGGCCGCCTATGAGCCCGGAGCCGAGGACGACGACGTAGTCGGCGTCGCGGCGGATGCGCATCCGGCCGTACAGGAAGGCGTAGCCGATGAAGCAGAGGAAGAGGAAGGAGACATAGCCGAGGATCATCAGGAGGGTGGCGACGACGATCCCGAGGGTCTGCGACCCGGTGGCGAAGGCGGCGGCCATCAGGCCCATGACGCCGAAGATGCCGAGCCCGGCGAGCAGCGAGAGCAGGTTGGCGGGGCGTCTGCCCTCCTTGCGGACCATCTTGACCCCGTTGGCGCACAGCAGCCCGGCGAGGGCCACCGGGCCGAGCGCGAGCACGAGCAGCCCGACCACCATGACCGTCTCGGCCACGCCGTGCGGCGCCTCGTCGATCCCGGCGAGCAGCCCGAGGCCGAGGAAGCTGACGGCGAGTCCGAGGTACACCGCGTTGCTGAAGCGCCGCCGGTCGCGCAGCACGCCGAGCCCGAAGAGCACGGCGAAGACGGCGGCGACCACGACGAATACGAACATGCGGACATCGTAGACACCGCGACCGACATCCCGCCGACAACTGGCCCCGCACGCAAGCCGGATGAGCACCGACGCGGGCGGGGCGCCGGTCAGGCCGCCGGCTTGGACGCCTTGATCGAGTACATCAGCGGGATACGGGGACGGTCCGCCGGGAAGCGGTAGTAACCGTCGTCGTGGCGCCTGAGGGTGCCGTAGCGCTCGAACAGCGTGACGTCGTGCTCGTGCAGGAACTCGATGCGCAGGCCCGCCTTGGCGATGGCGGTGACGACCTCGCCGATCGGGTGCTGCCACTCCACGCTGCGGTTGTGGACGGTCTCGATCTCGGTCTCGATGTCCGTGTAGGTGCCGGGGGTGGTGTCCACCCACACGTCGCTGGTGAAGTAGTCGTTGATCACCCGCGAGCCGGTCTCGTCGTCGAAGACGTCGATGAGCGGATGGAACTCGGCGAGGTAGAGGAAGCCGCCGGGGGCCACCAGGGCCGCGGCGGTCTCGGCCCAGCGGTCGATGTCGGGGAGCCAGCACAGCGCCCCGCCACCGGTGTAGACGATGTCGTACGCGGAGTCGGGCACGGCCCCGGCCGCGTCGTAGGCGTCGGCGGCGACGAACGCCGCCCGGTCCGGGCCCAGGCCGAGGTCGGCCGCGAGGGTGCAGGCGGTCTCGACGGCGGGCTCGGAGAAGTCGAGGCCGACGACGCGGGAGGCGCCGTGGCGGGCCCAGGACAGGGTGTCCTGGCCCATGTGGCACTGCAGGTGCAGCAGGCTGCGGCCGGTGACGTCGCCGACCTCGGCGAGCTCGAAGTCGCGCAGGGGGTCCTTGCCGGCCCGGAAATCAGCGAGGCCGTAGAACTCGCTGGCGGCGTGCAGCGGGACGCGCTCGTCCCAGCGGGCCCGGTTGGCCTCGTACCAGTCCTCGGGCGGCTGTGATGCGTACATGTCCGCGAGGTTATCCACAGGTTCGTGGGCGGGGCGAACGGTTTGTCGGTCGCGCGGAGCATCATGGCTGCATGACGGAGATCAAGGACGAGAACAAGGCCGGGAACAAGGCCGGGGACAAGGCCGGCGGCAAGGCCGGCGGCAAGGCCGACGTCGAGGACAACGGCACCGCGGTGCCGCTCTGGGAGCAGCGGTTCCGGGCGCCGCGGGTGTCGCTGCCCGAGTGGGCGGAGGAGGCCCCGGACCGTTCGCTGTTCGTGTCGAACGCGACGGGGACCTTCGAGCTGTACGCGTGGGACCGGGCGACCGGCGGGCAGCGGCAGGTCACCGACCGGCCGAACGGGACGACGGACGGCACGCTCAGCCCGGACGGGCGGTGGGTCTGGTGGTTCGCGGACACCGACGGCGACGAGTTCGGCGTGTGGATGCGGCAGCCGTTCGGCGGCGGTGCGGACGAGGAGGCCGTGCCGGGGCTCGCCGCCTCCTATCCGGCGGGGCTGGCGCTCGGCCGGGACGGCACGGTCGTGGTGGGCCGGTCCACGGACGAGGACGGTTCGACCGTGCATCTCGTCCGCCCCGGCGCCGACGGGCCGGTGGAGATCTACCGGCACCGGGAGTCGGCCGGGGTCGGCGACCTGTCGCACGACGCGACCCTGGTGGCGGTCGAGCACACCGAGCACGGGGACGCGATGCACTCGGCGATCCGGGTGCTGCGGGCCGCGGACGCCTCGGTGGTGGCGGAGCTCGACGACACCAAGGGCGGTACGGAGGAGCTGGGCCTGAGCGTCCTCGGCTTCGCGCCGCTGGCCGGGGACACCCGGCTGCTCGTGGGGCACCAGCGGCGCGGCCGCTGGGAGCCGATGCTGTGGGACGTGGCCACGGGCGCGGAGACCGATCTGCGGCTCGACCTGCCGGGCGACGTGTCGGCGGAGTGGTATCCGGACGGCTCGGGGCTGCTGATCGTGCACGGCTTCGAGGCCCGCAGCGAGCTGTGGCGGTACGAGATCGGCACCGGCGCCCTGGTCCGGGTGGACACCCCGGCCGGGTCGGTGTCGAGCGCGACGGCCCGCCCGGACGGCTCGGTGGAGTACCTGTGGTCCTCGGCCGCCCAGCCGCCGGTCGTGCGCTCCACGGACGGCTCGGTGGTCCTGGACCCTCCGGGGCAGAAGGCGCCGCCGTCGGTGCCGGTGGAGGACGTGTGGGTGGAGGGCCCCGGGGGCCGGGTCCACGCGCTGGTGCAGCGTCCGGCGGAGGGCGAGGGCCCGTTCCCGACCGTGTTCGAGGTGCACGGCGGCCCGACCTGGCACGACAGCGACGCCTTCGCGTCCGGTCCCGCGGCCTGGGTCGACCACGGGTACGCGGTGGTGCGGGTGAACTACCGCGGCTCCACCGGCTACGGCCGGGAGTGGACGGACGCGCTGAAGCACCGGGTCGGGCTCATCGAGCTGGAGGACATCGCCGCGGTCCGCACCTGGGCCGTCGACAGCGGCCTCGCCGACCCGGAGCGGCTCGTCCTCGCCGGCGGCTCGTGGGGCGGCTATCTGACCCTGCTCGGCCTCGGCACCCAGCCGGACGCCTGGGCGGTCGGGCTCGCCGCGGTGCCCGTCGCGGATTACGTGACGGCCTACGAGGACGAGATGGAGGCCCTGAAGGCGCTCGACCGCACGCTGCTCGGCGGCTCGCCCGAGGAGGTGCCCGAGCGGTACGCGGCCTCGTCGCCGCTGACCTATGTGGACGCGGTGACGGCCCCGGTGCACATCTCCGCCGGCGTCAACGACCCGCGCTGCCCGATCCGCCAGATCGACAACTACGTGGACCGGCTGGCGGCCCGCGGCGCGGTGCACGAGGTGTACCGGTACGACGCGGGCCACGGCTCGCTGGTGGTGGACGAGCGGATCAAGCAGGTCGCCCTTGACCTGGACTTCGCGGCCCGCCACTTGGGGACCCGGAAGGAGGTGGGCTGAACGGCCTTGCGTACCGTGGGGGTGTGTACCGGTTCCTGAGAACGCCCCGCTGGTGGGGGATCAACGTCTTCGTCCTGCTGGCGATCCCGTTCTGCCTGTTCATGGGGACCTGGCAGATGGGGAAGTTCGAGGACCGTGTCGCGTCGCACGAACAGGCGGAGCGGCGGCCCGACCCGTCGACCCAGGCGCCCGAGGCGCTGGACACCCTGCTGCCGGTGGACAAGGAGACCTCGGGGCGGGTCGCCCGGGCCAGCGGGCGGTACGGCGAGCAGTTCCTGGTCCCGGACCGGGAGCTGGACGGGCGCTCCGGCGCGTACGTGCTGACCCTGCTGAAGACCGACGGCGGCCGGGCGCTGCCGGTGGTACGGGGCTGGCTGCCGTCCGGCGCGAAGGCGCCGGCCCCGCCGTCCGGCGAGGTCACCGTGACGGGCGCGCTGCAGGCCTCGGAGAGCCAGGGCACCAAGGGCGTCCGCACGGCCGGCGGGCTGCCGCAGGGCCAGCTCGGCATGATCAGCGCGGCGTCCCTGGTGAACGTGGTGTCGGACGACGTCTACGACGCCTGGATCACCCTGACCGAGTCGCCCTCCGGCCTCACCCCGGTTCCGGCCCAGGCGGCCGCGGGCACCGGCCTGGACATGAAGGCCTTCCAGAACCTGGGCTACACGGCCGAGTGGTTCGTGTTCGCCGGCTTCGTGGTCTTCATGTGGTTCCGCCTGCTCCGCCGGGAGGCCGAGGCCTCCCGGGACGCCGCCCTGGGCCTGTAGGTCCCCGGGGCCCCAGGCCACGGGCCAAGGCCCCGCGCCCGGCCGGGGCCCCGGTCCTCAGGACGCGTCCAGGACTCCCGTGCGGTAGATCGTGCCGGCGCAGGCGTTGGGGATGGTGGCCGCGGCGACCGGGCCGCCGGGGTCGGCGGTGTGGGTGACCTCGACGCTGCCGTCGGACGGGGTGCCGTCGGTGCCGAGCTGAGGTGCCACCGCGTTGTCCGCCGCTCCCGTGCCCGTGGAGCCGCCGGTCGTGCCCGCGCCCCCCGAGGTGGAGCCGCCCGTCGACGGGGTGGGGGTGGGCGTCGGCGTGGTGCCGGTGGTGGGGCAGGTCTCGCTGGGCACCCAGGCGAACCGCACCTCGTACGCGTTGTCCGGGGTCAGCAGCAGCTGGGGCGCCTCCTGCGAGGGGTCGGGCAGACCGCTCGCCGCGTCCCCGCTGGTGTGCTCGACGACCGCGATCTTCGCGCCGTCGGCCGCGCCGCGGGCGGCGAAGCCGACCTGGCCGGCGCCGCCGACCACACAGTCGCTGGCGGAGACGTTGGCGATGCGGAAGGTGCCGTAGACCTTGCCGGTGGCGTCGGGCGCGCCCGTCTGGACCGAGCTGACGCCCAGCTGCCCGGCCGCGCAGACCGGCTGGGTCGGCGGGGCACCGGTCGGCGTGCCGGCCGGGTCGGTGCCGGTGCCCGGGTTCTGCGCCGAGGCGCTCGGCTTCCCGCTGGTGCCGTCGGCCTCGCCCGGCTTCGGCGCGGCGGTGCCGGGCAGCGGGGCGGCGGTGTGCTGCCCGCCCTCGATGCCGGTCTCGGTGCCCGTGCCGCCCTGGGCCTGCTCGCCGTGCCCGGCGTTGATCGCGTTGTCGGCGGTGATCCCGTCCGAGGAGGCGACGTGCACCAGGGCCGGGACGGCCGTACCGACGAGGACGACCGCGGCGGCCATGCCGACCAGCGCCTGCCGCTTGCGGGCCCGCCGGGCGGGCACGGCGCGGCGCAGGTGGTCGAGCGCGCCCTCGGTGGGTTCGAGACCGGCCACCGCGCCCTGGAGCAGCCGCCGCAGCGCCAGCTCGTCGGGCGTGCCGTTGTCCGGCGCTTCGTTCACCATCCCGCGTCCACTCAGGTCGTCCCGGTCACCGTGCTCGTCGTGCTGCCCGCGCCACTGCGCGCGGGCCTGCCGCGCCGCGGCGCGCCTCTCCGCGGCACCGTCACGGGCACCCTCCCGGGTGCCGTCACCGGCGCCGTCCAGCGGCCCGCTCATGACGTGGCCTCCATGGCGACGCGCAGCGCCGCGATGCCGCGGGAGCCGTACGCCTTGACGGAGCCCAGGGAGATCCCGAGGGTCTCCGCGACCTGAGCCTCCGTCATGTCCGCGAAGTATCTCAGCACCAGGACCTCGCGCTGCCGCCGCTGGAGTCCGCGCATCGCCTTGATCAGCGCATCCCGCTCCAGCTGGTCGTAGGCGCCCTCCTCCGCGCTCGCCATGTCGGGCATGGGCTTGGAGAGCAGCTTGAGGCCGAGGATGCGCCGGCGCAGCGCGGAGCGCGAGAGGTTGACGACCGTCTGCCGCAGATAGGCCAGGGTCTTCTCGGGGTCGCGCACCCGGCTGCGCGCCGAGTGCACCCGGATGAAGGCCTCCTGGACGACGTCCTCGCAGGAGGCGGTGTCGTCGAGGAGCAGCGCGGCGAGACCCAGGAGCGAGCGGTAGTGCGCGCGGTAGGTCTCGGTGAGGTGGTCGACGGTGGTGCCGGCAGCCATCGTGTCGTCAGCGCCCTCGCGGGGCGCCGGAATACCGCTGATGGTGGCCGGCCGGCCGGTCCTGATGGGCATCGGCGCGATCACCGGCATGCCGCCGGCCGGGCGCGGCCGCCGGAGCGGGCGCACCGCGACCGCTGCGCTGCGCAGCGGGATGACCGCTGCGATGTCGAGTACCTCTGCCACGCCTGTTGGACACGCTTCCCCCCGTCAGGGTTGTACGCGTACGGCACCGTTTTTGGCGGTGCGCCATTCGCCCTCATGCGTACCCGTTCTCCCCCGATGCCCCATTGTGCGACGTGCTCCGTGGCACATGGTTCGGGTGCACGCGAAGACGCTCCCGCCCGACCACCGGTTGCAGAGGGAGGGAACAGCATCGTCGTCCAGGACATCTGACCTGATCAAGAGGCATCCGACGCCGATTTGCTCACAAGGCGTTCACAGATCCTACAAAGTTGATCGACACGGGGAGGCCGATTTTCGGACACTCACCGGCAGAGGCCTTCACCGGCCGGAGTGCCTGAGGGGCGGCCGGACAGCTCGGCCGCGATGTGCTCGGCGATCTGTACGGCGTTCAGGGCGGCGCCCTTGCGGAGGTTGTCGGCGCAGGCGAAGAACTCCAGGGCCCGCTCGTCGTCGGGGCTCCGGCGCACCCGCCCCACCCACGTGGGGTCGGTGCCCACGACGTCGGCCGGCGTCGGGTAGTCGCCGGCGGCGGGGTCGTCGTACAGCACCACTCCCGGCGAGGTGGCCAGGATCTCGTGCGCGCGCTCCACCGTCACCGGCCGCTCGAAGCGGGCGTGCACGGAGGCGGAGTGCCCGGTGACGACCGGCACCCGGACGCAGGTGGCGGTGACCCGCAGCCGCGGCAGGTCCAGGATCTTGCGGATCTCCTCGCGGACGGCCAGCTCCTCGGAGGACCAGCCGTCGGCGGCGGGCGTGCCCGACCAGGGCAGCACGTTCAGGGCGAGCGGCCCGGGGAAGGGGCCGGTGTGGTCGCCGACGGCCCGCCGGACGTCCCCGGGGTGCTTGCCGAGCTCGCTGCCGGTGACCAGGGCCAGCTGCTCGCGCAGCGCGCCCGTACCGGCCCTGCCCGCACCGCTGGCGGCCTGCTGGACCGTCACGACGAGCTCGTCGAGTCCGTACTCGGCGTGCAGCGCGCCCGCGGCGACGGCCAGGGTGAGGGTCGCGCAGCCGGGGCTGGCGACGATGCCGCGCGGGCGCACCCGGGCGGCGTGCGCGTTGATCTCGGGGACCACGAGCGGCACGTCGGAGTCGCCCCGGAAGGCGGCGGAGGTGTCCACGACCACCGCGCCCTTGGCGGCGGCGATCGGCGCCCAGCGGGCCGCGACGGCCTCGGGCACCAGGAAGAGCGCGAGGTCGACGCCCGCCAGGTGCTCCTCGTGCGCCTCGCTCAGCGCGAGGACCTCGCACTCCTCCCCTCGTACGGTCAGCCTGCGGCCGGCCGTACGAGGGGAGGCGAGCAGCCGGATCTCGCCCCAGACGTCCGCGTGGTGCGACAGCGTCCGGAGCAGCACGGAGCCGACCGCCCCGGTCGCTCCCACGACCGCGAGCGTCGGCTTGCCGGTGCCGGGCATGCCCGATGTACCCGTGCCCGATGTACCCGACGTACCTACCGGGGGCACGTCACCGGCCGGTGCCGCCGTAGACGACGGCCTCGTCGGAGTCGGAGTCCAGACCGAAGGCGGTGTGCACGGCGGTCACGGCCTCGTTGACGTCGTCGGCGCGGGTCACGACCGAGATGCGGATCTCGGAGGTGGAGATCAGCTCGATGTTGACGCCCGCGTCGGACAGCGCGCGGAAGAAGTCCGCGGTGACGCCCGGGTTGGTCTTCATGCCGGCGCCGACCAGGGAGATCTTGCCGATCTGGTCGTCGTAGCGCAGCGAGTCGAAGCCGATCGTGGCCTTCGTCTTCTCCAGGGCGTCGATGGCCTTGCGGCCCTCGGCCTTGGGGAGCGTGAAGGAGATGTCCGTCAGGCCGGTGGAGGCCGCGGACACGTTCTGCACGATCATGTCGATGTTGATCTCGGCGTCCGCGACGGCCCGGAAGATGGCGGCGGCCTCGCCCGGCTTGTCCGGCACGCCGACGACCGTGATCTTGGCCTCGGAGGTGTCGTGCGCGACACCGGAGATGATGGCCTGCTCCACCTTCGGATCCCCTGTCGGTTCGTTGCTGACCCACGTGCCCTGCAGCCCCGAGAAGGAGGAGCGGACGTGGATCGGGATGTTGTAGCGGCGTGCGTACTCGACGCACCGGTGCAGCAGCACCTTGGAGCCGGAGGCGGCGAGCTCCAGCATGTCCTCGAAGGAGATCCAGTCGATCTTCTTCGCCTTCTTCACCACGCGCGGGTCGGCGGTGAAGACGCCGTCGACGTCCGTGTAGATCTCGCAGACCTCGGCGTCGAGCGCGGCGGCCAGGGCGACGGCGGTCGTGTCCGAGCCGCCGCGGCCCAGGGTGGTGATGTCCTTCTTGTCGGCGGACACGCCCTGGAAGCCGGCCACGATGGCGATGTTGCCCTCGTCGAGCGCGGTACGGATCCGGCCCGGCGTGACATCGATGATGCGCGCTTTGTTGTGGACCGAGTCGGTGATGACACCGGCCTGGCTGCCCGTGAACGACTGGGCCTCGTGGCCCAGGTTTTTGATCGCCATGGCCAGCAGGGCCATGGAGATCCGCTCTCCGGCGGTCAGCAGCATGTCGAACTCACGGCCGGCCGGCATCGGGGATACCTGCTCGGCGAGATCGATCAACTCGTCCGTCGTGTCGCCCATCGCGGAGACCACGACGACCACCTGGTGGCCGTTCTTCTTGGCTTCCACGATTCGCTTGGCGACGCGCTTGATGCCTTCGGCATCGGCAACGGAGGAGCCTCCGTACTTCTGCACGACAAGGCCCACGTGCGCTCCTCGCTCAGTCTCTGCCGCAGTGAACACTGCGGTCGGCGTCAGTTTAACGAGCGGGCCGGAATCGCCGACCGTATATCACATCCTGAGATGCGATGCTCGGTACGTGATCATGCGCGCGTTGCTCCGGTGGCTCGGCCCGCCCTGGCCACCGCCTTCCCGGGCGGCCGGGATGTACGCGGGCGTGTGGGCCGTCTCACATTTCGGTACCGCTCAAGGGCCGGTACCCCGGGCCCGGCCGCGCGGTGTGCCGTACGTGGACCGTGAACGGATGGTCCTCGCCGAGCAGGCGCAGGCTGTCCGCGAGAACAGCGTCGTAACCGGCGGCCGCCCGCTCCGTCCGCCCCACCTCGACGTACAGATGCACCAGGTTGAGCCGGGAGGTGAGCGTGTCGGAGTGCCCTGGCCCCAGGAGCCGCACCCGCTCGGCGAGCGTCCCCTCGTGCACGGCGATCGCCTCCTCCGCACGCCCGGCGACCTGATACGCCACCCCCAGGTTGTTCCGTACCCGCAGGGTGTCCCGATGGGCAGCCCCGAGCAGGCGCTCCAGACCGGCCAACGCCCCTTCGAGCAGCCTCACGGCGCCCTCGGTGTCGCCGAGATGGCGCACGGTGACCCCGAGCCGCGCCCGCGCCAGATGCGTCTCGGCCCGCTCCTCCCCGAGCAGCCGGGTGAGATCGTCGACGACCTGTTCCTGCGCCCACGCCGCCGCGGCCGGCTCATTCGTCCGCGCCCAGCACTCGGCGACGCCCTCCCGGGCGAGCACGGTCAGCGGGTCGTCCGCGCCGAGGACCCGCTCACGGGCGCGGACAGCCCTCTCGAACCACTCCTCCGCCAGGTCCCAGTCCCCCGTGTCGAGCAGCCGCCACGCCGCACGCGCGATCAGTTCCGCCGTCTGCGCGGTGTCCACGGACGCGTCCGCCTGCTGGGCATAGGTGTCGACGTGCGGGAAGAGCAGCTGCCAGGCCCGCCACCCCACCGGGTCGTCCAGATGCTCCGGCAGTACGGCGAGCAGCGCCTCCTCCGCCGTCCGCCGGGCCGCGTCGATGTCCGCCGCCCGCCGGTGCGGATCATCCGCGTCCGGCGTGCGCGCCAGCGCCTGGACCAGCCGGTGTACGGACACGGTGCCGTCGTCGTGGACGGTGAGCATGCTGTGCCGGGCGAGCAGCCCGAGCGCGCCGCGTACGGCGAAGGGCGCGGCGATCCGGTCGAGCAGCGCGCGCGGGATCCGGTCCGGCGCCCACCAGGCGAGGACCCGCAGGAGGGTGCCGGTCAGCGGATCGGCCTCGGCCAGCCGGTCGAGCGTCAGCCGCCAGGTCCAGGCGACGGTCGCCGCGCCGTCGGTGCCCCCGCCGCCCTGCGGTCCGCCGCCGATCCGGAGGGCGTACACCTCCCCCGCGTACGAGGAGAGCTGCTCCAGGTACTCGACGGGGCTCGTGCCGGTCTGTCCGCAGAACGCGGCGGCCTGGTCGATCGCCAGCGGCAACTGCCCGAGCACGGCGCACAGTCGGTGCACTCCGGTGGTGTCCCGGGGGCCGGTGTGGGTGAGGATCCGGGTGAACATCTCGACGGCCTCGTGCGGGGCCGGCACGTCCAGGGTCAGGACGCGGGCGATGCCGTGCCAGCCGCCGGTCTGCCGGGTGGTGACGAGGATCCGGCCGCGCCGGACCCGGTCGAGCAGCGGCGCGAGGTCCTCGGGCGCGGAGACGTTGTCGAGGACGAGCAGCCAGTCGTCATGCCCGGACAGCCACTGCAGGGCCCGCTCACGCAGGGCTTCCGGCGGCAGTACGTCGATGAGCGCGGGCTGCAGCGCGGCGCCGAGGCCCGCCAGACCGGCGTCCAGATCGGCGCGGCTCTCCGCGGTGATCCACCAGACGAGCGCGGGCGGTTCATGGCCTGCTGAACTCCGGCTGTCTGTCCGGCCCTCTGTCCGGCTCTCCGCCCAGCGCGCGGCGAGGGTGGACTTGCCGACGCCGCCGAGCCCGCAGATCACGAGCAGGTCGGAGCCCGCCGCGAAGCCCTCGTCCAGCCGCTCCAACTCCTCCCGGCGGCCGACGAAATGGGCGCTGCGGCGCGGCACGTTGACCAGGGGGTGGGTCGCCGAGGCCGCGTTCAGGGCCTCCGGCGGGAGGAGCGTGGCGTGTTCGACCTGGGTGACGTGGTCGCCGGTGGTGACCCGCTCGATGTTCCCGCCCGCCGCGACCGAACGCTCACCCCCGGCCTCGACGTCTCCCGCCTTACGTCCCCTCATGCGTCCCCCGTGGACACGCTGCCGATGTCACCGCCGGCGGCCACGGAACGGTCGCCGGAGGCGGTGACGGGACCCGCAACGGGGTTGCCGGGAGCTGGAGTTCCGCCGGACGCGGGCGGCGTGGGCGCCGGTCCTGCCGTCGCCCCGTCCCCCGTGGCCACCGCCCCGATGTTCCCGCCCGCCGCGACCGACCGTTCACCGGCGGCCGTCACGCCGGTCGCTGCCGCGCCGCCGCTGCCGCCGCCCCTGAGGGACCACAGCGACAGGCCGAGCCCGGCGGCGGCGAGCACCGCGCCGGCCACGCTCGCGATCTGATCGGCCTTCCCGAGGTCGGCCACGGCCACCGCGACCAGGGCCGCGACCCCGATGACCCCGATCCCGATCCCCGCCCACCAAAGGGCCTTCGACCGACCGTCCGACCGGCTGCCCGACACTCCGCTCCCCGTCATGAACACATGATTGCAGCCCTGGACAGGCCGCGTCCCGGCTGCGAGTCTCCCGCCATGCGATCACGTCCCGCCCCCGCCGCTCTCGCGGTCCTCGCCGCGCTGACCGCCCTCGCCGCCTCCGCCTGCGCGCCCCAGGAGGCCGACGGCACCGCCTCCGGCCCGACCGGCCCCTCGGCCTCCAACTCCTCGGCGACGGCCGCCTCCTGCGCGCCCGCCGCCCTGGCCACGAAGGCCAAGGGGAAGCTCACCGTCGGCACGGACACGCCCGCGTACGCCCCCTGGTTCCAGGACGACGACCCGGCCAACGGCAAGGGCTACGAGTCGGCCGTCGCGTACGCCGTCGCCAAGCGCCTCGGCTTCACCGAGAAGGACGTGGTCTGGCAGAAGGTCGCCTTCAACAACGCCTTCGCGCCCGGCGCGAAGACCTTCGACTTCGACATCAACCAGGTCTCGGTCAACGAGGACCGCCGCAAGGCCGTCGACCTGTCCAGCGGCTACTACGACGTGCGCCAGGCCGTCATCGCACTCAAGAACTCCCCCGCCGCCAAGGCCACCGACCTCGCCGGTCTCAAGGGCGCCCGGCTCGGCGCGCAGGTCGGCACCACCAGCCTCGACGTGATCAACGAGCAGATCAAGCCGGACCGCCCGGCCGCCGTCTTCCAGAAGAACGACCTCGCCAAGTCCGCCCTCAAGAACGGCCAGGTCGACGCCATCGTCGTCGACCTCCCCACCGCCTTCTACATCACCGGCGCCGAGGTCCCGGAGGCCAAGGTGGTCGGCCAGTTCGAAGCGACAGGGGGCACCAAGGAGCAGTTCGGCCTCGTCCTCGACAAGGGCTCCGCGCTCACGTCGTGCGTCTCCCGGGCCGTGGACGCCCTGCGCAAGGACGGCACCCTCGCCGCCCTGGAGAAGCAGTGGCTGTCGGACGCGGCGGGCGCGCCGGTGCTCAAGTGACCACCAGCGACCTCGCGAAGGAGGCCGCCGCGCCCGACGACACGTACACCCCGTCGGCGCGGCGGCTCGCCCGCGAGCGCCACCGCCGCTCCCGTACCCGCCGCGCCACCGCCGTCGCCGCGCTCAGCACCGCCGTGACGCTCGCCGTCCTGTACGTGGTCGTCACCCGCTCCCCCGGCTGGCCGCGTACCAAGGAGACCTTCTTCAGCGCGGAGTACGCCCGCCGGGCGCTGCCCCTGGTCCTCGACGGCCTGTGGCTCAACCTGCGCCTGCTCGTGGTGTGCGGCGCCGTCGCGCTCGCCCTCGGGATGCTGCTCGCCCTCGCCCGTACGGTGCGCGGCCCGGCGCTGTTCCCGCTGCGGGCGCTGGCCACCGCGTACGTCGACTTCTTCCGCGGCCTGCCGCTGATCATCTGCCTGCTCGCCGTGATCTTCGGCCTGCCGGCGCTGCGCCTCCAGGGCGTCCCCACCGACCCCGTCGTCCTCGGCGGGATCGCGCTGGTCCTCACGTACTCCGCCTATCTCGCGGAGGTCTTCCGGGCCGGCATCGAGAGCGTGCACCCGGCCCAGCGGGCCGCCGCCCGCTCCCTCGGCCTGTCGAGCGCGCAGACCATGCGGTTCGTCGTCCTGCCGCAGGCCGTACGGAGGGTGGTGCCGCCGCTCCTCAACGACCTGGTCTCGCTCCAGAAGGACACCGGTCTGGTCTCCATCGCGGGCGCGGTCGACGCCGTGTACGCGGCGCAGATCCTGGCCGGCAAGACCTTCAACTACACCCCGTACGTCGTCGCGGGCCTCGTCTTCGTCGTCCTCACGATCCCGATGACCCGGTTCACCGACTGGGTCACGGCCCGGATGAACCGCCGCCAGTCCCAGGGAGGCACGGTATGACCCAGGCACCGGAGCCGGAGCCGGAGCCCGAGCCGGAGCCCGTCCTGAGACTGGAATCGGTCCGCAAGACGTACGGGCACGGGCAGGGCAGCTCGGTCGTCCTGCGCGATGTCGACCTCACCGTCCCGCAGCACTCGGTCACCGTCCTCATCGGCGCCTCCGGCTCGGGCAAGTCGACCCTCCTCAAGTGCGCCAACCTCCTGGAGGAGGTCGACGACGGCGCGATCTTCCTCGACGGCGAGGAGATCACCGACCCGCGCGTGGACGCCGATGCCGTACGGCGCCGGATCGGCGTCGTCTTCCAGGCGTACAACCTCTTCCCGCACATGAGCGTGCTCGACAACATCACGCTCGCCCCGCGCCGCGTCCACAAGGCCGCCCGCCGCGAGGCCGAGGACCGCGCCCGCGAGCTGCTCGGCCGGCTCGGACTCGGGGACAAGGCCGCCGAATACCCGGACCGGCTCAGCGGCGGCCAGCAGCAGCGCGTCGCCATCGCCCGCGCCCTCGCGAACCGGCCCCGGCTGCTGCTCCTCGACGAGGTGACCGCGGCGCTCGACCCGGAGCTGGTGGGCGAGGTCCTGAACGTCGTCCGGGACCTCAAGGAGGACGGCATGACCATGGTCGTCGCCACCCACGAGATGGGCTTCGCCCGCGAGGTCGCCGACCAGGTCTGCTTCCTCGCCGACGGGGTCGTCCTGGAGCGCGGCGCCCCGGCCGAGGTCTTCGGCGCGCCCGCGCACGAGCGGACCCGACGGTTCCTCAGCCGGATCGTGGAGGCGGGCCGGCTGTGACGGCGACAGCCGGCCCCCGGCCTTCAGACAGGTCCGAGGTCCGTCAGACCGCCTTGCGGCCGAGGCGTCAGGCCCCCTTGCGGCCGAGGCCGCCCAGCTCCTCCGCCATCACGCGCCCCGCCTCCTCCGCGAGGACGTCCTCCGTCAGGTCCTCGTCCGTGTCGAGCCCCGCCAGGTCGGCGAGCGGCTGGTCGAGCCGGACGTGCGCCACCAGGGACTGGAGGGCGCGCAGGGTGGCGGAGGCGGTGGGGCCCCAGTTCGAGAAGTACGAGAACTGCCACCACCACAGCGCCTCGCTGGTCCGGCCCGCCCGGTAGTGCGCCAGACCGTGCCGCAGATCGGTGATCATGTCGGCGAGGTTGTCGGAGATCCGCGCCGGTACGGGCGCCTTGCGCGGCTCGTACGGGTCGAAGACCTCGGAGAACACGTCCACCGGCTCCAGGAGCGCCGCGAACCGCTCCCGCAGCTCGTCCACGTCCAGGTCCGGGCCCGCGTCCGGCTCGTACCGCTCGTCCGGGACGATGTCCTCGTGCGCGCCGAGCCGCCCGCCGGCGAGCAGCAGCTGCGAGACCTCCAGGAGCAGGAAGGGCACCGCGCTGTCCGGCTCGTCGCCCTTGGCGACCTCGGTCGTGGCGACGATGAAGCTCTCGATCGAGTCCGCGATCTGCACCGCGAAGTCGTCCGGGTCCTGAGTGATGGAGTGCAGCGTGGCGTCAGACATCGAGGAGCCTCCCTGAGAGTGCGCCGTCGTGCGCACGGACCGCACGGACCGCACGGACCCGGTCGTCGTCATACATCTAGCAGCCGCCGCCCCTCGAAGGCACGCCCCAGGGTGACCTCGTCGGCGTACTCCAGGTCGCCGCCGACGGGAAGTCCGCTGGCCAGGCGGGTCACCTTGAGGCCCATGGGCTTGATCATCCGCGCCAGGTACGTCGCGGTGGCCTCGCCCTCCAGGTTCGGGTCGGTGGCCAGGATCAGCTCGGTGACCGTGCCGTCCGCGAGCCGCGCCAGCAGCTCGCGGATCCGCAGGTCGTCCGGGCCGACCCCCTCGATGGGACTGATGGCGCCGCCGAGCACGTGGTAGCGGCCGCGGAACTCGCGGGTCCGCTCGATCGCCACGACGTCCTTCGGCTCCTCGACCACACAGATGACCGTCTGGTCCCGGCGCGGATCGCGGCAGATGTTGCACTGCTCCTGCTGCGCCACATTGCCGCACACCGCGCAGAAGCGGACCTTCTCCTTGACCTCCAGGAGCGCCTGGGCGAGCCGCCGCACGTCGGTCGGCTCGGCCTGGAGGATGTGGAAGGCGATCCGCTGGGCGCTCTTGGGACCGACACCGGGCAGTCTGCCCAGCTCGTCGATGAGGTCCTGAACCACGCCTTCGTACAACGCGAGCGCCCTTCTCGGGGAATGCTTGATTCTTACGGTAGTGGCTTAAATGCAGCGTTAGAAGCCGTACGGGCCGGAAGGCATCAGAAGCCCGGGCCCAGGAGGCCCGGCATCAGAAGCCGAGGCCCGGCATCCCGCCGCCCAGGCCCTGGGTCAGCGGGCCCAGCTTGGCCTGCTGGAGCTGCTGCGCGTTGTCGTTGGCGGCCTGCACGGCGGCCACGATCAGGTCGGCGAGGGTCTCGGTGTCCTCCGGGTCGACCGCCTTCGGGTCGATCACCAGGCCGCGCAGCTCGCCGGAGCCGGTCACGGTGGCCTTGACCAGGCCGCCGCCCGCCTGCCCCTCGACCTCGGTCGCCGCGAGCTCCGCCTGGGCGCGGGCGAGATCCTGCTGCATCTTCTGGGCCTGCTGGAGGAGCTGCTGCATGTTGGGCTGGCCACCACCGGGGAACACGGTCACTCACTCCTGCTGATGTCGGAAGTCGGTCGGTACACCGTCGGTACTCGCTCGGTAAGCCGAGCCTACGTGCTCGTGGACCGGGGTGCCGACACAACTCTTTCGAGTGAGAAACTGCGGGCTCCTCTACCTGATCAACACCCTCTTGCGGGCGGAAATCCCGGGATTCCGGGCCCACAGCCCACCATTCGGCGGTAGGAAGGGCAGGCACCACGTGCACCGCACGTCACAGAAGGACATGAGCGCTGAGCTGAACAGAGGAGTTCCCCGGTGAGCCAGCAGCCGGACATGCAGCCGCAGCCGGGGAATCCCGAGGGCCCGGGGAAGCCCGAGGCTCCGGGGAAGACCGGAGGCCCGGCCGCCCACCACCGTGATCTGACCGGGTCCCCCTTCCCGCTGGGCGACTGGGGCGAGCCCGCCGAGCGCCTCGACGAGCTCTACCGCTGGGTCGAGTCCAACGCGCTGCGCACCGCCGAGTGGTATCTCTCCGACCGCGTCTGGAAGCGCCGCTGCGCCCGCGCCCTGCGCATCGGCACCGCCGTCGGCGTGATCGCGGGCGCCGCGCTGCCGCTGCTCGACCTGACCGGGGTGGCCGAGGGCACGGCCGGCTGGGGCTATCTGTCGCTGCTGCTCGGCGCGGCCTGTCTGGCCTGCGACCGCTACTTCGGCCTGACCTCGGGCTGGATAAGGAACATGGCCACCGCCCAGGCCGTGCAGCGCCGGCTCCAGGCGCTGCAGTTCGACTGGGCCTCGGAGAGCGTCCGCGAGGTGCTCGGCCCCACCGAGGGCACGGCCAGCGAGGCCGCCGAGCGCTGCCTCGGCGTGCTGCGGCGCTTCTCGGAGGACATCACGGAGCTGGTACGGGCGGAGACCGCCGACTGGATGGTCGAGTTCCGCTCGGGCCCCGCTCCGCTGGCCCTGCAGTCGGTCGGCACCGCCCCGCCCCGCCCCGAGGCCGGCCACCCCGCGGGCCGCTTCCCGCTCCCGCCGGGCACCCGCCCGAACATGCCGCGGCAGCGGCCGCCGGAGCCGCGCTGAGGGGTGCCCGTACGGGACCGCCCGTAAGGGTGGGGCGGCCCCCTGGCCGGATGCCTACCCGGACCGGGCCCGGCCGACCCACCCGCGGGTCAGCTGAGGATGATCATCGAGCCCTGGCCCAGGCTGCGGGTCGCCGCCGCGTGGAGGCCCAGCCAGACGTGCCGCTCGCGGGCGAAGGGGCTGTCGTCCTCGTACGGCACGGGGGCGGCGGGTTCGTCCAGGTCGGTGGGCCGCTCCGGGGGCCGGGGCGCGGCCGGCGGGTTCGCGGGGTCGATGCCGATCGCGGGCGCCACGAACTCCAGCTCCCGCAGCAGCCCCTGCGAGGAGCCGAGCGGGCCGCCGCCCGCGAGCAGCTCGTCGTTGGAGAGCGGCGCCGGGAAGTCGACCGGCACGTAGGCGCCGGCGTGGTCGTAGTGCCACACCAGGTGGGACTGCTGGGCGGTCGCCTCGAACATCTCCAGGAGCTGCTCGTAGTCCCCGCCCAGCTCGCCGACCGGTTCCACGGGCAGCCCGCACATCTGGAGCAGATAGGCGCGGCGCAGGAAGTGCAGGGCCTCGTAGTCGAACCCGGCGACGGGGGCGACGTCCCCGGAGAGCCCCGGCATGTAGGCGAAGACGGGCACGGTGGGCAGGCCGGCCGAGGTCAGGGCGTGGTCGTAGACCGCGATCTCCTCGGCGAAGGGGTTGTCGGGGCTGTGGCACAGCACGTCGACGAGGGGGACCAGCCACAGGTCACAGGCCAAGACAGGCTCGCTCTCCGTCGGTTGCTCAAGCATGGAGTGCAGGGATTGCACGGACTGCAGGGACCGTCAGGGTAGTGCGGCCTCGTGATCCCGCACACCCGCTGGGTGCCTGCCCGTGCCAGGGGCTCCTCAACCCGTACGGCCGGCGCGGGCGTCCAGCCGGTCCGCCCATTCCAGGGAGCGCGTGTTGTAAGCGCGTACGACGTCGACGGCGCCGGCCGCGTCGCCGCGCGTGATCGCGTCGACCAGCTCGATGTGCTCGCTCCACAGCCAGCCGAGCAGATCGCGGTCGGCGCGCAGATAGGGCACGGAGAAGACCCAGGCCTGGACGCGGAGGCGGTGCAGGAAGTCGGCGATGTAGTCGTTGGCGGCGACGAGGCGGCCGAGCTCGCGCCAGTAGCGGATGTCGTAGCCGATGAGGACGTCGAGGTCGCCGGCGCGGGCCGCCCGCGCGGCGGCCTCGCCCCGGCGGCGTATGGAGACCAGGGCGACGCCGTAGGAGACGTCGGGCTCGGCGGGCGGCTGGGAGACGGGGGCGTGGCGGCGGAAGATGCCGTCCACGACGAGCATCCGGGCCTCGACCATGCCCCGGTAGTCGTCGACCGAGAACTCGTGCACGCGGAAGCCGCGGTGCTGGTCGGAGTCGAGGAGCCCCTGCGCGCACAGGTCGACCAGCGCTTCTCGTACGGGCGTCGCCGAAACCCCGTACTGCTCGGCGATCTGCTTGACCGTGAACTCCTGGCCCGGCTGGAGACGCCCCGCGAGCACTTCGTCACGCAGCGCGTCCGCGATCTGCTGTCGCAGGGTGCTGCGGGTGACTCCTGCTCCGCTCGCGGCCATGGTGACCGGCCCCCTCCGTACGACTTCCGGACACCCTAATCCAGGGCCGGGAGGGGGCAGATCACCGTTGGGTGACGGTCGGACCGGTCACCGCGGAGCGGCAGGCGTCGTCACACCGTGTGCTCGTCGGCGACGCTGAGCGCCGCGTCCAGGGCCGCCAGGCCCTCCTTCGCCTCCGCCTCGGTGACGTTGCAGGCGGGGACCGCGTGGGTGCGGTTCATGTTGACGAAGGGCCACAGGCCGTTCTTCTTCGCGGCGGCGGCGAAGGCGGCCATGGGCGCGTTGGCCTCGCCGGCCGCGTTGTACGGGACGAGCGGCTCGCGCGTCTCCTTGTTCTTGACCAGGTCGAGCGCCCAGAAGACGCCCATGCCGCGCACCTCGCCGACCGACGGGTGGCGCTCGGCGAGCTCGCGCAGGCCGGGGCCGAGGACGGTCTCGCCGATGTGGGCGGCGTGCTCGACGACCTTCTCCTCCGCCATCACGTCGATGGTGGCGACGGCGGCGGCGCAGGCCAGCGGGTGCCCGGAGTAGGTGAGGCCGCCGGGGTACGGCCGCTTGTCGAAGGTGGCGGCGATCTCGGCGCTGATGGCGACGCCGCCGAGCGGCACGTAACCGGAGTTGACGCCCTTGGCGAAGGTCATCAGGTCGGGCACGACGTCGAAGTGCTCGGCGGCGAACCACTTGCCGGTGCGGCCGAAGCCGGCCATGACCTCGTCGAGGACGAAGACGATGCCGTACTTGTCGCAGATCTCGCGGACGCCGGCGAGGTAGCCGGGCGGCGGGGTCATGATGCCGGCGGTGCCGGGGACGGTCTCCAGGATGATCGCGGCGATGGTCGCCGGACCCTCGAAGGCGATCGTGTCCTCCAGGTGCTGCAGGGCCCGCGCGCTCTCCTCCGCCTCGGTGGTGGCGTAGAAGGGCGAGCGGTAGAGGAACGGCGCCCAGAAGTGCACGACACCGGCGGAGGCGGTGTCGGAGGGCCAGCGGCGCGGGTCACCCGTCAGGTTGATCGCGGTGGAGGTGGCGCCGTGGTACGAGCGGTAGGCGGAGAGCACCTTCGTACGGCCCGTGTGCAGACGGGCCATGCGGACGGCGTTCTCGACGGCCTCGGCGCCGCCGTTGGTGAAGAAGATCTTGTCCAGGTCGCCCGGGGTGCGCTCGGCGATGAGGCGTGCGGCCTCGGAGCGTACGTCGATGGCGAAGGCGGGCGCGAAGGTGGTGAGCTTCGCGGCCTGCTCCTGGATGGCGGCCACGACCTTGGGGTGCTGGTAGCCGATGTTGGTGTAGACGAGGCCGCTGGTGAAGTCGAGGTAGCGGTTTCCGTCGTAGTCCCAGAAGTACGAACCCTCGGCGCCGGCGACGGCGAGCGGGTCGATCAGGCCCTGGGCGGACCAGGAGTGGAACACGTGCGCGCGGTCGGCGGCCTTGACGGCAGCTCCGGCCTGGGGGTCGGGTTCGACATGAGGGGTCATGGCTCCGAGGGTAAGGAAACGCAGGTGGGACGGGCCATGACCATCTTGTCCACCGAGACCGGGGCGGACGAGACAGTGTGCCGGGCGGGGCCGAGAGGCACTCCATTGACAGCAAACTGTCATCATGACAGCCTACTGTCATGACTGGAACCGAGATCGAGACCCCCCAGGCCACCGCCACCGTCCATCTCGCCGTCTACGACACCCTCGCCGACTGGGAGACGGGCCACGCGACCGCCTGGCTCGCCCGGGCGGGATTCACGGTCAAAACCGTCGGCACGCGCGCGGGGGACCCGATCACGACGATCGCGGGCATCCGGATCGTCCCGGACCTCTCCCTCGCCGACCTGACCCCCGAGGACAGCGCGCTGCTGATCCTCCCGGGCGCCGAGAAGTACGACGAGGGCGACGAGCTCGCCCCCTTCACCGCCAAGGCCCGCGCCTTCCTCGACGCGGGCGTCCCGGTCGCCGCGATCTGCGGCGCCACGGCCGGACTGGCCCGGGAGGGCCTGCTCGACGCCCGCCGGCACACCAGCGCCGTCTCCTTCTACCTGGCCGCCACGGGCTACAAGGGCGGCGAGCACTACGTCGAGGCCGACGCGGTCCTGGACGGCGACCTGATCACGGCCGGTCCGACCGAGCCGGTGGCCTTCGCGCGCGAGATCTTCGCCCGCCTCGGCGCGTACGAGGGCAAGCGGGACGCCTGGTTCCGCCTGTTCCACGACTCGGACCCGGCGGCCTACGCCGAGCTCAACGGATGACAGGAACGAACCGGATGAGCCGCCGCCAGCAGGACGCCCTCTCCCGTACCGCCCTCGGCGTCTTCCGCCTCAACGGCCAGTTCCTCTCCGTGGCGGAGAAACTGGCCGAACCGGCCGGCCTCACCGCCGCCTGGTGGCAGGTTCTGGGAGCCGTCGTCCACGAGCCGCTCCCGGTCTCCGGCATCGCCCGCGCCATGGGCATCACCCGCCAGAGCGTCCAGCGCATCGCCGACCTCCTCGTCCGGGACGGCCTCGCCGCCTACGAGCCGAACCCCGCCCACCGCCGCGCCAAGCTCTTCACCCCGACCGAGGCCGGCCGCGCCGCCATGCGCCGCATCGTCCCGGGCCACGCGGAACTGGCCGCCCGCCTGATGCACGAACTGGGCGGCCAGGAGGCGTTCGACGAGACGGTACGGGTGCTGGAGCGGCTGTCGCGGGCGGTGGAGGCGGTGGAGGCCTCAGGGGCCGGGGAGGCGGCGGAGTCCCAGCGGGGCGGGGAGACCGGGGAGCCCCCGGAGGAGGGTCACCAGTAGGTGAACACGCCGCCGGGCGCTAAGTCACCGGTGCCCTTCGACCCCTCCCCCTCGTACGCGGGTCCGCCGAGGCAGAAGGCCTCGGCGGCCCGCACCAGTTCATCGGCGCCCGCTTCTCCACCTCGGCGACGATCGCGGGCGGTACGCCGCCGACGACGTACTCCTCGTCGGGGTCGTACTTCCAGCGCCAGGTCACTCGGACACCGCCCGCGCGGCTTCGTCCTCGACGGCGCGGAGCTCGTCCATGGCGACGCGGAAGGCGGGGTCGCCCTTGCCACCGGTGTGGTGCAGCACGTCGAGGGCGTGGCGGCGGCGGGTGGACAGATCGGACCGGCGCTCGATCTCCACCTCCCGCGCCCAGACGTTGAGCCAGCCATGAATGGGCCCGAGTGAGTCGTGCTCGGCAGCGAGGGAGAAGGCCGCGTTCTTCTGCTGCTGCATCTCCCCCAGCCGGTGCGGAGCGATCCTGGCGAGGGCGAGGCGCAGGGCATCCGGCGTGCGCTCGGGACGCGAGTTGTCCCACCCGCCCGTCACACCAGGATCTCCGTGACCGCGCTCCTCAGGAGGAGCGGGTGGACGAAGCGGTCCGGCGCGGTCGGGGGAAAGCGCCAGGTCAGGGGCCAGGTCTTGCCCGACAGCGCCGGGACGGGGACGTAACTCACCACCCCGGGCGCCGCATTGAACCGCGTCACCCCGCGCGGCCACGACCGGTGCGCCGTCGACCCGGGCGGGAGGAGGAAGTAGACCCCGCGCCGCCCGTTCTCCTCCAGGACCACCGGTCCCGGCTCGCCGCCGGTGAGCGCCGCCATCAGATCGGCGAGGCGCCGCCCTTCATCGCCGTCGACGCGGATGGCGTCGAATTGCACGCCGGCCTTGCGGAGTTGGAAACCCAAATAGGGGATCCAATCACAAGAGCTCATGTTTCGCTCTGCTTTTGAGGCATTCACAGGGACATGGTGACGGGTCGACGCTAGCGTTTTCCACGACTGCGAAGGCGCGTCGGCATTCCCTTGACCTGCGCCAACGCTCCTTCTGTGCAGTCGAATTCGGCGGGGAGCAGTTGAGGCCGGTTGAGATCGGTTGAGACCGAATGGGGAACGCGAATGAAGCAAGCGGAAAACAAGGAAACAGCGGGTCCGGCGGCGCGCATGGCGGCGGCACTCGCAAAGAAAATGCGCCTGCGCGCGGGGCTCACTCAGGAGAAGTTGGGGGCGCGCATGGGGTACACGGGCGCCGCGATCAGCGCGATGGAGCGCCTGATCCATCCCGTGAGCGACGAGATGCTCGTCAAGCTGGAGGAGGAGCTCGGTGACGGCACGGGCGTGTTCGAGGAGCTGCGGGAGCTCGTACGCCTGGAGCGGCTCCCCGCGCAGTTCCGCGGCTACGCGCCGATCGAGCAGAAGGCGCTGGCACTGTGGCTGTACGCGGGCCACGTCATGCACGGCCTGTTCCAGACGGAGCCGTACATGCGGGCCCTGATCGCGGGCGGGTATCCGGAGCCGGCACCGGAACGGGTGGAGGAACTGGTCATCGGACGGATGGCGCGCAAGGCGCTGTTCGACCGGAAGGTGGTGTGCGAGATCGAGCTGATCCTCGACGAGTCGGTGCTGCGGCGGCCGATCGGGAGCGAGGAGATCATGCGCGAGCAGCTGCTGTACTTGGCGGAGTGCGCGCGACGGAGGAACGTGAACCTTCAGGTGCTGCCACTGACGGCCGGTCTGGCGGGCGAGTACGCGGGTGCCCGAGGCGATCTGAACGTCGTCGAGACCCCCGAGCACGACCGCGCGACCTTCCTGGAGATCCAGGGCGAGAGCCTGCTGATCACCGACCGGGCGAAGGTGAGTACGCACGTACAGCGGTATGCGAAGATCCGGGCACAGGCCCTGGACCCACGTGAGTCACTGGGCCTCATCGAGCGGTTGGCGGGAGTACAGACATGAGCGAGACCTTGAGCTGGTTCAAGTCCAGCTACAGCGACGACGGCGGTGGCAACTGCGTCGAGGTGGCCTTCGCCTGGCGCAAGTCGTCGTACAGCAGCAGCGCGGGCGGCGAGTGCGTCGAGGTCGCCGCCTGCCCCCGCGCCGTCCACGTACGCGACTCCAAGAACGCCGACGGCGGGCCCACGTTCACCGTGGAGCCCGCCGCCTGGGGCACGTTCGTGGCCTGGCAGAACTGACCGTCTAGCAGTAGAGGTTCGACCCGGCGGGCACGCCCAGGATCTGGGTGAACTGCTGGTACTTGGTGACCCGGCTCTGGACCTGGGCCGGGTTGCCGCCGTTGCACTCCAGCGAACCGTTGATGGAGCGGATGGTCTCGCCGAAGCCGCGGCTGTTGACCATGGCGCTGTGCGCGGTCATGGTGCCGGGGCCGTTCTGGGTGTTCCAGTACCAGAGGCCGGTCTTCCAGGCGACGGCCGCGTCGCGCTCGACGCGGTAGGGGTCGGCGAGGAGGTTGATGCCGAGGGCGTCACCGGCGGCCTTGTAGTTGAAGTTCCAGGAGAGCTGGATCGGGCCGCGGCCGTAGTACGCGGCCTGGCCGGCGGGGCAGCCGTACGACTGGCTCCAGTCGCAGTAGTGCGGGTAGTTGGCGGTGTTCTGCTCGACGATGTAGACGAGGCCGCCGGTCTCGTGGCTGACGTTGGCGAGGAAGGCGGCGGCCTCCTGCCTCTTCACGGTGTCGCTGCCGGTGGTGGCGAAGCCGGGGTACGCGCTGAGGGCGGCCTTGAGGCCGGCGTACGTGTAGAAGGAGTTCCGGCCCGGGAACATCTGGTTGAACTGGGCCTCGGAGACGACGAATCCGGAGGTGGACGGCGGCGGGGTGGTGGTGCCGCCGTCGCCGCCGCAGGTGCCCTCGTCGCGCCAGACGTCGGCGGTGCCGGGGCGCTCGTTCTGGGTCCACCACTTGGCGTACCAGTTGTGACCGTTGTACGAGGCGGTCATGCCGCCCGTGTAGACGCTGGAGGAGTTCCAGGCGGCCACACAGGCGGGCGCGGCGCCCGCGACGGTGGCGGGCAGGAAGACGGCGAGGCCGGCGACCGTACAGATCGCGGCCAGGACGGTGAGCAGACGTCGCAGCATGCGGCTCGTCCTTCCGGTGGGGGAAGGCCCACGCAACCGCTATTGGTCTGCACCTGTCAATGGTCTGGACCAGATCGAACCGAACCGGACGCGACCGGACTCCTTCATTCAGCGGGACAGCACACGCTCCAACAGGCCGACGAGCAGGGCTCGTTCGGCGACGGAGAGCGGTGCCATCAACTCGTCCTGGACCTCGGCGAGGACCTTGTCGAGGCGTTCGAGGTGCTTGCGGCCCGGCGGGGTGAGGGTGACGACGTTGCGGCGGCGGTCGTCGGGGTCGGGGGTGCGGGCGACCTGGCCGCGCTGCTCCAACTCGTTGATGACGGAGACGAGATCGCTGCGGTAGACGCCGGTGCGCCGGCTCAGCTCGGCCTGGCTGGCCGGGCCGTACGCGTCGAGGGAGGCCAGGACCGCGAAGTGCCACTTGCGGGAGTCCTCGGCGGCCAGCCGATCGCTCACGAGGCGGTCCGCCCGGGCGGAGGTCATCGCGAGCAGGCGGCTGGGGAGGGCACGGAGACGGTCGGGGGTCTGCGTCTGCCGCTCGTCCATCTCGCGGGACTCGGGCACGTCGGGGGTCTCGCTCATGCGGTGCAGATTACCTCTTGCGTTAGTGGTCCGAACGATCTAATGTCGTTAGTGCCACAAACGTTAGTAGCCCGAACGTTAGAGGGGGACATCATCATGACCGCATCCACGCCCACGTCCGTGTCCGTGTCCACCGCACCCGCCGCCGACGCCCGTGCCCTCGGCCTGGCCCACTACGCCGCCCGGGGTCTCCTGGAGCACGTCCTGGCCCGACACGGCGCCACGTTCCAGCAGCAGATCGCCCTGCGCGCTGCTGTCACGGCCGAGGCCCCGCAGACGGCCGACGCCCTCACCGCCCAGGTCCAGGGCAGTCTCAAGGCCGACCCGGCCGACATCCGCGCCACGCTCGACGAGCTGCGGGACCGGGGCCTGCTGGTCGCGGACGGCGCGCATCTGCGGGCCACGGACGCGGGCCGCGCACTCCTGGCCGCCATCACCGCCGAGACGGCTCCAGTCAGCGCCCGCGTCTGGGGCGGCATACCGGCCGAGGACCTGGCCGCCGCCGGCCGCGTCCTCGCTCTGGTCACCGCCCGCGCGAACGCGGAGCTCGCCGCGCTGACGGCCTGACGGCCCGACAGTCCGACCCGAGCCGGATCCGCTCGGGTCCGCTCGGATCCACCCCGGGTCAGATCATCAGGACGATCCGGCCGGGCCGGCGGCCGGCCTCGGCGCGGCGGTGGGCCTCGGCGGCCTCTTCGAGGGGCATGACGTCGGCCACCCGGGTGATGAGCTCGCGGTCGGCGACCTTCTGGAAGATGGCGGCCAGCTCGGCGGGGTCGGGGCGGCCGAAGACGGTCTCGACGCGGATGTCGCGCTCGGGGGCGGGGGTGCGGTCCTTCGCGAGGGCGACGAAGGCGCCGCCGTCCTTGGCGGCCGGGAGGACCGGGTCGCCGACGAGGGCGCCGTCGAAGACGCCGTCGACCCGGTCGGGGACGAGAGCCAGGAGCTGGGCGAGCACGTCGGCGGGTTCGCCGCGGGTGACGCAGTGCTTGGCGCCGAGGACCTTGAGCTCGCTCTCGTCGCCCTCGTGGGCGACGGCCACGACCTCCAGGCCGGCCGCCGAGGCGAACTGGACCGCGAAGCGGCCCACGACGCCGCTGGCGCCGGTGACGAGGAGCGTGGCGCCCGCCGGGAGGTCGAGCACGCCGAGGCCCTGCTGGGCCGTGACGGCGGCCAGCGGGACCGAGGCCGCCTGGGTGAAGTCCACCTCGTCGGCGATCGGCGCCAGCCATTCGGGGTCGACCCGGATGACCTCCGCGTAGGTGCCCTCACCCGTCCGCTCGGTGAACCACGGAACGAAGCCCGCCACCCGGGTACCGGCCGGAAGGGTGCCCGTCGGGCCGGGCGCGGGGTCGAGGAGCCGGCCGGCGAAGTCCGTGCCGAGGACGAACGGGGGCCGGAGCGGTTCGAGCTCCTCGGCGTAGTAGCCCGCCCGGATCCTCATGTCGGCGACGGCCACACCGGCCGCCTTCAGCCGGACCCGGACCTTGCCCGGCACGTCCCCGGCCTCGGGCTCGGGGCGGCGGGCCATGTTCAGCACCTCGGGTCCGCCGTAGGCGGTCACTTCGACGACACGCATGGGTCTCCTCCTGCGGCAGCCCCCTCGTGGCCCATTACACCCATGCCCGCCAACCCCGGCAACAGCTGTAAGGAAGCCGGGGGAACCTGTCGGAAGGACGAACTCCAGATGGCCGGAATCCAGCTCTCGTACCGAACCGCACACCCGTCCGTACGGTGGCGCCCGTGGACTGGGTCAGCCCCGAGAACGTCATCGCCGTCGTCACCGCGCTGCTCGGTGTGGTCGTCACCTTCGCCGTGCTCGTCATCGAGCGACGGGTGCCGCGCCGCAAGCGCGTCGGCTACCGCGTCCAGCTGGACACCCCGGTGGGGGACAGGGTCACCCGCCTCTTCCACGGACGCGCCGACATGACGGACGCCACCCTCGTGCTGCTGCGCATCGAGAACGACGGCGGCGTCTCCATCGGCCGCGAGGACTACAACCAGGAGAACCACGGGCTGTCCGTGCGGTTCACCCGCCGCAGGGTCGAGGCGGCGGCCGCCTCACAGGCGCCGTTCGGCAGCGACGACCTGGCGGTCAGCGACCGCGAGATCAGGATCCCCAAGGTGGCGCTCAATCCCGGGGACTACTTCAAGGTGCTCGTGCTGCTCACCGGCGGCGAGCCCAAGGACGAGATCGCCGTCGCCGGACCGATCCGCGACGGCGGGGTCCACGTCAACCACAGCGCGACCTTCGACGACAAGCCGCCCACCTTCACCCGGGCCGCCCGCCGCGTCATCATCGCCCTGACCGTCTGTGTGATCACGCTCGCCGCGATCATCGTGATCCGCGACGACGTGCCGCCGCCCATCGGCTGCGCCCGCGGCAGCCTCACCGTCACCGGTTCCACCGCCTTCGAGCCGGTCCTGAAGGACGCCGCCGCGCAGTACGAACGGGACTGCCCGGGCGCCACCGTGAGCGTCGACGCGCGCGGCTCCACCGCCGGCATACGGCGGCTCGCCGAGCAGGGCGCGCGGCAGGGCAAGGACGGGCGCCCGGAGCTCGTCACCCTGTCCGACGGGGCCAAGCCCGAGGGCTACCCGCAGCTGAAGGACTCCCCCGTCGCCGTCTCGCTCTTCACCCTCGTCGTCAACGACCGGGTCCCGCTGGACAACCTCACCCTGGAGAACATCCGGGCCCTGTACCGCGGCGACATCACCAACTGGCGCACCCTCGGCGGCCCCGACCTGCCCGTGCGGCTGGTCAGCCGGGACGCCGACTCCGGGACCCGCGAGGTGTTCCAGCGCCGGGTCCTCGGGCGCAACGAGCCCGCCAACTCCTCCCGTAACTGCTCGGCCAAGGACGACCCGGAGGCCCTGGTCATCCGGTGCGAGCTCGACAGCACCGACCAGGTCCTGTCCACCGTCGCCGCGCTGCCCGGCGCCCTCGGCTACACCGAGCTGCGCACCGGCAGCCGTCCGAAGGGCCTGCACCGGATATCCGTCGACGGGCGCAGGCCGGACCTGGCGGAGCTGGGCAGCTCGCCCTACCCGTACCGGGAGATCGAGTACGCCTACACCTGGGAGCTGCCCCGGCCCGGCTCGCTGACCTCCAGTTTCCTCACCTATCTGGGGCGCGGCGGCGGGCAGGACGTGATCCTCGGCCACGGGCATCTGCCCTGCGCCACCCCCAAGGGGCTGCGGATCTGCGGCGCGGGATGACGGGGAGCCCGGCGGGCGGGTCTGGCATCCTCTAGCGACGTGGATCCCTTGAACGCGGAAGACCCGGTCACCATAGGACCGTTCCGGCTGCTCGGCCGGCTCGGTGTGGGCGGCATGGGGCGGGTGTATCTGGCCCGGTCGGCCGGCGGGCGTGCCGTCGCCGTGAAGGTCGTGCACCCGGAGCTGGCGGCCCAGGACGAGTTCCGGCGCCGCTTCGCCCGGGAGGTCTCCGCACTGGAGCGGGTCGGCGGCACCGGCACGGCGCCCGTCCTCGGCTCCGACACCGGGGCCGAACTGCCCTGGGTGGCCGTGGGATACGTGCCCGGTCCTTCGCTGCGGACCGTCGTCGCCGACGAGTACGGGCCGCTGCCGCCGGACAGCGTCCGCACCCTCGCCGCCGGACTGGCCCGGGCCCTCACCCACATCCACACCGCGGGCCTGGTCCACCGCGATCTGAAGCCGTCGAACGTCCTGCTCACCGTCGACGGCCCGCAGATCATCGACTTCGGCATCGCCCGCGCCCTCGACACCGTCACCGACGGCGGGCTCACCACCACCGGCGCCGTCGTCGGCTCCCCCGGCTTCATGTCGCCGGAGCAGGTGCGGGGCGAGAAGCTCAGCCCGGCCGCGGACATCTTCTGCCTGGGGTCGGTGCTTGCGTACGCGGCGACCGGGCGTTCGCCGTTCGGCGGCTCGGACAGCGGCGTGCACGCCACCATGTTCCGCATCGCCCACGACGAGCCCGACCTGACCGGCCTGGCGCCCGAACTCGCCGGCCTGATCCGGGCCTGCCTCACCAAGGACCCGGCGGGCCGGCCGTCCGCCGCCGAACTGGTCGACACGCTCAGGGTCACCGACCCCTGGCTGCCCGCCGACGTCCTCGCCCGGCTCGGCCGGCACGCCGCCCGGCTCCTGGAGGCCGAGGCCGCCTCCGCCGGCGACCCCACCCCGGCCACCCCGCTGCCCGGCACCCGCGAGCAGGACGGCGTCGCCCGGCCCCGCCGCCGTACGGGCCTGGTCGCCGCCGTCGCCGCGCTCGCCGTGGCGGGCGCCGCGGCCCTCACGTACACCTACTGGCCGCTGTCCGACCCGAACACTCCCGTCAGCGGCGGCGGAAAGGGCCGCGGTGGCGCCACGACGACCGGGGCGCGGCCGGCCGGGATCGTCCCGGCGGCGTTCCTCGGCGCCTGGGAGGGCGTCCTCAAGGGGACGGCGGACATGCCGTACGAGACCAGCCGGATCGAGGTGACTCAGGGCGCGGCGGGCTCCCGGAGCGTCGTCTATACCCATGTCACCGGCGAGCGGCTGTGCATCGGCCGGGCCGTGCTGCTTTCCGCCACCGACAGCGAACTCGTCTTCGGCGACGCCGAGATCACCGCGAGCGTCCCCGCCCAGCGCTGCACCCCGGCCGCCCGCCAGACCCTGCGACTGCGTTCCACGGACGTCGTCGAGTGGAGCTCGGGCGTCGCGAAGACCACCTTCCAGCGCGTCCCGGCCGGCGCGGCCGTCGTCCCCGCCGCCCTCGTCGGCAGCTGGCAGCAGTCCCGGGACCAGGTGACCCAGCCCGACGCCGACCGCTACACGTACCAGCTCACCGTCACCCAGGGCCCGGTCGGCGCACCCCTGATCCGCCTCGACCAGTCCTTCCCGCGCACCGACAAGGACGGCAACCCCACCTCCGAGGACGTCCGCTGCGTCACCACCGCCGTCGTCGGCGGCGCCGGCAACCTCCTGGTCGTCGGCCCCGAGACCCGCGACCCGGAGACCTGGGACCCCGAGTGTGCCGAGAACGGCTCCAGCAACCTCCGGATCGTCCACTACCAGGGCAAGGAGCTGCTGCACGTCTACTCCATGGCCGCGGACAGCGAACCGGGCGAGTTCGTCCGCGACTAGGGCGCGGCGGCCGTCGCCCGGGCCGCCGCCCGGGCGTAGTCGTGGACCAGGGGGCGGCGGTCGTCGGCGCGCCAGGCGAGGGCGAAGCGGGTGGGGGTGACGCCGTCGACGGGGCGGACGACGACGCCGCCACGGGTGAGCAGCGGGGCGTTGCCCTCGGCCACCAGGCAGATGCCGAGGCCGTCGACGAGCGCCTCGTACGTCTCGTCGGTGGAGCCGATCTCGGCGCCGATCCGGGCCGGGCTGCCGTCGCGGGCGTCCAGGGCCAGCCAGTGGTCGCGGAGTTCGGGGGCGACCTCGCCGGGGAGGGCGAGGAAGGGTTCGTCGAGGAGGTCGGCGAAGGCGATCCGGTCGCGGCCGGCCAGCGGGTGCCGCTCGGACAGGGCGATCAGGCGCGGTTCGGTGGCGACGACGACCCAGCGGTAGCGCTCGGCGTCGACCAGCGGCAGCCAGACGAACGCCAGGTCGCTGGTGCCGTCGGCGAGCCCGGCGGTCGGATCGTCCCAGCCGATCTGGCGCAGCCGGAGCCGGGCCTCCGGGTGGGCCTCGGTGAAGCGGGAGCGGATCGCGGGCAGCAGCCCGCCCCGGCCCGGGCTGGTGGACATGCCGATCACGAGGGTGGCCTCCCGCGCGGCCCGGGCGGCGCGCACCGCGCCCTCCGCCTCCGCCCACGCGGCGAGCACCGCGCGGGCGTGCGGCAGCAGCGCCGTACCGACCTCGGTGAGCCGGACGCCGTGCCGGTCGCGGTCGAACAGCGGGGCACCGAGCTGCCGTTCCAGGGCCCGGATCTGCTTGCTGAGCGCGGGCTGCGACACGTACAGGCGCTCGGCGGCACGGGTGAAGTGCAGTTCCTCCGCGACCGCGAGGAAGTAGCGCAGGTCCCGGCCGTGCACATCCGCGAGGGTCATAACCATGGGCTATCACGACAGATCTTGGACCGACAACTACCCCTGGATGCAGGCTGGTTGCCAGTTGCACCACGCACCACGCACCACGCACCACGCACCACCACCGACGAGGGGAAACGAGAGACATGAGCAAGGTCTGGCTGATCACCGGCGCCAACAGCGGCTTCGGGCGCGCCTTCGCCGAGGCGGCGGTCGCCGCCGGGGACGTCGTGGTCGCCGCCGCCCGCCGCGCCGGCACCCTGGACGACCTGGTCGCCGCCCACCCCGACCAGGTCCACGCCGTCACCCTGGACGTCACCGACCACGCCGCCGTCGACCGGGTGGTGAGCGAGGTCGCCGAGCGGCACGGCCGCATCGACGTCCTGGTCAACAACGCGGGCCGCACCCACGTCGGTTCGGTCGAGGAGACCGGCGACGCCGAACTGCGCTCCCTCTTCGACGTGCACGTCTTCGGCCCGGCCGCCCTGACCCGCGCCGTCCTGCCCCACATGCGCGCCCGCCGCTCCGGCGCGATCGTGCAGCTCAGCAGCGTCGGCGGCCAGGGCTCGCTGCCCGGCTTCGGCGCGTACAGCGCGACGAAGTTCGCCCTGGAGGGCATGTCGGAGGCGCTCGCCGCCGAGGTCAAGCCACTCGGCATCCACGTCCTGATCGTCGAGCCCGGCGCCTTCCGCACGTCCCTCTTCGGCGGCGGCAAGAGCCTCAGCGCGGACACCATCCCCGACTACGCCGACACCGTCGGCGCCACCCGCGCCTTCGTCGAGGGCGGCGACGGCACCCAGGCCGGCGACCCGGCCAAGGCCGCGGCCGCCGTCCTCACCGCCCTGAACGCCGACGAGCCGCCGCTCCGCCTCGCCCTCGGCGACGACTCCATCGACATGATCCACGCCCACCTCGACCAGGTCCGGGCCGATCTGAACGCCTGGGACAAGGTCGGCCGGGACACCAAGTTCGACGCCTAGACGCCTGGACGCCCGGCCATGGATACGAAAGGGCCCGCACCCCCAGGCGAATGCCAGGGGTGCGGGCCCTTTCGCGTGTCCTTTAGAGGAACGAGTTGATCTCGATCGTCTCGTCCCGGCCCGGGCCCACGCCGATCGCGGAGATCGGAGCGCCGGACATGTCCTCCAGGGCCTTCACGTACGCCTGCGCGTTCTTCGGCAGGTCGGCGAAGGTCTTGGCCTTGGTGATGTCCTCGGACCAGCCCGGGAGCATCTCGTAGACGGGCTTCGCGTGGTGGAAGTCGGTCTGCGAGTAGGGCAGCTCCTCGACGCGCTTGCCGTCGATCTCGTACGCGACGCACACCGGGATCTGCTCCCAGCCGGTCAGCACGTCGAGCTTGGTGAGGAAGAAGTCGGTCAGGCCGTTCACGCGGGTCGCGTAGCGGGCGATGACCGCGTCGAACCAGCCGCAGCGGCGGTCACGGCCGGTGGTGACACCGCGCTCGCCGCCGATGCGGCGCAGCGCCTCGCCGTCCTCGTCGAAGAGCTCGGTCGGGAACGGGCCGGCGCCGACGCGGGTCGTGTACGCCTTGAGGATGCCGATGACCCGACTGATCTTCGTCGGGCCCACGCCCGCACCCGTGCAGGCACCGCCGGCGGTCGGGTTCGAGGAGGTGACGAAGGGGTACGTGCCGTGGTCGACGTCGAGCAGGGTGCCCTGACCGCCCTCGAAGAGCACGACCTTGTCGTCGTCGAGCGCCTTGTTGAGGATCAGCGTGGTGTCGGCGACGAAGGGCTTGATCTGCTCCGCGTACTGGAGCATCTCCTCGACGATCTGCGCGGCCTCGATCGCCCGGCGGTTGTACAGCTTGGCGAGCAGCTGGTTCTTGCCCTCCAGCGCCGCCTCCACCTTCTGGGTGAGGATCGACTCGTCGTACAGGTCCTGGACCCGGATGCCGACACGGTTGATCTTGTCGGCGTAGGTCGGGCCGATGCCGCGGCCCGTGGTGCCGATCTTGCGCTTGCCGAGGAACCGTTCCGTCACCTTGTCGAGGGTGACGTTGTACGGGGTGATCAGATGGGCGTTACCGCTGATCAGGAGCTTGGAGGTGTCGACGCCGCGCTCGTTCAGCCCGCTCAGCTCGGAGAGCAGGACCGCCGGGTCGACGACGACGCCGTTTCCGATGACCGGGGTGCACCCCGGGGAGAGGATTCCGGAAGGGAGAAGGTGCAGCGCGTACTTCTGGTCGCCGACGACGACCGTGTGGCCGGCATTGTTGCCGCCCTGGTAACGCACCACGTAGTCAACGGACCCGCCGAGCAGGTCGGTGGCCTTTCCCTTGCCCTCGTCACCCCACTGAGCACCGAGCAGCACAAGTGCGGGCACAGGCGTACACCCCTTCCGGGCGGGGCAAGACCAAGGTCAGGGGGCCGACGCCGCCTCACCGGTGTGCCCCGGAATAGACGAAGCCCCTGGCGCAATAGCGCAAGGGGCTCTTGCACAAAGAGACTACCCGAGGAAGGACCGAGGTGTCGGATCACGACCAGCTGCTGGTCATCGTCGACCCGGTCGCCCGCCGAATGGACGGCGAGTCCGTACGGATCGCGAAAGATGTGCTGTCGGCGGGCGCCGAAGCGAAGATCTGCCTGCCGGACGGTCCGGAGGAATTCTCCCGGGCCCTGGCCAGGCGCGGCTCCCGGCGCCCCGTCGTCCTCGGCGACGACCGCGCGCTGCTGCGCGCCGTGACCCTGCTGCAGCACGACCGGGACCCGGCGGACGGGGCCGGTACGACGGCCGTCGCGATGGTCCCGATCGGTGCGGCCGACCGGGTGACGACGGCCCGCGCGCTGGGCGTGCCGCCGGGCACGGTGGCGGCCGCGCGGGCGGTGCTCGACGGGGCGGTACGGCGGCTCGACCTGCTCGTCGACGACAGCGGCGGCCTCGTGCTCGACCGCCTCGACGTGCCGGCCTCGGGCGGCTCGGGACCCTCGGGCGGCGGCCCCGCGCCCGCACCGCCGACCGCGCCGCCGACCGTCTGGCACACCTGCCGCTCCCTCGTCCGCACCCTGGTGCGGCCCGCCCCGGCGGTCCTCGCCGCACCCGCCCACCGGCTGCGCGTCGAGGCGGACGGGGTGCTGCTCAGCGACCTCGACACGCCGCTCGCCGGGCTCACCGTCCGCGCCCTCGCGGGCACCCTCGCGCTGACCCTCCGCCCACCGGGCGACGAGCCCGCCCGGACCACCACCGCCCGCACCCTGACCGTCGCGGGCCCCGACTTCCGCTACCGCGCCGACACGGCGGTCTCCGGCCCGGTCCGCCGCCGGACCTGGACGGTACGGGCGGGGGCGTGGGGGCTGACGGTGCCGCGCGAGGCGCCGCAAGGCGTCTCTTAGGACGTGCCTCCGGCCCGCTCCGCGTCCTTGCGGGCGCGCCAGCGGTCCATGATCCCGGCCATCTCGCCGTGCAGGAAGGCGAAGAACTCGGCGGTCTCGGCGACCCGGGCGCCCGCCGCCGTGTCCGGGCCGAGGGTGTCGGCGCCCTCGCGCAGCAGCTTCTCCCAGCGGGTGAGGACCTGGTCGCGGCGGGTGAAGGTCTCGTACCAGAGTTCGTTGTGGAGCACGTACAGGTCGCGGCGGGTGCCGGGGTCGCGCTCGCGGCTGACCATGTCGACCTGGGAGAGGTAGCGGACAGCGCCGGAGACGGCCGCGGGGCTGATCTGGAGCCGTTCGGCCAGTTCCGCCGAGGTCATGGAGGCGGCCTCGGAGGAGAGCAGGGCCGCGAAGACGCGGGAGGCCATGCGCTGCATGCCGGCCGCGGTCATCTCCGCGGCGAAGCGCTCCACGAAGCGCGCGGTGGCGTCCGCCGCATCGGTCACGTCCTCCTCGGCCGTATCCGCCGTCATGCCCTCAGTGATGCCCTCAGCCGTGCCCTCAGTCATGGCGTCCACTATCTCACCCACTTTCCATACGCTTCCTTAACTTCACAAGTTTGTGAAAGTAGCGTACGTTCTGAAGCATGACGAAGGCAATCACCGTCGCCGGACTCCACAAGGCGTTCGGGCGCACCCACGCACTGGACGGCCTCGACCTCACCGTCGAGACCGGCGAGGTCCACGGCTTCCTCGGCCCCAACGGCGCCGGGAAGTCCACCACCATCCGGGTCCTCCTCGGGCTGCTGCGCGCCGACTCCGGCGCCGCCCAGGTGCTCGGCCGGGACCCCTGGTCCGACGCCGTCGAGCTGCACAAGCGCATCGCCTACGTCCCCGGCGACGTCACGCTGTGGCGCAACCTCTCCGGCGGCGAGGTCATCGACCTCTTCGGGCGGCTGCGCGGCGGCCTCGACCGGGCCCGGCGGGCGGAGCTGATCGAGCGCTTCGAGCTCGACCCCACCAAGAAGGGCCGCACCTACTCCAAGGGCAACCGGCAGAAGGTCGCCCTCGTCGCCGCCTTCGCCTCCGACGTCGACCTGTACGTCCTCGACGAGCCGACCAGCGGCCTCGACCCGCTGATGGAGGAGGTCTTCCAGGACTGCGTCGCCGAGGCGCGCGGGCGCGGCGCAACCGTGCTGCTCTCCAGCCACATCCTCAGCGAGGTGGAGGAGCTGTGCGACCGGGTGAGCATCATCCGCCAGGGGCAGACCGTGGAGAGCGGTTCGCTCGCGGACCTGCGTCACCTCACCCGTACCAGCGTCACCGCCGAGCTCGCCGGGGCGCCCAACGGGCTCGCCCACCTGCCCGGCGTCCACGATCTCGACGTGCGGGGCAGGCGGGTCCGGCTCCAGGTCGACACCGACAAGCTCGACGCGGTGCTGCGGTCGCTGACCGAGTCGGGCGTCCGGTCCCTGACCAGCACGCCGCCGACCCTCGAGGAGCTCTTCCTCCGGCACTACAGCGACGAGGTGGCGGCGCGATGAGCACGCTCACCGTCCCGCTGACCGGGACCGGGTCCCTGACCCGGCTGGCGCTGCGCCGCGACCGGGTCATGCTGCCGATCTGGGCCGTCGTCGTCGGCGGCATGGTCGCCAGCGGCGTCGGCTCGATCCAGGCCCTGTACGACACCCCCGCCGCCCGCGCCGAGGTCGCCGGCGCGATGAGCGGCAACAGCTCCCTGCGGGCGCTGTACGGACCGGTCTTCGGCGACTCGGTCGGCGGGCTCGTGGCCTGGCGGTTCGGCGTCTTCAGCGCCACCCTCGCCGCCGTGATGAGCCTGATCATCGTCGTCCGGCACACCCGCGAGGAGGAGGAGACGGGCCGCCAGGAGATGCTCTCCGCCACCGTGGTGGGCCGCCGTGCGCCACTGACGGCCGCCCTGCTCACCGCGGTGTTCGCCAACGCCCTCGTCGCCCTGATCATCACGGCCGGACTCGCCGGCCAGGGCGCGGGCGGGGCGCTCGCGCTCGGCCTCGCGGTCGGCGGGACGGGGATGCTCTTCGCGACCATGGCCGCGATCGTCGCCCAGCTCACGGAGAGCGCGCGGCTCGCGAAGGGCCTCACGGCGGGCGTCCTCGGCACCGCGTTCCTGCTGCGAGCCGCCGGCGACTCCGGAAAGTCTGGGGGTACCTCCCAGGACGGAGTCCTAGGGGGAGGCTCGTCCGTCCTGACCTGGCTGTCCCCGATCGGCTGGGCCGAGAACGTGCGCCCCTACGGCGGCGAGCGCTGGTGGGTGCTCCTGCTGATCGGCGCCGCCGTCCTCGTCCAGGCGGGCGTCGCGTACGGGTTGACGAACCGCCGCGATGTCGGCATGAGCTTCCTGCCGACCCGGCCCGGACCGGCCGTCGGGCGGCTCGCGACGGCCGCGGCCCTCGCCTGGCGGCTCCAGCGCGGCGGGCTGCTCGGCTGGTCGATCGGCTTCCTGGTCGCCGGGATCGCCTTCGGCGGGATGGCCTCCGGTGCGGCGGACATCGTCGGCGACAACGAGCAGGCCCGCGAGATCTTCGAGCGGATGGGCGGGCAGTCCGCGCTGGAGAGCGCGTTCCTCGCCGCGATGATCGGGATGTTCGGCATGATCGCGGCGCTGTACGCGGTGGGGTCGGTGCTGCGGCTGCACGGCGAGGAGACCTCGGGGCGGGCGGAGCCGATCCTGGCCAACGCGGTCGGCCGAATCCGCTGGGCGGCCGGCCACCTAGTGATCGCCTTCGCGGGCGCCGTACTGATCATGGTGCTCAGCGGCGTCGGGCTCTCCCTCACCTACGGCAAGGACCTCGGCCCGATCCTGGGCGCCTGCCTGGTCCAGCTGCCCGCGGTCTGGACGCTCGCGGGGGTCGCGGTCCTGTTCCACGGCGCCTTCCCCAAGGCCGCGGTGGCCGGGTGGGCGGCGGCCGGGATCTGCCTGGTCATCGGCTGGATCGGCCCGGCCCTGAACCTGCCCCGGGCGGTCCTGAACCTCTCCCCCTTCGGGCATCTGCCGAAGCTGCCGGGCCAGGAGATGACCTGGACCCCGGTCCTGGCCCTGACCGCCCTCGCGGTCGCGCTCGTCGCCGCGGGCCTGGCGGGCCTGCGGCGACGGGACCTCATGTCGTCCTGACCCCCGGTCCGACCGGCGAGGGGCCCCGGGGAACGGGGGCCCCTCGCCCTGTGATCACACCTCCACCAACAGCTCCTTGAAGCCCCGGATCACATAGCCCGGCTTCCACTCCGGCTCGGCGGCGAGCCGGAGTCCCGGCGCCTGCTTCAGCAACTCGGCGAAGACGGCGGTGAGTTCGAGGCGGGCGAGCGGGGCGCCGAGGCAGTAGTGGATGCCGGCGCCGAAGGTGATGTGCGGGTTGTCGGCGCGGGTGAGGTCGAGCGTGCCGGCGGTCGGGCCGAAGCGGGCGGGGTCGCGGTTGGCGGAGCCGAAGAGCAGGGCGACCTCGGAGCCGCGCGGGATGACGACGCCACCGAGGTCGATGTCGTCGAGGACCCAGCGCTCGAACATCTGCAGGGGTGTGTCGTAGCGCAGCAGTTCTTCCACAGCTGTGGACAACTTTCCGGGATCGGGCTCGGGGCCCGGCCCGACATCCGGCCGCACGCCCCGGCTCAGCAGCGTCCACCAGCCGTTGACCGTGGTGTTCACGGTCGCCTCGTGGCCGGCGTTGAGCAGCAGCACACAGGTGGAGATCATCTCCTGCTCGGTCAGCTCCGGTACGGCGAGCAGCCCCGAGATCAGGTCGTCGCCCGGGGCCTTGCGGCGGCGGGCGAGGAGCTCCCGCAGGTAGTCGGAGAACTCGACCGAGGCACGCACCGCCCGGCGGGCCGTCTCCTCCGAGGGGTTGAGCTCGAACATCCCGCAGATGTCCGCCGACCAGGGCCGGAGGCGGGCCCGCTCCTCGTCCTGCGCCGGGATGCCGAGCATCTCGGCGATCACCGCCACGGGGAGGGGCTCCGCGACCGTGGCGAGCAGGTCGCCGCCGCCGTCCGCGACCAGACCGGCGACCAGGTCGCGGGCCAGCCGCCGTACCGTCGGCGCCAGGTCCTCCACCGTCCGCGGCGTGAACGCCTTCGACACCAGCCGCCGGATCCGGGTGTGGTCGGCGCCCTCCAGGTCGAGCAGCCCGTGGTCGTTGAGCGTGTGGAAGGGCTCGTGGGCCGCGTCCGGCGCCTCCCGGCCGAACTCCTCGTGCGTGAAGCGATGGGTGTACGTACGGCCCAGGCGGCGGTCCCGCAGCAGCGCCGACACGTCCTCGTAGTGCGGGATCAGCCACTGGTGGGTCGGCCCGTGCCAGTGCGCCCGGCCGCCGGCGCGCAGCCGCGCGTAGGCCGGGTAGGGATCGGCGACGAACTCCGGGGACCAGGGGTCGAAATCGGCGTGAGCGGCATCGGGAGCGTCCATGACTGGACGCTACCCGCCGACCCGCACCAGTCGCGCCTCGTACGCGAAGACCGCCGCCTGGGTCCGGTCGCGCAGGCCCAGTTTCACCAGGATACGGCTCACATGGGTCTTGATGGTGGACTCGGCGACGACGAGGTGTTCGGCGATCTCGGCGTTGGACAGGCCCTGTGCGATCAGCACCAGGACCTCCGTCTCGCGCTCGGTCAGCTCGCCGATCCGCGCGATCGCCGGCGGGCGCGGCGAGGCCGCCGCCGACTTGGCGAACTCGGTGATGAGGCGCTTGGTGACGGTCGGCGCGAGCAGCGCCTCGCCGGCCGCGACCACCCGGACGCCGTCGGCGAGCTGCCGGGCCGAGGCGTCCTTGAGCAGGAAGCCGGAGGCGCCGGCGCGCAGCGCCTGGTAGACGTACTCGTCCAGGTCGAAGGTGGTGAGCACGAGGACCTTCGCGGCGGCGTCGGCCGCGACGATCTCGCGGGTGGCCTCGATGCCGTTCAGCTCCGGCATGCGGATGTCCATGAGGACCACGTCGGGGCGCAGGGCGGCGACCTGGGCGACGGCCTCGCGGCCGTTCACCGCCTCGCCGACCACCTCGATGTCGGGCATGGCGCCGAGCAGCACGGAGAAGCCCTCGCGGACCATCATCTGGTCGTCGACGATCAGCACCCGGATCACGGCTGGGTCCCCTCACGGTCCTGGTCACGGTCACGGTGGTCCCGGTCCCGGTCCTGGTCCTGGTCCTGGTCCTGGTCCCGGGTCACGGGGACGAAAACGGTGACCTCGTAGCCGCCGTCGGCGGTGGCCTCGGCCGTCATCTCGCCGCCCAGCATCGTGACACGCTCGCGCATGCCGGTGATGCCGTGCCCGGCCCCCGGCGACGGCTTGACGAGCCCGCGCGCCGGGCCGTTGGCGATGCGCAGGCCGAGGCCGCCGAGGACGTAGCTCACCTCGACCCGGGCGGCGGCGCCGGGCGCGTGCCGGAGCACGTTCGACAGGGCCTCCTGGACGATCCGATACGCGGAGAGCTCGACGCCCTGCGGCAGCTCGCGCACCGCGCCGGTCACCGCCTTCTCCACGCCGAGCCCGGCCTCGCGGACATTGGCGACCAGGCTGTCGAGGTCGGCGAGGGTGGGCTGGGGCGCGTCCGGCGCCTCGTAGTCCTCGGCCCGTACGACCCCGAGGATGCGGCGCAGCTCGGTGAGCGCGGCCACCGCGTTCTCGCGGATGGTGACGAAGGCCTGCTCCAGCTCCGGCGGCGGGTTCTCGACGCGGTACGGGGCGGCCTCGGCCTGGATCGCGACCACCGACATGTGGTGCGCGACGACGTCGTGCAGCTCGCGGGCGATGGTGGTGCGCTCCTCCAGGAGGGTGCGCTTGGAGCGCTCGACGGCGGTGACGCTCTGCTGGGCGGTGACCTCGCGGCGCGCCTGGCGGCGCACCTGGGAGGTCGTGACGAGCAGGAGGCAGACCCCGGCGACGAACAGCAGCGCGAACGCGTCACCGGGTCCGTTCGCACCGATGAGGACCGTGGCGAAGAGGGCGCACCCGGCGGTGACCAGCCACATCCAGCCGGCGGTGCGCGGCCGGGTGCGCAGGGCGACGACGACGAGGACCACGAGGTGGGCGGCGAACGAGTTCGGGGCCCACGGCCACTCTCCGCCGTGACCGCCCAGGAAGGCGATGAAGGGCGTGGAGACGAGCGACGCCCAGAAGGCGAGCATCGGACGTATCAGGGTGAGGACCACGGTCGCGGCCGGTACGGCGGTGAAGACGAGCACGGCCGGATTCAGGGGGCTGTCGGCCTCCGCGATCCCGAGGAAGAAGACGATCACCGCGGCGAAGCCGACGACGAGGTGCGGGAGCACGCCGAGCTCGTCGCGGATCCGCTCCGGGAGGATGCGGAGCGGCCCGCGGCTCACGTCGAGCCGCCGCAGCGGGCGGTAGGCGAAGGCGTCGGTGAAGAGGTCCGCGCGCAGACCGCCGAGCGCCTTCAGGGTCAGGCGGAGCTCGGGGCTGCGGCTCGGTTCGGTGGTCTGTGTCGAAGTCACCCGACCACCGTACGGGCGGCTCGCGCCGGGGTCGTCCGGCTGTGTACGGATCCCGGCGGGTCCCCCTTGAGGACTACCCGCGCCCCACCCGCGCCCCAGCCGAACCCACCGGGCCTAGAACGCCAGCTGGGCGATCTCCTCCGCGACCACCGCGCAGGCGTCCGCCGCCGGGTCGATCAGCGGGAAGTGGCCGACGTCCTCCAGGAAGGTGCAGCCGACGGTCTCGCCGGCCTCGGCGGCCGCGGCGGCGAAGGCCTCGGCGACGGCGGGCGGGACCACGATGTCGGTGCGGCCCTGGACGAGGGTGGTGGCGATGCCGGTGGGCAGCAGGACGGCCGGGTCGGAGAGCGCCGCGCGGGCGGCGAAGTCGGCCTCGCCGCCGAGCAGTTCGGTGACCGCGCCGCCGCACACACCGAGTTCGACGGAGGACGCGAAGTCCGCGATCGGGGCGAGCGCCACGACCCCGCGCAGCGCGGGCGGGGCGGGCAGCCGCCAGGGCGAGCCGGCCGGCAGGACGTGCCGGGCGGCGGCCCACAGGGCGAGGTGGCCGCCCGCGGAGTGGCCGGTGAGCACGGTACGGCGCGGGTCGGCCTGCGGCAGGTGCGCGGCGGCGAGGTCCGGCAGCGCGTCGAGGGCGGCGGCGACGTCGTCGAAGGTCTCGGGCCAGCGCCCGGCGACCGGGGCGGTGCCGCCCTGCCGGGGGATGTCGCTGCCGCGCCGGTACTCGACGCTCGCGACGGCGAAGCCACGGCGGGCCAGGAAGTCCACGAAAGGGGTCAGGTGCTGCCGGTCGTACGGGGCGCGCCAGGCGCCGCCGTGCAGGGCGACGACCAGGGGCGCGCTCGGCCGGCCGTCGCGCGGCGCGTAGAAGTCGACGACCTGGTCGGGGTGCGGACCGTACGCGGCGGAGGCGTCCGGGGCGACGGCCGGGTGCGAGAAGGCCGATGCCTCTTCGGCGGCGTCACGCGCGACAGGGTCGTCCGGCATGGTGCTTCAACCTCTCCTCGTACAGGGCCGATTGACGGAACCGTCGGCCTGACCTGCGGGGACCGTACCAGGAGTGCGGCCCCCACAGATCAGATGATCGGACTCGTTACGAGGAGGGTCGGGACCCGTCCGGGCCTGACCCGCGGATCAGGCCGCCGGGATGTCCCGCAGCACGTCGGCGAGCACCCGCGCCGCGCGCTCCGCGTCCGCGAAGCCCACGTACAGCGGGGTGAAGCCGAACCGCAGGATGTCCGGGCGGCGCAGGTCGCCCACCACGCCCCGGCGGATCAGCTCCGCCATGACGGCGGGCGCCTCGGCGCACCGCAGCGCGACCTGGCTGCCGCGCTCGGCGTGCGCGCCGGGGGTCACGGACGCGACCCGGCCCTCGGGGGCGTACGCCCGGACGCACTCCAGGAAGAAGTCCGTCAGGGCGAGCGACTTGGCGCGCACGTCCTCGATCCGGACGCCGTCCCACACGTCGAGGGCGGCCTCCAGGGCCAGCATCGACAGGATGTCGGGCGTGCCGACCCGGCCGCGCAGCGCGCCGTCGGCGGCCCGGTAGCCGGGGGTCATGCCGAACGGGTCGGCGTGCGAGTTCCAGCCGGGCAGCGGCGAGTCGAAGCGGTCCTGGTGGCGCTCGGCGACGTACAGGTACGCGGGCGAACCGGGGCCGCCGTTGAGGTACTTGTACGTGCAGCCGACGGCCAGGTCCACGCCGTGCGCGTCGAGGCCGACCGGCAGCGCGCCCGCGCTGTGGCACAGGTCCCAGACGGCGAGTGCGCCGGCCGCGTGGAGGGCGGCGGTCACGCCGGGCAGGTCCTGGAGCCGGCCGGTGCGGTAGTCGACGTGGTTGACCAGGGCGAGCGCGGTGCGCTCGCCGGCCGCGCCGGGGATCTCGGCCGGGTCGAGCGGCACGATCCGGTGACCGGTGAGGCGGGCCGCGGACTCCGCGATGTACCCGTCCGTGGGAAAGGTCGTGGCGTCGACCAGGATCTCGTCCCGGCCCTCGCCCGCGAGCCGGGTGCCCGCGACGATCGCCTTGAAGACGTTCACGCTGGTCGAGTCGCCGACCACGATCTGCCCGGCGGCGGCGCCGACGAGCGGGGCGATCCGGTCGCCGAGCCGCTCGGGCGCGGTCCACCAGCCCGACTCGTCCCAGGAGCGGATGCGCAGCTCGCCCCATTGACGGGTGATCACGTCGGCCATGACGGCGGGGACGTGCGCGGGCAGCGCGCCCAGCGAGTTGCCGTCGAGGTAGACCGTCCCGTCGAGGGCGAACTTCTCGCGGTGCTTGGCCAGTTCGTCGGCGGCGTCGAGCCGGCCGGCCTTCTCGTCGTAGGTCTCGTCGTAGGTCTCGTCGTAGGTCTCGTCGTAGGTCTCAGACATGGCTGCGCGCCGTCCACAGCTCGGGGAAGACGTTCTTCTGGGCCCGCTTCTCCAGCCAGGCGACGCCCGCCGAGCCGCCGGTGCCGGTCTTGGCGCCCATCGCGCGCCGGGTGGCCACCAGGTGGTCGTTGCGCCAGCGCCAGACCAGTTCGGCGACATCGCTCAGCGCCTCGCCGAGGCGGACGAGTTCGGCGTTCTGGTCGCTGTCCGCGTAGATCCCGGCCCAGACCGCCTCGACCTCGGGCGAGGGCTCGTAGCGCTGCGCCAGGTCGCGGCCGAGGACGGAGGCCGGCACGGGCAGGCCGCGCCGGGCGAGCAGCCCGAGGACCTCGTCGTACAGGCTGGGCTCCTGGAGCGCCTTCTCCAGCTCGGCGTGGACGCGGGGCGCGCCGCGGTGCGGCACCAGCATCGACGCCGACTTCTCGCCGAGCAGGAACTCCATGCGCCGGTACATCGCCGACTGGAAGCCGGAGCCCTCGCCGAGCGCGCCGCGGTAGGAGTTGAACTGCGCGGGCGTGAGGTGGGCGAGCGGGCGCCAGGAGTGGTTGAGCGCCTCCAGCTCGCGCACCGAGCGCTTGAGCGCGTCCATGGCGACCGGGATGTCGTCCCGGCGCAGCGCGTGGCTCGCGGTCTCCCACTCGTGGACGATCACGGTGAACCACAGCTCCATGACCTGGGTGGTGACCAGGAAGACCATCTCGCCGGGGTCGTCCGAGCGGAGGTGCTGGAGGTGGGTGAGGACGTCCGCCTGGACGTAGTCCTCGTACGGCGTGGTGCCCGCGAAGTCGAGGTTCGGCGCGTCGGCGACGACGTCGGCGACCGTACCGGCTCCGGAGGCATCGGGGAAGGTGGACATTTCTGTCTCCTCGATACGAACTACCGGGTAGCGGTCCGCTCCTCCGTCCGGCGCTCATCGACCCGGCCGGCACGGGAGCCCCGGTCCCCTCGGGAGGCGGGCTTCGTCGCACGCGCTCCCAAGCGCATCATGACACGAGCGGGCCCTCGATGTAGATCCCGTCTTCGTCATACGGATACGCGTTCGAATGACAGCCGTGCAGTCCCTTGATCTGCTGCATCATGACCGGCGCGGGCTTGCCCGGGCCCGGGCAGCCCATGTGGCGGCGCAGCCCGATCTCGTGTCCGACCTCGTGGTTGATGATCAGGTGCCGGTACTCGTGGGGCGGGCCCTCGAAGGTGGGCGAGCCGAGCAGCCAGCGCTTGAGGTTGACCACGACGCCGGTGGAGGTCTCGCAGTTCAGCTCGCCGTGGGTGTTCATGCCGTTGGCGGCGCACAGCCGGTCGGCGGTGTCGGGGGTGGCGATCCGGATCACGAAGTCGGCGTTCTCGCCGGCGCTGACCAGCTGGAAACGGCCCCGGCCGTGCGCGGCCCAGCCGCGCGGGTGGGCGAGGATCCATTCGATCTCGGCGGCCGCCTCGCGGGCGGAGACGTCCACGCCGTCCTCGACCTGGACGCGGTAGCGGCGCAGCGTGCCGCCGGTGCCGACGGGGGTGCCGGCGGCCCGGGCGGTGGTGAAGGTGCCGGCGCCGGACCGCGGCACGGCGGTCTTCCCGGGGGCGGGCTCGGGCGTCTTCTTCGGGGTGGGCCGGGGCGTGGGTCTGGACGTCGGCGTCGGCTTGGGCTCGGGCGTCGGCGTCGGGGTGGGCGGCTGGGACCGCGGTGTGCGTACGGGCTCCGGGGGCGCGGCGGCCACGCGGCCGTCCTGCCCCTCGAAGTGCGCGAGAGCGGCCCCGCCGCCCAGCGCCACGAGCGCCAGCGCGAGCACCGGCAGCACGAAGCGGCCGCCCCTCCCCCGCTGCTTCCCCCTGCGGCGTCGTCGGCTCTGCTGCGTGGCACGGCGCTTCCCCAAAGCGGCCTTCCCCCCCGAAAGAGGCCCTCCCCCGACGGCCCGATGTGCGATCCCCGCGATCGTAACCACGCGTTCGAACACGCTCGAACGATCGGGGGCAGCTGTTACAGCATGGGTGCATTGGGCCGTCGGGGGCGCCGTCGGAAGAGGGCTCGGGCGGTCAGCCCAGGGTGTCGGCGGCCGTCTCCGACGAGTCGCGCAGGAAGGTCGTGCAGCGCTCGAACTCCTCCTTCTCCCCGATCTCCCCGGCCGCCCGGGCCAGGGCGTGCAGGGCCCGCAGGAAGCCGCGGTTCGGCTCGTGCTCCCACGGCACCGGGCCGTGGCCCTTCCAGCCGTTGCGGCGCAGCGCGTCCAGGCCGCGGTGGTAGCCGGTACGGGCGTAGGCGTACGACTCGATGACGCGGCCGCCCTCGTACGCGTCGTCGGCGAGCTGCGCCCAGACGAGCGAGGAGGTCGGGTACTTCGCCGCGACGTCTGCGGGCGCGGCCCCGCTCGCCAGGAGCTCACGGGGCTCCGGGTCGTCGGGCAGGTGGGTGGGGGGCGGTCCCCCCAGCAGGTTCTCGTGGATGGCCATGGGGCCCAGTCTGCCTCAGGGCGTGCCCGGGCTCCGGCTCGTGCCCGGGTCCGTGGTCGCGTCCGGGGCCGCCTCGATGCCCGGGTCCAGGGGTGGGGCGCCGACGCCGCAGTGGACCTTGCACTCCGGGTGGCAGCGCGCGTGGGCCGGGGTGCGCAGGGTGGTCCAGGCGAGGATCGCGCCCGCCACCAGGACGCCGGCGCAGATCGGCATCGCCCGGCGGAAGGTCGCGCCGAACTCCTCCGCCGAGCGGTACGCCTCCGGGCCCATGCCCACGAGCAGCGGAAGCGCCGCGACCGCGATCAGGCCGGCCGCCCGGGCCGCCGCGTTGTTGATGCCGCTGGCCAGGCCCGAGCGGGACACGTCGACGGAGGCGAGGACGGTCGCGGTGAGCGGCGCCACCAGCATCGTCATGCCGAGCCCGAGCACCAGCAGCGCCGGCAGCACGTCCGTCAGGTACGTGGCGTCCTCCCCGGCCCGCAGCATCAGGAGCATCCCCGCCGCGCACAGCAGCGGCCCCACCGTCAGCGGCAGCCGCGGCCCGATCTTCTCGCCGAGCTCGCCCGACTTCGCCGAGAGCAGCAGCATCAGCACCGTCGTCGGCAGCAGCGCGGTGCCGGCCTGCAGCGCCGAGTAGCCGGACACCACCTGGAGCTGGAGCGCGGCCAGGAAGAAGAAACCGCTGAACGCCGCGTACACGCACAGCGTCACCAAGTTCACCGCGGTGAAGGTCCGGGACCTGAAGATCGACGGCGGCATCATCGCGGCCTCGCCGCGCCGCCGCTCCACGAGCACGAAGCCGGTGCCGACGAGGACTCCCACGACACCCGGCCACCAGATCTGCGCGATCAGCGCGTACGTGACCAGGGCGAGCGCCGCCGCGCCGAGCACCGCGCCGAGCGCGTCGAACCGGCCGTGCGCGGCCTGGTCCCGGGACTCCGGGACGTGCCGCAGCGCCACCGGCACGCAGATCAGCGCCAGCGGCACGTTCAGCAGGAACACCCACCGCCAGCCGGGCCCGTCCACCAGCCAGCCGCCGACGAACGGCCCGATCGCCGCCCCGACCCCGCCGAACCCGGACCACAGGCCGACGGCCTTCGCCCGGTCGTCCTCGTGGAAACTGGCCTGGATCAGCGCGAGCGAGCCCGGGGTGAGCAGCGCCCCGCCGACGCCCTGGAGGGCGCGGGCCGCGATCAGCACCCCGGCGTTCGGGGCGAGCCCGCACAGCAGCGAGGCCGCCGCGAACCACACCACGCCGACCACGAAGACCTTGCGCCGCCCGTAGCGGTCGCCTAGCGCCCCGCCGAGCAGGATCAGGCCCGCGAGGGTGACCATGTAGGCGTTGACGGTCCACTGCAGGTCGGCCAGGTCGGCGCCGAGGTCCTCGCCGATGTGCGGCAGGGCGACGTTGACGACGGTGGAATCGAGCAGCGCCATCGCGGAGCCGAGGACGGTCGTGAAGACCACCCAGCGGCCCGTGCCCGAGGCCAGCCGGATCCCCAGACCGGGTGCCGCGCCCGCCGTGCCCGCCGTGTCGGTCATGCCTGCATGGTCCCCCGATCCGGTCAGCGGCGCAGCCGGGCCGCCGCCTGTATCAGCGCGTCCACGCCCCGCTCGGCCTTGGCCCGGGGGCAGCCCAGGTTGAGGCGGACGAAGCCGGGGGTGCCGTAGACGCCGCCCGGCATGATCGCGACCTTCTCCTGCGTGATCAGCTCCTCCTGGAGCGCGGTCTCGTCGATGCCGAGCGGCCGCAGGTCGATCCAGGCGAGGTAGCCGGCCTGTGGCGGGGTCCAGTCGAGCTCGGGCAGCCCGGCGGCGAGTCGTTCGGCGACCATGCCCATGGTGTCGGCGACATAGCCGCGCAGCGCGTCCAGCCAGGGCTCGCCGTGCCGGTAGGCGGCGACGTGCGCGGTGAGCGAGAGCACCGCCGGGGAGCCGAGGCCCTCGCCGTTCTCCATGCGCCCGAGGAACGCGACGCGGTCGTCCGGGTCGCCGAGGAAGCCGTACGAGCCGGAGAGCGCGGGAAAGTTGAAGGTCTTGGTGCCGGAGGTGACGAGCGCCCAGCGGCGGCCCCGCCCGGGCTCGGCGACGGCCGTCCACGGGGTGTGGGTCAGCTCGGCGCGGGTGAGGTCGGCGTGGATCTCGTCGCTGACGACGGCGGCGCCGTGCCGCTCGGCGAGCCGGGCGAACTCCTTCAGCTCCTCGGCCCGCCACACCCGCCCGGTCGGGTTGTGCGGGGAGCAGAGCAGCAGCATCCGGCTGTCGGGCCGGGCGAGCTCGCGCTCCAGTGCCTCCGGGTCGTCGAGCGGCACCCCGCGCAGCTCGCGGCCGAGGCCGGTGACGACCTTGCGGAAGCCGTCGTAGGTGGGGGTGTGCACGACGACGCCGTCGCCGGGCCCGGTCCACATGCGCAGCAGCTGGGAGAGCTGGCTGAGCACGGAGGGCGCGAAGACCATGGCCTCGGGGTCGACCGCGGTGCCGTGGCGGCGCGCGTACCAGTCCCGTACGGCCTCCCGGAACGCGCCGAGCCGCCAGTCGGTGTAGCCGAACACCCCGTGGTCGATCCGGGCGTGCAGGGCCTCCAGGACGGCGGGCGGGGAGGCGAAGTCCATGTCGGAGACGGTGAAGGGCAGCAGGCCCGGGACGCCGAAGCGTTGGGCGGCACCGTCCCAGGTGACCGACGAGGTGCCGTGCCGGTCTATCGCGCGGTCGAAGTCGAACAACTCATACCTCCGGATCCGGGAACGGCGAGGGGCCCGGCACCACAGTCTCGTGGTGCCGGGCCCCTCGTACAACGCTTACTTCAGCTTGGTGCCGGTCGAGCGCAGCGCGGCGCACGCCTCGGTGACGCGCTTGGCCATGCCGGCCTCGGCGAGCTTGCCCCAGGTGCGCGGGTCGTAGGTGGACTTCTTGCCGACCTCGCCGTCGACCTTCAGGACACCGTCGTAGTTCTTGAACATGTGGTCCGCTACCGGACGCGTGAAGGCGTACTGGGTGTCGGTGTCGAGGTTCATCTTCACCACGCCGTTCTCCAGCGCGGTGGCGATCTCCTCGGCGGTGGAGCCGGAGCCGCCGTGGAAGACGAAGTCGAACGGGGAGGTCTTGCCGTACTTCTCGGCGACGCCCGCCTGGAGGTCCTTGAGGAGCTCGGGGCGGAGCACGACGTTGCCGGGCTTGTAGACGCCGTGGACGTTGCCGAAGGAGGCGGCGAGCAGGTAGCGGCCCTTCTCGCCCAGGCCCAGGGCCTCGGCGGTGCGCAGGGCGTCCTCGACGGTGGTGTACAGCTCGTCGTTGATCTCGTGGCTGACGCCGTCCTCCTCGCCACCGGTCGGGGTGATCTCGACCTCAAGGATGATCTTGGCGGCGGCGGCCTTGGCGAGCAGCTCCTGGCCGATGGCCAGGTTGTCGGCCAGGGTCTCGGCGGAGCCGTCCCACATGTGCGACTGGAAGAGCGGGTTCTGCCCGGCCTTCACACGCTCGGCGGAGATGTCGAGCAGCGGGCGGACATAGCCGTCCAGCTTGTCCTTCGGGCAGTGGTCGGTGTGCAGGGCGACCGTGATGTCGTACTTCGCGGCGACGATGTGCGCGAACTCGGCCAGGGCAACGGCGCCCGTGACCATGTCCTTGTTGTACTGGCCGCCCAGGAACTCGGCGCCACCGGTCGAGATCTGGATGATGCCGTCGCTCTCGGCCTCCGCGAAGCCGCGCAGGGCGGCGTGGAGCGTCTGGGACGAGGTGACATTGATGGCCGGGTAGGCGAACTTGCCTGCCTTCGCCCGGTCGAGCATCTCGTTGTAGACCTCGGGGGTTGCGATGGGCATTCGTCCGCTCCTTGTGATGTGCGGGTAGGTGCGTGTGCTGTCCCTGACCTGGGGGGCGACGTCATCGTCGCCCCCATCCTTCCAGACTCCGGCACGGGGGCCCACCGGCGTGGCACACGAAGGGGCGGGGTGTTTCACGTGAAACACCCCGCCCCTTCGCAAAACCGCAGGTCAGAGCCGATCGTGCCAGGCGGGTCAGGCCAGGCCGAGGTCGGACAGCCGGTAGCCGGTGAGGTACGGCAGGCCGGCCTCGGCGATCGCGTCGGCGGCGCCGCGGTCGACGATCGTCGCGACGGCGACGACCTCGCCGCCGGCCTCGCGGACGGCCTCGACCGCGGTCAGCGGGGAACCGCCGGTGGTCGAGGTGTCCTCGACCACCAGGCAGCGGCGGCCCTTGACGTCGGCGCCCTCGATACGGCGCTGCATGCCGTGGGCCTTCTGCGCCTTGCGGACGACGAAGGCGTCGAGCCGCTCGCCGCGCGCGGCGGAGGCGTGCAGCATCGAGGTCGCGACCGGGTCGGCGCCGAGCGTCAGACCGCCGACGCAGTCGAAGTCCAGGTCCTTGGTGAGGTCGAGCATGACCTGACCGACCAGCGGGGCCGCCTCGCCGTCGAGCGTGATCCGGCGGAGGTCGATGTAGTAGTCGGCCTCGAGACCCGAGGAGAGGGTCACCTTGCCGTGCACCACGGCCTTGTCCTTGATCTGCTGGAGCAGATCGGCGCGTACGTCAGTCATGCCATGAGCTTAAGCCGGGATGCGGTGGGGCCTCACAGCCGACGCCAGCTCCAGGTGGTGGTGACCTCCAGGGGGTCGATGGGGGTGACCAGGCGGGGGAGGGTGTTGAGGCCGTTCGGCGGGCCCGACTGGGGCTCGACGCAGACCGTGTCGGCGGGCTCGTCGTAGACCACCACCCACTGGGCGTCGCTGGTGATCTTCAGCTCCACCGCGCCCGGCCAGGTGAGGGTGACGTCGACTCCGTCCGGCATGCCGAAGCAGTCGTCCCAGGGGCGCGGGAGCGGGTCGATGCGCCGCCCGGTGGGCAGGTGGTCCGCGCCGCGCTCCTCCTGCCAGGCCGGGTGGAAGCCGAGCTCGACCTCGGGGCCGCCGTCGAGGCTGCGCCGGAACCAGGGGTGCCAGCCGGCCTGCGCCGGGAACGAGGCGTCGAGCGTCTCGATCCCGAGCCGGAGCGTGAGCGCGTCCTCGCCCAGCTCGACGACCTGGGTGACCTTCCCGGCGTACGGCCAGGGCTCGGCGAGCTCGGTGGTGAAAGCGGCCGCGGTCTCCGTGACGTACGCGGTCTTCCACGCGACGTCCCGCACCGTGCCGTGCATGGCGTGCGGCGCGGCGTGCTCGCTGACCGGCAACTGGTGCTCGACGGCCCCGTCCCGGAACCGCCCGTACCCGGTCCGCCCCGCCCACGGGGCCATCACGAAGCTGCCGTGGCGCTCGCCGGGCAGCAGCAGCTCGGTGCCGCCGATACGAAGGCTGTCGATCCGGCAGCCGTGCTCCGGGTCGATGGTCAACTCGGCGCCGCCGGCCGTCAGTCGCGTCAGAGTGCTCACGCCCCGACCCTAAGGCGTGTACGAGGCTTCCCGCCGCCCGGTCGGGCCACCGTTCAGCCGCGGCGCTTCCGCAGCGCGCGGCCGACCACCACCGCCGAGGCGAGGGCCAGGGCGGCGGCGGGGGCGATCCAGCGGAGGGTGGCGGTGGGGCCGGTGGATTCGGCGGCGGGGACGGGGGCGTAGCGGCCGCGCGGTGGGGCGTGGTCGACCTCCTCCGCGCTGCGGCCGATCATGGTGCGGCGGGCGTGCGCGGCCTCGGCGGGCTGGCCGGCGGCGGCGTCGTCGTCCGCCGGCACCGGGGCGGCGAAGGGCTCCTCCACGCCGTCGTCCACCCCGTCGTCGTCGCTGTCGGCCTCGCCGCCCGCGGCCGCCGCCTCCTCGGCGGCGACCTCCGCCGCCACGTCCGAGACAGCGGCCAGCGCCTCCGCGAACCGGTCGAGCAGTCGCGCGCCCGCCACGGCGCGGGCCTCCGCGTCGGTGTCGGCGAGCCGGCCGGCCGTGGTGATCCGGCAGGTGAAGCCGATCGTGGTGCCCTCGGCCACCGGGGTGAGCGCCAGGGTCAGGGCGAGCGCCGCGGTGCCCTTGCCGCGCACCTCGGTGCCCTCGCCCTCGACGGCGAAGCGCCCGCCGTGCTCGGTGAGCCGCAGGGCGCCCCGGTAGGTGATGGTGTTGCCGCCGACGCGGACCTTGAGCCGGCCCGCGAGCGGCCCGGCCGTCCCGTCGGTGTCCTGCTGGAACCCGGGGACGCAGCGCGCCACCCGGGCCGGGTCCGTCAGCGTGTCGCGCAGGACCTCGGCCGGGACCGGGACGAACACCTCATGCTCCATGGGAGCCGAGCCTACTCAGGCCCGGCCCGCCCGTCGCCTGTTTGCGCCCCGGGCCGCCCCGGCCCGTTGCGCCTCGGCGCGGGCTCGCTCAGTAGCGCGGGTGCACCAGCGTCGAGGGCGGCAGGGCGTCCGTCTCCTCCGTACGGCTGCGCTCGACGCAGCGCTCCGCCCCCCTCAGCCCCTGCACGGTGAGCGAGCGCAACTGCGGCGCCGCCGGGTCGAGACCGAGCGAGGGCGGTACGGAGCCGGGCGCGGCGAGCAGGAAGCCCCACCCGCCCGCGGCGGGCGGCGCGCCGCCGGTGGAGCGGCCGGCCCGGTCGGGTCCGGTGGTCACCCCTACGGCACCGCCGCCGGCGCCGTAGGGGCGGGTGGCGTACCCCGCGGCGCGCAGGGTGGCGTCGACCGTCCAGTACGTGCGGGGCCGGGCGGTCGCCGAGCCCGCGTGCACCACGAGCCGCCCGCCGTCGGCGAGGGCGCCGGCCGCGAGCCCGTAGAACTCCTCCGAGTAGAGCTTGGCGCCGGCGGTGATGCCGGGGTCCGGGAGGTCGGAGATCACCACGTCGTACCGTTCCTGCACGGGCCGGACCGAGCGCAGCCAGGTGAACGCGTCCCCGTAGGCGACGGTGACCCGGGGGTCGTGGAGGGCCTGCTCGTTGAGCGCGGCGAGGCCGGGGTCGGTGCGGGCGAGCCGGGCGACGCCCGGGTCGAGTTCGACGACGGTGACCGCGTCCACGTCGGGGTAGCGCAGCACCTCGCGGGCGGCGAGGCCGTCGCCGCCGCCGAGGATCAGCACGCGGCCGTGCGGCCCGTTCATCGCCGGGTGCACCAGGGCCTCGTGGTAGCGGTACTCGTCGCGGCCGCCGACCCGCAGCCGGCCGTCCAGGAACAGATCGGGCGGGCCGCCGCGGCTGCCGGTGACCACCACCTCCTGGAGCTCGGTGTGGACGGCGACCCGGATGCTGTCGCCGTACACGGCGCGCCGCGCGGCCTGTTCGAAGTCGTCGACGAGGACGGTCGCGGTGGCGAGCACGGCGAGGACGGACAGGTTGGCGCCGACGAGCAGGGCGCGCGAACGGGCCGTCAGGTCGTGCCGGAACAGCCAGAGCACCAGGCCGCCGCCGGCGATCGAGTTGACCGCGCCGGTGACCAGCGCGCCGGTGAGCTGTCCGAGCCAGGGCAGCAGCAGGAACGGGAAGGCGAGGCCGCCGACGAGCGCGCCGACGTAGTCCGCGGCGAACAGATCGGCGACCGTCCCGGCGGCGTCGTGCGACTTGGGCCGCCGCCTGCGGTGCTCGGCCCCGCCGACGCCCGGTCCGGCGGCGGACGGACCGCCGCCGGACCCGCAACTCCCGGACGAACCACCGGCGGACCCGGCCGACGAGCCCCCGACGGGCGCACCGCCCCCGCCCCCCGGCGCCGCCCGAAAGGACTCCGACCGGAACGACTCCGCCCGGAACGACTCCGCCCGCTGGATCAGCGACATCAGGAGCGGGATCTCCGCCCCGGTCAGCACGCCGATCGCCAGCGAGAACCCCACGAGCACCCAGCGCGACTCGCCGAGCCAGGCGAAGGACGCGTACAGCACCATCGCCGAGCAGCCGCCGATCAGCGCGAGACCGCCCTCGACCAGGCCGAAGCCGACCGCGGCACGGCAGCGCAGCCGCTTGGCGAGCAGCGAGCCGAGGCCCATCGCGAAGACCATGACGGACAGCACGACGGACGCCTGGGTGACCGAGTCGCCGATCAAATAGGAGGCGAGCGCCACCAGTTCGAGCTCGTAGACCAGTCCGCAGGCGGCGCACACGAACACCACCGCCAGGACCGGGTAGCGCACCGCGGTCGGCCGCTCGGGCGACCGCGCCGCCCGTTTGGGCGGCAGGGTCATGGTCACGGGCGGGTCGATCATGTTCGTAACGCTACGTCACAGATTGATCGCCGCTTGTCACCCACACGAGTGCACCTGAGGCATATGTGCGGCGCGTCAGAGCGAAGCGGGCATACGCGCACCGATCCGGGTCCGGGTCACGACCAACTGCCCTTCCTGCGGGTAGGCGTGCCAGGTGCGCCAGCGCACCTGGCCCTCGTGGCGCTGCGCCAGCATCGCCGTGAAGGCGTGCGGCGAGCCGGGGAAGGTCCCCGCGAGGCCGTGCGGATGGTCGGCGACGAGTGCGAGCAACTCCTGTGCGCGGCCCGCGAACGAGCCCTGGGTGAGGGTCTCGACGCGGGCGGCGAACTCGTACTCCCACTCGCCCACCCGCTTGGACACGCCGAGCGGCAGCGGGGTGCTGCTGCCGGGCATGCAGGCGACGGTCTCCGAGCAACTGCGGCTCTCCTCCTCCAGGAGCACCTGGTGGGAGGCGCCGAGCAGCCGCAACTGCAGCTTCGCTCCGGCGAGTTCGAGGTCGAGCACCGCGAGCGCGGGCAGCGGATCGCGCCCCAGCGCCCAGGCCAGGTCGGCCGCGCGGGTATCGGTGTAGGAGGTCTTCAGGGTGGTGAGCATGGATCGGCTCCGCAAACACGGTTTGACGGGTGGGCCGGGGGCGTCCCGGTCGAGGTCTCGACCGGGAGTGGGGATCGCCGGCTCGGGTCCACACACGGTCCGAGGGCTGGATGTTCTCGACAGCGAGGGAATCACGAACCATGGTCGGCTCACAGCGTTTTTGCCCAACTTGGCGTGGTTTCCATCCCCTCGGGGGCCTCTCGGTTCAACTGTTCAGTCGGATTCGATCGCGGGATTCCCACAATCGCCCAATGGTTCCCACCATCACCCAACAGAACGATCACCCAAGGCCGTTGCCCGGGCGCACCAACCCGCCCGGGCACTCTCCCCACGCGCCGCTCGGTCGCGGCGCCGCGCACCGCTCAGTCGCCGCCGCCTCCGCCGCAGCCGCCGCCCCCGCACGAGGACGAACCGCAGGACGAGGACCCGCACGAGGACGAGCCGCAGCCGCCGCCACTGCCGCCGCCGCTCGACCAGCCGCCGCGACGGCGCCGGCGCCGTCGGCGGGAGCTGCCGCCCGACGCCGCCGAGAAGCCGACGACCACGAGCACGATGAGTGCGAACACCACGAAGACTTCCATGTCGTCCCCCGTCAGTGAGGAGCCGGTCGACGACCGGCCCCGATGCCTGTTCGGCCCACTCGGCGCCTGTTCGGCGCCTGTGCGAGGGGGATTCCCGCCCCGGAGAGCGTCAAAGCGCACTTGAGCAAGTCCAGAGCTTCGGCCCAGGATGGCGCCCATGACACGACCGCTGCTCAACCGCCGGCTCGCGGAGTTCGGCACCACGATCTTCGCCGAGATGTCCGCGCTCGCCGCCCGCACCGGTTCGATCAACCTGGGCCAGGGCTTCCCCGACACCGACGGCCCGGAGGAGATCCGCGAGGCCGCCGTCCGCGCCCTGCGCGACGGACGCGGCAACCAGTACCCGCCCGGCCCCGGCGTGCCCGAGCTGCGCACCGCGATCGCCGAGCACCAGCGGCGCTTCTACGGTCTGGAGTACGACCCCGACCGCGAGGTCCTGGTCACCGCCGGCGCCACCGAGGCGATCGCGGCCGCGCTGCTCGCGCTCGTCGAGCCGGGCGACGAGGTGATCGCCCTGGAGCCGTACTACGACTCGTACGCCGCCTGCGTCGCCATGGCCGGCGGCACCCGGGTCCCGGTCACCCTCCGCCCGCACGACGGCGCCTTCGCCCTCGACCTGGACGAACTGCGGGCGGCGGTCACCGACCGGACCCGGCTGATCCTGCTCAACACCCCGCACAACCCGACCGGCACCGTGCTCACCCGCGCCGAGCTGACCGCGATCGCCGAGCTCGCCCAGGAGCGCGACCTGCTCGTCGTCACCGACGAGGTGTACGAGCACCTGGTCTTCGACGGCGCCGAGCACATCCCGCTCGCCAGCCTGCCCGGCATGCGCGAGCGCACCGTCACCATCGGCTCGGCCGGCAAGACGTACTCCTTCACCGGCTGGAAGGTCGGCTGGATCACCGCCACGCCCGAGCTGACCGCCGCCGTCCGCTCGGCCAAGCAGTTCCTCACGTACGTCTCCTCCGGCCCCTTCCAGTACGCGGTCGCCGAGGCCCTGCGCCTCCCGGACACGTACGTCGAGGGCCTGCGCGCCGAACTCCTCGCCAAGCGCGACCTGCTGAGCGAGGGCCTGACGGCGGCCGGCTTCGGCGTGCACCGCCCGGCCGGCACCTACTTCGTCACCACCGACATCCGCCCGCTCGGCGAGGCCGACGGCTTCGCCTTCTGCCGCGCGCTCCCCGAACGCGCCGGCGTGGTCGCCATCCCGAACGCCGTGTTCTACGACCACCGCGAGGAGGGCGCGCCGTTCGTGCGGTTCGCGTTCTGCAAGAAGACGGAGGTCCTCCAGGAGGCGGTGGACCGGCTGAAGCGCATGAGTTAGCCGCAAGTAGGGTCCCGGACTGACCGGCGTCCGAGGGGCGGACGGCCGTTCGGAGCAGGGGGGACGCATGTCCAGAGGAGAGTTCACGCCCAGCCGCCGCGCGCTGCTGGGCACGCTGGCCGGGGTGGCGGCGGGCGGGGCGCTGCCGCTCGCCGCTGCGGCGCCGGCCGCCGCAGCGACAGCGACCGCAGCAACAGCGACCGCAGCGGGGCTCGCCGGGCCGGGCGGCGCGGACGGGCGGCTGCCGATGGTGGTCGACCCGACCGACCCGTGGCACTTCACGGCGCACCCGGCGGGCGCGCTGACCACCCGGGCGCTGCCCGGCGGTCTGGAGGTGTCCGACGCGGGCGGCGTGCTCGCCACGCTGACCACCGGGGCGCGGACGGTGACCGTGCGCGGGCCGCGGCGCTGGTTCACCGAGCAGAAGAAGGCCGTCGCCGACGCCTTCTCGCGGACCCCGCCGACCGGCGGCTGGGGCATGTCGCCGGGCGGCGGCACCTGGTCGCACGTGAACGGCACGGACGCCGACTACTTCCTGGAGTCCGGCCGGGCCGCCATCACCCTGGCCCCCAACAAGAGCCGCTACGCGCTGCTGCCGGACCACGGCATCGGCGACGTCTCCGCGGCCGCCCGGTTCTCCTTCGACCGGCTGCCGGCCGGCGCACCCGTCTCGCTCGCGCTCGTGTTCGGCGCGCAGGACGTCAACAACCACTACCGGGCCCGGCTCGTCGTGACCCCGGCCGGTGAGGTGCAGCTGGTCCTGGAGAAGGAACTGGCCGACGTCTCGACCGTGCTCGGCACGGCGGTCACGGTCGGCAGCGGCTTCGCCGCCTTCGACCACTGGTGGGTACGGGTCGAGAAGACCGGCGACGTGCTGCGGGCGCGGGCCTGGAAGCACGGCACGGGCGTGACCGAGCCGACCGGCTGGCAGCACGCGGTGCGCGACCCGGAGCCGGACCCGGCCAAGGTGTTCGGCGCCGGGACCGTCGGCGTACGCGGCCTGTCGTCGCTCGGTGCGACGGTGAGCCCGCAGGCCCGGGTGTACGACTTCCGGATCGACTCGGCACTGTGGGTCGACCCGCCGCTGGTCACCCACGACACCTGGGTGCGGGTGCTGCCCGAGCCGTACGACGGCACGTGGACGCCCGCGGTGGAGCAGCGGATCCGGGACTGGGCCGGCGACACCTCGCCGGACGTCCTGGCGTACAGCTCCATGTACCGGCCGTACGCCCCGGACGTCACCGATCCGGCGCGGCAGGGCGCGCGGGTGCTCGGCACCGCCGGGTACAGCAAGGCCGACCCGGTGACCGGGCTGCGCAAGGTCGGGGCGGACTTCCACCAGTTCATGGGGCTCGACTGGGACTTCGCGGAGAGCGGCGAGCACTGGGACGCCAACCCCGACTTCGACGGCTGTCTGGACTGCTCGGGCTTCGTCCGGATGGTCTACGGCTACCACCTGGGCCTGCCGATGGTCCGCTACCAGCAGTTCGGCGGCGGCCGGCTGCCGCGCGAGTCGAAGGACCTCGCGGCCTCCGGGCCCGGTGTGGTGGTCGCCGAGGCCACCGGTCAGGCGCCGTCGCTTGACGGGCTGCGGATCGGCGACACGGTCTTCTTCGACACCGACGAGTCCTCGGACGCGGGCGGTCACATCGGGATCTACCTGGGCGTGGACGGGTACGGCAAGCAGCGCTTCGTCTCCAGCCGCAAGACGCCGAACGGGCCGACCATCGGCGACGTCGGCGGCAAGTCGGTCCTGAACGGGGCGCCGGGCGACCTCTACACCGACAAGCTGCGGGTGATCCGGCGCTTCTGACGGGCGCGCCCCCGGCGCGCGGGAGCGCTCTTCATGTAGACCGATTTATCGGGTAATGATCGATTCGCCCCATACTCGGTTTGCCGTGCGCACGGAGGTGCCCCCTGTCCGCCGAGACCCTCGACCGGCCGGCGTCCGCCGCCGCGCCCGCCGTCCCACCCGTACGGCGGGCGCCGTGGTGGCGGGCGCCCCGGTGGCGGGCGTCGCTGCGCCGGGCGGCCCCCGCCCTCGGGCTCTTCGCCGCCGCCCGGCTCACCGGAATACTGGTGCTCGCCCTGTGGGCCCGGCACATCGGGCGCTCCCCGCGGGCGCTGCTCGCGAAGTCCTGGGACTCCGACTGGTACACCCGGATCGCGGCGCACGGCTACGGGCACACGCTGACCTGGCCGGACGGGGTGGTCCAGTCCGACCTGGCGTTCTTCCCGCTCTATCCGGGGCTCGTCCGGGCCGTCACCGGCGTGCTGCCCATCAGCGGCGGCACGGCCGGGCTGCTGCTGTCCTGGTCCGCCGCCGGGGCCGCGGCCTGGGGGATCTTCCTGGTCGCGGAACGGCTCGCCGGCCGCCGCACGGCCGTGCTCACCGTGCTGCTGTGGGGGCTGCTTCCGCACTCGATCGTGCTGTCCATGGCGTACACCGAGCCGCTGATGACCGCCTTCGCGGCCTGGGCGCTGTACGCGCTGCTCACCCGGCGCTGGCTGTGGGCGGGGGCCCTGGCCGCGCTGGCGGGTCTGTCCCGGCCCAACGGGGTCGCCATCGCCGCCGCGGTGCTCGCCGCGGCCGGCCTGGAGCTGTGGCGGCGGCGCGGACGGGTCGCCCGGCCGGTGTGGGCGGGGGCCGCGCTCGCGCCCGTCGGCTGGCTCTCGTACCTGCTGTGGGTCGGCGCCCGGCGCGGCGATCTGCTCGGCGGCTACTTCGCCGTGCAGGACGGCTGGACCTCGCGCTTCGACTTCGGGCGGGGCGCGCTCCGCTTCGTACGGGACATGCTGACCGGCACCACCCAGTTCGGCTTCGCGATGGCCCTGGTGATCACCGGGGCGGGGGTGCTGCTCTTCGCGCTGCTCGTGAGCGGGGAGCGGGCGGAGCGGCCGCCGCTGCCGGTGCTCGTCTACACCGGGGTCCTCGTCCTGATCACGGTCGGCGGCTCGGGCTTCTTCGAATCGAAGCCGCGCTTCCTGCTGCCGGCCTTCCCGCTGCTGCTGCCGCTGGCCCGCGCGATGACGAGAGCCCGGCCGGGCGCCGCGATCGTGGTGATCGCGGGCCTGGCCGGGCTCTCCTTCGCCTATGCGCCGTACGCGCTGACGCTCGCGCGCATGGCTCTTTGAGCGCTCTCCGAGTGACTACTCGGCGTCGCCCTCGCCGTCGCCGGACTCCTTGTCCTCCGGGGACTCCAGGCCGAACTGCTCGACGATCCACTTGTCGAACTCGATCGACGCGCGGACCCAGCTGACGGTGGAGGACACGAAGTGCTCCAGAGCCACGCCGGTGCCGATCAGCATCTGGGCCTCACCGATGAGACGGAGGGTGGCGGAGCCGTCCTCCTCCTCGTGCAGGTGGGTGTAGACCTTGGGCCACAGGGTGCGCCGGTTCCAGTCGTCGATCGCGTCGAGGATCTTGGCCCGGTCGTCCGCGGCGTGCGGGCGGTCGTAGAACGTGCGGACCGAGAAGACCTGCTGCTCGGCCTCGCCGCGGAACATGAAGTACGTGCGGAAGTCCTCCCACGGCGCCGCGAGGTCACCCTCGTCGTCGACGATGTACTTCAGCTCCATCTGGTCGAGCAGCTGCTTGACCAGGTCCTGGTCGGGGACGACGGGGCCCGCCGGTCCTCCGGCCTGAGGCTGGGGCTGTGCCCCGAAATTAGGAATCGAGGACGGGTCGATGCTCACCGGGATTTCCCTTCGTACGGATGCCCGCCATCCTCCCCCATGGCGGGCGGGGCGTGGCAAGTCCCCACGGCGCGATCAGCTGCGGGCTGACATGATCTCGACCCATGGGGGTCAAGGAGACGGACACACGGAAGCGTCGCTCGCACCGCTGGATCTGGATCGCGTCGGCGGTGAGCACGCTCCTGCTGCTGCCGGCCGGGTGCGTGGCCTGGGCCGCGTACTCGTTCTCGGAGTCCACCAGGGAGCAGCCCGTGGACTGCGGCAAGGCGCTGGACTACGCGTGGGCCACGCTGCCGCGCAGCGCCCGTGACGCGCACTGCACCGCGATGCACTGGCAGGACACCTACGTCGAGGCACAGTTCCGGATGCCCGCCGCCGAGGTGGCCGGCTGGGTGGCCGGAAGCTATCCCGCGGCGCAGGCCTCGTCGTACGAGGAAGGGCTCCACGTCTCGTACCCGCCGAAGGCCGGGTGGGCGTACGAGGTCGGGATCCACGTGCGGTACGAGGGCGGGGACACCGCCCTCGTACGCGTCACGGCCTACGACTCCTAGCCTTCCGGGCCCCGGGGCCCCCGGCCCTACTCCGCGCGCCCCACGATCAGCCCCTCCTCGAAGCGGTCCACCCGGACCGTGTCGCCCTCGCGGACCTCGCCCGCCAGGATCTCCTTGGCGAGGCGGTCGCCGATCGAGGTCTGGATCAGGCGGCGCAGCGGGCGGGCGCCGTAGGCCGGGTCGTTGCCCTCCTCCGCGAGCCAGGCCAGGGCCTCCGGGGTGATCTCCAGGGTGAGGCGGCGGTCGGCGAGGCGGCGGGCCAGGCGGTCGATCTGGAGCTGGGCGATGCGGGCCAGCTCGGTCTGCTCCAGGGCGGAGAAGACCACGATCTCGTCGAGCCGGTTCAGGAACTCCGGCTTGAAGCTCGCCCGGACGACCTCCAGGACCCGCTCCCGCTTCTCCTCCGGCCCCGTCAGGGGGTCGACGAGGAACTGGCTGCCCAGGTTGGACGTCAGGATCAGGATCGTGTTGCGGAAGTCGACCGTGCGGCCCTGGCCGTCGGTGAGGCGGCCGTCGTCGAGGACCTGGAGCAGGATGTCGAAGACCTCGGGGTGGGCCTTCTCCACCTCGTCCAGGAGGACGACGCTGTACGGGCGGCGGCGGACGGCCTCGGTGAGCTGGCCGCCCTCCTCGTAGCCCACGTAGCCGGGGGGCGCGCCGACGAGACGGGCGACGGAGTGCTTCTCCGCGTACTCCGACATGTCGATGCGGACCATCGCCCGCTCGTCGTCGAAGAGGAAGTCGGCGAGGGCCTTCGCGAGCTCGGTCTTGCCGACGCCGGTGGGGCCGAGGAAGAGGAAGGAGCCGGTGGGCCGGTCGGGGTCGGCGATGCCGGCCCGGGTGCGGCGCACCGCGTCGGAGACGGCCCGCACGGCCTCGCTCTGGCCGATCAGGCGCCGGCCGAGCTCGTCCTCCATGCGCAGCAGCTTCTGCGTCTCGCCCTCCAGGAGACGGCCGGCGGGGATGCCGGTCCAGGCGCCGACGACGTCGGCGATGTCGTCCGGGCCGACCTGGTCCTTGACCATCGTGTCCTTGGCGGCCTCCTGCTGGGCCTCGGCCTCGCTCGCCGCCTCCAGCTCTCGCTCCAGGGTCGGGATCTCGCCGTAGAGCAGCTTGGAGGCGGTGTCGAAGTCGCCGTCGCGCTGGGCGCGCTCGGCGCGGCCGCGCAGCCCGTCGAGCTGTTCCTTGAGCTCGCCGACCCGGTTGAGGGACTGTTTCTCCTTCTCCCAGCGGGCGGTGAGCCCGCGCAGCTCCTCCTCGCGGTCGGCGAGGTCGCGGCGCAGCTTCTCCAGGCGCTGGCGGCTGGCCTCGTCGGTCTCCTTGGAGAGGGCGAGCTCCTCCATCCGCAGCCGGTCGACGGTGCGCTGGAGCTCGTCGATCTCGACGGGCGAGGAGTCGATCTCCATGCGCAGCCGGGAGGCGGCCTCGTCGACCAGGTCGATGGCCTTGTCGGGGAGGAAGCGGGAGGTGATGTAGCGGTCGGAGAGGGTCGCGGCGGCGACCAGCGCGGAGTCGGCGATCTGGACCTTGTGGTGGGCCTCGTAGCGTCCCTTGAGGCCGCGCAGGATGGCGACGGTGTCCTCGACGGACGGCTCGGCGACCAGGACCTGCTGGAAGCGGCGCTCCAGGGCGGGGTCCTTCTCGATCCGCTCGCGGTACTCGTCGAGCGTGGTGGCGCCGACCATGCGCAGCTCGCCGCGGGCCAGCATCGGCTTGAGCATGTTGCCGGCGTCCATGGCGGAGTCGCCGCCGGCGCCCGCGCCGACGACGGTGTGCAGCTCGTCGATGAAGGTGATGATCTGGCCGTCGCTCTCCTTGATCTCGGAGAGGACGGTCTTCAGGCGCTCCTCGAACTCGCCGCGGTACTTGGCGCCGGCGACCATCGCGCCGAGGTCGAGGGAGACCAGACGCTTGTCGCGCAGCGACTCGGGCACGTCGCCCTTCACGATCCGCTGGGCGAGGCCCTCGACGACGGCGGTCTTGCCGACGCCGGGCTCGCCGATGAGGACCGGGTTGTTCTTGGTGCGGCGGGAGAGGACCTGGACGACGCGCCGGATCTCGTGGTCGCGGCCGATGACCGGGTCGAGCCTGCCCTCGCGGGCGGCGGCGGTGAAGTCGGTGCCGAACTTCTCCAGCGCCTTGTACGAGCCCTCGGGGTCGGCGCTGGTCACCCGGCGGGTGCCGCGGGTCTTGGTGAAGGCGTCCTGGAGGCGGGCGGCGGTGGCGCCCTGCCCGTCGAGCAGCTCGCCGGCGCGGCCGCCCTTGGCGGCGATGCCGATCAGCAGGTGCTCGGTGGAGAGGAAGTCGTCGCCGAGCTTCTTGGCGCGGGCGTCGGCGTCGGCGATGACGGCGAGCAGCTCACGGCTGGGCTGCGGGGGCGCGACCGTGGACCCGGTGACGCTGGGCAGCGCGGCGAGCAGCCGCTCCGCGCCGGAGCGTACGGCGGCCTGGTCGGCCTCGACGGCGGCCAGCAGGTCGGTGATGTTCTCGTTGTCCGCGCCTGCCAGCAGGGCCAGCAGCAAGTGCGCGGGGGTCAGATCGGCGTGCCCCTGGGACACGGCGCGGCTGCTCGCCGCGTTCAGCGCGTCCCGGCTCCTGTTGGTCAGTTCGGCGTCCACGTGCGGGGTCTCCTCCTCGGATACGGCGGCTCTCGACGACTTTGCGACGACTCCTTCTTTATGACTCTTCCAGCGTACACAAAGTTGAGTCTATTCCGCTCAAGGTATCGACGAGAGCTCCGCCAGGAGTAGTTTCCGGGCATGGCGATCGATCCGAGCAAGCCCACCGACTCGTACCTCAGCTTCTGGCGCGAGTACCACATGTGCACGCTGACCACGCCCCGGCCGGACGGCACCCCGCACGTGGTGGCGGTGGGCGTCACGTACGACCCCGAGGGCGGCGAGAAGGGCATCGCCCGGGTCATCACGAACAAGCACAGCCGGAAGGTCGCCAACGTCCTGGCGGCGGGCGCGGAGGGCGCGCGGGTCGCGGTCTGCCAGGTGGACAAGGGGCGCTGGGCCACCCTGGAGGGCGTGGCGCGGATCCGCACCGAGGCGGAGGTCGTCGCGGACGCGGTGGACCGCTACGCGGCGCGCTACAACCGGGTACCGACGCCGAACCCGGACCGGGTGGTCATCGAGATCGCGCTGACCCGCGCGATGGGCCGCGCCTGAGGCCGGCCGTATCCACGCAGCAGAAAGCACAGCGGCGCCATCGCGTTTCAGGTCCGCGATGGCGCCGCTGTGTGGGGGAAGCACCTGAACGATCTACAACGACGGGGGAATCGTTCAGGCACTGCGGGGGGTGGCGGTGATGGTCTCGGTCCCGACCAGCGGGGACTCGACCAACTGGTGGTCGCGCTGATCGAGATTGACGAAGATCATGCCGTACCGGATGGCACAGCGGACGGGCTGTGGGGCGCCGCGGGGGCGGCGAAGACACCGGTAGGCCCGGACGTCCTCGTCCTGCTCGCGAGCGACCACGATCGGCTCTCCGAACAGGGTCACCATCAGCGAGTCACCACGGTGGGGGATGGCCGTGACGAGATCGATGAAGTGCCAGCCGGAGCGATAGGCCGAGGCCATCTCCCGTCGGAAGGACCGGTCGTCCGGCGGGACGATCATGCTTCCTGACCCGCCGGGGTGAACTCCCAGGACGGCTCACCGGGAAGTGCGAGGACGACGTTCGCAGGGGTGCTCTCCCACGAGGGCTCATTCGGCTCCGCCATCACGGAAAGCGACGGGGGAACCTCCCACGAGGGCTCGCCGCTCAGGGCGAGTGCGCCGAGAGCAGCCGCCGCAACGGCTATGGCGCCAAGTGCACGAACCATCCTGGTCATGGCCGATCTCCACCTCTTTTGATCACTACCTCCCCCCCGCGTCCAAAACGATGGCCCACGATCGACCCCTGCACCAGCCGCGCCGGGCATCATGTTCCTGTAATTCATGACCCTGAGGGGGGTGCATATGGGGCGAGAATCCATCGAATCCGGACATAACCACAGTCGCGGGGAACTGTGCGACGTGGCCAAAGAGCTGTATGCACGTGCTCTGCGGACGGGTCGCCTCCCCCGCGCCGAAGCCGATGCCGCACCATGCCTCACCGAACTCGTCCTGCTCCGCCCCGACCCGGACGACGCGGAGTGGCTGTATCCGGTGCCGCCGTCGGTCGCCCTCAACCGGCTCATACACCCGATCGAGCAGGAGATCCAGACCGGGCGCCACCAAGCCATCGCCCTGGCCGACGCGTTCGAGCCGTTCCTGGCGATGAGCACCCGGGAATCCTCCACCGGCAGCGGGATCACCGTGCTCGAAGGCCTCGGCGCGATCAACGCGACCCTCGACCGCGTCATCAGCGAATGCACGGAAGAACTGCTCACCATCCAGCCCGGCAGCGGACGACGCCCCGAGACCCTCGAAAAGGCCCTGCGCCGGATGGAGCCGCTGTTCGACCGCGGGGTCCGCATGCGCACGCTCTACCAGCACACCGCCCGGCACCACCCCGCGACCCTGGCCTACGTCGAACGCGTGGCGCCCTACGGCCTTGAGCTGCGCACCCTCGAAGAGATCATCGACCGGCTGATCATCGTCGACCGGAAGGTCGCCTTCGTACCGGCCCGCAGCGACCGCCAGGTCGCGCTCGAACTGCGCCACGAGGGCCTCGTGCAGTATCTCGTCGGCGTCTTCGACCAGTTCTGGCTGCACGGCGCCCCCTGGGAGGAGGAGGTGCCGTACACGCCCTCCGTGGACGGCATAGGCGGCGTCCAGCGCTCCATCGCCAAGCTCCTCGTCGAGGGCCATGTCGACGAGGCCATCGCCCGCCGCCTCGGCATGAACGTGCGCACCTGCCGCGCCCACATCGCCAAGCTCGCCGCCGCCCTCGGCAGCGGCAGCCGCGCCCAGCTCGGCTATCTGATCGCGCGCTCGGGCATCCTCGACGCGGACACCTGAACCGCACGACGACGAGGCCCCCTCCGCCGGAGCGGAGGGGGCCTCGTCGTACGAAGGAGCGCTACTCGCCGCGCTTGTGGCCCGGACGCCAGACCACCAGCGCGCTGGCCTGCTGCACGTCCGTGTACGGGACCAGGTCACGCCGGTACGAGGCGTGCACCTGGGCCTCGCGCTGGCGCATGGCCGCCGCCGCGCCCTCGACCGCCGTCGACAGCTCGGCCACCCGGGCCTGCAGCGCCGCGACCTGGTTCTCCAGTTCGATGATGCGCTTGATGCCGGCCAGGTTGATGCCCTCGTCCTGGGACAGCTGCTGCACCTGGCGGAGCAGCTCGATGTCCCGGGCCGAGTAGCGCCGGCCCCGGCCCGCCGTGCGGTCCGGCGAGACCAGGCCGAGGCGGTCGTACTGGCGCAGCGTCTGCGGGTGCAGGCCGGAGAGCTGGGCCGCCACCGAAATGACGTACACCGGGGTCTCTTCGGTCAGTTCATACGGGTTCCGACGGCGGTCCATCTCCTCAAGCTCCCTTCGCGGCCTGGAACAGCTCTGCCCGGACGTCCTCGCCCGCGGTGGCCTCGCGGAAGGTCTCCAGGGCCTCGCGGGCCTTGTCGGCCAGTTCCTTGGGCACCGCGACCTCGACCGTGACGAGGAGGTCGCCGCGGGTGCCGTCCTTGCGGACCGCGCCCTTGCCGCGGGCCCGCATGGTGCGCCCGTTGGGGGTGCCGGCGGGCAGCTTCAGCGTCACCGCCGGGCCGCCCAGGGTGGGCACCTTGATCTCGCCGCCGAGCGCCGCCTCGTCGAAGGTGACGGGCACGGTGACGGTGAGGTTGTCGTCCTTGCGGCCGAACACCGGGTGGGCGTCGACGTGCACGACGACATACAGGTCGCCGCTCTGCCCGCCGCGCTCGCCCGGGGCCCCCTTGCCGCGCAGCCGGATCTTCTGGTTGTCGCTGACCCCCGCCGGGATGCGGACCTGCATGGTGCGGGAGGACTTGGCCCGCCCGCTGCCCTTGCAGACCTCGCAGGGGTTCTCGGCGATCAGGCCGCGGCCCTTGCAGTCCACGCACGGATCGGTCAGCGAGAAACCGCCGCCGCTGCCGCGCGAGACCTGCCCGGTGCCGACACAGGTCGGGCACACCCGCGGCGTGCCGTTCTTGTCGCCGGTGCCCGAACAGGCCTTGCAGGGCTGCTGGCTGGACATCCGCAGCGGCACGGTGGCGCCCTCGATGGCCTCGGTGAAGCTGAGCGTCACCTCGGACTCGATGTCCTGGCCGCGGCGCGGCTGGGTGCGGGTGCCCGCACCGCCCGCGCCGCGGTTGAACAGGCCGCCGAAGACGTCGCCGAGACCGCCGCCGAAGCCGCCGGCCCCACCGGGACCGCCGCCCTGGCCGCCGAAGAGGTCGCCCAGGTCGAAGTTGAACGAGCCGCCCGCGCCGCCCGGCCCGCCGGCCCGGAAGCCGCCGTTGCCGAACAGGGCGCGCGCGTCGTCGTACTCCTTGCGCTTCTTCGGGTCGCCGAGGACGTCGTTCGCCTCGGAGATCGCCTTGAAGCGCTCCTCCGCCTGGGTGTCGCCCTTGTTGGCGTCCGGGTGGTTCTCGCGGGCGAGCTTCCGGTACGCCTTCTTGATCTCGGCGTCCGTGGCGTCCTTGGGGACGCCGAGAACCTTGTAGTAGTCCTTCTCGACGAAGTCCTTCGTGCTCATCGACGTCCCTCCTCCCGCTCGCGGGTGTGACCGGTGGAGCCGGTGCGGCTCTTAATCGTTGTCCTTCTCGGAGTCGTCCGACTCCTCCGCCTTCGCCGCGCCACCGGGCTGGGCGCCCGGCTGCGGCTCGGCGACGGCCACCCGCGCGGGGCGGACCGTGCGCTCGCCGATCCGGTACCCCGGCTGCAGGATCGCCACGCAGGTCGTCTCGGTGACGTCCGGCGCGTACGAGTGCATCAGGGCCTCGTGGATCGTCGGGTCGAAGGGCTCGCCCTCCTTGCCGAACTGCTGCAGACCCATCTTGGCGACGACGGTCTCCAGCGACTCGGCGACCGACTTGAACCCGCCCACGAGCTCGCCGTGGTCGCGGGCCCGGCCGATGTCGTCGAGCACGGGCAGGAGCTCGGTCACGAGGTTCGCGACGGCGATCTCCTTGACCGTGACCCGGTCCCGCTCCACACGGCGGCGGTAGTTCTGGTACTCGGCCTGGAGCCGCTGGAGGTCACCGGTGCGCTCGGAGAGCGCGGTCCGGGTCTGGTCCAGCTGCGCGAGCAGTGCTACGTCCGTAGCGTCCCCGGCCGGGGCCGCCCCCTCCGCCTGCGCGGCGGAGTCGGCGGCCTCGGTCTCCTCGGGCGTGCCGTCGGCGGGGACGTCGGGCTTCTCCTCGAAGCCCGGGGTGTCCTCCGACATCAGGCAGCGCCGCCCTTCGGCTTGTCCTCGTCCACGATCTCGGCGTCGACGACGTCGTCGTCCTGCGCCTGAGCCTGACCGGCGTCAGCGCCGCCCGCGGCCTGCGCGCCCTGGGCGTCGGCGTACATCGCCTGGCCGAGCTTCTGCGAGACGGCCGCGACCTTCTCGGTGGCGGTACGGATCTCGGCGGAGTCCTCGCCCTTGAGCTTCTCCTTCAGCTCGGCGACGGCGGCCTCGACCTCGGTCTTCACGTCGCCCGGGACCTTCTCCGCGTTGTCCGCGAGGAACTTCTCGGTCTGGTAGACGAGCTGCTCGCCCTGGTTGCGGGTCTCGGCGGCCTCGCGGCGGCGGTGGTCCTCCTCCGCGTACTGCTCGGCCTCCTGGCGCATCCGGTCGACCTCGTCCTTCGGCAGCGAGGAGCCGCCGGTGACGGTCATCTTCTGCTCCTTGCCCGTGCCCAGGTCCTTCGCGGTCACGTGCATGATGCCGTTGGCGTCGATGTCGAAGGCGACCTCGATCTGCGGGACGCCGCGCGGGGCCGGCGGGAGGCCGGTCAGCTCGAACATGCCGAGCTTCTTGTTGTACGCCGCGATCTCGCGCTCGCCCTGGTAGACCTGGATCTGCACGGACGGCTGGTTGTCCTCGGCCGTCGTGAAGATCTCCGAGCGCTTGGTCGGGATCGTGGTGTTGCGCTCGATCAGCTTGGTCATGATGCCGCCCTTGGTCTCGATGCCGAGGGACAGCGGGGTGACGTCGAGCAGCAGGACGTCCTTGACCTCGCCCTTGAGGACACCGGCCTGGAGGGTGGCGCCGATGGCGACGACCTCGTCCGGGTTCACACCCTTGTTGGCCTCCTTGCCACCGGTCAGCTCCTTGACGAGCTCGGCGACGGCCGGCATACGGGTGGAGCCACCGACGAGAACGACGTGGTCGATCTCGGACAGGTTGATGCCCGCGTCCTTGATGACGTTGTGGAACGGGGTCTTGCAGCGCTCGAGCAGGTCGGCGGTGAGCTGCTGGAACTGGGCGCGGGTGAGCTTCTCGTCCAGGTGCAGCGGGCCCTCGGCGGAGGCCGTGATGTAGGGCAGGTTGATCGAGGTCTCCGTGGAGGAGGACAGCTCGATCTTCGCCTTCTCGGCCGCCTCGCGCAGACGCTGGAGGGCCATCTTGTCCTTGGACAGGTCCACGCCGTGACCGGACTGGAACTGCTTCACCAGGTAGTCGACGACCCGCTGGTCCCAGTCGTCACCACCGAGGTGGTTGTCACCGTTGGTGGCCTTCACCTCGACGACGCCGTCGCCGATCTCCAGGAGGGACACGTCGAAGGTGCCGCCACCGAGGTCGAAGACGAGGATCGTCTGGTCGTCCTTGTCGAGGCCGTACGCCAGGGCGGCGGCGGTCGGCTCGTTGACGATGCGCAGGACGTTGAGGCCCGCGATCTCGCCGGCCTCCTTCGTCGCCTGGCGCTCGGAGTCGTTGAAGTACGCCGGGACGGTGATGACCGCGTCGGTCACCTTCTCGCCCAGGTACGCCTCGGCGTCACGCTTCAGCTTCTGGAGGATGAACGCCGACATCTGCTGCGGGTTGAAGTTCTTCCCGTCCAGCTCGATCTTCCAGTCGGTGCCCATGTGGCGCTTCACGGACCGGATGGTCCGGTCCACGTTGGTGACCGCCTGACGCTTGGCGACCTCGCCGACGAGCACCTCGCCGTTCTTCGCGAAGGCGACGACGGACGGCGTGGTCCTGGCGCCCTCGGCGTTGGTGATGACGGTGGGCTCGCCGCCTTCCAGAACGCTGACGACGGAGTTAGTCGTGCCCAGGTCGATGCCGACCGCACGTGCCATTTCGATTCCTCCAGCTGACTGACTTGAGTGGAACTGACTCAAGGATGCACGAGGGTCGGGCGCGAGTCAACAGACCTGAGTGGAGGCGACTCAACTCTTCGCCATTCGTGCGGCTCAATGGGTGCGTCGCTCCCGGATCAGGAGGGCCGGAGGTGGGAGAGTCCGGGGAACAGAGTCCAGGAGTCCGGACATATCCCGTATCCCATGATTCCCGATCCCATAATTCTCGCCGGAAGGTGTGGGCGCATGACGGTGAAACGCGCGGTCGACCTCGCGGGCGGGCTCGCACTCCTGCTCCTGCTGTCCCCGCTGATCGCCGCCGTCGCCCTCTCGGTGACCCTCGGCTCCGGCAGTACGGCGGGCGCGCTGCGCCGCCGCCCGGTCGGCGGCCTCGGCGGCCGGACCTTCACCATGCTGACCTTCCGCACCAAGAGCCCGCTGGCCGCGCTGCCGCTCCTGCTGCATGTCGTACGGGGCCAGATGTCGCTGGTCGGACCGTGCCCGCTGGCGCCCGGCCACCGGGAGTCCACCGGGGACGGGCGGCGGCGGCTCTCCGTACGGCCGGGGATGACCGGGTTGTGGCAGATCAGCGGGCGGTCGGAGCTGCCGTGGGAGGAGCGTGAGCTGCTCGACCTCCACTATGTGGACCACCACTGGCTGGGGATGGATCTGGCGATCCTGGCGCGTACGCTTCCAGCAGTCCGTAAACGTCGCGCGGCCGCGCGGACGCCGCTCGCGACGGCAAGGGTTGCCTGAGCGACACAGATCACCGTGAGCTCCGCTACAAGTGGGGCGCTCCCCCAGGGTAATCTCGGCACGGACTAAATAAGTTACCGCTTAGTAGGCCCGTCGCCCGTCGCAGAGGCCCGCTCGAGGAGCCCGTCATGCAACTCGCCGCGATCATCGTGTCGCTGACCCTGACCGTGGTCGGCGTTGCTCTGCTCGCTCGCGCCATCGGTCAGTTCATCCGCTACTTCAAGCTCGGCCAGCCCGTCCCGGCCGGCACCCGGACCGACAACCCCTACCAGCGCAGCGTGACGCTGGTCCGGGAGTTCCTCGGCCACACCCGGATGAACCGCTGGGGCATCGTCGGTTTCGCCCACTGGTTCGTCGCCGTGGGCTTCCTGACCCTGCCGCCGACCCTCGCGCAGGCTTTCGGCCAGCTCTTCCAGGCCGACTGGACGCTGCCGATCGTCGGCGGGTTCCTGCCGTTCGAGCTCTACATCGAGTTCATCGGCGTCATGACGATCCTCGGCATCGCCGTCCTGATGGTGATCCGCCTGCTCAGCCTGCCGGGCCGGGCCGGACGCAAGTCCCGCTTCGCCGGCTCGAAGGCCGGCCAGGCCTACTTCGTCGAGTACGTCATCCTCACCATCGGCCTCGCGATCTACGTGCTGCGCGGTCTTGAGGGCGCGATCCACCACGTCGAGCACTACGAGGCGGCGTACTTCGCCTCGTACCCCCTCGTCCTGGCCTTCAAGGGCCTGAGCGTCAGCACGCTGCAGACCCTGATCTACTTCACGGCCATGGTGAAGATCAGCACCTCGTTCATCTGGATGATCGTGGTGTCGCTCAACACCAACATGGGTGTCGCCTGGCACCGCTTCCTCGCCTTCCCGAACATCTGGTTCAAGCGGAACGCGACCGGTGAGACCGCGCTCGGCGCGCTCCAGCCGATGACGTCGGGCGGCAAGCCGATCGACTTCGAGGACCCGGGCGAGGACGACGTCTACGGCGTCTCCCAGGTCGAGCAGTTCTCCTGGAAGGGCATCCTCGACTTCTCCACCTGCACCGAGTGCGGCCGCTGCCAGTCGCAGTGCCCCGCCTGGAACACCGGCAAGCCGCTCTCCCCGAAGCTCCTGATCATGTCGCTGCGCGACCACGCGCACGCCAAGGCGCCGTACCTGCTCGCCGGCGGCGGCAAGACCATGGAGGGCGAGGAGAAGGCCACCGAGGAGCAGCTGAAGGACGTCCCGGCGGCCGCCCTGGCCGAGGCCGAGCGCCCGCTGATCGGCACCGCCGAGGAGAACGGCGTCATCGACCCGGACGTCCTGTGGTCCTGCACCACCTGCGGCGCCTGCGTCGAGCAGTGCCCGGTCGACATCGAGCACATCGACCACATCGTCGACATGCGCCGCTACCAGGTCATGATCGAGTCCGCCTTCCCCAGCGAGGCCGGCACGATGCTGAAGAACCTGGAGAAGAAGGGCAACCCCTGGGGTCTGGCCAAGAAGCAGCGCGTCGAGTGGACCAAGGAGGTCGACTTCGAGGTCCCGATCGTCGGCAAGGACGTCGAGGACCTCACCGAGGTCGACTACCTCTACTGGGTCGGCTGCGCCGGCGCCCTGGAGGACCGCGCCAAGAAGACCACCAAGGCCTTCGCGGAGCTGCTGCACATCGCGGGCGTCAAGTTCGCGATCATGGGCGGCGAGGAGAAGTGCACGGGTGACTCCCCGCGCCGCCTGGGCAACGAGCCGCTGTTCCAGCAGCTCGGCCAGGAGAACGTCGCGATGCTGAACATGGCGTTCGGCGAGGACGACGAGGACGAGTCGACGAAGAAACCGAAGTCGGCGAAGAAGATCGTCTCGACCTGCCCGCACTGCTTCAACACCATCGCCAACGAGTACCCGCAGCTCGGCGGCGAGTACGAGGTCATCCACCACACCCAGCTGCTCCAGCACCTCATCGACGAGGGCAAGCTGATCCCGGTGACGCCGGTCGAGGGCCTCATCACGTACCACGACCCGTGCTACCTGGGCCGCCACAACAAGGTCTACACGCCGCCGCGCGAGATCATGTCGGCCGTCCCCGGCCTGCGCCAGCAGGAGATGCACCGCCACAAGGAGCGCGGCTTCTGCTGCGGCGCCGGTGGTGCCCGGATGTGGATGGAGGAGCGGATCGGCAAGCGCATCAACACCGAGCGCGTCGACGAGGCCCTGTCCCTCAACCCGGACATCGTCTCCACCGCGTGCCCGTTCTGCCTCGTCATGCTGACGGACTCCGTCAACGGCAAGAAGAACGACGGCAAGGCGAAGGAGAGCCTGCAGGTCGTCGACGTGGCGCAGCTGCTGCTCGACTCGGTGAAGACCCCGGCGGAGCCGGAGGCCGAGCCGGCCGAGCCGGAGCCGGCGGAGGCGTAAGCGCTGGTTGTACGCAGCTGAGGGCCGCCCCGCGTGATGCGGGGCGGCCCTTCGCCGTACGTGAGCGGGATCAGCTCTCCTGACCGCTGCCGCGGCGGTGGTAGAGGGCGAACCCGAGCCCGGCGGCACCGAGGGCGGCCATGCCGCCGCCCGCGCCGATGAGGGCGGCCTGGTGGGTGTCACCGGCCACGGGAGCGACATTCTCGGCACCGGCCTTCACGGCACCCTGGGGGACGGTGCCGCGGGGCACGACGACGGTGCTGGTCTTCTGCGGGCCGGTCTTCTGCGGGCCGGTCTTCTGGGAGCCGCTCTTCTGGGCGGTGTACTTCCGTACGAGCTTGCCGTCGAAGTCGTACACCCAGCTGTTGCCGCCCTGCTTGGGGGTGTCGATGACGACGAGGCGGTAGACGCCCTTGCCCGGCTGCGGGGCGAGCTTGAACGTCCAGCCGTGGTGGCTGAGGGTCGGCTTCTTGGGCGTGAGGGTGCCGAAGCGCAGCTCGACGCGGTTGCTCTTCTTGTAGAACTTGGCGACGGAGCCGTCGGGGAGGGTGACGCGCGCGTTGGCGTGGGTGTGCGGCGCGGGCTTGGGCTTGGGGGTGGGGGTGGGCTTCGGGGTCGGCTTCGGGGTCGGGGTCGGCTTGGGGGTGGGGACCTCGTCCATCCAGGAGGAGACGGTGCCGTCCGGCTGGAGGACCACGTGGAGGCCGTTGTTCTGCCCGTACACGGGCTGCCCGGAGGTGGTGAGGGTGTCGAGGAGGGTGCCGCCGGCCCAGATCTCGGCCTGGTAGTCGTTGGGCGTGGTCATGTAGACCTTGGCGACCGAGCCGTCGGCGAGCTTGTACGACTGGACGAAGATGCGCCCGACGACGGGATCGGTGTTGTCCTGGTCCTGCGTCTGGTCCTGGGACGGGTCCTGCGTCTGGTCCTGGGACGGGTCCTGCGTCTGGTCCTGGGACGGGTCCTGCGTCTGGTCCTGCGTCTGATTGTCGGGGTTCGGCGCCGGCTGGTCGTCGGCGAAGGCGGCGGCCGCGGGAAGGGTGAGGGCGGCGATGGTGCCGGTGGCGACGGCGGCGGTACGGAGGGTCCGACGGGTGATTCGCATGGGATTCTTCCTTCTGCCTGACTTGTTCGGCGACATTTCGAAGGTAGATGCCCGACCCATCCCTTTTACGTAGGAAATGTAACGACTACCGCACGCCTCCCCCACTCCCGCGTAACCCCTCCCGGAACCCCTAGGGGATGTCACAGCTCTGCCGCACAATCCCCGGAGGGCGCGAGTCCACAGCCGGAGCGGGTACGTTCTTGACGTGGCTGGATTCAGGAACGGACGCGGCCGGGCCAACAACCCCCCGCAGCAACAACCGCAGCAGCAGGCGCCGTACGGGTACAACGCACCCCCGCCGGGCTACCCGCAACAGCAGCGCCCGCAGCAGCAGCAGTACCCGCAGCAACAGCAGTGGGGACAGCGGCAGGGCGGCGGCCAGGCGGCGCACGGGGAGCCGGAGTACTTCGGCGACCCCTACGCCCCGCAGCAGCAGCACCCGCAGCAGAACTACGCAGCCAACAACCCGGGCCACACCCAGGTGTTCAGCGTCCACGACGACCCGTACGGCCAGGGCGCCCCGTACGAGGCCGCCCCCGCCCCCGTACCGACGGGCCCGCGGCTGCCCTGGAAGGCCCTGCTCAGCGGCATCGTGCTGCGCCCGGCGGACACCTTCATGCGGATGCGGGACCACGCGGTGTGGGGCCCGGCGCTGATCGTCACGTTCCTCTACGGCCTGCTGGCGCTGTTCGGCTTCGACCAGGCCCGCGAGGACGCGATCAACGCGACGCTGTCGACGGCGATCCCGTACGTCCTGCTGACCGGCGTCGGCTTCGTCGTCGGCGGCCTGGTCCTCGGCGCCGTCACCCACACGCTCGCCCGCCAGCTGGGCGGCGACGGCAGCTGGCAGCCCACGGTCGGCCTGTCCATGCTGATCATGTCGATCACGGACGCGCCGCGCCTGGTCTTCGCGCTCTTCCTGGGCGGCGAAAACAGCCTGGTCCAGATCGTCGGCTGGCTGAGCTGGCTGGCGGCGGGCGCGCTGCTCACGATCATGGTGAGCCGCTCCCACGACCTGCCGTGGCCGAAGGCGCTGGGCGCGTCGGCGATCCAGCTGGTGGCACTGCTGAGCCTGATCAAGCTGGGCACGCTGTAGAACTCCGGAACAACGGAAGAAACGGAAAGGCCCTCACCGCACGCCGGTGAGGGCCTTTCGCCGTTCTTCCGCCTTGGTCTCCCCTTGCCCCTTGCCTCAGGCGTCGAGGATCTGCCCTTCGCGCTTCACGACGGGCGGCTCGACGGACCAGGGGAAGTTGATCCAGTCGTCGGTCTTCTTCCACACGTACTCGCACTTCACGAGGGAGTGCGACTTCTCGTAGATGACGGCGGAGCGGACCTCGGCGACGTGGTCGACGCAGAAGTCGTGCACGAGCTTGAGGGTCTTGCCGGTGTCGGCGACGTCGTCGGCGATCAGGACCTTCTTGTCGGAGAAGTCGATCGCGTTGGGTACGGGTGCCAGCATGACCGGCATTTCCAAGGTGGTCCCGACCCCGGTGTAGAACTCCACGTTCACGAGGTGGATGTTCTTGCAGTCGATCGCGTAGGCGAGGCCGCCGGCCACGAAGACTCCGCCGCGGGCGATGGAGAGCACGATGTCGGGCTCGTAGCCGTCGTCGGCGATCGTCTGGGCGAGCTCGCGGATCGCGCGCCCGAAGCCCTCGTAGGTCAGGTTCTCGCGTGCTGGTGCTTCAGTCATGCGTGCTACCGCCTCACACCTGGGTCCGATGGAAGTTCATGTACGAGCGGGAGGCGGTCGGCCCCCGCTGGCCCTGGTACCGGGAGCCGTAGCGCTCGCTCCCGTACGGGAACTCGGCGGGCGAGCTGAGCCGGAACATGCACAGCTGGCCGATCTTCATGCCCGGCCAGAGCTTGATCGGCAGGGTGGCGAGGTTCGACAGCTCCAGGGTCACGTGCCCGGAGAAACCGGGGTCGATGAACCCGGCGGTGGAGTGCGTGACCAGGCCGAGCCGCCCGAGGGAGCTCTTCCCTTCCAGTCGGGAGGCGATGTCGTCCGGCAGGGTGATGACCTCGTAGGTCGAGGCGAGCACGAACTCGCCCGGATGCAGGATGAACGCCTCGTCCCCCTCCGGCTCGACCTCACGCGTCAGGTCGAGCTGCTCGACGGCGGGGTCGATGTGGGGGTAGCGGTGGTTCTCGAACACCCGGAAGAAGCGGTCAAGCCGCACGTCGATGCTCGAGGGCTGCACCATGGATTCGTCGTACGGGTCGATGCGAACCCGTCCGGCGTCGATCTCGGCCCGGATGTCCTTGTCTGAGAGAAGCACGCCCCCACGATACGCAGAGGGCGCGGACCTCCCCAATCGGGACCGTCCGCGCCCGCCCAGGTCAGCGCCGCTCAAGCTCCACCGGCACGGCATGCCGCAACCGCGCACACCGTGGACACCGAATCAGCCGCCCGGGCCCGATCCGCCCGGCACCGAGATGCGCGAGCGGGAACGAAGCAGTACTGAACACGTGCCCCTCGGCACAACGGACGACGGTGCGCTCCATCGAACCCATCAAGTCCCTTCCCCGACAAGTGGTGGACGAGACAGCCACATTAGGGGATCCCCACCCCTCCCCCACGGACGGCACTCCGCAGACCCGCGCTTCGCCTCGACGTGCGGGATGGGGTACAGTGTGCAACGATGCCGCATCGATCTTGGCGGCGTTTGCGGATGTAGTTTAATGGTAGAACATGAGCTTCCCAAGCTTATAGCGCGGGTTCGATTCCCGTCATCCGCTCCACTACACAGTCCCAGGTCAGAGACCTGGGACTGTTGCTTTTCATCGAGATCGCTCTCCGCCACCTCGTGCTGTGGACGTGAACGGCCGCAGTGAACGGATACGCGCGGGCGCATACTGGCGGCAATGACAAAGCCAAGTGCACCGAAGCGCCATTTGCCCACCAGCCCCTTCAAGGCCCCGGTCACGCTGCCTCCCAAGCAGTTCGCCGTAGGCGACCAGGTCACACACGACGTGCACGGCCTCGGCCGGGTCGTCGCCATCGAGGACGGGATCGCGGCGGTCGTGGATTTCGGCTCGACTCAAGAGCGGATCCTGAGTCCGTACTCCAAGATGAGCAAGCTGTAGGACCTCCGTGCCCGGTCACGGCACACCAGATCCGTCCATGGACCCGCAATGAAGAGGACCACTCTCATCGACTTGGTGGCACGAGTGCGGCTCGACGCAAGGCAGGCCAACTCCCACTTGTGACGATGGCTTCGGCATCGAGTCACGAGGCGCATCCGTTTCCGTCTCCATCCACGGCGTGCGCCGACCAGTTCCGTGCGGGTGCGACGGACTCCGATCCGTCACCGGACGAGGCGGCGGTGAACGGGCGCATGCGCATGGCGGCATGGATGAGGTCGGCCACGAACAGCACGATGCCGATGAAGAGCGGGAAGAGGGGCCCTTCGACGGGCGCCTCCTCGGTCGGACGGGAATCTCAGCGGCAGGTCAGCCGGCCCGGTCCCACCGTCGCTCCGTCCAGGTGAACGAACACCAGACGGTGGCGCGTGGGCAGACCGGCTGGCCCGGATCGCGGCCATGGCCGGCCCGTGCCCTTCAGGGCGGTGAGCAGCGGTCAACACCGGCGTCTCGGGATCGGCGAAGAATGCCATACCAAGGAGCGTTTCCGCAGGTCAGGACACAAATGATCGAGACGGGCGTCGGTGATTCCCAAGCTCATAGCGCGGGTCCGATTCCCGTCATCCGCTCTTCTGCGAAGCCCCAGGTCACCGACCTGGGGCTTCGTTGTTGTCCAGGGCGGTGCCGGCCGACGGGGCCGCGGGGTGGGGGAGTTCGGCGAGGAGGATCTCGGCGGCCTGGGTGACGTTGTCGGCGTGAACGGCGCGGGCCATGGCCGTGCGGGCGGCCTCGGGCGTGGTGGCGGGCGGGACGGCCAGGAGGGAGAAGTGGTCGTTGTCGCCTCGGGTGATCAGGACGGTGTCGTCGCCGACGGGGAAGGAGTCGAGGTGCACGACCTGGTCGTCGACGACCAGGCGGGGCGGGATGCCGTTCCAGGCGGAGGCGTCCAGGCCGACCCGGGTGATGGGGCCGAGGTGCTCGGTCAGGGCGGTGATCAGCGGCGGGAGCTCCCGCTCGACATCACGCGAGCGGGGCCACCATGCGCCGTCGAGGAGGCTCTGCCGGGACCCCGTCGTCTCCAGCCGGAGCAACGCGGTGCCCGGTCCCACAGCCCGGTGGACCTCGTCCGGCAGGAGGCGTGAAGACGGGGGGACGTGGTGGGGAGAAGTGCCTGCGTCGGTCATGATCGGGCCGTCCGTCCACGGGTGGTGCCGCTGCCGCCCGGACCGGTGCCACGGCAGACGCCGGGCCGGCGGGCGGGGCGGCGGCCCCGTTCCTTCACCGTACTCCGGGAAGACCCGCGGATGCGCCGCTCCCCGCTGCGGAGCCGTTCGGCACCGGCGGCTTCGGACGTACCGTGGACGTACGGGGGCGTGCCCGGCCCGCTCCAGGCGTTCGCGGGCGGACTTCCAGTGGAAAGGACGGTGCCGCCTTGGACCGCAACGAGTCAGAAGCAGAAGCCCTTCCGCCTCCGGGGTACGCCGAGGTCCGCATCGTCTCCGCCACCCCGGACGCCGCCCGGGTGGTGGCTGACATCCTGCGTCACTGCTTCGCCGGCGGCGAGCAGCGCAGCTACCCCACCCCTGGCGGGGGTACCCGCCTCCACCTCACCGTCGACACCGCCCACACCGCCGAACCGGCCCGGTCCTGGCTGGCCACCAGCAGGCCCCCGAGCGGCACCGGGCCTCACTCCGAAGAACCCTGACAAGGCAGCGGAGCCGACGGACGCGCGTGGCGGCCCGGGTCGCCCCGGAGCATCCTGGAAGCCGCACCGCGATGGCGTCGGATCCGGCTCATCGGCACCAGCCCCGGTCGTCGGCCCGCCACCCGCTTGGAGGCTCCGGATGACCGTCGGACGGCACGAGGACCGAGTTCACGACCGCTCGGCAGGCTTCGGGGAGACGCTGCTGGGTGGGTTCCTGGACCGAGCGCACGAGCTGCCGGCCGAACGGGTCGGGCAGGTCGTCGCCGAAACGGCGGCCCGGATCGGGGGCCGGGATGTGCAGATCCTGCTCCAGGACTACGGGCAGCAGACACTGGTCCCGCTCCCCGGCGAAGGGCTGAAGGGCGGTCGGCCCCTGCCCATCGACGGTTCGACGGCCGGCAGGTGCTTCCTCACCTCCCGCCCGGTCGAGGTGCCGCTGGCCGACGGGGTACGGCTCCACGTACCGCTGCTGCACGGCGGCGACCAGGCGGGCGTCCTGGCCGTCACCCTGGACACGGTCGATGACGACGACCGCCGCATCCTGTGCAGGCTCGCGGGCCTGACGACCGACATGATGCAGACCAAGAACCGCTACACCGATCTGTTCTTCCGCACCCGCCGCATCGAACCGATGAGCGTCGCCGCGGAGATCCAGTGGTCGCTCCTGCCGCCGCTGGCCATGACGACGCCGCGCGTCGCCGTCGCCGGAGTCCTGGAGCCCGCCTACGACGTGGCCGGCGACAGCTTCGACTACGCCCTGAACGGGGGCACCCTTCACCTCGCCATGATCGACGCCATGGGCCACGGCCTGGACGCGGCCACGATGGCGACCGTCGCCATCGGCGCGTACCGGCATGCCCGCCGGATCAGCGTCGAGCTGTCCGAGATCTATCTCTTCATGGACCGGGCGGTGGCCGAGCAGTTCGCCCCCGACCACTTCGTCACCGCGCAGATGCTGCGGCTGGACACCGGCACCGGCCGCCTCCAGTGGGTCAACGCCGGGCACCCCGCCCCCATGCTGATCCGCGACCACCGCGTCGTACGCCGCCTGAACAGCCCCACCACCCTCCCCGTCGGCTTCGGCGGAGACCAGCCGCAGGTCAGCGACGTGGCCCTCGCGCCCGGGGACCGGATCCTCTGCTTCACCGACGGTCTGATCGAGGAACACGAGGCCGGGCAGGAGGAGTTCGGCGAGGACCGGCTGATCGACCGTGTCCACCGACTGGACCAGGCCGACCGGGGCGTACGGGCCGTGGCACGCGATCTGTCCCACACGCTCAGACGGGCCCGCGGCGAGACCACCACCGACGACGCGACCCTCGTCCTCATCGAGTGGCGCGGACGAGGGTGACAGGGACGCGGCGCGTCCGGCGGCCACGCCCGCCGTCAGAACCGCCCGGCCCGCCGCCCCCGCCCGGCTCCGGCGCGGAGTACGTTGGAGGTACCGGGAGCACCTCGAACACCCGCCCCCACGCGGACGTCGTTCCCGGCGATCATCAGGCCGGGGTGCCCACAGGCACCCCGGGGACAGGTCCCAGTCTCATGATCAGCACCACCGCTCCCACCCGCCAGGCACGCCTGGCACTCACACCGCGCACCTCCCTGGCCGGGCTGCTGGACGGCGCCTGGTGGCCGTACTCACGCGATCTCGCCACCGAGCTGCCGCCCCTGGTGGACGCGCTACGGGACCGCTTCGGACGCGTCACGCGCATCACCGCGAACCCCGCGCCCTGGCCCGTCGCCCCGTACCAGGTCCCCGTCGGCGAATACGCCGTGCACATCGGCTGGTTCACCGACCAGGCTCCCGACACGATGATCCTGCTCTCGTACAACCTCGGCCGCTGCGACCTGCTCGTGATTCCCCCGGAGACCGAACCCGCCTCCGCCGCAAGGCTGATGGCCGTCGCCTCCACCCCGGGCAACCTCCACACCACGGACACCCTCATGTCCGACGAGGACGCCACCGGCCGCCGCCTGCGGGAGGCCACGGCCGGTGAGAACGCCTGGGAGACGGGGGGCGGGGCCTCATCGCAGCCCCCTTCCCACCCCCGCCCCGTCGTCGGAGCACGCATGATCCCCCTGCCGCGGAGCATGTGGAGGTGACGGCTGCCGGTCTGTCGTCTCCCCGATCTCTCCACGCCGCGAACGAGTATCTGCTCCGGCGGGATGAGAAATGCGAGGGGTCGCGCAGTCAGTCTTTTTGACGTCTAGAAATAGTGACGCCATCGGACCGGGAACGATCGAGTCCGCATGCTAGCCTCGATTTCAGTTGCAGTTGTGGTTCCCGAAACTTCAAGTGCCCCCAGTCAAGCCCGTCGGCCACTGGGAGTGCTTTTTTGTCTCCGGTCTCTCCGGCGGGGTAATCATCACGGCGACACAGCATCCGCGCAGTGCGGATGCCGATGAGCCCCCAGAAAGAGATATGACATGAGCAGTGGCACCGTGAAGTGGTTCAACGCAGAAAAGGGCTTCGGCTTCATCGCGCAGGACGGTGGTGGCCCCGACGTGTTCGCCCACTACTCGAACATCGCCTCCCAGGGCTTCCGCGAGCTGCAGGAAGGCCAGAAGGTCACCTTCGACATCGCGCAGGGCCAGAAGGGCCCGACGGCCGAGAACATCGTTCCCGCCTGACGCTGACGCGCACGACGTGGCTGGGGCCCGCATCCCTCGGGGTGCGGGCCCCAGCCGCATTCTTCTCTCCGCCGACCCGGATTCCATATCCATTCGAAGCTTTTCTCGGAATTCTCCACGTCATTCGATCGCCTGGGAATTCAGGGATGTTCACCGCGTCGATGCGGTCCCGCATGAACAGCACGGGCACCGCGCGCCGTATCCCGGACATCCGTGATGGCGTTTGCTCGCCGCGCCCGGCGCCGAAGGCGGGGGCTCGACGCGATACTTCCGACCCCGTCATGCGCTCCGGATCCCAGCCCCGGCGGCCAGAACCCTCGTACCCGGGGCCGGCACTCCTCTCTCCCACCCAGGAGCCGCATGTGACATCGGATCAGGCACAGCTCGACCCCGCGCACACCGCCGCCGGCAGCCCGCCCGCGCCCCCGACCGGCGAGGCAGAGCCGCATGTCTGGGCCGACATGACCGTCGAGGTGGCTCTGGCAGTCATGAGCGGCGCACGCACCGGGCGCCTCATCGTCCGGGACGACGACGGCCGGCCGACCGGCCTCGTCACCCGGGCCCAGCTCAACGGCTTCCGCGCCACTTCCGCCTACACAGACCGGGTACAGCTGCGTGACCTGCGCCCCGCGGGCTTTCCGTCCCGTCCTTGACGACGCGGGCCGAGGCCGAGCACACCCACCCGCCCCACCGCCGTACCAGCCGATCCCGTCTCTCCTTCTTCTGCGAGCTTCTATGCGGTGCGTCATCGCCCGCTTCCCGTTCGAGCTGACGAAGAACGGTGTCCTGGAGACGATGAAGGACGTCATCGGGCGCCGTGAGTACCCCGCCATGCAGGTCGGCGCCCTCATCACCCGCCAGGACCGCCGCGACTTCAGCGCCCGCGAGGTCGTCCGTGCCATGACCCGGCTCGGCTTCACCTGACGTACCCGCTCCGCGGCCACGGACGGCCAGGTCCGGCAGGCGTACCCTGCCCGGCACGTCCACGGCGGCCTGACCCTGCGGCGGGCGCACATCCCGTACGAGACGCGGGAACCGACTGCGTTCACGCCGACCTCCGGCTGTCGTCCGGCCGCTCTCGCGAGCGGGAGACGCTCGCCCCGGCGGAGTCACGCGGCGGAGGACCTTCGGACGTCGGCCGTGATGCGGGCACGCCCGGGATCAGGCACGGCTCCGTGGTACGGCGGTGTGGATGGCAGCATTACCCTCGGTGAAGGCGTCGGCCCCGACGCACACCGGAAGGTTGGGCGGAGAGCATCCGTGCCCGAGCGGACACGGCACCGCGAGGAGTGTGCCGGCGTGTGGCTCCGCGTGCGGACCACCACCGGATCACGGTCCTCCTCGGGCGCTCTGGTGTCCGAAGGGCCAGAGCGCAGGTCTCCTCGGCCCCTCCCCCCAGAGAGGTGAGAATGACAGCAGACGATGCCCTCGGCCGTCTCGACGATGACGACTACCCCGCCTACACCATGGGCCGGGCCGCCGACATGATCGGCACGACCCCCGGATTCCTCCGCGCTCTCGGGGAAGCCCGCCTCATCACGCCGCTGCGTTCCGAGGGCGGCCACCGGCGCTACTCCCGCTACCAGCTGCGCATCGCCGCCCGCGCCCGGGAACTTGTCGACCAGGGCACGCCCATCGAGGCCGCCTGCCGCATCATCATCCTTGAGGACCAGCTCGAAGAAGCCCAGCGCATCAACGCCGAATACCGCCGCGCGGCGGCCGAGGGAGAGCCTCCGGCCGAGGGCTGAGCGGCGCCTGCGCCCGCAGCGACTCTGCTTCTGCCCAGTGGACCGGGCAGCACCATGGCCGGACGCGCCGTCCGCCGCCATCGACCACGTGGTACCCATCGCCGCCGACGGGCCCGACACCTTGGCCGACGTGTCCGCCGTAGCCGCCCGATTCCTCGGCGATGGAGGCCCCGCCCAGCCGAGCTGATCCACCGCTCCACGGCAAAGCCCCAGGTCACAGACCTGGGGCTTGTTTGTTGGCAGACGGGTGTCGCTGCTCGCACGCCTTTCAGTCCCACGAGAAGGGGCACGCGGAGGCAACGAGCCCCCGAATCGTCTCGCCGGAGGCTCCGTATCAGTCCTCTGACCTGCACCTACGACGTCACGATCACCAGTGCGGCCCGATAGGAGCTCTGAGCGCCCGACACGGTTCACATCCTCGGCACAGCCGGTGACACCGTCTCCGTGAGGCTGGAGGCCGCGCAGGCCGACGGCTCGCTGAGGATCTACGAAGGCACCTACACGGTTCGCGGCGGCACGATCGTCGGCGCTGACGTACACGAGGTGACCGGGCCGGAGCTGCCCCCCTCCATCTACTACGAGGACTGCGACGCGGCACGAGCCGCGGGCGCCGCACCTCTCCACAGGGGCGAGCCCGGGTACGCTCCGCACCTCGACCGAGACGGGGACGGAGTGGCCTGCGAACCGTATCCCCCATGACGCACACGTTCTCGGCGCCCCGAGCCCCCGGACGGCGCCTTCCCCTCCTGTCGAGGGCCGTGCCACAACGTTCCAGCAGGGGGCGGTAAACAGCGGTCATCACGGGGCTGACGGAAGCAGCCAGGACGAGGTGCCGCGTGCCATAGGGGCCCGGACTGCACGTCGTGAGCGGCCTGGGGGGACGATCCGTCCCGCCAGCTTGGCGGGCAAGTCCATCTCCTGGCGGTTCAGCGCCGAAGCTTTCAAACAGATCTTGGACCGGGTACCGGCCCGCCCCGTCTCTTGGACGACTGCCGGCGGTCAACGAGGACAGCGACCCAGATGATTCGTGCGAGCCCACCCAGCATGGGAAGGTGGAACGAAGGGGGAAGAGGGACGCGAAAGCGGTGCGAGCTTCTCCAAGTCCCCCATCGCGTATCTGGAGAAGCGCAGCATGGAGCTTGAGGAGCAGTTGGACGGTGCACTGCGCGTGTACGAGGTCGACGGCTGTCAGGTCGTGCAAGTCGGTAAGCATGCCTATCGCTGACGCGGGAGCGGCCGGCTCGAAGTCGGCGACCGCGTGCTGCTTCCCGCGAATTGGCTGAGCAAGGTCACGTATGGCCCAGGCCCCACATGGGAGTGGTCACCAAGCTCGGCACTACCTACCGCGGTTCCGTGTCCGACATCGTGGGACGAGCACCGGAAACCGACGGGGACGACTGGCTGAAGCTCGTTCGAGAACGTGTCTGTCCCGACCTCGTCACCCGCGATCAGCTCTGCGAATCCTCGCGGCGTCCCATAGCGGCCGCATCGGGTATGACGAGCAGCTTGCCGGTGGTACGCCGAGCCTCCAGATCGCTGTGGGCCTGGGCGGCCTCGGACAATGCGTAGCGGCCCGTTACGGTGATCTCAAGCGTCTTGGAGCGCACCCACTCGAACACATCGGCTGCCCGTCGGAGCAGTTCGGACCGATCGGCGATGAAGTCCCCGAGGCTGGGCCGGATCAGGGTCAGCGATCCGCCGTGGGCGAGCCGAATCGGATCAAACGGCGGCACGGCACCACTTGCCGCGCCGAAGAGCACGAGATGGCCGCGGGTTCGCAGGCTGGCGAGGCTCGCATCGAAGGTGTGCGCGCCGACGCCGTCGAAGACAACCGGCAGTCCCTGACCGTCGTTGAGCCGCCTCACCTCGGCTGCGAGATCGTCGACTTCGGAGGAGAAGATCACCTCGGCGGCCCCGGCACGCTTCGCCAGCTCGGCCTTCGCCGTGGTCGACGTCGTGCCGATCACCCTGCCGCCGAGATGGGTGATGAGCTGGGTCAGAAGCAGCCCCATGCCACCAGCAGCCGCATGCACGAGCACCGTGTCGCCCCCCTGAACCGGGTAGGCGTCCTTGACGAGATAGTGCGCGGTCATGCCTTGGAGGAGTACGGCGGCGGCTGTCTCGAAGCCGATGTCGTCGGGCAGCGGCACCAGCCGGGAGGAGTCCACGACGGCCCGCTCGGCATACGTGCCGGGAATCTCCACCCAACCGACCCGGTCCCCGACTGCGACGTCAGCGACGCCGGGTCCGACTTCGACGACCGTGCCGGCGCCCTCAGCGCCCGGGGTGAAGGGCAGCGGGAGGCTGTACCGGCCTTCGCGGTGGTAGACGTCGAGGAAGTTGACCCCGGATGCGGCGACCTCCACGACCGCCTCGCCCGGACCCGGCCGCGGCTGGTCCACCTCGGCCTCCTGCAGCACCTCGGGACCGCCCACTTCGTACACCTGAATCGCTCGCATGACCCTCCAATGATCGGCTCGTCCCCCACCAACCCCGTTGATGGTGATCCGATTCCCGGCAAGCAGACCAGCCCGCCGCCCCGGCCACAGCCCTGTCCGGCGACCCGCACCACGCTTGGTGACCGGTCCCGCCTGCAGAGTTGTTGTCCAGACCCGTCACTCAGGCCGACAGCGCGTCAAGAGCCGCGAGGTCCTCCTGGTCGAGAGGCAGGTCGGCCGCCGCGATGTTGTCCTCCACATGGGCCACCGAGGAAGTACCGGGGATCGCAAGGACAACCGGTGAACGGGCCAGCGTCCAGGCGAGCTTGACCTGTTCGGGAGAGGCTCCGGTCCGGGCGGCGATACGGGCCAGCGGTTCGGTCGGCTCCGGACGGCCGAGGCTTTCCAAGGAGAAGAACGGCACGAACGCGATGCCCTGCCGGGTGCAGGCGTCGAGGACCTCCGGGTGCCGGCGGTGGAAGAGGCCGTACATGTTCTGTACCGCCACCACCGGGGCGATCTGCTGCGCACGGGCGAGCTGCCCGGTGGTCGTGTTGCTGAGGCCGAGGTGCCGGATCAGCCCCTCCTCCCGCAGGACGGCGAGCGCGCCGAACCGTTCGGCAGTCGTTTCGTCGTCATCCTCGTGGAGCCGCAGATAGACGAGGTCGAGGTGGTCCCGGCCGAGTTCCCGCAGTGTGCGGTGGACGCCGGCGACGAGTTCCCGGGGCCCGGCCGGGGCGCCCCAGCTGCCGTCGGGGTGTCGGACCGGGCCGACCTTGGCCGCCAGGACCAGCTCCTCGGGATAGGGGTGCAGGACGCGGCGGATCAGGCCGTTGGCCGAGAGCCCGCCGTGAAAGTAGAACCAGGCGGTGTCGATGTGATTCACCCCGAGTTCGACGGCCCGCCTCAGCACAGCCGCCGACGTCTCCGGATCGTTCGCGGGACCGGCGATCTCCCGGGCCGGAAGTGGCCCTGGCGGCCGGCCATACGGACGAGGCCGCGTCCCACCGGCTGGGGGTGTCCCTGCGCACCTACCGCCGACGGGTCGCCACTCTCATGGCCGCCCTGGACGCGCGGTCCCGCTTCCAGGCCGGCCTGCGGGCCCGCGAGATCCTCGGCCGGGGGTCGGACACCTGACGGTCTCCGGGCTCCGCGTCGTGTGAGAAGGCAGGAAAGGTGGCCCGCCCCGCTGCCGGGGGATTGCAGGGGGCGGGCCGGGAGAGTGGTCTGTCACCCCGTCGCTGACGGGGCCGGCCGGGGCGACGGCGGGGCCGCGCCGGAGGTGCTGTACGCCGCGAGGGGCCATTCGCGCTGGTAGATCGGGAACGCCAGTTCCTTCTCGAAGAGCGGGGTGCCGAGGATGGCGATACGGGCCATCAGGGCTCCGTTGATGTCGAGCCCGCCGTAGACGCCGGCCTTGCCGTTGACGACCGGGGCGGCGCCGGTGGAGTCGATGGTGACCGAGCCCTCGACGGCCGTCCGGAGGTATGGCTTGATCGACGCCTTCAGGCCCACCGCGTCGTACAGGGCGACCGAGCCCTCGATGTTCAGGCCGGTGCGGACGGACGCCTGGCCGCTGAGCGTGGCGCGGACCGGGGAGATGTTCAGGGTGCCGGGGTCGGTGAGCGTCTTCCAGCCGGTGCCCTTGGTGTAGTCGGAGCGGATGCCCCAGGTGGCGGCGAGCTGCTGCTCGGCGTCGATGGTGACCTTGCCGTCGGCTCCGACCGTGGCGTAGAGCGTGAGGTCCAGGGTGAACACGATCGGCACGGGGCCGACCATCACCGTGGGGGTGGAGTGGAGCTTGGCGAGCGGGATCCGGACCGGCTCGGCGGAGCCGGCGATCCCGGCGCGGACGCGCCAGTCGGCACGGGCGGCGACCTGGAAGCCGACGCCGGCCTGCTTGGGGCTGAGCATGTGGCCGTCGTAGGAGAAGTCGAGGCTCGGGTCGAGCTGGACCGAGCCGGCCAGGGACACCGAGGCCCCGTGGGGCAGCGGGATCGTGGTGTCCGCGTCCAGCTTCAGGCCCGCCGAGACGGAGCCGTCGCCGCCGTCGGCGCGCTTGGTGAAGGAGACCTTGAGGTCCTTGACCTGCGGCTCGACGTTGATGCTGCGCGGGTCGAGGGCGGTGCGCAGGCTGGCGGAGCTGTCGCCGAGGAGCTCCGAGACGGTGGCCGGGCGGGTGCTGACGGCGGTCTTCCCGGCCTCGGTCGGCCTGACCTCGGTGACCGCGAGGAGCGCGCCGCGCGGGGCGGCCGGGGTCGGCGGACTGTCGATCAGCTGACCGGGCCGGACCGCTGCGTCGGCCACGGTCGCGGCGTTCTGCGGAGCGTCGTCGGCGGGGGCCAGGACGGCCTCGCCGGTCCGCCGGTCGTACGAGGCGAGCTTGAGGTCCGGGGTGTCGGCCTGGGCGGGCTTGCCGGACTTCGCGGGAGGAGTGACGATCGCCAGCTTCGCCGGCTTCTCCCTCGGCACGACCGTGACCGGCAGGCTCGTGGTGCCGGGGGTGTGCCGGCGTGCCTGCGGTGTGCGGGTGGGTGTGGGCGTGGGCGTGGCCGTGGGGTCGCCCGTCGGGGAGGCGGCACTCGGGGTGGCGCCGGCGTGGACGGCGGGGGCGTTGTCGGCGGCGGAGCGGGCCGCCGGTGGCGTCGTGCCGCAGCCGCTGAGGGTGAGGGCGGCGGCCACCGTGAGCACGGTCAGTGCTCGGGTGCGTATGGACATGCGGAGTGGTCACCTTCGACGTCGAGTTGGTCAGGTTCGATGTGTGGGGAGAGGTGGAACGCAGGCGCATGGGCCTGACACAGGCGATGTCAGGCTCATGACATGACTGGCGGGCCGCGCGAGGCTGCGGCCCGAAATCGGGGCAGGCCACGCCCGTCGCCGGGTGCACGGATGTACCCGCTGCGCTGACCGCAGAGGCGAAACTACAGCCTGTAGTTCCCGTTGGGCAGACCGTACACTAGCCGGTAACCACACACGAAAACCGGGCAGTCAAGACCACTGCCGAACCGTCGACATCAGGCCACGCACCGCACGGGCGAGAAGCCAGGGAGGTCAGGAGATGGGCAGGCCGCCACGCTCCCCGCTGACCCGGGAGGGCATCCTGCGGGCCGCCCTGGCGCTGGTGGACGAGGAGGGCGCCGCCGCGCTGTCGACGCCCCGGCTCGCCGCCCGACTGGGCGTCAAGGGCCCCTCCCTGTACAACCATGTCTCCAGCCGGGACGAGATCATCGACGGCATCCGGGAGCTGATCGCGGCCGAGATGGAGCTCGACGCGAGCATCCACCCGTGGACCGCGGCGGTGGACAGCTGGGCCCGCGCCTACCGGACCGCGATCGCCGCCCACCCGCACGCGATCCCCCTCCTCGCAGGACGGCCGGTGCGCTCGGCCGCCGCCCTGCGCGGCTACGCGGCGGCGTTCGACGTGCTGCGCGCCGCCGGATGGCCGGAGGACCACCTGATGCCCTTCGTGCAGTCCTTCGAGTACTTCCTCGCCGGCTCGGCCCTCGCCCTGGTCGACGCCCCCATCGCGCTGCCCCTGCCGGAGGACGAACTCCCGCCCGGCCTGGACCCGTTCCTGAACGCCCCGCCCGACTACCGCGACATCGCGTTCGACGCGGGCCTGGCCGCTCTCATCCGCGGCTTCCAGGCCACCCTCGACACCCTCCGGACCGCCACCGACCGGTAAGCACAGGCACCGACGCCCCTCGCGAGGCCGTGCCGGCGCGGGTTCGACTCCCGTCATCCGCTCTTCTGCGAAGCCCCAGGTCAGAGACCTGGGGTACTTCGACTCCTCGGCAGCCCTCCTGGCCACCATCACGGAGGAAGCCTTCCGGCGCTCCGACGAAGCACTCACCCGAGCCCTGGCCGCCGCGAACGGGCCACTGCAACGAGTCGAGGCGTTCTTCAGGGAAAGCCTCCGCCTCGGCGCCGAGGGCGCACACCGGCCCGCCGTCGCCCTCATGAACGCCGGCCTTCCCCCGGCCTGCCAGCAGCGGCTGATGGAACTCCACCTGGAGCAGGTCGAACCGTTCCGCGCCGCCGTCCGGGAGCTCGGCGTTCCCGAACCCGCGCTCACGGCCGACCTGATCGCCGGAATGCTGCACACCGCCCTGGCCGCCGTCGAGAACGGCACCCCCCTCGATACGGTCACACAGCGCACCCTCGCACTCGTGCGCCGCTGCCTCACCCTGGCCGGCGACACGGTCCGCGCACCGGAGGCACGGGACTGAAGCCCTCGTGCCGCCGAAGCGCCTCGGCCGACCGCGGCCCCGCACGCCTCCGGATCTTCGCGAAACTGTCCGACCCCGGCCGCTTCCCGGATCTCAGCCGGCGTTACGCAGGTCGGCGGCGGCTCCCTTGTCGAGTTCGACCCGGACCAGGGCCGCCGCCAGTCGCGGCAGGTCCTCGGGGTCGACCAGGCGCGCGAGGCGCTCGGGCGTCTTCGGGAGGCCGAGGCGGGCTGCGGCGTGGCGGGCCCGTTCGTCGAAGGCGGGGCGGAGTTCGGGCCACAGGCCCTGGGCCTCGCGGCAGAAGATGTCGGCGCCCACCGGCCCGATCCGCGGGACCTCCCGCAAGAGCGTGCGGACCTGCCCGGGGTCCCCGTCGGCCTCCTCGCGCAGCCGGCGCAGGTCTCCGCGGTACCGGTCGAGTACGAGCTCGGCGCCGGCGCCCAGCGCGTTGGCGGTGCTCTCGTCGTAGCGGCGGTAGTGCGCGCGGCCGAGCGCGTCCACCCGGTCCTGCCACGGCGCTTCGGCCATCGCGCGCGGGGTGCGCATTCCGGCCTTGAACAGTTCGTGGGCGGCGGCCACCGCGATGTCGGCCTTGATGCGGACCGAGCAGAGCACGCAGAGGGTCAGCAGCTGGTACAGCGGCGCGGGGGTGTTCCGCAGCTGGATGCCCGCCTCCTCGGCGTGGGTGTGCCCGTACTCCTCCAGCAGGCGTTTCGCCGTCACCGTGGGGGACATCAGCTTCTCCCGGCCGGTTGTTCGCGGACCACATCGCGCGCGGCCTTGTCGTCGCGCAGCCCGAGGTAGCGGGGGTGGCGCAGCAGGCCGGCGGCGGTCCATTCGGTGAAGGCGACCTGCGCGACCAGTTCGGGGCGCACCCAGTGCGCGGCCCGTCCCCGTACCTCCGCGTCGGCGAACGGCGACCGCTGCCGTTCGAGGCCGTCGAGACGCCGGCGCAGGCCGCGCAGGGTGGCGGTGTCGTAGCCGGTGCCGACCTTGCCGGCGTACCGCAGCCGCCCGTCCTGGTAGTAGCCCAGGAGCAGGGCGCCGAAGCCGACCCGCCGGCCGGCCGGCTCGGTGAATCCGGCGATGACGAACTCCTGGCCGCCCGAGCACTTGAGCTTGAGCCAGTCGGTGGACCGGCGGTGGACGTAGGGCGCGTCGGCCCGCTTGGCGATCAGGCCCTCCCAGCCGCGGCCGCACGCCTGGTCGAGGAGGGAGTCGTTGCTGGAAGCGTCGCGGGAGCGGTCGCGGGAGCGGTAGCGGTTGCGGTGCGGGGTGAAGCGCAGCGGGGGGCCGAAGGCGAAGGCGTCGCGCAGCAGCCGCTTGCGGGTACGCAAGGGGAGCCGGGTGGTGTCGTGACCGTCCAGGCGGAGCAGGTCGAAGAGGTAGTACGTGACCCGCACACGGCTCGCCCGTACGGCGGCGGGATCGGTGAGCTGCATGCGCTGCTGGAGGCGGGCGAAGTCGGTGCGGCCGTGCCACAGGGCGACCATTTCCCCGTCCACCGTGAAGTCACGGCGGTCCTGCGCCGCGAGGGCCTCGGCGATCTCCGGGTAGGTGGAGTTCAGCGGCTTCCCGCTGCGGGAGAGCAGCCGCGGCTCGCCCTCGGTCCGCGTCCGGGTGGCGAGCACGCGGACGCCGTCCAGCTTGCGTTCGAAGATCCACTCTTCGTCGAAGTCGCGGCGCGAGCTGAGCGTGGCGAGCATCGGGTTGCCCGGCGCCGCGGCTGACTGGGGGCGGCCGTTCACCGACGCCGTCATCGCATCCTCCTCACCCGGTGTCTCAGCGGACGGACCATGGCCCGAGGCCCGAGGCCCGTGAGTCAGGCGCCGCCCTCTGCCCCAGCCTCCGCCCCTGCCTCCTGGGCAGCGGTGGTGCCGGGGCGGACGATGGCGACCGGGCAGGAGGCGTGCACGGCGCACTGCTGGCCGACGGAGCCGAGGAGCAGGCTGGCGAATCCGCCACGGCCCCGGCTGCCCACGACGAGCAGGTCCGCGCCCACCGATGCCTCGGTCAGCACCGCGGCCGGGTTGCCCGGGGCCACGTGCTCCTCGAACGGCACGTCGCCCGACTGGTCGATCACGGCGCGGATCTCGTCGGACACCGCCTGTCTGGCCTGTTGCGGGTCGAAGGCGGCGTCCACGCCCGACGCGGACCAGCCCACGGCTCCGGGCACGTCGTAGGCGCCCCACGCCTCCAGCTTCGCGCCGGTCAGGCGGGCCTGCTGTACCGCCCATCGCAGGGCTTCGTACGAGGTCGGGGAGCCGTCCACTCCGACGACGATGCGCCGGGGCTCCGCGCTCTGCCCGCTCTGCTCATTGGTGTTCATGGCGAGCTCCCTTCACGTCACCGGCTCCGGCGCGGGCACCGGACCGGGCAGCGGGCCCGGCTGGGGTCGCGGCTCCGGGCGCGGGCCCCCCGGCTTGGGATCCGGTCCGGGCCGCGGAGGCGTCGGCGGAACCGGGTCGGGGCCGCCGGGCCCGGGCACCGGACCGGGCACCGGCCCCGGCTGCGGGCCAGGACCCGGGCCCGGTGCCGGCGTGGGGCTCGGCGGCACCGGATCATTCGGCGGAGTGCCCATCGGGGCCCGCGTCGGCTCCGGCCCTGGCCTGGGTGCCGGTGCGGGGCCAGGACCCGGCCCCGGACCGGGCCTCGGACCCGGACGGGGTGCCGGCGGCCCGGCAGGGAACGGGTTCGTCGGGGGCGCCGGCCGCGGTTCCGACGGATCCGCGGGGTCCGGCGGCATCGGACGGGTCGGGGGAGGGAGACCGGTCTGCGTGTCGCTCACCATGATCACACCCGTTCACAAGGTCCTCGGGCGGTAGCTCTCCACTCTCTCGGCTGCCCGGGCAGGGCCCGCCCATTCCCCGCCCATTTGCCGCCCCTGCCCCAGCCGGGCATAGCGGCACGACGTCCGGGAACGCGCTCATCAGAGGAGTGACGTGAGCGGTGACGTGAGCGGTGAGGAGACGGCGGGAGGAGACGGCATGGACACCTCGCTTCCGGAGACCCACCCGGAGACCCTTCCGAAGAGCCTTCCGGAGACCATGGCGGCCTGGGTCGTCTCCGCCGACCGCCCGGGCCGGTTGGAGCGCACGGAGCTCCCCGTACCGGTCCCGTCGCCGGACGAGCTGCTGGTCCGCGTACGGGCCTGCGGCGTGTGCCGTACCGATCTGCACGTCCGCGACCACGACCTGCTGCCCCACCAGGACCGGGTCGTACCCGGCCACGAGGCCGTCGGCGACCTCGTGGCCACCGGCAGCGAGGTCACCGGGGAGCAGCGGCCCCGAGCCGGCGCGCCGATCGGCATCCCGTGGCTCCGCGGCACGTGCGGCGCATGCCCGTACTGCACGCGCGGCCGGGAGAACCTGTGCCTGTCCTCGCGCTACACCGGCTGGGACGCGGACGGAGGCTATGCCGAGTACGCGACCGTCCCCGCGGAGTACGCCTACGAGCTGCCCACCGCCGGGTCCGCCGGGTCCGCCGGATCCGCCGGATCCCCCGGACACTCCGCCGAGGAGGCCTACTCCGCCGAAGAGCTGGCGCCCCTGCTCTGCGCCGGGATCATCGGCTACCGGGCCCTGCGCCGGGCGGACCTCCCCGCCGGCGGCCGGCTCGGCATCTACGGATTCGGCGCCTCCGCGCACCTCGTCGCACAGCTCGCCCTCGCCGAGGGCGCCACCGTCCACGTGCTCACCCGCTCGCCCGCCGCCCAGACCCTCGCCCTGGAACTCGGCGCCGCCTCGGCCCGCGACGCCCTGCGAGGGCCGCCCGAACCGCTGGACTCCGCCATCCTCTTCGCCCCCGCGGGCGACCTCGTCCCGGTGGGCCTGGAGGCACTGGGCAGCGGCGGAACGCTCGCCGTAGCGGGCATCCATCTCTCCGACATCCCGCCACTGGACTACCGCAAGCACCTCTTCCGGGAGCGGACCGTCCGCAGCGTCACCGCCAACACCCGCGAGGACGGACGCGCGTTCCTGTCCGCGGCCGCCGAACACCGACTGCGCCCGACCCTGTCCCGTTACGACTTCGCCGCTGCCGACACGGCCCTGGACGACCTCGCCGCCGGCCGCGTCCACGGCGCGGCGGTGCTCCGCATGCCCGTACCGACCGAACCGCCGGAGCCGCCGGAGCCGCCCGAACCGTCCGAACCGCCCGAACCGCCCGACACCGGAGGAGGCTCGTCATGAACAACCGGAAGCTCTCCCGCGAGGAGAAGATGATCCTCGACGGCATCGAGCAGGACCTGCGGGGCGGCGACGAACCCCTCGACCACCGCCTCCGCTCCCTCGGGCAGGAGAACAGCCCTGGCGGCTGGATACGCCGGCACCGCCTCGGCCTGTCCACGGCATGCCTCGGCATCGCCTGCGTGGCCTTGTTCGTACCGACGGTCGCCACCTCGTCCCCGGCACTGCTGTGGCTCTTCGCCGCCGTGTGGGTCGTCACCGCGGTGTGCCTCATCCGGTGGGTGGAGCGAGGGTGGCGCCGTCGGAGGACCGCAACGGCCCGACGGAAGGCGACGACGACGTCATAGCGGGCCCTGTAGCGGGCCTTGTGGGGCCGCACCGACCGCTCCGAACGGGCAGAGCCCCAGGTCGGTGACCTGGGGCTCTGCCGATGACCTACCCGATGGGGACATCAGGGCTTGATGCGGACGACCTGCGGGTCGTGGTCGGAGGCCTGGGTGGCGAATTCGCTGTTGATGTGGACGACGTCGTAGTGGGTGTGCTGGGGCTTCAGGGCGGGGCTGACCAGGATGTGGTCGAGGACCTGCGAGTTGCCCTGGTACACGTAGGAGTAGCGCTCGGCCTCGGGGAGTTCGTCGACCAGGTCGCGCAGGACGCCGTCCTGGGTGAGGGTCTGGAGCGCGGGGGAGAACTGGTAGTCGTTGAAGTCGCCGAGGGAGACCACCCGGGCGCGGGGGTCGGCGGCCAGGAGCTTGGCGACGAAGGCCTGTTCGGCCGCGGCCTGCTTGGCGCGCTGGATCTCGGAGCTGCGGGTCGGGGCCTGGAAGCGGCTGTCGAGGCCCTGGTCGCCGCCCTTGCTGTTGAAGTGGTTGGCGATCACGAAGACCGGCTTGTTGTGGAAGCTGAACTGGCCGACCAGCGGCTTGCGGCTGCTCTTCCAGGCCTCGTTGCCCGGGTCGATCCGGCCCGGGGACGCGGTCAGCGAGGTGCGGTTGCCGGTGCCGGTCACGTCCACCGGCGTGGTCGCGTCGCCGCCGGGGATGTCGGTGAAGGAGACGCGGGCCGGGTTGAAGAGGAAGACCTGGCGGATGTTGCCGCCGGGCTCGCCACCGTCCTTGCCGTCCACCGGGTCGACGGAGCGCCAGTCGTACGCCGGGCCGCCGGCCGCCTTGATCGCCTCGACGAACTCGGCGACGGTGGCGTCGGACGACACCGTGCCGTCGTTGACCGGGCCGTTGTCGTCCTGGATCTCCTCCAGGGCCAGGATGTCGGGCGAGCGCAGGTTGGTGACCACGCCGGCCGCCAGCTCGGCGAACTTCGTGTCCGGGTCGCCCGGGTCGAGGTTCTCGACGTTGTACGTGCCGATCTTCAGCTCGCTCGGCAGGCCGGACGCGGTGACCTCCCGCTGCAGCCCGCCGGACTCGACGCCGCCGACCCGGGTGGCCGCCACGGAGTAGCCGCCGAACGAGGTGTAGTCCAGCGGACCGCCGGTGGCGCCGGTGAGCCGGTCGCCGACGTCGGCGACCGGGAAGTCGGCGGCCGCGCCGAGCGACTGGACCATGAGACGGCCGGAGTTGGGCCGGTCGTAGCCGAGGTAGACGACGCCGCCGCGGGACGAGCGCGGGTCCTGCTCGCGGGCGTCCACCCACAGCTCGTGGTACTCGTTGCTGGCCTGCGTCACCGGTACGTCGGCGACCTGGACGTCCATGCCCTCGAGGGACTCGTACAGGTCGAGCGCGTACGTTCCGGGCCGCAGCGGCAGGGACTCGATCGAGCCGCCCGCCGCCTCCGGGGCGTACGCGGCGGGGATGTTCGTGCCGTCGAGGACGACCGGCGCGGGCACCGGGTTGCCCGAGGAGACCACGGTGACCTTGGGCCCGGTCAGCTCGGTGACGGACTGCGAACCGCCCGAGCTGTTCGGGTAGTACTCGCTGACCTTGGCGGTGACGAGCACCGCGTCGCCGACCTTGACGGCGGGGGCGGCGCTGCCGGTGAAGACGAACACGCCCTCGCTGGTGGCCGGGTCGGCGTCCGCGTTCGGGTCCTGCATCCAGAAGCCCTTGGAGCCGTACGTCCGCACGCCGGTGACGGTGCCGGGGACGCCCACGACCGTCTTGCCGGCCAGCGGCGAGAGGCGGGTGGCGCCCTGGATGTCGTGGATCCGCACCGTACCGGGCTCGGTCGGGCCGCCGCCGGAGCCGTCGCCGCCGCCACCCGGGGTGGACTCGCCCTTGCCGTTGACGGGCGTGGGCGCGCCGGCCCGGAGGTCGGCGGCGTTGTCGTCGGTGTCGGCGAGGGACGCGGCGCGGGCCACCGAGGCGGTGTTGGAGGCGCCCGGGGCGGCGGCGGAGCCCTCGTGGACCACGGCGGTGCCGAAGCCCACCAGGTCGACGACCCGGGGGTCGGCGGCGCAGTCCGCGGCGGTCTTGCAGGTCAGCGCGTCGGTGCCGGTGACGAGCGCGATGGTGCCCGTGGTGGCGGACAGGGCCAGGTTGCCGGCGGCGTCGGCGGCCGGCAGGTCCACGGTGCCGCCGGCACCGGGCGCCTCGGCGACCAGGTAGCGGCCGCCGGGGGCGACGGAACCGCCCAGCGGGGTGACGCCCCACTTGCTGGTGGCGCTCGGGTTGCCGGGCAGGTACTGCACGCTGTAGCCGGCCAGGCCGAAGGCGGCCGCGGACGGGTTGGCGAGCTCGATGAAGTCGTTCTTCAGCGTCGCGCCGGAGTTGCCGCCACCGCCGTACACCTCCGCGATGACCGCGCCCGTCGACGGGGCGGCGAGGGCGCCGGGCAGCGGGACGAGCACCAGGGACGCGGTGACCGCGGCAGGCAGGGCGGCACGCAGCAGCAGGCGGGGGGAGCGGCGGCGAGTGGATATGGGTCTTGGCACCGTTGCGGAGCTCCTTCGTGGCGGGACGGGGCCGACCCCGGTTGCCGCGCCGGCGCGGCAACCGGGGTCGCTGAGGGTCCATGAGGGGTCGTCAAAGTGGCGGCGGAGGGCGCCTTCGGGCGTCTCACGCGGATCCAGGGGCGAAGATACGCGCGTAGAACATGGCGTAACAAGGCTTCGGACGTGAACTTACGAGGACGGGCCCACGCTCTACGAGGACGGATGCGGGCACGCTACGAGGACGGGCCCGGGCTATACGAGGAGGAACGCGGCGGCGGTGGACGCGCCGAGCGTGGCTCCGGCCACGGTCTGGGCCACCGTGTGGTAGGTCAGCGCGACCCGGGACCAGCACACGGCGGCCGTGAGCGCGTAGGCGATCAGCCACCAGGGCGAGTGCACGGCGGAGAGCAGGGCCACCACGGCCGAGGCGACGGCGGCGTCGACCGAGATCTTCCAGACGGTGTTCACCGCGAGCAGCCCGATCGTCATCACCCACAGGGCGAGCATGGCGACCAGGATGGCCGTGGGCGCCCCGCCGAGGAGCATGACCACCGAACCGGTGCCGATGGAGCCGAGGATGACGAAGAAGATGGGCGCCCGCTGGGTGCGGTCGACGACGTGGCGGTCGCCCCAGGTGCCGCGCTTGCGCTCCCATTCGATGTAGCCGGCCGGGATGAGCCCGGCGCACAGCGCGCCGAGCAGCCCCCACAGCAGGCCGGTCCAGTGCCCGGACGCGGCGGCGAGGCCGATTCCGAGCATGCCCGCGAGCAGGACGTTGCGGGGCTGGAGGACGTCGGTGACGACGCGGGCGGTCCGGTTCACGCGCCGGCCTCCAGACCGGACGACGCCAGACCGGAACCCGTACCGGACTCCTGACCCGCACCGGACTCCTGACCCGCCCCGAGGCCGGACCGCAGGACGGCGCGGGCCCGCTGCTCCGGGATGTCCTTGTACGCGGCGGCCACCCGTACCAGCCAGGCGACCTCGCCGTCCTGGTCTGTGGCGGGCTTGGTCTCGAAGGCGGCGGCCTTCCCGGCGGGCGCGCCCTCCGCCTTGGCGGCCAGGGCCGCCTTGATCCAGTAGGCGTCGGCGAGCGAGCCGGCCCTGCCGGGGTCCGCGGCCTCGGCCTCGGCGGCCTCCTTGGCGGCGGTGAGGAGGCCGTCCGGCACGTAGTGCCGCAGCTTCTCGACGGCGTCCGCGATGTCGGCCGCCCAGCGGTCGACGCGCAGGTCCGCGGGGGTGCCGAAGCGGGTCAGCTCGCGGGCGAGCGAGGCGGGCGGGGCGAAGGGCTGGTCGGGGAAGGCCGTCATCAGCTCGCGCCACAGCGGATGCAGATCCGCCTGCGCCCGCCACAGCCGGGCCCGCCGCCAGCCCTTGCTGAAGGCGGGGATGGAGGCGCCGAGTGCGAAGAAGGCGAAGAGGACCACCTGGGCGGCCTCGGTGATCTCGTCGAAGGCCAGCGCGAAGCCCGCGCTGGGCCGGTCGGCCACGCTGATCCAGAGGAACAGGGTGCGGCTGAGGGTGTAGCCGACGCCGATGAACATCGCGAAGGTCATCATGCCGAGGCCCACCCGGAGATGAAGCGCCTTGGCGTCGGCCGTGGCCAGGGCCCACTGATAGGCGCAGACGGCGGACGCGGCGCCCAAGTACAGGTAGAAGACGCTCATGTAGAGCGTGGCGCCCCACTGGCCGGCGTGTTCGGCCACGAACCGGTCCGCGGGGACCGAGCGGTCCACCACCGTGAAGAAGAGCACGGTGAGGAGGATCAGGGTGGCCACCGACGCCTTGGCCGCCACCCGCTGGACGACCCGGGCGAAGCGCACGTGGCGCGGGATCTCCCCGTCCGCCGGGAAGTGGCCGTAGATGGCGACGATGTAGCTGAGGATCGCCAGGATGGCGATGGTGGACGTGTAGTGCTTGATCAGCACCGCGAGGTCCACGACGGAGCTGTTGTTGAGGCCTATTCGGACCACTTGGGTCTTGGTCCACAGGGCGACGGCGAAGCCCGCGTAGCAGCCCCACAGGGCGCGGCGGCGCTTGTCCTCCTCGTCGCCCCAGAGCGCGGCGGGCATGCGCCACAGGGCGACGGCGGTCATCAGACCGGCGACGAGGTAGCCGGCGAGGTCGAGTCCGGTCACGTGGGTTCCTCGGGGTGTTCTACGGGAGGGTGGGGGGTGACTGCCGCGGGTGGCGCTACGAGCGGCGGAAGAGCGTGTCGCGCAGGAACGAGCCGCTGAAGAACGCACGGCGCCGGTGCGCGACGGGCCGGGAGAGCGAGTTGGCGAGCCGTCCGACCATGTCGTCGCTGGTCACGTCTCTGGCCATGCGCGGGATGAGGGAGGCGCCGAACTCGGCGACCCGCTCGTCGTGGGTGTCGTACTGGGCGCGGGCCTGGACGGTGTCGGAGGAGAGCACCCTCTTGATCAGCGAGGTGTCGAACACCGGGAGCAGCGCCCGCAGTCGGTCGGCGTCGAGGCTGGTGCCGTGGTCGAACCATTCGTGGCACAGCTCGTGCAGGATCACGTGCTGGGTCTGGTACGCGGTGGGGCGGCGCCGGTAGAGCACGTAACTGGTCGTGCCGGACTTCAGCCGCAGACCGCAGGCCGCGTTGACGCGGGCCAGGCGTTCGGGCAGCTCCTGGAGGACGATGGTCCGGCCGCGGGCCGCCTCCATGTGGGCCACCAGGCCGTCGATGGTGAAGGGGGCCGGTATGGGAAGGTCGGCCAGTCCAGCTTCACACTCTTTGCGCAGTTCGCGCAGGGACATGGGGGCCTCTTGGTCGTCGTCACGCGTGTGTGACATGCGCTCGACGATTTTAGCCAATGCCGATCGCACACACGAAAGACGCGTCCGCCGACGCCCGGGTTCCCCGCCCTACGCCAGGTCGTCCGCCGCACCGTCGGGCTGCTGCTTGGCCTTGGTGTCCGCGAGCAGCGACAGCGCAAACTCCAGGAGCTCCGCCGGCAGCCCGTCGTCGTCGACCCCCCGGCCCGCGACGCCGCTGATCTCGCCGGTGCGGCGCTTGGCGAGGAACTGGAGCCCGGCGACCACGTCGCCGACGACCTCCGACTCCTCCTTGAAGAACCGCCAGTCCACGCCGAAGCCCAGGCCGAGCGCCTTGAGGATCTCCTCGGAGGGCTGGGTGACCTTCCCGGCCAGGATGTTCGAGAAGTAACTGTGGGACAGGGCGCCGCCGCGCTCCCTGACCAGCTCGGCGAAGGTCCGTCCGGACACCTTCTGGCCGGGGAAGGTCTTCTCCAGCATGTACTCGACCTTCTGCTGCAGCGATTGCAGTTCGGGCGCGCGTTCTCCGCCGATGTCCATCCTGTTTACCCACTGTTCGCATCACGCACCGGCGCATGTGCCGGGCTTGCGTAAACACTCTACGTCACTGTTAACTACAAAAAACACGGCCAGGGGACCACAGGGGAGTCCCCTGGCCGTGTGAATCACCCTGCGCGGACCCGCACTTACAGGCGTAGCCCTTCGCGACGGGGGATGCACGAAGGGCTACCCGTGCAGTATGCCAGCCCGTCAGGAGCCGCTCCACAGGGCGCTTCTGACGCTCCCTACGCCCTGTTGAATCGCCGCCGACTGGCAGGGGCCCACGGCCACCGCGTACCGCTCCCTCCACCGCGGCGTCGCCGAGGACGCCGTACGCATCCGCCAGGTGATGGTGCTCCTCGAGGCGGCCATGCGTGCCTCGCGCGACGGCTTCACCGAGAACGAGATCGACCTCCTGGCGCGGTTCCGGCAGATGCAGGACGGCGAGGACGTCACCGAAGCCGCCCGGGACCTCACCGTGCCTGACCCGGCGCCGGGAGGGGACACCACCCGGCCGAAGAGCCGCCTGCAGGACATCTGAACCACGGGGGATCAGCACCTTGTCCGACAACAACCGGATGAACGACCGGACGGGCGACCGGCCAGACGACCGGATAACCGTCAACTTCGCAACGCTGCAGCACCTTTCGGGAGATCTGGAAGCGGTGCTCAAAGTCCTCAACGAGAAGCTGGACGGTCTGTACGGACGGGTCGCCAAGGCCGTCCTGTCCTGGGACGGCGAGGCGCGCGAGGCCTTCATCGACGAGCTGGACAAGTGGAGCCACTCCGCCGACGACCTCAAGGCCGCTCAGGCCTGGCTCCACGAGGTCGTGGTGAAGGGCCACCTCAACTACGCCGCGGCCAACAAGTCCGTACTCGAAGGCTGGGGAGGCGGCGCCTGATGGCCACTCCCGCACAGCCGCCGGGCAGTGGCAGCGGCACCATCGACGTCAAGCCGAGCGACCTCTGGTCGGTCTCCGGGCGGGTCGCCGAACAGCAGGACTTCCAGATCCGGGGCGCCAACAAGCTCCTGGAGGAACTGGGCAAGTACCCCGACGCCGGAGGCGCCGGCACCGAGGCGCAGAAGTTCGCCGCCGCCTACAAGAAGATCGGCGATCGCTGGCTGGACGTCTGGGGCCGGTCCGTGCTCAGCGTCGGCGGTGTCGCCGTCGGCTTCACCGAGACGGCCAACGCCTACTCCAAGGCGGACGCGGCCGCCCACCCCAAGCCGGGGACGACGGCCGAGCAGCGCCCGCGGCCCGCGGTCGTGGACAAGGACCCGAACTTCGGCGCCAACGAGTACATGGGGGACGGTCACACCCTGGACAAGCACGTCGGCAAGACGGACGAGCAGCTCGCGCAGCGGCTGCGCGACCAGCAGGTGGCAGGCCCGACGCCGGCCTGGCCGTACGGCAAGCCGAGGCCCAGTGCCTCGTCCGCCTTCCCGAACTACCAGCGGGCGGAGGAACTGACCGAGTACAACCTCAACCAGAACAAGGCCGCCATCGACGCCTGGATCAAAGGCCCGCCGCCCGCGACCGACGGTGACGTCAAGTCGTTCTACGCGACGGCACCCAACAATGAGACCAGCGGCCACAGCGTGTTCAAGCAGCCGCAGGACCAGAACGACCCGCTGACCGGGTTCAAGCAGGGCGGGATGAACGCCCAGGTGTACGACGTGAAGGGCATCGACACACGGATCCGGTACGACAGCAGCCGTACGCCGCCGTTCACCGTCATGACGTCGATGCCTTCGAAGTCCTAGCCCCGGCAGCCCGCCGAGAAAGGTCAGCACCACATGTCCGTCGACCAGGCCGCCTGGGAAGCCGCGGTACGCCACCTCTTCGAGGACGCGTCCCCGTACGACGCCACGGGCCCGCGCCGCCATGAGGACTGGGTCCTCGACGTCCTCGCGCTGATGGCCCGGGCCGTCCCGGACCCGCGGGGCTGGGCCGGCCTGGACGACGAGGCGGAGGACCCGGAGCGCACTGTGTCCCCCATGTACCCCTTCGTCGACCACCCCCCGGAGTACGTGGCCGTACGTCTCCGGGAGATCGACCGGGGCAGCGCCGAGAACCTGCTGCTGGCCCTCACGGACGACAACTGCACGCTGTCCAGCCTGAGCCGCTTCCAGGAGAGCGAGGAGGAACTGCGGGCCATGGCGCGCACGATCCTCGCCCGTTACGGGGACGATGCCACCTACCACACCAACGTCGACCGGCCCGGCGCCGTACCCGGCACACTCGACTTCACGACCCGGAACTGGGGATACAGCCCGCTCAGCGTCCACACGGAGGACTTCGGCCTGATCGTCGTCTCGGACACCGAGGTCGGCATGTTCTGGAACTTCTCCCCCCTCTGAGCCGCCGCATACAGCGCCCGAGGGTTTGAAAGGATGGCCCCGTGCTGACCCGTTCCGCCACGTACCCCGACCGGGACACCGCCCACTGGGCCACCCAGCAGGTGGTGACCGCCAACGAGCAGATCATCCACCGCTGGCTCGCCCAGGGCACCCGCTCCCGGCTCACCATCGAGGCCGCCTGGCCCTCCCGCGAGGAGCCCCTGGGTCGGGTCCAGCTGGAGGGCGACCTGCTGGCCGGGCGCGGGCCCGTCGACGTGCGCGCGGCGCGCGTGGTGCTGCGGCGCGAGCCGTCGAGCCCGTACGGCTTCGTCGTCCACACCACCGTTCCGTTCTACCTGTAGGGGCCGTACGCACATGTCCATGAAGCCCCTTGAGCACGACCGCCGGTACGGCGAGCTGGACCAGGTGATGCGCGCGTACCTCGGGCAGCCGGCGGACGACACGCCGGAGCGGCGCGGCCGCGCCCTCGACGCGTACCTCCGGCACACCTGGCACACCCGTCCCTGGGCAATCGCGGAGGCGGAGCGCCAGCTGCGCGAGTACAGCCGCAACCCGCCCGGCCGCCTCCGGCAGGAGCTCGGCGAGTTCTACTCGATCCCCGACACCGGAATGCCGCAGTCGGAGATCGGCGGCTGGCTGACGGTCCTGGCCGACCATCTGAAACGGAGCATCGAGGCAGGCGAAGCCCCGGAGCCCGCGCTTCCACAGACGCACTGGGAGTGGCACGCGCGCTTCCCGGAGACCGCGCAGCTGCTCGGCGGCTGGTTCTCCCAGGACATCGTGGACGAGTTCCCCGACCATGAGGCGGCCGTCGCGGACTATCGAGCGTCCACTCACCCGCAGCTGGTCGCCCGCCTGGTGGGCGAACTGAGCGAACTCCTCGCCCTGCCGATGGACGACAGCGATTACGCCCTGGCCGCCGCCGAACTCGGCATGGAGGTCGGTCCGCCCGATCCGTTTTCCCACGGTGCCTGGTTCCAGTCGGTGGCGACGACTCTGGCCGCCTGACCCGCCGGTAAGACACCCCCTAGGATGGCTCCCATGGCCCTGATCGCGAGTGACGTGGACCGGTTCGAGGCAGCGCGGCCCCGGTTGGAGGCCATCGCGTACCGGCTGCTCGGGTCGTCGGGCGAGGCCGAGGACGCCGTGCAGGAGACGTTCCTGCGGTGGCAGGCGGCCGAGGCCGGGCGGATCGAGGTGCCCGAGGCGTGGTGGACGAAGGTGCTCACCAACTACTGCCTCAACCAGCTGACTTCGGCGCGCGCCCGGCGCGAGACGTACGTCGGGCAGTGGCTGCCCGAGCCGCTGCTCGCCGGCGACCCGATGCTCGGGCCGGCCGACACAGCGGAGCAGCGCGAGTCGGTGTCGTACGCCGTGCTCGTCCTCATGGAGCGGCTGTCGCCGGGCGAGCGGGCCGTGTACGTGCTGCGGGAGGCCTTCGACCACCCGCACCGGGAGATCGCCGAGATCCTCGACATCAGCGAGGCCGCCAGCCAGCAGACGTACCACCGGGCGAAGAAGCACCTCGCGGACGGCAGGGCGCGCACCGAGATCGACGAGGCGGCGGCCCGGCGGATCGTGGAGGAGTTCCTGGCGGCGGCGACCAGCGGGCGCACCGAGCCCCTCGTCCAGTTGCTCACCCAGGACGCGATCGCGATCGGCGACGGCGGCGGCAAGGTGCCGGCGCGGGCGAAGGCGTTCGAGGGCGCGGTCGCGGTGGCCACGTTCCTGCGCGGTCTGTTCAAGGCGGGCCCGGCCCAGCGGGCCATCGTCGGCGGAACGGCCGAGATCTACGCCATCACCGCCAACGGCGGGCCGGCCGTTCTAGCGATCGTGGACGGGCGGGTCGTCGGGCTTCTCTGCCTGGAGGTCAGCGCGGACGGGATCGTCGCGGTGCGCAGCCAGGTCAACCCCGACAAGCTGGTCCGCGCGACGGAGCGGTGGGCGGCGGAGGGGCACGACGAGGCACCGCTCCACACCCTCTGACCCCATCCACCATGGATGTGACCCAGGTCACATCTGAATCCTGTCAGGAAACGCGGGGCTGCCCGGTTCAAGGGGCGACACCACGCCGGGACCACGGCGTAACCGCCCAGACAGGAGCACCGACATGCAGCCCACGCAGCAGCACCGCATCGTCGTTCTCGGCGCCGGCTACACCGGCGCCGTCGCCGCCGGCCGCATCGCCAAGCGGCTGCACCGCGGGGACGTCACCATCACCCTCGTCAACCCCGAGCCCGACTTCGTCGAGCGCGTCCGGCTGCACCAGGTCGCGGCCGGGCAGGACCTGAAGCCGCGGCCGTTCGCCGAGATGTTCGCGGGTACGGGCGTCCAGCTGCGGCTCGGCCACGTCACCGCGGTGGACGTGGACCGGAAGACGGTCTCCGTCACCGGCGCGGACGGCCAGGACGACGGGCGGCCGGCGGAACTGCCGTACGACACCCTCGTCTACGCCCTCGGCAGCGGCTGGAACGACGGCGGCGTCCCCGGCGCCGCCGCCCACGCCCACGAGGTCTCCAGCCGCCCCGGTGCGCTCCGGCTCCGCGAGCGCCTGGCCGCGCTCGGCGCCGGCCGGACCGTGGTCGTCGTCGGCGGCGGCCTGACCGGCCTGGAGGCCGCGACCGAGATCGCCGAGGCCCGCCCCGACCTCGACGTCGCCCTGGCCGCCCGCGGTGTCCTCGGCGACTGGCTCTCCGCCAAGGGCCGCGCCCACCTGCGGAAGGTGGTCGACGGGCTCGGCATCACCGTCCACGAGCACACGGCCGTCGCCGAGGTGACCGTCGACCGGGTGATCACGGCCGACGGCACCGCCGTCCCCGCCGACGTCACCGTCTGGACCACCGGCTTCGCCGTCCGCCCGATCGCCGAGGCCACCACCCTGCGGCTCACCGACCGCGGCCAGATCGTCGTCGACGGGACCATGCGCTCGGTGTCCCACCCGGACGTGTACGCGGTCGGCGACGCGGCCATGGCCATCGGCCCGAACGGCAAGCCGCTGCGCATGTCCTGCGCCTCGGGCGTCCCGATGGCCTGGCAGGCCGCCGACGCCATCGCCGCCCGCCTGGCCGGCACCAAGGTCCCGCAGGTCGCCATCCGCTACTTCCAGCAGTGCATCTCCCTCGGCCGCAAGGAAGGCCTGATCCAGTTCGTCACCGCCGACGACCGCGCCGTCGACCGTGCCCTCACCGGCCGCGTCGCCGCCCTCTACAAGGAGCTGATCTGCAAGGGCGCCGCCTGGGGCGTCGCCAACCCCACCGCCGGCCTCCCGACGCGCCGCCGCCACGTCGTACCCCAGGACATCCCGGCCCTGGCCCCGGTCCTGGCTCCGGCCCTGGCGGAGGCGGAGGCGACGGCCTGAGGGAGCGCATCAGAGCGCATCAGGTGGCTTTCGCCTCCTCCGGCTCCTCCGGTTCCTCCGGCTCCTCGGTCTCCTCCGGCTCCTCCCCCAGGAAGTCCTTCACCGCCAGCGCGAAGACGAACGCCAGGGACAGGGCAACGACCACCAGGCCGGTCGGGTGGGACCAGAGGACGTAGGTGACGACGGTGGCCGCGACCAGGAGCCAGGTGAGGAGGGTGGAGTGGCGGTGGACGAAGGGGCCGACGGGGCCCAGGCGCATGCCCGCGTGGTCGGCGGTGGTGCGGGTGGCCGTGATGCCCGAGCGCCAGAGGCCGCGGACCAGGCGGGCGGCGCGGCCGGGGCCGGAGAGCCAGGCGGCGAGGGCGACGATCAGGCCGATCGCCACGAAGACGCGGACCGAGGTGCGGAGGTAGCGGACCAGGATGTCGTAGACGGAGCCGGCGGCGGCCGCGTTGACGCCGGAGGGGAGGGCGTTGAGGTAGACCGTGCGGAAGACGGTGAGGCCGATGCCGAGGAGCAGGGAGGCCACCGCGAAGCCGAGGGCCGCGGCGATCAGGGTGCGGCGGCGGTGGACGGCGAGGAGGACGCCGCCGGCGACGAAGAGGACGGCGAGGACCGGCAGCCAGAAGCCCATCTTCTGCAGCAGGTTGAAGAGCGTCCGGACCTTGCCGATGTCGTCGGCCTTGACGATGGTGAAGTTGGTGTGGACCTCGGGGATCTTCGCCGCGACGCCCATTCCGGCGTCCACCAGGCGTTGCTTCACCTGCTCCACGATCGGCGCGAGGTCGAGGGTCACGGTGTTCTCGTTGATCTTCACCGCGCCCTCGTCGCTGCCGGTCAGCGCCCGGTCGAGGGAGGTGTGGACGGCCCGGTTGGCGTCCTTCCACACCGTCTCGAAGGCGTCGGAGGCGACGACGTCCTGCGCCTTCTCGTGGACGAAGCTCTTCACCGCGCCTTCCAGCGAATCGCCCAGCTTCCCCAGGGCCTTGGTGAGCCGCGGACGATCGGCGGGGGCGACGTCCTCGAGGAGGGACTGGAGGTCGATGTGCTCCATGACGGCGTCGGTGACGCGGTTGGCGACCGCGGCCTGGACGTCGGCGTCGGAGGCGAGCGGCGCGACCGTGGCGACGTAACGGTCGGTGTCCCCGATCTCGTCCGCCGTCCACGCCGCCACCAGTCCGAGCGGGGCCAGCACGCAGCCGATGACGATCAGCAGCGCCGCGAAGAACGAGCGGACCCGGTGGTGGGGCGGGCGCGGCGGCGTCGCGGCGGCTGCCTCCAGCGACGCGATGCGCGCCCGCAGCGCCGCGAGTTCGTCCGCGCCGTTCGAGGAGGACCCCTCCGGGGCCGGGGTGTCGGGCGTGCTCATCGGCGTACCGTCTCATCCGTCTTGAGGTCGTCGACCGCGTCGTCGAACTCGTCGAGCTTGTCGGGGCAGTAGACCTGGAGGACGATCCGCTCGGCCTCCACCGCCTTGCTGTCGGCGATGACCGGCCGCATGCCGGGGCCGGTGGCGCCGTTGGAGAGCGCCTGGATCTGGTGGAGGGCCTTCTTCAGGGCGTTGCCGGGGGCCTCGCAGACCTGTCCGCCGTCGGTGCCGAGCAGCCGCTCGGTGGTGTCCTTGTCGGGGGCCGGGTAGCCGGCCTTCACCAGCGCCTCGCTCAGCTGGTCGGCCTTCTTCGAGGTCTCGTCGGTCTGCTTGATGGTGCTGTAGCGGATGAGCCCGGTGACGACCAGGCCGACCAGGATGACGACCGCGCCCGCGTAGATCCACTTGTGCCGCGCGGCGAACTCGGTGGGACTCATGGCGTCTCTCGCTCCTACGCTTCCCGTGCTTCCGTCGCGGCGGCCGGCTGCCTCCAGCTCGGCTTGCGGAACTTCAGGAAGGCCCAGGGGATCAGCAGACCCAGGATCACCAGACCGCCGCCGACGATCAGGACGTACGACCAGACGCTGCCGCCGCCGAACTGCGAGGGCGGTACGAAGCCGATGGCGAGCGCCGCGGCGGAGGCGAGCAGTCCGGTCACGCACACCACGCCGATGGCCGGGACGCGATAGCCGCGCGGATGGTCGGGCTGGGTCTTCCGCAGCCGCATGGCCGCCGCGAACATCAGCAGATAGACGATCAGATACACCTGGGTGGTGATGGTCGAGAAGATCCAGTAGACGCTCGACACGTTCGGGATGAGCGCGTACCCGAGGGCGATGACCGAGGTGACGACGCCCTGCGTGACGAGGATGTTCTGCTGGATGCCGTACTTGTTGAGCTTCTGCAGGAACGGCGGCAGATAGCCCTCCTGGCGGGAGATCTCCAGGAGGCCCTTGGACGGCCCGGCGAGCCAGGTCAGCATGCCGGCGAGGGAGGCGGAGATCAGCATCACGGCGGCGATCGGGGTCATCCAGCCCACGCCGAAGTACGCGAAGAAGGCCTGGAACGCCTGCATCACGCCCGCCGTCAGGCTGAGCTTGTCGGCCGGTACGACCCAGCTGATGGCGAGCGCGGGCAGGATGAAGATCAGCAGCACGAGCCCCACCGCCAGGAACATCGACTTCGGGTACTCCTTCGCCGGGTTCTTGAGCGAGGAGACGTGGACCGCGTTCATCTCCATGCCGGAGTAGGAGAGGAAGTTGTTGACGATCAGGACCAGGCTGGCGAGCCCGGTCCACTGCGGCAGCAGATGGTCGGCGGTCATGGGCGCGGCGGACGGGTTGCCCTGCGCCAGGAAGACCATGCCGAGCACGACGAGGATCGTGCCGGGGACGAGCGTGCCGATGACCAGACCCCAACTGGACAGTCCGGCAAGCGTCTTGGTGCCGTGCGAGGACACCCACACACCGGTCCAGTACAGGACCATGATGACGATCGCCGTGTACAGGCCGTCGGCGGCGAGCGACGGATCGATGACGTACGCGATGGTCGACGCCACGAAGGCGAGCAGGCTCGGATAGTAGAAGATCGTCATCGCGAACTGGCACCACACGGCGAGGAAGCCGAGCGGCTTCGACAGGCCCTCCGCGACCCAGCGGTACACGCCGCCGCTCCAGCCCGAGGCGAGCTCGGCGGAGACCAGCGCGGTCGGGAGGAGGAACACGATCGCCGGTACGAGGTAGAGGAAGACGCACGCGAGGCCGTACACGGCCATGGTGGGCGCGGCCCGGAGGCTGGCCACCGAGGCGGTGGTCATCAGGGCGAGCGTCACCCACGTCATGGTGGGGGTGGCGGGCCTGCGGTCGGCGGCGACGGCAGGCGGTTGGCTCACCTGGCGCGGCACCTCGGCGGGTACGTCCATGGAACTCATCTGCGCGGCTCCCTCTCCCCGTCCCCCGTGATCGGCGGATCATCCCGATTCTGTGGGGGAGGTGTGGGTTTGTCGCATCGGCAACTACCTCTGGGGGGACCTCCGGGGAGACGCTCACTCGCCTGCCGCAGCTCGGCGCGCGGAAGGCCCGGGGCGGCTCTACGATCGACGCCCGCCACCCCGTACCCGTACGCGATCATGTCGTGCATGAATCCCGACGCCCCGACCCCGGCCCTCCCCCGCTGCGCGATCCTCGACGACTTCCAGGGCGCCGCCCTCGCCTCCGCCGACTGGAGCCCGCTCGACGGACGGGTCGAGGTCCGCGCGCTGCACGAGCACATCGACCCGCTCGCCGACCCCGACGCGCTCGTCGCCGCCGTCGAGGACTGCGAGATCCTCGTCGTGATGCGCGAGGGGTGGATCTCGGGGGCGGGTCTGGACGTGTACGAGACGGAGCCGCTGCCCGTCGACGCCCCCCTGCGCACCCTGCCGAACGTGCTCGCGCTGCCGCACCTGGGGTATGTGACCCGCGGCAACTACGGCCGCTACTTCGGGCAGGCGGTGGAGGACGTCGAGGCGTGGCTGGCGGGGAAGCCGGTGCGCGAGCTGGGGTAGGACGCACGTCGGCCCCGTACCCACTCGGGTGTACGGGGCCGAGGCCTTGCGCGTACGAGACCGTACGAGAACTCAGGCGGCCGGGGCCGGAACCGCTTCCGGGGCCGGCTTCGGGGCGAGCAGGCGCTCCGCGAGGAGCCCGAAGGCGAGCCCGAAGACCGTCCACAGGCCCGCCTGGATGCCGAGGGTCGCGAGCCGGAAGTCCCACAGCACGGCGGCCGGGAAGTCGGCCTGCACCGCGTCCGTGTTGGCGGGCAGGAAGGCGCAGGCGATCGCGACCGCGGCGACGAAGCCGGCGCCCGCGACGACCGTCGCGTTCCAGTTGCCGAGGCGCGGGGCGAGCCGGCGGCCCGCGATGACCGCGGCGATGCCGAGCAGCACGCTCAGCAGGATCATCAGGAAGAAGAGCGTGGTGCGCTTCCCGATGGTGTCCGGGTTGCCGACGGCCGGCGGGGTCGCCGGGTATTTGAGGAACGGCACCAGATAGACCGTGGTGAAGGCCGCCGCCGCGACGAGCGCGGCCGTGGCCTTCGCGGTGAACCTGCCGACCCGTCCCAGGACGAAGCAGAACGCGAGCGACGCGATGCCGCCGAGCGCGACCCCGTAGACGAGGACGCCGGTGGCGAGACCCGCCGTGGACTGGAGGTCCCGGCTGACGATCTCCTCCTCGGCGTCCTCGGCGTCGGCCTGGGTGGCCGCGCCGTTCGCGCCGTTGCCGCCGTGGTCGTGCGCGCCGGCGGCGTGTTCGGCATGCCCGCCGTGCTCCGCCTTGGCGGCCGCCGCCTCCTCGACCGCGATCGAGGCGTTGACGGACGGCTCACCCGCGACGTACGCGACGGCGAACGCGAACAGTCCGGCGATCAGACCCGCGAGCATGCCGCGGAGCAGAAGTCTGCCCACGAGCGAGCCGGAAGGCGCACCCGTGGGTGTGGTGGTGACTGACATGTGCCCGGAAGCCCCTCGGATCAGTGGCAGGGGAAACCGAGCAGGTGACGCCCGTCGTGGACCCACTCGTGCACGTCGCTGCCCGCGAACAGGGAGGTCGCCCCCTGCTCGGCACCGACGAAGTAGAGCGCGACGAGCATCAGGACGCCGACGAACAGCGCCCACGGCAGCACGGCGCGGACCGGCAGCGAGACCGGAGCGACGGCAGGGGTGGACGTGACGGCGGGCGACGCGATGGCCTCGGCCATGGTGGTACCTCCTCGGGAACTCGCGTCCCATACGGTGGTGCGCGACGACGGTCGTCGGGTCTGACTCACCACCCCGGGGCTCGGGGCGGCTCACAGTGGCGCGACCGTGCCGGACTTGCACCGGACTTCCGTCTCGCCGTCGTCGTTCTGTGGAAATGTCGACTGACCGTACCGCGCCGACCACTCCGCGCCAAGAGCGCACGGTTCCCGGGACGGTGAAGTGAGGGATGAATCACCCATGACCGTACGGGTCTCCCTGATCGCGCCCGCCATGAACGCCGCCCTGCGCGAGGCCAGATTCGACGACGCGGGGCCGGTGGAGCTGCCGCTCGCAGGAGTACATCCGTTGCGCCTCGCGCCGAGGGTACGGGTGGTGAGCTCGCCGTCCGGGCGCTGCCGGGCGACGGCGGAGGCGCTGGGCCTGTCGGACGCGTACGAGGTGGAGCCGGCGCTCGCGGGCTGCGCGATGGGCCGGTGGCGGGGCCGACGGCTCGACGAACTCACCGCCGAGGAGCCGGAGTCGGTGGCCGCCTGGCTCACCGACCCGGGCGCTTCCCCGCACGGCGGCGAGTCGCTGCGGGAGCTGCGGACCCGGGTCGCGGAGTGGCTGGAGGTGCTGAAGGGCCTCGGCCAGGGGGAGGTGTGGGCCGTCGCCGAGCCGGATGTGATCCGGGCGGCCGTGGCGCACGCGCTCGGCGCGCCGGAGGGGGCCTTCTGGCGGCTCGACGTGCGCCCGTTGTCCCGTACGACGCTGAGCGGGCGCGCCGGACGGTGGAACCTGCAGCTCGGCGCCCCGGTCGACTGAGACGGGTCAGCCGAGGCTCGTACGCGCCAGCTCCAGGAACTCCTCGTCCGTCACGCCCAGTTGGCGGGCCTCGGCGACGAGGGCGCGAAGGCGTTCGACGAACTGGGCGCGGTCGGGGGCCTGGGCGCCGGGGACGATGACGGCACCGCGACCGCGACGCAGTTCGATCAGGCCCTCCTCGCGCAGGCGCTGGTAGCCGCGCAGCACGGTGTGCACGTTGACGCCGAGGGAGTCGGCCAACTCGCGGGCGGCGGGCAGGCGTTCGCCGGGCGCGGCGCTGCCGTCGGCGAGGGCGCCGCGGACGCAGGCGGCGATCTGGTCGCCGAGCGGTACGGCGGAGGCGGGGTCGACCCGGAAGAGCACGGTCAGATCCTCTCACCGGGGGCGGCCACCGCGGACCCGCCGCCGGAGTCCCGCGCGGCGAGGGTGTTGAGCAGCGCCGCCGCGGTCTCGGCGTCGGCGACGGTGACCAGGAACTCGAAGCCGTTGGTGCGCCGTACGGACAGGGCCTCGCCGGAGCGCAGCAGCAGGGCCGAGCGGCGCGGCCGGGTGCGGTAGCCCCAGCCGCCGAACTCGGCGACGGCCCGTACGTCGTGGACGGTGGCCGAGGCGACCTCGTCGAGCGGGATGCGGATCCGGGGGCGGGGGAGCAGCGCGGGGGTGACGGTCAGGCCGCGCCGGTCGACGCCGACCCGGACCCGGGAGAGCGCCACCCCGGGCACGCCGATGACCAGGCCGACCGCGGCGATCAGGGCGTACGGCCAGGGCGTGACAAGGACCGCGGGGAACAGCGCGCCCGCGCCGGCGACCACGAAGACGGTGCCGAACGCGGTCCCGGCCGTGGAGGTGGCGGCGCGCGACCAGCCGGCGAGCTCGTGCGCGCCGAGATCGAGGCGGGGCGCCCGGACCGGCGGGACCGGGACGACGGGCTCGGGCGGTACGAGGCGGGGCAGGCGGGTGAGGCCCCAGCCGATGAGCCCGGCGAGGGCGCCGATGCCGGCGGCGACGGTGAACACGGCGAGCGGAGTGCTGACCTCGGCCGCGTCGGCGGCGTCGAGGTTGTCGCGGAGCAGCAGGTCGAGCAGGCCGCCGGTGAAGCCGGCGGTGGCCCAGGCGCCGCAGAGCGCGGAGCGGCGGACGAACGCGACCCAGCCGGCGCCGAGCAGGAGGAGCAGGCCGGAGCTGATGGCGGTGTAGGCGGCGAGGCCGGTGAAGCCGTCGGCACGACCGCCGTCGGTGGCGGAGAAGTGGGTGGCGAGCGGGTCGGGCAGCCGGTCGCGCCAGAGGGCGAGCAGCAGCAGATGGGCGGCGAGCGCGAGGACGAACGGCGCGGCGGCGAGCGCGCGAAGACGGTTCACGAGACCCTCCCTCGGTTCTAGTTGTTAGCACTTTACTAGAACAACTTTCGGGGCACACTCCTCCCCGAGGAGGAGGGCGAGACCGTCCGGGGAAGGTGTGGGTGGCGACTACTCGCCACACTCATGGGCGGCCGGATCCACGACCACCCGGTCGAGCAGGCCCCGCAGCAGGGCCTGTTCGGCGGCGCTGAGGTCGCCGAAGAGCTCGCGCTCGGCCGCGCTCACCGCCTCGTCGATGCGCTCCAGGGCCTCCCGGCCAGCGGGAGTGATCTCCACGATGTGCCGCCGGCGGTCGGCCGGGTCGCGGCGCCGCTCGCACAGCTCCGCGGACTCCAACTCATTGAGTATCGCGACCAGTTGGCTGGGGTCGACCTCCATCGCGGCGGCCAGTTCGCGCTGACTGGTGGCGCCGGGGGCGAGCCGCATCAGGGTCATGGCGTTGCGCGGGTGCAGGCCGTCGACGGCGAGCGCGGCGCGGATGCGCGCGCCGGTGAGCTCCCCACGGAAGGAGAGGAGGAAGCCGAGGCGGTCGTCGGGGTGCGCATCTGCCATGTCGTCCACCGTAACAGTGGCTCCATTGTGGAACGAGATAAATCGTTGTTACGCTTCAATGGTTTTCGTCCCCAGATCATCGCTGGAGCTCCACCATGTTCATCGGTTACGTCGTCGTCGCCGCGCTGCTCGCGCTCGCGTCCACCGCCTCCGCCTTCCTCACCTTCACGCGCAATCCGCAGGTCGTGAGCAGCATGGAGAAGGTGGGCGTGCCGGACTCCTGGCTGCCCTGGCTCGCGACGGCGAAGGCGGCCGGCGCGCTCGGCCTGCTCGTGGGCCTGTTCGTCCCGGCACTCGGCGCGGCCGCCGCGGTGGGCCTGGCGCTCTACTTCATCGGCGCGGTGATCTCCCACCTGCGCGTGAAGGACTTCAACGTGGCACCGGTCATCGTGCTCACGCTGCTCGCGGTGGCCGCGCTGGTGTTGCGCATAGCCTCCGCCTGATCCCCTCCCCCTCCCCCTCCCCCTCCCCCTCCCCCTCACTGCAAGACGAGACGGACCGTCTTGTGGAGTCCTCTGGGCTGCCGTACGGTGGGGCGCGTCGTGATACGAGACGTCTCGTATCGCCGTTGCCCTGTCGTCCAGCCCCGGGAGGTCGCCCTTGTTCCGTGCCCAACTCACCGACGTCACCAAGCGCTACGACGACCGGGACGTCCACGACCGGCTCGTCCTCGACCGGGTCGCCCTCACCGTCCGCGCCGGCGAACGCGTCGGCGTCGTCGGGGACAACGGCTCCGGCAAGTCCGCCCTCCTGCGGCTGCTCGCGGGCCTGGAGACCCCCGACAACGGCACCGTCACCGTCGAGTCCCCCGGCGGCGTCGGGCACCTCGCCCAGACCCTGGACCTGCCCGGCACCGCCACCGTCGGGGACGCGATCGACCGCGCCCTCGCCGACGTACGGGAGCTGGAGCGGCGCATCCACGAGGCCGAGGCCGCCCTCGGGACCGGCAGTGACACCGGAACCAGTGGAGACCTCGCCGCGTACGCCGCACTCCTCGCCGCCTACGAGGCGCGCGGCGGCGCGGACGCCGACCGGCGGGTGGAGACCGTGCTGCGGAGGCTCGGCGAACGCGCACCGCTCGCCCGCGACCGGGCCCTCGGCACCCTCTCCGGCGGTGGGGGTACCTCCCACGCCGAAGGCTGTGGGGGAGCTCCCGCCTCGCGCTCGCCGGGGTGCTCGCCTCGGACCCCGAGCTGCTGCTGCTCGACGAGCCGACCAACGACCTCGACGACGAGGCCGTGGCCTGGCTGGAGGAGCGGCTGCGGCGCCACCGCGGCACCGTGGTCGCGGTCACCCACGACCGCGCCTTCCTCGACCGGGTCACCACCGCGGTCCTGGAGGTCGACCACGAGACCCGCACGGTCCGGCGGTACGGCAACGGGTACCCGGGCTATCTCGCCGGGCGGACCGCCGACCGGGCACGCCCCGAGCAGGAGTACGAGGAGTGGCGGGCCGAGACCGTGCGCCACACGGCCGTCGCCGAAGCCAACAGCGGGCGGCTGCCGGCGGCTCGACCTGGCGCCGTGGAGCAGCGAGGTCGGCGGGGTCAGCGCACCGTGTCCGGCGTGAACACCGGCTGCGGGGGCGGGGTGATCGTGACGACCATGACCGGCTCCGGCGGACCGGTCGTCACGGGCACCTCGGGCGTCGGCGACGGACGGGGCGGCGCCGGCGGCGGGTTCGGGCCGGCGTAGATGTTCTGCGGCTCCACGGCCGCCGTCTTCTTCGTCACCTTCGTCCTGCCCGTCGGGTACGGCTTCGCCGAGCGGCCGATGGTCGGCGGGGTCCGGGTGGGCGAGGGCGGTGCGCCGGTGGGCTTCGCCGGGGGCTCCTCGGAGGGGGTCGCGGACGGGGTCGGCGAGGCCGTGGGCGTCGCCGTGCTCGTCGCGCCCGGCTTCTTCCGGCCCTTGCCGTCCCCGTCGTCGTCCGGCCCCGAGCCCGAGCAGGCCCCCAGGGCCAGGCTCAGCCCGAGCACCACCGACACCGCCACCGCTCCGCGGGCACGCATGCCCACCACCCCACCCCTGCTCACGTCCTAGATCCGCACACACGTGCGGCCGGGATCGTAACGCGAGGTCGGAGGCCCAGGCCCGGTCCGCTCGGCGCCCTCAGGCGTCGTCGTCGCCCTCCAGGTCGCCCTCCGTCTCCAGGAACACCCGGCGCAGCGCGGCCAGGGTCTCCGGGTCCGGCTTCTCCCACATGCCGCGGGACTCGGCCTCCAGGAGGCGTTCGGCGATGCCGTGCAGGGCCCAGGGGTTGGCCTCCTTCAGGAAGGCCTGGTTCGTCTCGTCGAGGACGTACTCCTGGGTGAGCTTGTCGTACATCCAGTCGGCGACGACCCCGGTCGTGGCGTCGTAGCCGAAGAGGTAGTCGACGGTCGCCGCCAGCTCGAACGCGCCCTTGTAGCCGTGTCGGCGCATGGCCTCGATCCAGCGCGGGTTGACCACGCGGGCGCGGAAGACCCGGGAGGTCTCCTCGACGAGGGTGCGGGTGCGGACGGTCTCGGGGCGGGTGGAGTCGCCGATGTACGCCTCGGGGGCGGTGCCACGCAGCGCGCGGACGGTCGCCACCATGCCGCCGTGGTACTGGAAGTAGTCGTCCGAGTCGGCGATGTCGTGCTCGCGGGTGTCGGTGTTCTTCGCCGCGACCGCGATCCGCTTGTACGCCGACTCCATCTCGGCGCGCGCCGGGCGCCCTTCGAGCCCGCGCCCGTACGCGTAACCGCCCCACACCGTGTACACCTCGGCGAGGTCGGCGTCGGTGCGCCAGTCCCGCGAGTCGATCAGCTGCAGCAGTCCGGCGCCGTAGGTGCCGGGCCGGGAGCCGAAGATACGGGTGGTGGCGCGGCGCTCGTCGCCGTGCTCGGCCAGGTCGGCCTGGGCGTGGGCGCGGACGTAGTTGTCCGCATCCGACTCCTCCAGGCCCGCGACCAGCCGCACGGCGTCGTCGAGCAGCCCGATGACGTGCGGGAACGCGTCACGGAAGAAGCCGGAGATGCGCAGCGTCACATCGACGCGCGGGCGGCCGAGTTCGGCGAGCGGGATCGCCTCCAGACCGTTCACGCGGCGCGAGGCGTCGTCCCACAGCGGGCGGACGCCGAGCAGGGCGAGCGCCTCGGCGACGTCGTCGCCGGCGGTGCGCATCGCGCTCGTACCCCACAGGGAGAGGCCGACGGAGGTGGGCCACTCGCCGTTGTCGTCCCGGTAGCGGGTGAGCAGCGAGTCGGCGAGGGCCTGGCCGGTCTCCCAGGCGAGCCGGGAGGGCACGGCCTTGGGGTCGACGGAGTAGAAGTTGCGGCCGGTCGGCAGCACGTTGACCAGACCGCGCAGCGGCGAGCCGGAGGGGCCGGCCGGAACGAAGCCGCCGTTCAGGGCGTGCACGGCGTGGGCGAGTTCGTCGGTGGTGGCGGCCAGGCGCGGCACGACCTGGGTGGCGGCGAACTCCAGGACGTCGGCGACGGCACGCACATGACCGGCGGCGACGGTCGCGACGGCGGCCGGGTCCCAGTCCGCCGCCTCCATCGCCTCGACCAGCTCACGGGCCTTCGCCTCCGCCTCGTCGGCGGTGGTGCGGGTCGCGGCCGACTCGTCCAGGCCGAGGGCCTCGCGCAGCCCGGGCAGGGCCTGGGTGCCGCCCCAGATCTGGCGGGCGCGCAGGATCGAGAGGACCAGGTTGACCCGGGCCTCGCCGGTCGGGGCGCCGCCCAGGACGTGCAGACCGTCGCGGATCTGGGCGTCCTTGACCTCGCACAGCCAGCCGTCGACGTGCAGCAGGAAGTCGTCGAAGCCGTCGTCGTCCGGCCGGTCGGCCATGCCCAGGTCGTGGTCCAGCTTCGCGGCCTGGATCAGCGTCCAGATCTGGGCGCGGATCGCCGGCAGCTTCGCCGGGTCCATGCTGCTGATCTGCGCGTACTCGTCGAGCAGCTGCTCCAGGCGCGCGATGTCGCCGTACGAGTCGGCGCGCGCCATCGGCGGCACCAGGTGGTCGACGAGCGTGGCGTGCACGCGGCGCTTGGCCTGGGTGCCCTCGCCCGGGTCGTTGACCAGGAACGGGTAGACGAGCGGCAGGTCGCCGAGGGCCGCGTCCGGGCCGCAGGCGGCGGACAGACCGGCGTTCTTGCCCGGCAGCCACTCCAGGTTGCCGTGCTTGCCCAGGTGCACCATGGCGTCGGCGCCGAAGCCGCCGTCCTCGGCCCGGGCCGCGATCCAGCGGTAGGCGGCGAGGTAGTGGTGCGAGGGCGGCAGGTCGGGGTCGTGGTAGATCGCGATCGGGTTCTCGCCGAAGCCGCGCGGCGGCTGGATGAGCACGAGCAGGTTCCCGCGGCGCAGCGCGGCGAGCACGATGTCGCCCTCGGGGTTCCGGGACCGGTCCAGGAACATCTCGCCGGGCGCCGGGCCCCAGTGCTCCTCGACCTGCGCGCGCAGTTCGGCGGGCAGCTCGGCGTACCAGCGCTTGTAGTCGGCGGCCGGGATGCGGACCGGGTTGCGGGCGAGCTGCTCCTCGGTCAGCCAGTCCTGGTCGTGTCCGCCGGCCTCGATGAGGGCGTAGATCAGCTCGTCGCCGTCACCGGAGACGAGGCCGGGGATGTCGGCGACCGGCCCGAAGTCATAGCCCTCCGCGATCAGCCGCTTCAGGAGCTCCACGGCGGAGGCGGGGGTGTCGAGACCGACCGCGTTGCCGATCCGGGAGTGCTTCGTCGGGTACGCGGAGAGGACGAGCGCCAGCTTCTTCTCGGCGTTCGGGATGTGCCGCAGGCGCGCGTGCCGTACGGCGATCCCGGCGACGCGGGCGGCGCGCTCGGGGTCCGCCACGTACGCCGGCAGTCCGTCCTCGTCGATCTCCTTGAAGGAGAACGGCACCGTGATGAGCCGCCCGTCGAACTCGGGCACCGCGACCTGGCTGGCCGCGTCCAGCGGCGAGAGGCCCTCGTCGTTCTCCTCCCAGGCGGACCGCGACCCGGTGAGGCACAGCGCCTGCAGGATCGGCACGTCCAGCGCGGCCAGCGCCCCCGCGTCCCACGCCTCCTCGTCGCCACCGGCCTGCGCCTCGGCCGGCTTGGTGCCGCCGGCGGCGAGCACGGTGGTGACGATCGCGTCGGCGGTACGGAGGGTGTCGAGCAGCTCGTCCTCGGGGGCCCGCAGCGAGGCCACGTACAGCGGCCTGGCCTGGGCGCCCTGCGCCTCGATCGCGTCGCAGAGGGCGCCGACGAAGGCGGTGTTGCCGCTCATGTGGTGGGCGCGGTAGTAGAGCACGGCGACCGTCGGGCCCTCGGTCCGGCCGGGCGTCCGGTCCAGCGCGCCCCAGGTCGGCGCGGGCGCCGGGGCCTCGAAGCCGTGGCCCGTGAGCAGCACGGTGTCGGACAGGAACCGGGCGAGCTGGGCGAGGTTCGTCGGGCCGCCGTGCGCGAGATAGGCGTGCGCCTCGGTGGCGACACCGACCGGGACCGTGGAGGCGCCCATGAGCTGCGCGTCCGGCGCCTGTTCCCCGCTCAGCACCACCACCGGCTTCCCGGCCGCGAGCACCGCGTCCAGGCCCTCCTGCCAGGAGCGGACACCGCCGAGGAGGCGTACGACGACGAGCTCGGCACCGTCGAGGAGGCCGGGGAGTTCCTGCTGGGGCAGCCGGGCGGGGTTGGCGTACCGCCACTCCACGCCCTCGCCCTCGGTCGCGGCGGCGTTCGCCGCGCGGGCACTGAGCAGGTCGGTGTCGGAATGCGACAGCAGCAGGAGCATGGCGAGGCTCAGGCCTTCCTCGGGGTGTCCGCGCCCCGGGTGGTCGTTGGACGGCGGGAGTTCCTGACTCGCCGGCACCCGGGATCGCCCCGAGGCCGGCTCACAGTGGCGGGACCGCGCCGGATTCTCACCGGGCTTCCTCCCCGGGGTCCTGGGACCCCATGCCGATCTGCATCCTATGGGGTTCGTCCCGCGATGGGGTGGGGTGCTGATCACAGGGTGGGGGCGGGAAACGCGTGGGTATGCTCGCCGCCATGCCCGCCAGCCGACACACCTCGTCCGGACGACCCGGACAGGACGAACCTCTCATACGGGACCGCGGTGACGCCTGCCCCGGGGCGCTGCGTCTGCATCGCGCCGATGACGGGTTCCTCGCCCGACTCCGGCTGCCCGGCGGGAGGTTGACGGACCATCAGGTCGAGGTGCTGGCCGCGGCCGCCGAGGAACTGGGCGACGGCGGGATCGGGATCACCTCGCGCGGGAACGCCGAGCTGCGAGGGCTCGGGGACGGGTGCGGCGCGGAGCTGGCCGCGCGGCTGCGGCGGGGCGGGCTGTTGCCGTCCGAGACGCACGAACGGGTGCGGAATCTGGTCGCCTCGCCGGCCGCCGGCCTTGACGGACTCGGGCACGGGGACGTGCAGTTGTGGGTGCGGGAGCTCGACGGGCTGCTGTGTGCGACGCCGCGCGCCGCGGCGCTTTCGGGGCGGTTCCTGTTCGTCCTGGACGACGGGCGCGGGGACGTCGCCGGGCTCGGCGGGGATGTGACCTTGCTCGCAGCGGAGGGATCAGCGGCGGGATCAGCGGAGGGCGGGGCCGCGCTGATCCGGTGCGCCGGGCAGACCCTCCGGGTCTCCGGCGCCGACGCGCCGCGCGCCGCGCTCGCCGTCGCGCTCGCCTTCCTCGACACCGCCGAGGCGGCCGGAAACGGTGCCTGGCGGGTGCGCGAGCTGCCCGAGGGGTACGCGCCGGAGCTCGCCGCCGCCCTGAGCGCCGCCGGGATCGCCGCGAAGCCCGTACAAGATCCACAGACCCCGCAGGCCGCGCCGCTCGCCCCCGGGCCGCTCGGCGCCGACGCCCTGCATGTGCTCGCGCCGCTCGGCCGGCTCACCGCCGCCCAGGCGCGGGCCCTGCTCCCGGCCGCCGAGGTCCGGCTCACGCCCTGGCGCGGAGTGGTCCTCGCCGAACCCACGGCCACTCCGGCGGAGCTCGCCGCGCACGGGCTCGTCACCGCCCCCGACGCCCCCGCCGTCGGCGTGACCGCCTGCACCGGGCGGCCCGGCTGTGCCAAGTCCCTCGCCGACGTACGGGCGGAGGCCGTCCGCGCGCCCGCCGGCCCGCTGCCCGTGCACTTCTCCGGGTGCGAGCGCCGCTGCGGCCACCCCCACGGCACGTGGGTCGACGTCCTCGCGACGGGCGCCACCGGAACCACCGGCGACGGCGCCTACCTGGTGAACGGCGCGCCCACCCCCCGTACCTCCCTCCACGAAGCCATAGCCACGGCCCGCACCACCACGAGATGAGCGAGAGCGACACGATGTTCGAGTACGAGAAGGACGGGGCGGAGATCTACCGCCGGTCCTTTGCCACGATCCGCGCCGAGGCGGACCTCGCGGGGCTGCCCGACGACGTCGCCACCGTCGCGGTGCGCATGATCCACGCGTGCGGCATGACCGACCTCGTCCGGGACCTCGCGTACTCCCCCGGCGTGGTCGCCGCCGCCCGCGCCGCGCTGCGCGCCGGCGCGCCGATCCTGTGCGACGCGCAGATGGTCGCCAGCGGCGTCACCCGCAAGCGGCTGCCCGCCGACAACGACGTGCTGTGCACCCTCTCCGACCCGGCCGTGCCGGGGCTCGCCGCCGAGCTCGGCACCACCCGCTCGGCCGCCGCCATGGAGCTGTGGCGGGACCGCCTGGAGGGCTCCGTCGTGGCCATCGGCAACGCGCCGACCGCGCTCTTCCACCTCCTGGAGATGATCGCGAAGGGCGCCGGGAAGCCGGCGGCCGTGCTCGGCATCCCGGTCGGCTTCATCGGCGCCGCCGAGTCCAAGGACGCGCTCGCCGCCAACACCCTCGGCCTGGAGTACCTGGTGGTCCGCGGCCGGCGCGGCGGCAGCGCCATGACGGCGGCCGCGCTCAACGCCCTCGCGCACGAAGCGGAGATCCAGAAGTGAGCGACATCCAGGTGGCCAAGGGCAAGCTGTACGGGGTCGGGCTCGGCCCCGGCGACCCGAACCTGATGACCGTCGCCGCCGTGAAGGCCATCGCCGGCGCCGACGTCATCGCCTACCACTCGGCCCGCCACGGCCGGTCCATCGCGCGCTCCATCGCCGCCGAGCACATCCGCGAGGACCACGTCGAGGAGCGGCTGATGTACCCGCTCACCGTGGAGACCACCGACCACCCCGGCGGCTACCGGGGCGCGCTCGACGACTTCTACGAGGAGGCCGCGGCCCGGCTCGCCGCGCACCTCGACGCCGGCCGCACCGTCGCCGTACTCGCCGAGGGCGACCCGCTGTTCTACGGCTCGTACCAGCACATGCACAAGCGGCTCGCGGACCGTTACGACACCACCGTCATCCCCGGCGTGACGTCCGTGAGCGCCGCCGCGGCGCGGCTCGGCGAGCCGCTGTGCGAGGCCGAGGAGGTGCTGACGATCGTCCCCGGCACGCTGCCGGAGGACGAGCTGACGGCCCGGCTCGCGGGCACCGACTCGGCCGTCGTGATGAAGCTCGGCCGCACCTTCCCGACCGTGAAGCGGGCCCTGGAGCGGGCCGGGCGGATCGACGACGCGCGGTACGTGGAGCGGGCGTTCATGGCGGGCGAGCGCACCGGGCGACTCACCGACATCGACCCGGAGTCGGTCCCGTACTTCTCGGTGGCCGTGCTGCCCTCCCGTATCGACCAGCAGGCACCCGTACGGGAGCAGGGCGAGGTCGTGGTCGTCGGCACCGGACCCGCCGGGGCGCCCTGGCTGACCCCCGAGTCGCGCGGCGCGCTCGTCAACGCCGACGACCTCGTCGGCTACACCACCTACCTCGACCGCGTCCCGGTCCTGCGCGCCTCGCAGCGCCGCCACGGCTCCGACAACAAGGTCGAGTCGGAGCGCGCCGAGTTCGCCCTCGACCTGGCCCGGCGCGGGCGGCGCGTCGCCGTCGTGTCGGGCGGCGACCCGGGCGTCTTCGCGATGGCCACGGCCGTCCTGGAGATCGCGGCGGAGGAGCGCTACGCCGACGTGCCCGTACGGGTCCTCCCGGGGGTGACCGCCGCGAACGCCGCGGCCGCCGCCGCGGGCGCCCCGCTCGGCCACGACTACGCCACCATCTCCCTCTCCGACCGCCTCAAGCCCTGGGACGTCATCGCCGGCCGGCTGCGCGCCGCAGCCGAGGCCGACCTGGTCCTCGCGATCTACAACCCGGGCTCCAAGTCCCGTACGCACCAGGTCGCCGCGGCCCGCGAGCTGCTGCTCGAACTGCGCGCGCCGGAGACCCCGGTGGTCGTGGCGCGGGACGTCGGCGGCCCGGAGCAGTCGGTGCGCGTCCTGACCCTGAAGAGCCTGGAGCCCGCCGAGGTCGACATGCGCACGCTGCTGCTCGTCGGGTCGTCGCAGACACAGGTCACGGAGCGCGCGGACGGCCGCACGATCACCTGGACGCCGCGGCGTTACGGGTGAAGGTGCCCAGGCCCTCGGTGTCGAGGTACTCGACGGTGAACGACTTCCCGTCCGAGGCGAAGGTGACCCCGGTGCGGCCGACGGCGTTCTCGCCGCGGGTCTCGAAGCTGAACGTGTCGCCGTCGTAGTGCGTCAGCGGATACGACTGGGACTTCGGCCCCAGGCGGAGCGTCAGGGTCCCGTCGGGGGCGGCGACGACCTCGGCGGGGCCGTAGTACGCGTTGGCGAAGCGGCCCGTGTAGGTGGCGGCGGCCTGCGCGGGGGCCGCGTCGGCGGGCGGGTGGGCGTAGTCGGTCTTCGACCGGCCCGCGTCCGCCTCCTGCTGGTAGAGCGCGTCGACGAGCGGGATCCAGTCGCGGCTGATCTCGCCGGTCTGCGCGATGTCGAAGAAGTCGAGGGCGACGGCGTCGGCGACGCCGACCGGTGAGGTGTTGGTGAGGACGACGATGCCGAGCTGTTCGCCGGGCAGCATCGTCACGTTGGTGTGCGCGCCCGAGGCGAACGCGCCGGTGTGCGAGAGGCGGAGCCGGCCCTCGTCGTCGTAACTCACGTTCCAGCCCAGTCCGTAGAAGCCGGTGCGGGCGGCGGGGGCGTGCGGCGGGCTGGAGACGGACTCGGGCCAGTGGGTGCGTTCCAGGGCCTCGGCGTCGACGATCCGCCGGCCGTCGAGCTCGCCGTTCGCGAGCTGGAGGCGCAGCCAGGTCGCCATGTCGCGGGCGGAGGAGCTGACGCCGCCGGCCGGCGACTGGGCGTCGGGGTCGCGGACGAACTCCGGTTTCCACGCGCCGTCGACCTGGACGTGGCCCCAGGCGCGGTCGGAGGAGTTCGCGTAGTCGGCGAAGCGGGAGCTGGTGGCGTCCATGCCGGCCGGCTTGTAGAGGATGTCGTCGGCCAGCTTCTCCCAGGGCACGCCCTTCTCGTCGGCGACGGCCTGGGCGGCCGCCGTCAGGCCGAAGTTGGTGTAGGCGTAGCTCGCGCGGAACGGTGCGAGGGGCTCGTAGCGCAGGTGGTACAGGATGTACGCCCGGTCGTAGCCGAGGTCTTCGAGGAGGTCCCCGGCGTGGTCGGGGAGCCCGCTGCGGTGCGAGAAGAGGTCCTCGACGGTCACGTGGGAGGTGACCCACGGGTCCTTCAGGGCGAAGCCCGGCACGTGCGGGGCGACGGGCTCGGTCCAGCCGTCGGTGCCGACGGCGCCGGCGACGATCGTCGAGGCGATCGGCTTCGAGACGGAGGCGAGCTGGAAGACGGTGTCGGCGTCGACGGCGGCCTGCTCGCCGGCCTTGCGCACGCCGTAGCCCTTGAGGTGGACGACCTTGCCCTGGTGGACGACGGCGATGGCGACGCCGGGCACGCCGGTGCGTTTCATCGCGTCCCGCACGACCCCGTCGAGCCGGCCGACGGCCCGGTTCACGTCCGCGTCGTCGAGCTGGGGCGGGGGCTGGGGCGGCGGCGGGGACGGTGGAGGCGGGGTGGGGGTCGGGGTGGGGCCGGGTGCGGCGCCGGCCAGGGTGGGGGCGGTGGCGCCGAGGAGGGCCGCGAGACCGACCGTGGCAAGCCGTCGAACGGTACTCCGGCGAGCGGTACTCCGGTGAGCGGTGCTCATTTCTCCATTGAAGGCCGCCCGGCCTGGTCTGTCGCGCTCAGGCCTTCCGGACCCAGGCCGCCGCTTCCTCGGGGGTGGCTGCCGTGGGGACCCCCTGCGGTACGGGCGGACGGCGGACCACGACGACCGGGAGGCCGGCCTCGCGGGCGGCCTGGAGCTTGGGGGCGGTGGCGGCGCCGCCGCTGTCCTTCGTGACGAGGACGTCGATGCGGTGGCGGGCGAGGATCTCGCGCTCGCCGTCGAGGCCGAACGGGCCCCGGTCCAGGAGGACTTCGGTGCGGGCCGGCATCGGGGCCTCGGGGGCGTCGACGGAGCGGACGAGGAACCACTCGGGGCGGTCGGCGAAGGCGGCGAGCCCCATCCGCCCGGTGGTGAGGAAGACGCGGTCGGACCGGCTGTCGAGCCCGTCGAGGGCGGCGGCCGCGGCCTCCAGGGAGTCCACCTCGTGCCAGGCGTCCCCCGCCACCGGGACCCAGCCGGGACGGCGCAGGGCCAGCAGGGGAACATGGGCGGTGGCGGCCGCCCCGGCCGCGTTGAAACTGATCCGCTCGGCGAAGGGATGGGTGGCGTCGATGACCGCGTCCACGGAGTGCTCGCGCAGCCACGCGGCGAGCCCGTCCGCGCCGCCGAAGCCGCCGATCCGGACCTCCCCGGCGGGCAGCCGGGGCGCGGCGACCCGCCCGGCGAGGGAGCTGGTCACGCGCACGTCGTCGTGCAGCAGCCCGGCCAGGGCGCGGGCCTCGGTCGTCCCGCCGAGAATGAGTACGTGCAGGGGAGGCCGCATGCGAGTCCTGGGGGTCCGTTCGTGAGTGCCGGCGGGCGTGCGGCCCAACTCAAGCACACCGGTCTGCGGCCCGGCTGGACGACCGGTGCCTGTGCGACGGCGGCGACGACCGCCGCGTACACGGCGCTGCTCACCGGCGAGTTCCCGGACCCGGTGACGATCACGCTGCCGAAGGGCCAGACGCCGGGGTTCGCGCTGGCGGTGGAGTCCCTGGACGGCGCGGACTCGGCCACCGCCGGCGTGGTGAAGGACGCGGGCGACGACCCGGACGTCACGCACGGCGCGCTGATCCGCTCGACGGTACGGCTCCTGCCGCCCGGTTCCGGCGTCGTCTTCCGGGCGGGTCCCGGGGTCGGCACGGTCACCCTGCCCGGCCTGCCCCTGGAGGTCGGCGAACCGGCCATCAACCCGGTCCCGCGCCAGATGATGCGCGAGCACGTGGCCGAGGTCGCGGCCCGGCACGGCGGCACCGGCGACGTCGAGATCACGCTCTCCGTCGACGACGGCGCCGAGATCGCCCGCTCCACCTGGAACCCCCGGATCGGCATCCTCGGCGGACTGTCCATCCTCGGCACCACCGGCATCGTCGTGCCCTACTCCTGCTCCGCCTGGATCGACTCGATCCGGCGCGGCGTGGACGTGGCGCGCGCCGGCGGCCTCACCCACGTCGCCGGCTGCACCGGCTCCACCTCCGAACGCACGGTCACCGAGCTGTACCACCTGCCGGAGATCGCCCTGCTCGACATGGGCGACTTCGCGGGCGCCGTCCTCAAGTACGTGCGGCGCCACCCCGTGGACCGGCTGACCATCTGCGGCGGCTTCGCCAAGCTCTCCAAGCTCGCCGCCGGCCACCTCGACCTCCACTCGGCCCGCTCCCAGGTCGACAAGCCCTTCCTCGCCGCCCTCGCCCGCACGGGCGGCGCGTCCGACCCCCTGGCCGCGGAGATCGCCACCGCCAACACCGGCCTCGCCGCCCTCCGCCTCTGCGAGGCCGCCGGGGTGCCCCTGGGCGACCTCGTCGCCGCCCGCGCCCGCGACGAGGCCCTCACCGTCCTCCGCGGCGCCCCGGTCGCGGTCGACGTCATCTGCATCGACCGGGCGGGCACGGTGGTGGGCCGCTCGGAGGTGAGGGGACCGGGCGCCGCGCCCGATGCGTAAAACCGCGGGACAGGCGGCCGGGCGGCTCCGGACAATGCCCGCATGACGACCGACTTCTCGCACAAGCCCACGCTCACCGGCGAACTCGTCGTGCTCCGCCCCGTCACCGAGGACGACGTCCCCGCGCTCCTCCCGATGCTTCGGGACCCCGAGATCGGTCGGCTCACCGGCTCCCACGCCGACTTCGAGGAGTCCGCGCTGCGCGCCTGGTACGGGTCGCGGGGTGCGCAGAGCAACCGGCTCGACCTGGCGGTGGTGGAGCGGGCGACGGGGCGGGTGGTCGGTGAGGTGGTGCTGAACGACTGGGACCAGGCCAACGAGAGCTGCAACTTCCGGATCTGCCTCGCCCCGGACGCCCTCGGCCGCGGCCTCGGCACCGAGGCGACCCGGCTGATCGTCGGCTACGGCTTCGAGGCCGTGGGCCTCTACCGGGTGTCGCTCGAGGTGTATGCCTTCAACCCGCGGGCGCGCCGGGCCTACGAGAAGGCCGGCTTCCGCGCGGAGGGCGTGCTGCGCGGGGCGCTGCTGTGGGAGGGGGAGCGGGTGGACGCGACGGTGATGGCGGCCCTTGCACCGGAGTGGGCGGCTACTCGGACCTGAGCGCCCTGCGGCGCTCGTGCTCGGCGTCGAGCTCCGCGAGTTCGGCGCGGCCTGCGGCCAGTTCGGCCTCGCTGAGAGGCCCGTACTTCGCCTCCAGCCAGTCGACGACGTCCCTGAGCGACGGGTAGCCGATCTCCGCGATGTCCTCGGCGAGGTCCGCGAGCTCCAGCTCCGGGTTGAGCGCCGTGACGACCTCCTGCGTCAGGGGCTCCAGCGCCAGGACGTGGCGGACGGCCGCGACGTCGACCTCCGTCTCGTAGTAGTCGGCGGCCCACTCCGCGTACGCCTCCGCCGAGCGGTCCACGAGCAGCTCGAAGAGGTGATCGGCGCCGTCCGGCTCGTCGTCGCCCCGGGCCGGGAAGTCGATGGTGCCGGTACGCCAGGCGGGGTCGGCGGGCTCGCGCCAGAGGCAGGCGGTGACGGCCGGCACCGGCTCGCCGGCCTCGGGCGAGGAGACGTACGGCCGGAAGGCCTCCGGTACGGAGTCCAGGACGCCGGGCCAGACCTCCGGGTCGTCCGTCCGCGCCCAGGGGCTCATCGGCGCCTCGTGGGCGAAGCCCTCCGCGTACGCCCCCGCCGCCGAGAAGACCATCCGGAACTCGTCACCCTGCCCGTCCCGCATCAGGGCGGTGTCCTCGGCGAACGAGTAGTACCGGTCCGCCCACTCCGGGCTCAGCACGGCCTCCAGCATCGCGAGCCCCCGGCAGTGGTCGCGCAGTTCCCCGATGCCCGGCAGCGCCCGGGCCACGTCGTAGACGGTCACGGGGACATGAGAACGCACGGCACTGACAGTCGGGCGATTCCGCATGCGGGCCCCCGCTCCCGACCCTAGGCTGGCCACGGCAGTGCCCTACCGACGTACCGAGAGGGAGTCCCATGGCGAAGCGCGGCAACAAGAAGCGGGCCCGCAAGAAGAAGAAGGCGAACCACGGCAAGCGGCCGAACGCCTGAGTCCGTCCGGCCGCGGGGGCCGCTCGCGCCTCAGCAGGTGTGGCGGTCCCGGGCCGGGTCGTAGAGGTGGCTGTCGCGGAACTCGGCGGCGGCCAGCGTGCGGCCCACGACGATCACGGCGGTCTTGGTGATGCCCGCCGCCTTCACCTGGGCGGCGATGTCCTCAAGGGTGCCGCGCAGCACCACCTCGTCCGGCCGGGACGCCATGGCGACGACGGCGGCCGGGCAGTCGGTCCCGTAGTGCGGGACGAGCTCGGCGACGATCCGGTCGACGTACCGCGCGCCGAGGTGCAGCACGAGCAGCGCGCCGCTGCGGCCCAGGGTCGCCAGGTCCTCGCCGTCCGGCATGGGGGTGGCCTGCTGGGCGATGCGGGTGAGGATGACGGTCTGGCCGACGGTCGGGACGGTCAGTTCGCGCTTGAGCGCGGCCGCGGCGGCGGCGAAGGCGGGGACGCCGGGCACGACCTCGTACGGGATGCCGGCCGCGTCCAGGCGCCGCATCTGCTCGGCCATCGCGCTGAACACGGACGGGTCGCCGGAGTGCAGCCGCGCCACGTCCTGGCCGGCCTCGTGCGCGGCGGCGATCTCGGCGACGATCCGGTCGAGGTCCAGGTTCGCGGTGTCGACGAGCTTCGCGTCCGGCGGGCACTCGGCGAGCAGCTCGCGCGGCACGAGCGAGCCCGCGTAGAGGCAGACGCCGCACTTCGCGAGGGTCCGCGCGCCGCGCAGGGTGATCAGGTCGGCCGCGCCGGGGCCCGCGCCGATGAAGTAGACGGTCATTCCTCTGTACAACCCTTCGTTACGGACCACTGGGTGACCGGCATGGCCTGGCGCCAGCCGGTGAAGCCGCCGACCGGCACGGCGGCGGCGACCGCGAGCCGGATCAGTTCGCCGCCGTGGCGGCCGTACCACTGAGCGAGCAGCGCCTCGGACTCCAGGGTCACGGTGTTGGCGACGAGCCGGCCGCCGGCCGGGAGCGCGTCCCAGCAGGCGTCGAGCAGGCCGGGGGCGGTGAGTCCGCCGCCGACGAAGATCGCGTCGGGGACCGGAAGGTCGGCGAGGGCGGCGGGCGCGGGGCCGGTGACGACCTTCAGGCCCGGTACGCCGAGGGCGGCCGCGTTGCGGGAGATCCGCCCCGCCCGCTGCTCCGACTTCTCCACGGCGACGGCCCGGCAGGCGCGGTGCGCCCGCATCCACTCGATGCCGATGGAGCCGGAGCCGCCGCCGACGTCCCAGAGGAGTTCGCCGGGCGCGGGCGCGAGCGCGGCGAGGGTCGCGGCGCGCACGTACCGCTTGGTGAGCTGGCCGTCGTGCTCGTACGCCTCGTCGGGCAGGCCGGGGGTGAGGGCGAGCCGCGGGGCCGTGGCGGCCGGGTCGCGCACGCAGTCGAGCGCGAGGACGTGGAGGGCGTCGGTCCGCTCGTACGGCCAGTCGGCGGCGGTGCCGTCGAGGACCCGCTCGGCCGGGCCGCCGAGCTGCTCCAGGACCCGGATCCAGGTGCCGCCCCAGCCGCGCTCGCGCAGCAGCGCGGCGACCCGCGCCGGGCTCTCGGGCCCTTCGCCGAGGACGAGGAGCCGCCGCCCGTCGTGGAGCGCGGCGGTGAGCGCGTCGAGCGGGCGGGCGACGAGCGAGACCGTCTCGGTGTGCTCCAGGGCCCATCCGAGGCGGGCGCAGGCGTACGAGACGGAGGACGGGTGCGGCAGGACGCGGAGCCGGTCGGGGCCGACGGTCTCCGCGAGGGTGCGCCCGATCCCGTAGAACATGGGGTCCCCGCTGGCCAGGACGGCGACGGCGCGGCCCTCGTGGGCGGCGAGCAGGCCGGGGATCGCGGGGCGCAGCGGGCTCGGCCAGGGGATGCGTTCGCCAGGGCAGCCATCGCTGTCGGCGGCCGGCAGCAGGTCGAGCTGGCGGGGGCCGCCGATCAGGACGTCGGCGGCGCGGAGGATGCGGCGGGAGGCCTCGGGGAGCCCGTCCCAGCCGTCGGCGCCGATTCCGACGACCGATATGGCGGGCACCGATGTCGCAGCGTTCACGTCGGCGACTCTACGTGAGGCCTGCCGGTCGGCCGCTACGCGGTGTGGGTCACTCGCGGATCACTTCGGGGCGTGCTCGCCCACGTAGAAGAGCAGCCAGATGAAGCCGGCGAGGGCGTGGGTCACGAAGACGTAGACGAAGACGCGGAGCATCACGCCCCGCTCTTTCCACCGTTCCAGATCGAAGTCCGCCATGCCCACCAGAGTACGGGTGAATTGCGGGGGAATAGGGCGGCGGGTGGCGCCGTTGAGCGAGACAGTTTAAGATTCAACCAATGCGTTCAGCAGTGGACCCCGCGAGAGGTGAGCACGATGCAGTTCGGGATCTTCACCGTCGGTGACGTGACGACCGACCCCACCACCGGCCGCGCCCCCACCGAGCACGAGCGGATCAAGAACACCGTCGCCATCGCGCTCAAGGCCGAGGAGGTCGGACTCGACGTCTTCGCGACCGGCGAGCACCACAACCCGCCGTTCGTGCCGTCCTCCCCGACCACGCTCCTCGGGCACATCGCGGCCCGCACGGAGAACCTGATCCTCTCCACCTCCACGACCCTGATCACCACCAACGACCCGGTGAAGATCGCCGAGGACTACGCGACCCTGCAGCACCTCGCCGACGGCCGCGTCGACCTGATGATGGGCCGCGGCAACACCGGCCCGGTCTACCCGTGGTTCGGGCAGGACATCCGCCAGGGCATCCCGCTCGCCATCGAGAACTACGCGCTGCTCCACAAGCTGTGGAGGGAGGACGTGGTCGACTGGGAGGGCAAGTTCCGCAGCGCGCTGCAGGGCTTCACGGCCACCCCGCGCCCGCTCGACGGCATCCCGCCGTTCGTCTGGCACGGCTCCATCCGCTCGCCCGAGATCGCCGAGCAGGCGGCCTACTACGGTGACGGCTTCTTCGCCAACCACATCTTCTGGCCCAAGCAGCACACCGAGAAGATGATCCGGCTCTACCGCCAGCGCTACGCCCACTACGGGCACGGCACGCCCGAGCAGGCGATCGTCGGCCTCGGCGGCCAGGTCTTCATGCGGAAGAACTCGCAGGACGCGGTACGGGAGTTCCGCCCGTACTTCGACAACGCGCCGGTCTACGGCCACGGGCCGTCCCTGGAGGAGTTCAGCCGCGAGACCCCGCTGACCGTCGGCTCGCCGCAGGAGGTCATCGAACGCACCCTGTCCTTCCGCGACTACGTCGGCGACTACCAGCGCCAGCTGTTCCTGATCGACCACGCCGGACTGCCCCTGAAGACCGTCCTGGAGCAGCTCGACATCCTCGGCGAGGAGGTCGTGCCGGTGCTGCGCAAGGAGTTCGAGAACCTGCGCCCGGCCGACGTCCCCGCCACCGCCCCGCTCCACCCCGCCGTCGCCACCAAGGAGGTCTGACCGCCATGCGCACGTTGAAGCTGGTCGCCGTCTCCGCCGGCCTCAGCAGCCCGTCCTCGACACGGCTGCTCGCCGACCGGCTCCTCCAGGCCGCCCGCTACCGGCTCGCCGAGCAGGAGTACGCCGTCGACGTCGAGGTGGTCGAACTGCGCGACCTGGCGGTCGACATCGCGAAGAACTTCGTGACGGGCTTCCCCTCCGAGAAGCTCCAGGAGACGCTCGACAAGGTCACCGGCGCGGACGGGGTCATCGCCGTCACCCCGGTCTTCACCGCCTCGTACAGCGGACTGTTCAAGTCCTTCTTCGACCTGCTCGACCCGACCGCCCTGACCAGCACCCCGGTCCTGCTCGGCGCGACCGGCGGCACCGCCCGCCACTCGCTCGTCCTCGACCACGCCCTGCGCCCGCTCTTCGCGTACCTGCGCGCCTTCGTCGCCCCGACCGCCGTCTACGCGGCCTCGGAGGACTGGGGCACGGGCGGCGACGAATACACCGAGGGCCTCCCGAACCGCATCAACCGGGCGGGCGCCGAGTTCGCCGAACTGATCGCGGGCCGACCGGAACGGGCGGCGGCGGAGGACGAGGTCGTGCCGTTCGAGCAGCAGTTGGCGGGGCTGGCGGATCTGCGCCTGGACTAGGCGCGGTCCACGGCGTCGGCGACGACGCACGCCACGTTGTCCGGGGCGCCCAGGGCGTGGGCGCGGGCGACGAGGTCACGGGCGGTGGCCGCCGGGTCCGCGGCCCGGGTGAGGGCGGGGGCGAGCTCCTGCTCCGGGATCACGGCCGAGAGGCCGTCCGTGCAGAGGAGCAGGCGGTCGCCCGGGCGGAGTTCGTGGAGGGCCAGCTGCGGTTCCGGCGGTACGTCCGCGCCGTCGAGGGCCTTCAGGAGCAGGGCCCGGTCCGGGCGGGCGGCGGCCTCCGCCGGTGAGAGCTCGCCCGCGTCGACGAGGGCCTGGACCACGGTGTGGTCCCGGGTGAGCCGGCGCAGGGCGCCGTCCCGGAGCAGGTACGCGCGGGAGTCGCCCACGTGGGCGAGGGCGAGCCGGTTCCCGGCGAGGAGGGCGGCGGTGAGGGTGGTGCCGGAGTCGGGGCACCCGGCGACCGCGGTGCTGGCGTTCGCCCCACCCCGTGTGGGCATTCGTCCCGCAGGGCGGGACGGGTGGGCACACGGGACGGCGCCCATGCGGGCGCGTTCCGCACCTGCGCCTGGACCC
>NZ_JAHTMW010000083.1 GCF_026236535.1 Streptomyces sp. SKN60 | reverse complement strand
CAGCAGTAGTGGAGAAACCGTAACCACGTTCGGACAAAATCTTCATCAAGTAGTCAGTCAAATCTCTACCAGCCAAATCGATTCTCAAAATACCGTGTGGCAATGAGAAACCGGCATAAATTGGAACAACGTGAGTGACACCATCACCTGAATCCAAAACAATACCAGTTGTTCTACCAGAAGAGTACAATGACAAGACAGCTTGGATAGAAACGTAGAAAGCTGGAACGTTAAAAGTTTCAAACATGATTTGAGTCATCTTTTCTCTGTTTGACTTTGGATTCATTGGAGCTTCAGTCAACAAAACTGGGTGTTCTTCTGGAGCAACTCTCAATTCATTGTAGAAAGTGTGATGCCAGATTTTTTCCATATCATCCCAGTTGTTGACAATACCGTGCTCAATGGGGTACTTCAAGGTCAAAATACCACGCTTGCTTTGAGCTTCATCACCAACGTAGGAATCCTTTTGTCCCATACCTACCATAATACCATGGTGACGGGGTCTACCGACAATCGAG
>NZ_JAHTMW010000082.1 GCF_026236535.1 Streptomyces sp. SKN60 | reverse complement strand
GGGTAAAGATCACACTACCAAACAACACATCAGATCAGGTCACAGAACCGCTCCAAAATCAGACAATGTCTACTTGAAGTTATTGGTCAAATTGTACTCCTTCTTGGCACGTCGTACTGATGCTCCATTCAACAAGGTTATCTTGAAATCATTGTACTTGTCAAAGATCAACAGACCACCAGTTTCAGTTTCAAGAATTTCACGTGCCTTGAAAAACGAAGGTGCTTCTCAAAAAACTATCGTTGTTGTTGGTACTGTTACTGATGACAACAGATTGTTGGAATTCCCAAAGGCCACTGTTGCTGCTTTGAGATTCACTGCTGGTGCCAAAGCTAGAATTTTGAAAAATGGTGGTGAGGCCATCACCTTGGATCAATTGGCTTTGAGAGCTCCAAAAGGTCAAAACACTTTGATTGTAAGAGGACCAAGAAATGCCAGAGAAGCTGTTAGACACTTTGGTTTCGGTCCACACAAGGGTAAAGCTCCAAGAATTTTGTCCAAGGGTAGAAAATTCGAAAGAGCTAGA
>NZ_JAHTMW010000081.1 GCF_026236535.1 Streptomyces sp. SKN60 | reverse complement strand
ATTTAATCTATTCACTACAAACATGGACTCCAATTTCCTTATTGATTTTTTGATGGGTGGTGTTTCCGCTGCAGTCTCCAAGACTGCAGCTGCCCCAATTGAGAGAGTTAAGTTGTTGATCCAAAACCAAGACGAAATGATCAAGCAAGGTCGTTTGGCTAAGAAATACGACGGTATTGCCGAGTGTTTCAGAAGAACTGCTGCTGAGGAGGGTGTGTCTTCTTTCTGGAGAGGTAACACTGCCAATGTGGTGAGATACTTTCCAACTCAAGCTTTGAACTTTGCTTTCAAGGATCAAATTAAAGCTTTGTTCGGATTCAAGAAGGATGAGGGATACTGGAAATGGTTTGCCGGTAACTTGGCTTCCGGTGGTATGGCTGGTGCCACCTCTTTGGCTTTCGTGTACTCTTTGGATTACGCCAGAACCAGATTGGCTAACGATGCCAAGTCTTCCAAGGGTGACGGTGCCAGAGAATTTAACGGTTTGTTGGATGTCTACAAGAAGACCTTGGCTTCCGATGGTATTG
>NZ_JAHTMW010000080.1 GCF_026236535.1 Streptomyces sp. SKN60 | reverse complement strand
GTTTTTGTTTGAAAGGGCAACTACACCTGGCAATTCCTTACCTTCCAACAATTCCAATGAGGCACCACCACCAGTGGAAACGTGTGACAATTTGTCAACAGCATTGTACTTCTTGGCAACAGTAGCAGTATCACCACCACCAATGATTACAATATTTCCATTCTCAGCTGATTTGACAACAGCATCCAACAAGTTCTTGGTACCTCCAGCAAAGTTGTCAAATTCAAAGACACCCGGTGGGCCATTCCAAACAATAGTCTTGGCCTTGGCAACAGCATCGTCAAACAATTCTCTAGATTTTGGACCACAATCAAGACCCATCCAGTTTTCTGGAATACCTTCCTTATCGTCTGCTTCACCAACTTTAGCATCCTTGTCAAACTTGTCGGCGGTAACGAAATCTACTGGCAAGATGATTTCAACATTGTTCTTCTTAGCCTTGGCAACCAAATCGTTAACATTCTTTGCACCATCTTCATCGAAAAGTGAGTCACCAATAGACATGTTGTCTAAAACCTTTTTAAAAGT
>NZ_JAHTMW010000079.1 GCF_026236535.1 Streptomyces sp. SKN60 | reverse complement strand
CTATCATCTTACCCCTAGACTATAGACAACCATGCCTCCAAAATTCGACCCATCAGAAGTTAAATTCCTTTACTTGAGAGCAGTAGGAGGTGAAGTTGGTGCTTCATCTGCTTTGGCCCCAAAGATCGGTCCATTGGGTTTATCACCAAAGAAGGTCGGTGAAGATATCGCCAAGGCCACCAAGGATTTCAAAGGTATTAAAGTCACCGTTCAATTGAGAATCCAAAACAGACAAGCCACCGCATCAGTCGTCCCATCTGCATCTTCTTTGGTGATCACCGCCTTGAAGGAGCCAGTTAGAGACAGAAAGAAGGAGAAGAACGTGAAGCACTCTGGTAACATTCCATTGGAACAAATCTTTGAAATTGCCAGACAGATGAAAGACAAGTCTTTCGGTAAGAACTTAGCTTCCGTTTCCAAGGAAATCTTGGGTACTGCTCAATCTGTTGGATGCCGTGTCGAAGGTAAGAACCCTCATGACATTATCGACGCCATCAATGATGGTTCGATTGACGTTCCAGAGAACTAG
>NZ_JAHTMW010000078.1 GCF_026236535.1 Streptomyces sp. SKN60 | reverse complement strand
CTTGATTGTATAGTGATTGAATAAAGCTTTTACAATTGACCAGAGTTGTCGACGGTAATCTTCTTTGAAGTGGCACCGCTTCCTGAACCGTAAGATTCAATCTTCTTGACGATATCGAAACCATCAGTGACTTCACCAAAGACAACGTGCTTACCATCCAACCATGGGCATGGGACAGTAGTAACAAAGAATTGAGATCCGTTGGTGTTTGGACCAGCATTGGCCATTGACAACAAACCTGGTCTGTCGTGCTTCTTGGTGAAATTTTCATCAGCAAACTTGGTACCATAAATGGACTTACCACCAGTTCCGTTGAAGTTGGTGAAATCACCACCTTGCAACATAAAGTTTGGAATAACACGGTGGAAAATAGAACCTTTGTAACCAAAACCCTTTTCACCAGTGGCTAAAGCTCTGAAATTTTCAGCGGTTTTTGGGACAACATCGTCATACAACTTGAAGGTGATTCTACCCAATGGTTGGCCATCAGCCGAGACATCAAAAAATACGTTAGACATGGTTTATAATTGATCAATTGAG
>NZ_JAHTMW010000077.1 GCF_026236535.1 Streptomyces sp. SKN60 | reverse complement strand
GTGGGAGTGGGAGTGGGTGTGGGGGAGGCGGTGTTGAGTGCGTTGAGGACGGCGGTGTAGGCGGGCTTCTTGCTGCCGTCGCCGTTGAACAGCAGTGGGGTCTGGTCGGCTCGCCAGGAGTCGGTGTCGCGTACGCCCCAGACGGTGATGCCGAGGCAGCGCGGCACGGCCAGGCAGTCGTTGGTCACGTTGGCGTAGGTGGTGGGGGAGGCGCCCTGGATGTCGAGTTCGGTGACGGCCACGTCGACGCCGAGGGCGGCGAAACTCTGCAGCGTGGTGCGGTAGTTGCTGTTGTAGGCGCTGTCGTTGTTGAAGTGCGACTGGAACCCGACGCAGTCGATCGGTACGCCGCGCTGCTTGAAGTCCTTGACCATGTTGTACACGGCCTGGGTCTTGGCCCAGGTCCAGTTGTCGGTGTTGTAGTCGTTGTAGCAGAGCTTGGCGGCCGGGTCGGCGGCGCGCGCGGTGCGGAAGGCGACCTCGATCCAGTCGTTGCCGGTGCGCTGCAGGTTGGAGTCGCGCCGGGCACCCGAACTGCCGTC
>NZ_JAHTMW010000008.1 GCF_026236535.1 Streptomyces sp. SKN60 | reverse complement strand
TACCCCATCGGCGTGTACACCCTCCCCAAGCACCTCGACGAGAAGGTCGCCCGCCTCCACCTCGACGCCCTCGGCGTCCGGCTCACGACCCTCCGCCCCGAGCAGGCCGCCTACATCGGCGTCCCCGTCGAGGGCCCGTACAAGCCGGACCACTACCGCTACTGATCCGGACGGCGCACCAGCACCACAAAGGCGCCGGCCGCCAGGGAGACTCCCTGGCGGCCGGCGCCTTTCGCCTTCCCCGCCGCGCCCTACCGGGCGAGCAGCCGCACCAGCACCGCCCGCAGGGTGTCGCGGGCGAAGATGGGGGCGTCCGCGCAGCGCCAGGCGACGACCCCGTCCGGGCGGACCAGGACCGCGCCCTGCGCCGTCACGCCGTACAGCTCGGGCCAGCGGTCGTCGACGTCGATGAGCTCGGCGCCGATGCCGTGCACCGTGAGCGGCAGGTCCAGCTCGTGCGCGACCGCCCGGGCGGCCTCCTGCCAGGCGCGGTTGTCGGGCCCGGTGAGCAGGACGGGCCGGTCGCCGAACAGGTCGAGCACGGAGAGTTCGGCGCCGCCCCGGCGCAGCCGCAGGTGCGGGGCCCGGCCGCCCGGCCGGCCGTCATTCTCGGCCGACCACACGCCGTACCCGGGCAGCACGCCCTCGTCCCAGGCGGTGACGGCCGAGGAGCGGTAGCGCCAGGAGAGCCACACCTGGGCGTCCTCGACGATCCCGGGGTGCACGGGCGGCCGTTCGCCGGTCCCGTCGGCTCCGCCGGTGAGCCGCGGCCGGTCCTTGGAGCGCAGCGCGGCCTGTTCGACGGTGGCCCGGCAGATCGGCCGGCGCTCCTCGTCGTAGCTGTCGAGCAGCGCCTCCCCCGCCCAGCCGGCCACGACGGCCGCGAGCTTCCAGGCCAGGTTGTGGGCGTCCTGGATGCCGGTGCTGGAGCCGAAGCCGCCGCTGGGCGGCATCACATGGGCGGCGTCGCCGACCAGGAAGACCCGGCCGTCGCGGAACCGGCCCGCCGTACGGGCCGCGCCGTCCCACGGCGAGACGGAGCGGATCCGCGGCCGCAGCCCGGGCACTCCGGCGGCGGCCCGTACGAGCTCGGCGCAGCGCTCCTCGGTGAACGACTCCGGCTCTGTGGTCGCCGGGTCGTACGCGACGTGCAGCAGCCACTCGGTGGCGTTGTCCAGCGGCACCAGCGCGCCGCGCACCCCCTCACCCGCCGTGTAGCACATCAGGAAGCGGCGGCCGGCGAGCGGCTCGGTGAGGTCGGCGTCGAAGTGGATGTTGAGGTAGTGGCCGAGGGTCTCGCCGTCGAAGGCGATGCCCAGGGTGTCGCGGATGCCGCTGTGGGCGCCGTCGGCGGCCACCAGGTAGCGGGCCTCGATCGTCCGGTCGGCGCCGGTGGCGCGGTCCCGGAGCAGCGCGGTGACTCCGGCGCCGTGCTGGTCGAAGGAGACCAGCTCGGTGCCGAACCGCAGGGCGACGCCGAGGCGTTCGGCGCGGCCGCGCAGCACGTCCTCCAGTTCGCCCTGGTGGCACAGGCACCAGCCGGTCGGGGACAGCAGGCCGATGTCGGCGCCCACGTCCATGACGTACTTCTCGTCCAGGACGCCCAGTTCGGGTCCGGCGAGCGAAGTCGCGGCGATGACCCCGGAGTTGTCGGCGAGCAGCCGGGCCGAGGGGGTGCCGCGCAGCTCGGCCTCGACGCCGGCGGCGCGCATCAGCTCCATGGCCCGCGGATGCACTCCGCGGGCCCTGGGGTGTCCCGACAGTTCGGCCCGCCGCTCGACCAGCAGGCAGTCCACGCCCTGCTGGGCGAGGAAGACGGCGGCGGAGAGACCCGCGATCCCTCCGCCGACCACCAGGACGTCGGTGTTCCGGAGCGTGCTCCGGGTGGTGCTCAGCACCATCTCACCCTCCTTCTCCTTGCCTCGTCGGTGCGCCGGGCCGGTGCTCGACGAGCACGGACGCGTCCTTGTCGCCGTCGCCGGCCGCGAGCACCTCGTTGAACCGTTCGTGCACCACGTCGAGGACGGGCATCGCGGCTCCGTGTCCGGCGGCTGCCGCCAGGGCGATCCGGATGTCTTTGGCCATGAGCGCGGAGCGGAAGAAGGCCGGCTCGTAGCTCCGCTTGAGCATCAGGTCGGCGCGGAAGCGCATCACGAGCGAGCTGAAGCCGCTGTTCGCGACGACGCCGATGAGCTGGTCGCGGTCCAGGCCGGCCGCGGTGCCGTAGGCGACGGCCTCGGCGAGGGCGGCGACCTGGGCGCCGAGCAGCAGGTTCAGGATGAGCTTGAGGCTGGTCGCGGTGCCGGGCGCGCCGACGTGCACGATCTCGCTGCCGAAGGCCTCCAGGACCGGGCGGACCTCCGCCAGGTCCGCCGGGTCGCCGGAGACGAAGACCCGCAGCTCGCCCTTGCGGGCCTGCAGCGGGTTGCCGACGACGCAGGCCTCGACCCGGCGCAGGCCCTTGTCGGCGAGCCGGGCGGCGGCCTCGCGGGCGTAACCCGGGGACACGGTGGAGGTGTCGACGACGACGGAGCCGGGGGCGAGGACCGGGACGACCCGGTCGAAGAGGACCTCCTCGACGGCCTTCTCGTCGCTGAGGCTGAGCAGGACGAGCCGGTGGCCGGCCGCCGCGTCCTCGGGGGTGGCGGCGAGCCGGGCGCCCGCCTCGGCGAGCGGGGCGGCCTTCTGCGCGGTGCGGTTGTGGACGGTCAGCGTGTGCCCGGTCTCCAGCAGCCGCCGGGCCATGCCGCCGCCCATGCTGCCGAGCCCGATGAACGCCAACTGACGCTCTGCCATGGTGGGTTCTCTCTCTTCGGAGTACGTGTACGTGTACGGGTACGGGTACGGGTACGCGTACGGGCGGCGCCGCGGTCAGTACGCGGCGTCCACCTCGTACACCGCGAACGGGACGGGCGTACGCGTGTCGCGGAAGGGGCGCAGCGGGGCGGTGTCCTGGCGGTGCTCGGCGCCGGCCTCCCAGGCCAGGAAGGCCGCCATGGACTCCCAGCGGCTCATCACGGCGAGCGCGGTGGGGTCGGCGGGGCTGCGCAGGAGTTCGTTGCCGAGCATGCCGGGCACCTTGGCGAGCCGTTCGCTGACCTGGTGGTAGGCCGCGCGGACGGCGGCGAGCTGCTCCTCGTCGTGCGCGGCCTGGTAGACGACGACCCGCACCTGGCCCTTACCGGGCATCGGCGGCCGCCCGGCCCTCGATGCCGTGGAGCACCGTCATGACGTGGAAGGTGCCGCCCTTGCGGTACGGGTGGAGGGTGGCCCGGTGCTCCAGGTGGGCGGGGCTGTTCTCGAACGCGCGGAACCGCGGCTCGTCCAGCCAGTCGCTGACGATCACATAGGTGCTGTGGCCGTCCGGGCCGCCCTCCTCGCGGGCGAGGGACTGGCCGAGGTTGGCGGGGTGGCCGGTGACCGCCTCGGTCCCGGCCAGCCAGGCCTTCTCGAAGTCGGCCTCCTTGCCCGGCTCGATCTCCATGCGCAGCATCACCCGGAAGGTCATCAGGAGATCCCCCCGTCGACGCCGATGGTGTTGCCGGTGACGTAGCGGGACAGGTCGCTGGCGAGCCACAGCACGGCGCCGGCCACCTCGTCGGGGGTGCCGAGCCGGCCGAGGGCGGTCTTGGCGCCGTACCGCTCCTTCATGACCTTCTGCTGCTCCGCGGGCATGGCGTGGAAGTTCTCGGTCTCGATGACGCCGAGCGCGAGCAGGTTGAAGCGGATGCCCTGCGCGCCGAACTCCTTGGCGAGGGACCGGTTCAGGCCGGCCAGCGCGGCCTTGGTGGCGGTGTAGTGGGCGCGCAGCGGGATGCCGGCCTCGACGGCGCGGGAGCCGACGGTGACCACGGAGGAGCCGGCGCCGAGCAGCGGGAGGGCGTGCTGGATGACGAGGTGGGCGCCGGTGACGTTGGTGGCGAAGATCCGCTGCCACTCGTCCAGCGGGAGGTCCGCGTACGGGATGTGGCTGATGGTGCCGGCGTTGTTGACGAGCAGGTCGAGGCGGTCGCCGTGCAGTTCGCGCACCCGGCCGAGCAGGGCGGCGATCTCCTCGGGCCGGGACAGGTCGGCGCGCAGCACATGGTGGTCGCCGCCGGTCTCCTTGAGCTCGCGCTCCAGGGAGGCGACGTGGTCGCTGTCGTTCTGGTAGCAGGTGATCACGTCGACGCCGGCCCGGGCGAGCGCCAGGACGACGCCCCGGCCGACCCCGCGGGTGCCGCCGGTGACCAGGGCCTTCTTGCCCCGCAGTTCGAGGTCCATGGATCTTCCCTTCGCATGAGAACAGTGGGATCGGAATGGTCAGAGCAGGAAGCCGAGCGCCGTGCAGTTGACGGCGAGGGCGAGGAGCGTGATCCAGCTGCGCCGGCTGTTCCAGGCGCCCCATTCCGGGCGCGGGTCCTTGAAGTCGGCGGGCAGGTCGTCCGGGTCGAGGGTGCGCATCCAGCGGTTGACCGGCGCGTTCTTGGTGACGGCGATGACCGGGGTGGTCGCGGTGAGGAACCCCGCGACGGCGAAGAGGAGCTGGGCCGTCGGGTCGGGCGCTGTGATCGCCAGGACCGCGTCCAGGACGACGGTGCCGATCAGACAGATCGGCATGGTCGGGTCGTAGCGCTGTCCGAGGAACGCGTGGGCGTAGACATAGCGGTTCACCGGCAGGGAGGCCATGTAGGGGAAGCCGCCGAGCTGGGTGCCGAGCATCACGCCGGCCGCGAGGCCGTTGGCGAGCAGCAGCAGGGGGGCGAGGACGTTCAGCACGGCCGCCTCCTCAGCGGGTCAGGGCGCGTGCCGCGGCCTCGACCCGCTCCTTGATGAGCGCCATCTGCACCTTGGTGTTGCGGTTGAGGTGCTCGGTCATGGCCTCGTCGGTGGCCGGGGCCTGGGGCTTCATGTGGAAGTCCTGCACCCAGCGCATCCGGACACCGCCGCCGGGCTCCTCGGTGTACTCCCAGAAGATGCGCATGAACTCGAAGGGGCCGGTCTCGACGCGCTCGGCGCGCACGGTGCGGGTGACCGGGTCGCCGGTGCGCCGGGAGACCCAGCTCCAGACGTTGCCGTCCTCGTCGGGGTGCATGGTGAGGCGGAAGACGACGGTGTCGCCGTCGCGTTCGGTGATCTCGGCGGAGGCGTACTCGCTGAACAGGTTCGGCCAGCCGGGGACGTCGTTGGTGATGTCCCACACGACGTCCATCGGGGCGTCGATGACGATGTGGTTGTCGGTGTGTCCTGCCATGGGAACTCCCTCGGTGGTCGGTGGGGTCGGCGGCCTTCAGCGGCCGAGCACCAGGGCGGAGGCGAAGCCGCCGTGGCCGCGCGCCAGGACCAGCGCGTGGCGCAGCGGCCGCTCCCGCGGGGCGCCGGTGACCAGGTCGATCTCCAGGCCCGGGGCGGGCTCGTGGACGTGCGCGGTGTGCGGGATGACGCCTTCGCGCAGGGCGAGCAGCGCGGTGGCCACGTCGAGCGGCGCGCCGCCGCCGTAGAGCCGGCCGGTGAGCGTCTTGGGTGCGGTGACGGGCACCCCGCGCGGGCCGAAGATCGCGGTGATGGTCTCCGCCTCGGCGCGGTCGTCGGCCGGGTTGCCGGCGGCGTCGGCGAAGACGACGTCGATGTCGGCGGGGGTGAGGCCGGCGTCGGCGAGGGCCTGTTCGGCGGTACGGCGCAGGGCGCGCGGCCGGTCGGACCCGGGGGCCGGGTCGAAACCGGCGGCGTGGCCGAGGATCCGTCCGTAGCCGCTGCCCAGGCCGCGCTCGGCGGCGGCCTCGGCGGTCTCCAGGACGAGGATCGCGCCGCCCTCGCCGGGCAGATGGCCGGAGGCCTCGGCGGCGAAGGGAAGATAGGCGTGCTCCGGGTCCGGGACGGTGGAGAGCCGGCCGGTGGTGAGCTGTGCGGTGAGGCCGTACGGGCAGAGCGAGGCGTCGGTGCCGCCGGTGACGACCAGGCGCGAGCCGCCGCGCAGCAGCCGCCGGGCCTGGGCGATGCCGTCGAGGCCGCCGGCCTGCTCGCAGGCGAGGACGCCGCACGGGCCGCGCATCTTGTGCCGGATGGAGAGCTGTCCGGTGGTGGCGGCATAGAACCAGGCGATGGACTGGTAGGCGCCGACCCAGCCGGGGTCGTGCTGGTAGAGGGCGGTCATCTCCTTCTGGCCGAACTCGGTGCCGCCGGAGGACGAGGAGGTCACCACGGCCATCTCGTACTCGCCGATGGCGCCGAGGTCGGCGCCGCTGTCGGCGAGGGCGGCCTCGCCGGCCGCGAGGGCGAGGTGCGTCCAGTGGTCGGTCTGCACGATCAGCCGGCTGGGCACCTGCTCGGCGGTGTCGAAGCCGGGCACCTGGCCGGCGTACCGCACCGGGTAGGGGCTGGGGTCGAAGCGGCCGATCCGGCCGATGCCGGACTTGCCGGCCAGGACCGCGGCCCAGTGCGCAGCGACGCCGATGCCGGTGGGCGCGACGATGCCGAGCCCCGTGACGACGGGGGCGGCGTTCGCGACGGACGTCATGGCTCCTCCTCTCACGCGGCCCGGACGGTGCCGGGGCGGGACAGGACCATGGCGCTCTGGAATCCGCCGAAGCCGCTGCCGACGGTGAGCACGGTGTCCATGGCGTGCTCCCGGGCGGTGACGGGCACGTAGTCCAGGTCGCAGAGCGGGTCCTTGGTCTTCAGGTTGGCCGTGGGCGGCACCACCTGGCGGTCGAGCGCCAGGGCGCAGGCGGCCACCTCGATGGAGCCGATCGCGCCGAGCGAGTGCCCGATCATCGACTTGATGGAGCTGACCGGGATGTCGTAGGCGTGCTGCCCCAGGCTGCGCTTGAACGCGGCGGTCTCGTGGCGGTCGTTCTGCTTGGTGCCGGAGCCGTGCGCGTTGATGTAGTCGACGGCCGTCGGGTCGAGCCGGGCCCGGTCGAGGGCGACGGTGACGGCCTCGGCGAGCTCGCGGCCGTCGGGCTTGAGGCCGGTCATGTGGTGGGCGTTGCTGCGGCTGGCGAAGCCGGCGACCTCGGCGTAGATCCGGGCGCCGCGGGCGAGCGCCGCCTCGCGTTCCTCGACGACCAGGACGGCGGCGCCCTCGCCGAGCACGAAGCCGTCGCGCTCGCCGTCGAAGGGGCGGGAGGCGTGCTCCGGGTCGGCGTTGTTCGGGGTGGTCGCCTTGATCGCGTCGAAACAGGCGGAGGTGATGGGCGAGATGGGGGCGTCGGTGGCGCCGGTGACGACGACGTCGGCGGTGCCCTCCTCGATGAGCTGCACGCCGTGCCCGATGGAGTCGAGCCCGGAGGTGCAGCCGGTGGAGATCAGCGCGACCGGGCCCTCGGCGCCGGTCTCCCAGGCGACCTCGACGGCGAGCGTCGACGGCACCATGTAGCCGTAGAGGTGCGGCACTCCGTACTCGTGGTCGACGAGCCACCGCTTGCCGCCGTCGGAGAGGGTGACGTACTCCTCCTCCAGGCCCATGGTGCAGCCGACGGCGCTGCCGATCGAGACCGCGATCCGGGTGGGGTCGAGGGCGGCCAGCTCGATGCCGCTGTCGGCGACGGCCTCGCGGGCGGAGACCACGGCGAACTGGGCGGCCCGGTCCATGCGGCGGATCTGCCGGGCGGTGAGGCCGGCCGCCGCCGGGTCGAAGTCGACCTCGGCGGCGACCTGCGAGCGGAACGGGGCCGGGTCGAACAGGGTGATCCGCCGGGTGGCGGTGCGGCCCTCGGACAGCGTCCGCCAGAAGGCCTCCCGGCCCACCCCGCCCGGCACGACCGCGCCGATGCCGGTGATGACGGCCCGTCGGGTCACCGGGCACCGCCGACGTCCGGGTTGGCCTGCTCGGGGCGCTGCGCCTGCTCGGTGTCGACGTGGCCGAGCTCGGGGCGCGGCGCGAGCGGCGACAGGTGGAAGGCGCAGCGGGCGGTGGTGTCACCGGTGTTGAGGAGCCGGTGGCGGACGCCGATCGGCACGCACAGCGAGTCGCCGGGGCCGAGCGCGACGACGTCCTTGCCGTCCAGGGTCATCTCCAGGGTGCCCTCGACGACGTGCAGGAACTCCTCGGAGTACGGGTGGTAGTGCTCGGTGATCCAGTCGCCGGGCGCCAGGTCGAGCACGCCGCCGAAGCCGGAGGTGCAGCCGACCGTCTTGGGGCTGAGGGTGACGCGGATGTCTCCGCCGCGCTTGGTGTTGGCCGCGACCTCGGCGGCGGCCACCTTCACGGTGCGGGTGATGGCGGTGGTCACTGGATCCGCCCTCCGTCCTTGGTCCAGATGTAGAAGGGCGTGGCCATCGCGTCCTTCGGTTCCTTCCAGTCCGGGTCGTACGGCTCCACGCACGCGGCGAGCTTGGTGTTGATGTCGTCGTAGAGCGGGTGGCTGCGGGCGCGGTAGAGGTTGGCGCCGATGTCTCCGTCGGCCTCCACCAGGTGGAAGTACAGGCCGTGGAACCGGAACAGGGTGCGGCGGCTCACGCCGATCATGTGCGGCAGGTCGGTGGCGTCGGACTCCTCGAAGATCCTCGCGATGTCGTCCGTCCTGTCCGGCCGCAGCTTGGCGACGATCAGAGTGCGGTGCACGGGTCCTCCCGGTGGTCGGTGGTCACGGGAGAACGTCGCACCGGGGTCTGGAGGGCCGCTCGAAATCCTCTCCAGGGTGCGGGGTCCGCCGCTGTTACGGGGGATTTCGAGCGGGGCCCGAGCCGGTCGGGCTTGCCTGGCGGCAACGTCCACGACAGCGGTTGAGGGAGAGGGCACGGGCATGCCGTTCGCAGCGATCACGTACGACATCAAGCCGGGGTACGAGAAGGAACTCGCCGAGATCTTCGGCGACTTCAAGCGGGTGCGCAGCAGCCGGGTCGAGGACGCCGCGGGCGAGCAGGCCGGCACGATCCTGGCCACCGCGGTGTTCCTGCGCGACGACACCCTGGTCCGGGTCATCGAGTACACCGGCGATCTGGAGGCCGTGGCCCGGCACATGGCCGCGCAGCCGGGCGTGCGCGAGGTGGAACGGAAGCTGAAGCCGTATCTGAGCCGGCCCCGGGACACGGACACGGTCGAGGGCTTCGTGGCCACCTTCCAGCGCAGCCTGCTGAACACGGTCGCGCAGATCTCGGTACGGGATCTGCCCGCCGCGCAGGGCTGACGCAACATCCGCCGGGCCGCACTCCGGGAGTGCGGCCCGACGGATGTGATCTGACGTGAAATCAGATTGCAGCCAGCGCCGCCCCGTTGAGGATCAGGGCCACGAGGGCCAGGGCGGTGCGCAGATAGTGGAAGCGGCGCCAGAGCGGGCGCGGGTCCTCCCAGTCGGGCGGGATGACCGCCGGGTCGGTGATCGCCTTGACCCGGCGGTTGATGGGGACGTTGCACAGATGGGACACCCCGGACACGCCGAGCAGCAGCACCGCGCCGACCGCGAACAGCGGGCGCGCGGCGCCGTCGGCCGCCACGGCGAGCACCCCGTCGGCCAGGGTGCTGCTCAGCACGATGACGGGCATCGTGGGGTCCCAGTTGCGGCCGAGCAGCTGGTGCGCGTGCACATAGGTGCCGGTCTCCATCGCGAACAGCGCGGGCAGCACGCTCAGCGCGACGGCGAACAGCACTCCGGCGGTGACCCCGCTGCCGAGCACGGCCACGACGGCCAGCACCTCGGTCATGACGCCCGGGCCTCCGTGGGGTGGGTGTCCACCGTCAGCTGGACCAGGGTGTGCATGGTGGCCTCCCGGAAGTACTCCGCGAACGCCTGCGGCGAGCGGGTGTCACGGGGCTCGGCGAGGTACGGCAGGAGCGCGGCCTCCGCGCTGTGCACGCCCTGCTGGGCGGCCATGTGCCGGCCGACGGCCGCGAAGTCGCCCTCGTAGTGGATGACCCGGACGACCACGTCGTCCTTCAGGAACACGGCCGTGCCGAGCAGCCGGCCGGCCTGCTCCCCGTCGGCGCCGGTGAAGTCGGGCGTGTCGACTCTCCGGAAGTCGGTGAAGATCTTGGTGATCTCTTCCTCGAATCCCGGCTTGACCCGGTAGGTGATGGCTGCGTAGGGCATGGGTCTCCTCCGTCTGCTCGGTCGGGTGGGGTCCGTCGGTGGGTCAGCGGATCGCGCCGGCGCGCGGCGCCGCGCCGATCAGCGCGAGCAGCATCCGCGGGGTCTCGGCCTCCATGACGGCGTCGTCGTCGAGGACGATGCCGTACGTGCGGTTGATCACGCTGGTGGCCTGGAGGAGGGCGAGCGAGTCGTAGCCGAACTCCAGGAACGGGGTGTCGAGGGCGGCCTCGCCCTCCAGCGCCATGCCCTCCTCCGGGGCGCCGACGCATTCGAGCAGGAGCGCCCCCAGCTCGGACAGGTTCATGTCGGTCACGATGGTTCCTCTCGATCGGTCGATACGGGTCGGTCGACGGGTCGGTCGATACGGTCGGTCGGTACGGGTCAGTTGGCGCTCGCCAGCCGCGCGTCCAGGTCGAGCCGCGGCGAGGAGTCGAGCACCGCCTGGTGCAGGTGCTCGACGCTGGGCGAGGGGTCGAGGCCGAGGCTCTGGTTGAGGCAGCGGCGCAGCTGCCGGTAGACGGAGAGGGCGTCGCTGCGGCGCCCGACCCGGTACAGCGCGAGCATCAGCTGCTCGTGCACCGCCTCGTGCAGGGGATGACGCGCGGCGAGCCCGGAGAGCTCGCCGACCAGCTCATGATGGCGCCCGAGCCTCAGGTCTGCCTCGATCCGCCGCTGAAGGACGCTCATCCGCGACTCGTCGAGCCGGGTGGCCTCCACTTCGAGCAGCGACCCGCACTGCACGTCGGCGAGCGCGCGCCCGTGCCACAGGGCGAGCGCCCGGCCGAAGTACGAGGAGGCGCCGGGCCAGTCGCCCTGGTGCAGGGCCCGGTGGCCGGCCGAGGACAGCGCGTCGAACTCATGGGCGTCGAGCAGACCGCCGTGGCTGTCGAGGCGGTAGCCGCCGGGTTCGGTGACGAGCACGCTCTTGACGCCGTTGGGCAGGGCGGCGCGCTCGGTGCCGTCGCCGAGCGCGGCGCCGATGGCGTTGCGGATCTGCAGGATGTACGTCTGCAGGGTGGTCTGGACGCTGCGGGGCGGATGCTCGCCCCACACCTCCTCCACCAGCGAGGCCACCGAGACGAGCTCGCCCGCCTGGAGGGCGAGCAGGGCGAAGACCTTGCGCGGTTTGACCGCCGTGAGGTGCACCGGCACCCCGGACAGGGTGGCCCGGAACGGGCCGAGCACGCTGATGTCCATGCGCGGATCTCCTTCGGGTTACGTGGATCAGCCGGCCTGGCGCGGCGCCGTGCCGGGACGCGCCGCACCGGGTCCTGTCGCAGGGGCCCGCAGGGCCTCCCCCATCGCCCGGGGCACGTCCCGGCCCCGTACGAAGAAGTGCGTGCCGCGGACGGTCCGCAGCCGGAAACGGGTGGTGGTGCACTCCTGCCAGGCCTGCACCTCGGGCGCGGAGACCAGCGGGTCCACCTCGCCCGCGTAGGCGTCGAGGGGGCAGGGCAGCGCGGTCACGGGCGCGGACCGCAGGTCCTGGGCGAGGAGCAGATCGGTGCGCAGGGTGGCGAGGGTGCCGGCCAGCCAGCCGATCCGGCCCCGCAGCAGCGCGGGGATGGACTCGTTGTCACCGAGCGCCCGGATCAGTTCCTCGTCGGGGAGTTCCGGGCTGAGCAGGGTCTCCAGGACCGGGGCGGGCAGTTGGGGCGCCGAGCAGGCGCCGACCGAGAGCAGCTCGGGCGGGCGCAGCCCGGCGCGCACCCGGTGCTCGGCGAACCGGTAGGCGACCAGGGCGCCCAGGCTGTGCCCGTAGAGGGCGTGCGGCTCGTCGAGCAGCGGGCCGAGGTCGGCCTGGAGCTCGTCGAGGAGCCGGGCGCCGTCGGTGATCCGGTCCTCGCGCCGCCGGGTCTCCCGGCCGGGCAGCCGGACCGGCAGGACGGACACGTCCGGGCCGATGCGCCGCTGCCAGCCGGCGAAGGTCATGGCGCCGCCGCCGGCGTGGTGGAAGCAGAACAGCCGGATCCCGTCCGTGGCGGGCCCCGGCCGGACCGCGAGATAGCGCTGCACCCGATCCCCCTTCGTACGCCGCGCTGCATGTGGCCGTGATTCATCCGGCCGTGTGTGGCCGTGCTTTCTTGCCGCACCTTTTCGGTCAGATGCGCGAGGAGAGGGTCACCGCAGTGCCTCGTTCATCGCTCAACTGGCACTGGAGCCCGGTCGTCGAAGCCGGGGTCGTGGACGGCGGCGCTGACGGTGTAGGCGGTGCGGCCGTCCTCGACCGGCCAGCTGTGGAAGGTCCACTCGCGCCCCGCGCCGGGGGTTCCGTCGGGCCGCAGCATGCGGGTCGGGCCGCCGGGCGACCCGACCGGCGGCCCGAAGCCGAACTCGGTGAAGCGGAACCGGAGTCCCTGCCCGATCGCCTTGCTGTAGGCCTCCTTGAGCGTCCACAGCCGCACCAGCTCGCGGTTGCGCCGCTCCGGGGGGACCCGCTCCAGGGCCGCCAGTTCGTGCGGGGTGCAGGCCTGGTGCTCGGTGCCGAGCTCCAGCATCCGCCGGTCGGCCGGCTCGGTGTCCACGCCGATCCGGCCGACCCGGGTGAGGCCGACGACGAGCAGGCCCTCGGTGTGGCTGAGGCCGACGTCCAGATGGCCGATGCCGCGCAGATACGGGCGGCCGCCCGGTTTGTACGCCAGTTCCAGCTCGTGCGGCAGGGCGTCGAGCACCGCGCCCGCCGCCGACTTGAGCAGCAGCCGGGCGGCGACGAACCGGTCCCGGTTGCGCGAGGCGGGCATCCGGACCAGCCGCGCGTGGTCGTCCGGCCCCAGATCGGCGGCGAGCCCCGGCGCGCCGGGGTCCGCCGGCACCCAGTCGTCGACGGCCGCGTACACGACACAGCTGCCGTCCCCGGCGACCGCGTCCCGCACCTCCCGCCACGAGCCCCCGCCCCCGCGATGCCGCACCGGGTGTTCCATGTCGTACCTCCTGGTCACGCCTCGTACGGTCACGAGCGGCCGAGCGCGGTCGCGTACAGGTCGTAGCTGCGGGCGTCGTCGAAGCGGTGAAGCAGCTCGCCGAGCAGCTGGTCGGCGGCGGCCTCCGGCATCCGGACCGCCGTGCGGTCGAGCCGGCCGGCGACGCGGGTGAGCGCGGTGGCCGCCCAGTCCGGGCCGGCCAGGAAGCCGCCGGGCGGGCGGTGGCGCCACACGCCCAGGCAGGCGGCGCCCGCGACGAGCAGCGCGTAGCGGTCGGCCAGGGCGAGGGCGCGGGGGCCGGGGGGCTCGGCGGCGGGCCGGGCGGCGAGTTCGGCGCAGCCCTCGCGCAGCACGGCCAGTTGCGCCACGAGCACCCCGGCGGCCTCGGCGAGCGGTCCGTCGGCGTGCCGGGCCGACTCCTCCAGGGAGCCGAGCAGCGAGTCCCGGTCGGCGGGCCGGCCGTTCTCCCAGACCTCGCACGGCGGCAGGGCCGCGTCGAACGGCCGGAAGAGGGCGCCGAGTTCGGCGTCGCCCTGCGCCTGTGGCGTACCGAACGCGGGCAGCCGGCGCAGTTGGGCGACGAGCACGGCCCGGCTGGCCGAGGCGCCCGCGCTGCCCAGGCCGAGGATCGGCAGGTCGCGGGCGGTCTTCTGGAAGATCGCGTAGCCGCCGCTGGTGGCGTACGCCTCGGAGCCGAGCACGATCGACAGGTCGTCCATCGTCTCGGTGAGGACCATCGGCAGCAGGTACTTGGCGACGGCGCCGAGGGTCCGGCTCTCGCGCGGCAGCACATGCGTGGCCCGGGTGGCGACGAGGGACAGGCAGTCGCACACCAGCAGGTCGGCGAAGGCGTTCACGAGCGCGGTGCGGGTCCGCGAGGAGTGCAGCGAGGCGGGGCTGCGGCGGCGCCGGGAGCGGGCGAAGGCGGTGGTGGTGCGCAGGGCGGTGTCGGCGCAGCCGAGGGTCATCGACAGACCGGCGCTGCGGGTGAGCGGGAAGACGTGCTCGGCGAGTCGGGTGCCGCCGCCCGCCGGTCCGAGGAGCCGTCCGGTGGGCGGCCGGGGCCCGTCGAAGGCGAGGCCCTGGACGGCGCAGCCGCGTACGCCGGTGGTCGGGCGGCGCGGCAGCAGCCGGATGCCGGCGCCGTCGGGGTGGGCGGGTCCGGGGGTCAGGAGTGCGCTCAGCCCGTCGGGCGTGTCGGCGAAGAGCACGAGGGCGCCGGCCCGGGCCCCGTTGTTGAGGGCCTCCTTGCGGCCGCCGACGCGGTAGCCGGCGCCGTCCGGCACGGCGGTGAGCCGGTTGCGCAGGAAGTCGTTGCCCTGCGGCGGCTCGGGGTAGGCGCAGGCCATCCTGCCGTGGGCGAGCAGCAGGGCGGCGGTCTCCTGCCGCTGGCCGGGCGTGCCGGCCGTCCACACGCCGACCGCGGCGAGGTACGAGGTGAGGCCGTAGCCCAGGCCCAGGGCGGCGTCGCGGCGGAACACCACGCGCAGCACCCGGGCCAGCACGTCGAGCCGGTCGAGCCGGCCGCCGAGGGCGACGGGCACGAACTCGGCGTTCAGGCCGAAGGCGTCGAGCAGCCGCTCGGCGGCCGGCAGCAGCCGCCGCTCCTCGTCGGCGGCCAGGAACTGCTGGGCGCCCAGCGGGTTTCCGGGGTCGTCGAGGTCGCCGAACTCGTGTTCGAGCCGGGCGATGCGTTCCTGGACGGCGACCTCCGAGGAGTCGACCGGGTCCACCACCGTCGTCATGCCATCCCTCCGTTCCTCCGCCCCGTCCGCCGGGTGTCGGCGGGCACCGCTCAATTCGCGCTCGAGGTCTTCCGGTCAGAATCGGTTCCGCCGTCGGGCCGCGGGGCCCCGGCCTGCGGACCTCCGGTCCGCGGGTCGGCCGCCATGGCCTGCTGGTAGCGCTGCCAGAGCGGGTTCTCGTCCACGGGCACCCACATGGAGCCGTAGGCGACGAGCGAGGTCCACACCGACCGCGCGAGCCGCCCGAGGAGCACACGGGTGGCGACGCCGTCGCTGTTTCCGGTTGCGGGCACGTCGGGCCCTCCCTTCCGAGACTTCGGGAAGGCCACGGTCCCCGCGGCGGCTCGGTGGATCCTCGAGGAACTCTCGGGCGCGCGGGCCCTGCCCGGGACCGAGGGGGTGTCTCGCCGATCAGGCCGGATCAGCGAGCGGCGTCTGGTGCGTGTGATCGCAAGGCGGAGGAGGGAGTCAACGCGGTGGGGGTACCTCCCCGGCCGCCAGGCCGAGGGGGCCGTTGCCGACCGACGACAACGCGGCGAGCGCGCGTGCCAGACGCCGAGAGCCCGGCATGATCGGCGAGACACCCCCTAGGGCCTCCTCAAGCGGTTCTCAAGCAGCCTGTGGTCGGATGTCCGGGACTGCACGCACCACCGGGACGAGAAGGGGGGCCGGGCGGTGTATCCACGCGAGCGTGAGCCGGAACTGACCGTGATCGGACGTTTCACCACCACCGCGCCGCCCGGGGAGTTCGAGACCGGCCTGCTCGCCCACGCCCGGCGCCGGGAGTCCCGCCGGGGCTTCGTCTCCCAGGTGACCGCCGCCCTGACCGGGCGCCCCGGCGCCTATGTGCACGTCGAGCAGTGGACCGGCCTCGACCGGCTGCTGCGGGCCGGACGCGAGGAGCCGGCGGCGCCGCCCGCGCCCGCGGAGGCCGAACTCCTCGTCACCGTCGGCCGGATGGCGCCGAACGGCACGCCCGCCGACGCCGCCCGCCTGGTCCTGCTGCGGGCCGCGGTCGCGCACACCGCCGACCCGGACCGCTTCGAGCTGGACTTCGGCTCACTGGTCGGCGCGTGCGTGGCCGAGGAGGCCTTCGGCGGCAGCCTGCTGCTGCGCTCGGTGGCCGACCCGTACGCGTACACGGGTCTGCTGTGGTGGCACGACCCCGCGGCCGACGAGCGGGTCCGGGCGGGCGCGCCCTGGCGTACCCGGCTCGGCGGCCTGGCGGGCACCGCCCGCGTCGCCGTGGACCCGGCGCGCCCGCTGACCGCCGGCTGACGGCCGCCGGGCGGCGCTCCACCGGCACGTCCGCCGAGCGGCCTTCCGCCGGCCCGGTCGAGACCTCCCGCCCGGCCGGGCCCGGCAGGTGACCGGGCGCTCTCGCCGCCGGGGGCATTCCGACGGCGGCCTCCCCCAGAGCCTGCCCCGGGCCTCTGCCGGCCCGATCCGGGCCCTCCCGGGTCCCCTCGACCGCCTCTCCCCCGCACCCCCGCCCCCACCCCTTCCCGAGGACTTCTCGAGTCGCCGGACCCAGCATCGGCCCCATGGACGAGACCACCGAGACGCAGCCCGCCTTCGTCGTCGTACGGGGGCGGCCGGACCCCGTGGAACTCGCCGCGCTGACGGCCGTCCTGCTGGCCAGGGTGCGTGCGGCGGCCGCGGCGGAGGACTCCGACGACCCGGCGGCCCGGGCTCCGCGCGCGCCCTGGGGCGCGCCGCGGCGGGTGCGCCCGAGGGTCGGCTGGACGGCGCCCCGCTGAGGACGCAAGCCCCCGCGCGCGCCCGTTCCGCTCCGGCCCGGCCCAGCGCCGGTCGAGTGCCCGTCCAGCCGTCGTGCCTACGGTCGATCGGCGGGTGAGAGACGGGCGCCGACCGCCGGGGGCGTCAGCGCCCGTACGACACGCAGGGGGCCGAGTTGAGCGACCATCGCACCTTCACCGAACTGATGACCGACAGAGTCGGGCGGGCACCGGAGCGCACCGCGCTGCTCCTGCTGCCGGACAGCGACGAACGCGGTCGCCCCGCCTCGCTCACGTACCGCGCGCTCGACGCCCGGGCCCGCCGGCTCGCCGGCCGGCTGCTCGCCGACGGCGCCACCGGCGAGCCGGTGCTGCTGCTCCACGAGTCCCGGGCCCAGTTCGCGGTGTCGTTCCTGGCGTGTCTGTACGCCGGGGCGGTCGCCGTGCCGGTGCCGCCCTACGACGGCCGCAGCCACCACGAGGAGCGGGTGGCCGGGATCGTCCGGCAGACCCATCCGCGGGCCGCGCTCACCTGCGCGTCGCTCGCACCGGACGTGTCCCGGCTGCTCGCCCGGCACGGGCACGGCTCGGTGCCCTGTCTCGCGGCCGACGCGGTCGGCGGGACGGGCACCGAGCGGCTGCCCGAGGCGGATCCGGACACCGTGGCGTATCTGCAGTTCTCGTCCGGGTCCACCGGCAGCCCGAACGGCGTGGTGGTCACCCACCGCAATCTGCTCGCCAACCAGGAGGCCCTCGCCCGGCTGCTCGGTGCGGGCCCCGACGCCCGGATCGGCGGTTGGCTGCCGTTCCATCACGACATGGGCCTGGTGGGGCAGTTGCTCCATCCGCTCTGGCTCGGCGGCACCTCCGTCACGCTCTCCCCCGAGGCCTTCGTCAAGCGGCCGGCCCGCTGGCTGGAGGCGATCGGACGGTACGGGATCGAGGTGAGCGGCGCCCCCGACTTCGCGTACGACCTGTGCGTGCGGCGGGTCTCGGACGAGGAGCTCGCCGGGCTCGACCTGTCGGGCTGGCGGATCGCGGTCTCCGGCGGCGAGCCGGTGCGCGCCGAGACCCGGCGGGCGTTCACCGAGCGGTTCGCCGCCGCCGGTCTGCGCCCGGACACCCTGCACGCGGCGTACGGCCTCGCCGAGGCCACCCTGCTGGTCTCCGGCGGCCCGGCCGCGGACGGCGAGCGCACGGTCGACACCGGGGCCCTGGAGCAGGGCGAGGTGCGCGAGGCCCAGCCCGGGCGGCGCGCCCGGACCTCCCTGGTGTCCGTCGGGCGGGTCGCGGAGGCGGCCGGGCAGGTCCTGATCGTGGACCCGGAGAGCCGCCGGGTGCTCCCCGACGGGCGGATCGGCGAGATATGGGTGAGCGGTCCGGGCGTCTCCGGGGCGTACTGGCGCGACCGCAAGGCGAGCGCCGAACGCTTCGGGGCGGTGACGGCCGACGGCACGGGCGGGCTGCTGCGCACCGGTGACCTCGGCACGGTGGACGACGGTCGGCTCTATGTCACCGGCCGGCTGAAGGACGTGATCATGGTCGCGGGCCGCAACCTCTATCCGCAGGACGTGGAGCGCACGGTCCAGCGGGTGAGCTCGCTGTTCGGCACCGGATCCGCCTTCTCCGTCCCGGGCGAGCGCGAACGGGTGGTCGTGGTCCAGGAGTTGCGCACCCACCAGCGGTACGCGCTCGACCTGGAGGAGCTGGTGACGGACGTACGGCGCTGTCTCAGCGAGGAGTTCCAGGTGGCGGTGGCGGGCGTGCTCCTGGTGCGCCCCGGCACCGTCCGCCGCACCAGCAGCGGAAAGGTCGAACGGGTGGCGATGCGCCGGCTGTTCCTGAGCGGCGGCCTGCGGCCGCTGCACCAGTACCTGGCCGACGACCTGGTCGGAGCGGCAGGTTCACGCCGCTAGCGGTGGGCCCGCGCCGCTGGCCGCGGGCGACCCGGTCGGTACTTCCGCCGGCGGGGAGGGACGACAGAGGGGGAAGGCATGAGCGGCAAGGCACCGGGCGGGCCCGACGAGCGGGAGTTCGCGAGCTGGCTCGCCGGGCGGGTGGCGCGGTACGCGGGGCGGGAGGTCGGCGACGACGAGGACCTGTCCGCCTGGGGGATCGACTCGGTGTCCGTGCTCAGCCTGTGCGGGGACATCGAGGAGCAGTTCGGCCCGCTGTTCGACTTCGCGGACCTGTGGGCCCATCCGACGGTGCGCGATCTCGCCCGCCATCTGGCGATGCGGTACGGGATGCGCCGGAACTCGGGCCTGGTGCGGGCGGCGTTCGTGTTCACCGGGCAGGGCGCCCAGCATCCCGGGATGACCTCCGGGATGCACCGCGAACTCACCGCGTACCGGCGCCATCTCGGCGCGGCGGACGAGGCGATCGCCCCGTATCTGGGCCGTTCGGTCGCCGAGCTGATCCTCGGCGGGGACGACCGGGTGCACCAGACGGCGCTGACCCAGCCGGCGCTCTTCGCGGTCGGCTACGCGCTGGCGATGACGGTGATGGAGGAGGGCGTGCGTCCGGTGGCCGTGCTCGGCCACGGCACCGGCGAGCTCGTGGCGGCGGTGGTGGCCGGGGCGCTGTCGCTCGACGACGCGACCCGGCTGGTGTGCGCCCGTGGCGCCTTCATGCAGTATCTGCCGTCCGGCGGTGGGATGATGGCGACCTGCGCCAGCCCCTTCGAGGCGGCCGACGCGGCGGCGGGCGAGCCGCAGGTGACGATCGGCGCGGTCAACGCGGCGCGCGCCACGGTGCTCTCGGGCCCGGTGGAGGGCCTGGAACGGGTCCGCGAACGCCTTGCGGAGATCGGCATCGCCAGCACCTTCCTCCAGGTGCGGCACGCCTTCCAGTCGCCGCTGATGGAGCCGATGGCGCCGCGCTTCGAGGCCGCGGCCCGGCATGTGCCGGGCGGGCGGCCGGAACTGCCGTACTACTCCACGGTGTACGGCCGCGAGTACGACGAGCCGCTGACGACGGCGTACTGGACGGCGCAGCTCACCACGCCGGTGCGGTTCGCCGACGCGGCCCGCCGGATGCTCGCCCGGGAGGCCCCCAGCCATGTGGTGGAGATCGGGCCCCGGGCTGTGCTCACTCCGTTCCTGCGCCGGATGGCGGGGGCGCGGGGGCCGGTCTGTCTGACGGCATGTCGCGGCCCGGAGAGCGACGCGGTGCATCTGGCGGGCGTGCTGTCGAAGCTGGACGCGGGGCCGCTGGCGGAGCGCTGAACTCCGCCGCGCGGTCCGGCGGGCCGGTCGGTCCGGTCGGTCCGGGCCGATCTGTCCGGAAGGGCCGGTTACGGGATCCAGCCCGCCTCCTCCGCGATGCGGATGGCGTCGATGCGGTTACGCGCGTTGAGCTTGTCGACGATGGCGGTGAGGTAGTTGCGTACGGTGCCCTGGGTGAGGAAGAGGTGGTCGGCGATCTCCGCGGCGTCGGCGCCGCGCGCCGCGAGCCGCAGCACCTGGGTCTCGCGCGGGGAGAGCGGGTTGTCGGGCGCCTCCCAGGCGCTGAGGGCGAGTTCGGGGTCGATCACCCGCTGCCCGGCGGCGACCGAGCGCACCGCCTGGGCGAGCCGGTTCGGCGGGGAGTCCTTCAGGAGGAAGCCGGAGACCCGCGCCGCCATCGCCCGCCGCAGGGTCCCGGGTCTGCCGAGGCTCGTGAGGATGAGGGTGCGGCAGTCCGGCAGCCGGTCGTGCAGCTCCGCGGCCGCGGTGAGCCCGTCGACCCCCGGCAGGTCGATGTCGATGACGGCGACGTCCGGGCGGGCCTCCAGGGCGGACGTCACGATGAGGTCCCCCCGGGGGACCGACGCGACGACCTGGAGGTCCGGCTCGAGTTCCAGCAGCGCCACCAGCGCGCCCCGGACCATGTGCACGTCCTCGGCGAGCAGGATCTTGATCGTCAGCATGTGCTCCCCCGATGTGTCCTGTGTGCGCTCAGACGGCTCGTCTGCCCGCGTCTCCGCGTCTGCCCGATGTTCCGGGTGCGCTCACCTCTCCAGCACCATCCGCACCTCCACCACCGTCCGTGTCCTCACTGCCGCCCGAGTCACCTCGTACGCCCGCGTCTCCCCGTACGCCCGCATCGCCTCGTACGCCCGCATCGCCTCGTACGCCCGCATCGCCCCGTACCGGCGGATCCGCGTGCTCCGCGCTCTCCGCGGCGGCCAGGCAGGCTTCCAGGCGGCCGCGCGGCAGCCTCGGTTCCGCGTCCTCGCCCTTGGGCGGCCGCAGCGGGGCGACGGCCGTCAGGCGGAAGCGGTTCCCGGCCTCGGTCCCGGCCCGCATCTCGCCGCCGATCGCGGCGAGCCGGGTGCGCAGGTTGCCCAGACCGCTGCCGCGGTCCGGGGCGTCGGGCCGGTCCTGCGCGACGACGCCGTCGTTGACCAGGTCCAGTCGCACCGACTCTCCTTCGACCCGCACCGTGACGGTGCACGACTGCACCTTGCTGTGCCTGAGCATATTGGTGACGCCCTCGCGCAGGGCGGTCGCGAGCACGGTGTCCACCAAGGGGTGGAGCCGGCCGCAGTCGATGTCGAGTTCGGTCTCGACGTCGGCCGCCGCCATCACCTCGGCCACCGACTCGGCCTCCGCCGAGAGCGACATGTCGCGGTAGCCGCTGGCCACGAGCCGGACGTCGGCGAGCGCCTGCCGGGCGACGCCGAGCACCGAGGCGACCTCCTCGCGGGCCCGCTCGGGGTTGACCGGGGTGAGCCGGTGGATCAGCTCGCACTTGAGGGTGATGGCGGAGAGGCTGTAGCCGAGCAGGTCGTGCAGGTCCCGGGCGAACCGCAGCCGTTCCTGGGTGACCGCCATCCGGGCCATCTCGGCGCGGGCGTCGTGGACTTCGCGCACGAGGTCGGTCAGCCGGGTGAACCCGTAGATGACGAGCCCGGTCAGCGCGGTGGAGACGGCGTAGTAACCCGTCTCCAGGGTCGAGATCCCCTCGCTGCCCACCGACCAGCCGAGGATGGCCAGGGTGACCACGCCGTAGCAGGTCCAGGCCCAGCGGCCGGGAAGCATCAGAAGAATCGATCCGGCCAGTGGTCCCGCCATGCTTCCCCAGGCGATGCCCAGCCACACCATGGGCCCGAAGGTGAGGCCCGCCTGGGTGACGAGGATGGCCGCCCGGCGCCGGCCGGACCACCGGCGGGCGGCCGGCGACGCCTGCGCGATCTGCAGGGTGTACAGCGCGCCCACGACGAGGGTGCACAGCACCTGCCCGAGCCGGCTCGACACCGCGTTCTGCACGTTGAGCAGGGTGACGGCGCCGTACCCCGCGAAGACCACGGTGCTGATGCCCCGGGCGAACCGCGGCGCAAGGATGCCCCGGCCGCCCCGGCCGCCCCGGCCGTCGTCCGGTGCGGCGGACGCGGCGGCGGACCTGGCGGCCATGGCGGGCGGGGTCCGTGACCCGGTGCCCGGTAACGCCCCCTCCCTGTGCTCCTCGATGTGGATGAGGTCGTGTTCCGAGGCCCGGAAACGGCCCGCCATGTGTCGACTCCTCGCAATGGATGTCGGGAGTGTGCGCGGACCGAACTATAATCCGACACCCGGCGGATCCGGGACCAGTCCACCATCACCCGTGAACTACAAGGCCAGCGGTTCGGAGTTGAGCTCCTCGTAGGGCGTGGGACGGACCCGTTCCCCGAGCCGGACCGGCACGTCGTAGAGCCGGCCCGGCGCGAACCGCGCGTAGAAGTGACGGAGTCCCGGTACCAGTGTCTTCACGACCGGAATGCCGACGTCCGGCCGGGTCTGGTCGAGGACGAGCCACTCCAGGCCGTGCGCGGCGACGAGGGCGCGGACCGTCTCGACGTCGTCGAGCAGATCGGGCGTACGGGCATATGCCGGCCAGGCGGCGGGGGTACGGGCCGACTGGCCCGGATCGGGCAGCAGATACGGCCGTTCCGGGGACCGGGGCGCGGCGGCCGCGGCGGCGGGCGGCAGTGTCTGGACCATCTCGGTGAGCGCCCGGCGCAGCGCGAGCCGGGGATCGAAGTGGGCCCCGAACCCGTAGACCAGGTCGGGTGGTTCGGCTCCCGCGCGCCGGGAGACCGCCACCATGACCGGGATCCCGAGGTCGGAGGTGAGGTCGAGGGCCCAGACCTGCCGGCCCGCCCGGCCGAGCGCCGCGCGCAGCCGCGCGAGCCACGGTTCGTCGAAGGCGTCGAGGTCGATGCCCGGCCGGCGCAGCCGGTTGTACCACCACAGCGACACCGCGTCCCGCTCGGCGAGTTCGAGGAAGCCCTGCACCAGGGCGTCCTCGGTGCTGCTGCCCGCCGCGTTGCCGTTGGAGTCGGCCCACTGCCCGTCCGGCGCGCCGCCGGGGGTGCAGTCGAAGTACAGCGTGGAGGTGGGAAGGAAGCGCTGGACACCGGCGGTGAGCGACCAGACCGGGGTCCACTGGGTGGGCCGGTGCGGGTCGAAGGGCGCGCAGACCTGGTGGAAGGGGGTGTGCGCGGCGTTCCAGCGGTCCCGGTCGGCGTACTGCCGTTCGTGGAAGAGCTGGTACGTGTGGGGGTGGACGGCGCTCGCGCCGAGCCCGGCGAGCGTGTCGGTGATCGTGGCCTCGTCGCCCTGCCGGGTGCCGCAGTAACGTTCCACCGCCTCGCCGAGCGCACTGGCCCGGGCCTCGGCCGCCGTCGTGCCCTTGCCCGAGCTGCGTGCCCGCAGCACCTTGCGCAGGCTCGCCGGGGAGTGGCCGCGCAGGGCCAGGTTGTGTCCGGAGTCGTAGGCGTGCAGGCCCTCGGGAAGCCCGGCCATGGGCCGGATCTCCGGGACGATGCCGGTGACGGGGCCGATGAGATGCCCGTACCGGTCGAGGAGCTGCTCGGCGGAGAGCGCCCGGTCGTTGCTGCCGGAGCCCTCGGCCTTGGGCCGCGACACCGGCACCACCGGCCGCCGGGCCCGGTCGGCGACCAGGGCGGGGTCCCCGCAGGCCGGACACTGCGGGCGGCGCCGTACCGGGTGGTGGGTGGTACGCAGGGTGAGGCCGTCCAGGACGCACACCGCGCGCTGCTCGGCGGTGCGCAGCCCTGCCAGCCACTTGGCCGCCTCCAGGACGGCGCTGTGCAGCCCCACGGCCCGTACGGCGGGCAGCGAGGAGGCCGGCCGCATGCCCGGCCGGTCGAGACCGAGGGCCTGGCGTACGGAGAGCTCGCCGCGGTGGTGCTCGCGCAGCCGGTGCGTGAGACAGCTCCAGCAGGCACCTTCGGAGGCGCCGCTCGCGCCGTCGTCGGAGCCGCTGCCGGAGCCGCCATCGAAGCCGCCGCCGGAGCCGCCGTCCGGTTCGAAGACCGGGCCGGTCCAGGGCTCGGCGGCGAAGGGGCTGGCGAGCAGCCACGGGCGCCGGGCGGCCCGCAACCGCTCGGCCGTCTCCCGCAGTCCGGGCATCAGATAGTCCTCGCACAGCACGAGGGCGAAGTCGGCGTCGGCGTCCGCGCCGACCGGGGTGAGGCCGGAAGCCCGGCAGGCCGCCCGGGCGGCCGCCTCGTCCACCGCGCCGACCCCGATCACCGACACGAGCCGGCCGCGCACCGCGCGGTCGGCGGCCGCGCCGTCGAGACCGGCCCGGTCCCAGTACGCCTCCGCCGCCGAGCGCTCGGCCGAGACGGACGGGCCCGGGCCGCCGTGGCGGTAGCCCACGAGATTGGCCTCGGCCAGCTGCCGCATCACCCCGCCCGCCACGTCGGCCGGCATCGTCGCCGCGGCCTCCGCGAGCACCTCGGACAGCGTGTGCCGGCCGTCGAGCAGGCCGAGGAGGGTCTCCGCACCGGCACCGCGCACGGCCGTCATGTCCTGGTCGGACCACACGAACACCGCCTCCCCCGGGACCGACACGGCCCGCACATGGCGCTTGAACGCCACGAACGGGCCGCGGGCCGGGCTCTGCGCCTCGGTCACGCACCCACCCGGGCGTCGAACGTGCTGGCGATGCAGAAGCACCAGGCCGCGCCCGCGGCGTCGGTACGGGTGAGGCTCTCGACCGATATACCGGCCGGCGTGCCGGCGGCCGGCCCGGCCTCGGCGGTGAGCGCGTCCGACGGGAGAAGGCGAAGGATGTCCTCGGTGATGTTCATGACGTGTGCCCCCAGGAATGACCGAAGTGGGCGGGCGGACCTGCCAGTTGCGAAGACGCAGCACGTCACCCGCTCGGAACCGTCCGCGCCGAGGAACCGGATCCGGACTCGGCGTCTGGCCAGAAGTCTGCTTCCGGAACAGGAACCTCCGGCAGTGCAGCACTCATCGGCGCGACATGACATTTTCATGCCGGGGGTCGTGCTCCGCTCACTGGGCCGCGAGCGGGGCAGGTGCGAATCTCGAGTGCCGGACTCCGAACGGGCCGTCACGGGGACGCCGACGGCCGTGGCCCAAGGGGGACAAAGCATGGACATCCAGATCCTGGGGGCGCTCGCCGCGCAGGAACGCGGTGTGTCGGTCGTACCCAGCGCCGCCAAGCCCCGCCAGCTCCTCGCGCTGCTCGCCCTGCACGCCGACCGGGTGGTGTCGGTGCCGACGCTGATGGAGGAGATCTGGGGCGAGTGCATCCCGCGCAGCGCCTCCACCACGCTCCAGACGTACATCCTCCAGCTGCGCCGCCGGCTCACCGCCGCGCTCGACGGCGACCCGCGGCGCGATGCCAAGGACATCCTGGTCACCCGGTTCGGCGGCTATCTGCTCCAGGTGGAGCCCGGCCGGGTGGACGCCCACGAGTTCGACCGGCTCGCCGCGGCCGGCGCCACCGCCTTCGAGGTCGGCGACCACCGCGCCGCCTCCGACCTGCTGCGCCGGGCCCTCGGCCTGTGGCAGGGCCCGGCCCTGGTCGACGTACCGGCCGGATCGGTGCTCGAACTGGAGGTGCTGCGCCTCAACGAACAGCGCACCACGACGCTCGAACGCCGCATCGAGTCGGACCTGCGGCTCGGCCGGCACGCCGAGGTGGTCCCCGAACTGCGCGTCCTCGCCGCCCGCCACCCGCTCCACGAGGGCTTCTGCGCCCAGCTGATGCGCGCCCTGCACCGGACCGGCGGCAGCTGGCGGGCCCTGGAGGCCTACCAGCGGCTGCGCGGCTCGCTCGTCCGCGAGCTGGGGCTCGAACCGTCGGCGGCGCTGCAGGACCTGCACCGGGCGGTGCTCTCCGGGGACCCGGACCACGCGCTGCGGGCGACGGCGACGGCGGAGCGGGCCCGGTAGGACCGTAGGACGGTCGAGCTGTCGAGCGGTCCTCCAGAGGAGGTGCCGGAGGCTTCGAGTACGGCGCTCTACGGTGCCGCAATGACGACCTTCGACGAACTGCTCGCCGACAGTCCGACCCCCCTCGCCTCCCCCACCCCGGCCCCCGCTCCCGAGCCCGATCTGCGGCGCTCCACCGACGAGTTGCAACGCCTCAAGGAGGAGCTCAGCCGCGGCCCCGACCCGGAGGCCACCCGGCGCCAGCACGCCAAGGGCAAGCTCACCGCACCCGAGCGGCTGGAACTCCTCTTCGACGAGGGCACGTTCACCGAGATCGAGCCGCTCCGCCGGCACCGCGCCTCGGGCTTCGGCCTGGAGGCGCGCAAGCCGCACGGCGACGGCGTGGTGACCGGCTGGGGCCTGGTGCACGGGCGCACGGTCTTCGCGTACGCCCATGACTTCCGGGTCTTCGGCGGCGCACTGGGCGAGGCCCACGCGGAGAAGATCCACAAGGTGATGGACCTGGCGGAGGCGGCGGGCGCGCCGGTCGTGGGCCTGAGCGACGGCGCGGGCGCGCGGATCCAGGAGGGCGTGACGGCGCTCGCCGGGTACGGCGGCATCTTCCGCCGCAACACCCGGGCCTCCGGGGTGATCCCGCAGATCAGCGTGATCCTGGGGCCGTGCGCGGGCGGCGCGGCCTACTCCCCCGCGCTGACCGACTTCGTGTTCATGGTGCGGGGCACCTCGCAGATGTTCATCACCGGCCCGGACGTGGTGCAGGCGGTGACCGGCGAGCAGATCAGCCATGACGGGCTCGGCGGCGCCGATGTGCACGCCGGGGTGTCGGGGGTGTCGGGCTTCGTCTACGACGACGAGGCGGAGTGCCTGGCGGACGTCCGCCATCTGCTGTCCCTGCTCCCGCAGAACAACCGCGAACTCCCCCCGGTGGTCCGCACCGACGACCCGCCGGACCGGCCCACGGACGCGTTGACCTCGCTGGTCCCGGCCGGCCCCCAGCAGGCGTACGACATGCGTGCGGTGATCGAGGAGATCGTCGACGACGGGGACTACTTCGAGGTCCACGAGGCCTGGGCGCGGAACGTGGTGTGCGCGCTCGCCCGCCTGGACGGGCACGTGGTGGGCATCGTGGCGAACCAGCCCACCGCCCTCGCCGGCGTCCTCGACATCCACGGCTCGGAGAAGGCCGCCCGCTTCGTGCAGTTCTGCGACGCCTTCAACATCCCGCTGGTCACCCTGGTCGACGTGCCGGGCTTCCTGCCGGGCGTCGACCAGGAGCACAGCGGCATCATCCGGCACGGCGCCAAACTCCTCTACGCCTACTGCAACGCGACGGTCCCGCGCATCTCCCTGGTGCTCCGCAAGGCCTACGGCGGCGCCTACATCGTCATGGACTCCCGCTCCATCGGCGCCGACCTCTCCTTCGCCTGGCCGACCAACGAGATCGCGGTGATGGGCGCGGAGGGCGCGGCGAACGTCGTCTTCCGCCGCGAGATCGCCGCCTCCCCGGACCCGGACGCGACCCGCGCCCGCCTCATCAAGGAGTACAAGTCCGAGCTGATGCACCCCTACTACGCCGCCGAGCGCGGCCTGGTCGACGATGTCATCGCCCCGGCCGACACCCGGCGCACCCTGACCCGCGCCCTGGCGATGCTCCGCCAGAAGCACGCAGCGCTCCCGGAACGCAAGCACGGCAATCCGCCGATGTGAGGGGGCCGGGTCCCGTCCTCAGCGCCTGCGGACGCGGGCGCGCCGGACGAGCATGCCGGCCGTTGCGCCGGCGAGCACGATCGCGGCCAGGCCGGCCAGGGTCCAGCCGACCGCGCGGGCGGCTCCGTGGCCGGCCGGGCTCGGGGAGGGCGAGGCGGAGGACGGAGCCGGGGCGGGCGGCGCCGGGGCGGACGGGGTCGTGGAGGGCGGCGCGGGCGTGGTGGGGGTCGGGGTCGGACGGGGGGCGGGGGGCGAGGGGTCGATCACCGGGACCGAGATCTGCGCCTCCGCGTGGCCGAGGGACGGGAAGCCCACGTCGACGGTGACCTTCCAGGTGCCGGGGGCGAGGACTTCGGCGGTGCTCCAGCCGGTGCGCGTGCCGGGGTCGCGGACGAGCGGCCACGGGCCCAGGGAGCGGGATCCGTCGGGGCTGGTGGCGTTCACCGTGGCGGCGACGGTCTCGTCGACGGCGTCGCCGTCGTTCTCCCAGGTGATCTCGGTCGTGACATGACCGTCCCGCTGGCCGGTCACCACCACCTTGACGGTGTCGCCGTGGGCCCGGGCGGTGGTCGGTGCGGCGAGGGCCAGGACCAGGGCGAGGATTCCGGTCAGGAGGCCGAGGCCCGGGCCGGCCCGGAAGGCGTGGGGTGTACGCATCGTTGCGGTGCTCCTGGTGCGTGGGTACATCGTGAGGTGCGGGGCGAGGGCGCCGGTGGACGGCCATGGGGGGCCCGTCCACCGGCGCCGCGGGTGGAACGGCCTGGGTCAGGAGACCTTCTGGGCCGTCCACGCCTGGGTCGCACCGCCGTTGGTGCGCTGCAGGTCGAGCAGCCAGCTGCCGTAGTACGGGCGGTTGCTCACCGTCAGGGCGTAGCCGCCGCTCGGGTCGGTCACGGTGAGCGCGCCGTCACGGCCGGCGGACAGCTTCCACTTCTGCGTGGCGGCGCCACCGCACGCCTGCTGGGCGATCCACATGCCCGCGGCGGGGGCCCCGCCCGTCTGCAGGCACTTGCCGGAGACGGCGGAGCGGATCCGGACGAGTCCGCCGCCGGCGTCGTCGAACAGCCACTGCTGCTGGGCGTAGCCGTTGGCCCGCGCTCCGACGAGCACCGTGCCGTCGGCGGAGCGTCCGCCCCAGACCTCGGCGGCCATGCCGGTGCCCGCGTTGCCGAGGGTGTAGCGGGTGCCGGGGGTGGTCGTGCCGCCGCCCGCGCCGGCCGTACGGAAGGAGGTCGTCCGTCCGGCCCCGCTGTCCCGGTCGTTGCGGTCGCGGACCGAGACGGCGACCTGGTACTCGGTGCCGGGCCTGAGGTTGTAGATGCGCAGCGACTGCGCCTGCGACTGGACCCAGGTCAGGTGCCTGCCGTCGAGCAGGACCTGGTACCAGGCGGCGCCGTCGACCCGGGGCCAGCTCACGACGGCGGCCGTGGACTGGATCTGACTGACCGTCGCCGTCGGCCCGCCGGTGGGCGGCCTGGTCGGTGTGGGGGTCGGGGTGGGCGTCGGGGTGCGGGTGGGCGTCGGGGTGGGGTTCGGGTCGGGGGTGGTGCCGCCGCCGTCGGAGCGCATCAGGAACTGGTTGTCGGCGATGTTCCAGTGCGTGGCCAGATAGCTGCCGGCCTTGGGGTTGGTGTGGAAGTAGTCGTCGTGGTTGCAGTCCAGGATGTTCTCGGCCGCCTGGTTGGTGCACACGTACCGCATCTGCGGGTAGTACGGGGTGTCCGAGTAGCACATGACGTCGTACTCGTCCGTGCAGTGGGCGCCGCGGCTGGTGTTGGGTGCGCTGTTGTTGACGGCCCCGAGGTTGTGCCCGAGTTCGTGCGCCGCGGTGTGACCGCCCCAGCAGCCGGAGTCGGTGCGCCCGTAGGAGGGGCCGAAGTTGCTCTGGTTGTTCTGGCTCGGGCGTTCGTCACCGGCGAAGGTGCCGATGCCGCAGTAGACGTTGGTGTCCGCGAAGATCATGTACTTGCGGTCGCGCCGGTTCAGGCCCTTGGCGGCGAGCGCGTTGTTCGTCGCGCTGAACTCCGAGAGCGCGGACGCCGGAAGCTCGATGTCGAGCACGGTCGGCGTGCAGTCGGCCGCGGTCACATAGCGGATGTGCCGTACGCCGCCGGTCTCCCGGGCGCTCGTGGAGTAGATGAGGTCGGCGTCGGCCGCCCACTTGCGGAACGAGGCGAGGTACTCGCCGTACCGGTCCCGGCCGGAGCCGTGCACGTACACGACCTGCACGCGGTTGCCGGTGCTGCCGTCGCCGTCGCACTGGACGGTCTGCCCCGCGGGCCCGGCGGCGACTGCCTGGCCACCGGAGGGGGCGGCGGCCGGCTTCGTGGCCGCGGCGGCACCGGACGTGGCCCGGTCGGCGTCGGCGGCGGGCGCGTCCTGCGGGCGCGCGGCGGCCGCGGGAGTCCTGGTGGTGACGGCGGGCGGCACGTTCGCCTTGATGTCCACGCCCTTGGGCGGGGCGTCGGGCCCGTGGGTGCACAGTCCGGCGTCGGTGCGGTAGACGCCGGTGCAACGGTCGCCCTTGGCGGCCGCCTTGAGCCCGTCGTAGATCATGCCGCGCCGGGTGTCGTTGGCGGGCTTGCCGACGATGGGCTCCGGTTCCTCGTCCCTGGCCGGGACGGCGGCGGGCGCGAGGGGGGCCGCCGCGGGTATCCGCGCCTGTGCGGGCACCCCGGCGCCGGTGTCACCCCCGATACCGGCGTAGGCGACCCCGCCCGCGATCACCGCCGCCGACGCCACGGCGACGGTGGCGAGCATCAGCCCCCTGCTCTTGCGTCTGTGTTCACGCTTCCTGCGATGTCTAGTCATGCGCACCTCAAATCCTTGGTCGGAGGAGTGGGTGCGCGGAAGCCTGCCAGACGGGTGCGGTGGAGAATTCGGGCAAAGGGGAATGGGCGCCGAGATATCTGACCGTTACCTCGGCGTTCGATCTGATGAACAATCAACTTCCTTAAAAACAAGGCGAGTTGAGGATTCACGGGCGAAAGGTCCAGGCCTTTTCGGGAATCTCGTTACCGAATCGAGATAGACCGGCCACGCTTATTGACGGTAATTCAGTATGGGATTCACCTAATTACTACCTCGCGAATTCCCCTCGTCACCCAACGCGTACGCCCGACCGGCCACCGGACGCGGCCGCGCTGCCGTATGGTGGCCGTGCAGCTGGTTCGCCCCGTCCGCCAGGCGGGAGGCGTCGTAAGAGGGAACCCGGTGGGAATCCGGGACTGCCCCGCAGCGGTGAGCGGGAACGACCGCCGTCACACAGCACTGGGCCCGACGCAAGGGCCTGGGAAGCGACGGCCAGTAGGAGTCTCGTACGACGAGACGTGCCCGCGAGTCCGAAGACCTGCCCGTTGCCCGCACGCGGACGATTCCGCGCGCGGACATCCCGGTGACCTCGAGGGCGGGTCGGCGATACAGATCAGGCGAACGACCGTGCCGTTGCGGCGCGTTCCCGTCCCGCCCGGTCGGTCACCCCTTCGCGCTCTCGTCCCGTCCCCGGGATCTCAGGGATTCGTCTCGCGAAGGAGATCTCCGTGACCACCACGTCCGCAGCCGCGGCAGCACGGGCCACCGTGTACGGCTACCCCCGCCAGGGACAGGGCCGGGAACTCAAGAAGGCGATCGAGGGGTACTGGAAGGGCCGCGTCACCGCCGGCGCCCTCCACGCCACCGCCGCCGAACTGCGCCGCACCGTCTGGCAGCAGCTCGCCCAAGCCGGTCTCCACGAGGTCCCGACCGGCGACTTCTCGCTCTACGACCATGTCCTCGACACCACCGTCATGGTCGGCGCCGTTCCCGAGCGGCACCGTGCCGCCGCCGAAGCCGACGCCCTCGACGGGTACTTCGCGATGGCACGCGGCACCCAGGACGTCGCGCCGCTGGAGATGACCAAGTGGTTCGACACCAACTACCACTATCTGGTGCCGGAACTCGGCCCGGACACCGTCTTCACGGCCGACTCGCGCAAGCAGGTCGCGGAACTCGCCGAAGCCCTCGCGCTCGGGCTCACCGCACGGCCGGTCCTCGTCGGGCCGGTGACCTATCTGCTGCTCGCCAAGCCGGCACCGGGCGCCCCGGCAGGCTTCGACCCGCTGACGCTCCTCGACCGGCTGCTTCCCGTGTACGCCGAAGTCCTCGCCGATCTCCGGGCGGCGGGCGCCCGGTGGGTCCAGCTCGACGAACCGGCGCTCGTCCAGGACCGCACCTCCGCCGAACTCGACGCGGCCCGGCGCGCCTACCGGGAGCTCGGCGGCCTCGCCGACCGGCCGAAGCTGCTCGTCGCCTCCTACTTCGACCGCCTCGGCGAGGCCCTGCCCGTCCTCGCCAAGGCCCCGGTCGACGGCCTCGCGCTCGACTTCACCGGACCCGCCGTCGCCAACCTGGACGCGCTCGCCGGTGTCGGCGGCCTGCCCGGCAAGCGCCTGGTCGCCGGCGTGGTCGACGGGCGCAACATCTGGGTCAACGACCTGGAGAGGTCCCTCGCCACGCTCGGCACCCTGCTCGGCCTCGCCGACCGGGTGGACGTCTCCGCCTCCTGCTCGCTGCTCCATGTGCCGCTCGACGCGTCCGCCGAACAGGACGTCGACCCGCAGATCGCGCGCTGGCTGTCCTTCGCCCGGCAGAAGACGGCCGAACTCGCCGCCCTGGCCCGGGGATTGTCGAAGGGCACCGGCGCGATCGCCGGGGAACTCGCCGCCAACCGCGCCGCCCTCGCCTCCCGGGCCGGCTCCCCCCTCACCCATGACCCGGCGGTCCGGTCCCGTACCGCCGCCGTGACCGGCGCCGACGCCCGCCGCTCCCTGCCCTACCCGGAGCGGGCCGCCGCCCAGCGCGCCCGCCTCGGCCTGCCGCCGCTGCCGACCACGACCATCGGCTCCTTCCCGCAGACCGCCGAACTGCGCGCCGCCCGCGCCGATCTGCGCGCCGGGCGGATCGGCGCCGACGGCTACGAGGACCACATCAGGGCGGAGATCCAGGAGGTGATCGCCCTCCAGGAGAAGACCGGCCTCGACGTCCTGGTGCACGGAGAGCCCGAACGCAACGACATGGTCCAGTACTTCGCCGAGCAGCTGAACGGCTACCTGGCCACCCGGCACGGCTGGGTCCAGTCGTACGGCACCCGCTACGTCCGCCCGCCGATCCTCGCCGGCGACATCGCGCGGCCCGCACCGATGAGCGTGCGCTGGACGACGTACGCCCAGTCCCTCACCGCCAAGCCGGTCAAGGGCATGCTCACCGGTCCCGTCACCATGCTCGCCTGGTCGTTCGTCCGCGACGACCAGCCGCTCGCCGACACCGCCCGGCAGCTCGCCCTCGCCCTGCGCGACGAGGTGACCGACCTGGAGGCCGCCGGGACGGCCGTGATCCAGGTCGACGAGCCCGCGCTGCGCGAGACGCTGCCGCTGCGCGCCGCCGACCAGGGCGCCTATCTGGCCTGGGCGACCGAGGCGTTCCGGCTGACCACGAGCGGGGTGCGGCCGGACACCCAGATCCACACCCACATGTGCTACGCCGAGTTCGGCGACATCGTGCAGGCCATCGACGACCTCGACGCCGATGTCATCAGCCTGGAGGCGGCCCGCTCCCACATGCAGGTCGCCCGGGAGCTCGCCGCCCACGGCTACCCGCGCGAGGCAGGACCCGGCGTCTGGGACATCCACGCACCGCGCGTGCCCTCCGTCGCGGAGGCGACGGAGCTGCTGCGCAGGGGACTTGAGGCCATTCCCGCCGACCGGCTCTGGGTCAACCCCGACTGCGGTCTGAAGACCCGCGGCCGGCCGGAGACCCGCGCCTCCCTGGAGCACCTGGTCGCGGCCGCCCGTACCGTACGGGAGGAGCTCGACGGCTCCTGACGCCGACGCGAAACGCCGCCGCCGTGGGGACCGGATGCGGTCCCCACGGCGGCGGCGCCGGGCCGGGTCGTCAGAGAGCGGGCCAGGCGACGTCCGTCTCGACCGGGGCGGCGTAGTCGACGCCGGGCACGCTGAAGCCGTACAGCCGGCGGACGCTGTCACGGAACCAGTCCAGGTCGGCGAGGTCCGCGATGGTCTCGTTGGTGGCGGACCGCCAGCGGTCGCCGACGGCGTCCTGCACGTCGCCCGTGAGCTCCCAGGTGTCGAGCCGCACCCGCCCCTCGTCGTCCGTCACGAGCGGGCTCCGGCCGGTGAGCTGGTCCCACAGCTCCGCCAGCTGGTCGACCGGGGACACCATGCCGTCCGCGAGGACGCCCCGCAGCAGGCCGGTGTACAGGGCGATGCCCGGAATGGCGGTCGACGACTGCGTGACGGCGGCGCCGTTGACCGAGGTCACCGCGCGCCCCCCGCAGAGCTCGCGCAGCCGCGCGTCGAGCGTCCGGGCGGTCTGCTCCAGATGGGCCTTGGCGGCGCCGATCGTGCCCTGCCGGTAGATGTCGGCCGTCAGCGGAGAGCCGATGTACGACAGGGCCGCCGTGCTGAAACCGTCGGCGAGCAGCCGCCGGCCGGCCAGGTGGGACACCCACCGCTCCCAGTCGGTGCCGCCCATCACGGCGACCGTCTGCGCGATCTCGTCCTCGTCGGCGGGCTCGGTCGCCACCTCCCGCACGTCCGGCTGCCCGTCCTCGTCGAAGACGAGGGTCTTGGTACGGGCCGTGCCGCCGATCGGCTTGAGGGCCGAGGCGTAGGTGACGCCCGTCTCGGGGTCGGTGCGGCGCGGGGCCGCCACCGAGTAGATCAGGTGGTCGAGCCGGCCGAAACGCTTCTCGATCAGGTCGGCGACCTGGTCCTTCATGTCGTCGGAGAACGCGTCGCCGTTGAGGAAGTACATCTCGCGCCCGGCCTCCCGGGCCAGTTCGGCGGTGGCCGCGGTGCGGTACCAGCCCGCGGTGCCGGTCCGGCGCGCGGTCGGCGCCTTCTCGAAGGAGACGCCGATGCCGCGGATGCCCGCGCGGGCGAGCCCGGCGACCGCGGCGGCCAGGCCGTAGCCGGAGGAGGAGCCGATGACCAGGGCCACGGGCGCGTCCTCGCCGAGGTCCTCGGCGGGCCGGGCGGCGGCCGAGCGCCACATGTCGTTCACCAGGCGGGTGCAACCGGCGGGGTGCGCGTCCAGAAAGAGGAAGCCGCGGTTGCGCGGGGTGATGACGCGTTCGCTCATGAAATAGTCCTTGACGTGACAGCGGGCATGATCTTGGAGCCGGGTCCGAGCGTACCGAAGGCACGATCGACGTAGATCAGAGGCGCTTCCCGGAAGCTCCGCCGGGCGCCCGTCACCGCACCGAGCAGCAGGACGTGGTCGCCGCCCCGGACCGTCCCCGCGATGTCGCAGGTGACCCAGCCGAGGCAGCCGGCGAGCCGCGGCAGCCCGTTGTCGGCGTGCCAGTCCGCGCCGGCGAAGCGGTCCACGTCACGCCGGGCGAAGCGGCCGGCCAGCTCCTCCTGGGAGGCGGCGAGCACGTTCACGCCGAACCGTCCGGACCGGATGATCCTGGGCAGCAGGGTGGAGGTCTCGCTCAGCGCGACGGTGACCATCGGGGGGTCGAGGGAGAGGGAGGCGAACGCGGTGACCGTGGTGCCGTGCGGCACGCCCTGGTCGAAGGCGGTCACGACGGTCACCGGGCCGCTCACGCCGGCCATGACGTCCTTGAACCGGGTCTCCGCCACGGTGGCGGTCATGCGGTGCTCCCCTGCTTCCCGGTGTGCCCGGCCGCCGCGTGCCCGGTGCGGAAGCGCGACGCACAGCCCAGGAACGCGTCGTTGGCGGCGGCCTCCCCGATGGTGACCCGTACGCCCTCGCCCGGGAACGCCATGACGGACACGCCCGCCGCGGCGCAGGCGTCGGCGAACTCCTCGGTACGGGCGCCGAGTCGGAGCCACACGAAGTTCGCCCGCGTCTCGGCGACGGTCAAGCCCCGGGCCGTCAGCTCCGCGACGACCCGGGCGCGCTCGGCCGTCAGCGCGGCGACGCGTTCGCGCATCGCGGACTCGGCCCGCAGCGAGGCGACGGCGGCGTCCTGGGCGAGCTGGCTCACGCCGAAGGGGACCGCGGCCTTGCGCAGGGCCGCGGCCACCGGCTCGTGCGCGACGGCGTACCCGACCCGTACCCCCGCGAGGCCGTGCGCCTTCGAGAAGGTGCGCAGGACGCAGACGTTGGGGCGGTCCCGGTAGAGCTCCACGCCGTCCGGGTGGTCCGGGTCGTCGGCGAACTCGATGTACGCCTCGTCCAGGACCACCAGGACGTCCGCCGGCACCCGGTCCAGGAAGGTCTCCAGGGCGGCGCGGCCGACGACGGTGCCGGTCGGGTTGTTGGGGTTGCAGACGATGATCAGCCGGGTCCGCCCGGTCACGGCCCGGGCCATGGCCTCGAGGTCGTGCCGTTCGTCGCCGGTCAGCGGCACCTGGACCGGTACGGCGCCGGCCAGCCGGGTCATCACCGGGTACGCCTCGAAGGAGCGCCAGGCGAAGAGGACCTCGTCGCCCGGTCCTGTGGTGATCTGCAGCAGCTGCTGGGTGAGGCCGACCGAGCCGTTGCCCACCGCGAGGTGCGCGGCGGGGACGTCGAGCCGTGTGGCGAGTTCGGCGGTCAGCTCGCGGCAGCCCCAGTCGGGGTAGCGGTGGGCGTCGGCCGCGGTGGCCGCGAGCCGCTCCAGGACGCCGGGCAGCGGCGGGTAGGGGCTCTCGTTGGCGGCCAGCCGGTGGACCGGTGCCTCGCCGGCGGGGACGCGGGCCGGCGTGTAGCCGGGAACGGCGTCGAGGGCCGGGCGCAGTCGGGGCCTGGTGGTGCTCGGCATCATGCCTCTTCCTTGGTCGGGGACGTCAGCGGGTGCTCGGGGTGAAGGCGACGGGGAGCCTGCTGACGCCGGTGAGGAAGTTGGACCGCGAGTAGGCGACGTCACCGGCCAGGCGGACGGTGCCCACCTGGTCGCGGATCTCCTCGAAGAGGATCCGCATCTCGATCCGGGCGAGCGCGCCGCCCAGGCAGAAGTGGGGTCCGAAGCCGTACGCCATGTGCTTGTTGGGCGTGCGCGCCAGGTCGAAGGCGTACGGGTCGTCGAACACCTCCTCGTCCCGGTTGGCCGCGCCGATCCACAGCGTGACGATGTCGCCCGCGGCGATCCGGGCGCCCCGGACGGTGGTGTCGGCGGTCGCGACGCGCGCGATGTGCAGCGCGGGCGAGGTCCAGCGGACGATCTCCTCCACGGCGCTGTCGATGACGTCGGGCCGCTCCTTGAGCAGCCGCCACTGGTCCGGGTGCTCGATCAGCGCGAGCAGGCCGCCGGCGCCGGAGAAGCGGGTGGTCTCGTCGCCGCCGATGATGAGGTTGTAGCAGTTGAGGAAGACCTCGACCTCGCTCAGCGGCCGTCCGTCGATCGCCCCGGTCGCCAGCATGCTGACGGCGTCGTCCCCCGGGTCCGCCCGGCGTTCGGGCACCAGCTTCGCGTAGTAGTTCATGATGTCGCTCTGCGCCCTGGCGGCCTCCATCGGCGTGCTCTCCGCGTCGAGCGCCGTCGAGGTGAGCTCCAGCATGCGCGCGCGGTCCTCGACGGGGACGGCGAGCAGTTCGCAGATCGCCTCCAGCGGGATGCGCGCCGCGATGTCCGCCACGAAGTCGCAGCCGCCGCGGGCCACGGCCTCGGCGACCAGCCGTCGCGCGACCACGCGGACGCTGTCGGCGATGCGCCGCATCGACCGTGCCGAGAAGCCGCCCTGGAGGATGCGGCGCAGGTCGCGGTGGTGCGGCGGGTCGGTGACGGCCAGCATCTGCCCGCCGGCGGGGTCGCCGCCGGCGAGCAGGGTGCCCAGGATGTTGCCGCGGGCCGAGCTGAAGGTGGTGGTGTCCTTGAACACCTCCATGATGTCCGCGTACCGGGACAGCACCCAGAACCCGGGGACGCCGGGCGTGGGTTCGTGCCAGCCGACCGGGCAGTCGTTCTGCAGCCGCCGCCACAGCCGGGGCTGGTTGTCCACCGCGTAGACGTCGGGATTCAGCAGGTCGACGCCGACGGGCGTCCTCGCGTCGCTCACCGGGCGCCGCCCGTCGCGTCCGCCGCGTGCAGCAGGCCGGCCGGGCGCAGGTCCGTCCAGTGCTCGGTGACGTAGTCGAGGCATTCCTGCCGGGTGCCCGCGTCCCGCCGGGTGTGCCAGCCCCGGGGGACGTCCAGCGCCGCCGGCCAGAGGCAGTGCTGCCCCTCGTCGTTGGCGAGCACGCGGTAGGTACCGTCCGGGTCGTCGAAGGGATTGGTCATGGTCTTCTCCTGTGGTGCTGCCGGGCGGGTCATCCGTTCGCCATCCGCTCTCCGACCGCCGCGGCGATCTCGGCCAGCGGCTTGGGGTGGATGATGCTGTTGTGGCCGTAGGGCATCGGGCGGTTGTCGATCCGGCCGGTGCTGAACCGCTGCCAGCTGCGCGTCACGGCGTCCGCGTCGCGGTCGTCCCCGTCCGCGTGGAAGAGGAGCAGATCGCCGTCGTACGGCCGGAGCTCGCCGGCGCGCAGCGTGACGTTGTTCGCCGCGATGGCGACGAGCGAGGTGATGCTCTCCTCCGTGAGGTTGCCGAGCGGGCTGCCCTCGCTGCGCAGGATCTCCAGTGCCCGGGTGCGGGTGAGCTCCTCGTCGACGGGGCCCTCGTATCCGGCGTCGGCGAGCAGCGCGCCGAGCATCTCCTTCTCGACGTTCAGGTCGTCGCCGAACTCCGGGTCGAGCTCCGGGTCGGCCGGCCAGGCGTCGATCATGGCGAGGACGCCGACCCGCTCGCCCTCGGCGGTCAGCCGGGTCGCCATGGCGTGGGCGATGACACCGCCGAAGGACCAGCCGAGGAAGTGGTACGGGCCGGTCGGCCGGATCTCGCGCACCTGCGCCAGATAGTCGTCGACCATCTCGTCAAGGGTGGTGGGCAGGGGCTCCGTGCCGTTCAGGCCGCGGGCCTGGATGCCGTAGACCGGGTGCCGGTCCGGCAGGCCGCCGAGCAGGCCGGAGTAGCACCAGCTGATGCCGCCGCCGGGGTGCAGGCAGAACAGCGGGGCGGCGTCGCCCTCGCGGCGCAGCGGCAGCACCACGGCCAGCGGGTCCTGGGCCGTCATCGGGTCGAGCTGCCGGGCCAGTCCGGCGATGGTGGGGTTCTCGAAGAGCGAGGCGATGGTCAGGTCCACGCCCAGCTCGGCGCGGAGCCGGCTGAGCAGCATGGCCGCGCGCAGCGAGTGCCCGCCGATGTCGAAGAAGTTGTCGTGGACGCCGACCTCCGCCAGGCCGAGCAGGTCGCACCAGATGGCGGCGATGAGCTGCTCTGCCTCGGTGTGCGGGCGGTCGTCCGCCGCGGCGGTCGCGGCACCGGTGCCGCCCGTCTCGGCGAGCCGCCGGCGGTCGACCTCTCCGCTCTCGGTGACGGGCAGCTCGGCCACCGTGGCGAACTCGCAGTCCGTACGGGTCCCGTAGCGGTCCGGCAGGCCGAGGGCACCACGGGCGTCGTCGGCGGATCCGGTGGACCCGGCGGTGCGGTAGCCGACCAGCCGGTGCAGGGGCGCGGTCGGGGTCAGCAGCCGGCCGGCCACCCAGGGCGCGGTGTGGTCGAGGCCGATCAGCAGCTGCGGGGTGCCGTGCCGCAGGGCGACGTCGAGGGAGGCGACGCCCTGTCCGGGGGCGAGGACGCGGTATCCGCGGGCCTCGGTCAGGGCCTTCAGCGCATATCCGCGGCTGAGGCCCAGCTCGTCCCACATGGTCCAGCCCAGGCTCTGGGCGCGCATGCCGTGCGCGGTGGACTGGTGGACGGCCAGCGCGTCCAGGAAGGCGTTGGCGGCGGCGTATCCGGAGACGTTGGCGCCGCCGAAGAAGCCGTTGACCGAGGAGTACGACAGGAAGCGCGCCCCCGGCCGGTCCTTCATCAGCCGGTGCAGGACGGCGGCGCCGAGCACCTTGGCCCGGGTGACCTCCGCCCAGTCTGCCTCCGAGGCCTCGGTCACCGGGGCCTCGTGGAAGTGGCCGGCGAGGTGCAGGACCGTGGCCGCCCGCGCCGAGAAGCGCTGCTCGGCGTCGTGGAGGGCCACGCGCACGGCGGCCTCGTCGGTGACGTCGGCGGCCGCGTAGTGCACCTCGCCCAGGGCGCGCAGCCGGCGCAGGGCGGCGATCCGCTCGGCGGTCCGCCCGCCGGCGGCGAGCGCCTCGTCCCAGCCGTCCTCGGAGGGCAGGGCGGTACGGCCGAGCAGCAGCAGCCGTACGCCATATGCGGAGAGCAGGTGGGCGGCGGTCTCGACGGCGAGGCCGCCCAGGCCTCCGCTGACGACGACGAGTTCGCCCCGGGTGAGCCCGACGGCCGCGGACGGGGCGGCGGGCAGCCGCTCGATACGACGCACCCAGCGCTCGCCGCCGCGCAGCACCTGCTCGGGCTCGTTGCCGGCGGCGTCCAGGAGCTCCAGGATCCGGTGCGCCAGGTCGGCGGGCTGCTGCGGCTCCACGTCGAGGTGGGTGGCGCGCAGCCAGTCGTACTCCTGGCCGGCGGACTTCACCACGCCGGCCGAGGCGCCCCGCTCGGGCATCACGCGGTCGCCCTCGCGCACCCACTGGCTGTGGGTGGCGACCACGGCCAGGGTCACCGGGCGGCCTTCGGGGTTGGCCCGGGCCACGGCGCCGGCGAGCTCGGCGACGGCCAGCGGCCCTTCGCGGTAGGCCGTGGCGAGCTCCTCCGTACCGGCGGGCAGCTCCTGGTACGGGGCGCAGCCGGCGAGGTGGACGACGCGGTCGACGGCGCCGTACGCCTCCCGGGCGTGTGCGGTGTCGGTGGTGCGGGCGGTGTCGGCGGGGAGGACGGTGCAGCGCTCGCCCCGGGCACGGAGCAGGCCGGCCAGGGCGTCCGCGAGGCCGTGCCCGTCGGCGACGAGCAGGGTGTGGCCGGTGGCCGGCGCGAGGGGCCGGGGGCCGGCCGCGGCCCGCCGCCACACGGGCCGGTGGAACCAGTTGGGCAGGGCGGTGCCGTCGTCCGTCACGGCTCCGGTGCCCCGCAGTTCGGCCGCGAACGCGCCGGCCTCGAACTCCTTGCGCAGCAGGCTGCGCTGGATCTTGCCGATCTCGGTCTTGGGGATGCGGTCCCGGGTGACGGGCACCAGATAGGAGGCGTTGACCCCGGCCTCGCGCAGCAGCTTGGCGCGGATGCGGGCGATGGCCTCGGCGTCGGCCACCCCGTCCTTGAGGCAGAAGAACAGGGCCAGTTCGTCCGTGGAGCTGTCGGCGGTGCGCACCGCGCAGGCCGCGGTGAAGGACCGCTCGACCTCGTCGAGCTCCTCGACGCACTCCTCCAGCTCGTGGCAGTGGAAGTTGTGGCCGTTGATGATGATGGCGTCCTTGGCCCGGCCGGTGATCGTCAGCCTGCCGTCCCACAGCACGGCGAGGTCGCCGGTCTCGAACCAGCCGTCCTCGGTGAACGACTCCGCGTTCTGCTCCGGGTTCAGGTGGTAGCCGGAGGTGACCGCCGGTCCCCTGACCTGGAGCCGGCCGGGCACCCCCTCGTGGACGACGGTGTCGTCCCCGTCGACGATCCGCATGGTGAACCCCGGGAAGGGGGCGCCGACTTGGACGAACTGGGCGTCGTCGGCGCAGGCCGCCGGGTCGAAGCGGTCGTCTACCTCGCCCGAGGACGTCTCCGACATGCCCCAGGCCGGACGCATGGCGGTGGCGGGCAGCCCGAGCGGGGCCAGCGCCTCCATGAAGCGCCGGGTGACCCGGGGGACGATGGCCTCGCCGCCGTTGATGACCACGCGCAGGGCGCTGAGGTCCCAGTCCTGCCCGGCGAGCTGGGCGGCGCGCTCGGCGATCAGGCCGAAGGCGAAGTTCGGGGCCCAGGTGGTCGTCACCCGGTGCTCGGCCATCTTCGCCGTCCAGCGCAGCGGATCGGCGAGCACCCACTGGGTGGGGGCCTGGATCTGCCGGCAGCCGACGAAGACGTCGCGGATGTGGGACATCACGATGCCGCCGACGTGGTCCAGCGGCATCCAGTTGAACGAGACGTCCCGGCAGGTCAGTTCGTAGACGTGCTGCGCTGCCGCCGTGCGGGTCAGCACGTTGCCGTGCCGCAGCTCGACCGCCTTGGGACGGCCGGTGCTGCCGGAGGTCAGCAGCAGGAGGACCAGGTCGTCCGCCTGGGAGTCGTGCCAGTCGTCGGCCCGGGGGCCGTCGCGCAGCTCGTCGAGCACGGCGAGCCGCGGCTCCGCCCAGCCGAGCCGGTCGCCGAGGCCGCGCAGCGGGCCCGCGAGCGTGCGGTCCGTGAGCAGCAGCGGACCCGAGAGCAGCGTCCAGGCGCCGGCGAGCTTGTTGGTGGCGGCCGTGTCCTCCGCGTAGGTGGGGGACACGGCGAGGGGCACGGCGACGAACCCGCCGAGGACACAGGCCCACAGGCCGGTCACGAAGTCGCGGTTGTCCGCGAGCTGGAGGATCACCTTGTCGCCGGGGCGCGCGCCGCGCGCGCGGAGCCCGCCCAGGACCCGGGACGCCTCGTCGCGCAGCTCGCCGTACGACTGGTGGTCCTCCGCCCCGTCGGGCGAGACGTACACGATGTCGCCGGAGGCGGGGTCGGCGGCCACCCGGCGCAGCACCTCGGCCAGGTTCACCGCACCGGGGTCGAGCGCGGGCCCGCCGCTGCTGATCGCCGGCACGTCCGAGTGCCGGGCCGGGGCCGGCTCGGCGGCGGTGTCGCGGGCGAGGGCCCGCGGATCGACGAAGTCGTCGTCGGCCGGCGCCGGGTCGCGCTCCGCGACCACCACGACCGCCGGAGCGCCCCGCTCGGCCAGCGCCTGCTCCCACGAGCCCGCCAACTGGGCGTCGAGGACCGGGAGTTCGCCCAGCGCGGTGGTGTCCACACCGCCGCCGGGGGTACGCGGCAGGGCCGTCACGAACACGACCGCGGCCAGAGCGGCGCCGCCGGGCAGCGCGGCACGCGCCGCCTGCGCGACGCGCTGCGCGGTCACCTGGCCACGGCGGACGGCGTAGCCGACCAGCTCGGTGTGCCCGGCGGCGGCACGGCGCTCGACGACCGCGGCCTCGGCGACCGCCGGCTCGGCCAGGATCGCCGCGGTCACCTCGGCGAGATCGACGGACACGCCGGACACGACGGCGGTGCCGGGGCGGCGGCCGAGGATCTCCAGCGTGCCGTCGGCGTCGATCCGGCCGGAGTCACCACCGGCGGCCGACGCCACCGGGTGGTCCCCGGCGACGGGGCGGGCCAGACCGGGACCGGCGCCGTGTACGTGGGCGGGGACGCCGACCGGGACGGGGGCTCCGTGCGCGTCGAGGACCCGGACCGGGCGGAGAGGCGTGAAGAGCAGGGCCGTGTCCGCCGGGGTCGCCTCGGCGACACCGACCGGGCCGGCCTGCGGGGTGGCGTACACCCAGCGCGCCGAGGAGCCGAAGCGGTCGTGGCAGTGGCGGAGCAGCGCGGGCGACGGCACGGAGGCCAGGCACAGCAGGGCCCGCGGGGAGCCGGCCGGCGTCTGTACGGCGGCCGGGCCGGCCAGGTCGGTCAGGTCGGAGTCCGCGGCGATCACCACGGTGGCCCCGTCGCCGGCCAGCAGGCTCGCCCCGTGGCAGACCGGGAGCAGCGCCTCCCACACGGCGCGCTCCTGGCCCCAGGCGGCGTGCCGCGCGACGGTGTCGGCGGTGGTCGGTTCGGCCAGTCCGGCCAGCCGGGCCAGCCGGTCGGCGAGCCCCGCGTGTTCGAGGACGTACGGGCCGCCCGGCACGTCGAGGAGGAGCGCGGGCGCGGAACCCGCGGGCGGTACGGGTGCCTGCGCCGCGTCCGGAAGACCCGCGTCGAGGTCCATGCCGTCCAGGTCCACGGCGGCGAGGCAGTCCGCCCAGTCGCCGGCCGCGCCTCGGGTGAGCAGCAGAGTGAGCCCCGTGCGGCGGGCCGAGCGGCGCAGCAGCGCGGGGTCGTCGGACGGGTTCAGGGGCACGCACACGCCGCCCGCCGCCAGGACCGCGAGGGTGCCCACCAGCTCGTCGACCGGGCCGGCGAGGTGCAGGCCGGTCCGGGTGCCCGGGGTGAGCCCGGTGTCGCGCAGCCGGGTCGCGAGGGCGCTCACGCGCGCGTCGAGTTCCGCGTAGGTCAGGGCGGCGCCGGGGGCCCGTACCGCAATCGCCCCGGGGCGGGCCGCCGCCTGGGCGGCGAAGAGCGCCGGCACGGTGGCGTCGGCGTCGAACCCGGCATCGAGTCCGGCACCGGCGGCCGCGTCCAGGACCCGGCGGTCGTCCTCCGTGAGGAGGGACAGCTCGCCGACGGTCCGGGACGGGTCCGCCAGCGCACCCTCGAACACCTTGGTGAGGTGCGCCGCCATGCGCTCCATGGTGACGCGGTCGAACAGGTCGGTGCTGTAGACGAAGGAGCCGCGCAGCCGGTGCGGGTCGTCCCAGCAGTGCACCTCCAGGTCGAAGCGGGCGGTGCCCTCCTCGACGGCGATGCGCTCCGCGCGTACGCCGTCGAGCTCGAATCCGCCGAGCTCGTAGTTCTGGAGCGCGAAGGTGACCTGGAACAGCGGGTTGGCGCCGATGCCGCGCTGCGGGGCGACGTCCTCCACGATCTTCTCGAACGGGATGTCGTCGTGCGCGTAGGCGCCCTGGCTCATCTCCCGTACGCGGCCCAGGAGTCGGGTGAAGGACGGATCGCCCGAGAGGTCCGCGCGCATCGGCAGGGTGTTGACGAAGGAGCCGATGAGCGGCTGGGTCTGGGCGTCGTCGCGCCCGGCCATCGGGGTGCCGAGGACGAAGTCGTCCTGCCCGGTGTAGCGGTGCAGCAGGGCGGAGACGCCGGCGAACAGCGCCATGTACAGGGTGACGCCCTGGGCCCGGCACATCTCCTTCAGCCGCGCGGTGAGCTGCTCGTCGAAGGCGAAGTCGAGGCGGGCGCCGGCGAACGAGCGGGTCTCGGGGCGCGGCCGGTCGGTCGCCAGCCGCAGCTCGGGCAGATCGCCGCTCAGTCGCGTACGCCAGTAGGCGAGGCCGTCCTCGAGCGCAGGGCCGCGCAGCTGCTCGGCCTGCCATTCCGCGTAGTCGCCGTACTGGATGTCCAGTTCCGGCAGTTGCGGGGCCTCGCCCGCGCGTCGGGCCCGGTAGGCCTCGGCGAGCTCCCGCAGGAAGATGCCCAGGGACCAGCCGTCGACGACGATGTGGTGCATCGACAGGACGAGCAGGTGATCGGCGGGCGCGGTGCGCACCAGGGCGGCGCGCAGCAGCGGGCCGTTCTCCAGGTCGAAGGGGGCCTGGATGAGCCCGGTCAGCTGCTCGCGCACCGCGGGGTCCTCGTGCGGGGCCGTGCGGTCGGCCGGGGAGCCGGCGGCCTCGTGCACGGGCAGCGCGATGTCCACCGCTTCGGCGACGACCTGGCGCAGCTCGCCCTCGTGCTCGCGGAACGTGGTGCGCAGCGCCTCGTGACGCCGTACGACGTCGTTCAGGGCCGACCGGAGGACGGCGGTGTCCAGTTCACCGGTGAGCCGGTGCACCATCGACACGTTGTAGAAGGCGCTGTGCGGGTTGAGGCGGTAGAAGAACCACAGTCCCTGCTGGGCGTAGGTGGCCGGGAACTCCAGGGCGTCGGCCGGCTCCGGCGTCTCGCTCGTCGTAGCTGACGGCATCGGTGTACTCCTTGGCGGCTAGCACCCGGCTCTGCGCCGGTGGATCAGGTCTGGGTGGGGATGTGAGTGGTGGGGGTGGTGGGGGCGGTGGGCGGTCAGCCAGTGCGCCGGCCTCGGCGTGCGCTGGGGGCGATCCGGGGGGCGGGGGCGGCGTCCGCGCCGCCGCGCAGCGCGTCGGCCTCGGCGGCCATCGTCGCGACGGTGAGCCGCTCCATGAGCTTCTTCACCCGTAGTTCGACGCCCAGTTCGTCGCTCAGCCGCTTGACGAGCCGCAGCGCGAGCAGGGACTCGCCGCCGAGGTCGAAGAAGTTGTCGTCGGCCCCGATGCCGTCGACGCGCAGGAGCTCCTCCCAGTGGCGGGCGACGACGCGTTCGGTGTCGGTCGACGGGGCGCGGTGGGCGACGCCGAGGGCGGGCCGCGGCTGCCGCGCCGGGCCGGTCTCCTCCGGCGCCGGCGCGGTCCCGGCCCCGGCCGCGGACCCGGCGCCACCACCGTCACCGTCACCGTCGGCGGCGGGGCGGCGGCCGACGACGAGGGCGTGCGGGATCAGCGACCGGTCGTCCCGCTCGTCGCTGAGGACCCGGACCTCGTCGAAGTCCTCCGAGACCAGCAGTTCGCGCCACCGGCCGGCCGGCAGGATCGGCGTGTGCCGGCGCAGGTCGTCCTCGAACGCCCACCACTGCGGGAGCAGCCCCACGGCCAGCTGGGACGCCCAGGGCATCCGTACGGTCTCCAGGGCGCACAGCCGGCCGCCGGGGGCCAGCAGCCGCCGGACGTGCCGGGTGGTCTCCCGCAGGTCGGCGGGGATGTGCAGCACGTTGAAGGCGAGCACCACGTCGAAGGCGCCGCCGAGCTCCTCGGGTTCCACGGCCTGCCCGATGTCCAGGACGCCGAAGGACATGAAGTCGATGCCCCGCCGTGCCGCCTCGCGCTCGGCCTCCAGGACGAAGGACCGGCCCAGGTCGGTGACGTGGTAGCGCACTCCGGGGATGCCCCGCAGGGCCTCGGCCACGGTCCAGGTCAGCCGGCCCCGCCCGGCGCCCGTCTCCAGGATCCGGAACGGGCGGCCGCCGGCCGCGCGCGCCAGCTCGACGACGTGCTCGGTCAGCAGCATGCGGTACAGGGCGAAGTCGCCCTGGTCCATGTGCGGTTCGAGGACGGAGGCGGTGAGGTCCGTGCGGCCGTCGGGGATCAGCACCGCGGTGCCGTCCGTGTCGCCGCGCACCACGTCCGCGCAGCCGGCCAGACAGGTGTCGAGCAGTTCCAGGTCCTTCGCGAGCGACGGGTGCGCCTCGGTGACGGACCTCGTGAGCCGCTCCTCCTCCGCGGCGTCGGCGTCGCCGCCGCCGGTGAACCGCAGCAGGTCGCCCTCGCGGGCCAGCACCCCCGACTCCTGGAGCAGGTGCAGCAGGGCGTCCGCGAGCTTGCGGTACGGGCCGGCCGGCCGGAGGCTGCGGACCAGGTCATCGGGGGCGTACGTACGGCCGGCCGTGGTGTCCACGCCCGCCGAGCGCAGGAACGCGGCGGCCCGCAGACCGGCGAGCCGGTCGAAGTCCTCGCGCAGCCGCGCCGGCACCGTGGTCACCCCGGTGCTCCGCCACAGCTCGCGTTCGGCCTCCGCGAGGTCGCGTACGGAAACGGCGGAAACAGCGGCAGCCGCAGCGGCGGCGGGGCGGACCTCGTCCAGCCAGTACCGCTTGCGCTCGAAGGGGTAGCCGGGCAGCGGGACCCGGCGGCCGCCGGCCCGCTCGTCCTCCCCCGTCAGCCGGGCGCCGAGCTGCCAGATCCGGCCGAGCGCGGTGAGCAGCATCTGCTGGTCGTGCTGTTCGGCGCGCGGGTGGCGCATGGTCTCCACGGTGGGCACGGCGTCGCCGAACCGCAGCTGGGCGCACCGGGTGAGGATCCGGCCCGGTCCGACCTCCACGAGGACGGGATCCGTGCCCGCCCGGAGTGCCGCGAGGCCGTCGGCGAAGCGCACGGTCCGGCGGGTGTGCCGCAGCCAGTAGTCGGGGCTGGTCGCCTCCGCGTCGGTGATCCAGGTGCCGGTGAGGTTGGAGACGAACGGGATGGCGGGCGGCCGCAGGGTGACCTTGGCGAGTTCGGCCGCGAAGTCGTCCAGGACGGAGTCGAGCAGCCAGGAGTGCACGGCGCTGGGGAAGTGGACCCGCTGGTACTCGACGCCGTCGGCGTCCCAGCGGGCTTCGAGGTCCCGGATGTCCTCCTCCGGCCCCGACACGGTGCACAGGGCGGGCGCGTTGACGGTGGCCAGGGAGAGCCGGTCGGTGAGGTACGCGTCCAGCTCGCGCTCGCCCAGCCGGACGCTGACCGCGACCCCGCCGGCCCGCTCCAGGAGCCACTGCCGCTTGGCGACCAGGGGCAGCATGTCCTCCAGGGACATCACCCCGGCCAGGCAGGCGGCGGTGTACTCGCCGGCCGAGTGCCCGATGAGCGACTGCGGCCTGACGCCCCGGGAGATCAGCAGGGTGGCGAGGGCGTACTCGGTCGCGACGAGCCCGGGCAGCAGGCTCGACCGGGCGCCCTCCTCCCCGCGGTGCAGGACGGCTCGTACGTCGAAGCCCAGGACGGGCTCCAGGATGGCGGCGCAGCGGTCGAGCGCCTCGCGGAAGACCGGCTCGGTCTCGTACAGGCCGCGGCCCATGCCCTCGTACTGCGCGCCGCCGCCCGGGAACAGGAAGGCGACGGGCCGCTCGGCGGGGCCGTCGACGGGCGGCGCGGCGGGCCCGGGGGCGCCGAGCAGCGCCACCGCCTGGTCCCGGTCGCGGCAGACGGCGAAGCGGCGGTGCGGGAAGGTGCGGCGGCCCTGGCTCAGGGTGTGCGCCATGTCGCCGAGGTCGAGGCCGGGAGTACGGGCGAGGTGGTCGCCGAGCCGGGCGCCGAGGCGGTCGGCGGCCTCGGCGGACCGGGCCGACCAGGGCAGCAGGACCCAGCCCTCGCCGGTCTCGGGCGCCGCCGGGGCGGCGGGGGCGGCCGGGGCGGCGGGGGCCGCGGGGGGCTCTTCGAGGACGGCGTGGACGTTCGTCCCGCCGATGCCGAAGGAGCTCACGCCGGCCCGGCGCGGCGTCGGGCCGGCCGGCCACTCGGTGAGCCGGTCGTTGACATGGAAGGGCGAGGAGCCGAGGTCGATGAGCGGGTTGGGGGCGGTGTAGTGGAGCGTGGGCGGGATCTGGCCGTGCTCCACCACCAGGGCGGCCTTGATCAGGCCCACCACGCCGGCCGCGGCGTCGGTGTGCCCGATGTTGCTCTTGACCGAGCCCAGGGCGCAGAACCCGGTGCGCGTGGTGGTCTCCGCGAACGCCTGGGTGAGCGCGGTGACTTCGATCGGGTCGCCGACCGGGGTGCCCGTGCCGTGGGCCTCCACGTAGCCGATGGTGTCGGCGTCGACCTCGGCGGCCGCGTGGGCGGCGAGGATCACCTCGGCCTGGCCCAGCGGGCTGGGCGCGGTGAAGCCGACCTTGCGGCTGCCGTCGTTGTTGAGGGCGGTGCCCTTGATGACGGCCCGGACGCGGTCGCCGTCGGCCACCGCGTCGGTGAGCCGCTTGAGGACGACCACGGCCGTGGCGTCGCCGGGCACCATGCCCTCGGCCCGTGCGTCGAAGGCCCGGACGTGGCCGTCGGGCGAGAACGGGCCGTCGGGCGTGTAGCGGTAGCCCCGCCGGGCGGCCGGGTTGATGGACGAGCCGCCGGCGAGCGCCACGTCGCAGCGGTAGGACAGCAGGTCCTGGCAGGCGAGGTGGATCGCGGCCATCGAGGTGGAGCAGGCCGTCTGGACGGTGAGCGCGGGCCCGGTCAGGTTGAGCGCGTAGGCGACGCGGGTGGCGAAGACGCCGGGGTCGTTGCCCATCGACGCCGACCAGGCGCGCAGCGGCTCGGCCGACTCGTCCATGCGGGGGCGCACATGGTTCAGGTAGTACCGGCTCTGGCTGGCTCCGCCGTAGACGCCGATCACCCCGTCGAAGCGCTCGGGGTCGTGGCCCGACTGTTCGAGGGCGTGGTGGCAGACCTCCAGGAAGACGCGCTGCTGCGGGTCCATCAGCTCGGCGTCCTCGGCCCGCAGGCCGAAGAAGTCCGCGTCGAAGAGGTCGGCGTCGTCGATCGCCGCGGCCGCCCTGACGAGGTACGGGTCGCCGAGCGCGGCCGGGTCGCCGCCCGCGGCGAGGAACTCGGCGTCGCCGACCGGCCGGACGGACTCCGTGCCGGCCACCAGGCCGGCCCAGAACTCCGTCACGTCGCGGGCCCCCGGAAAGCGGCCCTCCATGGCGACGATGGCGATGTCGAGGTCCCGCACCGTCTGCGAGTCGTCAGCCATTGCGCTGCTTTCCCTTCCTGTCGGCGGCCCGGCGGGCCATGGCCTTGTGCTGGAGTCCGGCGCGCTGCCGGGCGCGGTCGGCGCCGCCGCGCCGGACCGCCGGTTCGCCGTGCTCCTCCGTGGCGCCGAGGTGTGCGGCGAGCGCGGCCACGGTGGGGTGGGCGAACAGGTCGACGACCGGGACCGGCCGCCCGAGCTCGTCGGCGAGCCGCTTCTGCAGGGCGATCAGGGTCAGCGAGTGGCCGCCGACGTCGAAGAAGTTGTCCTGGGCGCCGACCTGTTCCAGGCCCAGGACCGCGCACCACGCCGTGGCGATGCGGCGCTCAAGGCCTTCGCCGGGGGCGACGTACGCGGCCGCGCCCGTCGTCGTCCAGTTCACCGGGCGGGCGGCGAGGGCGATCCGGTCGATCTTCCCGGACTGGGTGAGGGGCAGCGCGTCCAGCGTGACGACGGCGGACGGGACCATGTAGTCGGGCAGCGACGCGGCCAGCCAGGTGCGCAGGTCGGTCGGTCCGGGGGCGCCGGGCGGCACCGTCACATAGGCCACCAGCCGCTGGTCGCCGGGCCGTTCCGTGCGGACCACGACCGCCGCCTGGGCGATGTCCTCACGGGCGCTCAGCGCCTCCTCGATCTCGCCGAGCTCCACCCGGAAGCCGCGGATCTTGACCTGGTCGTCGGCCCGGCCGAGGAATTCGAGCCGGCCGTCGGGGCGCCATCGGGCGAGGTCCCCGGTGCGGTACATCCGGGTGCCGGGGGGCCCGAACGGGTCGGCCACGAAGCGGGCCGCGGTGAGGTCGGGACGGCCCAGGTAGCCTCGGGCGGTGCCGGGGCCCGCCACGTACAGTTCGCCCGGCACGCCCGGCGGGACCAGCCGCAGACCGCGGTCCAGGACGTAGAGGCGGGTGTTCACCGAGGGCGGGCTGATCGGCAGTTCGCCGGTGACGTCCAGCGGGGGGCTGATCGCACAGGAGACCGTGATCTCCGTGGGTCCGTAGGAGTTGACCATGCGCCGGCCGCGCGACCACCGGGCGACCAGGTCGGCCGGGGTGGCCTCGCCGGCCACGACGATCGTGGTGGCCGCCGGCAGGCCGCCCGCCACGGGCAGCATCGCGAGCACCGACGGCGGCAGCGTCACATGGGTGATGTCGTGGGCGGCGGCGAGCTCGGAGAGCTCGGGGCCGGGCAGCAGCCGCCAGGCGGGGGCCAGGATCAGGGTGCCGCCGGTGAACAGCGCCATGGCGACGTCCCAGAAGGCCGCGTCGAAGCTCGCGGTGGCGAACTGCAGGACCCGGTTGTCCGGTCCGACGGCGCACCGCTCGATCTGGTTCGCGAGCAGGGCGGGGATGCCGGTGTGGCAGACCACCACGCCCTTGGGCCGCCCGGTGGAGCCCGAGGTGTAGATGACGTACGCGGGGTGCGCGGGCAGCAGCGGGGCGCGGCGCTCGCCGTCCGTCAGATCGGTGGCGGGCAGCTCCGCGACGCGGGCCGCGGTTCCCGGGTCGTCCAGGAGGACGGGGGTGACCGAGCCGGGGAGGGTGTGGGCGGCCTCGGTGGTGGTCAGCACCTGGGCCGGCCGGGCATCCTCCAGCATGTAGCGGATGCGGTCGGCGGGGTAGTCGGGGTCCACCGGGAGGTAGGCCGCGCCCGCCTTGAAGACGGCGAGCATGGCGACCACCATCTCCAGGGAGCGGGGCACCGCGAGGGCGACGACCTGCTCGGGGCCCACGCCCTGGGCGACGAGGTGGCGGGCCAGCCGGTTGGCCCGGGCGTTGAGCTCGGCGTAGGTCAGCCGGGCGCCCTCGAAGACGGCGGCGGTCTTGTCCGGGACCAGCGCCACCTGTGCCTCGAAGAGCTGGGAGGCGGTGGCGTCCGCGAGCTCGTGCCGCGGCCCCTGCCAGCCCTGGAGGAGGTCCTCACGCTCCTGGGCGGTGAGGATCTCCAGGAGGCCGATGGGGAGGTCCGGGGCGTCGGCCGCGGCTTCGAGGAGGAGGACGAGGCGGGCGAGGAGCCGCTCGGCCGTCTCGCGTTCGAAGAGGTCGCTGCTGTACGTGAGCGAGCAGTCGACGCCGCCGGGCGCCCGGTCCGGCCCGGTCGACTCGCCGAACACGAAGGACAGGTCGAACCGCGAGCTGTCGGTGTCGCAGGGCTCCACGCGGGCGGTGAGGCCGGGCAGGCCGGGGATGTCCCGGGCCGGTTCGCGCAGCGCCAGCATCACCTGGAAGAGCGGATGCCGGGCCAGCGACCGGGGCGGGTTGAGGACCTCCACCAGCCGGTCGAAGGGCAGGTCCTGGTGCTCGTAGGCGGCCAGGTCGGTGGTGCGGACCCGGTCGAGCAGCTCGTGGAAGGTCGGGGAGCCCGAGGTGTCGGTGCGCAGCACGAGGGTGTTGACGAAGCAGCCGACGAGGTCGTCGAGCGCCACGTCGCCGCGGCCCGCGACGGGGGTGCCGAGGGGGATGTCCTCGCCCGCGCCCAGGCGGGTGAGCAGGGCGGCGAGGCCGGCCTGGAGCACCATGAAGAGGGTGCAGCCGCGGTCCCGGCCCAGGCGGAGCAGCCGGCTGTGGAGGGCGGCGTCCACCTGGCCGTGCACGGTGCCGCCGCCGTAGCCGGCCGTGAGCGGGCGTGGCCGGTCGGCGGGCAGCGCGAGCTCCTCGGGCAGGCCGGCGAGCCGCTCGGTCCAGTGGGCGAGCTGCCGGGCCATCCGGCTGCCGGGGGCGCGCTCGTCGCCGAGCACCCGGCGCTGCCAGAGGCTGTAGTCGGCGTACTGCACGGGCAGCGCGGCCCGCCAGGCGGGTTCGCGGCCCTGGCAGCGGGCCGCGTAGGCGGTGGCCAGGTCCTCGGTGAGCGGGGTGACGGACCAGCCGTCGGCGACGATGTGGTGCAGCACCACCAGGAGCGTGTGCTCGGTGGGTCCGGTGCGGAACAGGACGGCGCGCAGCGGGAGTTCGGTCTCCAGCGCGAAGCCCTGGGCCAGGGCGGCACGGATCCGTTCCGGCCGCTCCTCGGGCCGGCAGGCGACGAGGGTCGTCTCGACGCGGCACTCCCCGGCGGGCCTGACGAGCTGGTACGGGACGCCCGCGGTCTGCGGGAAGAGCGTGCGCAGGCTCTCGTGCCGGGCGAGCACGTCGCCGAGCGCGCTGTCGAGCGCGTCCCGGTCGAGGGTGCCGGACAGCCGGATCGCGACGGGGACGTTGTACGTGGCGGAGAGGCCCTCGACCTGGTTGAGGAACCACAGCCTGCTCTGGGCGAAGGACAGCGGCACGGTCTCCGGGCGGGGCTCCCGCCGCAGCGCGGGCACGGCCGATTCCGCGTCGCCGAGGAGGGCGGCGATGCCCGTGACGCTCGGGTTCTCGAACAGCGCGCCGATGGCGAGCTCGACGCCGAGCTCGGTCCGGATGCGGCTGATCAGCTTGGCGGCGAGCAGCGAATGCCCGCCCAGGTCGAAGAAGTTGTCGCCCGCGCCGACCGCGGGCAGGCCGAGGATCTCGGCGAACAGCGCGCCGACGACCGCCTCCCGCGAGGTGTCCCCGGACGCCGGGGCGGCGGCCGGAGCGGGGGCCGCGGGCGCGGGCAGGGCCCGCCGGTCGAGCTTGCCGTTCGCGGTCAGCGGCAGCGCGTCGAGCAGTTCGACGGCGGACGGGACCATGTGGGCGGGCAGGATCCCCGCGGCGTGCCGGCGCAGCCCGGCGGGGTCGGGTCGCGGTCCGGCGGCCGGCACGGCGTACGCCACCAGGCGCCGGTCGCCGGGCCGGTCCTCGCGGACGACCACCGCGCACCGGTCGATGCCGGGGTGGCGTTCGAACGCGGCCTCGATCTCGCCGAGTTCGATGCGGAAGCCGCGGATCTTCACCTGGCTGTCGGCGCGCCCGAGGTAGCACAGGCTCCCGTCGTCGAGTACGCACGCCAGGTCGCCGGTGCGGTACATGCGGCTGCCCGGGGCGCCGAAGGGGTCGGCCACGAAGCGTTCGGCGGTCAGGCCGGGCCGCCCGAGGTAGCCGAGGGCCAGGCCCGGCCCTGCCACGTACATCTCGCCGGTGGCGCCTTCCGGCACCGGCCGCAGCTCGCGGTCGAGGACGTACACGTCGAGGTCGGGGATCGGCTCGCCGATCACGCTGCCCCGGGCGGCGCGCACCGTCTCGCGGTCGAGTGCGGCGTAGGTGACGTGCACGGTCGTCTCGGTGATGCCGTACATGTTGACCAGGCGCGGCGCGTCGTCGCCGTGGCGCGTGTACCAGTCCGCCAGGCGGTGGGTCTCCAGGGCCTCGCCGCCGAAGACGACGTAGCGCAGCGCCAGCCGCCCGGACAGGTCGGGGTGTTCCCGTTCGGCCGCGACGAGCTGGTAGAAGGCCGACGGGGTCTGGTTGAGGACGGTCACCCGTTCCCGGACGAGCAGCCGCAGGAAGTCGGCCGGGGAGCGGCTGGTGTCGAAGGGCACCACGACGAGCCGGCCGCCGTGCAGCAGCGGTCCCCAGATCTCCCACACGGAGAAGTCGAAGGCGTACGAGTGGAAGAGCGTCCACACGTCGTCGGCGCCGAAGCCGAACCAGTGGTCGGTCTGCTGGAAGAGGCGCAGGACGTTGTGGTGGGTGACGGCCACGCCCTTGGGCCGGCCGGTCGAGCCGGAGGTGTAGATGACGTAGGCCGGGCTCGCCGGTCCGGTGTCGGACCCGCGCTCGGCGACGGTCAGGTCGGTCTCGGGGAGTCCGTCCAGCTCGGCGGCGACCGCGGGGTCGTCCAGGAGCAGCGGGTCCACCACGCCCCGTACCCGGTCGGCGGCGCCGCTGTCGGTGAGCACCAGGGCCGGGGCGGCGTCCTCCAGCGTGAACCGCAGGCGGTCCGCGGGGTACTGCGGGTCGAGCGGCAGATAGCCGGCGCCCGTCTTGAGTACGGCGAGCAGCGCGGTCACCAGGTCCGCGCCGCGCGGCAGGGCCAGGGCGGCCAGCCGGCCGGGGCCCAGGCCCCGGCGCAGCAGCAGGCGCGCGAGGCGGTTGGCGCGGGCGTCGAGCTCCCGGTAGGTGAGCCGCGTCCCGTCGCTGGTCACCGCGGTGCGGTCGGGCGTGCGGGCCGCCTGGGCCTCGAACGCCTCGTGCAGGGTGGCGCCGCGCGGGGCGGCGGGGCGGGCCGGGCGGGCGGACCGGCGCACGGCCGTGGCGGGCACCGGGATCCGGGCGAGCGGGGTGTCGGGGTCCGCCTCGGCCAGGGCGGTGAGGAAGCCGGTGAACCGCCGGTGGTGGGCGGCCAGTTCGGGCTCGTCGTAGCGGCCGGGGTTGGCCTCGAAGGCGACGGTGAGGCCGCCGGTCGCCGGGTCGTCGCCGACGACGACGGACAGGTCGTCGATGGGTCCGGGCGCGACGGTGGCGACGGTCGCCCGGCCGCCGGCGAAGTCCAGCTCCCGGTCGTAGTACTTGATGTTGACCAGCGGGCCGGTGAGCTGCCGTCCGACCATGCCGAGGTCGCGCAGGACGTCCTCGCCGCGGTAGCGCTGGTGGCTCCGGAGCTCGCGCAGCCGATCGGCGGCCTGGTCGAGGAGGGCGGCGACGGTGGTGCCGCGCGGCACCGAGAGGCGCAGCGGCAGCACGTTGACGACGACGCCGGGGGTGATGGCGGCGGCGCCCCAGCGGCCGGCCACGGGGACGCCGAGCGTGATGTCCTCGGCCTGCGTCATGCGGTGCAGATAGCCGGCGAGGGCGGCGACCACGAGTGCGGCGCGGTCGGCCGCGCCCCGGTCGGTCCGCCGCGCGTCGAGGACCCGGGCCGGGCCCGTGGTGAGGGGGTCGACGGCGGGGCCGTCGAAGGGCCGGCGGGCCAGGGTGACGGCGTCCGAGGCGCCGGCCATCCGGTCGGCCCAGTAGGCGCGGTCGGCGCCGAAGCGCTCGGAGGCCCGGTAGGCGGCCTCGGCGCCGGCCAGGTCGTCGAGGGTGCCGAACCAGCGCGGGCGGGGCTCCGCGCCGGCCGCCTCGGCGGTGTAGATCTCGGCGGTGCGGGCGGCGAGCAGCTGGAAGCCGTACCCGTCCAGGAGGGTGTGGTGGCAGCGCAGGTACCAGCGGAACCGGTCCGGTCCGAGCACGAGCAGGGCGTTGCGGAAGAGCGGCCCGCGCAGCAGGTCGACGGCGGTGGCGGCGTCCTCGCGCATCCACCGGTCGGCCGCGGCGGCCGGGTCCGGCTCGGCGCTCAGGTCCACGACGTCGAGCAGCGGCCCGGCGAGCGGTGCCGGAGTCTGCCGGGGCTGCCCGTCGTGCACGGTGAACCGCACGGTGAGGGCGTCGGTCTCGGCCACCGCGCGTCGCAGCGCCCGCTCCAGGCGGGACGCGTCGGCGGGTGCGGCGACCTCGACGTACTGGGCGGTGTTGTAGGCCGCGTTGGCAGGGTCGACCTGCTGGGCGAACCACACACCGAGCTGGGCTCCGGTGAGCGGCCGGCGTGTCTCTTCCCGATCGCGCATGCTTGAGACTTTCTCCCGGCGAGGACTTACAGGAATCGGTTGGGATCGGCGAAGCCCAGCGGACAGCCGGTCGGCCGGCCGAGGACGATGTCGGCCAGTGCCTCCCCGATGCCGGTGGAGTGCTTGAAGCCGTGGAAGTTGCAGCCGCCGGCGACGACCAGTCGCGGGTCGCCGTGCGGGCGGCCGATGAGGAACTGCTTGTCGGGGGTGCGGCTGAACATGCCGACCTCGGTCCGCGACGGCACGGCCCCCATGCCGGGCACCGCCTCGGCAAGCAGGCCGGAGACCGCGGTCCAGTCCTCCGGGGTGACGCCGCGGTCGCAGTCGTCGGCGGGGGTGACCCGGAACGCGCTTCCGCCGTCCTCCAGGCCGAGTTTGACGTCCGGGCCGTCGTGGGAGCCGTGGCCCCAGATGGCGCCGCGGCCGCCGAGCTCCCGCATGAAGGGCGGCAGCCGGTCGAGGGTGAACGGCGCGGGGTCGCCGGCCGGCCGGAACCAGGTCTGGGGGACCCGTACGGTCTCCAGGGGCAGTCCGGGCACCAGCGTGTCGAGCCAGGGGCCCGCGGTCACCACGACCTGCCCGACCCGGAAGTCACGGGCGGGGGTGCGGACGACCATGCCGTCGCCGGCCGGTTCGATCGCGGTGACCCGGGTGTCGGTGAGGACCCGGGCGCCGGCCGCGGCCGCCGCGCCGACGGCGGCGCGGACGGCCGCCTCCGGCCGGATGAGCCCGGCCTCCGGCTCGCGGACGCCGATGTCGCCGTCCTGGAACGCCGCGTGCTGCGGCAGCCAGCGGCTCAGCTCGCCGGCGGTCAGGGTCTCCACGGGCAGGTCGTGCTCCCGGGCGGCCCGCAGCGAACCGCCCGCGATGTGTCCGTCCGCGGGGCCCATCAGGACCGCGCCCACCTGGTCGAAGAGGGCGCGGCCGGTGAGGGTCTCCAGCTGCTGCCACAGCTGCCGGGACCGCTTGGCCAGTGGCACGAGTCCGGGGTGTTCGAGGCAGGTGACGCGGAACATCCGGGTGCCGCCGTGCGACGCGCCGAAGGGGTGGCCGAGCCCGTACCGCTCGAAGCCGAGCACGCGTACGCCGCGCGAGGCCAGCTGCCACAGGGCCGAGGCACCCCAGGCGCCGAGCCCCACCACCGCGACGTCCGCGTCGGGCGTCCGGGTCATGCCGGCTGCTCCGGGCCGGTGAAGGCGGGCATCACGTGCTCGGCGAAGAGCGTCATGGCGCGCTCGGCGTCCTCGTAGGGCATGTGGCCGGGGTTGAACTGGAGGCTGAGCGTGGGGTCCGCGCCGAACCAGTCGACGAGGACGGCGATCTGCTCGCGCACCTCGTCCGGGGTGCCGGCGAGCACCTTGTTGTCGGCGTGCGACTGTCGGAAGTCGTACTTCTTGACCTTCTCGACGAACTGCTCGTAGCCGCGGTACGCGTCGCTGCGCGTCCGGCCCCAGCTCGCCACCGCCTCGGCCATGTGCTCGACGTAGTTGACCTCGAAGGTCTCGGCGAGGTCGAGCGCCTTGGCGCGGTCCTCGGCCACGTAGCAGGTGTACTTGATCTGGATGCGCGGGCTGCCCGGGTGGCCGGCCTCCCGCCAGGCCTCGCGGTAGCCCGCCAGCATCGACTGGAGCTGCTCGCGGGAGGTCACCGACGGCACCACCTGGAGGTGGTGTCCGGCGCGTCCGGCGGCGGCGCACGAGTCCGGGCTCATCGCGGAGGCGATGAAAATGGGCGGGTGCGGCTTCTGGACGGGCTCCGGGAGCATCGTGACGGGGCCGAACCGGTGGAAGGAGCCCTCCCAGACCACGTCCCGCTCGGACCACAGGCGACGGCAGACCTCGACGCCCTCGGCGAAGCGGGCCCGGCTCTCGTCGATGTCGATGCCGAAGGCCTCGAACTCCTGCGGCAGGAAGGCGCGGCCGAAGCCGACGTCGAGCCGCCCGTGGGAGAGGTTGTCCAGCATCGCGAGCTTGCCGGCCAGTTTCAGCGGGTGGGTGAAGGCGGGGATGACCGCTCCGGTGCCGATGCGGATCCGGCTGGTGCGCGCGGCGGCCGCGGTGAGGAAGGTGACCGGGTCCGGCATGTAGCCGCCGTACGGGGAGAAGTAGTGCTCCACGCACTGGGCGTGCTCGAAGCCGAGCTCCTCGGCCAGGCACACCAGGCGGAGCGCCTCGTCGAAGTAGTCGCTCGCGCTCTTCTTCGCCGGGTCGACAACGGGAAAGAAATTCACGCCGAATTGCATCGTGACTCCAATGGCTTGCTGAGGGAATGACAGGCGCCGCCGGGCGGGCCGCCCCGTGACTTACCGGGAGATGAGTTCCCACCAGGCCTTGAGGGTGGGCATCGCGGCGAATTCGGCGATCTCGCCCTGGAGCCCGCCTCGCTGCCAGCCCGACACGATGCCCATGACACCGATCGAGTCGAGTCCGAGATCCTGGAGATTCACGTCGTCCGTCACCTCGGAGACGCTGACACCGAGCCGGTCGGCGAGCACCCGCCGCAGCTCCGCCTTGTCCCCCGGAATGACACCTTGGTTACTCAATTTCCACACCGCACCATTCGGATCCGTCTGACGGCTCAACCGGGAATCAACCCTAGCCGCCGCCCCTAAAAGGCCCCTTAAAAGGGGCTATTGACGCGTTGTGCCAGATCCTAAAGCGTCGGATATTGGCGGTGCCGAAACTCTGACGGCTCGGTTAGCATCACCAAAATATCAGCCCCGGAAACCATCGATTGTGTTGACAGGAGAAAGGACTGAAAATGCAGGACGGATGCGTTCCCTGGCCGGAGGCCACCGCAGCGGCGTACCGGGAGGCCGGATACTGGCGGGGGGAGACGCTGGGGCGGCTGCTGCGCGGCTGGGCGGCCGCGTACGGCGACCGGACCGCCCTCGTCGGCGGTGACCGGCGCGTGACGTACGCCGAACTCGACGCCTGGGCGGACCGGCTGGCGGCGGGCTTCGCCGCGCGCGGCGTCGGGCCGGGCGACCGGGTCGTGGTCCAGCTCCCCAACACCCCGGAGTTCGTCGCCGTCTGCTTCGGTCTCTTCCGGCTCGGCGCGCTGCCCGTCTTCGCGCTGCCGGCGCACCGGCGCCACGAGATCAGCCATCTGTGCGCGCACTCCGGTGCCGTCGCCTATGTGGTGCCGGACGTCCATCAGGGCTTCGACCACCGCGAACTGGCCTCGGAGGTCCTCGCCTCGGTCCCGTCCCTGCGCGAGGTGTTCGTCCTCGGCGACCCCGGCCCGCACAGCTCCCTGGAGGAGCTGTCGGCGACTCCGGCCGCGGTCCCGGCACAGGACGAGCCGGCCGGGGCGGACCCGGCGGACGCCGCGTTCTTCCTGCTGTCCGGCGGCACGACCGCGCTGCCCAAGCTCATCCCGCGGACCCACGAGGACTACGCGTACCAGATCCGCGCCGCCTCGGAGATCTGCGAACTCGACGGCGACACCGTCTACTTGGCCGTCCTGCCGATCGAGTTCAACTTCACCTGGGGCTGCCCGGGCGTGCTCGGCACCCTGAGCAAGGGCGGCACGGTCGTGCTCGCCAGGACGCCGAACCCCGACGAGTGCTTCGCGCTCATCGAGCGGGAGCGGGTCACCATGACCTCCTGCGTGCCGACCATCGCCCACATGTGGCTGGACGCGGCCGAGTGGACCGAGCGGGATCTGAGCAGCCTCTCGGTGCTGCAGATCGGCAGCGCCAAGCTCCACCCCGAGGTGGCCGCCCGGGTCACCCCGGCCCTGGGCTGCCGGCTCCAGCAGGTGTTCGGCATGGCCGAGGGCCTCCTCACCTTCACCCGCTACGACGACCCGCTCGACCGGGTGCTCACCACCCAGGGCCGCCCCATCTCCCCCGCCGACGAGGTCCGCGTGGTGGACCTGGAGGACCGGCCCGTGGCCCCGGGCGAGACCGGTGAGCTGCTGACCCGCGGCCCGTACACGCTGCGCGGCTACTACCGCGCCGAGGAGCACAACGCCGGGGCGTTCACCGAGGACGGCTTCTACCGCAGCGGTGACCTCGTGCGCTTCACCGAGGAGGGGGACATGGTCGTCCAGGGCCGGGTCAAGGACGTCGTCATCCGCGGCGGCGACAAGGTCTCGGCCACCGAGGTGGAGCGGCACGTCACCGCCGTGCACGACGGGATCCAGCAGGCCGCCGTGGTCGCCATGCCCGACGAGGTCATGGGCGAACGGGTCTGCGCCTTCGTCGTCCCGGCCGGCGAACCGCCGCGGCTCCCCGAGCTCAAGCGCCTGCTGCGCGCCCGCGGCCTTGCCGAGTACAAGCTGCCGGACCGCCTCGAAGTGATCGACGCCTTCCCGCTGACCGGGCTCGGCAAGGTCGACAAGAAGGCCCTCTCCGCGGAACTCGCGCAGCGCATGGCCTCGGCCTGACGCTTCCGCCCCGGCCGGCGGGGACCGCCGCCCCGGCGATCCACGCCGCCGGGGCGCGCCCGCGTGCCCCGGCTCCGCCGGCCCCGGCACGCGGGCACCCATCAGCCCACGTCCCGCACGGCGCGGGACGCCATTCCGTCATGGGGGTACCTCCGTATGCAGCAACGCTACGTCGTGCCGGGCGGCCGCCGAGGCAGCGTCATCGGCGATCGCGAACTGGACGTCCTGGGGCGGCTCGTCTCCTCCGACGCCCCGCTCTCCGCCGGGGGGTGGCGGGAGGCGTTCGAGCAGGCCTTCGCCCGCCACGTCGGCGCCCGGCACGCCCTGTCGGTGACCAGCGGGACGGTGGCCCTGGAGATCGCCATCCGGCTGCTCGACCTGGCACCGGGCGACGAGGTCGTGGTGACGCCGCAGACCTTCCAGGCCAGCATCCAGCCGCTGCTCGACCTGGACGTCACGGTCAGGTTCTGCGACATCGACCCGCTCACCCTGAACATGGACCCGGCCGCCCTCGAACCGCTGATCACCGACCGGACCCGGGCCGTGATCCTGGTCCACTACGGCGGCTGTCCGGCGGACATGGACGCCGTCATGGCGCTCACCCGGCCCCGCGGCATCACGGTGATCGAGGACAGCGCCCACGCGCTCGGCGCCACCTACCACGGCCGCCGGCCCGGTGCGCTGGCCGACATCGCGACCTTCAGCTTCCACTCCACCAAGAACATCACCAGTCTCGGCGAGGGCGGCATGATCACCCTGGACCGCGACGACTGGGCGGAGCGGGTGCGCCGCCACCGGGACAACGCGGTCGACGGCCTCTACGTCGAGCACGGTACGGACGCGGCGGAGGCGCCCGCCGCACTGCCCTGGATGATGTTCGCCGACGAGATCTACGACCGCGCCTGCACCGGCATCCGCAACGCCGGCACGAACGCCACGATGTCCGAGGCGGCGGCCGCGGTGGGCCTGGCCCAACTGGACCGGCTCGACGAGCTGGTGGCACGCCGCCGGCTGATCGCCCGCAGGCTCGACGAGGTCCTCGCGGCGTTCCCCGGCACCCGGCCGGTCTCCGCGCCGGAGGGCGTCGGCCACGCCTACCACCTCTACACCTTCCTCGTACGCGACCGGGACACGCGCGACGCCCTGCTGCGCGAGCTCGACGCACGCGGTGTGGAGGCCCAGCTGCGCTACTTCCCGCTGCACCTGACGCCGGAGTGGCGGTTCCGCGGGCACGGCCCCGGCGAGTGCCCCGTCGCCGAACGGCTCTGGTTCGAGCAGCACATGAACCTGCCCTGCCACCCGGGGCTGACCGACTCCCAGGTCGACCATCTCGTCGACGCCCTGACCGCCGCCCTCACCGCCGTCACCGCCGTCACCGGCACGGCCGCGAACCTCCGCGGCGGCACGGCCGCCGCCGTCTGACAGACAGGAGCCACCATGCCTTTCATCGAGGTCAAGATCTTCGAACAGCGTCTGACCGAGCAGACCGAGCGGGAGCTGGTCGAACAGCTCACCCAGGCGACGGTGAACGTGTTCGGCGAGGAGATCCGGGACCAGACCTGGATCGTCCTCACCCCCGTCCCGGCCCACCGCTGGGGCATCGCCGGCAGCACCGGCCCGCGCCCCGCCACCCAGGAGCAGGCCCAGGAGCAGGAGTCCCGGTCATGACGGAACCACGCACCGGCACCGGCCGGTGGAGACTGCTCGGCATGGGGCTGCCGCCGCTGCTCGGCCTGGCCTTCGTCGCCATGACGCTGATCGTCAACGCGCCGGTCTCGCCCGCGCGGACCCAGGCGTACCAGGCGGTCGCGCCGGTCGCCGACACCTACTTCCGGCAGAGCTGGATGCTCCTCGCCCCGTACTCGGTGGACTACAACGGCGAGGTCTTCTACCAGGTCGAGTACGAGAACGCGAGCGGCCGGCACACCACCGAGCCGGTGTCGCTGTCCCGCGAGATGGCCGGCACCGCCCGGGAGATCCGCATCGCCCCGAACCGCATGGGCGCGGTCGGCCTCTACCTCGGCGTCGAACTCGGCAGCCTGCACGACAAGGAGGCGGCCGTCGACGAGGCCCGGAAGAAGGCGCTCTCCGACTTCTCCGGGCAGCAGAGCGAGCTGACGGCCCTGCAGGAGGCGGCCAAGACGGACACCGCCACCGTGCTTTCGCCGCTGGTGGACGAGCTGCACCTGGACGGCCGGGTCACCCGGCTGCGCGCCTACTACACGTACACGCCCGTCAAGCGCTTCGACGTGCGCCACTCGCCCGAGGACCCCCGCTCCGAGGTGTTCACCGACCTCGGCTGGTTCGACTACCGGCCTGGAGCCCAGCCATGGACCGACTGAAGACCGCCGCCGCGCGTGCGCTGCGCGGTGTGTCCAGCCACCCGAAGTACCTCGTCGGACTCTCGCTCTGCCGCATCCTGCTGGGCGTGAGCACCACGCTGTACTACGTCTCCAACATCCCCTACCGCGCGTTCCTGTGGGGGCCGGACAGCTACTCCGGCTTCGCCGCCTTCAAGGCGCTCACCGGGGACCAGCACATCTTCTCGCTGTACGCGCTCAGCGACGGCCGCGCCTGGTTCGACCTCGTGTACTTCGCCGGGCTGCTGGTCTCGCTCGCCTGGACGGTGTTCGGCTCGCGGAGCCTGACGGTGGTCCACGCGGTGTTCATGACCTCGATCTACCACCGCAACTACACGATGTGGGAGGGCGGCGACGCGCTCACCGGCATCGTGCTGATCCTGCTGATGGGCGCCACGGTCAACGCCCACTTCAGCCCGCTGGCCAAGGGCGTCCGCGCACGCCTTGAGCGGCGCGCCGGCGAGCCGCATCTGCGGACCTCGCTGCACAACACGGCGGCCGTGCTGATCGTCTTCCAGGCGTGCGTGGTCTATGTCGTCTCCGCGCTGTGGAAGGTGGCCGCGCCGCAGTGGCAGGAGGGTACGGCGCTCTACTACATCAGCCATGTCTGGCAGTACACCTACAGCTCCGCCTTCCCCCAGCTGATGGACAGTCTGGTCCTGACGACGCTCGTCACCTACTTCGCGATCGTGGTGCAGCTGCTCGTCCTCCCGGCGGCGCTCACCTCGCGCCGGTGGTTCCGCGAGGCGGTCGTCCTGGGCATCGCCGGGATGCACATCGGCATCATGGCCGGGATGGGCCTGATGACGTTCGGCTTCGCCATGATGGCCATCGACGCCGTGCTCGTCCGTGACGCGGACTACCAGGCGCTCTTCCGCCGGGTGCGGCTGCTGCGGGAGCGGGTGGCGGCCCGGCGCGCGGAACGCACGACGGCCTCCGGCGAACCGGCCTCCGGCCAACCGGGCTCCGGGGAGCCCGCGGCCGAGGAGCTGAGCGCGGCCTGAGGCCGCGTCCCCCGGGGCAGCGAAGAGCCCGACCGGTCCGCGGACCGGTCGGGCTCTCGTCGTACGGGGCGGGGGTCAGACCATGCCGCCGGTCACGCGCAGGTTCTGGCCGCTGACGAAGCCGCCGTCCGGGCCGCAGAGGAAGGCCACCACACCGGCGATGTCGGCGGGCTCGCCGATCCGGCCCAGCGGGGTCATCCGGACGGCCAGCTCCATGCCCTCCTGGGTGATGTTGGCCCGCAGCAGCTCGGTGTCGGTGGCGCCCGGCGAGATCGCGTTGACGGTGATGCCCCGGGGGCCGAACTCCTGGGCCGCCACGCGGGTGTACTGCTCGACGGCGGCCTTGCTGCCGGCGTGCAGCGACACACCGGGCACCGGCAGCGCGGTGTTGGCGGTCGACAGGTTGATGATGCGGCCGCCGTCGTTCATCAGCCGCGAGGCCTCCTGGAGGGCGAAGAACACGGCGCGGGCGTTGACCGCCATCGCCCCGTCGAACTCCTCCTCCGTCACGGCGTCGATGCGCGTCGCGGTGGCCGCCGCGGCGGCGTTGTTCACCAGGATGTCGAGACCGCCGAGCAGGCGGTGCGCCTCCGCCATGGTGCGGCGCACCTCGGCGACCTCGGTCAGGTCCACGCGGAGGGCGTACGCGGTGCGCCCGGCGGCCTCGACCGCCGCCACGACCTCCTTGGCCTCGGCCTCGCGCTCGCGGTAGGTGAAGGCCACGTCGGCTCCCTCGGCGGCGAGCCGCTCGACGACCCCGCGGCCGATGCCGCGCGAGCCTCCGGTGACCAGGGCCTTCTTCTGGGAAAGAGTCATCATGTGTCCTCGGTGTGCGGAAACGGATATGCGAAAGCGGGTACGCGAAAACGGGTACGCGAACGGGTATGCGGGAGCGGATACGACGAAGCGGGGGCCGGCCCGGCGGCCGGCCCCCGCAAGCGGTCGGGCGGTCGGGCGGTCAGCCGGCTGCCCGGACGTCGAGGTAGGCCGGGTCCGGCGGGATGGACGACAGGTCGGCGGCGAACCGCACCCGGCCGTCCTCGCGGGAGATCTCCTCGAAGCCGTTGAACTTGAAGGAGACGTACATCATCCGGTTGCGGTCGGTCGGCACGAAGTCCGCGATCAGCCGGGCGCCGGCGTCCCGGGCCAGCCGCTTGACGTGGTTGATCAGCACGGTGCCCACGCCGCGTGACATCACCCGGCAGGACATCAGCAGCAGCCGGAGGTGCCAGTCCTCCTCCCCCTTCTCCACCAGGGCGAGCCCGATGGTGCCGTACGGCCCGTACCGGTCGGTGAGCGAGGCGGTGAGCAGCAGATGCCGGTCCGAGGTGCGGAAGGCGTCGAGCTCCTCGTACGAGTAGGTGACGCCGGTCGTGTTCAACTGGTTGGTGCGGACGGTCAGTTCCTCGGCACGCTGCAGGTCCGGCTCGCCCGCGGGGGCGATCTCGAACCGCATGCCCAGACGGGCCAGGAACTCGTCCTGGGCTCCGTCGAACCGCTCCTCGGCGTCCTTGCGGACCTGGTCCGCCCGGTACATCTCGCGGCGGCGGCGGGAGTCGTCCGTCGCGAAGCGCGGCATCAGCTCCGGCAGCCGGGTCAGTCCGGGCAGCTCGGCCGCGTCCAGGCAGCGCACCTGAGGGAGTGCGAAGGAGACCTCGTCCCGCTCGAAGGGCTGGTCGTCGATGAACGCGATCGTGTCCAGGCCGATGTTCAGCGCCTCGGCCACGGACCGCACGGACGCGGACTTGGCACCCCAGTTGATCTGCGGGTGCAGGAAGTACTCGGCCAGGCCGAGCTCTTCGAGCCGGGCCATGGCGGCGGCGTGGTCGTTGCGGCTGGCGATCGAGTGGAGGATGCCGCGCTCGTCCAGGGTCCGGATGGCGTCGGCGACGCCGGGCCGGAGGGTGACCCGCCCGTCCTCCAGGAGGACTCCGTCCCAGACGGTGTGGTCCAGGTCCCACACCACGCACTTCACGGTCTTGCCGGCCTCGCCGGTCTCGTCGGTCTCGTCGATCTTGCCGGTCGTGCCGGTCTTCACGGTCGTCCCGGTCTCGCTCATGCGGCACGCTCCCGCAGGGCGGCCTGCGCCAGGTAGTCCTGCTGCACTTGGGTGCTTCCCTCGATGATTTCCATGATCTTCGCGTCCCGGAGCATGCGCTGGGCCGGGTGGCCCTCCGCGCAGCCCGCGGCCCCGAAGATCTGTACGGTGTCGGCCGCCGCGCGGAACGCCTTGACGGAGGCGAAGTACTTGGCCATCCAGGTCGCGTCCACGGTCGCCGGGTCGCCCGCGTCCTTCAGCCGCCCCGCCCGCAGGCACAGCAGCCGGGCCGCGGTCGCGTCGGTGGCCATGTCGGCGATCATGCGGCGCACCAGCTGGTGCTCGCCCAGCGGCCGGCCGAACTGGACGCGCCGGTCCGCGTGTGCCGTGGCGGCGTCGGCGCACGCGGCGAGCAGGCCGACGCACCCCCACGCCACGCTGTAGCGGCCGATGTCCAGCGCGCTGGTGGCCACCGCCGACAGGCCGAAGCCCGGCCGCCCCACGAGGGCGTCGGCCGGCACCCGGCAGTCGACCATGCGGAGTTCGGCCAGGAGCGAGGCCCGGGTGCCGAGCATGCCGGTGACGGGTACGACGTCGAGGCCAGGTGCGTCGCGTCCGACGAGGAACGCGGTGATCTGCCCGTCGAGCCGGGCGAACACCAGGAAGACGTCGGCCCGTTGTCCGAAGGTGGTCCACTTCTTGGCGCCGGTGAGGGTGTAGCCGCCGTCCGGCAGGCGTTCCGCGGTGGTGCTCAGCCGCCCGGCGTCGCTGCCGGCCTCGGCCTCGGAGAGCCCGAAGGCGGCGGCGCTCTCGCCGGCGGCGAGGCGGGGCAGCCAGTGGGCGCGCTGCCCCTCGCTCCCCCAGCGGGTCACCGCGTGCACCACCATGCTGTGCACGGTCAGCAGACTGCGCATCGACGAACAGGCCTGCCCGACCGCCTCGTTCAGCAGCCCGAAGGAGACCGCGTCGAGCCCGGCGCCTCCGTACTCGCGAGGCACCAGGGCGCCGAGGTGGCCGCGCGCGGCGAAGCCGGCGACGGCCGATTCGGGCACGGCCTCGTTCTCGTCCCACGCACCGGCGTACGGGGCGATCTCCGCCGCCGCGTAGGACCGGGCTTCCGCGAACAGGCTCTCCTGCCGCGCCGTCAACTGCATCGTGCTACCCCGTGGTCGTCAGGCGGTCGGCGTGGCGGCCGCGGCCTTGCGCGCCACGAAGGCGGCCACGGCGTCCACGCTGCGGAAGTTGTCCATCCGGAGGTCCTCGTCGGCGACCGGGGTCGCCAGCTCGCTCTCCACGAACATCACCAGCTGCATGATGAAGAGCGAGTTCACGAAGCCGGAGGCGAACAGGTCGTCGCTGTCGCCGAGTTCCCGGTTGCGTACGTACTTGCCGATGAATTCCCTGGTGGCGGACTTGATGGCGTCCATCGGGACCTCTCTGTGAGTGGGTGCGGGTGTGCGGGTGAGGGTGTTCGGGTGAGGGAGAGGGGGTGCGGGCCGCGTCAGGCGGCGGGCCGCCCGCCGTAGTCGTAGAAGCCGTGGCCGCTCTTGCGGCCGTGCAGACCGGCGTGGACCATCCGCTGCAGCAGCGGGCAGGGCCGGTACTTGCTGTCGGCGAAGCTCTCGTACAGGCCCTCGATCGAGAGCAGGATGGTGTCGAGGCCGATGAGGTCGGCCGTCTCCAGCGGCCCCATCGTGTGGCCGAAACAGGTCTTGAAGATCCGGTCGACGTCCTCGACGGTGCTGACGCCGTCCTGGAGGAGGAAGGCCGCCTCGTTGATGGTCAGCATGAGCACGCGGTTGGACACGAAGCCGGGGGCGTCGTTGACGACGATGCCCTCCTTGCCCATGGCCGCGAGCAGCCGCTGTGTGGTGGCGATGGTCGCCTCGGAGGTGTGGTGCCCCCGGATGACCTCGACGACCGGCTTCTGCGTGACCGGGTTCATGAAGTGGGTGCCGATGACCCGGTCCGGGCGCGACACCGCGCCGCCCACCTTGGTGATCGGGATGCAGGAGGTGTTCACCGCGAAGACGGCGTGCTCCGGGCAGAGCCGGTCGATCTCCTCGTACACCCGGCGCTTGGTCTCCCAGTCCTCGGTGACGTTCTCGATGACGAAGTCGACCTCGGTGAACCCGCTGTAGTCGGTGGCGAAGGTGATCCGCTCCAGCACCTCGGCGACGGGGACCTCCGGTCCGCCGGCGCCCAGCAGCCGCTGGAAGCGGACCTTCTGCTCGATGGCCCTGCGGGCCCCGTCCAGCGCCTCCTCGGAGACGTCGACGAGGACGACCCGCAGTCCGTGCTGGGACAGCACCTGGGCCACCTCGCGGCCCATCACTCCGGCGCCGGCCACACCCACCGCGCGCAGCGCTTCCATGTTCTCCTCCATGCCGTTGTCGTTCCGTTCGTCCTCCGGGCGGGCTTTCGCCGGGGCGGCCGTCACCGCGCCTCCTCCTTCAGCCGGTCCACGACGGCGGCGAGACCGGCCACCGTGAGCGCGTTGAAGACGGTGCCGACGGCCACGTCGACGCCCAGCTCCGCGCGCAGCCGCGCAGCGAGCTGGATGCCGAGCAGGGAGTGCCCGCCGAGCTCGAAGAAGTCGTCGTGCGTGCCGACCCGGTCCAGGCCGAGCAGGTCCTGCCAGAGCGCGGCCAGCGCGCTCTCGGTGTCCCCGCGCGGGGCGGTGTACGGGGTCATCAGATGCGGCCGGGGGTGGGCGGGGCCGGCCGGAGCAGCGCCGGCGGCGTCCTCCCGCGGGCCCGCGCCCGCGCCCTCGGCGATCACCTGGGCCATGACCGCGTCCAGGTCCTGGGTGCACACGGCGACCTGGGGGCCCGGGGCCGCCGCCAGGATCCGGTCGAAGGCGGCCACGCCCTCGTCCGGCCGGATGCCCTGCGCCAGCTGCTGCCGCAGGAAGGCGACGCCCGGGGCCTCGCGCCCCGGCCCGTCCTCGGCCTCGGCCTCGGCGAAGCGGTAGCCGACGATCTCCTCGGACGTACCGCTGCGCAGGCCCGCGAGGCGTTCGGTGAGGTCACCGGTCCGCTTCAGGACGAATCCCTCGACGACGACCAGCACACGCCCGTCCTCGTCGGTGATCGTCACGTCGGCGGAGAGGGTCTCGAGCGCCGGGTCGTCGGCCACGGCATAGCGGTGGTGGCTGTAGACGCGGGCGGTGAGCGGGGCGTACTGGGTGACCCGGCCGTACGAGATGGGAATGCGGAACTCCTTCGCCGCGTGCACCCCGACGAAGGCGGTCGCGAGGTCCATCAGCGACGGGTGGAGGGCCAGCTCCGGGACCTCGTGGGCGTACCGCTCCGGGAGCGCGAGCAGGGCCAGGTACTCCCGGTCGCCGGCGTACATCCGCTCCAGGCACAGCGAGCGGCCCGCGAAGCCCATCGGGCCCTCGTGCACGGGACGTTCCACCGGGCGCAGGCCGTCCGGCCCGGTCAGGGCCGCGATGTCCAGGCGCTCGGCGTGCGGGCGCTCGGTGTCCGGCCGGTCCCCCCGGTCGCCGACGGTCGCCCGGCCGGTCGAGTTGAGCTGCCAGGCGGCCTTGCCGTCGTACCGGCTGACCACGGAGAACGTGTAGGCGTCTCCGCTGCGGTCGAGCACCACCCGGACCTCGCGGGGCCGGTTCTCGTCCACCACGATCGGGGAGAGGAAGGTGATGTCCGACAGCTCCCGCGGCTCCCGGCCGGAGTGCTCGGCCACCGCCGCCCGGACCAGTTCCAGGTGACCGGTGCCGGGGACGACCGGGTGGCCCAGCATGCGGTGCTCGTCGACGAGCCAGCTGCGGTCCGCGCTGAAGTCGGCCGCGTAGACCGCGTGCCGCTCGGTGGCGGTGAGCCGGCGCGTGAGCAGCGGATGGCCGGTCTCCGCGGCGGCGCCGGCGCCGGGGTTCGCCCCGGCGGACCCGCCGACCGTGCGCTCGGCCATGCCGACCTCGCGCCAGGCGTCCCAGTCGATCGCCGTGACCGGCAGGTCGCCGAGGGCGTCGTGGTGGTGGGCGACGGCGTCCAGGAAGGCGTTGGCCGCGCAGTAGTCCACCTGCCCGAGCCCGCCGGTGACGGAGAGCAGGGAGGAGCACAGGACGACGAAGTCCAGGTCCGCCGCGACCTGGCGGCAGGCGTCGAGGAGCGCGAGCGTGCCCTCCACCTTCGGGGCGAGCACCTCGGCGGCCGCCGCCGGGTCCTTGAGCTGCATCAGGCCGCCGCCGGGCACTCCCGCGGCGTGCACGACGCCGTGCACGGCACCGAAGCGCTCCACGGCGTGCCGCATCGCCGCGGCCACGGCCGGGCCGTCGGTGATGTCGGCGCGGACGACCTCGACGCGGGCGCCGGACTCCTCGAGGCTCCGTACCCGCTCGATCCGCCGGACGAGCGTGGCGTCCGTGCCCGTCCCGGCGGTCAGGGCGTCCCACTCCTCGCGGGGCGGCAGTCCGTGCCGGCCGACCAGCACCAGGTTGGCACCGGCCGTCCGGGCCAGGTGCCCGGCCAGCTCCAGGGCCATGCCGCCCAGACCGCCGGTGATCAGGTAGGTGCCGCCCGGGCGCAGCCGGGGATGGGGCTGCTCGGTGCGGTCGACCGGGGCGGGCAGGAACACCCGCCGCCAGCGGCCGGTGCCGCGCAGCGCGATCTGGTGGTCGGTGACGGGCTGGTGCAGCTGCGCCACGAGGGCGTCCAGGGCCCGGGGCACGTCACGGCGGCTCGCGGGGGCGGTGAGGCTGATGTCCACGCTGCGGCATGCGATGCCGGCCGACTCGCGCGGCCAGACCTGGGTGGGGCCGAGCAGCAGGGCCTTGCCCGGCTGCGAGCCGCTGCCGTGCAGCGGGTGCAGGTCGCTGGAGACGACCGTGACGTCGACCTCGCCGGCGGCGCCGGTCGCGCCGAGCGCCTGGGCCAGGAACAGCAGGCTGTCGAAGGCCCGCCGGCGGAGCTCGCCGGGGTCCGGGACGTCGTCGGGGCCGGTCACGGTCCAGCAGTGCACGATGTGCCGCGGCAGTGCGCCGGCCCGGTCGAGCTCGCGCAGCAGTGCGGTGTAGTCCTCGGCGCGGTCGGGCCGTACGGTGTAGCGCCCGTCGCCAAGCTCCTGCCAGGCGTCGCCGGCCCGGACCGTCACCACCCGGTGTCCGCGCCCGGTCAGCCGGGCGACGACGTGGTCGCCGACCGCGTGGTCGTCGAGGAACACCAGCCAGTCGGCGGGTTCGTCGGTGGGCTCTCCGGCGGCGCCGGCCCCGGCGAGCAGCGGCGGCAGCGGTTCCCAGGCCGGTACGGAGAACCACTCGGCGAGGTTCTCCTTGCGGACCAGCGCGGGGGCCGCCGGCGGCGCCTGCTCGGTCTCCCAGCGGGGCGTGACGCGGTGCTCGCGCAGGTCGAACGGAGTGGTCGGGAGGGCGAGCCGGACCGGGCCGCCGTCGAGGGCGGGCCACCGCACCGGGACCCCGGCGAGCCAGAGCTTGCCGAGCGTGCCGCGCAGGAAGGCGGCCGCCGGGCGCCGGTCGAAGGACGGGGGCAGCGTGGCGAGCACCAGCTGGGCCGCGGCGTCCTCGGCGGGGCGGTTGCGCAGGGCGATGCCGCCGAGCGTGGAGCCGGGGCCGACTTCGAGGAGGACCCGGTCCGGCTCGTCCCACAGCTTGCGGACGCCGTCGGCGAACCGGACCGGCTCGCGCAGGTGCCGGGCCCAGTAGCCAGGGTTGGTGGCCTGCTCGTCCGTGATCCAGTCACCCGTCACGTTGGAGAGGTACGGGACGGACGGCGGCTTGAGCGCGAAGCCGGCGACCAGCCGGGTGAACTCCTCGACGAGCGGTTCCATCATGACGGAGTGGAAGGCGTGCGTGGCGTTGAGCCGGCGGGCGGCCACGCCCTCGGCGGCCAGGTCGGCCTCGACGGCGGCGATCGCGTCCGGCTCTCCGGAAAGCACGCACAGCTCAGGGCCGTTGACCGCGGCCAGGGAGAGCCGGTCGCCGAGCAGCGGGCGGACCCGCGACTCGGGCAGCGGCACCGCGAGCATCCGGCCGGGGGCGAGCCGGCCGATCAGTTCGGCCCGCGCGGCCACCAGGGTCAGCGCGTCCTCCAGGGTGAGCACGCCCGACAGGCAGGCCGCGACGTACTCGCCGAGGCTGTAGCCGATGAGGGCGTCCGGCCGGACCCCCCAGTGTTCGAGCAGCCTGGCCAGCGCGTACTCCACGACGAACAGGGCCGGCTGGGCCTGTTCGGTCTCGCTCAGACCGTCGACCGGGTCCGTCCCGCGGCCGAGCAGCCTGCGCAGGTCGGGGCCCTGGTCCGGCTCGTCGGCGGGGGCGGGGGCGGGCCCGGGGTAGAGCGCGGCGGGCAGATCGATGCCGGACCGCTCCTTCAGCAGGGCCGCGCAGCGGTCCACCTCGGCGCGGAAGACCGGTTCGGTCTCGTAGAGCTGACGCCCCATCTGGGGGTACTGGTCGCCGAGACCGGTCAGCAGGAAGGCGACCGGCGGAACGTCGTCCGCCGCCCGGCCGGCGAAGAGGGAGTCGGCGGACCCGCCACGCAGCGCGGCGACGGCCCCGTCCAGGTCGCGGGCGAGGGCGATCCGCCGGTGCGGGAAGTGGCTGCGGCCGTCCTGGAGGGTCCGGGCCACGTCGGCGAGCCGCAGGCCGGGCCGGTCCGCGAGGTGGGCGGCCAGCCGCTCGGCCGCCTGCTCGGCGCCCTCCGGGGTGCGGGCGGAGACCGGAAGGAGCTGCCAGTCGGCACGGTGCCCGGCGCGGTCCGGCCCGTCCTCCTGGGCGCGGACCGGCTCCGGTGCCTGCTCCAGGACGACGTGCGCGCCCGTACCGCCCAGGCCGAAGGAGCTGACCCCGGCCCGCAGCGGGCCGGCGCCGGCCGGCCAGGCGGTGAGTTCGGCGTTGACCCGGAAGGGGGTGCGGGCGAACCGGATGCGCGGGTTGGGCCGTTCGAAGTGCAGGGTCGGCGGCAGCATCCGGTGCTGGAGCGAGAGGACCGTCTTGATCAGGCCGGCGATGCCGGCGGCGGCGTGCGTGTGCCCGATGTTCGTCTTGACCGAGCCGAGGGCGCAGTCGCCGTCGCGCCAGCCGGCCGCGCGGAAGGCGCGGTCGAGCGCGTCGACCTCGATGCGGTCGCCGAGCGGGGTGCCGCTGCCGTGCGTCTCGACGTAGCCGATGGTGTGGGGATGGGCTCCGGCGCGTTCCAGGGCGGTGCGGATCACCTCGGACTGGCCCTGTACGCCCGGGGCGGTGAAGCCGACCCGGTCGGCGCCGTCGTTGCCGACGGCGGAGCCGAGGATCACGGCCCGGATCGGGTCGCCGTCGGCCAGGGCGTCGGCCAGCCGGCGCAGCACGACGACGCCCACGCCGTCGCCGATGACGGTGCCCTCGGCGGCGGCGTCGAAGGCGCGGCAGTGCCCGTCGGAGGAGAGGATGCCGCCGCGCTGGAAGACGTATCCGCGCTGATGGCCCGAGCGGACCGTGGCACCGCCGGCGAGCGCCGTGTCGGACTCGCCGAGGAGCAGGCTCTGGCAGGCGAGGTGCACGGCGACCAGGGAGGTGGAGCAGGCGGTCTGCACGGTCACCGACGGGCCGGTCAGATTGAGTTTGTACGAGACGCGGGTCGCCAGGTAGTCGCTGTCGTTGGCGACGTCGCGGGCGAACTCCGCGGCCGCGTCGCCGTCGGTGGGCACGTGCCGGAGGTAGTCGCTGCGGTAGCCGCCAGCGAAGACGCCGACCTTGCCGCCGAGCCGGTCGGGGCGGCGGCCGCTGTCCTCGAGGGCTTCCCAGGCGCACATCAGCATCAGCCGGTGCTGCGGATCCATGATGTCCGCTTCCCGGGGGTTGATGCCGAAGTGGCCCGCGTCGAAGCCGAACTCGTCGTCGAGCACGGCCTGGGCGCCGACGAAGGCCGGGTCGGCGCGCAGCGCCTCCGGCACGCCCGCGGCGGCCAGTTGCCGGTCGTCGAAGAAGGTGACGCTCTCGGTTCCGTCCCGCAGATTGCGCCAGAACGCCCCGGGTCCGTCGGCGCCGGGGAACCGGCAGCCGATGCCGACCACCGCGATGCGGCCGTCGGGGACGTCGGCGGGGCGGTCGGCGGTGGCGGTGTCGGCGGTGGCCGTCTCTCGTCGGCTCATCGCTGCCCCTCTCCTCCTTCGGTGTGCGGGGCGAAGTCCAGCCCCAGGTCCAGGGCGGGCGCCGAGTGGGTCAGCGCGCCGACGGCGAGCAGGTCGACGCCGGTGCGGGCGTACGCGGCGGCCACGTCGAGGGTGAGCCCGCCGGAGGCCTCCAGACGGGTACGGGCGCCCGCGGCGGCGCGGCGGCGGACCGCCTCGGCGCACTGCTCGACGGTGAAGTTGTCCAGCATCACCTCGTCGGCGCCGAGGGCCAGCACCTCGTCGAGCTCGTCGAGGGTGGTCACCTCGATCTCGCAGGGCAGCTGCCCGGCGTGGGCGCGGGCGGCGCGCAGCGCGGCGCCCGCCGAGCCGGCGGCGACGATGTGGTTGTCCTTGATCAGGATCGAGTCGCCGAGGCCGAGGCGGTGGTTCTCGCCGCCGCCGCGGCGCACCGCGTACTTCTCGAGCAGGCGCAGGCCCGGCAGGGTCTTCCGGCTGTCCCGGACCGTGCACCGCGTGCCCGCCAGCTCGTCGGTCCACCGGGCCGTGAGGGTGGCGATGCCGGAGAGATGGCACAGCAGGTTGAGCATGGTGCGCTCGGCGAGCAGCAGTTCACGGGTGGGCGCGGTCACCCGGAGCGCCACGTCACCGGCGCCGAGCCGGTCCCCGTCCGCCCGACACTCGGCGACCTCGTACCGTCCCCCGGTGACGAGGTCGAGCACGGCGAGCGCCACCGGCAGCCCGGCGAGCACTCCCGACTGCCGCGAGCCGACGACCGCCTCGGTGACGGCGTCGGCGGGCACGGTGGCGTCGGTGGTGGCGTCGGCGCCGTAACGGAGGTCCTCCTCCAGCGCGGTGACGACCACGCGCCGCGCGTCCTCGACGTCGACGCCGGCGGCGCGCAGCCGCTCGTCGGTCGCGGGCGACCAGTCCTCGGCGATCATGCTGCTCCTCCCACGGGAACGGGACGGTTGACGACCGGCCGGCCGGTGGACGCGTCCAGGCGCACGGTCGTCGAGCGGCCCCAGACGGTGTCGTCGGTGCCGGGGAAGTCGGTGCGGACGTGGCAGCCTCGGGTCTCGCGGCGCTCGGCCGCGGCGGCGAGGAGGGCGTCGGCCACCAGGGTGAGGGCCGCGTCCTCGACCGCGCGGGCCGAGTCGAGCGGGCGGCGGTGGGAGACGGCGGCGACGGTGCCGGCGGCCTCCGCCAGGCCGGCCGCGGTGCGGCCGATGCCCGCGTGGCGGGTCATCGTCCGCTGCAGGACGGCGCGGTCCGCCACGGCCGCGGCCGCGGTGCGGTCCGGCCATCCGGCGGCGTCCGGATCCACCGGGGCGCTGTCGCGCAGATCGGCCGCGGCCGCCCGCGCCGCCCGCTCCCCCACCACGAGCCCTTCGAGCAGGCTGTTGGAGGCGAGCCGGTTGGCTCCGTGCAGTCCGGTACGGGCGACCTCGCCGGCCGCGTACAGGCCGGGCACCTCGGTGCGGCCGTCGACGGTCGCGACGACTCCGCCGCAGGCGAAGTGGGCGGCGGGCGCGACCGGTATGGGCTCGCGCGACGGGTCGACGCCGGCGGCGGCGCACACGGCGTGGACGGTCGGGAACCGGCGCCGGAAGGCCTCCGGCCCGAGGTGGGTGGCGTCGAGCAGGACGTGGTCGCTGCCCGTCTCCGCCATGCGGCGGGTGATGGCGGCGGCCACCACGTCGCGCGGGGCGAGGTCGGCGAGCGGATGCACGCCGGCCATCACCCGCTCGCCGCGGGTGTCCACCAGGATGCCGCCCTCGCCCCGTACGGCCTCGGTGACCAGCGGCCGGCGGCCGTGCGCGCCGGGGCCGGTGAACAGCACGGTCGGGTGGAACTGGACGAATTCCAGGTCCGCGAGGCTCGCTCCGGCGCGCAGCGCGAGGGCGAGTCCGTCGCCGGTGGCGCCCTCCGCGTTGGACGTCGCCCGGTAGAGCTGGCCGAGGCCGCCGGTGGCGAGGAGCACGGCCGGGGCGCTGATCAGGCCCGGCACGGCGGCCGAGTCGAGCACCGCGAGGCCCGCGACCGCGCCGCCGGGCGTGCGCAGCACGTCCAGGGCGGTGTGTCCGGTCAGCACGGCGACGCGTCGGTCACGGGCGGCGGCGAGCAGGGCCCGCTCGACCTCCGCGCCGGTGGCGTCGCCGCCGGCGCGCAGGATGCGGAAGGCGCTGTGACCGCCCTCGCGGGTGCGGGCGAGGGCGCCGTCGTCGCCGGTGTCGAACCGGGCGCCGGTCCGGCGCAGTCGCTCGACCGCGTCAGGACCGTCCGTGACGATCCGTTCGACGGCGTCCTGCTCGCAGAGTCCGGCTCCGGCCACGTGGGTGTCCCGGGCGTGCCGGCCGACCGTGTCCCCGGGCTCGTGCGCGGCCGGCAGCACGACGGCCACGCCGCCCTGGGCGTGCCGGGTGTTGCCGTCGCCGGGACCGCCCTTGGTCACCACCAGGACCCGCAGCCCGAGTTCGGCGGCGGTGAGCGCGGCGGTGAGGCCGGCGACGCCGGTCCCCACCACCACGAGGTCCGCGCGGGCCGCCCAGCGCGGATCGGTCATTCGCCACCGCCCGGCCGGCCGATGGCGATCATCCGCCGCACGGACTCCCGGCCGCGCGCGGCGACCTCCGGGTCCACGTGCACCTCGTCGGCGCCCTCGCGCAGCGCGCGCAGCAGCGCGGCCGGCGTGATCATCTTCATGTAGCGGCAGGAGGCGCGCTCGTTGACGGCCCGGAAGTCGATCTCCGGCGCGGCCTTGCGCAGTTGGTGCAGCATCCCGATCTCGGTGGCGACGAGCACGGAGCGGGCCCCGGTCTCGCGGGCCGCGTCGAGCATCCCGCCGGTGGAGAGGATCCGCACCCGCTCCTCGGGCACGATGCCCTCGCCCGCGAGGTACAGCGCGGAGGTGGCGCAGCCGCACTCCGGGTGGACGAAGAGGTCGGCGTCGGGGTTGGCGGCCGCCTGGTCGGCCAGCTCGGGCCCGTTGATACCGGCGTGCACATGGCATTCGCCGGCCCAGATGTGCATGTTCTGCCGGCCTGTCTCCCGCTTGACGTGGGCGCCGAGGAACTGGTCCGGGCAGAAGAGGACCTCGCGGTCGGCCGGGATCGACTCGACCACCTCGACCGCGTTGGAGGAGGTGCAGCAGATATCGGTCTCCGCCTTCACCTCGGCGGTGGTGTTCACGTACGAGACCACCACGGCGCCCGGGTGCTCGGCTTTCCACTCCCGCAGCTCCGCGGCGGTGATGGAGTCGGCCAGCGAGCAGCCGGCCCGGGCGTCCGGAATGATGACCCGCTTCTCGGGGGCCAGCATCTTCGCCGTCTCCGCCATGAAGTGGACGCCGCAGAACACGATCGTGTCGGCGTCGCACTCGGCGGCGATCCGGCTCAGTCCGAGGGAGTCGCCCACGTGGTGGGCGATCTCCTGGATCTCCGGGAGTTGGTAGTTGTGCGCGAGGATCACCGCGTTGTGCTGTTCGGCGAGCCGCAGCACCTCATCGCGCCAGGCCGCATCGGCCACCACCCCGCCGTACGGGGTCAGGTCATCCTCCGCGCGCTCCGTTCCGGACGTGGCCGGCACGGGATTCGCTTCCGCCGTCATCTGTTCAAGCCCTTCCAACCGAAAGCCTGGCGATCCAATTTGTCCGAGAGAAACAACGTAATCGAGCGGCCTAAAACCGAACTTAAAGTTCGCCAGTCGGCCGGATATCGGACGCTAAAGAAGTGCGGAACTCCCGCGCAGCGGAGGAATATCGCAACAGGCGGGGCGCTAGCATGACGGCACATCACGTGAATTAAGGCCGCCCGGCATCCGGTTTACCGTCAAAAGCCCGCGCGGAGAAAGCCCTTCTCCAGGAGGTTCTGTGAACGCGACTCTCGATGAACTGCGCAGCATTCTCATGGAGCTGGGCGTGGCGGAGGACGAGCTGACGCCCGGCTGCCGGCTGCGGTCCGGTCTCGCCCTGGACTCCACCGAGACCGCGCAGCTGGAGCTGGAGATCGAGGAGCGGCTGCGGGCCCGGGTCGACCTCTGGGACCGGCACGACTACTCCCTGGCCGAACTGGCCGGAGCGATCGACCGGGAGGCGGGGAACGCGGCGGCCGGAAGCGAGGACGGGGCCGGGACCGGTACCGCCGGAGAGGGCGCCCGATGACCGACGGCATCGTGCGCGTCCCCGCCGAGCGCGCCGAGGAGTACCGCCGGCGCGGCTGGTGGCGACCCGAGCTCGTCACCGACGTGGCGCTCGCCGCGTCGGCGGCCCACCCGGACCGCTGCGCCGTCGTCGACGGCGGCGACCGCCTCACGTACGGCGAACTCGCCACGGCCGTCGACACGGCGGCGGCCCGGCTGCGCGGCCTCGGCATCGGCCGCGGCGACCATGTGCTCGTCCAGCTGCCCAACGGCCTGGAGTACGTGGTCACCACCCTCGCCCTGATCCGGCTGGGCGCGCCTCCGGTGGTGGCCCTGCCGGCGCTGCGCGAGCACGAACTCGACCACGTCCTGAGCGTCACCAAGCCGGTCGCGCTGGCCGTGCCGCGCCGCTCGCGCCGCTTCGACCATCTGGCCATGGCCGAGCGCCTGCGGGAGCGGCACCCGGGCATCCGCACGCTGCTCGTCACCCGCGAGGACCGGAGCACGGCGGAGCCGGACGTGCCGGTCCGTACGGACGCGCCGACCCCGGCAGGCCTGGCCGACCTCACGGCCCTTGCCCTGGGCGGCGTACTGCCCGGCGTCGAGGCCCCGGACCACGGGCCGCACCCCGCCTCGGACGACGCCGCGGGCGACACCCCGGAGCCGCCCTCTCCGCGGGACAACGCGCTGTTCCTGCTCTCCAGCGGGACCACCGGCCCGCCGAAGGCGATCCCCCGTCCCCACGAGGCGTTCGGGCATGTCATCGACTCCGCGGCCGAGGTGTCCGGGCTCACCGAGTCGTCCGTCTACCTGGCGGTGATGCCGGCCTCGCACAGCTTCGTCCTCGGCCACCCGGGGATCCTCGGCACGCTCTCGCGCGGCGGCCGGATCGTCCTCGACTCCCCCGACGACCCCCGGCGGACCCTGGCGCTCGTCGAGCGCGAAGGGGTGACGCACTGCGCACTCGCCCCCGCGGTCCTGCTCCAGTGGCTCGCCGCCGCCGAGGAGGGCACCGAGGAGGGCTCCTACGATCTGACGAGCCTTCAGGTGCTGCAGATCGGCGGCGCGCGCCTCGACGCCACCACCGCCCGCCGGGTCCGCGAGCGGCTGGGCTGTCGGGTCCAGCAGGTCTACGGCATGAGCGAGGGCCTGCTGAACTTCACCCGGCTCGACGACCCGGACGCGGTGGTCGACGAGACCCAGGGCCGCCCCTCCGCCCCCGGCGACACCCTCCTCGTCGTCGACGAGTCCGGCCGCGAGGTCGGCCCCGGGGAGACCGGCGAACTCCTCACCCGGGGCCCGAGCGTGCTCTCTGGCTACTACGGCGAGGACGAGGGCAACGCCCGCGCGTTCACCGCGGACGGCTACTACCGCACCGGCGACCTGGTGCGGCTGCACCCCAGCGGCAACCTGGTGGTCGCGGGGCGGGTCAAGGACGTCATCAACCGGGGCGGCGAGAAGATCCCCGCGGACGAGCTGGAGGCGGTCGTCCTGACCCATCCGGGCGTCCGCGCCGCCGCGGCGGTCGCGATGCCGCATCCGCTGTACGGGGAGGCCGTGTGCCTCTTCGCCGTGGGCACCGAGGACGGCCTGCCGGCCCTGCGCGTGCTGCGGCGCCACCTGGAGGACAAGGGCCTGGCCCGCTACAAGCTGCCGGAGCGGCTCGTACCGGTGGAGGCGCTGCCGCTGGCCGGCGTCGGCAAGGTGAACAAGGTGGCACTGCGGGCCGAGGCCGCGCGGCTGGTGGCGGCCGACCGGGCCGCCCGCTCATGAAGCGCCTCGGCCCCGGCGAGCTCCGCGAACTCCCCGTGCCGGACGCCGAATCCGGGCGGTCCGAGGACGGCGAGCACCGCGGCGTAGCCGGGCGGCGCGTCGAGCCGGGTCAGCCGCATCTCCTCGGCGAGCCGGGGCCGGCCCTCCCAGTGCGTGAGCCGCGGCGCGCCCTCCGGATCGTCGACGCCCAGCCGGTTCATGGGGAACCGCAGTCCGTCACCGGTCGCCTTCAGTGCCGCCTCCTTGCACGTCCACACCGAGAGCAGCCGGCGCCGGCGTGCGGATTCCGGCAGCTCCCGGTAGGCGGCCGTCTCCGCGGGCGCCAGCATGCGGGGCGCGAGTCCCGGCAGGTCGACGGTTCCGTCGTCGCTCTCGACGTCGATCCCCACGGGGGTCTCCCGGGCCACGGCGAGGGCGATGTGGTCGCCCGAGTGGGACAGGGACAGTTCGAAGGACTCGTCCAGGGCCACCCGGGGCTTGCCGTGCGGTCCGCCGCATCCGTCGCAGGCCCGGACGACCGGTACGGCACGGGGCGCGAGGCCCGTGTAGCCGCCCACGGCCCGTCTGATCAGGGCGCAGCCCATCACGAACCGGGCCGCCGCATCGGGCCTGACCAGCTGCGCGAGGCGTTCCCGCTCCTGCGCGCCGAGCAGGTCGCGGTGGTGCGGACGCAGCTCGCCCACCGTCCCCCACCACACGTGGACGGTGCCGTGCGGCAGTTCCGCACTCTTCTCGACGACGGCCCTCACGCGAGCACCACTCCTTTGACTCCTGTGCACAACGGATCGGACGGGACGGTTTCCATGGCTCTTTCGGTGTGTGTCTTCTGCAGCTCCTCGGACGCGGTCGACGCCCGGTACGTCCGGCTGGCCGAAGAGGTGGGCACGGCGGTCGCCGCCCGCGGCTGGACGCTGGTCTCCGGCGGCGAGCACGTCTCGATGATGGGCGCGGTGGCCGCCGCCGCGCGGGCGGCCGGCGGGCAGACGGTCGGGATCGTCTCGGACTCGCTCCTGCACCGCGCCGACCGGGACAGCGACCGGCTGGTCGTCGCCCGGGGCATGAGCGCCCGCAAGCAGCGGATGTGCGACGAGGCCGACGCCCTGCTCGCGCTGCCGGGCGGCCTCGGCACCTGCGACGAGATCTTCACGGCCTGGACGGAACGCATGGTCGGGGCGCACGCCAAACCCCTCGTCCTGCTCGACCCCGACAACCACTTCGGCGGCCTGCTCGACTGGGTCGCCGACGCCCGGGCGCGCGGGTTCGTGACGGAGCGCTCGCTGGCGGCGGTACGGCACGTGCGCACCGTCGCCGACGCCCTGGACACCTGCGCCGGCCGGCTGCCCGCCGCCACGACGCGCTGAGCTCGCCCACCCACGGAAAGGTCCCGGAGAACCCCATGGAAACCACGAACCGCACGAGCCCGTGGCTGATCACCCCCCGGCCCGACGCCGACGCCCGGCTGCGGCTCTTCTGCGTGCCGTACGCGGGCGGCGGCGCGTCCATGTACCGCGGCTGGGCGCACCGGCTGCCGGCCGGGGTGGAGGTCAACGCCGTACAACTGCCCGGCCGCGAGGAGCGCTTCCGCGAGGAGCCGGCGCGGCGGCTCGACGACGTGGTGGCCCGGCTCGGCTCCGTACTGGCCGGGCGCACCGACCGGCCCTACGCCCTCTTCGGGCACAGCATGGGCAGCCTGCTGGCCTTCGAGACCGCGCGGTGGCTGCGCGCCGAGGGCTGCCCGGCGCCCGAGTTCGTCATCGTGTCGGGCCGCGGAGCGGCGCAGATCACGCCGCCGTGGCCCGCCATCCACCACCTTCCGGAGGAGGAGTTCGTCCAGCGGGTGATGGAGATGCACGGCACGCCGGCCTGGGTCTTCGAGGACCAGCAGCTGCGCGCGATGGTGGTACGGACCCTGCGGGCCGACCTGGCGGTGGTGGACACCTACCGGTACCGCAACGAGGCTCCGCTGCCGTACCCGATCACGGCCTTCACCAGCCCCGGCGACCGGCTCGCGCCGATCGAGCACGTGCATGCCTGGGCCGAGCAGACCACGGCGGGCTTCCGCTGTCATGAGATCGAGGGCGGGCATTTCTTCCTCCGGGACAATGCGGAGACGTTCCTCTCCGTGCTGAATTCCGAACTCGAGGCGAGGCTCTCGTCGTGACGGCGGTCCGCCGCGCCCTCCTGGTCGACCAGGTGATCGAGCACATGCGGCAGCGGATCACCGCAGGCGCCTGGCCGGTGGGCCACCGCATCCCCACCGAACCGGTGCTCGCCGACGAACTCCAGGTGGCCCGCAACACCGTCCGCGAAGCGGTCCGGGCGCTCTCGCACTCCGGCCTCCTCCAGGTGCGGCAGGGCAGCGGCACGTACGTACGGGCCACCAGCGAACTGTCCGGCGCCCTGCGCCGCCTGCGCACGGCCGAGCTGCGCGACGTGCTCCAGGTGCGGCGCGGCCTGGAGGTCGAGGCGGCGCGGCTCGCGGCCGACGTGCGGGACGAGGACGGTCTGCGGGCCCTTGAGGCCCGGCTCGCGGAGTGCGAGGCGGTGGCGCGGGCGGGCCGGTGGGAGAGGCTGGCGCAGCTGGACACCGCGTTCCACATGGCGCTCGTGGAGTTCACGGGGAACAGCGTCCTGGCCGGCCTGTACCGCGGTTTCTACGAGGCGGTGCTGGCCAGCGTGCTCACCTGCGTGGATCCGTGCGGCGCCGAGCCCGGACTCGCCTTCCACCGCAGGCTTCTGGAAGCGGTGCGGGCCGGCGACGCCGAGCGGGCGGCGGCCGAGGCGGGTGCCCATCTGTCCGCGCTGCTGCGACAGCGGAACGCGGTTCCCGCGGCGGCGGGCTGACGGACCGTCACGATGCCCGCGCGCCCACGGCCGCGAGCGGCGCGGCGGACGGCTCCAGCCACGGCTCCCTGGACAGCACGGCGTGATGCAGATTCTGCAGCCGCGGGCCGGGCTCCATGCCCAGTTCCTCGATGAGGATGCGCCGGATGCGGTTGTAGACGTCCAGGCATTCGGAGATGCGGCCGCTGCGGTAGAGGGCGATCATCAGGAAGAAGTAGAGGTTCTCCCAGATCGGCTTCTCGGCGATGAGCCCGTACAGCTCGCTGGTCAGCATCGAGTGGCGGCCAAGGCCGATCTCGAGCTCGAGCCACTGCTCGTACACCGCGTTGCGCCGCTCGTCCATCTGCTGGGCGTAGTCCCGCAGGGCCGGCACGTCCCGGAGGTCGGCGAGCGCCGGTCCGTTCCAGAGGGCCAAGGCCTCCGAGAACACGCTCGCCGCTTCCTCCGCACGGCCGGCCGCGGCCGCGGAACGGGCCTTCGCCACCAGTGAGTCGAAGCCGTCGCAGTCCATCACCTGGGCGCCAGGGCGGAACACATAGCCGGACGGCGTGGTCGCGAGCACGCCCGGGTCGATTCCGACGCCCTGGAAATGCTTGCGCAATTTGGAGACATAGACCTGCAGGGCGGTGGACGCCGTGCGCGGCGGCTCGTCCGACCACAGCACGTCGATCAGGTGCGGCGCGGTGACAGGACGGTCGGAACTGACACACAGAGCCGCGAGAAGAGAACGGAGCTTCAGAGGGCGAGGAGTAACCCGCTCTCCCTCATCGTTCTTCACTTCGAGTGGTCCAAGAATTTGTATCTTCACGAACATCCCCCTACTTGCCATGTGTGCACAGTTGCGCAACTGAACGGTGCACACACGTGACGCCGGCCGCACGAACCGCGCGGCCGGTTTGATCTTCAGCAGAAGGAACCTGGGCCGTCAAGTTTCGGCCTCGGACGCGAATTGCCCTTACGCGGGACCATTCTCGTACAATGACCGCGCCGCGAGGCACCAATCAGGACATTTGCTACCGATCTCAGCCCTCCGAGCCTCACAGGGGCCGCTTCTCCACCCGCATGCGACACCGCTCGGGAGCAGCGGAAAGTGACACACTGATCCAGCCGGGTAAACTCTTCGCCAAGTTCAACCGTACCGCGCGGTCTGGTTTTTCTGCCGCTTTAGCGGAGCACAACCGGAGCCGGGCCATATCCCTTGGGTACGGTCTGGACCTGCGCGGCGTCTGCCGGAGCAAAGACGAAGCGGAGCCGAAGCGGAAGTGATCTTGCACACACCGCCCGGCGGGTTCGCTTCGCGCCGGTCGCGCGTCAGCCGAGGGTCACCGGCAGGGACGCATATCCGCGCAGAGCCAGCCGGTCGGTGCGCACGGGTGTCCCCGCGAGCGCCATCGCGGGAAATCGCGCGAACAGCTCGTGGAAAGCGACTTCCGCCTCCATGCGGGCGAGCGCGGAGCCCAGGCAGAAATGGGGTCCGGCCCCGAAGGAGAGCGACGGGCCGGCGGGGCGGCCGGGGTCGAAGACGTCGGGGTCGGGGAAGCGGCGGGGATCCCGGTTCGCCGCGCCGAGGAGGACAAGCACCTGGGTGCCCTCGGCGATCCGCAGGCCGCCGAGCACCGTGTCCTCGGTCGCCCACCGGTCGGTGACCTGCGCGGGCGGGTCGTGGCGCAGGACCTCCTGCACGCAGGCGGCCGCCGCGGCGGGATCCCGGGCGATCCGGTCCCGGTCGGCCGGCCGGTCGAGCAGCACACCGAGCCCGTTGGCCAGCAGGCTCGCGGTGGTCTCGAAGCCCGCGGCGAGCATCAGCACCAGGTTCACCACCAGTTCACGCTCGCCGAGCAGTGCGCCGTCGGCGCCGGTGTCGGTGCCGGTGCCGGCGTCGGCGTCGGCGTCGGCGTCGCTCACCTGGACCAGGGAACTGATCAGGTCCTGCTCCGGCCGCTCGCGCCGCTCGCCGACGAGGCCCGCGAAGTACTCCATCAGTTCGCTCGCCGCGGCGTCGGCCCTGCTCAGGTCCCGTTCCCGGCCCGCGGGTTCGAGCACGTACGAGAGGTCCGTGGCCCGGTCGCGGAACCAGCCGCGGTCCCCGGCGGGCACGCCGAGCAGCTCGCAGATCAGCGCGATGGGCAGCGGATAGGCGAAGCCGTCCACGAAGTCCACGGGCCCGCCGCCTGCCGCCTGTTCGGCCAGGCCGTCCAGGAGGCGGCGGGTGTGACCGAGCGCGGCCTCCCGCAGGCCGGCCACCCGCCGGGAGGTCAGCGGCCGGCTCAGCAGCCGCCGGACGCGTTCGTGGTGCGGTGCCCGGGCCCGTATGACCGAGTCGCCGATCATGGCCGCCGAGGGGTGTGCGGCGATCCACCCCGGCCGGGTCCGCTCGCGGAACGCGCTGTCCTTGACCTGGAAGACGGGACTGCGCAGCACCTCGTCCGCCTCCGCGTACCCGCAGACGACCACCCACTCGTCGTTCAGCCGGTGCACCGGCCCGCCCGCGTGCAAGGCACGGTAGACCGGGACGGGGTCCTCCCGGACCCCGGACGTGAACAATGCGTCGACCGGGCGTAAGGCGTGGTTCGTCATGCGATCCACCATGCCGGTAATCCCCCGGCCGGCAAACGGGACCCGGGCCGAATTATTCACCGCAGCGGGCGCCATGCCCGGCCCCGCTTACCCCACCGGTTAGTCATCCTTTAGCGGAATTCCCGCCCCCCGTTGCTACAGTCGCCGCATTCCCACGTACCTGCCGACACAGCTAGGCGGACCATGCTCCGGTCATCACTCAGGGCAATTCTGGCCGTTATGATGCGCATATTCTTCCGGCCCCGCATCACCGGAATCGAGAACATTCCGGAATCCGGGCCGTGCATCATCGCGGCCAATCATCTGTCGTTCTCGGACCACGTCTTCATCTCGCTGGCCACCAAACGGCCGGTCTGCTTCATCGGAAAGGCCGAGCGGCTCACCGGCACCGGACTGAAGGGGCTCGTCAGCAAGGTCTTCTTCAGCGCCGTGGGCATCGTCCCGGTGGACCGGGACGGCGGCCCGGGCGGCGTCGCCGCGCTGGAGCAGGCGCGCGAAGTCATCGAGGAGGGACGCGTCTTCGGCATTCACCCCGAAGGCACCCGCTCCCCGGACGGGCGCGTCCACCGGGGCAAGACGGGGGTGGGCTGGCTGGCCATGGCGACCGGCGCGCCGGTGGTGCCGTGCGGCCTGGCCGGCACCGCGGACGTACAGCCGCTCGGCAGCCTCGTACCCCGGCCGGTCCGGTTCGACATGCACTTCGGGAAGCCCATGCTCTTCCCCGAGCACGTCGGATCCGAGCGCGACCCGAAGCTGCGCCGCTCTGTCACCGACGAGATCATGCGGCAGATCCAGGAACTGTCGGGACTCGAATACGTCGGCCGGTTCGCCTCGAAGGACAAGGCGCCGGCCGGGAACACCAGCCGCTGAGCGGCCCGACGCCTCCACGGGGAATCCCTTGTTCTCTCAGCTCTCGGAACGACTGCACGACCCGGTGGTCTACGCGCTGCCCGTGGTCGCCCTGATCATCCTCGTCGAGTTCGTGGCCCTCCGCCTCGACCGCGACGAACACCGCCGCTACGACCTCCGGGACACCCGGGCGAACATCGTCACCGGACTCGGCGCCCTGGTCATCTCCAGCGTGCTGCGCACCGCCGCCCTGGTGTTCTACGCCTGGCTCTACACCTCCGTGGCGCCGTTCCGGCTGTCCGCGGACGCCTGGTACACGTGGGTCGTCCTGTTCTTCGCGGTCGACCTCACGATCTACGTCTACCACCGGATGACGCACCGGATCCGGCTCCTCTGGGCCGGCCACCAGGTCCATCACTCCAGCCAGTACCTCAATGTGTCGGTCGCGCTGCGCCGCAAATGGGCCCAGTGGTTCGAGAAGCTGATGTGGCTGCCCCTCCCCCTGATGGGCGTGCCGCCCGTGCTCGTCTTCACGATGCACTCGGTCCATCTCATCTACGGGCTCTTCGCCCACACCGAGAAGATCGGCAAGCTGCCCCGGCCCTTCGAGGCCGTCCTCGTCACGCCCTCCCACCACCGGGTGCACCACGGCAGCGACCCGGAGTACCTCGACAAGAACTACGGCAGCATCCTCATCATCTGGGACCGCATGTTCGGCACGTTCCAGCCCGAACTCCACCGTCCCACCTACGGCCTGACGAAGCAGCTGGAGACCCACAGCGTCTGGCGCATCCAGTGGCACGAGTTCGCCCGGATGATCCAGGACATCCGCCGGGCGCGCAGCTGGCGCGACCGGGCCGGCTACGTCTTCGGTCCGCCCGGCTGGCGGCCCGCCCGGGACCTCGGGAACGCCGGTGCGGCACCGGCGACGGACCACATCCCGGCGTAAGAGACGCGGAGTTCCGGCGTGAGACACCCGGGGCTCCGGCGTAAGACACCCGGGGCTCCGGCCGTGACCGGATCCGGCACCTTCGAGAATTCCGACGACAGGGGGAACTTCATGACGCCCGACACCACCACCGGCCGCACGAACTCCGGGGCCGCCCGGCTGCGGGAGCTCTTCGCACGGCCCGGGGTCGTCCGCCTGGCCGGCGCCCACAATCCGCTCGGGGCGCGCCTGGCGGAGCGGGCGGGGTTCGACGGCGTGTGGTCGAGCGGACTGGAGATCTCGGCCTCGCAGGGGCTGCCCGACTGCGATCTGCTCACCATGTCGGAACTGCTCGCGGTGGCCGGCGCGATGGCGGCCGCCGTGGACGTCCCCCTGGTCGCGGACTGCGACACGGGATACGGCAACGCGCTCAACGTCATGCACATGATCCGGCGGTACGAGCGGGCGGGCATCGCCGCCGTCAGCATCGAGGACAAGGTGTTCCCCAAGGTGAACAGCTTCGTCCCCGGGCGCCAGGACCTCACCCCGGTGGACGAGTTCTGCGGGAAGATCGAAGCGGCGCGGAGCGCCCGGCGCGACGGCGACCTCATGGTCATCGCCCGCATCGAGGCCCTCATCGCCGGTCGCGGCATGGACGAGGCGCTGGCGCGGGGCGAGGCGTACGCGGAGGCCGGGGCGGACGCGGTCCTCATCCACGCCAAGGGCGACGCGCCCGGGCCCGTCCTCGAATTCCTGCGCCACTGGCGCCCGGACGTCCCGGTGGTCGTGGTGCCCACCACGTACCACACGATCACCGCAGACGAACTGGGCGCGGCCGGCGCGAAGATGGTCATCTACGCCAACCACGGCCTGCGGGCGGCGATCAGCGCGGTCACCCAGGCCTTCGACGCGATCCTCCGGGACGGCCGCAGCACGGCGATCGAGGAGCGGATCGCGCCGCTCTCCACGGTCTTCTCCCTGCAGGGTCTCGCCGAACTGAAGCAGGACGAGGAGCGTTTCGTCCGCGGCGGTGTGCCCGTGGCGGGGCAGGTGGCGTCATGACGAGCGCCGCCCCTGCGATCGCCCCTGCGACCGCCGCTACGACCGCCGCTACGACCGCGCTTGACGCCGAGGAGGTCGTCGCGGCCTTCCGTACGGCGGGGTTCGGGCCGTTCACCGGAGTGCCCTGCTCCTTCCTCGGCCCGGTGATCAGCTGCCTGGAGCGCCGGCACCCGGACGACTACGTCATCGCGGCCAACGAGGGCGAGGCCGTGGCCATCGCCGCCGGCGCCCGGCTGGCCGGGCGGCGCCCCGTCGTCATCCTGCAGAACTCGGGCCTCGGCAACGCCGTCAACCCGCTGACCTCGCTCTGCCACACGCTGCGGCTGCCCGTTCTGCTCCTCGTCACCTGGCGGGGCGAACCCGGCACTCCGGACGAGCCCCAGCACGAGCTCATTGGGCAGATCACCCCCGGCATCCTCACCGCCATGGGCATCCGGCACGAACTCCTGCCGGACACCGGGGAGTTGCTCGCCGAGCGGCTGCGGGTCGCCGCCTCCCACATGGACGCCACCGGTCTGCCCTTCGCCTTCGTCGTCCCCAAGGGTGCCGTCGCCCCCGTCCCCCGTACGCCCCAGGAGCCGTCCGGCGCCGGCGGTCCGCTGCTGCGCAGCGAGGCGATCGGCCACGTCATGCGGCTCGTCGGCGACCGGGCGCTGGTCGTCGCCACCACCGGCAAGACCGCCCGCGAGCTGGAGCGGGACCGGGACCGGGCCGGGAATCTGTACGTCGTCGGCTCGATGGGCTGCGCGTCGAGCGTGGCGCTCGGCGTCGCGCTGCACGCGCCGTCGAAGCAGGTCGTGGTGCTGGACGGCGACGGCGCGGCGCTGATGCGCCTGGAGGCGATGGCGACGATCGGGCGGACGGCCCCGCCGAACCTGCTGCACATCGTCTTCGACAACGGCGCCTACGAGTCGACCGGCGGCCAGCCGACGGGCTCGGCCCATGTGGACTTCGCCGGGGTGGCCACGGCCTGCGGCTACCGCCACGCCGCCGACGTGACGACCGCCGAGGGCCTTGGCGAGGCCCTGTCGCGGCTGCCCGCCGGCGGCGGACCGGCGCTGCTGCGGGTGCGCGTCGCGCCCTACTCCGACCCGGGCCTCGGCCGGCCCGCCCTGCCCCCGCCGGCCTCGGCCGCGCGCTTCTCCGCGGAGGTCACCGCATGACGGCCCGCAGCACCACCCGCCCGGGCGGCTCCGCCGTCGCCCGGACCGTCCTGATGAACCCGGGACCGGTGAACACCGACGAGACCGTCCGGGCCGCGCTCGGCGGGCCCGACCTGTGCCATCGCGAGCCGGAGTTCGGCGCGCTGATGACCCGGGTGCGCCGGAAGATCACCGCCGTGTGCGGGGGCGGCGACGACCACACCTCGGTCGTCCTGACCGGCTCGGGCACCTCGGCGCTGGAGGCCGCCGTCGCCTGCGCCGTGCCCGCCGGCGGCGCGCTGCTCGTCGTGGACAACGGCCACTACGGGCAGCGGCTCCACGACATCGCCCGGGCCCACGGCATCCGCTGCGTACGCCTCGAACTCGGCTGGGGCACCCCGGTCGACGCGGACCGCGTCGACCGGGAGCTGGCCGCGGATCCCGGCCTCACCCACCTCGCGGTGGTACACCACGAGACGAGCACCGGCATGCTCAACGACGTGGCGGCCCTCGCCAAGGTGGCCCGCGCCCACGGCCGCCGGATCATCGTCGACGCCGTCAGCAGCGTGGGCGCGGAGTCCCTCGATCTCGCGCGCGACGGCATCGACTGGCTCGTCGGCACCGCCAACAAGTGTCTGGAGGGCATGCCGGGCCTCGCGTTCGTCTGCGCCTCCCGGCAGGCCTTCGAGGACCTGGCGACTCACCCGCGGCGGAGCTACTACCTCGATCTGCACCGGCACTACGCGGCGCAGGAGAAGGCCCAGGCGCCCGCCTTCACCCCGGCGGTCCCTCTCTTCTACGCCTTCGAGACGGCCCTTGACCTGGCCCTCGCCGAGGGCGTGGCGGCCCGCGGCCGCCGCTACGGCGCACTCGCCGGCCGACTGCGGACCGGTCTCGCCGCGCTCGGGCTGCACATCCCGCTCGACCCGCGGCACCGGGCCGTGAGCCTCACGGTGGTCCGCCTCCCGGAGGGCGTCCGTTACGCGCATCTGCACCGGGCCCTGAAGGACGAGGGGTTCGTGGTCTACGCGGCCCAGGAGGAGCTGTCGGCCGGCTTCTTCCGGCTCTCCACCATGGGCACCATGGACGCGCGGGACATCGACCGGTTCCTCTCCGTCCTCAGCCGGATCCTGCCGGGGCTCCGGGAACTCACGGCGGGCGGGGAGGCCGCGTGAACCCGGCGGCGGAGGACACGGCGAACGACACGATGGACGACACGATGGACGACAAGCCGGCCGTCCACCGGCTCGCGATCGTGGGCGGCGGCCCCCGGGCCACATACGCGGTGGAACGCCTGTCGGCGGAGATCGCCCGGCTGGGCCGCGACCGGCGTCTGGAGGTACGGATCTTCGAACGCTCCGGGGAGTTCGGCTCCGGCGAGGCCCACAGCCCGACGCAGCCCAGGACCAGTTATCTGAACCGCATCAGCAGCCAGGTCTCCTTCGCCGCGGACGAGTCCGTGCGGGACGCCGGGCCGCTGCGGCCCGCCCCGCAACGGCCCACCCTCCACGCGTGGTGCCGGCAGCGCTTCGCCGAGACCGGCGACGCCGACCTCGACCTCGCCCCCGGGGACTGGCCGAAGCGTTACGTGCACGGGCTGGCGTTGCAGGACATGTTCGGCACCTTCGTGCGCGAGCTGCGCGCCCACCCCGGCGTCTCCGTACACCTGCACCACACCGAGGTCGTCGACATCGCGCCGCACGCCCACGGGCTCACGGTGCGCACCGCCGACGGCGGCGCCCACCCCGCCGACCAGGTCCTCCTCGTGACGGGGCACACCCACCACGACCCGCGGCGCGCGGCGGGCACGCGCGGCCTGGCGGACTTCGCCGACCGCACCGGGTGCGCCTACGTCCCGTACGCCTACCCCCTGGACCGGGCGCTGCCGCCGCGGATCACCGGGCCCGGCCGGGTCGTCGGCATCGCCGGCATGGGGCTGACGGCGATCGACGAGATCCTCCACCTGACCGAGGGGCGGGGCGGGACCTTCGTCCCCGGCCCGGACGGCGGGCTGCGCTACGAGCCCAGCGGTGCCGAGCCGGCGAAACTCCTGGCCTTCAGCGAGACGGGCGTCTTCACCTTCGCCCGCCCCGACAACCACAAGGACGCCGATCCCGAACGCCTGGAGCACCGCGGCGTGTTCCTCACCGGCGAGGCGGTCGACCGGCTGCGGTCGAGCGTCGGCACCCCGCGCGGCGACGGAGGGCCCGGCCGGCTCGACTTCGAGCGGGACGTGCTGCCCCTGGTCGTCCTGGAGATGGCCTGGCTGCACTACGCCACGCTGCTCGGGCCGCAGGCGGCCGCCCTCCTGCGCGAGCGGGCGGGTGCGGCGTACCAGGCCTTCCTCGCCGGCGGAGCGCCGCACGGCGACCGGCCCGGCGACCCCACACGGCTCCTCGGCCCGCTCGAAGCGGCGGTGGACGAGATCACCGACACGCTCGAAGCGCTCCTGGACGGCCGTGACCGGCCGCCGGCGGAGACGGGGACGGGGACGGAGGCGCGCGCCTCTGGCTGGTCGGCCGAGGAGGCGATGCTCCGCTGGATCGAGGTCGTCTTCGGCACCGAACCGTGCGCCCTGGCCCGCAAGGCGTGGCGGCAGGGCCCGGACGCCCTGCGCCGAGCCGTGTCCTCGTGGACCTCGCCGTGGTGTCTCGACGAACGGCCGACCGGCAACCGCTTCGACTGGCAGCGCACCATCAGGCCCCTGGACGCCACCGGCCTCGACACTCCCGAACGCTACCGGGAGGCGGTGCTCGCCTTCATGGACCGCGACCTGCGGTGGGCCGAGCAGGGAAACCTGGACAACCCCCACAAGGCCGCGGCCGACGGCGTCTGGCGCGACCTGCGCTCGGTGATCTCCCGTGCGGTGGACGACGGCGGCCTGACCCCCGCCTCCCACCGCGTCTTCCTCGCCCGCTACGTCCGGCTGCACAACCGCCTCGCCAACGGGGCCGCCCCCGAGGTGATGGAGCGGATCCGCACCCTCGTCCGGCACGGCCTGCTCGACATCGGCACCGGCCCCGGCGCCCGACTGCGCCCCGACGAGGCGACGTCACGGTTCCGCGTGGACGGCCCGGCCACGGGCGCCTCCTGCCAGGTGGACACCCTGGCCGACGCCCGGGTCCACCCCTTCGCCCCGCACCGGGACGCCTCGCCCCTCTTCCGCAACCTGCTGAACCACGGCCTGGCCCGCCTCTGGCGCAACGTCTCGGCGACCGGCGACGCCTTCGCACCGGGCGGCCTCGACCTCACCCCCCGCTTCCACCCCCTCCGCCCCGACGGCACCCCCGACCCCCGCCTCACCATCCTGGGCCCCCCGGCCGAGGGCCAGAAGTCCTTCCTCCTCTCGGCCCTGCGCCCCACCGCCGACCACTACGTGATGCGCGACACCGTCACCTGGCTGACCGACTTCTGGCAGCTCCTGGAAACCCCCCGCCCCGAAGCCACTCGTACGCATTGCCTTCAGTCGGACCGGGCGGGGGCTCGTAGTTCGATCGTGTAACCGCCTTCTGGGGTGGGTTCGGCGGTGAGGGTGCCGTCGAGGAGTTCGGCGCGTTCCTTCAGGCCGATGAGGCCGTGGCGGGCGCTGGGGAGGGCGACGGTCGGACGGGTGGGGGCCGTGTTGGTGACGGTGACGCCGAAGTGGTGCGGGTTGTGCCACAGGCGCACCTCGGCACGGGCTCCGGGGGCGTGTTTGCGCACGTTGGTGAGGGCTTCCTGGACCGTGCGGTAGACGGTGCGCTGGGCGGTGGTGCTGATGTCGGCCGGGAGCTGTCCGGTCAGGGTGGTCTCGATGCCGCTGTTGGCGAGGAGCTGCCGGAGGTCGGCGAGGGTGGGCTGGGGGGTGAGTTCGGTTGTCCTGCCGCCGGAGGCACGGAGCAGCGTCACCATGTGGCGGAGTTCGTCGAGGGTGTTGGCGCTCAGGGTGCGGATGGTGCGGGCGGCCTCGCGGGCGTCGGAGTCCTTCGCGGCGACCTGCAGGGCTCCGGCCTGGACGGCGATGAGGCTGACCTGGTGGGAGACGACGTCGTGCATCTCGCGGGCGAGCTGGGCGCGTTCGCGGGCGAGGACGGTCTGGGCGTAGAGGGCGCGTTCGTGTTCCCGTGCCTCCTTGACCTCGACGAGCCGGCGGGCCACGTCGTGCCTGGCCTGCACGAGTTGGCCGAACAGGACGGGGGCGAAGGCCGTGGCGAGCGTGTAGACGAACTGGACGAGCGTCCAGGTCCGGTCGTCGCCGGGGAACCCGTCGGACAGCGGCCAGGCGAGCGTGCCCGCCGCCGCGTTCAGCAGGGCGCAGCCGGCCAGCAGCGGGCGGTTGCGGGTGGACGCGGCGAGTGTGTACAGGGCGGCGATCGGCGCGATCGCGACGTCCATGAACAGGGTCATGGGCAGCGTCAGCAGGAAGACTGCCAGCGGGAAGCGCCGGCGGAGGAACAGGCCGGCGGAGCCCCCGGCGGCGCAGGCCCACATCACCGGGGTGCCCTCGCCGAGGAGGTTGATCCATGCGTCGAGCAGGGCCAGCGCGACGAGGCCCGTGTCGACCGCCCAGGGCGGAAGGCGCCGCCACAGTGCCCGGCCCGTGCTCATCGTCCGTTGTCCCGGGCCGTGTTGCCGTCGTCGTGAGCGAGCAGTCCGGCCCGCTCGGCGAGCAGTGCCGCCTGGACGCGGCTGGTGACGCGCAGTTTGGTCAGGATCGAGCTGACGTGGTCCTTGACGGTGCCCGCGCTCAGGTGGATACGGGTGCCGATGTCGGCGTTGGAGAGTCCTTCGGCGACCAGGACGAGGACGTCGCGTTCCCGGTCGCTGAGCAGGCCGACGCGTGCGACGTCCGCGTCCTGGGGTGCGCCGGCCCCCGGGTGGCCGCGGAGCAGCGCGCGTGATGCCTTCGGCGACATCACGACGCCGCCCGCGGCCAGGGTGCGGACCAGCTGGGCGAGCTGTTCGGGCTCGGTGTCCTTGAGGAGGAAGCCGGAGGCTCCCGAGCGGAGCGCGGTCAGGATGTACTCGTCGGTGTCGAAAGTGGTCAGCATGGCCACGTGCGGTGGTGCGGGCAGTTCCTGGATCTGCCGCAGCACGGTCAGGCCGTCCACGTCCGGCATGCGGATGTCGAGGAGCACGACGTCCGGCGACTCGCGCCGGACCACGTCGGCGGCCTGCGCCCCTTCCGCGGTCGCCACGACCTCGATGCCGTCGGAGGCGTTCAGGATCATCCGGAAACCGGACCGCACCAGGGCCTCGTCGTCCACCACCACTACCCGGATCACCGGCGTCCCGCCTCACACTCTCGTCTGCGCTGTCCCGCTGCTCGGCGACCGGCCCGTGCAATCGCCCGTGCATTCGGAGGTCCCGCGCGCTCGTACGGGTTCGCCTGGCGTCGACCGTACGCCGGGCAGGGTACGCGGTGACGTGATCACCTACGGACTGTGGACACCCGGCGGGTCGGCTCCAGCCGTTCGGGGGGTGCGCTCCGGCCGGTCGGCAGGCCGGCGGGCGGGCGAGTCTCGGCGGATGGCGCCCGCCGTGCTCGTACCGTGGGATCGATCGTACGCGCCGGGGTGCGGATGCTGCTGTCCGAGTGGCCGCTCCGGTGTGGGTGCGACCTCTCGTTGCCAGGTCCGGCGGCGGCTCCCACACCGCCCAGATCATGGCCGAGATCTCCTGCCCGCCATCGACCGCCACCTCTGATCCGTCCGTCCCGGCCCGCCGGTCGGCGGGGTGGTCCCGGCCGGTCGGCGGGGGTGCCACCGAAGCCTGCCGGATGGTCCGCGTCCGTACCGCACCGGGAGATTCCTCGTATGACACAGATACAGCCGCCGCAGGCGACGTCGTCTCCGCAGGAGAACTCGCCTCCACGACTCCGTACCGCGTCCGAGACCGCAGGGAAGCCCTCGATGGGACGCCTGGTCGGGGTGGACCTGGCCCGCGCGCTGGCGGTGTTCGGCATGTACATCGTCCACATCGGCCCGGTGCTCTCGTCCACGCACGGCGTCGGCACCTGGGTCCGGTATCTGGCCGACGGGCACTCCTCGGTCCTGTTCGCCACCCTCGCCGGGTTCTCGCTGATGCTGATCGCCGGCCGCCGCGAGCCGAAGACCGGCCTCGCGGGCCGCCAGGCGAAGGCCCGGATCGCGATCCGCGCCGTGGTCCTGCTGGCCCTGGGCACCGTGCTGGCGATGGAGTACGGGGGCGTGATCATCCTCGGCTTCTACGGTGTCTACTTCCTCCTCGCCCTGCCCCTGCTGCGGCTGTCGGCCAAAGCCCTGGCGATCACCGCGGCCGGCCTCGCGCTCGTCACACCGCAGCTGGCGTTCGTCCTGAACTCGCAGCTCGGCGAGTCCGTCCAGCAGACCGTCAACGCCTACGACCCGCTCAAGAAGCTCAGCGAGGTCGGCGTCCTCGACCTGCTGCTCACCGGCTTCTACCCGACGATCACCTGGATGTCGTTCGTCGTCGCCGGCATGGCGCTGGCCCGCCTCGACCTGTCGGCCGCCTCCGTCCAGCGGCGGCTGGCCGCGCTCGGCGCCGCCCTGACCGCCGGCGCGTACGGCCTGTCCCTGCTGCTGGCGGGCCCGAACGCGCTGCGCAGCATGGCGGAGGACGGGAAGTCGTCGTCCGCCGGGTTCGAGAAGGCGTCCTCGCTCGGCGGCGGATCCTTCGAGGCCCCCCAGCGGGCGGCCTCGGAACTGCTGTCCGTCGGGCCGCACAGCGGCACCACCTTCGACATCATCGGCAGCGTCGGCGTCGCCATCCTCGTGATCGTCGGTGCGACGGTGCTCATGGACCGTCTGCCGCGCCTGCGCAGCCTGGCGAAACCCGTCATCGCCGTGGGCACCATGTCCCTGACGGCGTACGTCGGCCACTTCCTCGCCCAGTCCATGCTCGGCGTATCGGCCGGCGAGAGGACCCAGACGTCCTGGCTCCCCGTGCTCACGTTCATCCTCGGGGCGATCGTGTTCGCCGCGGTCTGGTCCCGCTTCTTCCACCGCGGACCGCTGGAGGCGTTGCTCAACGCCGCCACCAAGCCGGCGAAGTACGTCCGTTGACGCCGGCACTGGGCACAGCCGTGCCGTGCGCCGCGAAGGCCCTGGCCGTGGGCGTGAACCGGCCGCGGTCGTGCAGCAGCCCTGGGGGACTCCCCTCACCTGCCGGAAGGCCCGGCCGGGAGCAGAAGCTGGGTCGCGGCGAGCTGTGCGTACAGCTCGTCCCGGTCCACCAGTTCCTCGTGGGTACCGATCGCGCGGACCCGGCCGGCGTCCATGACCACGATGCGGTCGGCGCCCGTCACCGTGGACAGGCGGTGTGCCACCACCAGGACGGTGGTCTCGCGTGCCGTCTCGGCGATGACGTCCCGCAGTGCCAGCTCGTTGACGGCGTCGAGTTGCGAGGTCGCCTCGTCCAGGAGCAGCAGCCGAGGTCTGCGCAGCACTGCGCGGGCGATCGCGACGCGCTGGCGTTCGCCGCCGGACAGCTTCGAGCCGCGGTGCCCGACCAGGGTGTCCAGGCCGTACGGGAGACGGTCGACGAGGGTGTCGAGGCGCGTCCGCGCGAGGACGTCGCGGACGTCTTCGTCCGTCGCGCCGGGCGCGCTGTGGACCAGGTTCTCCCGCAGCGTGCCGGCCAGGACCGGAGCGTCCTGCTCCACGTACCCGATGACGGACCGCAGTTCGGACAGCGGCCACTGCCGTATGTCCGTGCCGTCGACCAGGATGCGCCCGCCGGTCGTCTCGTAGAACCGCTCGATGAGCGAGAAGACCGTCGACTTGCCCGCACCCGAGGGGCCGACGAACGCGGTCATCCCGGCGCCCGGCACGTCGAAGTCCACCCGCTGGTGGATGTACGGCAGCCCGGGCCCGTAGCGGAAGGACACGTCCTCGAAGCGGACCGACGCCGGACGCACCGCTGTCCGCACCGGCTTGTACGTGGCCGGCGGCTCCGCAACAAGACGGTCCACCTCCTTGATCCGGGAGATCGCGGCCGCGCCCTCCTGGTACGCGGAGGCGGCCTCGACCAGCTTGTACACCGGCTCCATCAGGTAGAACAGGTACAGCAGGAAGGCGATGAGCGTGGAGACGGGGATGTCCCCGGCGGCCACCCGCGCCCCGCCGACCGCGAGCACCACGAGGAACGCCAACTCGACAGCGAGGTTGTCCGCCGTTCCCAGCAGGGCCTCCCATTTCGCGCCGCGCACGCCGTGGCGCCACGCCCGTCTGGCCGACGCCTCGACGCGGGCGGTCTCCCGCTCCTCGGCACCGGACGCCTTCACCGTGCGGAACGCGCCGAAGACCCGCTCCAGGCCGGTGGACATCTCCCCGACCGCGGCCTGGGAGCGCTCGGCGGCCTGCCCGATCTTCGGCATCACCAGGGCGGCGCCCGCGCCGACGACCAGGACCACGACGAGGGTCACGCCGAGCAGGACGGCGTCCAGGAAGGCCATCACCACGACCGCCGCGATCAGCGTGAGCGCCCCGGTCGCGGCGTTGACCACCGCCTGGGTGCTGACGGCGCGCAGGAGCGTGGTGTCGGAGGTGACCCGTGACATCAGATCTCCCGGCTGCATCCGGTCCACCGCCGAGAGCCGCAGTCGCAGCAGCCGGCCGATGAGGCCGCGGCGGGCGGCCAGGACCACCGACTCGGCCGTCCGCTCCAGGACGTAGGCGCCGAAGGCCTCGGCCACCGTGCTCAGCAGCACCAGTACGGTCAGGGCCAGCAGAACGGCGGCGATCGTGCCACCGGAAGAGAGCCGGTCGACCAGCGCCTTCGTGGCCAGCGGCTGGAGCAGTCCGCCGGCGGCCCCCGCCAGCGCCAGCAGCAGACCGAGTACGACGGTCCAGCGATGCGGGCGGACATGTCCGTACAGCGCCTGGAGCGTCTCGCGGACGCGCAGGGACTCGGCACCCGTCGCCTCCGAGGCGGATGCGGTGTTCACAAGATTCCTTTTCCCATGTGGTCTGCCCCGCACATGGTCAGCGGTGGGGGCGGCGTCGGCCCGCTTGAGTACGACGGGTCATGCCCCCAGCCTGGAACCTCGGGCGCTCCGTGGGCCATCCGGCGATCGGCGGGTGGACCCCCGCCAAGTGACTGAAGAAGCCGGCCCGGTGGCGCCGACGCCCTGATATGCCCGGTCTGCGAGCACGAGGCTCTGCCGGGGACAACGTCTCGTTCCTCAAGTGGTGAAGAAACCGTCGTCGTTCATTTCCTCGATGCTGCGCGCGAATGCGCGGGAAACCTGCTGGAGGTCGTCCATCGTATGGGCGGCGCTGAGCATCATCGTGTGCAGTTCGGGCACGTAGACCCCCTGCTTGCGCATGTAGTAGGAGAGCGCGAGATTCGCTTTGAAGTTCGACCCGGTCAGCCGGTCTCTGATGAGTTGAGGGGTGGCGTGGTCGAAGGTGATGGAGAAGATCGAGTGTGCGGCTGTGACCTTGCAGGGGATTCCGATGTCGGCTGCATGTGCGGTCAGGTTCTGTGCCAGCCACTCCGTCTTGCGCTGGAGATCGCCGTAGATACCGGGGTGCGTGCTCAGGTGAGCGAGTACGGCGGCACCCGCTGCGGCGGTGACGGAGTTTCCGCTCATCGTTCCGCCGACGAAGGCCCGGGTCTCGATGTCGACATAAGGGTCGCCGGTGGTGCGCGCGATGTCGATGACGTCGGGTCGTCCGGCGACGGCTCCGCACGGCAGGCCACCGCCGATGATCTTGCCGAGACAGGTCAGGTCCGGACGGACGCCGGCGAGGCGCTGGGCGCCTCCGTAGTGCACGCGGAAGCCGGTGATCACCTCGTCGTAGATCACCAGGACGTTCTCGCGCGCGCAGACATCCCGGAGTTGCCGCAGGAAGGAGCGGTCGAACGCTGCCGTCGTCACGGGCATGGGTTCGAGGATGACGCAGGCCAGCGTCTTCGCATGGGCGGCGATTCGGTCGAGCGAGGCCGGGTCGCCGTATTGCAGGACGAGTGTGTCCTGCACCAGCGTGCGTTGCATGCCGGCCGAGTTCGCGACCGGGTTCGGGCACCGGGCGTCGCCGCTGTAGCGGAACAGGGAACTCACCAGGCTCTGGTCGGAGAATCCGTGGTAGTGACCTTCGAACTTGGCCACGCGTTGCCGGCCCGTGTACGCGCGGGCCATGCGCAGCGCCATCTGGACGGCCTCTGTTCCCGAATTGCCCAGGATGACTTTCGTGCCTGTGCCGAACGCCTGGGCGATGAGCTCCGCCAGCCGCAACTCCGCCGGGTTCCCCAGAGCATTGACCGCGCCCCGGGCGACGGCTTCCTGGACGGCCTGGACCGTGCCGTGATGGCCGTAACCGAGGATGTGCGGCCCGTACCCGCACGAGAGGTCGATGTACTCGTTTCCGTCGAGGTCGTGAATGCGGGCGCCTGACGCCTTCGCGACGACGAGGGGGAAGGCGCTGGGCAGGCCGTAGCGATCCAGGTGAGTGGGGGCGACCAGGTAGCCGGCCGCGTCGTGCCGGGCCGCCAGGGAACGGGGGCTCAGGCCGCCGATCTCGCGCTCGAACCTTTCGCGCACGTCATCGCTCATATAGGGCGAGAAGAGGTCGGTGAAGCGCCGGGCGTTCCGGTAGAGGTCGATGTCCGGATCGGTCTGCGTCACGAACCCCTCGCCCGTGAGCAGGGACAGTGACAGCAGCGAGAACCGGGTGGAGGCACGGGCGCCGTAGCCGTACAGCAGGCGGGTGGCGTCGTCGAAGAACGCCATGGTGGACCAGCGTGATGTCTCCGCTTGGAAATGGTGACGCAGAATGGCGGCCAGGGCCTCCGCGTACTCCTCATGGCGCGGCAGCAGCACGTCGGGGTTGGCCACGAAGGTGCGGACGAAGCGCTCCGTAGCCGCCTCCCACTGCCCGCGGATGCACGCGTAGTAGAAGGCAGACAGGCTCCACTTGTCGTCTGCGGACAGGGTTCCCACCAGACCGAAATCGAGCAGGACGATCCGGCCGTCGGGGCGGAACAGGATGTTTCCGGGGTGCGGGTCGACGTGGAACCGTCCGTGGAAGAACACCATGCTGTAGAAGACGTCCTGGAGACGGCGTGCCAGGGACGACCGGGAGTGGCCGACCTGGGACGGGTTCATCCCGGGGACGCCGTCGACGTATTCCATGACCAGGACATCGCCCGTGCACAACTCGTCGAAAATGCTGGGAATGTGCAGGAACGGATGGTCACGGAAGTTCCATGCCACCTCCTTCTGCCGGGCGGCTTCCTGACGCATGTCGCACTGGCCCGCCAGGAGGGGCCGCAACTCGGCGAAATGACCGGGAAGGTCGTATCGACGCACCGGGGGGCACAGTGCGTGCGCGACGACGAGAAGCACGTTCAGGGCTCGCGTGCCGGCCTCCAGCCGTTGCCTGACGCCGCTCTTGACGACCTTCACGGCGACGTCGGTACCGCAGTCGAGTACGGCGCGGTGCACCTGGGCGACACATCCGACGGCGACCGGTTGCCAGTCGAAGGACTCGAAAGCCGCTGCGACGGGAACGGGAAGCCCGCGGTCGATCGCTTTGCGCAGAGCCGCATCCGGCATGGGCGGAAGGTCGGAGAAGAAGGCCCGGAACTCCCCGGCCGCCGCAGCGGAAAGGATCCCGGACTGCGTGCCCAGGATCTGCCCCGCCTTCATGTACAGAGGCCCCATACGCAGCAGGTAACTGCGCAGCAGGGCGGCGAGACGTCGGCGCGCATCCGGGCGGCCGGGGTGGAGGGCACGGTCCAGGACCCATCGCAGCATGAAACAGGACGTCCACCACAAGAGCCGTCCCGCCTCCACACCCGCACCGGTGGCCAGGCGCAGGCTGGACACGCGGGTCCAGCGACGTGCGTCGGGCCGGGGCGCAAGGCCGCCGGCCGGTCCGAGGCCAGCCGTGCCCGGTGTCCCCGGGGCGGGTGTGTCGGCCGGGCCGCTGGGCGTCTCCACGGCGGGCGACAGTGCGGGGGAAGTCCGGTAGGCCACGACGGTTCCTACTCCGGTACGGGCTCCGCGGTCGGCGCACTGCCGTGTGGGAGCAGGTGGGCTCGGGACGGCCTACGCCTGGCGAAGGACGAGTACGGCGTTGTGCCCGCCGAAGCCGAACGAGTTGCTGATCACTGCCTGCATACGGTGCGGACGAGGTTCCTTGGCGACGACGTCGAGGTCGATCGCCGGGTCGAGTACGTCGAGGTTGGCCGTGGGCGGAATCGTCTGGTGCCGCAGGGTCAGGGTGGCGAGCACCGCTTCGATGGCCCCTGCCGCGCCGAGGGTGTGGCCCGTGACGCCCTTGGTGGAAGTGACGGGGGGCGGATGGCCGTTGAAGAGGCGGTGGAGCGTGGCGGCTTCGATCTGGTCGTTCATGGGAGTGGCCGTGCCATGGGCGTTGACATGGCCGATGTCGGTCTCGTGCAGACCGGCGTCGGCCAGCGCCGCGGTGAAGGCCCGCTCGAAGCCGGCGCCCGCGGGATGGGCGGCGGCGTAGTGATGGGCGTCGGTGGAAGAGCCGTATCCGCAGAAGTAGGCGTGCGGCCGGGCGCGGCGGGCCCGCGCGTCGCTCGCCCGCTCGAGTACGAGTACGCCCGCGCCCTCGGCGAGGACGAATCCGTCACGGTCGCGTTCGAAGGGGCGGCTGGCACCTTGCGGGTCGTGCACACGTGTCGACAACGCGCCCATCTGGGAGAAGGACAGCGAGGTGAGCGGGTGGCAGGGCGCCTCCGCGCCACCGGCGAGGACGATGTCGCACCGGTCGGCCAGCAGCAGGTCGCGGGCGGTGCCCAGAGCTGTGGCCCCGGAGGCACAGGCCGTGGTGACGGCCATGCTCGGTCCCCGCGCTCCCAGCGCGATGCAGATCTCGGCGGCCGCGGCATTCACCGTCGAGCGGGGCACGGTGAGGGGGGAGAGCGTCGCGTATTGGTGCTCGGTGTACTTGCGCAGCGCCGTAACGCTGGTTTCCTTGCTCTCCGTACCCACTCCGACGACGACTCCGACGCGGGCACCGTCCCAGGTGGTGGTGTCCAGGCCCGCATCCGTGACCGCCTGGTACGCGGCGGCGAGCGCCAGGTGGACGAAGCGGTCGGTGCGCCACACAGCACGGCCGAGCAAGGCTGCGGCGTCGAAATCCGGGACCCGACAGCTGAGGGGAACGGGTACGTCGCCCAGATCCGGGTCGACGGCGGCCGGGGATTCACCGGAGCACACTCCCCGCCAACTCGTGACGGCGTCGGTCCCGGCCGAGGTGAGGAGTCCGACGCCGGTCACAGCGATGTCGCGTCGACTCATGCGGGACGCACCGGAGCGCCGGTGGCCGCCGGCAGTGCCGCCGCAGGCTGCTGCGCGCGTTCGACGGCGGCCACGGCCTCGCGGAAAGTGGCCTGGAGGGACTTCAGATGCTCGGGTTCCGGTACCCGCAGGCCCATGTCGTCCTGCAGGATGCACATGAGTTCCACCACTGCCAACGAGTCCATACCCAGGTCCTCGAGCGTGCTTTCGGGCGTGATGGTGTCCTCGGGAATGTTGAAGTGGCGCGCGACGACGCTCTTGATCGGTTCGTACAGGGAAGTCATCGACTGTTCCCCCATCGATGGTCGTGGGCGGGAAGGACTTTCACAGCCGGATCACCACCAGGCCGGCGCTGCTGCCCGCGGCCAGGCCGATCAGCGCCACCAGGTCCCCGGGCGCTGCGAGTCCCCGGTCCATGGCTGTGGCGAGCTGCAGCGGCAACGACGCCGAGGCGACATTGCCATGACGGGGAAGAGTGATGACCAGCTTCTCCCGAGGGATTCCGAAGCCCGCGGCGCACAAGTCGTCGAGGTCGCCGAGGGAGACCTGGTGCACACCGATGAAGGCGAAGTCGGCGACTTCCAGGCCGAGTTCGTCGAGCAGCGGTGGCAGGTGGGAGCGGCACAACAGGCGCAGACTCTCGCGCATGCGGGTGCTCTCCATCTGGAAGTAGGCGTCCTCCGCGGCAGCCGACCGCACGGAACGGGTCCCGCCGTGCACGACGGTGGCACACGGCCAGAGGGCCGATTCGGCCGAGAAGCGCGCACCGAGCACGCCGCGGGCCCGTGAGGGGCTTCCGGTGACTTCTCCGGCCTCCCACAGCATGGCGGCACCGGCGTCGGAGAACCCGTAGGAAGGGAAGGAACGAGCGAAGGCGGCGGCATCGGGGACCCGCAGCCGCGCGTACAGGGACGGCGCCTCCCCGCACGTGATCAGCACCCTGCGGTATTGCCGCGAGGAGATCAATCCATGAGTGATTTCAATGGCGTTGAGAACACTGTTGCAGGCGTTCTTCACATCGAACACCGGGCAGCCGAGCCCCAGTTCCGCGGCGACAATGTGGGATGTCGCCGGCTCCGCCAGGTCCTGGCTCGCCGCCGCGAAAATCATCAGATCGACGTCGTCGGGCCCGGCACCGCAGTCGGCCAGCAGTTTACGTGCCGCGTTCGCCGCGAGGTCGGAGGCCTGCTGGTCGTCACCGATCACATGGATGCCCTGAACCCCCGTCAACTGCGACAGCAGCCCGGGCGGCGGAACGAAACCATTGCTCGCGGCCGCGATCTGAGATTCTCGCTCGGCCATCGCGACCCACCGTTCGGGCAGGTATGCGGCCACACCGACGAGGCATGCCCTGAGGTCACTCACCCACGAAAAGCTAGCAATTGGTCGTCAACCGATGGAATGCGACACTCGGCACGGAAGTCGCGAGAATGAGTTCACCCGGAAGGTGCAGACATCTTTTCGAAGCGATTGATTCGTGTATATATGAGCTGCCCGGCTGCCGGATCACCCGGTGTCCCCAGCGGCCCCGGTCAACGCCGCTGACGCGCCCCGCCGTCCAGCGTCCCGAGGTTCCGCAAACCTTTCAACAGGCCCCTCGGCCAGATGCCTCGGCCTGACCGCCCGCGGCACCCGGGCGATCCCCTGCCCACCGACCGAAGGAGCGGAGCCGCTCATGACACATCGCCCTCCGCCGCGGACCCAGGACCCCGCCGGCGTCGCGCAGCGCCTGCTGCGCGCCTCGCCCGGTCCGGCGCCCGCCGACCCCATCGACTGGGACACTCCGGTGCCGGACGACGTCTGGTTCTGCCGCCCCGAACGCCTGTCGCTGTACGGGACGCCGCTGTGGGAGGAGATGGACCAGCAGCAGCGGGTCGAACTGTCCCGGCACGAAATGGCCAGCTTCATGAGCGCGGGGATCTGGACCGAACTGTGCCTGATGCAACTGCTGGCACGGCACATGGCCTCGTCCGGAAATTTCGGCGACAGCCGCAGCACCTACGCCCTGACCGAAGTGGCGGACGAGACCCGGCACTGCGTGATGTTCGGCCGGATGATCCACGCCATGGGGTGCTCCCCGTACACACCCTCCGCCGTCGTGCAACGGCTGTTCACCTTCGCCGGCACCCTGTACAGCGAACTCAGTGTCTTCGCTCTGGCGCTGGTGATCGAAGAAGTCAACGACCGCTTGCAGCGCGAGATCGTGCGGGACGAGCGCGTGCAACCGCTGGTTCGGGAGGTATGCCGCCTGCACGTGACCGAAGAGGCCCGCCACGTCAGCTTCGCCCGAACCGAACTACTGCACACCGCGGCCCGCGCCTCCCGCCCGCACCTGGCCCTTCAGAGGGAACTCACCGCCGTGTCCGCCTACGTCGCCCTGGCCCAGCGGATCCACCCCGACGTCTATTCGGCAGTCGGCCTCGACCCCGCCCGCGCCCGCCGTGAGGCCCGCGGCAACCCGCACTACCGCCAGACGCTCCGCTGGAGCGGTGAGAAACTCACCGCCTTCCTGGCGCAGGCCGGGATGATCGGCCGCCTGCAGCGGCACTGGTGGCGCAGAACGGGCCTTCTGCCGTGACCACAAGGGGAGCCGAGCACTCCGTCGCGTACGCCGACGGGCGTCACCACGGCCGGCACCACCGGCGCGCGACGTACTCCACCCACTCGTGAGAACCGACCGTTCCCAACGCGACCCGCTTGACGTGATCACTCACCCGATGCGGAACCAGCGCATCGGCGACCATACGCACCCGCGTCCGCGCCCCGATCACGTACCGGGCCCGGGGACGGGCCGCTCCCAGAGCGCGCTCGACCGCCCGAGCCACCGGCTCGGGCGCCGGGAGCATGGCACCACCCGCACGCAGCGGTGCCTCGGCAGCCTGGTACATGCCGGCGAACGGCGACCGCCCGTCCGTCGCCAACTCCCGCAGGCCGTCGGCAGCCTTGTTCCAGATGTTGCTCGCGTATCCGCCGCCCTCGATGAGCACCACCTGCACGCCGGCGGGCGAAGCTTCCATCCGCAGCGCGTCGTTGACAGCCCCCAGCGCAGCCTTGCCCGCGCAGTACCACCCCATGCCCGGCGCGGTGATCCGGCCCCCGAGAGAGGAGATGTTGACGATGCGACCGCCGCCCCGGCGACGCATGGCCGGGAGGAGGAGTCTGGCAAGCCTCGCGGGAGCCAGCACGTTGACCTCCAGCAGATGGCGTACCGCCTCGTCGTCGATGTCCTCGACCGCCCCGGCCAGCGGGATTCCCGCGTTGTTGACGAGGGCCCACGGAACGCCACCGCCTTCTTCGGCGACCTGGTCCACCACATGCCGACAGGCCGAGGCGTCGGCCACGTCCAACAGCACCACGCTCAGGCGAACGCCCCGCTCGGCAGCGGCAGCACGCAACCGGTCCGCCTGCTGGTCGCTGCGCGCGGTGGCGATGACCTCGTATCCGGCGGAGGCCAGTCGCAGCGCGGTGGCCAGACCAAGCCCGCTCGTCGCCCCTGTGACCATGACGCTGCGCTGCATAGCGGGCCTCCTCGACACCTTCATGGGCGGTGATCACCGTGTTTTCGTGCGGCATTCACTCTGCCAAGCATTCGGAATGCAGACGTGACAGCGGACCGGCGCGTCGGCGAAAGCAGCCACAGCGCATCCCACACCCCGCCCCCTCTCAAGCCATGGATTCCCCGCCTGCAATGCCCCACCACTGAAGCAACGGACCTCCGAAGGAGTGACGCCCCATGACCCACCATTCCCTGCCGCAGGCCCAGACTCCGGAATCTGTCGCACGGCGCTTGCTGAAGACCTCCGCCGCACGCTCATTCGATCCCGCCACGGACATCGACTGGGAAGCTCCGCTGGAGGAAGACGCATGGTTCTGCGTACCCGAGCGACTGTCCCTGTACGGGACACCGCTGTGGGAGAAAATGGACCAGCGGCAGAGGATCGAACTGTCACGGCATGAATTCGCCAGTCTCGCCGGAGTGGGAAGCTGGCTCGAACTGTGCCTGATCCAAATGCTCGCCCGGTACCTCACGTCACGAGATCTCAAAGATCCACGAACTCACTACGCCCTCAAGGAGATGGGCGACGAAACCCGGCACGTCACCATGTTCGGGATGCTGCACCGCAAGCTGGACTGCCCCGAGTACGGCCCGCCGGCGTACCTCCGTCATGTGTTCACCGCGGGCAGCCTGGCATTCCAGGACCTCACCACCTTCGCCCTCACGCTGGTGACCGAGGAGCTGCTGGACCGGTTCCAGCGGGAGATCGCTCGGGACGAGCGCGTTCAGCCCCTGATCCGGCGGATCTGCCAGATCCACGTGATCGAAGAGGCCCGCCACGTGAGCTTCGCCCGCACCGAACTACGCCACGCGGTGGCACACGCCTCACCGCCCCGCCGCGCCTTCCACCGCCACCTGACCGCCCTGGCGGCGTCCCTGGACGTACCGTGCCTGCTGGACCCGGCCCTCTATCGCGCTGTCGGCCTCGACCCTGCCGACGCCCGCCGGCAGGCCAGGTCCAACCCCCATTTCAAGGAGACGATGCTCTGGAGCGGCGAAAAGCTCATCGCCTTCCTCGTGGAGACCGGCATGATCGGCCGAGCCCAGCACCCATGGTGGAGACGCGCGGGGCTGATGCGGTGACCGCGCACGATGGGCGCTACGTGCGATCTCTGACGCGTCTCCCTCACGGCCGGCGCACTGCAAGCGATCCGTGAGCGGGTCGGCAACCGTGGCGTGACGCGGGCCCTCCGGATCGACCACCTCATGCGTCGTGACGGCGCACATTTCGGATGTCAGCCGGCTGCGACCGTCGCCCCGGCGTACGCCACCGCCGTCAGGGCAAGCACGGCGGCCGGTAGGGCCCGCACGGGCGGGTCGCCGTGGCGCAGGTGGACAACCGCGGCCGCGGTCATCAGAAGCGCCAGCCCGATGCCGGCGGCCACCCCGAGCGGGGCGGAGGCCGGTCCGAGGAGCAGTCCGACGGCTCCGGCCGCCTCCAGGGCGCCGACGACGCGGTAGAGGCCCGGTGACATGCCGAGGTGCGCTGCCGCCTGCCGCATGAACGGCACCGCGGCGATCTTCCCCAGTCCCAGCGGGAGGAAGACGAGGGACAGCGCGACGGCGAGGGTGATCTGTGCGGTGGTCACGCCGGCCGCCTCCGGCGTTCGGTGCTCAGGCGGGCGAAGTGGTCGATCAGGTCGGGGGCGTCCACGGCTGCCGGGTTGACGACCTGCTCGACCGGAGCGCCCTGAAGGAGGCGCTTGACGGGGACTTCGAGTTTCTTGCCGGTGCGGGTGTGCGGGATGCCCGGCACCTCGATGATCTCGTCGGGGACGTGGCGGGGTGAGGCGCCGGTACGGATCGCTTCCTTGATCTTCTCGCGGAGGGCGTCATCCAGGGTCACCCCGGCGGCGAGGACCACGAACAGGGGCATCCAGTAGCCGCCGTCGGGTTCCTCCGCTCCGATGACGAGGGCCTCGGTGATCTCGGGGAGGCGTTCGACGACGTCGTGGATGTCGGCGCTGCCCAGGCGTACGCCGTTGCGGTTCAGGGTGCTGTCGGAGCGCCCGTGGACGATCACCGAGCCGTGACCGGTGACCGTGATCCAGTCGCCGTGCCGCCAGACGCCGGGGTAGGAGGAGAAGTACGCGTCGCGGTAGCGGGTGCCGTCGGGGTCGTTCCAGAAGTACAGCGGCATCGACGGCATCGGGCGGGTGACGACCAGCTCGCCCACCTGGTCCACCACCGGGAAGCCCTCGCCGTCGTACGCGGCCAATGCCACGCCCAGGTGCGGCGCGGACAACTCCCCCGCCCAGACCGGCGTGTTGGGCGCGCTGCCCGCGAAGCCGGACACCACGTCCGTGCCGCCGCTGATGGACGCGAGCAGGACATGGTCGCCGACGTGGTCGCGGACCCAGGGGTAGGCGGAGGCCGGCAGGGCGGAGCCGGTGCAGCCGACCACACGGATCGACGACAGGTCGTGCCCGGACGGGTCGATGCCGTACTTGGCCATGCCCAGCAGGTACTGGGGGCTGGTGCCGAAGACGGTCACCCGGTGGCGCGCGGCGAGCTCCCACAGGACGTCGAGCCGGGCGAAAGGTGCGGGGCTGCCGTCGTACGTACAGGTCGTGGCGCCGGTCAGCAGAGTGGAAGCGACCAGGTTCCACATCATCCAGTGGGTCGTGGTGTACCAGAGCAGACGGTCGCCGGGTCCGAGGTCGGAGTGCAGGCCGAGGGTCTTCAGGTGCTCCAGCAGGACGCCGCCGTGACCGTGGACGATGCCCTTGGGCAGACCGGTGGTGCCGGAGGAGAACACGACCCACAGAGGGTGGTCGAACGGCACCGGCGTACACGTGAGTTCCTCAGTGCGGGTGGACGCGTCCTCCCACGGCACCACCGGCGACGGGAACGCTCGCGAAGGCCACGGCAGGCCCACGTGGTCCACCAGCAGCGTCGCCTTCAACGTCGGGAGGTGCGCGGCCAGCTCACCGGCGGCCTCGCGGCGGTCGTGGGTGGTGCCGTTGAAGAGGTAGCCGTCGGCGGCGATCAGGACGGTGGGTTCGAGCTGGGCGAAGCGGTCGGCGGCCGCCTGGGGCGCGTAGTCCTGCCCGCAGACCGACCACACGGCGCCCAGGCTCGCGGCGGCGAGGAACGCGACGATCGCGTGAGGGGTGTTGGGCAGATAGCCGACGACCCGGTCGCCCTGGCCCACACCCAGCTCGCGCAGGGTCGCGGCCACCGAGGCGACCTGGGCGCGCAGGCGGCCCCCGGTCACCTCGTAGCAGGAGCCGGTCTCGTCGAGGGCGATGATCGCCACGTCGTCGGCGGCGAGGTTACGCAGGGCGTGGTGGGCGTAGTTGAGGGTCGATCCGGTGAACCAGCGGGCATCGGGCATCCGCTCCTCGGCCAGCACCTGCTCGTACGGGGTGTCGGAGTCGATGTCGAAGTACTCCCACACCGCGCCCCAGAAGCCTTCCAGGTCGGTGACCGACCAGCGGTGCAGGGCGGTGTAGTCGGTGCCGTCCCTTCCGGTGTGGCGGGCGAAGTCCATGATGCGGCTGTTCGCGACGGCCTTGGGGTCAGGGGTCGTGAAGGGGTCCGGCCTGGTCATCGTGTGGAGCTCCTCAGCAGGCTTTTCTCGATGGTCCGTGGGGAAGGGTCGGGGCTGCGCGTGGTGTGCAGGAGCGACGCCCAGGCGGCGGTGTCCGTGAAGTCCGCGCCCCCGGCCGGCACGACGTCCGCGACGACGCGGTCGGGGCGCAGCAGTACGGCATCCGCCCGGCCACCGCGCAGCCAGGCAGCGAGGGTGCCGTCGTCGCCGAGGCCGGTGACAGGGATCGTCCGGGCGCCGAGCGCGTGGGCGAGGGCGTTCAGTGCGGGCCAGGGTTCGGTGGCGGTCAGGATGGTGAAGGAGTCACCGAGCAACTCGTCGAGGCGGGTCCGCCGTCCGCCGGTGGTCATCCATGGTTGCGGGCAGTGGGTGCCCGCGAGGCCCCTGCGGTTGCGGCGTCGGACGAGGGGTCCGGCGGTCAGGGGCGGGCTGAGGTCGCGGCCGGCCAGCTCCGTCAGGCCGGGTATGCGGCAGGCCGCGGCCAGGAATCTGCGGCGCAGTGCCGCGGCGCTGTCCTGGCCGCCGGTCATGGCCCAGCCCATCGCGACCGCGAGCCGTATGACGTGGCGGGCGTGCGGCTTGCGTTCGCTCTCGTACGTCTCCAGGAGCCGCTCGTCGCCGCCCTGCCCCAGGACGCGGGCGAGCTTCCAGGTGAGGTTGTAGGCGTCCCGCAGTCCCGCGCACAGCCCCTGTCCGATGAACGGCGGGGTGAGGTGGGCGGCGTCGCCGAGGAGGAAGACCCGTCCGCTGCGCCACCGGTCGGCGATGCGCGCCCGGAAGGTGTACTGGGTCTCGCGGACGACCTCGAAGTCCCCGTCGTAGGAGGGTGGCAGCCATGGGGCGACCAGCTCGCGGACCGGCTCGTCGCCGTCCCGGAGGCGGAACTCCCAGCGGTAGCGGTCCTCGCCGACGCGCATGAAGGTCGCCGGGCGGTGTGGGTCGCAGACCTGGTCGACGCCTTCCCAGCAGCGGACGTCGGCGTTCGTGCGGACGTCGACGACGGTCCAGCGTTCCTCGAAGCGCAGGTCCTCCCATACGGCGCCGATGGCGTCGCGGGTGAGGCTGTTCGCCCCGTCGCAGCCGAGGACCGCCTCGGCCCACAGCTCGTGCTCGCCGTCGTCGTCGCGGTAGGTCACGCGCACGGGGCCGGCGGTGTCCGGGGCGACACCGGTGACCTCCACGCCGCCGCGCAGTTCGCACCGCGGGTTCCGGTCGAGGGCGTCGCGCAGCAGTCGTTCCAGCTCGGGCTGGTCGAACATGCTGGTCTGCGGGTAACCGTGACGGCCGTGCTCGGTACGGCGGAACTCGGCCATCACCCGGTGCCGGGCGTCCAGCAGCCGCAGCCCGTTCGCCGGGCGGGCGATCGCGGCGAACTCCTCCCCCACGCCCGCGGCCTGGAGGATCCTGCGGACCTCGTCGTCGGTGGCGACGGCGCGCGGGAGCGGGTAGACGTCCCGGTGGCGTTCCAGGACGACGGCGCGCACTCCGCGCCGGGCGAGGAGAAGGGCGGCGGTCACGCCCACCGGTCCCGCGCCGATGATCACCACGGGTACCTGCTGTTCGGTGCGGCTCACCTCAGGTCCCTACTTCGCGTCCGTGACGGAGGTTCGCTGCTCGCCGAGGTCGATCCGGCCGTCCGGGGTCGCGATCGTCGCTGTGATCACGTCTCCCGCGTGCAGGTAGTGCGGGTTCTTCGCCTGGGACTTGAAGAACGCCTTCCACTTCATGGCGGGCGGCAGCAGCGCGCCGATCTTCTCGACCGGCTTCGGCGGGGCCTTGAGGGCCGTGCCGCCGGGCGTGCCGGTCAGCAGCAGGTCGCCAGGGTCGAGGGTCTGGAAACGGGCCAGCAGGGTGAGGGCCTGCGCCGGGCGGACGATCATGTCGGCGAGGGTGCGGTCCTGGCGCAGCTCGCCGTTGACGGACAGCTTCAGCCTGAGGTCGAGGAGATGGGCGAAGTCCTCCGGCTCCAGCAGGGCGAGGTACGGGCCGGTGGGTGTGAAGGTCGGGTAGGACTTGCTCTCGTAGAACTGCGTCCTGGTCAGCTGGATGTCGCGCGCGCTGACGTCGTTGGTGACGACGAGCCCGGCGACGTACGACGGCAGGTCCCGCTCGTCGACCGTGGTGCCGATGGGCAGGGTGGCGCCCATGACGAGCCCGAGTTCGACCTCGTAGTCGAGGAACTTCACGTGCGAGGGCCGTACGACGGTGTCGCCGGGTCCGCTGACCGAGCCGGACGCCTTGCGGAAGAAGGCGGGCGGGATGTCGCCCGTGAAGCCCGAATCACGGGCGTGGCTCCGGTAGTTGACCATCTGGGCGACCACCCGGCAGGGGGTGGTGACCGGCGAGAGGACGGCCAGGTCGGCAACGGGCGTGCCCGCCTCGGTCGAGCGTGCCGCCTCCCGTACGGCGTCACGGTCGGCGATCAGCTCGGCGGTGGTGGTGGCCTTGGTGTCGACAGGGATGGCCCGGTGGATTGGGGTCTCCCCTGCTCGAGCGGAGTCGAGAGCTTGGGGATGGACGACCCACCATCCGTCGGCGGTGCGCAGGACGTTGGTGCTCATGTCAGTACCTTCGTGAGGGGATTGAGGGTTCAGGACTTGGCGGCTCTGAGCAGGCCCAGCAGACGCGCCGGGTCCATCTCGTTGTCGCCGCGCAGGGCCTGGATGACGTCGCGGACCCGTTGCGGGGAGGGACTCGCGCCGAGGAAGTCGCGCGTGGCCGGTGGACCCCACTGGGCAAGACCGCTGGTCGACATGGGCGCCCACCCGGGCTCGACGTCGCGGGAGAACAGGTCGCCGTCGGCGAAGTGCTCCAGCATGAAGCGGTCGGGGTCACGCCAGTAGTCGAAGAGCTGGCTGCCCTGGATGTGCCGGCCGACGCCCCAGCTGCGCTGGTATCCGCGCTCTTTGAGGTATTCGCCGCCGACGGCGATCGCGTCCAGGTCGGTGACCTGGTAGGCGGAGTGGACATAGCCGGTCCCCGGCCCCAGGTGCATGGCCAGCGTGTGATGGTCGGCCGGCACGCTGCCGAGGTCGCAGCGGATGAACGCCATGGTCGGGCCGCGGTCGCGCTGCCCGTCCAGGAAGAGGAAGTCGGACACGATCATCCCCAGCGTGTCCAGGTACCAGTCCAGGGCCCGGCCGAACACACGGGTCTCCAGGACGACATGGCCCAGCCGCTGGATCCGGGACGGCTCGCGCGGCGGGCGCTGCGTGGCGTTGGTACGACGGTGATCCGTGCCGAAGTTGAGCAGCAGCGGCCGCTGCTCGGGCAGGGCCGGCAGCTGCTCGCCGCAGTGCACCACCCGCACCGGGAAGCCGGACGGATCGAGCAGGTCGACCGCCTTTCCGCCGCCGGGCACGTCCGCGTCACGCACGTCGGACCCGGTGGCCCGCGCCAGCCGGTCCAGATCGGGACGCTCCGCCGCGCGGAACGCCGGGCCGATGAAGCGGGACGCACGCCCGCGCCGGATCACCATGCACGGCGAGCCGGCGAACGTGCCGCGCAGCCACAGCTCACTCGCGGTGCGCGCGGCGACCTGGAAGCCGAAGTCCCGGGCGAAGACCTCGGCCTGCCCCAGGTCGGGCTTCTCGAACTCCAGCCAGGCCAGGTCCGCGACCTTGATCACGGGATTCCGGGAGCGGCCGGGATGCTCGCCCCGCAGGGCTCCCCGTTCGCTGTGCAGGTCCTGGTGGGCCGTCTTGGCATCGGCCCCGTGGACGCGGGTCTCAGACATGGTGCCCTCCGAGCAACATTGCCGTAATGAGGAAATCATCAACTTTGACAGTTCCGTCGTCAAGGCGTTCCCGGCGGGAAATGATGGATTCATCAGAACTGCAGTCGTCATCGTCTGCGCGGTTAGACTTGGCGCATGCCTACGTCAGCCCCGCCCAGCAACCGATTCGAGCGACGTCGCGCCGAGACCCGTAGCGCGCTCGTTCGCGCCGCCCGGCAGATACTCGCCGACAGCGGGGACACCGGCATCAGCATCCAGGCGATCGCCGAGCGCGCCGACGTGGGCTTCGGCTCCTTCTACAACCACTTCGAGTCGAAGGCCGAGCTGTTCGAGGCGGCGGTGGTGGACGCCCTGGAGGAGTACGGCCGGAACTTCGACCAGCGCCTGGCGGAGATCGACGACCCCGCGGAGCTCGTCGCGGCGGGCTTCCGCCTCAGCGCACGCATGGCCGACTCCCACCCCGAACTGATGCAGGTCCTGCGCCGCCGGGGCCTCGGTCACATCCACTCGGACAACGGCCTGGCCCGGCGGGCGCTGCGTGACATCGAGGTCGGCACGGCCTCCGGCCGCTTCACCGTGGTCGACCCGACCGTGGCCCTGTCCGCACTGGGCGGCACCCTGCTGTCCCTGGTGGAGCTGAGGTTCGCGCGCCCCGACCTGGACGGTGACGAGGCCGCGGCGAACCTGGCCGAGATGGTCCTGCGCATGCTGGGCGTACCACCGGACGACGCCCACGAGGTGGCCCGGCGCCCCCTCCCCGGCCCCGCCTGAGACGACCACTCCTACCCGGCGGCGGACGAACCTCGCCGAAAGGCGACCGAACGGCCGATGAAGGCGGCATCGATTCCGTCCCGCGTGATGGTGACGGACCGCAAGTGCAGCCCCTCGGGGACGTTCTCCAGCGGGATGGGATCTTCCAGGGCCCTGTCCAGCAGGGTTTTCGGCGGAGGAAGCAGCTCGCCCCGGACGGTGCGGACGTCCGTGAAGGCGATGCGGTCGCCCGTCGCCGCCGAGACGGCCGCACTCACGGTGACGTCGCCGGCGACCGGCAGAACGGCCGTCGCACTGATCCGCCCCGGCTCGCCACCCGGTGACACCCGCACGCCGAGCGCGCCCGACACATCACCGTACGAGAGGAACGCGGTCGCCCCGACACGGCCGGCGTGAGCCTTGTCGGCACATCCGGAGGCCTTCAGGCCGTCAAGCACGGGCCGCCGCGATCCGGTCGACCGCGACGCCACCGGTCAGCAATGCCGCCATAGAAGCGGCGACGACGATCAGGCGCCGCCCCCTCGGGGCCGGGTCCCGGCGTTCCCGCACTCCCGGAGGCCCAGCGGACACCCCTCCAGCGGGCCGGCACGTCAATAGTTGCACATCTATGAGCAACTAACTAACCTGCACATGGATGGGCAATTAACTGCCGGTCGCGCCTCGCAGGCCCCGACGGCCCCGACGGCCCCGCCCGCACCGATCCCCCTCACCGATCCCCCGCACCGAAGCATCCGCTTCACCCCCGCCGAGGAGCTCCCGATGCCGCTCTTTGCCAACACACCCGCCGAGAAGATGACCGAGCCCTACCCACGCCGCTGGTGGGCCCTGCTCGTGCTCTGTCTCAGCCTGCTGATCGTCGTGATGGCCAACACGTCGCTCGTCGTGGCCGCGCCGGACCTGACGCAGGACCTGGGACTCTCCAGCAGCGACCTGCAGTGGGTCATCGACGGCTACACCGTCCCGTACGCGGCGCTGATGCTGGTACTGGGAGCGATCGGCGACAAGTACAGCCGCCGCGGCGCGCTGGTCCTGGGCCTGCTGATCTTCGCGGCCGGTTCGGTCATGGGCGGCCTGGTCGACGAGACCGGCCTGGTGATCACCGCCCGCGCGATCATGGGCGTCGGCGCCGCCGTGGTCATGCCGGCCACCCTCTCCCTGCTGGTCGCGATCTTCCCGAGGGCAGAGCGCGCCAAGGCCATCACGGCCTGGAGCGCCACCTCCGGCCTCGCCATCGCCGCCGGGCCGCTGGCCGCCGGCTGGCTGCTGCAGGACCACGCCTGGGGCTCCACCTTCCTCATGAACGTGCCCATCGCCGTCCTCGGCGTCGTCGGGGCGCTGGTACTGGTGCCGCCGTCCAAGGCGCAGGGCATGGGCCGCATCGACTACGGCGGCGGTCTGCTGTCGATCGTCTCGGTCGGCAGCCTCGTCTACGCCACCATCGAAGGCCCGCACTTCGGCTGGGGCACCGGCCCGATCACCGCCGCCGGGCTCGCCGGCCTGAGTCTGGCGGCCTTCGTCGTCTGGGAGCTGCGCCACCCCAACCCCATGCTGAACGTGCGGAAGTTCAAGGAGCGCCCCTTCAGCGGCTCGATGCTCGCGGTGCTGTTCTTCTTCTTCGGAACCTTCGGCTCGATCTACTACTCCACCCAGTTCCTGCAGTTCGTCCTCGGCTACGACGCGCTGGAGACCGGCATACGACTGCTGCCGCTCGCCGGAGCCGTCTTCGTCGGTGCCGCGGTGACCGGCAAGCTGGCCCCGAAGCTGGGCGTGAAGCTGATGGTCGGCACCGGCATGGCCATCGGAACGGCAGGCGTCCTCCTGCTCACACAGATCGAGTCGGGCTCGACCTACTCAGACTTCCTGACGCCCCTGCTCCTGCTCGGCTTCGCGATCGGCCTGAGCCTGTCCCCCGCCACCGACACCATCATGGGCGCCTTCCCCGAATCGGAGCTCGGCGTCGGCGGCGGTGCCAACGACACCGCGCTGGAGCTCGGCTGCGCCCTGGGCATCGCCGTCCTCGGCTCGCTGCTGGCCACGTCCTACAAGGACAAGCTGACCGAGCTCGTCGGCGGCCACCTCCCGGCCGCCGCGATGGACACCGCCAAGGACTCGGTGGGCGGTGGCATCGCGGTCGCCGAACAGGTCGCCCTGAACCCCCAGGGCGGCGCCCAACAGGCCCAGGCCCTGCTCGGCGCGGTGCACGAGTCCTTCGCCCACTCCATCGCCCACACCAGCCTCATCGGCGGCGTCATCATGGCCGCCGGCACGCTGATCGTCATCGCCGTCCTGCCCGGCCGCAAGCGCGTCGCGAAGCACCGTCAGGAGCAGACGGACGGGACGGCGAGGCAGACCGAGACCGTGGGCGCCGCCTGAACCCCAGGGCATGACCGCGGCCCATGGCCGCCGACCGGAGGCCGGACAGCGTTCCGGCCTCCTCCACCAAGGACGGGCCGTGCCTGAGCGGTGCACGGCCCCGGACGGTGTCGGAAGGGACAGCCGGCACCGTCCTCTTGCTGCGTGCGTCCAGGGTGTTCGGCCGGGAAGAACCGAGTGGCCCCCCGGCTGGGGACTTCCCGGTGCGACGGAGAGGGTGCGCCGGGCAGGAACGCGCCCGGGGGCAGCGCCTTGGCACCGGGTCCGCTCGAACTTCCGCGCCGGCGGCCGGGCCGCGGCTCAGCCGTCGCCGCCGGCCTCCGGGGCGGCCGAGGCCGCCACCTCTTCCACAACAACGCGCGCCCGCTCCTCCGGCACGCCGGCCGCGATGAGCGTGGTGACGGCGACCCGGGTGCCGTCGTCCTCGAGAGCCCCGGTGTTGACCTCTTCCAGCAGGGCGACCGTCATCGCCTCCAGAGCGGCGCTGAGCACCGCGGGCGGCAGATGGGAGTGGAAGACGCCGTCCCGCTGGCCCCGCTCCACGACGGCCGTCGCCCTGACACGGGCGGGTTCGAGGATCTCGGCGACCCTTGCGACGCCGAGATCCCGCTGGGCGAGCGCCAGGAGCATCCGGTACCGGTCTCCCACCGGCCACATCGCCAACGAGAAGCGCGCGAGCGCCCGCTCGGCCGGCTCCGCCGCCTCCGCCGCGCCTGCCACGGCGCCCTGAAGGGCCTCGGCGGCCTCCTCGGCCAGCGCCTCCAGGAGCGCCGCACGTCCGGGGAAGTGCCCGAAGAGCGTTCGCCTGACGACACCGGAGGCGCGCGCCAGCTCCTCCAGGGTGGTGTCGGGGTTTCGCCCGAGTTCCTGGCGGGCGGTGGCCAGGATGCGCGCCCGGTTGGACCGTGCGTTGCGTCGCTGCGGCACGCGGCCGACGGGCTGGGGCACGGAAGGAACCTCGATGAGACCGGACGGAAGACGGGCACCACCATTCTGGCACGCGAGCCGCTGCACGATCCGCAGCCGCATCCACGAACCGGCCTGCCTGATCAGGCGGGAAGCTCCTTGATGTCGGACGGCTCCTCGGGCTCGATGCCGTTGAGACGGTGGCGGAAGTCGCTGGAGGCGGGATAGGCGGCGCGGCGCGACCGCATGATGGAACCCAGGGGACGGTGGGCCTCCAGGGCGTGCCAGGGACTGAAGGACAGGGCGTCGTCGGCGTAGCGGCGGCGAGCGTCGCTGTAGGCGTCCTGCGCCGGCAGGTGCAGCACCGCCACGGTCTCGTGCGGGGACAGTTCCTCGGGCCACAGGACCGACGCGTCCTCCACAGGCATCCGTTCGACGTCCGTGCACAGCTGGGCGCGGATGTCGTACTCGGCGCTGCCGTGCGCGAAGAAGTCGACGACGAGGTCGCGCAGCGCCGACTCACCGGCCTTCCTGTCGACGCGGCTGCCGGTGAGGGCTCTCGCGTTCGCCGAGCGGGGCGCGGCGGAGATCTTCGCGACATGGTCGCCGTAGCGCAGCGCGGCCATGGAGTGGAAGGTCTCGCCGAGGATGTGGTCGTTGGCGGCGGCCAGGGTCTCGACGGCCGGTGGGAGCGGGCGTCCGGCCCGGGTGAGGATCTTGGTGGCCACGCGGGCGGCCGCGCCGGTGAGCTGGAGCTGCTGGTCGCTCTGGCGGGGCTGCTTCTCCAGCAGGTCCTGGAGCTTGGCGTACTCGGCGATGTCGCCGAAGGGCAGCGTGGGGTGGTTGACCAGGAGGAAGTCCTGGGTGGTGAAGCCGTCGTCGAGGGCGCGGGGGCCGGGTGCGCCGATCACCTTGATCGCGAGGCCGCGCTGCACGGGGACCTGGTCGGAGCGCAGGTCGCCGGGGGCGGAGGAGAAGCGGACGATCACCGGGTAGGTGGCCGGTTCGGCGAAGAGGCCCTGAGCGAGGTGGGCGGGCAGGTCGGGCTGGACGCGCAGTTCGCCGGCGAGGACGCCGTGGCTCTTGGCATGGGCGTCGCGCAGGCCGTGCCGGTGTTTGTCGGCGACCTGCTGGTTGGCCTTGCCCATGGCCTCGACGACCTGGCGGATCAGTTCCTCCTCGTTCGGAAACGGCTGTTCCAGGTCGGGCCGGTAGGAGACGTACGAGGTCATGGGTGCCTCCGCGAAGGGTTCGGGTCAGATGCCGCTGAGCCAGCGGATGGCGGAGAGGCCGGGCATGAAGAAGTACTCGCCGCCGAGCAGGGTGTTGAAGGACTGAATGCTCCGCACCCGGCGGGGCGGGGTGCCGGGCACCGTGAAGTAGGCGCCCTTGTCCTGGAGCGAGATCATCGGGTCCTTCTCCTTGCCCAGGCCCATGAAGTTGCCGGAGCCGACCCATTCGCTCTGCAGGAACTCGACGTTGTCGATCGCGCGGGCGCCGAGGGCGATGAAGTCCAGGCCGCGCGGCTTGCCGTCGTCCTTCAGCCGGTCCGGGGGAAGCGGGGTGCCGTAGGAGGTGCCCCGCCGGACGATCCGGCGGATGTTGACGTCGGTGAGGACCGTCAGTTTCGTGTCGCGCGGGTTCATCCGGCGGATGTGGGAGCCGAGGGGGGTCCGCAGACCGCGCGGATCGCCGGAGTAGTCGAAGTCGTTGATCCGGTTCGGATCCTCACCGATGGCCGGGTCGTCGCGCTCCGGGGCCAGGGCCAGCGGTGCGCCGCTGCGCCAGCGCCCGACGAGCTTGGCGGCCAGCAGTTCGCGTTCGGCCTCGGTGCCGGCGTTGTCGTACAGCCACTTGTTGAAGGCGGCGACGTGGGAGTGGTATTTGCGGAAGACGACGTACGTGCCGTTGCGGCCCAGGACGTCCGGGGCCGGCACGGGCAGCGGTACACCTGTCTCGCTCGGGTAGCCGAGCACGAACTCGCCCGCCTTGATCGGGCGACCGTCGCCGGGCAGCGGTTCGGCGCCGCTGCCCTCGACCACCGGCTGGCTGAAGCCGTCCCGGTATCCGAAGACGTTGAACCCGTCGGCCGCGAAGTCCTGGTGCGACAGCAGCCGTACCCCCGGGACCTCACCCAACTCCTTCTCGTAGGCGGCGACCTCTGCCCGCCAGTCGTCCTCGCTCGCGGCGTAGACCGTGACGGCGACGTGCACGCGCGGGGTGCCGAACGGGAACTCCCAGCGATCCGGGGCGTTCGCTCCGGTGTCCCGCAGCCGCTCGGCGCGGGCGGCCATCCCGGCACGGAAGTTGGCAGGGAAGGAGGCCAGTGACTCCTGCGGCACGCCGAGCGCCACCAGCCCCTGGTAGCTGAGGGCGAGGGCCAGCCAGGACGGCTGCGGTTCGTCCCAGCGGGCCGCCGAGGTCACCCGCGGGGCCAGCCGGCGCAGCAGCTCCCTGCCCCCTGCGGCCTCGGTGATCTCCAGGATCGCGTGGGTACCGAAGTAGGGCTCGGGCCGGGCCCGCAGCAGGGTCGCCTGGATGTCGTCGAGGTCCAGCGTGGGCGAACGGCGCAGACGCCGGAACAGCGGAGAAGGCATGGCGCGCCTGCCGTCAGTTGAGATCGGACAGGAACCGCTGTACGGCGGCCTCCTGCCGCTTGAGCCGACCGGCCTCCGCGACGGTGAGCTCGGGGTGCGCGACGTACCACGCCTCCGCCGGGAGCTGGTGCTTGACGATGAACTCCTTCACGTCCGGCGAGGTGATACCGGGCCATCCCTCGACGTTGCTGAACAGGTAGTCCATGAAGTCGGGGATCTTGGTGGCGAAGTCGTCGATGTAGGGGTCCCACTCGCCGTCGAAGGCGGTCGCGAACAGCAGCTTCGTGTCGTTCTCCAGGAACACGAACCGCATGTTGTGCAGCGTGCCGACCTGACCTGCGCCCGCCAGGTTCCCACCGACCAGCTTGAAGAACTTCCGCAGCTGCTTCGCGCCGTCCGGCTTCAGCGGCAGGATGGTCGTCAGCTCGGACACCTCGCCGCTCTTGGCGCCGATCCGGCCGGCAGTGGTGACGGCGTGCTCGGCCATCTCCTCCTTGTCGGCCAGAAGCTCGGCGATACGCACCTTCAGCGCGATCTTCGCGTCCGCCAGCGCCGAGTCGACCTTCTCCCGGACGGCCTCAGGCAGCTTCTGGAACCTGGCCTGCAGATCCTTCTCACTCATGGCACTTCTCCTCGGGATCAGGCGCCCATGCCGTCAGCCGGCGCCGACTTTCCCATGAGGCCAGGTAAGGGATGACATGGCGGCACCTGAAGGTGACCACCTACACCTACTGACCACATCGACAGAACTGATTAAAGCATCAGATAGCCGATCCTGCCTGTCAACGCGCGAAACCCGATCGGACGCATGCCGCCGCATCTCCACCGGCGACGGCGCCTTGGCGCCGTCCACCGCGGCCACCGGATCGGGATCAGCCACCCAGCCGAGGGCTCCGCCCGGCGGTCACCCATCACGCATGACGTCCCGCCAGAAACCGCCCCGCCCGTACGTCAAACGTGCGTCACGTGCGTCGAACATGCGTCGAGATTTCGCACCCAACGCACGTGACGCCCATCACGCACACTCGGAGAAACAGCAGGTCAGCGGCGCGTGAGACGCAAAACGGACGCAAGATCAATGTGCATTACGTGCACGATGGGCGCTACGTGCGGCCTCTGACGCACGACCGCGCAACATCCAGGGGCGCTGATCGCGATAGAGGAGCCCGCCTCCTTCGACGCCATCACCCTGGCCACCGAGAAGACCAAGGTCCCAGGCGCAGTGCAGCAGCCCTTCGGCCTGAAAGCCGCCGCCGAACCCGCCCAGTACACGGCGGGCCGGCAGGGCGGCGCCAAGGTAGTCGACTACCTGGAGGAGGCCTCGCCCCGCCCTCCCGGACCGACACCGACACCGACACCGACACCGACACGGCGATCAAGCTGGAGGTCGGCAACCGCCAATGGGCGAGCGTGTCGTTCTACCTGTAGACCGGCAACGCCCGGGCCGCCGCGTCACCGAGATCTCGGTCGCCTTCCAGTGCACCCCGCACTCCCTCTTCGCCACACGGCCACCGAGGAGCACGGGCAGAACGCCATCGCGAGGAGAAGAGGACGCAGGCGGTCGACAGGATGTGCCGCCGGCGTCTGCCGTGGAACGTCGGGACACGCGGACCACCCCTCCTGACCTCTCCTCATCAACGGCCGACGCGGGGGTGGCGTCGGCCTTGCCGACTTCGAGACGGACCGTTCTTTCCTGCGAGATTGACAGAGAGAACGCTCCGTCTCATTATGAGTGAGAACGATCCGTCTCAAGGGGCTCCAACGAGACGGAACGACGGGCGCCCGCCCGCCACGAGATCAAGGGATGATCATGCAGATCGACTTCACCGGCCGGACCGCCCTGGTCACCGGCTCCACGATGGGTATCGGCCTCGCCACCGCCGAGGCGTTCGCCCGGGCCGGCGCCCGCACTGTCCTCAACGGCCGCGACGAGGGCCGCCTGAAGGCCGCCGCCGACACCATCCGCGAGCGTGTTCCCGGCGCCGACCTCGTCACCGTCGCCGCCGACGTCACCACCCCGGAAGGCGCCCAGGCCCTCCTGGAATCCGTCCCCCAGGTCGACGTCCTGGTCAACAACACGGGCATCTTCGCCTCCACCCCCGTCCTGGAGATCCAGGACGACGAATGGCGGCACTTCTTCGACGTCAACGTCCTCAGCGGCGTCCGCCTGGCCCGCCAGTACATGCCCGGCATGATGGAACGCGGCTTCGGACGCGTCGTCTTCGTCTCCAGCGAGACCGCCGTCGACACCCCCCTGGACATGGTCCACTACGGCGTCACCAAGACCGCCCTCCTCGCCGTCGCCGCAGGCCTCGCCAAGGCCGCCGCCGGTACGGGCGTCACCGTCAACTCCGTCCTGCCCGGCCCCACCCACACCGAGGGCATCGAGGAGTACATCACCGCCCTCATCCCCGACGCGGAGACCTTCGACCAGGCCCAGCGCCAGTTCATCGCCGACTTCCGCCCCACCTCCCTCCTCCAGCGTCTCATCCGCCCCTCCGAGGTCGCCGACCTCATCGTCTTCGCCAGCTCCGCCCAGGCTTCCGCCACCACCGGCGCGGCCCTCAAGGTCGAAGGCGGCACCCTCAACTCCCTCACCCCCTGAGATCCGGCAGGGGAGAGCCGGCGGCACCATGCCCCGGTCGCCCGCCCCTCCGGCATCAGCGGCGGTCCTGTCGGTGGACCGCCCGCACGCCCACGTCTCATCCACGCATCATCAACAAGGAGTTCTCAACATGTCGAAGATCCTGATGGTCGTCTCCGGCGCGGACACGCTGACCCTGGCTGACGGTTCCTCCCACCCCACCGGCTACTGGGCCGAAGAGGTCGCCGCCTCGCACCGGACTCTCGCCAACGCCGGTGTGAACGTGGTCTTCGCGACGCCGGGCGGCGTGCGGCCGACTGTCGACGAGCTCAGCCTCGACGAGCGCGGCGGTGTCTCGGCCGAGGACGCGAAGGAGTTCCGCGCCTACCTCGACAACCTCGCCGACCAGCTCGCGCACCCGCTGCCGATCGCCCGGGCGCAGGCCGGCGAGTACGACGCGGTGTACCTCCCCGGCGGCCACGCTCCGATGGCCGACCTGGACAGCGACCCCGACCTCGGGCGCCTGCTCAACGACGCGCAGGCCCAGGGCAAGGTCGTCGCGGCGCTGTGCCACGGGGTCGCGGCGCTGCTGAGCGCCACCGGCGAGGACGGCACGTTCACCTTCGCCGACCGGAGGCTGACCTCCTTCACCGACGAGGAGGAGCGCCAGGGCGGCCTCGGCGACAACTCCCCGTACCTCGTGGAGAGCCGTCTGCGTGAGCGCGGCGCGATCCTGCAGACCGGCGCCGCCTGGAGCGACACCGTGGTGCACGACGGCAACCTCATCACCGGCCAGAACCCCCAGTCCAGCGTGTCCACCGCCCAGGCCGTCCTCGACGCCCTCGGCGCCAGGTGACCGGCCGGGTGCGGCAAGCTCAGGGGATCCCGCACCCGGTCCACCGCTTCCTCCACCCGCTTCGCCCGGATCTATCCGGACCTCGCCCCAAGAGAGAGCCATGGCCGACCAGAGCCTGAACCAGGGACTTGACCACATCGCGATCCGCGTGTACGACCTCGACGCCTCCGTGGAGTTTTACACCAGGGGCCTGGGTTTCCGCTTCGTGCAGGAGTGGAGCGCAGGCGGAGTGCATCGGGCGGCCTTCCTCGACGCCGGTGACGACAGGCTGATCGAGCTTTTCAGCCCCGCCGACACCCCTCCGGGCGGTTCGCCCTATCCGTTGGATGCGCATCGCCGTCCCAGCGACGCCGCTCGGGCGGAGAACGCCGCGGTGGTCCACCTCGCGGTGCGTACCCGTAACGTGCCCGCCCTGTACGAGCAGGCCGTGCAGGCCGGCGCCCGTCCTATGGGCGGCCCGTTCTCCGTCCGCACCCGCGGCGACACTCCGATGACCTTCCAGGCCGCCTTCATCTTCGGGCCCAACGACGAGGTCATCGAACTCATCAACCGGCCCAACGCCACTGTGGGCGGCGACGCGGTCCTGTGACCGCAGCGTCCGGCGGCCTCGTCCTCAGGCTGTCGTGACTCCGTCGGGTGATGCCGTCCGCCTTCGCGGAGGCCTCACCCCTCCCTGCGCCGGGGCACAGGCCGCGGCTGCCCCGCACGCGTTCAACTCCCCTGTGCGCCGCCTCATGCAGCGGCCGAATCCTGTTCCCCGAAAGACTCGTGTCGCCGAGATGCCCCGTGACGCCCAAAGGGCTCACAGGGCGTCCTTGGGCGTCACACCCCGGAGGAGGGAACCTCCTTCAGCGCGTGGACCGCCTGGCGGACGATGACGGCTTCGGTGTACAGAACGGTGCCGGGCTCGATGAGGCCGGAGTCGCCCCCGTTGGGCCGGACCTGGATGGTGCGCTCGCCCAGGTAGGCATACGTCTTGGGGTCGAAGACCCATTCCGTGCGGGCGCCGGAGGTCTCGTCCAGTCGGGCGACGGCGATCCCCTGACGGCCGACGGCATCGACGGCGTTCTTGACCTGGACGACACCGGGGATCTGGCCGACTGCCTTGAACAGAGCGGTGTTCAGCTCGGCGGGCGGCAGGGACTCGTTCAGCAGGTCGCCGATGGTGGTGAAGGCCTCCTGGTCGGGGTTGTTGCCCTTGCCCTTCGTCTCCTTGTAGATCTCCTTCAGGAGAGTCTCGGGGTCGGTCGGCAGGGTGGCGAGGTAGTCGTAGGTGGGCGCGTTGAGGTACGCGGGCTCGTTCGTGCCGTTCTCGTTGGTGCGGTCGAGCTTCTCACCACCCGGCGGGGTGACGGCCGGGTCGATGAGCCAGCCCTCGGTGCCGTCGGTGGAGTTCCAGATCTGCCGGCGGTGGATCCCGTCGCTGGCCAGGGTCGTCTTGTTGTCGACCGTCTTCTCGTAGGTGGTGCCGACCCGGCTCTCGACGTACACGTACTGGCCCGCGCCGACCTTCACCTGCGGCGCCTTGTTCGAGGCCAGGGATATCCGGTCCAGGAGCTGCGTGACACCCGAGCTGGTCCCGGTGCCGACCGTCGCGGTGAGCGGCGGCCCCGCCACCGCTTCGTCGCCGGTGCCGCCCTTGCCGGTGAGGGTGAGGACGCCCGCGGCGAGGACGGCGAGCGAGCACGCGGCGGCGGGCAGGACGGACAAGGGACGCAGGACCCGGCGGCGGGCGGGCGCGGGGACAGGAGGAGCAGGCGTGGTGGCCGAAGCGCCCTGAGTCTCCTGCTGGATGAAAGTCATGAGTTCTTCCTTGTGAAAGGCATGGCGGCCTGCGGGGAGGTCGGCTTCCTCGAGGGAGAGCAGGTGCTCGCCCTCGTGCCATTCGTCAGGCGTGCGGCGGGATTTGCTCGGACGTGGCTGGCGCATGTTCACCGGGTTCCTTCCTGTGCGGACCGGGCCGCGATCGTGCGGTCTCCCCTTATCTGCTGTTTTGTCGCCCGGGGTTCCCGAATTTCGGTCTGGAGTTGTGCGTCGGCGAGCTTTTTCAGCTTCTTACGGGCCCGGGAGAGCCGGGAGCGCACCGTGCCGACCGGGACGCCCAGGACCTGCGCGGCCGCGGCGTAGTCCAGGCCCTGCCACAGGCACAGGCTCAGCACTTCCCGTTCGGTGCGCCGCAGCGCCGCGAGCGCCTGCGCGGTGGCGGCCAAGCGCTTACGGTCGTCCAGGCGACCCGCGACTTCGTCTGCGTGATCGGCCACAGCCGTCTCTCCTTCGAGACCGGCGGCATGGGCGGCGGCTGCGGCGGCAGCGGCTTTGTAGCGGCGGTTGCTCCGTGATTGGGCGCGAACGAGGTTGGTGGCGATGCCGAGCAACCACGGGCGCACACTGCCGCCCTCCGCGTCGAGGCGCAGGCGGCCACGCCAGGCCTCCATGAACGTCGCCGACACGATGTCCTCAGCCGACCCCCAGTCGGCCGTCAGCCGGTAGGCATGGTTGTAGACAGTTTTGGCGTACTCGTCGAAGAGTTCCGCGAAGGCCTGCGGATCCCCCGCTCGAATGCGCGCGCGCATGGTTGTGGTCACCTCAGTCAGCTGTCGATCCGCAGGGCGGAGTTCCCGAGACCTACGTCATGTCGGTGCAAGGTCTCGTTGGACGTCGGGCTGATCGCCCACCTGGATATATTTGTCAGGTTTGGCGCGCGACGACGCGTTCGGCGAGGTCGAGGTTCAGGCCATGGTCCGTTGAGGAAGGGCGGGTAGATCGTGGCACTCGGCGGTAGCGGCTCGCCGAGGATCTGTTCAACCAGTTCCGCCTTGCCCGCTTCGTCTTCGAAGGCAGGACGTTCAGGCCGGAGGTGAGCTCGGTGACCCGCTGGACTGGGCCGAGCGGCGACGGCCCCCTCCCCCGCGGGATCGCAGGGTCGGGGGCGTGGGCCTCGGGTGTCGTATTGCTATGGCACCAGGACGACCTTGCCGACCACGGTGCCGGATTCCGCCAGCCGAACCGCTTCGCCGACCTCGGTGAGCGGGACGCGGGCGGCGACCTGGGGGACGAGTGCACCGTCGGCAAGCAGGGCTAGGACCTGGGCAAGGTCGGCGCGCAACTTGGTACGGAAGGTGTCGAGCCGGCGCCGCCCGGCCCAGATGTTGTAGAAGTGGGCGCCCTTGCCGTTGGGGAGGGCGTTCCACAGCATCAGGCGGGTGAACAGCTTGAGGACCGGGGCTTTGGACGAGCCCTGGACGTCGCGGGTCGAGGCGGTGCCGTAGGAGACGAGGGTGCCCTTGGCGGCCAGCAGGCGGTAAGAGGCGAGGATGCCCTCGCCGCCGACGTGGTCGAACACCGCGTCGTAACCCTGCGGGGCGTGGCCGCGCAACTGGTCCTCCAGATCGGGGGCCCGGTAGTCGACGGGAATGGCACTCAGAGCCCGGACGGCGTCGTGGTGTGTGGCCGATGCGGTGCCGACGACCCGGGCGCCGGCGATGCGGGCGAGCTGGACGAGGGTGGAGCCGACGCCGCCGTTCGCGCCGTGCACCAGGACGATCTGGCCGGGCTGAACCCTGGCGAGGCGGTGGAGCATCTGCCAGGCGGTGATGCCGTTGACCACGAAGGTCTCCGCTTCGGCGGAGTCGACGGACTCGGGCACCTCGGTCAGGTCGCCCGCGTCGACGGTGACGTGACTGGCCCAGCCCCCGGTCTTGGTCAGTGCGGCGAAGCGTCTCCCCAGCAGCTCGCCGCGTACGCCCTCGCCCACGTCGACGGCCCGTCCGACGAGGTCGTAGCCGGGGACGAAGGGGAAGGGCGGCTGGTCGTAGTACTTGCCGCGGCGCATCTGCTGCTCGGCGAAGGAGACTCCGGCGGCCTCCATCGCCAGGACGACCTGCCCGGGGCCGGCCGGGCCGGCGGGCCGGGTACGCACCTGGATGCCATCCGGGTCGACCACGCCGGGGAGCACCGCTTCGGTGACGGTGGCGGTGAAGGTGGGTGTGTGGGTGTGGGCGTGGGCGTGGGAGTTGTGCATGGGAAGGCTCCTTGTCACGGGCGAGGCGGGGCGTATGCGGGGGCGGACGCCGGAGGTGTGGACGCCTGTCAGAGGGCGGTGTCGGGGATCCACGAGCCGTGGATCATCGCGGGCACCCGCCGCGGGAGATGGATCGTGGCGATCGGGGGCACGGAGAGGTCGGAGGCGTCGAGGACGAGTAGCTTCGACGCGTCGGCGTTGAGGTCGCTGACGATGGTGAGGAGGTATCCCTCGTCCTCGCCGGTGGTGCCGTCCGCCTGGACGAAGACCGCCTCGCTGGGGAGTTGGCCGGTGCCGAACGGCAGCAGTTGGCGGCCACCGGTGGTGCGGTCGTACTTCACCAGGGTGTGATTGCCGATTCCGAGGTCGTCGGGGAACGACAGCGCGTACTGGTAGCGGTGCTCACTGCCGGTGAAGTTGTCGTTGATCGTGGGGAACTCCACGGTCAGGTCGTCGGTCTGCTGTTCGCGGACGGTCCCGGCGGCCAGGTCCACGGTCCAACGACGGCTTCGGGAACCGGAGTTCGGTTCGGCACCTCGGTCCTCGGCGCCGACCCACCAGTTCCAGGAGCGCTGCCAGCCCTCGCGGCCCACCGTGGGGCCCTCGACGACGATCCGTCCGGAGGCGTCCTCGTAGGCGTTGGCGAAGTGCATGCCGTACCCCTGGGCGATCTCGAACCAGCGGATCCGCCGGGCGCCGCCGGCTCCGCGCGGCATGACGCCGATCCGTGTGGCCTGCGCGTCGCTCCAGCTGTACGGGATTCCGGAGTGTTCGGCGGGATCGAAGGTCACCGAGCCCTCCAGGAAGATCACGTAGTTCTCGGTGATCGCGAAGTCGTGCTTCAGCGCAGCACTCGCGCCAGGCACTTCCTGGCTGTCCAGCACCTGGCCGTCGGCGGAGGCGACGTGGTGGATCAGGAATGGCGGGAACGGGGAGGAGGCGAAGAAGTGCAGTTCACCGGTGGCCGGGTCCCCCTTGGGGTGGGCGGTCATGGCGGAGGTGAGCTTGCCGCCGAAGTCGTAGGCGCCCACCGTCTCCAGATCAGCCGTCAGCTCGAAGGGCAGTGCCGCCTCCGACAGAGCCAGCAGCCGTCCGCCGTGTTCGATGACGTGTGTGCCGGCCGTGCTGACCGTCAGGTCCGGTCCCCGGTCGGTCATATAGGGCGCGCCGTCGAGGGCGGGGGTGTGGACCCACCGGTTGCGGTACCACTCGGCGCGGCCCTGGTTCAGCCGGATGCCGTGCACCATGCCGCTGCCCTTGAACCAGTGGGAGGGCGTGATGCCGGGCTTGGGGTTGTGGCTGTTGCGGATCAGCCGGCCGGTCAGTTCGGTCGGCACGGTCCCCTCCACGGTCAGCTGGGTCGCGGTGATCTCATCGGCGACGGGGGCGTAATGACCGGTCAGGTAGGGCTTGCTCGTCATCATGAACCTCGAATCTGGGAGAAAGATCGATGGATAGTGAGTGGTCGAACACTCACTTTTTAGGTACAGAAGAAGCGGCCGCCGGCCCGCGGACACGTGCGGCCGCCTGTCGAGGGCGTGTCAGTAGTGCGTGATCCCCGCCGTCAGAGTGCGAGTCCAGGGCGCGGAGATCGCCTCTGCGTCGATGGACACCAGGAGGTGACAGAGCATGCCGACGGCGAAGAACTCCTGCACCTGCTGCTCACTGCCCCCCGAGGCGCTGCGGACATACTCGACGCTGCGGGCGTACCCCGCCCGGACCGCCTCACGGACGGCCGGCTCGGACACCGCCGCCGCCTGGGCGTGCAGCTGGACCAGCATCAGATCGTTGTCACTGATCAGGCGGGCATAGGCATCACCCATCGAGGCGAGCACCGCCTCGGGCGAGCTGCTCTCGGCCTTTGCCGCACCGACTTCGAGAGCGGCACGGACCCGGGTGAAGCAGTGCTCGACGACCGCGGTGAACAGGGCTTCCTTGTTCGGGAAGAGACGGTAGACGTAGGCCTGAGAGATGCCGGCGGCCTTGGCCACCTCCGTGGTGGTGGTCCCGAAGTACCCCCGGGCCGCGAAGGCTCCGATGGCGGTGCGCAGCACCGTCTCCCGGCGCTCGTCGGCTGTAGATAGTTGGCGTCGCTCCGTCTTCATGTGAGTACTTAACCACTCACACTTGCCGGAGTCAAGCCTCTGCCGCCCGGGCGACCTGGACACGGGGCGACACCGCGTTCGAACGCGCCCTGTCACCCGGCGCGGGACGGACCGGAGGCCCCTACGACTCCCCTGGGCACCCCCTCCTGCTCCGTGACCGTGCGCAGACTTGAGGTGCAGGTAGGTCTTCAGAGAGGGTCTGCGCGCCCGCGACAAGTTCCACAGCCGCGCCCGCTAGCAGCTCCACCGCGGCGGCACAGAGGAGGCCAGGTCGGCGGCGCCCCGCCCGGCGCTGGTCGCATTCATACCGCCCAGCGCTTCAGGCGCCGACGCCTAACCGTCACGGAGCCGGCCGGGGGCCTTGCCGGTCCCGTCTGCGGCTGACGCCAGCTGCCGGCCTCGGCGATGTTACTGACCCCGCTCCCCTGGCTCCGGACGGATTCGGGCGGCTGAACGGATCGAGGAACGTCGGTACGCCCCTGACGGTGAGGGCCTTCTCTGCCGGCAGGCCGCATGGTGATGGGCACTCCTTGGTCCTGCCGTCGCGCGCGCCGCCCGCCCGCAGGGTGATGCCCGCCGGCCTGGGATCGCGGCCGCCTTCGCGGGCCACCGCGTCGGCGACGGAGAGATGGCGACCGTTCAAGGGCACCCCGCCTTCCTTCGCGCGACAGGTAAGGACCGGGAGTCACCCCGGGACCCTGCCGATCTCCAGGATCTCGTACGTGCCCTCCCGGGCGGCCAGCAGCTCCGCGATGCGCCGGGGATGGGAGACGAAAAGGCTGCGCCGCGGCCCGAGCGACCAGGTGACGGCGTCCCCGAACTCGTCGCGCAGGCGGGACAGGAACCCCGGCGGGTCCCGCTGGAAGGCGGGCAGGTTCCCCAGCGGCGGCAGGCCGCGCGGCCCGCGGACCGGCCGGGGCGGAGGGACGGGCGGGCCGGTCCGTCGGCGATGGCGTGGGTCGGGCACGTCGGGGTCGCGGCTGCTCATGGCGTCCATGGCGCGGGGCCGCCCCGTCCCGCCGGGCGGCCCCGCGCCGATCGGGGGCTTTGTTCAGAGGCGCCCGTCCAGCCCCTCGGCCAGGAGGGCGAAGGCGTGTTCGGCGTCCGCTACCGCCTCGGGGTAGCGGTCGTCCGCCGAGGCGCCGGCCGACAGGGCGTCGACGTTGTCACGGGACAGCAGCCAGTGCGTGCCGACCACGTGGGAGGCGGCCAGTCGTGCCGTCAGTGCGGGGACGTCCGCGGTCTCCTGAAGGGCCAGGGCCAGCGCGCGGCGGGAGTTCTCCAAGAAACCCACCGCCCGCACGGCCAGCGCCGGCGTCTCCTGGACCAGCCGGTTGAAGGCCAGCAGCTGCGGCAGGTCGTTGAGGCCGGTGATCGGATCGCGGTCCCGCAGCCCTGCGAGGAAGTGGTCCCGCAGGGCCGCCAGCGGCCCGACCTCCGGCGGGCGGCCCCGTACCACCCGGGCCGCCTCGTCCTCGTGGTCGGCGAAGCGGTGGATGACGAGGTCCTCTTTGGTGGGGAAGTAGGCGAAGAGGGTCCGTTTGGACACCTCGGCCGCCTCGGCCACCTGCGCCACCGACACCTGGTCGAACCCGTACTCGAGGAAGAGCGCGATCGCCGCCTCGGAGATCGCGGCATGGGTCCGTGCCCGCTTCCGTTCCCGCAGCCCAGTCATGCCCGCACGCTACCAAGAAACCTGCACTTGGAAAATTTCTGCACCTGGTTTACATTTACCTCACGGTTTAGTTTTGCACCTAGGCGACTTTTGGAGGAACGATGAGCGAGCGAGCCGAAACGGCCGAAGTGATCGTGGCGGGCGCCGGACCCACCGGCCTGACGCTGGCCTGCGAGCTGGCGCTCGCGGGCGTGCGGACCCTGGTGATCGAGCGCCTGCCCGAGCGGGTCGCGCAGATGAAGGGCGGCTCCCTCCAGCCCCGCACTCAGGAGCTCTTCGAGCTGCGCGGCCTGCTGGAACCGATGAAGGAGCGGGCACTGACCCGCGAGCCGGGCGGCGGCGGCCACTTCGCGTTGCTCCCCGTGCCGCTGGACTACACCGCGTGGGACACGGCCCACCCCCACCCGCTCGCCATCCCCCAGGGGGACGTCGAGGCGGTGCTGGAGGAGCGAGCCCTCTCCCTCGGCGTCACGGTGCTGCGCGACACCCCGGTGACGGCCGTAGCGCAGTCCGACGAAGGCGTGGTGGTCACGGCCGGCGGTCGGCGGTTCGAGGCCCGCTACCTGATGGCCTGCGACGGCGGGCACAGCACGGTCCGCAAACTGCTCGACGTACCGTTCCCCGGCCGGCCGGGCACGTACACGGCGGTCCTCGCCGACGTGCGCCTGAAGTCGGCCTCCGAGCACGTGCCCACGGCCATCGGGCACGCCAGCACGCTCACCCGCTACGTCGGCGAGGACTGGGTGATGCTGGTCCCGGCGGGCGGCGACCGCTACCGGTTCACCAGCGGCAGGACGGACGGCACGGACGCGGCCAAGGACCGGCCCGTGACCTTCGAGGAGATCGCCGCCCAACTGCGCACCGTGTACGGCGAGGAGACCGTACTGGCCGAGGTGGCGCACGCCTCGCGGTTCGGCGACGCCACCCGACAGATCGAGAGCTACCGGGTCGGCAACGTCTTCTTCGCCGGCGACGCCGCGCACATCCACCCGCCGTTCGGCGGCCAGGGCCTGAACCTCGGCGTGCAGGACGCCTTCAACCTCGGCTGGAAGGCCGCCGCCGTCCTGCGCGGCCGCGCCCCGGCGGAGCTTCTGGACACGTACCACGCCGAGCGGCACCCGGCGGGCGCCTGGGTCGTGCACATCACCCAGGCGCAGCGGGTCTTCGCCGACCCCCGCCCGGCCGAGGACGTCGTCGAACTGCGCAAGGTCTTCACGGACCTGCTCCGGCTCCCCGAGGCCAACCGGCACCTGGCCGGGCAGATGTCGGGGCTCGCGCACTCCTACGAGCTGCCGGGCGGCCACCCGCTGGCCGGCCACCGCGCCCCCGGGCTCGACCCCTCGCTGTTCCACGACGGCCGGCCCGTCCTGCTCGACACGGCCGGGATCCTGCCGACCGGCCTCGGCGCCGTCCGCGCCGAGCCGGCGGCCGGACTGCCCGGCGCCCTCCTCGTCCGCCCGGACGGCTACATCGCCTGGGCGGCCGACTCCGAGGGCGACGCCGACCTGGCCACGCTCACCGGCGACCCCTGCTGGCCGCTGCGCGCCTGAGGCCGGCCCGCGGGGCCCTGCGTCACGCCGGAGTCGGGCAGATCCTCGACTGCTTCACGCTGCCGAAGGCGAAGCTCGACTCGATCGAGGCGATGCCGGGGATGGCGTGGATCCGCTTGCGGACCAGGGCCGCGCACGCCTCCAGGCTCTCGATCACCACCCGGAGCAGGTAGTCGCTGCTGCCAGCCATCAGGTAGCAGTCCTGGATGTGCTCGATCACCCCGACGTGCTCCTCGAACACCCGGACCGCGTCCGCCGTGTGGCGTTCCAGCCGTGTCCGGACGAACACGGTGATCGGGCGGCCGTACGCGACCTGGTCGACCATGGCGGTGTAGCCGCGGATGAGGCCGGCCTGCTCCAGCCGCCGGACCCGCCGCAGGCAGGGCGAAGGCGAGAGCGGGACCCGGTCGGCCAGGTCCTGGTCGGAGAGCCGGCCGTCGGCCTGGAGCTCGTGGATGGTCGGGGGCGCCTCCCTCTTCCGGGGGCAGCACCTCGTCGACGCGTGAACGGGTGATGATCCACTCGTTCCACTCCTGCTCGGCCACCACCAGCTCGGCCTGGATACGGCCGGCCTCCTCCCGAAGCTCGTCCACACGACGGCGAGCGGTCAGCTCACGCCGTTCCAGCGCCATACCGACCGCAGTGGGCGCCCAAGGACTTCCCTTCATCGTGCGCTGTCGTGCGCGCGCGAAATTTCAAGAAATACCGAGGTGGGTACTCCCATGTCCGAAACAGCTCTCAAGCCCGATACCGGGCTCGACCCCAAGCGCTGGAAGGCCCTGGTCTTCATCGCCCTTGCACAGCTCATGGTCGTGCTCGACGCGACGATCGTGAACATCGCACTGCCCTCCGCCCAGGCCGACCTGGGCATCTCCGACGGCAACCGCCAGTGGGTCGTCACGGCCTACGCGCTGGCCTTCGGCGGTCTGCTCCTCTTCGGCGGACGCATCGCCGACCTGTGGGGACGCAAGCGCACCTTCGTGACCGGTCTGATCGGCTTCGCCGCCGCCTCCGTCCTGGGCGGCGCGGCCAACGGCGAGGCCATGATGCTCGGCGCCCGCGCCCTGCAGGGTGTCTTCGGCGCACTGCTCGCGCCGGCCGCGCTGTCCCTGCTCGCGGTGACGTTCACCGACGGCAAGGAGCGCGCCAAGGCCTTCGGCATCTACGGTGCGATCGCCAGTGGTGGTGGCGCCGTGGGCTTCATCCTCGGCGGTCTGCTCACCGAGTACATGGACTGGCGCTGGACCTTCTTCGTGAACGTCCCGTTCGCGATCATCGCCGCCGCCGGTGCGTACTTCGTCATCCGTGAGCCGGCCAAGGGCCGCAACCGTTCCTCGCTCGACATCCCCGGTGTGCTCCTGTCCACCACGGGTCTCGTCGCCCTGGTGTACGGCTTCACCCGCGCCGAGTCCGCCGGCTGGTCCGACGGCCTGACGATCGGCATGTTCGTCGCCTCGGCCGTGCTGCTCGCCTCGTTCCTGCTCGTCGAGTCCAAGGTCAAGGCCCCGCTGCTCCCGCTGCGCGTCCCGACCGAGCGCAACCGCGGCGGTGTCTACCTCTCGCTGGGTCTTGCCACCATCGCGATGTTCGGCACGTTCCTGTTCCTCACCTACTACCTGCAGGTCGTCCACGACTACTCGCCGGTCAAGACCGGCTTCGCCTTCGTGCCGATGATCGCGGGCATGATCGTGGGCTCCACGCAGATCGGCGCCCGCCTCATGACCCGGGTCGCCCCGCGCCTCCTGATGGGCCCGGGCTTCCTGGTCGCCTCGGTCGGCATGCTGCTCCTGACCCAGATGGAGACCGGCTCCTCGTACGCGACGCTGGTCCTGCCGGCGCTGATGCTGCTCGGTCTCGGTCTGGGTACGGCCTTCATGCCCGCCATTTCCCTGGCCACGCACGGTGTCGAGCCGCGTGACGCCGGTGTCGCCTCCGCGATGGTCAACACCTCGCAGCAGGTCGGCGGCGCCATCGGCACCGCTCTCCTGAACACCATCGCGGCCTCGGCCACGACGGCTTACCTGACCGCGCACGCCGCCGACGCGACCACCCCGGCCGCGCAGAAGCTGCTCGCGCTACAGGCGCAGGTGGACGGCTACTCCACCGCCACCTGGTGGGCGGTCGGCATCCTGGTGCTCGCCGCGGGCATCGCGCTGACCTTCATCAACACCGGTGCGCCGGGCACTTCCACGGCCGTCGCCTCCGGTGACGGCAAGGGCGCCGACGACGCGGTCGACATCCCGGTCATGGCGCACTGACCCGCGTCACCACGCACCGGATGGATCTGCCCGGAGGGCCCTGTAGCGACTCAGCGCAACCAGGGCAGATCCGCACCCGCCTCGCACGGCTGAAGTCCCTCGGCGACGATCTTCGTGATCTCGCCGAGGGACTTCTGCTGTTCGGGGCTGAGCCGGTCGAAGAGCGCCTGCCGCACGACCGACAGCATCCCCGACCTCCACCAGAGCGATGACACGTGCCGGGAGACGGTTCACAGATCGCGGAGCTTGGGCAGGACCTGCTCTCCGACGCGGGCTGTCCAGTCGGCGGGGGCGGGGCCGGAGGGGTTGACCCAGACCTGTTGGACGCCGAGTTCGGCGTACTCCCGCATGGCGGCCAGGAAGGCGTCGATGTCGGCGAGGGGGTCGAAGTGCCCGATGATGGTCTTCTTGATCTCGGCGGGGTCCCGACCCTCGGTGTCGCAGTGGCGGGCGAGGACGTCGAGCTTGTGGGCGACCTCGCCAGGGTCGAAGGCGAACAGGTTGCAGGCGTCCGCGTAGCGTGCGACCAGGCGCAGCGTCTTCTTCTCGCCCATGCCCCCGATCACGATGGGCGGTCCCGCCTGCTGGACAGGGGCCGGTGAGCAGATCGTTTCAGCGAGCCGGTAGTGGAGCCCGGTGTACGGGCCGGTGTCGTCGCCCCACATCTGCCGGCAGATCTGCAGGGTTTCTTCCAGGCGCTCAAAGCGTTCGGGTACGGGTGGGAAGGGGACGCCGAGGCCGCGGTGCTCGCGTTCGTACCAGGCGGCTCCGATGCCCAGCATCGCGCGGCCGCCGGAGAGTACGTCCAGGGTGGCGACGGTCTTGGCCAGCAGGCCGGGGTGGCGGTAGGTGACGCCGGTGACCAGCAGCCCCAGGGACAGGTGCTGGGTCTGGGCGGCGAGGAAGCCGAGGGTGGTGTAGCCCTCGAGCATGGGGTCGAAGGCGGTGGTTCCGGGTTGTTCCATCTGGAACCAGTGGTCCATCAGCGTCAGCGCCGAGAAGCCCGCCTCGTCGGCGGCGCGGGCGGTGGCGCTCAGTACGGAAGGCAGCGCCTGGGGGCCGCCGGGGACGTCGAACCTGGGCAGATGCAGCGCAATATCCATATTCCTCGGGTCACTTCCCGGTCGGGTGTGAGTCGGGGGTGATGACTCTGCGGACGGCTTCGACCAGGGCGGCCCGGTGGGTGGCCAGGCGGTCGGCCGAGGTGGGGTCGGCGCCGTCGGCGGCCAAGAGGTCGACCGGGCTGATCAGCCAGCTGGCCGCCATGCCCTGGACGAGAACGAGCAGGTCGGTCGCCGGCAGGCCGCTCGGGTGCGCGGAGCCGTGCTGCCCGGCCATGGCCTGCACCTTCGAGGTGTAGACGTCGGCCGCGTCCGGTCCGATGGCGGGGCGTTCCAGCTGGCGCCACAGGCTCAGCCGCAGCGCCTCGGGGTGGGTCAGCAGATGATCGAACATCCGGCCGGCGTAGCCGGGCAGGTCGTCCTCGGTGACCGGGACCTCGGCGATCAGCGTTCCGATCACATGGTGGAGGACGGCACTGAACAGGCCCTCCTTGTTGCCGAAGTAGACATAGATCATCCGCTTGTTCGCCGCGGCGACTTCGGAGATCCGGTCGATGCGGGCCCCTGCGAAGCCTCGTGCGGAGAACTCCTCCACAGCGGCGTCAAGGATCTTCCTGCGCGTGGCAGCGGCGTCTCGTGACATGACCCCACCTTAAGTAACTAACCAGTTATTGACAATCTCGGCGATCGGGTGTCTGCTAGTAACTACCCAGTTAGTTACCTATGGAAGGAAGAACCGATGAAGCGCTGGATACTCCCGGCAGACGTGACCGATGCGGCGAAGCTGGTGCTCGAGGAGGTGCCGGTGCCGGTGCCGGGGCCCGGCGAGGTGCGCATTCGCGTCCGGGCGATCTCGATGAACTACCGCGACCAGCTGATTCTGAAGGGGCCGTTCGGGCGGCTGCCGGGCCGTGACCTGGTCCCGCTCTCGGACGTCGCCGGTGAGATCGATGCCGTCGGCCCGCAGGTCGAGCAGTGGCGTGTCGGCGACCGGGTCACCAACCTGCACGTGCTCGACTGGAGCGACGGCCGTCCGCCTGCCGCGATGGGCCTGGGTCTGGGCGCGCTGGAGGAGGACGGAGTGCTCGCCGAGTACGTCGTCCTGCCCGCCGAGCGCGTCATGAAGGCGCCGGCGCACCTCGACCACGCGGAGGCCGCAACCCTGCCCGTGGCCGCGCTGACCGCCTGGAACGCCCTCTTCGGCGACCATCCGGTCACCGCGGGCAGCACCGCCCTGATCATCGGCAGCGGCGGCGTGTCGCTGTTCGCCCTGCAGCTCGCCCGCGCCGCCGGCGCCCGCGTGTACGCGGCCGTCCGGGAGGACGCGACGGGCGAGGCCCTGGTCCGGCTCGGTGTCGACGGCTTCGTGAACAACGCCAGCGAACCCCAGTGGGGCCAGGCGGTGTTCGAGCTGTCCGGCGGCGTGGACAAGGTGGTCGACATCGTCGGCGTATCGATCATGTCCCAGGCCCTGGCCGCGCTCGCGCCCGGCGGCGAGGTCGCCACCCTCGGACTGTTCGACGTGGCGGGCCAGCCGCTTGACGGGTACGCCCTGCTCGGCAAGCAGGCGCGCATCCGTGGTGTCGCGGTCGGCAGCCGAGCCATGCACGACGACCTCGTGCACTTCGTCGAGACCCACGACATCCACCCGGTGATCGACCGGCGGATCGACTTCCTCGACGCCCCGGCTGCCTACACCACTCAGACCTCCGCCGGACTGTTCGGCAAGGTCGTCATCGAACTCGGCTGAGCCGGCCCCATACCGGCGCGGCAGAACGGAAGCCTTTCATGGCCAACTTCGACAAGGTGCGCATCAACCAGCTCAGCGACCAGGGACTCGCCTGGTTCGCCGAGGTGCTGCGGGTCATCGAGACCCTGGACGCCAATGCGTACGTCGCCCTGATGGCGCCGGACGTACGCCTCGTCCTGGACAACGGCACCGTCACCCTTGAGGGCCACGACGCCGTGCGCACGGCTCTCGCGCAGGGGTGGCAACAGCTCACCGGCATCGTCCACGACGAACTGAACCTCTACGGCACCGATCACCACTTCGTGCACGAGGCCACCAACACCTTCACCTTCGCTGACGGCACGAGCACCACCGTGGCCTCCACGGTCTGGATCGACCGCGACGAGCACGGTCGGCTGGCCGGGGCGCGCGTCTACAGCAACCCCGCCTGATCCACGCGGTGGGTGGCAGCCGTCCACGAGAACGGCTGCCACCCGCCGCTCCAGGGCAGTTCAACACCGCATCCGACTACAGGAGCGTCAGACATGACCAAGCTCAACGGAAGAGTCGCCATCGTTACCGGAGCCGGCAAGGGCATCGGTGCGGGCATCGCGGCCGGGCTGGCGGCCGCCGGAGCGGCAGTGGCGGTCAACTACGCCCACGACGCCGCAGCCGCCGACGCCGTCGTCGACAAGATCCGCAAGGCCGGTGGCCGTGCCATCGCCGTCCAGGCGGACGTCGCCCGACCTGACGATGTCTCCGCCCTTTTCGCCACCACCCGTGACGCGTTCGGCCCCGTCGACATCCTCGTCAACAACGCGGGGGTCTTCCGCTTCGGACCGCTGGAGTCCATCACCGTGGCCGAGTTCCACCGCCACTTCGACACCAATGTCCTGGGCACGCTGCTCGCGACCCGGGAGTTCGCCGGGCAGCGCGAGGCCGACGGCGGCAGCGTCATCAACATCACCAGTGTCGGCGTGTCCTTCGCCCAGCCCAACGCCTCCCTGTACACCGCGACCAAGACGTCCCTGCTCGGCATCACTCGCACCCTGAGCGTCGAACTCGCACCACGGCGCATCCGCGTCAACGCCATCGCCGCAGGCCTCGCCGACACCGAAGGCGTCCGGGCCACCGGTCTGATCGGCACCGACGCCGAACGCGCGCTCGTCGCCCAGATTCCTCTGGGCCGCATCGGCGTTCCCGAGGACATCGGCCCCGTCGCAGCCTTCCTGGCGTCCGAAGACGCCCGGTGGATCACCGGCGACACGCTCTTCGCCACCGGCGGCCAGTACTAGTGTCCTGAGTCAGGAAACCGCGCGCAGGGCCTGCTCTTGCTGGGAGACGTCGCCTTGGGCCGGCGAGTGGGCGGGTCGTCAGGGTCGCGATGGCGGGAGTGGAAACCGGCTGCGGTCACCATGACTGCGCGGCGCGCAGGAGGCATTCCCGTACGGCCGTGACCGGAGGGCGGAGCAGGGCGCCTGTCCGCTGGACCAGGAAGCCGGTGTTGATGGGCGGGTCCTCGGGGGACAGCAGTGTGACGAGCGCCCCCGAGGCGAGGTCGTCCTCGCACAGGTAGCGCGGCAGGACCGTCACGCCCGAACCGGCGGCGACAGAAGACCGCACCCCGCGCAGGTCCGGGACGACGACGGCGGGTCGCGCGGACAGGCGCGCCCGGAAGACGTGGCGCCAGTACCGGCGCAGCAGCGGCAGGTCCTCGGCGTACGCGACGAGCGGGACGTCCCGGAGCGGCCCCGGGTCGTCGCAGGTGAGCGGTCCGATCCGTCCGGCCCAGGCCGGTGCCGCGACGAGGACGAACTCCTCGTCCATGAGCGGGACCGCGGCCATGGTGCGGCCCCGGGGGCGTATGGCGGACAGGACCAGGTCGAAACGCCCGGCCTGAAGGCCGTCGAGGAGTTCGTCGGCCAGGCCGGTGGTGACACGGAGCTGGATGCCGCCCACCGTCAGCGGGGCGAGGGCGGGCAGTGCCCGTACCGCCAGCATCTCGGCGGGACCGGCCAGATGCACCGGTTCGGAAAACGCCTGCGCACCAGGCCGTCCCCGGTCTGCGACAGCGGCCAGCGCGTCGAGCGGGGCGGCGATCTCTCCGGCCAGCGCATCGGCCACCGTTGTCGGGGCCACACCCCTGGGCAGGCGCTCGAAGAGCTGGCGGCCCAGTTGCGCCTCCAGGGCCTGTACCTGCGCGCTCACGGTGGGCTGCGAGATGCCCAGCTCCCGGGCTGCGGTGGTCAACGAGCCGGCCCGGTGCACGGCCAAGAAGGTCCGCAACAGTCCCAGGTCCAGGGACCCTTTGCCGGTCGGGCGGGGGTTGGGACCAGCCTCGGAGCCATCGAACTTCTGTTGGGTCATATCGGCTTCCCTATTGGTTTTCTGATGGATCTGCGACCTAGTGTCGTTGACGTCCCGCCGCCGGTCCACCGGCGGCCCGTTCCCCACCCGGGCACTCCGGGACCTCGAGAAAGCACATGTGACATGTCTGAGATCCTCATGGTGATCACCGGCGCCGACCATCTGACGATGGCCGACGGCACCAAGCACCCCACCGGCTACTGGGCCGAGGAATTCCTGGCGCCCTACCGCGCCTTCACCGAGGCCGGGTACCGGGTGTCTGTCGCCACGCCGGGCGGCGCCGCTCCCACCGTCGACCCCGCCAGCATCCGGCCCGAGGTCAATGGCGGCCCAGAGGGTGCCGCCGCGGTCGCGGTCGCGCTGGACGCCGCCGCCGAACTTCGCCGACCGCTCGACCTGGCCGACATCGATCCCTCCCGTTACGCGGCGGTCTTCTACGTGGGCGGACACGGCCCGATGCAGGACCTTGCGCAGAACGCCGACTCCGCCCGGCTGCTGCGCACCACGCTGGACGCGGGCACGCCGCTCGGCCTGGTGTGCCACGGTGTCGCGGCACTGCTCGCCACCGAAGAGGAGGACGGTGCCTGGCCCTTCACCGGCTACCGGCTCACCGGCTTCAGCGCGGCCGAGGAGCAGCAGACCGGTCTCGCCGACGGGCTGCCCTGGCTGCTGCAGAACCGTGTGGTGGCCCTGGGCGCCGACTATTCCGCGGCCGAGCCCTGGGCACCGTACGTGGTCGTGGACCGCAGCCTGCACACCGGGCAGAACCCCGCTTCCTCCGCATCGCTGGCCCACGCTCTGCTCAAGACCATCGGCTGAACCGCCGGCCCGGGCACTCCCCAACACAGAAAAGCCTCTTCATGACAGCGCCGCTCCAAGATCATGGGCTGAACCCCGGGCCCGGTCACTCCCCGCCCCGCCGGCGCCCGCGCGGCGGCCGGGGGCTCGTCCCGGCCCTGGGGCTGGGCGCCATGGTCGTATCGATGATGCAGACGCTGCTGGTACCGATCCTCGGCATCATCCAACGGGACCTGCACGCCTCGGCAGCCGACGTCAGCTGGCTGACCACCGCCACCCTGCTGTCCGCCGCCGTCTGTACACCGCTGCTCGGCAGGATGGGAGACCAATACGGCAGGCGGCCCGTCCTGCTCGGCGTGCTGTCCGTCACCGTTGCGGGATCCGCGCTGGCCGCCCTCGCTGACAGCCTGCCCCTGCTGATCGCGGGACGGGTCCTGCAGGGGGCGTCAACGGCCGTCTTCCCGCTCGCGCAAGCGGTGCTGCGCGAGCAACTGCCCGCCCGACACCTCCCCGCGGCCATGGGGACGGTCAGCGGCACCCTCGCATTCGGAACCGGCCTGGCGCTGGTAGGCGCGGGCCTCCTCACCCGGGGGGACGCACCCGACTACCACCGCGTCTTGTGGCTGGCGACGGCCGTTTCCGTGCTGAGCCTGGTGGCGATCGCGGTATTCGTTCCCGCCTCCAGTGCGGCGAGCGGCGGACACACGGACTGGCGAGGTGCCGCGGCACTGACCGTCACGCTCGTCCTGCTGCTGCTCCCGATATCACGGGGCACCGTGTGGGGCTGGACCTCCGGCTGGACGCTGGGGTGCCTGGCCGCAAGCGGTGCAGCCGCAACCATCTGGGTACGGGTGGAGCAGTCCGTGCCGGCTCCCCTGGTCGACATGCGCGTACTCGTCCGCAGGCCGGTGTTCTTCGCCAACCTCGCGGGGCTGCTGCTGGGTTTCGCGATGTTCTCGCAGTTCATCCTCGTGTCGGCACTGGTGCAGGTCCCGCCGTCCGCCGGCTACGGCTTCGGTGCCTCCGCCCTCGGCGCCTCACTCCAGTATCTGCTGCCGTCCTCGCTGGTCTCCTTGGTGGCCGCACAACTGGCCGGCACCCTGATGCGTCGCACCGGGCCGCGACGAACCCTCGCCCTGGGTGCGGTCACGGGTGTCGTCGGGTTCGCGTTGCTCGCGGTCTGGCACAGCAGCAGTGCGGCGGTCCTCGGCTCCGGCATGCTCGTCGGCGTCGCGATCGCGTTCGGCTTCGCCGCGGTGCCGGCTGTCCTGCTGGCCGCGGTGCCGCCGGAGCAGACCGCAGTGGCCAACAGTGTCAATTCCGTGGCCCGCTCGGTGGGCAGCGCGGTGGCCAGCGCCCTGGTGGCCACACTCGTCGCAACGGCAGGTCGGGGCCATCTGCCCGCCGACTCCCGCTTCACGACGTGCTTCACCGTCGCCGGCGCCGCGTTCGCTTTGATCGCTCTCTTCGCACGCTTCGGCATGGCCGCGCCCCCTGGCGACCACAGACAGGCGGGCGCTCCCGAAGCCGCGAGCGAGCCGGGTGCCTGCCCGACCTGAACGGCCCGCTAGGCCCCCTACTCCCCATCCCCTCATGCGCGGGCGGCACAGGCTGCCGCCCACGCCCGAAAGGTGAATCACATGGCAACGATCCTGATCACTGGCGCCTCCGACGGGCTCGGCCGTGCCCTGGCGGAGGACTTGGCCGCCGACGGCCGGCACACGCTGCTGCTGCACGGCCGCAACAAGGCCCGGCTCGCCGGCGTCGCGGAGGCCACCGGTGGCGTGGCCTACCAGGCGGACTTCTCGTCGCTGGACGAAGTCCGGCGCCTCGCCTCCGAGGTCGCCGCTGCGCACGACCGGCTGGATGTGCTCGTCAACAACGCCGGCGTCGGCTTCCACGTCGAGGGCACCGAACGGCTGACCTCCAAGGACGGCCACGAACTGCGCCTGGCCGTCAACTACCTGGCCCCGGTGGCACTCTCCCGGGCACTCCTGCCGCTGCTGCGCCGCGCCGCACCCTCGCGCATCGTCAACGTCGCCTCCATGGGACAGCAGCCGGTGGACCTCGACGATCTCCAACTCACTCGCGATTACACAGACGTCGCTGCCTACTGCCGTTCCAAGCTGGCGCTGATCTGCCACAGCCTGGACCTCGCCCAGGAACTCTCCGGAAGCGGCGTCACCGTCAACAGCCTGCACCCCGCGGCGTTCATGCCGACCACCATGTCCCAGAACTCCGGCATGGACTTCGTCGACTCACTCGAGCAAGGGGTGGCCGCTACCCGGCGCCTGGTCGACGCTCCCGAGCTGGCCGGAGTGACCGGGCGGTACTTCGACGGCCTTCAGGAAGCCCGGGCGGCAGCCGAGGCTTACGACGCCGAATACCGGCGCCGCCTGGCCGCGATCACCGAGCCGCTGCTCTGACGGGCGTGGACCGGACCCACTGACGAAGACGGCGGCATGGAAGAAACCGGCCGCGCTCGGAACACGCGGTACATGCCGACCGGCGCGGGTACGGTCTCACGGCAACCGAACAGCTCGTGGAGATACCGGGCGTCACCGTCGGCATCCGCGATGACGTGCTGGGCCGTGAAGCCGTGACGCTGATCCCCTACGGGCCGACAGGCGATCAGATCGCGACTCAGGTCTGGGGACGGAGAGCGCGACGCCACCGCGACCAGTGGGTCAGTTGCCGTTGACGTTCGCGGTGAGCAGGCGGAGCAGGTGTTTGGCAGTGGTGTCCTGCTCGGGGGTCAGGCCCATGGCCTCGCCGATGGCCACAGGGACGGTGCGGGCCTTCTCGCGGAGATCCGCACCGGCCTGGGTGAGGCTTATCGCGATGGAGCGTTCGTCGTCGGAGCGCCGCTCACGGCAGATCAGGCCGCCGGCTTCCAGACGCTTGAGCAGAGGGGAGAGGGTGCTGGACTCCAACTGGAGCGCGGTGCCCAGCTCGCGGACGGAGACCGAGTCGTGATCCCACAGCGCCAGCATGACCAGGTACTGCGGGTAGGTCAGTCCCAGCTCCTCCAGCAGCGGCCGGTAGCGCATGGTGACCGACCGCGTGGCGGCGTACAGGGCGAAGCACAGCTGGTCCTGGAGCAGCAGCGAGCCCTGTTCTGCGGCGCGGCGCGCAGCCTGGTCCATGCCCGGGTCCTAACGTCGAATGAGCGGAACTCCACCCTACCATTCTGGGCGCGCGCGACCATTTTGGGCTCGATTAAGTTGTGCACGACTTAATCGTGCGCTACCTTTCTGTCGTATCACCCGCCGGACGACCGGCCGACACGCCCCACGAGGAGTCCCCCATGTCCGAGACCACCATCAGCCCGGTGCTGGAGCCGGCCGCCGCCGCCTTCGCCGAGGCCACTGCGAACCCGCCGTACCTCTTCGACCTCGGTCCGGCCGAGGGCCGCAAGACCGTCGACGAGGTGCAGTCCGGTGAGATCAGCAAGCCGGAGATCGCCGAGGAGTGGGTGACCGTCCAGGGCGGCCCCACCGGATCGGTCCGGGCCCGCATCATCCGGCCTGCCGACGCCGAAGGGACGCTTCCGGTGATCGTCTACATCCACGGCGCCGGCTGGGTCTTCGGCAACGCCCACACACACGACCGGCTGGTGCGCGAACTGGCCGTCGGCGCCCGGGCGGCCGTCGTCTTCCCCGAGTACGACCTGTCCCCCGAGGCCCGCTACCCGGTCGCTATCGAGCAGAACTACGCCGTCGCCCAGTGGATCGTCCGAGAGGGCGCGGCCAACGGCCTGGACGCCACCCGGATCGCGGTGGCCGGCGACTCCGTCGGCGGCAACATGTCAGCCGCGCTGACCCTGATGGCCAAGGAGCGCGGCGACGTACCGCTGGTACAGCAGGTGCTGTTCTACCCGGTCACTGACGCGGCCTTCGACACCCCGTCCTACCGTCAGTTCGCGGAGGGGTACTTCCTGCGCCGCGACGCCATGCAGTGGTTCTGGGACCAGTACACCACCGACGAGAACCAGCGAGCCGAGATCACCGCCTCACCGCTGCGCGCCACCACCGACCAGCTGCGGGGCCTGCCCCCGGCTCTGGTCATCACCGGCGAGGCCGACGTGCTGCGCGACGAGGGCGAGGCATACGCGAACAAGCTCCGTCAGGCCGGTGTCCCGGTCACCGCCGTGCGCTACCAGGGCATCATCCACGACTTCGTCATGCTCAACGCCCTGCGCGACACCCACGCCGCCGAAGCCGCCATCAACCTGGCCGTCGCCACCTTGCGCAAGGCCCTCGGCACCGCGTAACCCAGCCATCCCCCAGTCAGCGGCCCGGGCGGTACAGCTGCCCGGGCCGCAGAATCCCCTGCCGGCGCAGCAGGGCCCGCTTCAGAGCCGCCCCACGCCTGCGCGAGCGGGATGGACGCCTGATAGGGGTCCCCGCAGTTCTCGCCGAAAAACCAACGCTAAGCGGCTGCGGTTCAGTTCAGCTCAGCTCAGCTCAGCTCAGAGAGTGAATCAGGGCAGCCGCCGCGGGGGTTGGCGGCCGGGTCACTGGCCGAGGGCGCTGACGCGGTTCTCGTACTCGCGGCGGGCCTTGCGCTGTGTCGGGATGGCCAGGGTGCCGTCGAGCGGCCGGCAGTGGGCGAGGAGACGTGGCAGCCCTTGGCGTCGGTGAGGCCGCCGAGTTCGACACGCGGATGCCTCATCGCCTGGTGAGCGGCACGGGCGAAGTCGCCGAGGTGCTGGGATTGTTCAGCCGGGATGGCGGGTCGCTCCGGGCCTGGGCTTTTCGAACGTACGAGAGCAGGCCCTGGGTGGCGCCGCTGGTTGCGGCGCCACCAGGGCCTGCTGTCGCATCAGGATGCGCGGCGCAGAGCGATGACGTTTTCAGTGACGGTGGCCTGCTGTCCGCCTGGTCCGGTGGCGGTGCGTTCAGGAGCGTGGCAGCGCTCGGCCGTCCAGGAATCGTCCAGCTCCAGTGAGGCCCGTACCTCCTCCGGGCCGGGGAAGTGCACGTCCTTGCCGGCTTGCCAGGACCAGGGGGCGATGGAGGCGTGCTCCACGATGATCAGTAGTCCGCCGGGGGCGACGGCCGCCGCGGCGCGGCGCAGTACCTTGCCGCGGTCGATGTCGAGGGGGGTGTGGAAGTAGCTGGCGTTGACCAAGTCGAAGTGGCCTTCGGGAAAGTCGTGGGCAAGGTCGTGGCGGGCGGGGTGCACGCGTTCGGCCACGCCGCGAGCGCGGGCTCCGGTGGTCACGCGCTGCAGGGCGGTGGGTGAGACGTCGACGGCGGTGACGTCGAAGCCTCGGGTGGCGAGCCAGATGGCGTCGCCCCCATGTCCGCAGCCCAGGTCCAGCGCGGTTCCAGGTGCGGGCGCGAGGGTCGTGACGAGTTCTTCGAGGACAGCGTTGGGCTGGGTGCCCCACTGGTTGGACAGGCGAACGTAGTGGTTCTCCCAGAAGGCTGCGGAGTCACTGCCGACAATCATGAGGGACTCTCTTTCGGAGGGGGCGTGGACAGGGGCGTCGGTGGGGACATCGCTGCTGCCGTGCTTCTTGATCAGCAGGGTGATCGCGGCGAGCGCGAGAGCGAACGCGACAGCGCTGGCTATGAACGCCACGCGGTAGCCGTGCACGTACCCATGCAGTTGGACTGCCCAGGGGACGGGCTTCACGTGGTCCGCGAAGAAGCCGGCGAGGGCGGAGACGTAGAGGGTGTTGAGCAGTGCGGGACCAATGGCGCCGCCGATCTGCTGGGTGGTACTGATCGTGGCGCTGGCCACCCCGGTGTCGGAGGGGTTGATGCCCGCCAGCGCAATGTTCGGCAGGGCGACGAAGAAGACGCCCAGACCGAGGCCGGTGAGGATCATCCCGGGCAGCACGACCGGCAGGTAACCTCCGGTGGCCTTGACCATCACCAGCCACAGCGTGCCGATCAGAGCGACCGCGGTGCCGGACGCCATCAGCCGCTTGGGGCCGATCTTGGGCACCAGGGGAGCGCCGAACGTGGCGGCGGCGATGATGCCGGCACTGAAAGGGAGGAAGGCCAGTCCGGCGTGGAGTGGTCGGTAGCCGAGGTTGACCTGCAGGTAGTAGGTCAGGAACAGCATGAGCCCGAACATGCCCGCCCCGATGAGCAGGGAAGCCAAGAACGCGCCGCCGCGGTCACGGTCCAGTACGACGCGCAGGGGAAGCAGCGGGTGGCTGGTACGGCGCTCTACGGCAACGAACGCAACAAGAAGAATCAGGCCAGCGGCCAGCAGGATCCAGGTCAGTGCGCTGGACCAGCCCTCTTCGGCGGCGTGGGTGAAACCCCAGACCAGAGCGACCAGCCCGGTAGTGACCAGCACCGCCCCGGGAATGTCATAGCGGCGTTCGCCTTCCGCCCGGCTTTCGCGGACGGTCGGGATAGCGGCCAGGGCTGCGGCCAGGGCGATGGGGGCGTTGACGAACAGGCACCACCGCCAGTTCGTGTACTCGGTCAGCACGCCGCCGGCAATCAGGCCGACAGCACCGCCCGCACCCTGCAGCGCACCGTAGACGCCGAACGCCTTGGCCCGCTCGCGGCCGTCGGTGAAGGTGACCGCGATCAACGACAGGGCGGCCGGCGCGAGGAGCGCGGCGAAGACGCCCTGGAGCGCGCGCCCCGCGAACAGCGTGGCGCCGTCGGGTGCGACACCGGCCACCATGGAGGCGACGGCGAAGCCGACCAAACCGATCATGAAGCTGCGCTTGCGGCCCACGAAGTCGACGACTCGCCCGCCCAGCAACAGCAGACCGCCGAACGCCAGCGCGTAGGCGGTGACCGCCCACTGCCGGTTCGCGTCGCTGATGCCCAGCTCGGCCTGGGCCTTCGGTAGGGCGATGTTGATGACGGAGGCATCGAGCACCACCGTCAGCGTCGCCACCGAGATCACCGTCAGGGCCAGCCAGCGCCGCGGGTCGAGCGCCGGGCTTCGGCCCGCCGTATCGGTCGATGCAGTCATCACTGTCCAATTCAAGGCCCTGAGCTGGGCTGTGGTTGTTGGGAGGCAGGGGCCGCTCCGTGTGCGGTCCGGTGTCCACGACGATGCACTTGAGCATGCTGCAGTTGCAAAACTGGATGCTGTTTTGGCAACCTGGATACGTGGACGAGCAGAGACGACGCGACGTGCTGTCAGCAGTAGGACCCCGGCTGCGGGAACTGCGCCGCCGCAGATCCCTGACGCTGGCCGACCTGGCGGAACAGACCGGGGTCAACGAGAGCACGCTCTCGCGCCTGGAGAGCGGGTCGCGCAAGCCGACCCTGGAACTACTGCTCCCGCTCGCCGAGCTCTACGACGTCCCCCTGGACCAGCTCGTCGGCGCACCACGTACCGGCGACCCACGCATCCACCTGCGCCCGGTGAACCGCAACGGCATGACGTATGTCCCGCTGAGCCACCCCGGTGGAGTCCAGGCCCACAAACTGCTGATCCCGCCGAAGCCGGAACGCGAGCCGGAACGCGAGCCGGAGCTGCGCACCCATGGTGGCTTCGAGTGGCTGTACGTCCTGGCCGGGCGGCTACGCCTGATCCTGGGCGATCAGTCCCTGGTCCTCAAAGCCGGGGAAGCGGCCGAATTCGACACGCATGTGCCGCACTGGCTCGGCGCGGACGGCGACCAGACCGTGGAACTGCTCGTGCTGTTCGGACACCAGGGAGAGCGGGCCCACCTCAAGGTCCGCACCACCTGACCGCCCCGCACAACCTGCTGACGGACGCTTCAGGCGCCCGCGCCGGCGTCGGGACCGTGCACCCGCTGCCGCAGCCACCGGCACACCGGCGAACACATCCGAGACATTGCCCGCGGCCCACACCCCTTCGACGCCGGTGAACCCTGAGGGATCGGCCTGGACCTGCTCACCCGTACCCGAGGGATGCTCGACAACGCTGAGCCCCAGCCCGCCGAGGAAGCCGGCGCGCGCCACGAACCGAGGGGCGACCACCAGGTTGCGCACCGGGACAAGATTTGCCGGAGGCCAGCCGGACGCCCGCCAGCCGGTCTTCGCCGTCGATGTGCAGGAAGGACTGGGCGGTCCTGTCGTACCGGGTGGCAATGCCCCGCCGCTGCTTCAAGCGGTTGAAGCTGCGTTCCACGACGTTGCGGTGTTTGTAGACCTCGCGGTCGAAGGCCGGCGGGCGGCCGCCTCGGCTGCCTCGCCGGGCCCGGTTGCGGACCTGGTCGGCCCGCTCGGGAATCGTGTGCGAGATCCCGTGGCGACGGAGCCAGACGCGGATCGCTTTCGAGCTGTAGCCCTTGTCACCCAGGACGTGATCGGGCCGGACCCGGGGTCGCCCGGGTCCGATCCGGGGCACTCGGATCGCTTCCATCACAGCGGTGAACCGGGTGCAGTCGTTGGCGTTGCCGCCCGTCAGGGCGAAGGCGAGCGGACGGCCCGCCCATCACAGGCCAGGCGAATCTTGCTGGTCAGGCCGCCTCTGGACCGGCCGAGGGCCGGGTCCCGGAGCCCCCTTTGTCGAACCCCGGCCGCGTGCTGGTGGGCGCGGACGATCGTGGAGTCGACCGACACCAGCCACTCGATGTCGCCCGCCGCGTCCGCCTTCGCCTGCGCGGTCCGCAGCATCCGGTCGAACGTCCCGTCCGCCGCCCACCTGACCCTGCGGTCGTCCAGCCGCTTCCGCCCCCGCAGCGACTCGGGCAGCAATGGCCGGACGAACTCCCACTCGGCATCCGACAGTTCATGGCGACGTATCACCACGCCATGATCCACCAGCGGTGATCATTTCGAAGACACCCCCTAGGCAAGGCAGTTGACGCCCACGAAGAGGAGTGGTTGACTACTCACATCATCGAGAGGCAACAGGGAGTCAAAGCTCCTCGCTAACCAGCTTCTTCATACAGGAAGCCCACGCTCATCCACTGAAGTGCGACCACTTGCGCAGCTAGTGAGTGAATAACCACACTCACGACTTTCGTCGGGGCCATCCTCCAGATCACCCAAAGGAAAAAGCCATGCTCACCACCGTCACCGCACTCCTTGCCGCGCTGCCCCTGGCCATCGGAAACGCAGGGTCCGCACCGATCGGCATCGATGAGGCGGCCCCGGTCATCACCCGGGACGACATCGTCATCCACGCCCCGCTGGAGCGGGTCTGGCACGTCCAGACCGACGTCGAGAACTGGCCAGCCTGGCAGCCGAACGTCAGCTCCTCGATCAAGCAGACCCCCGGAAAGCTGCGACCGGGTTCCTCGTGGGTCTGGTCCACCGAAGGGCTGGAGAACATCACCTCAACGGTGAAGCAGGTGCAGCCCAAGCACCGCATCGTCTGGGGCGGACCGGCCCAGGGCATCACCGCCGTCCACGTGTGGACCTTCACCCAGGTCGAGGACGGAGTCCACGTCCACACCGAGGAATCCTGGACAGGCGAGCCCGTCAACGCCAACACCGAATACCTCCAGGGAGCCCTGGACGCCTCGCTGGACCACTGGCTGCACAACCTCAAGCAGCAGTCCGAGCTGAGCAACCCGCCCGGAACGCCGAACGACCGGCGCTCCTGAACGGCATCCGCAGCAACAGGTCCGGCTTCAAGTCCCCGCCGGCTACCGTGCCCCGCCGCCGGTGAAGGCGCCGGCAACGGCAGGGAGCGCGCATCGCACCACCCCGGCCGCCGGTCGCCCGAACCCGGAAACCGACCAGCCCTCCGCAGCCCGCAGCGGCGAGCCTCGGCACGGCGCGCTGTCTGCTCACCGCAGCGACAACCCTGCTGCCGACACCGGGACATCGCCCGCCTTCCAGCGCGACCGCAACAGCCCCGGACAGCATCGCGAAAGGCAATCATGTCCTTCCCCGTCTCCCCATCACGCCCGCACCGCCCAGGGCTCCTCCTCTCCCTCCTGGCCGGCGCGCAGTTCCTCGTCGTGCTCAACACCTCCATCGTGAACGTCGCCCTGCCCGACATAGGCCAGGACCTGAACCTCACGCCGGCCGGTCTGGCCTGGGTCGTCAACGCCTACCTCATCGCCTTCGGAGCCCTGCTGCCCCTGGGCGGCCGCCTCACCGACCTCCTCGGACACCGCACGGCCTTCCTGTCCGGCCTCCTCGTCTTCGCCATCGGCTCCCTGGCCGCGAGCATTCCCTCGGGCGCCGGGCCGCTCATCACCGCCCGGGCGGTCCAGGGAATCGGCGCGGCCCTGCTTTCTCCTGCGGGCCTGGCCATCCTGCTGGCCCACCGGCCGCCGGGCCCCGGCCGCGGCAAGGCCCTGGGCATCTGGGGGGCGTCCTCGGCAGCGGGCGGGGCCGCAGGAGTCCTGCTCAGCGGGGTGCTCACCAGCACCCTGGGGTGGTGGGCCATCTTCGCCGTCAGCGCCCTCGCCGCCCTCCCCTGCCTCGTGGCCACTCCCTTCCTCCTGGCCCGCAGCGAGCGCAAGCGAACGGCCGGACTCGACGTGCCCGGCGCACTCACCGTCACCGCCGGCCTGACCCTCCTCGTCTACGGACTCGGCGCCAAGGGCGCGACCCCGCTGCCCGACTTCGTCCTCCCGGCAGCCGGCCTGCTGCTGCTCTCGGCACTCATGCCGATCGAGCGACGCGCAAGGAACCCCCTGCTCCCCCCCGGCACTGCTGCGCAACCGTTCCCTCGTCACCGGCAACATCCTGATGCTGCTGCTCGGGGCGGTGTGGGTCGCCACGTTCTTCTTCCTCCCCCTCTACCAGCAGAAGGTGCTCGGCTACTCGCCCCTCGAAGCAGGCCTGACCCAACTTCCTCTCGCGGCCGCTCTCATGGCCGCCTCCTGGGGCGCGGGACGCCTGTCGAAGTCCCTCCTGCCCGGCCTGCTCGTACTCGCCGCCGGCCTGCTCTGGCTCGCCCGACTCCCCGTCGACGGCGCGTTCCTGCCCGACCTGCTCGGCCCCTCAGTGCTGATCGGCACCGGCCTGGGCCTGGCCTTCGTACCCCTGACCGCCCTGGGCGTCGCCGGAGCCGAGCCCCGGCACGCCGGTATCGCAGGCGGGCTGATCAACACCTCCAGGCAGGTCGGCGGCGCCCTCGGACTCGCAGTCCTCACCCCCCTAGCAGCCCCGGCCGCCCCGGAACTCGCCGCCCTGGCACACGGCTACCGCCGTGCCCTCGTCGCAGCGGCCCTCATCGCCCTGCTCGCCGCCGCCGCAAGCGCCATCCACCTGCTACGCGGCCGCAGCCGTGCGGCCACACCACTGCCCAGCCGGTCCTGAAACACCGCGGCTCAAGCCGCGTCGCTGCTGAACGCTGGTCACCGCGGCACCCTCACCTCCGCCGAAGCACCCGCCGACGGGCCCCACTCCTCGAGCTACCCGAACTGGACCAGCGCACGGCCCCCGGTAAGCCCCGGATGAGAACCGGCACCCTCAACGCCGACCGCCTCATCGCCACCGATGCCGGACTGATCGAACGGCCCATCCCCCTTACCGAGATCTGACGCGACACCGTCAACGTCCCCACAGGGCAGCACCGTCCGTCTCGCCGTACCCTTCCGCGGCAAGGGAGGCCGCACCCTCGACCACTGCCACATCGCCGCCCACCTGGGCAGAGCATCCGCGTCGATCCCCTGGCACGGCCGCAAACAGCCGCATGCACAGGTTCGACCGGGGGTGGACCGCAAGGGCGTCCATGGACGTCGCCGTCATTCGCGCGCACGACGAACCCGCCCTCCTATCGACATTTGATGAAGAGAACGTTCTGTCTCATACTGGAAGGAGGCTTCGTCTCACGACCCGACCCGAGGAGGACACATGGCGCGACGACCCGCAGAGGAGACGCGACGGCACATCCTGAAAGTCGCAGGTGACCTCTTCTACTCCCGCGGAGTCCGCGCAGTCGGCATGGACCTGGTGATCAGCAGCGCCAAGGTGGCCAACGCCACCCTCTACCGCCAGTTCGCCACCAAGGACGACCTGGTCACCGCCTACCTCGTCACCCGGAACAAGGAATGGTGGCAGCACCTGCGCGAGACCGCCGCCGCCGCGCCCGACGCCCGCGCACGCATCAAGGTGCTGTTCGACCTCACCCGCCAGGACATGGCCCTCCCCGGCTACCGCGGCTGCGCCACCCTCAACATCACCAGCGAGTTCCCTGAGCAGGACCACCCCGCCCACGCAGCAGCAGTCACGCACAAGGCCGAAGTGCAGGAGTGGCTGTGCGAGCAGCTACGTGAAGCCGGTGACGCCGACCCCCAGGACACTGCTGCAAAGCTCCTGGTCATCCTCGACGGTGCACAAGTCCTGGCAGCCGCCATGGGCACCACCGACCCCGGCGACCACATGGTCGAGCTAGCCGAGCAGCTTCTGGAATCACGACTGCCCCACCCCGACCCCGCTCTCTAGCCCTTCACCGCCACAGACGACGCAAGAACCGCCTTCCCGCGGCGACATCGCCGGTACGGTGTCCTGCGCTCCGGTCCCGCACGCACAGGTTGGAGATCGCGGGAGACGAACCTCTGACGCGGCAGATCGGGCGAGCGAATGGGCCGACACCTCCAGGCCGCGCCCCCTCGAAGACCAGCTCGCCGAGATCGTGCAGGAGGGCACGCTTCGGGGCCAAGCCGCCGACCGCGGACCGACGACCTCCGGCCCTTTCTCGGGCACTGGAGCCCCTACAGCGCCCGAGACTGCAGCCGCCCGGCACCCGCCCCCGCATCACCGACGGTCACAGCCGGGAGGGACGGGGCGAGGCCGGCCGCCACCTCGCCAGCCGGCATCCCGCCCCTTCGAGGGATCCCTGTCATCCGGCCGAGGCTCCGCCTGGCAGCCCGCCGAACCTTTCATGATGCCCCGTCAGAATCCGCGCCGTCCATGCGTCAAACGTGCGTCACGTGCGTCAGATATGCGTCAAGATATCGCCCGTAACGCCCGTAACGCACGTGACGCACATAATGCACACTCGGCAAAGCCGCAGGTCAGCGACCCTTATCGGCAGGCTCAAGGATCGCGACGCACTCGACATGGTGGGTCATCGCAAACATGTAGAGCCAAAACAGGTTGAAGAAAACCGCAGGTCAGGTGGGGCACGCGACGCAAAACGGACGCAAGATCATGTGCGTTACGTGCATGATGGGCGTTACGTGCGATCCCTGACGCGCGACCGGGCAACATTCAGGGCTCCGCACCACCGAGAATCTCGCTGTATAGCATTCGGAATGCCATACTCGTGTTATGGCTGACGAAGACACCGACTTCCCTCCCGGCGACGGCCCCACCAGCGGTATCTCCGTCTCCCTCACGGCCGGCACCTTGCAAGCGATCCGTGAGCGGGTCGGCAGGCGGGGTGTCTCCGCGTATCTGGAGAAGGCCGCGCAGCGGCAGATCGAGCGCGACAACCTGGACGAGCTGATCGCCGACTTCGACAAGACCCACGGCCCCGCCGATCCGGAGGCAGTGGCCGCCAAGCGCGCGAAGCTCACCGGTGGCACCTCCTCCGATGCCGGTGCGGCCGCGTGAGCGGTGCCCTGATCCTGGACAGCGAGGGCCTGGCCAAAGCCGTGCAACGCGACCGCGAGGTCCACGAGTGGCTCACCGCCGCCCGCGACGCCGACCTGCCCGTGATCACCTCAGCCGCGGTACTCGTCGAGGTGATCCACCCCCGGATGAACGACGCCGCCCTCAAATGGACGCTGTCCCGGTTGCGGGTCGAGCCGGCCACCCAGGCCTTCGCCCAGTCCGCCGCCACCCTGTTGCGCGCGGCCGGGCTGCACGGTCACAAGTACGCCATCGACGCCATGCTCTGCGCGACCGCCCTCGCCCACCCCGGCCGCGTCACCATCCTGACGTCCGACGTCGAGGACATGACCATGCTCACCAGCGACCACCCACGTGTGATGGCCGAGAAGATCTGATCCGCGCCGCCGTTACCGCCTACCCCAAGTGCCTCGCGTGGCAGTCTCTGCCTCTTGTGACCGAACCGCCGCGGAGACGGCCCTCGGTGATCGGCCGAGCTCGCCGCCAGGCGGGGAGGACGCCCGGACGTCGGAAGTCATCCGGCATCCTGACGGCGCAGGCCCTCGTGACGGCGCAGCTCGCGTCGGGCCAGGGATCGCCTGTGCACCTCGTCGGGGCCGTCGGCCATGCGCAGGGTCCGTATGCCGGCCCACAGGGAAGCCAGGACGGTGTCCTGGCTCACGCCGGCGGCGCCGTGAGTCTGGATGGCCTTGTCGAGGATCCACTGGACGGTGGTCGGCACGGCGATCTTGATGGCCTGGATCTCCGTGTGGGCGCCGCGGTTTCCGACGGTGTCCATGAGCCAGGCCGCCTTCAGCACCAGAAGTCGCGCCTGTTCGATCCGTACGCGGGCGTCTGCGATCCAGGTCTGCACCACTTCTTGGTCTGCGAGCGGCCCCCCGAAGGCATGACGGTCGAGCGCTCTGCGGCACATCAGCTCCACTGCGCGTTCGGCGATGCCGATCGCGCGCATGCAGTGGTGGATACGGCCCGGGCCGAGCCTGGCCTGGGCCATGGCGAAACCGGCTCCTTCCTCGCCCAGGAGCTGGGCTGTCGGCACGCGCACGTCGTCGAAGCGGACCTCGGCGTGGCCGCCGTGGTCGTCGTCCTCGTAGCCGAAGACCTTCATGCCGCGGACCACGGTCACACCGGGGGTGTCCCGGGGCACGAGGAGCATGCTCTGCTGACGGTGTGGGGCGGCCGCCGGGTCGGTCTTGCCCATCAGGATGAGGAGGCGGCACTCGGGGTTCATCGCACCCGTGATGTACCACTTGCGGCCGTTGATGACGTACTCGTCGCCGTCGCGGTTGATCCGGGTCGTGATGTTGGAGGCGTCGGACGAGGCCACGTCGGGCTCCGTCATGGCGAAGGCCGAGCGAACCTCGCCGGCGAGCAGTGGCTTGAGCCACCGTTCGCGCTGCTCCTCGCTGCCGAACTGGGCGAGCAGCTCCATGTTGCCGGTGTCCGGAGCGGCGCAGTTGAGGGCGGGTGGGGCCAGTTGGATGGATCGGCCCGTGATCTCGGCGAGGGGAGCGTACTGGAGGTTGGTCAGGCCGGCGCCGTGCTCTCCGGGGAGAAAGAGGTTCCACAGCCCGCGCCGCCTCGCTTCGGACTGCAGGGCGGCCACGATGGGCGGGATCGACCAGGGCTGTCGTGTGGGATCAGCGAGCTGGGCCTCCAGTACCGGCTCGGCAGGGTGGACGCACTCGTCCATGAACAGCAGAAGTTGTTCCCGGAGCTCTTCGGTGCGGGCGTCATGCGAGAAGTCCACGATCAGTCCTCCTTGAGCGCGTCGAGGCCGAACCGGACGAAGGGCTCGACGAGTTCGCCGACGCGGTCGAAGCCGTCGCCGACGGTGCCGCCACGCTGGTGGCGGTAGTGGATGCTCTCCAGGACGACGGCGAGCTTGAAGGCGGCCAGGCCGACGTACCAGCTCAGGCGTGAAAGGTCGCGGCCGGATCCCTGGGCGTAGCGTGCGGCCAGTTCGTCCGCCTCCGGGAACCCCTCGGCCAGCACCGTTCCCGGCAGGGCCACGTCGGGGCGGCGGGCCAACGAGGTGTACATCACCAGGAGGCCGAGGTCGGTGAGGGGGTCGCCGAGGGTGGACAGCTCCCAGTCGAGGACGGCCGCGATCCGGTCGTCGGTGTCGACGAGCACGTTGTCCAGGCGGTAGTCGCCGTGGACGAGGGTGGGGGCCGGGGATTCCGGGAGAGTTCGCTCCAACTGGGTACGCAGGGCGTCGACGCCGGGAATGTCCCGGCTGTGGGAGGCCGTCAACTGCCCGGACCACCGACGCAACTGCCGTTCGAGGAAGCCGTCGGGACGGCCGAAGTCACCGAGGCCGACCGCGTCCGGGGCGACGTCGTGCAGGTCGACCAAGGTGTCCACGAGACGCAGGCCGAGCGCGTGCACCCGTCCGGTACCCAGTGCGGCAAGCACGCCGGCGTCTCGGTGGACGGTGCCCTCCACGTACTCCATCAGGTAGAAGGGTGCGCCGATGACGCTGTCGTCCTCGACGAGCGTCACCGTCCCGGGCACAGGGACGCAGGTCGGCCGCAGGGCCGCCATCACACGGTACTCGCGGTTCATGTCGTGGGCCGTGGCCAGGACATGGCCGAGCGGAGGCCGACGGAGCACCCACCGGGAGCTGCCGTCGTCGACCAGGTAGGTGAGGTTGGACTTACCCCCATCCAGGAGACGGGCACGCAACGCGCCGTTCACGGTGCCGGGCAGGTCCGCGTCGAGCCTGGCGCGCAGCTGTGCGAGGTCCACCCCGGGCGGGTTCTGGGACGTGGTGGTCATGAGGGTCCTTCCGTGCATCGGTACATGGGTATGTGAGTACGAGGCGATCGTGATCATCAGGCGGGTGATTCGAGCGGCGACGGAGCCGCCCGGCCGCTCAACGCATGTGCAGCTCGTTCTTGAGGATCTTTCCTGTGGGCCCCTTCGGAAGGGCGTCCAGGACGCGGACCTCGCGCGGGTACTTGTAGGCGGCGAGTCGGTCCCGGCAGTAGGCGACGATCTCGTCCGGGGCCGCGGCAGCTCCGGCAACCAGACTGACGAAGGCGACGACTTCCTCTCCGAGCCGGTCGTCGGACCGTCCCAGGACGGCGGCCTCGGCGACGGCGGGATGGCCGTAGAGGACCTCTTCGACCTCGCGCGGGTAGACGTTGTACCCGCCCCGGATGACGAGGTCCTTCTTGCGGTCGACCAGATGCAGATAGCCGTCGTCGTCGCGGTACCCCAGGTCGCCGGTGTAGAGCCAGCCGTCCCGCAGCGTCTCGGCGGTCTCCGCCGGCCGCTTGTAGTAGCCCTTCATGACGTTGTGGCCGCGAATGGTGATCTCGCCGATGTGGTCGGGACCGGGCGGCAGCACGACGCCCGCCGGGTCGACGATCCGGGTCTCCACGCCCCACAGCGGCTTGCCGATCGAGAGCACCTTGCGCTGCTCGGCGCTGACGTTGAAGGTCGCGGTGCCGGCGGTCTCGGACAGACCGTAGCCCTCCAGCACCACCGCGGTCGGGATTCTCTTCTCGAAGGCCTGGATCACCTCGCCCGGTATGGCCGCTCCGGCCGAGATGCCGACCCGGAGCGAGGACAGATCCCGGCCCGCTACATCGGCGCGCGACAAGTCGACGTACATCGTCGGCACACCGGAGAACACGGTGCACCGGTGACGCTCGACGGCATCGAGGACCGCCGTGGTCTCGAACCGCGGCACCAGCACGACGGTGCCGCCGAAGCGCACCGCGATATTGAGCACGCTCGAAAGGCCGAAGACATGGAAGAGCGGCAGTACGGCGAGACTCACGTCGTCCGCCCGGAAGCCGAACACCTCGCCCGCCACGGTGCAGTTCATGTGGAGCTGGAAGTGAGTGAGCTCCGCTCCCTTGGGTCGGCCGGTGGTCCCGCTGGTGTAGAGCAGGACGGCCGTGTCCTCGGGGCTCGTGGCCGCGATCTCTCCGGAGTCCTCTGCGGCACACAGCTCCACGTAGTCCCGGCCGCCCGCCGCGCGCCACGGCTCACCCACCCCCGCGTCCGGGAAGCTGACCACGTAGACGGCGTCCACACCCGCACGGGCCGCACCGGCCATCGCCCGGGTCGCGCAACCCTCGAAGGTGACGAGCAGGCCGGCGCCGGAGTCCGTCAGCTGGAACGCCGTCTCCGCCTCGCTCAGAAGCGGGTTCAGCGGGACCATGACCAGGCCGGCCTTGAGGATGCCGTAGTACGTGAACAAAAACTCCGGCACGTTGGGCAGTTGGACGGCCACCTTGGCCCCGAGCGGCAAGCCGAGGCCACGCAGGGCGCCGGCCACGCGCCCGGACATCGTGTCCACGTCGGCGTAGGTCAGGGTGTGATCGGCGAAGTGGAGCAGGGGCTTGTCGGGGTGCGAACGGCGGGACTCGCGTAGCGAGGTCACGGCGTTGAAGGTCATGGGTGCTCCTACGGTGGGAATGGACGGCGGTGCGGGTGCCGGTGATGCCTAGAGCGGCGGTTCCTCCTGGGCCCAGGGGCGTTCGGCCTCCAGCTGGGCGGCGAGGGAGAACAGCAGCCCTTCGCCGCCGAGCGGGCCGACGAACTGGACGCCCAGGGGCAGGCCGTGCGGCGTGCGGTGGCCCGGGACCGACATGGCGGGGCGGCCCGTGATGTTGGCGAGTTGGGTGAAGGGGGCCGTGGTGAGGTTGGCGAGGACGACTTGCTTCCACAGGTCCGTCCTGGCGAGCCGCCCCATGAGTCCGAGGCGCGTCAGCAGCCGGCCGGCGGCCTTCATCCAGGCCGGGGTGTCGAGTTCGCCGATCCTGACGGGCGGGCCGCCGAGTGTCGGGGTGAGCAGCAGGTCGTAGCGCTCGTGGAAGTCGGTCAGGGCACGGGCGTGTGCGTTCCGTCGGTCATGGGCGGCGTAGTACTCGGGGGCCGCGATCGACCGGCCGACGGCCGCGAGCAGCAGGGTGTCCGCTTCGAAGTCCCGGGACCGCGCGCCGGTCGTGCGGCGCAGCTCGGCCACGGTGGCCGCGGTGCTGGTGTACCAGGCGGTGAGGAAGTCGAGCGCCAGGCGTTGTCCGTCGATGGTCGGCTCGGCCGGTTCGACGTCGTGGCCCAGCCGCTGCAGGAGCGCGACGGTCTCCTCAACCGCCGCCATGGCTTCGGCGGCGACAGGGGTGCCGATGGGCGAGCGGGTCGTGAAGCCGATACGCAGTCTGCCGGGTGGTCGCCGCACGGCCTGTGCGTACGGGATGCCGGCGCGGCCCGGCAGGTAGGGACCCCCGAGGTCGACCCCCGAGGTGAGGACGTCCAGCATCGCGGCTGTGTCGCGGACGGTGCGCGAGACCACACCCTCGGTGGCCAGCCCCTGCTGGTGTTCCGCGTGGGACGGCCCGGCCGGAAGGACACCCCGTCCGGGCTTGAGGCCGAACAGCCCGCAGCAGGCGGCGGGAATACGGATCGAGCCGCCCCCGTCGTTGGCGCCCGCCACGGGGACGATCCCGGCCGCGACAGCCGCGGCCGAGCCACCCGACGAACCCCCAGGAGTGTGGTCGAGGTTCCAGGGGTTGCGCGTGGGTCCGTTGACCTCGGGTTCCGTGATCGACTTGCAGCCGAACTCCGGCGTGTTGGTCTTGCCGAGGACGACCAGCCCCGCGTCCAGCCACCGCCGGACGACCTCACTGTGCCGGGACGGCACAGAACGCCTCGCGGCGCGCGAGCCGCTGCCGGTCGGCAGGCCGGCGTAGTCCTGGAACAGGTCCTTGATCAGGAACGGCACACCGGCGAGAGGTCCGGCGAGCTCCCCGGTGACGCGCTCCCGCGCGAGGTCGTACATGGGCGTGACGATGGCGTTGAGACGCCCGTTCACTGCCTCCGCCCGCTCCACGGCGACGTCGAGCAGCTCCCCCGGCGAGACCTCCCGCCGGGCGACCAGATCGGCAAGCCCCACCGCGTCATAGCGCCGGTACTCCGAGTACCGCATGGGCATCCACCACCCTAAAACTAGACTGCGTAGTTTTACGGTAGGCTAGCCATGACACGACGGCCAGAACAAGAGCAGGACAAGAACAGGCATCCGATGGCACGCCCCAGCACGAGACTGATCACTCGCGAGCGCATCATGAGCACGGCCCTGCGACTCGTCGACGAGCACGGCCCCGAGGCGCTGTCCGTCAGCCGTATCGCGGCGGAAATCGGCGTCAAAGGCCCCTCGATGTACAACCACATCTCGGGGCGGGACGAGCTCGTCGAGGGCCTCCGTGAGCTGCTCGTCGCCCAGATCGACACGGGGCACGCCGAGCTGCGCCCGTGGACGGTCGCGGCCGAACGCTGGGCGCGGGCCTATCGCACCGTCTTCGCCGCGCACCCCCGTGTGGTGCCGCTGCTGACCGCTCAGCCGGTCGGGTCGGCCGCGACGCTGGAGTCGTACGAGCGGGCCTACGCGGTGTTGCGCGAAGCCCACTGGCCGGAGGCCGAGATCCCGGCCGTCGTCCGGTCCATCGAGTACTTCGTGATCGGCTCGGCTCTCGACCTCATGACGCGCGACCCCGAACAGGCCGAGCTGGCCTTCGAGATCGGCCTTGCCTCCCTCATCAAGGGCCTGAAGGAGCGACTGACCGAGCACGCGGAGGGCCACCGGCGAACGAGTGGGCCGAACCCGCACGACCAAGGCCCCGCTCCCTCCTGAACCGTTCACCACCCGCCGGACAGCGGAAGACTCCCGTCTCCTGGCGGGGTCCGGCCGGGAGGAGGGGCGGGAAGGATCGACCTGCCCGCGGACAAACGGGCAGGTACAAGGAGGAACCGTGACCCCCACTCCCCCGCCGTTCGACCCCGAACTCGCCGCGGCCCTGGCCCTCGTCGCGGACGCGGCCCCGACCGGACTCACCCTCGAATCCCTCGCCGCGCAGCGCGCGGCCACCGACGCACTGCCCTCGACGCTCGACGAACTGCGGGCCCACGGACTGGTCGACACCGAGGAGCTCACCGTTCCCGGCACGGACAGCGTGCCGGAGATTCCGCTCCTGGTCTGCAGGCCGCCCGGCCTGGTCGGTCCAAGGCCAGTCGTGTACTACATGCACGGCGGCGGGATGGTCATGGGCAGCAACCGGCACGGGCTCGACGTCGCCCTGGAGTGGGCCCTCGAACTGGACGCGGTCCTGGTGTCGGTGGAGTACCGTCTCGCCCCCGAGCACCCGCACCCGGCCCCGGTCGAGGACTGTTACACGGGCCTCCTCTGGACGACCGCACACGCCGCGGAGATCGGCGGGGACCCCGGCCGTGTCGTCCTCGCGGGTACGAGCGCCGGCGGCGGGCTCGCCGCCGCCGTGGCGCTGCTCGCCCGCGACCGCAAGGGCCCCGCCGTGGTCGGGCAGGTCCTGATGTGCCCGATGCTCGACGACCGCAATGACACCCCTTCTGCCCACCAGATGGCCGGCCTCGGCCTGTGGGACCGCGCCTCCAACGCGACCGGATGGCGGGCACTCCTCGGCGAACTCGCCCCCGACGTCGAGGTGTCTCCCTACGCCGCACCTGCCCGGTCGGTCGACCTTTCGGGACTGCCGCCGGCCTTCATCGACGTCGGATCGGCGGAGACTTTCCGTGATGAGGACATCGCCTACGCCACCGGAATCTGGCTGGCGGGCGGCGAAGCCGAACTGCACGTGTGGCCAGGAGGCTTCCACGCCTTCGACGCCTTCGCACCCCATGCGGGCCTGTCCCAGGAGGCCCGAACCTCACGGCTGCGCTGGCTCCGCCGACTTCTCGGGGACTGACCGGCCGTCACCGGAGCGGAAGAAGCGAGGAACGCATGGAAGAGCTGGCCGGACGACTGCGCGCCCTGGACCCCGACGCCGAGGCCGCAGTACGCGTGATCGCCTACTACGACCGACTGGTGGAAGGCCGGGCAGGACTGGAAACACTCGTACGCGGAGCAGCGGTGCTGTCCGGCAGCCCCGCCCGCCTGGTCGACGCGCCCCGCCGGGTCCGCATCCGCGTGGAACCCGACGGACGGCGGCGGGACGAGGACGGGCCGGTGAGCGCCGACTGGCCGTCACTCCCCCTGCCCCGCGGCAGCGGCCCGGCCGTCTGGCTGGAGCGCGAGAGATCCGGAACCGTACTGGAGGCCGTGATTCTGGAGCGGGCCGCGGCCGCCATCGGGATCGTCCTCGACCGCAGTCGCGGACGCGCCCCCGCTGCCCCCGATCCCGATGACCCCGCGCTGGTCGAGACGGTTACAGACCCCTCCGCACCTGAGGCGGTCCGGCTGTACGCCGCACGCCGTCTCGGCCTCGACCCGGCCGGCACCGTCCGCGCCCTGGCCCTGCCCGGGAGCCGCCTCCACCTCCAACAGCACCCCTTTCCCGAACTGCCTGCCGGGCGCATCGGCGTGGGACCCGACGGCCCTGTGGAACGGCTGCCGCTCTCGGCCGCCGCGGCCCGCACCGCGCTGCGCTTCACGTCCGAGGACACTCCACAGGACCCGGGCCCGCGCGTCGTCCACGCAGATGAACTCGGCGCTCTCGCACTGCTCGCCGACCGCGCGTACCCGGACGACGCCCCTCCGACGGACCTGAACGCCCTCGACCGGGCCGCGGCCTCCGTACCCCTCCTGCTGCCCACGCTCGCCGCCTGGGCCTGCGCTCACGGACTGCGAGACGCGGCCGGAAAACTACGTGTCCACCACTCGACGCTGCGCGACCGACTCGACCGCGCCCAGTCCCTCCTGGGATGGCCGCTGACCACCCCGCAGGGCCGGCTGCGCCTCCAGCTCGCCCTCGCGCTGCACCGGCTGCGTCGCGTGGACTGATCCGCCGCCTCGTCAGCGCCTCGGACAGTACCTTCCAGCCCGCTTCGTCCCATTCGGGGCTTGGAGAAGACCCCTCGCCGCACGTCAGCCTCTACTCATGGAATCGGCCCTGAACTCACCGCCCCATTCTGGGAACGCTGGGTGGATTCCCCGGACGTGTTGTTCGAACTGGCCGATGTCGTCCTGTGTGACGATGGCCGGTGCCACCGTCAGCCGAGTCGCCGCTGGTGGGAGCACGCCGCCGCGGCCACAGCGGGCAATCCTGACGCGTCGTAGGAGACGACACCGCCCGACGAGACGGCCGGATCCCCAGGTCACCCGGCCGCAGTGGGGCCGGCGAGCTGCTCCGCGAGCTCCCGCTCGCTCTCCTCCGGGAGAGAGGTCTTGAGGACGGTTCCGCCAAAGGGGCCCATCACCGCGGCGAACCTGTCCTCGGTAACCTTGGATGCCATGATCACGACCGCCGACGAGCCAGGCCGGAGGAGTTCTTGGACCTTCCCGCGGAACTTGCCGTCGACGCCCATCTGGTTGAGTTTGCCGATGAGTCCCCCGACGGCGGCGCCCACCACGCCGATCCCCGGGGTGAGGATGATGATGCCGAAGACCATGCCCCACAGGGCGCCGGCCGTGGCCGAGAGGGCTACCTCCCCCTCCTTCTTGGCGGGCGTGTCCACGTGGGTCTTGCCGTCTTCGTCCACCGAGACGACGGCGAGTCCGTTCAGTTCGACGACGTGGTCGTCCCGGAGCCGCTGCACCGCCGCGAACGCCTTGTCGGCGACGGCGCGGTCCTCGTATCCGATGACGATGAGTTCGGACATTCGGGTTCTCCTTGAGGGGTGGCGGTCAGTACCGCTGTGCCTTGGCGAGTTGCGCCGTGAGTACGGGCTCGGCCGGTTGCCGGCTGATGACCAGGGGTTGCCGGCGCTCCCCGGGGGCAAGGTCTTCCTCACCGACGAACTGGGTCTCGACGACCTTCCCGGCGGAGTCCGAGAAGTCGACCTGGACGGCGTAGGAGGCCGTGGCATCGGTCTTGTTGGTGATGGTCACGACGGCGGTCAGCAGACCGCCCGTCTGGGCGCGGGGCTTGCCGGTCAGCGCGACCTCGGCCAGGGCGTTCCCCCGGCCGTCCACGTTCTTCAAGGCGGCCTCGGCCGCTTGGCGCGATCGCTCGATCTCGGCCCCGATCGACGCCTTGCGCGAGGCTTCCCGCGCGGACGCCGAGGCGGCGGCGGACGAGGCGGACGCGCGGGCGGATTCGACGGCCTCGGCGGCGGACGAGGCCAGCGAGGAGGGCGGGACGCCGGAGAAGGAGCCGGTGTCCGGTGCCGTGGGGCGCTCGCTGAAGGTTGGGCCGCCCGTGTCGTCGCCGTCGGACCCGCACGCCACGAGTGTCGTGATGGAGAGCGCGGTGACGACGGCTGCGGCGGCCGCGGTCGCCGCTCGCGCGCGGACCGACCGGTGTGTGCGTGCCGGTGTGGGGTTCACGGTGTCCTTCCTGTGGTGCGGCCGTAGCCGTGGCCGTGTTCAGTACCGCAGCACTCCGGCGATCCGCTCCTGGCCGGTCAGCGTGTCGTCGGGTACGAACCGGACCTCGGCGCCGGTCTCCAGGGCCTGTTCGATGATCTCGTCCACGAAGTCGTCACGCGAGTCGAGATCGGAGGTCCGCGGGTTCCAGGGTGATCGCCGTAGACGGGTACAACGACGCGGCGATGTTCCTCGACCGCCAGGAGCCGGATCCGACCGTCCTCGCCGGTCCTGCTCGCGTGCGCCAGTCATGCGGGTGCCCCGAACCGGGTCGGGTCTCAGGAAGAACCGGGTGTTTCATCCTCCTGACGTCTGCCCAGCCGTGTGCGCCTGCTGTTCCAGTGCAGCCGGACCTGGTCGAGAACGATGTCCCACTCCTGGCGGACCTCGTTGTCGGGAGGTCGCTCGCCGCGGCGGATGCGGTCGAGTTCGACTCCGACTTCGCGGCCGAGGGCGCCGCACGCGACGATGATCAGCATGATGACGAAGAGCGTGGAGATCATCGCGAAGACAGCCCCGACCGGCCCGTACCGGGTTGCGGAGGAACTGAAGAAGCTGGGCAGGTAGGCGGTCGCGCCAACGGCGAAGCCGGCTTCTGCGGCAGCGGCCGCGGCCGCGAACGGAAGCAGGTCTCTCCAGGTGAGTCGCCGAGCACTCAGGAGCCGACCGGTGGCAAGCAGAAACACGGCTGTGAGCGGGGCGGTGAGAAGGGAGGCCCCGACTTCCAGTGGAGGGCGTCCGGTGGAGGCGCGGACCCAGCCGGCGGCAGCCATGTACACGGCCAGCACCAGGATCCACAGCAGGCCGTTGAGTGTGTTGCGCACGCTGAGTGGCTTGAGCTCCCAGGTCTGTTCGAAGAACCGCTGCACCGCGCGGGTGAAGCTCAGCAAGGAGACGGTGAGGAAGACGGTTCCGACGATTCCCACGCCGGTCTCCCCGGACGCGGAGAAGATGGCCGTGACCGCGTCTGCGCCACCGCCGGTGAGGGAGTAGCGTGTGATGATCCGCTCCGCCGTGTCAGCGTGCCGGAAGTGGGACAGGATCGAACCGGAGACGATGGCAAGCGGAACCAAGGCGGTCAGAGCGCTGGACGCCAGGGACATCGCGCGGTCGAATCCCACAACCCTTTGGAAGCGGCTGACGACGCGCAGGACGAAGGCCGGACGTAACCAGAAGGTCAGAGTCCTCACCGCGCGCTCGCGGCGGGTCCGCGTGGTGGTCAACTCGTAGCCCCGGTGTCTCCGATTGCACTGCTGACCACCAGCAAGGCGACGCAGAAGGCGACTACGGGCTCGCCGAACCTGCCGATGACCTGATCGGTGGTCAGCACGCCGATAGGCGGTGGCGCCAGGCCGGGGCCCACAAGCCATCGGTCCCGTGCGGCAGCGTCGCCAGATCGGGCGCCCGCGACCTCCACCCGCGCCAGCTGGGTCCATGAGGGGATGGGATCGAACGTCGTCTCGCTCTGCGTCACGGCTCACGCCTCCGACAGAATTCACGGCCGTGTCACGGCGGACCCGGCGGCCTTCCCTAGTAAGCCGTCAACCGCATCCGGGCGCCCGCCGCGCCACGCGGCCCTGGGCCGAAGGAGTCAACCCGGTCGAGACTCCGAGTCTGCGCCTCACTACCGGAGGCGTGTTCAGGCAAGGCGGCGCCACATACCAGCAATCGAGATCCGCCTCGGTGGAATCCCAGGAGATCGCCGGCGGGTCTACCTGGCAGCACACTGAAGCCGACGGACAGACCGTCGGAGATGGCCCGTCAGCGATTCTCGTGTGATGCAGGCGACGAGTCAGGCTCATACGTCCCGCTGCTCCACCTCGCTGAGAACCGTCGCCACTGTGGCGAAGCCACCAAGGCACAGAGCATCTCCTCGGCCAGCTCGTCCCGGTGCGCCAGGCTTGCGGCCGAGCCGAGAAGCGTGGTCGGCGAGTCTGCAGGTAGTGGGTGACGGGCTTGCCGAGCCTGGTGGCGCGGGTGGTGGCCGTCTGGATGACGGACTCCGAGTGGCACACGGCGTCACGGAAAGTCACTACCCAGAGGCGAACGCGCGGAGTCTGCTAACGGCGCGGCTGCCTTTCTCCCTGCCCTTCGCGGAGCACACCGCACACGGGTGAGCGCTGCGCGCCTGGCGGTCACCCATTGCACGTGACGACCCGTCAGAGACTGCGCCGTTCATGCGTCAAACGTGCGTCACGTGCGTCAGATATGCGTCAAGATATCGCCCGTAACGCACGTGACGCACACTCGGCAAAGCCGCAGGTCAGCGACCCTTATCGGCAGGCTCAAGGATCGCGACGCACTCGACATGGTGGGTCATCGGGAACAGGTCGAACACCCGCAGCGTCCGCACTCGGTAGCCGCCCTCGCGGAAGTAGGCGAGGTCGCGGGCGAGGGCGGCCGGGTCGCAGGCGACGTAGGCGATGCGGCGGGCGCCGAGGGCGGCGAGGTGGTGGACGGTCTGCTTGCCGGCGCCGGCGCGCGGGGGGTCGAGGACGATGAGGTCGACGTCGGTGATGCCGGTGCGCGGGAGGACGGACTCGACCTTGCCCTGTTCGATGCGGACGCGGGGGAAGTCGGCGAGGTTGTGGCGGGCGTCCTCGACCGCGCGCTTGCCGGACTCGATGCCGAGGACCGCGCCCTGGTCGCCGACGCGGTCGGCGAGGGCGCCCGCGAAGAGGCCGACGCCGCAGTAGAGGTCGAGGGCGGTCTCGCCCTTGCGGGGGGTCAGGCCCTGCATGACGGCGAGCATCAGGGTCTGCGCGGCCTTCGGGTGGACCTGCCAGAAGCCGCCGCTGCCCACGCGGTAGGTGCGGTCGTCGGCGCGTTCGCGGACGAAGGGGCGGCCGTGGACGCGGTGGACGCCGCCGTCCTTCTCGCCGACGCGCATCACGGAGACGGGCTTGTCGAGCTCGACGATGGGGAGCCGGGCGCCCGGGCGCGGGGTCAGGATGACCTGGCGGTCCTGGGAGCCGGTCGCCGCGATGGCCTCGATCGAGGCCATGCCCTCCCAGGTGCGGCTCTCGATGCCGAGCTCGGAGACGCCCTCGGCGGCGATCATGCAGTGGTCGATCACCTCAACGTCGTGCGAGCGGTGCTTGCGCAGGCCCACCCGGCCGTCGGCGTCGATCGCGTACTGCACGCGGGTGCGCCACTGCGGGACCTGGCCGGCGGGGAGCTTGTCGCCCTCGGCGGGCACGACCGTGCCGTCCCAGCCGGCCTCCTCCGGGGTGAGCCCGGCGAGCCGCTTGAGCTGCTCGGCGACCACCTCGCCCTTGAGCCGGCGCTGCGCGCCCGGCTTGGCGTGCTGCCAGTCGCAGCCGCCGCACTTGCCCGGGCCCGCGAAGGGGCACGGCGCCTCGATGCGGTCCTTGGAGGCGTCCAGGATCTCGACCGCGTCGGCGCGCAGGAAGCGGGAGGTCTCCTCGCCCTCGGTGACCCGGGCGACGACCCGCTCGCCGGGCAGCGCGTGGCGCACGAAGAGGACGCGGCCGCCCTCGGTGCGGGCGATGCAGTGGCCGCCGTGGGCGACCGGGCCGACCTCGACCTCGTACTCCTCCCCGATCAGGGACTTCACAGGGGTGTTCTGCATGATCGGGGGCTCCCAGGGCGCAAGGAAAGGAAATGAGATGAAGAGTGGGCTGCTGTTCTCGACAGCAGCCCACCAGTCTAGTTCTTCTTTTCTAGTTGTTCTTTCCCGCCGGTTCCTTGCGGACCTTCTCCACCGGGCCGCGGCGCACCGAACCCGGCGCGTTCCACTCCGAGCGCTTGCGGGCCCGCTTCTTCGCGGCCTCGGAGGACTGGAGCTGGTACGGCACCGAGGTCACCATCACGCCTGGCGTGAACAGCAGCCGGCCCTTGAGGCGCAGCGCGCTCTGGTTGTGCAGCAGGTGCTCGTACCAGTGGCCGACCACGTACTCCGGGATGTAGACGGAGACGGCGTCGCGCGGGCTCTCCTGGCGCAGGGTCTTCACGTACTCGATGACCGGCCGGGTGATCTCGCGGTACGGCGAGTCGAGGATCTTCAGCGGCACGTTGATGCCGCGCCGCTCCCACTCCTCCTTCAGCGCCTTGGTCTCCACCGGGTCGACGTTGACGCTCACCGCCTCCAGCTCGCCGGCGTGCATGAGCTTGGCGTAGGCGAGGGCGCGCAGGGTGGGCTTGTGCAGCTTGGAGACGAGGACGACGGAGCGGACCCGGGAGGGCCGCACGTACTCGTCGGGGCGCTCCTCGGCGGCGGCGATCTCGGCGGCCACGGAGTCGTAGTGGCGGCGGATCGCGGTCATCGTCACGTAGAAGATCACCATGCCGAGCAGGGCGACCCAGGCGCCGTGGGTGAACTTGGTGGCGAGGACGACGACCAGGACGAGGCCGGTGAAGAAGGCGCCGAAGGCGTTGATCGCGCGGGAGCGGATCATGTGGCGGCGCTTGGCCGTGTCGCGCTCGGTCTTCAGGTGCCGGTTCCAGTGCCGGACCATGCCGATCTGGCTGAGCGTGAAGGAGACGAAGACGCCGACGATGTACAGCTGGATCAGGCGCGTCGAGTCGGCGCCGTAGATCCAGACGAGGAGGGCGGCGGCGCCGGCGAGCAGCACGATGCCGTTGGAGAAGGCGAGGCGGTCGCCGCGGGTGTGCAGCTGGCGCGGCAGGTAGCGGTCCTGGGCGAGGATCGAGCCGAGGAGCGGGAAGCCGTTGTACGCGGTGTTGGCGGCCAGGAAGAGGACGAGCGCGGTGGCGGCGGCGAGCAGGACGAAGAAGAACGTTCCGTCGCCGAACACGGCGGCGGCGACCTGCGAGATGACCGGGTCCTGGACGTAGCCCGCCCCGAGCGGGACGCCGTTGTTCAGCAGGTCCTCTCCCGGGTTCTCGGCCATCCGGACGTCGGTGGCCATGGCCAGGAAGATGATGCCGCAGAACATGGTGACGGCGAGGCCGCCCATGAGGGCCAGGGTGGTGGCGGCGTTCTTCGACTTGGGCTTGCGGAAGGCGGGCACGCCGTTGGAGATGGCCTCGACGCCGGTGAGGGCGGCGCAGCCGGAGGAGAAGGCGCGCAGCAGCAGGAAGACCAGCGCGAAGCCGGCGAGTCCGCCGTGCTCGGCCTTGATCTCGAAGCCGGCGGTGGGGGCCTGCATGTCGTCGCCGAGGACCAGGCCGCGCCAGGCACCCCAGATGATCATGACGAAGACGCCGAAGACGAAGATGTACGTGGGGATGGCGAAGAGGCCGCCGGACTCCTTCACGCCGCGCAGGTTCATCAGGGTGAGCAGGATGATCACCGCGACGGCCGAGGCCACCTTGTGCTCGACGACGAAGGGGACGGCGGAGCCGAGGTTCTCGATGCCGGAGGAGATCGAGACGGCGACGGTGAGGACGTAGTCGACGAGCAGGGCGCTCGCGACGGTCAGTCCGGCCTTCGGTCCGAGGTTGGTGGTGGCGACCTCGTAGTCGCCGCCGCCGCTGGGGTACGCGTGCACGTTCTGCCGGTACGAGGCGACGACCGTGAACATCAGCACCACGACCGCGAGCGCGATCCACGGGCTGAAGTGGTAGGCCGACAGGCCCGCGACGGAGAGGACGAGCAGCACCTCACCCGGTGCGTACGCCACCGAGGACAGCGGGTCGGAGGCGAACACGGGAAGGGCGATCCGCTTGGGAAGAAGGGTCTCGCCGAGCTTGTCGCTGCGCAGGGCCCGTCCGATGAGGATCCGTTTGGGCACGTCGGTCAGTTTGGACACAACAGAGGATCGTAAGCGTTCGAAACCGGCCACGCCGACCATCACCCCGATCCGCACGGAATCTCCTGTGTCGCCACCTCGGATGGCCGCATGGTGATCCTGGATGGCCGCGTGGTGACGTCGAACGGCCGCGTGGTGACCTCGAACGGCCGCAGCGCGACCTCGGATGGGTCGCCGTGGATGGTGCCGCATAAGCTCGGACGGACAGCATGGACCGGAGTGAAGCCGGGTAGGTGGCCGCAGACGCGGCCGGGAAAGTTGTGAGCAGGGTGTTTTCGCAGGTCAGCAAGACGATCAGGAGTGCGGGGTAAGGGGACGTGCACATCGTCATCATGGGCTGCGGGCGAGTGGGAGCCGCTCTCGCGCAGACCCTCGAACAGCAGGGGCACACCGTCGCGGTCGTGGACCAGGACCCGACGGCGTTCCGCCGCCTGGGCTCGGGGTTCGGCGGCCGCCGGGTGACCGGCGTGGGCTTCGACCAGGACACGCTGCGCGAGGCGGGCATCGAGGAGGCCGGGGCCTTCGCCGCCGTCAGCAGCGGCGACAACTCGAACATCATCGCCGCGCGGGTCGCCCGCGAGATGTTCGGCATCGAGAACGTGGCCGCGCGGATCTACGACCCGCGGCGCGCCGAGGTCTACCAGCGCCTCGGCATCCCGACGGTCGCGACGGTCCGCTGGACCGCCGACCAGATGCTGCGCCGGCTGCTGCCCTCGGGCGCGGAGCCGCTGTGGCGTGACCCGAGCGGCGGCGTGCAGCTCGCCGAGGTGCACACCTCGCCGTCGTGGATCGGGCACAAGATCAGCCGGCTGCAGGACGAGACCGGCGTGCGCGTGGCCTTCCTCACCCGGCTGGGCGAAGCGATCATCCCGTCCTCGCAGACGGTGCTGCAGGAGGGCGACCTCGTGCACGTGATGATGCGGACGGACGAGATCGCCAAGGTCGAGGCGGCCTTCGCCGAGGGTCCCGAGGAGGGCGGTCACTGATGCGTGTCGCTATTGCCGGCGCCGGCGCGGTGGGCCGTTCCATCGCGGGCGAGCTCCTGGAGAACGGCCACGAGGTCCTCCTCATCGACAAGGCACCGACCGCCATCTCGGTGGAGCGGGTGCCGCAGGCGGAGTGGCTGCTCGCCGACGCCTGCGAGATCACCTCGCTGGACGAGGCGGCGCTGCAGCGCTGCAACGTCGTGATCGCGGCGACCGGCGACGACAAGGTGAACCTGGTCGTCTCGCTGCTCGCCAAGACCGAGTACGGCGTGCCGCGGGTGGTCGCCCGGGTCAACAACCCGAAGAACGAGTGGCTGTTCAACGAGGCGTGGGGCGTGGACGTCGCCGTCTCGACGCCGCGTCTGATGTCGGCCCTGGTCGAGGAGGCGGTGAGCGTCGGCGACCTGGTCCGGCTGCTGCGCTTCAGCCACGGCGACGCCAACCTGGTCGAGCTGACCCTGCCGCCGGAGTCGGCGATCGCGGGGACCCAGGTCGGCGAGGTGGCCTGGCCGCAGGACACCTCCCTGGTCACCATCATCCGCGGCTCCCGGGTGCTCACCCCGAGCCCGGAGGAGACCCTGGAGGCGGGCGACGAGCTGCTGTTCGTGGCCACCCAGGCCCGCGAGGAGCAGCTGGAGGAGCTGCTCTCGGTCCGCCGCGAGGACGCCGAGTAGCCGAGCCGCCTCGGCGCTGGCGTGGACGTACGGGAAGGGGCCCGGGACCTGTGACAGGTCCCGGGCCCCTTCCCGTACGTCCACGTCAGCGGGCTAGCCGTCCGTACGGCCCTGAGCCGCGGCCTTGCGGGCCTTCTCGGCCTCCTTCTCGGCCTGCTCCTCGGCCTCCATCTCCGCGAACACGTCGATCGGCGGCGGTGCCTTGGCGAGGAAGACCCAGGTCAGATAGACCGCGAGCAGGAACGGCGGGATCTTCAGGGCGACCAGGACCCAGCCGAGCTGGGTGGTGTCGGCCCACCAGTAGAGCGGGAAGAGGATCGCGCACTTGGCGAGCAGGATCAGGCCCCAGGCCCAGCTGGCCTTCGCGTACGCCTTCTTGCGGCCCGGGTTGCGGGTGCGCCAGGAGAGGTTCTCCTTGAAGACCGGGCCGAGGATCAGACCGATCAGCGGCACGCCGGCCAGCGTCGTGATGATGTACGCCAGGGCCAGGCCGAGGGTGTACAGCATGCCCGGCAGATAGAAGTCCTTGGCGTTGCCGGTCATCATCGCGAAGACGACACCGAAGGCGACGCCGAAGACGCCGCTGAAGGCGTGCTTGACGGTGTCGCGGCGGATCAGGCGCACGGCCACGAGGGCCAGCGAGACGCCGAGCGCGGCGATCGCCGAGAAGTGCAGGTTCTTGTTGATCGTGTAGATCGTGACGAAGAGCAGCCCGGGCAGGACCGTCTCCACCATGCCGCGCACGCCGCCGAAGGCCTCGAAGAGGGCGGCCTCGGTCACCGCCTTGCCGGCCTGGCCGGCCGGGGCGTCCCTGTCGGTGGTCGGCTTGTCGACTGACGTCACCGGCTACTCCTGTCCGAGCGGTCGGAGCTCGTATTTGGGGTTGAAGAGGACCCGCCGGCCGTGGCTCATGGAGATGCGACCGGAGGCGATCAGCTTGCGGCCCGGCTCGATGCCCACGATGGAGCGGCGGCCCAGCCAGACCACGTCCAGCGGGGCGGTGCCGTCGAAGAGCTCGGCCTCCAGCGCGGGCACACCCGCACGGGGGCGCAGGGTGACCGTCCGCAACGTACCAGTCACCTTGACTATCTCGCGGTCGTGGCAGTCGGAGATCCGGGTGCACCCCGAGGCCGCGGAGTCCTCCTGGAGCTCGACCGACTCCAGCTCCTCCTGGGAGGTGGACAGCCGGTCGAGCATGCGGCGGAAGCGCCCGGCGGGCTTCTCTGTACGCGGTGCGGCACTCATACGTAAAAGCGTACCGGCCGCCGCCGACGGCCCGTCGGGCACCGAACCCCGAGCGGCCCCGGACCTGACCCGGACCGGACCCGGAGACCGAACTCAGTGTTCGAAGCGGTAGCCCATGCCCGGTTCGGTGACGAAGTGGCGCGGGTGCGAGGGGTCCGGCTCCAGCTTGCGGCGCAGCTGGGCCATGTAGACCCGCAGATAGTTGGTCTCGGTGCCGTACGAGGGGCCCCAGACCTCCTGGAGCAGCTGCTTCTGGCTCACCAGGCGGCCGCTGTTGCGGACCAGGACCTCCAGGAGGTGCCACTCGGTCGGGGTGAGCCGGACGTCCTTGCCGGCCCGGTGCACCTTCTTGGCGGCCAGGTCGACGGTGAAGCCGTCGGTCTCGACGACCACGTCGCCCTCCTCGCGGCCGACCGGCTCGGCGCGGCGGACGGCGGCGCGCAGCCGGGCGAGCAGCTCGTCCATGCCGAAGGGCTTGGTGACGTAGTCGTCGGCGCCGGCGTCGAGCGCCTCGACCTTCTCGTCGGAGGTCTGCCGGGCGGACAGCACCAGGATCGGCACCCGGGTCCAGCCGCGCAGGCCCCTGATCACCTCGACGCCGTCCATGTCGGGCAGGCCGAGGTCGAGGACGACGACGTCGGGGTGGCGCTCGGCGGCGAGCCGGAGGGCGGTGGCGCCGTCGGGCGCCGCGTCGACCTCGTACTTCCGCGCCTTGAGGTTGATCACCAGGGCGCGGACGATCTGTGGCTCGTCGTCGACCACGAGGACCCGGGTCATGGAGGGTGGCCTTCCTGTCGGTTGTCGTGAGGGGGTGTTACGGGCCGGGGGCCGTGGCCCGGGTCGGTTACGTGAAGCTGTGGACGGACTGCGGGGCGGCGCCCGGGTCCGGGGGCGGCGCGGCGCCGCCGGCGGTGCGCAGGGTGAGCACCATGGTGAGCCCGCCGCCGGGGGTGTCCTCGGCGGCGAGGGTGCCGCCCATGGCCTCGACGAAGCCGCGGGCGACGGCGAGGCCGAGGCCGACGCCGGAGCCGCGCGGGGCGTCGCCGAAGCGCTGGAACGGTTCGAAGATGCCGTCCTTGCCCTCGTCCGGGACGCCGGGGCCGCGGTCGGTGACGCGCAGTTCGAGGCGTTCGCCGAGGACGCTGGCGGAGACGGCGACGGGGACGCCCTCGGGGCTGTACTTCACGGCGTTCTCGACGATGTTGGCGACCGCCCGCTCAAGCAGTCCGCGGTCGACGTCGACCATGGGGAGGGTCTCGGGGATGTCGAGTTCGACGCTGCCGTCGGGGACGCCGCCGAGGGCCATGGGGACGACCTCGTCGAGGTCGGTGGGGCGGATCAGTGGGGTGACGGTGCCGGTCTGCAGCCGGGACATGTCGAGGAGGTTCCCGACGAGGTGGTCGAGCCGGTCGGCGCCCTCCTCGATGCCTTCGAGGAGGAGCGCCTGGTCCTCCTCGGACCATTCGACGTCGTCGGAGCGGAGCGAGCTGACGGAGGCCTTGATGCCCGCGAGCGGGGTGCGCAGGTCGTGGCTGACGGCGGCGAGCAGCGAGGTGCGGATCTTGTTGCCCTCGGCGAGCTTGCGGGCTCCCTCGGCCTCGTCGACGAGCCGCTGGCGGTCGAGGACGACGGCGGCCTGGGCGGCGAAGGCGCCGAGGACCCGGCGGTCCTCGGCGGGCAGCACCCGCCCGTTGAGGGCGAGCGCCAGGTGGTCGCCGACGGGCATGTCGACGTCCGCGTCGTCGGGCCGGGTCGCCGGGTGGGCGCCGACGCTCGCGGCACAGGTCCAGGGCGCGAGGTCGTCGGCGCGCTCCAGGAGGGCGACGGACTCCATGGAGAAGGTCTCCCGGACCCGTTCGAGCAGGGCCTCCAGGCTGCTCTCGCCGCGCAGCACGCTGCCGGCCAGGTAGGACAGCACCTCGGACTCGGCGCGCAGCCGGGCGGCCTGCTGGGTGCGCCGGGCGGCCAGGTCGACGACGGAGGCCACGGACATGCCGACGCCGAAGAAGACCGCGATGGCCACGATGTTCAGCGGGTCGGCGATGGTCAGCCGGTGCAGCGGCGGGGTGAAGAACCAGTTGAGCAGCAGGGAGCCGAAGGCCGCCGAGGCCAGGGCCGGCAGGAATCCGCCGAGGAGGGCGGAGGCGACGGTCAGGGTGAGGAAGAGCAGCATGTCGTTGGCGAGGCCGAGGTCCGCGTCGACATGGGTGAGCAGCAGGGTGAGCAGGGCGGGTCCGGCGACGCCGACCAGCCAGGCGCACACGATCCGGCCCCGGCCGAGGCGCGCGCCGCGGGCGACGGGCAGGCCGCGGCCCTTGGCGACCTCCTCGTGGGTGACGATGTGCACGTCGAGGTCGGGGCCCGACTCGCGGGCCACGGTCTGGCCGACGCCCGGCCCGAACATGTACTGCCAGGTGCGGCGGCGGCTGGAGCCGAGCACGATCTGGGTGGCGTTGACGCCCCGGGCGAACTCCAGGAGGGCGTGCGGCACGTCGTCGCCGATCACATGGTGGAACGTTCCGCCGAGGTCCTCGACGAGCGTCCGCTGCACCGCCAGCTCCTTCGGCGAGGCGGCGGTGAGGCCGTCGCTGCGGGAGATGTAGACGGCGAGCACCTCGCCGCCGGCGCCCTTCTCGGCGAGCCGGGCGGCCCGCCGGATCAGGGTCCGGCCCTCGGGGCCGCCGGTGAGGCCGACGACGATCCGCTCCCGGGCCTGCCAGGTGGAGCGGATGTTGTGCTCGCCCCGGTACTGCCGCAGGTACTCGTCGACCCGGTCGGCCGTCCACAGCAGCGCCAGCTCGCGCAGCGCCGTCAGGTTGCCGGGCCGGAAGTAGTTCGACAGGGCCGCGTCGACCTTGTCCGGCTGGTAGACGTTGCCGTGCGCCATCCGGCGCCGCAGGGCCTGCGGCGACATGTCGACCAGCTCGATCTGGTCGGCCCGGCGCACCACCTCGTCCGGCACCGTCTCCTGCTGCCGCACCCCCGTGATCGACTCGACCACGTCGCCCAGGGACTCCAGGTGCTGGATGTTCACCGTCGAGACCACGTCGATGCCGGCCGCGAGGAGTTCCTCCACGTCCTGCCAGCGCTTGGCGTTGCGCGAGCCCGGCACATTGGTGTGGGCGAGCTCGTCGACGAGCGCGACGGCCGGCCGCCGGGCGAGGACCGCGTCCACGTCCATCTCGGAGAACTCCCCGCCCCGGTACTCCAGGCGGCGCCGGGGTATCCCCTCCAGGCCGTGCAGCATCACCTCGGTGCGCGGCCGGTCGTGGTGCTCGACGAACGCGACGACCACGTCGGTACCGCGCTCCCTGCGCCGGTGCGCCTCGGAGAGCATCGCGTACGTCTTCCCGACGCCCGGTGCCGCTCCCAGGTAGATCCGGAGTCTGCCGCGTCCCATGCCATGACCTTACGTCCAGCTAATCGGACATTCCGCACAGGTAGCAGCGCTCCGGGCCGTCTTGACGTGATTCTGATGCAGCCGGCCGGAGGCGGGAGCAGCGCACTCGTCAGTGCTCGATGATCTCGCCGTCGCGCAGCTCGAGCACCCGGTCCGCGAGGCCCAGGAGCTGGGTGTCGTGGGTGGCGACCAGGGCGGTGCAGCCCTCGCTGCGCACCACGGCCCGCAGCAGCTCCATCACGGCCAGGCCGGTCTCGGCGTCCAGCTGTCCGGTGGGCTCGTCGGCGATCAGCAGCGCGGGCCGGTTGGCGAGGGCGCGGGCGATGGCGACCCGCTGCTGCTGGCCGCCGGAGAGCTCTCCGGGGCGCTGGGCGGTGTGATCGGCGAGCCCGACGAGCGAGAGCAGCAGGGCGACGCGCTCCTCGCGCTCCTTCGGGTCGGCCTTCCGCAGCCGCATCGGCACGCCGACGTTCTCCGCGGCGGTCAGGATCGGTATGAGCCCGAAGGACTGGAAGATGAATCCGATCCGGTCCCGGCGCAGTTCCAGCAGGCCCTCCTCGCCCAGATCGGCGAGGTCGGTGCCGTCGATGACGATGCGCCCCTGGTCGGCGGTGTCGAGGCCGCCCACCAGGTTGAGCAGGGTGGTCTTGCCGGAGCCGGAGCGGCCCTTGAGGGCGACCAGCTCGCCGCGCGGGATGTCGAAGGAGACGCCGCGCAGGGCGTGGACTGCGGCGGCCCCCGTCCCGTACGACCGGTGCAGGTTCTCCACCCGGACCATCGGCGCCGCCGCCGGGTCGTCGAGGACGGCCGTGCCGGTCCGCGCGTTGCTCTCACTCACCGTGGTACCCCCCTGGTTCGAACGTGTGCTCCGCCAGTATGTGCCGCGGGCGCGCGGCGGGACCAGGCCTGTGGAAAACCGGCTGTGGAAAACCCGGTGGGCCGCTCCCGCCCCACCCGTACCCGAGGTACGAGCGGACGGGAGCGGCCCACCGGGCCTGCTCATGTCACCGGCCTCAGCGGATCTCGGAGATCTCCGGGCCGCGCTGCAGCTGTCCCATGCCGCCGGAGAAGCGGGAGCCGGACTGGTCGTCCTGCTGCACGCCGTCCGGGACCATCTGGGCGTCGTTGGGCAGCTTGAGGACGATCGGGTCGCGCGGGGCCATCGGCCCTTCGCCGCGGACGACCACGGTGTCCCGGACGATCTGCTCCAGGAGGCCGGCGGCCTCCGGCTGCACCGCGCCCTGGCCGGAGATCACGCCGCGCAGGAACCAGCGCGGGCCGTCGACGCCGACGAAGCGCACCAGCTGGACGCCCCGGTTGCCGTCGGGCAGCTGCACCGGGACCTGGGCGCGCAGCTCCCAGCCCAGCGGGCCCTCGATCTCGTCGATGACACCGCCCTGCTGGGTGATGCCGTTGGCGATCTCCTCGCGGACCTCGCCCCAGATGCCCTCCTTCTTGGGGGCGGCGAAGGCCTGGAGCTGCACGGCGCTGTCGCGCAGCACGACGGTGGCCGCGACGATCGCGTCGCCCGCCACCTCGACCCGGAGCTCCATGCCCTCGACACCGGGCACGAAGATGCCGCCGAGGTCCACCCGGCCGTCCTCCGGCCGGCTGACCTCGGAGATGTCCCAGGGACCGTCGGGCCGGGGTGCCGGCGGAAGGTTCACCCGGCGCTGCCCTCCGGCGGCGTCGGTCGCGTCTTCGGTGTCCACCGCGTCGACGACCTGCTCGGCGGCGTCCTCGGCGGCACCGCTCTTCTTGCGACGTCCGAACACGTCACTGTCCTTCCCGGTCGGATACGACCGAAGCGTATCGATTCCCACCCGTAGTGCCGTCCACGGCGGCATGACCGCCGGTGGACCCGAAGCCCCCCTCGGCCCGCGCAGAGCCGGGAAGCTCCGCCACCTCGTGGAAGCGCACCTTCTCGACCTGCTGGACGACCAGCTGGGCGATCCGGTCGAAGCGCTCGAACCGCACGCTCTCGCGCGGGTCGAGATTGACCACGATCACCTTGATCTCTCCACGGTACCCGGCATCGACCGTCCCCGGGGCATTCACCAGGGCGACTCCGCAGCGGGCCGCGAGTCCGGAGCGCGGATGCACGAAGGCGGCGTAGCCGTCGGGCAGCGCGATGGACACCCCGGTGGGCAGCACGGCCCGCTCCCCCGGGGCGAGCACGGCGGCCTCGGTGGTCACCAGATCGGCGCCGGCGTCGCCGGGGTGACCGTACGCGGGGATCGGCACCTCCGGGTCCACCCGGCGGATGAGTACGTCGACGGGATTGCGCATCAGGGGTTCACCTCGAAGGCGCGGGCGCGCCTGACCTGGTCGGGGTCGGACATGGCCGCCCGGATCTCCTCCGGGCGCCCGTTGTCGATGAAGTGGTCGACCTTGACCTCGATGAAGAGGGCGTCGGCGCGGACGGCGACGGGGCCCTCGGGCCCGCCGATCCGGCCGACGGCGGTCGAGTAGATCTTGCGGCCGTGCACGGCGGTGACCTCGGCCTGGAGGTGGAGCACCGTGCCGACCGGGACGGGCCGGGCGAAGTCGGTCTCCAGGCGCCCGGTCACGGCGATGACCCGCAGCAGCCAGTTCAGGGAGCCAAGGGTCTCGTCGAGCGCGGTGGCGAGCACGCCGCCGTGCGCGAGGCCGGGGGCGCCCTGGTGGTCGGGGGTCACGGTGAACTCCGCGGTGACCGTCACGCCCTCGCCCGCGCGCGCCTCCAGGTGGAGACCGTGGGGCTGCCCGCCGCCGCACCCGAAGCAGTACTCGTAGTGCGCCCCGAGCGGCTCGCCGGGGGCGGGCGCGTCGGGGTGGCGTACCGGCGCTATGGCGTCGGCCGGCGGGGTGAGAGCGGCAGATGTTCCAGTCACAGGCGCAGACCTTACCCGCGCGGCCGGGCGCGGGTCGCGCCGTGCCAAGCTTGGGGACATGCAGCAGCCTTCCGCGCCCGCGACCGCCCCGAGCTTCGACGAACGTCTGACCGCACCCCGCTCCTGGTGGCTGATCGCGGCCCTGATCGGTCTGTCGGGCGCCCTGATCATGTTCCCGCTGGGGACGGTGCCGGCGCTCGGCGGTCTGCTCGCCGCGGGGGCGCTCGCCGCGGTGGGCGTCTCCTCTTACGGCTCGGCCCGGATCCGGGTGGTGGCCGGCTCGCTGGTCGCGGGGGACGCACGGATTCCGGCGTCGGCGCTCGGGGCGCCCGAGGTGCTCGACGCCGAGGAGGCGCGCGCCTGGCGCACGCACAAGGCCGACCCGCGCGCGTTCATGGTGATGCGCAGCTATGTGGCGACGGCGGTACGGGTCGAGGTGACGGACCCGGAGGACCCGACGCCGTACGTCTATCTGTCCAGCCGTGAGCCGGAGGCACTGGCGGCGGCGATCGAGGCGGCCCGCACCGAGGCTGCGTAGTCCCGTACGGGCCTCCAGGGGCCCTCAGGGCCCCTCCAGGGCTAGAAGTCGATCTCCTTGGGGTTCTCCGGCTGCTCCAGGGGCGGCAGGGCCGGGAGGGCGTCCCAGGGGATCTGGCGGGCGCGCAGGTCCTTGCGGATGTGCTCGGCGAGTTTCCTGGTGTCGCGCCGGTTCATCACGGCGCCGACGGCCGCGCCCACCATGAACGGGGTGAGGTTCGGCAGGTTGCGCATCATGCGCTTCATGATCTGCTGGCGCAGTTCGCGCTTCATCTGGCCGCCGAGCGCCGCGTTGACCGTGGTCGGCTTGGTGGGGTCGATGCCGCGCTCCTCGGTCCAGGCGGTGAGGTACGCGGTGGAGCGCTGGGGGAGCGCGCCCGGGGGCCGCAGGCCGTAGACCTCGTGCAGCTCGGCGACGAGCTTGAGCTCGATGGCGGCGACGCCGGTGATCTCCGCGGCCAGCTCGGCGGCCATCGCGGGCGGTACGGGCAGCATGGCGGCGGCGCCGATGCCGGCGCCGACGGTGGCGCTGGCCCTGGACGCGCCGGAGATGAGCTTGTCGGCGATCTGCTCGGGGCCGAGGCCGGGGAACTGCCGCCGGAGGGTCGCGAGGTCCCGTACGGGAACGCGCGGGGCGATCTCGATGACGCGGTCCGCGAGATAGCCGATGCCGGCCCTGGCGCCCTGACCGCCGCGCCTGACTCCGCGCCGTACGGCTTCGATGCGGGCGCTGTCGAGCCTGATGCGCTCGAGCTGGACGCGCGCGGGGTTGGCCACGCGCCGCAGGACGCCGCGCTTCGCGGTGCCGTCGCGGGTGTCCGGGCCGGTGCCGGCGAGGCCGGTGGGGTCCGGGCCACTGAGGTCCAGGTGGGTGTCCGGGTCGAGCCGGTGACCGGCCCGGTGCGCGTCGGATGCTTCGAGCGAGGCCGTGCGGCCTCGCCCGTCGTCACGTGCGCCAGGTGCGGGCAGGGGGGCGGAGTGCTCGGCGGAGGGAGCGTCCTTGACGCCCTCTGCCGGGCCCGAGCCGCCCTGGTACGCCTCCGACCTCCCGGGGAGCCGGAGCCGTCGCTTCCGAGACGGTGTGTCGCCTGCCACGGTCACTCGATCTCAGTCGCAGTCGCGGCAGATCGGCTGACCGTTCTTCTCCCGGGCCAGCTGGCTCCGGTGGTGCACGAGGAAGCAGCTCATGCAGGTGAACTCGTCCGCCTGCTTGGGCAGGACCCGGACGGCCAGTTCCTCGTTCGAGAGGTCGGCGCCCGGGAGCTCCAGGCCCTCGGCGGCCTCGAACTCGTCGACGTCGACGGTCGAGGTCGACTTGTCGTTCCGGCGGGCCTTCAGTTCCTCAAGGCTGTCCGAGTCGACGTCGTCGTCGGTCTTGCGTGGGGTGTCGTAATCCGTTGCCATGTCAGCTCTCCCCCTCTGGGTGGTTTGCGGTGTCTCCAGCGCACGTAACGCGTGAGAGGCCGGACTTGTGCCCGACCTGAGGCGGAGATTTTGCCTCACATCAAGGTCTGTTACTCAATCGACACCCAATCCGCCCTCTCACGAGTGACCGGCTTTGGGTGGCGAAGCGGACCGTACACGGTCCTGCGGCCCTCCCTCACGGGTGCCACCCCGTGTACTTCCCGTCATTCGGACCCCCGGAAACCCGGACTTTTCCGGGTTTTCCGCGGGAATTCGCGATCACGGAGAGTGGAGGACCGGACACTCATTCCTGTGATCGATCACACAGAACGACCCGAGGAAAGAGAACCGGAAATTCAGCGCAAAGCGAACAAAACCGGTCGGCTTCGTGCAGTGTGTCAGATCGGCAGAGTGACACGCATCACGAGTCCGCCGCCCTCGCGCGGCTCGGCGATGATACGGCCGCCGTGCGCCCGCGCGACGGAGCGCGCGATCGACAGGCCGAGGCCGACACCCTTGTCACTGCCCGTGCGCTCCTGCCGGAGGCGCCGGAATGGCTCGAAAAGATTGTCGATCTCGTATGCCGGGACGACCGGGCCCGTGTTCGACACCTCCAGGACGGCCTGACCGCCCTGCACAGAGGTGACGACCTCCACCCAGCCGTCCGCCGGCACGTTGTACCGCACGGCGTTCTGCACCAGGTTCAGGGCGATCCGCTCCAGGAGCACACCGTTGCCCTGGACCACGGCCGGGCCCCGCTCGCCGCGGAACTCCACGCCCTTGGCGTCGGCCTCCGAGCGCGCCTGGTCCATGGCCCGGGAGGCCACCTCGGCCAGGTCGACCGGTTTGCGCTCGACGATCGCGTTGTCGCTGCGGGCGAGCAGCAGCAGGCCCTCGACCAGCTGCTCGCTGCGCTCGTTGGTCGCGAGCAGGGTCTTGCCGAGCTGCTGGAGCTCCACCGGCGCCGCCGGGTCCGAGAGCGTGACCTCGAGGAGCGTGCGGTTGATCGCCAGCGGGGTGCGGAGCTCGTGCGAGGCGTTGCCGACGAAGCGCTGCTGGGCGCTGAAGGCCCGCTCCAGGCGCTCCAGCATCTCGTCGAAGGTGTCGGCGAGCTCCTTCAGCTCGTCGTCCGGCCCGTCCAGCTCGATCCGGCGGGACAGGTCCGTGCCGGCCACCTGGCGGGCGGTCCGGGTGATCCGGCCCAGCGGGGAGAGCACCCGGCCCGCCATGGCGTAGCCGAAGGCGAAGGCGATGATGCTCAGGCCGAGCAGGGCGAACAGGGAGCGCCGCAGCAGGTCGTCCAAGGCGAGGTCGCTCTGGTGCCGCAGACACATCGAGACGGCGTTGTTGAGCTGCTCACCGGTGAAGGGCTCGCCGGTGGACTTCTGGGGCAGCTCGCACCAGTCGGTGGTCGGCGTGACCGTGCCGCTGACCACCTTGAAGGGCAGGGTCGCGGTGGTGTCCCGGACCGCCTGCGCGGTGAAGAGGTAGATGATCGCCAGCAGGATGATGCCGGCGATCAGGAACATCCCGCCGTAGAGCAGCGTGAGCCTTATCCGGATGGTGGGGCGCAGCAGCGGGCGGACCGGGTCCCGGGGGTCCCAGTGCGGTTTCGGCGGCGCGTGGAGGATCGTGTTGTTCGGGGCCATCGGCTCAGATCCGGTATCCCGAGCCGGGGACGGTGACGATCACCGGGGGCTCGCCGAGCTTGCGGCGCAGGGTCATCACCGTGACGCGGACCACGTTGGTGAACGGGTCGGTGTTCTCGTCCCAGGCCTTCTCCAGGAGCTGCTCGGCCGAGACGACCGCGCCCTCGCTGCGCATCAGGACCTCCAGGACCGCGAACTCCTTCGGCGCGAGCTGGACCTCCTTGCCGTCGCGGAAGACCTCGCGGCGGTTCGGGTCGAGCTTGATGCCGGCCCGCTCCAGGACGGGCGGCAGCGGCACGCTGGTGCGGCGCCCCAGGGCGCGCACACGGGCGGTGAGCTCGCTGAACGCGAAGGGCTTGGGGAGATAGTCGTCCGCGCCGAGCTCCAGGCCCTCGACGCGGTCGCTGACGTCGCCGGAGGCGGTCAGCATCAGCACCCGGGTGGGCATGCCCAGCTCGACGATCTTGCGGCAGACGTCGTCGCCGTGGACCAGGGGGAGGTCGCGGTCGAGCACCACGACGTCGTAGTCGTTGACGCCGACGCGCTCCAGGGCGGCGGCCCCGTCGTACACGACGTCGACCGCCATGGCCTCCCGGCGCAGGCCGGTGGCCACCGCATCCGCGAGGAGCTGCTCGTCCTCGACGACGAGTACGCGCACGTCCGTAAGTCCTTTCCTGGGCGCCCTGGTCCCGCACGCGGACAAGGCGGTTCTGCGCACTGACTGTGCGTATCCATCCTGCCCCGAGCGGCCGTAAACCGGCTGTAAGGCGCCCTGCGGGGCTCCGGTCCGACCGGTCGGTCGCCGGGGCGCACGAAGAATTCACCTGATTCGGCGGGCCAGTTGAGGTTTCCGTCCGCGAAGGGCTGGGGAGGACGACTGCACACCCCGCGATCACGCCCTGTAGGTGGCCTGCCACCTACCGCTCTCTGTCCCCCAGAGGTGGCTGTGCGTGGTCCACCCACCCCCGGCACTCCCCGTGCCACCGACCCACGACGAGGGGGCGCACGATGGACGCTTTCACCGCAGGACTGCTGCACCGGATCAAGGCCACGCAGTCCGACCTCACGCGCGCTCGCGAGGCGGGCGACGACTTCCTCGCGGACGTCGAGCAGGCCGAGCTCGACGACCTGCACCGCCTGGCCGCCGAACACGGCGTGGAGATCGGCGCTGCCTGCGCCTGATCCCCGCGGATACCTCGGAGGGCCCCCGGAACCATCGGCTCCGGGGGCCCTCCGGCGTGCGCGCCCGTCCCTCAGTCGTGCCAGGCGCCCGCCCGCTCCAGGAACTCCTGCAGCGTGCCGAACAGGCCCCGCGGGGCCGCGAGCAGCAGCTCGCCCGACGGGCGCTCGCCGGCCCGGCCGCCGGTCAGGGCGCCCGCCTCGCGGGCGATGAGATCGCCCGCGGCGAGGGCACCACCTTTCATGGCCGCCCTCGCACTGCTCGGCCCCAGGGGGCCTCCCAGGCGTCGGACGCCTGGCCGGACTCCGTCCGGCGGGCGGGGCTTGCCCGGCCTCAGTCGTGCCAGGCGCCCGCCCGCTCCAGGAACTCCTGCAGCGTGCCGAACAGGCCCCGCGGGGCCGCCAGGAGCAGCTCGCCCGACGGGCGCTCGCCGGCCCGGCCGCCCGTCAGGGCACCCGCCTCGCGGGCGATCAGATCCCCCGCGGCGAGGTCCCAGGGGTTGAGGCCGCGCTCGTAGTACGCGTCGAGGCGGCCGGCCGCGAGGTCGCAGAGGTCGATGGCGGCGGAGCCGGCGCGGCGGATGTCGCGGACCTGGGGGAGCAGCTCCCGGGCCACGGCGGCCTGGTGGTCGCGGCGGGCCTGCACGTAGCCGAAGCCGGTCGCGACCAGGGCCTGGCCGAGCTCGGGCGCGGGCCGGACGGCGAGGCGCCGGTCGCCGAGCCAGGCGCCGCCGCCGAGGGTCGCGTGGAAGGTCTCGCCGCGCATCGGGACCTCGACGACGCCGACGACGGTCTCGCCGTCCCGCTCGGCAGCGATGGAGACGCCCCAGGTCGGCAGGCCGTAGAGATAGTTCACGGTGCCGTCGAGCGGGTCGATGACCCAGCGCACCCCGCTGGTGCCGGGGGTGGCGGCGCCCTCCTCGCCGAGGAGGCCGTCGTGCGGGCGGTGCTCGGTGAGGAAGCCGGTGATGAGCTTCTCGGCGGCGATGTCCATCTCGGTGACGACGTCGACGGCGCTGGTCTTGGTCTGGGCGACCGCCAGGTCGTCGGGCCGTCCGTCGCGCAGCAGGGCGCCGGCCCGCCGGCCGGCCTCCAGGGCCAGCTCGTGCAGTTCGGTCAGCAGGGGGTCGGTCATGCCTCGGTCTCCTTCGGCGTCGGGGTCACGCGTACGGGCTGTCGGCGCCGGCGGCGGCCGGGCGCTCGGCCCGGCCGGGGCAGCAGCCGATCGGGCACAGGTCGTGGGAGGCGCCGAGCGCGCCCAGGGCGCAGCGCTCGACACGCTGCCCGCGCTCGCCCGCGGCCCGCTCCAGGACCAGCTCGCGCACGGCCGCGGCGAACCGGGGGTCGGCGCCGACGGTGGCCGCGCGACGGACCGGCAGCCCGAGCTCGGCGGCCTTGGCGGTGGCCTCGGTGTCGAGGTCGTACAGGACCTCCATGTGGTCCGAGACGAAGCCGATCGGCACCATCACGACGGCGGGGGCGCCGGCGGCGTGCAGCTCCTCCAGGTGGTCGCAGATGTCGGGTTCCAGCCACGGGATGTGCGGGGCGCCGCTGCGCGACTGGTAGACGAGCCGCCAGGGGTGCTCGACGCCGGTCTCCTCGCGGACCGCGTCGGCGATCAGCCGGGCCACGTCGAGGTGCTGCCGGACGTAGGCGCCGCCCTCGCCGTGGCCGCCGACGGGGCCGGAGGTGTCGGCGGCGGAGTCGGGGATGGAGTGGGTGGTGAAGGCGAGGTGGGCCCCGGCGCGCACGGACTCGTCGAGCTCGGCGAGGGAGGCGAGCACGCCCTCGATCATGGGGCGGACGAAGCCGGGGTGGTTGAAGTAGTGCCGGAGCTTGTCGACGCGGGGCAGCGGCAGGCCCTCCGCCTCCAGCTCGGCGAGCGAGTCCGCCAGGTTCTCCCGGTACTGCCGGCAGCCGGAGTAGGAGGCGTACGCGCTGGTGGCGAGGACGGCGATGTGGCGCCGTCCGTCGGTGATCATCTCGCGCAGGGTGTCGGTGAGGTACGGCGCCCAGTTCCGGTTGCCCCAGTAGACCGGCAGGTCGAGGCCGGACGCGGCGAAGTCCGCGCGCAGGGCGTCGAGCAGGGTGCGGTTCTGGCCGTTGATGGGGCTGACGCCGCCGAAGAGGAAGTAGTGCTGCCCCACTTCCTTGAGGCGTTCCTTGGGGATGCCGCGGCCGCGGGTCACGTTCTCCAGGAACGGGACCACGTCGTCGGGGCCTTCCGGGCCACCGAAGGAGAGCAGCAGCAGGGCGTCGTACGGGGCGGGATCGAGCGCGTCGGACATGGCACCGATCCTGCCACCCGCCGCTGACGGTCCGTGGTGCGGCCCGACGGGAAGACCGACCGAAGACCGACGGGAAGATCCGACCAGAGGCCCGACCGGAAGCCCGACCGGAAAAGCGAGTGACCGGGCGACTTCAACGCCGTAGGCTTTAGCTATTAATTGACACGTGTGCGCCCCGCCGTGCGGTCCCGCATGCCTGCCCGAGCCCGGAGATCCCCTTGCCCAGTCCCTATCGCGCGATCTTCGCGGCCCCCGGCAGCACGGCCTTCTCCGTCGCGGGCTTCATCGGCCGGATGCCGCTGTCCATGATGGGCATCGGCATCGTGACCATGATCTCGCAGGTCACCGGGCGGTACGGGCTCGCGGGCGCGCTGTCCGCGACGCTCGCGCTCTCGGCCGCCGCGCTCGGCCCGCGGATCTCCCGCCTGGTCGACCGGCACGGGCAGCGCGCGGTGCTGCGCCCGGCCACCCTGATCTCGCTGACGGCCGCCGCCGGGCTGCTGCTGTGCGTGAAGTTCGGGGCCCCGGACTGGACCCTGTTCGTCTTCACGGCCTTCGTCGGCACCGTCCCGAGCCTCGGCGCGATGACCCGCGCGCGGTGGGCGGCGCTCTACCACGGCGACGCCCAGCGACTGCACACCGCGTACTCGTGGGAGTCGATCGTCGACGAGATCTGCTTCATCTTCGGCCCGATCATCTCGATCGGTCTGTCGACCACGTGGTTCCCCGAGGCGGGCCCGCTGCTCGCCGGCGCCTTCCTCGCCGCCGGCGTCTTCTGGCTGACCTCGCAGCGCGCCACCGAGCCCGTCCCGCACCCGCGCGAGACCCACTCCGGCGGCTCGGCGCTGCGCTCCCCCGGCCTCCAGGTGCTCGCCCTGGCCTTCGTGGCCACGGGCGCCGTCTTCGGCTCGGTGGACGTGGTGACCGTCGCCTTCTCCGAGGAACAGGGCCACAAGTCGGCCGCGAGCCTGGTGCTCGCGGTGTACGCGCTGGGCTCCTGTCTGGCCGGCGCGGTCTTCGGACTGCTCCGGGTCAAGGGCGATCCGGCGGTGCGCTGGCTCGTGGGCGTGGGCGCGATGGCCGTGAGTATGATCCCCCTCCTACTGGCCGGGAACCTGCCGTTGCTGGCCGTGGCGCTCTTTGTCGCGGGCCTCTCCATCGCACCGACGATGGTGACCACGATGGCCCTCGTCGAAGCGCACGTACCGCGCACCAAGCTGACCGAGGGCATGACCTGGACGGGAACCGGGCTCGCGATCGGTGTGGCGCTGGGCTCCTCGGCCGCCGGCTGGGTGGTCGACGCGTCGGGGGCGGAGTCGGGGTACGTGGTGCCCGTCCTGTCGGGTGCGCTCGCGGTCGCCGTGGCGCTCCTGGGCCACCGCCGGCTGCGCAGGCCGGCGCCGACGCGGGAGGGGCAGCTTGACCAGGTCGACGACGCAGCCGGAGCGGAGCACCAGGGCGGCGGGCAGCACGTGGCGTAACTGGGCGGGGAACGTCACCTCCCGCCCCGTGCGGGAGGTGAGCCCGGCCTCGGCCGAGGAGCTCGCCGACGCCGTGCGCAGGGCGGCCGAGGACGGCCTGCGGGTGAAGACGGTCGGCACCGGCCACTCCTTCACCTCCATCGCCGCCACCGACGGGGTGCTGGTGCGCCCGCACCTGCTCAGCGGCATCCGCCGGATCGACCGCGAGGCGATGACCGTGACCGTGGAGTCCGGCACCCCGCTGAAGCGGCTCAACACGGCGCTCGCGCGCGAGGGCCTGTCGCTCACGAACATGGGCGACATCATGGAGCAGACGGTCGCCGGCGCCACCTCGACCGGCACCCACGGCACCGGGCGTGACTCCGCCTCGATCGCCGCGCAGATCCGCGCGATGGAACTGGTCACCGCCGACGGCTCCCTGATGACCTGCTCGGCCACCGAGAACCCCGAGGTCTTCGCCGCCGCCCGGATCGGCCTCGGCGCGCTCGGCGTGGTCACCGCCCTCACCTTCGCCGTGGAGCCGGTCTTCCTGCTCACCGCGCGCGAGGAGCCGATGTCCTTCGACCGCGTGACCTCGGAGTTCGACCAGCTGCACGCGGAGAACGAGCACTTCGAGTTCTACTGGTTCCCGCACACCGACAACTGCAACACCAAGCGCAACAACCGCAGCGCTGGACCCGCCGCTCCGGTGGGCCGGGTGAGCGGCTGGGTCGAGGACGAACTGCTGTCCAACGGGGTCTTCCAGCTGGCCTGTTCGCTGGGCCGGGCCGTGCCGCCGGTCATCCCGGCGCTCGCCAAGGTCTCCAGCCGGGCGCTGTCCGCCCGTACGTACACGGACATCCCGTACAAGGTCTACACCTCGCCGCGCCGGGTGCGCTTCCTGGAGATGGAGTACGCGCTGCCGCGTGAGGCGGCCGTGTCGGCGCTGCGCGAGCTGAAGGCGATGATCGAGCGCTCGCCGCTGAAGGTGAGCTTCCCGGTGGAGGTGCGTACGGCGCCCGCCGACGACATCGCGCTGTCCACGGCCTCGGACCGGGAGTCCGCGTACATCGCCGTGCACCTCTACAAGGGCACGCCCCACCGCGCCTACTTCACCGCGGTGGAGCGGATCATGACCGGGCACGGCGGGCGCCCGCACTGGGGCAAGGTGCACACCCGGGACGCCGCCTACTTCGAGAAGGCCTATCCGCGCTTCGGCGAGTTCACGGCGCTGCGCGACCGGCTCGACCCGGACCGGCGCTTCGGCAACGACTATCTGCGCCGGGTGCTCGGCGACTGACGGTCACTCGGCGGCCGTCGCGGGCGGGCTCGCGGGCGCGGTGGTCGGCGGAGCGGTGCTCGGCGGCGTGGTGGTCGGGGCGTCGGTGGGTTCGGTGGAGCCGGACGGCGTCGGGGTCGGGCTGCCGGTCGGCGTACCGGTGGGATCGGGCGTCGCCGTACCGGTCCCGCCGCCGCCGGAGGTCCCGTCCGGGGTCGGCGTCCCGGCACCACCGCCCTCCCGCCGGGGCGTCGGGGCCGGTGACTCCTCGCCCTTCCCGCCCTCGCCTTGACGGTCGCCGCCCCGCACCGCCGAGCCGAAGGTCGTGGCGCCCTTGGTGCCGCCGAGGTCCTGACCGGAGGTCAGCTCGTACGCGGTGATGCCGCCCATGGCGATCAGGAAGACCGCGGCGGCGCCGAGTGCGGGGCGCTTCCAGCCTCGCATCCGGGTGCCGTGGACGGTCGGCTCGCCGAACTCCCCCGGCCCCTGGAGCCGCTGGGGTTGCTTCGCCGGCGCGGCGACCTCGCGCATCTGCTCGCCGGTGCGCTTGAAGAGGTGCTGGAGGAGCGGGCCGCCGCAGGTGGCGATGACACTGATCACACCCGCGCCGAGGATGGTGCCGTAGACACCGAGCGTGGAGGCGAGTTTGGCGGCGAGCACGGCCGCGAGCGCGCTGCCCGCGACCTGAGGAAGGCTCAGGTCGAACCGTTTCTTCTTCTCTTCGGGCATGTCCGTCCCAGCTCGTTCATTCGTTCCCGCGTGCACCCAGAAGGGACAAATGGGCGAAGGGATTAGTTCCGTTTCCGACGCTTCTGTGAAGAGGGACACGCGGGGGCCGGGATCACGAAGACTCAACTCCGAAGCCGCCCGAGAAGTTGGGCGGCGCGCCGCTCCACCCGGATGGCCCGAATGGAGTACTGTGGCGAGCCCTGGGTCCGGATTCCCTCACGGGTGTCCGGAATCGACGGAAGGGGGCCGAAGGTGGCACTCGAACCGGCGGCGCCACGGCAGCACCGCACGGGCACCGCGACACAGCGTGACCGCCAGTCACTCTGCGTCGCATTCAGGTAACCGTGCCATAACGGCGTTCCAGGGTCCATGCCCGACACGCCGGGCAACTCGGCAGGGTTGTGGCAGGCTGCACCCGGGCAGGCCACACTCGACTAGCGGAAGCAGCGACGCACGTGACGTCGGCAGGCACCACCCGGGAGGTTCCCATGCCCGAACTGCGTGTCGTGGCCGTCTCGAACGACGGCACACGACTGGTGCTGAAGGCTGCTGACAACACGGAGTACACACTTCCGATCGACGAGCGGCTGCGTGCCGCGGTCCGCAACGACCGCGCCCGGCTCGGACAGATCGAGATCGAGGTCGAGAGCCACCTCCGCCCCCGCGACATCCAGGCCCGGATACGGGCCGGTGCCTCCGCCGAGGAGGTCGCACAGCTCGCCGGCATCCCCGTCGACCGGGTGCGCCGCTTCGAGGGCCCCGTGCTGGCCGAGCGCGCCTTCATGGCGGAGCGGGCCCGCAAGACCCCCGTGCGCCGGCCCGGCGAGAACACCGGACCCCAGCTCGGCGAGGCGGTGCAGGAGCGGCTGCTGCTGCGCGGCGCCGAGAAGGACACCGTGCAGTGGGACTCGTGGCGCCGCGACGACGGCACCTGGGAGGTGCTGCTCGTCTACCGCGTCGCGGGCGAGGTGCACACGGCGAGCTGGACGTACGACCCGCCGCGGCGGCTCGTCCAGGCCGTGGACGACGAGGCGCGGGCGCTGATCGGCGAGACCGACGACACCCTCGCGGCCGTTCCGGAGCCGAGCTTCCCGTTCGTGCCGCGGATCGCCCGGCTCCCCCGGGACCGGCCGCTCGACCGTGCCCTCGACCGGCAGATCGACCGCGCGCCCGCCCCGGCTCCCGAGCCGGAGGAGGAGCGCGACTCGCTCACCAGCCTCCTGGAGGCGGTGCCGAGCTTCCGCGGCGACCTGGTGGTGCCCGAGCAGCCGGTCAGTGAGCCCTCCGACGAGGTCGAGGCCGAGGAGCCGCCCGCCCCGGCGGCCTCCGCGGGCGCCGGCTCCGCCTATGCGGACGTCCTGATGCCGCGGGCCGTCTCGGGCCACCGCGACCGGCTCATCGGCACCACCGACCGGCAGGCCGAGGCGGACGGCGTCCGACCCGGGCGGCGTGCGGCGGTGCCCAGCTGGGACGAGATCGTCTTCGGCACCCGCCGCAAGAAGCAGTCGTCGGACTGACCCGTTGTCGTACGGGGAAGGGCCCGCGCCACGGTGATGGCGCGAGCCCCTCGCCGTACCGCCGCGGCTACTGCGGGTCAGGCCCCGTCGCCACCGGGCGGGCCGGGTCGCCGGACCACTCGGACCAGGAGCCCGCGTAGAGCGCGGCCTCGAAGCCGGCGAGCTCCAGGGCCAGCACCTCCTGGGCGGCGGAGACGCCGGAGCCGCAGTAGACGCCGATCTCACCCGCGGAGTCGGCGCCGAGCCCGGCGAACCGTGCCCTCAGGGCCTCGGCCGAGAGGAAGCGCCCGGTTCCGTCCACGTTCTCCATGGTCGGGGCCGAGACGGCACCCGGGATGTGGCCGCCGATCCGGTCGATCGGCTCCACGTCGCCCCGGTAGCGCTCGGCGGCGCGCGCGTCGAGCAGCAGACCCGAGCGGGCGAGCGAGGCGGCGCCGTCCGCGTCGAGCAGCCGCAGGCCGCCCGGGCGCGGCTCGAAGTCGCCCGGCGCGGGCGCGGGCACGTCCTTGGACAGCTCCCCCGGCCACGCGGCGATGCCGCCGTCGAGCACCCGGACGTTCGGGTGCCCGGCCCAGCGCAGCAGCCACCAGGCGCGGGCCGCGCCCCAGCCGAGCCCGCCGTCGTAGACCACGACCGGGGTGCCGGCCGACACCCCGGCCCGGCGCATCGTGGCGCCGAAGGCGGCCAGGTCCGGCAGCGGGTGGCGCCCGCCGGCACCGGGCGGCCCCGCGAGTTCGGCGTCCAGGTCCACGTACACGGCACCGGGGATGTGCCCGGCCTCGTACTCCGGCCTTCCGGGCGGACCGCCGACGGCCAGATAACGGACGTCCAGGAGGACCGGCGGCGTCGCCCCGGCCGATTCGCTGACGAGTTCGCTTGCGGAGATGATGGGCTTCATGGGAGCCATCCTCGCGCAGCCCGCCCCCTGACGGACGGCACCCGCCCGATTCGTCCGGGGCGCGCGGGCCGTCCCGCGGTGTCACCATCGGGTCGGGACGGCCGTCCGGTCCAGGTGTACGGCGGGCGGCGCGCGGGCAGGGACCCGCCAGGAGGCCCCCGCACGGCCCGCACGGCCCACCGCGCACGGCCACTGGCGAGAAGAGAGTGACGATGACCGAGGCGACTCGGCGCACACCCGGTACGCCCTGTTGGGTGAGCCTGATGGTGCACGGACTTGACGCGACGCAGGAGTTCTACGCCGCGCTGTTCGGCTGGGACTTCGTGCCGGGTCCGCAGCAGCTCGGCCCGTATGTGCGTGCGCTCCTGGACGGGCGGGAGGTGGCCGGCATCGGTCAGCTGCCCCCGGACCGGCATCTGCCGATCGCCTGGACCCCCTATCTGGCCACCGACGACGCCGACGAGACGGCGGAGACCATCCGCTGCTGCGGCGGCACGGTCGCGGTCGGCCCGCTGGACGCGGGCGAGGCCGGCCGGCTGGTGATCTGCGCGGACCCGGCGGGCGCCGTGTTCGGGGTCTGGCAGGCCGACGCCCACCACGGCACGGCGGCGGCCGGGCCGCCCGGGACACCAGTGTGGAACGAGCTGCTGACCTACGAGACGGCCTCCGTCGGCAAGTTCTACGCGACGGTCTTCGACTACGAGGTCGAGCCGGTGGTGTCCGCCGACTTCGACTATCTGACCCTCCACCTCGACGGGCGCCCGGTCGCCTCGCTGCACGGGGTGGGCACGGCGCTGCCCCGCGACCGGGGCGCGCACTGGATGACGTACTTCGAGGTGGCCGACGTCGACGCCTCCGCCCGGCTGGTCGTGGACCTGGGCGGTCAGATGGTCCGCCCGCCGCGCGAGGGCACGGCGGGGCGGCTCGCCCTGGTCACCGACCCGGAGGGCGCGGTGTTCACCCTGGTCCGCTCGGCCGACCGTACGTAAGAACCGCTACGCGCGGACGGGGACCTTCAGCTCCAGCTCCGCGAGCCGCTCGGCCGGGAAGTGGTGGGCCAGGGCCGGGTCCGTGCCGTGCGCGGCGAGATAGGCGGCCGTCTCCTCGCGCAGGCCGGGGTGCGCGGCCGGGCGCATGCAGTAGCCGACGGCGCGGACCAGCGGGGCGAGGCCGTCGGAGGCGGCGCCCGGCACGGCGGGCGCGGTGTCGCCGTCCAGGTCGGGCACCAGGTGGTCGACGACCGTGAGCGGGACCCGGTTGCTGTTCTCGTACGGGGTGAGGCGGTCCAGGACCGTGCCGGTGCCGACCCGGGCGATCGGCACGCCGAAGTAGACGGCGGCCGTCAGCATCGCGGTCGAGAAACACCCGACGACGAGGTTGGGGCGGCATCGTTCGTAGAAGGTCTCGGCGAGCAGTGGGCCGTCCAGGACGGTGAGGTCGACGCCGGTGCGGGCGGCCTCTTCGCGCAGGGCGGTGGAGTAGCCGGCGGGGGCCGTCGGGTGCGGCTTGAAGACCACGGAGCGGTGGCCGGCCGCGGCGGCGCCGCGCAGCATCCGCACGTGCAGCTCCTCCTCTTCCTCGACGGTGAGGATGCCGAGGACGGCGAGGTACTGGCCGAGGAGCAGGGCGGTGGGGGCGGCGGCGGTCGCGGCGGCGAGGGCCGCGTTCTCCGCCGAGCTCTCCGAGGCCGTCGCGATCTCGCGCAGCACCGCGCGGAAGGCGTCGTCGGGGACGAGCTCGGCGCCGACGCCGTACTCGGTGAGGAGCAGCGGCCGCAGTCCGGGCACCAGGTCGAGGTGGAGCACCCGGCGGATGCGGCAGGCGATGGACTGGGGCAGTTCGTCGCGGGTGGGGCCGTAGCTCATCAGGCCGTCGGCGTAGACATGCACGGAGCTCTCGGCGAACACGGCGGCGAGCGCCTTGGCCGGGTTGACCTGGATGGACTCGACGACCAGCTCGACGGGGGCGGTGCCGAGCCCCCAGGCGGTGCGCAGGACCCGCTGCCAGAGCGGGGCCTCCTCGGGGCGCGGCGCCCAGGAGCTGGGGTGGTGCGGGTGGACGGCCTCGTTCCAGTCGAGGACGCCGTCGAAGCGGGCGGCGACCTGCGCGTAGCCGGTCATCGTCTCCAGGCGGACGGCGGTCTCGGGGATCTCGGCGTTGTTCGAGACGAGCAGCAGGCGCCGGGCCGCGCCGGGTGCGCCGAAGCGGCCGGCGTCGATGGCGGCGGCGACGGTGGCGGCGCCGTACAGGGTGGACACCTGGAAGATCTGGACGGGGTCGCGTTCCGTGGTCGGCATGCTCAGGCGGCCTTTCCGGTGTCGCGCAGGCTCTTCAGGAGGGTGCTGCGGGGGGTGTCCATGGTCGCGAGGGTCTCGTCGAGTACCCGCTGCGGCATCCGGCGCAGCGCGTCGGTGACGTCGCGGCGCAGCCGCTTGCCGACGGCCGCCTCGTACTGGTCGGACTTCGCCATGTGGAAGGCGATCATCGCGCAGTAGGTGCGGACGGCCTTGGGCAGGAAGCGGTCGGCGTCGCGGTCCCGGCCGACCTCGTCGAGCAGCAGGTCGTAGGACGGGATGAAGTCCAGCTGCCGGTTGTCGGTGATCTGGGTGAGCGAGGTGGTGACGCCGCGGCGGTAGAAGCAGCCGTGCAGGGAGAGCGCGGCGTAGCTCGTGGCGGTGAGGTGGAGGCGCCAGATCCAGAGACGGTCCTCGGCGGTGCGCAGTCTGGTCTCGAAGCGGCCGGTGCCGTTCTCGAAGAGGCGGGCGCTGTAGACGCCGAAGGGCACGAAGGGGTAGTCGACCATGGTGATCATGCTGGACGGGGCGATGCCGTCGCGCGGGTCCATGGCGGTGTCGCGGAGTTTCGCCGGGGCGTAGCGGATCTGCCGGTTCCGGCCGGTGGACAGGACGTGGTCGGTGCGTGCGAAGTCGACGCCGAGGCGGTGGATCCCGTCGACCATGGCGCGCAGGTGCCCGGGGGCGTACCAGTCGTCGCCGTCGAGGAAGGTGATGTAGTCGCCGGTGGCGGCGTCGATGCCGGTGTTGCGGGCCTGGGCGACGCCGAGGTTGGTCGCGTGGCGGATGACGGTGGCCTGCGGGATGCGGCTCTTCCAGCGGTCGAGGAGGTCTGGCGTCTCGTCGGTGGAGTGGTCGTCGATCAGCAGGAACTCGGTGTCGTCGTCCGCGTTGTCGGCGAGACTGCGCAGGGTGTCGGGGGCGTAGGGCCCGACATTGTGGAAGGGCACGACGACGGACAGTTTCGGCACTCGGACTCACCAACTCGCTGATCGGTACTGGTCGGGCAGGCTAGACAGGGGTCTTCTCCGTTGAACGAGCCGGATCTGCACGGGCGGTGAACTCTCGCCGTCCGGCGGGTTCACCGGTCCGGCGGCTCCGGTGGAGCCACGCGGTGAGGAGCAGCGCGAGGAGGGCCGCCGCGCCGGCCGCGCCGCCGAGCTTGGTGCCGGGCGGGCGGAAGGAGCAGGTCACCGTGGTGGCCTTGCCGTCGAGGGGGACGGCGAGCAGGCCGAGGCGGCGGTGCGCGGGTTCCAGGGGCGCGTCGCCGGCGGCGCAGCGCCAGCCGGAGATCCGGGGGACGGCGAGCACGGCGGTGCCGCTGCTGCCGGCGGGCAGCTCGGCGGTGAGGGTGTGGCCGGTGGCGCGGACGGCGGTGGCGCCGGTGGCGGTGAGCTCGCGTACGGCGCTGTCGAGCCGGTGCCGTTCCAGGCAGCCGACCGGCCGGGCGGGCAGCCCCCGCCGGGGCGCGGCCTCCGGCTCGGGCGTCAGCTCGATCCGTACGGCGCCGGAGGCGGGGACGGTGCCGAGCCGCTGCATGGGGGCGAGCACGGAGGGGAGCTTGCCCGCGAACACCACGGGCGAGGCCGCGGCCGGGCCGCCGGAGAGGGTGGCGGTGCCCTGGTACTCGGGGGCCCAGAGCCAGACCTCGGAGCCGGCCGGGCAGCTCGCCGTGAGGATGGCGCCGGTTCCGTCGGGGGTGTCGGTACGGCGCGGGTCGGCCGGCACCGTGTACACCATGCTCCCGAGCATGCGCTCCTGGCGGGCGAAGGCGGTGTCGGCGGCCGAGCCGGGCGCGGGGGCCGGCGCGGGCGGGACCGGGCGGACGGTGACGAGCGGCGGCACGGGGCTTTCGGCGACGTCGACGCGGGCCTCGGGGAGCCGGTCGAGCTCCAGCGGGCCCTCGGGGGTGGAGCGCATCCGGGTGCCGATCGAGAAGATCGCGTCGGTGACCGGGTTGTCGAGGCTGACCGGGTGCCGGCCCTTGGCGTAGAAGCCGAAGCCGAGGGCGGCGAGGGTGCGGGAGTACGTGTCGGAGGTGAGGCTGCTGTAGTAGTCGGCGCCCTCGCCGCCGACCAGAAGCACGTCGTTGCCGCCCGGGACCTCGCCGGGGTCGGTGCGGTGGTGCGGCCAGGCGTCCTTCGCGGCGACGGTGGCGGTCATCTCGGTGTGCCAGGGGCCGATCCGGGGGGCCCAGGAGACCTTGCTCAGCTGCTGTTCCTCGATGCGCTTGCCGGTGACCAGGGTCTCCCCCGCCTGCGCGGCGAGCAGCAGGCCGACGGCGAGCACGGGCAGCAGCCGGCCGGCCGGGCGGGACCGGGCGAGCAGCGCGGCGACGGCGGCGAGTGCGGCCAGGGCGACGGCCCCGGCGGCGGCCGGATAGGTCCAGCGGTCGATGTCGACGCTGACGGCCGCGGCCCGGGCGAGGAAGGCGAGCGCGCCGGCGCCGCCGAGCAGGGCGAGCGGCCGGGGCAGGCCGCCGGCCACGGACAGCCAGGCCGCCATCAGCAACAGTCCGCACAGGACGAAGGTCTGACGGTACGGGATGCCGTTGGGCGAGGCCCCGGCGTGCCAGAGCAGATGGGTCGGCTCCCACTGCAGCGACAGCGTGACCAGGACGATCGCGGTGACCCAGCCGGCCCGGACGCGGCCGGCGACGGCGCTGTTGAACGGCAGGGTGAGGGCGAGCGCCAGGGCCGGGGTGCCGATGAAGAGGGCGGGCGAGGCGACGCTCGCCGTGGCCGGCAGGAAGCGGGCGAGGACGTCGGTCCAGGCGGCCGGGGCGAAGGGGGTCGGCGGGGTCGGGTCGGCGACCTTGGTGCCGAGGAAGACGACGAGGACGAGCGGGGCGGCGAGCCCGACGCCGATGGCGACGGTACGGGCGGCGCGCAGCAGCGCGGCGAGGCGGGGCCGACGGATCGTGCGCCCGACCCCGGTGCCGTCGGCGGTGTCGGCTCCGGTGTCCTCGGTGGTGAGCAGCCGGACGAGGAGGAAGACCGCGGCGCCGATGGTGGCCATGTACGCGGTGTAGAAGTTGGCGATCCAGGCGACGGCGACGACCAGCGGCCCGAGGGCCGGCCGGCGCCGCTTCCGGGCCCACTCCCCCACCAGGCAGAGCAGCGGGAAGGCGACCAGGCCGTCGAGCCACATGGGCACGGTGGCGCCGTAGTTGAAGGTCCAGCCGGAGAGCGCGTACGCGGTGCCGAGGATCGCGGCGACCGGCCACGGGCCGCGCCGCAGGGTGAGCAGCAGGGCGGCCATGGCCGCGCCCGCGGTGGCGATCTTGAGCGCGGTGATGACGTACAGGGCGAGTTCGGGGCGGTCGGCCGGGAAGACCACCACGAGCAGGTCGAAGGGGCTGCTGAGGTAGGTGCCGAGGTCGCCCAGGAAGTTGCTGCCGAAGCCCGAGGACCAGTTGAGGAACAGGTCGCCGTGGGCCTCGCCGAGGAGCAGTCGGCGCCAGTACGCGTGGTACGGGAGGTACTGCTGGCCCAGGTCGACGATGTTGCGGGTCCGGGCGCCGAACGGGTAGCTCCCGGCGAGCCGCGAGGCCAGGCAGAACAGCACGCCGGTGAGCAGCGCCGCACCGGCCGCCGCCCGCAGCCGGGGCCGGGACGGACGGGTCGCGGTCTCGGCTGCGGGTGCTGCGGGTGGCACACGTCCTCCTGGGCGGTCGGCTGTTCGTCGTAGAGACGCATTACCTCCGAGCCGTGCGACCGCCGCCCGATCGGGAGGAGGTCTCCGGGCGCACCGCAGGTGAACAGCCGGTGCCCTAGCATGCGAGCGAGCAGAGGGTCGGACGGGGAGGGTGGGGTCATCGTGAGCGGCGCCGGACGGCTCGTCGTCATCGTCCTCTTCGAGGGCGTCGACCTGCTCGACGTCACCGGACCTCCCGAGGTCTTCGCGCTGCTGCGGCGCGAGACGGACGACGCGACGGGGTACGAGGTGGTCCTCGCCGCCGAGTCGACGGCGCCCGTCACCACCTCGGCCGGGGTGCGCGTGCTGCCCGACCTGACCTTCGAGGAGGCGGCGGCCCGGAGCATCGACACCCTCCTGGTGCCCGGCGCGGTGGAGACGGACGGCGAGCGGCGGGTGCGGGCCCTGGTCGACCCCACGGTGGTCTCCTGGGTGCGGACCCTGGCCGCGCGGACCCGCCGGGTCACCTCGGTCTGCGTCGGCGCGCACATCCTGGCCGCCGCCGGGCTCCTCGACGGCAAGCGGGCCACCACCCACTGGTCGACGGCGGGGCAGTTGGCCGCGGAGCACCCGGCGGTCGAGGTGGACGCCGACCCGATCTTCGTCCGGGACGGCGACGTGTGGACCGGCGCCGGCATCAGCTCGTGCCTGGACCTGTCGCTCGCGCTGGTCGCCGAGGACTTCGGCGAGCCGACGGCGCTGCGGGTGGCCCGGCAGCTGGTGATGTATCTGAAGCGGCCCAGCGGGCAGAGCCAGTTCAGCGTGCCGCTCGAACCGGTCTCCACCACCCGGCGGGTGGAGGACCTGCGGCACTACGTCACCCGCAACCTCGGCGGCCGGCTCACCCTCGCCGACCTGGCCGCGAGCGCGCACATCAGCGAGCGGCAGCTGACCCGGATCTTCAAGTCCGAGCTGGGCACCACCCCGAGCGCCTACATCGAGTCGGCGCGGGTCGAGCGGGCCCGGCACCTGCTTGAGTCGACCGACGCGACCCTCGAACGGATCACCACGAACTGCGGGTTCGGCACCACGGACACCCTGATCCGGGCCTTCCGCCGCCGGCTCGACACCACACCGATGGAGTACCGGCGCCGCTTCCGCGCGGTGCCGGACCAGTGAACCCCCCGAGGGTCAGAACACCTCCACCAGCCGCTTGACCAGGTCCGGCACCCGGCCCCCGCGGTCCTCCCGGGCCTCCATCGCCCGCAGCGCCGGAAGCACCAGGCGGGCGCCCGGGGTGCGCACCGGCTCCGGCGGGAACCAGCCGCCGGGGACCCGGGTGAAGGCGGAGCGCGACCACTCGTCGTCCGTGCCGAGGACGAGGGAGGCGAGCACCCTGGCCATCAGCCGCGAGGGGCCGACGCCGTCGCCGGAGTAGCCGGTGGCGTAGCAGACTCCGGGCACCGAGGTCAGCCACCCGGCGAAGGGCAGATGGGTCACCGAGTACTCCACGGGCGCGGTCCAGCGCATGTCGACGGGGGCGTCGGCGAGTTCGGGGAAGAGGCGGGCGAGGTGGGCCCGCAGTTCGGCCGGACGCAGGGCGTCGCCCCACAGGGTGCTGGGACCGAGGTCGCCGTAGGCGACGCCGGAGCCGCCCTTGCCGAAGAGCAGCCGCCCGTCGGGGGTGGTGCGGTAGTAGTTCAGGCGCCGCCGGGAGTCGCAGACGGAGACCTCGCCGTCCCAGCCGAGGGCCTTGAGCCGGTCCGGTATCGGCCGGGTGAGGACGGTGTCGCTGGCGACGGTGACCATGCGGCGGCCGAGGTCTTCGAGCTGCCCGGCCCAGGCGTTGACGGCGAGCACTACCTTGTCGGCGTCGACGGCGCCGTACGGGGTGCGGGCGCGGACGGTGCCGCGCGGGGCGGGCCGCAGCGCGGTGAGCGGGGTGCGTTCGTGGATCCGTACGCCCGCGTCCAGGGCGACCCGGCGCAGCCCGCGGGTCAGCCGGGCGGGCTGGAGGGTGACGCAGCCGGGGTCGAGCACCGCTCCGTAGTGGTGGCGGGTGCCGACGGTCTCGCGGGCCTCGGCGGCGGTGATCCGGTGCAGCGGTTCGATCCCGGCGCGGTGCAGGTCGTCCAGGGTCTGCTGCCAGGCGCCGCGCTGGGCGGGCGAGGAGGCGGCCCACATCCAGGGGCCGCGGCGGTGCTCGATGTCGATGCCGTGGGTGTCGGCGAAGTCGATGATCTCGTCGACGGCGACGGCGGAGGCCTCGCCGATCCTGCGGGCCTCCTCGTGGCCGCCGATCGCGACCAGGCTGCTGAAGCGGGCCCACATGGGCATCAGGAAACCGGCGTTGGCGCCGGAGGCGCCGCCGCCGCACACATCGGCCTCGATGAGCACGATGTCGGTGCCGGGGGCGCGGCGCAGGATCTCCAGAGCCGTCCACAGTCCGGTGAAGCCGCCGCCGACCACGCACACGTCGCAGCGGATCTCGTCGGTGAGCGGCGGTGTGCGATCCGCACCCGTGGCGGGCTCGGTCTCGGCGGCGAGGGCGTCGCGGAGCCAGGGGGTGCGGCGGGCGGGGGGCGGGGTGTCGGGGTGGGGCCAGGTCGGGGACAGGCGCAGTTCGGCCACGGGGTGGGGACCTCCGGTCGGGGCAGGTGGGCGGGTGGGCGGGCCGGGCGAGGGCGGCCCTAGTGGGCGCGGGCGGCGGCCCGCAGCAGGTCGATGCGCGAGCTCACTCCGTAGTGCTTGAACAGCTTGCGGAGGTGGTAGTTGACGGTGTGCGGCGACAGGGCGAGCCGGCTGGCGATCTGCTGGTTGGTCAGGCCCTCCGCGACCAGGGCCACCAGGGCGCGCTGCTGTCCGCTGGGTTCGCCGTGCCGGGCCGCCGGTGCCTGCGGGCTCTGGCGCTGGCCCCGGCGGGCGGAGCGGAGCGTCGCGGCCTCCTGCTCCAGGGCGAGCCGTACGGGGACCGGTACGGACTCCGCGACGAGCCGGCGCAGCAGGGCGCTGTGGAAGGCGGCGCGGGTGCCGGTGTCGCGGACCACTCCGGTGGCGCGGACCTCCTCCAGGGTGGGCAGCAGGGCGGAGACGGAGGTGCGCAGCATCAGGGCCAGTTCGCCGTACACGACCTCGTCGCCCAGGACCGCGGCCACGCGGAGCAGTTGGCGGCAGGACGGCGAGTAGCGCTCCAGGGTGGCCCGTACGCGGGCGGCGAGGCGGGCCGGCAGGCGCTCGGTGAGGAGTTCGGCCTCGCCGCCGGTCAACTCGACGCCGCCCTCCTCGCGGAGGCCGGTGAGCAGCTCGATGAGCAGCCGGGGGTGGCCCCCGGTGTCGTCGACCAGCGGCGCGAGGGAGCGGGCGGGCGGCGCGCCGAGCAGGTCGTGGGCGAGCCGATGGGTGTCGGCGGGGGCCAGCGGTCCGAGGACGAGGCGTTCGGTGCGGACGGCCGGGTCGGCGAGCAGGGATCCGGGCAGCGCGGCGGCCTCGCCGGGCCGGTGGGCGATCAGCAGCACGCCGCGGCCCGGGCCGGAGCGGCCGCGGGGTGCGGGGACGCGGGCCCGGTGCGCGGGGCGGTCGGGGGTCCCGCAGGGGTCGTCCAGGATCACCAGATGGGGTCCGGCGGGCCGGGCGCCGGTGCGGGCGGCGGACAGGCGGTGGTGGCGCGCCTCCCGGCCATGGGGGCGGCGCGCGGGCTGGTAGCCGAGCTGCCGGGCGAGGGCGGCCGCCTCGCTGAGCAGCCGGGTCTTGCCGATGCCCGGCATGCCCTCGACGGTGAGTACGGCGGTGCCGCCGCGGCTGCCGTGCTCAAGCACCTCGCGGATGAGCGCCAGTTCGCCTTCCCGGCCGCGCAGCGGCGCCTCCGGGGCCAGGACGGTGTTCATGTGGCACCGCCGTAGCGGCGTACGACCACCGTCCGGAAACGTTCCGCCACGAAGGCGCCGTCGCTGTGGACGGCGTTGCCCGCGGGGTTCATGCCGGTGCCGTGCAGATCGGAGTAGACGGCGGACTGCGAGATGTACCAGTCCCCCATCAGATTGGTGGAGAGCATCACGCCGGCCTCGGCGCAGGCGGCCGTCATCGCCTCCGTCACCTCCTCGGAGACGGAGTACAGGCCGACGGAGAGCGCGCCGCAGGTCTTCGTGGTCTCCGCGACGAGTTCGACGCCCGCCGCCGCGGAGTCCACGGCCACGGCGAGACAGACCGGTCCGAGCCGTTCGGCGAGCAGGGTCGCGCGGTCCGCGTCCCTGGCGGCGTCGAGCGTGACGACGACGGGGGTACGGACGACGGCGTCCGGGTACGCGGGGTGCCGGACCGCCCGCGACGGCACCCCGACCGGGCCCAGGGCACCGGACATCGCCAGGTCCACCCGGGCCAGGACCTCGGGGCCGAGCAGCGCGCCCAGGACCTCGCAGGCCGCGCCGTCGTCGCCGAGCAGGGCGTCCAGGGCCGTGCCGAGGTCGGCGACCACCTCCTCGTACGCCTTGTGGCCCTCGTCGGTGGCGATGCCGCCGCGCGGGATCAGCAGGTTCTGCGGGCTGGTGCAGAGCTGGCCGCTGTAGAGGGAGACGGAGAAGGCGAGGTTGGCGAGCATGTCGCGGTAGTCGCCGGTGGACTCGACGAGCAGCGAGTTGACGGCCGAGACGGCGGTGAAGACCCGGGCCTGGCGGGCGTGTTCGTGGAGCCAGCCGGCGAAGGCGGTCCGGCCCGAGTAGTCCACCAGGCGCACCTCGGGGGCGGTCGCGAGGCGCCGGGCGAGCCCTTCGCCGGGGTGCTCGGGGGCCAGGCACACCAGGTTCGGGTCGAAGCCGGCCTCGGCGAGCACCTCCCGGGCGAGGCGGACGGTGAGCGCGAGCGGGAGGACGGCGGCGGGGTGCGGTTTGACCAGGACGGGGTTGCCGGTGGCGAGCGAGGCGAAGAGGCCGGGGTAGCCGTTCCAGGCGGGGAAGACGCTGTTGCCGACGACCAGGGCGATCCCGCGGGGCACGGCCGTGAACCGCTTGTGGATGTCGATCACCCGGCCCTGGCCCTGCGGCTTGCGCCAGTGCGCGCTCGCGGGCAGCCGGGTCTGCTCGGCGTACGCGTAGGCGACGGCCTCCAGACCGCGGTCCTGGGCGTGGACGGCGCCGGCGTGGAAGGCCATGACGGGGTTGTGGCCGCTGGTGTGCTCGGCGGCGGCCGCGAACTCGGGGCTGCGGGCGTTGATCCGGTCCAGGATCTCCAGGCAGACGGCGGCCCGGGCCTCGGGCCCGGCGTCCCGCCAGGCCGGAAGGGCGGCCGACAGGGCGGACAGCAGGACCGCGGGGTCGTGGTGGGCGTAGGAGATGCCGAGGTCGAAGCCGTACGGGGAGCGCTCGCCGCCCCGCTCGGGCGCCGGGCCGACCGTGCCGTCGCGGCCGGGCTGGCCGAGCTCGAACGGCCGCCCCAGCAGGGCGCGTAAGGAGGCCTCGCCGTCGGCGGCGCCGCCGGGTCCGTAGACCCGGGTGTCCTCGGGGTAGGGCGACCAGTGCTCACGGGTGCGGACGGCGGTCAGGGCCCGGTCCAGGGTGGTCCGGTGCCGGGCGATCAGGCGCGCCGGGGCGGCGGCCGCGGTGGGGGAAGGGTACGGAAGGGGGGTGCGGGCCATGATCTTCATCCTTGTCGTACGGGGATCACCGGTTCCACAGCAAACTCGGTCAGTGCGCCGACTTGACGTATCGTTCACGCCCGCCGGGCCGGGCGCCGCGGGCCGGCCGCGCGCCGGGGGGCGGGCCGAGGGCGCCGGAGCCCGTGAACGCGCGTGGTCGTGCGGGCCCTTGGCGGGCCCGCCCGGCCTTCCGGGGGACGAAAGCGGAACTGCCGTGACATGTCCGGGACATGGGGTTCCGGTCACGATCATGGCGTGATCCCTCTGGGAAGGCGGTCGGGCGGGCCCGCCGGCTGGCCTGTTTCCTACGGGCCTTTCGGCCTGGGCCGCGGGGCCCGGGCCGAACCGAATTCCGCGGCCTACTGCGTGATCGGGCGCAGATAGCGGTCGAGAGCCGCGTCGGGCAGGGCCCGGGCGAGCACGCTCACCGTGCGGGCGTCCGCGCCGACCCGGTAGCGGGACCGGGGCCGCCGGGCGGTGAGCGCCTGTCCGACGGTGCGCGCGAAGTCCTCGGGACGGGTCCTGCTGTCCCTGGCCTGGCGCTCGTTGGCGTGCAGGAAGCGGTGGAACGGGATGCGGTAGAGCTCGGCGACCGTCTCCGGGACGCCGTCCATGGCGGCCCGGGCGGTCTCGGTGACCTTCCCCCAGATCGGGGTCATGATCGCCCCGGGCTGGACCACGCTCACGTCCACGCCGTGCGGCCGCAGCTCGCGCCGCAGCACGTCGGTGAGGGCCTCCTTGGCGAACTGGGCCGAGGCGTAGGCCCCCAGGTACGGGATGGCCACGCTGCCGAGCCCCGAGGTCACGTTGACCACCCGGCCCCGGGCGCGCCGCAGCTGGGGCAGGAACGCCTGGGTGACGGCGAGCTGGCCGACCACGTTGATGTCCAGCTGGCGGCGGAGCTGTTCGGGCGCAACGCATTCGAGCGGCGCCGAGACGCAGATGCCCGCGTTGTTGACCAGTCCCCACAGACCGCCGTCGCCGACGGCCCCGGCGACCCGCTCGGCCGCCGCGGCGATGCTCTTCTCCTCGGTCACGTCGATGCGGACCGGGGTGATCCTGCCGTACGCGGCGTCCTGGGCGAGCGCCTCGCCGTCGGCCTCCTGGCGCACGCCCGCGAACACCCGGAAGCCGGCGCGCTCCAGGACGAGCGCGCAGACCCGGCCGAGGCCGGAGGAGGCCCCGGTGACGAGCACGGACCTGCCGTGCGGCGTGAGGGCGCCGAATGTGCCTGACATGTGATGTCTCTCCTGATCCTTCGATCGTCCGGCGGCGGTCACACCGCTGCGGGGTGCAGGGGGAAGGTGAGGGACTCCTCCAGGGTGCGGACCAGCCTGCGGGCCGGCATGAACCGGAAGTAGGCGTCCCGGACGGGCCGGCGCACCGGGTCCTCCGACTGCTCGAAGGTGCTGATGCCGCGGGAGGCGGCCACCATGCCACGGGTGCGCTCCCGGCGCTCGTCCTCGTAGCGGCGCAGCGCGCGCGGGAGGTCGGTGGCGCCCTTGAGAGCCCGGCCGAGCACGACGGCGTCCTCGATGGCCATGCCGGAGCCCTGGCCCAGGCTGGTGAGCATCGGGTGGGCGGCGTCGCCGAGCAGCGTGACCGGACCCCGGCCCCAGCGCTCCAGGAAGGCCCGGTCCCGGGAGGGCACCGCGATGATGTCCGCCTCGGGGGTGACCCGGACGGCCTCCTGGACCTCGTCCGCCCAGCCGGCGTAGGTGGCGAGGATCTCGTCCTTGCCGCCCCGCCAGTGCGCGGACCGCTCGGCGGGCATGTTCTTCGTGCCCCACCAGTAGAGCCGGCCGCCGCCCATGTCGACCATGCCGAAGCGCCGGCCGCTGCCCCAGTAGTGGGTGACCGAGCCCGGGGCGAACCGCGGATGGGCGAAGGGCACCACGGCCAGCCAGCAGAGGTACCCGCTGTCCTGGGAGTCCTCCGGGCCGACCAGCTGCCGGCGCACGACGGAGTGGAAGCCGTCGGCGCCGATCAGCACGTCGGCATGGGCCTCGCGCCCGTCCTCGAAGCGCACCCGCACCCCGTCGGCGGGGTCCTCCCCGGTCTCGTACCCGGTGGCGGTGGCACCGAGGGTGAGCGGAATGCCGTCGGCCGCTTCCAGCAGGGCCGCCTGGAGGTCGGGGCGGGTGATCAGCACGCTGGGCACGCCGAGCCGCCCGATGATCTCCGGGAAGGGGAACTCCCGGATCAGCCGGCCCCGCGCGGTCCTGACGTGGTACGACTCCAGGGCCGTGCCCCGCTTCTCCAGGTCGATGCCGACACCGAGGGAGTCCAGGGCGCCGACGGCGTTGCTCATCACCGAGAGGCCGGAACCGGCGGCGCGCAGCTCGCCGGCCCGCTCGTACACCTCGACGTCGAGGCCCGCCTCGCGCAGGGCGACGGCGGCGGTGAGACCGCCGATGCCCGCGCCGAGGACGATCGCCTTCCGTGGCGCCTTCCGTGCCGTGCCGCCGCTGCTGCTGCTGCTGCGCCCCATGGTGCCGTCCGTCTCCTTCTCCGTACCGATGTGAGGGGTGGTGTGAGGGGTGGTCATGTCACTCACCGATCAGCTCGACGACGGTCCTGACCATGTGGCCGACGTGCGGTTCCTCCATGATCGTGAGGTGGTCGCCGGGGACGTCGACCACGTCGAGGACGCCGCTGGTGCGCTCGCGCCAGCCGTTCGTGGGGTCCTTGTGCATGCTCTCGATGGCGGTGTGCATCGAGTTGAGGACCTCCGGCAGCGGCTCCGAGGCGTGGATGAGGACCATGTCCTGGTCCACCACCTCGGGGCGGTAGGCGAAGGCGGCCTTCCAGTTCGCCTCGTACACCTGGAACAGGCGCCGGACGACCGCCCCGGTGCTGCCGGCCGGCAGCACGCCCTCGTCGATGGCCAGCTGGGCGATGAAGTCGAACTTCTCCTCCAGCGTGCCCAGTTCGGCCGGGATCAGCTCCAGCGGGGAGTCCCCGCCGCGGCGCAGCCAGAGCAGCTCCCAGAAGAACCAGCCGAGCAGCGCCTCGTCGCCGGTGTTCAGCCGCCGCCCGGGGTTGAGCGCGGTGGTGTCGAGCAGCACCAGACGGGCGATCTTCTCCCCCGCCGCGCGCAGTTGGCGGGCCATCTCGAAGGCCACGAAGCCGCCGAAGGACCAGCCGCCGATCACGTACGGGCCGCTGGGCTGCACCCGGCGGATCGCCTCGACATAGCCGGCGGCGATCTCCTCCACGCTGCGCAGCGCCTCGGTGCCCGGGTCGGCGCCGGCCGCCTGGAGCGCGTAGAAGGGCTGGTCGTCCGGGAGGTGCTTGGCGAAGCGCACGTAGCAGAGCACGTTGCCGCCCATGGGGTGCACGAAGAACATCGGGCGCCGGTCGCCGTCGGTGCGGATGGGCACCAGCGGGTCGAAGGCGGTCCTGGCCTCGCCGGAGCGCAGCCGGGCCGCGAGGGCCGCCGCCGTGGGCGCCGCGACGAAGTCCGAGAGCGGGATGCTGGTGCCGTACCGCTGCTCGATCTGCACGACCAGGCGCATCGCGGTGAGCGAGGTGCCGCCGAGGTCGAAGATGTTCTGGTGCGGGCCCACCGCCGGCAGCTGGAGCAGGTCGGCGAGCATCGCGGTCAGCGTCCGCTCGTACGCGTCGAGCGGCTCGGCCTCGTCGGCCGCCGTGTCGGTGGTCAGCGGCGTCCGGCGCAGCGCGGCGTCGTCCCGCTTTCCGCTCGGGGTGAGCGGGAGGGCGGGCAGCCACTCGAAGTGCGAGGGCGTCATGTAGTCGGGCAGTACGGTACGCAGCTGCTTGCGCAGCAGGACCAGGTCGGCGCCGTCCCGGTCGCCGGTCAGGAAGGCGGCCAGGAAGGAGTCGTTGCCCTCGCGCCGGCGGGCGACGACGGCGACCTCCTGGATGCCGGGGTGTCCGGCGGCGAAGCGGCCGACCGCCAGCTCCACCTCGGCCGGCTCCACCCGGTAGCCGCGCACCTTGACCTGGGAGTCGGCCCGGCCCAGGCACACGATGTCGCCGCCGGGCAGCCGCATGCCCAGGTCGCCGCTGCGGTAGAGGCGTTCGCCGGTGACCGGGTGGACGGTGAACCGCTCGGCGGTCAGATCGGCCCGGCCCACGTACCCCTCGGCGAGGCAGTCGCCGGCCAGATACAGCTCGCCCTTGACGCCGGTCGGCACCGGACGCCCCCGCCCGTCCAGGACGTGCACCCGGGACCGGTCGACCGGGCGGCCGATGGGCGGCAGCGCCGGGAAGGCGGCCGGGTCGCCCTGCATGGTGTACGCGGTGATCACATGGGACTCGGTGGGCCCGTACTGGTTCTCCAGGATCACCCCGGGCAGCGCCGCGCACAGGCGCCGGATCTCGTCGGTGACGCGCAGCTGCTCGCCGGAGGAGAGCAGCGCCTTCAGGCCGCGCGGCGCCAGGTCGAACGCGGCCGCGGCCTCGGCGAGCTGCTGGAGCGCGACGTACGGGAGGTACAGGCGCTCGACGCCCTCGCGGTCGAGGAGGCGGAGCAGCGCGGGCATGTCGCGGCGCTCGTCCTCGGAGAGGAGGTGGAGGGTGCCGCCGCCGCAGAGCGTCGAGAAGATCTCCTGGAAGGAGACGTCGAAGCTGAGGGGCGCGTACTGGGCGGTGATGCCGCCGACGACGCCGCTCGGCACGGAGTTCTGCCAGGCCACGAGGTTCGCGAGCGAGCGGTGCGGCATGGCGACGCCCTTGGGGGCGCCGGTGGAGCCGGAGGTGAAGAGGATGTACGCGATGTCGGCCGGCGTGATGGCGGCGGGCGCGACGGCGGGGTCGGCCGGTCCTTCGGGCGTGTCCGTGGATCCGTCGAACAGCTCCTCGGCGGAGAGCACCGGGGCCAGTTCGCCGAGCGCGCCGACGTGTTCGGCGCCGGCGACGATCCGGAACGGCTCGGCCTGGCTCACCATGGAGGTCAGGCGCTCGACCGGGTAGCTGACGTCGAGGGGCACGGTCGTGGCCCCGGCGCGCATGACGCCCAGGATCACGGCGACGGTCTCCGGGGAGCGGGGCAGGGCGATGCCCACCCGGTCGCCGGGCCGGGAGCCGAGGGCGAGCAGCCGGGCGGCCACCCGGTCGGCTGCGGCGCCGAGTTCGGCGTACGTCCAGCGGCGCGGCCCCTGGACGAGCGCGACCGCGTCCGGGGTCAGCCGGGTCCGCTCGGCGACGGTGCGGGCCACGTCCTGGAAGGGGGCGCCGGCTTCGGGGGCACCGGCTTCGGGGCCACCGGCTGCCTGGGCGGCGTCCGCGGCCTCGTACGGCTCCGGGCTGAGGAAGCCCAGGTCCGCGGGCTCGTCGGGGTGCCGGACGACGCGGTCGAGCACGGCCGTGAACGTGTCGGCGTACAGCTCCGCCTGGGCCGGCGTGAAGGTCTGGCCGTGGAAGTCCATGCGCAGCCGCACGGTCCCCTCGACCGGGTCGGTCATGGCGTTGACGAGCAGCTGGAAGTTGGTCTCCTCCCAGGTCCGGAAGTCGAGCATGCGCACGCCGGGCAGTTCGAGGACGGCGGCGAGCTGCCGGAAGTGGATGTAGTTGAAGGCGGTCTCCAGGACGGTCGCGCCGCGGTCCTCCTGGATGGCGCTGAGCGGATAGCGGCGGTGCTCGTGGCTGAGCCTCTCCTGCTCGAAGGCCGCGCGGACCACGCCCGCCCAGTCGGCGGCGGCCCCGGTGTCGAGGCGTACGGGCATGGTGTTGAGGAAGAGGCCGGCCGTGCGGTCGGCGTCCTCGATCTCGGGACGTCCGTGGGTGACCAGACCGGTGGTGACATCGGGCTGGCCGGAGTGGAGGCGCAGGGTGAGGCAGTGCGCCGCGAACAGCACCGACTTCAGCGGCAGACCCCGCTCGGCGCCGAAGTCCCGTGCCCGGTCGGTGAGTTCCCTGGGCAGGTCGACGATCCGGGTGAGCTGCTCGGCCTCGCGCGGGGTCTCGTGCGGGCGGAACGCCTCCAGCTGCGGCAGCGGGGCGTCGGCAAGCCGCTCCTGCCAGAAACGCCGGGTGTCCGCCGACTCCAGGGCCCGGCGCTCGGCGAGCACGTGGTGGGCGCCGGAGGGCAGGGCGGTGTCGGGGACGGCCGCGATGGGGTGGCCAAGGCGGTGCAGATAGTCCTGGAGGAGTTCGCGCAGGAGGGTGGCGACGCTGCCGCCGTCGAGGATCGCGTGGTGGAAGCTGAGCACCAGCTCGACGGTGTCGTCCAGGACGTGCGCCCGGAAGAGGTAGAGCGGGGCGCGCTCGAACACGTACCGGTGGAAGCGGCGTTCCTCGACATGGGCGGCGATCTCCGCCCGGGCCTCGGACTCGGGGCGGCCGCGCAGGTCCAGGACCGCGAGGCCGCCGTCGACGGCGTGGTCGACGATCTGCAGCGGCTCGGAGAAGGAGCCGAGGTCGAAGGAGGAACGCAGCACCGGGTGGCGGGCGACGAGTCGGTCGAAGGCCTCCCGGAAGCGGTCCTCGTCCCAGTCGAGGACCAGGCTGTACTGGAAGACGTCGTGGTAGACGGCCGAACGCTCGTCGGCCCGGCTGTGGTAGAGCAGCCCGAGCTGGAGGCGGGTGAGCGGATGGGCGTCGGCGCGGCCTTCGAGGCGGGCCCGGTCCACCTGGGAGACGAGCGCGAAGGGCGCGAGCTCGGCGCGGGGCGCGGCGGGGGCGCCGGTGGTCGCGCGGGCGGCCAGCTGGGCCACGGTGGGGTGGTTCATGAGGTCGGTCGGCGAGAAGCGGATGCCGGCTTTCTCGGCCTGCGCCTGGATGCGGAGCAGGGTGATCGAGTCGCCGCCGAGGGCGTAGTAGTCGTCGTGCACGCCGATCCGGCCGGGCGGGGTCTCCAGGACCTCGGACCAGATCCGCAGCAGTGTCTCCTCGGTGGCGTTCCGGGGCGGCTCGGCGCCGCCGCGTGCGTTCCCGTGGCCTTCGGCGGAGCCGGTGACCGGGGCGGGCAGGGCGCGGCGGTCGGCCTTGCCGTTGGGCGTGAGGGGTATTCGGTCGATCGGCACGAAGTACGACGGGATCATGAACTCGGGTAACTGGGCGGCGAGTTCGGCGCGCAGCCAGGACGGGTCGAGGGCCTCGTCGGCGACGTGGTAGGCGACGAGCACGGTGCCGCGGGCCGCCGTGTCGCGGTCGACGACGAGGGCGTCGCGGATCCCGGGGAGGGAGGCGAGCCGGTTCTGCACCTCGCCCAGCTCGACGCGGTTGCCGCGGATCTTGACCTGGCCGTCGATCCGGCCCAGGTACTCGATGCCGCCGTCGGCGAGCCGGCGGGCGAGGTCGCCGGTGCGGTAGATCCGGCGCTCGGGGGTGAACGGCTCGTCCCCTGTGGTGTGGCGCGCGGGGAAGGGGTCCTCGGTGAACTTCTCGGCCGTGAGTTCCGGCCGGTCCAGGTAGCCGCGAGCCACGCCGACGCCGCCGATGCACAGCTCGCCGGGGAGGCCGGGGGGCTGGAGGCCGCCGTGCGCGTCGACCACGTACAGGACGGTGTTGTCGATGGGCAGGCCGATCGGCACCCGGCGGACCGGCTCGTCCGGCGCGTCCGACGCGGACGGGCAGTCGTGGTACGACACGTCGACCGTCGCCTCGGTGGGCCCGTACAGGTTGACCAGGCGCGGGGCGCCCGGGCCGGAGCCCGCGCCCGAACCCGTATCCGTACCCGCGCCGAACACCCGGTTGAACTGCTCGACGCGCGCCGCCGGCAGGGCCTCGCCGCTGCAGAAGACGGTGCGCAGGGAGCCGGCCCGGGCGCGGAGCTCCGGCGAGACCTCCAGGAGGTCGAGGAAGGGGCCGAGCATGGAGGGCACGAAGTGCAGCACGGTCACTCCGCGGTCCTCGACGGTCGCGAGGATCTGCCGGGGGTCGCGCTGGCCGCCGACGGGCAGCAGGGCCAGGCCCGCGCCCTCGATCGCCCACCAGAACAGCTCCCAGACGGAGACGTCGAAGGAGATCGGCGTCTTCTGGAGCAGCACGTCGTCCTCGCCGACCGGGTAGGCCCGCTGCATCCAGGCCAGCCGGTTGACGACCGAGTGGTGCTCGACCATGACGCCCTTGGGGCGCCCGGTGGAGCCGGAGGTGTAGATGACGTACGCGAGGTCGCGCGGGCCGGCGTGCGGCGGGAGCGGTCCGTCGGGTCCGGTGAGCAGTTCCGCCACCGTCAGCGGCGGCTTGCCGGCCGCCGCCTCGGGCAGGGTGGTGCCGGAATCGGGGTCGACGAGCACGGCGGCGGCCCGGCTGTCCTCCAGGAGCAGCCCGATCCGCTCGGCCGGGTAGCCGGGGTCGACGGGCACGTAGGCGCCGCCCGCCTTCAGGACGCCGAGCAGGGCGACGAGCAGCCGGGGCGAGCGCTCCATCAGGACGGCGACCCGGTCGCCGGTGCCGACGCCGTGCGCGCGCAGTCCGCGGGCCACCTGGTTGGAGCGGGCGTCGAGTTCGGCGTACGTCAGGGTGTCGGCACCGTCGGCGCTGGTGACGGCGGTGCGCTCCGGGGTACGGGCGGCCTGTGCGGCGATCAGCGCGTGCAGGGTCGTGTCGTCGGCGTACGGGACGCGCGGGCCCCGCGAGTCGTGGACGAGGTCGGCGTACCCGGCCTCGCCCAGCAGCGGCAGGGTGACGGCCGGCTGCCCGGGCCGCTCGGCTCCGGCGCGGATCAGCATGAGCAGCTGGTCGGCGACGGCGGTGATGGGCAGGTCCTCGTCGAAGACGTCGAGCGCGTAGTCGAGGTCGAGGCGCAGGTCGGCGTCGTCGTCGAAGGCGTGGATCATCACGGACAGCGCGTCCTGGGCGTGCACGGGTGCCTGGACGGTGGTCTCGGCCGCGACGCCGGGCAGGGCCGCGGGGCGCGGGAAGCGCAGATAGGACAGGGTGACGTCGAAGAGGCGGCGCGATCCGGCGCCGGTGTTGGGGAGTTCGCGCAGTACGTCGCCGAGCGCGAGCCGCTCGTGGCGGCGCAGGGTGTCGGTGCCGGTGCGGATCCGGGCGGCGAGCTCCGGCAGGCTCGCCCCGGCGTCGACGGCCACGCGGACCGGAAGGCTGTTGGCGACCTGGCCGACGACGGCCTTCTCCGCCTCGGACGGGCGGTTGAGGAACGGCACGCCGAGCACGGCCTCGTCGGCGCGGTGCGCGCGGGCGAGGTAGGTGGCGAAGGCGGCGGCGACGAAGGCGAAGGGCGAGCTGCCGAGGGCGCGGATCCGGCGGACCAGGGCGGCGTCCACGGTGACGCTGTGCCGGCCGCGGAGCACGGGCGCCTCTCCGGCGGCGACGGTACGGGTGAAGAGCGCGGGCGCGACCCCGGCGAGGGCCTCGCGGTGGTGGGCGCGGTCCTGCTCGTGGGCGGCGGAGGCGCGGTACGCGGCCTCGGCGTCGAGCAGCGTCGTCACGGAGGGGACGGAGGCGGGGATCCCGGCCTCCACCCCGCCGGTGCGGCGGAGGTACTCGTCGTGCACCTGGCGCAGCACGAGGTTCAGCGCCCAGGCGTCCGCGATCAAGTGGTGCACGTTCAGGAGGAGATGGACCACGCGCTCGCTCTCGCGCAGCACGGCGGCCGTGAACATCCGCGAACGGCGCAGCGCGAAGGGGCGGTTGAAGGAGTCCCGGCGGCGGGCGGCGCAGGCCGCGCCGGGGGCGGGCGCGTCGGAGTGGTCGGCGTACTCCACCCAGGGGGCGGTGTCCTCGGTCGCGAGCCACTGGAAGGGGACACCGGCGGTGTCGTCGAAGCGCAGCGAGAAGGCGTCGTTGGCCCGGAGGACGTGCTCCAGGGAGGCGCACAGGACATCGGTGTCCAGCTCCCCGTCCAGCCGTTCGTGGAGGAGGACGTTGAACTGAGGGTCGGCGGCGGTGGCGGATTCGGCAGCCCAGATATCGCGCTGATAGGCGGACAGCGGGAGCTGACGTGAAGTGAGCATCGGCCTTCCTTCGATAATTCAGGCTCAGGGGATTTCGTTGCCCGATGCTCGTGAGCCTACGTTTCACGTGATCCGATCCACCACTACTCGATCGAGTAGTCGCCGACCACTCGATCAGGTAGTGGTCTGCCAAGGGGACTATCAGGGGGTCCATCACGTGGTCTGTCACGTGGTCTGTCACAGTGGCGTGAAGTCGACGAACAATTCCGGGAAATAGCACGGTGATTCGCTAGCATCGCCGTCATGACCCCTTCACCTCCTTCCTCGTTAGCCCGCTCCGTGTGGGGAACCGGCCCTGGCCTGCTGCTCGCGCACGGCGCCGGCAGCGATGTGCGGGACAGCTTCGGCCCGTTGATCGGCTCTCTATCCGAATCCAGGACCGTGGTCGGCCCCGATTTTCCGGGCTCCGGTTCCACCCCTCTCGCGGACCGCGCATTGAGTCTTGACATACTCGCCGACGAAATCGTGGAAAGCGCCGTGCAATCCGGCGTGCACTCCTTCGCCATTTCCGGTTTCTCGATGGGTACGACGGTGGCGATACGGGCCGCGGTGCGGCATCCGGAACGGGTGACCGCCCTCGTGCTTTCCGCCGGCTTCGCCTTCCCCAATCCCCGCCTGCGGCTCGCGATCGACACCTGGCGGTCGCTGGGCCGGAGCGATCCCGCCGGCCGGGACCTGGCCGCCTATCTGTCCCTGATGGTCGGCGGGCCCGACTGGCTGGACGAGCGCTCCGGCGCGGAGATCGAGGAGCAGCTCGGGCTCTTCGCCGCGGGCATGCCGCCCGGCGCGGACGCCCAGCTGGCGCTGTTCGACCACATCGACGTGCGGCCCGATCTGGCCGCGATCCGGGTGCCCGTCCTGGTCGTCTCCCCGGCCCGGGATCTCCTCATCACACCTCTTCACTCCCGTGAACTCGCGAACGGAATCCCGGGGGCCGAGCTGGCGGTCCTGGACTGCGGGCACGCCATCGCCGCCGAGCGGCCGGCCGAATGGGCCGCGCTGATCCGGGAGTTCCTCGACCGTGTCGACGGCTTCGTGGGCTGACCTCTCCGACCGGTGACGGTCGGGTTGGCGGCGCCCCGGGGACGGGGGAATGCCCCGGAGCGCCGCCGGCTCATGGAACCGGTCCCGCCGGTCAGTGGCGCTCGCCGGTCAGAGGCGCCCGGCGGCCGGTGCGCGGCCCGCGGCCGTCACCACCAGGGCACCGGCGGCGAGGGCCGCGCCCAGGTACATGACGGCCTCGATGCCGGAGCCGTCCGCGGCGAGGCCGCCGACGAACGCGCCCAGCGCGATCGAGCCGTTGAACACGCCGACGAACAGGGCGGACGCGGACTCGCGGGCCTCGGGGGCCGCCGCGAGCAGCCAGGTCTGGGTGGACACCGAGACCCCGCCGTACGACACGCCCCAGACCGCCAGCAGCACCGTCGCCGTGACCACCGACCCGCCGATCAGCGGCATCAGGCAGACCGTGGCGGCGAGCACCAGGCTGATCGCCAGGAGCGCGCCGCGCGGAGTGCGCGAGGCGAGAGCGCCCGAGGCGAAGTTGCCGAGCACGCCGGCGACGCCGTACACGAGCAGGAGCGTGCCGATCACGGACGCGCTCGCTCCGGAGATCTCCTCCAGGGCGGGCCGCACATAGGTGTAGGCGGCGAAGTGGCCGGTGACCAGGAGCAGCACCACGCCGAGGCCGGTGGCCACCCGCGGGTTGCCGACCAGCCGCAGCACGCCGCCGAGCCGGATCTCCTGCTCGGCGGGCAGCTTCGGCAGCAGCACCGCCAGGGCCACGAGGACCACGAGCGCGAGACCGGCGACGGTGACGAACGCCGTCTGCCAGTCGGCGAGTTCGCCGATGTACGTGCCGGCCGGGACGCCGAGCACGGAGGCCACGGCGATCCCGCTGAAGACCAGCGAGGTGGCCGGGCCGACGGACTTGCCCGGGACGAGCCGTACCGCGAGACCGGCGGCGATGGCCCACACCCCGCCCATGCCGATGCCGACCAGGACCCGGGCCGCGACCATCACGGCGAAGTGCGGGGACCAGGCGGCCAGCAGATTGCCGACGATCAGCACCGCCATCAGACCGCACAGCACCGGGCGCCGGTCGAAGCGGCCGAGCGCCGGGGTGAGCAGCGGCGCGGACACCGCGCCCACCAGACCCGTGATGGTCAGGGTCAGTCCTGCCGTGCCCTCGGTGACCTTCAGCGCCTCGCCGATGGGCGTGAGCAGCCCCACCGGCAGCATCTCGGACGTGACCACGGTGAACGTCGCGCCGGCGACGGCGACCACGGCGGGCCAGCCGCCGCCCCGGGGCTCCGGAGCGTCCGGGGTCACCCCTGCGATTTCCTCTGTCTGTGCCATGAGTTCAGCCAACCCGCCGCGACCTGCGGGAACAACGCCCAATCCCTCATGCTTCGATGAGCCCGGCTACTTGATCGATTCCCCCGGCCCGCCTGGCGGACCGGCCGCCCGCCCGGGTAGACAACCCAGGAGACGATCCTGGGATCGCGGCGCAGAAGGGGAGACCATGAGCAGTCTGGACATCCGCGAGCTCGAGGCCTTCCTCGTGCTCGCCGAGGAGCTGCATTTCGGCCGGGCGGGCGAGCGGCTCTATGTCTCCCAGAGCCGGGTCAGCCAGCTGCTCCGCTCCCTGGAGAGCCGGATCGGCGCCCCGCTGGTGGAGCGGACGAGCCGCCGGGTGGGCCTGACGCCGCTGGGCGAGTCCTTCCTGTCCTCGCTGCGTCCGGCGTACGAGGCGCTGCGGAGCTCCGTCGACGAGGCCCGGGCGGCCGCCCGGAACGTCGACGGGGTGCTGCGGATCGGTTTCCAGGGCACGGTGGACGACTATCTGGCCCGGGCCATCGCCGGGTTCGAGGAGCGCTACCCGCAGTGCGCGATCGAGGTGGCGGAGATCGCGCTGTCCGATCCGTTCGGGCCGGTCCGCCGCAAGGAGGTGGACTGCGCGGTGGTCCTGCTGCCGGTGGCGGAGGAGGACCTGCTGCTGGGGCCGGTGTTCTCCCGGCAGCCGCAGACGCTGGCGGTCTCCGCCCGGCATCCCCTCGCGGGGCGCGCGTCGGTCTCGGCCGAGGAGCTCGCGACCTGCCGGCTGATCGGCATCCAGGACTCCGCCCCCGAGTACTGGCGCCTGGCCCAGGCCCCCCGCGAGACGCCGGAGGGCCGGCCGATCCCGGCCGGCCCCCTGGTCAACACCCTGCAGGAAGGCCTCTCCCTGACGGCCGCGGACCGCGGCGCGATGCTGCTCTGCCGCTCGACCGCCGAGTACCACGGTCACCGCGGATCCATCGCCTTCGTCCCGGTCGAGGGCCTCCCGGACTCCCTCCTCGGCGTCGTCCTGCGCCGCCGGACCGGCACCCCGCAGGCACAGGCCTTCGCGGAGGTGGTCGCCGAGACCCTCGCCGAGGAGCGGAGCTAGACCCTGCCCGCTGCACGGATCACTGGGCGAGCGCTCCGGCGGGCTCGGCCGTGCGGGCGGACCGGGTGAGCAGGTACGGCGCGACGAGCAGCACGGCGGACAGCGCGGAAGCTCCGGCGAAGAGCAGGAAGTTGGAGCTCACGCCGTAGCCGCCGTCGAGCAGCCAGCCGGCCGTGGTCGGCGCGATCACGGCACCGATCCGGCCCGCGCCGAGCGCGAACCCGAGGGCCGTGCCGCGCAGGATCGGCGGGTAGTGGCCGGCGACCGCCGAGATGATCAGGCACTGGGTGCCGTGGGTCCCGACGCCGGCGAGGATCAGCGCTCCGTACACGACGAGGATCGAGGACGGATACGTCACCAGCGAGGCCAGCCCGATCGCGGCGCAGGCGGCGGCGATGATCGCGCTGCGCAGCGGGCCGATCCGGGTGGCCACCCACGCGGTGATCGCCGAGCCCGCGACCGCGCCCAGGTTGAGGGCGAGCAGATAGGTGAGGGGGTCGCTGCCCAGGTCGAAGCGCGGCTCGCTCGCGGTCAGCTTCGGCAGCCACGTACCGAGGCCGTACCAGGCGAACAGGGTCGCGACCGTCGCGGCGCCGAAGAGCAGCGTCGCCGGAAGGAACGGCGGGCGGAGCACGGTGCTCAGGGCGGGGCGGTACGCCGGCGCGGCGGTACCGGTGGTCGCGCCGTTCGTGTCGTCCTCGGCCGCGCCGAGCCCGTACCGCGTCTCGACGGCCCGGGCCTCGTCGACACGGTTCTTGCTGCGCAGCCAGACGGCCGACTCCGGCAGCCAGCGGCCGAGGGCGGCGACGAGCAGGAAGCCGCTGAAGGCGAACAGGTAGAGCGCCTCCCAGCCGAGCGCCGGCAGGGTGGGGATGCCGATGATCGCGGCGAGCGCGCCGCCGATGGGGACGCCGGACATCATCGCGGTGGCGCCGACCGAGCGGAACCGGGCCGGGACGAACTCGGCGGCGAGCGCGTTCGCGGACGGCACCAGACCGCCCAGGCCGAGGCCGGCGACGAAGCGCAGCACGCCGAAGACCTCCGCGTTCGGCGCGAGGCCGCACAGGCCGGTGAACAGCGTGAACCAGGTGACACAGGCGAGGATGGTGCGCCGCCGGCCCAGCCGGTCGGCCAGGTTGCCGGCGAACAGCGCGCCGACGAGCATGCCGGCGAACGCGAGGCTGCCGATGGTGCCGGCCTGGCCGGGGGTGAGCTGCCAGCCCGGCTCCTTGAGCAGGGCCGGGATGGTCGTGCCGTAGACGATGAGGTCGTAGCCGTCGAAGACGACGATCAACCAGCAAAGGCCGATGACGAGGGCGGCGGGTCTCCAGGGCGCGGCCGCTTCGACGGGGCCGCTCTTCGCTGTGCTCATGGTCACAAGGTGCCTGCGGGCACCCCGACGGAACAGAAGATTCCGCAGAGCAGAATCTCCGGGGAAACACGCCGTGAAGCAGGGGGTCCGGCCGCGCACCGGCGAGCCGGGCGAGTGGCCTCAGTTCATCGTGACCGGCAGCACGTCCGGCGACAGGGCCGCCGCGCGCGCCGTCGCGCTCGTCATCCGCTTGCGGTGGTGGCGCCGGCACAGCACTTCGTAGCCGACCTCGTCGCCCGCGTTGACGTCGCCGACCACGACCTGCGCGCCCTCGACGACCATGGCGCCGCCGACGGTGCGCGCGTTGTGCGTGGCCCGGGCGCCGCACCAGCACAGGGCCTCGACCTGGAGCACCTCGACCCGGTCGGCGAGTTCGACCAGGCGCTGCGAGCCGGGGAACAGCTTGGAGCGGAAGTCGGTGGTGATGCCGAAGGCGAAGACGTCGAGCTCCAGGTCGTCGACCACCCGGGCGAGCTGGTCGATCTGCTCGGGGGCGAGGAACTGCGCCTCGTCGCAGATGACGTAGTCGCAGCGCCCGCCCTTCGACAGATGGGTGACGAGGTACGCGTAGAAGTCGAAGCCCTCGGCGGCCTCGACGGCGTCGGTGACCAGGCCGAGGCGGGAGGACAGCTTGCCCTCGCCGGCCCGGTCGTCCCGGGTGAAGATCATGCCCTCGAGGCCGCGGGCGGAGCGGTTGTGCTCGATCTGAAGAGCGAGGGTGCTCTTTCCGCAGTCCATCGTTCCGGAGAAGAACACCAGCTCGGGCATGGGAGGTCGGAGACCTTTCGAGATCGGGGCGGGAAAAGGGAGGAGAGACAGGGGCCGCGGGGACTCAGGTGCGCACTTCGAACAGCGGCACCAGCTGCTCCTCCGGGGTCATCGAGCCGTGCATGCCGGTCATGGCGGACTCGTTGGGCTCGTTGACCGAGGCGGTGATGGCGAGGGGGCCCTGCGCGGCGGCGACCACGTCGCCGATCCGTCCGTACACCCGCTCGTCGATCGTGTCGCCGAACCAGCCGAGCGCGACGGCCTCCTCGCGGCTCGCCACCCAGAAGCGGTCGCCGATGACCTCCTGCCAGCAGGTCAGGACGTCGGACGCGGCGCCGGGGACGGCGTAGACGTGCCGGGCGCGGCCCTCGCCGCCGAGCAGCGCGACGCCGGCCCGCAGCTCCCAGTCCTCGTCGAAGTCGAGCCGGTGGTCCTCGTCGAAGGGGATGTCCACCATGCCGTGGTCGGCGGTGACGTAGAGCGCGGAGCGCGGCGGGAGCTGTTCGGCGAGCCGCTGGACCAGCCGGTCGACGAACATCAGCTGGCCGCGCCAGGCGTCGGAGTCGATGCCGAAGCGGTGTCCGGCGCCGTCGAGTTCGCTGTAGTACGTGTAGACCAGCGAGCGGTCGCCGGCGGCCAGCTGCTCGGCGGCCAGGTCCATCCGCTCCTCGCCGGAGAGGCGCCCGTGGAAGGTGCCGCCGCTCAGCGCGATCTTGGTGAGCGGGGTGTCCTGGAAGGCGGGCGAGGAGACCTGGGCGGTGTGAATCCCGGCCTGGTCGGCGAGCCGGAAGACCGTGGGGTACGGCTGCCAGACCTGCGGCGGCGTCCACGGCTTCCAGCGCAGCTGGTTCATCAGTTCGCCGGTGTCGGGGTTGCGCACGGTGTAGCCGGGCAGCCCGTGGGTGCCGGGGAAGCGTCCGGTGCCGACCGAGGCGAGCGAGGTCGCGGTGGTGGCGGGGAAGCCGGCGGTGATCGGGCGGCCGGTGCCGCCGCGCGAGGTGCCGAGCAGCGAGGTCAGATAGGGCGCCTCGTCGGGGTGGGCGAGAATCTGCTCCCAGCCGAGCCCGTCGATGAGGAAGACGCAGTTGCGGTCGGCGGGCGCGAGCTCCGTGATCCGCGGGGTGCAGCCGGGCACGCCCTGTCCGGCGACCAGGGTCGGCAGCAGATCGCCGAGCGAGCCGGTGCCGTACTCGGGGAGCGGGGCGGTGGCGGGGTCGAGCGGCTCCGGCTCGTCCGGCCAGCCGTGTGCGACGGTGGTGGGCTGCACCATCAGCGGGCGGCCGGGGTCGTCGCGGTGGCCTCGGAGAGCGCCTGGGCGAAGGCGAGGGTCTGCTTGACGGTGTCCGGGCCGTCGCCGGCGTCGCTGACCCGGAGGCTGAGGTCGTCGGCGGTGGAGCTGCCGGTGTAGCCGTGGTCGGCGTCGCAGTTGGGGTCGCCGCAGGCGGCCGGCTCCAGGTCGATCCGGGAGACGGCGCCCCAGCCGATGGTGAGGACGACCTCGCGGGGCAGGGTGCCCGGGGTGTACGCCTCGGGGTTGGCGACGACACGGCTGACGACGATCGAGGAGATCCGGTCGAGCTTCACGGACTCGGTGGAGGTCGTGGCGTACGGCGTCGGGGAGCTGTTGTCGGCGGACTGCTCGTCGGTGTGGCTGACGATGAAGCGGTTGGCCGTGAGGACGAGGACGGTGACGTGCCGCCGGACCTCGTTGGCGTCGAAGGTGGTCTCCTGGTGGACCACGTACGACGTGACGGCCTCGCCGCCGACGGCGGCCTCCACCGCCTCGGCCACGAGGGCCGGGTAGTAGCCGCTGCGCTCGATCGCCGCGCGCAGCCCCTGGGTCGTCGTACCGGTCTTCGCCATGGACTCCATCCTACGGGGCTGCGGGGCCCCCTCCGGCCGCTGCGGGCCGCCCGTGGCGCCGGTCACGAAGGTCCTTCATATGCGGGGAGGCTGCGCGGGCCGAGGTCGGTGCGCGGCGGGGGCGGGGCGAGGCGGAGGGTGGCGCCGAGGACGGAGAGGCCGCGCGGGGCGACGACCACGGGTTCGAGGGAGACGGCGACGACCTCGGGGTGGTCGTCGACGAGGCGGGAGACGCGCAGGAGCAGCTCCTCCAGGGCGGGGGTGTCGACGGGGGCGGAGCCGCGCCAGCCGAAGAGGAGGGGGGCGGTGCGGATGGAGCGGACGAGTTCGGCGGCGTCCCGGTCGGTGGCGGGGACGAGCCGGTGGGAGGTGTCGCCGAGGAGTTCGGAGGCGGCGCCGGCCAGGCCGAAGGAGAGGACGGCGCCGACGGCCGGGTCGATGGCGGAGCGCACGACGGTGTCGACGCCGCGCGGCACCATGGCCTGGACGACCGGCTGGAGCTCCTCGGGCTTGCCGAGGGTCTCGGTGAGCTCGGCGTAGGCGGTGCGGAGTTGTTCCTCGGTGGCCAGGTCGAGCCGGACCCCGCCGAGGTCGGGGCGGTGGCGCAGGTGGGGCGCGGTGGTCTTGAGGGCGACCGGGTAGCCGAGCCGGGCGGCGGCCCGTACGGCCTCGTCGGGGCCGGGCGCGGGGAGCGTGGGCAGCACCTCGATGCCGTAGTGGCCGAGCAGCGCGCGGGTGGTGTCGGCGTCGAGGGTGACGCCGCGCGGGTCGGCGTCCGGCCCGCCGAGGGCCCGCTCGACGAGCGCGGCGGCGCCGGCCTCGTCGATCCGGTCGAACTCGGGGACCCGGCCGGGGTCGGCGGCCTGGCGGCGCCACTGGGCGTAGCGGACGGATTCGGCGAGCGCGCGCACGGCGCGCTCGGCGGCGGGGTACGCGGGGATGACGCCGGGCTCGGGGGCGTACGGGTGCGCGGCATCCGGAGAGACGGATTCCGGCGGTACGGGAGGGGCCGCGGGCGCGGCGGTCGGCGCGGGGGCGGTGGGTGCGGGTGCGGGTGCGGGTACGGCGGTCGCCGCGGGGGCCGTGGGCGCGGGGGCCGCGCGGCGGGCCGGGGCGGTGCGGGTGGCCTCGGACAGGGCCTCGGCGAGGGCGCCCATCTCGACGTGCACGACGACCACGGGCTTGGCGGGTCCGGGCGCGGCGGCGACGGCGGAGCGCAGGGCCGCGGCGAGGACCTCGCCGTCGCCGGACTCGGTGGCCCCGTTCTCCCCGACCCAGGGGATCGCGGTGACGACGACGGCGTCGCAGGCGTCGGAGGCGAGGGCGGCGGTGAGCGCGGCGCGGAAGTCGGCGGGGGTGGCGCCGGTGGTGAGGTCGAGGGGCCGCTGCGGGCGCAGGCCCTCGGTGAGGCAGGCGTCGTAGGCGAGCAGGCCGAGGGACTCGGAGTTGCCGAGGATGGCGACGCGGGGGCCGGCGGGCAGCGGCTGCTCGGCGAGGAGCAGTCCGGCGTCGACGAGTTCGGTGACGGTGTCGACGCGGATCACCCCGGCCTGGCGCAGCAGCGCGGAGACGGTGGCGTGCGGGATGCGGGTGACGGGGACGCGGTGGCCGGGCGGGGCGCTGCCGCTGTGCCGGGCGCCCTTGACGACCACGACGGGCTTGACGGCGGCGGTGCGGCGGGCGAGCCGGGTGAACTTCCGGGGGTTGCCGATGGACTCCAGGTAGAGGAGGACGACGTCGGTGGCCGGGTCGTCGTACCAGTGCTGGAGCAGGTCGTTGCCGGAGACGTCGGCGCGGTTGCCGGCGGAGAGGAAGGAGGAGAGGCCCGCGCCGCGCCGGTGCAGTCCGGCGAGCAGGGCGATGCCGATGGCGCCGGACTGGGTGAAGAGCCCGATCCGGCCGGCGGCCGGCATCTGCGGGGCGAGGGAGGCGTTCAGCCGGACGGACTCGGCCGTATTGATGATTCCGAAGGCGTTGGGCCCGATGATCCGCATGCCGTACGAGCGGGCCTGGCGGACCAGGGCGCGCTGGCGCTCGCGGCCCTCGGGGCCGCTCTCGGCGTAACCGGCGGAGAGCACGACGAGGCCGCGCACGCCGTGCTCGCCGCAGGCGGCGACGGCTTCGGGGACGCGCTCGGCGGGGACGGCGACGACGGCGAGGTCGACGGGGGCCCCGATGGCGGCGACGGAGTGGACGGCGGGCACGCCGTCGATCTCGTGCGGTCCCTCGCCGAGGGCGGCGTTGACCGCGTGGACGCGGCCGGTGTAGCCGGCGTCGAGGAGGTTGCGCAGGACGGTGCGGCCGACGCCGCCGGGGGCGCGGCCGACGCCGATCACGGCGACGGAGCCGGGGGCGAGGAGGCGTTGTACGGAGCGGGCCTCGGCGCGCTGTTCGCGGGCGCGCTGGACGGCGAGGGAGCGGTCGGTGGGCTCCAGGTCGAGGTGGAGCCGGACGGCGCCGTCCTCGAAGCTGCGTTTCTGGGTGTAGCCGGCGTCCGTGAAGACCTTGATCATCTTGCTGTTGGCGGGCAGCACCTCGGCGGCGAAGCGCCGGATGCCGCGCTCGCGGGCGACGGCCGCGATGTGTTCGAGCAGGGCGGAGGCGACACCCCGGCCCTGGTGGGCGTCCTGGACGAGGAAGGCGACCTCGGCCTCGTCGGCCGGGGCGGAGGCGGGACGGCCCTGCTCGTTGATCCGGTCGTAGCGCACGGTGGCGATGAACTCGCCGCCGACGGTCGCAGCCAGGCCGACCCGGTCCACGAAGTCGTGGTGGGTGAAGCGGTGCACATCCTTGGCGGACAGGCGCGGATAGGGCGCGAAGAAGCGGTAGTACTTCGACTCGTCCGAGACCTGCTCGTAGAAGCTGACCAGCCGCTCGGCGTCGTCGGCGGTGATCGGCCTGATCCGCGCGGTGCCGCCGTCCCGGAGGACCACGTCCGCTTCCCAGTGGTCCGGATACGCGTGCTCCGGCCGCCCCGACTGCTCAGACCCGCTCTGCATGGGGCTCAGCCTACGGCTGAGGTCGGACAGTGGCACGGGTCGCGCGGCCCTGGGGCGCCGGGCAAGGTAGGGAAGGCCGAACGGCCGTCCGGCCGGGGCCGAAGGTCGGTACGGGAGCACGCCGCCACCCGTGAGAGACTGGTCTAGACAACCGCTGAAAGTTGAAGGGCTACCACCATGGCTGAGCGCCGCGTCAACGTCGGGTGGGCCGAGGGCCTGCACGCCCGCCCCGCCTCCATCTTCGTCCGTGCCGCCACGGCCTCCGGCGTCCCCGTGACGATCGCCAAGGCCGACGGCAACCCGGTCAACGCCGCCTCCATGCTCGCGGTGCTCGGCCTGGGTGCGCAGGGCGGCGAGGAGATCGTGCTCGCTTCGGACGCCGACGGCGCCGAGGTCGCGCTCGACCGCCTCGCGCGACTGGTCGCCGAGGGCCTGGACGAGCTCCCCGAGACGGTCTGACCCACCGCCTCCCGGCCGCCTCTCCGTCACCTCCCCGACGACGGCTCGCGCGAACGGCCGCGTCCCCGGTACTCCCGGCGGACGCGGCCGTTCGCTTTTCCCGGGACCTCGGGAAATACTCCCGGGAAATTCCGCTGCGATGCGGCACCGCCGACGCCGGCACGGGCGCGGGTTATCCGCTTTCCGGGCAGCGCGAAAATCCCTCTGGAATTCCCTTCTCTTTGTATACGGTGCCCGTGTTAATTCCGCGGTCCCGCACTGTGTACGGCATGTTGCGAAACCCTCACCCGCGACCGGTCCCCCTGTTTCGGGCGGTGCCGCGGCAGGGCCCGCTCCACGTGCAGCGCGGTCAGCGCCCGGGCCCGCTCGGCGTCCCGGCGGGCCACCGCGTCGACGATCGCGCCGTGCTCGGCCCAGGTCTCGGCGGGCCGCTCGGCCGGATCGACCGCGTACATCCAGGCGATCTTGTGCCGCAGCTGGGTGAGCAGCGCGGTGAGCGGCGGGCTGCCGGAGGCCTGCGCCAGCGTCTCGTGGAACCAGCCGTCGAGCGCCGCCAGATCCTCGCCGCGCCCGCTCCTGGCCCGCTCCTGCCCGAGCCTGACCAGGCCGCGCAGCACCTTGAGGTGGGCCTCGGTGCGCCGCTGGGCGGCCCGGGCGGCGCCCAGCGGCTCGAGCAGGGAGCGCATGTCGAGCAGGTCGGCGGCCTCCTGCTCGCCGGGCTCGGCGACCTGGGCGCCGGCGTGCCGGCGGGTCACCACGAAGCCCTCGGACTCCAGGGTGCGCAGGGCCTCGCGGACCGGGACGCGGGAGACGCCGTAGCGGCGGGCCAGCTGTTCCTCCGTCAGCCGGGCGCCCCGCGCGTACACCCCGGAGACGATGTCGTCCCGGATCGCCGTGCATACCGAATGCGCGGGAATGCGCATGTCCGACCTCCGTTTTCCGCCGCGCGACAGCCGTCGAGCACCGCCTGTCCGGCGACTCTATTGCAGGACGCCGGAATTTCCGACGGCACCCATGGGAAAGGGACGCAAAAAAGCCCCGGCTCGTTTCGAGCCGAGGCTTTTCGCCGGATGCGGGCTTTACACCGGATGTGGGCTTTTCGCCGGTCGCGACCGTCAGACGTTCACGCCGCGGGCGCGGAGGTAGCTGATCGGGTTGATGTCGGAGCCGTACTCCGCGGTGGTGCGCGCCTCGAAGTGGAGGTGCGGGCCGGTGGAGTTGCCGGAGGAGCCGGAGATGCCGATCTGCTCGCCCGGGGTGACCTTCTCGCCGACGGAGACGGTGAGGGCGGAGAGGTGGCCGTACTGGGTGTACGTGCCGTCGTTCATCCGGATCACGATGTTGTTGCCGTACGCGCCGCCCCAGCCGGCCTCGACAACGGTGCCGGAGCCGACGGAGACGACCTTGGTGCCGTAGGCGGCGTGGAAGTCGATGCCGGAGTGGCTGCCGGAGGACCAGAGCGAGCCGCCGGTCTTGTAGCCGGTGCTCACGTACGAGCCGGCCACGGGGAGCTGGAAGGAGGCGAGGCGCTTGCGCTCGGCCTCGCGGGCGGCGCGCTCCTTGGCCTCGCGGATCTCCTTGGCGCGGGCCTCGGCCTTGCGCTTGGCCTCGGCGGCGGCGCGGACGCGGGCGGCCTCCTCGGCGGCGGCCTTCTCCTGGGCGGCGGCCTGCTCGTCGACCCGATCGGTGAGGGACTCGTCGAGGACGACCTGGGTGAGGCCGGTGTCCTCCGGGGAGGCGCCTTCCGTGTCGGCGGCGAGCGCCGGGGAGGCCAGGGTGCCGATGACACCGGTGGTGGCGAGTGTCGCGACGCCGGCGAAGCCGGCGCTGCGGCGCGCCAGCCGGCTCGGGGCACGGTGCTTCCCGGTGGCACGGGTGAACGCCATGTAGTGGCTGATCCTTTCCTTCCCTCTCGCCTACCGGGTTAGCTGACGGGTTCGGAGCAGGAAGGTCTCCTACGGGCCCCTCCGCGCGGAGCGAAGGCGTCCGATTCACCCCAGGGACTGCGTGTGGGTCCCCGGCTCCCCAGGCTCGCGCCTTGCGGGGACTCGGCGATGACTGTCCGTTGCCGCGGATGCGGCGTCGAGCGGTGGCCGGACAGCCGCATCGACGCTAGGCCGATCGTCTTTCAATAACCAAACGGACACGGGTTTTTGTAAGACATGCCACAGGGCATTCACCAACACACGACAGTAATACGGACATACGGGAGGACCCCGGCGAACCAGGTCGCCGGGGTCCCGTGACGGCGTCTCAGGCAGCCCGGTGCAGCTGGTGGGCAGCCGGTGACAGCGCCTCAATCAGCCGGTGACGACGCTCACTTCACCGATGCCGAGGGCCCGCACCGGCTCCGCGATCTGCGCCGCGTCGCCGACGAGCACGGTCACCAGCCGGTCCACCGGGAAGGCGTTGACCACCGCGGCGGTCGCCTCCACGGTGCCCGTGGCGGCGAGGCGCGCGTACAGGTGCGCCTGGTAGTCGTCCGGGAGGTGCTGCTCGACCTGGTCGGCGAGCGTCCCGGCGACGGAGGCGGCCGTCTCGTACTTCAGCGGGGCCACGCCCACCAGGTTCTGCACGGCGACGTCGCGCTCCGCGTCCGTCAGGCCTTCGGCGGCGAGGGTGCGCAGCACCTTCCACAGGTCGTCGAGGGCCGGACCGGTGTTGGGGGTGTCGACCGAGCCGCTGATGGCGAGCATCGACGCGCCGTTGCCCTCGCCGTCGGAGCGCAGCACCTGGCCGAACGCCCGCACGCCGTAGGTGTATCCCTTCTCCTCGCGCAGGACGCGGTCCAGGCGGGAGGTGAGGGTGCCGCCGAGGCAGTACGTGCCGAGCACCTGGGCCGCCCAGACGCTGTCGTGGCGGTCGGCGCCGACGCGGCCGATGAGCAGCTGCGTCTGGACGGCGCCCGGCCGGTCCACGATGACGACCCGTCCGGTGTCGTCGGCGGTGACCGGCGGCATCGGGCGCGGGGCGGCGGGCTTGCCGCTCCAGGCGCCGAGGGTGTCGGCGAGCACCTGGTCCAGGTCGACGCCGGTGAGGTCGCCGACCACGACGGCGGTGGCGGCGGCCGGGCGGACGTGCGCGTCGTAGAAGGCGCGGACGGCGGCGGCGTCGATCGCGGCGACGGTCTCCTCGGTGCCCTGGCGCGGCCGGGACATCCGCGAGGCGGCCGGGAACAGCTCCTTGGAGAGCTGCTTGGCGGCGCGGCGGGCCGGGCTGGCCGTCTCGTGCGGGATCTCGTCGAGGCGGTTGCGCACCAGGCGCTCGACCTCGGTCTCGACGAACGCCGGGGCGATCAGGGCCTCGGAGAGCAGGCCGAGCGCCTTGGGCAGCCGGGAGACCGGGACCTCCAGGGAGACCCGTACGCCCGGGTGGTCGGCGGCCGCGTCGAGGGTGGCGCCGCAGCGCTCCAGCTCGGCGGCGAACTCCTCGGCGGTGTGCTGGTCGGTGCCCTCGGACAGGGCCCGGGCCATGATGGTGGCGACGCCGTCGAGGCCCTCGGGCTCGGCGTCCAGCGGCGCGTCGAGGAAGATCTCGACGGCCACCACCTGCTGGCCGGGGCGGTGGCAGCGCAGCACCGTGAGCCCGTTGTCGAGCGCGCCGCGCTCCGGGGCCGGGAAGGCCCAGGGCTTGGCCTCGCCGGCCTGCGGCTGCGGGTGGAAGGTCATGCTCGTCAAAGACGCGGCAGCGTCGGTCACTGGTCCGCTCCCTCTTCCTCGTCGCTGTCGGTCTCCTCGGCCGTGCCGCCGACCGGCTCGTAGACGAGCACGGCGCGGTTGTCGGGCCGCAGCTGGGCGGCGGCCACCTCGCGGACCTCGTCGGCGGTGATGTCGAGGACCCGGTCGACGGCGGTCAGGGCCAGCTGCGGGTCGCCGAACAGCACCGCGTAGCGGCAGAGTTCGTCGGCGCGGCCGGCGACGGTGCCGAGCCGGTCCAGCCACTCGCGCTCCAGCTGGGCCTGGGCGCGCTCCATCTCCTCGGCGGTCGGGCCCTCGGCCGCGAACCGGGCCAGCTCCTCGTCGACGGCGGTCTCGATCTGCGGGACCTCGACGCCGCCGGAGGTCTTGACGTCCAGCCAGCCGAGCGAGGGCGCGCCGGCCAGGCGCAGCAGGCCGAAGCCGGCGGCGACGGCCGTGCGGTCGCGGCGGACCAGCCGGTTGTGCAGCCGGGAGGACTCGCCGCCGCCGAGCACGGTCAGGGCGAGGTCGGCAGCGTCGCACGCGCGCGTGCCGTCGTGCGGCAGCCGGTAGGCGGCCATCAGCGCACGGGCCGGGACCTCCTCCTCGACGACCTCCCGCAGCTGCCCGCCGATGACCTCGGGCAGCGAGCCGTCGCGCGGCTCGGGCTTGCCGTCGTGGCCGGGGATGGAGCCGAAGTACTTCTCCACCCAGGCGAGGGTCTGCTCGGGGTCGATGTCGCCGACGACCGAGAGGACCGCGTTGTTCGGCGCGTAGTACGTGCGGAAGAAGTTCCGCGCGTCTTCCAGGGTGGCCGCATCCAGGTCGGCCATCGAGCCGATCGGGGTGTGATGGTACGGGTGTCCGTCCGGGTACGCGAGGGCGGTGAGCCGCTCGAACGCGGTGCCGTACGGCACGTTGTCGTAGCGCTGGCGGCGCTCGTTCTTGACGACGTCCCGCTGGTTCTCCATGGACTCGTCGTCCAGGGCGGCGAGCAGCGAGCCCATCCGGTCGGCCTCCAGCCAGAGCGCGAGCTCCAGCTGGTGGGCGGGCATCGTCTCGAAGTAGTTGGTGCGCTCGAAGCTCGTGGTGCCGTTGAGCGAGCCGCCCGCGCCCTGCACCAGCTCGAAGTGGCCGTTGCCGTGGACCTGCTTCGAGCCCTGGAACATCAGGTGCTCGAAGAGGTGGGCGAGACCGGTGCGGCCCTTGATCTCGTGCCGGGAGCCGACGTCGTACCAGAGGCAGACCGCGGCGACCGGGGTCAGGTGGTCCTCCGACAGCACCACGCGCAGGCCGTTGGCCAGCCGGTGCTCGGTCGCTGTCAGGCCGCCGGAGCCGGCCTCGGCCGCAGCCGTGTGACCCATGGGCATGTGTCCCCTTCGATCGCGATCGGGAAAAAGTCCTGCCACTGTATGCAAGCGCGCCGACACCTGGCGAAGTTCCCGGCCCTCCCGGATGTCCCTCTTCCGGGTCGCGGTCGGCGTTGTCGGTGCCACGGTCCACAATGGTCCGCGTCAGATCAACCTTGTTGGTGAAGGAGCCGCAGCCGCGATGGCCCGCCGCAGCACGAAGACACCGCCGCCGGACGACGCGTTCGAGGAGCGAATCCTCGACATCGACGTCGTTGACGAGATGCAGGGCTCCTTCCTCGAGTACGCGTACTCGGTGATCTATTCGCGTGCGCTGCCCGACGCCCGCGACGGCATGAAGCCGGTGCAGCGGCGCATCGTCTACCAGATGAACGAGATGGGCCTGCGGCCCGACCGGGGCTTCGTCAAGTGCGCCCGCGTCGTCGGCGAGGTCATGGGCAAGCTGCACCCGCACGGCGACGCGTCCATCTACGACGCGATGGTGCGCATGGCGCAGCCGTTCTCCATGCGGGTGCCGCTGGTCGACGGCCACGGCAACTTCGGCTCGCTCGGCAACGACGACCCGCCGGCCGCCATGCGGTACACGGAGTCGAAGATGGCGCCGGCGGCGCTGCTCATGACGGAGTCCATCGACGAGGACACCGTCGACTTCGCGCCGAACTACGACGGCCAGGAGCAGGAGCCGGTCGCGCTCCCCGCCGCGTATCCGAACCTGCTGGTCAACGGCGCGTCCGGAATCGCGGTCGGCATGGCGACCAACATGCCCCCGCACAACCTGGGCGAGGTCGTCGCGGCCGCCCGGCACCTGATCCGCTACCCGAACGCGGACCTGGAAGCGCTGATGCGCTTCGTGCCCGGCCCGGACCTGCCGACCGGCGGCCGGATCGTCGGCCTGTCCGGCATCAAGGACGCCTACGAGTCGGGCCGCGGCACCTTCAAGATCCGCGCGACCACCACGATCGAGACGGTGACGGCCCGCCGCAAGGGCATCGTCGTCACCGAACTGCCCTTCACGGTCGGCCCCGAGAAGGTCATCTCCAAGATCAAGGACCTGGTCGGCTCCAAGAAGCTGCAGGGCATCGCCGACGTCAAGGACCTCACCGACCGCGCCCACGGCCTGCGCCTGGTCATCGAGGTCAAGAACGGCTTCGTGCCGGAAGCCGTCCTGGAGCAGCTCTACAAGCTGACGCCGATGGAGGAGTCCTTCGGCATCAACAACGTGGCGCTGGTCGACGGCCAGCCGCTCACCCTCGGCCTCAAGGAGCTCCTGGAGGTCTATCTCGACCACCGCTTCGAGGTCGTGCGGCGCCGCTCCGAGTTCCGCCGCGGCAAGAAGCGCGACCGGCTCCACCTGGTGGAGGGCCTGCTCGTCGCGCTGCTCGACATCGACGAGGTCATCCGGCTGATCCGGGAGAGCGAGAACTCCGCGGAGGCCAAGGCGCGCCTCATGGAGCGCTTCTCGCTGAGCGAGATCCAGACGCAGTACATCCTGGACACCCCGCTGCGCCGGCTCACCAAGTTCGACCGCATCGAGCTGGAGACCGAGCGCGACCGGCTCACCGGCGAGATCGACGAGCTGACCGGGATCCTGGAGTCCGACGCCGAGCTGCGCAAGCTGGTGTCGGCGGAGCTCGCGGCCGTCGCGAAGAAGTTCGGCACCGACCGGCGCACGGTCCTGCTCGAGTCGGCGGGCGCGCCGGTCGCGGCCACGTCCCTGGAGGTCGCGGACGACCCGTGCCGGGTGCTGCTCTCCTCCACCGGCCTGCTGGCCCGTACGGTGACGGAGACGGTGCCGGCCGTGCACGACGGCAAGCGGGCCAAGCACGACGTGATCGTCTCCTCGGTGGCGGCCACCCAGCGCGGCGACATCGGCGTGGTGACCTCGGCCGGCCGGCTGCTGCGGGTCGCCGTGATCGACCTCCCTCAGCTGCCCGACACGGCCGCCGCGCCGAACCTGGCGGGCGGGGCGCCGCTCGCGGAGTTCGTCTCCCTGGAGGCGGACGAGACGGTGCTGTGCCTGACCACCCTCGACGAGGAGTCGCCGGGCCTCGCCCTCGGCACCCTGCAGGGCGTGGTCAAGCGGGTCGTGCCGGACTACCCGGCGAACAAGGACGAGCTGGAGGTCATCACCCTCAAGGACGGCGACCGTATCGTCGGCGCGACCGAGCTGCGCACCGGTGACGAGGACCTGGTCTTCATCACCTCCGACGCCCAGCTGCTGCGCTACCAGGCCTCCCAGGTGCGGCCGCAGGGCCGTCCGGCGGGCGGCATGGCCGGCATCAAGCTGGCGGCCGGCGCCGAGGTGCTGTCCTTCACGGCGGTGGACCCGGCCGCGGAGGCGGTGGTGTTCACGGTGGCGGGCTCGACCGGCACGCTGGACGCCGAGACCGGTTCCTCGGCGAAGCTGACCCCGTTCGACCAGTACCCGCGCAAGGGCCGCGCCACCGGCGGTGTGCGCTGCCAGCGCTTCCTGAAGGGCGAGGACCTGCTGGTCTTCGCCTGGGCGGGCGCCACCCCGGCCCGCGCCGCCCAGCAGAACGGCACCCCGTCCGAGCTCCCGGAGCCGGACCCGCGCCGCGACGGCTCGGGCACGCCGCTGGCGAAGCCGGTCGAGGTGGTGGCCGGCCCGACGGCCTGACCGGCAACCGGCACGTACGCCGACGCCCCTGGTCTCGCGCCGCTGCGCGCGGGTCCGGGGGCGTCGTCGTACGGCCGTCTTCGCGTCGCCGTACGGTCAGTCCCGCGGACCGTAGGTGGCCGCGATGCCGGCGACGATGATCCGCAGACCGTCCTCGAAGCCGCTGTCGTAGTCGCCGAAGATCTCGGCCCCGGCCTGGGCGGCGAGCGGGTAGGCGGCCATCCGCTCGGCGCGCTCGGCCACGTCGAAGCCCTCGCGCCGCTCGCCCGGCACCGGTTCGGTGCCCTGTTCCTCAGTGACGAAGCCGAGGGTGAAGAGGTACGCGGTGGTGCTCGCCCGCACCGCGTCGGGCAGCGAGAACCCCGCGTCGACCAGCGTGCCCAGCTCGCGCTCCATGTCCGCGGCGTGTTCGGTCCCGGTGAACCGGGCGCCGCTGTAGACCTTGGCGCCGTCGCGGTAGCGCAGCAGCCCGGCGCGCAGGCCCCGGTTGACCGCGAGGATCCGCTCCTGCCAGCTCACGTCCCCGGCGGGCCGGGCGGCCGGGTCGGCGACCATCTGGCGGTACATGACCGTCGCCATCTCGTCGAGCAGCGCCTGCTTGTTCTTGAAGTGCCAGTACAGCGCCGGGGCCTGGACGTGCAGTTCCTGGGCGATCGCCCGCAGCGTGAGGCCTTCCAGGCCGCGCTCGTTCAGCAGGCGCAGGGCGGTCTCCGCCACCTGCGCCGGATCCAGCCGGGTCGTCTTCTTGCTCGCCACCGGCTCACCGTATCCCCTTGACAATTTAACAGCGTTAAGGAGATGCTCCGGGCGTCGGAACTTAACAGCGTTAAGGACGGGGATGCTGTCATGAGCAAGAACACGGACACGGACACAGACACGGAGGTCGTCATCGTCGGAGCGGGCCCGACGGGGCTGGTCCTGGCGATCGACCTCGCCCGGCGGGGCGTGCGCGCGCTGCTGGTGGAGCAGGCCGACGGCCTCTTCCCCGGCTCCCGGGGCAAGGGGCTGCAGCCGCGCAGTCTGGAGGTGCTCGACGACCTGGGCGTGCTGCCCGCGGTCCTGGTGGCCGGCGCGCCGTACCCGCTGATGCGCGGCTGGGAGGGCGCCGAGCCGCAGGGCGAGTGGGACATGATGGCCCGCTCGGAGCCGACCGAGCAGGTCCCGTACGCGAACGTGCTGCTCGTCCCGCAGTTCCGCACCCAGGAGCTGCTGTACGAGCGGCTGCGCGAGCTGGGCGGCGCGGTCCGCTTCGGCACGGCCCTCACCGGCTTCCGGCAGACCGCGGACGCGGTCGAGGCGGAGCTGTCCACCGGCGAGACGGTGCGGGCGGCGTATCTGGTGGCCTGCGACGGCGGCCGCTCCACCGTGCGGCGCGCGCTCGGCATCGGCATGACCGGGGAGACCGTCGACCCGCGGCCGATGCTCGTCGCGGACGTGCGGCTCGCGCCCGGCACCGTCGTCGACCGCGGCAACTGGCATCTGTGGGCCACGGCGCCGGGCGGCGGCGTGGCGCTGTGCCCGCTGCCCGGCGGTGAACTCTTCCAGCTCGTGGCCGGGTTCGAGGACGAGTCGGCGATCGTGGACACCTCACCGGAGGGGGTACGCTCGCTGCTCGCGGCCCGCACCCCGCTGGCGCCGGAGGACGTGGCGGAGGTCCGCTGGTCCTCGGACTTCCGGGCCCGGGCGGCGATGGCGGACCGGTTCCGGGACGGTCGGGTCTTCCTCGCCGGGGACGCGGCCCATGTGCACTCCCCCGCCGGCGGCCAGGGCCTCAACACGAGCGTCCAGGACGCCTACAACCTGGGCTGGAAGCTCGGCCGGGTGCTGCGGCACGGCGCCCCGGCCGCGCTGCTCGACTCCTACGAGACCGAGCGGCAGCCCGTCGCCGCCGACGTCCTCGGCCTCAGCACCCGCCTCCACCGCGCGAGCACCACCGGCCGCGGCACCCAGCGCGGCTCCGAGGTCCAGCAGCTCGACCTCGGCTACCGGGACTCGCCCTGGTCCGTCGAGACCCGCCCCGGTCTCCCCGAGGACGCCCTGCGCGCGGGCGACCGCGCCCCGGACGGCCCGTACGGGGCCGGCCGCCTCTTCGACCTCTTCCGCGGCCCGCACCTCACCCTGCTCGCGGTCGGCGTCCCGCTCCCGCCCCTCCTCGGCTCCCCGTCGCTGCGCCCGGCGCACCTGCCGGCGTACGAGGCGTACGGCACCGGCCTGTTCCTGATCCGCCCGGACGGCTACGTCGGCTGGGCGGGCCCGGACGCCGAAGGTCTGGACGCACACCTGGCGAACCTGGGCGAGGCCCCGGTCGGAGCGCAGGTCTAGGCCCGCACTAAGGCGTGTCTTCCCTCGGCTCCTCGTCGGGCTGCGGCACGTACCGCAGGACGCCCCACATGCTGTGCTCGTCGGGCGTGTCGTCCGGTCCGTCCAGCTCGCAGCCGGCGAGTTCCTTGCGCAGGGCGGCGGCGTCGATGCCGCTGCCGATGAGGACCAGCTGGGTCAGCCGCTCCTCACCGGCCGGCCAGGGCTCGGGCCGGAAGCGCAGGAAGCGCCCGACCGCGTGGACGCTGTAGCGGTTGGCCGGGTCGGCGGCGCCGAAGTCGACGAAGCCCTTGATCCGGTAGAGGCCCTCGGGGCGCGAGTCCAGGAACGCCATGAGCCGGCGCGGGTGCAGCGGGACCGGTGTGCTCAGGGAGAGGGTGTCGTAGGCGGCGTGCGGGTGGGCGTGCTCGTCGACCTCGGAGCCGTACAGGATGTCCTCGATCGACATCTGCCCGGCGATCTCGCCCTCGGGCACCACCCGGTCGAACAGCAGCTCGGGGTCGATCCGCCCGTACGCGGCCTCGACGACGGCACCGCGCGGGGCGAGGGCGGTGACCGTCTCCCGTACGGCACGCAGCTCCTCCGGCGCCACGCCGTCGGCCTTGTTGACCACGACGAGGTCGGCGACGGCGAGGTGCCGGTCGGTCTCCGGGTGCCGTTCCCGAGTCGCCGCGAACTCGGCGGCGTCGACCACCTCGACCAGACCGCCGTACACGATCCGCCGGTTCTCGCTGGCCAGCAGCATGCGCACGAGCTCCTGCGGCTCGGCAAGACCGCTCGCCTCGATCACGATCACGTCGAGCCGCGCCTCGGGCCGGGTCAGCACCTCCAGGTACTCGTCGAGCTCGCTCGCGTCCACGGCACAGCACAGACAGCCGTTCCCGAGCGAGACGGTGGACCCGACCTGCCCGGCCACGGTCATGGCGTCGATCCCGATGTCGCCGAAGTCATTGACCATGACCCCGATCCGCGTCCCCCGCGCACTGCGCAGCAGATGGTTGAGCAGGGTGGTCTTCCCCGCCCCGAGAAACCCGGCCAGGACGATGACGGGAATCTGCTGGGTGGGCTGGCTGGTCAAGGGTCACGCCTCCGGGCCGTCGATGCCTGCACCTGCGAAGCCTCCAGAATAGGCGGGCACCCACGCGGGACCGTGTCCTGCGCCCCGGGGCCCCATGCGCTTGTCCTGGGTCGGGGAGGTGAGTACCCGTACTCATGCCCCGCCGCCCACGTGCGGGGCAGGCTGACGCGCATGTATGAGACGGGCACGTCAAGGGATGCTGTCGGCTGGTACCGGCGCATACGCCGCGCCGACACCCCGGTCGCGGTGTTGGTCGGGCTGATGAACGTCCTGCTGTGCGGGATGCTTTTCATGATGGTCATGGCTTCGGGGATCACCTTCGGTGCGCCCGATGCGACCCAGCAGGCAGAGATGGACGCCGCCGGCCGACTGGCCGAGCAGCTGTACCTCGGCTGGCTCGCGGGCGGGCTGCTGTTGTTCGGCCTGTTCCGTCTCCCCCGTACGGCCGTCGCCCACCTGCTGTGCATGCTGGTACCCCCGGCCGTGCTCGTCGCCTACCTCGCGGCGGCTGGGTGACGAGCCCTGCGGGGGGCCGGGCCGAGGGGCAGCAGCGCGCCGCGCCGCAGCCAGGCACCGCCCCGGGGGCCGCCGCATTTCCGGTCGGCGCCCCCGTCCCCGTACCGTTTCAGCCATGAGCCCCGCACCGTCCTCCCCCGCGCGGCCGCCCGGCCGCCGGCGCAGGATCGGGTGGCCGCGGCGGGTGTTCTCGCAGGTGCTGCTGATGCAGCTGGCCATCGCGACGGGGGTGACGGTGCTGGCCACCGGGCTGTTCCTGGCCCCGTTGAGCGCGCAGCTGGACGATCAGGCGATGCGCCGCGCCCTGGCGATCGCGCAGACCACGGCCTCGCCGGAGATGGCCGCGGGCCTCGCGACCAGCCGTCCGGCGCCCGACGGCCCGGTGCAGGCGGAGGCCGAGCGGATCCGGCGTTCCACCGGAGCCGAGTACGTGGTGGTCATGGATACCGCCGGTATCCGGTGGTCGCACACCGACCCCGCCCAGATCGGCCGCCGCGTCTCGACCGACCCGAGCGCCGCGCTCGCCGGGCACGCCGTGATGGAGATCGACAGCGGCACCCTCGGCCGCTCCGCGCGCGGCAAGGCGCCGCTGCGGGACCGGCGCGGGGAGATCGTCGGCGCGGTGTCGGTCGGCATCGAGTACGACAGCGTGCGCGACCGGCTCGTGGCGGCGATCCCCGGGCTGCTGCGCTACGCCGGCGGTGCGCTGGCGGCCGGCGCGCTGGCCGCCTATCTGATCTCCCGACGGCTCCAGCGGCGCACCCACGACCTCGCCTTCTCCGACATCTCGGCGCTGCTCGCCGAGCGCGAGGCGATGCTGCACGGCATCCGCGAGGGCGTCGTGGCGCTCGACGGCGCGGGCAGGATCCGGCTGATGAACGACGAGGCGCAGCGGCTCCTCGGCATCGGCCCCGAGGCCACCGGCCGCCCCCTGGAGGAGGTGCTCGGCGCCGGCCGCACCACCGAGGTGCTCGCGGGCCGGGCCACCGGCGAGGACCTGGTCACGGTGCGCGGCAGCCGGGTGCTGATCGCCAACCGGATGCCCACCCACGACGGCGGCGCCGTCGCCACCCTCCGCGACCGCACCGAACTCGAACGCCTGGGCCGCGAGCTGGACTCCACGCGCGGCCTGATCGACGCGCTGCGCGCGCAGGACCACGAGCACGCCAACCGCATGCACACCCTGCTCGGGCTGCTCGAACTGGAAATGTACGACGAGGCCGCCGACTTCGTCACCGAGGTGGTCGGCGTGCACCGGGCGACGGCCGAACAGGTCACCGAGAAGGTGCACGACCCGCTGCTCGCCGCGTTGCTCGTCGGCAAGGCCGCCGTCGCCGCCGAGCGCGGCGTCTCGCTGCGCGTCGCGCCCGGCTCGCTGCTCCCGGACCGCCTGGTCGACCCGCGCGAACTGGTCACGGTCGTCGGCAACCTGGTCGACAACGCCCTCGACGCCGCCTCCGGCACTCCCCACGCGCGCGTGGAGGTGGATCTGCGCGCCGACGGCCGCGCGGTGGTCCTGAGGGTCGGCGACAGCGGCCCCGGCGTGCCCGCGGAGCGGCGCGAGCTGATCTTCACGGAGGGCTGGAGCACCAAGGAGCCGCCCGCCCACGGCAAGCGCGGCCTCGGGCTGCCGCTGGTGCGCCGGCTCGCGGAGCGGCGGGGCGGCAGCGCCGTGGTCGGCACCGGCCCGGACGGCGGCGCAGAGTTCACCGTGCTGCTGCCGGACGCGCTCGTCGAGGCGGACGGCGGGCCGGACGGCGAGCTCGCGCCCGTGGCTCCGGAGGAGGCGCGGTGATCGACGTCCTGGTCGTCGACGACGACGTACGGGTGGCCCAGGTCAACGCCGCCTATGTGGCGAAGGTGCCGGGCTTCCGGGTGGTCGGCGTCGCCCACTCGGCGGCGGAGGCGCTGGCCGCGCTGACCGCGCCCGAGCCCGAGCCCGAGCCCGCCGTGGACCTGGTGCTGCTTGACCACTACCTGCCGGACGGCAACGGCCTCGCGGTCGTACGCGAGCTGCGCGCCCTCGGCCGCCAGACCGACGTGATCATGGTGACCGCGGCGCGCGACGTGGCGACCGTCCAGGCGGCGATGCGGCACGGGGCGCTGCAGTACCTGGTGAAGCCGTTCGGCTTCGCCGGCCTCCGGGCCAAACTGGAGGCGTACGCGGCGCTGCGCCGCACCCTCGACGGCGGCGGCGAGGCGGAACAGGCCGAAGTGGACCGGATCTTCGGCGCCCTCTCCACCGGCCCCGTCGTCCCGGACCTGCCCAAGGGCCACTCCCCCACGACGGCCGAGCTGGTGCGGCAGGTACTGCTCGCGGCGGACGGGCCGCTGTCGGCGCAGGAGATCGCCGAGCGGGCCGGGGTGAGCCGGCAGACCGCCCAGCGCTATCTCAAGCTCCTGGAGCGCACCGGCCGAGTGCGGCTCTCGCTGAAATACGGCGAGACGGGCCGCCCGGAGCACCGGTACGCGTGGGCGGGCCCGGCAACGGCCGGCTGAGGCACGGCGGGGGGGGCGGCGAGGCCGAGTCGGGAGCCGCTGTCCTCGTTCCCCCCGCCGCCCGGGGGCGCCGTACCGCGCCGGGACGGGCACCTCCGGCGGGCCCGGCCGGCCGGAAGACGGCCTCGGCTCGCCGCGCGCGGCGCGCCGTCAGACCGCTCCCGCCCCCGTGAGCGCCCGTACCTCCGTCTCGGCGTGCCGGGCCTCGTCCGGGGGTTCCGGGGAGGTCACGGTGCCGAGCCAGCCCGCGAGGAAGCCCAGCGGGATGGAGACCACCCCGGGGTTCTGGAGCGGGAAGAGCTGGAAGTCGACGCCGGGGAACAGCGATTCGGGGCTGCCGGAGACGACCGGTGAGACCACGACGAGCAGCACGGCGGGGACGAGGCCGCCGTACACCGACCAGACCGCGCCCCGGGTGGTGAAGCGCCGCCAGAACAGCGAGTAGAGCAGCGCGGGCAGGTTGGCGGAGGCGGCGACGGCGAAGGCGAGGCCGACCAGGAAGGCCACGTTGAGGTCGCGGGCGAGCAGGCCGAGGCCGATCGCGGCGACCCCGATGCCCGCGGCGGCGAGCTTGGCGACGGCCACCTCGCTGTGTTCCTTGGCGCTCCGGCGGCGGCGCAGCGAGGCGTAGAGGTCGTGCGCGACGGAGGCGGAGGAGGCGAGGGTGATGCCGGCGACCACGGCGAGGATGGTCGCGAAGGCGACGGCAGCGACGACCGCGAACAGGACCGTGCCGCCGGTGGAGCCGACCCCGCCGCCGAGGTCGAGGGCGAGCAGCGGCACGGCGGTGTTGCCGGCGGCGTTGGAGGCGCGGACGGTGTCGGGCCCGACGAGGGCGGCGGCGCCGAAGCCGAGGACGATCGTCATCAGGTAGAAGCCGCCGATGAGGGCGATGGACCAGACGACGGAGCGGCGGGCGGCCCGCGCGGTGGGCACGGTGTAGAAGCGCGACAGGATGTGCGGCAGTCCGGCGGTGCCGAGGACGAGCGCCAGGCCGAGGCTGACGAAGTCGACCCGGGCGGTCCAGTCGCCGCCGTAGCGCAGCCCGGGCGCGAGGAAGTCCCGGCCGTGGCCGCTGCGTTCGGCGGCGGTGCTGAGCAGCTGGTCGACGTCGAAGTGGAAGCGCAGCAGGACGAGCACGGTGAGTGCGATGGTGCCGGCCATGAGCAGCACGGCCTTGACGATCTGGATCCAGGTGGTGGCGCGCATGCCGCCGAGCGACACGTACACGACCATCAGCGCGCCGACGCCGATCACCGTCCAGGCGCGGGCGGCGTCGCTGGTGCCGCCGAGCAGCAGGGCGACCAGGCTGCCAGCGCCGACCATCTGCGCCACGAGATAGAGCACGGAGACGGTGACGGAGGAGGTGCCGACGGCGATCCGGACCGGGCGCTCGGCCATCCGGGCCGCGACGACGTCGGCGAGGGTGAAGCGGCCGCAGTTGCGGACGAGTTCGGCGACCAGCAGGAGCACGACCAGCCAGGCGACGAGGAAGCCGACGGAGTAGAGCATGCCGTCGTAGCCGAAGAGCGCGATGAGGCCGGAGATGCCGAGGAAGGAGGCGGCGGACATGTAGTCGCCGGCGATGGCGAATCCGTTCTCCAGGGGCGAGAAGAGGCGTCCGCCGGCGTAGAACTCCTCTGCGGAGCCGCGCCGGTTGCGGCTGACCCAGGTGGTGATGCCCAGGGTGACCGCGATGAACGCGCTGAACAGCAGCAGCGCCAGGGTCTGGTGGTCTCCGGTCATCGCCGCACCCCCCGGGTCATCTCCTGGGTGTCCCAGCGCAGTTCGAGCGCGGCCCGGTCCCGGCGCAGCCGGGCGTGCCGGGCGTAGGCCCAGGTCAGCAGGAAGGTGGTGGCGAACTGGCCGAGTCCGGCGACCATGGCGACGTTGACCGCGCCGGTCACCGGGCGGGCCATCAGGCCGGGGGCGGCGGTGGCGGCCACGACGTACGCCAGGTACCAGAGCAGGAAGGCGAGCGAGGCCGGGAAGACGAAGCGGCGGTATCGGCGGCGCACTTCCTGGAAGGCGGGGCTCCGCTGGACCTCCAGATAGACGTCCGCGGCGCTGTGGCCATCGGCCGGGGCCGGGGCCTGCTGGTGGGGAACGGCGCCGGGCGGCGTCCCGTCCCCGTCATGCTCGCCCCAGCCGGCGGCGAGCTCGTCGTACCAGGGGTCGTCGATCCGCACCTCCGCGGATCCGCTCCCGTCGTGCTTCTCCACCGGTGAACTCTCCTTGTCAGCGAACCGTTTCGGCCGCGTGCCCAAGGATGGACAGACTGGGCGGATCCCGGACTCTTCTCCCGTCCTTCTTCACTCCATCAGGTGATGAGGCCCCGGGCACGACTGACCGGCCCGCCGATAAGTCGTATCGGGCGGGCCGGCCGGTGGAGGTATGCGGGCCGGGGTCCGGCCCCGGTGTCAGGCGTCGATGCGCGAGCGGTCCAGGGTCGCCGCGGAGCTGGTGATGAACTCCTTGCGGGGCGCCACGTCGTTGCCCATGAGCAGGTCGAAGACCTGCTCGGCCGCCTCCAGGTCGCCGATGTTGATCCGGCGCAGGGTGCGGTGGCGGGGGTCCATGGTGGTCTCCGCCAGCTGGTCGGCGTCCATCTCGCCGAGGCCCTTGTAGCGCTGGATGGCGTCCTTGTAGCGGACGCCCTTGCGCTCGAACTCGAGCAGGGTCTGCCGCAGCTCGCTGTCGGAGTACGTGTACACGTACTTGTCCTGGCCCTTCTTGGGCTGGACCAGCTCGATCCGGTGCAGCGGCGGCACGGCGGCGAAGACCCGGCCCTGCTCGACCATGGGGCGCATGTAGCGCTGGAACAGGGTCAGCAGCAGGGTGCGGATGTGGGAGCCGTCGACGTCGGCGTCGGTCATCATGATGACCTTTCCGTACCGCGCGGCGTCGATGTCGAAGGTGCGGCCCGAGCCCGCTCCTATGACCTGGATGATCGCTCCGCACTCGGCGTTCTTCAGCATGTCCGAGACGGAGGACTTCTGGACGTTGAGGATCTTTCCGCGGATCGGCAGCAGCGCCTGGAACTCGCTGTTGCGGGCGAGCTTGGCGGTGCCGAGCGCGGAGTCTCCCTCGACGATGAAGAGCTCGCTGCGCTCCACGTCGTCGCTGCGGCAGTCGGCGAGCTTGGCGGGCAGCGAGGAGGACTCCAGGGCGGTCTTCCTGCGCTGCGCCTCCTTGTGCTGGCGGGCCGCGATCCGGGTACGGGCGGCGGCGACGGCCTTCTCCAGGACGGCGCGGGCCTGGGCCTTGGCGTCCCGCTTGGTGGAGGTCAGGAAGGCCTTCAGCTCGCGGGCGACCACGGTGGCCACGATCCGGCGGGCCGCGGAGGTGCCGAGCACCTCCTTGGTCTGGCCCTCGAACTGCGGCTCGGCGAGGCGCACGGTGACGACGGCGGTGAGGCCTTCGAGGGCGTCGTCCTTGACGATGTCGTCCTCGGCGACGCGCAGCAGCTTGGCCGAGCGCAGCACCTCGTTGACCGTCTTGGTGATCGCCTGCTCGAAGCCGGACACATGGGTGCCGCCCTTGGGCGTGGCGATGATGTTCACGAAGGAGCGGACCGTGGTGTCGTACCCGGTGCCCCAGCGCAGGGCGACGTCGACGCCGAGCTCGCGGGTGACCTCGGTCGGCGTCATGTGGCCGCGGTCGTCGAGGACCGGGACGGTCTCCTTGAAGGTGCCCTGGCCGGTGAGGCGCAGTACGTCGCAGACGGCCTTGTCCTGGGCGAGGAACTCGCAGAACTCGCTGATGCCGCCGTCGAAGCGGAAGGTCTCCTCGCTCTTGCCGATGCCCTCCAGGTCGCGCTCGTCGCGGACCACGATGGTGAGGCCGGGGACGAGGAAGGCGGTCTGCCGGGCGCGCTGGTGCAGCGTGTCCAGGGAGAGCTTGGCGTCCTTGAGGAAGATCTGGCGGTCCGCCCAGTAGCGCACGCGGGTGCCGGTGCGGGTCTTGGGGACGCGCTTTCCCTTGAGGAGGCCGCCGGACGGGTCGAAGGGGCTGTCGGGACCCTGCTCGGTGAACATGCCGGGGACGCCGCGGCGGAAGCTGATGGCGTGCGTGGCGCCGTTCCGGTCGACCTCGACGTCGAGGCGGGCGGAGAGCGCGTTCACCACGGAGGCGCCGACGCCGTGCAGACCGCCGGAGGCCGCGTACGAGCCGCCGCCGAACTTGCCGCCGGCGTGCAGCTTGGTCATGACGACCTCGACGCCGGACAGACCGGTCTTGGGCTCGACGTCGACGGGGATGCCGCGTCCGTTGTCGCGGACCTCGACGGAGCCGTCGTCGTGGAGGATGACGTCGATGTGGTCGCAGTAGCCGCCGAGGGCCTCGTCGACGGAGTTGTCGATGATCTCCCAGAGGCAGTGCATCAGGCCGCGGCTGTCGGTCGACCCGATGTACATGCCGGGTCGCTTGCGGACGGCTTCAAGCCCTTCGAGGACGAGCAGGTGCCGCGCGGTGTAGTTGGAACCGTCACGGTCTGCGGTCAGCAGCGCACTGGACGGCACGGACGTCTCGGCGGTCACGCGGTTCGCTCCTCGCTGAATTTGAAATCTGGCCCGGTGGGTAAGGCACGGCGGCCCGCACCGGTTCAGAGGGTACAGAGCCCTGGTAGAGCCGTTGTCACGCCACCCTCCTGAATCTTCATGCTAGTCCAGAGTCGTATGGATGTTCGATCCCTCGATGGGGTGACGCGAACATCACGTTCCCTTCCAGGCATGAACCATTTAGGCTCCGGGCACGTCCTCATGAACAACCGGCAACCCGCCGGGAGGGCACGACCACACACAGCAATGCGAAACCCGTAGAGCGAAGCAATACGGCTCATTCGCCGCCAACCGGCAGCAGACAGCCACCTTGGGAAAAAGTTTCGAGGAAAAGCCACGAGCGGGAACGTTTTCGGCCTGGTTGGATGTTGACCCTGGTACGACAGCTCGTCGAGCTAGAGAAGAGGCGACGTGACTACTGTTCTGACCCCCGCGAGCCCCCTGACGGCCGCTGACCGCTGCGACCGCTGCGGCGCCCAGGCTTACCTGCGTGTCGTCCTTGTCAGCGGCGGTGACTTGCTCTTCTGTGCCCACCACGGGCGCAAGTTCGAGCCGGAACTCAAGAAGATCGCCGCAGAGATACAGGATGAGACGGACCGGCTCACCGACGTGCCGGCCCGCACCCAGGGCGACGACCACTGACGCCTCGCATCCCCGACGAGCCACGGGCCGGTTCCTGACGACCGGCCGACGGGCGGCCACCCCCGCAGTCTCAGGGGGGTGGCCGCCCGTTCTCGTACGCGCCGTTCTGGGTACGTGCCTTCAGAAGTGCCGCGGCAGCAGCGCCGAGACCCGGGTGTAGACACCGGGGTTCTCCGCCTGCCCGCAGCCGCTCCCCCAGGAGACCAGGCCGATCAGCCGGCCCCGGGCCACCAGCGGCCCGCCGCTGTCGCCCTGACAGGCGTCATGGCCCCCACGGGGATCCCCCGCGCACAGCATCGTGTCGCCGCGGTACGCGGCACCGTCGCCGCCCGGATACGCCCGCTCACAGGCCGCGTCCGGCAGCACCTGCACCCGCGCCGAGCGCAGCGACATCGCGTACGTCCCGTTGCCCGTCGTGTCGCCCCAGCCGTACACGTCGGCCGCCGTGCCCTCCGCGAGCGCCGCGTCGCCCGGGCGGGCCGGCTCGATCGCGTACGACTCCGGCAGCGCCCTCGCGAGCGTGAGCACCGCCAGATCGCCCGAGTTGGTCGACGGGTCGTAGTCCGGGTTCACCCAGGTGTCCGCCACCCGCACCTCCCGGCCGCCGTGCCCGCGCAGCGAGGTGCGCCCGGCGATCACCGAGAAGTCGGACAGCTGCCCCGGCGACCCGCCGAGCACCTCGCGGCCCAGACAGTGCGCGGCGGTGAGCACCTTGGTGGGGGCCACCACGACGCCGCCGCAGAACTGCCCCGCCCGGGTACCCCCGAACCGGTCACGGCTGGACAGGGCCACGACCCACGGCGACTCGGTGATCCCGGTCGGCTGCCCGCCGACCACGACGCTGTCGGCGTGCGCGGTGCCGGCCGCGCCGAACGGCCCGGCCGCCGCCGCGATCAGGCCCAGGACTCCGGTCAAGGCACGGGTGATGGGACGACGCATGAAGCCTCCTGACTCTCCGCTGACATCCTTTCACCCAGCGTCGTCCACCCCTGCCCACCGCGCACCCGCACTCACGCGCGAAGGACCCGGCCCCCCGAACGGGGAACCGGGTCCTTCGTACGCCTGTCGCGTCCCTGGCGGGACGGACGATCAGTCGAGGTAGTCGCGCAGCACCTGCGAGCGGGACGGGTGACGCAGCTTCGACATCGTCTTCGACTCGATCTGGCGGATGCGCTCACGCGTCACGCCGTAGACCTTGCCGATCTCGTCGAGCGTCTTCGGCTGGCCGTCGGTCAGGCCGAAGCGCATGGAGACGACGCCGGCCTCGCGCTCGGAGAGCGTGTCGAGGACGGAGTGCAGCTGCTCCTGGAGCAGGGTGAAGCTGACCGCGTCGGCCGGGACGACCGCCTCGGAGTCCTCGATGAGGTCACCGAACTCGCTGTCGCCGTCCTCGCCCAGCGGGGTGTGCAGCGAGATCGGCTCGCGGCCGTACTTCTGGACCTCGATGACCTTCTCCGGGGTCATGTCGAGTTCCTTGGCCAGCTCCTCCGGGGTGGGCTCGCGGCCCAGGTCCTGGAGCATCTGGCGCTGCACACGGGCGAGCTTGTTGATGACCTCGACCATGTGCACCGGGATACGGATGGTGCGGGCCTGGTCGGCCATGGCGCGGGTGATCGCCTGACGGATCCACCAGGTGGCGTACGTGGAGAACTTGTAGCCCTTGGTGTAGTCGAACTTCTCGACGGCGCGGATCAGACCCAGGTTGCCCTCCTGGATCAGGTCCAGGAAGAGCATGCCGCGGCCGGTGTAGCGCTTGGCCAGCGAGACCACCAGACGGAGGTTGGCCTCCAGGAGGTGGTTCTTGGCGCGGCGCCCGTCCTCGGCGATGATCTCCAGCTCGCGCTTGAGCTTGGGGGCGATCTTGTCGGAGTTCGCCAGCTTGTCCTCGGCGAACAGACCGGCCTCGATGCGCTTGGCGAGCTCGACCTCCTGCTCGGCGTTGAGCAGCGGGACCTTGCCGATCTGCTTGAGGTAGTCCTTCACCGGGTCCGCGGTGGCACCGGCGACGGCGACCTGCTGAGCGGGCGCGTCGTCCTCGTCCTCGTCGGACAGGACGAAGCCCTTGCTCTCGCCCTCGGACTCCTCCTCGTCCTTGCCGGGAGCGACGTCCTCGAGCAGCTCCTCGCCCTCGAGCAGCTCCTCGTCGTCCTTCTTCGCCGCGGTCTTCTTGGCGGCGGTCTTCTTGACGGCGGCCTTCTTCGCCACCGTCTTCTTCGCGGCGGTCTTCTTGGCCGCGGCCTTCTTGGCCGGCGCCCCGGCCTCGTCGGCCGGATCCGCGCTCTCGGCCGCCGGGGCCGCGGTGGCGGCCGAGACGGTCTTCGTCACGGTCGTCCTGGCGGTGACGGTCTTGGTGGCGGTGCGCTTGGCCGGGCTCTTCGCTGCGACGCTCTTGCGGGCGCGCTTCGGCGACTCCGCTGCACTGACCATCAGCGTCACACCCTCTTCCTCGAGGATCTGATTGAGGCTGCGCAGAACATTCTTCCACTGGGTTGGCGGAATCTGGTCGGCCTCGAAGGCCCGACGCACGTCATCGCCGGCGATCTGCCCATCAGCCTTTCCCCGCTCGATGAGCGCCATCACAGACTCGGACTCGGCGATCTCCGGCGGGAGCGTACGGGATGTGCTGGCCGACACGAACAACCTCTCGGAACGATGGAAAACGGCTTCCGGCCCCGCCCTGGATCAGGCTGGGACCGACGACCGTCGGCCGGGAATGTGCCGACGGCGCGGGCTGGACCGGGGAACTGCACAGCGCCGTGAGCGGCTGCTGTATTCCTTCCTCGGCTGTCACCTCTTAGGTCATCGCGCGGCTTCGAAGAGTGTTACGCCCAATCCGCGTGGCCCGAGTCACACCTCATTTGCGGCGAATCCGCCATGAAACATCCGGAACGGCCCGAGATCGCGCCGCCCGACCCCGGCGCGCCCGGGGACGACGGTGGTCCCCGGGCTCCGCTCGGGTCCGGCGGCACGCGCTGCGCGCGTCTCGGTGCTGCTGGTCACGGCCGGCGGATCAGTTCCCGCGCGGGGCCGGCACGACGCGCCCCTCCTCGGGATGGACGGTCAGCAGCTGCCGCATGGCGGCCTCGGCGCCGTTCGCGTCGCCGGCGGCCAGCGCGTCGACGATCCGGGCGTGGTGCGCGAGGCAGCTCTCGCTCGGGCGGTCGCAGCCGGTGGCGGGGGCGCCGGAGACCTGGAGGGCGGCGCCGACGATGCCGGACAGGTGCTCCAGCATGCGGTTGCCGGCGAGCTGGATCAGCAGGGCGTGGAACTCGGCGTCGGCGCGGGAGAAGGTGATCCCGTCACCCTGCGCGTACGCGTGGCTCATGATCTCGACCATGTCGGCGAGGCGCTGCTGGATGTCCTCGCGGCCGTGACCGGCGGCGAGCCGGGCGGCCAGCGGCTCGATGGTCCAGCGCAGCTGGTTGAGCTCGCGGCGCTGGTCGTCGCGCTGCGGGCCGAAGGCGCGCCACTCGATGATGTCGGGGTCGAGCAGGTTCCAGTCGCTGACCGGGCGGACCCGGGTGCCGACGTTGGGGCGGGCGCTGACCAGGCCCTTGGCCTCCAGTACGCGCAGCGACTCGCGGACCACGGTGCGCGACACCTCGAAGCGCTGGCCGATCTCCTCGGGGACGAGGGGACGGTCGGCGCCGAGATCGCCGGAGACGATCATCTGGCCGAGCTGCTGGACGAGCTGGCCGTGCAGTCCGCGCCCGCGGCTGCCGGCGGCCCGGCGGCCGACCCGGCCGAGCTCCTCCGTCGCCTCCCAGACGGGCGGTCCGACGCGGTCGGCTCCGGGCGCCTCCGCGTAGGGGTAGCGGTCGAGGTCGCCCGGGGCGCCGAGGCCGGACTCGACGGGGCGGGCGGAGGTCATCATCGTGTGCGCAAGGGTAGTCACGCATCCTTTGTCGGCGTGGCTCCCGTGCCCCTTGAGGTCTTTGGTGAAAAGCACACGAAAGGGTGATCGGCACCCCCTGGGCAATTGACGATTTATCGGACATTAACGGCAATTTCCAAGGGAGTTGCCGAAGAAGCGGAAGCTTTCAGTCCGATTGTGATCACCAACGCGCCCTGCCGTGGCGGCCCGTGAGCACATAGGCGCACAGCAGGACCGTCAACGTCAGGGTGAGAGCCACCCCGACGGGCTGCCCGACCACCCGCAGCGCCCCCATCACCCAGCGGTCGGCGGCCGAGGACCACTCCACGCTCGCGAACTCGCGGATCCGGGCCGGGAGTCCCGCGACCGAGCGGCGGGGCGCGCCCGCGAGCATCCGCTGCAGCGGCGGCGCGAAGACCACGGGCACGGCGAGCACCGCCGCCACACCGGCGGCCGCGGCCCGGAACACCCCGGCGCCGAGCAGCCCGGCCCAGGCGCAGCCGATCACCAGGCCGAACCAATTCGCACACAGAGTGGGCCAGTTGTGCGGTACGGGGATCAACTCACGGCCGTAGACGAACCGGACGGCCTCCAGATCGGCCACGACGGCCAGCACCGCGAGGACCGCCCCGACGCCCGCGGCGACCGCCAGCTTGGCGAGCAGCAGCCCGAGCCGGCGCGGCACCGCGCCGCGCCCGGTGGTGAGCGCCGGGTAGCGGTACTCCTCGCCGAACGAGAAGGCGCCGAGCAGCCCGGCCCCCAGCGCGGCGGGCGGCAGCGGCGAGATCCCCGGCCAGCCCGCCAGTACGGCGGGCAGCGGAGTGCGCCCGCTGCGCGCGAGCAGTACGGCGAGCGTGACGGACACCAGCAGAACACCGGCCGCGACGAGCGGCGTCGAGGGCACGCCGAGCAGCCGGCGGATCTCGTAGCGCAGGGGGCGCAGGGGGGAGCGATGGGGCGCGCGGTGCTTTCGGTACGCGCGGGGCGCGGGCTCGTTGCCGGCAGGTGCGGGCTCCGCGGGTACGGGCTCCGCCGGCGCGGCCGCGGCGGGCTCCGGGGGGTGCGGGGCGGTGCGGGTCTCTCGGGTCTCTCGGGTCTCTCGGGTGTCGCCGGTCTCGTCGGCGAGCCGGTGGAGCAGGACGCCGTTGCGGAAGGCGCTCTCGCCGACGGTCGCGCAGTCGCTGCCGTAGACCGAGAGCCGGTTGCCGCCCTCGGTGACCACCTCCACGGGCCGCCGGGCGGACCGCGACTCCTGGGTGAGGAGGGCGGCGAGGCGCGCGGCGTGCGGGGTGCGCACGGCGACCCGGGGGCGCAGTCGGGTGCGGGCGAACTCGGCGGCGTCCTGGTCGGCGGCGAGCCGCCCGCCGTCGAGGGTGACGACCCGGTCGGCGTTGCGGGCCGCGTCCTTGGGGTCGGCCGTGGTGTAGAGCACGGTGCCGCCCTCGTCGGCGTGGGCGCGCAGGAGTTCGTACAGCCAGGCGCTCTCCCGTACGGAGAGTCCGGCGGCGGGCTCGTCGAGGAGCAGGGTGTGCGGGTCGCCCAACAGGGCGGAGGCGAGGCCCAGTCGGCGGTCCATGCCGAGCGAGAGGGTGCCGACGCGCTGGTCGTGCAGGCCGGTGAGGCCGACGGCCCCGAGCATGTCCTCCGCGCGCGAGCCGGGCACCCCGGCGGCGGCGCACAGCATGCGCAGCTGACTGCGCAGGGTGCGGGAGGGATGGCCGGGCACGTCGCCGAGCAGCACGCCGACCTCGCGGGCGGGGTGGGCGACGCGGTGCAGCGGGCGGCCCCGGAAGTAGGTGACGCCACGGCCCGGTTCGAGCTGGAGCATGAGGCGCAGGGCCGTGGTCTTGCCCGCGCCGGCCGGTCCGAGCAGGGCGGTGACGGTGCCCGGCCGGGCCTCGAAGGTGAGGTCGTCCACGACGGCCGGGCGGCCCGGGCGGGGGGTGCTGGTGAGTCCGATGGCCTGGAGCATCGCTTCTCTCGCGGGTAGGTGAGACCGCTCCGCGGCAGGGCGGCTGTCCCAGCAAGATAACGCCACATTTCGGACTTTTGGCGCAGGGTTGGCGTCTCGGGGCGGCCCCGCGACCGCCCGTCAGACCTCCGGGCGGAGCATCGGCGGGTTCAGCAGTGTCGCCCCACCAGCACGGAACAGCTGGGCGGGGCGCCCGCCCTGACGGGTCGTGGTCCCGCCCGCCGGCACCAGGAAGCCGGGCGTGCCGGTCACCTTGCGGTGGAAGTTGCGCGGGTCAAGGGCCACGCCCCAGACCGCCTCGTACACCCGGCGCAGCTCGCCGACCGTGAACTCGGGCGGGCAGAAGGCCGTCGCGAGCGACGAGTACTCGATCTTCGAACGGGCCCGCTCCACCCCGTCGGCCAGGATCCGCGCGTGATCGAACGCCAGCGGCACCGGCTCGCCCTCGCGCTCCGCCGTCCCGTCCTCGCCGAGCAGCTCCTCCACCGGCGCCCAGCGCGCGCTGTGGGCGTCCCCGCCGGCCCGCGGCGCGGGCAGGTCCGGAGCGAGCGCGAGATGGGCCACGCTCACCACCCGCATCCGCGGATCCCGGTCCGGCGCCCCGTACGTCGCCAACTGCTCCAGGTGCGCCCCGTGCCCCGGCACCGGCTCCGGGTCCCCCGGGTCGTGCACGCAGAGCCCCGTCTCCTCCACCAGCTCACGCGCGGCGGCGGCATCCAGATCCTCGTCGTCCCGCACGAACCCGCCGGGCAGCGCGCAGCGCCCCTGGAACGGCGCCTCCCCCCGTCTCACGATCAGCGCGCACAGCGCATGGCGCCGCACGGTGAGGACGACCAGATCGACGGTGACAGCGAAGGGCGGAAAGGCCGACGGGTCGTAGGGAGACATGCCCGCGATCATAGTCGTCTCCCTGACGATAAACACGCCCGCCGGAAGGATCCGCCTCCACTTCTTCCCGGGGGGCTTCCCCCCTCTCCCTCTCCCTCCCCCATCCCCACCCACCCCGTCCCCTGCCCCCGGTTCGAGGCCCCGCCCCTCACACACCCAGCTGCAGACCCAGTGCCGCCTCCTCCACCATGCCCAGGCCCAGGCGGCCGACGCGGGCGGCGAAGGGGGCGCCGGCGAGGGTGAGGGCGGAGAGGCGGAGTTCACCGAGGGGGGCGGAGCGCAGGGGGTGGAGGGTGACCGTGCGGCCCGGGGCGTCGGGGCGGATGCCCAGGGCGGCGGTCAGGAGGTGGACGCCGGAGGCGGCGGCGACCGCGGCGGGCCGGCAGGCGGCCGGGTGCGGCACCGGTGGGGCGCCGGGGGTACGCCGCTCCCCCGCGTACATCTCCGGGAGCCGCAGGTCGAAGGCCTCCGCGGCGTCCAGCACGCCGCGCAGCAGCGCCGCCGCCTCGCGCTCGTGCCCGGCGGCGGCGAGCCCCGCGACGGCGACCGCCGTCTCGTGCACCCGCACCGCGCCCGAGCGGTGCCCGAACGGGTTGTAGCCGGGCTCCTTCTCACCGAGGCCGCGCAGCCCCCAGCCGGAGTCGAGCGCCGGGGCGGCGAGCAGCCGGGCCAGGCGCTCGGTCTGCGCCTTGTCGAGCAGCCCGGGCGCCTGCCGTCCGGCGGCGGTGAGGCCGGTGTCGAGGAGGTGTGCGGCCCAGCCGCCCAGGTGGGGCAGCGGGCGTCCGTCGGGCAGCCGGGCGAGCAGCGGACGTCCGCCCGCGGGGTCGTCCAGCCACAACCGGTCGCGGAACCGCTCGCGCAGCGCCCGGGCCCGTTCCCGCCAGGCGTCCCCGCCGGGCCGCCCGCAGGAGTCGAGGAGGTCGGCGCCGAGCACGGCCGCGCGGTGCGCGTGGGCCTGGGTCTCGGCCCGCGCGGGCCCGGCGGGCCACGGGTCCGGCACGAACCCGTGGTCGTCGACGGCGCCGCGCAGCCAGTCGAGGCAGCGCTCGGCGACGGGCAGCAGTTCCGCGAGGTCCTGCTCGGGCAGGCCCCAGCGGCGGGCCTCGGCGAGCACGGCGGGGAAGGCGAGGGTGGCCTCGACGCCGGTGCAGCGGGGCGGGAGGAGCGGGCCCGCGTCCCTGAGCGGTCCGGGGATGCGTCCGGACTCGGCTCCCAGGCCGGGCAGTTGGGTGCGGGCGAGGGCGCGCAGGGTGGTGGCGGCGAGCCGGGTGCCGAGCGGGAGGGCCATCCGGGCGGCCCACAGGGCCTCGGCGGTGACGGGCCCCAGGCGCCAGGGGACGCCAGCCGCGAGGTGCACGTCGGCCGGGTGCGCGGGGTCGCGCTGGAGCAGTGCGCGCAGATCGGCGACGCAGGCCCGCAGCAGGGGGCCGAGGCGGGGGTCGTCGCCCTCGGCGACGGCGTCGGCGAGGACGTGTCCGCCGGGCCTGCCCGCGCCGGGCGCCCGGGTCCGGCCGGCGCGTTCGCAGTGGACCCGGAGGGTGAGGACGAAGGGGGCTCCGGCGGCGGGTTCGGCGTCCCAGCGGAGGAGTCCGGCCGCGCCGAGCGCGTCGCTGGGCGCGGGGTCGGCGAGGACGCTGACGGCGGTGCCGTCGGGGGCGGTCCAGCGGAGGCCGGTGCCGTGGACGCTCGCGGTGAGCTCGGGGCCGGGCCGGCCGGCCGCCACCGCGCCCAGGTCCGCGAGATCCGTGCCCAGAGCGAGCTCCACCGGGATCCGGGCAGGCCGGGGCGCGGAGCTGCGCAGGGTGATGCGTTCGGTGCCGTCGGCGTCGCGGGTGCGCTCGACGAGGAGGCCGGGGTCGGGGCCGAGGTCGCCGGGTGCGCGCAGGACGCCGAGGAACTCGGCGCGCTCGGCGCCGTCCGCGCGGCCGCGGAGCGGGACGGGTGCGCGGCCGGCGACGCGCAGGACGGAGCGGGCGAGGAGCCGGCGGCCGTCCTTGAAGACGCCTTGGAGGCCGGTGCCGGTGAGTTGGCCGTGCCGGGCGCTGATGGCGAGGGCGGGCAGGGCGACGCCGACGAGGGTGTCGTGCACGGCCTGCGGTTCGCCGGGGTGGGGCGGATGTCCGGTGGCGGGTCCGGGGGCCTGGGCGGTGCTGGGGGCCATGACGGGTCTGCGGCGCTCTCTGTGCGGTCCGGGCGGTGCGGCCGGGCCCGGGCGGGGCCGTGGCCGGGGCCGCGCGAGCGGTCCCGGCGGTCCGCTCGTCCGGCCGTGGAACGGCGGTTCCGCTCCTGCGCGACCGCCACAGAGGTGAACGCCGCCGCGGGTCGGCGGGTCACGGCCGTCATGCCCCGCTCCTCGCCCGGCCGGTCCGGCGGGTGCGCCGCACCACGGGCCGTCGGGGCGGCCGGGGTTCGGCCCGGCGCCGCCGGGCGGCCTGGGTGGTGCGCAGTCCGGCCTGGCGGGCGGCGCGGCGGGCCGTCTGCCGGGCCCGCTGCCGGGCGCGGACCTCCGTCGGGGCGGACTCGGCCGGAGCCGGGGTGCCGGGCTCCTCGGCGGCGAGCCGGGTGTCCCGTTCCTGGCGCAGGCAGACGCGCAGGGCCTCCGGGTCCAGGCCTTCGTTGCACGCCTGGTGAAGGAGGCGGGCGAAGAGGTACTCGGGGTCGGCCTCCAGGGCGAGTCCGAGGGCGACCCGGGCGGAGGGCTCGTCGCCGGTGGACCAGGCGACCCAGCCGGCCAGGGTCAGCGGGGCCGCGGCGTACTCCTGGTAGGGCGGGACGCAGCGCCGGGACACCGCCCGCCAGAGCCGGAGCGCGGGTGCGGCTTCCGGGCCCTCCATCCATTCGGCGGCCTGGTCGCGGGTGTCGCGGTCCTGCAGGCCGAGGATGAGGGTGGCGGCCTCGTCGGGTGAGAGGAGCGCGTCGTCGCGTTCGTCGCCCGTCGCCGGGCTGGTCAGGGGCGCCTTGAGCGCGGGCGGCAGGGCGGCGCCGCCGGCGTGGGGCCGGGGTGCCGGGCCGCCGGGTGCGGCGGCGAACCGTGCGAGCAGGCGCCGGGCGAGGCCGAGGGTGGTCTCGCGGGTCTCGCGGCGGCCGAGGCCGCTGGCGGGGGTGTCGAGGATCCTGGGCACGATGACGGTCGCCGCCTCGTTGAGCGCGGCGCGCTGCGCCGCGTCGTCCTCGGTGCGGGGCTTCAGCCGGGCCTCCATGTCCTTGAGGGTGCCGCGGACCTGGATGCCCGCGTAGGCGGCGGAGGCGGCCATCACGGAGGTGCCGGAGAGGGCGAGGGGCGTGCCGTCGGGCGGGCAGCAGCGGGCGTCGGGGCAGCAGTAGGAGAAGTAGAGGCCGTCGGAGATGCAGAGGGCTTCGGGGACGGGGATGTCGAGCGCGCCGCAGGCGGTGCGCAGGCGCTGGGCGAAGGGGCGCAGCCGTTCCATGACGCGCTGCGCGGTCTCGCCCGGGCGGGGTTCCTGGCAGAGGAAGACGACGATGGCGTCGGGCCGGTCGCCGCGACGGCGGCCGGCGCCTTCGACCAGGCAGGCGGCCAAGTACTCGGCGGTGGCGGGCCATTCGCGCGGCGAGCCCGGGATGCCGACCCTGACCCGGCCGCCGAAGCGGCCGCGCTCGCCGTGGAGTGCGACGAGGACGACGGAGTCGCTGGGGTGGAAGCCGAGCATGAAGGGCAGCGCGTCGGCGAGCTCGGCCGGGCCGCGCAGGGTGATCTGCTGGGGTGCGGAAGACCCGTGGGAGTCGTGGGAGTCGTGGGAGTTGTGGGGGTCGCGGGATTCGTGGGATCCGTGGCGGTTCGTGTTCATGGTCACGACGGTCCCGTGATTTCCCGGATCGCGAAACCCCTGTGGATAACTCCCGGTTGGGCCTTTCGGAAGGTTTTCCACAGGGGTCGGCGGGGCGGTCGCGCCAGGCCGCCGGATGCGCTTCGATGAGAGGTCAGCCCGCCGCGGCCAGCACCAGGGGCAGCACGGGTCCGCTGCCGGCGCGGCGGAGCAGGCGGGCGGCGACGGCGAGGGTCCAGCCGGAGTCGGTGGAGTCGTCCACGAGGAGGACCGGGCCGGGGGTCTCGCGCAGGGCGGCGGCCAGCTCCTCGGGCACGGCGAGGGCGCCGGACAGGGCCCGCAGGCGCTGGGCTGAGTTGCTGCGGCGGGCCGCGTGGGCGCCGTCCTCCGTGACGTACGCGAGCGTCCCGAGGAAGGGCAGCCGGCCGACGGTGGCGATCCCCCGGGCCAGCGAGCCGACCAGCTGCGGCCGGGTCATCGAGGGCAGGGCCACGACGCCCACGGGGCGCTCGGGCGCGTCCGGGGCGCCGGAGGCCCAACCGCCGGGCGAGCGGGCCCAGTCGGCGAGGACGGCGACGGCGGCCCGCAGCACGTCGTCGGGGACGGGGACGTCCGGCGCGCGGTCGGCGAGCAGCGGGCGCAGCCGGTTGCCCCAGCCGATGTCGGAGAGGCGGCCGAGCGCCCGGCCGGAGGCGCACTGTTCGCCGGCCGGGATCCGGCCCTTGAGGTCGACGCCGAGGGCGGGCATGCCGGTGGGCCACATGCGGCGGGGGTCGATCTCCACGCCGGGGCGGTCGAGTTCCTTCTCGGCGGCGGTCAGGGTCTCGGTGGAGACGGCGGAATCGGCCCAGGGGCCCGCGCAGTTGTCGCAGCGGCCGCACGGCACGGCGCCCTCGTCGTCGAGCTGGCGGCGCAGGAACTCCATGCGGCAGGCGGTGGTGCCCACGTAGTCGCGCATGGCCTGCTGTTCGGCGGCGCGCTGCCGGGCGACCCAGGCGTAGCGCTCCGCGTCGTACGTCCAGGGGGCGCCGGTGGCGATCCAGCCGCCCTTGACCCGCTTGACGGCGCCGTCCACGTCGAGGACCTTCAGCATGGTCTCCAGGCGGCTGCGGCGCAGGTCGACGGCGGCCTCGAGGGCGGGCACGGACAGCGGCCGTCCTTCGGCCCCGTCGAGCGCGGCGAGGGTCTGGCGGACCTGGGCCTCGGGCGGGAAGGCGGTGTCGGCGAAGTAGCGCCAGATCGCCTCGTCCTCCTTGCCGGGAAGGAGCAGCACGTCGGCGTGGTCGACGCCGCGGCCGGCGCGGCCGACCTGCTGGTAGTAGGCGATCGGCGAGGACGGCGAGCCGAGGTGGAGCACGAAGCCCAGGTCGGGCTTGTCGAAGCCCATGCCGAGGGCGGAGGTGGCGACGAGCGCCTTCACCTTGTTCCCGATGAGGTCGGACTCGGCCTGCAGCCGGTCGGCGTTCTCGGTGCGGCCGGTGTAGGAGGCGACCGCGAAGCCGCGCTGGCGGAGGTAGGCGGTGGCCTCCTCGGCGGCGGCCACGGTCAGCGCGTAGACGATCCCGGAGCCGGGCAGCTCGTCGAGGTGTTCGGCCAGCCAGGCCAGCCGGTGGGCGGCGTCCGGGAGGCGGACCACGCCGAGGCGGAGGCTCTCCCGCTCCAGGGTGCCGCGCAGCACGAGGGCCTCGCCGGCGCCGGTGCCGAGCTGTTCGGCGACGTCGGCGGTGACCCGCGCGTTGGCCGTGGCCGTGGTCGCGAGGACCGGCACGCCGGGCGCGAGTTCGGCGAGCATCGCCCGCAGGCGCCGGTAGTCGGGCCGGAAGTCGTGTCCCCAGTCGGAGATGCAGTGCGCCTCGTCGACCACGAGGAGGCCGGTGGTGGCGGCGAGCTTGGGCAGCAACTGCTCGCGGAAGTCGACGGAGTTGAGCCGCTCCGGGCTGACGAGCAGGACGTCGGTCTCGCCGCGCTCGACCTCCTGGTGGATGGTGTCCCACTCCTCCGGGTTGGCCGAGTTGATGGTGCGTGCCCTGATACCGGCCCGCTCCGCCGCCTCGACCTGATTGCGCATCAGGGCGAGCAGCGGGGAGACGATCACGGTGGGTCCGGCGCCGCGGCGGCGCAGCAGCGCGGTCGCCACGAAGTAGACCGCGGACTTGCCCCAGCCGGTGCGCTGGACGACCAGCGCGCGCCGGCGGTCCTCGACGAGGGCGGCGACCGCCTGCCACTGGTCCTCGCGCAGTCTGGCCGAGCCCGACGGGTCGCCGACGAGCTCCGCGAGGACGGTGTCTGCTTCGGTCCGGAGGTCCAGGTTGTCCATGCCCCCCATGCAACCCGATGGGACTGACAATCGGCCACTTCACCCCGCGTGACGGCCGGTGACCCGGTGGTTGCCGCGTTGCACGTCGATCGGTGAAACAGAGCGTGAACAATGGGCAACTGGGCAGGGATATGAGAGTCATACCGGTGGATTCCAGTCAGCGGCGCCAATTGCTCGTTGCCGCCCGCGCACGGGCCAGGGAAGAATTGGTCATCCACCCCGCACGCCCAACGCGGCCCGTTGGCCGTGCCGTGGTGCGCCCTCATCCGACCCTGCCCGCGGAGCGGGCGCGTATCCGAAGGGAGGATCGTGACCCTCGGATTCGCTCCGCCCTCGACCGCTCCTACGAACTCGTCGTCCGGGTCGGCCAGCCGCCTCGCTCGGATGCTCGAACCGGCCGAGTGGGCCTCGGCCGGGATCCCGCTCCTGCGCAATCCGCGCGAGGTCGTCAGCGGCCTGCACTCCCGTCACCGTCCCACGCCGTCCACGGCCGTGGTCGCGGTGCTCGACCACGAGGAACGGCTCGCGGCCAGTGCCTCGTTCGCCCGCCGGGCCGCTCCGGCGGACGGCTGGGAGTTCCGCAACGCGCTCCTCGCGCAGCTGCGCCGGGTCATCCCGCACGACCTGCGCCGGCGTGCGCCGGTGCGTACGGCGGTGCTGCTCTACTGCCGCGAGGGCGACGAGCGGTGGACCGAGGAGGACGGCGCCTGGATGTGGGGCCTGCGTGACGCGTGCACCCTGCACGGGCTGCGCTGCGGGGCGTACATCACGCTGACCGGCGGCGGCTGGCAGGTGCTCGGCGAGGGACGGGGCGGGCGCCGGCCCAGTTCCGACTCGAAGCCGGCGCCGCTGGGCGAGGACCCCGCGCTCGACCGGCTGATCCCGCGGATCGCGAGCGGCGCCCCCGAGCCGCTGCGCCGGGCCGCGGCCCGCTGAGCGTCCGGCCGCGCCCCGGGCTTCCGGGGGACGGCCGGTCCGACGGGACGGTACGGGGCGCGGTCCGAGCGACCGCGGCCCCGCCCGGCCCCGCCTCCGTACGAACGGCGCCGGCTGCTCCGTACGCCACCCGCCATGTGCGCGGGCCGGCCCACGCCCCGCCCCTTCCGCACCCGGGGAGGGCACGGCCGGGGCTCGGGCGGGGCCCGGACGGGCAGGTCAGACGCCGGCGCCGAGCGCGGCGGTGACCCGCTGCGGGTCGCCGCAGACGATCAGCAGGGCGGTCGCCCGGCGCATCGCCTCGGGCAGGCGGCGGGCGACGTCCGCGTCGGAGCCGCCGTTGACCGCGACGACCACCACGGGCCGGGCGGCGGCCCGGTCCACGGCGGCGGCGTCCGCGAAGAACACGTCCTCGCGGGCGTCCTGCTGCGCCCAGTAGGCGGCCTCGCCGAAGGACAGCTCGTGCGCCGCCCAGGGGTGCTGCTCGCCGGTGGTGAGGACCAGGACGTCGCCGGGGGCGCGGCCGTTCTCCAGGAGCAGGTCCACCGCTTCCTCGGCGGCGTCGACGGCTCCGTCGACGGGCGCGGGGATCAGCTGGACCTGCGGCTCGTTGCGCGGTTCGGTCCGCTGGTCGGAACGATTCTCCGCACGGGCGGGGGAAGCCGTTCCGGCAGCGGGCGGGCGCGGCACCGGCGGCGCGGGCCTGGCCGGACCGGGGCCGGGACGCCCGGGTCGCGGAGAGGCGGCGGAACGCGGGCCGGGTACGGGTCGTGGGGTCGGCACGGGGCGGCCTGCGGCCGCGGTCGCGCGGGGACCCTGGGCACTCTCGTGAATCTGAGGCTCCTCGGGGATGAGAGGCATGAGTGGATGTCTATCAAACGCCGTCGCACCGGGCTCGGGCGGGTGGGCGCACAGGGGCGCCCCGGCTCCTTGCGCAGGTCCGGCGGACAGGTTTCCCCGTGACTCCGCCGGACATGCCGGAAGCCGAAGTTCAGAAGTCGAAGCCGAGTTGTCCCCCGCTTTCGAGTGCGGCGGCCTCGGCCGAGAGGCGGACCTTCTTGAGGTGCCGCCAGCGGGGCATGGCATCGAGATAGGCCCAGGAGAGCCGGTGGTACGGGGTGGGCCCCAGCTCTTCAAGGGCGGCCTTGTGGACCGGCGAGGGGTAGCCCGCGTTGGCGTCGAAGGCGTACGCCGCGTACAGGTCCGAGGCACCCTCCAGGCCGGCCATCAGGGTGTCGCGGCGGACCTTGGCGATCACTGAGGCGGCGGCGACGGCGACACAGGACTGGTCGCCCTTGATCACCGTGCGGACCTGCCAGGGGCTGCCCAGGTAGTCGTGCTTGCCGTCGAGGATCACGGCGTCGGGACGGACCGGCAGGCCCTCCAGGGCGCGGATCGCGGCGAGCCGGAGGGCGGCGGTCATGCCGAGTTCGTCGATCTCGGCGGGCGAGGCGTCGCCCAGCGCGTACGCGGTGACCCAGCCCTCGAGTTCGGCGGCGAGCGCGGTGCGGCGCTTGGGCGTGAGGAGCTTGGAGTCGGTGAGCCCCTCGGGCGGGCGGCGCAGGCCGGTGACGGCGGCGCACACGGTGACGGGACCGGCCCATGCCCCGCGTCCGACCTCGTCGACACCGGCAACGATCCTGGCGCCGGTCGTGGCCCGGATCGAACGCTCGACGGTGTGTGTGGGTGGTTCGTACGGCATGGCGCTGACAGGTTACGCCGATGGATACCTCCCTCGGTACCCGGATTCCCCGCGGGCATGCCCGCCCGGCCGGAACCGGCCGCCGGACGGGCCGGAAACCGCGGTGCTCCGGTGCCGCTCCCTTCGCTGTCGCACACCCTGGCGGGGTACGCCGAACAGTCCGGGAGCGGCGCCGGACACGGGCCCGACGGCGCCGGGCACCGGCCTCCGGTCGCGGGCGTGAAGCCCGGAGGCCGGCCGGTGGGACGGCGGCCACCTGCGTGAAACGGCCGCCGGGAGCACCTGGTTGGGGGCGGCGGGGAGACCCCTCAGGGGGCGTACGGGTCGGTGTCCGGCGCGTACGGGTCGGCGTCCGGGTCGTACTCCTCGTCCCGAGAGGGCTCGCCGCAGAAGACCGAGTTGGTGGCGGGGCGCCGTTCGAGGATGTCGCGGGCGCGGGCCTCGGAACGGCTGGTCGCGAACCAGGGCTCGCCCTCCGTCCGGTCGAAACGGTCGTCGAGTTCGCCGAGGGCGCAGTCGCGCAGCCGCTCGGGGAGCCGGTCGAGGGCCGGTGCGGCGTCGGCGGAGAGTCCGGCGAGGTAGTTCACGTCGATCTTGTGGTCGCGCTGGTACCGCTGGACGTTCTGCTCGGCGATCACGGCGTCCGGCTGGATCAGCCCGAAGGCCAGGACGAAGCCGGCGGCGCTCGCGGCCAGGGCGCGGGGCAGCAGCTTGGCACCCCAGATCCCGGCCGCCATGATCAGCAGGATCGCGACCCCGAGCCAGATCTCCATGGCGGACACCGAGATGCGCAGCCGGGTGAGGCCGTACGCGTCCACGTACAGCTCCATGCGGCGCAGCGCGGAGGCGACGACGACCAGGGTGAGGACGCACAGGGTGCCGAGGACGGAGCGGACGAGGCGGGTGTCGCCGGGGGTGCCGCGGGGTGCCCAGCGCAGGGCGAGGCCGATCACGGCGAGCGTGAGCAGGGTGGCGAAGAGCAGTTGCCAGAAGCCCTGGCGGGCGTATTCGGAGTAGGTGAGCCCGGTCTCGCTCAGCACCTTGTCGTAGCCGCCGAAGAGCACGGCGAGCTGGACGGCGTTGAAGGCGGCGAAGAGCAGACAGAGGACGACGAGCGGGAGCGCCCATTCCAGGCGGGCACGGGGGCGGCCCGGGCTGAAGGTGAGCCGGTCCCAGCGCAGCGGGGCGGCGGCGGTGCGGGCGACGGCGATCGCGCCGAAGAGGCCGAGCAGGAAGCACAGCAGCCGCCAGGGCGCCTGGTCGAGCGAAATGTCCGGCATGAGGCCGCCGAGGAGGTCGGCGAAGGCGGCGTCGGCTCCGGCGAACAGCGCGCCGAACACCACGAGCAGGCCCAGGGCGATCAGGATCGGGCGCGCCAGCGCGCCGAAGCGGCCCTGCGCGCCGCCCGCGCTGTGGCGCATCCCCTGCCAGGTCCACGGCATGCCGCTGCCCACGGAATCGAAGAGTCCGACGGGCCCGAAGAGCATGCTGGGCCAGCCGCGGCCGCCGTGCAGCGCGTAGCCGGTGAGGCCGAGGGCGGTGACGACGGCGAGGAAGGTGGGCCAGCCCGCGTCGCTGAGGACGGGCACGACGAGCAGTACGGCGCCGCCGAGGGCCCATACCAGCGTCCAGGGGCGCAGCCGGCGGCCGGCCGCGCGGGCGGCGAGGGCGCCGGCGGCGGTGGCGGGCACGGCCACGAGCAGCAGGTTGGCGCCCGCGCCGCCGCTGAGGAGCAGGGCGGCGGCCAGAGCGGTGGCCAGGATCGCCCAGAGCGTCGGGGAGGTCGGCCGGGCCGGTGCCGGGGGCCTGAGCTTGCTGGGCGGCGGCTTCCGGTGCGGCGCCCAGGCCTGGTACGGCGCGTACGCCCCGGGCGGGTACGGCCCCTGCGGGTGCCCGCCGTACGGATGCGCCCCCGGCGGCGGCGCGACCGCGGTGGGCGGACCCGCCGGACTCGTCGGAGCGCCGGCGGGCGGACCGCTCGGCGGCGGGCTGCTCGGCGGCGGGCTGTCCTTGGGCTGTGCGGACGGCTCGTGCTGCCCGGACGGCTGTGCTGCGGATGGTGTGTCGGTCACGGGACCCCCTCCCGGCCGGGTGCGCCGGGCCGTGCGGCCCACGGCGTCCCGGGTGTCTCGTCGGCACGCTGCTTGTCATGATCAGCGCTGCGAGTGGCCGACTTTAACGGCGGTACGCCGCACCGGACCGGTCCCGCCACAGCTGTGGCAGGACCGTGACACTGGCGGAGCGGCGGCGTCCGGAAGAGCCCCGGCCGGGCGGGCCCTACGAGCGGGCCGTGGCGGGCACCCAGTCGGGCAGGTCCTCGGTCTGCTCCAGCCAGGCGGCGGGCGGGGTGCCGCCCGGGCCGGCCGCGACGACGCCGCAGGCGATGGCGCAGGTGGTGTCGACGTCGCCACCGACCCCGGCGGTCGTCCAGAACACCCGCTCGAAGTCGCCGAGGCCGCGGGCCGCTGACCAGAGCGCGAACGGCACCGTGTCGTGGGCGCTGGTGCGCCGGCCGCTGCCGAGGACCGCGGCGACGGTGCCGGCGTCGCCGTAGTCGAGCATGTCGCGGGCCCTGCGCAGCCCGGCCCCGACGGCGCTGCGCGGTACGAGGGCGATGACGCCGTCGAGCAGCGCCTCGGGGGTGGGCGGGCCGGCCGGGTCGGCGACGAGGGCGGCGGCCGCGGCGACGGCCATGGTGCCGACGACGGCCTCGCGGTGCTGGTGGGTGGTGTACGCGGAGATCTCGGCCTGGTGGGTGGCCTGCTCCGGGTCGTCGGCGTACCAGGCGCCGAGCGGCGCGATCCGCATGGCGGCGCCGTTGCCCCACGAGCCCTGCCCGTTGAAGAGCGCCGCCGCCAGCTGCCGCCAGTCCCCGCCCTCGCGCACGAGCCGGAGCATCCGGTTCACGGCGGGGCCGTAGCCGCGGTCGAAGTCGTGGTGGTGGGCGAAGGACTGGGCCAGGGCGTCCTGGTCGATGCGTCGGTGGCTCGCGAGCACGGCGAGGACCGAGCAGGCCATCTCCGTGTCGTCGGTCCACTGCCAGGGACCGGTCGGCGGCTCGTGCCGCTTGAGCAGGGGATAGTTGGCGGGAACGAAGTACTGGGAGCCCAGGGCGTCTCCCACGGACAGCCCGCGCAGGCTGGCCAGGGCGCGTGCGAAGCGCCGGTCGAGAGCGGAGTCAGCGGTCATCGACCAGCCACTCTATCCGGTGGGGCCGTACGGTTCCGGGGTACGCCAGCGTTCGAAGGGCCGGTCGAGGCGGTATTTCCCGTCCTCGCCGAGCAGCAGGGTGCGGGTCTCCGCGTTGCCCGGGTTGGACAGCGACTCGAACTCGGCGACCGACCAGTGGAACCAGCGCATGCAGAACAGGCGCATGGTCAGTCCGTGGGTGACGAGCAGGACGTTCGGCGGGTGGTCGGGGGCCTCGAAGGAGCGGTAGAGGCTCTCCAGGAAGGCTCCGACCCGGTCGTAGACGTCGGCGCCCGACTCGCCCTGGGCGAAGCGGTAGAAGAAGTGGCCGTAGGCGTCCCGGTAGACCTTCTGGAGGCGCACGTCCTCGCGCTCCTGCCAGTTGCCCCAGTCCTGCTCGCGCAGCCTCGGCTCCTCCCGGACCCTGACCCGGGCCGGGTCGAGCCGGAGGGCGCGCAGCGTCTCGTGGGTGCGGCGGTACGGGGAGACGTAGACGCTGACCCGCTCCTCGCCGAACACGGTCCGCAGCCGCTCCCCCGTCGCCTCGGCCTGGAGCCACCCGGTGTCGGTGAGCCGGAGGGCGTGGTCGGGCTCCCGCTCGTACACCGTGTCGTCCACGTTGCCCTCGGATTCGCCGTGCCGTACGAGGACGATGCGCCGTGGTCGTGCCATGGCTCGACCCTAGACAAGGCTCCTCCGGGCGGCTCAGCCGGCCAGGCGTCCGGCGTCCATCCGGCGTATGCGGCCGGTGAAACGGCGCCGCAGCGCACGGTCGTGGGAGACCACGACCACGGCTCCCGGCCACTGCTCCAGGGCCTGCTCCAGCTCCTCGACCAGACCGAGGGCCAGATGGTTGGCCGGCTCGTCGAGCAGCAGCAGATCGGCGGGGCGGGCGAGCAGCCGGGCCAGGGCGAGGCGGCGGCGCTGCCCGGCGGAGAGCCGGCCGACCGGCACCGTGAGGTCGGCGGGGCGGAACAGTCCGTACGAGAGGAGCAGTTCGGCCCGCTCGTCCTCGGGGAGGCCGAGGCCGCGCCCGAAGGCGGCCAGGAGCCGCTCTGTGGGGCGGCCGCCCGGTATCTCCTGGGCCAGGTGGCCGATCCGGCCTCGGCGGGTCACCTGCCCGGCGTCGGGTTCGACGAGTCCCGACATGACCCGGAGCAGGGTGGACTTGCCGGCCCCGTTGCCGCCGTGGACGAGCAGCCGCTCACCGGCGGAGACGGTCAGCGCGTCGACGGCGAGCCGGTCGCCGACGCGGACGCCGGTGAGCTCGACGAGCCGGCCCTCGGCGCGGCCGGCGACGGGCCGGGCGGCGAAGGCGAGCGGGCGCGGGGGCTCGGGGACGGGCTCCTCGCGGAGGCGGCGCAGCCGTTCCTGGGCGTTGCGCACGCGTCCGGAGACGGAGGCCTGCACCCGGCCGCCCGCCCGGTCGTAGGCCATCTTGTTGTTGTCCTTGATGGCCCGTCCCAGGGCGACGCCCTGGGCGGTGGTGCGGGTGTACTCCTCCAGCCGGGCCGTCTCGGCGCGCCAGTCGGCGTGGGCCTGTTCCCAGCGGCGGCGGGCGGCGGTCCGTTCGGCGCGGAAGCCGGCGTACCCCTCGCCGTACCGCACGACCGTGCGGCGGTCGGCGTCGACCTCCAGGATCGCGGTGGTCACCCGCTCCAGGAAGACCCGGTCGTGGGAGACGGCCACGACCGTGCCGCGGTGGGCGAGCAGGGCGTCCTCCAGCCAGTCGAGCGCGTGGGCGTCGAGATGGTTGGTGGGCTCGTCGAGGAAGAGCACCTCGGGCGCGGCGGCGAGGGCGCAGGCGATGCCGAGGCGGGCCTGCTCCCCGCCGGAGAGGCTGCCGAGCACACGTTCCCGGCCGATGTGGCCGAGGCCGAGTCCGTGCATCGACTTGTCGACCCGGGCGTCCGCCTCGTATCCCCCGCGCAGCTCGTAGGCGGTGAGCAGCTCCCCGTACTCCGCCAGGGCGCGCTCGTCCGCCGTGCCCAGGTCCGCTTCGAGAGCGCGCAGCCGGTGCTCGGTGCCGCGCAGCTCCGCGAGCGCGTCGTCGATCGCGTCGGCGACGGTGGCGTGCGGCGGGAGCTCGGGGGTCTGGGCGAGCAGCCGGGCGCCGCCGTCCGCGACGGTGACGGCGGAACCGCTGTCGGGCGCGTCGAGCCCGGCGAGTATCCGCAGCAGGGTGGACTTGCCCGCACCGTTCTCCCCCACGATCCCGATCCGCTCGCCGGGGCGCACGGTGAGGGAGACCTGATCGAGCAGCAGCCGTTCGCCGCGGGTCACGGTCACGTCCTGAAGAGAGATCTGCGTGGGCAAGGGGCGCCTCCGAGTGAGTAGCGGAATGAACCAGCGCGACACCGACAAACGCAACCAGCGTCGCATTACGTAGAGTGTGACACACTCGGACCGGCTAACGCAACAGGAGTAGCAATTGAATGACCCGCAGAGCGCCACGGAGTCCTCGGCCGCTCCCGCCCCCGGGAGCCGGCGCCCCGGCGGCCGCACCGCCCGCACCCGCGCCGCCGTCCGCGACGCCGTCCTGACCGGGCTCGCCGAGCACGGCTATCCCGCCCTCACCGTCGAGTACGTGGCGGAGCACTCCGGCGTGCACAAGACGACGCTCTACCGCCGCTGGGGCGGGATCGAGGGCATGCTGGCGGACGCGCTCGCCCTCGCCGGCGAGGACCGGTGGACGGCGCCGGACACCGGAGACCTCGGCGGCGACCTGCGCGCGCTCGCGCACGAGGTGGCCGCGGCCTTCGCCGACCCGGCGCAGGCCGCCGCACCGACGGCGTTCGTCGCCGCCGCCTTCCAGTCCCCGCGCGCCGCGGACGCCCTGCGGGCCTTCTACGAGGAGCGGTTCCGGCGCTGCGAGACGGTGGTCGAGCGGGCGGTGGCGCGCGGCGAGGCACCCGCCGGGACGGACGCGGGCGCGGTGGTGCGCGCCGTCTCCGCGCCGCTCTTCCTGCGCCTGTTCGTCACCCGCGAGCCGGTGGACGCCGCCGTCGCCGACCAGGCGGCGGACACGGTCCTCGCGGCGGTCCGGGCGGGCGCGTTCGCGCCGTCGCCCGCCGGACCGGAGGGCGGCTCGGAGGCCGAACCGGGGCAGACGTAGGCCCGCCGGGCCGAAGCCTCCGACCCGTACCGGCCCAGCCCCGCATCACCCCGGAGGCGAGGCCTCAGACCGCCCAGGTCGGTTCGAGCTGCACCACGTCGCCGCTCATCGCGGCGACGTCGGCCTCGGTCTGCGCCCGCAGGCCGAGCCGTTCGATGCGCTCGACCCGGTACTTCCCGTGCTCCGCCGCCGAGTTCCACATCGACAGGACCAGGAACTCGTGCCCGGGCGCCTCGCCGAACAGCCCGCGGAGCATGCCGGGGGAACCGGCCATCGCCGGGTTCCAGACCTTCTCCTGCATCAGCGCGAAGTGCTCCACCCGCTCCTCGTGCACCCGGCAGTGCGCGACCCGGGCCACGTCGGCGTCCGCGAACCGCGGCTCGAAGCCGGTCTTCACGTCGAAGCGGTGGTCGAACAGCTTGACCTGCGCGTTCCGGTAGGTGCCGACTTGCGCGGCCGCGAGCCGGTCGTGGGAGCGGGCCATGAAGGAGTCGTAGAAGGCACGGCTCTCCCAGAACGCGAAGACATGGGCGACGTCCGGCCGCCGCCGGCTCCATCCCCCGCCCTGCCCCCGGAATCCCGGCTCACCGAGCAGCCCCGCCCACTTCCGCTGCCCCCGCTCGAACCCTCGACGGTCCACCACGGTGCAGCGAATCCACTTGACCAGCACCGCGCCATGGTACGGGGCGGAGCGACGCGCCGTCAGACCTCCGCGGAGTACGCCCGCTGCACCCGCACCAGACCCGCGGCCTCCTCGTCGTCCAGTTCGATTCCGAACTCCTCGGCCAGCACATCCGTCAACTCGTCCGGCCCCACCCGGCGTTCCTCGCGCGCACCGTCCACGCCCACCGAGGTCAGACCGTCGCGGACCAGCGCCCGCCGCACGACCGCGCCGGGCCGATGGGCCACCACCTGGCCGATGAAGCGCGAGCGCGGATGACTGGAGCTGTAGTGGTTCATGAGCTCGAAGTCGACCGGGTACAGGGCGTGCGGGGCGAAGGAGTAGAGGTCGGTCCACCCCTCCGGGCGAAGCGCGCGCAGCACATGGACGCCCTCCGCCTCCGCGCCGACGCGGTCCACTCCGACGCCCTCCGCGCCGACCCGCTCGACGCGGACGTCGAAGACCCAGCCGTCCTGCTCGACGCGCGCGCCGTCGGTCAGCGGCACCGGCTCCAGCGGGCCCTGCCAGCCGAACCCGGCGTCCGCGAGCCAGGGCTGCCCGTCGACCGTGACGACGAGCAGGGCGTGCGTGATCGGCGTCAGCGCGTCGCCACGGGTACGGTTCCGGGCTCCGCGCCCGGCCACCGCGAAGCCGATCCGCTCCAGGGCGGCGGCAAGCAGCGAGTTCTGCTCGTAGCAGTAGCCGCCGCGGCGCCGGCCGACCAGCTTGGCCTGCAGGCTCTTCACGTCGAGCGGGACCCGGCGCCCGAGCGCCACGTCCAGGTTCTCGAACGGCACGCTCTCCACATGCGCGCGGTGCACGGCGCGCAAAGTCGCGAGATCGGCGGCGATCTCCCCCGAGTACCCGATCCGCGCCAGATATGCGTCCAGATCCAGCTCTTCCCCGCCCCACATACGGCACTCCCCCTCCACCGATGACATGTTGATCACATGACACCATGAACAGCTCGTCAGGAACCGTACAAAGAGAGGGGATTGACCGTGAGCGGGCTCAACAAGGGGGTCGGCAAGGTCGAGGTCGCGCTCAAGTGGGACCCCAGTCCGGCCGGTTCCCCCGCGCACGACCTGGACCTCGTCGCGGCGGTCTACGCGGCGGACGCCCCGTACGGCCCCCCGGCCTATCTGGTGCACTTCGACAGCCGCTCCCCCGACGGCACGATCACCCTCCAACGCGACAGCCGTACGGGGCAGGGCCTCGGCTACGACGAGGCGATGACCGTGGAGCTCACCCGGCTCGCCGAGCGGTACGCGCGCGTGGTGGTGGGCGTGGCCATACAGCAGGGCGGCGGGCGGCTGACGTTCGGGGAGGTCGCGCGGACCGGCGTACGGGTGCGCGAGGGCTACACCGATCTGCTGGTCGACGCCCTCGACTCGGTGGCGGACGCGACGGCGGCGACGATCGCCGAGTTCGTCCGCGACGGCGGGGCCGGCGGCGACGGCTCCGGGGAATGGCTGTTCCGGCCGCTGCTGCAGGGCTTCGACATCGACCCGAGCACGTTCGGCGCCGTCATGGGCGAGCGCCGGGCCTGACACGGACGACCAGGGGCGAGGTGACCTGCTCCTCGCCCCGCCGGCCCTCCCTCAGCCTGCCCAGCCCGGGACCGTCGGCAGCACCCGCTCGGCGACCCTCAGCAGCGCCGCGTCGTCCGGGACCCCCATGTCCCGGCGCCAGATGACGAGTTCGTACGATCCACCGCCGTCCTTGGCGTCCTTGGCGACCAGCAGGTGCCGGGCGATGCCCCCGGTGCCCGACTCGGCCTTGCCCTTGCCGCCGAGCGGGATCCGCAGCGCGATGGTGCGGTCCGAGTAGAGCACCGCCGGGCGCCCCTGGAAGGTGGTGGGCTCCGCGGTGTTGCCGAGCAGCGCGCCGAACTGCGCCACCCGGAGGCGGTCGTACGAGACCGAGAGCTCCACCTCGTATGTGGCCAGGGTGACGGTCCCCGACGGCGTCGGGGTCCGGTCGGCGCCCTCGGGGCCCTCCAGGGTGCCGTCGCTGCCCCAGGCGGTCTGCGCCTGCTGCCCGGGCGTCCCGAGCAGGGCGGGCAGGTCCGGCCGGTTCAGCGCCTCGCACAGCCGCGTCCCCGAGACGTACCGCGCGGGCAGCGTCCCGCTCGACGCCCTGCAGACAGCCGGCCGCGCTGCGGCGGCACCCTCCTGCGAGGTCTTGGCCATGTACCAGAAGCCGCCCACGAGCCCCGCCCCGAGCACCAGCGCCAGGGCCACCTGGGCACCCGCGCTCGGCCCCTGGGCCGCTCCGGTCGTCCGTTCCGTCATCGTCCCCCCCTGCGGTGCGCGCCGATCGCGCGACCGCAGAGCCTACTCATGGGTAGAGCACCGTCACGAGGGGATTCCCGCCTCCCTCTCCTCACCCGAGGCAGTGGCCGCAGCGGCTGCCCGCAGCCGTGCCTCCGCCTCCGCCGGGGTGTCGTAGTAGCCGGGGCGGGCCAGGAGCACGGAGCTGAAGAAGTGGCCGGGCTCGTCGGCCGGTTCGTCCTCCTCGACGGCGTACGGCCGCCAGAATCCGAGCAGCAGGTCGGGCGCGCGGAAGCAGTCGGGATCGTCCGCGTCCTCCACCACCGGCGTGTACGCCCGTATCCGCCGGACCACCTCGCGCGCGGGCAGCCCGAACACGTCCACGTCACGGAAGAGGACCCGGTCGGCGGCCGTCGTCGGCCGCCCGAGCTCGACCGCGAGGAGCTCCCCGCGCATGCTGTGGATGCTGACCATCAGCCCGCTGGGGCGGAAGACGTGCTGCCCCGGCTGGTCGGAAGCCGACACCGCGGACGGCTCCCGCAGCGAGAGCAGCGCACCGTCGGCCGCGTCGCGGGGCATGCCGATGCGCAGCGGGCCGACGCCGTGGGGCGGTTCGAGGAGGAAGTCCATACCGGCATGGTGGCAGTCCCCACTGACACTCCCCACGGGCATTCCCCACGGAGACTCCGCACTGCCGCCACTCCTCGCCGACACTCCCCTGGAACGCCCGGCGGCCGGATAACCGGTGGAGGCGCCGTCGCGCCGGTGACAAGGTGAGCCGCATGCCGTCGCCCGTGGTCGAACAACTGCTCCGTGAACTGCACGCCACACTCGTCCTCCGCAAGCGCCCCGAGGACGTGGCCCGACTCGTCCAGGATCTGTACGCCGCACAGGGCACCGCCCTCGACCCGGCCACCGAGACGGCGCTCGCCAAGGCCGCCGAGAACTCCCTGCGCAACCTCTGGCACGGATACACCTCCATGCGGGAGGAGTTCGCCCGCCCCGTCGGCGCGCAGCGCCAACTCGCCCGGGCAGCCGACCTGTTCCCCGGTCTGTTCTCACACTCTCCCGAGCTGCCGGACGACGCCGGGGACGATCCGGCGCGGATCGAGGCGGTGATCCGGCGCGCGGGCGAGGAGATCGGCCGGGCGTACGGGGAGAACGACTTCGGCCGAGACCGGCTCGACCGGGCGGAGCGCGCGGAGGCGGGACTCGGTTCGCTGTCGAAGCGTCAGTACAACAAGCGGTTCCGGCTGCTGCGCCGGATGGAGGCCAAGCTGGCCCGGATCGTCCACGAGCAGCGGCGCCGCGAGGTGACGATGACCGGCAAGGGGGCGCTCGCCCATGCCCTTCCGTACGAGCTGTTCGCCGCCGACGCGGACACGGCGGCCTTCGTCGCCTACGTCACGGCGCGCGGGTACATGCGCAGCATCTTCACCAACGGCCGGCAGCGGCAGGTCTACGACGAGGTCGCGGAGGCCCTGTTCCAGCGGCTGCGGGACGCTCCCGAGCGGACGTGCTGGTACGCGGTCGCGCATGTCCACCCCACCGCCGAGGTGCTGGCGCACGTGTCGGACGAGGACCTCACCGGGCTGCTCGTCCGGTGGGGCCGCTTCCTGCGGCAGGTCGCCGACCTGCTGGAGGACGCCTGGAACCGGCATCCGCTGGAGCGCGACACTATGATCGTGCGCCGCGGCGACGACTCGTCCACGTGGAACCAGGCGGCCCAGGCCTGGAACACGGCGCGGGCCCATTGGTTCGCGCTGATCGGCGAGTTGGGCCGGGACGAGATCCTGGACCGGGTCTGCCCGGGCAAGGTGCCGCGCCTCATGGCCGCCGACGTCGCGTACTGGCACCGGATGAGCGGCGGCGGGCTCCACCCCGACACCTCTGTGTGGGCCGAGCTTCCGCTGCCCTGGGAGGTTCTCCGGGGTGAGCAGGAGTGTCCGCGCTCCCTCGTCGAGGCGGTCTGCGCCCGGCACCGGGTGGACCCGGTGGCGGGTGCCTGGACCACCGCCCGGCCGTCCGCCGAGGCCGTGCCCTTCCGGCGTACCCCCGAGCTGGTGCACGGAGTCGCCGTGGCGGACCCCCTCATGGCCAGCGCGCTGCGGTCGGCGGGGGTCTTCTCCGGCAAGGGCAAACGTGCCGCCGCCCAGGAGTGGACGTGACCGGCGACGGCCGCCGCGCGCCCCGGCAAATCGGTTGACCCCTCCCCCGGCCCACCGCGATGATCAGCCAAGGCGACGAGGAAGCTCTGCGGAGGAGCGCCCGGCTCTGATCCCGGGTGGACGCAGGTTCGAATCCTGCCCTCGTCGCCTCTCGTCGCCTCTTTCCGCGCATCAAGCACCACGAAGGGGATCGACCGTCACGGTCGATCCCCTTCGTTCAGCTACCGATCAGCTACCGATCAGATGCAGTCACTGATCAGCTGCAGCCGCTGGTCGAGCCGCAGCCCTCGCAGATGTAGCACGAGCCGGCGCGCTGCATCTTGGTCCCGCAGGAGAAGCAGAGCGGGGCGTCCGCGCTGATGCCGAGCTGCATCTCGACGAGCTCCGCGGAGGTGTGCGCCTGCTTCGGGGCCGGGACCTCGGCCTTGACGGCGGGGGCGGCGACGGCCTTCAGCTCCTGGGCGCGCGGGGCCGACTGGGCCAGGCCCTCGACGTCGACCTCGTCGTCAGCCGCCTCGTACGAGCCGGTCTCCAGGTGGCGCTGGCGCTCCTCGGCGGAGTGGATGCCGAGGGCGGAGCGGGTCTCGAAGGGCAGGAAGTCGAGCGCCAGGCGGCGGAAGATGTAGTCGACGATCGACTGCGCCATCCGCACGTCCGGGTCGTCCGTCATGCCGGCCGGCTCGAAGCGCATGTTGGTGAACTTCGAGACGTACGTCTCCAGCGGCACGCCGTACTGCAGACCCACCGAGACGGCGATGGAGAACGCGTCCATCATGCCCGCGAGGGTCGAGCCCTGCTTCGACATCTTCAGGAAGACCTCGCCGAGACCGTCGTCCGGGTAGGAGTTGGCGGTCATGTAGCCCTCGGCGCCACCGACGGTGAAGGAGGTGGTGATCCCCGGGCGGCCCTTCGGGAGGCGCTTGCGGACCGGGCGGTACTCGACGACCTTCTCGACGGCCTCGCGGATCGTCGCCTCGGACTTCGCGGTGACCTCGGCCTTCTCGTCCTCCTTCTTCTTGGCGGAGAGCGGCTGGCCGACCTTGCAGTTGTCGCGGTAGATGGCGAGCGCCTTGACGCCCATCTTCCAGGCCTCGAAGTAGACCTCCTCGACGTCCTCGACCGTGGCCGTCTCCGGCAGGTTGACGGTCTTGGAGAGGGCGCCGGAGATCCACGGCTGGATGGCGGCCATCATGCGGACGTGGCCCATCGCGGAGATGGAGCGCTCGCCCATGGCGCAGTCGAAGACCTCGTAGTGCTCGGTCTTCAGGCCGGGGGCGTCGATCACATTGCCGTGCTCGGCGATGTGGGCGACGATCGCCTCGATCTGCTCCTCCTGGTAGCCCAGGCGGCGCAGGGCCTGCGGGACGGTGCCGTTGACGATCTGCATCGAGCCGCCGCCGACCAGCTTCTTGAACTTGACCAGGGCGAGGTCGGGCTCGAGGCCGGTGGTGTCGCAGGACATCGCGAGACCGATGGTGCCGGTGGGGGCGATGACCGAGGCCTGCGCGTTGCGGAAGCCGTTCTTGGCGCCGAGGCGGATCACGTCCTGCCAGGCCTCCGTGGCGGCGGCCCAGATCGGCGAGTCCAGGTCGTCCATGCGGACGGCCTTGTCGTTGGCGTCGGCGTGCTGCTTCATGACGCGCTGGTGCGGGTCGGCGTTGCGGGCGTAGCCGTCGTAGGCGCCGACGACCGCGGCGAGCTCGGCGGAGCGCTTGTACGAGGTGCCGGTCATCAGGGAGGTGATGGCACCGGCGAGGGCGCGGCCGCCGTCGGAGTCGTACGCGTGGCCGGTCGCCATCAGCAGGGCGCCGAGGTTGGCGTAGCCGATGCCGAGCTGGCGGAAGGCGCGGGTGTTCTCGCCGATCTTCTGGGTGGGGAAGTCGGCGAAGCAGATGGAGATGTCCATCGCGGTGATGACGAGCTCGACGACCTGGGCGAAGCGCTCGACGTCGAAGGACTGGTTGCCCTTGCCGTCGTCCTTGAGGAACTTCATCAGGTTCAGCGAGGCGAGGTTGCAGGACGTGTTGTCCAGGTGCATGTACTCGCTGCACGGGTTCGAGCCGTTGATGCGGCCGGACTCCGGGCAGGTGTGCCAGTTGTTGATCGTGTCGTCGTACTGGATGCCCGGGTCGGCGCAGGCCCACGCGGCCTCGGCCATCTTGCGGAAGAGCGCCTTGGCGTCGACCTCCTCGATGACCTCGCCGGTCATGCGGGCGCGCAGGCCGAACCTGCCGCCGGCCTCGACGGCCTTCATGAACTCGTCGTTCACGCGGACGGAGTTGTTGGCGTTCTGGTACTGGACGGACGTGATGTCGTCGCCGCCCAGGTCCATGTCGAAGCCCGCGTCGCGGAGGGCGCGGATCTTCTCCTCCTCCTTGACCTTGGTCTCGATGAAGTCCTCGATGTCGGGGTGGTCGACGTCGAGGATGACCATCTTGGCGGCGCGGCGGGTGGCGCCACCGGACTTGATCGTTCCTGCGGAGGCGTCGGCGCCGCGCATGAAGGAGACCGGGCCGGAGGCGTTGCCGCCGGAGGAGAGCAGCTCCTTGGAGGAGCGGATGCGGGAGAGGTTCAGGCCGGCGCCGGAGCCGCCCTTGAAGATCATGCCCTCTTCCTTGTACCAGTCGAGGATCGACTCCATGGAGTCGTCGACGGACAGGATGAAGCAGGCGGAGACCTGCTGGGGCTGCGGGGTGCCGACGTTGAACCACACCGGGCTGTTGAAGCTGAAGATCTGGTGCAGGAGGGCGTAGGCCAGCTCGTGCTCGAAGATCTCGGCGTCGGCGGGCGAGGCGAAGTAGCCGTGGTCCTCGCCGGCCTTGGTGTAGGTCTTCACGATCCGGTCGATGAGCTGCTTGAGACCGGTCTCGCGCTGCGGGGTGCCGACGGCCCCGCGGAAGTACTTGCTGGTGACGATGTTGACCGCGTTCACCGACCAGAAGTCGGGGAACTCGACGCCGCGCTGCTCGAAGTTGATCGAGCCGTCGCGCCAGTTGGTCATGACGACGTCACGGCGCTCCCAGTTCACCTCGTCGTACGGATGCACGCCGGGGGTGGTGTGGATGCGCTCGATACGCAGGCCCTTGCTCGCCGCCTTGGCTCCCTTGGTGCGGGAACCACGTGCCGGACCGCTCGCCGTCTCTGTCATGCCGCCTCCCATATACGGGCAAAACACCCTGGAGCGCCCAGAAAATTCCAGGGCGCCGTCTTCTGTACTGCGTTATGTAGTGCAATTGCCACGAGCGCCTCACGGACCGCTCGGGGCAGGTCTTCCGTCCGGCCGCGCGGCGGCCGGCAGCCGGACCGTGACGGTCCGGCGCGCCGCTCAGTCGGCGGCGTGGGCGGGAACGGGGACCGCGGGGGCAGCCCCGGGCTCGCCGTTCCCGGCGGGAGGCCGCTCGCGGAGTTCCGCGATGGCGGCCTCGAAGTCTTCGAGGCTGTCGAAAGCCTTGTACACGGACGCGAAGCGCAGGTACGCGACGAGGTCGAGCTCCTGCAGCGGGCCGAGGATGGCCAGGCCCACGTCGTGGGTGGTCAGCTCGGCGCTCCCGGTGGCGCGCACCGCCTCCTCGACCCGCTGGCCGAGCTTGGCGAGGGCGTCCTCGGTGACGGGCCGTCCCTGGCACGCCTTGCGCACGCCGGAGATGACCTTGGTACGGCTGAAGGGTTCGGTGACCCCGGACCGCTTGACCACCATGAGCGAACAGGTCTCCACCGTCGTGAAACGACGGGAGCAGTCCGGGCACTGGCGACGGCGGCGGATCGACGTCCCGTCGTCGGTGGTGCGACTGTCGACGACGCGGCTGTCGGGGTGCCTGCAGAAGGGGCAGTGCATGTGGTTCCGACCCTCCCTCAAGGCACGACTGAAAAGCCCCGCCCGACCCGTCAAGGCCCCGCGAAGCGACCACCAGCATAGGCGATCCGAGCTGCCCCGGAAGACCGGGACCACTACTTGTGGGTGGCTGATGCCATCCAACCACTAGATCTTGGGTCGGTCGGCATTTCGGCGCCCTGCGCGTGTCGCGTGTCCAGGGGCTCCGCGAGCTCTCTCTCGACCGGCCAAGAGGGTACGGGAAGGGCGCGGCGGCGCCGCTTCCGGGGTCGCCGGTGCCAGACTGTGCAGCCGGCGCCCGGACCCGCGAGGCGGGGCGCACAGGAGGCCCCGAGGCCCTTCCGGTCCGGCAGCGAAGGCTACCGTAATGACCGATTTGAGAAGGCATCCCGGTCTGCGTATACACCGACGCTCGTACATACGTAAGGCGAACTGCGAATTTTCACTCGAACGTGTGTTTGGCGCAACCTTTCGAAAGCAACTACCGTTGTGCCAGCCAGGGAGAACATTCGAGAGGGGCCGACGACGTGACCACCACCGCAGACAGTGCCACCATCACTGCCCAGGGCCGCTCCCAGGGCCGACTCGAGACGGTGCATGCGATGAATGACGCCGCCATGAGCGGGGAGGAGCCCGGCCGACCCGCGCGCTCGCTCCCCGGACGACCTCCAGGCATCCGGGCCGACAGCTCCGGCCTCACCGACCGCCAGCGCCGGGTGATCGAGGTCATCCGCGACTCCGTCCAGCGCCGCGGCTACCCGCCGTCGATGCGCGAGATCGGCCAGGCCGTCGGCCTCTCCAGCACCTCCTCCGTGGCACACCAGCTGATGGCCCTGGAGCGCAAGGGCTTCCTGCGCCGCGACCCGCACCGCCCCCGTGCGTACGAGGTGCGCGGCTCGGACCAGCCCAGCACCCAGCCCACCGACACCACCGGCAAGCCCGCCGCCTCCTACGTGCCCCTGGTCGGCCGGATCGCCGCCGGTGGGCCCATCCTGGCCGAGGAGTCCGTCGAGGACGTCTTTCCGCTCCCCCGGCAGCTGGTCGGCGACGGTGAGCTGTTCGTCCTCAAGGTGGTCGGCGACTCCATGATCGAGGCCGCGATCTGTGACGGCGACTGGGTCACGGTCCGCCGCCAGCCCGTCGCCGAGAACGGCGACATCGTCGCCGCCATGCTCGACGGCGAGGCCACCGTCAAGCGCTTCAAGCGCGAGGACGGGCACGTCTGGCTGCTCCCCCACAACTCGGCGTACCAGCCGATCCCCGGCGACGAGGCCACCATCCTCGGCAAGGTCGTCGCCGTGCTGCGACGGGTGTGACCCCACCTCGTCAGCCCTGAACCGGGCCCCGGGACCCACTGCGCCGGTCCCGGGGCCCCGCCCCTTTTTGCGCCTAAACCGGCGCCGCTCTCGCGGATGTGGTTGCTCGCCGTAGGGGTTGCTCAATTAGTGGTTGCTGTTTTAGCCGCCGCGTCAATGGCCGCCAGGCTCTTCCGCACCTGATTGCGGTCCGTCGTGTACCAGAAGTCCGGCAGCGAGGCCTTCAGGTAGCTGCCGTAGCGGGCGGTCGCGAGGCGCGGGTCCAGGACCGCGACGACGCCCCGGTCGCCCGTCGCCCGTACGAGTCGGCCGGCGCCCTGTGCCATGAGCAGGGCCGCGTGGGTCGCCGCGACCGCCATGAAGCCGTTGCCCCCGGCGTCCTCGACGGCCTTCTGCCGGGCGCTCATCAGCGGGTCGTCCGGGCGCGGGAAGGGGATCTTGTCCATGACGACCAGCTGGCAGTTCGGCCCCGGCACGTCCACGCCCTGCCAGAGGGAGAGCGTGCCGAACAGACAGGTCTTCGGGTCCGCCGAGAAGTTCTTGATCAGCTCGCCGAGGGTGTCCTCGCCCTGGAGCAGGATCGGCAGCTCGGGGATCCGGGTGCGCAGCTCCTCCGCCGCCTGCTGCGCCGCGCGCATCGAGGAGAACAGGCCGAGCGTGCGCCCGCCGGCGGCCTGCATCAGCTCGGTCAGCTCATCCAGCATGTCGCCGCGCTCCCCGTCCCGGGCGGGCCGGTTCAGATGCTTGGCGACATAGAGGATGCCCTGCTTGGGATAGTCGAACGGCGAGCCGACGTCGATGCCCTTCCACACCGGCACGTCCTCGCCCTGGGTGCCCTCGGGGGCGAGGCCCAGCGAGGCGCCCACCCCGTTGAAGTCGCCGCCCAGCTTGAGGGTGGCGGAGGTCAGCACCACCGAACGGTCCGCGAACAGCTTCTCCCGCAGCAGCCCGGAGACGCTCAGCGGCGCGACCCGCAGCGAGGCTCCACTGTATCGATTTGCGGCTCCGCCGCGGGGGTCGTGCCGCTCGTACCAGACGACGTCCCACTCCGAGCCCTGGGTGATCCGCTCCGCGACCCCGTGCACGGTCTCCACGGAGGCGAGGGCCTGCTTGCGCACGGCGTCCTCGTCCTGCACGGAGCGGTCGCGGGTGGAGCCGAGCGCGGTGATCACCGCGCGGGAAGCGTCGCGCAGCGCCATCAGCGCGTAGCCCAGGTCCTCCGGGATCTCCTCCAGACGGCCCGGCAGCGCCAGCTCCATCAGCTTCTCGAAGCCCTCGGCGGCGGTCTGCAGCTGGTCGGCGACCTTCTCGTCGACCAGCTTGGCCGCCCGGCGCACCGCCCGGTTCACCTGGCCCGGGGTGAGCTCGCCGGTGGCCACCCCGGTCACCCGGGAGACCAGCTCGTGCGCCTCGTCGACGATCAGCACCTCGTGCTGCGGCAGCACCGGGGCGCCCTCGATGGCGTCGATGGCGAGCAGCGCGTGATTGGTGACGACCACCTCGGCCAGCTTGGCGCGCTCGCGCGCCGCCTCGGCGAAGCACTCCGCCCCGTACGCGCACTTGCTCGCGCCCAGGCACTCCCGCGAGGAGACCGAGACCTGGCCCCAGGCCCGGTCGGAGACGCCCGGCGTCAGGTCGTCCCGGTCGCCGGTCTCCGTCTCGTCCGACCAGTCGCGCAGCCGCAGCAGGTCCTGGCCGAGCTTGCTGGTGGGGGCCGCCGCCTCGAACGGGTCGAAGAGGCCCTCCTCCTCGTCCTGCGGCACGCCCTCGTGGAGCCGGTGCAGACACAGATAGTTCGACCGGCCTTTGAGCATGGCGAACTCCGGGCGGCGGCGCAGCTGCGGATGCAGCGAGTCCACCGTCCGCGGCAGGTCGCGCTCGACCAGCTGGCGCTGCAGCGCCAGCGTGGCCGTGGCAACCACCACGCGCTCCCCGTGGGCGAGGGCCGGCACGAGATAGCCGAGGGACTTGCCGGTGCCGGTGCCGGCCTGGACGAGGAGGTGGGAACCGTCGTCGATGGCCTCGGCCACGGCCTCGGCCATGGTGACCTGGCCGGGGCGCTCCACACCGCCGACGGCGGAGACGGCGGCGTGGAGGAGATCGGGGAGGGATGGCTTCGTCATAGCCCTTCCACCCTACGGGGCGGCACTGACACCACGGTCCCTCCCCGCGCTCACGCGAGCGGGTTCGGGACGGTGCCGTCGACGGCCGCGTGCGGCCGCTCGGGGCGGTCGCGGTAGCCGTCGAGGTGCAGCCGGTTGCGGTTGAGACAGAGCCGCTCGATCCGCGGCACCAGGAGGTCGAACAGCTCGAAGCGTTCCTTCAGCTCCGGGAAGCGGCCCTGGTGGCGCAGGATCTCGGCGCGCACCAAAGTCCAGAACTCCTCCTCCGGGACGTCGAGTTGCTCCTCGCACAGCGGCGCCAGATAGCGGAAGACGCCCACGAAAAGGCCCGAATGGATGAACTGGGTGAGGAAGTCGGGCTCCTCCGTGAGCAGCACGGCCCGTACGTCGTCGGGCATCGTGGCGTGCTCGGGGAGCGGCACGGCGCTGATGTTGACGTCGTCGACGAAGTCCTTGATCGCGAGGCGGACCGGCACGTCCTGCTCGTCGTAGACCACGACCGCGTTCTCGCCGTGCGGGGAGAAGACCGTGCCGTACTGGTAGAGGAAGTGGAGCAGCGGCGGCAGCAGGGCGGCGAAGAGGCGCTGCAGCCAGGCCCGCGGCGCGAGGCCGGAGCGCTCGACGAGCTCGGCGGCGAAGGCCCGGCCGTCGGGGTCGGTGTGCAGGAGCGAGGCGAGGGTGCGGGCGCGTTCGCCCGGGGGCAGCCTGAGGGGTTCGCGCCAGATCGCGCCGAGGAGCTCCTTGTACTGGTACGGCACTTCCGGCAGCCGGTCGTAGAGCGGGTGCTCGACGGTGACCGAGGCGACCTCGCCGAGGAGGATCACCCCGCACTCCTCGCGCAGGAAGGGGTCGGCGTCGCGCAGCCCGTGCACCCAGGCGGTGACGGCGGGGGCGGCGAGGGTCCGCTCGGTGGGCAGTCCGCGCCAGACCAGGGTGTTGAGGACGGAGAGCGGCAGTTTGACCGTGTGCCGGTCGGGGCGGCTGGTGTTGAGGAAGGTACGGATGGACTGCTGCGGCAGCCGGAGGTCGCCGTCGGCGGGGAGCGGGACGACCGCTCCGGAGGCGATGGCGGGGGCGTACAGCGGCAGCAGGATCTCGTCCCACTGCCAGGGGTGGACGGGCAGCAGCAGATAGGCGTCGGGGTCGAGGCCCCGCTCGCGCAGCACGCCGTCGAAGGCGGCGCGGACCTCGGGGTCGAGCTCGCGCTCGTACAGCCGGTCGGGGGTGTCGAGGCCGGTCACGCCCCGGTAGGCGGCCAGCCGGCTGCTGACGGCGATCCACGGGAGCCGGGTGGGGCGGCGGGCCTCGGGGGCCCAGCGGGCGGCGTCGGCGGCGGAGAAGCCGACCCGGCCCTTGTTGAGGACGAGCCAGGGGTGGCCGGTCTGGTGGCCCTCCAGTTCCGCGTAGCCGAGCTCGGCGAGCCGGGCGGCGGGCAGCGCGGTGCGGTCGAGCCGGACGTCGGCGGCCAGGGTGGTGGTGAGCTCGCGGATGAGGTGGCCGAGGGTGGCGCCGTCGAGGTCGAGCAGCCGGCGGGCCCGGACCAGGAAGTCGAGCGGGTCGGTGGCCGGCTTCCCGTCGAGGGTGAGCGAGCCGGGGGTGATCCGCCAGCTGTCGTACGCGCCGCGGCGGGCCGTGAAGGCGAGCACGGCGCCGTCGTCGAGGGCGAAGGCGTAGTGGCCGTCCGGTCCCGGCCGTACCGGACGGGGCTGGACGATGCCCTCGTACGCGAACTCGGCGACGGTCTTGGCGAGCAGCCGGGCGCCGGCCCGTGCCCAGGCCCCGGCGGTCAGTTCCGGGGGGCTGTGCAGGACCGGCGGGGCGGAGTCGTGGGGTGCAGGGGACGTCGACACGGGGACTCCTCGGGGTGGGCACCGCGGTGGGTCACGCGGTGGAGCTGAGTCGTGGGTGGTCAGAGCACGTGGCGCAGGTCCCGGTCGCGGACCATGAGCGCGGCGCGCTTGTCGGGCAGGTCGACCTCCGCGGACAGCCGGAATCCGGCGCCGAGGAAGGCGGCGACGGACGGGGTGTTGCGCAGGTCGGGTTCGGCGAGGACCCGGGTGCACCGGGGCCGGTGGTCGAGGACGAGCTCGGCGACGGCGCGCAGCAGGGTGGTGCCGAGGCCGCGGCCGCGGTCGCGGGCGCCGCCGATGAGCAGGTGGACGCCGGTGTCGTGCGGGCGCGCCGGGTAGTGGCGGGCGAGCGGGTCGAGGTCGGCGCGGTAGATCTCGAAATAGCTCATGGGCGTGCCGTCGAGGACGCCGAGGCAGGGCACGCTGCGTCCGTCGCCGTCGAGTTGGGCGCGGAGGTGGTCGGCGGTGACGCTCTCGGGGCCCTGGAGCTCCCAGAAGGCGGCCACGGCCGGGTCGTTCATCCAGCCCGCGACGAGCGGCAGGTCGTGGTCGAGGCGAACGGGGACGAGCGCGAAGCGCCCGGCCGGGGTGTCGGCGGGCCGCCAGTCGGCGACGTGGTCGAGCAGGTCGTCGTCGGCACGGTCGGCGCGGACGGGGTCGCCTTCGGCACGGCCGGCGGCGGCAGCGGCGGCCGGGAACCGCTCGCCGGTGGCGAGGAGGGCGAGGAACTCCTCGGGCAGGTGCAGGTCGAGGGTGTCGTCGGGGCTCGGCCCGGTGCCGGGCGGCGGCGCGGCACCGGGGCGTGCTTCGGGGCCTGCTTCGGTGGGAGGCACGGGGCGCTCTCCTCTCGGCGGTCGGGGTGGGCTGGGCGGCGAGGGGGGACCGGTCAGGCGCGCAGCGGGTTGGTCACGGTGACGTACACGGACTGGGTGTCGACGGGGCCGACGAGCTCGTCGAGGCCGTGCAGCCGGGTGAGTAGGTTGGCCTTGCAGCGCAGGGTGGCGGCCTCCAGGAGGCGGTGCGGCAGCGGGGAGCCGAGGCCGGTGGCGCCGGTGAGGAAGCGGCGCAGGGCGGCGAGCAGCACGCGCTCGTCGGCGAGGTGCTGGGAGCCGAAGGCGCCGATCAGGCCGAGGACGTTGTTGATGCCGAGGTAGTAGGCGAAGCGCTCGTCGGTGACCTGGTCGGAGACGAAGGTGTCGCTGACGGAGCCGATGCCGGGCAGCCGGCTCTCCAGTTCGTCGCGGCGGGACTCGCGGAAGTAGTAGCCCTGGTTGTCGCGGTAGCGGCCGCCGGTGGGCCAGCCCTCGGGGTCGAGGAGGACCAGGGTGTTCTGCTGGTGGGCCTCCAGGGCGACGCCGGCGTGGCCGTCCAGCCACAGGATCGGGCGGACCACGAGGTCGAGGTAGCGGAGGAACCACTCGGTGGCGACGGCCGTGGTGGGCCGGCCGGTGCGGGCGGCGAGCCGCAGCACGAGGTCGGCGAGGCGGGAGCGCATCCGGGGCGAGCCGGGCCAGGGCCGCGGGGCGGTGAGCCCGGCGAGGCAGACGGCGTCGTCGGAGGGGCCGAAGGGGTTGTGCCGGATCATCACGTCGAGGCCGGGCAGCGGCTGCCCGTCGGGGGTGTCGACGGCGAGCCAGGCCGGGTCGCGGACGATGTCGAAGCCGGGGTGGGCGGCCTGCCACTGGTCGACGAGGCCGGTGCGCAGCAGTCGGTGGACCTCGACGCCGCGGTGGAGTTCCTTGCGGAGGTTCTCCCGGCGGGAGTTGGTGATCCGGACGCCGAGGGAGAGCTTGAGCATGGCGCGGGCGCCGGGGCGGTGCACGGTGCGGACCGAGGAGGTGGGGTGCCAGGGGTCGCCGTAGGGGCCGAGGTCGTGGAGGAGTCCGGCGTCGAGGAGGGCGGCGACGGCGGGGCGGTGCCGCAGCTCGCGGGCCTGCCAGGGGTGCAGGGGCAGGGCGACGGTGCCGGCCGGGAGGTCGAGCCCCTCGGCGAGGCCGGCGGTGAGCTGGGCGGCGGCGACCGGGCGGCCCTGTTCGGTCCAGGCGGAGTCGGTGGCGAGGACGGCGGTGTCGACGGCCATCCAGTGCAGCGGGAAGGAGCCGTGCAGTTCGGGGGAGTAGAGCCGGGCCTCGGCCTCGGAGAGTCCTTCGCGGCTCTTGGGGGTGGGGTGGAGGGGGTGGCCGAGCAGCAGGGACTGCTCGGCGCTGAGGAAGAGGTCGGCGCCGGGGGCGGGGCGCGGGTCGCGGCGCCGTTCGGCGATGAACTCGGCGGTGCGGCGGGCCGAGTCGGCGACCCGGCCGACGAGTTCGGTGGCCTCGGTGCCGCCCGAGCCGCCGGTCTCCCGGCCGAGCAGGGCGGCGAGGGTGACGGCGTCGACGGCGGGCGCGGTGCCGGGGAGCCCTTCCAGGGCGGGCGCGCCGAAGCGGTGCCAGCCGGTGGGCGACCAGTGGCGGACCGGGACGAGGAGGGCGGTGCCGCTGGCGTCGAGCGGGACGCGCAGGGTGTCGCCCGCACCGGTGCCGCCGGGCTCGGGCGCCGGCAGGTTCTTCTCCCGTACCCAGCAGCGCAGCAGGTTCTCGACGGCGGCGGCGTCGGCGGCGCGCGCGGGGTCGGCGTCGTCCAGCGGGTCGCTCTGCACGTCCTTGACCGGGTCGCTCTGCCCGCCGGTGTACGGGCCGGGGTGCGGGCCCGGGAACTGGCGCGGGATCGGCGCGGTGGCGGTGGCGGTGCTCGTGGCCGGGGCCGCGGGGTCGGTCGTGGGGGTGGTCGTGATGGGGTTCACGGGACTTCCTCGGGAGGGGGAGGGGACCGGGCGGGAATCGGTCCGGGGTTCAGCGGGACGGCCCGGACGGGCGGGACCGGTGGGCGCGTTCGGCCGCGGCCAGGGCGTCGGCGAAGCGGTCGAGGACGGCTTCCGCCTGCTCGTCGGTGAGGGTGAGCGGGGGAAGCAGCCGGACGACGGCGTTGTGCCGACCGCCGAGCTCGACGATCAGGCCCCGGTCGAGGCACTGGCGCTGCACCTCGGCGGCGAGCTCCGGGTCGGGCGGCGGCGTGAGGCCGGAGGGACCGTCGGTTCCGGGGCCGGTGGCCCAGACGGCTCCGGACTCCGGACCGTCGAGCCCGGGACCCGCGCCTCGCGGACCGGCGCTCCCGGAGCCGTACCGCCCGGGACCGGACGTTCCGGATCCGGCGGCGCCGGCGGTCCCAGGACCGCCGCCCCCGGGCCCCGTCCCGTACTCCGGGTCGACCAGTTCGACCCCCAGCATCAGCCCGCGGCCCCGGACGTCCCCGACGCACGGGTGGGCGGCGGCGAGGCCCTGGAGGCGGCCGATCAGGCGGGCGCCGAGCAGGCCGGCGCGCTCGGCGAGGCCGTTCTCCCTGACGTACGCGAGGGTGGCGGCGCCCGCGGCCATGGCGAGCTGGTTGCCGCGGAAGGTGCCGGCGTGGGCGCCCGGTTCCCAGGCGTCGAGCCCTGCCCTGTAGACGACGACGGCGAGCGGGAGGGAGCCGCCGATGGCCTTGGAGAGGACCATCACGTCGGGGACGACGCCGGCGTGGTCGACCGCCCAGAAGGCGCCGGTGCGGCCGACGCCGGTCTGGATCTCGTCGGCGATCAGCGGGATGGAGCGGGCCTCGGTGAGCGCGCGCATGCGGCGCAGCCAGCTGTCCGGGGCGGGGATGACCCCGCCCTCGCCCTGGACGGGTTCGAGGATCATCCCGGCGGGGTCGGGGATGCCGCTCTTCGGGTCGTCGAGGACGGTCTCGGTCCAGCGGGCGGCGAGTTCGGCGCCGCGCTCGCCGCCGACGCCGAACGGGCAGCGGTAGTCGCGCGGATAGGGCAGCCGGGCGACCCGGACGTCCTCGGCGCCGCCGGAGGCGTCGAGGGCGCCGGCCGTCATGCCGTGGTAGGCGCCGCTGAAGGCGAGGACACCGCGCCGGCCGGTGGCGGTGCGGACGAGTTTGAGGGCGGCCTCGACGGCGTCGGTGCCGGCCGGGCCGCAGAACTGGATGCGGGCGTCGGCCGCGAGCTCGGCCGGCAGGGTGGCGAACAGCTCGGTGACGAAGGCGTCCTTGACCGGGGTGGCGAGGTCCAGGACGTGCAGCGGGGCGCCCGAGTCGAGGACCTTGCGGACGGCTTCCAGGACCACCGGGTGGTTGTGCCCGAGGGCGAGGGTGCCCGCGCCGGACAGACAGTCGAGGTAACGGCGCCCGTCGGCGCCCTCGATGGTGAGTCCCCGGGCCCGGACCGGGACGATCGGCAGCGAGCGCGCGTAGGTGCGCGCGGCGGATTCGCGCTGCGCCTGACGGCGCAGGATGCCCTCGTGGGCGCCCCCCTCGCCGGTCGCGCGCGGCTCCTCGCGGCTCCGCGCGCCCGGTGGTACGGCCGGAGCTGGTTCGGTCACGGCCACGGCTCGGTGTCCTCCCGCTGTAACGGTTGCGTTGCACATCGGTACGTTGCAGGGCGGCCCGGGGAGGGCGTCCTGAAGGCTGCCGGTGCGTCCCCCGTACGTACCAACGACGGTGTCTGCCGGGGATCACGGGCCGGAGCCAAGTTCCTTGGCGTGTCCCGGATCACGGCACGACAACGGCCGTGCCGGGGGCGGAACCGCGGACCTGCGTCGTACCGTCCCCTCCGGCACCGGCATAGTGGGGGCTTCACGCGGCACGGCTGTGCGTTCCAGCACGTTCCCGTCCGTGCCGCAGCTGTTCACTGATGCACAAGTAACTGATGCACAAGTTGACGTAGTCCCAGGGGGATCACGAGATGCGATCGATTCGTCCGCTGCTGGCCGCAGCGTCCGCCGTCGCGGCGCTGACGCTGACGGCGACTGCCTGCGGTCCGACCGAGGACAACGCGGGGGGTGACAAGCCCACCGCCGTGACGCCTTCCGCCGACGGCAAGATCACGTTTCCGGACGACCTGAAGGACCGTCTGAAGGAGCACGGGATCGACGTCGACAAGTGGCGCGGCGGCGAGTGGAAGAACTGGGACCGCGACAAGTGGCTGCGCGAGGCGAAGGACTTCGTCAACCCGATCATCGAGGACCTCTGGGACCCGGACCGGATGCGGGACGCCGAGCGCCCCGACAAGCCCGTCGAGGAGGAGGACATCTCGGGTGACAAGGGCGTGACCGACCCGACGCCGGCCAAGGTGCCGGCGAAGGCCGTGCAGGCGCCGTACCACGAGAACTCCCCTGCTTCCGGCAAGGTGTTCTTCGACGGGCCCGAGGGTTCGATGGTCTGCTCGGCGACGGTCGTGCAGGACCCGGCGCACCCGGGCAAGTCCAACATGGTCTGGACGGCCGGGCACTGTGTGCACGCCGGCCAGAAGGGCGGCTGGTACCGCAACATCGCCTTCGTCCCCTCGTACAACAACGACGGCAAGCCGACCTCCGCCCTCGAGAACGCCACCCGCGAGCAGATCGCTCCCTACGGCGTGTGGTGGAGCGACTGGGCGCAGACCTCGCAGCAGTGGATCGACGAGGGCGGGCAGACCGGCGGCAAGGGCGCGCCGTACGACTTCGCGGTGCTGCACGTGACGCCGGAGAAGGGCGGGAACGGCAAGTCTCTTGAGGAGACGGTCGGTTCGGCGCTCCCGGTGGAGTTCAACGCGCCGGCGGTGCCGAAGATCGCCGGCATGACGGCGACCGGCTACCCGGCGGGCAAGCCCTTCGACGGGCAGAAGATGTTCCAGTGCGCGGACAAGCCGGGCCGGCTGTCCATCAAGGCCGAGCAGCCGACGATGTACCGCATCGGCTGCACCATGACGGGCGGTTCGTCCGGCGGCGGCTGGGTGGCCGCCGGCCAGGACGGCAAGCCGGCGCTGGTGTCGAACACCTCGATCGGTCCGGTGACGGCGGGCTGGCTGGCCGGTCCGCGGCTCGGCGCCGAGGCGAAGGCGCTGTACGACGGTGTGAGCAAGAAGTACGCGAACCAGTAAGACCTTGTACGAAGTCGGGCGGGGCCCCCGGTCCCGCCCGGCTCCAAGGGCATTCCGCGGGCATACTGTGCACCGCAATGTGACGCGTCCATGGCGACAGGGCGGCAGCGGCGATCCGCCGCGCCCTCCCGGCCGGGCGCGCCGGACATCCCAGGGGGACACCACTTCATGCGTTCGATACGACTCCTGCCCGCCGCCGGCGGCGTCGCGGCCGCGCTCGCGCTGGCGCTGACCGCCACGGCCTGCGGCCCGACGGAGACTCCGGCGGCCGACAAGCCCGCCGATCAGACGGCGACCGCGAGCCCGTCCGAGGGCGGCTCCGGTGCCGGTTCCGGCCTTCCGAAGGACCTCGCCGACAAGCTGAAGAAGCACGGCGTCGACCTGGACAAGTGGAAGGACGGCGAGTGGAAGAACTGGAACAAGGACACCTGGCTCCGTGAGGCCGAGGACTTCGTCAACCCGGTGATCGACGGTCTCTGGGACGGCGAGCGGATGCAGTCCGCGAAGAGCCCGGACCAGACGGTCGAGACCCAGGCGACCGCCGGGGGCAGCGACCCGACGCCGCGGCCGGTGACGGCGCAGCGCGAGAAGACCCCGTACCACCGCTACGCGGCGCCCGTCGGCAAGATCTTCTTCGACGCGCCCGAGGGCTCCATGGCCTGCTCGGGCACGATCGTGAAGGACCCGCGCCACCCCGGCAAGTCCAACCTCGTGTGGACCGCCGGGCACTGTGTGCACGCGGGCCAGCGCGGCGGCTGGTACCGCAACATCATGTTCGCGCCGGCCTTCAACGACAAGGGCAAGTCCCCGGCCTCGCTGCGCAACGCGCAGGGGTACGAGATCTACCCCTACGGCCAGTACTGGGCCGACTGGGCCGTGACCTCCGGCGAGTGGATCCAGCGCGGCGGCACCAACCAGGCCTGGCCGTACGACTACGCGGTGCTGCACGTGCAGCCGCAGAACGGCCGCAAGTCCCTGGAGGAGACCGTCGGCGCGGCCCTGCCGATCGACTTCTCGGCCCCGCAGCCCGCGCAGGCCGGCACGATCGGCGCCTGGGGCTACCCGGGAGCGGCGCCGTACAACGGCGTGATCATGCACAAGTGCCTGGACCGGGCCACGCGCCTGAGCACGGCGCCGGCCACTCCGGTGATGTACCGGATCGGCTGCACGATGACCGCCGGTTCGTCGGGCGGCGGCTGGTTCCGGGTGCTGCCCAACGGCACCACGGCGCTGGTGTCGAACACCTCGATCGGCCCGGCCGGGAGCAACGGCTGGCTGGCCGGACCGCAGCTGGGCAGGGGCGCCAAGGCGGCCCACGAGATGATCAGCAAGAAGTTCCGCTGACCCCCCTCGTAACAGGCCTCTCACCAGGCCTCGGCACAGACAGAAAGGCGCCGGCCGTCTCCCTCGCGGGAGGCGGCCGGCGCCTTTGTCGTGCTCGTCGCCTGTCGGCTCAGTGCGCGGCGGGGACGTACGACGCGAGGTGCGCCGCCAGTTCCTCGTGCACCCGGGCCTTGATCAGGGTGCCCTCCGCGGTGTGCTCCTCGGAGATCACCTCGCCCTCGCTGTGCACGCGCGAGACCAGCCCGCCCTGCGTGTACGGCACGAGGGCCTCGATCTCGATCTGCGGGCGCGGCAGCTCGGCGTCGATCAGCGCGAGCAGCTCGGCGATGCCTTCGCCCGTGCGGGCGGAGACGGCCATCGAGTGCTTCTCGATCCGGAGGAGCCGCTGGAGCACCAGCGGGTCCGCCGCGTCCGCCTTGTTGATCACCACGATCTCCGGCACGTCGACCGCGCCGACCTCGCGGAACACCTCGCGCACGGCGGCGAGCTGCTCCTCGGGGGCCGGGTGCGAGCCGTCCACCACGTGCACGATGAGGTCGGAGTCGGCGACCTCCTCCATGGTGGAACGGAAGGCCTCGACCAGGTGGTGGGGCAGGTGCCGGACGAAGCCGACGGTGTCGGCCAGGGTGTAGACCCGGCCGGTCGGCGTCTCGGCCCGGCGCACGGTCGGGTCGAGGGTGGCGAACAGCGCGTTCTCCACCAGCACGCCCGCGCCCGTGAGGCGGTTGAGCAGGGACGACTTGCCGGCGTTGGTGTAACCGGCGATGGCGACCGAGGGCACCTTGTGGCGCCGGCGCTCCTGGCGCTTGATGTCGCGGCCGGTCTTCATCTCCGCGATCTCCCGGCGCATCTTCGCCATCTTCTCGCGGATCCGTCGCCGGTCCGTCTCGATCTTGGTCTCACCGGGACCACGGGTGGCCATGCCGCCACCGCCGCCGCCGCCCATCTGACGGGACAGCGACTGACCCCAGCCGCGCAGTCGCGGCAGCATGTACTGCATCTGCGCGAGGGCGACCTGGGCCTTGCCCTCTCGCGACTTGGCGTGCTGGGCGAAGATGTCGAGGATGAGGGCGGTCCGGTCGACCACCTTCACCTTGACGACGTCCTCGAGGGCGATGAGCTGGCCGGGGCTGAGCTCGCCGTCGCAGACGACGGTGTCGGCGCCGGTCTCGAGGACGATGTCCCGCAGCTCCTGGGCCTTGCCCGAGCCGATGAACGTGGCCGGGTCCGGCTTGTCGCGGCGCTGGATGACGCCGTCGAGCACGAGGGCGCCCGCCGTCTCGGCGAGGGCCGCGAGCTCGGCGAGCGAGTTCTCCGCGTCCTGCACCGTCCCCGAGGTCCATACGCCGACCAGCACGACGCGCTCCAGGCGCAGCTGCCGGTACTCGACCTCGGTGACGTCCTCGAGCTCGGTGGAGAGGCCCACGACACGGCGCAGGGCCGCGCGCTCGGAGCGGTCGAACTGCTCGCCGTCCCGCTCTCCGTCGATCTCGTGGCTCCAGGCGACGTCCTCTTCCATCAGGGCATCGGCCCGAAGGCTCTCGGTGCGGCGGGTGTCCGCGAAGCTCTGCTTGTCCTGGGAAGGGGATGAAGAGGAGGTCATTTGATCCTTACGTCGAAGAGAAATCCGTTGTGCCGGTCACAACGCGTGACCCGGCGGAAGAATTCCCGCCCGTCCGGCCGCGTCGCCGACCCGACGATGGTGACACGGCCGGAGGGGGCCCGTCACCCCGGTTTCGCGGCCTTCGGCGGCCGCTTCGAGACCGGCTGGCGCGCCTTCCAGTCGGGGTGCCCGGGCATGGGCGGGGTCTTCGCCCCGTACAGCCAGGCGTGCAGGAAGGCGCTCAGGTCGCGCCCGGCGATCTCGCCGGCCAGCGCGGTGAAGTCGGCGGTGGTGGCGGTGCCGTCCTTGTGCTGGGCCACCCAGCGGCGTTCCAGGAGGCCGAAGGCCTCGGTGCCGATCTCCTCGCGCAGCGCGTAGAGGGCCAGGGCGGCGCCGTCGTAGACGACGGGCCGGAAGAGGCTGATCTTCTCGCCGGGGGCGGGCGGCTTCGGCGCGGCGGGCGGGCCGCCGTCGGCGCGCCACCGGTCGGAGGCGGCGTAGGCGGCCTTCATGCGCCGCTCCAGGGTGGGCCCGCCGTTCTCCTCCGCGTACAGCGCCTCGTACCAGGTGGCGTGCCCCTCGTTGAGCCACAGGTCGGACCACGCGCGCGGGGAGACGCTGTCGCCGAACCACTGGTGGGCGAGTTCGTGGACCATGACGGACTCGACGTACCACTCGGGGAAGCCGGGCTCGGTGAAGAGCCGGCGCTCGAAGAGCGAGAGGGTCTGGGTCTCCAGCTCGAAGCCGGTGTCGGCGTCGGCGATCAGCACCCCGTAGTTCTCGAAGGGGTACGGGCCGACCCGCTGCTCCAGCCACTCCAGGTGTCCGGGGGTGCGCGCCAGCCAGGGTTCCAGGCGCTCCTTGTCGGCGGCGGGGACCACGTCGCGGACGGACAGGCCGTGCGGGCCGCTGCGGTGCACGACGGCGGACTCGCCGATGGAGACCTGGGCGAGTTCGGTGGCCATGGGGTGGACGGTGCGGTAGGTCCAGGTGGTGCTGTCGTCGTGCTGCTCCCGGCTCTGGGGCAGGCCGTTGGCGACGGCGGTGAAGCGGTCGGGGACGGTGATCCGGAAGGTGAAGTACGCCTTGTCGGAGGGGTGGTCGTTGGACGGGAAGACCCGGTGGGCGGCGTCGGCCTGGTTGGCCATGGCGAGGCCGTCGCCGGTGCGGACCCAGCCGCCGGAGTCGGCCGGGCCCCGGGGGTCGCTGGTGTGGGTGACGGCGATCTCGACGGCCTCGCCGGCCTCGACCGGGCGGGCCGGGGTGATCACCAGGTCCTCGCCGCTGCTCGCGAACTCGGCGGGCTCGCCGGCCACGGTGACGGCGGAGACGGTGCCGTGGGTGAAGTCGAGGTTGATCCGCTCCAGCTCGTCGGTGGCCAGCGCCTCGATGGTGGTGGTGCCGGAGAGCGGTGCCGTGTTCTTGCCCGGGTAGGTGAGCGCGATGTCATACGAGAGGACGTCGTAGCCGGGATTGCCGAGCTGCGGGAAGAGCGGGTCGCCGATGCCGAGGGGCGCGGGGGCGGGCAGCGCCGCGGCGACCAGGCCCGCGGAGAGGGCGACGAGCACGGCGGAGCGCAGCGCACGGGCACGCGCGCGTGGCGCCGGCCGGGACGCCGGTCGTGGGGTCGGTGGGGGGACCGGTCGTGGCGCACGCGCGCGTGAGGGCGGCTGCGGGGCGGGGACGGCACGGGAGGGGAGCATGCGCTACCGCTACCAGGGCCCGGGCGTCGCCCCGGGGCGACTCGCGCGGGCGCCACCCGAAGGTGTCACGCCCGGCGGACCGGCGGCGGCGCTCAGAGCTGGGCGCTCACAGCTGGGGCGTGGCGGGGTGCCGGGCGCGGCTCACGTCGTAGACGCCGGGCACGTCGCGCATGGCCCGCATGAGGGCGGGCAGCCCGGCGGCGTCGGGGAGCTGGAGGGTGTAGGTGTGGCGGACCCGCTGCTCGGTGGGCGGTTCGACGGTGGCGGAGACGACGGCGACGCCCTCGGCCGCGATGGCCTCGGTGAGGTCGGCGAGCAGCCGGGGGCGGCCGAAGGACTCGGCGACGAGAGTGACCCGGCATTCGGCGGTGTCGCCCCAGTGCACGGTGACGGGGTCCCGGCCGAGCCGCTTCATCGAGTCGGCGGAGGCGCAGCCGGTGCGGTGCACGGTGACGGCGCCGCCGCGGACCACGAAGCCGGTGATCTCGTCGGGCGGTACGGGGGTGCAGCAGCCCGCGGGGCGTACGGCGGGGGGTGCGGCGCCGTCCGGTCCGCCGGGCAGTTCGGCGCGCAGCCGGCTGCCGGTGCGCCGGTCCGCGGTGACGCTGACGGGCGCACGGGGCGCGGCGGCGGGCACCTTGGCTGCCTCGGGATGGGCCCGGAGCCAGCCGGTGATGGCGATCCGGGCGGCGGGGGTGCGGGCGTGGTCGAGCCACTGCGGGGAGGGCCCGGAGGCGGAGTCCTGGGCGAGCAGCAGCTGCACGGTGTCGCCGTCGTGGAGGACGGTGCTCAGCGGGGCGAGCCGGCCGTTGACGCGGGCGCCCAGACAGCTGTGGGCGGCCTCGCCGTGCTCGGCGTAGGCGGCGTCGACGCAGGTGGCGCCGGCGGGCAGGCCCAGGGTGCCGCCGTCGGTGCGGAAGACGGTGATCTCGTGGTCCTGGGCGAGGTCGGCGCGCAGCGAGGTCCAGAAGGTGTCGGGGTCGGGGGCGGACTGCTGCCAGTCGAGGAGCCGGGAGAGCCAGCCGGGGCGGGTGGGGTCGACGCGCTCGCCGTCCTCGACCGGCTCGCCGGTCTCCGGGCCGATGTACGGGTTGCCGAGGGCGACCACGCCGGCCTCGGCGACCTTGTGCATCTGGTGGGTGCGGATGAGGACTTCGGCGACGGCGCCGTCGGGGGCGGCGACGGCGGTGTGCAGCGACTGGTAGAGGTTGAACTTGGGGGCGGCGATGAAGTCCTTGAACTCGGAGACCACCGGGGTGAAGCAGGTGTGCAGCTCGCCGAGGACGGCATAGCAGTCGGCGTCCTCGGCGACCAGGACGAGGAGCCGGCCGAAGTCGCTGCCGCGGAGCTCGCCGCGCTTGAGGCGGACCCGGTGGACGGAGACGAAGTGCCGTGGCCGGACGAGGACTTCGGCGCCGATGCCGGCCTCGCGCAGCACGCCGGAGACCTGTTCGGCGACGCCGGCGAGGGCGTCGGCGGCGCCCGGGGTGCCGGCGATGAGGGCGCGGGTGGTCTCGTACTCCTCGGGGTGGAGGATGGCGAAGACCAGGTCCTCCAGCTCGGTCTTGAGGGCCTGGACGCCGAGGCGTTCGGCGAGCGGGATGAGGACGTCGCGGGTGACCTTGGCGATGCGGGCCTGTTTCTCGGGGCGCATCACGCCGAGGGTGCGCATGTTGTGCAGCCGGTCGGCGAGTTTGATCGACATCACGCGGACGTCGTTGCCGGTGGCGACGAGCATCTTGCGGAAGGTCTCGGGCTCGGCGGCGGCGCCGTAGTCGACCTTCTCCAGTTTGGTGACGCCGTCGACGAGATAGGCGACCTCGTCGCCGAACTCGCGGCGCACCTGGTCAAGCGTCACCTCGGTGTCCTCGACGGTGTCGTGGAGCAGCGCCGCGGTCAACGTGGTGGTCTCGGCGCCGAGTTCGGCGAGGATCAGGGTGACCGCGAGCGGATGGGTGATGTACGGCTCGCCGCTCTTGCGGAACTGGCCCCGGTGCGAGGACTCGGCGAGCACATAGGCGCGGCGCAGCACGGCCAGGCCGGCGTCCGGGTGGTGGGCGCGGTGGGCCTCGGCGACGTGCCCGATGGCGTCGGGCAGCCGGTCGCGGGCGGCGGGTCCGGCGGTCGCGCCGAGCAGCGCGGCGCGACCGAGGCGGCGCAGATCGATCCTGGGGCGGGCTCGTCTGCGCCCGGGAGCGTCCGGGCCGGCGGCCTCGGCGTCGCTCACGGGGTTGGCGGCCTCTGCGCTCATGGGGCACCTCCGGCGGCGTCGACCGGCGGAGGGCCGGGCAAGGCGTGCCCGGCGGGCCGGTGCTTGATGCTACCGACCCCACCACGTGGCGCAGTCCCGCTCTCGCCGAGCGTGAACGGGATCACCCATTCGAGGGACGAATCAGTCGTTGACGGTTTCGATTCCAGCCGTCTCAGAAGGAAAGGATCACCCTCAGGAGCCGCCTCGGCCTCAGGAGCCGCCTCGGCCTCAGGAGCCGGCCAGCCACTCCGGCTCGACGGCGCCCTCGGCGACGATCACCGCGGGGCCGGTCATCTCGATCTCCCCGTCGGGGTGCTCGGTGATCACCAGGGTGCCGCCGAGGACGTCCACGGTGTACGTGACGGGGGTGCCGGTCGCGGCCGGGTCGACGCCGTCCCGGCGGGCGGTGGCGACGGCGACGGCGCAGGCGCCGGTGCCGCAGGAGCGGGTCTCGGCGGCGCCGCGCTCGTGGACGCGCATGGCGACGTGCCGGGGGCCGCGGTCGGCGACGAACTCGATGTTGACGCCGTCCGGGTAGACCGCGGCCGGCTCGTACGGCGGCTCGTCGTAGAGGGTGCCCGCGTGGTCGAGGGAGTCGACGAAGGCGACCGCGTGCGGGTTGCCCATGTTGACGTTGCGGGCGGGCCAGCTGCGGCCGTCCACGGTCACGGTGACGCCGTCCGCGGGCAGCAGGGCCTTGCCCATGCGGACGGTCACGGAGCCGTCCTTGTCGAGGTGCACCCGCTTGATCCCGCCGCGGGTGGCGACGGCGACCTCGCCGGCGGTCACGTGCCCGGCGTGCTGGAGGTAGCGGGCGAAGACCCGGACCCCGTTGCCGCACATCTCGGCGACCGAGCCGTCCGCGTTGCGGTAGTCCATGAACCACTCGGCCTCGCCGGCCATCTCCCGCGCCTCGGGGTGCGCGGCGCTGCGCACCACGTGCAGCACCCCGTCCCCGCCGATCCCGGCCCGCCGGTCGCACAGCCGGACGACGGCGGCGGGGGGCAGGTCGACGGCGTTGTCCGCGTCGGGGACGATCACGAAGTCGTTCTCGGTGCCGTGGCCCTTGAGGAAGGCGAGCGGCGAGGTCTGCGCGCTGGTCATGAGATCAACTGTACGGGGCGGGTACGGCGACGGCGGGGGGCCGGGGCTCAGCGGGCCGAGGCCCGGGGCCCACGGGCCGGGCCTGGGATCAGCGGAGCCGGGCGACGCGCCAGACGGCCAGGGCCACCAGGACGGCGCTGAGGAGCACGTACAGGGCGAGGGCGCGCCAGTTCGGGCGCTCGCCGGAGCCCCGTACCGGAAGGCCCGGCCAGGTGTGGCCGACCCGGCGGGCGGCCATCATGCCCCAGCCCGCCGCGCAGGAGCTGATCAGCAGGCCGAGCATGGCGACGACGGCGCCGCCGTCGCCCGAGCCGAAGGCGAGCGGGAAGGCGAACATCAGCGAGCCGACGGCGGCGAGCCCGACGATCGGCGCGAGCTGCCAGATCCTCAGGCGGCGCTGCGGGCGCAGTTCCACCTCGACCTCGGCGGCGTCGACCTCGACGGCGCTGCCCTCGGCCTCGTCCGGACCGTCCGGTGTCAGACCTCGCGCCTCACCGGGGACTTCGCCCCGGACGGCGGACTGCTGTTCGGTGTCGCGAGGGCCGGCCTCCATCGCCACGCGCCCTCCCCACTCGGACTCCACTTGGTCGATCGATGCTCGATGATGGCACGCTCCGCACCCCCGGAATGACGGGCATGACGTCCCGATGCCATCACGTGATCAGGCTGTAACCGCTCGTTCGACCAACGTCAGGGCCCGTCGCGGGAGTTCCCCGCGGTCCTCGGCGGCCCCGCTGAGCCAGTGCACCCGGGGATCGCGCCGGAACCAGGAGTCCTGGCGGCGCGCGAAGCGCTTGGTGGCGCGCACGGTCTCGGCCCGGGCCTCGTCCTCGGTGCACTCCCCCGCGAGCGCCGCGAGCACCTGCTGGTAGCCGAGCGCGCGGGCCGCGGTGCGCCCCTCGCGCAGGCCGCGCGCCTCCAGGGCGCGCACCTCGTCGACGAGCCCGGCGTCCCACATGCGGTCCACCCGGGTGGCGATCCGCTCGTCGAGCTCGAGGCGGGCGACGTCGACGCCGATCTGCACGGTGTCGTAGACGGAGTCGTGGCCCGGCAGGTTGGCCGTGAAGGGCTTGCCGGTGATCTCGATGACCTCCAGGGCGCGCACGATGCGCCGCCCGTTGCTGGGCAGGATCGCGCGGGCGGCCTCGGGGTCGGCGGCGGCCAGGCGCGCGTGCAGCACGCCGGAGCCGCGCTCCTCCAGCTCGGCCTCCAGGCGGGCCCGGAGCTCGGGGTCGGTGCCGGGGAACTCCATCACGTCGAGGGCCCCGCGCACGTACAGGCCGGAGCCGCCGACCAGGACCGGCACCTTGCCCTCGGCGAGCAGCCGGTCGATCTCGGCGCGGGCCAGCCGCTGGTACTCGGCGACGCTGGCGGCCTCGGTCACGTCCCAGATGTCGAGGAGGTGGTGCGGGACGCCGCCGCGCTCCTCCATCGTCAGTTTGGCGGTGCCGATGTCCATCCCCCGGTAGAGCTGCATGGAATCGGCGTTGACGACCTCGCCGCCCAGCTCCTGGGCGAGGAAGACGCCCAGATCGGACTTTCCGGCCGCGGTGGGGCCGACGACGGCGATGACCCGCGAGGCGGGAGCTGCACTTCTCACCGCCCCAGTCTCGCAAACCTCGGGCGATGTCCCCGAATGAGCGACGTGACGGCCTCCGTCCGGCTTCGTTGCCTGTTCCGGAATGACGACCCTGAGTACGCTAGGGAGCAGATATGGGCGTTTTCGCACTGTTTCGCCGTAAGAGCAAGGACGCCGTGGAGACTGCGGCCGTGACGGAGTCCGTGACGGAGGAGCCGGAAGCGGCCGAGGCGGGCGAGACGGCGGAGGCCGGGACCGGAACGCCGGAGCCCGCCGCCGAAGCCGCTGCCGAGGCTTCCGCAGAGGGTTCCGCCGAGGTCGTGGACGACGCCGGCCCGGTGGTGAAGGACGGGACCGTGGAGATCCCGAAGCAGCAGTCGGCGGAGGAGGCCGCGGACAGCGGGGCGGCCGGCGAAGGCGCCCGCAAGTAGGCCCTGGAGCAGGCCCTGAAAGAGGGCACGAGGAACGTGGAGGGACGGTGACCCCATGGGTTTCCTGGATTCACTGAAGGCAAAGCTAGCCCCTGCCAAGGACAAGGTCTCGGACCAGGTTTCCGGCCTCGCCGAGAAGCACGGGGGCAAGGTGGAGCACGGCCTGGAGAAGGCCGCCAGGAAGGTCGACGAGAAGACCAAGGGCAAGTACAGCGACAAGATCGAGTCCGGCACCGGCAAGGCCAAGCACGCCATCGACCGCCTCGCCCACAAGGACGAGGGCCCGTCGGGCCCGCCTCCGGCCGCCTGACCTCGGTCGCCCCGTTCCTCCCCCACGGCGGACGGCCGCGGAGCGCATCGCTCCGCGGCCGTCCGCAGTCGTCCGCCGTCGTGGGTGCGCCGCGCCTAGCTCCAGGCGGCGACGAAGTAGCCGACCCCGTAGGGGGCGTCCTCGTAGAGCAGCCGGCCCGCCAGGCCCGCGCCCTCCGCCGCGCCCGCGAGCACCTGCCACGGCGCCCGGCCGGCCGCCTTCAGCTCGTACGCGAGCTCCGCGTCGAGCGCGAGCAGCGCCGCCGGGTCCGCCGCGCCCAGCGCCCGGCCGACGGCCGCGTCGAAGGGCTCGGCACGCTCGTCGAGATAGCCCGGGGCCTTCACGGTGCGGCAGGCGCTGCCGTCGCCCATGACGAGCAGCGCGACCCGCTCCGCCGACGCGGCGATCTCCCGCCCGGTCGCGGCACAGCGCACCGCCTCCAGCGGCTCACCGACGCCCAGGCCCTCGACGGGCGCGTCCGCCCAGTCCGTGTGCTCCAGGAGCCACCCGGCCACCGCCAGGGATGCCGGCAGCACCCGATCCCCACCGGGCCCCGCCCCGAGCCGTACGGTCGCGTCGACACCGAACCCGGCGAAGGATCCGGCCGACCCGGCCGGGAAGACCCCACGCTCCCCCTCGTCGGCGGGCCCGATCACGACCAGCCGGTCGGGCCGGGACGCGGCGAGCACGCCGAGCGCGTCGGAACAGGCCGTACGGGCCTCGGCGAGCTCGGACGCGGCCCCGGCCGCGACGGCGGGCACGAGGAGCGGCGGGCAGGGACACACGGCGGCGGCGACAAGCATGATCCGCAGCCTACTGCGGCGAGGCGCCTACGAAGGGCTCTCCGGGCCCTGCGGAACCCCGCCCCACCCGTCCACCGGACCGAGCTTCGGGTCGGCGGAGTCGTACACCAGCTCGGCGATGGTGAGGACGGTGTCCGTCTCGGAGACCAGGCCGTTCACCCGCACGAGGTAGCTGTCGCCACCGCTCAGCCGGAACACCCGGCGCCGCTTCTCACGCATCGGTTCGCGGTAGGCCAGGGCCGTCTCACGCAGCGCCTCCCTGGCCTCCTCCCTGCTGCCGGTCACGGTCCTGACCAGTTCGGTCCGGAACGCGTTCCCGTCGCTGGCGACGCCGTACTGCGCGACGACGACCCAGTTGCCCATGTGATCCCCCCGTTGCCGGTACCTCGGTGTCAGTGGCTCCCGCAGGCCGGCGCGTCCGCGACCGGCAGGGGCTCGGGGGCGCCGATCTTCGGCAGGCCGAGCAGGACGCCCGCCGGCTTCGCCGCCTCGGCGGCCGTGCGCTTCTCCCAGGCGTCGCCCGCGCGGGTGCGGCGGACGGCGGTGGTCGGGCCCTCGGCGAGGAGGTGGTGGGGGGCGGCGTAGGTGATCTCGACGGTCACCACGTCGCCGGGGCGCACGTCCTCGTCGGGCTTGGTGAAGTGGACGAGCCGGTTGTCGGGGGCGCGGCCGGAGAGGCGGTGGGTCTCGCCATCCTTGCGGCCCTCGCCCTCGGCGACCATGACGTCCAGGGTGCGGCCGACCTGCTTCTTGTTCTCCTCCCAGGAGATCTCCTCCTGGAGGGCGACGAGGCGCTCGTAGCGCGCCTGCACGACCTCCTTGGGGATCTGGCCCTCCATGGTGGCCGCCGGGGTGCCGGGGCGCTTGGAGTACTGGAAGGTGAAGGCGTTCGCGAAGCGGGCCTCGCGGACCACGTGCATCGTCTGCTCGAAGTCCTCCTCGGTCTCGCCGGGGAAGCCCACGATGATGTCGGTGGAGATGGCGGCGTGCGGGATGGCGGCGCGCACCTTCTCGATGATCCCGAGGAAGCGCTCCTGCCGGTACGAGCGGCGCATCGCCTTCAGGACCGTGTCCGAGCCGGACTGCAGCGGCATGTGCAGCTGCGGCATCACGTTCGGGGTCTCGGCCATCGCCGCGATCACGTCGTCCGTGAAGTCGCGCGGGTGCGGGGAGGTGAAGCGGACCCGCTCCAGCCCCTCGATCTCGCCGCAGGCCCGCAGCAGCTTGCTGAAGGCCTCGCGGTCGCCGAGGTCGGAGCCGTACGCATTGACGTTCTGGCCGAGCAGGGTGATCTCGGAGACGCCCTCGCCGACCAGCGCCTCGATCTCGGCGAGGATGTCGCCGGGCCGGCGGTCCTCCTCCTTGCCGCGCAGCGCGGGGACGATGCAGAAGGTGCAGGTGTTGTTGCAGCCGACGGAGATCGAGACCCAGGCGGCGTACGCGGACTCGCGGCGGGTCGGCAGCGTCGACGGGAAGGCCTCCAGGGACTCCGCGATCTCGACCTGCGCCTCCTCCTGGATCCGGGCGCGCTCCAGGAGCACCGGCAGCTTGCCGATGTTGTGGGTGCCGAAGACCACGTCGACCCAGGGGGCCCGCTTGACGATGGTGTCGCGGTCCTTCTGCGCCAGGCAGCCGCCGACGGCGATCTGCATGCCGGGCCGTGCGGCCTTCATCGGCGCGAGGTGGCCGAGGTTGCCGTACAGCTTGTTGTCGGCGTTCTCGCGGACCGCGCAGGTGTTGAAGACCACGACGTCGGCGTCGCCGTTGGAGCCCTCGGGGGCACGGACGTAACCAGCGTCCTCAAGGAGGCCGGAGAGCCGCTCGGAGTCGTGGACGTTCATCTGGCACCCGTAGGTGCGCACTTCGTAGGTTCGCGAAACGCCCACTTCGTCCACTGCTCCGGTCCGGTCGCTGCTGCTGGTCATCCCTCAAGGGTAAGGGGGTCGCGGAGCTGCCCCGCCCGCTCGTCCCGCGGCCCCGCGCCGCCCCCGCGCCGGGTGGGCCGGCCGGCGGCCGCGAGCACCGCCGTGAGCTGCGCGGCGAGTCCGCCGGCGGCGGGCCGGACGGTGCCCGCGAAGGCCGCCGAACCGACCGTGAAGGCGTCGGCGCCGGCCTCGGCGAGCGCGTGGATCTGCGCGTCGGTGGTCACCGAGCCCGCGACGACGATTCGGCCGGTGGTCGCCGCGCGGGCGGCCCGCACCAGGTCGAGCGGGGCGGCCTCGGTGGCGCGGTGGGCGAGCAGGTCGACGCCCGCGCAGCCCGCCGCCTCGGCGCGGCGGCAGTCGGCGGCGATCCGGGCCGGGTCGCCGGCCAGGCGGGTGGGGTGACCGATCGGTTCGCCGACGAAGGGGAGGTAGCGGACCGGGGTGCCGGCGAGCAGGTCGAGGGTCTCGTCGACCCAGGTGCCGCCCATCAGCCAGTCCACGCCGAGGTCGACGGCGGCCCGGACCGAGTCGAGGGCCTGCTCGCGGGTGGTCGACACGACCTCCAGGTAACTGGCGGCGCCGAGCTCCCGGATCTGTGCGTGGAGGCGGTGCAGGGTCGCGGGGTCCACGCCGACGTCCTTGAAGCCGATGTGGGTGATGCCGAGGTCGCGGACGGAGTCCAGGACGTGCAGGCAGTCGGTGACGGTCCGGTCGTCCCGGGTGAGCATGAAGACGAAGTCCATGGGCTTGAGGGCCTACCTCTCTGGGGTGAGTTCGGCGGCGTGGCGCAGGGCGGTGAGCAGGCTGCGGTGGTCGGCGGTGCCGGTGCCCGCGAGGTCGAAGGCGGTGCCGTGGTCGACGCTGGTGCGCACGAACGGCAGGCCGAGGGTGATGTTGACGCCGTGCTCCAGGCCCAGGTACTTCACCGGGATCAGACCCTGGTCGTGGTACTGGGCGACGACCGCGTCGAACTCCCCCGCGCGGGCGCGCAGAAAGACGGTGTCGGCGGGCCACGGGCCGCTCGCGTCGATGCCCTCCGCACGGGCGGCGCGCACGGCCGGGGCGATGACGTCGAGGTCCTCGCGGCCGAAGAGACCGTTCTCGCCCGCGTGCGGGTTGAGACCGGCGACGGCGATCCTGGGCCGGCCGCCGGGGATCCGGCGGGCGAGTGCCTGATGCGCGAGCCGGACGATGTCCAGCTCCCGCTCGACGGTGAGCGCGTCGATCGCCTCGCGCAGGGCCTGGTGGACGGTGACGAGGACGACCCGCAGCTCGTCGTTGGCCATCATCATCGCGTAGCGCTCGGTGCCGGTGAGCTCGGCCAGGATCTCGGTGTGACCGGGGTGCGGGACGCCGGCGAGGCGCAGGGCCTCCTTGTTGACCGGCGCGGTGGTCAGGGCGCGCACCTGGCCGGCGAGAGCGAGGGCGATGCCCTTCCGTACGTACGCGTAGGAGGCCGCGCCCGCGGTCGCCGCGACCGTGCCGAGGGCCAGGTCCTCGGGCAGCTCCGGCCCGGTGGGCAGCACGTCCAGGACGCCGGGCGTACGGTCGGCCCCGGTCGCGTCCCCTACGGGACGGACCCGAAGGTCCACCCCGGTGGCCCGGCACGCGCGCGTGAGGGCGCCGGTGTCGCCGATGACGAGAACGGGGGCGGGCAGCCGGGGGTCGGCACAAGCCCTGACGGTGATCTCGGGGCCGATGCCGTGCGGGTCGCCCATGGTGACGGCGATGGGGCGGGCGCCGGTGCCGGGTCCGGTCATCGGGCCCCTCCCGCGAGGAGCGCGGAGAGGCGCACCAGGGTGCCGTCGTCGCCGAAGCCGCCGGCCTTGACGAGGACGGGGAGGCGGGAGGTGCTGGGGAGGCCGGAGGTGCTGGAGGCGCCGGAGGAATCGGGGACGCCGGAGGAGCCGGGGCGTGCGGAAGGTCCGGAGGAGCCGGGAGGGCTGGAGAAGCCAGAGGAGCCAGAGGGGCTGGTGTTGCCGGGGCGGCCGGAAGGGTCCGGCGTCGCCGTGGAGCGGGGGCCCGCTTCGGTGGCGTCGGGGTCCCCACCGTCCGGCTCACCCGCCGACCGGCCGCCGGCTCGGCGTACTTTCCGGTCGGCCGGGTCCTCCCGGGCCTGCCGGTCTTCACCGTCGGCCCGGTCTTCTCGGTCTTCCCAGTCCACCCGGTCCGCCGGGTCCGCCCGGTCTTCACGGCGGGCCGGGTCCACCCGGACCTCCCGGTCTTCACCGTCGGCCCGGTCTTCTCGGTCCTCTCGGTCTTCCCGATCCGCCCGGCCGTCCCGGTCCACCCTGTCCGCCCAGTCTTCACGGTCGGCCTGGTCCGCCCGATCCTCACGGTCGGCCCGGTCCTCCCGGGCCTGCCGGTCCGCCCGCTCGTCCACGGTCCCCGGCAGCCGCCCCCCGTACAGCGTGCCGCGGGCGATGCCCGGTTCCGGTTCGTCGTACAGCTCGACGCCGGTGGCGCCGAGTGCGCCGAGGACGGCTGCGGCGGTCTCGCCGCCGGTGAGGACGAGGCCGTCGGCCCGGCCCTCGGCGACCGTGCGCCGCGCCTCCTCGACGAGCGCGCGCAGCAGTACGCCCGGCTCGGTGCCGCGTTCCTCGGGGGTGTGGACGGCGGCGCCGGCCACGGCGCGCAGGGCGGCGAGCTGGCGGCGGCTGGCGGGGTTGGCGCTGCCGACGACGGCCAGGGGACGGGGGGCGGGCGGGAGTTCGGGGCGGGGGGCGGCGGGGGTACGGGGGTGGTGGCGGGCCAGGGCGTCGGCAAGGCCCGGGGAGCCGACCCACAGCACCTCCTCGGGGCGCGGAACGGCGGCCACAACCGCGTCGAGGTCGGCCTCGGTGCGAGCCGAGCAGACGAACACCCCGCCCTTCGCGACCAGTCGGGGCAGTTCGGCGAGCGCGCCGGGTTCGAGGAGTACGGCTTCCGGGAGGAGCCGGGCGAGGTCGGCCGTGCGGACCGGGTGCGCGGGGTCGCGGGCGAAGGCGCTCTCGTCGACCCGTACGCCGTCCACGTACTGCACGCCCGCCACCGTCGTACGGCCCTCGGTGGGGAAGGCGGGGGCGAGGATCGCGGCGCGGCGGCCCGAACCGGCGAGCGCGGCCCGCAGTTCGGCGGCGACATGGCCGCGCAGGGTCGAGTCGACCGTCTTGATCAGCAGGTCCGCGCCGGCGTACGCCCCGGCCGCGCGCCGCATCCGGGCCGCGGCCTCGTCGGGGCCGGCGGCGAGCCGGGTGCCGAGGTCGACGGCCGTGACGCCGTCTCCGAGGCGGGCGGGCGGTTCGAAGAGGACCAGGGCGCGGTGGCCGGCACGGCGGAAGGGGGCGGCGCCGTCGGCGGCGCTGGTGAGGTCGTCGGCGAGGACGACGACGGTGGAAGGCGGCATCGCTGGGTGGGCCCCTCGGGTGGGTGCGTGAGCGGACGGCAGACGGAAGGTGCCGGCGGCGGCGGGCAGCGGGCGCCCACCGCCGACACGCGCCGTAGGACGGCGGCTGTGACGGGATCCACCATCACGCCGCACGAAGCCGCAGGACAAGCGATTCCTTCTCACACATCCTGTGACTAGATTTCACGCATGACCCGGCCGGACCTGCCCCCGCTGACCACCCTGCTGCCCTTCGAGGCCACCGTCCGCCACGCGAGCATGACCCGGGCCGCGCGAGAGCTCCATGTCACGCACGGCGCGGTCAGCCGGCAGGTGCGGAACCTGGAGCGGGCGCTCGGCACGGAGCTGTTCGAGCGCGGCCCGCGCGCACTGCGCCCCACCCCGCAGGCCCGCCGGCTCGCCGCCGCCGTACGGGACGCGCTCGATCTGGTGGAGGAGGCGGCCCGGGAGATCTCGGGCGGCCGCGAGCGCGGCGGCGGGCCGCTCGCCCTGTCCTGCGAACCGACCCTGCTCATGCGCTGGCTCATCCCGCGCCTGCCGGACCTCACGGCGGGCCATCCCGGTCTGACCGTCCATCTGTCGGCGGGCGGCGGGCCGGTGGACTTCGCCCGGGAGCCGGTCGACGCGGCCGTGCGCCGGGACGACTTCCCGGTGCCGGAGGGGGTGAGCAGAGTGCCGCTGTTCGAGGAGTGGATCGGCCCGGTGTGCCGCCCGGACCTGGTGGAACGGCTCCGGGCGGGCGAGCCCGTCACCCTGCTGCACACCGGCACCCGGCCGGCCGCCTGGGCCGACTGGCACCGCCTGACCGGCGAGACGTCCACCGTCCGCGGCGAGCAGACCTTCGAGCACTTCTACCTCGCGCTCCAGGCCGCCGTGGCGGGCGTCGGCGTCGCCGTCGGCCCGTACGCGCTCGTCCACGACGACCTCGTACGGGGCCAGTTGGCGGCCCCGTACGGGTTCGTCCCGGACGGGACGGGCTACGGGCTGCTCACCCCGCGCCCGCCGGAGCGCGATCCCCGGCTCGCCACGCTGCTCGGCTGGCTGCGCGAGCAGGCGGCGGACCTGAACCCGCCCGCCAGGCCGGTCAGTTGAGCGGGACGGTACGGAGCGCCCGTACCGAACCGGCGGCAGGCGGGGCGGTCTTCAGCAGGCCCTTGTCGGAGGAATGGGCGGCGGAGGCGGCGCCGGCAACACCGCCAACGGGTTCGCGGTCGCGCTGCTCAAGGACGGCACCGTGAAGTCCTGGGGCAACAACGCCACCGGACAGCTCGGCGACGGCAGCACCACCGGGACCACCGGGACGGCGACGACCACCGCGCTGCCGCCCGGCAGCGGGATCACGCACGTCACGGCGACCACGACCGGAAAGTCCGGCTTCGCCTACTGATCGGCCCTACTGACCGGTAGCCGGCCCCCTCCTGGCCGGGAACGTGACGTCCGTCCTGGCCAGGACGGGGAGCGAGCTGGCAGGATCGCGGCATGCCCGCCGCACCGTCCCGTACCGCCCGCCGCCGCCTGCTCCAGGTCTCGGCGGCGTTGCTGGCCCTGGCCGGGCTGCTCGTCTGGTGGCTGGTTCCGTTCGGCGCGAAGACGCCCAGCGGGCATGTGACCTTCAGCACCGGGGTCCCCACGGGCGTGTACCAGCGCTACGGGGAGCTGCTGCGGCAGGCCCTCGGCCGCGATCTGCCGGATGTCTCGATAACGCTGAAGGATAGTGAGGGCTCCCAGCAGAACCTCGCCCGGCTCGCCTCCGGCGAGGCCGATTTCACGGTGGCGACGGCGGACGCCGTGGGCCAGTACCTGCGGGACCGCAAGCCCGGCTTCGAGAAGCTGCGCGGCTGCGCCCGGCTCTACGACGACTACGTCCAGGTGATCGTCCCCAAGGGCTCGCCGGTGGAGACTGTGTCCGATCTGCGCGGCCTCCGGGTCGGCGTCGGGCAGCCGGGCTCGGGCGTGCGGCTGATCGCCGACCGGGTGCTCGCGGCGGCCGGGGTGACCCCGGACGTCGACGTCGTCCCGGTCTCGGCCGGCATCGACACCATGCCGAAGCTGATGGAGGAGCGGAAGCTCGACGCCTTCTTCTGGTCCGGCGGACTGCCCACCGCGGGCGTCCAGGAGCTGTCCGAGCGACTGCCGGTCCGGCTCCTGCCGCTCGACGCCGCCCTGGTGGACAGCCTGCACGACGTGGGCGGCTCCACCCGCTTCTACCGCTCGGCGACCATCCCGGGCGACGCCTACAGCCTGGCCCAGAGCGGCAACCCGGTGGACACGGTGGCGGTGGCGAACATCCTGGTCACCGCCGAGGACGCCGACCCCGACCTGGTCGAGGGCCTCACCCGTACGGTGATCGCCAGCCGCGACGGCATCGGCAACCAGGTGCACCCGGCGCAGCTGGTGGACCTGCGGACGGCGATCTACACGGAGCCGCTGCCGCTGCACGAGGGCGCCCGCCGCTACTACCGCTCCGTGAAGCCGTAGACCATCCGGAACCGCTAGGCCGGGTCCTGGCCCGTCCTCGGGTCCTCGCGGGGCACGCCCACCGTGACCCGCAGTCCGTGCGGCGCGTTCCGGGCGTACGCGATCGTGCCGCCGCCCGCCGCGAGCAGCACGCGCGAGATGGACAGGCCGAGCCCCGAGCCCTTGACATTCTGGTGCCGGCCGGAGCGCCAGAAGCGGTCACCGACGCGCTCCAGCTCCTCGTCGGTGAGTCCGGGGCCGTGGTCGGCGACCTCGATCTCGACGGCGGCGCGCTCCGGGGCGAGCCGGACCGCGACCGTGACGTCCTCGCCGGCCGGGGTGAACTTCAGGGCGTTGTCGATCACCGCGTCGAGCGCGCTGGACAGCGCGACCGGGTCGGCCCAGGCGGTGACGGCGCAGGTCTCGGCGGTCAGCGTGACGCCCTTCTCGTCGGCGACCGGCCGCCAGGACGCCACCCGCACGTCGGTCAGCGCCCCGATGTCGGTGAGCCGCAGATCGGCGGCGGTGTGCTCGGCGAGCGCGAGGTCGAGGAGGTCGTCGAGAACCTGGGCGAGCCGCTTGCCCTCGGTGCGCACGGAGGCGATCTCCTCGTTGCCCTCGGGCAGCTCCAGGGCGAGCAGCTCGATCCGCAGGAGCAGCGCGGCGAGCGGGTTGCGCAGCTGGTGGGAGGCGTCGGCGACGAAGGCCCGCTGCTGGTCGAGGACGTCCTCGACGTGGTCGGCCATCTCGTTGAACGAGTGGGCCAGGCGGCGCAGTTCGGGCGGTCCGCCGGTGGCGGCGACCCGGGAGTTCATCCGGCCGGTGGCGATGTCGTGGGTGACGGCGTCGAGGACCCGGACCGGCCGGAGTACCCAGCCGGTGAGCCGGAAGGCGGCCCCGACGGCGAGCAGCATGGCGGCGGCCTCGCCGGCGAAGATCAGCAGCCAGCCGTGCAGGATCCGGGACCGCAGGTCCCCGGTGGGCGAGTCGGTGACGACCACGGCGACGACGTCGCCGTCCCGGACGACCGGGGAGGCGACGATGAGGCGTGCGTCGCCCTGCCAGGGCCAGACCTGGGAGGGGTCGTGGCTGCGGCGGCCGAGCAGCGCCTCGTTGAAGGCGCGTCTGGCCTCGCCGTCGTACGGCACGACCCAGTCCTCGGGCGCGACGGCCATCGACCGGTTGTCGCGGTAGAAGATGCCGGCCCGGATGTCGTACACCTCGTGGTAGCTGGCGAGTTCGCCGCTCAGCATGGCGCGCCGCTCGTCGGGCGCGAAGCGCCTCTCGTTGTCGACGAACTGGGCGAGCGCGGCGAACCGGGCCTCGTCGTCGAGCCGGTCCACGACCACCCGCTGCTGCTCGGAGGCGGCGGTGCTGGCGGCCAGCGGGAAGCCGAGGGCCAGCAGGACGCCGGCCATCAGCACGATGAGGAGCGGGAGGAGTCGGGTGCGCACGGGTGGGACGGCCGGGGCTTACGCGGCGGGTGCGACGAGGCGGTAGCCGACGCCCCGCACGGTCTCGATCAGGGCGGGCATGCGCAACTTCGAGCGCAGGGAGGCGACATGGACCTCCAGGGTGCGGCCCGTGCCCTCCCAGTTGGTCTGCCAGACCTCGCTGATGATCTGCTCGCGCCGGAAGACCACGCCGGGCCGCTGGGCGAGGAGGGCGAGCAGGTCGAACTCCTTGCGGGTGAGCGGGACGACCTCGTCGTCGACGCTGACCCGGCGGGTGGGCAGCTCGATGGTGACGGTGCCGAGCCGCAGGGTGCTGTCCTCGCCGGTGCCGCCGCCCTCGTCGCCGCCGGAGCTGCGCCGGCTGACGGCGTGGATCCGGGCCAGGAGTTCGCCGGTGTCGTACGGCTTGACCACGTAGTCGTCGGCGCCGAGGTTGAGCCCGTGGATCCGGGAGCGCACGTCGGCCCGGGCGGTGACCATGATCACCGGGGTGCTGGTGAGCTTCCGGATGCGCCCGCAGACCTGGTAGCCGTCCTGGTCGGGCAGGCCGAGGTCGAGCAGGATCACCCCGTACGAGGGGCGCTCGCCGTGCGCGGCGGGCAGCACGGCCTGCAGCGCCTCCTCGCCGTTGCGGGCGTGGGTGACGGTGAAGCCGTGCCGGGCGAGGATCGCGGAGAGCGCGGCGGCGACGTGGTCGTCGTCCTCGACGAGCAGCAGTCTCACGGGGCCCTCCTTCGTGATCGCGCGCGGGCTCGCGGGGTGGGTGTGCGGCGGGTGATGACTATCTGTGTACCAGGGCGTGAACAGCAGGGCCATCCCGTTCACGCAGAGTGTCCGGATGCGACCGTATCGTTATGCTCAAACTTCGCTCAGATGTGGTGACGCTCCGTACGCCCGGTCTCTAGTGTCCTCTCCAACCGAGCAGGACGGAGCGAGAAGCCGATGAGCGGAGTGTCAGTGACCAAGGGTTCGGGTTCGGGTCCGGAGGACGCCGCGCCGGCCACGGACGAGCTGGTCGTGCTGTCCGACGTGAACAAGCACTTCGGCGCGCTGCACGTGCTGCAGGACATCGACCTGTCGATCCACCGGGGCGAGGTCGTCGTGGTGATCGGTCCGTCCGGGTCCGGCAAGTCCACGCTGTGCCGCACGATCAACCGGCTGGAGACGATCGACTCCGGCAGCATCACCATCGACGGCCGGCCGCTGCCCCAGGAGGGCAGGGAGCTGGCGCGGCTGCGGTCGGACGTCGGCATGGTCTTCCAGTCCTTCAACCTCTTCGCGCACAAGACGGTGCTCGAGAACGTGATGCTGGGGCAGGTCAAGGTCCGCCGGACGGAGAAGAAGGCGGCGGAGGCCAAGGCCCGCGCGCTGCTCGACCGGGTCGGTGTCGGCACCCAGGCCGACAAGTACCCGGCGCAGCTCTCCGGCGGACAGCAGCAGCGCGTCGCGATCGCCCGCGCGCTCGCCATGGACCCCAAGGTCATCCTGTTCGACGAGCCGACCTCGGCGCTCGACCCGGAGATGATCAACGAGGTCCTTGAGGTCATGCAGCAGCTGGCCCAGGAGGGCATGACGATGGTGGTCGTCACCCACGAGATGGGCTTCGCCCGCTCCGCCGCCAACCGCGTCGTCTTCATGGCCGACGGCCGCATCGTGGAACAGGCCACCCCCGACGAGTTCTTCAGCAACCCGCGCAGCGACCGCGCCAAGGACTTCCTCTCGAAGATCCTGCACCACTGAGGACCACCGAGGACCACCGAGGACCACCGAGGCGCGACGCCCGCGACTCCTCGACGCCGGAACTCCTGAGTGACGGCGAGCGACTTGCTGCACACTGACGATCAACCAACCACGACCTGAGGGATGTTCACGATGAAGCTCCGCAAGACCGCGGCCGTGGCCGTCGCCGTGCTCGCTCTGACCGCGACCGCCTGTGGCGGCAAGGAGGGCTCGGCCGGCGACAAGCCCGCCACGAAGCCCGGCGACGCCAGCGCCCCCAAGCTCCCCACGTACACCGTGGCGAGCGGCGTGACCCTGGACTCGGCGACCTTCAAGAAGGCCAAGGAGCGCGGCAAGCTGATCATCGGCTCCAAGGCCGACCAGCCGTACCTCGGCTTCGAGGACCAGGCGACGAAGAAGCGCTCCGGCTTCGACATCGAGATCGCCAAGATGATCGCCGCCGACCTGGGCTTCTCCGAGGACCAGATCGAGTGGAAGACGGTCGACTCCAAGCTCCGCGAGACCGCCATCTCCACCGGCCAGGTCGACTACTACGTCGGCACCTACACGATCAACGACAAGCGCAAGGCGCAGGTCGGCTTCGCGGGTCCGTACTACCAGGCCGGCGCCGACCTCCTGGTCCGCAAGGACGAGACCGCGATCACCGGCCCGGAGAGCCTGAAGGGCAAGAAGGTCTGCTCGATCACGGGCTCGACCCCGCTCCAGGAGATCAAGAAGCCGCAGTACGGCGCGGAGACCGTCGAGCTCGGCAAGTACTCCGACTGCGTGCAGCAGCTGCTCACCAAGCAGGTCGACGCGGTCACCACCGACGACTCGATCCTCAAGGGTTACGCGGCCGCCAACGCCGGCAAGCTCAAGGTCGTCGGCAAGCCGTTCACCAAGGAGCCGTACGGCATCGGCATGAACAAGGACGACAAGGTCCTGCGCGACAAGGTGAGCGACATCCTGGAGACCCACGAGAAGGACGGCACCTACAAGAAGATCTACGAGGCCACCCTCGGCCTCTCCGGCTCGGCCTACACCGAGCCGCCGGCGCTCGTCCGCTACTGATCCGGCGTGAGCGCCCCGTAGCCCCGTCCCCCTCCCCTCGGGGCTGCGGGGCGCCCCGCCTCCCCCTGCCCGTACGCCTGTGCCTCGGCGTACGCCTGCCCGTACGCCTGCCGCACGCAAGCCCGCCGCCGACTGCCGACGCGGAGTCCTCATGAACGTACTGCTCGACCATTTCGCGGAGTTCCGCAACGGATTCATAGGAACCGTGGAGATCACCGCCGTCAGCTCGGTGATCGCGCTGGTCCTCGGCATCGTCGTGGCCGGCTTCCGGGTCTCCCCCGTCCCCCCGCTGCGCGCCTTCGGCACCGCGTGGGTGACGCTGCTGCGCAACACCCCGCTGACGCTGCTCTTCCTGGTCTTCTTCTTCGTCGTCCCGGAGATCCTCTTCCCGGGCATGAGCCCCTTCGTGCTCGCCTCGCTGGCGCTGGGCTTCTACACCTCCTCCTTCGTGTGCGAGGCCGTCCGCTCCGGCATCAGCACCGTGCCGCTGGGCCAGGCCGAGGCCGCCCGCTCGCTCGGTCTGACCTTCTCGCAGACGCTGCGCATGATCGTGCTGCCGCAGGCCACCCGTACCGTGCTGCCGCCGCTGAGCTCGATCTTCATCGCGCTGACCAAGAACTCGGCCATCGCCGGTGCCTTCAGCGTCACCGAACTCTTCGGCTGGCAGACGCTGATGAGCGAGCAGGGCTACGCGATCATCCCGATCTTCCTCTGGGTGGCCGCCGCCTACCTCGTCATCACCTTCGCCATCAGCGGCCTCTTCCGACTCTTCGAGCGCAACATGGAGGTCGCCCGATGAGCGCCAGCGTTCTCTTCGACGCGCCCGGCCCCAAGGCCAAGGTCCGCAACCGGATCTACGCGGTCGTCGGCAGCCTCGCGATCCTCGCCCTGCTCGCCGTCAGCGTGCTGCGGCTGAGCGACAAGGGGCATCTCGCCCCCGAGATGTGGGACATCTTCAACTACGCGGGCATCCGGCAGAACATCGCCGACGCCCTGCTGTCCACCCTCAAGGCCTTCGGCCTGGCGGCCGTCGGCTCCCTCGTCCTCGGCGTGCTGCTCGCCGTCGGCCGGCTCTCCGACCACAAGCCGGTCCGCTGGGCGGCCACCACCTTCATCGAGGTCTTCCGCTCCATCCCGCTGCTCATCACGATCTTCGCGGTCTGGGTCGCCTTCCTCACCGACTACTCGATGTGGGCGCTCGCCCTCGGCCTGTCGGTCTACAACGGCTGTGTGCAGGCCGAGGTGCTGCGCGCCGGCGTCAACGCGGTGCCGCGCGGCCAGCGCGAGGCGGCCTACGCGCTCGGCATGACCAAGACCCAGGTGATGACCAGCGTCCTGCTGCCGCAGGCGGTCCGGTCGATGCTGCCGACGATCATCAGCCAGCTGGTGGTGACCCTCAAGGACACCTCGCTCGGCTTCGTGATCCTCTACCCCGAGCTGCTCTACTCGGCCCGGCTGATCGCCTCCAACACGCTGGTCAACGGCCAGTACCCGTACGTGTCCGTGATCGTGGTCTTCGGCGCCATCTACATCGCGCTGTGCCTGGCCCTCTCCGCGCTCGCCACCTGGATCGAGCGGCGCGGCCGCCGGGCGAAGACCGGCATCAAGGTCGCCGACCCGGTCGTGACCGCCGTCCTGCCCGCGCAGGCCACCGCGGAGGCCGTGGACGCCGCCGACGCGGCGGCGGCCGGACCGGGTGCGGGACCGGCCGCGGGACCCGCCGACGGCCCTGGCGTCACGAAGAACTGACGGCGTGTGACATCATCCGGGGGCAGTGGCGACGCCGCTGCCCCCGCTCACTTGACGCGGGCACCCCCAGTGGGTTGCATACGTTCTGTGATCAAGCTCCGGGCCAGCGCCACACTCTGCTGTGCAACCCGCATGACCGTACGGCCTCGCAAGCCTTCAGGAGCCGCGCCGTGGACCCGGTGATCATCGTGGGCGCGGGGCCCGTCGGCCTCGCGCTCTCCCTCGCCCTGGCCGCCCAGGACGTGCCCAGCGTCGTCCTCGACGAGAGCGCCGGCAAGGAGGAGCCGCGGCCCGCCCGCACCGTGGTGCTCCGCGCCGACATGGCCGCCCTCCTCGAACGCCTCGGCTGCGCCACCCTGCGTGACGAAGGGGTGCGGTGGGTCGGCTGGCGCTCGATGCGCCGCCGCCAGCAGACCCGGCACGTCCGGCTCGACCTGGGCCTCGGCCCGGGCACCGGCGACGGCGAGACCGACGGACCGGACGGCCCGGCCGGCGAGCCCGCCGGACCCGCCGCCCCGCTGCACGTCACCCAGCACGCCCTGGCCCGCGGGCTGCGCGACGCCATCGCCCGCCAGGACCTGATCACTCTGGTCGCCGAGTCCCGGGTCGACACGATCGAGCAGGACGCGCACGGCGTCAGCGCCCACACCCGCGGCCCGGACGGCACCTGGTGGCGCGGCAGCCATCTGGTCGGCTGCGACGGCGCCCGTTCCACCGTGCGCAAGCTGCTCGGCATCCGCTTCCCCGGACGGACCGCCGTCGAACGGCACGCGGTCGCCGCGCTGCGCACCGAACTCCCCTGGGCCGGCGAGGCCCTGCTGCACCGTCAGCCGCCGTGGCGGGGCGCCGGCGACGAGATCAGCGCCCGGCCGCTGCCCGACGGGCTGTGGCGGATCGACTGGCTGCTGCCGCCGCGCGGCGAACTGGTCACCCCCGACGCGCTCGTCACCCGCATCCGCGACACCCTGGCCGGCTGGTGCGAGGGCGTCACCCCGCCGTACGACCTGATCGACACCGGCGTCTACACCGTGCACCACCGGCTCGCCCGGCGCTGGCGGGTGGACCGGGTCCTGCTCGCCGGCGACGCGGCGCACCTGCTCGGCGCGGTCGGCACCCAGGGCCTCGACGAGGGGCTGCGGGACGTCGACAACCTGGCCTGGAAGCTGGCGTACAGCTGGCACCACCGGGACGCCTCGCCGGTGCTGCTCGACAGCTACCAGAGCGAGCGCCGGGCCGCCGTCGCGGGGCTGCTGCGCGCGGCCGACCAGGCTCTTCCGGTGCTGCGCGGCGGCGGGGGGCTGCGCACGATCCTGCCCGGCGGCGGCCGCAGCCACGACGTCCTGCTCACCGACGGGCATCTGGGCCGCGGCCCGCTGGGCGCACTGCCCGCCTATCCGCACTCGCCGCTGGCGCCCGAACCGGCCGAGGGCCGGATCCCGGTGGGCACCCCGGACGGGGGTCCGGTCGAGGACGTCCGGGTGACCGCGCCCGACGGCACGACGGTACGGCTCCGCGACCGCCTCGGGCAGGGCCGGCTCCTGGTGCTCCTGGTCGCCCCGGGCACCGGGGTCTGGGACCGGCGGCACTGGGTGAGCGCGGGCGTGATGCCCCGGCTCGCCGAGGCCGTGGACACCCTCCCGGCCCCGGCCGAGCTCCTGGTCACCGAGGCCTACCCCGGCGCCCCCGCCCACGCGGTCCTCCTGGTCCGCCCGGACGGCCACCTGGCCGCCGCCTTCGCCGGTGTGCGCCCGGAGGAGCTGCACGCGGCGGCCGACGCGGTACGGGGCGGCAGCGCGCCCTGCGAGGAGGAGCCGGTCCTGGGCGACCCCGCCATGGAGGCCGGCCGTCCCGCCTGATCCGGCGGTCCGGCAGTCCGGCAGTCCGGCAAAGGGCCTTCGTCCACCGGGCGGAGCCGTGCGGGCCCGTTGTTAGGGTTCGCCGCATGACAAGATCATGGAAGCATGTCGTCACCACGCTCGTGGCGGGCCTCGCCATCACCGCGGGGTCCACGGTGGCGGCCGGACCCGCGCACGCCGCGATGGCGTTCTCGGAGTTGGATCCGGCGACGGCCGGGCAGTTCACCCTTGACCCGGTGTCGTCCTTCGACGGGCAGTCGAAGAACTCCTTCGATGTCTACGGCGAGGCGATCAACGCCGTGGAGGCGGGTGGCGCGATCACCCGGCTGAACTCGACCGCAGTGCTCACCTCCGGTGGCCGGACCGGCGCTTCCGGCCTGTGCCACGACACGGGCCTTTCGGCGAGCCTTTCCCCCAGCGGTTTCTGCTGGGACAAGGGTGACGACACGTCCAACTCGTACACCGAGGCGGGCGGCTGGACCCCGCAGGGTCTCACCGGCTCGTACGACGCACAGCCCGACGGACTGGTGGACGGGCGCACCGCCTTCCTCGCCTCCTGGCACTTCAGCCGGAAGATGGGCACCGCCGAGGCCGTCCCGAACGAGTTCGCCCGGGTGAGTCTGGTCAACGCCGACAACGGGAAGATCAGCTACAACCACCTGCTGCTGGTCGAGCCGACCGGATCCGTCGCGGGCGGAGACGGCAACTTCAAGGCGGTCCAGGGAACGCATGCCGACGGTGTCGTCTGGTACGGCAACAAGGTGTTCGTGGCCAACGGGCGCTGGCTCCAGGTCTACGACCTCCAGCACATCTGGAAGGTCAACTCGAGCCAGGAGGCTGTCGGCATCACCGGAGGCGTGTCCTCGGCGCGCTGGAGCAGCTACGCCCTGCCCATGATCGGCAAGTACCGGACGACCGGCGCCGACAACCAGGCCTGCGTCGTCACCAGTGGGACGACGCCCTGTCTGAACTCCCTCAGCCTTGACCGCACGGGCCAGGACGGCCTGGTCTCCGCCGAGTACGTCAAGGGCGGGTCCGGTGGGCGCGTCATCCGCTGGCCGCTCAACTACCTCACCGCCCTTCCCACCACCAGCGACCCGTCCGGCCACGGCGTCAGCCACGCCACGCGCGGCTTCGTCTCACCCGTATGGGACATGGGGGGCGCCACCACCAACGGCACCTACTGGTACATGAGCGGCACCTGCCCGTCGGGCGTGGGCGGCGGCTCGGGCGACCCGAACGCCGACTACTCGTGCATCCACCGGGCCCTGCCCGACGACGCCCCGCACGTCTACACCACGTCCCCGATCTACACCCAGAACCTCGGCTACGCCCCGGTCTCCAAGCGAATCTGGGGCCTCAACGAACGCATCAACAGCACCACCGGCGTCCGGGTGGTCTTCTCCGTCACCGGCTGAGCCCGTGACGGATGAGCCGGTGACGCATGAGCCGGTGACGGATGACCAGCCGGCTCAGCGGCCACCACACATGGCCGCTGAGCTAGAAGGGCTCGTCCAGCCCGTCCGTGTCCTCGCCCTCCGCCTCCAGGGCCTGGCGGACCACCCGTAGGGCCATGCCCTCCGGGTAGCCCTTGCGGGCGAGCATGCCGGCGAGGCGGCGGAGGCGGCGGTCGCGCTCCAGGCCTCGGGTGGCCCGGAGCTTGCGGGCGACCAGCTCGCGGGCGCGGGCCTCCTCCTGGTCCGAGTCGAGCTGCTCGACCGCTTCCTGGATCAGGGTGGGGTCGACGCCCTTGGTGCGCAGCTCCCGGGCGAGCGCGCGGCGGGCGAGGCCCCGGCCGTGGTGCCGGGACTCGACCCAGGCCCCGGCGAAGGCGGCGTCGTCGATGAGTCCGACGTCCTCGAAGCGGGAGAGCACCTCGTCGGCGATCTCGTCGGGGATCTCCCGCTTGCGCAGCGCGTCGGCCAGCTGCTTGCGCGTGCGGGGGGTTCCGGTGAGCAGGCGCAGGCAGATCGCCCGCGCCCGCTCAGCCGGATCCTGGGACGACAGCTCCTTCTCGGCCCTCGACGAGTCGGGGCTGTCGTCCGGCCATTCGGTGCGGCCGGTCACCGGGTCAGCTCTTGGCCGTGGTGGCCTTGGTCACCTTGCCGGCCTTGGCCGGCGCCGGGACGGACTTGGCGTCGTCGCCCGCCGCGTCCGCGCCGCTCGCCGCGTCCGCGCCCGGCTCGGCCGAGGGCTCCTCGGGCCGCACGCCGACGCCCAGCTTCTCCTTGATCTTCTTCTCGATCTCGTTGGCGAGGTCGGGGTTGTCCTTCAGGAAGTTGCGGGCGTTCTCCTTGCCCTGGCCCAGCTGGTCGCCCTCGTACGTGTACCAGGCACCGGCCTTGCGCACGAAGCCGTGCTCCACGCCCATGTCGATCAGGCCGCCCTCGCGGCTGATGCCCTGGCCGTAGAGGATGTCGAACTCGGCCTGCTTGAAGGGGGGCGCGACCTTGTTCTTGACGACCTTGACGCGGGTGCGGTTGCCCACCGCGTCCGTGCCGTCCTTGAGGGTCTCGATGCGGCGGATGTCGAGGCGCACCGAGGCGTAGAACTTCAGGGCGCGGCCACCGGTCGTGGTCTCCGGCGAGCCGAACATGACGCCGATCTTCTCGCGGAGCTGGTTGATGAAGATCGCGGTGGTCTTGGACTGGTTGAGCGCGCTGGTGATCTTCCGCAGGGCCTGGCTCATCAGCCGGGCCTGGAGGCCGACGTGCGAGTCGCCCATCTCGCCCTCGATCTCCGCGCGCGGGACGAGCGCGGCGACGGAGTCGATGACGATGAGGTCGAGGGCGCCGGAGCGGACCAGCATGTCGACGATCTCGAGGGCCTGCTCACCGTTGTCCGGCTGGGACAGGATGAGGTTGTCGACGTCGACGCCCAGCTTGCGGGCGTACTCGGGGTCGAGGGCGTGCTCGGCGTCCACGAAGGCGACCTGGCCGCCGGCCTTCTGCGCGTTGGCCACGGCGTGCAGGGTCAGGGTCGTCTTGCCGGAGGACTCCGGGCCGTAGATCTCGACGACGCGGCCGCGCGGCAGGCCGCCGACGCCGAGGGCGACGTCGAGGGCGGTCGACCCGGTCGGGATGACCTCGATCGGCTCCTTCGAGCGCTCCCCCATGCGCATGACGGCACCCTTGCCGAATTGCCGTTCAATCTGTGCGAGCGCGGCGTCGAGCGCCTTCTCGCGGTCGGTTCCTGCCATGGGTTCCACCCGGTTTGCTTGAGTCGATCGCTTCATGGGAAAGACGCTAACCCCTGCCACTGACAACGGGCTCCGACGTCCCCTCCAGCCTGTGGAAAACCCGGCCACAACCCCGTGTTCCCAAGGCCCTGCACCCCCATAAGAATGGATGTTCGATTTTCGTGTCAAGCGCACCACGCCGGTGTCCGGCAACGGCTCCCGGCCCGTGCCTATGCTTCGGAACATGCCCCTCAGCCTCCGGTCGCGCGACCTCCGCGACGCGCTCGTGGCGCTGGTCGTGTTCCTCGTCACGGCGGTCTGGACCCTGGTCGTGGCGCGCTACGAGCCGGAGCCGGCCGGGCGCACCGCGCTCGGCTGGGCGCTGATCCTGACCGGCTGCGGCGCGCTCGTCCTGCGCCGCCGGCAGCCCGTGGCGGTCGCCGTGGTCACGCTCCTCGCGTGCGCCGTCTACTACCCGCTGTCCGCCCAGGACGGCCCGCTCCTCATCGCCTTCGCGGTCGCGCTCTACACCACCGCCGCCGAGGGCCGGTTCGCCGCCGCCGTCGCGCTGGCGGCCGTGACGCTGCTCGCGGTCGGCCTCGGCGAGATCCGACAGCGGCCGGGACACCGGCAGATCGACGACACCTCGCTCGCGATGATGGCCGGCTGGCTGATCAGCCTGGTCGCGGTCGGCCGCGCCCAGCGCAACCGGGTCGCCTATCTGCGCGAGGTGGAGCAGCGCGCCCTCGCCGCCGAGCGGGAGCAGGAGGCCCGGGCCCGGCAGAGCGCCACCGAGGAGCGGCTGCGGATCGCCCGGGAGGTGCACGACATCCTCGGCCACAGCATCTCGCTGATCAACGTGCAGTCCGGCGCCGCGCTGCACCGGCTCGGCAAGAAGCCCGCCGCCGCGCAGGGTCTGGCCGCCGCCGAGGAGGCGCTGCGGGCCGTACGGGACACCAGCAAGGAGGCGCTGCGCGAGCTGCGCGCCACCCTCGGGGTGCTGCGCGGGGCCGGCGAGGCGGCGCCGACCGCCCCGGCCTCCGGGCTCGCGCTGCTGCCGGAGCTGGTGGAGCGGGCCGCGAGCGCCGGCCTGGAGGTGCGCACCCGGGTCGGCGGGACGCCGGTGCCGCTGCCGCCGCCGCTCGACCTCGCCGCGTACCGGATCGTGCAGGAGTCGCTGACCAACGTGACCCGGCACGCGGCGGCCCGCTCGGTGCTCGTTGCGCTCGACTGGGGCCCGGACGCGCTGCGGCTGCGCGTCGAGGACGACGGCGGAGGCGCGCCCGATGACCGGCCGCCGGGCAGCGGCATCCGGGGCATGGCCGAGCGGGCCCGCGCCTTCGGCGGCGAGCTGACGGCCCGTAACATTCCCGGCGGCTTCCGGGTCGACGCCCGGCTCCCGTTCCCGCCGTCCGCGCCCACGTCCGCGCCCGCGCCCGAAATCGCTCCCGAGGGGGACTCCGCATGATCCGCGTCGTGCTCGCCGACGACCAGACCCTGGTCCGGGCCGGCTTCCGGTCGATCCTGGCCGACGAGGACGACATCGAGGTGGTCGGGGAGGCCGCCGACGGCGAGCGGGCGGTGGCGCTCGCCCGCGAGCTGCGCCCGGACGTGGTCCTGATGGACGTCCGGATGCCGGTCCTGGACGGTCTGGAGGCCACCCGCCGGATCACGCAGGACCCGGCCCTCGAAGGGGTGCGGGTGGTCATCCTCACCACCTTCGACGTCGACGACTACGTGTACGGGGCGCTGCGCGCCGGCGCGAGCGGCTTCCTGGTGAAGGACACCGAGCCGGAGGAGCTGCTGCACGGGGTGCGGGTGGTGGCGCGCGGCGACGCCCTGATCGCCCCCGCGGTGACCCGCCGGCTGATCGCCGAGTTCGCGGGCCGCGCGCCCCGCCCGGACCCGAGCCCCCGGCTCAACGCGCTGACCGAGCGCGAGCGGGAGGTCATGGGCCTGGTCGGGGCCGGGCTCTCCAACGACGAGATCGCCCGGCGGCTCGTGCTCTCCCCCGCGACCGCCAAGACCCATGTCAGCCGGATCATGACCAAGCTGGACGCGCGGGACCGGGCGCAGCTGGTGATCCTGGCGTACGAGTCGGGGATGATCACCCCCGGCTGGCTGGCCTGAGCATCCCCTAGGGGACCAAGCCCGGCGGCCGCAACCACGGGGGTACGCGCCCGGCCGGGGCCGCAACCCGAGGGGTAGGACGGGTGTCCACCGGCGGGCGACGCGCCGCCCATGGCCGTACGCCGACGCTTGCGGGGTGAACCAGGACGTACTCGATCTCGCGCGGCTGCAGTTCGCCCTCACCGCGGGCGGCCACTTCCTCTTCGTCGCCCTCACCCTGGGCCTCGCGACGGTCGTCGCCGTGCTGCAGACCCGGGCGACCTTCTCCGGCACGCCGCTGGACGCGCGTCTGGTGCGCTTCTGGGGCCAGCTGTACGTGATCAACTACGCGGTCGGGATCGTCACCGGCATCGTGATGGAGTTCCAGTTCGGCATGAGCTGGAGCGGGCTCACCCACTACGCCGGGAACGTCTTCGGCGCCTCGCTCGCGGTCGAGACGATCGTGGCCTTCTTCGTCGAGTCGACCTTCCTCGGTCTGTGGATCTTCGGCTGGCACCGGCTCAACCGCTGGGTGCACCTGGCCGCGATCTGGATCGTGGCGCTCACCGCGTATCTCTCCGCCTACTGGATCCTGGTCTCCAACGGCTTCCTCAACCACCCCGTCGGCCACCGCACGGAGGACGGGGTCCTGGTCCTGGACGACCCGGTGGCGGTGCTCACCAACCCGTCCGCGCTGCTCGCCTTCGGGCACGTGGTGGCCGGGGCGCTGCTCACGGCGGGGTTCTTCATGGCGGGCGTGAGCGCCTACCACCTGTTCCGGCGCTCCCCCGAGTGGGAGTTCTTCGGGCGCAGCCTGCGCATCGGGGTGTTCCTGTCGTTCCCGGCGCTGATGGTGACGGCCGTCTTCGGCGGGCTGCAGCTCTCCGCGCTCAGCACCTTCCAGCCGATGAAGTCGGCGGTGTTCGGGCAGCGGACCGCGGAGATCGCGCGCCTCCAGGCGGATCTGGTCGCCCGCTTCGGCCCCGGGGACTACGTCCCCTCGGTCGGCTGGACCCGCGGTGCGGGGCTGATCATGCTCATCTGCTTCGCCCTGATGATGTATTTCAGCTTCGCGGGTTTGATCCTCGCCTGCTTCAGAAGAGCCGTCTTCCGCTTCCGGCTCTGGCATCTGGCCCTGATGGCCGCGGTGCCGCTGCCGTACGTCGCGATGATCAGCGGCTGGGTGTTCCGCGAGGCGGGCCGCCAGCCCTGGGTGGTGTACGGCCTGCTGAAGACCGAGGACGCGGTCTCCGGCCTCTCCCCCGGCGCGATGCGGCTCTCGCTCGCCGTCTTCACCACGCTCTTCGTGCTGCTCGCCGTCCTCAACGCCTGGTTGCTCGCCCGGCACGCCCGGCGCGGCCCCGTCGAGGGCGGGCTCGGCCACGACGAGCAGGCCGACGGCGACGCGCCGGACCCCGCCGACGCACTGCCCGCCGCCCGCTACTGACCTCACAGCCCCGGCACCCGTCCGCCCCTCTCAGGAAGGAGCCGCGAGCCCGTGGACACCCTCGCCCTCGCCCTGCTCGCCCTCTTCGCCGCCGGCTGGTTCGTGCTGGGCGGCGCGGACATCGGCACCGGCATGCTCACCCCGTACCTGGGCCGCGACGCCCGCGAACGGCGGCTCGTGATCGCCGCCTTCGCGCCGTTCTTCCTGGCGAACGAGGTGTGGCTGGTCGCCCTCGCGGGCGTCCTCGCCGGCTGCTTCCCCGAGCTGGAGGGCCGGCTGCTCACCGGTCAGCTCCCGGTGCTCGTCGCGCTGCTCGCCGCCCTGGTCGTACGGGATCTGGGCCTGTGGACGCGGCAGCGCGGCCCCGGCCCGCGCTGGCGGGCGCTGTGCGACGGCGCCGTGACCGCCGGCAGCTGGGGCCTGGCGCTCGCCACCGGCTGGCTGCTCGCGGCGCTCCTCACCGGCCGCCCGTACGAGCCGGCCGGCGGGCCCGTCGCCGTGCTCACCGCCCTCGCGGTGGCCGCGCTGCTCGCCGCGCACGGCCTCGGCTTCGCCGCCCTGCGCCTGACGGGAGTGCCGTACGAGCGGGCCCGCCGGCTCGTCGGGCGGGCGGGCAGGCCCTGGCACCCCTTCGCGCTCACGGCGGTGCTGCTCGGCGGTCTGCCGCTCGCGGCCGGCAGCGTCCTGGCCCCGGGCTCCCACGCCGCCGGCCCGGCCACCCTGCGGCTGCTCGTCCCGGTGCTGCTCGCCGTCACCGTGCCGATGCTGGGTGTCCAGCTCTGGATCCGGCGCCTCTTCGGGCACCGGGTGACCGGCCCGTCCTACTTCTGAGCGCCCTCGCCCGCGGTGGCGCCGTCCGGTGCCGGCCCGGCGTCTCGTCCCGGCTGCTCCTTCTTGGCGTGCAGCGCCTTCTGCAGCCGGGCCACGACCGCCTCGCCGTAGCGCCGGTGGCCGTGGACGCGGGGGTCGTCGGTGACGTCGTACCGCTTCACATAGGCGCCGAGGAAGGCCTGCAGGGTGGCGACGGCGGGGATGGCGATCAGCGCGCCGACCGCGCCGAGCAGCGCGGTGCCCGCGATCACCGAGCCGAAGGCCACGGCCGGATGGATGTCCACGGTCTTCGAGGTCAGCTTGGGCTGCAGCATGTAGTTCTCGAACTGCTGGTAGACCACGACGAAGACCAGCACCCACAGCGCGTACCAGGGGTCCACGGTGAAGGCGATCAGCATCGGCAGGGCGCCCGCCAGATAGGTGCCGATGGTCGGGATGAACTGCGAGACGAGACCCACCCAGACGGCGAGCGCGGGCGCGTAGGGCACGCCCAGGATCTCGAAGAGCACGAAGTGCGCGACACCGGAGATCAGCGCCATCAGTCCGCGCGAGTAGAGATAGCCGCCGGTCTTGTCGACGGCGATCTCCCAGGCGCGCAGCACCTCGGTCTGCTTGGCCGGCGGGAGCACCGAGCACAGGGCGCGGCGCAGCCGGGGCCCGTCGGCGGCGAAGTAGAAGGCGAAGAGGAAGATCGTCAGCAGCTTGAAGAGCCCGCCGAGGAGGGTCGCGGAGACGTCGAGCACACCGGAGGCGCTGTTCTGCACGTACTTCTGCAGCCAGCCGGAGCGCAGCACGCTGTCCTGCACCTCGAGCCGGGACAGCTCGGTGTGGAAGTGCTGGTTGGCCCAGTTGATCAGCGAGTCGAGGTACTTCGGGAAGTTCTCGACCATGTCGACGATCTGGCCGGCGAGCATCGAGCCGAGGAGCACGACGAAGCCGACGCCGAAGACCAGCACGCCGAAGAAGACGATGAAGGTGGCGAGCCCCCGGCGCATCCCGCGCGCCGCCATCCGTCCGACCGCCGGCTCGATGGCGAGCGCCAGGAAGAAGGCGAGCAGGACGTTGACGAGCAGCCCGACGAGCTGGTGGAAGGCCCAGCTGCCGAGCTGGAAGCAGGCGTAGAGGGCGAGCGCGAGGACCAGGGCGCGGGGCAGCCAGCGCGGCATCCGCGACGCGGGACGGCCGGCGTCGGCGGCCGGGTCCGCGGGATCGGCAGGGGCCGCGGGGGTGGTGGGCTCAGTGGGATCGGTGGGCTCGGTGGGTGCGCTGCGGGCAGCGGGGGCGGTGCGCGGGGTGCCGGGATCGATGGGGTCGTCCGTCTCGTCGGTCTTCTCGTCGTTCACGTCAGTCGGGGCCACTCCGCCAGTCTCGCGCACCGCGCGGACATTCCGTCCCGGAGCCGTCACATCATCTGTTCTCGGCGGGCACGCCGACGGCCGCGCAGACCGCCCGCCAGACGTCCTTGGCCTCCCAGCCCGCGTCGAGCGCCTGGTGCACGGTGCGTCCGCCCAGTTCCGCCATCACGTGGTCCCGGGCGAAGGACTCCACATAGGACGAACCGAAGTGTTCGGTCATCCGTTCCCAGAAAATCGTCAACCGCATGACCCCAGTATCCCGCCCGACGAGTGCAGCCCGGGCCGAAGCCCTTGTCAGCCGCGCTTTTCCTCCTACGGTCGGAACATGGCCGGAAATCCTCCAGAAACCCCCGCTCCGTCCGCGTCGCAGCCGACTCCCCTGGCGCGGGCCGAGCAGTTCGTCTGGCTGACTGCCCGCGTGCTCGAACAGCGCCGGTTCGCCTACCACTTCCTGCGCGGCGGCGCCGACCCCGTCGAGACCGCGCTCAGCGCCTACCTCAACGAGGACGGCGGCTACGGCCACGCCCTCGAACCCGATCTGCGCGGTCCGGTCAGCCAGCCGCTGCACACCGCGCACGCGCTGCGCGTGCTCGACTCCATCGGCCGCTGCGGCGGGCTGCGGGTCGAGCGGATCTGCCGCTATCTCACCGAGGTGTCCACGCACGACGGCGCCCTGCCCGCCGTCCACCCCTCGCAGCGCGGCTATCCGACGGCCCCGTTCGTCCCGGTCGTCGACGACCCGCCGAGCGAGCTGCTCACCACCGGGCCGGTGGTCGGCCTGCTGCACCGCAACCAGGTCTGGCACGCCTGGCTGTTCCGCGCCACCGAGTTCTGCTGGGCGGCCGTGGACGCGCTGGAGAAGTCGCATCCGTACGAGATCCAGGCCGCCGTCGCCTTCCTCGACGGGGTCCCGGACCGGGCCAGGGCCCAGGCGGCGAGCGACCGGCTCGGGCGGCTGGTGCGCGAGGGGGGCCTGGTCGTGCTCGACCCGGACCGGCCCGAGGACTACCCGGTGGCCGAGGGCTACGCGCCGGGCGAGCACCACTACCCGTACGACTACGCGCGCGTGCCGGACTCGCTGGCCCGCCGCTGGTTCACGGACGAGGAGATGGCCCGCTCCCTGGACCACCTCGCGGCGGCCCAGGAGGAGGACGGCGGCTGGCCGGTCAACTGGCGGCAGTGGGCGCCGGGCTCCGCCCTGGAGGCCCGGCCGGTGGTCACCGTGGAGGCGCTGCGCACGCTGCGGGCGCACGGGCGGTCGATCGGCTGACGCCTGAAGGTTGCGGTGGTCCAGGGGGCCGGGGCGGGGTCAGCCTCCCAGGGCCCGGACGCCGGCCGTGACCGCGACGGCCGCGCCGACGACCACCAGGAAGGGCGCGCGCAGGACGAGGGCGACGGCCGCGGCGGCGAGCCCGGCGGCGCGGGCGTCGACGGTCAGCGCGCCCTGGCTGCTGAAGGTCTGCTGGGCGGTGAGCGCGGCGAGCAGGGCGACCGGGACGAGCGCGGCGAGCTTCCGGACGAGCGGGCGCTCCAGGGTGTCGGCGGGCACGAGCAGGCCGAGCAGCTTGACCAGGTAGCAGCCGCCGGCGGTCAGCGCGATGGCGATCCAGACGTTCATCGGGCGTCCTCCGGTCGCTGCGAGGTCTTCGACGTCTTCGACCGGCCGCGGAAGAAGAGCACGGCGGGGGCGGCGAGCGCGGCGGCGAGCACCGGCACGCCGGCCGGCAGGACCGGGAGCAGTCCGAGGCCGAGGAGTACGGCGAGGGCGGCGGTGGCCCGCTCGGTGGTGCTCTTCAGCATCGGCGCGAGCAGCGCGAGGAAGACGGCGGGCCCGGCCGCGTCCAGGCCCCAGGCATTGGTGTCGCCGATGGCCTCGGCGCCGAGCGCGCCGAGCAGCGTGGTGACGTTCCACAGCACGTAGAGGGTGAGGCCGGTGACGGTGAAGCCGATCCGCGCGGTGCGGCGGTCCGGCTGGGCGAGGGCGACGGCCGTGGTCTCGTCGATCACCCACTGCGCGGCGAACGGGCGGGCGAACCGGCGCAGCGCGAGCAGCTGGGACAGGCGCAGCCCGTAGAAGGCGTTGCGGGTGCCGAGGAAGAAGGCGCCGGCGGCGGCCGTGAACGGGTTGCCGCCCGCGGCGAGCGCTCCCACCAGCGCGAACTGCGAGGCGCCGGTGAAGACGAGCAGGCTGAGCGCGCAGGTCTGGAGCAGGCTGAGCCCCGCGCCCGCCGAGGTCACGCCGAAGGCGAAGCCGGAGAGCCCGACCGCGATCCCGACCCCGAGCGCGTCCCGGACGACGGCGGCGTCGCTCTTCGTGTCGGCTGTCCCGAGGGTTGCTGGTGGGGTTGCTGTCTGTTCTGCCACGTCGGCGACGGTACGGGGCGGGGCGGCGGCCGGTCTTGTACGTTCTTGCGGCCCCCGGACGGCCCCCGGACGGCCTCAGCGCAGGCCGCGGGCCCGCTGGTAGGCCCCCGGGGGCACCCCGACGCTGCGGGTGAAGTGCCGGTTCAGGTGTGGCTGGTCGGTGAAGCCGACGGCGACGGCGGCCTCCGCCGGGGGCGTCCCCGTGTCCAGGAGGCGGCGCGCCCGCCGGACCCGGGCGTCGGTGAGCCAGGTGTGCGGCGGCATCCCGTACGCGGCGCGGAAGGCCCGCAGCAGTGCGAAGGGGCTGGTGCCGAGCTCGGCGGCGAGCCGCTCCAGGGTCGGCGGATCGGCCATCCGCTCCTCCAGGACGGCACGCGCGCGTGCCGCGTCCCGCGCCCCGGCGGCGAGCGGGGCCAGCGGCGTCACCCGGCCGCCGTGGCTGCGCAGCATCCGCGCGGTGACCAGGCGCAGCAGGCTGTCGGCGGCCAGCGCGTTGCCCTCCTCGGCGGCCCGGTGCACGCCGACGACGAGCCGGGCGGCGTACGGGTCGTCCACGACGGGCTGGGTGAAGCCGGCGTCCCCGCGCAGCGCGAGGGTGTCGGCGGCGATGCCGCGGATCAGTTCGGCGTCGGGGTAGATCGTGCGGTAGGTCCAGCCCTCGGGCACGCCCGCGTGCCCGGTGTGGGGGGTGTCCGGATTGACGAGCGCGATCTGGCCGGGCCCGGCGTGCACGAGGTCGCTGCCGTAGTGGAAGGCCTCGACGCCCTCGGTGATGGCGGCGAAGACGAAGCTCTCGTGGGTGTGCCGGGAGAAGCTCTTCCGCACGTAGTGCGCGTGCAGCAGGTCCACCCCCGGCAGCCCGTCCGGCCGCCAGTACCGCGCGCGCTCCCCGGCCCGCCCGGAGGCGGCGGGAGCCCCGCTGAGGTCGCCCTCGGCAACGGCATGCCCACGCGGGGACCCGGTGCCGGGAACGCCACCGCCGGTGCCCTCGCGCCCGGCCGCTGCGCCGGTGGCCCGGGAGCTCCCGGAAGTCCCGGCGACGTCCGCCGGGCCGCCCGCGGCCCGCGACCCGGGAGCCGCGGCGGCGCCCGTCGGCGGGTTCGGCGCGTCGGGAGTGCTCATCTCCCCATTCTGCGCCCCCCGCCCGGGCCCACCACCAGCGGGTTTTCCCAGGTCCGGGCCGTTGTCAGTGGTGGGGTGCACGATGGGGGACATGGTCAGGTCCGCACTCGACTCGTTCTCGCCCGCGACCCGCGGCTGGTTCACCGGGGCCTTCCACGCGCCCACCGCCGCTCAGGAGGGTGCCTGGAAGGCCATCGGCGCGGGTTCGGACGTGCTCGTCGTGGCGCCGACCGGTTCGGGCAAGACCCTGGCCGCCTTCCTGGCCTCGCTCGACCGGCTGGCGGCGGTGCCGCCGCCCGCCGACGCGAAGAAGCGCTGCCGGGTGCTGTACGTGTCACCGCTGAAGGCGCTGGCCGTCGACGTGGAGCGGAATCTGCGCTCGCCGCTGACCGGCATCCGGCAGGAGTCGGTCCGGCTCGGACTGCCCGAGCCCGACGTGAAGGTGGGGATCCGGTCCGGCGACACCCCGCCGGCCGAGCGCCGGGCGCTGGCGACCCGGCCGCCGGACATCCTGATCACCACGCCCGAGTCGCTGTTCCTGATGCTGACCTCGGCAACCCGGGACGCGCTCGCGGGCGTGGAGACGGTGATCCTCGACGAGGTCCATGCGGTCGCCGGCACCAAGCGCGGCGCGCATCTGGCGCTCTCCCTGGAGCGGCTGGACGAGCTGTTGCCGCGCCCGGCCCGCCGGATCGGGCTCTCCGCGACGGTGCGGCCGGTGGAGGAGGTGGCGCGCTATCTGTCGCCGCAGCGGAAGGTGGAGATCGTCCAGCCGCCGTCGGGCAAGGAGTTCGACCTCTCGGTGGTCGTGCCGGTCGAGGACATGGGTGAGCTGGGCGGCTCCCCCGCCTCCGACGCGGGCGACGGCGGCGACCGGCCGTCGATCTGGCCGCATGTGGAGGAGCGCATCGCCGACCTGGTGCAGGCGCACCGCTCGACGATCGTGTTCGCGAACTCGCGCCGGCTCGCCGAGCGCCTCTGCAACCGGCTGAACGAGATCGCGTACGAGCGGGCCACCGGCGAGGCCCTGCCCGACGACAAGCCGCCCGCCGAGATCATGGCCCAGTCGGGCGCGGCCCGGGGGGCGCCGCCGCTGCTCGCCCGGGCGCACCACGGCTCGGTGTCCAAGGAGCAGCGCGCCCAGGTCGAGGAGGATCTGAAGGCGGGCCGGCTGCCGGCGGTGGTGGCGACGTCCAGCCTGGAGCTGGGCATCGACATGGGCGCGGTGGACCTGGTGGTGCAGGTCGAGTCGCCGCCCTCGGTCGCCTCCGGGCTCCAGCGGGTGGGCCGCGCGGGGCACCAGGTGGGCGCGGTGTCGACGGGCGTGGTCTTCCCGAAGTACCGGGGCGATCTGGTGCAGTCGGCGGTGGTCACCGAGCGGATGCGGTCCGGCTCCATCGAGTCGATGCGGATCCCGGCGAATCCGCTGGACGTGCTCGCCCAGCAGCTGGTGGCGATGGTCTCTCTGGACTCCTGGCAGGTGGACGACCTGCTCGCGACGGTGCGCCGGGCGGCGCCGTTCGCGGCGCTGCCCGAGTCGGCGTTCACGGCGGTCCTGGACATGCTGGCCGGACGCTATCCCTCGGACGCCTTCGCCGAACTGCGCCCGCGCGTGGTGTGGGACCGGGTCGCGGGCACGGTCACCGGCCGCCCCGGCGCGCAGCGGCTCGCGGTCACCTCGGGCGGCACGATCCCCGACCGGGGTCTGTTCGGGGTGTTCCTGGCGGGCGCCGACCCGAAGAAGGGCGGCGGCCGGGTCGGCGAGCTCGACGAGGAGATGGTGTACGAGTCGCGGGTCGGCGACGTGTTCACGCTGGGCACCACGTCCTGGCGGATCGAGGACATCACCCGCGACCGGGTCCTGGTGTCGCCCGCGCCGGGCGTGCCGGGGCGGCTGCCGTTCTGGAAGGGCGACCAGCTGGGCCGTCCGCTCGAACTGGGCCGGGCGCTCGGCGCGTTCCTGCGCGAGGTGGGGGCCCTCGCGCCGGACGACGCCCGGCTGCGGCTGCTCGCCGCCGGGCTCGACGCCTGGGCGGCGGACAACGTCATCGCGTATCTCGCGGAGCAGCGCGAGGCCTGCGGCCATGTCCCGGACGACCGGACGATCCTGGTGGAGCGGTTCCGGGACGAGCTGGGCGACTGGCGGGTGGTGGTGCACTCCCCGTTCGGCGCGCAGGTGCACGCCCCGTGGGCGCTGGCCCTCGGCGCCCGGCTCGCCGAGCGGTACGGGATGGACGCGCAGGTGATGCACGCCGACGACGGCATCGTGCTGCGGCTGCCGGACGCGGATCTGATGGGCCTCGACCTGCTCGACAGCGAGCCGGTGGATCCGAGCCGGCTCGCCGACACCGTCTTCGACGCCGACCAGGCGCCGGTGGGCGCCGCCGACGTCGCCTTCGACCAGGGCGAGGTCGAGCAGATCGTCACCGACCAGGTCGGCGGCTCGGCGCTGTTCGCCTCCCGCTTCCGCGAGTGCGCGGCGCGCGCCCTGCTGCTTCCCAAGCGCAATCCGGGCAAGCGCACACCGCTGTGGCAGCAGCGCCAGCGGGCGGCGCAACTGCTGCAGGTGGCGAGCGAGTTCGGCTCCTTCCCGATCGTCCTGGAGGCGGTCCGCGAATGCCTCCAGGACGTCTTCGACGTCCCCGGTCTGCGCGAGCTGATGGGCGACATCGAGTCCCGCCGGGTGCGCCTGGTGGAGGTCACCACCCCGGAGCCGTCCCCGTTCGCCCGCTCCCTCCTCTTCGGCTATGTCGCCCAGTTCCTGTACGAGGGCGACTCGCCGCTCGCCGAGCGCCGGGCCGCCGCCCTGTCCCTGGACTCCCGGCTGCTCGCCGAGCTCCTCGGGCAGGCCGAGCTGCGGGAGCTGCTCGACGCCGACGTGCTCACGGAGCTCGAGCGGGAGCTCCAGTGGCTGACCGAGGACCGGCGGATCAAGGACGCGGAGGGCGTCGCCGACGCCCTGCGCGTGCTCGGTCCGCTGACCACGGCCGAGCTGGCCGAGCGGGGCGCCGAGCCCGGCTGGGCCGAGGAGCTGTCCCGGGCCCGGCGCGCGATCCGGGTGCGGATCTCGGGCGCCGACCACTGGGCGGCGATCGAGGACGCGGGCCGGCTGCGGGACGCGCTGGGCACGGCGCTGCCGGTGGGCGTGCCGGAGGCGTTCACCGAGCCGGTGAAGGACCCGCTGGGCGATCTGCTCGCCCGGCACGCCCGTACCCACGGCCCGTTCACGTCCTCCGAGGCCGCCGCCCGCTTCGGCCTGGGCCCGGCGGTCACCGACGGCGCGCTGCAGCGCCTGGCCGCCGCCGGCCGCGTCGTACAAGGAGAGTTCCACCCCTCGGGCATCGGCCAGGAATGGTGCGACGCCGCCGTCCTCAGACGTCTGCGCCGCCGCTCCCTCGCCGCCCTGCGGCACGAGCTGGAGCCGGTCCCGCCGGCCGCGCTCGCCACCTTCCTGCCCCAGTGGCAGCACCTGGGGAGCAACGGCCTGCGCGGAATCGACGGCCTGGCGCGGGCGATCGAGCAGCTGCAGGGCGCCCCCGTGCCCGCCTCGGCCCTGGAGAAGCTGATCCTGCCGTCCCGGGTGCGGGACTACTCCCCCGCGCTCCTCGACGAGCTGACCACCACGGGCGAGGTCCTGTGGGCGGGCGCCGGGTCCCTGCCCGGCAAGGACGGCTGGATCTCCCTCTATCTCGCGGACGCGGCGCCGCTGCTCCTGCCGCCGCCGCGCCCGCTGGAGCTCACCGGGCTCCACGAGTCCGTCCTCGGCATCCTCTCCGGGGGGTACGGACTGTTCTTCCGCCAGATCGCCGACCAGGTCCGGGCCACCACCCACCCGGACGCCACCGACCCGCAGCTCGCCGACGTCCTGTGGGACCTGGCCTGGTCCGGGCGGCTCACCAACGACACCCTGGCCCCGCTGCGCTCGCTGCTCGGCTCGGGCCGCACGGCCGGCTCCACGGCGCACCGCGCCCGCCGCACGGTCCCGCGCGGCCGGTACGGGACGCTGAGCGCCGCCGCCCGCCCGGCCTCCCGCACCGGGCCGCCCACGGTGAGCGGCCGCTGGTCGCTGCTGCCGCCCCTGGAGCCGGAGCCGACCCACCGGGCCCATGCCCTGGCCCGTACGCTGCTCGACCGGCACGGTGTGGTCACCCGGGGCGCGGTGGCCGCCGAGGGCGTGGAGGGCGGCTTCTCCGCCACGTACCGGATCCTGTCCGCCTTCGAGGACAGCGGGCAGGCCCGCCGCGGCTATGTGGTGGAGGGTCTGGGCGCGGCCCAGTTCGCCATGGACGGGGCGGTGGACCGGCTGCGGGCCGCCGCGAACGCCCGGGACCGGGGCGCCGAGGAGGGCGCGGGCCCGAAGGCGGTGGTCCTGGCGGCGGCCGACCCGGCGAACGCGTACGGGGCGGCCCTGTCCTGGCCCGAGCCGCCCACCGGCGCCGGCCACAAGCCGGGCCGCAAGGCGGGCGCCATGGTGGTCCTGGTCGACGGCGAGCTGACGCTCTACATGGAGCGCGGCGGCAAGACGCTGCTCTCCTGGCCCGCCGAGCCGGACTCCCCGGCGCTGAAGGCCGCCGCGGAGGCGCTGGCGGCCGCGGCCTCGGCGGGCTCGCTGGGCACGGTCACGGTGGAGCGGATCAACGGGGCGACCGCCCTGACCTCCCCGCTCTCCCGACCGCTGGAGGCGGCCGGCTTCCACGCCACCCCGCGCGGCCTGCGGCTGCGCGCCTGAGCGCGCCGACCCACGCCTGACCGTGCGGCCAGTCACGGCCCGGCCGGCCCGGGCTCCGGGCGACGCCCGAGCCCCCCGCCCGGACGCCCCCCCGCCCGGACGCCCGCCGCCCTGCCCGGCGCCGGGCACCGCGCCCGGGCGATCCCGCACAACCGTGCACCCGCAGCCCGCCCCGGGCGCGGCATGATGGGCGCATGCCCGAAGGAGACAGCGTCTGGTTCGCGGCCCGCCGGCTCGACGAGGCGCTCGCCGGCCGGGTGCTGACCCGCTCCGACCTGCGCGTACCCCGGTTCGCCACCGCCGACCTCACCGGTCGCCGGGTCCTCGACGTCACTCCGCGCGGCAAGCATCTGCTCGCCCGGATCGAGGGCGGCCTGACCCTCCACTCCCATCTGCGGATGGACGGCGCCTGGCGGATCTTCCCGACCGGGGAGCGCCCGCGCGGCGGCCCGGCCCACCAGATCCGGGCGATCCTCGGCAATGCCGAGTTCACCGCGTACGGCTACCGGCTGCCGGTCCTGGAGCTGATCCGCACGGCGGAGGAGTCGAAGGCGGTCGGCCATCTCGGCCCGGATCTGCTCGGCCCGGACTGGGACCCGGCGGAGGCGGTGCGCCGGCTGTCCGCCGACCCGGCCCGCACCCTCGGCGAGGCCCTGCTCGACCAGCGCAATCTCGCGGGGATCGGCAATGTCTACAAGTCGGAGCTGGCCTTCCTGGCCGGCGTCACCCCGTGGCTGCCGGTCGGTGAGCTCGCCGAGGGCGTGCCCGAGCGGCTCGTCGCGACGGCGCACCGGCTCCTGGAGGCGAACAAGGACCGCCCGGACCGCCGCACCACCACGACCGGCCGGACCGGGGAGCGCCTGTACGTGTACGGCCGGGAGGGCCGCCCCTGCCCCCGCTGCGGCGGCCCGGTGCGGCGCGCGGAGCTGGGCGACCGCGTCACCTACTGGTGCCCGGGCTGCCAGCGCGGCCCGGACGGCAACAAGCACCCCCGCACCAATTGACGACCCGTCAGATCTGGTCGTACGGTCCGGACATGACCCTCAGCGCGCGCACGGCGTACGACCTCACCGGCCGCACCGCGTTCGTCACCGGCGCGGCGAGCGGCATCGGCCGCGCGACCGCCGTGCTCCTCGCCGAGGCGGGGGCGAGCGTGCACTGCGCGGACCGCGACGAGCCCGGCCTGAAGGAGACGGCGGCGCTCATCGCCCGCCGGGGCGGCACCGCGCACCTCCACCCGCTCGACGTCGCCGACCGGGCCGCCCTCGCCGCCGCCGTACGCGCCGCGGGCCCGCTGCACATGATGGCGGCGGTCGCCGGGATCATGCACACCAGCAGCGTCCTGGAGACCCGCGACGAGGACCTCGACCGGATCCTCTCGGTGAACTTCAAGGGGGTGCTGTACGCCTGCCAGGAGGCGGCCCGCTCGATGATCGAGCACGGCGTGCCGGGTTCGATCGTCACCATGGCCTCGGGCGCCATGGACACGGCGAGCCCGGGGCTGCTCTGCTACAGCGTCGCCAAGGCGGCCGTGGTGCAGCTGACCAAGACCCTGGCGGCCGAGGTGGGCCGGCACGGCGTGCGGGTGAACGCGGTCGCTCCGGGCTGGGTGCGCACCCCGATGACGGACCGCCACGAACCGGCCGCCCAGGAGCAGGCCGAGGCGGCGATGGTCCGGGTGTCCCCGCTGGGCCGGGTCGGCGAGCCGGCCGACATCGCCCACGCGGTGCTCCATCTGGCCTGCGACGCCTCGTCGTTCACGACGGGTCAGATCCTGCGCCCCAACGGCGGCGTCGCGATGCCCTGGTGAGCCGCGCCCGCGCACCCGCGCGGCGCCGTGACGAGGCGGCCACGTGCACCGGCAACAGGCTCAGCCCCCAGCCGCCCGCGGCCACCGCCCCCTCGACCGGTCCCGTCTCCCCCGGCACCAGCAGCAGGCGCACCATCGCCCACCACCAGAGCCCACCGGCCACCAGTCCTGCCGCGGCCAGCATGAGCGTCACCAGCGGAACCCGTCGCCGTACCATGGCCGCCTCCTCCGGTCGACGCTAGTCCCGCAGGATCACCCGGCGGGAGGGCGCACAGGAGGCAGACCCGGCGCACGGCTCGCGTATCGCCATGGCCCGGATTCCTTCCGGTCGCTGCGGAGGCCGCCCGCGCGGCCCCGGCCCAGTCTCACCCGACCGGGCCGCGCCCGCATCCAGAGAAGCACTCACGCGTACGCGGAGCGTACGCACGGGTACGGGAAAGCCCCGGCCGGCGCCCCTTCCAGGGACCGACCGGGGCTCACCCCAACTTCGCTTGCGTGCTGCCGCTCGGCTCAGGCCGCGACGACGTCGACCGCTTCGGCGGGCGCCTTGATGGTCACCCGCTCGGTGGACACACCGGCCACCGACGTCACCGACACCGAATTGAGCATCGGCCGTACCGGCGCCGGCACCGGTTCGCTCGCCGCTGCCGACTCGGCCAGTTCGGCCAGCGACAGCTCGTCGCTCACTTCACGCATGAGCTCGGACATCCGTACGTCCAGCGCGTCGCAGATCGCGGAGAGCAGCTCGGAGGAAGCCTCCTTCTGCCCCCGCTCCACCTCGGAGAGATAGCCGAGTGAGACTCGGGCGGACGAGGAGACTTCGCGCAGAGTACGGCCCTGGCGCTGGCGCTGCCGACGCAGCACGTCACCCAACAGGCGACGGAGCAGAATCATCGGTGGCTCCCTCCTCGGACCGCGTAGCCGCATCCTTCACGCCCCACCGTACCGCCTCGCGCCGCGGCCGTGCGGGGAGCGATGTCGTGTTCACTCATGGCTGCAAACATCAATCTCCCCCGTTCTGTTCCGTATCCTGTGCCCGCGCATTTTCCGAGTGTTCGTCGCGGAGCAGTTCCCACAGCAATTCGAGCACGCTCCGTACACTCTCTCTACGGATTTCCGCTCGGTCGCCGTTCAAGCGCAACGCGGCCACCTTGCCCGCCCGGGCGGCCCCCGCTGCCTCGCGCACGGGCCCGGCGACGGCCACGTACACGGTCCCCACCGGCTGTCCGTCCTGCGGTTCGGGACCCGCGACGCCGGTCGTGGCGATGCCCCAGTCGGCGCCGAGCCGGGCCCGCACCCCGGCCGCCATCTGCAGCGCGACCTCGGGGTCGACCGCCCCGCGCTCCGCCAGAAGGGTGCCGTCCACCCCGAGGAGCTGCTCCTTCAGGGGCGTGGCGTAGGCCGTGACGGAGCCGCGGAAGGACTTCGAGGCCCCGGGGACCCCGGTGAGCTCCGCGGCCACCAGACCGCCCGTGAGGGACTCGGCGACGGCCAGCGTGTGACCACGCAGCGCGAGCAGCTCGAGCACCCGGGCGGCGCCGTTCATCGTGACTCGACCCCCGCGCCCGTCGTCCCGGCCGCCTCGGCGGCCTTCGCGGCCCGCTCCGCGGCGAGCCCCTTGCGGCGCAGGACCACCGCCTGGCGCACGTAATCCAGACCGGTGACGACCGTCAGCACGACGGCGATCGCCATCACCCACCAGCGCAGGGTGGCGAGTGGACCGACGAGCGCGAGCACGTACATCCCGACCGCCGTGCCCTGCGCGAGGGTCTTCATCTTCCCGCCGCGGCTGGCCGGGATGACCCCGTGCCGGATCACCCAGAAGCGCATCAGGGTGATGCCGAGCTCGCGGGCGAGGATCACCGCCGTCACCCACCACGGCAGGTCGCCGAGATAGGACAGCGAGATCAGTCCGGCCGCCATGATCGCCTTGTCGGCGATCGGGTCGGCGATCTTCCCGAAGTCGGTGACCAGGTTGTACGTACGGGCCAGGTGCCCGTCGAAGACGTCGGTGATCATGGCCACCGCGAACGCCGCCCAGGCCCAGGCACGCCAGGCCGGGTCGTGGCCGCCGTCCTGGAAGAGCAGCACCACGAAGCCGGGCACGAGCACCAGGCGGATCATGGTGAGGATGTTGGCGATGTTCCAGAGACTGGCCTGGTTGACGGCCGCAGCCCCCAGCTTGCCGCGGGGCGCCGGCCTGCTACCGGTCCCGCCCGTCGCGGATGCCGGGACTCCGGTCATCTGCCCGCCTCCTCGGCTCCGGGGGTCTGGGGGTCGCTCCCCAGAACACTGCAGTACTCCGCCACCAGGTCGACGCCCTCGGTGGCGACGACCTCGGCCCTGACCATACGTCCCGGGGCCAGGTCGGCGTCGTCGGCCGAGTCCATGGTGAGGATCACCTGGCCGTCCGTCTCCGGCGCCTGGTGCGCCGCGCGGCCGATCCAGCCGTCCTCCTCGTCGAAGGATTCGACCAGTACTTCCAGGGTCTCGCCGATCCGCTCCTCCGCGCGCTGGGCGGTGAGCTCCTCGGCGAGCCGGGACAGGTGGGCGAGCCGCTCGTCGACGACCTCCTGGGCGAGCTTGTGCTCGTAACCGGCGGCCTCGGTGCCGTCCTCGTCGGAGTAGCCGAAGACGCCGATGGCGTCGAGCCGGGCGTGCGTGACGAAGCGTTCCAGCTCCTTGAAGTCCGCCTCGGTCTCGCCGGGGAAGCCGACGATGAAGTTGGACCGGGCACCGGCCAGCGGCGCCTTGGAGCGGATGGTGTCGAGCAGCTCCAGGAAGCGGTCGGTGTCGCCGAAGCGGCGCATCGCCCGCAGCACGTCCGGCGCGCTGTGCTGGAAGGACAGGTCGAAGTACGGGACGACCTTGTCGGTCGAGGTCAGCACGTCGATCAGGCCGGGGCGCATCTCGGCGGGCTGGAGGTAGCTGACCCGGACCCGCTCGATGCCGTCGACGGCGGCGAGCTCCGGCAGCAGGCTCTCCAGGAGGCGGATGTCGCCCAGGTCCTTGCCGTAGGAGGTGTTGTTCTCGGAGACCAGCATGACCTCCTTGACGCCCTGCTCGGCCAGCCAGCGGGTCTCGTTCAGCACGTCCGAGGGACGGCGCGAGACGAAGGAGCCGCGGAAGGACGGGATGGCGCAGAAGGAGCAGCGGCGGTCGCAGCCGGAGGCCAGCTTCACGGAGGCGACCGGGCTGGTGTCCAGGCGGCGGCGCAGCGGTGCGCGGGGGCCGGAGGCGGGCGCGAGGCCCTCGGGGAGATCCGTCAGGTCGGCGGGCGTCTCCTCGGCGGCCGCGGGCGCCTCGGCGCCGTCGCCGTGTCCGGGCAGGGCCACGGAGGCGGCGGCCTGCTGGCGCTCGACCGGGGACAGCGGCAGCAGCTTGCGCCGGTCGCGCGGGGCGTGCGCCTCGACGCTGCCGCCGCTGAGGATGGTCTGGAGGCGGCTGGAGATGTCCGCGTAGTCGTCGAAGCCGAGCACTCCGTCGGCCTCGGGCAGCGCGTCGGCGAGCTCCTTGCCGTAGCGCTCGGCCATGCAGCCGACGGCGACGACGGCCTGGGTCTTGCCGTGGTCCTTCAGATCATTGGCTTCGAGGAGGGCGTCGACGGAGTCCTTCTTGGCGGCTTCGACGAAGCCGCAGGTGTTGACGACGGCGACGTCCGCGTCCTCGGCGTTCTCAACGAGCTCCCAGCCGTCCGCTGCCAAGCGGCCTGCGAGCTCCTCCGAGTCCACCTCGTTACGGGCGCAGCCAAGAGTGACAAGGGCGACGGTACGGCGTTCGGGCATGGACTCAAGACTACTTCGTCCCGGCCGTACCTCCGTCGCGCAGGGTTCACCTGCGCGACGGCCGTCACACACGGTGGCGGAGGCCGGCGGAAGACCGGGCCGGGCGGGGCCGGCCGGGGGTCAGCCGGCCTGCGGGTCGCCCTTGGTGTACGACAGGCGCTCGACCTGACCGGACTCGAAGGTGTCCTCGACCTTCTTGCCGTTGACGTACAGCTCGATCGGCCCGGCGTTGCCGAGGATGAGGTCGATCCGCTCGTCGTCCTGGAAGGTCTTGGACTCGCCCGCGAGGAGCAGCCCGTCGAAGAGCAGCTTGCCGTCGTGGGCCTTCGCGGAGATCCAGCTCTTGTCGTCGGTCGCGGTCAGCTTGACGGTGACCTTGTCCAGCGGGGCCGCCGCGATGGCGGACTCGGAGGGCACGGGCTTGGGCTTGACCGGCTTGGGCTTGGCCGGGGCGGTGGTCTTGGTCGCGGGGGCCGGGCCCTCCGCCGCCGCACCGGCCTGGCCGGCGCCGTCGTTCCCGTTGAACATCGTGAAGCCGACGAACCCGACGACGGCGACGATCGCCGCGACCATGGCGGCGGTCCAGTTGGGCCGGCGGGGCTCGGGGCGGATCCGCTCCGCCTCGAACAGCGGGGCGGCCGGGGTGGGCGACGGGCGGCCGCCGTGCTCGGCGTCGTACTGCTCGATCAGCGATGCCGGATCGAGCCCCACGGCGCGCGCGAGCGTGCGGATGTGCCCGCGGGCGTAGACGTCGCCGCCGCAGCGCGAGAAGTCGTCCTCCTCGATCGCGTGCACGATCGGGACGCGCACGCGGGTGGAGGCGCTGACCTCTTCGACGGTGAGACCGGCGGCGACACGGGCCTGCTGAAGGGCACGACCGATCGAATCCCGGTCATCTGCCGGGAAGTTCCGGTCGTCCTCGGGGGATTCGGGGGAGTTGCCGATGGACACGAGAGCGCCTTTCGAGCGTGTAGCCACCTGCTGGATGTTCAGTCTATGGGTGGTACGAAAGGGTGGGGCAACCGGGCGGGCGTCGTTTGTACGCCATGAGGCTGGGACAGGGTCCTGTCCCTCCCTCCAACTTGACGTACGCCCAAGGGAAACGGTTGCCCACTTTCCCTTACGAGTGAGTCTCGGCCAGGTCTCGATCCCGGTGCGCCGCCCGGACGGGCCTGCTCGGGCGGGTTCGTCCGGACGGGCCTGGCCGGCCGGGGTCCCTACTCCCCGCCGCGGATCCGGTCCAGCACCTCGTCCAGCTCGTCCGGCTTGACCAGCACGTCGCGGGCCTTGGAGCCCTCGCTCGGGCCGACGATGCTGCGCGACTCCATCAGGTCCATCAGCCGGCCGGCCTTGGCGAAGCCGACGCGCAGCTTGCGCTGGAGCATCGAGGTGGAGCCGAACTGGGTGGAGACGACCAGTTCCGCGGCCTGGCACAGCACGTCGAGGTCGTCGCCGATCTCCTCGTCGATCTCCTTCTTCTGCTTGGTGCCGACGGTGACGTCGTCCCGGAAGACCGGCGCCATCTGGTCCTTGCAGTGCTGGACGACGGTGGCGACCTCGTGCTCGGTGACGAAGGCGCCCTGCATGCGGACCGGCTTGTTCGCGCCCATCGGCAGGAACAGGCCGTCGCCCTTGCCGATCAGCTTCTCGGCGCCGGGCTGGTCGAGGATGACCCGGCTGTCGGCGAGCGAGGAGGTGGCGAAGGCGAGCCGGGACGGCACGTTCGCCTTGATCAGACCGGTGACGACGTCCACCGAGGGCCGCTGGGTGGCGAGCACCAGGTGGATGCCGGCCGCGCGGGCCAGCTGGGTGATGCGCACGATCGCGTCCTCGACGTCCCTCGGCGCGACCATCATCAGGTCGGCGAGCTCGTCGACGATCACCAGGAGGTACGGGTAGGTCTTGAGCTCGCGCTCACTGCCCGGCGGCAGCTGGACCTTGCCGTCCCGGATGGCCTGGTTGAAGTCGTCGATGTGCCGGAAGCCGAAGGCGGCCAGGTCGTCGTAGCGCAGGTCCATCTCGCGCACCACCCACTGCAGGGCCTCGGCGGCCCGCTTGGGGTTGGTGATGATCGGGGTGATCAGGTGCGGGATGCCCTCGTAGGCGGTGAGCTCGACCCGCTTGGGGTCGACGAGCACCATCCGGACGTCCTCCGGGGTCGCTCTTATCATCACCGAGGTGATCAGGCAGTTGATGCAGGACGACTTGCCGGAGCCGGTCGCGCCGGCCACCAGGATGTGCGGCATCTTCGCCAGGTTGGCCATCACATAGCCGCCCTCGACGTCCTTGCCGAGCGCCACCAGCATCGGGTGGTCGTCCTCGGCGGCCTCGGCGAGGCGCAGCACGTCGCCGAGGTTGACCATCTCGCGGTCGGTGTTGGGGATCTCGATGCCGACCGCGGACTTGCCGGGGATCGGGGAGATGATCCGCACGTCGGGGCTGGCCACGGCGTACGCGATGTTCTTGGTGAGCGCGGTGATCTTCTCGACCTTGACGGCCGGGCCGAGCTCGACCTCGTACCGGGTGACCGTCGGGCCGCGGGTGAAGCCGGTGACGGCCGCGTCGACCTTGAACTCGGCGAAGACGTTGGTGAGCGACTCGACGATGGCGTCGTTGGCGGCGCTGCGGGTCTTGCCGGGGCCGCCGCGCTCCAGGAGGTCCATGGAGGGCAGCGAGTACGTGATGTCGCCGGAGAGCTGGAGCTGTTCGGCGCGCGGCGGCAGGTCGGTCGGCTCGGGCGCCGGCTTGGTGAGGTCGGGCACCCCGCCGCCGGACCGGTCGCGGGCGGCGCCGCGGGCGGTGGGGACGGGCGCCGTCTCCGGGGCCTCGGGCTGCGCGTCGGCGGCCGCGGCGGCCACGGCGGCGGCCCGCTCGGCGGTGACGTCCCGGGTGAGGTCGGCGACCAGCGGGGACGGCGGCATGCCGTTGAGGACGGCGCCGTCGAGCGCGGCGGCCGCGGCGGCGGCCACGTCGACCGGGTCGAGTCCGGTGGTGTCGAAGGAGGACGCGGACGGGGTGGTACGGCTCCGCCGGCCGCGCCGCTCCAGGGCGGCGGCCTCGGCCCGGTCGGGGTCGTAGTCCGGGCCCGCGCCGGGCGCGCGCCGGCGCACGGGCCGGGCGGTGCGGGGCGCGTCCTCGCGCCACTCGTCGTCGTAGTCCTGCGCCCCGGCGGCCTCCTCGGGCCCGTACTCGGGCTCGACCAGGCCGAGCCGGGCGCCGAGCGCGCGCAGCCGCTGCGGGATGGCGTTGACGGGGGTGGCGGTGACGACGAGCAGTCCGAAGACGGTGAGCAGCACCAGGAGCGGCACCGCGAGGACCTCGCCCATCATGAAGATCAGCGGCTTGGAGGCGGCCCAGCCGATGAGCCCGCCGGCGTCCTGCATGGCGTCGGTGCCGTCGCCGCGGCCGGGCGAGCCGCAGGCGATGTGCACCTGTCCGAGCACGCCGATGACGAGCGCGGACAGGCCGATCACGATCCGGCCGTTGGCCTCCGGCTTCTCCGGGTAGAGGATCAGGCGTACGGCGATGGCGCCGACGAGCAGCGGGACGAGCAGGTCGAGCCGGCCGAAGGCGCCGGTGACCAGCATCTCGACCAGGTCGCCGACCGGGCCGCGCAGATTCGACCAGGTGCCGGCGGCGACGATCAGGGCGACGCCGAGCAGCAGCAGCGCGAGGCCGTCCTTGCGGTGGGCCGGGTCGAGGCCCTTGGCGCCCCGCCCTATCCCCCGGAACATCGCCCCGACGGCGTGCGCGAGTCCGAGCCAGAGGCCGCGCGCCAGCCGGTAGACGCCCCCGGTGGGGGACGGTGCCGGGCGAGCCGCGGGCTTCTTCGCCGCCGTCTTGCGCGCGGGCGCGCGCTTGGCGGGCGCGGACTTCCTGGCCGGAGCCTTCTTCGCGGGGGGCTTGGCGGGCGACTTGGCGGCCGTCGTCTTCTTCGCGGCACCGCCAGCACCGCTCGTACGGCCGGCGGCCCGTGGTTTCGCGGTGCCCGCCGTGCCCTGGGAACCCTTGCCGGACGTACGTGAGGCCATGGTGCTGAGGTTACCTGCGCAACCCGCCGGGGAAACAGCGCTGTCCGCGCTCACCCGTTCGTGTCGCCCTTGCCGGGGCGTGAAACTGACGCCCGCTCACGGCGGGCGTCGGTTCCGGCCCGCTCCGGCCCGCTCCGGTGAGCGTGTGTCAGTTCTGCGCCGGCAGGGAGGGCGCGCCGCCGGTGCCGGGCTCGAGCGCGTCGAGCGCGCGGCGCAGTCCGGTCAGCTTGCGCTCCAGGTGCGCGGCGGTGGCGACGGCCGCGGCGTCGGCGGAGTCGTCGTCGAGCTGCTTGGACAGCGCCTCGGCCTGCTCCTCGACGGCGGCGAGCCGGGCGGAGAGCTCGGCGAGCAGCCCCGGGGACTCCTTGGGCTGGCCCGCGCCGCCCTCCAGCTGGAGGCGGAGCAGCGCGGCCTGCTCGCGGAGCTGGCAGTTCTTCATGTACAGCTCGACGAAGACGGAGACCTTGGCGCGCAGCACCCACGGGTCGAACGGCTTGGAGATGTAGTCGACCGCGCCCGCCGCGTACCCCCGGAAGGTGTGGTGGGGGCCGTGGTTGATGGCGGTGAGGAAGATGATCGGGATGTCCCGGGTCCGCTCGCGCCGCTTGATGTGCGCGGCGGTCTCGAATCCGTCCATGCCGGGCATCTGGACGTCCAGCAGGATGACCGCGAAGTCGTCGGTCAGCAGCGCCTTGAGCGCTTCCTCCCCGGACGATGCCCGCACCAGTGTCTGATCGAGCGCGGAGAGAATGGCCTCCAGCGCCAGCAGATTCTCCGGCCGGTCATCGACCAGGAGGATCTTGGCCTTCTGCACCATGCCCCGTCCTCCTCGCCCCGGCACTGGCTCGCTCCGGCTCTGCGTGCCGGGGGAAGCACCGGGCGCCGCCCCAGAAGACGACTCCCATGCGCCGTCCGTCCTTGTGCCGGTCATCGTAGCCGCACCCCACCCGTCGCCACACCCTGTCACCGCATTGTCACAGAACACGCAAGCCGTGCCCGTACGTCGAACGCGGCGGGAGACCAGAAGGTTCCCCGTCCGGCGGGCTCTCACACCCGGTTGGCGAGGGCCGGCCGCGGAGGGGTGCCCCGGCTCCGGCCGCGGGGCCGCCGCCGGAGCACCTCTCCAGGACCTTTCCTAGCGTCCCTCCCCGCGCATCCACTGCTCCATCACCGACAGCAGATAGTCCGGGTCGACCGGCTTGGTCACGTAGTCCGAGGCCCCGGACTCGATGGCCTTCTCCCGGTCGCCCTTCATCGCCTTGGCGGTCAGCGCGATGATCGGCAGCCCCGCGAACTGCGGCATCCGCCGGATCGCGGTGGTCGTGGCGTAACCGTCCATCTCCGGCATCATGATGTCCATCAGGACCACCGAGACGTCCTCGTGCTGCTCCAGGACCTCGATGCCCTCGCGCCCGTTCTCCGCGTAGAGCACGGCGAGCCCGTGCTGCTCCAGGACGCTGGTCAGGGCGAACACATTGCGGATGTCGTCGTCGACGATCAGCACCTTCTCACCCGCGAACGTATACACCGGGCGCGGCGCGGCCTCCGGCCGCTCCTCCTCGACGGCCGGCTGCTCACCCTTGGGCGACTGGCCCGGGAGTTGCGGCCACTGCTCGGCCGTCTTGCGGCGGTGCCGGAACAGCGCGCCGGCCCCCGAGCGGGCCTCGGTGTGCACCGGTGCGGGCGCGAAGTGCACGAACCCCTCGCCCAGCTCGTCGCCGGCCCCGGGACGCTCGTCCGGGTCCTGCGCGTCCGCCCCGTGCGCCGTCGCCGGCGCGACCGGGCTCAGCGGCAGGTAGAGCGTGAAGGTCGAGCCGCGGCCCGGCTCGCTCGCCGCGTAGATCTCGCCGCCGAGCAGCCGCGCGATCTCCCGGCTGATCGACAGGCCAAGGCCCGTACCGCCGTACTTCCGGCTGGTCGTGCCGTCGGCCTGCTTGAACGCCTCGAAGATCACCCGCATCTTGCCGGCGGCGATCCCGATGCCGGTGTCCGTCACGGAGAACGCGATCATGTCGGCCTCCGGGTCGTGCAGCGTGCCCGCCTCCAGGAGCTGCTCCCGGATCGACTGCGGCACGTCCGCCCCGGCCGGCCGGATCACCAGCTCCACGGCCCCGGTGTCGGTGAACTTCACCGCGTTCGACAGGAGGTTGCGCAGTACCTGAAGCAGCCGCTGCTCGTCGGTGTGCAGGGTCGCGGGCAGCTCCGGGGAGACCCGTACGGAGAAGTCGAGGCCCTTCTCGGCGGTGAGCGGCCGGAAGGTGGCCTCCACGTAGTCGACCAGCTGCACGAGGGCGATCCGGGTCGGCGAGACGTCCATCTTGCCCGCCTCGACCTTCGACAGGTCGAGGATGTCGTTGATCAGCTGGAGCAGGTCGGAGCCGGCGCCGTGGATGGTCTCGGCGAACTCGACCTGCTTGGGCGTCAGGTTCGTGTCCGCGTTGTCGGCGAGCAGCTTGGCCAGGATCAGCAGCGAGTTGAGCGGGGTGCGCAGCTCGTGCGACATGTTCGCGAGGAACTCCGACTTGTAGCGCATGGAGACCGCGAGCTGTTCGGCGCGCTCCTCCAGGACCTGCCGGGCCTCCTCGATCTCGGTGTTCTTCACCTCGATGTCCCGGTTCTGCCGGGCCAGGAGTTCGGCCTTGTCCTCCAGCTCCGCGTTGGAGTTCTGCAGCTCCTTCTGCCGGTGCTCCAGCTCCGCCGACCGCTCCCGCAGCTGCTCGGTGAGCTCCTGCGACTGCTGCAGCAGCACCTCGGTGCGGGTGTTGACGCTGATGGTGTTGACGGTGGTCGCGATCAGCTCGGCGATCTGGTTGAGGAAGTCCCGCTGGATCTGGGTGAAGGGCTGGAAGGACGCCAGCTCGATCACGCCGAGGACCCGGCCCTCGAACAGCACGGGCAGCACGATCACATGGGCCGGGGCGGCCTCGCCCAGACCGGACGAGATCTTCAGATAGCCCGGCGGCACGTTGACCTGGATGGTCCGCTTCTCCTCGGCGGCCGTCCCGATGAGCGTCTCGCCCGGCCGGAACGAGGTCGGCATGGAGCCTGCGGAGTAGCCGTAACTGCCGCGCATCCGCAGCTCGTACGCGCCCTCGCCCTCCCCCACGGGTTCGGCCTCGCCGTGCGCGGAACCGGTCGGCATGGCCACGAAGAAGGCGCCGTGCTGGGCCGAGACGACCGGCGTCAGCTCGCTCATGATGAGCGAGGCCACGTCCTCCAGGTCGCGGCGGCCCTGCATCAGACCGGAGATGCGGGCCAGGTTGCTCTTCAGCCAGTCCTGCTCGTCGTTGGCGAGGGTGGTGTCGCGCAGGTTCGCGATCATGGTGTTGATGTTGTCCTGGAGCGCCTGGATCTCACCGGCCGCGTCCACACCGTCGATCTTGACGTTGAGGTCGCCGCGGGTCACCGCGGTGGCGACGGCCGCGATGGCGCGCACCTGCCGGGTGAGGTTCCCGGCCATCTCGTTCACGGACTCCGTCAGGTCGCTCCAGGTGCCCTCCACGTCCCGGACCCGGGCCTGGCCGCCGAGCTGTCCGTCGGTGCCCACCTCGCGGGCCACCCGGGTGACCTCCTCGGCGAAGTTCGACAGCTGGTCGACCATGGTGTTGAGGGTGTTCTTCAGCTCCAGGATCTCGCCGCGCGCGTCGATGTCGATCTTCTTGGTGAGGTCGCCCTTGGCGAAGGCGGTGGCGACCGCGGCGATCTGCCGCACCTGACCGGTGAGGTTGTCGGCCATCGAGTTCACCGACTCGGTGAGGTCCTTCCAGGTGCCCGAGACGCCCGGCACCCGGGCCTGGCCGCCGAGGATGCCATCGGTGCCCACCTCACGGGCCACCCTCGTCACCTCGTCGGCGAACGAGGACAGCGTCGTCACCATCGTGTTCACGGTGTCGGCGAGCTCGGCGACCTCGCCGCGCGCCTCGACCGTGACCTTCTTCGTCAGGTCGCCGTTGGCGACCGCCGCGGACACCCGGGAGATGTTGCGCACCTGACTGGTCAGGTTGTTGGCCATCAGGTTGACGTTGTCGCTGAGGTCCTTCCAGATGCCGGTCACCCCGCGCACCCGGGCCTGGCCGCCGAGGATGCCCTCGGTGCCCACCTCGCGGGCCACCCGGGTCACCTCGTCGGCGAAGTTCGACAGCTGGTCCACCATCGTGTTGACGGTCGTCACCAGCTCCAGGATCTCGCCCTTGGCGTCGACGGTGATCTTCTTGGACAGATCGCCCTTCGCGACCGCCGTGGTGACCTCGGCGATGTTCCGGACCTGGAAGGTCAGGTTGTTCGCCATCATGTTCACCGACTGGGTGAGGTCCTTCCAGGTGCCGGAGACCCCCTGCACCTCGGCCTGACCGCCCAGGATGCCGTCGGTTCCCACCTCACGGGCCACCCGCGTCACCTGCTCCGCGAACGCCGAGAGCTGGTCCACCATCGTGTTGAGGGTGTTCTTCAGCTCCAGGATCTCGCCGCGCGCGTCCACGTCGATCTTCTGCGACAGATCACCCCGGGCCACCGCCGTCGCGACCTGCGCGATGTTGCGCACCTGCGCCGTCAGGTTCCCGGCCATGCCGTTCACCGAATCCGTCAGGTCCCGCCACACACCGGCGACGCCCGGCACCACGGCCTGCCCGCCGAGCCGCCCGTCGGTGCCCACCTCGCGCGCCACCCGGGTCACCTGGTCCGCGAACGCGGACAGCTGGTCGACCATCGTGTTGATGGTGTTCTTGAGCTCCAGGATCTCGCCGCGCGCGTCCACGTCGATCTTCTGCGACAGATCACCCCGGGCCACCGCCGTCGTCACCTGGGCGATCTGCCGCACCTGCGAGGTCAGGTTGCCGGCCATGAAGTTCACCGAGTCGGTGAGCTCCCGCCAGCGCCCCGACACGCCGTCCACCCGCGCCTGACCGCCCAGCCGGCCCTCGGTGCCCACGTCCCGCGCCATCCGCGTCACCTGGTCGGCGAACGACGACAGCTGCGACACCATCGTGTTGACGGTGTTCTTCAGCTCCAGCATCTCGCCGGCCACGTCCACCGTGACCTTCTGCGACAGATCACCATTGGCCACCGCCGTGGTCACCTGCGCGATGTCCCGCACCTGGCCGGTCAGGTTGCGGAACGCGGTGTTCACCGAGTCCGTCAGGTCCTTCCACGTCCCGGCCGCGCCCTGCACCTGCGCCTGACCGCCGAGCCGGCCCTCGACACCGACCTCCCGGGCCACCCGGGTCACCTCGGAACCGAACGCCGAGAGCTGGTCCACCATCGTGTTGACGGTGTTCTTCAGCTCCAGCATCTCGCCGGCCACGTCCACCGTGACCTTCTGCGACAGATCAC
>NZ_JAHTMW010000076.1 GCF_026236535.1 Streptomyces sp. SKN60 | reverse complement strand
CTTTAATTCAAAAACCCGCTCCATCCTTCAAGAAAACCGCTGTTGTTGACGGTGTGTTCGAGGAAATCTCCTTGGAACAATACAAGGGTAAATGGGTGCTTTTGGCATTCATTCCTTTGGCTTTCACTTTTGTGTGTCCAACTGAAATTATTGCCTACTCTGAGGCTATTAAAAAGTTCCAAGATAAGGACACCGAAGTTTTGTTTGCTTCCACTGATTCCGAATACACTTTATTGTCATGGACCAATGCTGAAAGAAAAGATGGTGGTTTGGGTAAATTGAACATTCCATTGCTTGCTGATACAAACCACTCCTTGTCAAGAGACTATGGTGTTTTGCTTGAAGATGAAGGAGTTGCCTTGAGAGGTATCTTTTTGATTGATCCAAAGGGTATTTTGAGACAAATCACCATCAATGACTTGCCAGTTGGTAGATCAGTTGATGAATCATTGAGATTGTTGGAAGCTTTCCAATTTACTGACAAGTATGGTGAAGTTTGTCCAGCTAACTGGCAACCAGGTTCTGACACTATCAAAGCCACTCCAAAG
>NZ_JAHTMW010000074.1 GCF_026236535.1 Streptomyces sp. SKN60 | reverse complement strand
GCGCCGGAGAAGAAGCTCGGCATCAAGGGCTCCCCGACCCGCGAGGTCTACCTCGACAACGTCCGCATCCCCGCGAGCCGCATGATCGGCGCCGAGGGCACCGGCTTCGCCACCGCGATGAAGACCCTCGACCACACCCGCATCACCATCGCCGCCCAGGCCCTCGGCATCGCCCAGGGCGCCCTCGACTACGCCAAGGGCTACGTCAAGGAGCGCAAGCAGTTCGGCAAGCCCATCGCCGACTTCCAGGGCGTGCAGTTCATGCTCGCCGACATGGCCATGAAGCTCGAAGCCGCCCGCCAGCTCACCTACGCCGCCGCCGCCAAGAGTGAGCGCGTCGACGGCGACCTCACCTTCTTCGGCGCCGCCGCCAAGTGCTTCGCCTCCGACGTCGCCATGGAGGTCACCACCGACGCCGTCCAGCTCCTCGGCGGCTACGGCTACACCCGCGACTACCCCGTCGAGCGCATGATGCGCGACGCCAAGATCACCCAGATCTACGAAGGCACCAACCAGGTCCAGCGCATCGTCATGGCCCGCAACCTCCCGTAA
>NZ_JAHTMW010000073.1 GCF_026236535.1 Streptomyces sp. SKN60 | reverse complement strand
TCGTCTACCGGATTGTCCTGGTCTGGAGGAGATGGCAGCGTACAATCTACCAGCAGTAAATTGGGATTCGACAGCTGGTTCAATGGCAGCAGCACCAGATCTGGAAGCCAATTTTCTCTCAACCTTTCTGGACTTCTTGACCTCCTCCTCAGCAGCAGCTTGTTGGTTCTTCTTCTTACCCAAAGTTTGACCGTAGTGGGTCTCGAACCATTGCTTGAATGGAGTAGCATCGATTTGAACAATGGCAGCCTTAGTCAAGGTGTTGGTTCTAACCAATTCGTTGTTGGAAGGATGGTACACCACACCAGCAATTCTGGTCTTTCTGGAAACACCTTCGGAACCCCATGAAAAGTTACCGGTATCGAGTCTCAAAGCTCTGAATTTTTGGTTACCACCTCTGGTTCTAACAGAGTGGATTCTCTTAGCACCGATCTTGGTATTAGCAGGTTGTCTTCCCAACTCGAACTTTCTCTTCTTTCTGAACTGGGCTCTCTTGGCACCAGTGGCCGAACGTTTGTGACGAGAGTCTCTGGAAATACCCATGATGAATTAG
>NZ_JAHTMW010000072.1 GCF_026236535.1 Streptomyces sp. SKN60 | reverse complement strand
ATCAAATTGTATGTTCGTCGTGTTTTCATTACTGATGATGCCGAAGAGTTGATTCCAGAATGGTTGAGTTTTATCAAGGGTGTTGTTGACTCTGAAGATTTGCCATTGAACTTGTCAAGAGAAATGTTGCAACAAAATAAGATTTTGAAGGTTATTAGAAAGAATATTGTCAAGAAGATGATTGAAACTTTCCAAGAAATTTCTGAAGATCAAGAACAATTTGACAAGTTTTACACTGCATTTTCCAAGAATATCAAATTGGGTATTCATGAAGATACTCAAAACAGACAAGCATTGTCCAAATTGTTGAGATACTACTCCACCAAGTCCACTGAAGAAATGACTTCATTGAGCGACTATGTCACCAGAATGCCAGAACACCAAAAGAACATCTACTACATTACTGGTGAATCTATCAAGGCTCTTGAAAAGTCACCATTTTTGGATGCTTTGAAGGCCAAGAATTTTGAAGTCTTGTTTATGGTTGATCCAATTGATGAGTATGCCATGACTCAATTGAAGGAGTTTGAAGATAAGAAGTTGGTTGATATCACCA
>NZ_JAHTMW010000071.1 GCF_026236535.1 Streptomyces sp. SKN60 | reverse complement strand
GCCAAGTAAGCCTCTCTCTTTTCGTTAATTCTTTGTTGTCTTCTTTCTCTGGCAGCTCTGTTTCTAACTCTTCTAGCTTCAGCTTCTTCCTTAAGAGCCTTTTCACGCAAAGCTTCAGCCTTAGCAGTGATGATGTGTTCAACCAAGGATCTCTTGTGTTTAAAGGTGTTACCTTTAGCAGCCTTGTACAAGTTGTGGTACAAGTGTCTGTCAATCTTACCAGCATCTCTGTATTTAGCCAATAATCTTCTCAAGACTCTCAATCTTCTCATCCACAAAACTTGTTGTGGCATACGGGCATCCTTGGTACCTTTTCTCTTACCGTATCCCATGTGTCTACCAGCAGCCTTAGATTCCTTTAAAGCTCTAGCTCTGGACTTGGAGTGGATGGTGTTTGGTTTCTTGACAATAGTACCATTCTTGTACAATTTTCTAATAGCGTGTCTGGAGTTGGCGTTGGCAATTTCAGAGGTTTCATTTGGGTCCAACCAAATCTTTCTCTTACCGACACCAACAACACTTGCAGCAAGTCTCTTTTGAGTTCTTAAGTTAGCCATCTTTG
>NZ_JAHTMW010000007.1 GCF_026236535.1 Streptomyces sp. SKN60 | reverse complement strand
TGTTCGCCGTCGGCGCGGGCGGCCGCCCGCAGGGCCTCGGCCTCGGCCTCGCCGTCCGCCTTGACCTGCTCGGCCTCGACCAGGAGCTGCTCGGCCTCGTTGGCGATCCGCTCGGCCTCCGCGCTCGCCTCGCCGACCAGCGCGTCCGCCTGCTCGGCCGCGTCCGCGCGCCGCTTGTCGGCGGCCTCGCGGGCCTCGTCGAGGACGCGCGCCGCCTCCTCGCCGATCCGCTCCGCCTCCGCACGGGCCTCGCCCACGACGGTCTCCGCCTGCGCGGCCGCCTCGGAACGGATCCGGTTGGCGTCCTCGCGGGCGTCCGCGCGGGTGCGGGCCGCGTCCTGTTCGGCCGAGGCCAGCGCGTCGGTGACCTCCGTGCGTACCCGCTGGGCGTACTCGGCGGTGTCCGTCCGCAGCTTCTCCGACTCGGCGAGGGCGTCCGCGACGGTCCGCTCGGCCAGCGCCTTGGCGGCCTCGGACTCCTCCTGGGCGCGCTCGCGGACCCGGTTCGCGTCCTCGGTGGCCCGCTCCCGCTCCTCGTACGCGTCGGCGCGGACCCGGTCCGCCTCCTCCTGAGCCTCGGTACGGGTGCGCTCCGCCGCGTGCTCGGCGGCGGAGCGCAGCCCGGAGATCTCCTCCTCGGCCGTCTCGCGCAGGCCCGAGACCGAGTCCCGCACCTCCTGCGCGGTGGTCTCGGCGGCGGACACCATCTCGGTGGCGCGGGCGTCCGCCTCGGACACCAGGCGCTGCGCCTCGGTCTGCGCCTCCTCGACCCGCTTGCGGGCGGAGGCGAGCAGTTCCTCGCTCTGCTCGCGGGCGACTTCGCGCTCCCGGCCGGCCTCGCCGCGCGCCGACTCCAGGGTCTCCTCGGCCTCCCGGCGGCGCCGGTTGGCCTCCTCCTGGGCGGCGGCGAGCGCCTCGGCGGCCTCGGCGGCGACCCGCTCGGCGGCGGCCGCGGCCTCCGCGCGCAGCCGGTCGGCGGTCTCCTGGGCCTCCGACTTCAGCCGCTCGGCCTCGGCGTCGGCCTCCGTCCGCACGGTGCCGGCGGCGGTCTCGGCCTCGCTCCGGGTGGCCGAGGCGTCGGCGGCGGCCTCGGCGCGCAGCCGCTCGGCCTCGGTCTCGGCCTGGGCCTGGAGGGTACGGATCCGCTCGGCGGCCTCGGCGCGCAGCCGCTCGGTCTCCTCGGCGGCCTCGCGCCGGATCCGCTCGCCCTCGGTACGGGCGTCGGTCAGCTCCTGGCCGGCCGAGGCGAGCTTGGTCTCGGCCTCGGTGTGCAGCCGGGTCAGCTCCTCGGCGGCCTCGGCCCGGCGCGCGGCGGCGGCCCGGCCGGCCTCCTCGCGGGTCTCGGCGGCCTCGCGGTCGGCCGCGGCCCGTACCGACTCGGCCTGCTCCTCGGCCTCGGCGCGCAGCCGGTCCGCCTCGGCCCGGGTGCGCTCCAGGGTCTCCTCGGCCTGGGTGCGCAGGGTCTGCGCCCGCTCCATGGCCTCGGCGCGCACCCGCTCGCTCTCCGCGCTCGCGCTGCCGCGCAGCTCCTCGGCGTCGGTGCGGGCCTTGGTGAGCAGCTCCTCGGCGGTCTTCGCCGCCTCCTCGATCTGGCCGACCGCCTCGCGCCGGGCCTCGCCGCGGATCCGCTCGCCCTCGGCGATCGCCTCGGCGCGCAGCTGCTCGGCCTCGCCGCGCAGCCGGCGGGCCTCCTCCTGCAGCTCGACCGTCTTGGCGCGGTACTCCTTGGTGTCGTCCTTCGCCGAGCCGAGCAGCTCGTCGGCCTGCTCCTCGGCCGTGGACCGCAGCCGGTCGGCCTCGGTCTCGGCCTCGCGGCGGATCCGCTCGGCCTCCTCGGCGGCCTTGCGGGTGGTCTCCTGGGCGTCCGCGGAGGCCTTGGTGAGGATCTCCTCGGCGTTGCGCGCGGCCTTGGCGAGCGCGGCGGCGGAGTCCTCGGCGGCGACCGTACGGGCCTTGTCGGAGGCCTCGGAGACCAGCTTCTCGGCCTCGGCGGTGGCCTCGCGGAGCTTCTCCTCGGCCTGCTCCTTGAGGGCCTCAGCCTCCTTGGTGGCCTCGCCGACCAGGCGGGCGATCTCGGTCTTGGCGGTGCGGGTGCGGGCCTCGTTGACGGACTCGGCGCTCGCGATCTGCTTGGCGGCGGCGTCCTTGGCCTCGGAGAGGGTGCGCTCGGCCTCGACGCGGGCCTCGCGCAGCCTGAGCTCGGCCTCCTGGACCCGGACCTCGGCCGTACGGGACAGCTCGGCGGCCTCGCGGCGGGCCTGGTCCGTCTCGGCGGTGGTGCTGGAGCGCAGCCGCTCGGCGTGGCTGGTGGCCTCCTCGGCCTGGCTTGAGGCGGCGGTGAGCAGCCGCTCGGCGTCCTTGCGGGCGCGCAGCAGAATCGCTTCGGCCTCGGCCCTGGCGGTCTCCGCCTCGGTGCCGGCCCGGCGGCGGGTCTCCTCGGCGATCCGGGTGGCCTCCGCGCGGGCGGCGGCGAGCGCCTGCTCGGCCTCGGCGCGGGACTCCTCCATCAGGCGGCGGGCCTGGGACTCGGTGCGGGCCCGCAGCTGTTCGGCCCACGCCACGTTCTCGTTGACGTGCGACTCGACGGTCTGCCGGCGCTCGCTCAGCTCCTGGTCGAGCTGCTGGCGGCGCTGCACGGCCTCGGTGTGCAGCTCGGCCTGGAGCCGGGCCTGCTGCTCGGCGTGCTCCTGCAGGATCCGCTGCGTCTGGGCGCGGGCCTCGCGCAGCTCGCGCTCGGCGTCCTGGCGCAGCTGCTCGGCCTGCATCTGCGCGTTGCGCAGCAGCTGTTCGGCCTGATAGCCGATGTCCGCACTGTCGTACGCGGGCCTGGACGCGATCGTACGACGCGCCTCGTGGAGCTTGGCGCGCAACACCTCGACCTGGTACCCGAGGTCCTCGGCGTGCTGGACGGCCTTCTCTCGCTCCTTCTTCAGCCGGTCCATCTCGGCCTCGAACCGCGAGAGATGGTCGTCTTCAGCTCGGTGGCTCTCCTGGCGTTCGTAGCCCCGCACTGCGCGGTCCATCCTTCCCCGAGCCAGGCGAGCTGGGGAGACCCCAACCCCGGTCGCGACATTCCGACGAGCACCGTTCACCGGACAGAACGGTCCCCCCGGGGAATCGTGGCAGATCGGACGACCCCGACATCCCGACTTCGCAGCCGCACGCGGACGGCTCCGACCGGCCCCGGCCCGGAGTTGCCCACTCTACCGGGCCCGGAATCCGGAGGTCAGTGCTCCGCTGAGGAGTGGTCAGCGGAAGGCTTCGCCGAAGTGACCAGTTCCGTCAGGACGCCGTGGCAGTCCTTGGGGTGGAGGAAGGTGATGCGGGAGCCCATGGAGCCGATCCGCGGCTCGTCGTAGAGCACCCGGACGCCCTTGCCGCGGATGGCCTCCGAGTCGGCGTCGACGTCGGCCGTGCCGAAGGCGATGTGGTGCACCCCCTCGCCGTTCTTGGCCAGCCACTTGCCCACCGCCGAGTCCTCGCGGGTGGGCTCCAGGAGCTGGAGGTAGGAGGCGCCGCCGTCGGAGGTCTCGTTGATCTTGAGCATGGCCTCGCGCACGCCCTGCTCCTCGTTGACCTCCTCGTGGAACACCTCGAAGCCGTAGGTCGCCCGGTAGAACTCCACCGTCTTGTCGAGGTCGAAGCAGGCGATCCCGATGTGGTCGATACGCGTCAGCATGCTCCCAGTGCAGCGCCCGGGGCATGGTTACGCAACGTGCGCGCCGTCACACCGGCAGCCCGGTGACCCGGCCCGTCGCGGCTCAGTACATTGAAGGTAAACCCTCGTTCACTCCTCATCCCAAGGGGCTGCGCCTCATGTCTGGAACGACCGGTACCACCTCAGTGATCGTCGCGGGCGCCCGCACGCCCATGGGCCGCCTGCTCGGCTCCCTCAAGTCCTTCTCGGGCGCCGACCTCGGCGGTTTCGCCATCAAGGCCGCCCTGGACCGGGCCGGCATCGGCGGCGACCAGGTGCAGTACGTGATCATGGGCCAGGTGCTCCAGGCGGGCGCCGGGCAGATCCCCGCCCGCCAGGCCGCCGTCAAGGGCGGCATCCCCATGAACGTCCCCGCGCTCACCGTCAACAAGGTGTGTCTGTCGGGCATGGACGCCATCGCGCTGGCCGACCAGCTGATCCGCGCCGGCGAGTTCGACATCATCGTGGCCGGCGGCCAGGAGTCCATGACGAACGCGCCGCACGCGCTGCCGAAGTCCCGCGAGGGCTACAAGTACGGCGCGATCGAGATGCTCGACACCATGGCGTACGACGGCCTCACCGACCCGTTCGACGGCATCGCGATGGGCGAGTCCACCGAGAAGCACAACAGCCGCCTCGGCATCCCGCGCGACGTCCAGGACGAGATCGCCGCCCTGTCGCACCAGCGCGCCGCCGCCGCCCAGAAGAACGGCATCTTCGAGGCCGAGATCACCCCGGTCGAGATCCCGCAGCGCAAGGGCGAGCCGGTCGTCTTCTCCCAGGACGAGGGCATCCGCGGCGAGACCACCGCCGAGTCCCTCGGCAAGCTCCGCCCGGCCTTCGCCAAGGACGGCACCATCACCGCCGGCACCGCCTCGCAGATCTCCGACGGCGCCGCCGCCGTGGTCGTGATGAGCAAGGCCAAGGCGGAGGAGCTGGGCCTGGAGTGGATCGCCGAGATCGGCGCCCACGGCAATGTGGCCGGCCCGGACAACTCGCTGCAGTCGCAGCCGTCCAACGCCATCCTGCACGCCCTCAAGAAGGAGGGCCTGGAGGTCTCCGACCTCGACCTGATCGAGATCAACGAGGCCTTCGCCGCCGTCGCCCACCAGTCAATGAAGGACCTCGGCGTCACCTCCGAAAAGGTGAACGTCAACGGCGGCGCCATCGCGCTCGGCCACCCGCTCGGCATGTCCGGCGCCCGAGTGGTGCTGCACCTGGCCCTGGAGCTCAAGCGCCGCGGCGGCGGCGTGGGCGCAGCGGCCCTGTGCGGCGGCGGCGGCCAGGGCGACGCCCTGATCGTGAAGGTCCCCGGCAAGTAATCCGGGCTCGTGGCCCGGGCCTGCGGTCCGGGCACACGGTCCGTAGTCCGTCATCTCAAGGAGCAGCGCACATGGTGGACGTCCCCGCACTGGTCGACCAGGCACGGGAGGGCCGGCCGCGCGCCGTGGCCCGGCTGATCTCGCTGGTGGAGGGGGCGTCCCCGCAGCTCCGCGAGGTGATGGCGGCGCTGGCGCCGCTGACCGGCAACGCCTACGTGGTGGGCCTGACCGGCTCGCCCGGCGTCGGCAAGTCGACCTCGACCTCGGCGCTCGTCGCCGCGTACCGCAGGGCCGGCAAGCGGGTCGGCGTGCTCGCCGTCGACCCGTCCTCGCCGTTCAGCGGCGGGGCGCTGCTCGGCGACCGGGTGCGGATGTCGGAGCACGCCTCCGACCCGGGCGTCTACATCCGCTCCATGGCCACCCGCGGGCACCTCGGCGGTCTCGCCTGGTCCGCCCCGCAGGCCATCCGCGTCCTGGACGCGGCCGGCTGCGAGGTGATCCTGGTGGAGACCGTCGGCGTCGGCCAGTCCGAGGTCGAGATCGCCTCCCAGGCCGACACCTCGGTGGTGCTCCTCGCCCCGGGCATGGGCGACGGCATCCAGGCCGCCAAGGCGGGCATCCTGGAGATCGGCGACGTGTACGTGGTCAACAAGGCCGACCGGGACGGCGCGGACGCCACCGCGCGCGAGCTCAACCACATGCTGGGCCTCGGGGAGGCCCGCGCGCCCGGCGACTGGCGCCCCCCGATCGTCAAGACCGTCGCCGCCCGCGGCGAGGGCGTCGACGAGGTCGTGGAGGCCCTGGAGAAGCACCGCGCGTGGATGGAGGAGCACGGCGTGCTCGCGGAGCGGCGCCGGGCCCGGGCGGCCCGCGAGGTCGAGACGATCGCCGTCACCGCCCTGCGGGAGCGGATCGGCGACCTGCGCGGCGACCGCCGGCTCGACGCGCTCGCCGAGCGCATCACGGCCGGCGAGCTCGATCCGTACGCGGCCTCCGACGAGCTCATCGCGAGCCTGACGGGCCGGTAGCCCACACGGGTACGAGAAGGGCCCGGCACCCGCGAGGGGCGCCGGGCCTTTCCCGTACGGCTGTGGCGGCTGGCTACGGCTTCCCGCGGCGGCCGCGCAGCTGCTCCGCGACCGGCTTCAGCGAGTCGTGGAGGTCGGTCAGGGCCTCCGGGCCGATCTGGTCGATGAAGTGCTTGCGCACCGACTCGACGTGGTGCGGGGCGACCTTGTGCATGGTCGCCATGCCCTCGTCCGTCAGCACCGCGTAGAGCCCGCGCCGGTCGGACTCGCAGTTCTCACGGCGCACCAGGCCGGCGTTCTCCATCCGGGTGATCTGGTGCGAGAGCCGGCTCTTGGACTGCAGGGTGGCGGCGGCCAGATCGCTCATGCGCAGCCGCCGCTCCGCCGACTCCGAGAGGTTCACGAGGATCTCGTAGTCGTTCATCGTCAGGCCGAAGGGCTGGAGGTCCTTCTCCAACTGGTACGTCAGCATTCTGTTGACGTCCAGGAAGGTGCGCCAGGCGCACTGCTCTGCGTCCGTGAGCCAGGGGGTGGCGGTCTCGGTCTCCATATATGGATTCTACCTAAAGAAGTTGAATACTTGACGAACTCTGGGAGTGTGTTCGACGCGTCACGCTCCGCAGACTACCGCTCACAGACCGAAGCGACGCTGCAGGTCCCCCAGCTGGCCGGGAAGACGCGGTACCGACCCCGCCTGGTTCTGGCCGGAACCATGTGATCCCGGCATCCCCGGCACGGCACCCGGCACACCCGGACCCGCCGCCGCCCCCGGCGCGCCGATCGCCCGCTCCGCCATCAGCAGCTCCGTCGACTGCAGCAGCACCGTGCCCGCCCCGACGAACTCGAACTGGTGCTCCTCGCCCGACGAGCCGCCGATGCCCGTCAGGGCCCGTACGCCGCCCATCACGCCGGTCAGATAACCGTGATCGTAGTGGTGGCAGGGGGAGGGACAGTCCGCCCAGCCGACCAGCGCCTGCGGATCCACCCGCAGCGGCGGCTCCATGAACACCACCGGACCGTTCGACGCCGCCACGAACTTCCCCGTACCGATCAGCGTCACGAAGCCCGGCACGATCGACTGCTTCAGCGCCAGCGAGGGCTGGTACGCCAGCAGATTCCCCGAACGGATCGTCAGGTTGCCCTCGTCCAGGTCGTACGAGTTCACGTCGAACGCCCGGTCCGCGAGCAGCATCTTCCCGCTGCCCTCCGCCACCACCCAGTCGCTCGCGTGCAGCGGCGAATGGAACGAGGTCCGCACCAGCCGGTCCAGCCGGCCGTGCCCGATCCCGTTGAAGTCGATCCGCCCGTAATAGGCGATCATCTTGCCCTTCTGCAGGAACCACTGGGAGCCCTTCAGCTCCACGCAGAAGGTGTACGGATTGACGTTGTCGTCCGACGGCAGCGTCATCGGGTCGTGGATCACAGGGGTGCTCACAGCTTCTCCTCCGAGGCCTGGACGTAGACCGCGCCACTGCCGCTCAGCTCCAGCTGGAACGCCTCGCCCGAGCCCCGGCCCACCATGTCCCGCCAGCCGAGCGCCGTGGACAGCTTGTTGCGCACGTCGCCGTGGTGCGCCACGTACGCCTGCGGGTCGACGTGCACCGGGCGGCCCGGCGTGATCGGCAGCTCGATCACGCCGCCGTGCGCCATCACCGCCACCGAGCCGTGGCCCTTGAGCGTCGTGGTGAACAGGCCCTGGCCGGTCACCTGGCCGCGCACCATGCCCATCACACCGCCCTGCGAGCCCATGAACATGGTGCCCTGCTCCAGGGTCCCGTCGAAGGCGAGCAGCCGGTCCGCCTCCACGTAGAGGGTGTCGCCGGTCAGCGCGATCACCTGGATGTGGTGGCCGCCGTGCCCGAACATCACCGTGCCGCTGCCTTCGACGGTCATCAGCGGGGTCGCCTCGCCGGCCACCCGGCGGCCGATCATCGACATCAGACCGCCCTGGCCGCCCGTGATGTTCGGCGTGAAAGTGACGTCGCCGCGGTACGCGAGCATCGCGCCGCGCTGGCTGAAGAGCCGCTGCCCCGGAATCACCGTGGCCTCGATCATCTTGGAGTTGATCTCGCGGAACGGCATCAGACGTCACCTCCGATCGTGTTCCGCTCGGACGGCTGGACGTACACGAGTCCGTCACCTTCGAAGCGGATCTGGAACGCCTCGCCGCCGCCCTCGCCCAGGAAGGTGCGGAAGGTCACACCGGACTGGAAGCTCTGCTGGAGGTTGCCCTGGTGGGCGATGTACGCGCCGGGGTCGACCGACAGCGGGTACTGCGGGCTCACCCGGAGCACCACCGCCGGACCGTCCGACATGATCGCCGCCTGCCCGGTGCCCTCCACGGTCGTGGTGAACAGACCGTTGCCCGTCGCACCCCCGCGCAGCCCGGTGAACGTCGTGCCGGTGCGCAGCCCGGCGTCGGTGCAGAGCAGATTGCTCGCCTCCACCCACAGCTTGTCGCCGTGCAGTTGGACGAGGTTGATCTCGGAGGCCCGGTCGGCGAACCAGCAGGTTCCCTGCCCCCGTACCTCCATCACCTCCATCTGCTCACCGGTCAGCCGGCGGGTCACCATGCCCCGCAGGCCCTCACCGCCGCCGGACATCTTCTTGAAGGCCATCTGGCCGTCGTAGGCGACCATCGAGCCGTTTTTCGCCTTCACGGCGTCGCCGGTCATGGTCACGGCGAGCACTTTGCTGCCTTGGAGTCGGAACGTTGCCACCCAGGGAAGGTACTGGGCCCCCGGATAAAGGGACAGCAAAGTCGGCGTGCACAATGGAACGGCCCTTGTGCATCCGTTCACAAGATCCGAACGAAGGTGACCCCTCCCGTGGACATCAAGACCGCCTCCTCCCTGCACCGGCTCCGGCTCGTCTCCGCACCGGAAGCAGTGTCGTTCCTGCTGCTCCTGGTCTGCTCGGTGCTGAAGCGGACCACGGACTTCAACGCGGTGCCGGTCATGGGCGCGATCCACGGCATCCTCTTCATCCTCTACGTCCTCTTCTGGCTGGACGCCTGGAACAAGACCAAGTGGAGCTTCGGCACGGCCGCGCTCTACTTCGTCCTCTCCGTGCTTCCCTTCGGTGGCTTCGTCGCCGAGCGCAAGCTGAAGCGCGAGGCCGAGGCCGCGGTCATCGCGTCCCGCGCCCGCCGCGAGGGAGTGGTCAACGCGTGATCGTCGCGTTCTCGGTGACCCCCCTCGGAGTGGGGGAGGACGTCGGCGAATACGTCGCCGACGCGGTCCGCGTCGTCCGCGAGTCGGGTCTCCCGAACCGCACCGACGCCATGTTCACCTCCGTCGAGGGCGAGTGGGACGAGGTGATGGACGTCGTCAAGCGCGCCGTCGCCGCCGTCGAGGCGCGCGCCCCGCGCGTCTCGGTCGTCCTGAAGGCGGACATCCGCCCCGGCGTGACCGACGGCCTGACGCAGAAGGTCGAGACGGTGGAGCGGCACCTGGCCGGCTGAGGCCCACGCTCATGACGTGATGTTGCGCTCGATCGGCATCGCCCGGACGTTGTCCGCCGCCGTGGTCCACTCGACACCGGACGATGGCCGGATGTGTGCCAGGCGAACCGGGCGGCCGCCGTCCTGAAGTTCGTGGGTGACGGCGGTGAGGCGCCGCACGCTGCGCGAGGCGACATCGCGGACCAGTGTGTTCAGGAGCGGATGCTGCTCGTAGCCGTCCGGGCCGACCGCATACGGGGCGTCTTCCTGTCCTGCTCGGTCCTGGCCGCGGCGCATGAACCGCTCCCAGCCGTCGGCCGCCCGTAAGCGCAGGGCCCGGCTCGGCTCGCCCGGGCGGGGTTCCTCGGGTGGTGTGGGCATGCGGATCCTCCTTCCGGCCGGCGAGGCGCACCGTACGTGCGCCTGCCGCCGGAATCAGACTGGACCGGTGGACCGGTCCAGTCAATCGCCGTGACCCATCGAATAGTTGTCCGTGCGCTCCCACACTCCCTCGGGCGTCAGGCCCTCCTCGCAGACCAGTGGCCGGTCCTCTGCGTCGTACGCCGTGTGCAGCACCACGGCGACGGCGCACGGGCGCTTCACCCGAAGCTGTTCCGCTTCGGCGCTGGTCACCAGCCGGACCGACGTGACATCCACGCCCCGGACCGGGCCCCGGCCGGTCGTGCGCCGGACGTAGTGCGTGGTTCCTTCGGCAATCGGGCCGTTCTGATGCAGTCGTGGGCAAGTCTCGGCGATGTCGGGCGGGAACCAGGCCATGGCGAGAGAGTGCGGTCGACCGTCGTCCAGCAGAGTCAACCGGGCGCGGTGCAAGGCGCGTACGCCGCTCCCCAGCCCCAAGGCCTCGGCGACGTGGGAGGGCGGCACCAGCAACTCCGGCACGCCGAGACGCTTGAACGGCAGCCCTCCCTGAATGCGGCTGGTGCCGGGGCCGCGCCCGCCGGCCGGCCTGGCCACCGGGGTGTCCACGACCGAGAATCCGCGCCCCTGGTGGGGCGTCACCAGACCGTCGGCGCGGAGCGTTTCCATGGCTTTGATGGCCGTCGCCCGCGAGACACCCCACTGCTCGCACAGGTCGCGGCTGGAGGGGAGAAGTGAGCCGGGGGCGAACTCCCCGTCGGCGATGCGGCGACGCAGGCTCTCGGCGATCTGCTCGTACTTCAGGAGAGGCATGTCCATTCCCTGGCGATTGATGCTGACCGGTTGACCGGTCAGGCTAGGGGGCTGTCACCTCGCACCGCCAGCGGTCACAATCGCAGCCATGCCCACACCTTCCGTAGGTCCCGAGATCATCGCCTTCTACAGCGAGACCATCAACGAGTCCGAGCGGCTGACCGGCAGCGCCGACGGGGTCCTCGAGATGGTCCGTACTCAGGAACTGCTGCGACGGCACCTGCCGGGCGCGCCGGCCCGGATCCTCGACATCGGCGGCGGCCCTGGCGCGCACGCCCGATGGCTGATCGAGGACGGTTACGACGTCGAGCTCATCGACCCCGTCCCGCGCCACGTCGAGGAGGCGTCCGCCCTGGGAATCCGGTCCGCCCTCGGGGACGCGCGGGCGTTGGACGCGGCCGACGACTCGTATGACGTGGCTCTCGTCCTCGGCCCCCTTTACCACCTGCTCGATCACGGCGACCGCCTGCGCGCGCTGCGCGAGGCGGCCCGGGTCGTCCGCCCCGGGGGCCTGGTCGCGGCGGCGGCCATCGGCCGCTACGCCTCGCTCTTCGAGCATGTCGCCACCACCATGCTCACGGTCGACCGCGTCCGCGACGCCGTGGCCGACATCCTCGTGACGGGCGTCCACGCGCCGGGCCGCAAGGGGTTCACCAGCTCGTACTTCCACACAGGCGAAGGCCTGGCCGCAGAGCTGAGCGAGGCCGGTCTCACGGACCCGGCCGTCTACGGGATCGAAGGGCCGGTGTGGTCCGCGCTCAAGGCGACGGAGCAGCACACCAAGGAGAGCGTGGTGGACTCGCCGATGTTCCAGGCGGCCCTGACAGCCGCCCGCCTGGCGGAGTCCCACCCGGACCTGCTTGCGGCGAGCTCCCACATGCTTGCCGTCGCCACCGTCTAGCGTCGCGGGATAGGTCTGGCCGCGTGGGCGGCCCGCACCGGAATCTGCAGCGAACCGGGTCCGCTCGGCACCTGGGTGGAGGACGATTGGGGCGGACGCCGGTGACCGTCGTTCTTGGGGGAGATATGGGTGAGTACGGTGCGGCCCGTGAGCCCGAGCGCTCGAATGGCGGCGGGACGGGGGAGCCGCTGACGCGCAATGAGATGTCAGGCGAGGCGCAGTCGGTGGTGCAGGCCGGATCCATCGGCGAGTTACACCTCCACAATCCGCCCTCGCGTCCGCCTTCCGTCGAAATCCCGGTCGCCATCACCTGCGAGGTGGAGGCCGACTACGTGATCCAGCGCGACTGGTCCGACGGAGTTCCACTCAGCGGGGGACTGGTCCGCGTCTTCGTGGAGGCTTGCGAGGACCGGGCTGTCCTGCTGCGCGCCATGCGACCCCTGGTGATCGCGCGTCGCCCGCCGCTCGGCGGGACCGAGACGATGCACTGGGGCATCCCGGAGGTCCGCAAGTACTCGCTGAACCTCGACAAGGATCCGCCGCGCCTCAAGGGCCCGAAGTTCCTTTACACGGTTTCCCCAGGGGACCCGGAGGTCTTCGAGCTGACGGTCCACTGCGGCCCGCACGACATCGACTGGCGCCTGGAAGTCGACTGGACCTGCGCCGGCCGCACGGGCACGAGCGTCGTCGACCTCGGCGGGCATCCCTTCCGCTTCACGGCCAGACCCGGGACACGGAGGTGGCCCTTTGGAACCCGTCGTTGAAGTCCAGCTGATCGGTCAGCTGCAACTGATCTACCCGCCCAGCTCGGCGACGGGGCCGAGCCCCATACCCGTCCAGGTCAGCGGACACGGTATCGCGGTGCGGGTGAGCGCCCCCGAGGAGGAAGCGGTGGTCGTGCACAGCCTCGGGTTCCGGGTGAGGGCCCGCCACCCCACGCGAAGCGCCCCTGTGGCGATGAGGCCCGGAGCCCGGATCCCGGACCCGCACGTTCGAGTGTGGCTGGACGAGCCGGCGCAGATGGCGCCCGGGCCCGCTCCCGTGACGTTTCCCGCGACGATCGCCGGCGGGGAGAGCGAGTGGTTCCTCCTGACCGCGCATACCAAGGAGCACGACGTCCAGTGGGACCTCGGCGTCGAGTGGAGTTGTGGGGCAGAGCAAGGGTGGGCCGGTTGTGCGGTCCGCACCACGGCCGAGACCACCATGGTGAAGTACGGCCGGGACGGCCAGGTGACCCATAACTCCAACCTTCACCCGGAACCCGACCGACCGGAGGTCGCCGCCGTGGCCGAGGCGAACCATCGGACGGGCGCCGAGGCTGGCGATCCCGAGGCGATGTTCCAGCTCGGCGTCAAGCTGGCGGAACGCGGCGCCCTGGGTGAGGCGGAACAGTGGTTTCGGGCCTGCGCGGAAACCGGACACGCGACGGCCGCGGAGTCGGTGGGGTGGATTCTGGAGCAGAGGGGAGAACATTCCGAGTCCATGGACTGGTACCGGAAAGCGGCGGACCTCGGAAGTGCCCGCGCGGCGGAATACCTCGCCGAACGGGCCGGCGGCGAGGGATCTCTCTGACGCGCTCTCGCGGAGCCCCGGACCTCAACCGGTCCGGGGCTCCGCCGCGTCCAGGTGGTCGGCGACGCGCCGGAGCAGGGCTATGAGCGTCCCGTACTCCTCCGGCGACAGGCTCTCGGTCACCCGGGCCCGGAGGGCGGTGACCTGTTCGGCTATGCGGTGGTGGGCCGCGTGGCCCTGGTCGGTCAGTCGGATCGTGTCGGCGGGGCCGGGGCGGGCCCAGCCGCGTCGGACCAGGGCGTCGACGTGGGGGCGCGTCGACGGCTCGGTGGGGGAGAGGAAGGGGGCCAGGGTCTCGTCGATCCGGCTCGGGGTGATGGGCTCGTACGAGAGGGTGTTCAGGACCTGCCAGTCGCGCCGGGTCAGGTCGTCGGCGGCGAGGAGGCGGGCCATGGCGGCTTCGATCGCGCCGTCGATGTGCTTGAGCCAGTAGCCGAGCGGGCGCTGGGTGCGGAGGTCTTCCATGGTGCGGGCACCTCGATCCGTCGATCCATGTAGTTTTACAATAGTTGTAAACTAGCATGCATGTCGGACAAGCAACAGCGCCAGGCTCTCACCGCCGTCGAGCGCGCCATGGTCGCCATCCGCCGCAGCCAGACCCGCCGCTCCCTCGGCCGCCTCGCCCCGCCCGACGGTGAGGGCCGGCCTGTCGACCCCACCCTCTTCGGCGTCCTCGACGCCGTGGAGGAGCGCGACGGCGCCTGCTCCGTCTCGGACGTCGCCGCCGCGCTCGGGGTGGACCAGCCCCGGGCCAGCCGGCTGGTGCTGCGCGCCGCCGAGGAGGGGTGGCTGACGCGGGGCCCCGACCCGGCCGACGCCCGCCGGATGCTGCTCGCGCTCACGCCCGAGGGCCGGGACCGGCTCGACCGGACCCACCGGCTCCGTGAGGAGGTGTTCGCCCGGGCGATGGCGGACTGGCCGGCGGCCGACCGGGTGGAGTTCGCCCGGTTGCTCACCGCCTTCGTCGAAGGGTTCGGGCGGGAGGCCGGCTCGGCGCCCCAGGCTCCCCGGGCCGCCCGTCACCCGTTGCGCGTAGAGGGTCGCGGTATCTGAAAACCCCTCACTCGGACGCTTCCAGTCGACACGCCGATGAATGTCCCTTTTTGTGGGGCTATCGACAGGTTCGACGACAGCTGGAGGCACCGTGCGGCCGGGAGGCTACGACTACGACACCTACAGCCGACTCGCCGGTCCCCTCACGGAACCGGACCAGGCGAACGGGCCCTACCGGGTGCAGTACCGGAGTCTGCTCTCGAAGGAGCCGCACCGAATACGAGCCGTCCTCCTCATGGGACTCGCGCCGCTGCTCTCGGCGCTGCTCCTGGCGTACCTCGTCTGGCCCAGCCACTGGACCGTGCGCGAGGGGGACGACGTCTGGCGGGTGCCGTACGACACCGTCATGCTCGTCGCGATCGGGCTGATCTGCTTCTTCATGCTGGTGAACGTCACCTCGATCGCGCACGCCACCCTCGTCGCCCGTGACCCGATACCCGTGCGCGCCGCCCCCGGCACCCGGGTCGCCTTCCTCACCACGTACGTGCCCGGCAAGGAGCCGCTCTCCATGGTCCGGGCCACCCTCCAGGGGGCCGTACGGCTGCGGCACGACGGGCCGCTCGACGTGTGGCTGCTCGACGAGGGCGACGACGCCGACGCCAAGGCGCTCTGCGAGGAGCTCGGCGTCCGGCACTTCACCCGGGCCGGAGTCCCCGAGTGGAACCGCAAGAAGGGCGTCCACAAGGCCCGCACCAAGCACGGCAACTACAACGCCTGGCTCGCGATGCACGGCGACGGCTACGACTTCTTCGCCTCGGTCGACACCGACCACGTGCCGCTGCCCAACTTCCTGGAGCGGATGCTCGGCTACTTCCGCGACCCCGACATCGCCTTCGTCGTCGGCCCGCAGGTGTACGGCAACTACACCTCCGCCGTCACCAAGGCCGCCGAGTCGCAGCAGTTCCTCTTCCACGCGCTCATCCAGCGGGCCGGCAACCGCTACCGCACCCCCATGTTCGTCGGCACCAACAACGTCGTGCGGATCTCCGCCCTCAAGCAGATCGGCGGCCTGTACGACTCGATCACCGAGGACATGGCCACCGGCTTCGAACTGCACCGCCGCCGCAACCCGCTGACCGGCCGCTTCTGGCGCTCCGTCTACACCCCGGACGTGCTCGCGGTGGGGGAGGGACCGGCCTCCTGGACCGACTTCTTCACCCAGCAGCTGCGCTGGTCCCGCGGCACCTACGAGACGCTGCTCAAGCAGTACTGGAAGGCACCCTTCCGGACCCCGCCCGGACGGCTCCTCAACTACACGCTGATGCTCGTCTACTACCCGATGACGGCCGTCAACTGGCTGCTCGGCATCCTCTCCTGCGTCCTCTTCCTGTGGCTCGGCGCCTCCGGCACCCAGGTCTCCTCCTCGGTCTGGCTGATGATCTACAGCGACGCCGTCGCCCTGCAGATCGGCCTCTACCTCTGGAACCGCCGCCACAACGTCTCGCCGCACGAGCCCGAGGGCTCCGGCGGCCTCGCCGGCATGGCGATGTCCGCGATCTCCGCGCCGATCTACCTCAAGTCGCTGGGCTCCGCGCTGCTCCGCACCCGCGGCCGCTTCGTCGTCACCCCCAAGGGCGGCGAGGCCAGCCCCGACCGGATCCTCACCTTCCGGATCCATCTCTACTGGGCCGCGGTCCTCGTCGCCTCCCTGGTCGCCTCCGTCCACTTCGGCCACACCCACGCCGCCATGCGCACCTGGGCCGTGCTCGCCCTGGTCATCGCGCTCGCCCCGATCACCGTGTGGGCCTTCACTGCACAGCGCGAGAAGCGCCGGCTCCGGGTGCGCGCCGCCGCCCGGGCCAGGACCCGCGCCCGCGGCCGTACGGACGCCGCCGCGGGCCTCGCCGCCGAGGGCCTCGCCGCGGAGGGCCGCACCCTCGTCGCCACCCCGGCCAAGACGGGTCCCAAGCCCACCACCGCTCCCGCGCCCACGACGACCGGAGGGAACTGAGCCATGGCCTACCGGCCGTCCAAGCAGTTCAAGAAGACCCTGTTCGGCAGCGGTGCCGTCCTCGTCCTCGCGGCCCTCAACGCCCCGGCCGCCGTCTCCTTCGCGAGCGAGAAGTACCACGCGTACAAGATCGCGCAGCCCGAGTACATGAAGAAGTACGGCTCCTGGGACGTGGTCGACGTCCCCGAGCAGTACAAGGTCAACGCCATCCACGCCGCCCTGCTGCACACCGGCAAGGTGCTGCTCATCGCCGGTTCCGGCAACAACCAGAAGAAGTTCGACGCCGGCACCTTCGAGACCGTCCTGTGGGACCCGGTCAAGAACACCTTCAAGAAGATCGACACCCCGGAGGACTTCTTCTGCTCCGGCCACACCCAGCTCCCCGACGGGCGCCTCCTGGTGGCCGGCGGCACCGCCCGCTACGAGATCCTCGACGGCAAGGTGAAGAAGGCCGGCGGCGGCATGCGGGTCAAGAACGAGAGCCCCGACCGGGCGATCACCCTCAAGAAGGGCACCGTCTTCCGCTCCCCGTCCGGTGTCGAGTACGTGACGAAGTTCGACGTCACTGTCCCCAAGGCCAAGCGCGAGTTCGAGATCTCGTACTTCAAGAGCGGCCAGATGAAGCCCTGGAAGACCAAGGTCACCGCGGCGGAGGCGCGGGTCTTCGTCGAGGCCGTCAAGGAGGGCCCGCAGGCGCTCACCACCGAGGCCGCGCAGTACGAGGTCGTCGGGCTCAAGGGCGACGACGCCGACAACGTCTACGGCCTCGCCCAGAAGCTCACCACCGAGAAGCAGGACTTCCAGGGCATCAAGGCGGCCTACGAGTTCGACCCGAAGGCCGAGCGCTACATCCCGGTCGCGCCGATGAAGGACGCCCGCTGGTACCCGACCCTCGTCACCCTCGACGACGGCAAGGTGCTCGCGGTGTCCGGGCTCAACGACGTCGGCGACGTCGTCCCCGGCGACAACGAGATCTACGACCCGAAGACCAAGAAGTGGTCCAAGGGCCCCTTCCGCTACTTCCCCACCTACCCGGCGCTCTTCCTCACCAAGGGCGGCAAGCTGCTCTACACCGGCTCCAACGCCGGTTACGGCCCCGCCGACAAGGGCCGCGAGCCGGGCCTGTGGGACCTGAAGAAGAACGCCTTCACCAAGCTCCCCGGCCTCACCGACCCCGACCAGCTGGAGACCTCCGCCTCCCTGATGCTGCCGCCCGCCCAGGACCAGAAGGTCATGGTGCTCGGCGGCGGAGGGGTCGGCGAGTCCCCGAACTCCACCGCCCGGACCTCCATCATCGACCTGTCCAAGGACAGCCCCGTCTTCACCGACGGGCCGGCCCTGCCCCAGGGCACCCGCTACCTCAGCAGCGTGCTCATGCCCGACGACACCGTCTTCACCAGCGGCGGCTCCGAGCAGTACCGGGGCTCCGGCGGCAGCGACATCCTCAAGTCGCAGTTCTACGACCCCCGCAGCAACGCCTTCAACGAGGCCGCCGAGCCGACCGTCGGCCGCAACTACCACTCCGAGGCGCTGCTGCTGCCCGACGGCCGGGTCGCCACCTTCGGCTCCGACCCGCTCTACAGCAACAAGGACAACACCAAGCTCGGCACCTTCGAGCAGCGCATCGAGGTCTTCACCCCGCCCGCCCTGCACCGGGCCGGCGGGAACCGGCCGGTGCTCGGCGAGGGCCCGCAGGAGCTCGACCAGAACGGCCGGGCCACCTTCAAGACCCAGGACGCGGCCCGGATCACCGCGGCCCGGCTGATGCGGCCCAGCGCCGTCACCCACACGACGGACGTCGAACAGCGCTCCATCGAGCTCGGTCTGACGAAGGAGGCGGACGGGGTGACCGTCACCGTCGAGGTCCCCAAGGACCGCACCCTGGTCCCGCCCGGCTGGTACATGCTGTTCGTGACGGACCAGGACGGGATTCCGTCCGAGGCGAAGTGGATCCAGGTGGCGGGTACGGACGAGGAGCCCGAGGGTTCCTGAGCCTTCGCCCGGCTCAGCCCTGGCCCGGCTCAGCCCTTCGCCCGGCGCGCGAGACCCAGCGCGTAGTCGGGCCACCAGGTCCCGGCGGCCGGGCCGCCCCGGCAGGGGCCGTCCGAGTCGCCGGGCCGCTTGATCCACAGATACGCGTCGACCAGCTCGTCCCCGGTCCGGTCCGTCGGCGGCACGCCGAGCGCCCGGCCCGGGGGATTGCACCAGGCCTCCGCCCGGTCCCCCGGGAGGGGGCCGTCGCCGTTGCGGCTGGTGTCCACGGTGAAGTGGGTGCCGCCGAGCAGCCGGGACAGACCCGCGCCGAAGCCCCGTACGACGTCGTTGGTCTGGAAGTTGGAGACGTTGAGCGCGAAGCCGTCGGCGCGGGCGATGCCCGCCCGGCGCAGCGGCTCCACCAGCTTGTTCGGGTCGTCGATCCAGGCCGGGTTGCCGGCGTCCAGATAGACCCGGGTGTGCGGCTGCCGCTTGAAGCGCTCGATCGCCTCGGAGAGCAGTTGCAGCCGCTCCTCGTGGTACTCGCCGGGGGTACAGCCGTCCACGACGTGCGGCACCGCGTCGGGCTCCAGGACCACGACGGCGGGCGCGTCCCCGATCGCCGTGGCGAAGGCGTCCACCCAGGTGCGGTACGCCTGCCCGTCGTGCGCCCCGCCCGCCGAGTACATCCCGCAGTCGCGGTGCGGGATGTTGTACGCGACGAAGACCACCGTGCGCTCGTCGGGCGCCGCGCCCTTCACCGCCCGGGACACGTCCGGCACCGGGTTGTCGCCGGCCGGCCAGTCCGCCACCGGCTGTTCGGAGATCCGCCGCAGCACCTTGGCGTCCTCGGCGCGGCCCTGTGCCTCGTACTGCCGCACCTGCCGGGCCGCGTCGCTCTCCGGGTCGACCCAGAAGGGCGAGCCGCCGGTCGGCGGCGCCGCCTCGCCGCGCGCCGAGGGCGGCCCGACGGGGGAGTCCGGACCGTCGTCGCCCGTGCCGCAGCCGGTGAGCAGGAGGGCGGTGACGAGGGCGAGAGCGGCGGTGGTGACGTGACGGCGGCGGAGCATCCGGCCCCCAGGGTCGGGTCGGGTTACAGGACGACGAGACGTGACGTGTCGGGCCACATGTCGGGCCATCGTGACATACCGGTCAGTCTGTGTCGGGTTGCGACACCGCGAGCGCGATCCCGAGCGCCGTCCGCTCGTAGAGCACCTGATGCCCGTACCGCCGCGAGGTGAGCAGTCCCGCCGCCCGCAGCACCGACAGATGCGCCGACACCGAGGAGAGCGCGAGGCCGAGCCGGTGCGCGAGCGCCGAGGTGCCCGCCGGCTCGTCGAGCGCGCACAGCACGTCCGCCCGCGCCCGGCCGAGGAGCCGGGCCAGCGCCTCCGGGGTGCGCTCGCCCGGCTCCGTCCACAGGCCGCCGATCCCGCGCGCCGGGTAGGCGATGGTCGGCTGCCACGGAGGGTCGAAGCCGCTCACGACCTCCGGCCAGACGAACACCGACGGGAGCAGGACCAGGCCTTGGCCGTCCAGGGCGCGGACGTGCTTCCCGCGGTACTCCACGGTGAGCGTCGCCGTCTCCTCCGACCAGGCGAAGGCCGGGTGCAGCTCGCCGAGCAGCCGCTCCAGACCGCCGTCGGCCAGCCGCCGCGAGTGATACGCGACATCCGCTTCGAGCAGCGCCCGCAGCCGGGGCCACTCGGGCGCCACCAGGGCCTCCCAGGCCTGTTCGACGAGGTCCGCGAGCCAGCGCACGGCGTCGGCCGGATCGGCCAGCATCCGCCGCCCGGCCGGCGTGTCCGCCGCGCCCGGCGTCTCGGCGAGCGCCCGCGCGAGGTCGTCCGCGGCGACCGCCGGATCCGTTCCGCGCACGGCCGCGATCTCCTCCTCGAAGGTGGCGGCGGGCCCGATCGGCGGCGGATAGAGAAAGTCCGGGTTGTGCCCCCGCTCCGGCATCAGCAGATGCAGCGGCCCGAGGTCCACCCCACGCGCGGCCTCGGCGATCCGCCGCAACCACGGCAGGTGATACCCCTGCTGCCGCGGCCGCGCGAGCACCCGCACCGCGCCCTGCGTCTCCCACAGCGGCGAGATCGCGAACCGGATGCGCAGCGGATCGGCCTCGCCGAAGTGCAGGTGGTACGGCACGGGGCCTCCAGGGAGCCGCAGACTTTCGGCTGGGGCCGAAAGTCTAGGGCGGGACACCGACACACCCGCACGCTGCGGGCATGCCCACGAACGACCTCAAGCCGCCGGGGGAGCCCCCGGCGCCCGCCGGCACCCGCCCGTCCGTCGCCCCGCAGCCCGGCTACCGCGCCGTCTTCGCCGTCCGCGAGTTCCGTTACGTGTTCGCCGCGCACCTCTGCTCGCTGCTCGGCGTCGTCGTCAGCGAGCTCGCGCTCACCGTGCTCGTGTACGAGCTCACCCGCTCGCCGCTGCTCTCCTCGCTCACCTTCGCGCTCGGCTTCCTGCCGTACCTCTTCGGCGGCACCGTGCTCGCCGGGCTCGCCGACCGGGTCCCGCCGCGCCGGCTCCTCGTCGTCTGCGACGTGATCTGTGCCGCGTGCGTCGCGCTGATGACCGTGCCGCTCACGCCCGTCGCCGGGCTGCTCGCGCTGCGCTGCGCCGTCGCCGTCGTCGCGCCCGTGTTCCAGGGCACCCGGACGGCGACCCTCGCCGACATCCTGGGCGAGGGGGAGCTGTTCGTGCTCGGGCGGTCGCTGCTGCGGATCGTGTCGCAGAGCGCGCTGCTCACCGGCTTCGCCGTCGGCGGCGTGCTGCTCACCGCCGTGCCGCCGCGCGGCGCGCTGGGCATCACCGCCGGCACCTTCCTGGGCTCCGCGCTGCTGCTCCGGCTCGGCACCGCCCGCCGCCCGGCCCGCGGCGCCGGGGAGCGGGAGGGGCTGCGGGCCACCTGGGGCGTGCTGCGGGACCGCCGGGTGCGGGCGCTGATGCTGATGTTCTGGGTGCCGCCGATGTTCGCCGTGGTGCCCGAGGCGCTGGCCGCGCCGTTCGCGGACGCGGCCGGGGCGTCCACCGCCGCGCTCGGGCTGCTGATGTGCGCGCTGCCGGTCGGCACGGTGCTCGGCGAGCTGCTCGCCGGCTCGCTGCTCTCCGCCGCCGCCCGGGCCCGGATCGTGCTTCCGCTGGCCGCGACCGGGTTGCTGCCCTTCCTCCTGTACGCGGCCGGGCCGGGCGTCGGGCTCGCCGCGGCCGCGCTCTTCCTGGCCGGCGCCACCGGGGCGTACACCCTCGGTCTGGACGCCTGGTTCGTGGCGGCCGTCCCGGAGGAGCGGCGGGGCCGGGCGATGACCCTGATGAGCGCCGGGATGATGACCACCCAGGGTCTCGGCATGGCCGCGGCGGGGGTGGCCGCCGAGTTCGCCGCCGTGCACACCGTGGTCGCGGGCGCCGGGATCCTCGGCACCGGGTGCGTGGCTCTGCTCGTACGCGAGGTCCGGACGGTCCGGAACGGTCCTGAGGACGACGGGATCGACCGAAAGGCGAGACGGGGCTGACCGCCATATGACCAGTCGGTAAGGTCGACGCGTGCCGAAGCCGCTCAGTCTCCCCTTCGACCCCATCGCCCGCGCCGACGAACTCTGGCAGAAGCGCTGGGGCCCGGTCCCCTCGATGGCCGCGATCACCTCGATCATGCGCGCCCACCAGATCCTCCTGGCCGAGGTGGACGCCGTGGTCAAGCCGTACGGGCTGACCTTCGCCCGCTACGAGGCGCTGGTCCTGCTGACCTTCTCCAAGGCCGGCGAGCTGCCGATGTCGAAGATCGGCGAGCGGCTCATGGTCCACCCGACCTCGGTGACCAACACGGTCGACCGCCTGGTGAAGTCCGGCCTGGTCGCCAAGCGCCCCAACCCGAACGACGGGCGCGGCACGCTCGCCTCGATCACCGAGAAGGGCCGCGAGGTGGTCGAGTCCGCCACCCGCGACCTGATGGAGATGGACTTCGGTCTGGGCGCGTACGACGCCGAGGAGTGCGCCGAGATCTTCGCGATGCTGCGACCGCTGCGGGTCGCGGCGCACGACTTCGACGAGGGCTGACCGTAAGGCGGACCCGCTAACCCGGCCCCCGCGAAGATCGCCCCGGAACGGGTGGTTACGCTCGATGCCATGAAATCCAGCGTGCTGACCCGCTACCGCGTCATGGCGTACGTGACCGCCGTCATGCTGCTCATCCTCTGCGCGTGCATGGTCGCCAAGTACGGCTTCGGCGTCGGCGAGGACCTGACCTTCGCGGTCTCCCAGGCCCACGGCGTCCTGTACATCATCTACCTGATCTTCGCCTTCGACCTGGGCTCCAAGGCCAAGTGGCCGTTCGGCAAGCTGCTGTGGGTGCTGGTCTCCGGCACGATTCCGACGGCCGCCTTCTTCGTCGAGCGCAAGGTCGTCGCCGAGACGCTTCCGCTGGTCAGCGGCGCGCAGCCGGCTCCCGCCAAGGCCTGACCCAGGCCCCCGGCCGCACCCCCGCACGCATGTGCGGGGGTTTGCCATCGACATTTACTAGGACGTCCTAGTAAATTCGAAGCATGGACGCTGACGCCATCGAGGAAGGCCGCCGTCGCTGGCAGGCCCGTTACGACAAGGCCCGCAAGCGCGACGCCGACTTCACCACGCTCTCCGGGGACCCGGTCGAGCCGGTCTACGGCCCGCGCCCCGGGGACAGCTACGAGGGGTTCGAGCGCATCGGCTGGCCCGGTGAGTACCCCTTCACCCGCGGTCTGCACCCGACCGGCTACCGGGGCCGCACCTGGACCATCCGCCAGTTCGCCGGCTTCGGCAACGCCGAGCAGACGAACGAGCGCTACAAGATGATCCTGGCCGCCGGCGGCGGCGGGCTCTCGGTCGCCTTCGACATGCCCACCCTGATGGGCCGCGACTCCGACGACCCGCGCTCGCTCGGCGAGGTCGGGCACTGCGGTGTCGCCATCGACTCCGCCGCCGACATGGAGGTCCTCTTCAAGGACATCCCGCTCGGCGACGTCACCACCTCGATGACGATCTCCGGCCCCGCCGTCCCCGTCTTCTGCATGTACCTGGTCGCCGCCGAGCGCCAGGGCGTCGACCCGGCCGTCCTCAACGGCACGCTGCAGACGGACATCTTCAAGGAGTACATCGCGCAGAAGGAGTGGCTCTTCCCGCCCGAGCCGCACCTGCGCCTGATCGGCGACCTGATGGAGCACTGCGCGCAGGGCATCCCCGCGTACAAGCCGCTCTCGGTCTCCGGCTACCACATCCGCGAGGCCGGCGCGACGGCCGCGCAGGAGCTCGCGTACACCCTCGCCGACGGCTTCGGCTACGTGGAGCTCGGCCTCTCCCGCGGCCTCGACGTCGACGTCTTCGCGCCCGGCCTCTCCTTCTTCTTCGACGCGCACCTCGACTTCTTCGAGGAGATCGCCAAGTTCCGCGCCGCGCGCCGGATCTGGGCCCGCTGGATGAAGGAGGTCTACGGCGCCAAGACCGACAAGGCGCAGTGGCTCCGCTTCCACACCCAGACCGCCGGTGTCTCGCTCACCGCGCAGCAGCCGTACAACAACGTCGTGCGCACCGCGGTCGAGGCCCTCTCCGCGGTCCTCGGCGGCACCAACTCGCTGCACACCAACGCCCTCGACGAGACCCTCGCGCTCCCCAGCGAGCAGGCCGCCGAGATCGCGCTGCGCACCCAGCAGGTGCTGATGGAGGAGACCGGCGTCGCCAACGTGGCGGACCCGCTGGGCGGTTCCTGGTACGTGGAGCAGCTCACCGACCGCATCGAGGCCGACGCCGAGAAGATCTTCGAGCAGATCAAGGAGCGCGGTCTGCGCGCCCACCCGGACGGCAAGCACCCGATCGGGCCGATCACCTCCGGCATCCTGCGCGGCATCGAGGACGGCTGGTTCACCGGCGAGATCGCCGAGTCCGCCTTCCGCTACCAGCAGGCCCTGGAGAAGGGCGAGAAGCGGGTCGTCGGCGTCAACGTGCACCACGGCTCGGTCACCGGCGACCTGGAGATCCTGCGGGTCAGCCACGAGGTCGAGTGGGAGCAGGTCCGCGTCCTCGGCGACCGCAAGGGCAAGCGGGACGAGGCCAAGGTGCGCGCCGCCCTCGAAGCGATGCTGGCGGCGGCCCGCGACGGGAACAACATGATCCCGCCGATGCTCGACGCCGTACGGGCCGAGGCCACGCTCGGCGAGATCTGCGACGTGCTCCGCGAGGAGTGGGGCGTCTACACGGAGCCGGCCGGCTTCTAGGACCTCCGCCGTCAGGCACGAGGGGCGGTACGGGAGTTCCCGTACCGCCCCTTCGTCGTACGGCCCCGGCCGCCGGCGTCGCTTTTCGGCCGTCCTAGCGGGCCTCGTCCACCGCGCCCAGGCCGCCGATGAGCAGTGCGGACAGGCGCCGCACCCACGCCCGGTCGACCGGTTCGGCGCTCACCAGGGCGCGGTGGACCACGGCGCCGGCCACCACGTCGAAGATCAGGTCGTCGCCGGCCGCGATGGTCTCCGGGTCGCGCTCGGCGGGCAGCTCGCCGCGTTCCTGGGCGCGCTGGCGGCCCTCCAGGACCAGCCGCTTCTGGCGGTCCACGATGGAGTCGCGGATCCGCTCGCGGAGCGGTTCGTCGCGGGTGGACTCGGCGACCACCGCCATCAGGGCGGTCTTGGTCTCGGGGCGTTCGAGCAGCGCGGCGAACTGCAGGACGACGTTTTCGATGTCGGCGCGCAGGGAACCCAGATCAGGCAGTTCGAGTTCGTCGAACAGGACGGCGACGGCGTCCACGACGAGTTCGTTCTTGTTGGCCCAGCGCCGGTAGAGCGTGGTCTTGGCGACGCCGGCCCGGGTCGCGACATCGCCCATGGAGAGCTTGGACCAGCCCAGTTCCACGAGGGCCGCCCGGGTCGCCTCCAGGATGGCCGTGTCGGCCTCCACGGAGCGCGGGCGTCCGGTTCGGCTTCGGGAACGGGTGCGGCTACACATGGACGCGACCATACCCGTCAGTAGGTATTGCGCCAGGGGTGGGCGATGTGAGCCAGTTCACCACCGGCCCCGCCCCACACCGGCGGTCGCTGCCATTACGCTACGACCCGTAGCGAAAGGCTTGAACAGCCTCAGCGACAACCACCGCGCCGGGTGGGGACCCGGCGCACACCCGCACACACCGAACCGCATCGTCCCACCCCGGACGGCGCGGTTCAGCCATGGCTTTCCGGTTACGCGCGCGGAGGGGGGAGGATGTAGCCATGCAGCCCCGAAACATGTCCATGAGCGGCGTCGTCGACCTCGCCGCGGTGAAGGCGGCCGGCGAGGCCAAGGCGAAGGCCGAGGCGGCGCGCGCCGAGGCCGCGCGGCACGGCGGCACGGCCGCCGTCGCCCCCTCCGCCCTGGTGATCGACGTCGACGAGGCCGGCTTCGAGCGCGATGTGCTCCAGCGGTCCGCCGAGGTCCCGGTCGTCATCGACTTCTGGGCCGAGTGGTGCGAGCCCTGCAAGCAGCTCGGCCCCCTCCTGGAGCGCCTGGCCGTCGAGTACAACGGACGCTTCCTGCTCGCCAAGGTCGACGTCGACGCCAACCAGATGCTGATGCAGCAGTTCGGCATCCAGGGAATTCCGGCCGTTTTCGCGGTGGTCGCCGGTCAGGCGCTGCCGCTCTTCCAGGGTGCCGCCCCCGAGGCGCAGATCCGCCAGACCCTCGACCAGCTGGTCCAGGTCGCCGAGGAGCGCTTCGGCCTCACCGGCATCCAGGTCGACCCCGACGCGACCGGCGACGAGAGCGCCGCGCCCGCGCCGGCCGGCCCGTACGACGCGCTGCTCGAGGCGGCCATGTCCGCGCTCGACGCGGGCGACCTGGCCGGCGCCGTCCAGGCGTACAAGAACGTGCTCGCCGACGACCCCGGTCACCCGGAGGCCAAGCTGGGGCTCGCCCAGGCCGAACTGCTCTCCCGGGTGCAGGGCGTGGACCCGCAGCAGGTGCGCAAGAACGCGGCGGACAACCCGGCCGACGTGGCCGCGCAGATCGCCGCCGCCGACCTGGACCTGGTGGGCGGGCACGTGCAGGACGCCTTCGGGCGGCTCATCGACGCCGTGCGCCGCACGGCCGGTGAGGACCGGGACGCGGCGCGGCTGCGGCTCCTGGAGCTCTTCGAGGTGATCGGCGCCGACGACCCGCGGGTGACGGCGGCCCGGCAGGCCCTGGCGAGCGCCCTGTTCTGAGCCCTCGTCCGGCCCTCGCCCGCGCTCCACAACGGGACGATTTGGCGACACAGTGACATTCGGCGGCCGCGCTTTACCAAAACTTGGTAATCGCGGCCGCTGTTACTTGCAGTAAATCGAACCCGAAAATCTGTCCGGTTTTCTCCGTCCTCATCCTCCTTTGTCGTGTCACACGGAGGCACCCTGTGTGGCCGTCCGATGTCGGCCTGTCGTGTCGTGGTTATCAGGCCGTTACTAGCGAGTAACGAACCCCCTTGTGCGGGCGCCCGTAATGGACCACGATCGGCGACGCTCGGTCCGACACCGCACCAGCCCGGCTCCCCGCCGACTGCGCGCGGCGAAGGGTCCCCACCGAGCGGGCCGGCGGCGACGTCGCCGGCCGTGGACAGGGGGGTTCCTGCTCTGACCGGCAGGGCCTGTCCGATCCGGCCGCGCACCGCGCGGCCAGTGGTTGTCGCTCGGGGGTGATCGCCGGTGATTAGGACGCGCGTCGTGCCGCCTGAGCCCTCGGCGCTCTCCTTCCCGAGGACGTAGCACTTCTCCCATCCCAGGACGGGCCCCTGGGCCCATCCGGAGATGTACGTCCGAGAAGGAGGAATTCTCATGAAGTCCCAGGTTCGTGGCGGGACCAGATGGAAGCGGTTCGCCGTCGTCATGGTGCCGAGCGTGGCCGCGACGGCCGCGATCGGTGTCGGCCTGGCCCAGGGCGCGCTCGCCGCGTCGTTCAGCATCTCCGGCCAGGAGTTCAAGGTCAGCACCGACAGCCTCGTCGGCAATGACTTCGTGCAGTACGGCAGCGTGGACGCGGGCAAGGACCTCGAGGGCAAGGACTTCGCCGCTCCGGTGGCGGTCTCCGGCTTCTCCGAGGCCTGGATCACCAACATGTGCCAGTCCGTCGTGACGCCGAACATCCCGTTCGTCGGCGATGTGACGCTGCAGCTGAAGGCCGGCACCGGCGGCGCCAACGACGCCTCCAAGAAGGTCTACGCGAAGAACATCTACCTGGATGTCTCCTCGCTCAAGACCGACGCCGAGTTCGAGAACATCGACATCGGCGTGGCGGCGGGCAACCTCGCCAAGGCGCCGGGCAAGCCGGGCATCCAGCCGAACACCAAGGCCAACCCGTACGGCTTCGGCCAGCGCGCGGACGTGGCCCGGCTGTCCAACGTGCAGCAGACGGCGTGGGCGACCACCGCCGGCACCTTCAAGCTGCCCGACCTCGACCTGTCGCTGAAGCGCGGCAAGGGCGCCGGGGTCGAGTGCTTCTGAGGCAGACGTCCACCTCGGACTGAAGCCCGGGGGTGTGGGGCCGCCTCGCGCGGCCCCGCATCCGCACACCACGGGCACCTGCCCGCTCTTCCCTCTTTTCTCAGTACCACCGCTTTCAGGGAGCTGTTTCCATGAGCGCCGAGTCCACTGCTTCCAGCGGAGTCCCCCAGGAGAACCGGTTCCGTGTCTGGCGGCAGACCCGGCCCTTCTGGGCGGGCCTGTTCACGATGCTGGGCGGCGTCCCGATCGCGTACCTCCCGTACGGGGACATGCGCCTCGGCAACGTCACCCTCGCCATGGCGACGACCGCCGGAGCAGGTGCGCTGATCATCGGCGTGCTGCTGATCACCCTCGGGCTCACCATGTGGTTCCAGCCCGCCGTCCGGGTCTTCGCGGGCGTGGCGGCCATCGTGCTCGGACTCATCTCCATCCCCGTGTCGAACTTCGGCGGCCTGGTCGTCGGCTTCCTCCTCGCCCTCGTCGGCGGCGGCATGTCCGCGGCGTGGGCCCCGGCCCCGCCGGCGGAGGAGTCCGCGGAGGAGCCGGAGCGGGCCGAGCAGTCGGAGTGGGCCGAGCGGGCGGAGTCGGACGAGCGGACGGAGGCGGCGCCGGCCGCCCCGGGCGAGCACCACGAGCACGACGGCACGACCGGTACGACGCAGCCGCTGATCCCCCAGCAGGGTGCCGAGGCCCCGGTGGCCGAGACCACGACCGAAGCCAACGGCGGGAGTAACAGTGCGGGGTGACGAAACACAGTCGGCCGGGACGGAGAGAGGACCGCGCCACGCGGCCCCCCGCAAGTCCTTCCTGAACAAGCTCCACGCGCCGGTCGGCAAGGCGATGGCCCTCGCGGCCATGCCCACCGCGGTGATCGTGGGCATGGGCCTGGCACCCCGGCTCGCCCTCGCCGACGACAGCAAGGACATCCCCTTCGCGCCCGGCCCGTGCGTGACCCGCTCGGACGAGCCGACGGCCGACCCGTCCGCCACGCCGGACACGACGGAGAGCCCGAAGCCGACCGCGAGCGCCACCGCGACCGCGCAGCCGACCGAGGAGCCCGCCCCGGACACCTCGGCGAGCACGGAGCCCAAGCCGACGGCGACCTCCGACGCGACCGCGCAGCCGAACACGGGCACCACCCAGGCGCCCGCGCCCAAGACCACCACGGCGCCCGCGCCCACCCCGACGCCCACCAAGTCGGTCAACCCGCTCGACCCGCTGGGCCTCGGCGACGCGCTCAAGGACCTGTTCGACGGGCCCGACGCGACGACCGCACCCGCGCCCACTTCGACGGCCACCCCGACGAAGGCGCCCACCACGACCGCGGCCCCCACGAAGGCGCCCACCGCGCCGACCGGCACGACCGCGGACAAGCCCGCCGGGAAGACGGAGACGACCGACACGGTCGACAAGACCGTCGACAAGACGAAGGCCGCCATCCAGGACGCCGCCGACAAGGCCGGAGCCACCACCGAGGAGCTCGACGAATCGGCGAAGGGCCTCGAACCGACGACGGACGAGGACATACCCGACGGCGCCAAGCCGCGCTTCCCGTGCCCCGAGCCCGACCCGGAGGCGCTCGCCGCCGCGGAGCTGGAGACCGGCATGCCGCTGCTCCCGGACGCGCCGTGGCGCCTGGAGACCAGCACCCTGGAGCTGCGCGGTCTCAAGTACCACGGCATCGTCGAGGTGAAGACGGGCAGCGGTCAGATCAAGAAGGTCCTCAAGTTCACCGCGGACGAGGTGGACATCTGGAACCTGCACCAGCTGACCGAGCACTCCCAAGGCCTGACCGGACACGTCCGCTCCAACCCGGGCTCGAAGTCCACCATCCGCAACGGCACGGTGACCATGTACACGGAGGAGCTGAAGGGCAATCTCTTCGGCCTCATCCCGGTCACCTTCAGCCCGCAGTCCCCGCCGCCGCTCGACGTCCCGTGGGCCGTCTTCACCAACTGCACGGTGAAGCAGGCCGGCCAGTTCGGCGGCACGCTCAAGGTCCCGGGCCTGCGCAACACGATCGAGCCCAACGCGTAACAGAACCCACCGCGCAACAGAACCCGCAGACCCTTCCGGGAGCCGCACACGACGGAGCCCCCGCCCCTCCGAGGAGGGACGGGGGCTCCGTCATGAGCCGAGGCGGACGCGTTACGCGTTCGCGGCGCCGCCCAGGTGGTGCACCCGGACCATGTTGGTGGTGCCGGGGACGCCGGGGGGCGAGCCGGCGGTGATGATCATGGTGTCGCCGGCGTTGTAGCGCTGCAGCTTCAGGAGCTCGGCGTCGACCAGGTCCACCATGGCGTCGGTGTTGGTCACGAACGGCACCAGGAAGGACTCCACGCCCCAGCTCAGGGTGAGCTGGTTGCGGGTGCCCTCGTCGGTGGTGAAGGCCAGGATCGGCTGGGCCGCGCGGTAGCGGGAGAGCCGGCGGGCCGTGTCGCCGGACTGGGTGAAGGCGATCAGCGCCTTGCCGCCCAGGAAGTCGGCGATCTCGCAGGCCGCGCGGGCGACCGAACCGCCCTGGGTGCGCGGCTTCTTGCCCGGCACCAGCGGCTGCAGGCCCTTGGAGAGCAGCTCCTCCTCGGCCGCGGCGACGATCTTCGACATCGTCTTCACGGTCTCGATCGGGTAGGCGCCCACGCTCGACTCGGCGGAGAGCATGACCGCGTCCGCGCCGTCCAGGATCGCGTTGGCGACGTCGCTCGCCTCGGCGCGGGTCGGCCGCGAGTTGGTGATCATCGACTCCATCATCTGGGTGGCGACGATGACCGGCTTGGCGTTGCGGCGGCACATCTCGACGAGCCGCTTCTGCACCATCGGGACCCGCTCGAGGGGGTACTCGACGGCGAGGTCGCCACGGGCCACCATGACGGCGTCGAAGGCGGCGACGACCTCGGCCATGTTCTCGACGGCCTGCGGCTTCTCCACCTTGGCGATGACCGGGACCCGGCGGCCCTCCTCGTCCATCACCTTGTGGACGTCCTTGACGTCGGCGGCGTCGCGGACGAAGGACAGCGCGACCATGTCGCAGCCCATGCGCAGCGCGAAGCGGAGGTCCTCGACGTCCTTCTCGGACAGGGCCGGGACGTTGACCGCGGCGCCGGGCAGGTTGATGCCCTTGTGGTCGGAGATGACCCCGCCCTCGACGACGATGGTCTTCACCCGCGGGCCCTCGACCTCGACCACGCGCAGCTCGACGTTGCCGTCGTTGATCAGGACCTGGTCGCCCTTGGACACGTCGCCGGGCAGGCCCTTGTACGTGGTGCCGCAGATGGCCTTGTCGCCGGGGACGTCCTCGGTGGTGATGGTGAACTCGTCACCGCGCACCAGCTCGACGGGGCCCTCGGCGAAGGTCTCCAGACGGATCTTGGGGCCCTGGAGGTCGGCGAGCACGCCGACGGCGCGGCCGGTGTCGGCGGCGGCCCTGCGGAGGCGGTCGTACCGCTCCTGGTGCTCTGCCTGGGTCCCGTGGCTCATGTTGAATCGGGCCACGTTCATGCCGGCCTCGATGAGAGCCTTCAGCTGCTCATAGGAGTCGACGGCGGGGCCCAGCGTGCAGACGATTTTGGAACGGCGCATACGGCGGATCCTATCGGTTTGTTTCACTGCGGAATATTCCGTCTGGTGGAAAGTACAAATGGGCGCGGGGTCGCTCAGGCGTTCACTCGTTCGAGCCCGCCCCGTCCAGAACGAGCGCGTAGCTCTGCCGTGCGATCTCCAGCTCCTCGTCCGTCGGCACCACCGCGACCGCCACCCGCGCGTACACCGGCGAGATGATCCGGGCCTCGTCGGAACGTACGGAGTTGAGGTCCGCGTCCACCGCGAGCCCCAGCTCCTCCAGGCCCGCGATCGCAGCCTCCCGCACCGGCGCCGCGTTCTCGCCGACCCCCGCCGTGAACGCCACCGCGTCCACCCGGCCGAGCACCGCGTAATAGGCGCCGATGTACTTCTTCAGGCGGTGCACGTAGATGTCGAAGGCCAGCGCCGCCCGCTCGTCGCCCTCGTCGATCCGGCGCCGGATCTCCCGCATGTCGTTGTCGCCGCAGAGCCCGACGAGCCCCGACTTCTTGTTCAGCAGCACGTCGATCTCGTCCGCCGACATGCCCGCCACCCGCTTCAGATGGAACGTCACCGCCGGGTCGATGTCGCCCGAGCGGGTGCCCATGACCAGGCCCTCGAGCGGGGTCAGGCCCATCGAGGTGTCCACGCACCGGCCGCCGCGCACCGCCGAGGCGGAGGCCCCGTTGCCCAGGTGCAGCACGATCACGTTGACCTCCGCCGGCTCCTTGCCGAGGAGCTTCGCCGTCTCCCGGGAGACGTACGCGTGGGAGGTGCCGTGGAAGCCGTAGCGGCGGATCCGGTACGCGTCCGCGGTCTCCACGTCGATCGCGTACCGCGCCGCCGACTCCGGCATGGTGGTGTGGAAGGCGGTGTCGAAGACCGCGACCTGCGGCAGGTCCGGGCGCATCGCCATCGCCGTACGGATGCCGACCAGGTTCGCCGGATTGTGCAGCGGCGCCACCGGTACGAGGCGCTCGATCTCCGCGAGCACCTCGTCGTCGATGACGGTCGGCTCGGTGAACCGCAGCCCGCCGTGCACCACCCGGTGCCCGATCGCCGCCAGCTCGGGGGAGTCCATCCCCAGGCCGTCCGCCGCCAGCTCCTCGGCGACCGCCTTCAGGGCGGCCGCGTGGTCGGCGATGGGGCCGTTCTTCTCGCGCTTCTCGCCTCCCTGGAGCGGGGTGTGCACGATCCGCGAGGTCTCCTCGCCGATCCGCTCCACGAGTCCCTGGGCCAGCCGGCGGTCGTCGCGCATGTCGAGCAGCTGGTACTTCACCGACGAGGAACCGGAGTTGAGGACCAGTACGCGGGTGGGAGGGGTCATGCCGGGAGCTCCTGGGACTGGGGCTGGGACTGGATCGCCGTGATGGCGACGGTGTTGACGATGTCGCTGACGAGCGCGCCGCGCGAGAGGTCGTTCACGGGCTTGCGCAGACCCTGCAGCACCGGGCCGACGGCGACCGCGCCGGCCGAGCGCTGCACGGCCTTGTAGGTGTTGTTGCCGGTGTTGAGGTCCGGGAAGATCAGCACGGTGGCCTGGCCCGCCACCTCCGAGCCGGGCAGCTTGGTGGCCGCGACGGACGGCTCGACGGCCGCGTCGTACTGGATCGGCCCCTCGATCCGCAGCTCCGGCCGGCTCTCGCGGACCAGCTTGGTCGCCTCCCGCACCTTGTCGACGTCGGCGCCGGAGCCGGAGGTGCCGGTGGAGTACGACAGCATCGCGATCCGCGGCTCCACGCCGAAACGGGCGGCGGTGGCCGCCGACTGCACGGCGATGTCGGCCAGTTGCTCGGCGTTCGGGTCCGGGTTGACCGCGCAGTCGCCGTACACGAGGACCTTGTCGGCCAGGCACATGAAGAAGACCGACGACACGATCGAGGCTTCCGGCTTGGTCTTGATGATCTCGAAGGCCGGGCGGATCGTCGCGGCCGTCGAGTGCACCGAACCGGACACCATCCCGTCGGCCAGGCCCTCCTCGACCATCAGGGTGCCGAAGTAGTTCACGTCCGAGACGACGTCGTACGCGAGCTCCACCGTGACGCCCTTGTGGGCGCGCAGCTGCGCGTACTTCTCCGCGAAGGAGTCCCGCAGCTCCGAGGTCTGCGGGTCGATCAGCTGGCTGTCGCCGAGGTCCATGCCCAGGTCGGCGGCCTTCTTGCGGATCGTCTCGACGTCGCCGAGCAGGGTCAGGTCGCACACGTCGCGGCGCAGCAGCACGTCGGCGGCGCGCAGCACCCGCTCCTCGGTGCCCTCGGGAAGGACCACCCGGCGCCGGTCGGCCCGGGCCTGCTCCAGGAGATCGTGCTCGAACATCATCGGGGTGACCCGGCCGCTGCGGGCCACCGAGACCCGGCGCAGCAGGTCGGCGGTGTCGACGTGGCGCTCGAAGAGACCGAGCGCGGTCTCCGCCTTGCGGGGCGTCGCCGCGTTCAACTTGCCTTCGAGGGCGAAGAGTTCGGTGGCGGTGGGGAAGCTGGTGCCGGGCACCGAGATGACCGGGGTGCCGGGCGCGAGCCGGGCGGCCAGGGTGAGGATCGCGTCGCTGGGCCGCTCGTCGAGGGTGAGCAGCACGCCCGCGATCGGCGGGGTGCCGGCCGAGTGCGCGGCCAGCGCGCCGATCACCAGGTCGGCCCGGTCGCCGGGGGTGACGACGAGACAGCCCGGGGTCAGCGCCTTGAGGAAGTTCGGCAGCATCGCGCCGCCGAAGACGAAGTCGAGGGCGTCGCGGGCGAATCCCGCGTCGTCGCCGAGCACCACGGTGGCGCCGAGCGCGTGGGTGATCTGGGAGACCGTCGGCGCGGCGAGCGCCGGCTCGTCCGGGAGGACGTAGCAGGGCACGGGCAGCCGGGCGGTCAGCCGCTCCGCTATCGCCGCCCGGTCCTCGGCCGCCACCCGGTTGACCACCATCGCGAGCACGTCGCAGCCGAGCCCGTCGTACGCGCGGAAGGCGTTGCGCGCCTCGGCCCGCACCGACTCCGCGGGCTGGCCCTTGCCGCCGACCACCGGGATCACCGAGGCGCCGAACTCGTTGGCGAGCCGCGCGTTCAGGGCCAGCTCGTCGGGCAGCTGGGTGGCGGCGAAGTCGGTGCCGAGGACCAGGACGACCTCGTAGTCGCGGGCCACCGCGTGGAACCGGTCCACCAGCTGGGACACCAGCTCGTCGGTGCCCCGCTCGGCCTGCAGCGCGGACGCCTCGTGGTAGTCCATGCCGTACACGGTGGTGGGGTCCTGGGTCAGCCGGTAGCGGCTGCGCAGCAGGTCGAACAGCCGGTCCGGGCGGTGGTGCACCAGCGGCCGGAACACCCCCACCCGGTCCACCTGGCGGGTGAGGAGCTCCATGACTCCCAGCTCGACGACCTGGCGGCCGTCTCCGCGGTCGATCCCGGTCACGTACACGCTGCGCGTCACGCCGTGGTCTCCTGTCCGAATCCGAGCGGCTTACTTGTCAGCCTGGTGGATGTAAAAACCACCGATAGGGCGGCAATGCCCTCTTGACAATACCCCTGCGGCTCGATACGACGCCCGCTGGACGAAGGGCCCGGACCGCCGGGACCAAAGGCCCCACAAGGCCCCGGAGGGCCCGGCCGCGGCGGGTGCGCGGAGCAGCAGCGAGCGCCTTCGCACCGCCGACCGTGTGAGAATCGACAACGGCTCACCCGTACCACTACCGAGCAGGAGAGACAGCACGATGCGCATCGGAGTACTGACAGCGGGCGGCGACTGCCCCGGTCTGAACGCGGTGATCCGGTCCGTCGTGCACCGGGCCGTGACGCATTACGGCGACGAGGTCATCGGCTTCGAGGACGGCTACGCGGGCCTGCTCGACGGCCGCTACCGCACTCTCGACCTCAACGCCGTCAGCGGCATCCTCGCCCGCGGCGGCACCATCCTCGGCTCCTCCCGCCTGGAGCGCGCCCGCTTCGCCGCGGCCTGCGCCAACGCCAAGGAGCTCATCGAGAAGAGCGGCTTCGACGCGCTCGTCCCGATCGGCGGCGAGGGCACCCTCACCGCCGCCCGGATGCTGTCCGAGGCCGGCGTCCCGGTCGTCGGCGTGCCGAAGACCATCGACAACGACATCTCCTCCACCGACCGGACCTTCGGCTTCGACACCGCCGTCGGCGTCGCCACCGAGGCGATGGACCGGCTCAAGACCACCGCCGAGTCCCACCAGCGCGTCATGGTCGTCGAGGTGATGGGCCGGCACGCCGGCTGGATCGCCCTGGAGTCCGGCATGGCCGGCGGCGCCCACGGCATCTGCCTGCCCGAGCGGCCCTTCGACCCGGCCGACCTGGTCAAGATGGTCGAGGAACGCTTCGCCCGCGGCAAGAAGTTCGCCGTCATCTGCGTCGCCGAGGGCGCGCACCCCGCCGAGGGCACGATGGACTACGGCAAGGGCGAGATCGACCAGTTCGGCCACGAGCGCTTCCAGGGCATCGGCACGGCCCTCGCGTACGAGCTGGAGCGCCGCCTCGGCAAGGAGGCCCGGCCCGTCATCCTCGGCCACGTCCAGCGCGGCGGCACGCCGACGGCGTACGACCGGGTGCTCGCGACCCGCTTCGGCTGGCACGCGGTGGAGGCCGTGCACAGCGGGGAGTTCGGCAAGATGACGGCGCTGCGCGGCACGAACGTCGAGATGGTGCCGCTCGCGGAGGCGGTCACGCAGCTGAAGACGGTGCCCGAGGACCGGATGCGGGAGGCCGAGTCGGTCTTCTGACCGGTCGCCCAACGCTTGGACCGTCCCGGCCCCGATCCTCCCCCCCGTGTGGAGGATCGGGGCCGAATCCATGCTTGAGCCCGGCGCCGCGATCAACAAGGCTTGGGCCCGTCCCGGACATGTCCCAACCCCCGTCCGGCCCGGACCCGACGCGAGGGAGCGGCACGCATGACCACGGGCGCCCAGGCCCCCGACCCCCGGTCGGCCCGCACCCCCGCCGACTTCGTCGCCCACCTCCGCCGCCTCAAGACCCGCTCCGGCCTCACCTACCGCGAACTCTCGGCCCGCGCCACCGCCCTCGGCGAGGTCCTGCCGCGCTCGACCGTCGCCAACATGCTGTCGCGGGCCACCCTGCCCAGGGAGGAACTGCTCGCGGTGTTCGTACGGGCCTGCGGCGCGGGGGCCGAGGAGGCGGCGGAGTGGGAGGCGGTACGGAGAGAGCTGGCGGTGGGGGCCGGGGAGGCGGGCGAGGAGGAGGCCCGGGCCGAGGCCCCGGGGGCCGAGGCCCCGGTCTGGCCGGGCGGCGCCGAGCCGGAGGAGGGCCGGGAGGCGGGTCCCGAGGCGGATCTGGGCCCGGAGCTGGAGTCGGAGTCGGAGCCGGAGCGGGAGTCGGAGCTGGAGCCGGGCCCGGGCGGGCGGCGACGCCTCGGTCTGGTGGGCGTGATCGGGGTGGCCGGTCTGGTCCTGGCCGCCGTCAGCGTGGTCGCCCTGGTCCGCGACGGCACCCCGGCGCACGGCGGCGGCCCGCCCGAGGGTCCGGTGACGATCCGCGCGGTGGACTCCGGCCTCTGCCTCGGCGAACGGCGTGGCGACCGCTCCGGCCAGGTCCGCCAGCTCGCCTGCGCGGACGCCGGCGTGCCCCGCTACTCGCTGAAACGTCTCGCCGACGCCCACTGGCGCCTCGTCACCGCCCACCCCGACTACGGCCCCGGCTGCTCCGGCCTCCCCTCCGGCGGCCGGATACCCGACGCCGCCCTCGAAGACTCCGAGTGCGGCGACCCCACCCGTATCGAATCCTTCACCCTGACCCCTCACGGGACCGGCTACCGCATAGCCCCGGCCGACTCCGCCACCCCCGACACCTGCATCACGGTGACCGACGCCCCCGGAGGCGAGGGCGCCCCGCTGACGCAGGCGCCGTGCAGGGCGGACGCGAAGGGGCAACTGTTCGCGTTCGAGCAGGCGAAGCAGGGACCGGCCGTCTAGCCCGCCGCCCGTTCCACCAGCCGTTCCCGCAGCGCCCCGATCACCTCCGGGTCCAGGCCCACGTGGCCCGTGGCGTACTCCCGCACCGAGCCGTACTCCGCGCGCAGGTCCGCGAGGAACAGGTGCATGACGACGGCGGGGGCGCGGCCGAAGCCGTTCCAGCGGAGTCGGCCGTCGGGGTGGGCGGACTTCCAGTCGGCGACGAACCGGGCGGTGGCGAGTTCGGTGAGGGCGAAGTCCGACACGACGTGCTCGTCGGGGACGTCGAGGAGGGCGAGGACGAGGGCGGCGAGGAGGCCCGTGCGGTCCTTGCCGGCGGCGCAGTGGAAGACCAGGGGGCCCTCGGTGGTGGCGATGATCTCCAGGGCGCGGCGGATCTCGGCGGCGCCGTCGAGGGCGACCTCGGCGAAGCGGTCGGCGAGGAAGCGCCAGGGGTCGGGGTCCGGGGCGCGGTCGACCTGGTCGTAGGGGCGGTGCTCGATGCTCAGGTTGTGCCAGGTCTGCGGCTCGCTCTCGGGATGGCGGCCGCGTCGCGCGATCTCCGACGGGTAGCGCAGGTCGATCACGGCCTCGATGCCCAGCTCCCGGAAGCGCTCCAGATCGGAGGCGCGCGCGTCGGGGCCGGCGAGCTTGCCGAGGGAGTCGGAACGGTAGAGGGTCGCCCACCGCACGCTCCCTCCGTCGGCGGTCGGATAGCCGCCCAGGTCACGGAAGTTGTGGAGCCGTTCGAACGTTATGTGTCGTCTCACACGGTCACCCTAGAGGCGCGACCGTCTCCCAGAAATGGTCCATGATCTCGTCCAGGTACGCCCGGCCCTCGTCGCCCGTCGCACCCGACGCGCCCCAGCTGCTCGTCGCCGCCATCCGCGCGTGGTAGTCGGTGTGCAGCCGCTGCAGCGCCTGCTCGACCGCCCGCCGCGGCAGCGGCAACAGTTTGCCGACCGGTTTCACGTACGCCTGCCAGCGCGTCGTCGCCGCGTCCCGCAGCAGGTCGGACAGCTTCGCGTCGCCGCCGGTCGCGGTCAGCAGCGCGCGCGGGCCGAGGCCGAGGACCTCGGCGAGGGCGGCGGTCTGCCGTTCGTTGCCGCGCCAGCCGCCGGTCTCCTCCATGCGCAGATACGCGGCGGGGTCGAGCCCCACCTGCCGGGCCAGGTCCTCGGGCGCGAGGCCGCGGGCGATCCGGTGCTCGCGCAGGGTGGTGGCGGCCATCAGGAGCTCGGCCGGGGAGCACCACAGCACGCCGGCGAGGGCGGTGAGCTCCTGCGCGGTGGGCGCGGCGCGGCCGCGCTCCCAGGCGATGACGGTCTCGGGGGTGACGAACAGGCCGTACTGGGCGCGGAGCCCGTAGGCGACGTGTCCGGGGGCCATGCCGAGGCCCTCGCGCAGTCGGCGCGCGGCGAGGGCGTTGAAGGGTGGTGAGGGATGGTGCACCCGGCCACGGTAGGGGCGGGGGGTGACTGCTGGCTACGGTGCGTTCACCCAACGCTTTCGCTTGTGGGAACGTGGGAACCGATGAGTAACCACCTGATCAACTCTCCGTGATCACGGGCCGGTGGCGCGGTCGGCGACAGCGGTCACTGATCCCGGCCACTGACCCCGGCCACTCACCCCGGTCAGTGGCCCCGGTCAGTGACCGCGCGCCTCCAGCCACCGGTACTGCAGCTCCGGCCGCCCGATCTGACCGTACTGCGGCGCCCGCGCCGCCCGCCCCGCCGTCACCAGATGTTCCAGATAGCGGCGCGCCGTGATCCGCGAGATGCCCACGGCCGTGCCCGCCTCCGCCGCCGTGAGCCCGTCCGGCGCGGCCCGCAGCGAACGGGTCACCGCCTCCAGGGTGGGGCCGCTCAGGCCCTTGGGCAGCGCCGCCGGCTGCGGGGCGCGCAGCGTCGCGAGCGCCCGGTCCACCTCGTCCTGGCCGGAGGCCTCGCCGGCCGCCGCCCGGAACTCCGCGTAGCGTGCGAGCCGGTCCCGCAGCGTCGCGAAGGCGAAGGGCTTCAGGACGTACTGCACGACCCCGAGCGACACCCCCTCCCGCACGATCGCCAGGTCCCGCGCCGAGGTCACCGCGATCACGTCCGCCGCGTGGCCGGCCGCGCGCAGCGCCCGGAGCAGCTGGAGCCCGTGCCCGTCCGGCAGGTACAGATCGAGCAGCAGCAGATCCACCCGGGTCCGGTCGAGGATCCGTACCGCCTCGGCCCGCGAATGTGCCACGCCCACCACCGTGAAGCCGGGCACCCGGCCCGCGTACAGGGCGTGCGCGTCGGCGGCCACGGGGTCGTCCTCGACCACGAGCACCCGGATACCAGCACTCCGGTTCATCCGCCCACCTCCGCCGTGATCCGGCCGACGACGGGCGCACCCAGCGGCAGCCGTACGGTGAACTCCGCGCCGCCCAGCGGGGATTCGGCGATCGTCAGGGTGCCCGAGGCGCGGCGCACGGCCTGCTGGACCAGGGCCAGGCCGAGACCCCGGCCCGGACCGCGGGTCGACCAGCCGCGGTCGAGCACGTCGGCGCGGTCCTCGGGGCGCACCCCGGGCCCGCTGTCCCCGACCCGCAGCAGCAGCTCACCGTCCCCGCCGTCCTCGCCCGCCGCGGCGAGCGCGGTGACGGTGACCCGCCCGCTCCGTACGCACTCGGGGAGTCCGGCGGCCTCGACCGCGTTGTCGATCAGATTGCCCAGGATGGTGACCAGATCGCGGGCGGGCAGCGAGGCCGGAAGCAGCCCGTCGTCGATCTGGCTGTCCTCGGTGAGCACCAGCTCCACGCCCCGCTCGTTGGCCTGTGCCGCCTTGCCGAGCAGCAGCGCGGCGAGCACCGGCTCGCCGACCGCCGTCACCACCCGGTCGGTGAGTGCCTGCGCCAGCTCCAGTTCGGCCGTGGCGAAGCCCACCGCCTCCTCGACCCGGCCCAGCTCGATCAGCGAGACCACGGTGTGCAGCCGGTTGGCCGCCTCGTGCGCCTGGGAGCGCAGCGCCTCCGTGAAGCCCCGCTCCGAGTCCAGCTCGCCCGAGAGCGACTGGAGCTCGGTGCGGTCCCGCAGGGTGACCACGGTGCCGCGGCGCTCCCCGCCGACCACCGGCCGGGTGCTCAGGACGAGCACCCGCTCGTCGGTCAGATGCAGCTCGTCCACCCGCGGCTCGGCCGAGAGCAGCGCCCCGGTCAGCGGCGCGGGCAGCCCGAGCTCCGCCGGCGAGCGGCCCACCACGTCGGCCCCGCAGAGCCCGAGCAGCTCCCGCGCCCCGTCGTTGATCAGCGCGATCCTGCGCTGCCCGTCCAGCATCACCAGACCCTCGCGCACCGCGTGCAGCGCGGCCTCGTGGTAGTCGTGCATCCGGCTCAGCTGGGTCGCGTTCATGCCCTTGGTGCTGCGGCGCAGGCGCGCGTTGATGACGTACGTGCCGGCGCCGCCGAGCGCGAGCGCCGCGCCCGCCATCCCGAGCAGCGCGGCGACCTGCTCCCGTACCTGCTGGCTGATCCGCTCGATGGTGATGCCCGAGCTGACCAGGGCGATCACCCGGCGGTGCGCCGGGTCGCGGGCGTCGAAGACCGGCGCGACCGTGCGCACCGAGAGGCCGAGGACGCCCATGTGGGTCTCGGAGAAGGTCTCGCCGCGCACCGCCCGGTCGATGTGCCCGAGGTAGGTGCGCCCGATCTGCTCGGGCTCCGGGTGGGTCCAGCGGGTGCCGTCCGGGGCCATGACCACCACATAGCTGACGCCCGCGTCGCGCCGTACGGCCTCCGCGTACGGCTGGAGCAGCGCGGTCGGATCCGTGCGGTCCGCGGCCCGGGCCGCCGCCACCACGGCCGGGGAGGCCGCGACCGCCGTCGCCGTCGCCGTGGACTGCCGGCGCGCGGTCTCCTCCGCCTGGGCGCGGTCCGTCACGTATGCGAACACGGCGCAGCCCGCGACGACGGCCGCCACCAGCACGACCTGCATGGCGAAGAGCTGGCCGGCCAGGCTGCGGGGGCGGGGGAGGCGGAGACGCATGTCAGCAAGTGTGCCCCGGTCACACGCGACCGCGGTACCGCGGACCGGCGTGACGTACGAGTGACGTACGAGTGACGTACTTCGGCCATGAACGAAACGTACGCAAGGGTGACCCCGGTCACAGGGCTGATGGATAGTCCTGGGGATCCACCGGGACGTGGACACCTGAGGACGAGGAGAACCCCGTGGCCGCAAGACGGGACCGCACCCACTACCTGTACCTGGCCGTGATCGGCGCCGTCGTGCTCGGCATCGCCGTGGGCTTCCTGGCGCCGGACTTCGCCGTCGAGCTCAAGCCGCTCGGCACCGGCTTCGTCAACCTGATCAAGATGATGATCTCGCCGATCATCTTCTGCACGATCGTGCTCGGCGTCGGTTCCGTACGCAAAGCCGCCAAGGTCGGCGCGGTCGGCGGCCTCGCCCTCGGCTACTTCCTCGTGATGTCGACCGTCGCCCTCGGCATCGGTCTGGTCGTCGGCAACATCCTGGAGCCCGGCTCCAGCCTGCACCTCACCAAGGACATCGCCGAGGCCGGCGCCAAGCAGGCGGCGGGCGCGAGCGAGGGCACCGCCGACTTCCTCCTCGGCATCATTCCCAAGACCATCGTCTCCGCCTTCACCGAGGGCGAGGTGCTGCAGACCCTGCTCGTCGCGCTCCTCGCGGGCTTCGCGCTCCAGGCGATGGGCTCCGCCGGCGAGCCGGTGCTCCGCGGCATCGGGCACATCCAGCGGCTGGTCTTCCGCATCCTCGCGATGATCATGTGGGCCGCGCCGGTCGGTGCGTTCGGCGCGATGGCCGCCGTCGTCGGCGCCACCGGCGTCGACGCCCTGAAGTCGCTCGCCGTCATCATGATCGGCTTCTACATCACCTGCGCGCTCTTCGTCTTCGTGGTGCTCGGCACGCTGCTCCGGCTGGTCGCCGGCGTCAACATCCTGTCGCTCCTGAAGTACCTGGGCCGCGAGTTCCTGCTCATCCTGTCCACCTCCTCCTCCGAGTCGGCGCTGCCCCGCCTGATCGCGAAGATGGAGCACCTGGGCGTCTCCAAGCCGGTGGTCGGCATCACCGTCCCGACCGGCTACTCCTTCAACCTCGACGGCACCGCGATCTATCTGACGATGGCCTCGCTCTTCGTCGCCGAGGCGATGGGCGACCCGCTGTCGATCGGCGAGCAGATCTCCCTCCTCGTCTTCATGATCATCGCCTCCAAGGGCGCGGCGGGCGTCACCGGCGCGGGACTCGCCACCCTGGCCGGCGGCCTCCAGTCGCACCGCCCCGAACTCGTCGACGGCGTCGGCCTGATCGTCGGCATCGACCGCTTCATGAGCGAGGCCCGCGCCCTCACCAACTTCGCGGGCAACGCCGTCGCCACCGTCCTGGTCGGCACCTGGACCAAGGAGATCGACAAGGCCCGGGTCACCGAGGTCCTCGCCGGCCGCGCCCCCTTCGACGAGACCACCCTCGTCGACGACCACGCCCCCGCCGACGTACCGGACCAGCGCACCGACGAGGGCGAGGAGAAGGCCCGCGCCGGCGTCTGAGCCCGAGCCCGAGCCCGAGCCCGAGCCTGAGCCTGAGCCGTCACGTCCACGAGCCCCCGGGCCCCGGGCCTTGAGCCGGATCCGGGTCCCGGACGCGGAACGCCCCCGTCGCACCCGCGGCGGGGGCGTTCCGTACGTCCCCGGGGCGCCGCTACAGCAGGCTCTCGAAGACCTCGTCCCAGAACTCGGAGTCGCCGACGTTCACGTCGACGCCCGTCAGCCGCTCCCGCAGCGCGGTCACCGCGGCCTCCCGGGCGTCGTCGTCCTCCTCCGCCTCCAGGGCCTCGCTCGCCTCGGCGATCAGACCGAGCAGCACGGCGAGCCGCGGCAGCGAGTCGGCCGCCGGGCCCTTCCAGCCGGCCGCGTGGTCCCAGCCGTTGGGGTCGTAGTGGGTGATGCCGCCGTCCGCGTCGAGCATCAGGTTCTGGTCGCCCCAGGAAGCTATGAAGAACGTGAAGTTGGTCGGCGGGGAGTCGTCGTCGGGGTAGCGCTCGCCGTACAGCTCGTCCGCGTCGAACGGCTCCATGCTGTGCTCGCCGCGCAGGTCCCGGGTGTCGAGCCCGGCGGGTTCCAGCGCGACCGCCGGGAACCCGACGGTGCTCAGGAACGCGCGCGCCTCGGCGTCCGTCAGCTCGGCCGGCAGCGCGGCCTCGTCGGGCCGCCAGAGCGAGCCCGCGCCGAGCCGCGCCTCCAGCCACTCCGCGTCCGGCGTCAGCGGAATCTCGTCGCTCAGCACGGCGGCTCCCCCAGGTGGTGCGTGATGCGTGGTCCGTTCGTACGACCCTCGTGGCCGATGATCAAAGAGTACGGGCGGGGTCTGACATCACTGTTCCGGTACGGCGTCCAGCTCGGCCAGCTCCCCCTCGGTGAGGGTCAGTTCCGCGGCCCGCGCCGAGTCCCGCGCCGTCTCCGGCCGGCTCGCGCCCGGGATCGGCAGGACGTGACCGCCGGGCCGGGCGAGCAGCCAGGCGAGCGCGACGCGCTGCGGCGACACGCCCCGCGCCCGGGCCACCCGGTGGAAGGCGCCGAACCGGGGGTCCGCCTCCGCCAGGACCGAGGACCCGTCGAGCGAGCTGCGCGAGATGCCGCCCAGCGGACTCCACGGCAGGAAGGCGAGCCCCAGCTCGGCGCAGAGCCGCAGCTCGGGCTCGCTGTCCCGGACGGCGGGGGAGTACCGGTTCTGCACCGACACGAGCCGGTCGCCCAGGATCTCCCGGGCCAGCAGGATCTGCTCCCGGTCCACGTTCGAGACTCCGGCGAGCCGGACCGTGCCCGCGTCAAGCAACTCCCGTACCGCGCCCAGCGATTCGGCGTACGGCACCGCCGGGTCCGGCTTGTGCAGCTGGTACAGCCCGATCGCGTCCGCCCCCAGGCGCCGCGCCGAGCCCTCGGCCGCCCGCCGCAGGTGCTCCGGGCGCCCGTCGACCGTCCAGCCGCCGTCGGCGCTCCGGCCGCGCCCGCCCTTCGTGGCGACGAGCACGGCGTCGCGGTCCCCGCCGTACGCGGCCAGCGCACGCGCCACGAGCCGCTCGTTGGCCCCGGTCTCCCCGCCCGGCGGGTGGTAGGAGTCGGCCGTGTCGAGCAGGGTCACGCCCGCGTCCAGGGCGGCGTGGACGGTGGCGATCGCCCGGGCCTCGTCCGGGTGCCCCTCGATGGACAGCGGCATCGCGCCGAGTCCGACGGCGCCGACGGTGCGGTCGCCGAGAGTGCGGTGCGGAGTCGGCATCAGCCCTCCTGAACGACGGTGGCGGCGGAAAGGGTCTCGGAGACGGCCTTGTGGAGCCATTCCGAGGAATGCGAGAAGCGGAAACCGAGCGCCTCCGCGCGGGAATTGTCCATGCCGTACGAGCGGGCGAAGGAGAACGGCGAGACCTCCCCGACCTCCACCTCCCGGAACACGGTCCGGCCCCCGCCCAGGACCGTCTCGATCGCCGCGCAGATCGCCGCGCAGATCTCCGCCGTCGTCAGCGGCCCGTGGGAGTGCGCGTTCACCGGCCCGGTGAATTCCGTCTCCGTCGCGGCCCACGCCAGGAAGGCCGCGATCTCCTCCACGTACACATAGGTCGCGGGACGGTTCACCGGCGGTACGGCGATCGGCTCGCCCGCCCGGATGCGCTCCGCGTAGTGCGCGAGCCGCCCGGTGAAGTCGTCCGCGCCGCCCAGCACGTGCGCGACCCGCACCGACGCCCACGGGAACTCCGCGCCGGCCGCGAACACCGCCTCCGCCTGCCGCTTCCCCTCCCCGTAGTGCGCGTCCAGGAATTCCGGCTCCTCCCACGGCAGGCCGAGGTCGACCGCGACGGTCGCCGGGTCGACGGCGCCCTCGGCGACCGGGACCGCCGAGTCCTCGTACTCGTACACCTCGACCGTAGACGTCATCACATACCGCCGGGTGCGTCCCGCGAAGACGCGGGTGGCGATGGCGGCCTGGCGCGGGGTGTAGCAGACCTGGTCGACGACGACGTCGAAGGTCCGCCCCGCGAGGACGCTTTCCAGCGCCCTTTCGTCATTGCGGTCGGCGCGCAGTTCCGTCACCCCTTCCGGCGCCGGGGAGGAACCACGGTTGAGGACCGAGACGCGATGTCCGGCGTCGAGCAGGCGCGTGATCAGCCGCTTTCCGAAATAGCGGGTACCGCCGATGACCAAGATCTCCCTGTCCACCAGTGTTACGTTGTGGCCTCGCCGACTGAAGGGGGAAACATGGGAGTCCGGGCCGTCCCGCCGAAGGAACCACGGTCGCCGCGGCTCGCCGCCGTTGAAACGACGGCGGCCGCTTTCGACGCCGTGGACCGCCGGATCCTGGACCTGCTGCAGAGCGACGGACGCATCAAACTGAGCGAGCTCGGCCGCCGGGTCCGGCTCAGCCCCGCCGCCGTCACCGAGCGGGTCCGCCGCCTTGAGGCCTGCGGCGCGATCACCGGTTACGGCGCGCAGGTCGCCCCCGCCCGCCTCGGCTACGGCATCCAGGCCTTCGTCCGGGTCAACCCGCACGGCGGCTACACCCTCAAGCACCCCCGCACCCTCGAACTCCTCGCCCGTCCCGAGATCCGCGAGGCGCACCACGTGGTCGGCGAGGACTGCTGGATCCTCAAGGTCGCCGTCACCGACACCGTGCACCTGGAGGAGGTCCTGGAACTGACCTCCGCCCTCGGCCGCACCACCACCTCCATCGTCCTCACCTCCCCGGTGGAGCGAAAGCCGCTGCTCCCGGCCGGGGAACCGGCCTGACCGGGTGGGAAATGGGGGTGAGCGGGGGCCTTTCCGGCTGACACAATCGCCCGGGTGTACGAGACGCATGTGACGGTCCGTTGCCGCACCGAGGACCAGCGGGACCGGCTCGCCGCATGGGCGGCCGACCGGGGCCTGAAGCTGACCACCATCGTCCTGGCGCGCGGCCGCACCCCGGTCCAGCCGATGCTGACCCTGCCCGACCGCACCGGCCACCCGGCGCTCGTGGCGGGGCTGCGCGCGGCCGGTTTCGAGCCGGTGCGGGTCAAGGTGGAGACGGTGCCGTGGAGCGCGGAAGTCGCGGGCCCGGGCGGCGGCTACTTCGAGCACCACCTCAAGCTGGCGCTCCCCGCCGGCCACGACCGGGCCGCGCTCGAAGCCCTCGTCGTGCCGCACGGCGCCCATGTCTCGTGGAACGCCCGCCGGGTGCTGCCCGGCCCGGGCGGCCGGCACGAGCGTTTCGTGACCCAGCGGCACCCGGGACCCGCCGACGCGGCGGGCCGGGCGTGCGACGCGCTGCGGGCCGCGCTGGTCGGAGCCGGGTACGAACTCCTCTCGGAGGAGCGGGAGTTCGTCCTGTCCGACAGTGACCTGTCGCTCGACGAGGGCTGGCTGGACGAGACCGTACGAGAGGAGACCCCGTGACCGACCCCGACTTCGACCCCCGCTCCGACCCCTACTCCGACTATGTCCGATACCGGGACCAGGTGCCCCGCACCCTGACCGCCGGGATCGGCGCCGCGGCGGTCCGCCACCGCGCCTTCGACCCGGCCCTCAAGCAGTTCGACCAGGCCTTCGCCCCCACGGACACCGTGGTCGCGGACCCGGAGCTCCGCGCCCGCTGGCAAGACGCCCGCCGCTCCGCCCTCGGCCTGGTCCTCGCGGCCGTCGCCGGCTCGCCGTGGGCGGACTCCCTGGTGCTGCGCGGCAGCATGCTGATGTCGGCCTGGTTCGGCGAGGCCGCCCGCGCGCCCAAGGACATCGACTTCGTCGTGGTCCCCGACACCTGGCGCATCGAGGAGCCGCGCACCCGCGCGATGCTCGACGGCATCGCCGAGGCGGCCGAGCGGCACGCCCGTACGGTCGGGGCCGAGGTCGAGTTCTCCGCCGCCGGGGCCGTGACGGAGGAGATCTGGACGTACGAGCGGGTGCCCGGCCACCGTCTGGTGATCCCCTGGACGGCGCCGGGCCTGCCCGGCGGTCAGGTCCAGCTCGACTTCGTCTTCAACGAGCCCCTTCCGCTGCCGGCCGAGCCGGCCGAGGTCGCGGGCGTGCGCGTGACGGCCGCGGGCCGCGAACTCTCCCTCGCCTGGAAGCTCATGTGGCTGCTCAGCGACATGTACCCGCAGGGCAAGGACCTGTACGACGCGGTGCTCCTGGCCGAGAGCTGCCCGCCGCCGCTCGCGCTCGTGGAGCGGCTGCTGCGGGACGCGGACGAGTGGCCGGGGTACGCGAACGAGTCGCTGACCCCGGCGATGTTCGAGTCCGCGCTCGGCAAGGTCGACTGGGACGGCTTCGCCGACCCGCACGCCGACACCGAGGAGGCGCGCCGTGAGCTCGGCGCGCGCCTCCTCGCGGCCGTGGCCCCGCTCCTCTAGGCGGGCTCGTCCCACAGATCCACCGCGTGCGCGGCCACCAACCCCCGTACCCGTTCGACGAGTTCGGCCGCCGGCAGCGGGTCGAGGCGGCGCCCGTCCCGGAGCCGTACCGACGCCAGGCCGTCGGCGGCCTCCTTCGAGCCGATGACGAGCTGGTACGGGACGAGGCGGGCCGAGCGGACGCGGGCGCCGAGGGTGCCGTGGTGCGGGCCCACGACCTCGGCGCGCAGGCCGAGTTCGGCGCAGCGGTCGGCGAGTGCGGCGGCGGCCTCGTACTCATCGTCGGAGACCGGCAGGACGGCGAGCTGGACCGGGGCGAGCCAGGCGGGGAAGGCGCCGGCGTGGTGCTCGACGAGATGCGCGACGGCGCGTTCGACGCTGCCGACGACGGAACGGTGGACCATCACGGGGCGGTGCTTGGCGCCGTCGGCGCCGATGTAGTGGAGGTCGAACTGCTCGGGCTGGTGGAAGTCGATCTGGACGGTGGAGAGGGTGGACTCGCGGCCGGCCGGGTCGGCGACCTGCACGTCGATCTTCGGCCCGTAGAAGGCGGCCTCTCCCTCGGCCTCCTCGTAGCGGAGCCCGGAGGCGACCAGGACCTCGCGGAGGAGCGCGGTGGCACGCGCCCACTTCTCGGGCGCGTCCACGTACTTGCCGCCCGGCCCGGCGAGCGAGAGCCGGTAGCGGGCCGCCTCGATGCCCATGGCGGCGTACGCCTCGCGGATCAGGCGCAGCGCGGCGGCGGCCTCCTCGGCGACCTGGTCGAGGGTGCAGAAGACATGCGCGTCGTTGAGCCCGATGGCCCGCACCCGGGTCAGCCCGCCGAGCACGCCGGACATCTCGGACCGGAACATGCCGCCCAACTCGGCCATCCGCAGGGGTAGTTCCCGGTAGCTGTGCGCGCGGGAGCGGAACATCACGGCGTGGTGCGGGCAGAGGCTGGGCCGCAGCACGAACTGCTCCCCGCCGACGTCCATGGGCGGGAACATGTCGTCCTGGTAGTGCGCCCAGTGCCCGGAGATCTCGTACAGCTCGCGCTTGCCGAGCACGGGTGAGTACACATGCCGGTACCCGGCCCGCCGCTCGGCCTCCCGTACGTACTCCTCAAGCGCGTGCCGCACGACGGCCCCGTCCGGCAGCCAGTACGGCAGCCCGGCCCCGATCAGCGGATCGGTGTCGAACAGCTCAAGCTCGCGCCCCAGCCTGCGGTGGTCGACACCCTTCTCGACTCCCTTTTCGGCACCCTGGTCGATGCTCATGGTCACTCCTCGTTCTTCACGGGGGAGCGAGCACCCGGACGCGACGACGACGAAGCCCCGGGGCACTCGCCCCGGGGCTTCGGACAAACTCAGCTGTCAGCGCGCCGGGACACTCTCCGGCGTCGTCGTCTGGAACGCGGCACGCTGCTTCATACGGCAGACGCTAGCAGGGGCCCGCCGTCCCGCGCGCGGGATTTTCGCGGCTCTCGGGGTTCTCAGGGCACAAAAAATCCCCGGACTTAGAATTGCAGTCAGGGGTGCGTCTCACGTATATTCATGGATTCCGTGTCCGCGCACAGCAAGCACACGGGCGGATTCACTAAACGCACTGTATCGCGCCGGGAGTCGAATTGTCAACCGAAGAATTTCGGAACGAGCAGAAATTCATCACCGAGCTCTACGCACGACTCGACGACCTGAGGGACCAGGCCGAGGCCGGCGTCGCCCGGGCGCTCGCCACGCCCGGCGAGGGCAGCGCGCAGGCGCGTCTGGAGCGGGACGTGCTGGTGGCCGAGCAGTCCGGGCTGCTCACCGCGCTGAACGCGGGGGAGAGCGGGCTGTGCTTCGGGCGGCTCGTGTTCCGGGACGGGCGCGACCACCACATCGGGCGGATCGGGATCCGCGAGGACGACCCGAACCGCACCCCCCTCGTCGTCGACTGGCGCGCCGACGTCGCCCGGCCCTTCTACCTGGCCACCGGCTACGAGCCGATGGGCCTCCGGCGTCGCCGCCACATCACCACCCACGGCCGCGACGTGGTGTCCCTCCACGACGAGGTGCTCGACCTGCGGGACGCGACCCGCACCGGGCACGAGAACCGCGACGCCGACGAGGTCCTGCTCGCCGCGCTCGACGCCGCCCGCACCGGCCGCATGCACGACATCGTGCAGACCATCCAGGCCGAGCAGGACGCCATCATCCGCTCCCCGCACCGCGGCGTCCTCGTCGTCGAGGGCGGCCCCGGCACCGGCAAGACCGCCGTCGCCCTGCACCGCGCCGCGTACCTCCTCTACGCCCACCGCGAGCAGCTCGCCAAGCGCGCCGTCCTCATCGTCGGCCCCAACCCCGCCTTCCTCGGCTACATCGGCAATGTCCTGCCCTCCCTCGGTGAGACCGGCGTCCTGCTCGCCACCCCCGGCGAGCTCTACCCCGGCGTCCACGCCACCGGTACGGACACCCCGCGCGCCGCCGCCGTCAAGGGCTCCGCCCGGATGGCCGAGGCCCTGGCGCAGGCCGTACGCGACCGCCAGCAGGTCCCCGAGCGCGGCGCGCCGCTGGTCGTCCCGCACGAGGACGGCGACCTGATCGTCGACTGGGACATGGCCCTCGAAGCCCGGCACAAGGCCCGCGAGACCTTCCTGCCGCACAACCTGGCCCGCCCCTACTTCGTCTTCGCGATCCTCGACGCGCTCGCCGAACAGCTCGCCGACCGCATCGGCGCCGACCCCTACGGCGGCCCCAACTTCCTCGGCCCCGACGACCGCGCCCTGCTCGCCAAGGGCGTCGCCGCCAACCCCGAGGTGCACGCCGCCCTCGACACCCTGTGGCCGGCCCTCACCCCCGAGACCTTCCTCGCCGACTACCTCGCCGAGCCCACCCACCTGGACGACGAGGCCGACCTCGACGCGATCCGCCGGGACGGCGGCCCGTGGACGCCGGCCGACGTCCCCCTCCTCGACGAGGCCGCCGAACTCCTCGGCGAGGACGACTCCGCCGCCCGCGCCGCCGAGGAGGCCGAACGGCAGAAGCAGATCGCCTACGCGCAGGGCGTCCTCGACGTCTCCTTCGCCTCCCGCACGTACGAGTTCGAGGACAAGACCGAACTCGACGCCGACGCCTCCGAGGTGCTGTCCGCGCACGACATCATCGACGCCGAACGCTTCGCCGAGCGCCACGAGGAGGCCGACCACCGCAGCGCCGCCGAACGCGCCGCCGCCGACCGCACCTGGGCCTTCGGCCACATCATCGTCGACGAGGCGCAGGAGCTGTCCGCGATGCTGTGGCGGCTGCTCATGCGGCGCAGCCCCACCCGCTCCATGACCCTGGTCGGCGACCCGGCGCAGACCGGCGACCCGGCCGGCGTCGGCTCCTGGCAGGAGATCCTCGCGCCGTACGTGGAGGACCGCTGGGAGCTCGTCCGGCTCGGCGTCAACTACCGCACCCCGGCCGAGATCATGGAGGTCGCCGCCGAGGTCCGGCGCGCCGCCGACCCGGGCTTCGAGCCGCCGCGCTCGGTGCGCTCCACGGGCGTCGCGCCCTGGGACCGTACGGTCGAGGACCCGGTGAAGGAGACCGCCGACGCGGTCGCGGCGGAGCTCCGGCCCGAGGGCCGGCTCGCCGTCATCGCCCCGGCCGCCCTCCACCCCGACCTGATCGCCGCCCTGCCCGACGCCGCGTACGGGCCGAAGCCCGATCTGACGCGCCCGGTCGTGCTGCTCGACCCGCGCCAGGCGAAGGGCCTCGAGTTCGACACGGTGCTCGTCGTCGACCCCGAGGCCATCCGATCCGCCGCTCCGCACGGCATCAACGACCTGTACGTGGCGCTGACCCGGGCCACCCAGCGGATGGGCGTGATCAGGCGGGCGGGCTGATCAGGCAGGCCTGAGCCAGACCGTCGCGAGCGGCGGCAGCGTCATCCGGACGCTCGCCGCCCGCCCGTGCCACGGCACCGACTCCGTCTTCACCGGGTCGGTGCCCACCACGTCGCCGCCGCCGTAGCGCGCCGCGTCCGTGTTCAGGACCTCCGCCCAGGCGGCGAAGGTGTCCGGCACGCCGAGGCGGTAGTCGTGCCGGACCACGGGGGAGAAGTTGGCGACCGCGAGCAGCGGGGAGCCGATCGCGTCGAAGCGGAGGAAGGCGAAGACGTTGTCCTCCGCGGCGTCGCCGACGATCCACTGGAAGCCCTCGGGAGAGGTGTCCCGCTCCCACAGCGAGGGCGTCGCCGTGTACACCGTGTTCAGGTCGCGCACCAGGTCCCGTACGCCGCGGTGGTCGCCGGCCGAGGCGTACGTCTCGTCCATCAGCCACCACTCGGGCCCGTGCTCCGCCGACCACTCCGCGCCCTGGGCGAACTCCTGGCCCATGAAGAGGAGTTGCTTGCCCGGGTGGGACCACATGAAGCCCAGATAGGCCCGGTGGTTGGCGCGCCGCTGCCACCAGTCGCCGGGCATCTTCGACACCAGGCTGCGCTTGCCGTGCACGACCTCGTCGTGGGAGATCGGCAGGATGTAGTTCTCGCTGTACGCGTACACCATCGAGAAGGTCATCTCGTGGTGGTGGTACTTGCGGTGCACCGGCTCCTTGCCGATGTAGCCGAGCGAGTCGTGCATCCAGCCCATGTTCCACTTCATGCCGAAGCCGAGCCCGCCGAAGCCGCCCGGGCCGACCTGGTCGGTCGGCCGGGTCACCCCGTCCCAGGCCGTGGACTCCTCGGCGAAGGTGATGATGCCCGGGCAGCGCTTGTAGACGGTGGCGTTCATCTCCTGGAGGAAGGCCACCGCGTCCAGGTTCTCCCGCCCGCCGAACTCGTTCGGCAGCCAGTCGCCGCCCTCGCGCGAGTAGTCGAGGTAGAGCATCGAGGCGACCGCGTCCACGCGCAGCCCGTCGAGGTGGAACTGCTCGCACCAGTACACCGCGTTGGCGACCAGGAAGTTGCGCACCTCGGTGCGCCCGTAGTCGAACTCCAGGGTGCCCCAGTCGGGGTGCGCCGAGCGGCGCGGGTCCTCGTGCTCGTACAGCGGGCGCCCGTCGAACTCGGCCAGGGCCCAGTCGTCGCGCGGGAAGTGCGCCGGCACCCAGTCCATCAGGACCCCGATGCCGGCCTGGTGCAGCGCGTCGACGAGGTGGCGGAAGTCGTCGGGGGTGCCCATGCGGGCGGTCGGCGCGTAGAAACCGGTGACCTGGTAGCCCCACGAGCCGTGGAAGGGGTGCTCGGCGACCGCCATGAACTCCACGTGCGTGAAGCCGAGATCGCGGACGTAGGCGGGGAGCTGCTCGGCGAGCTGACGGTACGTCAGGCCCGGGCGCCAGGAGGGGAGATGCAGCTCGTAGACGGAGATCGGCGCCTCGTGGTGCGGGCGGGAGCCGCGCCGCGCCATCCACTCCTCGTCCTGCCACGCATGGTGGTCGGCGGTCACGATCGAGGCGGTGTTCGGCGGGCACTCGGTGCGGCGGGCCATCGGGTCGGCGCGCAGGGTGTGGCTGCCGTCGGGGCGGGTGATGTCGAACTTGTACGCCGCGCCCTCGCCGACGCCCGGCACGAACAGCTCCCACACGCCGGACGAGCCGAGCGAGCGCATCGGCAGCGCGCTGCCGTCCCAGTACGTCCAGTCGCCGGTCACCCGGACCCCGCGGGCGTTGGGCGCCCAGACGGTGAACCGGGTGCCGGTCACGCCCTGGTGGGTCATGACGCGGGCGCCGAGCGCCGTCCACAGCTCCTCGTGCCGGCCCTCGCCGATCAGGTGCAGGTCGAGGTCGCCGAGGGCGGGCAGGAAGCGGTACGGGTCGTGGAGCGCGAGCTCGTCGGCGGCGGCGTCGGTGTAGCGGACGCGGAGCTCGTACTCCGGCACCTTGCGGAGCCGCGGGACCAGGACCGAGAACAGACCGTCGCCGTCCGCGTGGAGCGCGACCCGGCGCCCCTTCGGCAGCACCGCCGCCACCTCCTTCGCCCACGGCCGCAGCGCCCGGATCACCACCCCGCCCTTCACGGGGTGCGCCCCGAGCAGCCCGTGCGGATCGTGATGCTCCCCGGCGATCAGCCGGGCCCGGTCCTCGGGGTGGAGCGGGGGCGCCGCGCGTACGACGGCCAGGTCCGGCTTGGCCTCCGCCCGGGGAGCGGGCGTCTTCGGCTTGCGGGCTGTCCTGCCTGCGGATCGGGCGGTCACGGGGAGGCCTCCTGAAGTGGGTGTGGGAGTGAGTCGTGTACGGGCGGGCGCGCCCGGGCGCTTCCACGCAAGCGCAACGCCGCGGATCGCGCACCGGACACTCGGCCGAACGGGCGGTCTGGGCTGCGCCCCGTGCCCCGTTCGTTGTGGGCATACGTCCCGCAGGGGCTGGGGGTCCCCCCAGGGCGAAGCCCTAGGGGGAGGGTGGGCACAGCGGGCGGCGCCCCTTGCCGGGCCTGGGCTTCCGGGCCTGTGCCCGCACCACGGGGGCGTCGCGCTGGTGGTGCGGGTAGGCCCGGGTGCGGAGCGCGCCCGCATGGGCGCCGTCCCGTGTGCCCACCCGTCCCGCCCTGCGGGACGAATGCCCACAACGGGAAACGGCGACGCGACGCCCGTGCGGGTGGGACCCGCCCCTGCGGGGTGAATGCCCACAACGGAGCGGCGAGCCGCCCACACGGGGTGGGACCCGCCCCTGCGGGGCGAGCCCACAACGAACGGGGCAGGCCCGCGCCGCCCCGCGCGGGTGGGCACCGGCCTGTAGGGCGGCGGGCCGGCGACGTCACGTTCCTCCCGCCAGGCGTTCGATCGCCGCCATCGGGACCGGGAGCCAGTCCGGGCGGTGGCGGGCCTCGTAGACGACCTCGTAGACGGCTTTGTCGGTCTCGTAGGCGCGGAGGAGGGCGGGGTGGGCGCGGGGGTCGGTGCCGGAGGCCTCCGCGTAGCCCGTGCAGTAGGCGGCGCGGCAGCGGGCCGCCCAGTCGGCGTTCCAGGGGCGGTGGGTGCGGGCCGCGTAGTCGAAGGAGCGGAGCATGCCGGCGATGTCGCGGACCGGGGGCTGCGGGCTGCGGCGCTCGTCGAGCGGCTTGGCGGGCTCGCCCTCGAAGTCGATCACCGCCCACGCGCCGTCCGAGCCGCGCAGCGTCTGGCCGAGGTGCAGGTCGCCGTGGATGCGCTGGAGCGGTCCGGCGCCGCCCGCGTCGCCGGCGGCGGCGAACACGGCCCGCAGCCCGGGGACGTACGGCAGGAGCGCCGGCACCGCCTGCGCGGCGGCGTGCAGCCGGGCGTCCATCGCGGCGGCCAGGTGCGCCGCCCGGTCGCGCCGGAGGCGCTCGGTGGGCAGGGCGGTCGCCAGGGCGAGGTGCACCTCGGCGGTGGCCCGGCCGAGCGCGCGCGCCTCCGTGGTGAACTCCCGCCCGTCGGCGAGCGCGTCGAGGGCGAGCCGCCAGCCGTCCCGCGACTCGCGCAGGAAGGGCTGAAGGACACCCAGGGTGGCGTGCTCGGTCTCGAACCAGGCGACCGGCTCCGGCACCCGCGCGCAGCCCGCCCGCGCGAGGGCGAGCGGCAGCTCCAGGTCCGGGTTGGCGCCCGGGCTGACCCGCCGGAAGATCTTCAGGATGAACGAATCCCCGTAGACCAGCGACGAGTTGGACTGCTCGGCGTCGAGCACCCGCGGGGCGAGCGCGGGCGGCAGCGGGGCGGTGGTGTGGAAGCGCAGCGGGCCGATCCGGCCCGGCGCGCGCAGCCGTTCGTAGAGCAGTCCGGCGAGCCGCGGGTCGCGCAGCCCCTCGTAGACGGCCCGGCCCGCCAGCGGGCCCTGGCGGATCCGCCCGATCAGGGCGGGGGCGAGGCGCGGCGGCAGCTGGGGCCGCACCCCGAGGAGCAATTGGTAGCAGTCGGCGGGCGTTCCGGCCGGCCGGCCGGGTTGCTCGACCCGTACGAGCAGATGGAGGAGACCGGGTCCGGTGCCGTCCAGCGGCAGCAGCTCGGTGGCCGCGTCCAGAGCGAATCCGGTGACCCGGCGGCCCTTGCCGGCGAACCAGCGCTGCCGGGGCAGCCAGGTGTGCAGCAGGGGCGTGAGTGACGGAAGGAGGGCGTCCGGGGCCCGGGTGGTGGATGCGGTCTCCGGCATGGCATCGCGTCCTTTCCCCGGGGTGCGCACGGTGGGTTCGTATGCGTTCAAATGCGCAGATTGTCCCGGATGGCGGCTTCGGCTGTCCGGCTGTGCGGGACGTGTCGGAGGGGGAAGATCCGTACGGGTCCGGCAAGAAGGCCCGTACGGACCCTCCCGGTATGAGGCGGTGGAAACCGCCTCACACGGGACAGAACTGAAATGACGGTACTTCAGGATCGCTTGAGGCGGAACCAGTAGAACCCGTGCCCCGCGAGGGTCAGCAGATACGGCCACTGCCCGATCGCCGGGAACTCCACCCCGCCGATCAGCTCCACCGGCTTCACGCCGTCGAAGCGGCGCAGGTCGAGCTCGGTCGGCTGCGCGAAGCGGGAGAAGTTGTTCACGCAGAGGACGAGGTCGTCGCCGCTCTCACGGAGGAAGGCGAGCACCGCCGGGTTCGTCGACGGCAGTTCCGTGTACGAGCCGAGCCCGAAGGCACGGTTCTGCTTACGGATCTCGATCATCCGCTTCGTCCAGTGCAGCAACGAGGACGGCGAGGCCATCCCCGCCTCCACATTGGTCACCTGGTAGCCGTGCACCGGGTCCATGATGGCCGGGAGGTAGAGCCGGCCCGGATCGCAGGACGAGAAGCCCGCGTTGCGGTCCGGCGTCCACTGCATCGGGGTACGCACCCCGTCCCGGTCGCCCAGCCAGATGTTGTCGCCCATGCCGATCTCGTCGCCGTAGTAGAGCACCGGCGAGCCCGGCAGCGAGAACAGCAGCGCGGTGAACAGCTCCATCTGCTTGCGGTCGTTGTCGAGCAGCGGGGCGAGCCGCCGCCGGATGCCGATGTTGGCCCGCATCCGCGGGTCCTTGGCGTACTCGGCGTACATGTAGTCGCGCTCTTCGTCCGTGACCATCTCGAGGGTCAGCTCGTCGTGGTTGCGCAGGAAGATGCCCCACTGGCAGCCGGACGGGATCGCCGGGGTCTTCGCCAGGATCTCGGAGACCGGGGTGCGCGACTCGCGCCGTACCGCCATGAAGATCCGCGGCATGACCGGGAAGTGGAACGCCATGTGGCACTCGTCGCCGCCGGAGCGGAAGTCGCCGAAGTAGTCGACCACGTCCTCCGGCCACTGGTTGGCCTCGGCGAGCAGCACCCGGTCCGGGTAGTGCTCGTCGATCTCCTTGCGGACCGCCCGGAGGAAGGCGTGGGTGGCGGGCAGGTTCTCGCAGTTGGTGCCCTCCTCCTGGTAGAGGTACGGCACCGCGTCGAGCCGGAAGCCGTCGATGCCCAGGTCGAGCCAGAAGCGCAGCGCGGACAGGATCTCCTCCTGGACCCGCGGGTTCTCGTAGTTGAGGTCCGGCTGGTGGGAGAAGAAGCGGTGCCAGTAGTACTGCTTGCGGACCGGGTCGAAGGTCCAGTTGGACGTCTCCGTGTCCACGAAGATGATCCGGGCGTCCGGGTACTGCTTGTCGTCGTCCGCCCAGACGTAGTAGTCCCCGTAGGGGCCGTCCGGGTCGCTGCGCGACTCCTGGAACCACGGGTGCGCGTCGCTCGTGTGGTTCATCACGAAGTCGATGATCACGCGCATCCCGCGGGCGTGCGCCGCGTCCACGAACTCCACGAAGTCGGCGAGATCGCCGAACTCCGGGAGCACCGAGGTGTAGTCGGCGACGTCGTAGCCGCCGTCGCGCAGCGGCGACTTGAAGAACGGGGGCAGCCAGAGGCAGTCCACCCCCAGCCACTGCAGATAGTCGAGACGCGACGTGATGCCCTTCAGGTCGCCGACTCCGTCGCCGTTGCTGTCCTGGAAGGAGCGGACCAGGACCTCGTAGAAGACCGCCCGCTTGAACCAGTCGGGATCGCGGTCCCTGGCGGGGGTGTCCTCGAAGGTGTCGGGGACGGGTTCGTTGACTGTCATGATGTGGGTGACCCTCCGGTCTGCGGGGACGGTCGCAGGACGAGCACGTGCGCGGGCGTGACACCCGGTTCCAGACGCACGTAGTTGGCCCTGCCCCAGTGATAGGTCTCGCCGGTGAGCTCGTCGCGCACCGGCACGGTCTCGTGCCAGGCGAGGCCGAGTTCCGGCATGTTCAACGAGACCGTGGCCTCCTGGGTGTGGTGGGGGTCGAGGTTGGCGACCACCAGAACGGTGTTCGGACCCGAACGCTTGGCGTACGCGATGACGGCGTCGTTGTCCGTCGCGTGGAAGGTCAGGTTCCGCAGCCGCCGCAGCGCCGGGTTGCGGCGCCTGATCCGGTTCAGGCTGGTGATCAGCGGGGCGATCGAGGCGCCCGAGCGCTCCGCCGACTCCCAGTCGCGCGGCCGCAGTTGGTACTTCTCCGAGTCCAGGTACTCCTCGCAGCCCTCGCGCAGCGGCGTGCCCTCGCACAGCTCGTAGCCCGCGTACATGCCCCAGGTCGGGGAGAGGGTCGCGGCGAGCACCGCCCGCGTCTCGAAGGCCGGCCGGCCGCCGTGCTGCAGATAGGCGTGCAGGATGTCCGGGGTGTTCACGAAGAGGTTCGGGCGCATGTGCGCGGCCGCGTCCCCGGACAGCTCCGTCAGGTACTCGGTCAGCTCCGCCTTGGTGTTGCGCCACGTGAAGTACGTGTACGACTGCTGGAAGCCGACCGCGCCGAGCGTGCGCATCATCGCGGGGCGCGTGAACGCCTCCGCCAGGAAGATGACATCCGGGTCCTGGCCGTTGATCTCGCCGATCACCCGCTCCCAGAACACCACCGGCTTGGTGTGCGGGTTGTCCACCCGGAAGATCCGCACCCCGTGGTCCATCCAGTGCCGCAGCACCCGCACCGTCTCCGCGACGATCCCGGCCATGTCGTCGCCGGCGCCGTCGAAGTCGATCGGATAGATGTCCTGGTACTTCTTCGGCGGGTTCTCCGCGTACGCGATCGAGCCGTCGGGCCGGCGCCTGAACCACTCCGGGTGCTTCTCCACCCACGGATGGTCCGGCGAACACTGCAGCGCGAAGTCCAGCGCGATCTCGAGCCGCAGCTCGCGCGCCCGCGCCACGAACGCGTCGAAGTCCTCGATCGTGCCCAGGTCCGGATGGACCGCGTCGTGCCCGCCCTCCGGCGAGCCGATCGCCCACGGCACGCCCACGTCCTCCGGGCTCGCCGACAGCGAGTTGTTCGGGCCCTTGCGATGGGTCACGCCGATCGGGTGGATCGGCGGCAGGTACACCACGTCGAAGCCCATCGCGGCGATGGCCGGAAGCCGCTCCGCGGCGGTGCGGAAGGTGCCCGGTTTCGTCCGCCCGCGGACCGTGCGCACCCCCTCGGAGCGCGGGAAGAACTCGTACCACGAGCCGAAAAGGGCCCGCTCCCGCTCGACACGGAGCGGCAACGCGGGGGACTGGGAGACCAGTTCGCGCAGCGGATGCCGGTCCAGGGACTCCACCACCCGGGGCGCGAGCGCCGCCGCGAGGCGCACCGCCGCCGGCCGGGACTCGTCGCGCAGGGTGTCCGCGACCGCGAGCACCGCCTCCCGGCCGCCGCCCTTCTTCGGCACGCCCTTCGCGGCCCGCTCGTGCAGCTCCGCGCCCTCGGCGAGGACCAGCTCGGAGTCGATCCCGGCCGGGATCTTGATCCGCGCGGTGTGCCGCCAGGTCGCGAGCGGATCGCTCCACGCCTCGACGGTGTACGTCCACAGGCCCTCGGCGTCCGGGGTGACCTCGGCGCCCCACCGGTCGGTGCCCGGCGCCAGCTCCCGCATCGGGGTCCAGGGCCCGGGCCGCCCGGACGGGCCGCGCAGCACGACATTGGCGGCGACGGCGTCGTGCCCCTCGCGGAAGACGGTGGCCGTGACCTCGAAGGTCTCGCCCACCACCGCCTTCGCGGGGCGGCGGCCGCAATCGACCAGAGGGCTGACGTCCAGGACGGGAATGCGTCCCATGAGCGGGTTCACGGCATCACCTGACGGTTCGCGAGGGTGCGGGTGGTGTGCGCTCTTTCTAGCTCCGTCGACGGCCGGGGAGTTGAGGGCATGGCCACTCCCGTGCGCGTTCACTCGGATGGCGGGTCTCGGAGGAGTACAGCGGGGTACGAGGAGGAGCCTTCCCCCGGATTTCGGGTGGGCAATCCGGCTGTTTGTTAACTACTAGGGCGTAGGGGCGCGAACGACAAGAACAGCTCCCGGACAAGCAACCGGCTCCGTCCCTGTGGGACGGAGCCGGTTCCGGGAGGGGGGCGGTCACTTCCGCCAGAACAGGTGGTGGGTGACCCCGCTGGGGCTCGGCACCACATCGAGGTGGTAGCGGTCGGTCAGCTCCTCGGGCGACTCCCACAGCCGCAGGCCGGAACCCGCCTTCACGGGCGAGACGGCGATGTGCAGGGTGTCGATCAGGTCGGCGTCCAGGAACTCGCGGACCGTGGTGACCCCGCCGCCGAGCCGCACGTCCTTCCCCTCCGCCGCCTCCTTCGCCATCTCCAGGGCGGTGACCGGATCGGCGTCCACGAAGTGGAAGGTGGTGTCGGAGAGCGTGAACGAGGGCCGCGGATGGTGGGTCAGCACGAACACCGGCGTGTGGAACGGCGGCTCGTCGCCCCACCAGCCCTGCCACTCCAGGTCCTGCCACGGGCCGCGCTGCGGACCGAACTTGTTGCGGCCCATGATCTCGGCGCCGATGTTGTGCGAGAAGTCCCGCACCAGGAAGTCGTCCAGACCCCGGGTGCCGCCCTCCTCGGTGCGCGTCGGCCAGCTCGCCGTCGCCCCGCACCAGGCGAACATCTTCTGCGGATCGATCGCGTGCCCGAAGGGGCGCTCAAGGGTCTGGTCCTCGCCGGCGGCGACGCCGTCGAGCGAGACGTTGAAGTTCTGGACCTTGAGGAGTTGCCGTGCCATGAGGTGGTGTTCCTTCCGAGCCGGGCCAGGGATGTCGTGTCGATGATGGGACTCCCCGGGACCCGAGAACTCATCGCCGCGCCGCCGCGGATCCTCCGCGCGCCGTGGCGCGCGCCGCCCCGCGTGCCCTAGCGTCCCGTCACGGAACACGGCGGACGCACAGCGTGGTGCTTCCGCCCCGCTCCGTCACCTCCTGCGAAGGTGGAACACGTGAAGGCAATCCGTCGATTCACCGTGCGTCCCGTCCTCCCCGACACCCTTCGACCGCTCGCCGACCTGGCGTGCAACCTGCGCTGGTCCTGGCACGAGCCGACCCGCGCCCTCTTCGAGACCGTGGACCCCGAAGGGGTCCGCGCCGCCGACGGCGACCCCGTCCGCGCGCTCGGCGCCATCGACGCCGGGCGGCTCGCCGCGCTCGCCGCCGACCCCGACTTCCAGGACCGGCTGCGGGCGGCGGCCGAGGACCTCGACCGCTATCTGACCGAACCCCGCTGGTACCAGCGGCAGCCCGGCGACCTGCCCGCCGCGATCGGCTACTTCTCGCCCGAGTTCGGCGTCACCGCCGCCCTCCCGCAGTACTCCGGCGGCCTCGGCATCCTGGCCGGCGACCACCTCAAGGCCGCCAGCGACCTCGGCGTGCCGCTGATCGCCGTCGGACTGCTCTACCGGCACGGCTACTTCCGGCAGTCGCTCTCCCGCGACGGCTGGCAGCAGGAGCACTACCCGGTGCTCGACCCGGGCGAACTCCCGCTCTCCCTGCTGCGCGAGCCCGACGGCACCCCCGCCCGGGTCACCCTCGCCCTGCCCGGCGGGCGCTCGCTGCACGCCCACATCTGGATCGCCCGGGTCGGCCGGGTCCCGCTCCTCATGCTCGACTCGGACGTCGAGGAGAACGCCCCCGGCGAACGCGAGGTCACCGACCGGCTCTACGGCGGCGGCAGCGAGCACCGGCTGCTCCAGGAGATGCTCCTCGGCATCGGCGGCGTCCGCGCGCTTCGTACGTACGCCAGGCTCACCGGCACCCCCGCGCCCGAGGTCTTCCACACCAACGAGGGCCACGCGGGCTTCCTCGGCCTCGAACGCATCCGCGAGCTCGCCGAACCGGCGGCGGACGGGCGGCCCGGGCTCGACTTCGACGCGGCCCTGGAGGCCGTCCGCGCCGGGACCGTGTTCACCACCCACACCCCCGTCCCGGCCGGCATCGACCGCTTCGACCGCACCCTGGTCGCCCGCCACCTCGGCGAGGACGGCGCGCTGCCCGGCGTCGACACCGGCCGGATCCTCGCCCTCGGCGACGAGACCCCGCTCGGCGGCGACCCCGGCGTCTTCAACATGGCCGCCATGGGCCTGCGGCTCGCCCGCCGCGCCAACGGCGTGTCCACCCTGCACGGCGCCGTCAGCCGCGCCATGTTCGCCGGACTCTGGCCCGGCTTCGACGCCGAAGAGGTCCCGCTCACCTCCGTCACCAACGGCGTGCACGCCCCCACCTGGACCGCCCCCGAGGTCGCCGGGCTCGCCCCCGACGCCACCGACGGCGAGCTGTGGGAGCTGCGCCGCACCCTGCGCGAACGGCTCGTCCTCGACGTACGGCAGCGGCTGCGGGCCTCCTGGCGGCAGCGCGGCGCGGCCGCCGCCGAACTCGGCTGGACCGACTCCGTCCTCGACCCCGACGTCCTCACCATCGGCTTCGCCCGCCGGGTCCCCTCGTACAAGCGGCTCACCCTGATGCTGCGCGACAAGGACCGGCTGCGGTCGCTGCTCCTGCACCCCGAGCGGCCGGTGCAGCTGGTCGTCGCGGGCAAGGCGCACCCGGCCGACGACGGCGGCAAGAAGCTGGTGCAGGAGCTGGTGCGGTTCGCCGACGACCCGCGGGTCCGGCACCGGATCGTCTTCCTGCCCGACTACGGCATGGGCATGGCCCGCGGCCTCTACCCCGGCTGCGACGTGTGGCTGAACAACCCGCTGCGCCCGCTTGAGGCGTGCGGCACCAGCGGGATGAAGGCCGCGCTCAACGGCTGCCTCAACCTCTCCGTCCTGGACGGCTGGTGGGACGAGTGGTTCGAGTCCGACTTCGGCTGGGCCATCCCCACCGCCGACGGCGCCGCCGCGCTCGACGAGGAGCGGCGCGACGACCTGGAGGCCGCCGCGCTCTACGAGCTGATCGAGCGGCGCGTCGCGCCCCGCTTCTACGACCGGGGCGCCGACGGGGTGCCCGCCGGCTGGACCGCGATGGTCCGCCGCACCCTCGCCGACCTCGGCCCCAAGGTGCTCGCCGACCGCATGGTCCAGGAGTACGTGGAGCGGCTCTACGTCCCCGCCGCCGACGCCCACCGGGCCCTCGGGCCCGACGCGGCCCGCGAACTCGCCGCCTGGAAGGCCCGGGTGCGCGCCGCATGGCCCAAGGTCTCGGTCGACCACGTCGAGGTCGGCGACGACCTCCGCGACGCGGAACTCGGCGCCACCCCGGCGGTCCGGGTCCGCGTGTCCCTCGGCGAGCTCGGCCCCGACGACGTCGAGGTCCAGGTCGTCACCGGCCGCGTCGACGCCGACGACCTCCTCCTCTCCCCCCGCACCGCCGTCCTCAAGCCCGCGGGCGGCCCGGACCTGGAGGGCCGCCTCCCCTACGCGGGCGCCCTCTCCCTCGACCGCACGGGCCCCTTCGGCTGCACGGTCCGCGTCCTCCCCGCCCACCCCCTCCTCACCCACCCGGCCGAACTCGGCCTGGCGGCCCTCCCGCCGGAGGCGACGGGGGAGGGGGCGGGGGTGCTGCTGCGCTGAGGGCCCGCCTCAGCCCAGCCGGTCCTTCGAGACCAGCCGGCCGTCGGCGAAGCAGAGCCGGTACACCGGGACCGCCGCGAAGACGGTGGAGCGGTAGTACCGGCACTCGTCGGTGGACGGCGGCTCGGGCGGGAGGCCGGGTGGGGCGGCGGGGAGGGGGTGGTCGGGGAGGTCGTCGGACAGGTCGGCGTAGGTCCGGCCGACGAGGAGGCGCGCGTAGTTGTCGGGCTCCAGGTAGGAGCGGGACGGGGTCCAGAGGGCGACCGCGCCCACCAGCGCGGTCAGGGCGACGAGCAGCGCGATCGGGATCCAGATCGCCCGGACCAGGTCGCGCCGCACCTCCCGGCGGGCCCGGTCCAGTTCGCGCGCCGAGGTCGGGGCGGCGGCCGGCGGCGCCACCGGTGCCTGCCGCGGCACCGTGGCCGTCAGGACGAAGCCCCCGTCCGGCGACGGCCCGTGGTCGAGCGAACCACCCGCGAGCCGCACCCGCTCGTCCAGGCCCACGAGCCCCGTACCGCCGGCGGTCCCGCGCGAGGCGTCGCCGCCGGGGCCGTTGGCCACCCGTACCCGGACCGTGTCGCCGGGGTCCGCCGCCCCCACCGTCACCGTGATCGGGGCGCCCGGTGCGTGTTTGGCCGCGTTCGTCAGGGCCTCCTGGACGACCCGGTGGAGGGCGCGGCCCGGCATGCCCGGCAGGGACGGCACCGGGTCACCGGTGAGGGTGATCGGGAGGCCGGAGGCGTGGGCGCGGGCGAGCAGTTCGGGGAGGGTTTCGTCGGGTGGGGTGGTCGGGGGTGCCGTGTGGTCCTCCCGGAGGACGCCGATCACGTCCCGCAGGCGCTCGGTCGCGTCCGCCGCCGCCCGGCGGAGTTCGCCCGCCGCGTGCTGCTGCTTGGGGCCGAGGGCCGGGTCGACCTCCAGGGCGCCCGCGCGGACCGCGATGAGTGCCAGGTCGTGGCCGAGGGAGTCGTGCATGTCGCCCGCGATGCGGGACCGTTCGCGCAGCCGCTCCCGGTCCGCGACCGCCGCCTGCTCGCGCTCCATCCGGTCCGCCAGCTCCCAGCCGCTGCGTACGAGCCGGTCGTACTGTCGTACGTAACGCCCGATCAGCCACGGCGCCACGATGGCGAGCGCGAGCGAGCAGCAGCGTGAACCACGGCCCGAGCGAGGTCCCGGTGAACCGGGTGAGCACCAGGCCCACCGCCGCCACCGCGCCGAACAGCCACCACGCGCCCCGGCTCTGCTCCTGCCGCCGCCCGGCGAGATACCCGAAGGCGACCAGGGCCAGGCTGTACGAGGGGGTGAACAGCTCCAGGGTGGCGGGCAGGCTGACCGCGACCGTGACGGCGAGCGGCAGCAGCGGCCACCGCCGGCTGACCGCGACGCACCCGCCGAGGACGGCCACACCCACCGCGACCTGGGTCCACGAGCCGCCGTCCGCGGGGTCGGAGCGCAGCAGCACCGGGACGCAGAGCAGCAGCCACAGGCCGAGGTCGAAGAGGCGCTCACGCATCCGACGCGTCCGTGCCCGCGTCCGCGTCCGCGTCCGTGCCCGGGACCAGGCCCGCCTCGTACGCGAGGACCGCGAGCTGCACCCGGTTGCGCAGGCCCAGGCGCCCGAGGACGGCGCTCACATGCGCCTTGACCGTCGCCTCCACCACGTGGAGCCGCTCGGCGATCTGCTGGTTCGACAGGCCGGCCGCGAGCAGCGCCACCACCTCCCGTTCGCGGCCGGTGAGCGGCGCGAGCCGGTCCCGGGCGTCGGCGACCCGGCCGAGCCGCTCGCCGCCGAGGGTGTCGATGACCCGCCGGGCGACGACGGGCGAGAGCGCCGCCCCGCCGGCCGCGACCGCCCGCACCCCGGCGATCAGCTCGCGCGGATCCCCGGACTTCAGCAGGAAGCCGCTCGCGCCGCTGCCCAGGGCCCGTTCGATGTACGCGTCCTCCGAGAAGGTGGTGAGCACCACGACCGCCGTCCCGGGCGCCGCCCGCCGCAGCTCCTCCGCCGCGCCGAGCCCGTCGAGCCGGGGCATCCGGATGTCGAGCAGGGCCACGTCGGGGCGGTGCAGCCGGGCGAGTTCGACCGCCTGGTGCCCGTCCCCGGCCTCGGCGACCACCTCGATCCCGGGGTCGGTGGCGAGGATCGCCCGTACCCCGGCCCGGATCATCGTCTCGTCGTCGGCAAGCAGCACCCTGATCATCCGCCCAGCGTACGGGCGGGGGCGCGGCCCACGGCGGGTCAGAGGTAGTCGACGTGGACGTGCGGGGCGCAGCGGGCGACGGCCTCGCGCAGCCGGCCCCGCAGGGTGGTGGTCGTGGTGCCGATCGGGCGGGGTGGTGGTCGTGGTGCCGATCGGGCGGGGCACGGTGACGGTGACCCAGTCGGGCTGGCGGGGCTCGACGCCCTGGCGGGGGAGCGGCAGCGGGGCGCCCCAGCGCAGCCTGAGGAGCAGCTGCACGTTCGGGCCCTTGGTGACCGGTGGGCGGCTGACGGCGACGACGTCCGTCCACGGGATGGTGACGAGCGGGTCGTCCTTGTGGGTGCCGCGGCGGCTGCGGACGGTGAGTCCGGGCGCCTCGACGGTGACGGTGTGGGGGCGGGCCAGGGCGGCGGCGATGCGCAGCGCGAACGCGGCGAGCGCCACCGGCGCCCAGAGCCGCAGGCTCTCCCCGGAGTCGTACTCCGCGTAGTCGGTCTGCCAGGCGCCGAGCGTGACCAGGCCCGCGAACAGCGCGCCGGCCAGGCTCCAGACGAGTCCGGCGAGCTTGCGGCCCGGGGTCGCCTCGAAGACCACGGGGGCGGGCGGGGCGACGGCGGTGGGCGGCACCGGCACCGGCACCGGGGCCGGGGAGGCGGGCGGCGCGGCCACCGGCCTCGGGACCGCATCGGGGGCCGCGACCGGGGCCGCGACCGGCACCACCGGCGCGTGGACGCGCACTTCGGCGAGGAGGCCCGGCGCGGTGGGCCGGTCCGCCGGGTCCTTGGCGAGGCAGGAGCAGACCAAGGCGCGCAGTGCCTCCGGCACCGCCGACAGGTCCGGTTCGCCGTGCACGGCCCGGTAGAGCAGGCTCATCGGCGGGCCCTCGCCGAAGGCGCTGCCGCCCGCGGCGTGCACCAGGACCGCGCCGAGCGCGAACACGTCGCAGGCGGGCCCGACCGTGCCCTGCTCGATCTGCTCGGGCGCGAGGAACCCGGCCGTGCCGATCACGCTTCCGGTGTGGGTGAGCCGGGTGTCGTGGAGGGCGCGGGCGATGCCGAAGTCGAGGACCCGGGGCCCGTCGTCGGACATGATGACGTTGCCCGGCTTGAGGTCGCGGTGCACCACCCCGCAGGCGTGGATCGCGGTCAGCGCCTCGGCGAGCGCCGCGCCCAGGGCGTACAGCGCGCTCTCGTCGAACGGCCCGTCCTCGGCGACGTCCCCCAGAGCCTTCGGCCTGGGAGGTACCCCCAGTCGAGGTCGCGGCCGGCCACGAAGGCGGTGACCATCCAGGGCGGGGTGGCGTCCGGGTCCGCGTCGACGACCTGCGCGGTGTGGAAGCCGCCGACCTGCCGAGCGGCGGAGATCTCGCTGCGGAACCGGGCGCGGAAGCCCTCGTCCGCGGCGAGTTCGGCGCGGGCCACCTTGACGGCGACCAGCCGGCCGCCGGGGGAGCGGCCCTGGTAGACCCGGCCCATGCCACCCTCGCCGAGCTTGCCGGTGATCTCGTACTCCCCGACCTGCCGCGGGTCCTCCGGACCCAGCTCCTGTCGTCCTCGTCCTGACGCGTGCACGGACACACCCCCGAAATGCCGTCGACGGTCCCCGGGGCGAATTCGCCCCGAGGACCGTCATTTTGACGCACTGTCAGCGCGATCGGCGCAATGGTGCCGGCGCCGGTTCCCTTACGGGAAGGTCAGCTTGAAGCTGTTGATGTAGCCGGTGTCGGCCGAGGCCTTGTCCTGGACGCGGAGCTTCCAGGTGCCGTTGGCGACCTCCGAGGAGGCGTTCACGGTGTAGGTCTGCTGGATGTTGTCCGCGCTGCTGCCGGTCCGGTTGTGCAGGTTGTAGACCGTGCCGTCGGGGGCGATCAGGTCGACGACCAGGTCACCGATCCAGGTGTGGACGATGTCCACGCCGACGGAGAGGTTGCTGGGCGCGTTGCCCGTGATGCCCGTGACGCTGACCGAGGAGGTCACCGCGGCGCCGGGGGAGTCCGGGATGGCGACGTCGGTGTCGTTGGTGAACACCTTGCCGCCGGGGGTGCCGCCGCCGGGGCGGGAGCCGACGTTGATGGCGGCCCAGGCGTTCTCGACCGCCGTGACCTCGGCGCTGCCGGCACCGTAGAGCTCGGTGGCCGCGGCGACCGTGCCGGTGCGGGCACCGGCGTAGTTGGTGTTCGAGGTGAACTTGGTGGTGAGCGCCTTGAACCAGATCAGGCGGGCCTTGTCGATGCCTATGCCGGTGACCGGCAGGCCGTCGGAGGTCGGCGAGTCGTAGTTCACGCCGTTGACGGTCTTGGCGCCGCTGCCCTCGGAGAGCAGGTAGAAGAAGTGGTTCGCCGGGCCCGAGGAGTAGTGGACGTCGATGGAGCCGATGCCCGAGTACCACGAGTCCTTGGACGAGCCGTCCTTGCTCGGCTTGTCCATGTAGCGCAGCGGGGTGCCGTTGCCGCGGATGTCGATCTTCTCGCCGACGAGGTAGTCGCCCTTGTCGTTGGCGTTGTTGGCGTAGAACTCGACGGCCGCCGCCATGATGTCCGAGGTGGCCTCGTTGAGGCCGCCGGACTCACCGCTGTAGACCAGGCCCGCGGTGTTGGAGGTGACGCCGTGCGTCATCTCGTGCGCGGCCACGTCGATGGACGTCAGCGGCTTGGTGTTGTTGGTGCCGTCGCCGTACGTCATGCAGAAGCACGAGTCGGACCAGAAGGCGTTGACGTACGCGTTGCCGTAGTGGACCCGGGAGTACGCGCCGACGCCGTCGCCGCGGATGCCGGAGCGGCCGTGCACGTTCTTGTAGTAGTCCCAGGTGAGCGCGGCGCCGTAGTGGGCGTCGGCGCCGGCCGTCTCCTTGTTGGAGGGCAGGCCGTTGCCCCAGGTGTCGGTGCTGTTGGTGAACAGCGTGCCGGTGCCCGACGTACCGCCGTTGAGGTTGTACGTCTTGTGGTTGCCGCGCGTGGTGTCGGTCAGCGAGTACGAGGGCGCGGTGCCGAGGGTCACCTGGCCGCTGTACATCGTGTTGCCGATGCCGGTCTCGATGGCCTGCCACTCGAAGAGCTTGGCACCGGACGTGGCGTCCGTGATGACGTGCAGCTCGTTCGGGGTGCCGTCGTGCTGGAGGCCGCCGACGACGGTCTCGTACGCGAGGACGGGGGTGCCGTTCGCGGCCCAGACGACCTTGCGCGGGGCGCGGTTCGCCTTGGTGGACTTGGCGCCCTCGGCGTTGGCGCGGCCGACGGCCTGCTTCTCGGCGGCGGCCGGGGCGACGGTCGCGGCGGCGACGTCGACCTTGGTGATGTCCGCGCGGGTGGCCTTGGTGACCGAGGTGGTCGCGCCGGCCTTGGTGGCCGCGACGACGAGGTCGCCGCCGAGCACCGGGAGGCCCTGGAAGGTGCGCTCGTAGCGCGTGTAGGTCGAGCCGTCACGGCTCTGGACCACGTCGCGGACGACCAGCTTCTCCTGGGCGCCGAGGCCGAGCCGCTGGGCGGTGGCGGCCGAGTCGGCCTGGGCGGCCTTGATCAGCGCGGCCCGCTGGGCCGGGGAGAGGTCGGCGGGCAGCTTGCCGGGGTCGGCCTTGCCGGCGGACTGCGCCTGGGGCGCGGCGCCGAGCTGGTCGGCGGTGGCGGTGCCGGTCTGGACGCCGACGGCGATCATGGCGGCGGCAGCGATCAGGGCGCCGGTCGCGGTGGCGCGACGGCTGGGCGTGGATCTCACGCAGACTCCTTTTGCGAGGGGGGTACCGGCCGGCTGGGTGGGGACGGCCGGGCAGAGCAAACAGAGCTGTGGAGCACATGCGGGTGAACGGCTGAACGTGTTTGCGAAGAGCCGGGGAGAGAGTGGCAGGTATGGACACCTGCTGTCAGGAGCGCGTCAACAAGTTGGCCGGAATTCGTCCGATGGCCGAAGGGGACTGTTCGTTAAGCGGACGTTTCACCGATCATGACGGCGATGCCGTCCAGCGTTCTCCGGAGGCCGAATTCGAAGAGCGACTCCAGGTCGAGCACGAACCCGCCCTCCTCCGTCAGGGCATTCAGGAGAGGGTAGGAACCGGCCGACTGGATCGCGTCGAACCGTGGCTCGTTCTTTTCCATCCACTCGTCGCCCGACAAGCCCGTCTCCTGCCGCGCCTGCTCCTCCAAGTCGTCGGCCATTCCCACCCCTTGGACATACGCGAAGATCGTCAGATGGCTGTGCAGCTTCTGCCCCGCCGTCATCGGCGTGGACCGCAGCACCGCGAGCACCCACTCCGTGTACGCCATCGCGTGCGGGGCGGCGACCGGCCGCATGAACCCCGCCATGGCGTGCGCCATCCACCGGTGCCGCGTGTACACCCCGCGCAGCCAGCGCGCGCCGCGCTCCAGACCCGTACGCCAGTTCGCCGGCACCGGCCCCAGCGGGAGCTCCGCGCACACCGCGTCCGTCATCAGGCGCACCAGCTCGCCCTTGCCGGGCACATGGCGGTACAGCGCCGTCGTCGAGACCGACAGGACCGTCGCGAGCCGCCGCATCGTCAGCGCGCCGAGCCCCTCCGCGTCGGCCAGTTCGATCGCCGCCGCGACGATCCGCTCCCGCGTCAGATGCGCGGCCTCCGCGGAACGGTCCGCGGGCGGTGCCGCGACCACCGTCCCGACGCCCGGCTCCGGCCGCACCAGACCCTGCCGGCGCAGCGCCGCGAGCGCCTTCGTCGCCGTCGCCATCGCGACCCCCCACTCCCGGGTGATGGCCCGCGTCGACGGCACCCGGTCACCCGGGACGAGCGCGCCGGACCGGATCCGGCGGGCGATCTCGGCGGCGATGGCGAGGTAGGGCGGCTGAGGCGTCACGGCGCGCGAGTGTACTAGTGCGACCGGCACGCCGTACACGGGTGTGACCTGCGATTTTCCGGCCGCGGGGGTGGGGTGCACTAGGGCGGGGTTGGCGGGGTGCGGGACGCCGCTGCTTCCCTCCGGGCATGACGCTCTCCTCACCACGGCGCGCCGACCGCGCCGACCGCGCGGACCGCGACGACTCCGAGCGCGCCGGGCGGCGCGAATGGACCGCTCTCGGTGTCCTGATGCTGCCGCTGCTGCTCGTCTCCATGGACGTCTCCGTCCTCTACTTCGCGATCCCGTCGATCGCCGCCGAACTCCACCCCGGCGTCAACGCCCAGCTGTGGATCCTCGACATCTACGGCTTCGTGCTCGCCGGACTCCTCGTCACCATGGGCGCGCTCGGCGACCGGATCGGCCGGCGCCGGGTCCTGCTGGGCGGGGCGGCCCTGTTCGGCGCCGCGTCCGTCGCCGCCGCGCTCGCCGGGAGCGCGGGCGGGCTCATCGGGGCCCGCGCGCTCCTCGGCGTCGGCGGTGCCTGCCTGATGCCGTCCACGCTCGCGATGATCCGCACGCTGTTCCGCGACGAGGCGCAGCGCGCCAGGGCCGTCACCGTCTGGACCGCCGTCATGGCGAGCGGCATCTCGCTCGGCCCGATCCTCAGCGGCGCGCTCCTCGAACACTTCTGGTGGGGCTCGGTCTTCCTCGTCAACCTTCCCGCCATGGCACTGCTGCTGCTCCTCGGCCCGTTCCTGCTGCCCGCCTCGCGCGGCGCGGGAGCGGCGGCCGGGCGCTTCGACCGGCTCAGCGCGGTGCTTTCGCTGGGCGCGATGCTGCCGGTCGTGTACGGGGTGAAGGAGTTCGCCAAGGACGGCTGGTCGGGCGGGGCGGCGCTCGCCGTCGCCGCCGGGCTCGGCGTCGGCGCGGTCTTCGTACGCCGCCAGTCCCGCGCCGCGCACCCCATGGTCGACCTCTCGCTGCTGCGCCTCCCGGCGTACGGCGGCTCGCTCCTGGTCAACATGCTCGCCATGTGCGTCACGGTCGGCTTCGCGGTCTTCCTCACCCAGCACCTCCAGTCCGTCCTGGGCCAGAGCCCGCTGGAGGCCGCGCTGTGGAGCCTGGTGCCGAGCGCCGGCGTCATGGTCGCCGCCCCGACCGCCGCGGCGCTCGCCGGGCGGATCGACCGGGCGTACGTGATGGCCGGCGGGTTCGTCGTCGCCGCGGCCGGCTTCGGGTGGCTCGGCCTCGTCGACCTCGACACCCCGCTGTGGGCCGTCCTCACCGCCTGCGTCGGCTACGTGGCCGGCCTCGTCTCCGCGATGACCCTCGCCAACGAACTCGCCCTGGGCGCCGCCCCCACCGACCGCGCCGGCGCCGCGGCCGCCGTCCTCGAATCCGGCCAGGAACTCGGCGGCGCCCTCGGCATGGGCCTCCTCGGCGCCCTCGGCGCCGCCGTCTACACCGCCTCGATGCCCCCTTGGACCCCGCCCCCGGCCCGCGACTCCCTCGCCGCCGCCCTCCCCTCGCCCGGCCCGGTCCTGGACGCGGCCCGCGCCGCCTTCACCGAGGCCGTCGGCGCGGCGGCCCTGGGCGCGGCCGCGGTCTCGCTCCTGGCGGCGGCCCTGTCGTACGGGCTGCTGAGGAAGCGGACGGGTGCCTGACCCGAGCGCGGCCGTCAGCCGACCAGGCTGTCCCGCCACGCCCGGTGCAGGCCCGCGTAGTGCCCGTCGCCGTGGACCAGGGCGGCCGGGGTGCCGTCCTCGGCGATGTGGCCGGAGTCCATGACGAGGACGCGGTCGGCGACCTCGACCGTGGAGAGGCGGTGGGCGATGACGACGGCGGTGCGGCCGGCGAGGACGGTGTCCATGGCGCGCTGGACGGCGCGTTCGCCGGGGACGTCGAGGGAGCTGGTCGCCTCGTCGAGGATGAGGACGGCCGGGTCGGCGAGGAGCGCGCGGGCGAAGGCCACCAGCTGGCGCTGGCCGGCCGAGATGCGGCCGCCGCGCTTGCGGACGTCCGTGTCGTAGCCGTTCGGCAGCCCCGCGATGAAGTCGTGCGCGCCGATCGCCTTCGCCGCCTGCTCGATCTCCGCGCGGCTCGCGTCCGGCCGCCCGATCGCGATGTTCTCCGCGACCGTCCCGGAGAACAGGAACGCCTCCTGCGTCACCATCACCACCCCGCGCCGCAGTTCCGGCGTCGCCAGGTCCCGCAGGTCGACCCCGTCGAGCAGGACCCGCCCGTCCGTCGGGTCGTAGAAGCGGGCGAGGAGCTTCGCGAGCGTCGACTTGCCCGCGCCGGTCGCGCCGACCACCGCGACCGTCTGCCCGGCCGGGATCGTCAGGTCGAAGCGCGGCAGCACCTCGCCGCCCGTCCGGTACGCGAAGCGGACGCCCTCGAAGACGACCTCCCGCCCCGGCGCCGCCCCGGTCCGCTCCGGCAGCGGGCGCGGCGTCGCCGTCTCCGGGACGCCCGGCTCCTGCGCGAGCAGGCCCGCGATCTTGGCGAGCGAGGCCGCCGCCGACTCGTACGAGTTGAGGAACATCCCGAGCCGGTCGATCGGGTCGTACAGCCGCCGGATGTACAGCACCGCGGCTGCAAGGACACCCAGTTCGAGGGAACCGTCCACGACCCGCAGGGCGCCCCACAGACACATGCCGGCCACCGCCGTGTTGGCGACGAGCCGCGAGCCGACGACATAGCGCGCCATCTCCAGGATCGCGTCGCCGTTGCTGCGCTCGTGCCGGTCGTTCAGGGCGCCGAACTCCACGTCGTTGGCCCGCTCCCGGCGGAACGCCCGTACCGGCCGGATCCCGTTCATCGTCTCCGCGAACTTCACGATCACCCCGGCGATCGCCGTCGACCGCTTCGCGAACACCACCGCCGTACGCCGCCGGTAGAGCCGGACGAGCAGATACAGCGGCCCGAACGAGGCCACCGCCACCGCACCGATGCCCAGATCCAGCCAGAGCAGCATCAGCGAGATCGAGACGAACGACAGGACGACGCCGATGAGTTCCTGCAACCCCTCGGAGAGCAGCTCGCGCAGCGACTCGACGTCCGTGGTCGACCGGGAGATCAGCCGGCCGGAGGTGTAGCGCTCGTGGAAGTCCACGCTGAGCACCTGCGCGTGCCGGAAGATCCGCCCGCGCAGATCGAGCAGCACGTCCTGGTTGATCCGGGCCGCCGCGCGCACGAACGCGTACTGCAGCAGCCCGCTGCCCGCCGCACAGGCCAGATAGCCGAGCGCCACCGCGATCAGCGGGGCGTGGTTGCCGTCCTGGAAGGCCGGTACGCCCCGGTCGATCGCGTACGCCACGAGCAGCGGGCCCGCCTGCAGCGCGGCCTGCTGCACGAGCAGCACCAGGGCCGCGACCACCACCCGCGTCCGGTGCGCGGCGAGCAGCGAGCGCAGCAGCCGGCCGGTCGCGCCCGGCGCGGTGGGCAGGTCGTCCTGGTCGAAGGGGTCGGGGGCGGCCCCGGTGACGACCTTCTCGGCCTCCGCGGCCGCCGGTTCGGTGTCCGTCATCGTGTCCCCTCGTACTCGTCCTGCGCATCGCCCGCACCGGACATCAGCCAGGCGTACTCCGCGCTCTCCCGCAGCAGTTCCTGATGCGTGCCCACCGCCGTGATCCGGCCGCCGGACAGCAGCGCCACCCGGTCGGCGAGCAGCACCGTCGACGGGCGGTGCGCCACCACCAGGGCGGTGGTGTCGCGCAGCACCTCCCGCAGCGCCGCCTCGACCCGGGCCTCGGTGTGCACGTCGAGCGCGGAGAGCGGGTCGTCCAGGACCAGGAACCGCGGGCGGCCGACCACCGCGCGGGCGAGCGCGAGCCGCTGGCGCTGGCCGCCGGACAGGCTCAGGCCCTGCTCGCCGACCTCGGTGGCGGTGCCGTCGGGCAGCCGGTCCACGAAGCCCTCGGCCTGGGCGACGGCGAGGGCGCGCCGCAGCTCCGGCTCGCCCGCGTCCGGTCCCGCGCCCATCAGGACGTTCTCGCCGATGCTCGCCGAGAAGAGGGTGGGGTCCTCGAAGGCCACCGACACCAGCGACCGCAGCCGCTCGCGCGGCATGCGGGTGATGTCCGCGCCGTCGAGCAGGATCCGCCCGCCGGAAAGCTCCTGCAGGCGCGGTACGAGCGCGGTGAGCGTGGTCTTGCCGCAGCCGGTGCCGCCGACGAGCGCCATCGTCTCGCCGGGCCGGACGTGCAGGTCGATCCCGTCGAGCACGGGCGGCGCGTCCGCCGGCGCGTCGGGAAAGCGGAACGTGACGTTCTCGAACCGCACCCCGTCCCGCACCCCATCGGCACGTCCCTCAGTGCCGGCCCCCGCATCCGACTCCTCCGCCGCGTCCATCACCTCGAAGTACCGTTCCGTCGCCGTCGCCGCCTCCTGGCTCATCGCAAGCAGGAAGCCGATCGACTCCACCGGCCAGCGCAGCGCGAGCGCCGTCGACAGGAAGGCCACCAGGGTGCCGGCCGACAGCTCGTCGTCGGCGACCTGCACGGTGCCGAGCACAAGCGCCGAACCGACCGCCAGCTCCGGCAGGAAGGTGATGAGCGCCCAGATCCCGGCGAGCAGCCGGGCCTTGACCAGTTCCGTGCCCCGCAGCCGCTCGGCCAGGTTCCGGAAGGCCTCCGCCTGGCTGCGGTGGCGGCCGAAGCCCTTGACGATGCGGATGCCGAGGACGCTCTCCTCGACCACCGTCGTCAGATCGCCCACCTGGTCCTGCGCCCGCCGCGCCACCACCGCGTACCTCCGCTCGAAGACCGAGCAGAGGATCACCATCGGCGCCACCGGGGTGAGCAGCACCAGGCCGAGCGTCCAGTCCTGGGCGAGCAGCACCGCGTAACCGACCAGGATCGTCACCGCGTTGACCAGCAGGAAGGTCAGCGGGAAGGCCAGGAACATGCGGACCAGCATCAGGTCCGTGGTGCCGCGCGACAGGAGCTGGCCGGAGGCCCAGCGGTCGTGGAAGGCGATCGGGAGGCGCTGCAGCCGCTGGTAGAGCGCGGCCCGCATGCGCGCCTCGACGCCGGCCAGCGGCCGGGCCACCAGCCACCGCCGCAGGCCGAAGAGGAGTGCCTCGGCGATGCCGAGCAGCAGCAGATAGAGGGCGCCGAACCACACGCCGGTCGTGTCCCGGTCCGTGACCGGCCCGTCCACCAGCCATTTCAGGACCAGCGGAATGACCAGCGACAGACAGGAGGCGACGATCGCGACGAACGCGGCGGTGAACAGCCGGGCGCGCACGGGCCGTACGTACGGCCAGAGGCGCAGCAGCGAGCGGACGGCGGACCGGTCCTTGGTGGGGGCATGTTTTTCTGGCATCAGGTCCGAGCCTAGGGTTCACCTCTGACATCGCTCATGTGGTTTTCCGGCCACCGGCCCCTGCCGGCGGGATCACGTACGATCGCCGCTCGACGATCAAGGGGTGGGGACCATGAGAAACGCGCCGGTCGGATGGGCGGCCCTGCCGCTGCTGCTCGCGGCCCTGGCGGGCTGCCAGTCCGGCGGCGGCGGTGCGGCCACGGACGCGAAGGCGCCGAAGCCGACGGGCACGCCGGTGTACGAGGTCCGGCTCGACGACCAGCTGTCGGCCGCCTCCCGGGCCACCACGGCGGCCGGTTCGTCCGCCTTCACGTGGACGCTCAGCTACGGCTCCGCCAAGGGCACCGCCGTGGACCGCACGACCGGCACGCAGGACTACGCGAAGGACACCGCCCGCGCCGAGCGCGTCCTGGACATCCCACGTCGCTTCCCCGAGGACGCCGCCGCCGACCTCGGCGGCCGCTCCGGTGCGAAGCCCGTGCCCGAGGTGTACGAGGTCAAGGGCAACCAGGTCGACTACCGCACCCGGCAGGGGGGCTGGCTGCGCTACTCCTCGCAGGCGTCCATGGACGTGGTCGACCTCTTCGGCAGCATCCTGGTGAGGGCCGGTGACGCCGCTCCGTTCGGCGGGACCCTCGCCGAGGTGGTGCGCAACGCCGACGCCGAGAAGCAGCCGACCAAGGGCGCCGACGGCAGCCGCACGTACGAGCTGAGCGTCCCGTGGCAGACGGCCTACGACGCGCTGCCGGCGAGCCTCGTCGAACCGGCCATGTTCAGCGACCGCGGCGGGCTCGTCTCGCTGACGGTCGTCCTCGACGGGCAGGGCCGGCTCACCCGCACGAGCGCCGACTACACGTCCCTCCTGAAGTGGATGCACGAGGGTGGTGTCCTCAAGGGCGTCACCTCCCTCAAGGCGGAATACACCCTCACCGGCCACGGGAGCACCGCCGTCCCCGCCCCCGTTGCGGCGAAGAGCGGCAGGATGGAGGACGCCGAGAAGGCCCTCACCCCGCTCGCCAAGCTGAAGCCCGGCGCCTGCGGCTCCGCCGACACCGGTCTCGGCGTCAGCCTCGCCCTGGTGCGTACCGTCCCTTGCGGGAAGGACGCCGACCTGAGGGTCTTCGGCCAGGTGAAGATCAAGGAGACCATCCAGCGGAACCCGACCGGCGTCGCCGACAAGAAGGCCGGGGAGCGCTGCCGCAGTGCGTTCCGGACCGCGCCGGACGCCTGGGTGGCCGACGCGCGCCCGGCCGGCACGTACTTCACCTCCGGCAGCAGCTCCAGCAGCTCGTCCTACACCGGGCCCGACGTCGAGATCGCGGGCGACTTCACCTGCTACGTCCAGCTCTCCGCCCGCTGACCGTTCCTCACCCCCCGACCCGCAGCAGCACCACCGACCGCCCCGCCACCGTCAGCACCTCCCCGCCCCGGTGCGCCGTCGCCGGGGCGGCGGACTGCTCCTCCCGGGCGGTGTCCACGACCAGGTCGTACGACTCCGCCCACGGCGGCCCCGGCAGCCGGAAGTCCACCGGGTCGGGGCCCGCGTGCAGCACGGCGAGGAAGCTGTCGTCGGTGATCCGCTCGCCGCGCGGGTCGCGGCCCGGGATGTCGCGGCCGGAGAGGTAGAGGCCGAGGGTGGCGGCCGGGGCGTACCAGTCGGACTCCGTCATCTCGGTGCCGGCCGCCGTGAACCAGGCCAGGTCGCGCAGCCCGTCCGCGCCCCGCCGGCCGGAGAAGAAGGCGCGGCGGCGCAGCACCGGGTGGCGGTGGCGCAGGGCGAGCAGCCGCCGGGTGAGGGCGAGGAGTTCGGCGCGGCCCGGCTCGTCCGGCAGGCTCCAGTCGAGCCAGCCGGTCTCGTTGTCCTGGCAGTAGGCGTTGTTGTTGCCGCCCTGGGTGCGGCCCATCTCGTCGCCCGCGACCAGCATCGGCACGCCGGTGGAGAGCAGCAGGGTCGTCATCAGGTTGCGGATCTGCCGGCGGCGCAGGGCGCCCACCGCCGGGTCGTCGGTCTCGCCCTCCACCCCGCAGTTCCAGGCCCGGTTGTCGTCGGTGCCGTCCCGGTTGCCCTCGCCGTTGGCCTCGTTGTGCTTGCGCTCGTAGGTGACCAGGTCGCGCAGGGTGAAGCCGTCGTGGGCGGTGACGAAGTTGACCGAGGCGTACGGGCGGCGCCCGCCCCAGGCGTACAGGTCGCTGGAGCCGGACAGCCGGTAGCCCAGGTCGCGCACATCCGGCAGCGCGCCGCGCCAGAAGTCCCGTACGGCGTCCCGGTAGCGGTCGTTCCACTCGGTCCACAGCGGCGGGAAGGCGCCCACCTGGTAGCCGCCGTTGCCGACGTCCCACGGCTCGGCGATCAGCTTCACCCGGCGCAGCACCGGGTCCTGGGCGATGACGGCGAGGAACGGGGAGAGCATGTCGACGTCGTGCATCGACCGGGCGAGGGCCGCCGCCAGGTCGAAGCGGAAGCCGTCGACACCCATCTCGGTCACCCAGTAGCGCAGGCTGTCGGTGATCAGCCGCAGCACCTGCGGCTGCACCACGTGCAGGGTGTTGCCGCAGCCCGTGTAGTCGGCGTATCGCCGCGCGTCCGACTGGAGCCGGTAGTAGCCGCGGTTGTCGATGCCCTTCAGGGACAGGGTGGGGCCGAGCTCGCCGGCCTCCGCCGTGTGGTTGTAGACCACGTCGAGGATGACCTCGATGCCGGCCGCGTGCAGCGCCCGCACCATCCGCTTGAACTCGCCGACCTGCTGTCCGGTGGTGCCGGAGGAGGAGTAGGCGGCGTGCGGGGCGAAGTAGCCGATCGAGTTGTAGCCCCAGTAGTTGGTCAGGCCGCGGCGCAGCAGATGGTCCTCGTGCGCGAACTGGTGCACCGGCAGCAGTTCGACGGCCGTCACCCCGAGCCGTACGAGATGCTCGACGGCCGCCGGATGGGCGAGGCCCGCGTAGGTGCCGCGCAGCCGCTCGGGGATGCCCGGGTGGCGGGCGGTGAAGCCCTTGACGTGCAGCTCGTAGAGGACGGAGTCCGGCCAGGGCGTCTTGGGCCTGCGGTCGTCCGACCAGTCGTCGTCGTCCTGGACGACCACGCCCTTGGGGACGTACGGGGCGGAGTCCCGCTCGTCGCGGACCGTGTCGGCGACATGCTGCTGGGGCCAGTCGCGGACGTGCCCGTACACCTCGGGCGGCAGGGCGGTGTAATCGTTTCCCCGGCCGCCGTCGACCGCCCGCGCGTACGGGTCGAGGAGCAGCTTCGCCGGGTTCCAGCGGGCCCCGGTCCACGGGTCCCAGCGCCCGTGCACCCGGTAGCCGTAGCGCTGCCCGGGGCCGACGCCGGGCACGAAGCCGTGCCAGATCTCATGGGTCAGCTCGCCGAGCGGCAGCCGGGTCTCGGTGCCGTCCGCCGTGAAGAGGCACAGCTCGACGGCCTCCGCCCCGCCCGCCCACAGCGCGAAGTTGGTGCCCGCGACCCCGCCCGGCCCCACCCGGCAGCGGGCGCCGAGCGGTGTGGGCGCGCCCGGCCACACCGTCGCCTCCCGCGGCACGCGGGCGTGCTGACGTACCGCCTCCTGCTCGGCTGCGCTCGACACCGTTCGGCCTCCCGCGGCTCGCGTACGGTCGACAGCCGCGTCCCGGCGGACGTCCCCCGTACGTGTTCTCCCACCTGTTCTGCCCGCGCGGACGCGCTCCCAACATGACCCGTACGCACGTTTCCCCTGGAGGGGGGCCGTCGTTGGTCTGGGCGTGACACTTGTACTGAAGCGGGCGGGGTACGCCCTCGCGGTGGCGGGACTGCTCGTGGGGCTCGCGGGCTGCACCGGAGGGGACGGCGGCGGGGGCATCGACCTGACGCTCCCGGGGAAGGCGCGGGCGCCCGGTGACGTCATCCGGGTCAGCCCCGAGGACGGGGCCCGCGCGGTGCCCGCCGGCGGGCCGGTCGAGGTGAAGGTCGACAGCGGGCGCCTGGAGCGGGTGACGGTCGTCCAGGTGGAGGACGCCCAGCGCACCGAGGTGGCGGGGGAGATCTCCGCCGACGGGCTGCGCTGGCGGCCCCGCCCGGACACCCGGCTCGCGCTCGCCGCCAAGTACAGCGTGGACGCGGTCGCGCTCGACGGGCACGGGCGCCGCTCGGCCCGGCACACCACCTTCACCACCGTCGTCCCCGAGCACCGCTTCATCGGCTACTTCAAGCCGGAGAACCGCTCCACGGTCGGCGTCGGGATGATCGTCTCCTTCTCCTTCAACCGGGAGATCGAGAACCGGGCCGAGGTCGAGCGGGCCATCCGCATCACCTCCGACCCGCCCGTGGAGGTGGCCGGCCACTGGTTCGGCAAGGAGCGCCTGGACTTCCGCCCCGCCGCGTACTGGCGGCCGGGCACCAGGGTCACCGTCGACCTGGCGCTGCGCGACGTCGAGGGCGCGCCGGGGGTGTACGGCATCCAGCGCAAGAAGGTCGGCTTCACCGTGGGTCGCTCCCAGGTGTCGTTGGTCGACGCCGAGAAGCACACCATGGAGATCCACCGGGACGGGGCGCTGCTCACCACGCTGCCGATCACCGCCGGGGCGCCGAAGACCACCACGTACAACGGGAAGATGGTGGCCACCGAGCTGTACGACGTGACGCGGATGAACGGGGCCACGGTCGGCTTCGGCGGCGAGTACGACATCAAGGACGTGCCGCACGCGATCCGGCTGACCGACTCGGGCACCTTCCTGCACGGCAACTACTGGGCCTCCGCCTCGACCTTCGGCTCGGCGAACGTGAGCCACGGCTGCGTCGGCCTGCGGGACGTGAAGGGCGGCGGGCCGGACACCCCGGCCGGCTGGTTCTTCGACCGGACCCTCGTCGGCGACGTGGTCGAGGTGGTGAACTCGAAGGACAAGCAGGTCGCCCCGGACAACGGGCTCGGCGGCTGGAACCTCGACTGGGGCCGCTGGAAGGCCGGCTCGGCCCTGGACTGAGCCCTTCCGCGCACCCCCGCGCACGCCCCGGAACAGCACGGAAACCGCGCACGCCCGCGCCCCGTCCGCCGTATCACGCCAACTGGGACTGAACGGTGACATGTACGAGGAACTTTCGTGTCCTCTGGTGTGATTAATTAACGCCGTGTGCGCGTGAGGATGCGCACGGGGGTGGGGCCCGGGCATCGCCGGGGTCGTGCGAGGGGAGAACACCATAGTGAACGGGCAGCCGATATCCGGATCGACCGCCGGACGACGCCGCCGTGGCGCCCGCCTGGGGGCCCTGGCGACGGGGACGCTGCTCCTCGTCCTGACCGCCTGCGGCGGCGGTGGCACCGACGCCGGTGCGAGCGGGGGCAAGGACGGCGGCGCGAGCGGCGGCGGCAAGCAGGAGAACGCGGCCTCGCAGGCCGTCGTGACGATCGCCCCGAAGGACGGTGCCGACGCGGTCGCCACCAGCGGGGCCCTGAAGGTGACGGCCCAGCAGGGCAAGCTGACCACGGTCACCGTCGCCGACACCGAGGGCCACCCGGTGGAGGGCAAGCTGGCCGCCGACGGCAGCAGCTGGGAGCCGGTGGGCCACCTGTCGGCGAGCACCCAGTACAAGGTGCACGCCATCGCCAAGGACACCGAGGGCCGTGAGTCGGCGAAGGACACCACCTTCTCGACCCTCACCCCGAAGAACACCTTCATCGGCCACTACACGCCGGAGAACGGACAGACCGTCGGCGTCGGCATGCCGGTCTCCATCAACTTCACCCGGGGCATCACCGACCCGGAGGCCGTCGAGCACGCCATCAAGGTGACGGCGGAGCCGGCGGTGGAGATCGAGGGCCACTGGTTCGGCAACGACCGCCTCGACTTCCGCCCGGAGAAGTACTGGGCCGCGGGCACCAAGGTGACCGTGCAGCTCAACCTGGACGGCGTCGAGGGCCGCCCGGGCGTCTACGGCAAGCAGAAGAAGACCTTCTCCTTCACCATCGGGCGCCGCCAGGTCTCCACGGTGGACGCCTCCGCGCACACGATGAAGGTCGAGCGCGACGGCGCGATCGTCAAGACCATCCCGATCAGCGCGGGCGCGCCGTCCACGACGACGTACAACGGGCAGATGGTCATCAGCGAGAAGTTCAAGGTGACCCGGATGAACGGGGCCACCGTCGGCTTCGGCGGCGAGTACGACATCAAGGACGTGCCGCACGCGATGCGCCTGTCCGCCTCGGGCACCTTCGTGCACGGCAACTACTGGGGCTCGCCGGGGATCTTCGGCACCACCAACACCAGCCACGGCTGCGTCGGTCTGCGCGACGCCCGGGGCGCCGGGGACTCCTCGACGCCGGCCGCGTGGTTCTACGACCACTCGCTCATCGGTGACGTGGTCGTCGTGAAGAACTCCAAGGACAAGCAGATCCAGCCGGACAACGGCCTCAACGGCTGGAACATGGACTGGTCGGAGTGGAAGGCGTAAGCCCTTCCGTACGCGTGACGAGGGCCCCGGTGCGGTTGTGACCAACCGCACCGGGGCCCTCCCCGTTAACGGCGGCTAACCTTCCGACCATGACTGTGAACCTCGAAGTCGCCGAAGGCGTCGGCACGATCCGCCTCGACCGCCCCCCGATGAACGCCCTGGACATCGCCACCCAGGACCGGCTGCGCGAGCTGGCCCAGGAGGCGACCGACCGCGACGACGTGCGGGCCGTGATCCTCTACGGCGGCGAGAAGGTGTTCGCGGCCGGCGCGGACATCAAGGAGATGCAGGTCATGGACCACGCGGCCATGGTCAAGCGGTCCCGCGCGCTGCAGGACTCCTTCACCGCGATCGCCCGCATCCCCAAGCCGGTCGTGGCCGCGATCACCGGCTACGCGCTGGGCGGCGGCTGCGAGCTGACGCTCTGCGCCGACTACCGGATCGCCGCCGACAACGCCAAGCTGGGCCAGCCGGAGATCCTGCTCGGGCTGATCCCGGGCGCCGGCGGCACCCAGCGCCTCGCCCGGCTCATCGGCCCCTCCAAGGCCAAGGACCTCATCTTCACCGGCCGCATGGTGAAGGCCGACGAGGCGCTCCAGCTCGGCCTGGTCGACCGGGTGGTCCCGGCCGCCGAGGTGTACGAGCAGGCCCACGCCTGGGCCGCCAAGCTCGCCCAGGGCCCGGCCATCGCGCTGCGCGCGGCCAAGGAGGCGATCGACCAGGGTCTGGAGACGGACATCGACACCGGCCTGGCCGTCGAGCGCACCTGGTTCGCGGGCCTGTTCGCCACCGAGGACCGCGAGCGCGGTATGCGCAGCTTCGTCGAAGAGGGCCCGGGCAAGGCGAAGTTCGTCTAGGTGTTCGACCGCGTGTGAACGGCCTTTGACCCGGCCAGGACCCGGCCCCACCCGGCAGGACCCGGTCGGATCAGGCCGTTCACGACCGCGTTCCGACTGACTTTGGCATATGCCGGAGTCAGTCTCGCGGAATTGTCGATTCCGAGGGGGCGAATCCCCCGGAACGGCCCCGCGCCGGGCCCCGTCCGGCCATGATGGTGGGCATGGCGGGCCTGGAGGGTACGGAACAACCGCGGCAGCGCGGCGGCGCGACCGCCGCCCGGTGGGTGCCGGGCGCCGAGGACGAACAGGCCGCGGAAGCACTGAAGTTGTACGGGAATCCGGCCGACGAGGACGCCCGGTTGCCGTCCCGGCCGGAATCCGCCGCGGTCGCCCGCCGGCTCACCCAGTGGGTGATAGTGCGGCACTGGGGCCTCACCCCGCAGATCGCCGAGCATGCCGTGCTGCTCGTCTCCGAACTCGTCGGCAACGCCGTCCGCCACACCGGCGCCCGGGTCTTCGCCCTCCGCCTGCTGCGCCGCCGCGGCTGGATCCGGGTCGAGGTGCGCGACCCCTCGCGCGGGCTGCCCTGTCTGATGCCGGTGCACGAGCTGGACGTCAGCGGCCGCGGGCTCTTCCTCGTCGACAAGCTCTCCGACCGCTGGGGCGTCGACCTCGCGCCGCGCGGCAAGACCACCTGGTTCGAGATGCGGGTGAGCGACCGCTAGGGCCCTGTGTCGCGCATGCGGTCGCGGATGCACGAAAGCCCCCGTCCGGCCCTGGTGGGGCGCGCTGGGGGCTCTCGTGTGGTGTGCCGCGGATTGGGGGGGGGGGGTGTGTATCCGCGGCCGCTTCGACGACCTGGCCCGGGTCAATGGGGGTCGTGTCATTGACTATGGCAGACGGGTGGCCCCGACGCCAAACGTCCCTACCGGGTCAGATCCGGACAAAGTGGAATGACTCCTCGATGAATCCTTGGTGACCTAGAGCACTCACCTTGCAAAACATGAATAACTATGGGGTTCATCGGGTGTTTCCTCGGCTCGTCCGCATGGTGGACGGCTGATCGCGACCCGCAAACGTCCTGAATCGGCTCAATCGTCATCTTTCGGACCTGTCCGCCTTTAAATGGTCCCCGTGATGCCGACCGACCGCCGCGGTGCCCTCCGGGCGGGCGCGGCCACCGCCCTCGCGGGGGCCCTCGCCACCGCCTGCGGCACGGAGCCCCGCCCCGCCCCGAAGACCGAGCGGCCCGCCCACGCCGCGCCCGTCGCCGCCCCCGCGCCCCGCCGCTGGCCCGGCCGGCCCGCCGAGATCGCCCACGGGCCCCGTGACCGGCCCCGCGTCGCCCTCACCTTCCACGGACAGGGCGAACCCGCGCTCGCCCGCGCGATCCTCGACGCCGCCGAGCGGGCCGGCGCCCGGATCACCGTCCTCGCCGTGGGCAGCTGGCTCGACCGGCACCCCGAGATGGCCCGGCGGATCCTCGACGGCGGCCACGACCTCGGCAACCACACCCAGCGCCACGTCGACATCAGCGCCATGACCGAGGACGAGGCCTTCGCCGAGATCGACGCCTGCGCCGGCCGGCTGCGCCGCCTCACCGGCTCCGTCGGCAGCTGGTTCCGCCCCTCCCGTACCCCGCACGCCACCGAGACCGTGCTGCGCGCCGCCCGCCGGGCCGGCTACCCGCACGCCCTCTCGTACGACGTCGACTCCCTCGACTTCACCTCGCCCGGACCGGCGGCCGTCGTCGCCAACGTCACCGGACGGATCACGCCCGGATCGGTGGTCAGCCTGCACTTCGGCTACCAGGACACCGTCGCCGCGCTGCCCCGCCTCCTCGCCGACCTCGACCGCCGCGGCCTCTCCGCGGTCACCACCACGGAGCTGCTGAGCTGATGCCGATTCCCCCGCGCCGTAACAGCCGTAACAAGGCCGCCGTCCTCGCCGCCACCGCCACCGCCCTGCTGCTCGGCAGCCTCGCCGCCTGCGGCAGCCCCCGGCCCGCGACCCCGCAGCCGAGCGCCACCACCACCAAGGCTGCCGTGCCCAAGCCGGCCGCCGCGCCCGCCGGACTGCCCGGCATGCCGCCGCTGCTCCAGCCGGACGACATCTACGCCGCCGACCGGCCGAACGCGCTCTCCCCGGTCGTCAAGGGCTTCCCGTCCCGGGTCTACGTCCCCAACACCAACTCCAACACCGTCTCCGTCATCGACCCCGCCACCTACAAGGTCATCGAGACCATCCCGGTCGGCAACCAGCCGCAGCACGTCGTCCCCTCCTGGGACCTGAAGACCCTCTGGGTCAACAACGACCGCGGCCACACCCTCACCCCCATCGACCCCGCCACCGGCGTCGCCGGCAAACCGGTCGAGGTGCACGACCCGTACAACCTGTACTTCACCCCGAACGGCAAGTACGCCGTCGTCATGGCCTCGCTCGACCGCGAGCTGGTCTTCCGCGACCCGCACACCATGGAGCGCAGGAAGACCGTCCCGGTCACCTGCTACGGCGTCAACCACGCCGACTTCTCCGCCGACGGGCGCTACTTCGTCGTCTCCTGCGAGTTCTCCGGCGAACTCCTCAAGGTCGACACCGAGAAGATGGAGGTCGTCGGCCAGCAGCGACTGCCCCTCGAAGGCGCCATGCCGCAGGACGTGAAGCTCTCCCCGGACGGCAAGACCTTCTACGTCGCCGACATGATGGCGCACGGCATGTGGGTGCTCGACGGGGACCGGTTCACCACCCCGACCCTGCTGCCCACCGGCAAGGGCTGCCACGGCCTCTACGTCTCCCGCGACTCCAAGGAGATGTACGTCTCCAACCGCGGCGAGGGCACGATCTCGGTCTTCGACTTCACCAAGAACGCCCTCACCAAGAAGTGGAAGCTGCCCGACGGCGGATCCCCCGACATGGGCGGGGTCTCCGCCGACGGCAAGGTGCTCTGGCTCTCCGGCCGCTACGACTCCGAGGTCTACGCGATCGACACGACGAGCGGGAAGCAGCTGGCCCGCATCCCCGTCGGCAGCGGCCCCCACGGCCTCGCGGTCTACCCCCAGCCGGGCCGCTACTCGCTCGGCCACACCGGCGTGTTCCGCTGAGACCCGCTCAGGACGCGGTCAGGCGGCCGTCAGCAGGGCCTCCGAGCCCACCGGGCGGTAGCCCGCCGCCTGGAAGACGCGGACGCTGCGGGCGTTGCCGGGGGACTGCTGGGACCACACCACCGGGTCCGGGGTGAGATGGCGGGCGGCCGTGGCCAGGGCGCGGCCCAGGCCGCGGTGGCGGGCGTCCTCGTCGACCTCGATCGCCACCTCCATCCGGCCGGCCACGCCCCGGCCCAGGGTCACCAGACCGCCGTCGGTGACCCACACCCGTACCTCGTCGCGGTACTTCAGCGCCCGGGCCACCCGCGGATGGTCCTGGTCGTGGATCTCCCGGAGCGCGAGCTCCGGCGGGCCGGGCAGCGCGTCCGCGACCGTCATCAGGTCGATCGTGTTCATCGAACGGCCGGTGCGGGCCGTCAGCGCCGTCAGGAAGCGCGGGGTCATGCTCGCCACCAGCGGGTCCGTCGAGGCCCGGGCAAGCTCCGCCCGGATCCAGTCCGGGTCCTCGTCGAGGAAGACCACGGAGTGCGCCGTGAAGGACAGCACCCCCGCGTCCCGGCCGCTCGGCTGCGGCAGCACCGTCGTCGAACCGTCCGGCGGCGGGAACTCCCCGCGGGCCGCCGCCGCCAGTATCTCCGCCATCTCCGCCGCATCGCTGTTCATGCCCCCATCATCGGCCACCGGTGCGCCCGCTAATCTGGCCCCCGACACCAAGCACCATGAAGGGGCGGAAGCAGTGGCGGACATCGAGTCGGCACGTACGGCATTCAACAAGTTCGACGTGGACGGGGACGGCTTCATCACGGCCGCCGAGTACAAGCACGTCATGGCCGAGATGGGCGACTTCTACACGACCGAGACGGTCGCCGAGGCGCTCATCAAGCAGCGCGACGACAACGGCGACGGCAAGCTCTCCTTCGAGGAGTTCTGGGCCCACCTCGGCAAGGCCTGAGCCAAGGCCTGAGCCAAGGCCTGAGCCAAGGCCTGACCCGTCCCGGGGCGCGGGCGGGCGGCTCCGTACGACCATGCGTACGTACGCGAGTTGCCGCCCGTCCGGCCCCCGGTGACGATCATTCGGTGAGCCTCCCCGGACCCCTCGGCACCCCGATCCGTCTGACGGCAGCCGTTCTCGCCCTCATCGGCGTCCTCACCGTCGCCCTCCTCGGCGTCTCGCTCGCCCAGACGGGCACCGGCGAGCTGGAGATCCCCGCCGCCGGCACCATCACGCTGCTGCGGCTCCTGGTCCTCACCGCGCTCGCCGTCCAGATCGGCGAGCTCGCCGGGGTCCGGCTGGCCGGCGAGGGCCCGCTGCCCCGCCGCTGGTCCGTCCCGGCCGCCGCCACCGGCGCCGCCGCCTCCGCGGGCATGCTCGTCCTCCTCGGCCGGCTCAGCGGCCTCAGCCTCGGCACCGTCTACGGGCTCCGCGAGGGCCGGCTCCTCCTCGTCACCACCAACGCGCTCGCGCTCGCCGCGCTGTGCGCCGCCACCCGCCGCCCCGCCCTCGCCCTCGGGCCGCTCGCCGTCGCCGTCGGCGCCGAGGCCATGCGCGCCCACCCCGAGGCGTACACCCCGGCGATCGGCGTCAGCCTCACCGTCGTCCACCTGACCGCCGCCTCCCTGTGGTGCGGCAGCCTCCTGTACGTGCTGCGCACCATGCGGCTGCGCGGCGGCGGCCAGGACGTGCTGATGCGGTACGCGCGGATGGCGGCCTGCGCCTTCGCCGCCCTCTGCGTCACCGGCACCTTCTCCACCCTGCGCCGGCTCCCGCTCGACGGCGTGCTCTCCACCGCGTACGGCCGGGTCCTGCTGGTCAAGCTCGCGCTCTTCGGGCTCACCGCCCTGCTCGCCCTCACCGCCCGCCGCCGGATGCTGCACGGCGCCGACGCCCGCCCCCCGGCCCGGGTCGAACTGGGCGTGCTCGGCCTCGTGGTCCTCGTCTCGGCCCTGCTCACCGTCGTCCCGGACCCGCACTGGCTGCTGCCCTGACGGGTCGGGGCGGCAGCGGCCTCAGCACTCGATGATGTTCACCGCGAGCCCGCCCCGCGCGGTCTCCTTGTACTTGACGGACATGTCCGCGCCGGTCTCCTTCATGGTCTTGATGACCTTGTCGAGGGAGACCAGGTGGCTGCCGTCGCCCCGCATCGACATCTTCGCCGCCGTGACGGCCTTGACCGAGGCCATGCCGTTGCGCTCGATGCACGGGATCTGGACGAGGCCGCCGACCGGGTCGCAGGTCAGGCCCAGGTTGTGCTCCATGCCGATCTCGGCGGCGTTCTCGACCTGCTCGGGGGAGCCGCCGAGGACCTCGGCGAGGGCGCCGGCGGCCATGGAGCAGGCGGAGCCGACCTCGCCCTGGCAGCCGACCTCGGCGCCGGAGATGGAGGCGTTCTCCTTGAAGAGCATGCCGATGGCGCCGGCGGCGAGGAGGAAGCGGACCACGCCGTCCTCGTCCGCGCCGGGCACGAAGTTCATGTAGTAGTGCAGGACGGCGGGGATGATGCCGGCCGCGCCGTTCGTCGGGGCGGTGACCACGCGGCCGCCCGCCGCGTTCTCCTCGTTCACGGCCATCGCGTAGAGAGTGATCCACTCCATCGCGTGGGTGGTCGGGTCGCCCTCGGAGCGCAGCTTGCGGGCCAGGGTGGAGGCGCGGCGGCGGACCTTCAGGCCGCCCGGCAGGATGCCCTCGCGGGACATGCCGCGCGAGACGCAGGCCTGCATGACCCGCCAGATCTCCAGGAGGCCGGCGCGGATCTCGTCCTCGGTGCGCCAGGCCTTCTCGTTCTCCAGCATCAGCGAGGAGATCGACAGGCCGGTCTCCTTGGTGAGGCGGAGCAGCTCGTCGCCGGTGCGGAAGGGGTACTTCAGGACGGTGTCGTCCGGGATGATCGGGTTCTCGCCGGCTACCGCGTCCTCGTCCACGACGAAGCCGCCGCCGACCGAGTAGTACGTCTTCTCCAGGATGAGCGTGCCCTCGGCGTCGTACGCGAAGACCGTCATGCCGTTGGCGTGGTACGGCAGCGCCTTGCGGCGGTGCAGGACCAGGTCGTCGTCGAAGGAGAACGGGATCTCGTGCGCGCCGAGCAGATTGATCTTCCCGCTCGCCTTGATCCGCTCGAACTCGTCGTCGGCGTTCTCCACGTCGACCGTGCGCGGCGAGTTGCCCTCCAGGCCGAGCAGCACCGCCTTCGGGGTGCCGTGGCCGTGGCCGGTCGCGCCCAGCGAGCCGTACAGCTCCGCCCGTATCGACGCGGTGTGGGCGAGCAGGCCCTCGTTCTTCAGCCGGCGGGCGAACATGCGGGCCGCGCGCATCGGGCCCACCGTGTGGGAGCTCGACGGGCCGATGCCGATCGAGAACAGGTCGAAGACCGAGATGGCCACGGGGGACTCCTTGTGGGGGCTAGACGCCGTTGTCTGCCGGGGTGGTGCAGAACGAGCCGGAAGAGCGGGGAGGGCGGGGAGGGCGGGGAGGGCGGTAAAGCGGTGGGGCACCGCGCTCACTGTCCAGTGTGCGCGGTGCCCCGGAGCTGTCGTACGAACAAACCTGGAACTAAATCGTACGAAATTACTTCAGGCCGGGGTACAGCGGGTGCTTGTCGGCCAGCGCCGTCACCCGGGCCTTCAGCGCCTCGGCGTCGAAGCCGGGCTTCAGCGTCTCGGCGATCACGTCGGCGACCTCGCGGAAGTCCTCGGCGTCGAAGCCGCGGGTGGCGAGGGCCGGCGTGCCGATGCGCAGGCCGGAGGTGACCATCGGCGGGCGCGGGTCGTTCGGAACGGCGTTCCGGTTGACCGTGATGCCCACCTCGTGCAGCCGGTCCTCGGCCTGCTGGCCGTCCAGCTCCGAGTTCCGCAGGTCGACCAGGAGCAGGTGCACGTCGGTGCCGCCGGACAGCACGGACACGCCGTGCTGCTTGACGTCGTCCTGCACCAGGCGCTCGGCGATGATCCGGGCGCCGTCCAGGGTGCGCTGCTGGCGCTCCTTGAACTCCTCCGAGGCCGCGACCTTGAAGGAGACGGCCTTGGCCGCGATCACGTGCTCCAGCGGGCCGCCCTGGAAGCCGGGGAAGACCGAGGAGTTCAGCTTCTTCGCGAACTCCTTCTTCGCCAGGATGATGCCGCCGCGCGGGCCGCCGAGCGTCTTGTGCGTGGTGGAGGTCACCACGTCCGCGTACTCGACCGGGTTCGGGTGCAGACCGGCCGCGACCAGGCCCGCGAAGTGGGCCATGTCGACCCACAGGTAGGCCTCGACCTCGTCGGCGATCCGGCGGAACTCGGCGAAGTCGAGCTGACGCGGGTACGCCGACCAGCCGGCGATGATCACCTTCGGGCGGTGCTCCTTGGCGAGGCGCTCGACCTCGGCCATGTCGACCAGGCCGTTCTCGTCCACGTGGTACGCGACCACGTTGAACTGCTTGCCCGAGAAGTTCAGGCGCATGCCGTGGGTGAGGTGGCCGCCGTGCGCCAGGTCGAGACCGAGGATCGTGTCGCCGGGCTGGGCGATCGCGAACAGCGCGGCCTGGTTGGCGGAGGCACCGGAGTGCGGCTGCACGTTGGCGTACTCGGCGCCGAACAGGTCCTTGATCCGGTCGATCGCGATCTGCTCGGCCACGTCGACGTGCTCGCAGCCGCCGTAGTAGCGGCGGCCCGGGTAGCCCTCGGCGTACTTGTTGGTGAGGACGGAGCCCTGGGCCTCCATGACCGCGACCGGAGCGAAGTTCTCCGAGGCGATCATCTCGAGGGTGGACTGCTGACGGCGGAGCTCGGCGTCGACGGCGGCGGCGACGTCCGGGTCCAGCTCGTGGAGAGGGGTGTTCAGAAGCGACATGAAGCGATCCCTAGGGGGTCTCGGTCAGCCTGCGGTGAAGGCGGTGTACTCGTCGGCGGAGAGCAGGTCCTTCGGCTCCTCCGTGATGCGCACCTTGAACAGCCAGCCACCCTCGAACGGGTCGTTGTTCACCAGCTCCGGGTTGTCGACGACGTCCTGGTTGGCCTCGACGACCTCGCCCGTCACCGGGGCGAACAGGTCGCTGACGGACTTGGTCGACTCCAGCTCGCCACAGGACTCGCCGGCGGTGATGGTGTCACCGACCTCCGGGAGCTGGACGTACACGATGTCGCCGAGCGCGTTCGCCGCGTGCTCGGTGATGCCGACCGTCGCGACGCCGCCCTCGGCGTCCGACAGCCACTCGTGCTCCTTGCTGTAGCGAAGGTTCTGCGGGTTGCTCATGACCTGATTCTCCTGGATGCGGGGAGTGCGGATGTACGGGGGTCTTGCGGGGTGAGACGCGTCCTGAGACGAATGCGTCACGTCCGGCGTCACGTCCGGCGTCGTGCCGGTGTCACGCCGGGTGTCACGCCGGGCGCCGGCGGGGCTGTCGCCCCATCCTCACTTCTGGCGCTTGTAGAACGGCAGCGCCACGACCGTGTACGGCTCGTGCGTGCCGCGGATGTCGACGCCGACGCCCTCGGTGCCCGGCTCGGCGAAGGCCGCGTCCACGTACGCCATGGCGATCGGCTTGGCCAGGGTGGGGGACGGGGCGCCGGAGGTGATCTCGCCGATGACCTCGCCGTTCGCGACCACCGACATGCCGGCGCGCGGGACGCGGCGGCCCTCGGCGATCAGGCCGACCAGCTTGCGCGGCGGGGCGGACTCGGCGCGCTCGGCGGCCTTCTCCAGCGCCTCGCGGCCGACGAAGCGGCCCTCGTTGGTGGTCTTCTCGAACTTCACGACCCGGCCGAGGCCCGCGTCGAAGGGGGTGAGCGAGGTGTTCAGCTCGTGCCCGTACAGCGGCATGCCCGCCTCCAGGCGCAGCGTGTCGCGGCAGGACAGGCCGCACGGGATCAGGCCGACGTCCTTGCCGGCCTCGGTCAGCGCCCGCCACACGCCCTCGGCGTCGGCCGGCTTCAGGAACAGCTCGAAGCCGTCCTCGCCGGTGTAGCCGGTACGGGCGATCAGCGCGTCCACGCCGGCGACGGTGCCGGGCAGGCCCGCGTAGTACTTCAGACCGTCCAGGTCGGCGTCGGTGAGCGACTTCAGGATGCCGGGGGACTCCGGGCCCTGGACGGCGATCAGGGCGTACGCGTCGCGGTCGTCGCGGACCTCGGCGTCGAAGCCCTCGGAGCGGGCCACCAGGGCGTCGAGCACGACCTGGGCGTTGGAGGCGTTGGCGACGACCATGTACTCCGTCTCGCCGAGGCGGTAGACGATCAGGTCGTCGAGGATGCCGCCGTCCTCCTGGCAGATCATCGTGTAGCGGGCGCGCCCGTTGCCCACGGTCGAGATGTTGCCGACCAGGGCGTAGTCCAGGAGCTCCACGGCCTGCGGGCCGGTGACGGTGATCTCGCCCATGTGGGAGAGGTCGAAGAGGCCGGCCCGGGTGCGGACGGCGTTGTGCTCGTCGCGCTCGCTGCCGTACCGCAGCGGCATGTCCCAGCCGGCGAAGTCGGTCATGGTCGCGCCCAGCGAGCGATGCAGGGCATCGAGGGCGGTCAGACGGGGGGCAGTGCTCATGGGGTGGCTCCCGGGTCCCAGGCGTGCGGGGCACGACATACATGACGGTGAGGACGATCCTCCCCATCTGTCATGGAACCTGAGAGGTTCACCGAGAGCATCTCGTCACCGAGAGATCGGCTTGCACCTTGGGTGGGGACGCGGCAGGGCGACCCGCTTTTCAGATCTGCCTCATCCACGCGGTACGGGGCCTGAGAGATTCAAGGGAGGTACTTGCTCCTTCGGCGCCCGGGCACGCGGCGCGACTGCGCCGGCTGGACCCGGAACTCTCCCGCGCGGATTCGAGCGGCCGGTATGCGGTTGTGCGCGCTCGTGCGAGCGCGTGGCGCGCTCATCATTGCACGGCCGATCCGCGCGGCAAATCGCTTGTGCCGCATTACCGTCTCTTTACACTTTGTGGGCAGGGGTCCCGCAGTCCCGTCACGGGAGACCCGACACGGGGAGACCCGACAGGGGGAGAAGCGATGACGATCCGGCCCACCGGCCTCCCGGCCGCGGCGACGAACACCGGAGTGACGAACACCGGCATACCCGCCCAGCGGGCGGTCGCCCGCGCCCGCACCCGCGAGCGGGCCCGCAGCCGGCGCCGCGCCCGGCTGCTGCGCGACCTGCGCGAGCGGGCCGGCCGCAGCCCGCGCGCGCTCACCTTCGCCGCCGGCGACGTCGTGGTCGTCTCCGGGCTGCCCGGCGCCGGCAAGTCCACCCTGATGGCCCGGGCCGCCGAGGGCCGCGCCGTCGACTCCCAGGACACCCGGGAGCGCTGGGAGGCCCGGCTGCCCCGCTTCCTGCCGTACGCGCTCTACCGCCCGCTCGCTCGCCTCGCCCACTACGCGGGGCTGCGCCGCGCCCTGCGCACCGGCGCCGGGGTGATCGTCCACGACTGCGGCACCCAGTCCTGGGTGCGCGGCTGGCTCGCCCGCGACGCCCGCCGCCGCGGCGCCGCCATGCACCTGATCCTGCTCGACGTCGACCCGGCCACCGCCCGGGCCGGCCAGCGCGACCGCGGCCGCGGCGTCTCCCTGTACGCCTTCGCCCGCCACCGCCGCGCCGTCGCCCGCCTGGTCCGCACCGCCGAGGCCGGCACCCTGCCCCCGGGCTGCGCCTCGGTCACCCTGCTCGACCGGGACGCCGCCGACGCCCTGCGGAAGATCGCCTTCCGCGATCTGCCGTGACGCACTCCGCACCCTTTTCGGTCACACGAGGCCGACAGCGCCATTAGGGTTCTGACCGACCGTGTGCCGGGAAGGGGACGACGAACCGTGGACGTGACGTGGCCGGGCAATGAGCTCGAGGAAGTGCTGGCCGCCTCCCTCGGCAACCCCTCCGCCGGCGGACGCCTGGTCGAGGTGCTCGGGCGCAGCCCCGTCTGGGTGCCGCTGCCCAACGGCGGCGGGCCGGAGAGCCGGGACCTCGACCTGCCCACCATGGAGATCGACGGCGCCGCCTACGTGCCCGTGTTCAGCTCCGAGCAGCAGTTCCTCGCCATCGCCGGCGAGCACATGTCGTACACCATCGCCCCCGCCCGCGACTTCGCCCGCGGTCTGCCCCCGCAGCTCGGCATCGCCGTGAACCCCGGCGGCACCGTCGGCGTCCCGTTGCCCCCGCCCGCCGTCGCCGAGCTCTGCCGGACCGGCCGCACCGCCCTCGACGGGCCCGCCAGCGGCGGCCGGGTGCGGCTCTTCGAGCCGGACTGGCAGGACGACCCGGTCGACTTCCTCGCCGCCGCCTCCGCCGAGTTCGAGGCCACCGGCGTCGTCGCGGTCGCCCGCCGGGTCCTCGCCAGCGTCGAGGGCACCGAGCCCGCGCTCTTCGTCGGCGTCGAGCTCACCGGCCCCGACGCCGACCGCAACGCCCCGCTCGACGCCCTCGGCCGGGCCCTCGGCCGGGTCGAGGTCGCCTGGCCGGTCAACCTCATCCTGCTCGACGTGGCCCAGGACCCGGTCGGCGACTGGATGCTGGACAAGGTGCGCCCCTTCTACCAGCGCGCCGCCGTGTGACGTACCCCTTGTTTAAGCTGAACTGATTCAAGAACCACTTCACGAACCACTCCGAGAACCACCGAGCCGAGTCGTACGACAAGAGGGGCGGGACCCACGGTGAGCGCGTCAGGCACCGCCGCGACCGGACAGGTCGAGCACATGCTGCGCCAGGTGGCACCCGGGCGCCACGACGCCTACGAGCAGCTGCTGCGCGCCCTCGCCGGCTCCGAGGTGCGGATGCTGCTCTGGCAGGGCACCCCGGGCTCGCCCGACGCCCAGTACGGCAACATGGAGGTCGACGGCTACGGCTACGCGCCGTGCGTCACCTCCGCCCAGGAGCTCGCCGCCTCCGGCTGGACCCGCGGCCACGAACTCGTCTCCGGACTCGAGATCGCCCGCGCCCTCTACCCCGACCGCTGGGGCATCTGGCTCAACCCGCACGCCCCCGGCGGCGGCGTCGGCATCCCCTGGGCCGACCTGCGCCGGATCGCCACCGGCCTCGACCGGATGCCCGCCGGCCCGCTGCGGCTCTCCGAACCCGCCGTGGAGATCCCGCAGTTCTACGCCCTGCTCACGCAGAACGCGCACCGCACCTCCGCCGTCCGCTCGCTGCGCCGCGCCTGGGTGCAGCCCGCGCTCGGCTCCCCGTACCTCGCGATCGGCCTCGACCTGTACGACTCCTCGCCGGCCTCCGTCGAGGCCGTGCGGGCGATGATGCACCAGACCGTCGCCGCCGTCCCCGACGGACTGCCGGTCTCCACGGTGGCCATGTCCGACACGTACGACCCGGTCGCGATGTGGCTGTACGCCCACGCCCGTCCGTTCTACGACCGCGACGCGCACGCCGCGGGGCCGGGCGCCGCGTCTCACCAGTCGGGATACGGCTACCCGCCGGCGCGGCACGCCTGAGTCCTTCCCGCCGCTTTGTCAAGACGGTGGCGAAATCCCTTTCCGAGCTGAGGTTTTGACTCCGCTTGCGGGCGACGCGGCGGCTCTGTCCCGCATCCGCCCGATTTGCCAACTGTCCGGGTCTCAGCTTGATATCACCGCTATGCGGACTGTTCTCTGCCGCGTCACTCGCCAGTAGCGTTCGGCCGGTCAGACCGACCACACATGGCGACCCAGGGGTGGACCCATGCGAATATTCACGTCCCGGTCAGCCCGGGCTTTGACGGCGGCCCTCGCGGTCGGCCTCATCGCCACCGGCTGCGCGAGCGAGCGGGGCAAGGACGGGGACAAGGACGGCGCCAAGGACACCTTCGTGTTCGGTGCCCCCGGTGACCCGGCCTCCCTCGACCCGGCTCTCGCCTCCGACGGCGAGACCTTCCGTGTCACCCGGCAGGCCTTCGAGGCCCTGCTGGAGCACGAGTCCGGCGGCAGCAAGCTGGTCGGCGGTCTCGCCGAGAAGTGGTCCAGCAACCCTGCGGGCACGGTCTGGACGTTCAACCTGCGTCAGGGCGTGAAGTTCCACGACGGCGAGAAGTTCGACGCCGCCGCGGTCTGCGCGAACTACGACTACTGGTTCAACTGGAAGGGCACGTACCAGTCCAGCGCGGTCTCCTACTACTGGCAGACCATCATGGGCGGGTTCGCGAAGAACGAGGACAAGGAAACCCCGAAGGCCAACTACAAGTCCTGCACCGTCAAGGACGCGAACACGGCCGTCATCGAGGTCTTCGAGCCCTCCGCCAACCTTCCCGGCGGCTTCTCCCTGCAGGCCCTCGCGATCCACTCGCCGAAGGCGCTCAAGGAGTACGCGAAGCAGGAGGCGACCGCCAAGGGCGACGCCATCACGTACCCCAAGTACAGCCAGGAGGCCGGCACGGTCGCCGGCACCGGCCCGTACAAGATCACGAAGTGGAACAAGGGCAACAAGGAAGTCGCCCTGACCCGCTTCGACGACTACTGGGGCGAGAAGGCCAAGGTCAAGAACCTGGTCTTCCGCACCATCGACACCGAGAGCGGCCGCCGTCAGGCGCTGCAGGCCGGTGACATCGACGGCTACGACCTGGTCGCGCCCGCCGACATCAAGACGCTCGAGGCGGCCGGCTTCAAGGTCCCGACCCGTGACGTCTTCAACCTGCTCTACGTCGGCATGTCGCAGGAGAAGAACCCGGCGCTGAAGAAGCCCGAGGTCCGCCAGGCCATCGCCCACGCCATGGACCGCGAGAACATCGTCAAGACCCAGCTGCCCGCGGGCGGCAAGGTCGCGACCCAGTTCATGCCCGACACGGTCGCCGGCTGGTCCGAGAACGTGAAGAAGTACCCCTTCGACACGGCCAAGGCCAAGCAGCTCCTCGCCGCCGCCGGCGAGAGCAACCTGAACATCGAGTTCTGCTACCCGACCGAGGTCACCCGCCCGTACATGCCTGCCCCGCAGGACATCTTCGAGCTGATCAAGGCCGACCTGGAGAAGGCCGGCATCAAGGTCACCCCGAAGCCGATGAAGTGGAACCCGGACTACCTGGACGCCACCGAGGCCGGCTCCTGCGCCCTGCACATGCTCGGCTGGACCGGTGACTTCAACGACGGCTACAACTTCATCGGCACCTGGTTCGCCGGGTACGACAAGCAGTGGGGCTTCAAGGACGACAAGGTCTTCGCCGCGGTGAAGGCGGGCTCCCTCCAGGGCGACCCGACCAAGCGCACCGACCTGTACAAGAAGGCCAACGAGGCGATCATGGACTACCTCCCCGGTGTCCCGCTGTCCTCCTCGCCGCCGGCCATCGCGTTCGGCAAGAACGTCAACCCGCCGAAGGTCTCCCCGCTGACGCAGGAGAACTTCGCCGAGGTCTCCTTCAAGTAACACCACCGCCAGCGGTCCGCCCGGTCACGCGTTCCTCTCGTGACCGGGCGTCCGCGCATCCGACTCCCGATCCCGAACAACGCAAGAAAGGGGCACGCGGGGTGTTGCGACTCGTCGTACGACGACTTCTCCAGCTGATACCCACCCTGCTCGGCCTGTCGGTTCTGCTCTTCATCTGGCTGAACCGGCTGCCCGGCGGACCCGCCTCAGCGATCCTGGGCGAGCGGGCGACCGAAGCCGACGTGGCGCGGATCAACCGCGCACTGGGACTCGACCAGCCGATCTACGTCCAGTACGGCCGCTTCCTCAAGCGGCTCTTCGACCTCGACCTCGGCACCTCGGTGCAGACCGGACAGCCGGTCTGGGACGAGTTCGTGCTGCGCTTCCCCGCCACGGTCGAACTCAGCCTCGCCGCCATGTTCCTGGCGGTCGTCGTGGGCGTCCCGCTCGGCTACCTGGCCGCCCGCAAGCGCGGCGGCTGGCTCGACGTGGCCTCCGTCTCCGGCTCGCTCGTGGGCATCTGCATCCCGGTCTTCTTCCTGGCCGACATCCTCAAGGGCGCCTTCGGCGACGTCTTCGGCACCTTCGGCCGCCAGTCCACCGGCATGGACGCGACCAGCGTGACCGGCTTCGCCGTCCTCGACGGCCTGCTCACCGGCGAGTTCGACGCCGCCTGGGACGCGCTGATGCACCTGGTGCTGCCCGGCATCGCCCTGGCCTCCATCCCGCTCGCCGTCATCGTGCGGATGACCCGCGCCAGCGTCCTGGAGGTGCTCGGCGAGGACTACATCCGCACCGCCGAGTCCAAGGGCCTGGAGCGCCGCGTCGTCCGCGGCCGGCACATCCTGCGCAACGCGCTCCTTCCGGTGGTCACCACCGTCGGTCTGCTCACCGGAAGCCTGCTCTCCGGCGCGGTGCTCACCGAGTCGGTCTTCTCCTTCGGCGGCATCGGCTCCTTCATCCGCACCGCCATCGACGCCCGCGACTACCCGGTGCTCGTCGGCTTCATCATGTTCATCGCCATGATCTACGTGCTGATCAACATGCTCGTGGACCTCGCGTACAGCGTCATCGATCCGAGGGTGCGGGTGCACTGATGAGCCTGACAAACACCGCTTCCAAGGTCGACCGGCTCGCCCAGCTCACCGCGACGACCGAGACCGCCAGCGGCGCCAGCCTGTGGCGCGAGGCGATGCGCCGGCTGCGCAACAGCAAGGCCGCGATCATCGGCGCCGTGATCATCGCCGCGTTCGTGCTGCTCGCGATCATCGGCCCCTGGATCGCCCCGCACGCCCCGACCGACCAGGCCTGGCGCGGCGAGGTCTTCCCCAACCGGGGACAGTTCGTCGGCGCGCGCGCCGAGAACTGGTTCGGCCTCGACCACCTCGGCCGCGACGTCTTCTCCCGCATGCTCGTCGGCGCCCGCCAGACGCTGCTCGTCGGCGTGGTCTCCATGCTCATCGGCCTGATCATCGGCGCCCTGGTCGGCGCCGTGTCGGGTGCGGCGGCCACCCTCGGCGGCCGGACGGGGCAGCGGATCGACGACGCCGTCATGCGCGTCACCGACATCCTGCTCGCACTGCCCTCGCTGCTCCTCGCCGTCTCCGTCGCCGCCGTGCTCGGCCAGTCGCTCACCACCGTGATGATCGCCGTCGGCGTGGTGCAGATCCCGGTCTTCGCCCGCCTCCTGCGCGGCTCGATGCTCGCCCAGGGCGGCAGCGACTACGTGCTCGCGGCCCGCGCGCTCGGCCTGCGCAAGCGGCGGATCGTCTTCACCCAGATCATGCCGAACTCGCTGAGCCCGGTGATCGTCCAGGCGACGCTCAGCCTCGCCACCGCCATCATCGAGGCCGCCGCGCTCTCGTACCTGGGACTCGGCAACCCGGACCCGTCGGTTCCCGAGTGGGGCGTCATGCTCTCGCAGGCGGAACGCTTCTTCGACAACGCGCCGATGATGTCCATGTATCCGGCGGTCGCGATCATCATCACCGCCCTCGGCTTCACCCTGCTCGGCGAGGCCATGCGCGAAGCGCTCGACCCGAAGCTGCGAGGTTAGTCATGCCACTCCTCACCGTGGACGAACTCACCGTCACCTTCGGCGGCCGCGGCCGCAAGGACGTCCGGGCGGTCAACGGCGTCTCCTTCAGCGTCGACCAGGGCCAGGTCGTCGGCCTGGTCGGCGAGTCGGGCTGCGGCAAGTCCGTGACCTCTCTCGCCCTGATGGGCCTGCTGCCGGCCAAGGGCGTCACGCTCGGCGGGCGCGCCGACTTCGACGGCACCGACCTGCTGACGCTCAGCCCCGGCAAGATGCGCGACCTGCGCGGCCGCGACCTGGCGATGATCTTCCAGGACCCGCTGTCCTCGCTGAACCCGGTCATCCCGATCGGCATCCAGGTCACCGAGATCCTCCAGCGCCACCGCGGCCTGAAGGGGGAGGCCGCCCGCAAGGAGGCCGCCCACCTGCTCGACCGGGTCGGCATCCCCGACCCGATGCGGCGCCTGAAGGAGTTCCCGCACCAGCTCTCCGGCGGCATGCGGCAGCGCGCGCTCATCGCCATGGCGGTGGCCTGCGCCCCCCGGCTGCTCATCGCCGACGAGCCGACCACCGCGCTCGACGTCACCATCCAGGCCCAGATCCTCGAACTCCTCAAGGAACTGGTCGACCAGGAGGGCACCGCGCTGCTGATGATCACCCACGACCTGGGGGTCGTCGCCGGCCTGTGCGACCAGGTCAACGTGCTCTACGCGGGCAAGGTCGTCGAATCCGCCGGCCGCCGCGAGCTGTTCGCGCACCCCACGCACCCGTACACCCACGGGCTGCTCGGCTCCATCCCCCGGCTCGACGCCCCGCGCGGCGAGTCCCTCAACCCCATTCGCGGGTCCATCAACGACCAGATCGCCTGGGCCGAGGGCTGCGCCTTCGCCCCGCGCTGCGACCGGTACGAGATGGAGTGCCTCACGGGCACGCCCGAACTGACCGAACCCCGCGAGGCCGGACACCGCGCCCGCTGCGCCAACCCGGTCCTGGCCACGACGGAGGTCCCGGCATGAGCCTGCTCGAACTGGACGGAGTGAAGGTCCACTTCCCCGTCAAGAAGGGCATCCTCTTCGACCGCACGGTCGGCCACGTCTACGCCGTCGACGGCATCTCGCTGTCGGTCGAGGCGGGCCAGACCTACGGCCTGGTCGGCGAGTCGGGCTGCGGCAAGACGACCCTCGGGCGTGCCGTACTGCGCCTGGTCGACATCACCGACGGCTCGGTCGTGCTCGACGGCACCGACGTGGCCAAGCTCCCCGAGAAGGAGCTGCGCTCCTTCCGCCGCCGGCTCCAGATGGTCTTCCAGGACCCGCTGGGCAGCCTCAACCCGCGGCAGAACATCGAGTCGATCCTCAGCGAGGGCATGGCCGCGCACGGGATCGGCGCGGACCAGGAGGAGCGCCGGGAGAAGATCAAGGAGATCCTGGCCAAGGTGGGCCTGCCCGCCAACGCCCTCTCCCGCTACCCGCACGAGTTCTCCGGCGGCCAGCGCCAGCGCATCGGCATCGCGCGGGCGCTCGTCCTGGAGCCGGACCTGATCATCTGCGACGAGCCCGTCTCGGCCCTGGACGTCTCCATCCAGGCCCAGGTGATCAACCTCCTGGAGGAGCTGCAGGAGTCGATGGGCCTGACCTACCTGGTCATCGCCCACGACCTGGCGGTGGTCCGGCACATCTCGGACGTCATCGGCGTGATGTACCTCGGCTCGCTGGTCGAGGAGGCGCCGAGCGACGTGCTGTACGCGGAGCCGCTGCACCCGTACACCCGCGCCCTGATGTCGGCGGTCCCGGTCCCGGACCCGGAGGTCGAGGAGCGCCGCGAGCGCATCCTGCTGCACGGCGACCTGCCGTCCCCGGCCAACCCGCCGGCCGGCTGCCGCTTCCACACCCGCTGCCCGTGGGCGCAGCAGACGCGCTGCGCGACCGAGCGCCCGGAGCTGACGGACGCCGGCGGCGGCCACAAGGTGGCGTGCCACTTCGCGCGGGAGATCGCGGAGGGGACGATCACGCGGGCGGGGGAGCCGGAGCCGGAGGACGCGAAGCCGGTGGTTCCCGCGCAGAAGCAGGCGGAGCCGGAGGACGTGGCTCCGGAGCCGGAGAACGCGAAGCCCGAGGCCGTCGAGGCTGCCGAGGAGCCCGCCAAGGAGGAGGCGGCGGACGCGCCCGAGGCGTAAAGCTGCCCGCTTCTCGTACGTGGGGCCCTGTCGCCGTCAGGCGGCGGGGCCCCACGCGCGTGGGGCGGACGGGAGGGCCCTTCGGAGCCGGGACAATGGTTCGGTGCTCCACGATCTGTTCAATCCGTCGGTCCAGCATGCGCTGGACCTGGTCGGCATCTTCGTCTTCGCCATCTCGGGCGCGCTGCTCGCCGTCCGCAAGAACTTCGACGTCTTCGGCATCGCTGTCCTGGCCGAGGCCACCGCGCTCGGCGGCGGGATCTTCCGTGACCTGATCATCGGTGCGGTGCCGCCGGCCGCCTTCACCGATCTCGGCTATTTCCTGATGCCGCTGGTCGCGGCCGTGCTGGTGTTCTTCCTCCACCCGGAGGTGGAGCGGACCCAGAACGCGGTCAACGTCTTCGACGCGGCGGGCCTCGGCCTGTTCTGCGTGACCGGGACGACCAAGGCGTACGACTACGGGCTCGGGCTGACCTCCTCGGCGGCGCTCGGCCTGGCCACGGCCGTCGGCGGCGGTGTGCTGCGCGACGTCCTGGCCAACGAGGTGCCGTCGCTGCTGCGCTGGGACCGCGACCTCTATGCCGTACCGGCCATCGTGGGCGCGACGATCGTCGTGCTCGCCCTCCGCTTCGACGTGCTCAACGCGTACACCAGCGGCATCGCCGTGCTGACCGCCTTCGTGCTGCGGCTGCTCGCGATGCGGTACCACTGGCGGGCGCCGCGCGCCTGGAACCGCCGGTCGAACGCGCGCGAGGAACCCGGAAACGAAAAAGCTACCGCTTAGTAATCTGTTCCTGTAGCGTTTCGGCCATGAGTACGAGCAGCATGGAGACCGTGAGCGCGAGCGAGTTCGACCGGGACACGGCAGTCACCCTGCGCGCGCCCGGGGTGTACGACGCCGAGCTCTCCGCGGGCTGGACGATCATCCACGCCGTCAACGGCGGCTACCTCCTCGCCCTCCTCGGCCGCGCGCTCGGCCAGCACCTGCCGCACCCCGACCCGTTCACGATCTCGGCGCACTACCTCACGCCGTCCGTGCCGGGCCCGGCCGTGATCCGCGTCGAGACGGTCCGCACCGGCCGCACGCTGTCCACCGGCCAGGCCTCCCTCCTCCAGTTCGCGGAGGACGGCACCGAGGTCGAGCGGATCCGCGTGCTCGCCTCGTACGGCGACCTGGACGCGCTCCCGGACGACGTCCGCACCACGGCGGCCCCGCCCGCGATCGCCCCGATCGACCAGTGCTTCGGCGCCTCCGACGGGCCCACCCCGGCGATCCCCGGCTCCTCGGCGATCACCGAGCGCCTCGACATCCGGCTCGACCCGGCCACCGTCGGCTGGGCGATCGGCGCGCCGTCCGGCAAGGGCGAGATGCGCGGCTGGTTCGGCCTCGCCGACGGCCGCGACCCCGACCCGCTCTCCCTCCTCCTCACGGTTGACGCCCTCCCGCCGACCTCCTTCGAGCTGGGCCTCAAGGGCTGGACCCCCACGGTCGAACTCACCACCCACGTCCGCTGCCGCCCGGCCCCCGGCCCCCTCCGCGTCTCCATCACCACCCGCAACCTCGCGGGCGGCTTCCTGGAGGAGGACGCCGAGGTCTGGGACAGCGCGGACCGGCTGGTCGCCCAGTCCCGCCAGCTGGCGCGGGCGCCGAGGGGCTGACGGCGCCGCGCGCGGCCGACACGGACGGGCGGCTCTGCGGGCCGGTCCGGTGATGCCGGCCCGTTGGGCGCCGGGCGTTCCGCGCGCCCCGGCGACGCCGTACCGCGGGCTTGTCCGCCCCGCTAGCCTGCCCCGGTGAAGTCCGACCGGCTGCTGGCCCTCCTCCTGCTGCTTCAGACCCGGGGGCTCGTGCCGGCGAGCGAGCTGGCCGAGAAGCTGGAGGTGTCGGTACGGACGGTCTACCGGGACGTCGAGGCGCTGTCGGCGGCGGGCGTGCCCGTGTACGCGGAGCGCGGGCGGTACGGGGGGATCGCGCTGCTCGCCGGGTACCGGACGGACGTCACCGGGCTGACCGCCGACGAGTCACGGGCCCTGTTCGTGCTCGCCGCACAGGGGGCACACCGGGCGCTCGGGCTCGACGAGGCGCTGGGCTCCGCGCTGCGGAAGGTGATGGCGGCGCTGCCCGCCCCGCACCGCCCGGGCGCCGAGGCGACCAGCCGCCGGATCCTGGTGGACCCGGACCGCTGGATGAGCGGGCCGCGGGCGGACCTGGACCTGGACGTGCTGCACCGGGCGGTGTTCGCCGACCGGCGGCTCGCGCTGCGCTACCGCAGCAGCGGGGCGCCCGCCCCGAAGGCGTACACCGTCGACCCGTACGGCCTCGTCGTGAAGGCCGGCGTCTGGTACCTGGTCGCGGACCGCGACGGCGAGCCGCGCCTGTTCCGGGCCGACCGGGTGGAGGCCGCCGAACCGCTCGACGAGCCGGTACGGCGCCGCCCCGGAGTCGAGCTCGCCGAGGTGTGGGCGCTGCTGCGGGAACGGGTCGAGCGGCGCCCGGCCGGGCTGACCGTCACCGCCCGGGTCCACCGCGACCGCTACGACCGCTTCCTGCGCCTCCACGCCGACCGCCTCACCGTCCCGCCACCCGCCCGCCCCACCGCCGACTGGACGGACGTCGAGCTGTCCGTAGCCGAACTCGGCGAACTCCGCCCGCTCCTCGCCCTGGGCGCCAGCCTGGAGGTCCTCACCCCACCCGCCGCCCGCACCTACCTCGCCGAGGCGGCGGCGGAGACGGTGGCCCTGTACGGCGGCACTGTTCACGCGGCCGGCGAGTCGGGGGGTGACTCAGTCGGTGGCTCGGCCGGTGACTAGGCCTCCGGCTCGGCACGGTGATTCGGCCTGCGGCTCGGCCTGCGGCCCCGCCGGCGCACCCGGCCGCGACTCGGCCAGGTGATTCGGTCGGCGACCCCGCCCGAGCCTCCGCCTGCGGCTCGGCTGGTGCCTGGGCCCGTGCCTCAGCCCGCGACCCCGCCCCGCGACCCCGCCCCCGATGGCTCAAACCGGCCGCCTTCCCAGGTGGTCGGCCCCGCCTCGTAGAATCGACGCACCATGATGGCTTACCTCGACCACGCGGCGACCACGCCCATGCTCCCCGAGGCGATCGAGGCGATGACCGCCCACCTCGCCGTCACGGGCAACGCCTCCTCGCTGCACGCCGCCGGGCGCCGCGCCCGGCGGACCGTCGAGGAGGCCCGGGAGACCCTCGCGGGCGCGCTCGGCGCGCGGCCCAGTGAGGTCGTTCTCACCTCCGGCGGCACCGAGGCCGACAACCTCGCCGTGAAGGGCCTCTTCTGGTCGCGGCGGGACGCCGACCCGCGCCGGACCCGGGTCCTCGCCAGCCCCGTCGAGCACCACGCGGTGCTGGACGCCGTGGACTGGCTCGCGACCCACGAGGGCGCCACCGTCGAGTATCTGCCGGTCGACTCCTACGGCCGGGTGCACCCCGACGCCCTGCGCGAGGCCATCGCCCGGAACCCCGAGGACGTCGCCCTGGCCACCGTCATGTGGGCCAACAACGAGATCGGCACGATCATGCCGGTCCGCGAACTCGCCGACGTCGCCGCCGAGTTCGGCGTACCGCTGCACGCCGACGCGGTCCAGGCCGTCGGCCAGGTCCCGGTCGACTTCGCCGCGTCCGGCCTCGCCGCCATGACCGTCTCCGGCCACAAGATCGGCGGCCCGTACGGCATCGGCGCGCTGCTGCTCGGCCGGGAGTACACCCCGGTCCCCGTGCTGCACGGCGGCGGCCAGGAGCGCCATGTCCGTTCCGGCACCCTCGACGTGCCCGCCGTCGCCGCCTTCGCCGTGGCCGCCCGCCACGCGGCGGACGGCCAGGAGGACTTCGCCCGTACCGTCGGCGCCCTGCGCGACGAGCTCGTGACGGCCGTCCGCACCGCCGTCCCGGACGCGATCCTCGGCGGCGACCCGGACGGCCGGCTCCCCGCCAACGCCCACTTCAGCTTCCCCGGCTGCGAGGGCGACTCCCTGCTGCTCCTCCTCGACGCCGCCGGCATCGCGTGCTCCACCGGCTCCGCCTGCACCGCCGGCATCGCCCAGCCCAGCCACGTTCTCCTGGCCACCGGCGCCTCGCCGGACCTGGCGCGCGGCACCCTCCGCTTCAGCCTCGGCCACACCTCCACCAAGGAGGACGTGGCGGCGGTCGCCGAGGCCATCGCCCCGGCGGTGGAACGCGCGCGGACGGCCGGCCTGACCTGATGGCCTGAACCTGACGGCCTCAGCCGACGCCGGCCGGGAGCTTCTCGCGCGCCTTCCGCACCAGCGCGATGTACCGCTTCCAGTCCCAGTGCGGCCCCGGGTCCGTGTGGTCCGTGCCCGGCACCTCCACGTGCCCGATGATGTGCTCCCGGTCCACGGGTATCCCGTACCGGGCGCATATGCCGGCGGTGAGCCGGGCGGAGGACTCGTACATCGCCGTCGTGAAGTCCTGCGGGCGGTCGACGAAGCCCTCGTGCTCGATGCCGATGCTGCGCTCGTTCATGTCGCGGTTGCCGGCGTGGAAGGCGACGTCGAGTTCGCGGATCATCTGGGCGATGTGCCCGTCCTTGCGCACCACGTAGTGCGCGGCGGCCCCGTGGGACGGGTCCTTGAACACCTTGAGCGCGGACCGGTAGCTGCCCTGGACGACATGGATGACGACCCGGTCGATCACGTAGTCGTCGGGGCGGTCGGCCCGCCGCCAGTTGTAGTCGGAGGCGGCCGTCCACTCGGCGCCCTTGTGGTCGAGCTCGCCCTCGACCCGCTTCTTCTCCATGCCGGGCAGCCGCCACCACAGGCGGCCCAGCTCGTCGCGGGCGAAGACGGCGGCGCCGGCGACGGCGACCGCGCCGCCGAGCAGGACGGCCCGCCGCGTGGCCCCGCCCTTCTTCCCGGCGGCTCCCTTCTTCCCGGCGGCTCCCTTCTTCGCGCTGCCCTTGCCAGTGCTCCCCTTTTTCCCCATGTGATCGACAACGCTTACTCCCGCGACCCCGGTTCCCGGAGCCCCGTACCCTGGTAGGGCTATGACTGAGACCTCGCCGCAGCGCCCCGACCCCCGACCCCTCCGCGTCCTCGCCGCCATGTCCGGCGGCGTGGACTCCGCCGTCGCCGCCGCCCGCGCCGCGGAGGCCGGTCACGACGTCACCGGCGTGCACCTGGCCCTCTCCGCGAACCCGCAGTCGTTCCGTACCGGCGCGCGGGGCTGCTGCACCATCGAGGACTCGCGCGACGCCCGCCGGGCCGCCGACGTCATCGGCATCCCCTTCTACGTGTGGGACCTCGCCGAGCGCTTCCGCGAAGACGTCGTGGACGACTTCGTCGCCGAGTACGAGGCGGGCCGCACGCCCAATCCGTGCCTGCGCTGCAACGAGAAGATCAAGTTCGCCGCGCTGCTCGACAAGGCCCTCGCACTCGGCTTCGACGCCGTCTGCACCGGCCACTACGCGACCGTCGTCCTGAACGAGGACGGCACCCGCGAGCTGCACCGGGCCTCCGACATGGCCAAGGACCAGTCGTACGTGCTCGGCGTGCTCGACGAGAGGCAGCTGGCGCACGCCATGTTCCCGCTCGGCGACACCCTCACCACCAAGGACGAGATCCGGGCGGAGGCGGAGCGGCGCGGCCTCGCGGTCGCGAAGAAGCCCGACAGCCACGACATCTGCTTCATCGCCGACGGCGACACCCAGGGCTTCCTCGCCTCCCGCCTCGGCACGGCGGAGGGCGACATCGTCGACGAGTCCGGTACGAAGGTGGGCACCCACGAGGGCGCGTACGGCTTCACCATCGGCCAGCGCAAGGGCCTGCGCATCGGGCACCCCGCCCCGGACGGCAAGCCGCGCTACGTCCTCGACATCTCGCCCGTGAACAACACCGTCACCGTCGGCCCCGCCGAGGCCCTCGACGTCACCGCCCTCACCGCCATCAAGCCCCGCTGGTGCGGCGCCGCCCCCGAGGGCCCCGGCCGCTACACCGCCCAGCTGCGCGCCCATGGCGACGAGACCCCGGTGAGCGCGTCCATGGCCGACGGCGAGCTGTCCGTCACCTTCGACGCGCCGGTCCGGGGCGTCGCCCCGGGCCAGGCGATCGTGCTGTACGACGGCACGCGGGTGGTCGGCTCGGCGACCATCGCCGCGACGGTACGGAGGACGGCGCCGGCGACCCTCTGAGGGCGGCCCGGCGCCTGATCGCCCAGGGCCGCCTCAGGCCCCGGCCGGCTCCTCCGCGCGGCACTCGTCCAGGAACCCCGCCAGGACCGGCGCGAGGACGTGCGGCGCCACCTGGTGGGTCTGGCCGGTCAGCGTGCGGTGCCGGCCGCGCGGGACCGCCGCCGCCACCGAACGGGCCACCCGCCGCGTCCACGACGGGCTCGCCCCGCCGTCGACCACCAGCACGCGCGCGTGCACCCGGCCGAGGCGCGCCGCCGGCACCGCGCCGTCGCCCACCACCGCGTCGTCGTACGCCAGGGTGTGCGCCAGCGCCTCCAGGGCAGGCCGCGGCCGCGCCGGGCCCATGGCCTCCGCCCCCTCGGCCAGGAACGCGTCCAGCGCCGCGCCCCGCTGCCCCCGGTCGAGCAGCGCCCGCACCCGGCTCCGCCGGGCCGCCGCCTCAGGCCCGTACGGCGGCTCGTACACCGACACCGGCCCGACCGGCACCCCCGCCGCGGCCGCCGCGAGCGCGAGCGCGCCGCCGCAGGCCGTCCCGTGCACCGCCGCCGTACCCGCCGCGCCGCCCACCGCGTCGACGAGCGCCGCCAGATCGGCGATCTCCCGCTCCACCGCGTACGGCCCGGTGTCCCCGCTCGCGCCCCGCCCGCGCCGGTCGTACGCCACCACCGAATAGCGCCGCGCGAGCAGCCCGGCCAGCGCCCGCTCGCCCCCGGCCGTCCCCAGCGCCCCGCTCACCAGGATCACCGGCGGCCCGTCCCCGTACCGCTCATAGGCGATCCGCGTCCCGTCCTGCGACCTGACAAGCCCCCGGGCCCCGCACCGTGTCGTCTTCACCTCGTCCATGGAAGGGCAGACCGGGGCCGTCCGCGGAACTCATCGCTCCCGGCGGGAACTTCCGGAAAAATTCTCGCCGCCGGTGCGAGCGCCTACGGTGGAGCGCATGAACATCTGCGTCTTCCTCTCCGCCGCCGACCTCGACGAGCGCTACACGACCCCCGCCCGCGACTTCGCCACGCGCCTCGGCAAGGCGGGCCACACCCTGGTCTGGGGCGGCTCCGACACCGGCCTGATGGGCGTCGTCGCCGATGCCGCCAAGGAGGCGGGCGGCCGACTGGTCGGCGTCTCGGTCGAGTTCCTGGCCCACAAGGCGTATGCGGGCGCGGACGAGTTGGAGATATCCCGGGACCTCGCCGAGCGCAAGGCCCTCCTGCTCGCCAAGTCCGACGCGATCGTCGTCATGGTCGGCGGCGCCGGCACCCTCGACGAGGCCACCGAGATCCTGGAACTGAAGAAGCACGCCAAGCACACCAAGCCCGTCGTCCTCCTCAACACGGCCGGCTTCTACGACGGCCTGAAGACCCAGTTCCGCCGCATGGAGGCCGAGGGCTTCCTGCCGATCCCCCTGAGCGACCTGGTCTTCTTCGCGGAGGACGGTGCGGCGGCCCTCGCGTACCTGGAGGAGGCCGTGATGCGCCGCGTTCCCTGAGAGCATGGGCCCATGGCTACTCATGTGATCACCGGAGCCGGTTCCGGCATCGGCGCCGCCGTCGCGCGGCGGCTGCACGCGCGCGGGGACGAGCTCGTGCTGCACGTGCGGGACGCGGGGCGGGCGAAGGAGTTGGCGGCGGAGTTTCCCGGGGCGCGGACGCTCGTCGGGGACCTGGCGGATCCGGACCGGCTGTCGTGGGCGTTCTCGCACCAGACGCTGCCGGAGCGGGTCGACAGCCTGCTGCACATCGCCGGGGTCGTCGACCTCGGGCCGGTCGGGGAGCTCACCCCGAAGAGCTGGCACCACCAGCTGAACGTCAACCTGGTCGCCCCCGCCGAGCTCACCCGGCACTTCCTGCCGCAGCTGCGGGTCTCCAAGGGGCACGTGGTGTTCGTGAACTCGGGGGCCGGGCTCGCCGCGCACGCCGAGTGGGGCGCGTACGCCGCGTCCAAGCACGGGCTCAAGGCGCTCGCCGACTCCCTGCGCCACGAGGAGCACGGCAACGGCGTGCGGGTCACCTCGGTGTATCCGGGGCGGACCGCGAGCCCCATGCAGGCGAAGGTGCACCAGCAGGAGGGCAAGGAGTACGACCCGGAGCGCTGGATCGACCCCGAGTCGGTGGCGACGACCATCGTCATGGCGCTCGACCTGCCGCGCGACGCGGAGGTCAACGACCTGACCGTGCGGCCCGGGCGCTGACGCCGCGATGACCACGGGGGCGGGGGCGGGGGCGGGCGGGAACTCGATCAGCGGTGGGACCCAGGGGACCGTCGTCCAGGCCGGGCACATCGAGCACCTGGTGGTGCATCAGACGCCGCCGCCCGCCGACGAGGTGACCGTCGCGCCCCCGTTCGGGCGGCGCGGCACACCCCTGCGCGGGCGCGCCGAGCTGCTCGCGCGGCTGCTCGACGCCTCCGGCACGCACGTCCTGTACGGGCTCGGCGGCGTCGGCAAGACCAGCCTCGCCCTGGCGGCCGCCGACGTCCTCGCGCGCCGCGGCGCACCCGTGTGGTGGGTGGCCGCGCAGGACGCCGGGCGGCTCGCGGGCGGGCTGCGGGCGGTCGCCCGCCGGGTCGGCGTCCGCGAGGACGAGCTGGCGAGCGGTCAGACCGCCGACCTGCTGTGGGAGCGGCTCGCCGCCCTGCCCGGCCCCTGGCTCCTCGTCCTCGACAACGCCGACGACCTGGCGCTGCTCGACGGCCCGGGATCGCTCGCCGCCGGTACGGGCTGGGCCCGCGCGCCCCGCACGAGCGGCTTGGTCCTCGTCACCACCCGCGACGGCGACCCCGCCGCCTGGGGCGCCGGCCCCGTCCTCCACCCGCTCGGCGCCCTGCCCGGCCCCGAGGGCGCCCGGGTGCTCGCCGACCGCGCCGGGGAGCAGGCCGGCCCGGCGACGGACGCCGAGCTGCTCGCCGTACGCCTCGGGGGCCTGCCGCTCGCCCTGGACAGCGCCGGCCGCTACCTCGCCTCGGTCGCCGAACGCCCCGCCTTCCTCCGTACGGACGGCGAGCCCGCCACGTACGGCGCCTATCTCGCCGCCCTCGGTACGGGAGACCTCGCGGTCGACCGCGACGGCACCCTCGCCCGGATCTGGGCCATGTCCCTGCGCCTCCTCCAGGACCGGGGCCACGCGCGCGTGGAGGACGTCCTGCGTCTCCTCGCCGGCTTCGCGGACGCGCCCGTACCGCTGCGGGTCTTCGCTCCGGACCGGGTCGACGTCCCGCCGGGGGAGCTGTGGACGTGTCTGCAGGCCCTCGACCGGCTGGGCCTGGCCGCCCTGCGGGCGGACGGGGAGCCGGTGGTGACGCTCCATCCGCTGGTGCGGGACGCGTACCGGGCTGAGCGGGAGCGGCTGTCGGCGGAGGCGGCGCTGGACAGCGAGGTGCCGGAGGAGCACGGTCCGCTCTGGCCGCTGCTCGTGCCGCACCTGCTCGACGACCTGGGGCCGGACGCGCCGGAGGACGTCTGGGCGGGCGCGGTGCTCGCCGTTCGCTCGCTGAACGCCCGGGGCCTGGTCGCCGCGGCGGGCACGGCGGTGGAGCGGGTGCGCCGGGGTGCCGCGGACCGGCTCGGGGACGCGCACCGGACCGTGCGGGAGGCGTGCTTCGAGCACGGCCGGGCGCTCCTGAACGCCGGCCGCGAGCGGGAAGCGCTCGCCCTGCTCGGCGAACTGGCCGCCGCCGTCGGCGTCGCCGTCGGCGCGGACCGGCCGGCCGCCCCGACCCCCGCGGCGGCCCCGGACGCGGCCCCGGCCCTCGTCCCGGCCGAGGACTCCGACCTGGTCTTCGCTCTCCAGGTCCGCAACGAGCTGGCCACCGCGCTCCAGCAGAACGGACAACTGGAGCGGGCCCGCACCGAGTACGCCGGGGCGCTGGACGGCTGCGCCCGCGCCCTGGGGCCGGACCACTGGCGCACCCTCGCCTGCCGGCACAACCTCGCGGTGTGCCTCGCCCTGCTCGGGCGCACCCAGGAGGCGCTGGCCGAGCTGGAGACCGTACGGGCGGCGGAGTCCCGCACCCTGGGCGCCGAGCATCCCAACGCGCTCGTCACCCGGGAGAACCGGGCGGTCCTGCTCCTGGAGTCCGGTGACCGGGACCTCGCGCGGGCGGAGCTGGCGGCCGTGGTGGCGGCCCGGCACCGGCTCCTCGGCGCGGATCACCCGCACACGCTCTCCGCCCGCTTCAACCTCGCCCGCTGCCTCGCCCCGGCCGACGCCCTCCCCGAACTCACCGCCGTCCTCGAAGCCCGTACCCGCGTCCTCGGCCCCGGCCACCCCGTCACCGTCGCCACCCGCGAGACCCTGGAACGCCTGGCACGTACGCTTCCCGGGTGAGCGAGAACAGCGACAAGGACACCTTCCCCTGGGCCCCCGCCACCGGCGTCGGCTCCCTGCCCGGCGGCGACGCCCGGGAGGCCGCCAAGACCGTGACCGGGTCCTTCGAGGACTTTCCGTTCCTCGCCGAGCTGCCGGCCCGCGGGCCCGGCGCGGACATGATCGGGCGGACCGCCGGGATGCTCGTCGAGCTGTACGCGCACGTGGAGCCGAGCGGGTGGCGGATCAGCGACCGGCCCGGGCGGGACACCCGGCGGGCGCGGTCGTGGCTCGGGGAGGACCTGGACGCCCTGGAGGAGTTCACCCAGGGGTACGAGGGCGCGCTGAAGGTGCAGGCGGTGGGGCCGTGGACGCTCGCCGCGGCCCTGGAGCTGCGCGGGGGAGAGGCCGCCCTGTCGGACCCGGGGGCCTGCCGGGACCTGGCCGGTTCGCTGGCCGAAGGGCTGCGCGGGCACCTCGCGGAGGTCGCCAAGCGGGTGCCGGGCGCGCGGATCGTGCTGCAGCTCGACGAGCCCTCGCTGACCGCCGTACTCCTGGGGCAGATCCGTACCGCCAGCGGCTACCGCACCCACCGGGCCGTCGACCGGCAGGTGGTGGAGAGCGCGCTGCGGGACGTGATCGCGGTGCACGACGGTCCGGTCGTGGTGCACTCGTGCGCGCCGGGCGTGCCGTTCGGGCTGCTGCGGCGGGCCGGGGCGGCCGGGGTGTCGTTCGACTTCTCGCTGCTCACCGAGCGTGACGAGGAGCCGATCGGGGAGGCCGTGGAGGCCGGGACCAAGCTCTTCGCCGGTGTGGTGCCGTCCACGGACCCGGCCTCGGGGGCATTGTCGGACCCTGGCGGTAGCGTCATGGGTGTCAGGACGCTGTGGCGCAGGCTGGGGCTGAATCCGGGGACTCTCGCCGAGTCCGTGGTGGTCACCCCGACCTGCGGTCTCGCGGGGGCCTCGCCGGCGTACGCGCGCAAGGCGCTCGCGCACTGCGTCCGGGCGGCGAGATCGCTCGCGGACAACCCAGAGTGACCGGGTTTCAGGGATCGGGAGGACGAGGAACGGTGGCAGTCGAACAGGGGGCCCCCGCCGAGGCGCGGGAGAAGCACGCCGAGCTGGCGGAGCAGGTCGAGGAGCACCGCTTCCGGTACTACGTGAAGGACCAGCCGGTCGTCAGCGACGCGGAGTTCGACAGGCTCCTGCGCGCCCTGGAGGCCCTGGAGGAGGAGTACCCGGAGCTGCGGACGCCGGACTCGCCGACCCAGAAGGTGGCGGGGTCGTACGAGACGGAGTTCACCGCGGTCCAGCACCGCGAGCGGATGCTGTCGCTGGACAACGCGTTCGACGACGAGGAGCTGGCCGCCTGGGCCGAGCGGATCGCGAAGGACGTCGGCACGGGCGACTACCACTTCCTGTGCGAGCTCAAGGTCGACGGACTGGCGGTGAACCTCACGTACGAGCACGGGCGGCTGACCCGGGCCGCGACCCGCGGCGACGGACGCACCGGCGAGGACATCACGCCGAACGTGCGGACGATCGCCGACATCCCGGACCGGCTGCGCGGCGAGCGCATCCCGGACCTGGTGGAGATCCGCGGCGAGGTCTACTTCCCGATGGAGGCCTTCGAGGGGCTCAACGCGCGCCTGGTGGAGGCCGGGGACAAGCCCTTCGCCAATCCGCGGAACGCGGCGGCGGGTTCGCTGCGCCAGAAGGACCCGAAGGTGACGGCGTCCCGGCCGCTGCACATGGTGGTGCACGGGATCGGCGCCCGCGAGGGCTTCGACATCTCCCGGCTCTCGGAGACGTACGAGCTGCTGCACGAGTGGGGCCTGCCCACCGCCCGGCACAACAAGGTGGTCTCCGGTCTGGCCGCGGTGAAGGACTTCATCGCGTACTTCGGGGAGAACCGGCACTCCGTCGAGCACGAGATCGACGGCGTCGTCGTCAAGCTCGACGAGATCCCGCTCCAGGGCCGGCTCGGCTCCACCGCGCGCGCACCGCGCTGGGCGATCGCCTGGAAGTACGCGCCGGAGGAGGTCAACACCAAGCTGGTCGACATCAAGGTCGGCGTCGGGCGTACGGGCCGGGTCACGCCGTACGCGCAGGTGGAGCCGGTGACGGTGGCCGGCTCCGAGGTCGAGTTCGCCACCCTGCACAACCAGGACGTGGTGAAGGCCAAGGGCGTGCTGATCGGCGACACGGTCGTGCTGCGCAAGGCCGGTGACGTGATCCCGGAGATCCTCGGCCCGGTCGCGGACCTGCGGGACGGCTCCGAGCGGGAGTTCGTGATGCCGGCCGAGTGCCCGGAGTGCGGCACGCCGCTGAAGCCGATGAAGGAGGGGGACATCGACCTGCGCTGCCCCAACGCGCGGTCGTGCCCCGCCCAGCTGCGCGAGCGGCTGTTCTTCCTGGCCGGGCGGTCCTCCCTGGACATCGAGAACTTCGGCATGGTCGCGGCGGCGGCGCTCACCCGCCCGCTGGAGCCGGCCGAGCCGCCGCTCGCCGACGAGGGCGACCTCTTCGACCTGACCATCGAGCAACTGCTGCCGATCAAGGCGTATGTCCTCGACGCGGACAGCGGGCTGCCCAAGCGCGACCCGAAGACCGGCGAGGAGAAGGTCGTCTTCGTCTTCGCCAACCAGAAGGGCGAGCCGAAGAAGAACGCCCTGGCGATGCTGGAGAACATCGCGGCGGCCAAGACCCGGCCGCTGGCCCGCTTCCTCAACGGGCTGTCGATCCGGCACGTCGGCCCGGTCGCCGCCGAGGCGCTGGCCCGCGAGTTCCGCTCCCTGGAGCGGATCGAGCAGGCCACCGAGGAGGAGCTGGCGGCGGTCGACGGGGTCGGCGGGATCATCGCCGCCGCCGTGAAGCAGTGGTTCGAGGAGGACTGGCACCGGGAGATCGTGCGCAAGTGGCGCGCGGCCGGGGTCACCTTCGAGGACGAGGGCGCCGGTGAGGAGCAGGGCCCGCGCCCGCTGGAGGGACTGACCGTGGTGGTCACCGGCACCCTGCAGGACTTCACCAGGGATGGCGCAAAAGAGTCGCTGCAAGCCCTGGGAGCGAAGGTGACGGGTTCCGTTTCGAAGAAGACCGCCTTCGTGGTCGTCGGCGACAATCCCGGCTCCAAGTACGACAAGGCGATGCAGCTGAAGGTTCCGGTTCTCGACGAGCCCGGCTTCCGGATCCTGCTCGAACAGGGTCCGGAAGCCGCTCAGGAGGCCGCGCTGCCCGTCGCCGAGTAGCCGCCGCAGCAGCCGCGGACGGGCCCCGGAAGCTCACCCGTTCGGCGCATACCAGATCGTTAGGGGTGGCCGGGTCGCATTCGGGCAAGAGATGGAGAGCGCTGCCCGTAGCGGCCCTCCGCGGCCTAGTGTGGTGACCGTGCGTCCGTCACGCACGGCCGCGCGAGGCCCTGCCGGCGCGCAGGAGCAGGACACGTGTGTCCGGCGCGCGGCGGGACGACGGCCCAGAGGCATCACGACGGCCCCGCGTTGCGACGGCACCGCCGGCTGTGAGAGGGACGGGAATGAAACCGACCGAGAGTGCCGCCCCGGTCGCACGGCCCCAGGGCCGTGCGGCGTTCGTGGGCATCACCTCCGGGCTGCCCGGAGCACTGGTGGGCGTCGCCGCCGTCCTGCTCACCGCCGGTCTCTACCGGACGCTGAGCACCGGCCAGGGACTCTTCCCCGGCGGCGCCGCCGGCTGGTCCCTCGCCGTCCTCACCGGCCTCATCGTCGGACACCTGGTCGCGCTCGGCCGCGACCGCTGGTGGGGCGGCACCGGCTCCGGCGCCGCCCTCACCCTCGCCGTGCTGCTCCTGTACGGCTGGGTGCCCGCCTGTCTGGTCTCGCTCACCGTGGTCGTGCTCGTCGCCGCCGCCCGCCGGCACCGCTGGCGCCAGGGCCTGCTGCACGGCGCCGTCGACGTCATCGGCACCGGCGCCGCCGCCCTCGTCCTCGCCACCTTCGGCGACGTCCCCACCGTCGAGCGTCCCTGGCAGCCCCTCGACTGGGGGATCGGCGACGTACCGGAAGTGATGCTCGCCGCCGTCGCCTACCTGGTGGCGACCCGGCTGCTGCTGTGGTACGCGCTCGCCCCGCAGACCGGCGGACTGCCCACCGCCGCCCGCACCGCGCTGCTCCGCCAGGGCCTGGTCGCCGTCGCCCTGCTCGGCATCGCCCCGCTCATCTGCGTCGTCGCCGCCTCCCGGCCCCCGCTCCTGCCGCTCTTCGCCGTCCCGCTGATCGCCCTCGACTCCACCCTGTGGATCGCCCGCGCCCGCGCCGAGGAGCAGCTGCGCGACCCGCTCACCGGACTGCCCAACCGCCAGTGGCTCCTGGAGCGCACCTGGACCGCCCTGGAGGAGGCCGAGGGCGAGGGCGTCCGCTCCGCGCTCGTCCTGATCGACCTCGACCGCTTCCGCTCGGTCAACGACACCCTCGGACACCTCGCCGGCGACCGGCTGCTCCTGCAGATCGCCGAACGGCTCCGGCTCGCGCTGCCCCGTGGCGCCGAGGCCGCCCGGCTCGGCGGCGACGAGTTCGCCGTCCTGCTGCCCACCGCCGACTCCACCACCAGCGCCCAGCGGGTCGCCCGCCACCTCGTCGCCGAGCTGTCCTCCCCGCTCGACCTCGACGGGCTCACCCTCGTCCTGGAGGCCAGCGCCGGCGTCGCCGTCTTCCCCGAGCACGCGCTGGACGCCGAGGGCCTGCTGCGCCGCGCCGACGTCGCCATGTACCAGGCCAAGCGGGACCGCACCGGCGTCGAGGTCTACGAGTCCAAGCGCGACTCCAACACCCCCGACCGGCTCGGGCTCCTCGGCGACCTGCGGCGCGCCCTCGACGCCGGCGAGGTCGAGCTGCACTACCAGCCGAAGGTCCGCTTCGACGGCCAGGTGGCCGGCCTGGAAGCCCTTGTCCGCTGGGTCCATCCCGAGAGAGGGAAGGTTCCTCCGGACGAGTTCATCGCCATCGCCGAGTCCTCCGGCCTCATGCCCCACCTCACCGAATACGTCCTGGAGACCGCCCTCGCCCAGGTCGCCCGCTGGCGTGCCCAGGGCCTCGACGTGCCGGTCGCCGTCAACGTCTCGCCGCGCGACGTGCACACCCCCGGCTTCGCCGGCGCCGTCGCCGCCCGGCTCGCCCGGCACGGCGTCCCGGCCGGCGCGCTCCAGCTGGAGATAACCGAGCACGTGCTCCTGGAGGACCCGCAGCGGGCCGCCGACACCATGGCCGGGCTCACCGGCCACGGCGTCAAGATGTCCCTCGACGACTTCGGCACCGGCTACTCCTCCCTGGTCCACCTGCGCCGCCTCCCGGTGAGCGAACTCAAGATCGACCGCTCCTTCGTCGCCCGGCTCGCCGTCGACTCCGAGGACGCCGAGATCGTCCGCTGCACCCTCGACCTCGCCCACTCCCTCGGCCTGCTGGTCGTCGCCGAGGGCGTCGAGGACGACGAGACCTGGGAGCGCCTGCGCGACCTGGGCTGCGACGCCGTCCAGGGCTGGCTGGTCGCCGCCGCCATGCCGCCCGCCGAGACCACCGCCTGGCTCCGCGCCCGCGGCGAGCACGGCTGGCGCCGCCCCTCGGAGATCGCGGCCCTGGCCGAGGCCGACCACCCCTCGGACCACGTGGTGCAGTAGGCGTCCTTACCCAGCCCTTTCACGGGGTACGGACCTCGCCGTTTCACGGGGAGCGGCGCGGGCCCCATAGGATTGGGCCAACACCATCAAACTCACCCCGTGAGGATCCGCATGCCTGGCATCACGCGCGAGGAGGTCGCCCACCTCGCCCGGCTGGCACGTCTGGAGCTCAAGAGCGAAGAACTCGACCACTTCGCCGGACAGCTCGACGACATCATCGGCGCGGTCGCCCGCGTCTCCGAGGTCGCCGACCAAGACGTACCCCCGACCTCCCACCCGCTGCCGCTGACCAATGTCATGCGGGCGGACGAGGTCCGTCCGTCGCTCACCCCCGAGCAGGCGCTCTCCGGCGCCCCGGCCCAGGAGCAGCAGCGTTTCAAGGTGCCGCAGATCCTGGGGGAGGACTAAGAACGCCATGACGGACAACAGCACGATCATCAAGCTCACCGCCGCCGAGATCGCGGCGAAGATCGCCTCCGGCGAGCTCACCGCCGTCCAGGTCACCGAGGCCCACCTCGCGCGCATCGACGCCGTCGACGAGAAGGTCCACGCCTTCCTGCACGTCGACCGCGAGGGCGCGCTCGCGCAGGCCCGTGCCGTGGACGAGAAGCGCGCCCGCGGCGAGAAGCTCGGCCCGCTGGCCGGCGTCCCGCTCGCGCTCAAGGACATCTTCACGACCCGGGGCGTGCCCACGACGGTCGGCTCGAAGATGCTGGAGGGCTGGATCCCGCCGTACGACGCGACGCTGGTCAAGAAGCTCAAGGCGGCCGACGTGGTCATCCTGGGCAAGACCAACATGGACGAGTTCGCGATGGGCTCCTCCACGGAGAACAGCGCCTACGGCCCGACCGGCAACCCCTGGGACCTGACCCGGATCCCCGGCGGCTCCGGCGGTGGCTCCTCGGCCGCCCTCGCCTCGTACGAGGCCCCGCTCGCCATCGGCACGGACACCGGCGGTTCCATCCGCCAGCCCGCCGCCGTCACCGGCACCGTCGGCGTCAAGCCGACCTACGGCGCGGTCTCCCGCTTCGGCATGGTGGCCTTCTCGTCCTCGCTCGACCAGGGCGGCCCCTGTGCCCGTACGGTCCTCGACGCGGCCCTGCTGCACGAGGCCATCGCCGGTCACGACCCGCTCGACTCGACCTCCATCGACGCCCCGGTCCCGCCGGTCGTCGAGGCCGCCCGCAACGGCAGCGTCCAGGGCATGCGCGTCGGTGTCGTCAAGCAGTTCCGCGGCGAGGGCTACCAGGCCGGCGTCGTGCAGCGCTTCGACGAGTCCGTCGAGCTGCTCAAGTCGCTCGGCGCCGAGATCGTGGAGGTGGACTGCCCCACCTTCGACCTCGCGCTCTCCGCGTACTACCTGATCGCGCCGTCCGAGTGCTCGTCCAACCTGGCCCGCTTCGACGGTCTGCGCTACGGCCTGCGGGCCGGCGACGACGGCACCCGGTCCGCCGAGGACGTCACCGCGCTCACCCGCGAGGCCGGCTTCGGCCCCGAGGTCAAGCGCCGCATCATCCTCGGTACGTACGCGCTGAGCTCCGGCTACTACGACGCCTGGTTCGGCTCGGCGCAGAAGGTCCGCACCCTCATCACCCGCGAGTTCGAGAAGGCCTTCGAGCAGGTCGACGTCATCGTGTCGCCGACCACGCCGACCACCGCCTTCCCGATCGGCGAGCGCGCCGACGACCCGATGGCGATGTACCTCGCGGACCTGTGCACCATCCCGACCAACCTGGCGGGCAACGCGGCCATGTCGCTGCCCTGCGGCCTCGCGCCGGAGGACGGCCTGCCGGTCGGTCTGCAGATCATCGCCCCGGCCCTGAAGGACGACCGCCTCTACAAGGTCGGTGCCGCCGTCGAGGCCGCCTTCGTGGAAAAGTGGGGCCACCCGCTGCTCGAGGAGGCTCCGTCGCTGTGAGTACGACCACGAGTTCCACCAGTGCACTGCAGAAGGCCAAGGGCTTCAAGAAGTCCAAGACCGGTACGTATCTGTCCATGGGCACCACCGCGTTCGGCGCCATCGCCGTGACGAAGCAGATCAAGAAGGCCCGCGCCGAGCACGACACGCTCAAGCTGGTCGACGCCGTGGTGTCCGCCGCCGCCATCGTCACCGGTCTCGCGATCCTGTACCGCGAGCTGAAGCGTCTCGGCGACGACGACGTCCTGCTGGGCTGAGAGGGAAAGTTCCACCGTGACTGTCACTGAACTGCTGTCGTACGAGGCGGCGCTCGCCGAGTTCGACCCCGTCATGGGCCTGGAGGTCCATGTCGAGCTCGGCACGAAGACGAAGATGTTCTGCGGCTGCTCGACCGAGCTCGGCCAGGACGCCAACGCGCAGACCTGCCCGACCTGCCTCGGCCTGCCCGGCGCGCTGCCGGTCGTCAACGCCGTCGGCGTCGAGTCCGCGATCAAGATCGGCCTCGCGCTGAACTGCGAGATCGCCGAGTGGTGCCGCTTCGCCCGGAAGAACTACTTCTATCCGGACATGCCGAAGAACTTCCAGACCTCCCAGTACGACGAGCCGATCGCCTTCAACGGCTATCTGGACGTCCAGCTGGAGGACGGCGAGGTCTTCCGCGTGGAGATCGAGCGCGCCCACATGGAGGAGGACACCGGCAAGTCCACCCACATCGGTGGCGCGACCGGCCGCATCCACGGCGCCTCGCACTCGCTGCTCGACTACAACCGGGCCGGCATCCCGCTGATCGAGATCGTCACCAAGCCGATCGAGGGCGCCGGCGAGCGGGCCCCCGAGGTCGCCAAGGCGTACGTGGCCGAGCTGCGCGAGCTGATCCGCGCCCTGGGCGTCTCCGAGGCGCGCATGGACAAGGGCCAGATGCGCTGCGACGTGAACCTGTCGCTGCGCCGCAACGGCGCGAAGACCTTCGGCACCCGCTCGGAGACGAAGAACGTCAACTCGCTCCGTTCGGTGGAGCGGGCGGCGCGCTTCGAGATCCAGCGGCACGCGGCGGTGCTCTCCGCGGGCGGCACGATCGTCCAGGAGACCCGGCACTTCCACGAGGACGACGGCACCACCACCGCCGGCCGCATCAAGGACAACGCCGAGGACTACCGCTACTTCCCCGAGCCGGACCTGGTGCCGGTGGCCCCCGCCCGCGAGTGGGTCGAGGAGCTGCGCAAGGGTCTGCCGGAGCTGCCGCGGCTGCGCCGCAACCGGCTGCGCGAGGAGTGGGGCGTGTCCGAGCTGGACATGCAGTCCATCCTCAACGCCGGTGCGGTCGACGCGATCGTCGCCACCACCGAGGCGGGCGCCGACGCGGCGTCGGCCCGCAAGTGGTGGATGGGCGAGCTCGCCCGCAACGCCAACGAGAAGGGCGTCTCCCTGGAGGAGCTGCCCATCACCCCGGCGGATGTGGCCCGCGTGTCGGCCCTGGTCGCCGCCGGTGACCTGAACGACAAGCTGGCCCGTCAGGTCATCGAGGGCGTCCTCGCCGGCGAGGGCACCCCGGACGAGGTCGTCGAGAAGCGCGGTCTGAAGGTCGTCTCCGACGACAGCGCCCTCGGCGCGGCCGTCGACGAGGCCATCGCGGGCAACGCGGCCATCGCCGACAAGATCCGCGGCGGCAAGGTCGCCGCGGTCGGCGCCCTGGTCGGCGCGGTCATGAAGGCCACCCGTGGCCAGGCCGACGCGGCGAAGGTCAAGGAGCTGATCCTGGAGAAGCTGGGCGTCAGCGAGGGCTGAGCCCGCCTTCCCGTACGCGTAAAGGGGCGGCCCCGCACCGGAGTTCCGGTGCGGGGCCGCCCCCGTGCGTGCTACGCGTCAGTGCTGTCCGGAGCCGCTGCGGCCGCGCTTCCACCACAGCAGGGCTCCGCCCGCCGCGGCGAGCAGCGCCGCGATGCCGGCGATCAGGCCGATCGGGGTGTCGGAGCCGGTGTGGGCGAGGTCGCCGCCCGGGCCGTTGCCGCCCGTGCCGCCGGAGTCCCCGCCGGGCTTGGACGGGCCGGGGGTGCCGCTCGGCGGCGGCGTGGACGGGTCGCCCGGCTTCGTCGGGGACGGGCTGGGCGTCGGGTGGCTCGGGCTGGGCTTGGGCGGGGACTTCCGCACGGCGGTGTCACCGCCGAGCAGGGTGGTCGGCGAGTCCTTGTAGCCGAGGACCTCCGCCCGCGAGCCCTTGGTGACGTCCGACAGATTGGGCTTCTCCGCGTTGAACTGGGTGCGGGTGATGTTCTTCTTGGGCGACTTGGAGAAGTCCACGCCGCCGACGGTCAGCGTGTAGACGTACTCGCCCTCCTTGTACTCGTACTTGTAGTCGCCCTCCATGAACGACTTGCGGTAGTTCTTCCAGACCTCGTACGAGTCCCACTTCGCGCCGCGGATCGGCCAGCGGCTCGCGTCGTCACTGCCGATGATCTTGTGGAACTCACCGGGCTTCTTCGCGTCCTGCTGCTTGATCCACTCGGCGGCCACCCGGGAGGCGTAGACGCGCCGCAGGTCGGCGTAGGCCGGGCCCTCGGCGATCTTCTTCTCCACGATCGGGACGAGGAGCCGCTCGACGAGCGCCTGGTTGTGCTGGATCTCGGCCTCGGTCAGCCGGCACTGCTCGCCGGGCGGCTGGGTCTTCGTCTCCTGCGGGACGGAGTTGACCTTGAGCGGGGCGTCGAGGATGAAGATGCCGCCGTCCTGCTCGCGCACCTTGGCCGGCTGCGGGGTGATCCAGTTGCGGATGCCGTGCAGGCAGATCCGGTTGTCCTTGTGGGTGAGGTTCTTCCAGAACTCGGCGCCCGCCGGGGTCTTGGGGTCCATCGCCCGGGAGAAGTCGTGCTTCATCTCCAGGTCGGCGTCGAGCAGCACCCGGCCCGCGTCGGTCTTGCCGAAGGAGCGGTCCATGATCCGGTCGGGCTCGTCCGGGTTGAGGTTCACCCAGAACTTCTCGGGCGTCAGCGCCAGCCAGGTGAAGAAGGAGTCCGAGGCCATCTGGGCCTTCTCCATGCCGCCGAAGCCGGGGTTCTCGTCCTCGTCGGTGTTCTTCGCGGAGAAGGAGTAGTTGAGGCTGCCGGTCTCGTTCTGGCCGACGTAGCGCAGCTCCAGGCTGGTGAAGTCGACGCCGCCGGGGCCGCGCAGGGCGTTCTTGGTGTTCTGCTGGAACGGGCGGGCGGCCTCCTGGCGGCGCCGCACGTCCTCCGGGGTCGGCATGGACCGGCTGATCAGGTCGTTGCCGGCGCCGGTCGACGGCTTGGCCGGGTTCGCCGTCATCAGGCCCGGGAACCGCGACTTGTACTGGTTGCCCGGCGCGTACGGGGCCGGGGTGGCGCCGTGCCGGTAGTAGTTGATGCCGGCCGCCCGGTACTGGGCCTTGACCTTGTCGGTGGGCTCCTGGCCGTGGATGTAGACCACGCGCCAGCCGCGCCGGACCAGTTCCGCGTCGACCTTCAGCTGCTTGGGCTTGGGGTCGATGCCGGACTTGAACTCGTAGACGGTCTTGGTGCGCGGGTCGACCGCGTCGAAGCGCCGCCCGTTGGGGCCGACGACCTTGTCGCCGAGCTTCTGCCGCAGTTCCTTGTCGAGCTGCGGGTCGAAGTCGCGCAGATACGTCTCGCACAGCCAGTTGACGCCGCCGAGGTCGAAGTAGCGGGCCACCTCGCGCTCGAAGCCGCCGCCGCGCCGGTTGCGGGCGTTGTTCTCGATGTAGACGTCCTGCAGCCAGTCGGCGAACGGGCCCTTGTAGGTGTTGTTGCTCGCCTGGCGGCTGTTCCAGGAGGCGTAGGCGTGCTCCGGAGTGCCGATCTTGTACTTGCCGGTGTCCGTGCCGTACTTGGCGACGTCGGCGGGCGCGTTGATGCCGGTGACGTTGAGGGTCGGCTGCTCGAAGTCGTAGAACAGCTGCTCCGCGTCGGGCGTCTGCCACTGGTTGGGCCCGGCCGGCTTGTAGCCGGGCAGGGTGTTGCGGGCGGGCTCCTTCGGGCTGGTGCCGAACTTGTCCTGGCAGCGCTTGACCGGTGCCGCGTCGGCCTCGGACTGGGCGCCGGGGAGTCCGACCGGCAGGCCGACGGCGAGCAGCGAGGTGCCGAGGATCACGGCCGCCAGACGGCCCCTGAGCCGTTTCGGTGGGCTTGTTATGTGAGAACTCACGGTTGCTGATCCCTTGATGGGGGCAGGGGGAGTCGTCGTGTCACGGGGTGGTGCACGGCCCCCGTTGCTGGCCCACCCCGGAATGCCCCACCCTAGGACGCCCCGATGCTTTGACGCGAACATTGCAGGGCCGCAACTGTGAAGTTTCTGTGGGAAGTTGGGGCGGCGAAGATCAGCCGAACCACACGTCGGTGAGGTTCGCGGCGGCCCGCTCGGTGCGCCGTACGCGGAACAGCGAAGGCCGCAGCCGGGAACGGTCGCCGTCGGTGAGCTGCCGGCCGAGGACGAGCAGGGCGTACGCGTCCCAGTCGGCCAGGCGCGGCTCCTCGTCGAGGTCGACGTCGGCGTCGCCGTGGTCGGCGGGGTCGATGCCGACCGCGCGCAGCAGCTCCGCCGGGTCGCCGTCCGGCTCCCAGGCCTCCTCGTCGTCCCAGCCGCCGACCCGCAGCGCCGGGCCGCCCGGCAGGTCGATCAGATGCTCCTCGTACGCCTGCCCCGCGTCGAGCAGCACGGAGCCGGCGATCCGGGCCTCCGGGTGCAGCGCCCGCTGCCGGCCGATCTCCTCGGCCATCGCGGCGACCACCGCGTCACCGGCCAGGGCCGGGTCGACGACCAGGACGGTGCCGCCCCAGCAGCCGACGGCGACGAGGTCCAGGCCCGCCCGGGTCTCCGGCCGCGGCAGCTCGTCGAGGGCCCGCGAGGGCAGCTCCTCCAGGACCTCGGCGACAGTGCCCAGCGACTCGGCGACGCGCCGGGCGCGCCCGGGGTCGTTCGGCGGCGCCGTCTCGGGCGCCTCTCGGGTGAACGGCGGAAAGAGCAGGGTCAGTTCGTAGTGGCCCCACTTGTCCACCGCGGTGCTGTCCGTCATGGACGCCACGGTAAGCCGTTCGCCGGCCGCCGGTGGTGCACTTCGCGCGCTCCTCGTGCCGTGCACTTCGCGCTCTCTCCATTAAGGGGCGAGGGATCGGATTGCCCCGGTTCCTTATCCCTTTCCGACATCCCTGTGAGGATCGCCACGAAACGGGCAAACGATCACGATTGGCTGCGACAGTGGGCGGAGCACTGACCCACCCAGGGGAGAACCTTCGTTGGCAGCCATCGCCCGGTGGTGCGTGAAGCACCGCCTCGTAGCCGTTCTGCTCTGGCTCGTCGCCCTCGCGGGCGCCGTCACCGGTGCGGCGCTCGCCGGAAGCGCGTACTCCAACGACTACGAGGTGCCCGGCACCGAGTCGGGCCGGGCCACCGCCCTCCTCGACCGCGGCTTCCACGGCGCCGGCGGCGACAGCGACACCATCGTCTGGCACACCGACCGCGGCAGCGTCCGCGCCCCCGACGTGGAACAGCGGATGACCGCCATGCTCCACAAGGTCGAGGACCTGCCCGGCATCGCTGCCGTCACCTCCCCGTACGGCACCGCCCCCGGCCAGATCAGCGAGGACGGGCGCACCGCCTACGCCGCCGTCACCTTCGACGCGCAGGCCGACGACATCCCGAAGAGCGAGGCCCAGGCCCTCGTCGACACCGCGAAGGCCGCCGCCACCGACGGCGTCCAGGTCGAGCTCGGCGGCGCCGCCGTCGGCACCACCGTCTCCACCGGCGGCCACACCGCCGAGATCGTCGGCGTGGCCGTCGCCGCCGTCGTCCTCTTCCTCGCCTTCGGCTCCCTCGCCGCCGCCGTCCTGCCCATCGCGACCGCCCTGGTCGGCGTCGGCATCGCCTACTCCGGGATCGTGCTCCTCGGCCATCTGATGACGGTCGCCGACTTCGCGCCCATGCTGGGCATGCTGATCGGCCTCGGCGTCGGCATCGACTACGCGCTGTTCATCGTGACCCGCCACCGCAAGGGCCTCAAACGCGGCCTGCCCGTCGCCGAGGCCGCCCGGACAGCCGTCGCCACCACCGGCCGCGCCGTGGTCTTCGCCGGCGCCACCGTCTGCATCGCCCTGCTCGGCATGCTCATCCTCCGGCTCGGCTTCCTCAACGGCGTCGCCATCGCCGCCTCGCTCACCGTCGTCCTCACCGTCGCCGCCTCCGTCACCCTGCTGCCCGCGCTGCTCTCCTTCATCGGCATGCGCGCGCTGAGCCGCAAGGAACGCCGGCAGCTCGCCGAGCACGGCCCCCAGCCCGAGCTCCCCACCGGCTTCGCCGCCCGCTGGTCCGCCTTCGTCGAGCGCCACCCCAAGCTGCTCGGCGCGGTCGCCGCCGTCGTCATGCTCGTCCTCGCCCTGCCCACCTTCGCCCTCCACCTGGGCAGCTCCGACCAGGGCAACAACGCGGCCACCGCCACCACCCGCAAGGCCTACGACCTGATCGCGGAGGGCTTCGGACCCGGTACGAACGGGCCGCTCACCCTCGTCGCCGAGCTCGACGGCGCCGACGACCGGGTCGCCCTCGACGCGCTGCCGGCCCGCCTCGCGCACACCAAGGGCGTCGAGTCGGTCTCCCCGATCACGTACAACGGCCCCGGCGACACCGCCGTCCTCACCGTCGTCCCCGACTCCTCGCCCCAGTCGAAGGCCACCAGCGAGCTGGTCGACCGGCTCCGCCACGACGTCCTGCCGGCCGCCGAGGACGGCAGCTCGCTCCAGGTCCACGTCGGCGGCGTCACCGCCTCCTTCGACGACTTCGCCGAGATCATCGTCGGCAAGCTGCCGCTCTTCGTCGGCGTGGTCATCGCGCTCGGCTGCGTCCTGCTGCTGCTCGCCTTCCGCTCGATCGGCATCCCGCTCAAGGCCGCCCTGATGAACGTCATGGCCGTCGCCGGCGCCTTCGGCGTGGTCGTCGCGATCTTCCAGTGGGGCTGGGGCACCGAGCTGCTCGGCCTCGGCAGCGCCGGGCCCATCGAACCCTTCCTGCCCGTGATCATGGTCTCGGTGCTCTTCGGCCTCTCCATGGACTACCAGGTCTTCCTGGTCAGCCGGATGTACGAGGAGTGGCTGGAGACCGGCGACAACCGGCGGGCGGTCCGGGTCGGCCTCGCCGAGACCAGCCGGGTGATCAACTCGGCGGCGGTCATCATGATCTCCGTCTTCCTCGCCTTCGTCCTCTCCGGCGACCGGGTCATCGCGATGTTCGGCATCGCGCTCGCCGCCGCCGTCGCCCTCGACGCCTTCGTCCTGCGCACCCTCCTCGTCCCCGCCCTCATGCACATGCTCGGCGGCGCCAACTGGTGGCTGCCCCGCTGGCTGGACCGCCGGCTGCCGCGGATCAGCATCGAGCCGCCGGAGTGCCGCGTGGCCGCCGACGCCCGTGCGAAGATCGCCACCGAGGCCCTGGAGACCCTGGAGGCCCCGGAGCCCGCGCGGATACCCGCACAGCGGGTGCTCACGGCGACGCAGGCGGAGGAGACGACCGAAGATGTTCGCGATACCACTGGGTGACGACGGCGCCGAGCTCACCCCGCTCGCCCCCTGGCAGGCGGACGAGTTCCTCGCCCACATCGACCGCGGCCGCGACTTCATCGGCGCCCACGTCGGCCTCCCGGACATCGTCACCGACCTCGACACCGCCCGCGCCCACCTCACCCGCTACGCCGACCGGGCCGCCCGTGACGCCGGCTACCTCTACGGCATCCGGGTCGACGGCCTCCTCGTCGGCGGCGTCCTCTTCGTCCACTTCGACGCGACGGGCGGCACGGCCGAGGCCGGCTGCTGGATCGAGCCCGGGTACGCGGGCCGGGGCCTGGTCACCCGCGCCTGCCGCGCCATCATCGACTGGGCGATCGAGCGGCGCGGCATCCACCGCGTCGAATGGCAGGTCTCGCCCGCGAACGCGCCCAGCATCGCCGTCGCCCGCCGCCTCGGCATGACCAGGGAAGGCGTGCTCCGCGAGAACTACCCCTACCGCGGCAAGCGCAACGACACCGAGATCTGGTCGGTGCTCGCCCCGGAATGGCGGGCCGCGAAGCGGCCTGAGGCCGGGCCGGGGCGCGCCTAAGGCCCCCTGGGGCCTGTCTAAGGACCCCCCGTACGCCGAACATGCGGCACTCTCCCGATGTGGCCGCACCCCCTGGGAAACGACAGTAGAGGCATCGCAGAAAGCGATACCGACACCGGGACCGACCGGCCCCGAACCCAGGGAGCACACCATGTACGCGTACGAACTCCACCAGGTCCGCCACGCCGAGCTCGTCGCCCGGGCCGCCGCCCAGCGCCTCGCCCGGGAGGCCCGCGAGGCCGCCCACAGCCGGCGCCAGGAACCCGAGGGGCGGGTGAATACCGACCGGCAGCGCTTCGCCCGGGCCGCGTGACCCGGAATGCCGCACGACTCGGATACACCGCGTGACACCCGTACGAGCGCACCCGTAGACGCCTGTGCGATGCTCGGCGCCGTGGAGACCAGGTCAGTCAGCCCCGTCTTCGTCGGCCGGGCCGGCGAACTCACCGCCCTCACCGAGGCGCTCTCCCGCGCGGCCGCGGGAGAGCCCCAGGCGCTCCTCCTCGGCGGCGAGGCCGGGGTCGGCAAGACCCGCCTCGTCGAGGAGCTCACCGCCCGCGCCCGCGCCGCCGGCACCGTCGTCGCGCTCGGCGGCTGCGTCGAGATCGGCGCCGACGGACTGCCCTTCGCCCCCTTCTCCACCGCCCTGCGCGCGCTGCGCCGCGAACTCCCCGAGGAGTTCGCCGCGGCCGCCGCCGGCCAGGAGGGCGAACTCGCCCGGCTCCTGCCCGAACTCGGCGACCCCACCGGCCACGAACCCGCCGCCGAGGAGGCCACCGCCCGTCTCTTCGAACTCACCGTACGGCTCCTCGAAGGCCTCGCCGCCGAGCGCACCGTCGCCCTCGTCCTGGAGGACCTGCACTGGGCCGACACCTCCACCCGGCACCTGCTCGCCTACCTCTTCCGCACCCTCGCCCACGGCCGGATCACCGTCGTCGCCACCTACCGCGCCGACGACATCCACCGCCGCCACCCGCTGCGCCCGCTGCTCGCCGAACTCGACCGGCTGCGCTCCGTCCGCCGCATCGAACTCGCCCGCTTCACCCGCGCCGAGGTGCACCGCCAGCTCACCGGCATCCTCGCCGCCGAACCCGACCCGGCCCTGCTCGACCAGGTCTTCGAACGCTCCGACGGCAACGCCTTCTTCGTCGAGGAGCTCGTCGCCTCCCACGAGTCCGGCTGCGCCGCCACCGCCCTCAGCGACTCCCTGCGCGATCTCCTCCTGGTCCGCGTCGAAGCCCTGCCCGAGTCCGCCCAGCGGGTCGTCCGGATCGCCGCCGAAGGCGGCTCCACCGTCGAGTTCGACCTGCTCGCCGCCGTCGCCGGACTGCCCGAGGACACCCTCATCGAGGCCCTGCGCCTCGCCGTCGGCGCCAACATCCTGCTCGCCGCCCCCGAAGGCGACGGCTACCGTTTCCGCCACTCCCTGGTCCGCGAGGCCGTCAGCGACGACCTGCTGCCCGGCGAACGCTCCCGGCTGCACCGGCGCTACGCCGAAGCCCTGGAGGACGACCCCGCGCTGGTCCGCGCCGACGAACGCGCCACCCGGCTCGCCACGTACTGGTACCACGCCCGCGACGCCGCCCGCGCCCTGCCCGCCGTCCTGCGCGCCTCCGTCGAGGCCCGCAAGCGCTACGCCTACGCCGAACAACTCCGGCTCCTCGAACGGGCCATGGAACTCTGGGACGAGGTCCCCGACGAGGTCCGCGCCGCCCTGCGCCCCCTCGACTGCGCCGAGGCCTACCCTGCCCTGACCTACGGCACGGGGGACCTCGGCGGCTGCGACCCCGACACCCCGCTGCGCCACCTCGACCTGCTCGCCGAGGCCGCCGTCGCCGCCCGGCTCTGCGGCGAACGCGAACGCGCCCTCAAGATCGGCCGCACCGCGCTGCGGATCCTCGACAGCGACGAGGAGCGCGACCCGCTGCGCGCCGCCTGGTTCTACGTCGAACGCGCCCGCCTCCAGTCCGCCCTGGCCCGCGGCGACGGCTGGGCCGAGATCGCCCGCGCCCAGGAACTCGTCCGCGGCCTGCAGCCGTCCGCCGTGCACGCCGTGGTCCTCGGCCTCGCCGCCGGCTGGGCCATGCTCCGCAACCCCGGCCCCGAGGCCATCGCCGACGCCGAACGTGCCGTCGAATACGCCCGGTTGGTCAAGGCCGAGGCCATCGAACTCGCCGCCCGCGGCACCCTCGGCACCCTCATGGTCGCCGCAGGGAATCCCGAGGCCGGACTGGCCCAGCTCCACGAGGTACGCGAACGGACCCTGGCCCTCGGCCAGTTCCACGAGGCCGCGCGCACCTACGTCAACATCTCCTCCGTCCTGGAAGGCCTCGGCCGCTCCCGGGAGGCCGTCGAGGTCGCCGCCGCCGGCATCGAATCCGCCCGCGCCCACGGCCTCGTCGACAGCGCCGGCTGGGTCCGCGCCAACCTCGCCGAGTCCCTGCTCTCCCTCGGCGAGTGGGACCGGGTGCAGGAGGAGACAGAGGCGCTGCTCCGCTCCGCGGCCGGTACCTCGAAGCCGGGCATCACCGCGCAACTGCTGCTCGCCCACCTCGCCGTCGTCCGCGGCGAACCCGCCCAGGCCACCGCCCGGCTCGCCGAGGCGGCCGCCCGCTACGGCAGCCGTGACCCCATTCCGCAGTACACGCTCCCGATGGCCGAGGTGACGGCCCACATCGCCGCCGCCGAGGGCCGGCTCGATGACGTACGGACGGGGTTCGCCGCGGCGGTCGCGGACGGATGCCCGCCCGGCACCCACCGCTACGGCTGGCCGCTCGCCGTCGCCGCCGTCACCGCGGAGGCCGACGCCCGGGGCCTGCCCGCCGCCGCCGAGGGCCGCGCCGAGGCCCTCGACCGGATCCGCCGTTTCGTGCGCGGCATGGCCGCCCCGGCGCCCGTCTGGCAGGCGTACTCCCTGCAGGTCTCCGCCGAGCTGGCCCGCGCCGAGGGCCGGGACAGCGCGGAACGCCGGGCGGAGATCGTCGCCGCCGTCGAGCCGCTCGACCGCCCCTACGAGCTGGCGGTGGCCCGGCACCGCCTCGCCGACGCGCTGCTCGCCGAGGGCGGCCGGCGCGAGGAGGCCGCCGCCCTGCTCCACGCCGCCCGCGCCACCGCCGTACGCCTCGGGGCGCAGCCGCTGCGCGAGGACGTCGAACTGCTCGCCGCCCGCGCCCGCCTCGCCCCGCTCTCCGCCGCCCCGGACGTCCCGCGGCAGCGGGAGCCGGAGGAGGGCGTCGCCTTCGGGCTCACCCCGCGAGAACAGGACGTCCTGCGGCTCGTCGCCGCCGGGCGCACCAACCGTCAGATCGCCGAGGAGCTCTTCATCTCGCCGAAGACGGCGAGCGTCCACGTCTCCAACATCCTCGCCAAACTGGGCGTCGCGGGGCGCGGTGAGGCGGCGGCCCTCGCGCACCGGCTGCGGCTGCTGGACGCCCCGGCCTGATCAGTCGCTGTCGGCGGCCTCGCCGCCGGCAGCGCGGGGTATGCGTATGGTCACCTTCCCCGAGGACAGGTCTATCGGCCCCCGGTACGGGTCGCCGTCGCCCAGGTCCTCCCGGGTCAGGGCGAGCCGCTGCCGCTCGTCGTCGGTGTGCTTGCGGCCCGGTGCGAACAGCTCTTCCATCATGTTGAACACGTGCTCCGCCTCCCTCACGAGGTGCTAGCCGAGCTCCAGGCGCAGGATCCGGTCGTCGCCGGGTCCCGGGGTCCCCCGGGTGTCGGTCTCGCTGGTCACCAGCCAGAGCCGGGTGCCGCCCGCGGTCGCCTGGACCGTGCGCAGCCGTCCGTACTCACCCTTGAGGAACGCCACCGGCTCCCCGGATCGTTCCGCGCCGGAGAGCGGAACGCGCCACAGGCGCTCGCCGCGCAGCCCGGCCATCCAGATCGCGCCCCGGGCGTACGCGATGCCGCTGGGGGAGGCCTCCGAGGTGGGCCACTGGGCCACCGGGTCGGTGTAGCCGGCCCGCCCGGCGATGCCCTCCACCACCGGCCAGCCGTAGTTCCGGCCGGGCCGGATCAGGTTCAGCTCGTCCCAGGTGTCCTGGCCGAACTCCGACGCCCAGAGGCGCCCGTCGGCGTCCCAGGCCAGGCCCTGGACGTTGCGGTGGCCGTACGAGTACACCAGGGAGCCCGGGAAGGGGTTGCCGGGCGCCGGGCGGCCCTCCGGGGTCATCCGCAGGATCTTCCCGCCCAGCGAGCCCTTGTCCTGGGCGAGCCCGGTCCGCCCGGTCTCGCCGGTCCCCGCGTACAGCATCCCGTCCGGGCCGAACGCGATCCGCCCGCCGTTGTGGATGAAGCCCTTCGGGAGGCCGGTGAGCACCGGCTCCGGAGCCCCGAGCCGGTCGCCCTCGCCCCCGCCGTACCGCATCCGGACGATCCGGTTGTCCGTCCCGGCGGTCAGATACGCGTACACCCAGCCGTCCCGCACGGCGAGCCCGAGCAGCCCGCCCTCGCCGCCCGGCACGACCCCCGGCACCTCGCCGGCCGGCGTCCGCCGGCCGGTCCGCCCGTCGACCCGGGTCACCGTCCGCTCGTCCCGGGACGAGACGAGCAGATCCCCGCCGGGCAGCTCGGCGAGGCCCCACGGCGACTTCAGCCCCTCGGTGAGCGTCCCGGCGACCCGTACGGGAGCCGCCGGGCTCGTCGTCGACGGCGCGGTGGACGCGGGCGGCGGGCTGGAGGGCGGGGCGGAGGGCGGGCCGGAGGACGGGGTGGAGGAGCACCCGGTGGCCAGGAGCAGCGCGACCGCGCCGCCCGTCAGTGTCCTGCTGACGACTCGGCCTCGGCTCATGACCCGGTCCCTTCGGCGGCTGCTTCCGGCGGCTCCTTCCTTGATACACCGCCGGACCGACAAGGGTCCGGACGCGGCTCAGTCCCACGACCCCCGGGCCGCCGGCAGCGCCGCGATCTCCGTCAGGTCGGCGGCGTCGAGGACGAGGCCGGCCGCGCGGGCGTTCTCGACCGCCCACCGCTCGTGCTTGGTGCCCGGGATCGGGACGACGTGCGGGCCCTGGGCGAGCGCCCAGGCCAGCGCGACCTGCGCCGGAGTGACGTCCGCGCCGTGCCGGGCCGCGACCCGGCGCAGGCCCGCCACCAGCGGCTGGTTCGCGGCCATCATCTCGGCCGTGAAGCGCGGGTGCCGGGCGCGCGGATCGTCCGCCTCGAAACCGCCGCCGGGCGTCAGCGTGCCGGTGAGGAAGCCGCTGCCCAGCGGCATCGCGGCCAGAAAGCCCACGCCCCGCGCCGCGCACCACGGCAGCAGCCGTTCCAGGGCCTCCGGGGACCACACCGACAGCTCCGCCTCGACCGCGCTCACCGGGAACACCTGCTGGATCCGCTCCAGCTGCCGGATCGTTCCGTCAAAGCCGCCGCCCGTCACCGGCCGCCGGAAGAACCGGGTCCGGGCACCCACCGCGCACAGCCCGAGCGCCCGCACCTTCCCGGCCCGCACGAGATCGGCCATCGCGCCCCAGGTCTCCTCCACCGGCACCTCGGGATCGGCCCGGTGCAGCTGGTAGAGGTCGATCACATCGGTCTGCAGCCGCCGCAGCGAGGCGTCACAGGCCCGGCGCACATAACCGGGCCGCCCGTTGGCCACCACATGCCCGTCGCCCACGAGCAGCCCGCACTTCGTCGACACGAAGACGTCCGCCCGGCGCTCCTTCAACACCCGCCCGAGCAGCAGCTCGTTGGTGAACGGCCCGTACATGTCGGCGGTGTCGAGCAGGCTCACCCCGGCGTCCAGGGCCGCGTGCACCGTACGCAGGGACCGGTCGCCCCGCTGCCGGGAGGAGCTGTACGCCCAGTTCATCGGCATGCACCCGAGGCCCACCGCACCCACTCCGAGCGCCGCCGCCCCGATCGTCCTGCGCTCCACCTGCCGCTACCCCTCCCTGTGCAGCCCCCAAAGTAACCAATGGCGCGCGGGATTCATGTCATAGCCTCCCGGTCATGACACTCGATGACATCGCCGCTGACGTGTGGCTTCCGATTCCCGCGGACGAGATCGACGGCCTGCCCGCGCCGGGCGCGTCGGGCCTGAACTACCGTTTCTGGGACGGCGGACCGGACTTTCCGGCCGATCCCGCCCGCTGCGCCTTCTATGTCGTGCCCTACATGAAGGGCGAGGAGATCGCCGTCCGGCCGCTCGCCGGGATGAGCTCGGTGCGCGTCGTGCAGACCCTGTCCGCCGGGGTCGACCACGTCACGCCCGGCATCGACGCGCTGCGCTCCGGCGTGCGCCTGTGCAATGCCCGGGGCGTGCACGAGGCCAGCACCGCCGAGCTGACCCTGGCCCTGATCCTCGCCTCGCTGCGCGGCATCCCGGGCTTCGTGCGTGGTCAGGACGCGGAGGAGTGGCGGGCCGGGTTCTATCCGGCGCTCGCCGACAAGTCGGTGCTGATCGTCGGGTACGGGTCGATCGGCGCCGCCATCGAGGACCGGCTCGCGCCCTTCGAGTGCGCGCGGATCGTCCGCGTCGCGCGCTCGGCGCGCACCACCGCGCGCGGGCCGGTGCTGCCGCTGACCGAACTGGCCGCGCAACTGCCGCAGGCCGACGTGGTGGTGCTGTCCACCCCGCTCACCCCGGAGACCCGGCAGCTGGCCGGCGCGGACTTCCTCGCCCGGATGAAGGACGGCGCCCTGCTCGTCAACGTGGCGCGCGGCCCGGTGGTGGACACCGCCGCCCTTCTGAAGGAGGCCGAGAGCGGCCGGATCCGCGCGGCACTCGATGTCACCGATCCGGAACCGCTGCCGGCCGGGCACCCCCTGTGGCACGCTCCCGGTGTGCTCGTGAGCCCCCATGTGGGCGGCTCCACCTCGGCGTTCATGCCGCGCGCCAAGCGCCTGATCGCGGCCCAGCTGACCCGCTTCGTCGCGGGCGAGGAGCCGGCCAACGTGGTCCTCACCACCTGAGTCGGCTCCCCGGGGGCGTGCGCCCCCCGAACGCGCTCCTCACAAGCCCCCTGGCCGTCACGGAGAGTACTGCACCCCTGTCCCTGAGTGACGATCCTGGTGTATGGTCCCGGAGCGGGGGACTGCGTCGAGAACGGGCAGACGCTGGGGAGCGAAGTGACGGGACATCAGATTCCGAGGGGGGCGACGGGTGGAGCACGGCCGAGCGACCGACGATCCGACGCGACGGTGCCGCCGCCGGCCGTCCCGCGTCGCGCAGCCGCCCTGCCGGACCGGCCGGTGCCGGACCAGCCCACCCGCGCCCCCGGAGCCGGACCCGCCGCGGACGGCCGCGGCACCGTCGCCGTGCCCGCGCCGCGCGCGGCCGGCACCCGCTGCGAGGAGCGCGGCGAGCCGTCCGGCGGCTGCGGAAGCCACGCCGTACCGCGTTCCGAAGGCCCCGCCGACGCCCTCGCGGCGCAGCCGGCGCAGCCGCACCCCGGCGAGCTCCCGGAGGGACCGGTGAGCACCGCGGCCCTCGCCGCACCCGCACCCGTCGGGGCGGGCGTCGGCGGCACCGCCGGACCCGGCTCCGGCGCCGGATCCGGGCCCGGAACACCCGCCCCCGGGCGCGGCCGGCGGCCCGGGCGGCCCCGCCCCGGCACGGGCGGGACGCTCGCGCAGCTCGGCCTCGGACTGGTCTGCGGCGGCTATGCCACCGGCGCCGCGGTCGGCTGGGGCTCCACGGAACTCGCCCTCGTCATGGGCGACTTCGGGCTGAGCGCCGCCGCGCTCGCCGCCGCCGTCTCCTGCTTCCTCTACGCCCGGGGCCGCCGCCGCGCCTTCCGCCCCGCGTGGTACCTCTTCGCCTTCTCGTCCTTCATGGCCGCCACCGGGAACGCCGTCTGGGGGTGGTACGAGGTCGTGCTCCGCCGCGCGGTGCCCAGCCCCTCCGCCGCGGACCTGTGCTTCCTGCTCTTCGCCCCGCCCGCCATCGTCGGCCTGCTCGTCCTCGCCAAGAAGCCCGTCACCCGGGCCGGCTGGGTCTGCCTCGGCCTCGACTCCTGGCTGATCGGCGGCTCCCTGCTCACCCTGTCGTGGAGCCTGGCCCTCGCGCACACCGCGTACGTGCCGGGCGAGAGCGTCGCCCGCGCGGCGCTCTCCCTCGCGTACCCGCTGCTCGACATCGTGCTCGTCAGCATGGTGCTCGCGCTGCACTTCCGCCGCTCCCACATCAACCGCTCGGCCGTCCACACCGCCATCGCCGCGCTCGCCCTCACCGTGCTGTGCGACGCGCTGTTCACCTCGCCGCTGCTCCGCGAGCACTACAGCTCCGGCCAGCTCCTCGACGCCGGCTGGTTCGCGGGCTCCCTGCTGCTCGCGTACGCCCCCTGGGGGGTGCGCCGGCACGTCGACCCCGGGCCCGCCGCGGCCCGCGCCCGGCACCCGCACAGCCGCCCGCTCGCCGGCTCGCTCGCCGCGCTCACGCCGTACCTCGCGGCCGCCGTCTGCACCCTGAGCATCCTGTACAACGTCGTCGAGGGCCGCAGCGTCGACCGCGTCGTCGTCCTCACCGGCTGCATGGTCGTGCTCGCCCTGGTCGTCCGGCAGGGCATCATGCTGCTCGACAACATCGCCCTCACCCACGAACTGGCCCAGAAGGAGAACCACTTCAGGTCCCTCGTGCAGGGCTCCAGCGACGTCATCATGATCGCCGCGCCGACCGGCATACTGCGCTACGTCAGCCCGGCCGCCGCCGGGGTGTACGGGCGCGAGGCCGAGGAGCTGATCGGCTCCGAGCTGGCCTCCCTCATCCACCCCGAGGACCTCGGCGGCGTCGTCCACGAGGTACGCCGCTTCCTGGCCGCCCCGCCCTCCGAGGAGCCCACCACCCGGATCGAGTGCCGCTTCCGCTCCGGCCGCGGCGACTGGCTCAACGTCGAGTCCACCGTCAACCGGCACCAGGGCGGACTGATCTTCAACAGCCGCGACGTGACCGAACGGGTCCGGCTCCAGGCCCAGTTGCGGCACAACGCCGAGCACGACCCGCTCACCGACCTGCCCAACCGGGCGCTGTTCACCGAGCGGGTGCGCGGCGCGCTCAGCGGCCGCCGCGCCACCGACATCGGCACCGCCGTGCTCTTCATCGACCTCGACGGCTTCAAGGCGGTCAACGACCGGCTCGGCCACCAGGCCGGCGACGAGCTCCTCGTCCAGGCCGCCCGCCGGCTCCACGAGTCCGTGCGGGCCGGGGACACCGCCGCCCGGCTCGGCGGCGACGAGTTCGCCGCGCTCATCCTCGGCGACGGCAACCGCGACCGGGCCGACCGCGAGTGCCGGGTGGCCGAGATCGCCGACCGGCTGCGGGTCACGCTCTCCCAGCCGTACCGGGTGGACGGCGCCGCCCACGAGGTGCGGGTCGCCGCCTCCATCGGCGTCGCCTTCGCCGAGCCCGGCATCAGCGCGGGCGACCTGCTGCGCAACGCCGACCTCGCGATGTACCGGGCCAAGGCCGCCGGCAAGGACCGGGTCGAGCTCTACGCCCCGCAGATGCAGGCCGAGGTGGTGCGCCGCACCGAGCTCGCCGCCCGGCTGCGCACCGCCCTGCACGACGGCGAGTTCGCCCTGCTCCACCAGCCCGTCGTCGACCTGAGCACCGGCCGGATCGCCGCCGTCGCCGCCCAGGCCCGCTGGCGCTCCGCGCAGGGCATCCTCTTCACGCCGGCCGAGTTCCTGCGGGTCGCCGAGGACGGCGAGCGCACCGCCGAGCTCGGCCGCTGGCTCCTGGAGGAGGCCGTCGAGCAGGCCGCCGAACGGGCCGGAATCGGCCATCGCGCCCCGGTCACCGTGCGGCTCTCCGCCCGCCGGCTGCTCGACCGCTCGCTGCCGCTGGGCTCCGTCGAGTCGCTGCTCACCCGGCACGGGCTGCCCTCCGGCTCGCTGATCGTCGAGCTCGCCGACAGCGACCCCCGGGACCCCCGGGTCTCATTCGACGAGCTGGAGCAGCGCCTGGCCGCCCTGCGCCGGCTCGGCGTCAAGATCGCCCTCGACGGATTCGGCAGCGGACATGCCGCGATCAACGCCCTGCGGCGGCTTCCGGTCGACATACTGAAGCTGGACCGCGGCCTGGTCGAGGGCATCGTGGAATCGGCCAGACTGCGCAAGATCACCAGCGGGCTGCTCCGCATCGCCGGCGACCTCGGGATGCAGTCCGTCGCCGACGGCGTGGACATGCCCGAGCAGGTGCTGGCGCTGCGCTCCATGGGCTGCACCCACGGCCAGGGCATGGCGTTCTCGGGCCCGCTGGACGAGTACCGGCTGCGCCGGGCGCTGGTGCGGGACGAGTTTCCGCTGCCCGGAGCGGTCGCGGTCAGCGCCGGAAACCGGCCGCCCGCCCGCTCACATGATGAGACGCCTGTCCCACCTACTTGACAGTGACAGTGCGTCGGGGGGAGGGTCAGTGCCATGCGCACCCGAATTCTCGTACTTGGACAGCGCGTCGGCTGAGGCAGGCCAAGGAAGGCCCGCCTGAAACGCACCCGACGCGCTCCCCTCGCTTGCCTATCGGCACGGGGGGTTTTTTGTTGCACCGGATCACCCCGAAGTCGTACCAAACCCTCGCAAAAACCTCTGCTTCGAGAAGAGAATGCTGATGACCGAGCAGGCCACCGGGCACCATCCGCAGCCGCGGACCCGTAGCGGCGCACAGCCCGCCACCACCGTCGAGCACGTCACGGGTGCGCAGTCCCTCATCCGCTCTCTCGAGGAAGTGGGCGCCGACACCGTCTTCGGCATTCCGGGCGGCGCGATCCTCCCGGCGTACGACCCGATGATGGACTCGAAGCGGGTCCGCCACATCCTGGTCCGCCACGAGCAGGGCGCGGGCCACGCCGCCACCGGTTACGCGCAGGCCACCGGCAAGGTCGGCGTCTGCATGGCGACCTCGGGCCCCGGTGCGACCAACCTGGTCACCCCGATCGCCGACGCCCACATGGACTCCGTCCCGCTGGTCGCGATCACCGGCCAGGTCTCCTCCAAGGCGATCGGCACCGACGCCTTCCAGGAGGCGGACATCTGCGGCATCACGATGCCGATCACCAAGCACAACTTCCTGGTCACCCGGGCCGAGGACATCCCGCGGACCATCGCCGAGGCCTTCCACATCGCCTCCACCGGCCGCCCCGGCCCGGTCCTGGTCGACATCGCCAAGGACGCCCTCCAGGCGAAGACCACCTTCAGCTGGCCGCCGCAGACCGAGCTGCCCGGCTACCGCCCGGTGACCAAGCCGCACGCCAAGCAGATCCGCGAGGCCGCCAAGCTGATCACCGCCGCCAAGCGGCCCGTCCTGTACGTCGGCGGCGGCGTCCTGAAGGCCGGCGCCACCGCCGAGCTGAAGGTCCTGGCGGAGCTCACCGGCGCCCCGGTCACCACCACCCTGATGGCCCTGGGCGCGTTCCCCGACAGCCACCCGCTGCACGTGGGAATGCCGGGCATGCACGGTGCGGTCACCGCCGTCACCGCGCTGCAGAAGGCCGACCTGATCGTCGCCCTCGGCGCCCGCTTCGACGACCGCGTCACCGGCAAGCTGGACAGCTTCGCCCCGTACGCCAAGATCGTCCACGCCGACATCGACCCGGCGGAGATCGGCAAGAACCGCACCGCCGACGTCCCGATCGTCGGTGACGCCCGCGAGGTCATCGCCGACCTGGTCCAGGCCGTCCAGGCCGAGCACAGCGACGGCCACAAGGGTGACTACACCGCCTGGTGGAGCGACCTGAACCGCTGGCGCGAGACCTACCCGCTCGGCTACGACCTGCCCGAGGACGGCAGCCTCTCGCCGCAGCAGGTCATCGAGCGGATCGGCAAGCTCGCCCCCGAGGGCACGATCTTCGCCGCCGGCGTCGGCCAGCACCAGATGTGGGCCGCCCACTTCATCGACTACGAGCAGCCCGCGACCTGGCTCAACTCCGGCGGCGCCGGAACCATGGGCTACGCGGTCCCGGCCGCCATGGGCGCCAAGGCCGGCATGCCGGACCGCACGGTCTGGGCGGTCGACGGCGACGGCTGCTTCCAGATGACCAATCAGGAGCTCACCACCTGCGCCCTGAACAACATCCCGATCAAGGTCGCCATCATCAACAACGGCGCCCTCGGCATGGTCCGTCAGTGGCAGACCCTCTTCTACAACCAGCGCTACTCCAACACCGTCCTGCACTCCGGCCCGGAGGACATCAACCCGGAGGCCAAGGGCACCCGCGTCCCGGACTTCGTGAAGCTGTCCGAGGCCATGGGCTGTGTCGCCCTGCGCTGTGAGGACCCGGCCGACCTGGACAAGGTCATCGCCGAGGCCAACGCCATCAACGACCGCCCGGTCGTGATCGACTTCATCGTCCACGAGGACGCGCAGGTCTGGCCGATGGTCGCCGCCGGCACCTCGAACGACGAGGTCATGGCCGCCCGGGGCGTCCGCCCCGACTTCGGCGACGGCGAAGACGACTGAGGCGAAGAGCGAAAGCGCGAACAGGAGACCCCCATCATGTCCACGAAGCACACGCTCTCCGTCCTGGTCGAGAACACGCCCGGCATCCTCGCCCGGATCGCCGCCCTGTTCTCCCGCCGCGGCTTCAACATCGACTCGCTCGCGGTCGGTGTCACCGAGCACCCCGACATCTCCCGCATCACCATCGTGGTCGGTGTCGAGGACCTGCCCCTGGAGCAGGTGACCAAGCAGCTCAACAAGCTGGTCAACGTCCTGAAGATCGTCGAACTCGAGCCCAGCGCCGCGATCCAGCGCGAGCTCGTCCTGGTGAAGGTCCGCGCCGACAACGAGACCCGCTCCCAGATCGTCGAGATCGTCCAGCTGTTCCGCGCCAAGACCGTGGACGTCTCGCCCGAGGCGGTCACCATCGAGGCCACCGGTTCGAGTGACAAGCTGGAGGCGATGCTCAAGATGCTGGAGCAGTTCGGCATCAAGGAGCTCGTCCAGTCCGGCACGATCGCCATAGGGCGCGGGGCCCGGTCCATCACGGACCGCTCGCTGCGCGCCCTCGACCGCAGCGCCTGATACACCGCATCGCCTGATACACCGAAGCGTCTGATACACCGCACGTCACCAGGGGTCGACCGCCGGTCCGGCCGGCGGTCCGCCTGGCGAGACCCGACAACCTTCCTCCCGCACCCCGCCGTACGGTGGGACGCAACACCAGCACCTCAAGGAGATTTCCAGTGGCCGAGCTGTTCTACGACGCCGACGCCGACCTCTCGATCATCCAGGGCCGCAAGGTCGCGGTGATCGGTTACGGCAGCCAGGGCCACGCCCACGCGCTGTCGCTCCGTGACTCGGGTGTCGATGTCCGCGTCGGTCTGCACGAGGGCTCCAAGTCCAAGGCCAAGGCCGAGGAGCAGGGCCTGCGCGTGGTCACGCCCGCCGAGGCCGCGGCCGAGGCCGACGTGATCATGATCCTGATCCCGGACCCGATCCAGGCCAAGGTCTACGAGGAGTCCATCGCCCCGCACCTGAACGACGGCGACGCCCTCTTCTTCGCCCACGGCTTCAACGTCCGCTTCGGCTTCATCAAGCCCCCGGCCGGCGTGGACGTCGCCCTGGTCGCCCCGAAGGGCCCGGGCCACCTGGTCCGCCGTCAGTACGAGGAGGGCCGCGGCGTTCCGGCGATCGCCGCCGTCGAGCAGGACGCCACGGGCAACGCCTTCGCCCTGGCCCTGTCGTACGCCAAGGCCATCGGCGGCACCCGTGCCGGTGTCATCAAGACCACCTTCACCGAGGAGACCGAGACCGACCTCTTCGGCGAGCAGGCCGTGCTCTGCGGCGGCGCCTCCGCGCTCGTCAAGGCGGGCTTCGAGACCCTGGTCGAGGCCGGCTACCAGCCGGAGATCGCCTACTTCGAGTGCCTCCACGAGCTGAAGCTGATCGTCGACCTCATGTACGAGGGCGGCCTGGAGAAGATGCGCTGGTCCGTCTCCGAGACCGCCGAGTGGGGCGACTACGTGACCGGCCCGCGCATCATCACGGCCGACACCAAGGCCGAGATGAAGAAGGTCCTCACCGAGATCCAGGACGGCACCTTCGCCAAGAACTGGATGGACGAGTACCACGGCGGTCTGAAGAAGTACAACGAGTACAAGACCCAGGACGAGAAGCACCTCCTGGAGACCACCGGCAAGGAGCTGCGCAAGCTCATGAGCTGGGTGAACGACGAGGAGGCGTAAGCCTTCCGGTGCGGGGCCGGACACTGTGTCCGGCCCCGCACCAAGTCGTTGGACACCCCGTCCAACCACGGAAGGGTGATCCTTCCAACGAGGCGCAGGAACCGCGCCACCGCACCACTACACTGCTCAACAACATCGCGTCTGGCCCACAGCGTCGTGCGCTTTCACGCGGCAAGCCCCCTCCACCGCTGCGGCCGTCGGGACGGCCGTCCGCACCGTCTCTGTGAGGACTCAACGTGAGCTCGAAACCCGTCGTACTCATCGCTGAAGAGCTGTCGCCCGCCACCGTGGACGCACTGGGCCCGGACTTCGAGATCCGGCAGTGCAACGGCGCCGACCGCGCGGAGCTGCTCCCCGCGATCGCCGACGTCGACGCCATTCTGATCCGCTCCGCGACCAAGGTCGACGCGGAGGCCATCGCCGCCGCCAAGAAGCTGCGCGTGGTCGCCCGCGCCGGTGTCGGCCTGGACAACGTGGACGTCTCCGCCGCCACCAAGGCCGGCGTGATGGTCGTGAACGCCCCGACCTCCAACATCGTCACCGCCGCCGAGCTCGCCTGCGGTCTGCTGGTCGCCACCGCGCGCAACATCCCGCAGGCCAACACCGCGCTGAAGAACGGCGAGTGGAAGCGCTCGAAGTACACCGGCGTCGAGCTCAGCGAGAAGACCCTCGGCGTCGTCGGCCTCGGCCGCATCGGCGTCCTGGTCGCCCAGCGCATGTCCGCGTTCGGCATGAAGATCGTCGCCTACGACCCCTACGTGCAGCCGGCCCGCGCCGCCCAGATGGGCGTGAAGCTGCTGTCCCTGGACGAGCTGCTCGAGGTCGCCGACTTCATCACCGTCCACCTGCCGAAGACCCCGGAGACCCTCGGTCTCATCGGCGACGAGGCGCTGCACAAGGTCAAGCCCTCGGTCCGGATCGTCAACGCCGCGCGCGGCGGGATCGTGGACGAGGCGGCGCTGTACTCGGCGCTCAAGGAGGGCCGGGTCGCCGGCGCGGGCCTCGACGTGTACGCGAAGGAGCCCTGCACGGACTCCCCGCTCTTCGAGCTCGACCAGGTCGTCTGCACCCCGCACCTCGGCGCCTCCACGGACGAGGCCCAGGAGAAGGCGGGCATCGCGGTCGCCCGGTCGGTGCGCCTGGCGCTCGCCGGCGAGCTGGTCCCGGACGCGGTCAACGTCCAGGGCGGCGTCATCGCCGAGGACGTGAAGCCGGGTCTGCCGCTGGCCGAGAAGCTCGGCCGGATCTTCACCGCCCTGGCCGGCGAGGTCGCCTCCCGCCTGGACGTCGAGGTCTACGGCGAGATCACCCAGCACGATGTGAAGGTGCTCGAACTCTCCGCCCTCAAGGGCGTGTTCGAGGACGTGGTCGACGAGACCGTGTCGTACGTCAACGCCCCGCTGTTCGCGCAGGAGCGCGGTGTCGAGGTGCGTCTGACCACGAGCTCCGAGTCGCCCGACCACCGCAACATGGTCACCGTGCGCGGCACGCTCTCGAACGGCCAGGAGATCTCGGTCTCCGGCACCCTCGCGGGTCCGAAGCACCTGCAGAAGATCGTCGCGGTCGGCGACTACGACGTGGACCTGGCGCTCGCCGACCACATGGCGGTGCTGCGCTACGAGGACCGTCCGGGTGTCGTCGGCACGGTCGGCCGGATCCTCGGCGAGGCCGGTCTGAACATCGCCGGCATGCAGGTCTCCCGGACCGTGGAGGGCGGCGAGGCGCTCGTCGTGCTCACCGTCGACGAGACCGTCCCGGCGCCGGTCCTCGCGGAGATCGCGGAGGAGATCGGCGCGGCCTCGGCCCGCTCGGTCAACCTGGTCTGACCCCGTCAGACCCGTCCGACCGGTGGACACACCCGTACCCGGCCGCTAGACATCCGTCTTACACGGGCGTCTAGCGGCCGGGTACAGTGCTGTCATGGGACACAAGGAAGATCTGCTGGAGGGCGCCAAGCGCTGCCTCCTGGAGAAGGGGTACGGGCGCACCACCGCCCGTGACGTCGTCGCCGCCTCCGGCACCAACCTCGCCTCCATCGGCTACCACTACGGCTCCAAGGACGCCCTGCTCCAGCAGGCCTTCCTCGCGCTCACCGAGGAGTGGGGCGACGCGGTCGGCGGGGCCGACGCCGAGGGCGCCGACAAGCTCCCCGCCGATCCGTACGAGCGCTTCCGCGCCGTCTGGGAGCGCCTGATCGGCGCCGCCGAGGCCAGCCGCCCGGTCTGGAAGCTCCAGACCGAGGTCGTCACCCGCCTCGACGACGACGAGAAGCTCCGCGAGGCGATCAAGGAGCCGCAGCGGGAGGGCCGGCTCGGCATGGCCGAGGGCATGCTCGGCCTCGACCCGGCGGCGGACCCCGAGAAGGCCCGGGTCGCCGGCCTGCTCCTGCAGGCCCTGGCGACCGGCGTGATGATCCAGTGGGTGGTCGATCCGGAGACCGCGCCGACCGCCGGTGACCTGACCGAGGGCCTCAGGGTGCTGATGGGGGAGTAGGTCCCGTTATCCGGGGCCCGTCATTCCGCCCGGTTCACCCGGTCCGCCCGGTAGCGCTCCGCGAGCCGGGCCAGGGCGACCGCGCCGAGCAGCAGGCCGAAGTCGCGCAGGGCGACGTCGTAGTAGCCGGGGATGGTCAGCAGGTTGATGATGATGCCGGCCAGCCAGGCCGCCACCAGCCAGCCGCCGAACCGCGGGGCGAGTGCGACGGCGACGCCCGCGACGATCTCGATGACGCCCACCGCGTACATGGCCTGCTGCGCGGTGCCCGGAACGATGTCGTCGATCCAGGGCGCGAGGTACTGGGGCCAGTCGGTGAGCAGATCGGCGAACTTGTCCAGGCCGAACAGGATCGGCGCCACGGTGAAGCCGGTGCGCAGGATGAGGAAGGCCTGGTAGCCGGGGTCGTGGAGCGCGGCCCGGCGTTGCTGCCGCCCGGGAGTGGTGGATGGGGCAGTGGGGGACGACATGGCGCACGCCTCTCATGGCTCTCGCTGCCGATTTTTCTATCGACAACTCTCATTAACGATAGAAGCGCGCTCGCTCTCTTAAGTCAATGGGGGTGGGTTTTACACTGGTGTTCGTGGAGCACTCGAATGACGTATCGGCGGTAGCCGCCCTGGACGAGCCGACCCGGCGCCGGCTCTACGACCATGTGGTCCGCCGGCCGGACCCGGTCGGCCGCGACGAGGCCGCCGAGGCGCTCGGACTCGCCCGGCAGACCGCCGCCTTCCACCTCGACCGGCTGGCCGACGAGGGCCTGCTCGACGTGGTCTACGAGCGCCGCTCCGGGCGGACCGGGCCGGGCGCCGGCCGCCCGGCCAAGCTCTACAAGCGCTCCGGGCGCGAGGTCGCCGTCAGCCTGCCCGAGCGGCACTACGAGCTCGCCGGCCGGCTGCTCGCCCAGGCCCTGGAGGAGTCCGAGACCACCGGCGAGCCCGCCCGGGAGGTCCTGCACCGCAACGCCCACGCCCTCGGCGCCCGGCTCGCCGAGCGCGAGCGCGCCGAACTCTTCGCCTTCCTGGAGCGGTACGGCTTCGAGCCGCGCCCCGACGGCCCGGACGGCACCGCCCTCGTGCTCGGCAACTGCCCCTTCCACGCGCTCGCGCGCGAACACACCGCCACCGTCTGCGGGTTGAACCTGCATCTGATGCGCGGAGTCCTCGAAGGACTCGACGAGCAGGGGTACGAGGCGTGCCTGGCGCCCGGCGAGGGCCACTGCTGCGTCCGCCTGGAGCCGACCTCGTAACGGAGCCGGTGTTCAACCGCCCTACAGGCGCGCCGACTTCAGCGCCATGTGCAGCAACAGGCGGTCCTCGCCCGCGTCCAGGTCGAGGCCGGTGAGCTGTTCGACGCGGGAGAGCCGGTAGTAGAGGGTCTGGCGGTGGATGCCGAGGGCCGTCGCCGTGCGCCCCGCCTGGCCCGCGTGGTCGAGGAACACCTCGGCCGTGCGGGCCAGTTCGGCATGGGCCGGGGCGAGCAGCGCACGGACCGCCGGGTCCGGTTCGGCCGCCGGGAGGGCGGTGAGCATCCGGTACGGGCCGATGGCCGACCACTCCGCGAGCGGGCCGAGCCGCGGCTGGGCGGTCGCCGCCCGGGCGGCGGAGGCCGCCTCGCGCCAGGACGCGTCCAGCTCAGCGAGCCCGCGCCGGGGCGCGGCGACCCCCGCGACGGCGGCCGGGCCCGCCGGGCCGCGCAGCCGGTCGGCGGCGGTGCCGGCGGGGGAGAGGTTGTCGGCCGAGCGCAGCCGGACGAGCACGGCGAGGGCGCGGCCGGCGCCTGTGCCTGTGCTGGTGCCCGGGACGTACGGACTCGGCGCGGCCGGGCCCTCGGGTGAACCGCCCCCGACCGGGCCCGCCGTCGCCCGCCACGGCACCGTGCACAGGGCGGCCGCGCCCGGCACCGTACGCGGCGAGGGGGAGTCCTCCTCGGGCCAGGGCGCCAGGCAGACCAGGGTGTGCAGGCCGTCCGCGTCCGGGCCGAGCGCGGTGCGCAGGGCGGCGACGGCCATGTCGTACTGCCAGCCGCGCTCCGCCGTCAGCGTGGTCCGCAGCTCGCGGGAGAGGTCGGCGCCCGCCCGCTCCTCGTCGGCGAGCAGGTCCCCGATCCGGGACGCGACCTCCATCGCGGCGGTGAGCCGCTCGTGCGAGGGGCCCGGCTCGGCGTCGAGCAGCCAGACGTACCCGAGGACGACACCCCGATGGCGTACCGGCAGACAGATCCGGTCCCGGAAGACCCCGGCGTCCGGCGCGGCCGGAATGCGCACCGGGCCGGTCGCCCGGGCGATGCCGAAGCCCTCGAACCAGGCGCGGACCGCGGGCGTGGACTTCCTGGTGAGGATCGACCGGGTGCGGACCGGGTCCATCGCGCTGTCGTCCTCGCTGTCGTGCGCGCCGAAGGCGATCAGGCCGAAGTCACGGTTCTCCAGGGTCGCGGGGGTGCCGAGCAGCGCCGAGATCTCGTCGACCAGGTCCTGGTAATCGCCCTTCACGGCGCCATTCTCGCACCGCGACCGGAGTTCTTCAGACAGATGTCTGAGAGCGGGGACACGGATGCGTGACAGCTGTAGATGGCGGACGATCGGAGCGATCCTTAGGTTTCACGGTGGTTCTTCGTGCTGTTCCCGTTTGGTTACGAAACTTCGGGTACGGCGCCTTTCGTCACCCTGCCCTCTGGAGGTCCCCCGTGCTGGGTCCCGTGATCCTCGCCGCGTCGCGCAGCGACAAGATGCGCCGTTTCGTGTCGGCCGCCCCCGGGACCAAGCAGGTCGTGGCCCGCTTCATCGCCGGCGAGTCGGTGGACGACGTCGTCCCGATCGTGCAGGACCTGGCCGCCCGCGGCCTGGAGGTCACCCTCGACGTGGTCGGTGAGGACATCACCACCGTCGAGCAGTCCTACGCCGCCCGCGACGCCTACCTGGAGCTGATCGGCCGCCTCAAGGAGCTCGGCCTCGGCACCCGCGCCGAGATGTCCGTCAAGCTGTCGATGTTCGGCCAGTCCCTGGAGAACGGCCACGAGCTGGCGCTCTCCAACGTGCGCCCGGTCGTCGCGGCCGCCGCCGAGATCGGCACCACGGTCACCCTGGACGCCGAGGACCACACCACCCTCGACTCGATGTTCGCCATCCACGAGGAGCTGCGGAAGGACTTCCCGCAGACCGGCTGCGTCATCCAGGCCTACCTCTTCCGCACCGAGGACGACGCCCGCCGCCTGGCCGCCGCCGGCTCGCGCGTGCGGATCGTGAAGGGCGCCTACAAGGAGCCCGCCGAGGTCGCCATCCAGGACAAGGCCGAGATCGACAAGGCCTACGTCCGGATCATGAAGATCCTGATGGACGGCGAGGGCTACCCGATGATCGGGTCCCACGACCCGCGCCTCATCTCGATCGCCCAGGAGCTGGCCCGGCGCGCCGGGCGCAAGCTGGACGAGTACGAGTTCCAGATGCTGTACGGCATCCGCAGCGAGGAGCAGAACCGGCTCGCCGCCGAAGGCCACCGGATGCGCGTCTACACGGCCTACGGCACCGACTGGTACGGCTACTTCATGCGCCGCCTCGCGGAGAAGCCGGCCAACCTCCTCTTCTTCGTCCGCTCCATGCTCACCAAGGGCTGAGCCCCCCGCCCCCCCAGGCCCACACCCCTCAGAAGGAGTCAAGAGACACATGGACGCTGTGACCCAGGTCCCCACTCCCGTCAACGAGCCGGTGCACGGCTACGCCCCGGGCTCCCCCGAGCGCGCCCGCCTGGAGGCCAAGCTCAAGGAGCTGGCCGACAACCCGCGCGACCTGCCGATGACCATCGGCGGCGTGAAGCGCATGGGCGGCGGCGAGGAGTTCAAGGTCGTCCAGCCGCACAACCACAAGGCCGTCATCGGCACCTTCCGCGGTGCCACCCAGACCGACGCCCAGGACGCGATCGACGCGGCCCTGGCCGCCGCCCCGGCCTGGCGCGCGATGTCCTTCGACGACCGCGCCGCGATCATCCTGCGCGCCGCCGAGCTGCTCGCCGGCCCCTGGCGCGAGACGCTGGCCGCCTCCACCATGCTCGGCCAGTCGAAGACCGCCCAGCAGGCCGAGATCGACACCCCGTGCGAGCTCGTCGACTTCTGGCGCTTCAACGTCGCCTACGCCCGCCAGATCCTCGCCGAGCAGCCGCCGGCGAACTCCCCCGGCGTGTGGAACCGGCTCGACCACCGCCCGCTCGAGGGCTTCGTCTACGCGATCACGCCGTTCAACTTCACGGCCATCGCGGGCAACCTGCCCACCGCCCCCGCCCTCATGGGCAACGTGGTGGTCTGGAAGCCGTCCCCGACCCAGACCCACTCCGCCGTGCTCCTCATGGAGCTCCTGGAGGAGGCCGGCCTGCCGAAGGGCGTCATCAACCTGGTGACCGGCGACGGCATCGCCGTCTCGGACGTGGCCCTGAACCACCCCGACCTGGCCGGCATCCACTTCACCGGGTCGACCCGCACCTTCCAGCACCTGTGGAAGACGGTCGGCACCAACATCGAGAAGTACCGCTCCTACCCGCGGATCGTCGGCGAGACCGGCGGCAAGGACTTCGTCGTCGCGCACCCCAGCGCCGACCGCGCCGTCCTGAAGACCGCGCTGACCCGCGGCTCCTTCGAGTTCCAGGGCCAGAAGTGCTCCGCCTCCTCCCGCGCCTACGTTCCGGCCTCCATCTGGAACGACGGCTTCAAGGAGGAGTTCGCGGCCGAGGTCGACGGCATCAAGATGGGTGACGTCACCGACCTCACCAACTTCATCGGCGCCGTCATCGACGACCGCGCCTTCGCGAAGAACAAGGCCGCGATCGACCGCGCCAAGGCCGACGAGACCTGCACGATCGTCGCCGGCGGCACCTACGACGACTCCGAGGGCTACTTCGTCCGCCCGACGGTCATCGAGTGCGCCGACCCGGAGAACGAGGTCTTCACGACCGAGTACTTCGGCCCGATCCTCGCGATCCACGTCTACGACGACGCGAAGTACGACGAGATGCTGACCCAGATGGAGTCGGTGTCCGCCTACGCCCTGACCGGCTCGGTCATCGCGAACGACCGCGCCGCCGCCGCGTACACGATGGAGAAGCTGCGCTACGCCGCCGGCAACTTCTACATCAACGACAAGTCGACCGGCGCCGTCGTCGGCCAGCAGCCCTTCGGCGGCGGCCGCGCCTCGGGCACGAACGACAAGGCCGGCGCCCCGCAGAACCTGATGCGCTGGACGCTGACCCGCGCCATCAAGGAGACGCTGGTCCCGCCGACCGAGTACGGCTACCCGCACATGGGCTGACGCCCGCTGCCGCTCTCTTTCCCGAGCGGCCCCTGAACACCGCCCCCTTCCTTGGTCCCCCAACCGAGGTCGGGGGCGGTTTCCATGGGGCGGGTCTACGCTGCTGGGGAGGGGGCCGGCGCTGCGAGGAGGTACGGCATGCCTGGTTCGACGACCCTCGGCCCCGGGCACGGGGTCGACGCGATCGACCACCCCGACGCCCAGCGGTTGACGACCGTGATGCGGGAGCTGCACCGGCTGCTCACCGCGACGGGACCGGAGCGGCTCACGCACGCGCAGGTCACCGCCCTGTGCGAGGGCGACGCGCACGCGCGCATGGAGTTCACCGCATGGGTGGAGCGCGTGACCCACGAGCTGGAGCGGGCTACGGCCTGACGGGGACCCGCCGCGCCAGGAAGTCGTCGATCAGCGCGGCGATCCGCGGCGCGTGGGTCTCCAGGGCGAAGTGGCCCGTGGGCAGCAGATGGATCTCGGCGTCCGGCAGATCGCGCCGGAAGGCCTCGGCGCCGGCCGGTACGAAGACCTGGTCGCCCTCGCCCCAGACGGCGAGCAGCGGCACCCGGCTGGTGCGGAAGTACCCCTGGAAGGCCGGGTAGAGGGCGAAGTTGGCCCCGTAGTCGCCGATCAGGTCGAGCTGGATCGCGTCCTGGCCCGGGCGGGCCATCAGGGCCGCGTCGTGGTGCCAGGCGTCCGGGCTGAGCAGCTCGCGGAACTCCTCCGGGACGCCCGTCTCGTACTGCCAGCGGATGCCGTCCAGGGAGCGGATCGCCCGCACCGGCTCCTCGGTCTCGGGCGTCCGGTCGGCGATCATCGCGAGGACCGGCGCCCAGGCCTCGGCGCCCAGCCCCTCCTCGTACGCGTTGCCGTTCTGGCTGATGATCGCGGTGATCCGCTCGGGGTGCGCGAGGGCGAGGCGCAGGCCGATCGGCGCGCCGTAGTCCTGGATGTAGAGCGCGAACCGGTCGAGCTTCAGCTCCTCGGTGAACTCGGCGGTGAGCGCCGCCAGTTCCGCGAAGGTGTACGGGAAGTCGGCGGCGTCCGGCGCGTCGCTGCGGCCGAAGCCCAGATGGTCCGGGGCGATCAGCCGGTATCGGTGGGCGAGCCGGGGGATCAGCTCGCGGAACATGTGCGAGCTGGTCGGGAAGCCGTGCAGCAGGAGCAGTACGGGCGCGTCGGCGGGGCCCGCCTCCCGGTAGTGGATCGCGTGGCCGCGGACGGTGACGGAGCGGTGGTGGACCGGGAGCACGGACATCTCTCTAACCCCTCATGCGGCAATGACCGGTTATGCGGTGACGAGAGGAGTCAACCGCTTTCGCTCTAACCTGTCAATGGTCTTTTAAGGGTTAGGAATCAGAGGTCAGGGGTGGGGAGTGGAGGGAGGGGTCCGGGCCTGGGTCTCCTTGCCCTTCCGGGTCTCCAGGCTCGCCGTCAGCACCGCCAGCATCGCGCCCCCGAACCCCACCAGGACCGCCAGGCCCGGCGTGCCCATCGACACGTACGCCGCCGCCGAGGCCACCGCCCACACCGCGAGCAGCGCCTTCGCGCGCCGGCTCAGGAAGAGGTGCCCGACGGGGGTGCGCGGGACCGCGCGCAGGGCGCCCTCCGGGCCGGCCGTCGCCGCCTTCGGGCGCTTGAAGTAGCCGTACACCAGCCACTCGCCACACAGTTCCCAGCCCTCGGGCTCCAGTGCGCCGAACACCGCCGCCCGGCGCCGGCCGGCGATCACCTCGCGCCGGTACTCCCAGGCGAGGGCGACCCCGGGCGTGCGGCGGCAGACGAAGCGGCCGAGGGAGTCCAGGGACTCCACCTCCCAGCCCTGGTCGCCGTGGACCGCGAGCATCCGCCGGTCGTTGAAGAGGTCCGCCGTCCAGGTCCACTGCTCCGCCTCGGCCTCCGGCTCGCCGGGCGCGGGTGCGAGCCCGCCCAGCGAGCCGGCGAACGCGGCGGCCGGGCCGAACTCCTCCTCCGGCGTCGTCCCGGACTCCGCCAGGTGGGCGCGCAGTTCGTCCACCGTCCGGGTGATCTGCTCCTCGGGGACGCCGGACGTGCGCAGCGTCCCGGTGAGTTCGGTGAAGTAGGCGTCGGTGCTCATGATGCGGTTCCCCCTGTGTGCAGCTTGCTCTGTACGGCCCGGTGGAACTCTGTCCACGCCTCGGTCTCGGCCGTGAGATGGGTGTGGCCCGTCCCTGTGAGCCGGTAGTAGCGTCGCCCGGGGCCGCGCTCGGCGGCCCGGAACTCGGCCTCCACCAGGCCCGCCTCCTCCAGGCGGTTCAGTACGGGATAGAGCGTTCCGCCCTTGATCTGGCCCAGGCCCGCCTCCGCGAGCGCCTTCGCGATCTCGTACCCGTAACTCTCCCCGTCGGTCAGGCAGGAGAGGACGAGCAGGTCGAGGACTCCCTTGAGCCAGCTGGGTCTGCGGTCTGCGGCCATGACGGCATTCCATCACTACCTAGGTAGGAATGCAATCTAGCTAGGTGTGCGAGTGTGCTCCGTCTCAGATAGTAGGAAGTCCGAGTAATTGTGGAGACAGTCGCGCGGTTCGGGTCTAGCTTTGTAGAAGCCGAACGTCCCGCTCCATCGAGCGCAGGGCGGTCGAGAGCGCGACGCCCCATGCAGGCAACCCCTGCGGCGGCGCTCCCCGCCCCATTCCGGCGCCTTCGATCACCGCCCTGATCTCAAGGAGTCGATCCCTCATGGCCGCTCAGACCGCCCGCCGCGTCCGCCACTCCGCCGTCCGCCCCAGCGACGACGCCCGCAAGAACGCCGCCGCCGCCCTCCAGCGTGCCCTCGACCGCCGTGACAACGGCGGCGAGACCGGCCACTGACACCTCCCGGACGATCTCCCCGGTCCACCCCGACGCCTGTCCGTTCGTCCACATGGTGGACGAGACATGTCAGACGATGGGACGAGCAGTAGGGTGCCGACATGTCTCACAGCATCGATCTCGCAGTCATCCCCGGCGACGGCATCGGCCAGGAGGTCGTGGCCCAGGGCCTCAAGGTCCTCGCGGCCGTCCTTCCCCAGGATGTGAAGCTGGAGACGAAGGAGTACGACTTCGGCGCCAAGCGCTACCACGCCACCGGTGAGACCCTCACCGACGCCGACCTCGACGCCCTCAAGCAGCACGACGCGATCCTGCTCGGCGCGATCGGCGACCCGTCGGTCCCGTCCGGCGTCCTGGAGCGCGGCTTCCTGCTGAAGCTCCGCTTCGCCTTCGACCACCACGTCAACCTGCGTCCCTCGAAGCTGCTCCCCGGCGTCGCGACCCCGCTCGCCGGCCAGCCCGAGATCGACTTCGTCGTGGTCCGCGAGGGCACCGAGGGCCCGTACACCGGCAACGGCGGCACCATCCGCAAGGGCACCGAGCACGAGGTCGCCACCGAGGTCTCCGTGAACACCGCCTACGGTGTCGAGCGCGTGGTCCGGGACGCCTTCGCCCGCGCGCAGGCCCGCCCCCGCAAGAAGCTCACGCTGGTCCACAAGAACAACGTGCTGACCTTCGCGGGCCACCTGTGGACGAACATCTTCAACAAGGTCGCGGCCGAGTTCCCCGAGGTCGCCACCGACTACCTGCACGTCGATGCCGCGACGATCTTCCTGGTCACCGACCCGGCCCGGTTCGACGTGATCGTCACCGACAACCTCTTCGGCGACATCATCACCGACCTCGCCGCGGCCGTCTCCGGCGGCATCGGCGTCGCCGCCTCGGGCAACATCAACCCGAGCGGCGCCTTCCCGTCCATGTTCGAGCCGGTGCACGGCTCCGCGCCGGACATCGCGGGCCAGGGCAAGGCCGACCCGACGGCCACCGTCCTCTCCGTCGCCCTCCTGCTGCGCCACCTCGGCCACGAGTCCGAGGCCGCCCGGATCGAGGCGGCCGTCGCCGCCGACCTCACCGAGCGCGGCGACGCCGTCCGCTCCACGGACGAGATCGGCGACGCGCTCGCCGCGCGAGTAGCGAGCTGACCCGCCGCTGACGCTTCGCACCTTCCACGAAGACAGCCGCCGGGTCGCCCCTCGCACCCGGCGGCTGTACCTGTGCGGTCGCAGGGTGCCACCATCGAACCCTGGACCGCGCACACACCGTTTCGTGCACCGGCCCCCACGCGCGATAATCGAACGTGGGGCCGCGGCATGCGGGAAAGCTCGGACGTCCTAGCAGTACCGCGTGAGGTTTGCGTGACTGCGGAGCGGCGTGAGCGCGGTCCGACCCACACAACCGGTGAAGGACAAGCACTCATGACGACGCCCACCATCGAGCTCAAGCCCTCCTCCAGCCCGCTGTCCGACGCGGAGCGCGAGGCGATCCTGGCCAACCCCGGGTTCGGCCGGCACTTCACCGACCACATGGTCACCGTCCGCTGGACGGAGGGCCGCGGCTGGCACGACGGCCAGCTCGTGCCGTACGGCCCGCTCTCCCTCGACCCGGCGACGAACGTCCTGCACTACGCCCAGGAGATCTTCGAGGGCCTGAAGGCCTACCGCCGCCCCGACGGCTCCGTCGCCAGCTTCCGTCCGGACGCCAACGCCCGCCGCTTCCAGGGCTCCGCGCACCGACTCGGCATGCCCGAGCTGCCCGTCGAGACCTTCATCGAGGCCTGTGACGTGCTGGTCCGCCAGGACCAGGCCTGGGTCCCGGCGCACGGCGGCGAGGAGTCGCTCTACCTGCGCCCGTTCATGATCGCGACCGAGGTCGGCCTGGGCGTCCGCCCGGCCAACGAGTACCTGTTCGTCGTCATCGCCTCCCCGGCCGGCCCGTACTTCGCCGGCGGCGTGAAGCCCGTCTCCATCTGGGCCTCCGAGGACCGGGTCCGCGCCGTCCCCGGCGGCATGGGCGACGCCAAGACCGGCGGCAACTACGCGGCCTCCCTGCTCGCGCAGGCCGAGGCGGCCGAGAAGGGCTGCGACCAGGTCTGCTACCTCGACGCGGTCGAGCACAAGTGGGTCGAGGAACTCGGCGGCATGAACCTGTACTTCGTGTACGGGAACAAGATCATCACCCCGGCCCTCACCGGCTCCCTGCTCGCGGGCATCACGCGTGACTCGCTGCTCAAGCTCGCCACCGACCTCGGGTACGAGGTCGAGGAGGGCCGCGTCTCCATCGACCAGTGGCAGGCCGACACCGCGAACGGCACCCTCACCGAGGTCTTCGCCTGCGGCACCGCCGCCGTCATCACCCCGGTCGGCACGGTCAAGTCCGCCCGGGGCGACTGGCAGCACTCCGGCGGTCAGCCGGGCGAGACCACGATGAAGCTGCGCGAGGCGCTGCTCGCCATCCAGACCGGCCGCGCCGAGGACGTCCACGGCTGGATGCACGAGCTGGGCAAGTAGCACCAGGGGCCCGGGGCTTACGGCTCCGAGTCCACCAAGGCGCCCGGGACGGTCTCCGTCCCGGGCGCTTCCGCGTTCCCGGGCGCCGCCTGCGCGGTGGACGCCGGGGTGAGCAGCGCGTACAGCACTCCGCCGACGATCCCGGAGAGCACGAAGCTGCAGTCGATGCCGCCGGTCAGGGAGAGCAGCGGGCCCTCGTAGAGCGGGGTGGACACCCCGGCCAGGCCGACCGCCGCGCCGATCGCCCAGGCGGCGGTGGCGCGCGGGTGCCAGCCGGCCGCGAACCAGTAGATCCCGCCGCGCGAGCGCCGGTTGTAGACCTGGAGCGCCTCCGCGTCGTACGCCCCGCCGCACCGCCGGTGCCCGATCAGGGTGATGACCGCCCACGGGGTGCCGATCGCGGTGAGCAGCAGCACGAACGAGGTCATCGCGGTCTGGGCGTCCGAGGCGAAGTGCCCGAGGAAGACGAAGGCGGTGGCGACGGCCGCGACGACCAGGGTGGCGCGGGCGCGGGTGGCCTTCGGCAGGATCGCGTCCAGGTCCAGGCCCATCGAGTAGAGCATCAGTCCGGCGTTGCCGACCGAGCCGGCGGTCGCGGCGAGCAGCAGCGGCACCAGGTACCAGACGGGCGAGGCGGCGACCAGCGGTCCGGCGTAGTCGGCGCCGCCGCGGGCGGCGAGGGCGGTGAAGGTGCCGAAGAGCTGGGGCACGAGGAGGCCGATGACCAGGCCGAGACAGGTGGCCCGCCAGACCTTCTTCGGGTCGTGCTTCCGCGGCGAGATGTAGCGGGTGTAGTCGCCGAGCAGGGTGATGAAGGCGACCGGTCCGCTGAGGCCGGCGGCGACCGCCGAGAGCAGCCAGGTCGGCCAGAAGGAGCCGAGCAGATACGGGGTGTCGGGCGCGGGCGCGGTGGTGAAGTCCCCGGCGTACGCGACGAGTCCGACGGCGAGCAGCACGGTCATGCCGATGGCGAGGACCTGGCTGAGCCGGAGCAGCAGCCGGTAGCCGTAGACCGCGCCGATCACGGTGAGCGCGGCGAGCAGCGCGTACACGGCGGAGTGGGTGGCGCCACCGGTGGGCAGGCCGATCAGCCGCTCCAGGGTGCCGACCATCACGTCGCCGCCGATCCACAGGGTCAGCGCGGTGTAGCCGAGGGAGAGCAGCAGTCCGACCACCGAGCCGACGAGCCGGCCGCGGACGCCGAAGAAGGCGCCGGAGGAGGTGGAGAGGTTGGTGGCGGTGCGCAGCGAGACCAGCGCGAGCGGGGCGGTGACGGCGACGCCGACCAGGGTGCCGGCGACCACCGAGGTCACCGAGGCCCACCAGCCGAGCCCGAAGGAGACCGGGAGCCAGCCGAAGACGATCACGCCGAGGCAGAGGTTGGAGCCGAGCAGGATCGACACGAGGTCGCGGGGACCGCTGGTGCGTTCCTCCTCGGGGACCGTGTCGACTCCGCGCTGTTCTATCGCCATGAGAACTCCCAGATCGTGGGCGCCGATTTTGAGCGCCGCTCTAGTCCTGGCTTGCCGTTCAATGTGAACCACGCCCGTCGGTCACGTCAATGCTTGGAAGATGGCGTCTCACCATTTAGAGTGTTGCTCAAAGTGTGCTCGAAGTCGTTCGATCAGGAGGTGTACGGGACGTGCGACTGACCCCCACGGAACGCGACCGGCTGCTGCTCTTCGGCGCGGCCGAGCTGGCCCGCGCCCGCCGGGCCCGCGGCCTGCGGCTCAATGTCCCCGAGGCGACCGCGCTGATCGCGGACACCGTCTGCGAGGCGGCCCGCGACGGCCGGCGGCTCGCCGAGGCGATCGAGGCGGCCCGCTCGGTGCTCGGCCCCGACGACGTGCTGCCCGGCGTCGCCGACGTGGTCACCGAGGTGCACGTCGAGGCCGTCTTCGACGACGGCTCCCGGCTCGCGGTGGTCTCCGACCCCATCGGCGGGGGCACGCTGGGGGACGGCGCGCCCGGCGCGCTGCTCCCGGGGCCCGCGTACGAGGAGACCGCCCCGGCCGTCGCCCTCGTCGTCCGCAACACCGCCGCGGTCCCGGTCAGCGTCACCTCCCACTTCCACTTCTTCGAGGCCAATCCGCGCCTCGAGTTCGACCGCGCGGCGGCGTACGGCATGCGCCTGGCCATCCCGGCCGGCGCCTCCTTCCGCTTCGACCCCGGCGGCGCGGCCGAGGTCGGCCTGGTCCCGATCGGCGGCGCCCGCGTCGCGATCGGCTTCGCCGGCCTGGTCGACGGCCCGCTGGACGCCCCCGGGGCGCGGGACGAGGCCCTGCGCAGGGCCGCGGCCTGCGGATATCTCGGCGCCGAAGCCCCCGCCGCCGAAGCCCCGAAGGAGGGCGAGTGATGGACCCCTACGAGTACGCCTCCGTGCACGGCCCCCGGGCCGGCGACCGGGTCGTCCTGGGCGACTCCGGCCTCGTCGTACGCGTCGAGTCCGACTCCCAGAAGCCCGGCGACGAGTTCCTCGCCGGCTTCGGCAAGACCGCCCGCGACGGACTGCACCTGAAGGCCGCCGCCGTCCGCGAGACCTGTGACGTCGTGATCAGCAACGTGCTGGTGATCGACCCCGTGCAGGGCGTCCGCAAGACCTCGATCGGCATCCGTGAGGGCCGCATCCACGCCATCGGGCGGGCCGGCAACCCGGACACCCTCGACGGCGTCGACGTGGTCGTCGGCACCGGCACCTCGATCGTCTCCGGCGAGGGCCTGATCGCCACCGCCGGCGCCGTCGACACCCATGTGCACCTGCTGTCGCCCCGGATCATGGAGGCCTCGCTCGCCAGCGGTGTCACCACGGTCATCGGCCAGGAGTTCGGCCCGGTCTGGGGCGTCGGCGTCAACTCGCCGTGGGCGCTGCGGCACGCCTTCAACGCCTTCGACGCCTGGCCGGTCAACATCGGCTTCCTCGCCCGCGGCTCCTCCTCCGACCCGACGCCGCTCGTCGAGGCGCTGGCCGAGGGCGGCGCCTCCGGTTTCAAGGTCCACGAGGACATGGGCGCCCACACCCGGGCCCTGGACACCGCGCTGCGGGTCGCCGAGGAGCACGACGTCCAGGTCGCCCTGCACAGCGACGGCCTCAACGAGTGCCTGTCCGTCGAGGACACCCTGAAGGTCCTCGACGGGCGCACCATCCACGCCTTCCACATCGAGGGCTGCGGCGGCGGGCACGTCCCCAACGTGCTGAAGATGGCGGGCGTGCCGAACGTCATCGGCTCCTCCACCAACCCCACACTGCCCTTCGGACGCGATGCCGTCGCCGAGCACTACGGCATGATCGTGTCCGTCCACGACCTGAAGACCGACCTGCCCGGCGACGCCGCGATGGCGCGCGACCGGATCCGGGCCGGGACGATGGGCGCCGAGGACGTCCTGCACGACCTCGGTGCGATCGGCATCACGTCCTCGGACGCGCAGGGCATGGGAAGGGCCGGCGAGACCGTACGCCGGACCTTCGCCATGGCCGGCAAGATGAAGGCCGAGCTCGGGCCCCTGGAGGGCGACGGCGCGCACGACGACAACGCGCGCGTCCTGCGCTACCTGGCCAAGCTCACCCTCAACCCGGCCATCGCCCACGGCCTCGCGCACGAGATCGGCTCGATCGAGACCGGCAAGCTCGCCGACATCGTGCTGTGGCGGCCCGAGTTCTTCGGCGCCAAGCCGCAGCTGGTGCTGAAGTCCGGCTTCCCCGCGTACGGGGTCACCGGCGACCCGAACGCCGCCACCGACACCTGCGAACCGCTCGTGCTCGGCCCGCAGTTCGGCGCCCACGGGGCGACCGCCGCCGACATCTCCGTGGCCTTCGTCGCGCAGGCCGCCGTCGACCTCGGCGCCGACCGGATGCCGACCCGCCGCCGGCGCGTCCCGGTGCGCGGCACCCGCGGCATCGGCCCCGCCGACCTGCGGCTCAACTCCCGCATCGGCGACGTCCAGGTCGACGGCCGCACCGGCCTCGTCTCGCTCGACGGCACGCCGATCCGCTCGGAGGCGGCCGAGTCCGTCTCGCTCAACCGCCTCTACTTCCTCTAGGACCTATCGATGACTTTCCGCATGCCCGCCGAATGGATGCCGCACGAGCGCACCTGGATGGCCTGGCCCAGCCCCAACCCCACCTTCACCAACGAGGAGGAGCTCGCCGAGGCCCGTACCGCCTGGGCGTCGGTGGCCCGTGCCGTCCGCCGCTTCGAGCCGGTGACGATGGTCGTCGCGCCCGGCGACGCCGACTCGGCCCGGGCGCTGCTCGGGGACGGTGTCGAGCTGGTCGAGCGGGAGCTCGACGACGCCTGGATGCGCGACATCGGCCCCACCTTCGTCAAGGACGAGGACGGCCGGCTGGCCGCCGTGGACTGGGTCTTCAACGGCTGGGGCGGGCAGGACTGGGCCCGCTGGGAGCACGACTCCAAGATCGCCCGCCATGTCGCGGACGTGGCGGGGGTCCCCGTACTGCCGTCCCCCCTGGTGAACGAGGGCGGCGCCATCCACGTCGACGGCGAGGGCACCGTCCTGCTCACCGACACCGTCCAGCTCGGCGCGGGCCGCAACCCCGAGTGGACCCGCCAGCAGGTCGAGGCCGAGATCCACGCCAAGCTCGGCACCACCAAGGCGATCTGGCTCCCGCACGGCCTGGCCGGCGACTACGGCCTCTACGGCACCCAGGGCCACGTCGACATCGTCGCCGCCTTCGCCCGCCCCGGCACCGTCCTGGTCCACAGCCAGCAGAACCCCCAGCACCCCGACTACGAGCGCTCCCGCCTCTACGTCAACCTGCTGCGCGGCCAGACCGACGCCCAGGGCCGCCCCCTGGAGGTCATCGAGGTCCCGGCCCCCACCGTCCTCAAGGACGACGAGGGCGACTGGGTCGACTACTCCTACATCAACCACTACCTCTGCAACGGCGGCGTGGTCCTCTGCGCCTTCGACGACCCGCACGACGAACTCGCGGCCGAGATCTTCCGCCGCCTCTTCCCGGACCGCGAGGTCACCCTGGTCGACGCCCGCCCGATCTTCGCGGGCGGCGGCGGCATCCACTGCATCACCCAGCAGCAGCCGGCGGTCTGAGCCCGGCGGCCGGGCCCTCCCGGCCGCCGCATCCTGTAGAACGTACGAGTGAGTCAGAGCAGCAACCCCACCCCCTCGCCGTCCCACCCCCGGCGCCGGAACCAGGCCGCGCCGCCCCGGGAGGACGTGCTCGCCGCCGCCATGGACACCATCGCCGAGCGCGGGCTCGACGGGCTGACGATGGCCGGGCTCGGGCGGCAGGTCGGGATGAGCAGTGGGCATCTGCTCTACTACTTCCGCACCAAGGACGAGCTGCTGCTGCAGACCCTTGAGTGGAGCGAGGGGCGGCTCGGGGCCGAGCGCGGGGCGCTGCTCGCCGGGCCCGGCACCGCCCGGGAGCGGCTCGACGGCTATGTCGAGGTGTACGTGCCGGACGGGCCGCGCGACCCGCACTGGACGCTCTGGCTGGAGGTCTGGAACCGCTCGCAGAACGCCGACGACGACGCCCGCGCCCGGCAGGCCGCCATCGAGGGTGCCTGGCACCGCGACCTGGTCGCGATCCTCGCCGAGGGCGTCTCGCGCGGCGAGTTCCGGACTGTCGACCCGGACCGCTTCGCGCACCGGATGCGGGCCCTGCTCGACGGATTCAGCGTGCACGTCGCGGTCGGCATCCCCGGCACCGGCCGGGCCCAAGTCCTCGAACACGTAAGGGAGTTCATCGCCGAAACACTGCTTCCGTGACCGTTAGGCACGCAAGTAGTCCCGATCGTTGCGCCGTTCACCCTTGTTGCCGCCCGGCCGCCTCCGGCACGGTTCCTGCCCATGGGACGAGAGCACTGGAAGAAGATCTGGGTCGGTTCGGCCGGCAACATGGTCGAATGGTTCGACTGGTTCGTGTACGCGAGCTTCGCGACCTACTTCGCGGGGGCGTTCTTCCCCGAGGGGAACGACACCGCCAAGCTCATGAACACCGCCGGCATCTTCGCCGTCGGCTTCTTCATGCGCCCGGTCGGCGGCTGGCTGCTCGGCCGGGTCGGTGACCGCAAGGGCCGCAAGGCGGCCCTCACCCTCACCGTCACCCTGATGTCCGCCTCGGCGGTCCTCATCGCCGTCGCGCCCACCTACGCCGTCGCCGGCTACGGCGGCGCCGCCGTCCTGCTGATCGCCCGGCTCCTGCAGGGCCTGTCCGTCGGCGGCGAGTACGCCGCCAGCGCCACCTACCTCACCGAGGCCTCCGCCCCGCAGCACCGCGGCTTCGCCTCCAGCTTCCAGTACGTGTCCATGACGGCCGGTCAGATCATCGGCCTCGGCCTGCAGATCGTCCTCCAGCGCACCATGTCCACCGAGGCCCTGCACAGCTGGGGCTGGCGCATCCCCTTCATCGTCGGCGCCCTCGGTGCGGCCGTCGTCTTCTACCTGCGGCGCACCATGCTGGAGACCGAGGTGTACGAGGAGACCGCCGACGCCGGCGTCGCCCAGGGCCAGCAGGGCACCCTCAAGGCCCTGTGGGCGCACAAGCGCGAGGCCTTCCTCGTCGTCGCGCTCACCATGGGCGGCACGGTGGCCTACTACACGTACACCACCTACCTCACCAAGTACCTGTCCAACTCCGCCGGACTGCCCAAGCAGACCGCGACCCTGGTCTCCTTCTGCGCGCTGATCGTCTTCGCCTGCCTGCAGCCGCTCGCCGGCCGGCTCTCCGACCGGATCGGCCGCCGCCCGCTGCTCATCACCTTCGCGGTCGGCTCCACCCTCCTCACCGTGCCGATCATGACGCTGCTCCAGCACGCCGGATCCTTCTGGCCCGCCCTCGGACTCGCCCTGCTCGCCCTGGTCGTCGTCACCGGCTACACCTCGATCAACGCCTGCGTGAAGGCCGAGCTCTTCCCGACCGGCATCCGCGCCCTCGGCGTCGCCCTGCCGTACGCCATCGCCAACGCGCTGTTCGGCGGCACCGCCGAATACGTGGCCCTGTGGTTCAAGGACGCGGGCGTCGAATCCGGCTACTACTGGTACGTGGCCGGCTGCGCCGCCGTCTCCCTGATCGTCTACCTCACCATGCGGGAGACCCGCGACATCGACCTGGCCCGGGTGGGCGCCACCACCGAGCCGCGGCGGCCGCGAGATCAAATGCCCGTATCGTGAGACCGGCGTCCGCCTGATCCGCCACCTGTGTCAGACTTCCGGCGTGCTCGCTACCACCATGATTATCGGCAGCAGCGCGCCGGTCCGCAGTGGCCACTGATTCGCGGTACGACCCCCGCGGCAGTGGACACCGTGCCCCAGACCCGCGCGCAGACCTCTCGCACCCGCGAGGGGTTTTTTCGTTTTCCGGCCCCACCAGCGCCGGAAGCGGACGGCGCGTGAGAATGGGGGCAAGTGGATCCATACCTTCCGGAGCCACATCCGACAGGAGTCATCAGAGCCATGACCACGGAGAACGCCGAGGGCTCGCGCCTCGACGACAGTTTCCATGTCTTCGACACCACCCTGCGCGACGGCGCGCAGCGTGAAGGCATCAACCTCACCGTCGCGGACAAGCTGACCATCGCGCGGCACCTCGACGACTTCGGGGTCGGCTTCATCGAGGGCGGCTGGCCCGGCGCCAACCCGCGGGACACCGAGTTCTTCGCCCGCGCCCGGCAGGAGATCGCGTTCAAGAACGCCCAGCTGGTCGCCTTCGGCGCCACCCGCCGGGCCGGCGGCAGCGCCGCCGACGACCCGCAGGTCAAGGCCCTGCTCGACTCCGGCGCCCCGGTGATCACCCTGGTCGCCAAGTCCCACGACCGGCACGTCGAGCTCGCCCTGCGCACCACCCTCGACGAGAACCTGGAGATGGTCCGCGACACCGTCTCCCATCTGCGCGCCCAGGGCCGCCGGGTCTTCGTCGACTGCGAGCACTTCTTCGACGGCTACAAGGCCAACCCCGGCTACGCCAAGGACGTCGTCCGCACCGCGCACGAGGCCGGCGCCGACGTCGTCATCCTCTGCGACACCAACGGCGGCATGCTGCCCGCCCAGGTCCAGGCCGTGGTCGCCACCGTCCGCGCCGACACCGGCGCCCGCCTCGGCATCCACGCCCAGGACGACACCGGCTGCGCCGTCGCCAACACCCTCGCCGCCGTCGACGCCGGCGCCACCCACGTCCAGTGCACCGCCAACGGTTACGGCGAGCGGGTCGGCAACGCCAACCTCTTCCCCGTCGTCGCGGCCCTGGAGCTCAAGTACGGCAAGCGGGTGCTGCCCGACGGCGCGCTCGCCGAGATGACCCGGATCTCGCACGCCATCGCCGAGGTCGTCAACCTCACCCCCTCCACCCACCAGCCCTACGTCGGCGTCTCCGCCTTCGCCCACAAGGCCGGCCTGCACGCCTCCGCCATCAAGGTGGACCCCGACCTCTACCAGCACATCGACCCCGAGCTGGTCGGCAACACCATGCGGATGCTGGTCTCCGACATGGCCGGCCGCGCCTCCATCGAGCTCAAGGGCAAGGAGCTCGGCATCGACCTCGGCGGCGACCGCGCCCTGGTCGCCCGGGTCGTCGAGCGGGTCAAGGAACGCGAGCTCAAGGGCTACACCTACGAGGCCGCCGACGCCTCCTTCGAGCTGCTGCTCCGCGAGGAGGCGGAGGGCCGGGCCCGCCGCTACTTCCGTACGGAGTCCTGGCGCGCGATCGTCGAGGACCGCCCCGACGGCACCCACGCCAACGAGGCCACCGTGAAGCTGTGGGCCAAGGGCGAGCGGATCGTCGCCACCGCCGAGGGCAACGGCCCGGTCAACGCCCTCGACCGGGCGATCCGGATCGGCCTGGAGCGGATCTACCCGCAGCTCGCCAAGTTCGAGCTGATCGACTACAAGGTCCGCATCCTGGAGGGCCGGCACGGCACCGAGTCCACCACCCGCGTCCTGGTCACCACCAGCGACGGCAACGGCGAGTGGTCCACGGTCGGCGTCGGCGAGAACGTCATCGCGGCCTCCTGGCAGGCCCTGGAGGACGCCTTCACGTACGGGCTGCTGCGGGCCGGCGTCGACCCCGCCGAATAGTTCTGTATCAGCCATCTGTGTTCGGTTTGGTCCGGTTCGGGTAGCTTCGAATCATGAGGACCAGGGCGATATCCGTGTGGTCCGCCCTCGGCGGGCTGATACTCCTGCTGCTTCTGGTCCTGGCGCCCACCGCGAGCGCCAGGGCCACGGGCGTGCCCGACGTGGCCGCCGCCCTCAAGCAGGGCCCGGTGTACGTCGACCCCGGCGCCGCCGGCCAGCTCTCCACGGCCGACGCGACCGCCCTCGCGCAGAAGATCAAGGACGCCGACAAACCGCTCTTCGTGGCGGTGCTGCCGGCGAACGCGCAGTTCCCGCCCGAGAACCTGCTGCGCAACGTACGCACCGAGACCGGGATCACCGGGCTCTACGCGATCCGCCTCGGCGACCGCTTCGACGCGGGCGCCGACCGCGTCGTGATGTCGAGCGCCGCCGTGGACAACCTCGTCACCTCCGTACGCCAGCCCGGCGTCGACGCGGCCACCGAGTTGAACAACTTCGTCGACCAGGCCCTGCCCACCATGCGCGGCTCCGCCCCGGCCTCCTGGGGCACGGCCGCCGACGACTCCGGGGTGCCGGTGGCCGGACTCGTCGTCCTCGGCGGCGTCGTGGTGGCCGGCGGCGCCGCGGGCTACGCCGTGGTCCGGCGCAACCGGCTCCGCAAGGAGGCCGAGGAGCGCGCCGCCCTCGACCGGCTGCGGGTCGTCGTGGACGAGGACATCACCGCCTTCGGCGAGGAGCTCGAACGGCTCGACTTCCACCCGGCCGAGTCCGGCGCCGACGACGCCATGCGCGGCGACTACGAGCGCGCCCTCGACTCCTACGACACGGCGAAGTCGCGGATGGGCGCCGTGACCCGGCCTCACGAGGTGCGGGCCGTCACCCAGGCCCTGGAGGACGGACGCTTCTCGCTCGCCGTCCTGGCCGCCCGCCGCGAGCACCGGCCGCTGCCCGAGCGCCGCCCGCCCTGCTTCTTCGACCCCCGCCACGGCCCCTCGGCCCAGGACCGCACCTGGACCCCGGCCGGCGGCGCGCCCCGCGAGGTCCCGGTCTGCGCCGCCGACGCGGCCCGCCTGGACGACGGCCGGGACCCGCAGGCCCGCACGGTCGACACCGACGGGGGCCGCCGCCCCTACTGGGAGGCGGGCCCGGCGTACGGCCCGTGGGCCGGCGGCTACTTCGGCGGCGGCCTGCTGCCCGGCCTGCTCGTCGGCACCATGCTCGGCTCGATGCTCTCCACCCCCGCCTACGCCTCCGAGTACGGCGGCGGGGACTTCCAGGACTTCCAGGGCGGCGACTTCTCCGGCGCCGACTTCAACCCCGGTGACTTCGGCGGCGGCGACTTCGGCGGGGGCGGAGGCTTCGACGGCGGAGGCGGCTTCTAGGACCCTGCGCGGTCGTCAGACCAGCGGCTTCACCGACATCAGCAGATGCCGGTGGGTGCCCTCACCCCCGTCCGTCGCGTCCGTGATCAGGGCCCGCTGGCCCGGACCGAGCAGCCGCAGGCTCAGCTCCGGCGCGTCGAACGAGCCCAGCGCGTCGAGCAGATACCCCGGATTGAAGGCCACCGTCATGGCGTCGGCGCCGGTCAGCACGGCCGGCAGCCGCTGCGAGGCCACATCGTCCTCGTACCCCGCCTGGAGGTGGACGGTCGTCCCGTCGAAGGCCAGCTGTACGGGGCTGTCGCCCTCCGCGACCACCGCCACCCGCTTCACGGCCTCCACCAGCGGCGCCCGCCCGGTCACGGCCACCGCGTGCTCCCCGAGCGCGAAGAGCTTGTCGTGCCGGGGGAGCCGGCCGTCGAGCAGCCGGGTGGTGGTGCGCATCCCGCCGCTCTCGAAGCCGAGCGAGCCGCCGTCCAGGGCGAGCCGGACCGTCCCGGCGCCGGTGAACGAGCGGGCCACCTCGGTGAGCCGCCGGGCGGGCACCACGACGTCCAGCGCCTCTCCGGAGGCGTCCGCCGCCGGCTTCCACTCCAGGGTGCGCACCGCGTACCGATAGCGGTCGGTCGCGGCCAGCGTCATCGTCGTGCCGTCCAGACCGAGGCGTATCCCGGTGAGCACCGGCAGCGCGTCGTCCCGCCCGGCCGCCACCGCCACGTGTCCGACGGCCGCCGCGAACGCCGCCGCGTCGACCTCGCCGCGCAGCGCGGGCAGCGCCGGCCGGTCGGGGTAGTCGTCAAGGGGCAGCAGCGAGAGCCCGAACCGCGCGCCGCCGCCGGTCACCGAGAGCCGCGCCCCGTCCACCGCGCACTCCACCGGCCCCGGCGGCAGCACCTTGCAGATGTCGAGCAGCCGCCGCCCGAGCACCAGCGCCCGGCCCTCCCCGAGGACCTCGGCGTCGGCCTCGGTCCGGGCCGAGGCCTCGTAATCGAGACCCGAGACACCGAGCCGGCCGTCCGCCGTCGCCTCCAGGAGCAGGCCGCCGAGGACCGGGACGGGGGAGCGGGCGGGCAGCACGCGGGCGGCCCAGGCCACGGCCTCGGTCAACGCCCCGCTGTCGATACGGAATTCCATGCCGCCGACGCTAGCGGCCGCCACTGACAAGCTCACACAGAGAATTCTAGCGACGCTAGACATGGGAGCGCGGCTAGGTCTAGCGTTGCTGTAACGCCTAGCGTCGCTAGGTCGCTGGCTCTGTCCGCCGGCTGTGTCCGGCAATCTCAGGGGGTTCCCATGACCGTGCAGTCGTCCGTGCAGCCGTCCGCCCCGTCCCTCGCTCAGGCGTCCAGGACGTCCCTCACCCACCGCGCCGCCACCGTCCTCGCCGCCCTCGGCGGCCTCGCCTGTCTCTGGTTCGGCATCGACTTCCTCTTCGCCCCGGAGTCCGCCGCCGCCGGCTTCGGCATCCCGGCCTGGCCCGAGGGCCAGGCGGCCGGCTACTTCGGCGTCAAGGCCGCCCGCGACCTCGCCAACGGCGCCGTCATCCTCGGCCTGCTGGCCCTCGGCCGCCGCCGCTCGCTGGCCTGGGTGATGCTGCTGATGACGATCGCGCCCGTCGGCGACTGCCTCTCGGTCCTGAGCCACGGCGGCTCGTACGCCGCCGCCCTCGGCATCCACGCGGCCACCGCCGCCGCCGTCCTCGTCACCGCCGGACTGCTCTTCGCGACCAGCGGCCCCGAGCGGGAATCCGGGCGGGCCCTTGATCGTTCGGGTGTCTGAGACACCGCGAGGATGCACACAGGGGGAGGGGCGGTCATGACGCAGGTCCACGGCACCGTGGCGAGCGGATTCGAGTCCGTACGGGAGGAGTTCGCCACGGTCGCGGCCGAGGAGGCCCGGGACGGCGGCGCCCAGCTCGCCGTCTACCACCACGGCGAGCTCGTGGTCGACCTGTGGGGCGGCGAGGGCGTCGAAGGCGACACGCTCCTCGCGCTCTACTCCTCCGCCAAGGGCGTCACCGCCCTGGTCACCGCCCTCCTCGTGCAGGACGGCGCACTGGACCTGGACCGCGAAGTGGCGTCCTACTGGCCCGAGTTCGCCGCCGCGGGCAAGGGTGCCGTCACCGTCCGCGAGCTGCTCGCCCACCGGGCCGGCGCCATCGGCGTCACCGGCGGCTTCACCCTCGACGAGCTCGCCGACGACCGCCTCGTCGCCGCCCGGATCGCCGCCCACGCCCCGTACTGGGAGCCCGGCACCGGCCACGGCTACCACGCGCTCAGCTTCGGCGCCCTGGCCGGTGAGGTGGTGCTGCGCGCCACCGGCCGCACGGTCCAGGACCACTACGCGGAGCGCGTGCGCGAGCCGTACGGCGCCGACTACCACCTCGGCCTGCCCGAGGAGTTGGAAGCCCGCTTCCGCCCGGCCCTGCCGGTGCGGCCCACCCCGGTCCAGGAGGCCTTCGAGGCGGAGCACCCGATCGCGCCGGACAGTCTGCTCGCCGTCGCCTTCGACCAGCAGGCCGATCCGCCCTTCGACATCGTCGCCTTCGGCAACTCCCGCGCCGTGCACGCCGCCTCGCCGCTCTCCGGCGGCGGCATCGGCACCGCGCGCGGCCTCGCCCGGGTGTACGCGGCGGTGGCCGGCGAGCTCGACGGCCGGCCCCCGCTGCTCAAGCCGGAGACGCTCGCCGAGTTCTCCCGGGTGCACTCCTCCGGCACAGACCTGGTCACCGGCGAGACCAACGCCTTCGGCCTCGGCTTCGTCCCGCTCGCCACCCGCTACCCCTCGCTCGGCCCGACCGCCGTCGGCCACAGCGGCGCCCCCGGCACCCAGTCCCTCGCCGACCCTTCTCGCACCCTCTCCTACAGCTACGCCCGCCGCCGCTTCGGCTTCCTGGCCGGACCGGGGGCGCTGGAGAACGGCCGCCTGATCCGTACGGTCACGGCGGCCGCGGACCGCCGGGACGGCCGCGCATGACCGAGCTCCTGTTCTTCCTGCCGTTCGTGCTGCTCGTCGGCTGGCTGGTCCGGGGCGGGCAGCGGCGGCGGGCCGCCGCGCTCGCCGACGGGGGCACGGCCGCCGTCCCCGTGCTGTTCCGGCAGGGCTCCCGCTGGCGGCAGGGGCGCCTGGTGATCGGCGCGCAGCCGCTGGTCTGGCGCCCGTTCGCGCGCGGCGGCGAGGTCGTGCTGCCGGCCGAGCTGCGAGTCGTCGGCACCCGCCGGCCCACGGTCCGCGAGGCCGTACGCCTCAATCCGCTCGCCCGGATCGTGGCCTGCGAGTCGGCCGCCGGACCGGTCCTCCTCGCGGTCATGCCGGAGGAGCTGGAGCCGGTGCTCGGCGCCCTGGAGCGCGGCTGAGCCGGCGGGGTCGAGGGGCCGGGGGAGACACCGCCGCCCGGCAGCCCTCGGGGCTGCCGGGTTCGGGGTGTGCGGTCGCCTGGGGCCGGGGGATCAGGCGGCGTTCTTGATGGCGGAGATGTCGAAGTTCAGCTTCACCTTGTCGGAGACCATGACACCGCCGGTCTCCAGGGCCGCGTTCCAGGTCAGGCCCCAGTCGGAGCGCAGGATCTCGGCGGTGCCCTCGAAGCCGACCCGCTCGTTGCCGTAGACGTCGGTCGCGGTGCCGTTGAACTCCAGGTCGATGGCGAGCGGCTTGGTGACGTCCTTGATCGTCAGGTCGCCCTTGACCTGGTACTTGTCACCGCCCAGGTGTGCGGCCTCGGTGGACCGGAAGGTCATCAGCGGGAAGGTCTCCGCGTCGAAGAAGTCGCCGCTGCGCAGGTGCCCGTCGCGGTCCGCGATGCCGGTGTCGATCGAGGCGATCCTGACGTCGATGGAGGCGCTGGAGGCGGCCGGGTCGGTGCCGTTCAGCTTCAGCGAGCCCTCGTGCTCGGCGAAGGTGCCGCGGACGTTGGTGACCATGGCGTGCCGGACGGTGAAGCCGATGCTGCTGTGGGCCGGGTCGATGGTGTAGTCGCCGGTCAGGGCGGCCAGGGCCGGGTCCACGGGGAGGGTGGCGACGGTGGCGGCGGACTCGGTGTTGTTCTTGCGGCTGAAGAGACCCATGACGTGCTCCTTGGGGGACGGTGCGCGGGGAGGCGCTTGGTCGTGCATTCGTTGAACCTTCAACGACATCGACCATAACCCTATTCCGTTCAACTTTCAACATCTAGCGAAGAGGTTCACTCCTTCAGGGCAGCAAGCGCTTGCTGTGCTCATTGATTGCGTCGGAAGGCCGCTGCTAGAACCAGGCGCCAACCGGTCCCCATCCCTCCGGAGGCTCCCGTGTCCGTCTGGTCCCGCCGCACCTTCCTGACCGCCACCTCCGCTGCCGCCGCAGCCCTCGCCCTCGCACCGCAGGCCCAGGCCGCCACGGTCGAGGGCGCGGACGCGGACGCGAACTCGGACTCGGGCGAGTTCGAGACGCTGCGGCGGCGCTGGCTCGACCTCCAGCTCGGCTCCGGCTACGACGCCGCGGCCGAGCCCTACGCCTCCCGGCTCGCCGAGACCGGCACCCTCGCCCGCGGCTTCCGCGCCGTCATGGCCCCCACCGCCACCACCCTCTGGCCCGGCGTCCCCTTCGACCCGCCCGCCGGCATCACCCAGAGCTACGGCCGGCTGTGGACCATGACCCAGGCGTACGTGCAGGAGGGCACCGGCTCCACCGGCGACCCGGCGCTCCTCGCCGACGTCCTGCGCGGCCTCGACCACCTCTCCGAGCGGGTCTACCGGAGCGGAGCTCCGCGCTACGGCAACTGGTGGGAGTGGCAGATCGGCTCCCCGCGGATCCTCATGGACATCGTCGCCGCGCTCCACCCGCTGCTCGGCGCCGAGCGGATCGCCGCCGCCTGCGCCGCCGTCGACCACTTCGTGCCCGACTCGACGCTCGGCTCGTACACCGGCACCTCCACCGGCGCCAACCGCGTCGACCTGTGCCGCTCGGTCGCCCTGCGCGGGGTCCTCGGCGCGAGCCCCGCCAAGCTCGCCCTCGCCCGGGACGCGCTCTCGCCCGTCTTCCCGTACGTCACCAAGGGCGACGGCCTCTACGCCGACGGCTCCTTCGTCCAGCACACCTGGGTCGCCTACTCCGGCACCTATGGACAGGTCATGCTCGACGGCCTCGGCCGGCTCTTCACCCTGCTCGCCGGATCCAGCTGGGCCGTCACCGACCCCGCCCGGCAGATCATCCTCGACAGCGTCGAACGGGCCTACGCACCCTTCCTCTACGACGGCCTGATGATGGACAGCGTCAACGGGCGCGCCATCAGCCGCGGTTACCTCAAGGGCGACGAGCGGCAGATCATGCGCTCCGACCACTTCCACGGCCAGGGCCTGATCGCCGCGATCGCGGTGCTCGCCGGCGGCGCGAGCCCCGCCGAGCGGGACCGCTGGCACGCGCGCGTGAAGGGCTGGATCGAACGCGACACGGTCACCCCGATCCTCGACGCCCGCCAGTTCGGCGTCGCCGACCTCGCCCGGCTCCGCGCCATCGCCGACGGCCCCGCCCCCGCCGCCCCCGAACCCACCGGCCACCGTCTCTTCGCCGCCATGGACCGGGCCGTGCACCGCCGCTCCGGCTGGGCCGCGAACATCTCCATGGCCTCCGAGCGGATCACCCACTACGAGTGCGGCAACGGCGAGAACCCGCGCGGCTGGCACACCGGATCCGGCATGCTCTCCTGGTGGACGAAGGGTCAGGGCGGCCAGTACACCGACTGGTTCTGGCCCACCGTCGACCCCTACCGGCTGCCCGGCACCACCGTCTCCACCAAGCGCCTCGCCGACCGCGCCGGCGGCGAGTGGGGCGCGCCCCGGCCCGCCGTGAAGTGGGTGGGCGGCGTCACCGACGGCGAGTTCGCCGCCGTCGGGCAGCACCTCAAGGGGCTCGGCTCCACCCTGGAGGCCCGCAAGTCCTGGTTCTGCGCGGCGGACACCGTCATCTGCCTGGGCGCCGGCATCACCGCGAAGGACGGCGTCCCGGTCGAGACGATCGTCGACAACCGCTGCCTGGGGGAGGCCGGCACCGCCGCGCTGACCACCGGCGACGGCTGGGCGCACCTGGCCGGCCACGGCGGCTGGGTCTTCCCCCGCCCCGGCGGCGACGGTCCCGGTGGCGCCGCGGAGCTGCGCACCCTGCGCGAGGACCGGACCGGCGCCTGGAGCGACATCAACACCACCAGCTCCACCGAGCGCCGCACCCGCCGCTACCAGACCCTCTGGTTCGACCACGGCACCGACCCGGCGGGCGCCTCGTACGCCTACCTCCTGATGCCCGGCGCCGGCGCACGTACCCTCGCCGCCCGCGCCGCCGACCCCGGCTGGCTGCGGATCCTCGCCAACCGCGCCGACCTCCAGGCCGTCCGCGTCCCGTCCCTCGGACTGACCGCCGCCAGCTACTGGCGCGCCGGTACGGTGGACCGGCTCACCGTCTCCGCCCCCGCGAGCGTCCTGCTCCGCCGCACGGGGACCACCGCGACCCTCCGGACCGCCGAGCCGATGCGCTCCGGACAGCCCTACGAGCTGCGCTGGGACCGGCCGGTCCGCGCGGTGCTCGCCCGGGACGCCTCGGTCGAGGTGCTGGCCGCCGGGGCGGGCGGGCTGCGGCTGCGAATCACCCCGGGGACGGCCGGGGCGGGCCATCGCTGCGACGTGCTGCTGTAGGGGCCACGCGTACGGCCCGGACGGGGTCTATGTGGAAACCCTACAATCATCTGGGGTGTGCGGCTGTTGACTCGACCTGGTGGGGCGATGGTTCTGTCATGCCCCACCAGGATTCGACACGCGAGACTGTACGGAGTCGACGGCGGGGTTTTATCGGGTGAGTTCGTAGGGTCGGTACATGACCGTTGTGGACCAGATCCCGAGCGAGCCCGCCGACGCCCGTGGCCGTGTGGCCGAGCTGCACGAACTGCGTGAGCAGGCGCGGCGCGGCCCGAGTGACCGTGCGACCGAGGCGCAGCACGCGAAGGGCAAGCTCACCGCGCGCGAGCGGATCGAGCTGCTCCTGGACCCGGGTTCCTTCCAGGAGGTCGAGCAGCTGCGCCGGCACCGCGCCAGCGGCTTCGGCCTGGAGGCCAAGAAGCCGTACACCGACGGTGTCATCACCGGCTGGGGCGCGGTCGAGGGCCGCACGGTCTTCACCTACGCGCACGACTTCCGGATCTTCGGCGGCGCCCTGGGCGAGGCCCACGCCACCAAGATCCACAAGATCATGGACATGGCCATCGCGGCCGGTGCGCCGCTGGTCTCCCTGAACGACGGCGCCGGCGCCCGTATCCAGGAGGGCGTCTCCGCCCTCGCCGGCTACGGCGGCATCTTCCAGCGCAACACCAAGGCCTCCGGCGTCATCCCGCAGATCTCCGTGATGCTCGGCCCGTGCGCCGGCGGCGCCGCCTACAGCCCGGCCCTCACGGACTTCGTCTTCATGGTCCGCGAGACCTCGCAGATGTTCATCACCGGCCCGGACGTCGTCAAGGCGGTCACCGGCGAGGAGATCACCCAGAACGGACTGGGCGGCGCCGACGTGCACGCCGAGACCAGCGGCGTGGCGCACTTCGCGTACGACGACGAGGAGACCTGCATCGCCGAGGTGCGGTACCTGCTGTCGATGCTGCCGCAGAACAACCGCGAGAACCCGCCGGTCGTCGCCTCCGAGGACCCGGCCGACCGCCGCTCCGACGTGCTGCTCGACCTGGTGCCGGCCGACGGCAACCGCCCGTACGACATGCACAAGGTCATCGAGGAGCTCGTCGACGAGGGCGACTACCTGGAGATCCACGAGCGCTGGGCCCGCAACATCATCTGCGCCCTGGCCCGGCTCGACGGCCAGGTCGTCGGCATCGTCGCCAACCAGCCGCAGAGCCTCGCCGGTGTCCTCGACATCGAGGCCTCCGAGAAGGCCGCCCGCTTCGTGCAGATGTGCGACGCCTTCAACATCCCGATCATCACTCTTCTGGACGTACCCGGCTTCCTGCCTGGTGTGGACCAGGAGCACGGTGGAATCATCCGGCACGGCGCGAAGCTGCTGTACGCGTACTGCAACGCGACCGTGCCCCGGATCTCGCTGATCCTGCGCAAGGCCTACGGCGGCGCGTACATCGTGATGGACTCGCAGTCCATCGGCGCCGACCTGACGTACGCCTGGCCCACCAACGAAATCGCGGTCATGGGCGCCGAGGGCGCCGCGAACGTGATCTTCCGCAAGCAGATCGCGGAGGCCGAGGACCCCGAGGCGATGCGGACGCGCATGGTCAAGGAGTACAAGGCCGAGCTGATGCATCCGTACTACGCGGCGGAGCGCGGCCTCGTCGACGACGTCATCGACCCCGCCGAGACCCGCGAGGTCCTGGCCAAGTCCCTCGCGATGCTCCGCACCAAGCACGCGGACCTGCCGTCGCGCAAGCACGGCAACCCGCCGCAGTAAGCCCTTCCGGGCTTCCCCCGACCTCCCCAGCCTCAGCAACCCTCATCAGAGGAGTTCACCGAAGTGACCACGCCTGCCACAGCCAACCTGCTCCGGGTCGAGAAGGGCCACGCCGACCCCGAGGAGCTCGCCGCCATCACCGCGGTCCTCCTCGCCCGCGCCGCGGCCCAGCCCGCCGAGCCGGCCGCCCACCACCGCCCCCGCACCGCCGGGTGGCGCCGCCTGGAGCGCGAGAACGGCTTCCGCGCCCCGCACAGCTGGCGCTGACGCACGGACCGACGGCTGAGGGCCGGATCCCCGGGAGCACCCGGGGATCCGGCCCTTCGCCGTCTCCGTCGCCGGAACGGGCGTCAGGAGATCAGCGCCCCGATCAGCGCGACGATCCCCCAGACCACCCCGACCAGGATGGCCAGCGCCCCCACGATCAGGGTGATCGCGAGCGCGATGTCGCCCTTGGTCAGCGGGTCCGGCTTCTGCGCGTGCGCGGGTGTGGGCGGGGGCGGGGGCGTGGGCGGTGTCGGCGGGGGCGGCGGAGGCGGTGGGGCGGAGGCCTTCGCGGACGCCGACGGCCGCGCCGACGCGGAGGCGGACGCCGAGGCCGAAGCCGACGCGGACGCCGAGGCCGAGGCCGAATACGACGCCGAGGTGGACGCGCCGGGGGCCCGGACCCGGGTCCCGCCGCCCCCGGTGAACGGGTCCGGGTGGCCGTTCTCCGCGTGCGCGCACCACGGGCAGGCCCGCAGATGCCCGCCGTAGTGGTGCTCCGGCACCGCGCCGCACACCACCACGGACTCCTTCGCCTCGTCCAGGGCCTCCAGCCAGGCCGCCGAGGACGGCCGCCGGGCGGGCTCGCGCCAGCCGGGCCCGAAGGCCTGCCGGGCCAGCCGCAGCACCTCCGGCGGCAGCGTCTCGACCGGCAGCTGCCGGCGCGGCACCCGCACCCGGTCCGGATGCACCAGGAAGGAGTTCCCGGCGAGCACGTTGTCCTTGCGGGTGGACTCGGCCGCACCGACCCGCGGGCTCCCGTCGTACGGATGGTTCCCGCTGGTCAGCAGCTGGTAGACGAGGACCGCGAGCGCGAAGTCGTCCGAGTGCCGGGTCGGCGGCCCGCCGCGGTGCCGCTCGGGCCCCGCGTAGTCGTCGGTGAAGACGTCGCTGCCGAAGAACTCGCCGGTCAGCGGGTCGGTGAAGGCGAAGGAGTCGCAGTCGAGCAGGGTGACATAGCCCTTCGGGTCGACCACCGCGTTCGCGCTGGACAGATCGCCCACCACATAGCCGCGCTGGTGCAGCTCCGCCGTCATGTACGCGAGGTTGGACGCCACCCCGAGCAGGAAGCCCCAGTGCGCCCGGCCCTGGTACTGGCTGCGCCGCACGTTCTTCTGCAGCAGCCCGCTCAGCCGGACGTGCGCCGCCGGGTCCAGGATCGGCATCCCGTACCCCACCGGCCGCCCCGCCGACTCGATCAGCTGCACCGGCCACACCAGCATCGGCGGCTGCCCGGCCGCGAGTTGCTCCCCGGCCAGCGGGTCGGCGCGCAGCATCGCGGCGAGCCGGCGCAGCTGGGCCGCGTCGGGCGGCCGGTTGTAGATCTTGCCGGCGAGGTCGGCGCGTTCCGCGAAGGCCCAGACGCTGCCCTGGCCGCCGGTGCCGAGGGGCTTGCCGGTGCGGCTGATCCGGGTGCCGTCGCCGAGCGTCAGGTCCACGGGGTCGGTGAGGGAGTCGTCGCCGCGGTCGGAGCCGGTGCCGGCGCCGGTGCCGTCAGTGGTCGTCATGTCGTATCGCCCACAGGAGAGTCTTGTCGTCCCCGGTCACTCGGGAGATCTGGTCGGAGGCGAGGAATTCCGCGAGCCGGCGGTCCTCCTCGTCGTGGTCGTAGCCGTCCCGGCCGAGCCGTTCGAAGAGATGGCCGAGGAAGGCGTCGTGCGGCAGCGGCGGCCCGGCGGGGGAGCGGCGGAGCAGGGCGTGCGTGAGCCCGTCCGTGGACAGCAGCACCCCGTCGATCCGCGGATCGCGGACACAGTCCACCCGCAGCTGCCCGAGCGCGGTCGGCGAGCCGAGGAAGACGGTCTCGTTGGCGTACTCGCTGCCGGAGTGGGTCTGGGGGAGCAGATGGTACGAGGCGGGGCCCGGCGGCGAGGCCGTGTCCCCGCCGCCGGGCGGGCGCTCGTCCGGCACCCCGCCCTCCGCCCGGAGCAGCACCAGGCCGTCGCCGATCGACACCTGGCCCAGCCAGCCCTCCGCCGCCACCACCACGGTGAGGGTGGTCGCGAACGGGGCCGCGGGCCCCGCGCACCAGGTCAGGAACTCGGCCCGGACCTCGCGGAAGGCCTCGGTCAGCAGCTCCCTGCGCTCGTGCGGGTCGTCCCCGCGCCGCCAGGGCGCGGCGACCGGGGCGAAGGCGTCCACCGCGAGCTCCACCGCCACCCGCGCGCCCTCGCCGGAACGTTCGGCGCTGCCCGCGCCGTCCGCCACCGCCAGGACCAGACCGCCCGGGACCTCCCGGTGCTTCCAGGCGTCCTGGCAGGGCTTGTCGTCCCGCAGGTGCCGGTAGCCGGTCGCGCTGATCCCGTGCACCCGCCAGCGGTGGGCGGGCCGGCCCCGCCGGCTCGCCCCGCCGGGGCTCACGCCGGGACCTGCCCGCCGCCGCGCCGGCGCTTCAGCCGGGCGAAGATCTCCTGGAACTCGGCCTCGTCGGCACCGCCCTGGGTGGCGCGGGCGCTGTGCGACATCGCGGTGAGCAGCTCGGCGAACGGGAAGCCGTCCAGCCAGGCGTGGTAGTGCGGGGCCAGCTCCTTGAGGACCTCCTCGGCCCCGGCGTGCCGCTCGCCGACGCCGACCGCGAAGAGCCGGAAGCGGCGCTCCTCCTCGGCCTTGCGCAGCTCGGGCAGCAGATCCCGGTACGCGTGCGAGAAGCGGCCCTGCTCGTCGCTGGGCGCGCCGTCGGTGACCACGCAGATCTGCGGCCGGTAGTAGGTGAGGCCCTCCTCGCGCAGCCCGGCCTTGTAGTCGGCGACGACCTCCATGGCGAGCCGCAGCGCCCGGTCCATCAGGGTCACGCCGTGCGCGCGCAGCGCCGGCGGCCGGAACTCGTGGGCCGGTACGAACGGGCTGTGCGGCCAGCGCGGGGCGAGCGCGCCCAGCGGGGTGGCGCCCTGCCAGACGGTGATGCCCTCGGTGCCGCCGAAGGTGATGAGGGCGACGTCCACGGCGGCGCTGAGCGCGGTGTCCTCGGCGAGGCTCTCGGCCCAGGAGTCGAGGGCGTCGTTGAGCGCGCCGATCGCGCCGCTCTGGCTGAGCGACGAGGAGGTGTCCAGGCACAGCAGCAGCGGCAGCCGCTGGGCGCTGTCGAACTCGAAGCCCATGTACGGCACGGGGAGCGGGGCTTCGTCGGGACTTGCGGTCGGGTACACGGCTACTCCGGCGTGCGAGGGCGGAACGGGGACGGTGGGCGTGCTTCAGGAGAGCGGGAGTTCGGTGACGTGGCGAGTTCAGTGGAGCGGGGAGGCGATGAGCAGCGGCGGGTCGGTGTCCGGCGCCGCGGTGACCCGGACCAGGTCCCCGGGGCGCGGGTAGGCCGTCGCGGGGCCGCGCCAGCGGGCCCGGCACAGGGCGCCGTCCCACTCCACGTACCCGTCGGGGCGCAGCCAGGTCGCGGCGGTGACGACGGCTCGGTAGCCGGTGCCGAGGGCGAGGGTGTCGGACTCGCGCGCGGCGGCCGTCGCGGCGGCGGCCCGGTACACGGTCCCGGGCCCGGCGGCCGGCTCCGGTGCGGGTGCGGGCGGCGGCTCCGGTGTCGGCTCCGGCTCGGGGGCGGGCCGGGGGGTGGGCTCCGGCGCCGGCCGCCAGCCGCTCGGCAGTTCGGGGGCCCGGGGCGCGGGCGGCAGCGCCGCGGGCGGTCCGGGAGCGGGGACTCCGGGAGCGGGGGCCGGTGCGGGCTCCTGCCCCGAGGACGTCGGGGCCGTACGGAACGGCAGCAGCCCCGCCGCCGCGTCGAGCGCGGTGTCGAGGGCGTCGCCGAGGACCGCGCGCGAGTTGGACACCATCCACCGGACGTCGTCCTGCAGCCGGGGGTGGGCCGCCCGCTCCGTCCGCGGCCGGGCGCCCCGCCCCTCCCGGGTCCCGTCCTGCTCGGGCATCGGCGCCTCCTCGGACAGGGACTCGGACGCGGACGCGGACTCGGACGTGGCCTCGGGCGTGGCCGGTGCCTCGTGCCGCGGCTCCGGCTCCTCGGGACGCCGGGAGCCGGAGAACCAGGAGCCGGTGCTCGCCCACAGCGCGAGGAGCAGGGCCGTCGGCGGCAGCACCACGAAGGTGAGGATCAGCGCGGAGGTCTCCACGGGCTCACTCCGGCGAGGCGAGGTCATCGGAGCTCCGCAGCACGAAACCCAGGTCGTGGCACTCCCGCAGCAGCCGCACCGAGCGGTCGAGCAGCGCGTCGAGGGTGGTCGCGAACCCGGTGGCGGTCAGATGGCAGACCAGCGGCAGCGCGAGCACCGCGGAGAGCAGCGGCTCCTCGCTGCGGGCGTCGCCGAGCACCGCCGCCGGGGTCACCTCGTGGGCGTTCCACGCGGTCGCGGCGGCCGCCGTCGGGGCCAGCCGGTCCGAGGGGACGAGCGTCCCGTCGGTGACGGCCACCACCAGCGAGCCGGCGGCCCGGCTGATGTCCACGGTGAGCCGGGGCCCGGACGGGTCGCCGGTCCTGGTCTCCAGGAACAGGGCGCCGTCCTCGGTCTGGACCGGCTCGCCGCGGCGGCGCGCCCATTCCCGTACCAACGCCTCCCAGCCGTCGCGCAGTTCGACCACGGGCTCAGGGCTCACGGTGCAGCACCGCCTTCCGGATCAGCGGACGGGACAGCCCGGCCGCGAGCAGCCGCGCGGCGACGGGGCGCAGCGCGCAGCCCCCGCCGGCGGCCGGCGGCACGGGGGCGTGGCAGTGGTGCGGGGGATCGGCGACCGGGACGGTCGGCGGGTGCGGCGGCTTCGGCACCGGACGCCCGGCCCCCGGCGGGGGTTTCAGGAGCGCGCCGAGCTCCGTCATCAGCTCCTCCGGCCCGGGCCGGTCGGCCGGGGCGGGGGCGAGGCAGGAGCGGACGATCCCGGCGAGCGCGGCCGGCACACCGGTCAGCCGGGGCGGCACCCCCTGGTAGATCCGCAGGGTGGCGGGAAGGCCGTGCCCGAAGGGCAGCAGGCCGGTGGCGGCGAAGACCAGAACGACCCCGAGCGCGAACACGTCGACGGCGGGCGTCGGTTCGCCGCCGCGCAGACTCTCGGCCGGGATGAAGCCGTTGGTGCCGGGCGGCGACATCGGGTCGGTCAGGCCCCGGGTCCAGCTGTCGGAGCGGACGATGCCGAAGTCGATGAGCCGCGGCTCGCCGTCCTCCAGGATGATGTTGCTGGGCTTGAGGTCCCGGTGGATCAGCCCGTGGGCGTGCACCCCGGCCAGCGCCTCGGCGAGCATCGCGCCCAGTTCGGCGACCCGCCGCTCGGGCAGCGGCCCCCGCTTGCGCACGTGCTGGTCGAGGGTGGGGCCCTCCACGTAGCGGGAGGCGAGCCAGTACGGCGGGGTGAGCGTCTCGGCGTCGTACAGCGGGAGGGTGTACGGGCTGCGCACGTCGCGCAGCGCCTCGACCTCGCGGTGGAACCTGATCCGCCCGGCCCGCGAGTGCGCGAGCTCGGCGCTGATCACCTTGACCGCCAGGCGTAACCCGGCGGGGGTGCGGCACAGATAGACCTTGCCCATCCCGCCGTTGCCCAGCGTGCGTTCGACCGTGAAGCGGCCGATCCGGCGCGTACCGTCCAGCGAACCCATCGTCTCCCCCCGAGGTCCCCGTACAACGTACTGGACGCCCCGCCCCGCGGGGGCGGTTTCGCGTGTCGGGGATCACATGGGGAGTTCGGGGGTCACATGCGGAAGGCCGCGTCCCGGAACGGGAACGCGGCCTTCCGCGAAAGACGGCGGGACAACTACCGCAGGCGGGCCATGAGGGCGTGCTCGACCAGCGTGATGAGCGCGCTCTTGGCGTCCGCGCGGTGGCGGGCGTCGGTGGTGATGATCGGGGTGTCGGGACCGATCTGGAGGGCCTCGCGGACCTCCTCCGGCTGGTACGGCTGGTGGCCGTCGAAGCCGTTGAGGGCGATGACGAAGGGGAGGCCCGAGTTCTCGAAGTAGTCGACCGCGGGGAAGCAGTCGGCGAGCCGACGGGTGTCCACCAGGACGACGGCGCCGATGGCACCGCGCACGAGGTCGTCCCACATGAACCAGAAGCGGTCCTGACCGGGCGTACCGAAGAGGTACAGGATCAGGTCCTGGTCCAGGGTGATACGGCCGAAGTCCATGGCGACAGTCGTCGTCGTCTTGTCGCCCGTGTGGGTGAGGTCGTCGATGCCCGCGGAAGCGGACGTCATGACGGCCTCGGTTCGCAGCGGGTTGATCTCCGAGACCGCGCCGACGAACGTGGTCTTGCCCACGCCGAAGCCGCCCGCCACCACGATCTTCGCGCTGGTGGTTGAACGGGCCGCGCCGCCGCTAGAGCTTGCGAAGTCCACTGAGCACCCTTTCGAGCAGTGTCACGTCTGGCTGACCGCCGGCGGCCTCGTCGCCGCCGGGCTGGTGGATGGCTACGAGTCCGGCCTCGGCCAGGTCGGCCACGAGAATCCGGGCAACGCCGAGGGGGATGGAGAGCAGTGCCGAGATCTCGGCGACCGACTTGATCTCGAAGCACAGCCGGCAGATCCGCTGGTGCTCGGGCAACTGCCCCTGCAGCCGGGCCGGATCGGCCGTGGTACTGACCAGCGCCTCGATGGCGAGCTGGTAACGCGGCCGGGTCCGGCCGCCGGTCATCGCGTACGGGCGGACGAGCGGGTTGTTCCCGCCCGCGGCGCCCGCACGGCCGGCCGGCGCACCCGGCGCACCGGTGGGCGTGGGCTGGGCCTGCGGCTGCTGATACGGCTGCGACATACCCGGTCTGCTCGGCGCGGAGGGAAAGTTGTAGCGGTTCTGCGCGGGGTCGCCCACCGGCGACTGATGCGCGTCAAAACCGTTATAAGGGCTTCCGCCCGGGGGTGTGCCCACGTCTCCTCCTCCGACTGCCTCGCGGTCCCATGTCCCTTGGAACCGCGCCACCGCACCCTACGGTGCGGTGGCGAGAAACGCACTGTCTGTCTGTTAGTTGAGAAGACTTCCCTGGAGCTCGGCCCGCAGATCGGGGGTGAGCACACTGCCCGCCCGGTCGACGAGCAGCGCCATCTCGTAGCCCACGAGACCGATGTCGGACTCGGGGTGCGCGAGCACGGCCAGCGAGGAGCCGTCCGAGATCGACATGATGAAGAGGAAGCCGCGCTCCATCTCCACGACGGTCTGGTTGACCGCACCGCCCTCGAAGATGCGGGACGCGCCCGCGGTCAGCGAGGTCAGTCCGGACGCGACCGCCGCAAGCTGGTCGGCGCGGTCGCGGGGGAACCCCTCGGACATCGCCAGCAGGAGGCCGTCGGCGGAGACCACCACCGTGTGCGACACCCCGGGGGTGTTGTCCACGAAGTTGGTGATCAACCAGTTCAGATTCTGCGCCGCCTGGCTCATCGCGCTCACACTAACGCTCCTGGTTGTAGGTGTTGCCCGGGCCGAGGCCCGATCCGTTCGTGTCCGTACCCGCGCTGCGTCCCTGCTGGATGCCGCGGCGCAGGTTGCTCAACCTGCCCCGGACGTCCTCGGGTGCGCGGGAGACCTGTGGGCCGCCCTGCGGGGTGTGCTCCGCGGCTCCCTCGACCAGATTGGCCTTGGGAACCCGTCGGGGAAGGCCGGAGGAGGTGACCCCGCCCGCCTTCGGGTCGCGGAGCTTCTCGGCCCGCTGCCAGCGCTCGTCGTTGGCCGAGCGCCAGTCGTCGGAGCCGCCGGCGTCCATGGGTGCCGTGCTCGTGCTGTCCTGCCGCACCTGCTGGGCCGGCGGCTCGGACTGTCCCGCCTGCGGGGTCTGCGGCGCCTGCGGGGCGCTGCTGCCGCGGCGCGGCAGCCCGGCACCGGTCAGCGTGTGGCCGGCGTCCGGGGTGGGAGTGGGGCCACTCCCCGGACGGTCGAAGCCTACGCGGTCACGGTCCTGTTCGGGAGCGCCCTGGGCAGATTCCGATTCCGTCCCGAACTGCTGTGCGTAGCCCTGGTCGTAGCCGGGCTGCTGCGGCCAGCCGCCCTGGTCGGCCTGGGGTTCGTAGCCGTTCGCGTACCCCTGCTGAGCGGTCGCGCCCTGGTCGTACCCGGCTTCCGCATAGCCCTGAGCCGGGTAGCCGTCGGCGGACTGCTGGTAGCCCTCGTAACCCTGCTCGGCATAGCCGTAGGCGTCCTGGCCCTGCGGCTGCCCCGGCTGCGCGTAGTCCTGCTGGTACTCCTGCTGGTACTCACCGGGGTAGGCCGATGCGTACTCCTGCTCGTGCTCCTGCTGTACGAACGTCTGCTGTTCGGACGCGCCGGATTCCATCTCGTCCTGGAACAGCGGGCGCTCGCCGCCCTGCACCTGGGCCTCCAGGGCCGCCCGGCGCTCCTCGCGCATCAGCGAGCGGTTGACCGGGTCGAGCTGGCGCTCGTCGCCCGGCTGCTCGTAGCGCGAGTCGTCGAAGCCGAGCTCGGCCGCGGTGCGCATCGGCTGGGCCTGCGGCTCGAAGGCCGTCTGGACCTGCTGCTGCGGGATGATCTGCGAGACGGTGAAGTCGTCCTGCATCGGCGCGGTCTCGCCACCACCACCGTGGGTGATCGCGTCCGGCAGCATGACCAGCGAGGTGGTGCCGGCCTGCTCGCCCGAGGGGCGCAGCTGGACCCGGATGCCGTGGCGGTCGGAGAGCCGGCCGACCACGAAGAGGCCCATGCGCTGGGAGACGGCCGCGTCCACGGTCGGCGGGTTGGCCAGCTTGTGGTTGATGTCCGCGAAGTCCTCGGCGGTGAGGCCGATGCCCTTGTCGTGGATCTCGACCATCACGCGGCCGTCGGGCAGCCGGGTCGCGGTGACCCGGACCTTGGTCTGCGGGGAGGAGAACGTGGTGGCGTTCTCCAGGAGCTCGGCGAGCAGGTGCACGAGGTCGGTCACGGCCTGGCCGTGGATCTCGGCCTCCGGGACACCGGCGATGTCGATGCGCTCGTACTGCTCCACCTCGGAGGCGGCGGCGCGCATGACGTCCACCAGCGGGACCGGCTGGTCCCAGCGGCGGCCGGGCTCCTGGCCGGCGAGGACCAGGAGGTTCTCGCCGTTGCGGCGCATACGGGTGGCCAGGTGGTCCAGGCGGAAGAGGTTCTCCAGCTGGTCCGGGTCGGCCTCGTTGTTCTCCAGGTCGGTGATGAGGCCCAGCTGGCCCTCGATCAGCGACTGGTTGCGCTGCGACAGGTTGGTGAAGATCGCGTTGATGTTGCCGCGGAGCAGGGCCTGCTCGGCGGCGAGCCGGACGGCCTCGCGGTGCACCTGGTCGAAGGCGCGGGCGACCTCGCCGATCTCGTCCGTGGAGTCGATCGGGATGGGCTGCACCCGGGTGTCGACCCGGCCGGGCTCGGTCCGGGAGAGCTGGTCGACGAGCATCGGCAGACGCTGCTCGGCGATGCCGAAGGCGGCGGTGCGCAGCTCGCGCATCGAGCGGCTCATCTGGCGGGCCATGAGGCCGGCCAGGATGAAGGCGGCGAGCAGGGCGACGACGGTGATGCCACCGGTGACGTAGGCGTCGGTCTGGGCCTCGCCGGAGATGTCGGCGGCCTCGGTCACGGCCTTGTCGACGAGCTCCTTCTCGACCTCGGTGTAGCCGTCGAACTTGGCGGTGGCGACGGCCATCCAGGTCTCGGGCGTGATGCCCTGCTTCTTCAGGTCCGCGATCGCGTCGGCGTCCTTGGCACCGCCGATGGCCTGGGCCACGCCCGCGTAGACGGACTGGTCCTTGCCGGTGCCCTTGGGCAGCTCGATGCCCAGCTGGGCCATCTTCTTGGCGCCCTCGGCGGACTTGCCCGCGAAGACCTCCTTCAGCCGGTCCACGTCGGCCTGGGTGCCGCCGGACTGGTACTCGCCGAGGGCGATCTGCTCCAGGTAGTTGTACGAGTTGAAGGCGACCGACTGCTGGGCGAAGACCTCGTCCTTCTGGCTGGGCCGGACGAGCAGCTGGGTGCCGATCGAGCGCTGCAGGGACTCGGCGGCCTTCGACAGCTGGATCGCGTAGACGGTGCGGCCGTAGCTGGTGATGTTGCCGGTGCCCAGACCGAGCTCGTTGGAGAACTCCATCAGGTAGTGCTGGACCTCGGTGTACGAGGTCTGGGTGGTCACCGGGTCCTGGGACCGGGTGTACGCGACCTTGCGGAGCTCCTCGAGCTTCGGCTCGGCGTTGCGGAACAGGCCCAGGCGGCGCTCCAGGCCGTCCCCGCTCGGCATGTTCTTGACGGCCTCGTCGAACTTCGCCTTGGCGGCGTCGGTGGCGGCGTAGGCCTGGGTGACCTCGTCGCTCTCGCGGTCCTCGGGCGACTTCGCCGTGAGGAGCGGGGCGGCGGTGAGGTCGCGCTCGTTGAGCAGCGCCTGGCCGTAGTCCGAGGCGGCGCGCACGATGAGCGCCGTCTTCTCGGCGTCCTGCGCCTCCTGCCAGGTGTCGATGGCCGTCTTCACCTGGAAGCCGCCCATGACGAGGCCCACGAGCACGGGTATGAGGAGGATCGCGTTCAGCTTGGTGGGCACCCGCCAGTTGCGCGGGGACAGCTTGCTGGTGCTGCCCTTGCGGCTCGGGGCCGGCGACGCCACGGGCTCGTCCGCGGGCGGCATAGCCGCGCGCGACGGCGGCGTGAAGTTGCCCCGCGTCTGCTGCTCCGCGGAGCTTTCCTTGCTTCGCCTCACTCGACCAACAACCTCTCGGCGCCGGCACCTGTGTTGTGCCGGGTGTTTCGTTCAGGGCCGTACTACTCGGGAGTTCATGAATTGCAGCACGTGAAGGGGGTCCCCTCCAAACAGTGCGGAGCGCCCGGTTTTCGCGGCTCGCGCCGCCGATAAAACGGGCATAAAGAGCGAGCCCCGCCAAAAGGCGGGGCTCATGTGAGCGCAGCGGCATCAGCCGGATGCGTCGGGTGTCCGAGACGCCGCAATTCTCTTTCGAAACGTTATGAACCGGCGGAACCGTCAAGGGCGGTCGTGTCCAACGACACAGACCGCCCCCAAAATCTCTACGACAACTGACGTATATCGACTTCTACTTGCGGTGTACTACTTCAACCGCGCCATGAGGGCGTGCTCGACGAGGGTGATGAGCGCGCTCTTGGCGTCCGCGCGGTGGCGGGCATCGGTCGTGATGATGGGAGCGTCCGGCCCGATCTGCAGCGCCTCGCGCACCTCGTCCGGCGTGTAGGGCTGCTGCCCGTCGAAACCGTTGAGCGCGATGACGAAGGGGAGGCCCGAGTTCTCGAAGTAGTCGACCGCCGGGAAGCAGTCGGCGAGCCGCCGGGTGTCCACGAGCACCACGGCGCCGATGGCACCGCGCACCAGGTCGTCCCACATGAACCAGAAGCGGTCCTGACCGGGCGTACCGAACAGGTACAGGATCAGGTCCTGGTCCAGGGTGATGCGGCCGAAGTCCATCGCCACGGTGGTGGTCGTCTTGCCACCGGTGTGCGTCAGGTCGTCGATGCCCGCCGAGGCGGACGTCATGACCGCCTCGGTCCGCAGCGGGTTGATCTCGGAGACGGCGCCCACGAACGTGGTCTTGCCCACGCCGAACCCGCCGGCCACCACGATCTTCGCGCTGGTGGTCGAACGGGCCGCGGAGGCGGGGCCGCTAGAGCTTGCGAAGTCCACTGAGCACCCTTTCGAGCAGTGTCACGTCCGGCGTGCCGCCGGCCTCTCCGTTGCCCGGCTGGTGGATGGCCACCATGCCCGCCTCGGCCAGGTCGGCCACGAGGATGCGGGCGACGCCGAGCGGCATCGACAGGAGCGCCGACACCTCGGCCACCGACTTGACCTCACGGCAGAGGTGGCAGATCCGCTGGTGCTCCGGCAGCAGGGTGGCCAGATGCGCCGGGTCGGCCGTAGTGCTGACCAGCGCCTCGATGGCGAGCTGGTAGCGCGGCCGGGTCCGGCCGCCGGTCATGGCGTACGGCCGGACCAGCGGCTGGTCGCCTTCCGCTCCGTACGGCTCGTCTATCGATGTGCCGTACGGATCGTGAGAGGCGGGGGGCGGGGTCATGAATCCTCCGGGCGTGACAGCAGAACCTTCTGCCGTCTGATGGGGCCGGTGGGGGGCCGAGTGCTTTGGGGCGGCCGGACGGTGAACGGGTCCGGGGCGGTGCGGAGGGGCGCACCGCCCGCGGGCGTGTCGGTTTCGGGTACGGATCGGTCTCGGGTACGGATTCGAGCGGTCCGGGCTCGACGGGCGGCGCCCCGGCTAGCGGAGCAGGCTGCCCTGGAGCTCGGCCCGCAGGTCGGGGGTCAGCACGCTGCCCGCCCGGTCGACGAGCAGCGCCATCTCGTAGCCCACGAGGCCGATGTCGCACTCCGGGTGGGCGAGTACGGCCATCGAGGACCCGTCGGAGACCGACATGATGAAGAGGAAGCCGCGCTCCATCTCCACCACGGTCTGTGCCACGGGCCCGCCCTCGAAGATCCTGGACGCGCCCGCGGTCAGCGAGGTCAGTCCGGACGCGACCGCCGCAAGCTGGTCGGCGCGGTCGCGGGGGAACCCTTCGGACATGGCAAGGAGCAGTCCGTCGGCGGAGACCACCACCGTGTGCGACACCCCGGGGGTGTTGTCCACGAAGTTGGTGATCAACCAGTTCAGATTCTGCGCCGCCTGGCTCATCGCGCTCAACTAACGCTCCTGCTGGTGGGTCGGACCGACATGGAAGGAACCCGTGGTCGAGTTGCCCGCCTGACGGCCCTGCTGGATACCGCGGCGCAGATTGGTGAGCCGGCCGCGGACGTCGTCGGGTGCGCGGGACACCTGGGGGCCGGCCTGCGTGGCCTGCTCCTGGGCGGTCCCGGGCACGAGGTTGGCCCGCGGCACGCGCCGCGGGAGCCCGGAGGTGGTGACCCCGCCGGCGGCGGGCTTGCGCACCCGCTCGGCCTGGCGCACCAGCTCGTCGTTGGGCGAGGTCCGCCAGGCGGCCGGGCCGTTCGGCCGGCCCGCCTCGGACTGCGGGACCACCGGGGTCTGCATCGTCCGCTCGACGTCCGGCGCGCCCTGGGAGGGAGCGGCCGGAGCCGGGGCCTGACGCGGGGCCTGGTACTGGCCCTGACCCTGGTCCTGCGCCGGACCGGAGTGCCGGCCCTGTGCCGGAGCCTGGTGCTGCCCGGGAGCCTGGTACTGACCCTGGCCCTGCGGCTGACCGCCCTGGGCCTGGCCCTGCTCCTGGTGGAACCAGTTGGTCTCCAGCGTGTCGTACAGCGGGGTACGGCCGTCACCGGCGTGCTGCGCCGGCGGCAGGGCCTCCGGGCGGCGCGGCTGCTGGAGCTGCGGCTGCTGCGGCTGCTGGGACTGCTGCGGCTCGTTCGCCGTGCGCCGACGCGGGGCCTGCGGCGCCTGCTGCGGAGCCTGCGCCTGCGGTACGTACGGCTGGTGGCCGTACTGCTGCTGCTGCGGGGCCTGCTGCGGGGCGCCGAAGTCCGGGCGCGGGAACTGCGCCGTGGACGCCGGGTCCTGGTAGCCCTGCGGGGCCATCGGCTGCGGGGCCGGGGCCTGGGCCTGTCCCCCTGGGCCTTGCGGCCCGGGAGGTGCCCCCAGCGGCGCACCGAAGTCGGGGCGCGCGAACTGGCCGGTGGAGCCCGGACCGTCGAACGGCTCCTCGTGACCGCGCGGCGCGTCCAGCGGCGTCATGTCCTGCTGCGGCCGGCGGACCGGCTGCGCCTGGTCGTTGCCCCAGCTGGTGGACTGCGGCCGGGCCGGGTGCTGCGGCTGAGGCGTGCCCCCGGGCAGCTCGGCCCGCGGGAAGCCGCCCTGGACCGGACGCGGCTCCTGCGGAGCCTGCGGCTGCTGGGGAGCCTGCGGGGCCTGCGGGCCGCGCGCGGGCTGCCCGTTCGCCGGACCCTGGCCGCCCCACACGTCCGTACGGGACGGGATGGCGCTCTGCGCGCCGCCGCCGAAACCACCGGGCGCCGGGCGCCGGTCGTCCTGCGGGACCGGCGGCATCGGCTGGGTCTGCGGACCCGGGTCCTGGGCCGGAGCCTGGGCCTGCGCCGGGGCGGGCGCCTGCGAGCGCTCCTGGAAGAAGTTCTGGCCGCTCGGGCCGTTCTGGCCCTGGCCGGCGCCGTCGCGCGCGGGCAGCGCGCCACGGGCCGCACCGGCACCGAGCCGGCCGCCGGGCGCCGACGGTGCACCGCCCGGACGTCCGCCGCCGAGCGCGCCGGGGCCACCGGCCGCGCCCTGACCGCCGGCGAGGCGCCCGCCCGGGGCACCCTGGCCCTGCGGCATCGCGCCCTGGCCGCCGGCGCCGGGCTTCGGCGCGGGCTTCTTGCCGCCGTGGGCGACGTCGACCGGGAGCATGACGAGCGCGGTGGTGCCGCCCGAGTCGGACGGACGCAGCTGGATCCGGATGCCGTGGCGCAGGGAGAGCCGGCCGACCACGAACAGACCCATGCGGCGGGAGACCGAGACGTCCACGGTGGGCGGCGAGGCGAGCCGCTCGTTGATCGCGGCCAGGTCCTCGGGGGAGAGGCCGATACCGGTGTCGTGGATCTCGACGAGCACCCGGCCGTCGGGCAGCGCGTGACCGGTGACCCGGACCTTGGTCTGCGGCGAGGAGAACGAGGTGGCGTTCTCGAGCAGCTCGGCGAGGAGGTGCACGAGGTCGTTGACGACCCGGCCGGCGACCTCGGTCGCCGGGACCGCGGCCAGTTCGATGCGCTCGTACTGCTCCACCTCGGAGGCGGCGGCACGGAGCACGTCGACCAGCGGGACCGGGCGGGTCCAGCGGCGGCCCGGCTCCTCGCCCGCGAGGACGAGGAGGTTCTCGCCGTTACGGCGCATACGGGTCGCGAGGTGGTCGAGCTTGAACAGCGAGGACAGCTGGTCCGGGTCGGCCTCGCGGGACTCCAGCTCGGAGATGAGCGAGAGCTGGCGCTGGATGAGGCCCTGGGAACGGCGCGAGAGGTTGGTGAACATCGCGTTGACGTTGCCCCGGAGGAGGGCCTGCTCGGCGGCGAGGCGGACCGCCTCGCGGTGCACGTCGTCGAAGGCCGCGGCCACCTGGCCGATCTCGTCCCGGGAGTGCACACCGACGGACTCGACGGAGGTGTCGACGTCCTGCGGGTCGGACTCGGAGAGCTGCTTGACCAGCTCGGGCAGGCGTTCCTGGGCGACCTTGGTCGCGGTGTCCTGGAGCCGGCGCAGCGAGCGGATCATGGACCGGGCCACGACGAAGGCGCCGACGAGGGAGACGCCGAGGACGAGGAGGATCAGCGCACCGTTGATGATGGCGTCGCGCTGCGACTCCTGCCGCAGCTCGCGCGCCTTGGTCTCCATCTCGCCGAGCAGCGTGGCCTCGATGGTCTTCATCGCACGCATCTTGGTGTCGTACTCGTCGGTGAAGTTCAGGTGACCGCGCTTGATGTCGAGCGGACGGTCCGCCTTCAGCATCCGGCGCGTGTAGTTGTTGGCGGCCTCGATCGAGGGGTTGCCGCTCTCCAGGGAGGCGGTGAGGTCCTCGGCGTCGCCGCCGGTCGACTCGTAGATCGCCTTGAAGGACTTGAGCTCGACGTCCTCGCTGGTGAACGCGGCGTCGCCGTAGAGACGGTCGCCGAGCGCGATGCTGCCGGCGCGGCTGTCGTTGGGGGGCAGCGCGGAGGCGATGATCGCCTGCTGGATGGAGGCGTACTCCTTGGCGGACGAGAACGCGGCGAGCGCGCGGGTCCGCTTGATCATGTCCGGGTTGCTGGTCGCCTGGGCCATGTCCTGGGACAGGCTGAGCAGCGAGCGGATGAGGCGGCTGTAGGCCTCGACCGTCACCGAGTGGGCGACGTTCTTCTCGTACGCGGTGGCGCGGATCGAGCCGAGCGAGCTGACCTGCGAGGCGATCTGGCTGACGTTCTGCCGGATGCTGCGCAGCGACTCGTCGTCGTCGGTCGCCGGGATCTCGTTGGTGGCGTCGAGGAAGGCCCGGTGCGCGCGGTCGGTCTCCTTGCGCGGGCTCGCGACCTGGTAGTCGCCGCTCGACCGGCCGTTCGCCAGCGGACCGGCGGAGAGGTCGCGCTCCCGCTGCAGCTTCTCGGCGAAGTTGGTGGCTTCCTTGGTCAACCTGGTGAGCAGCTGCATCTGATCCAGCTGCTCCATGTCCTGCATGGACTCGTTGATGCGGATGCCGCCGAGGCTGGTCGCCGCGACCACGGGGAGGGTCAGCAGCGCGACCAGGCGCGTGGAGATGCGCCAGTTGCGCAGGGCTATTCGCGGGCCGACCTGGTTGTCGCCGGCCAGCCGGGGCAGCGGTGCGCTCTCCGCCACGGCGTCCGCGGCGGTGCCGCGGCCCGAGCCGTCGCCGGAGTCGCCCTTGCCCGGGGCCTTGCCCTGGGTCTTCCCCTGGTTCTGGGGGTGCGGGGCCGGGGATCCGTGCTGGGTCCCGGCACGCGGCTCCTGCTCCGCAGCAGCTTCCCCTCGGCCCTTGCGGGCCTGGGAAGAGCCCGTGCCATCCCTCTTGAAACGTCCCTGCACTAGCGTCGCAACCTCTGGACCAGGCGTCCTTCCGGGTGAACGGAGAGGACGGTGTCGGCGTCGTGGGGCGCAGGTGCGCCCCAGTGGTGGTCGTCGGTGACCGGCGCAGATCCCCCTTCCCCGCCACTCGGCCGGCGCTGCGTTGCGCCCCCTGCGCGCCGGCCTGAAGCCCGCGGCGGTGCGTGGAATTCCAGCACAGTGCCGGATCTCCAACAAGGGCCGTGGAGCGTGCCGAGACAGGCATGACAACGTGTGAACGAGGTGTCACCCCATGTAGAAGATGATCACGGACGAACCGGGCGAAACCCGGCGAAGCGACGGAGGGGTGGGGGTGTCCCAGTCGCGATGATCAGCAGCGGAATGAATCGTTCAGTGGAGGAATGTCCGTTTCGGTTACCTCGAATGGCGATGCGTAATGCCCGGATTGTTCCCGTGGTGGTGAGCAAACTCACACGTAGTTCGTTGAATCCGCCATGCATTCGAAGGGAATTGCATGTTTAGCCTGACGCTTTACAGAATGGGCATCCCGTACCACGCGCCCCCTACGGGCGCGCCCCACGCAGACAAGGGTCCGACACCGCGATGAACACGACGTCCGTACTCCGCACCACGGCCAACCCCCGCCGCTCCACCCTCGCCCACCTCGAGGACGCGCAGGAGCTCGGCCGGGGAGCCCAGCCCGAGTACGCCGCCGCGCTCCCCGGCGCGACCGCCAACCCGCGCCGCACGGTCCTGATGGTCCCGCCCGCCCCGTACGTCCCGGCGTACCTCTCCGGCGAGTAATCCCGCAGGACAGGCCCCCTCGCCGCGTTAGCCTGGAGCGTCAGACTCCAGCCAGTAGCAAGTGAGGGGCGACAGCACTCGTGCGCATCGCCAGATTCTCCATCGACGGCAACGTCGCCTTCGGAGCCGTCGAGGGCGAGGGGACCGTCGAGTCCGGCGGCCTGGTCCTCGACATCATCAAGGGCATCCCGTACACCGACTTCGAGCTCAGCGGCACCAAGGTCCCGCTGAGCAAGGTCCGGCTCCTGCCGCCCGTGCTCCCCAACAAGGTCGTGGGCATCGGGCGCAACTACGCGGAGCACGCCAAGGAACTCGGCAACGAGGTCCCCGAGGTCCCGGTGGCCTTCTTCAAGCCCACCACCTCGGTCATCGGCCCCGGCGACGCCATCGAGTACCCCTCCTTCTCCCACGAGCTGCACCACGAGGCCGAACTGGCCGTGGTCATCGGCCGCATGTGCCGCGAGGTGCCCCGCGAGCGCGTCCAGGACGTCGTCTTCGGCTACACCTGTGCCAACGACGTCACCGCGCGCGACGTCCAGAAGCGCGAGTCCCAGTGGGCCCGCGCCAAGGGCTTCGACACCTCCTGCCCGCTGGGCCCCTGGATCGAGACCGGCCTGAGCACCGCCGACGCGAACGACCTCACCGTCCAGGCGACGGTCAACGGCGAACAGCGTCAGCTGGGTCGTACGAGCGACATGATCCGCTCCATCGAGGACCTGGTCGTCCACATCTCCGAGGCCATGACGCTGCTCCCGGGCGACGTCATCCTCACCGGCACCCCCGCCGGGGTCGGCCCCCTCAACGTCGGCGACGAGGTCGCCGTCACCATCGAAGGCATCGGCACTCTCACCAACAGGGTGATCAAGCGTGGCTAACGCGAATATCCGCGTCCGTTTCTGTCCCTCGCCGACCGGCAACCCCCACGTGGGCCTGGTCCGCACCGCCCTCTTCAACTGGGCCTTCGCCCGGCACAACCAGGGCACCATGGTCTTCCGCATCGAGGACACCGACGCTGCGCGCGACTCCGAGGAGTCGTACAACCAGCTCCTCGACTCGCTGAAGTGGCTCGGCCTCGACTGGGACGAGGGCCCCGAGACCGGCGGCCCGCACGAGCCGTACCGCCAGTCGCAGCGGATGGACATCTACAAGGACGTCGCCGAGCGGCTGCTCGCCGGCGGCTACGCGTACCACTGCTACTGCACCCAGACCGAGCTGGACGACCGCCGCGAGGCCGCCCGCGCCGCCGGCAAGCCCTCCGGCTACGACGGCCACTGCCGCGAGCTGACCGCCGAGCAGGTCGAGGTCTACAAGGCGGAGGGCCGCGAGGCCATCGTCCGCTTCCGGATGCCCGACGAGACCATCACCTTCACCGACCTGGTCCGCGGCGAGCTCACCTTCACCCCGGAGAACGTCCCGGACTACGGCATCGTGCGCGCCAACGGCGCCCCGCTGTACACCCTGGTCAACCCGGTCGACGACGCCCTGATGGAGATCACCCACGTCCTGCGCGGCGAGGACCTGCTCTCCTCCACCCCGCGCCAGATCGCGCTCTACAAGGCGCTGATCGAGCTGGGCGTCGCCAAGGAGATCCCGCACTTCGGCCACCTGCCGTACGTGATGGGCGAGGGCAACAAGAAGCTCTCCAAGCGCGACCCGCAGGCCTCCCTCAACCTCTACCGGGAGCGCGGCTTCCTCCCCGAGGGCCTGCTGAACTACCTGTCCCTCCTCGGCTGGTCCTTCTCCGCCGACCAGGACCTCTTCACCATCCCCGAGATGGTCGAGAAGTTCGACATCGCGGACGTCAACGCCAACCCGGCCCGCTTCGACCTCAAGAAGGCCGAGTCCATCAACGCGGACCACATCCGCATGCTGGACGTGAAGGACTTCGCCGCGGCCTGCGAGCCCTGGCTGCGGGCCCCGCACGCGAACTGGGCCCCGGAGGACTTCGACCGGGCCGCCTGGGAGGCCATCGCGCCGTACGCGCAGACCCGCCTGACCGTCCTGTCGGACATCACGGCCAACGTCGACTTCCTCTTCCTGAAGGAGCCGGTCTTCGACCAGCCCTCCTGGGACAAGGCGATGAAGGGCGAGCCCGCCGCCCTCCTCACCACCGCCCGCGAGAAGCTCGTGGCCGCCGACTGGAACGACCCGGAGTCGCTCAAGAACGCGGTCCTGGCCGCCGGTGAGGCCCACAGCCTCAAGCTCGGCAAGGCCCAGGCCCCGGTCCGCGTCGCCGTCACCGGCCGCACGGTCGGCCTCCCGCTCTTCGAGTCCCTCCAGATCCTGGGCGAGGAGAAGACCCTGGCCCGCATCGACGCGGCCCTGGCGAAGCTCGCCGGCTGACCCTCCCCGGGCCCGCCCGGAGTACCCCCGTCCCGCCCCGGGACGGGGGTACCGTCGTTTCCATGGCCATCCGCGCCGTCCTCTGGGACATCGACGACACGCTCTTCGATTACGCCGCCGCCGACCGCGCGGGGATGCGCGCCCATCTCGCCGCCGAGGGGCTGCTCGGGCGGTACGGGTCGGTGGAGGACGCCCTCGCGCGCTGGAAGGAGCTCACGGAGCTGCACTGGCGGCGTTACGAGGCGGGCGGCGGGGACTGGCAGGAGCAGCGGCGGGGGAGGGTCCGGGACTTCCTCGGGCGGCCGGAGCTGACCGCCGGGGAGGCCGACGGCTGGTTCGAGCGCTATGTGGTCCATTACGAGGCGGCCTGGGCGCTGTTCCCCGACGCCGTGCCCGTCCTGGACCTGCTGGCCGCCGACTACCGTCAGGCGGTCCTCTCCAACTCCAGCCTGCACAACCAGGACCACAAGCTCCGCGCGCTCGGCGTGCGGGACCGCTTCGAGGCCGTGGTGTGCGCCGTGGAGCTCGGCGTGGCCAAGCCGGCCCCGGAGGCCTTCCACGCCGCCTGCACCGCCCTCGGCCTGCGGCCCTGCGAGGTCGCGTACGTGGGGGACCACCCCGACATCGACGCGCGCGGCGCCGACGGGGCCGGCCTGACGGGCATCTGGCTGGACCGCGCGGACACCGGCGGACGGCCCGAACTGAAGCGGATCACGAGCCTCCGCCAGCTCCCGGCGCTGCTGCGCGCGGATACGCGTTTTGGAGCACCGTCCACCTTCGGGTAATGTTCTTCCTGCGCCGAGGGGAACGGGCCGAAAGGCCGGAAAGCCCCGGAAGCGCAAGCCAGAGCAAGATCCCCTCTCGATGGGATCGCGCCCCGGTGGCCTATGGTGTAATTGGCAGCACGACTGATTCTGGTTCAGTTAGTCTTGGTTCGAGTCCAGGTAGGCCAGCTCGCAGAGCTCATCTGCAACCGTGGATAATAGATCCACAAAGCCCCCGTTGTGTAGCGGCCTAGCACGCTGCCCTCTCAAGGCAGTAGCGCCGGTTCGAATCCGGTCGGGGGTACAGATCCATCCCGCAGGATCACTTGGGTAGCTCCCGGTGGCTCTGCGGTGACATCACCCGGCTCACGCCGGGTGAGGATCGCTAGGGCCCCCGTTGTGTAGCGGCCTAGCACGCCGCCCTCTCAAGGCGGTAGCGCCGGTTCGAATCCGGTCGGGGGTACGAGTTGGTCTAAACCACTTTGGTCTATGGTGTAATTGGCAGCACGACTGATTCTGGTTCAGTTAGTCTAGGTTCGAGTCCTGGTAGACCAGCTTGGATCTGCGGAGACGCAGGATCCATGCCCCCGTTGTGTAGCGGCCTAGCACGCCGCCCTCTCAAGGCGGTAGCGCCGGTTCGAATCCGGTCGGGGGTACGCACAGAAGAAGCCCTTCCCTTCGGGGGAGGGCTTCTTCGTCGTTCCACCACGGACGATCTTGTGGCAGACACAACTCCGGCCCACCGCTGCGGCGTTGGAGCGGTGGGCCGGACACGTACAGATGAAGCGCGTACAGCTGAACAGAGGGAAAGCGGATCAGCCGTTGCGGCGCAGGGCCTCGGACAGGCGCGCGGCGGCGTCGATGACCGCCTGGGCGTGCATCCGGCCCGGGTGGCGGGTCAGGCGCTCGATCGGCCCGGAGACCGACACGGCGGCCACCACGCGGTTGCTGGGGCCGCGCACGGGCGCGGAGACGGACGCGACGCCCGGCTCCCGCTCGCCGATCGACTGGGCCCAGCCGCGGCGCCGTACGCCCGACAGGGCCGTCGCCGTGAAGCGGGCGCCCTGGAGGCCGCGGTGCAGCCGCTCGGGCTCCTCCCAGGCCATCAGGATCTGCGCGGACGAGCCGGCCTTCATCGTGAGCGTCGAACCGACCGGGACGGTGTCCCGGAGTCCGGACAGCCGCTCGGCCGCCGCCACGCAGATGCGCATGTCGCCCTGGCGCCGGTAGAGCTGGGCGCTCTCGCCGGTCACGTCGCGCAGATGCGTGAGCACCGGTCCGGCCGTCGCGAGCAGCCGGTCCTCGCCGGCCGCGGCGGCGAGCTCCGCCAGCCGCGGTCCGAGGATGAACCGGCCCTGCATGTCGCGGGCCACCATCCGGTGGTGTTCCAGTGCCACGGCCAGTCGGTGGGCCGTGGGTCGTGCGAGTCCCGTCGCCGCGACCAGTCCTGCGAGGGTGGCCGGACCGGACTCCAGGGCGCTCAGGACAAGGGCTGCCTTGTCGAGAACGCCTACGCCGCTAGAGTTGTCCATGCAACGATATTCGCGTCTCACTCTGTGAAACGCAAGTTCAATTTTCCGAGGAACGCGTCACTCTGGTGAGGCGGCCGCACGACGGCCCGCGAAACGATCTCTAGTGGTGTCGGCGCACGCCGCCGGCCGGAGGGAAAGCGATGGGTAGGACTCTCGCGGAGAAGGTCTGGGACGACCACGTCGTCCGGCGCGCCGAAGGCGAGCCCGACCTCCTCTTCATCGATCTGCACCTGCTGCACGAGGTGACCAGCCCCCAGGCCTTCGACGGCCTGCGCCAGAACGGCCGGCAGGTGCGGCGCCTCGACCTCACCATCGCCACCGAGGACCACAACACCCCGACCCTCGACATCGACAAGCCGATCGCCGACCCGGTCTCCCGCGCCCAGCTGGAGACCCTCCGCAAGAACTGCGCCGAGTTCGGCGTCCGGCTGCACCCGCTGGGCGACGTCGAGCAGGGCGTCGTCCACGTGGTGGGACCGCAGCTGGGACTGACCCAGCCGGGCACCACCGTGGTCTGCGGCGACTCGCACACCTCCACGCACGGCGCCTTCGGCGCGCTGGCGTTCGGCATCGGCACCAGCCAGGTCGAGCACGTCCTCGCCACCCAGACGCTGCCGATGGCCCGCCCGAAGACCATGGCCATCACCGTCGACGGCGAGCTGCCCGCCGACGTCACCGCCAAGGACCTGATCCTGGCGATCATCGCCCGGATCGGCACCGGCGGCGGCCAGGGCTACGTCCTGGAGTACCGCGGCTCCGCCATCGAGAAGCTCTCGATGGAGGCCCGGATGACCATCTGCAACATGTCGATCGAGGCCGGCGCCCGCGCGGGCATGATCGCCCCCGACGAGACCACCTTCGCCTACCTGAAGGGCCGCGCCCACGCCCCCGAGGGCGAGGACTGGGACGCCGCCGTCGCGTACTGGAAGACCCTGAAGACCGACGAGGACGCCGTCTTCGACGCCGAGGTCGTCATCGACGCCGCCGAGCTCGCGCCGTTCGTCACCTGGGGCACCAACCCCGGCCAGGGCGCGCCGCTTTCGGCGCACGTCCCCGACCCCGCTTCGTACGAAGACGCTTCGGAGCGCCTCGCCGCCGAAAAGGCCCTGGAGTACATGGGGTTGACCGCCGGGCAGCCGCTGCGCGACATCAGGGTCGACACCGTCTTCGTAGGCTCCTGCACCAACGGCCGCATCGAGGACCTGCGCAACGCGGCCTCCCTCCTGGAGGGCCGCAAGGTCGCCGACGGCGTCCGCATGCTGGTCGTCCCCGGCTCCGTCCGGGTCGCCCTGCAGGCCGTCGAGGAGGGCCTGGACAAGGTCTTCAAGGAGGCCGGCGCCGAATGGCGGCACGCGGGCTGCTCCATGTGTCTGGGCATGAACCCCGACCAACTGGCCCCCGGTGAGCGCTCCGCGTCCACCTCCAACCGCAACTTCGAGGGCCGGCAGGGCAAGGGCGGCCGCACCCACCTGGTCTCCCCCCAGGTCGCCGCCGCCACCGCCGTCCTGGGCCACCTGGCCTCCCCGGCCGATCTGTCCGACGTCGCCACCACCGCGGGGGTCTGAGGAACCATGGAAGCATTCACCAGCCACACCGGCCGCGCCGTTCCGCTGCGCCGCAGCAATGTCGACACCGACCAGATCATCCCCGCGCACTGGCTCAAGAAGGTCACCCGCGACGGCTTCGAGGACGGCCTCTTCGAGGCCTGGCGCAAGGACGAGCAGTTCGTCCTCAACCGCCCCGAGCGGCAGGGCGCCACGGTCCTGGTGGCCGGCCCCGACTTCGGCACCGGCTCCTCCCGCGAGCACGCCGTCTGGGCGCTGCAGAACTACGGCTTCAAGACCGTGATCTCCAGCCGCTTCGCCGACATCTTCCGCGGCAACTCGCTGAAGAACGGTCTGCTGACGGTGGTCCTGCCGCAGGCGACCGTGGACGCGCTGTGGGAGCTGACCGAGGCCGACCCGACCGCCGAGATCACCGTCGACCTGGAGGCCCGCAAGGTCCTCGCGGCCGGGATCGACGCCGACTTCGAGCTCGACGAGAACGCCCGCTGGCGGCTCCTGAACGGTCTGGACGACATCAGCCTCACCCTTCAGAACGAAGCGGACATCGCGGCGTACGAGGCCGCGAGGCCGGCCTTCAAGCCCCGTACAATTACCGTCTGAGCAGCGCTTTTCCAGTACTGCGCCCCCCACCGTCCGGTGGGGGGCGCAGTCGCTTGTTGAGACCCTGTCGGGCGACAACTCGCCCTAGATGGCACAATCGGTGCATGGAACGCGACAGCCAACTCGAGCTCTACGAGGCAGTCGCCGCCCGATTGAAGGAAGCGCACACAAGGGTGCGCGAACTGCAAGTCCCGGAGGGCGTAAGGATGGCGCTGTCCCGGAAGCTGCTGGTCGTCACGGCCGCGGCGAAGCACGATCTCAAGGACGCGGCAACGCGTCTGGACCGGTTGATGAAGGACCTCGACGAGGGTCGATTCCCTGAAGACGACTGACACCCGGAACTCCGCAACTCGTCCACCGCGTTGCGGCACAAGGGTGATTAGCCCGTTTCGTGTTTGATTTGCGGTATATACATGCCTAACGTGCGAAAAAGCTTGAACACTTTCGTTCCGGCAAAGTCTCCGAAGGGGAAGACGTGAACAAGGCGCAGCTCGTAGAAGCGATTGCCGACAAGTTGGGCGGTCGCCAGCAGGCCGCCGAAGCCGTCGACCACGTGCTCGACGCCATCGTGCGCGCCGTGGTCTCCGGGGACCGGGTCTCGGTCACCGGTTTCGGCTCGTTCGAGAAGGTCGACCGTCCGGCCCGCTACGCCCGCAATCCGCAGACGGGTGAGCGCGTCCGGGTCAAGAAGACCTCCGTCCCGCGCTTCCGTGCCGGTCAGGGCTTCAAGGACCTGGTCAGCGGCTCGAAGAAGCTCCCCAAGGGCGGCGAGGTCTCCGTCAAGAAGGCCCCGAAGGGCTCCCTGACCGGCGGCGCGGCCGCCGCGACGGTGAAGAAGGCGGCGGCCAAGAAGGCCACCACCGCCAAGAAGGCCGCCGCCAAGAAGGCGGCCCCGGCCAAGAAGACCGTGGCGAAGAAGACCACCGCCGCGGCCAAGAAGACGGTCGCCAAGAAGACCACGGCCGCCGCCAAGAAGACCACCGCTGCCGCGAAGAAGGCGACCCCGGCGAAGAAGACCACCGCCGCGGCCAAGAAGACCGTCGCGAAGAAGACCGCGCCGGCCAAGAAGGCCACCGCGAAGAAGGCGCCCGCCAAGAAGACGACGGCGCGCAAGACCACCGCGAAGAAGACCGCCGCGAAGAAGTAGGACGGCTGGTGCTCACACGCCGGGCCGGGCTCCCCCCAGGGGAGCCCGGCCCGCGGCGTGTCCGCCTCATGGACCCCTAGAAGGTCTGCAGCGTCACCAGCGTGATCCGCAGAGCACTCCCGGTGCCCTCCGTCTCGATCCGCACCCGCTGCCCCGGCCGCAACAACCGCAGCCCCCCGGCCTCGAAGGCCTCGCCCCCGAACTCCACCGGGGTGCCGTCGTCGAGCAGCACACTGCCGCTGCGGGTCTCGGGGTCGTACGTGTACGCGGTCGCCTGCATACGGCCAGCCTATCGGCCGGGCCCGAGGACGCCCCGGAGGACGGCCCCGAGGACGGCCCTACCCCGCCGCCCGCACCCACCGCGCCGCCGTCCGCGGGCCCACGCCCAGGGCCATCGCCGCCGCCAGGTCGTCGCCGGTGTCGACGTCGCGGCGGACGGAATCGACGTCCGGGAGGTGGATTTCCACCGCGCCCGAGGACAAATGGCGGCGGCGGGAAGGGCCTCCGAATGCGGGTTCCAATTCGACGCCCGGGGACGCCGAGAGGAATGTCGTACCTATTTCGGCGGCATCGGCGAGAAAAGCCCGGGGAAATTGTCGGGCCACCGCCAGGACCTGGGCCAGCTCGGCGGGGCGGAGGGCCGGGAGGTCGGCGTTGAGGGCGGCGATCCGGGCGGCCGGGCGCAGGGCGCGGACGGCGCGGGCGCCGTGGGAGAGGGCGCCGTTGAGGCCCGCGGCCGGGAGATCCGGGACGATACGGGCGCCCAGCGCGCCGAGCGCCGCCGCGGCCGCCGGGTCGTCCGTGACGACCGCCACATCCCGTACCGCCGGACAGGAAAGGGCCGCCGCCACCGTGTCCTCGGCGAACGCGAGCGCGAGCCGGCCGCGCAGCGCCCCGCCCACGGCGGGTGCGAGGCGGCTCTTGGCGCGGGCCAGCGGCTTCAGGGGCACCACCAGCGACCAGTCGTTCTCGGTGTCGTGCTCGGCGTGGCTCGTCATCGCGCCCCATTCTGTCCCGCCCGCGCGAACCGCCCGAGCCCCGGGGCGTACGGTGTCCTCGACAGGCCAGGAGCAGGGGGTGACACTTGACCCCTTGCGCAGTCCGGAGAAAGGTGTTCGCGTGTCCCGCCGCAGAATCGGCTTCTGGTACCGCCTGGCGGCGGTCATCGCCAAACCCCCACTGGTGGTGCTGTTCAACCGGGACTGGCGCGGACAGGAGCACATCCCGGCCGACGGCGGCTTCATCACCGCGGTCAACCACAACTCGTACCTGGACCCGCTCTCCTACGCGCACTACCAGTACAACACCGGCCGCGTGCCCCGCTTCCTGGCCAAGGCGGGCCTCTTCAAGGCCGGATTCGTCGGCACCATGCTCCGCAACACCGGCCAGATCCCGGTCTACCGCGAGACCACCAACGCCCTGGACGCCTTCCGCGCCGCCGTCGACGCCATCGAGCGCGGCGAGTGCGTCGCCTTCTACCCCGAGGGCACCCTCACCCGCGACCCCGAGATGTGGCCGATGGCCGGCAAGACCGGCGCCGCCCGCGTCGCCCTGCTCACCAAGGCCCCCGTCATCCCGGTCGCCCAGTGGGGCGCCAACCTCGCCATGCCGCCGTACGCCAAGCAGGACAAGCTCCGGCTGCGCCCCCGCAAGACCCTGATCGTGCAGGCCGGTCCGCCGGTCGACCTCTCCCGCTTCTACGACGTCGAGCCCACGCCCGACGTGCTGCGCGCGGCCACCGAGGAGATCATGGCGGCCATCACCCGCCTCCTGGAGGAGGTCCGCGGGGAGCAGGCGCCGGCCGAGCCGTACGACCACCGGAAGGCCCGGCAGGAACAGCGCCGCAAGGCCGCCGCGGACGGCACGACCGGAGAGGGCACCAAGTGACCAAGGCAGCCGTCTTCGGCAACGGATCCTGGGGCACCGCCTTCGCCATGGTGCTCGCCGACGCGGGCTGCGAGGTGAGCCTGTGGGGCCGCCGCGCCGCCCTCGCCGAGGCCATCAACAGCACCGGGACCAACCCCGAGTACCTCCCCGGGGTCGAACTCCCCAAGGGCATCACGGCCACCGCCGACCCGGCCGAGGCCGCCCGCGACGCCGACTTCACGGTCCTCGTCGTCCCCTCCCAGACGCTGCGCGAGAACCTCGCCCAGTGGGCGCCGAAACTCGCCCCGGACACCGTCCTGGTGTCCCTGATGAAGGGCATCGAACTCGGCACCGCCAAGCGCATGAGCGAGGTCATCCGCGAGGTCGCCGACGTGCCCGCCGAGCGCGTGGCCGTGCTCACCGGCCCCAACCTGGCCAAGGAGATCGCCGCCCGGCAGCCCGCCGCCGCCGTGGTCGCCTGCGCCGACGAGTCGGTCGCCCAGCGGCTCCAGAGCGCCTGCATGACCCCGTACTTCCGCCCGTACACCAACACCGACGTCGTCGGCTGCGAACTCGGCGGCGCGGTGAAGAACGTCATCGGCCTCGCCGTCGGCATCGCCAACGGCATGGGCCTCGGCGACAACTCCAAGGCCACCCTCATCACCCGCGGCCTCGCCGAGACCACCCGCCTCGGCCTCGCCATGGGCGCCGACCCGCTGACCTTCTCCGGGCTCGCAGGGCTGGGCGACCTCGTCGCCACCTGCTCCTCGCCGCTCTCCCGGAACAACACCTTCGGCACCAACCTGGGCCGCGGGATGACCCTCCAGGAGACCATCGCGGCCACCAAGCAGACCGCCGAGGGCGTCAAGTCCTGCGAGTCCGTGCTGGATCTGGGCCGCCGCCACGGCGTCGACATGCCCATCACCGAGACGGTCGTCTCGATCGTCCACGACGGCAAGCCGCCGGTCGTCGCGCTCAAGGAGCTCATGTCGCGCAGCGCCAAGCCCGAGCGCCGCTGAGCACGCCCTCTTGAGCCGTACGCGCGCGGCGGCCGCGGGGCTTAAGCAGTTCGGACGCCGCAAGGTACGCTCATCGCGATATGAGCGAGAACACCCAGAGCCCCCGCAAGCCGCGCGTGGCCGTCGTCTTCGGCGGACGCAGCTCCGAGCACGCCATCTCCGTCGTCACCGCCGGTGCCGTCCTGCGCGCCATCGACCGGGACAAGTACGACGTGCTGCCCATCGGCATCACCCGCGAGGGCCGCTGGGCGCTGACCGCCGACGCCCCCGAGCGGATGGCCATCAGCGACCGCGCCCTGCCGGACGTCGCCGAACTCGCCGAGTCCGTCACCGGCGGCGTCGTGCTGCCCGTCGACCCGGCCAGCCGCGAGGTGGTTCTCAACGAGCCCGGCGCGCTGCCGCAGGCGCTCGGCGAGGTCGACGTCGTGTTCCCCGTGCTGCACGGTCCGTACGGCGAGGACGGCACCCTCCAGGGCCTCCTGGAGCTCTCCGGCATCCCGTACGTCGGCGCCGGCGTCCTCGCCTCCGCCGTCGGCCAGGACAAGGAGTACATGAAGCGGGTCTTCGTCTCCTTCGGCCTGCCGGTCGGCCCGTACGAGGTGATCCGCCCGCGCGAGTGGGAGCAGAACCCGGCCGCCGCCCGCAAGAAGATCGTGGAGTTCGCCGCCGACCACGGCTGGCCGCTCTTCGTGAAGCCGGCCCGCGGCGGCTCGTCCGTCGGCATCACCAAGGTCGACGACCTCTCCGGCCTGGACGAGGCCGTCGAGGAGGCCCGCCGCCACGACCCGAAGATCATCGTGGAGGCGCTGCTGCGCGGCCGCGAGATCGAGTGCGGCGTCCTGGAGTTCGAGGACGGCCCGCGCGCCAGCGTGCCCGCCGAGATCCCGCCGGTCACGAACCACGACTTCTACGACTTCGAGGCCAAGTACATCGACTCGGCCTCCGGCCTGGTGCCCGCGCCGATCGGCGACGAGGCCACCGCCGAGGTGCAGCGGCTCGCGGTCCTCGCCTACGAGTCCGTGTCCTGCGAGGGCCTGGTGCGCGCCGACTTCTTCCTCACCGAGGACGGCGGCTTCGTCATCAACGAGATCAACACCATGCCCGGCTTCACGCCCATCTCGATGTACCCGCGGATGTGGCAGGAGAGCGGCGTCAGCTACCCGGAGCTCGTCGACCGGCTCATCCAGGCCGCGCTCAACCGCTCCACCGGCCTGCGCTAGCCGCCCTCATCCGGCCCCCCCGGTCTCTCAGAGGCTGGGGGGCACGGCCTTCTTCACCGGCTCGGCCAGGTCCACCAGCGGGCCGACGTCATGCGCGTAGCGCGCGTCGAGCGTCACCTCCACATACGCCTTGCGGTACGTGGTGGTGAAGCGCGGCCCGTCGCCCGCGCGCGGCTCGAACAGCCAGTTCACGCCGTTCGCGTCGATCCCCTGTGCCTGTGGATCGTTCATCTTTTCGGGCCGGGGGACCCCGCAGCGCAGTACGATCGCCGCATCCCCCCACGCGGCGGTCAGCTCGGACTCCGGCTCGGTCCCGGTCCGCGCCAGACCGGCCACGGTGCCGGGCAGCTCCTTCGCGAGCGCACGGCAGACGGCGGCCTCGGCCGCCGGCGGACCGGGAACCGGCACCGACGCCTTCGCGTCCGACGCGGAACAGCCGGTGGCGGCCAGCAGCAGCGTGGCCGCGGCGGCGAAGGCGGGCAGGCCGAAAGGCCGGTGGGAAGACATCACCGGCCAAGGGTAGACGGGGGCTAGATATGCACGACCGGGCAGGTGAGGGTGCGCGTGATGCCTTCCACTTGCTGGACCTTGGCGACCACCATGCGCCCGAGCGCGTCCACGGTGTCGGCCTCGGCCCGCACGATCACGTCATAGGGACCGGTCACGTCCTCCGCCTGGATCACTCCAGGAATCTTGGCGATGGTCTCGGCGACGGTCGTCGCCTTGCCCACCTCGGTCTGAATAAGGATGTACGCCTGAACCACGGAACCTCCAGGGCGGCCACGAGGATCTTGTGGGAGAAAGAGACGCCACGGTACCGCGTCGCCGCGGGCCGCGGGGAGACCTCCGGGCTCGGAGGCGCACGCGGGGTGGCGTACGCACATGAGAAGTTGACGGTCTACTTGACGGTATCCGGCACGGTGACGGCCCGCGACCCGCACGGCGAGGAGCGGCACGGCGGCGCGGCGGCCGGCACGACGACACGAGGTGAATCGCGGTGAAGGGCACAGTCGGAGAGCTCGGCGAGTTCGGGCTCATCAGGGAGCTGACCTCCCGGCTCACCTCCACCCCGGCGGTGCGGATCGGGCCCGGCGACGACGCCGCGGTCGTCTCCGCCCCCGACCGGCGGGTGGTGGCCAGCACGGACATCCTGCTCGAAGGACGCCACTTCCGCCGCGACTGGTCCACGGCCTACGACGTCGGCCGCAAGGCCGCCGCGCAGAACCTCGCCGACATCGCCGCCATGGGCGCCGTGCCCACCGCGCTGCTCCTCGGCCTCGTCGTACCCGCCGAGCTCCCGGTCACCTGGACCACCGAACTCATGGACGGACTGCGCGACGAATGTCAGGTCGCCGGTGCCGCCGTGGTCGGCGGCGACGTGGTCCGCGGCGACACGATCATGGTCTCCATCACCGCCCTCGGCGACCTGCGCAACCACGACCCGGTCATCCGCGGGGGCGCCAAGCCCGGCGACGTGGTCGCCTACACCGGCTGGCTCGGCTGGTCCGCCGCCGGCTACGCGGTGCTCTCCCGCGGCTTCCGCTCCCCGCGCGCCTTCGTCGAGGCCCACCGCCGCCCCGAGCCGCCGTACCACGCGGGCCCCGCCGCGGCCGGCCTCGGCGCCACCGCCATGTGCGACGTCAGCGACGGCCTGATCGCCGACCTCGGGCACATCGCCGAGGCCAGCAAGGTCCGCATCGACCTGCGCTCCGGCCTCATCGACATCCCCAGCCAGATGAACGACATCGGCCAGGCCGTCGGCGTCGACCCGCTGCAGTGGGTGCTCACCGGGGGAGAGGACCACGCGATCGTCGCCACCTTCCCGCCGGACGTGAAGCTGCCCGCCCGCTGGAAGGTCATCGGCGAGGTCCTCAACCCCTCCGCGCTGCCCCAGGTCACCGTCGACGGCGCCCCCTGGCACAGCACGGGGGGCTGGGACCACTTCGGGGAGACCGAGTGACCTCCCGGCCGCCCCTGGTGCTCACCGTCGCCGGATCGGACTCCGGCGGCGGCGCGGGCATCCAGGCCGACCTGAAGACCATGCTCGCGCTCGGCGTCCACGGCATGAGCGTGATCACCGCCGTGACCGCCCAGAACTCGCTGGGCGTCCAGGGCGCCTGGGAGCTGCCCGAGGAGGCCGTACGGGCCCAGTACCGGGCCGTGGTGGACGACATCGGCGTCCAGGCCGTCAAGACCGGCATGCTGGCGTCGGCGGCGCTCGTGGAGACCGTGGCCGAACTGCTCGCCCCCGTGGGCGCCCCCGTCGTCGTCGACCCGGTCGGCGTCTCCAAGCACGGCGACTCCCTGCTCGCCGCCTCCGCCCTGGACTCCGTCCGTACGAAGCTGTTGCCCGTCGCGACCGTCGCCACGCCCAACCTGGACGAGGTGGCGCAGCTCACGGGCATCGAGGTCGAGGACGAGGCCGGCATGCGGCGGGCGGCCGACGCGATCCTCGGGTACGGGCCGCGCTGGGCCCTGATCAAGGGCGGACACCTGCCCGGAGCCGCCCCGGAGGCCGTGGACCTGCTCACCGACGGCACCGAGGAGCACTGGCTGCGCGCCCCCCGGTACGACAACCGGCACACCCACGGCACCGGCTGCACGCTCGCCTCCGCGGTCGCCTCGGGCCTCGCGAAGGGCCTCACGGTCCCGGAGGCCGTACGGCAGGCCAAGGCGTACGTCACGGGCGCCATCGCCGCCGGATTCGCGCTCGGCGCGGGCATCGGCCCGGTCGACCACGCCTGGCGACTGCGCCGCTAGCCGTCGCCCGCCGGACTGTTTCCGGGCCGGCCGTTTCCGGGCAAGGCAAAAGGCCGGTTCACCGAGGTGAACCGGCCTTTCAAGGCAACCGCAGGGGCTGCGCTACGACACGACGTCGCGATTAGCGCGAGACCTTGCCGGCCTTGATGCACGAGGTGCAGACGTTGAGCCGCTTCGGCGTCCGACCGACCACGGCACGCACACGCTGGATGTTCGGGTTCCAGCGACGAGACGTACGGCGGTGCGAGTGCGAAATGTTGTTGCCGAAGCCCGGCCCCTTGCCGCAGACGTCGCAGTTGGCAGCCACGGGTCACTCCAAAGACTTCAGATTTACAGTGAAACCGGCGCACCGGAATCGGATCAGGGATCTGAAGTGGCTTGCCGGGGAATGGCCCGGTCAGTGCCGGGCAACCGAAGCAGCATACAACGGATGCTTCGGTGGAACGAAACTACCACGGCCCGCCCGGCCCCCGCCCCCGGCCCCGGCTCCGGGCGGACGCCGGTCTACCCTGCGGTGAACCCACCGCGAAGCACAGGAGGACCACCCGTTGCCGCGAGCTCCGCAGACCCTCGACGCCGAGACGGTCCGATCCTGGTGCGCGGGAGCCCTTGCGGCGCTCGGGAGAGAGCGCGCGGAGATCGACGCCATCAACGTCTATCCCGTCGCCGACGGGGACACCGGCACCAACCTCTATCTGACGGTGGAGTCCGCCGCCCGCGCCGTGGACGCCGCCGACGCGGCCGCCGACGTGGCGGAGATCATACGGATCATGGCGCACGGCGCCCTGCTCGGCGCCCGCGGCAACTCCGGCACGATCCTCTCCCAGCTGCTCCGCGGCATGGCCGTGGTCCTCGCCGAGGGCGCCGACGGCGACCACCTCGCCCGCGCCCTCGCGAACGCCGCCGGCCAGGCCCGCCAGGCCGTCGCCCACCCCGTCGAGGGCACCCTCCTCACCGTCGCCGACGCGGCGGCCGGCGCCTGCGCCGCGGGCGGGGATCTCGTCACCGTTGCGGAACGGGCCTACGAGGGGGCCCGCGCCGCCCTCGACGCCACCCCGGGACAGCTCGACGCGCTGCGCCGGGCCGGCGTCGTGGACGCCGGCGGAGCCGGTCTGGTCGCCGTCCTCGGCGCCCTCCTGGAGACCCTGACCGGCGAGGCCGCCGACCGGCCCGCCGAACCCGCCTGGCACCACCACCCGACGCTCGCCGTCGACTGCGCCGCCGGCACCGGCCCCGCCTACGAGGTCATCTACCTCCTGGAGGCCGGGGACGAGGCCGTGGACCGGCTCCGCGGCCGGCTCGACGCCCTGGGGGAGTCCCTGGTCGTCGTCGGCGGCGACGGGCTGTGGAACGTGCACGTCCACGTCGACGACGCCGGCGCCGCCGTCGAGGCCGGCGTCGAGGCGGGACGCCCGTACCGGATCCGCGTCACCCACTTCGAGAGCCGCCCCGAACCCGCCGAGCGGGCCGTCGTCGCCGTCCTGCCCGGCGAGGGCCTGGCCGGGCTGTGCACCGAGGCCGGCGCCACCACCCTGGTCGCCCGCCCCGGCGAGACCCCCACCGCCGCCGAGCTCACCGAGGCCATCCGGCGCGCCCACGCCCGCGAGATCGTGCTGCTCCCCAACGACACCGAGCTGCGCGAGATCGCCGCCGAGGCCGCCGAGCACGCCCGCCGCGAGGGCATCCGGGTCGCCCTCATCCCCACCCGCGCCGCCGTCCAGGGCATCGCCGCGCTCGCCGTCCACGAACCCGAGCGGCGCTTCGACGAGGACGTCGTCGCCATGACCGCCGCCGCCGGTGCCACCCGCTACGCCGAACTCGGCGTCGCCGCACGCCAGTCCTTCACCTCCGCAGGCGTCTGCCAGGCCGGCGACGTCCTCGGCCTCATCGAGGGCGACGTCGCCGTCATCGGCCGGGACCTCACCGCCACCGCCGTCACCGTCCTCGACCGGATGCTCTCCGCCGGCGGCGAACTCGTCACCGTGGTCGTCGCCGCCGACACCCCCGACGACCTCGCCGACACCCTCGAACGGCACGTCCGCACCACCTACTTGGCCGTCGACACCACCGTCTACCACGCCGGCGAGGGAGCGCCCCCGCTGCTCATCGGCGTCGAATAGCCCGCATTACGGGACCGAGGGGCGCGACTTCTGTCAGTGCCGTGGTGTGCAATGGACCACGTGCCCGCGCTCGACGAACCCCTCAAGAAACTGCTCGGCGCCGCCACCGCCAAGGTGATGGCCGAGCACCTGGACCTGCACACGGTCGGCGACCTGCTGCACCACTACCCGCGGCGGTACGCCGAGCGCGGCGAGCTGACCGCGCTCGCCGACCTCCCGCTGGACGAGCACGTCACCGTGGTCGCCCAGGTCGCCGACGCGCGCGTGCACACCTTCAACCGGGGCGGCCGCGGCAAGGGCCAGCGCCTGGAGGTCACCATCACCGACGGCAGCGGCCGGATGCAGCTGGTCTTCTTCGGCCGCACCGTCCACTTCCACCAGAAGGAACTGCTGCCCGGCCGGCGCGCCATGTTCGCCGGCAAGGTCGGCATGTTCAACCGGCGCCTCCAGCTCGCCCACCCCGAGTACAAGCTGCTCGACGCCGACAGCGACACCGAGACCGTCAAGGCCTTCGCGAGCGAACTGCTGCCCATCTACCCGGCCTGCAAGCAGCTGGAGTCCTGGACCATCGAGCAGTCCGTCGGCATCGCCCTCGACTCCATGGCCGCCACCGCCTGGGAGGGCCTCGTCGACCCGCTGCCGCCCGCCCTGCGCGAGGGCCGCGGCCTCACCGACCTGCCCGACGCGCTGATGAAGATCCACCGGCCGCACACCAAGGCCGACATCGCCGACGCCCGCGACCGCCTCAAGTGGGACGAGGCCTTCGTCCTCCAGGTCGCCCTGGCCCGCCGCCGGCACGCCGACACCCAGCTCGCCGCCGTCGCCCGTCGCCCCGCCCCCGACGGCCTCCTCACCGCCTTCGACGCCCGCCTCCCCTTCACCCTCACCGACGGCCAGCAGAAGGTGTCCGCGGAGATCTTCGACGACCTCGCCACCGAGCACCCTATGCACCGCCTCCTCCAGGGCGAGGTCGGCTCCGGCAAGACCATGGTCGCGCTGCGCGCCATGCTCGCCGTCGTCGACGCCGGGGGACAGGCCGCCATGCTCGCCCCCACCGAGGTGCTCGCCCAGCAGCACCACCGCTCGATCACCGAGATGATGGGCGACCTCGCCGAGGGAGGCATGCTCGGCGGCGCCGACCAGGGCACCAAGGTCGTGCTGCTCACCGGCTCCATGGGCGCCGCCGCCCGGCGGCAGGCGCTGCTCGACCTGGTCACCGGCGAGGCCGGGATCGTCATCGGCACCCACGCCCTGATCGAGGACAAGGTGCAGTTCCACGACCTCGGCCTGGTCGTCGTCGACGAACAGCACCGCTTCGGCGTCGAACAGCGCGACGCCCTGCGCGGCAAGGGCAAACAGCCCCCGCACCTGCTCGTCATGACCGCCACGCCCATTCCCCGTACGGTCGCGATGACCGTCTTCGGCGACCTGGAGACCTCCGTCCTCGACCAGCTGCCCGCCGGCCGCTCCCCGATCGCCAGCCATGTCGTCCCGGCCGCCGACAAGCCGCACTTCCTCGCCCGCGCCTGGGAGCGGGTCCGCGAGGAGGTCGAGGCCGGCCACCAGGGATACGTGGTGTGCCCGAGGATCGGCGACGAGGAGGACCAGAAGAAGAAGGCCAAGGCGTCCCCCGAGGACGAGGCAGAGAAGCGCCCGCCGCTCGCCGTCCTCGACGTCGCCGAGCAGCTGCGCGCCGGGCCGCTCGCCGGACTCCGCGTCGAGGTGCTGCACGGCCGGATGCACCCCGACGACAAGGACGAGGTCATGCGCCGCTTCGCCGCCGGCGAGGCGGACGTCCTGGTCGCCACCACCGTCATCGAGGTCGGCGTCAACGTGCCCAACGCCACCGCCATGGTGATCATGGACGCCGACCGCTTCGGTGTCTCCCAGCTGCACCAGCTCCGCGGCCGCGTCGGCCGCGGCTCCGCCGCCGGCCTGTGCCTCCTCGTCACCGAGATGCCCGAGGCCAGCCCCGCCCGCCAGCGCCTCGGCGCCGTCGCCTCCACCCTCGACGGCTTCGAGCTCTCCCGGATCGACCTCGAACAGCGCCGCGAGGGCGACGTCCTCGGCCAGGCCCAGTCCGGCGTCCGCTCCTCCCTGCGGGTCCTCGCCGTCATCGAGGACGAGGAGGTCATCGCCGCCGCCCGCGAGGAGGCCACCGCCCTCGTCCTCGCCGACCCCGAGCTCACCGCCCACCCCGCCCTGCGCACCGCGCTCGACGCGCTCCTCGACAAGGACCGGGAGGAGTACCTGGAGAAGGGCTGATGTCGGCGGGCTGACGTCGAGCAGCTCGAACGGCCATAATTCATTGCAAGCGCAATGGATTATGGAGAACGAGGAACCCACATGACCCGCGTGATCGCCGGCACCGCCGGCGGACGACGGCTCGCCGTGCCCCCGGGCAACGGCACCCGGCCCACCTCCGACCGCGCGAGGGAAGGTCTCTTCTCCACCTGGGAGTCCTTCCACGGCCTCGCCGGCGCCCGGGTCGCCGACCTGTACGCGGGCTCCGGCGCCGTCGGCCTGGAAGCGCTGTCCCGCGGCGCCGCCCACACCCTCCTCGTGGAGGCCGAGCCGCGCGCCGCGAAGACCGTCCGCGACAACATCCGCAACCTCGGCCTGCCCGGCGCCGAGCTGCGCACCGGCAGGGCCGAGCAGGTCGTCACCGGACCGGCCCCGGCCGAGCCGTACGACCTGGTCTTCCTCGACCCGCCCTACGCCGTCGCCGACGCCGATCTTCGCGAGATCCTCCTCACAATGCGCGCGGGGGGCTGGATGGCGGAGGATGCCCTCGTCACCGTGGAGCGCAGCACCCGGGGCGGCGAATTCGGCTGGCCGGACGGCTTCGAACCACTGCGGGCCCGTCGCTACGGCGAGGGAACGTTTTGGTACGGTCGCGCCGCCTCTACGTGCGAAGACGCACGATGACCGGACCGGAGAGCGAGGGAACCAAGTTGCGCCGCGCCGTATGTCCGGGGTCGTTCGACCCCATCACCAATGGACATCTCGACATCATCGCCCGCGCCTCCAAGCTGTACGACGTCGTACACGTCGCGGTGATGATCAACCAGTCGAAGAAGGGCCTCTTCACGGTCGACGAGCGGATCGAGCTGATCCGCGAGGTCACCGCCGACTTCGGGAACGTCGAGGTCGAGTCCTTCCACGGCCTCCTCGTCGACTTCTGCAAGCAGCGCGACATCCCCGCCATCGTCAAGGGACTCCGCGCCGTCAGCGACTTCGACTACGAGCTGCAGATGGCCCAGATGAACAACGGGCTCTCCGGCGTCGAGACGCTGTTCGTGCCCACCAACCCCACCTACAGCTTCCTGTCGTCCTCCCTGGTCAAGGAGGTCGCGGCCTGGGGCGGCGACGTCTCCCACCTGGTGCCGCCGCAGGTCCTCGGCCGGCTCACCGAGCGCCTCCGGGAGCGCTGAACCGGGTGTCCACCGGCCGTGCGCCGGCCGTGACCCCCGGCCACCGCCCCTGACGCTCCGTCACCAGGTGCCGGACGGGCCCCGACTGGCCTTACAGTCGTCCCGTCCGTCTCCATCCAGCTGTAGAGAGTGGCGAGCACCGGTGGACGTGCAGAAGAAGCTCGACGACATCGTCGATACGGTCCGGAGCGCCCGCTCCATGCCCATGTCGGCGTCCTGCGTGGTCAACCGGGCCGAGCTGCTCGCTCTGCTCGAAGAGGTCAGGGGCGCCCTGCCCGGCTCCCTGGCCCAGGCCCAGGAGCTCCTCGGCGGGCGCGAGCAGATGGTCGAGCAGGCCCGCCAGGAGGCGGAGCGGATCATCGAGGCCGCCCACGCCGAGCGCGGCTCGATCGTCTCCGACTCCCAGGTGGCCCGGCAGTCCCAGGACGAGGCCGAGCGGATCCTCGCCGAGGCCCGCCGCGAGGCCGAGGAGATCCGCGCCGAGGCCGACGACTACGTCGACTCCAAGCTCGCCAACTTCGAGGTCGTCCTCAACAAGACCATCGCCTCGGTGGACCGCGGCCGCGAGAAGCTGCTCGGCCGCGGCCCGGGCCTCGACGCCGAGGGGTACGCCGACGAGGACGCCCCCGAGTACAGCGCCGACCCGCAGACCCTGATCCAGCGCGCCGACGCCTACGTGGACGTCAAGCTGGGCGCCTTCGAGGCCGTCCTGAGCAAGACCCTGGAGGCCGTCGGCCGCGGCCGGCAGACGCTGCACGGCCGGATCGCCTCCGACGCCCTCGGCGAGCACATGGCCGCCCAGGACGCGGCCGGCGGCACGGGCGGCCTGCACCACGGCAGCGACGCCGACTACCTGGCCGGCCTCGCGGAGCTCGCCGACCCCGAGCCCCAGCCCGCGCAGCCGGCGCAGCCCGTACAGATTCCGGCCCAGCAGGACCCGTACGCGTACCAGCAGCAGGATCCCTACGCGTACCAGCAGCCGGTCCAGCAGGACCCCTACGGGTACCCGCAGCAGCCCCAGCAGGCCGACCCCTACGCGTACCAGGGGCAGTACACGTACGAGCAGCAGCAGCCGGTCCAGCAGCAGGCGCCCGCCTCGCTCGACGAGACCAGCTTCTTCGACACGAGCATGATCGACCTCGAACAGCTGCGCCGGTACGAACAGGGGCAGTAGCCCGGATTGGGCCCTGGGCGAAGCGTCCAGTATCCTGGCTCTTCGGTCGCGCTATGTCCGCGATCAGTGCTGCCCGAGTCTGGCAGCCCCTCACGTTGTGAACGATCCGAAAGCAGGAAGAGCCCTGAGCACGCGCCTCGACCACCGCAATCCCCTCGTGTTCGACACACACGAGCTGGGACGGCGTCCTGGTGCCATGCAGCGGCTCTCCCGCACGGTCGACGCCCCCAGGGACCTGGGGATCGCGGGGGTCATCGCGGTGCCCGAGGGCGCCCCGGTGGAGATCGAGCTCCGTCTCGAGTCGGTCATGGAAGGGGTGCTTGTCACAGGCACCGCCCGTGCATCGGCCGAGGGGGAGTGCGTAAGGTGTCTGGAGCCCGTCGAGCTTGATGTCGACGCGGACTACCAGGAGATGTTCTCGTACCCCGACTCCGACGACCGGGGCCGCTCCAAGGCGGCCGCGGACGACGAAGCCGAGGACGACGAGAGCATGATCCCCCTCGAGGACGGCATGTTCGACCTCGAACCCGTGCTGCGCGATGCGGTGGTGCTCGCACTGCCCATGCAGCCGGTGTGCCGGGAGGACTGTGAAGGTCTGTGTTCCGAGTGCGGAATCAACCTGAACGACAACCCGGACCACCACCACGACGCCGTCGACGCACGTTGGGCGGCATTGCAGGGACTCGCCGGTTCGCTGGGAACCGATGAGAAGGACAACATGAGCGGCGCCGCAACCGGTGTCGACGAAGAGCAGGAGAAGTAGCCGTGGCTGTTCCGAAGCGGAAGATGTCGCGCAGCAACACGCGCCACCGCCGGTCGCAGTGGAAGGCTGCGGTCCCCACCCTGGTTTCGTGTGAGCGTTGCCAGGAGCCGAAGCAGCAGCACATCGCGTGCCCGAGCTGCGGCACCTACAACAAGCGCCAGGTCCTCTCGGTCTGAGGGGCTGGTGAGAGGCACGATGTCTGACCACGTCAATTCGGCCTCGTCCCACACGCTTCTGGAAGGGCGGCTCGGGTATCAGCTCGAGTCCGCCCTTCTGGTGCGTGCGCTCACCCACCGTTCGTACGCGTACGAGAACGGCGGTCTGCCCACCAACGAGCGGCTGGAGTTCCTCGGGGACTCGGTGCTCGGCCTGGTGGTCACGGACACGCTGTACCGCACCCACCCGGATCTCCCCGAGGGCCAGCTGGCCAAGCTTCGGGCCGCGGTGGTCAACTCGCGTGCGCTGGCGGAGGTGGGCCGCGGCCTCGACCTGGGCTCCTTCATCCGGCTCGGCCGGGGCGAGGAAGGCACGGGCGGCCGGGACAAGGCGTCCATCCTCGCCGACACCCTCGAAGCGGTGATCGGCGCGGTGTATCTCGACCGGGGCCTCGACGCGGCGTCCGAGCTGGTTCACCGGCTCTTCGACCCGCTGATCGAGAAGTCCTCGAACCTCGGTGCCGGCCTGGACTGGAAGACCAGTCTCCAGGAGCTCACCGCGGCCGAGGGTCTCGGTGTGCCGGAATACCTCGTCAGCGAGGAGGGTCCGGACCACGAGAAGACGTTCACTGCTGCCGCCCGCGTCGGTGGTGTCTCGTACGGCACCGGCACCGGCCGCAGCAAGAAGGAAGCGGAACAGCAGGCGGCGGAGTCCGCGTGGCGCGCGATTCGCGCCGCCGCGGACGAGCGCGCGGCAGCGGCGAAGGCCGCGACCGTGGAAGAGGGCGCCGACACCTCTTCCGCCGGGGACCAGGCCACCGCCTGACCCCTTCCGTTTCCGGCGCGCATGCCCCCGTCCCGCTCAGGGACGGGGGCATCGTGCTGTCGGTGCCCGGCGGTAGGCTGCGATCAGCAGTCCCCACCAGCCTTCTGTGTGCCGTCCGGAGGAAGTCCCGTGCCCGAGTTGCCCGAGGTCGAGGTCGTACGACGCGGTCTTGAGCGGTGGGTCGCGGGGCGGACCGTCGCGGAGGTCGAGGTCCTGCACCCGCGCGCGGTGCGCCGGCACCCCGAGGGCGGGGCGGACTTCGCGGCACGCCTGAAGGGGCAGCGGTTCGGGATCGCCCGGCGGCGCGGCAAGTATCTGTGGCTGCCGCTGGACTCCGGCGACGCCTCCGTGCTCGGGCACCTCGGGATGAGCGGCCAGCTGCTCGTACAGCCGGAGGACGCGGCGGACGAGAAGCACCTGCGGATCCGGATCCGGTTCGACGATGCCGCCGGGACCGAGCTGCGCTTCGTGGACCAGCGGACCTTCGGCGGGCTCTCGCTGCACGACACCGCCCCGGACAGCACGGACGGGCTGCCGGACGTCATCGCGCACATCGCGCGCGACCCGCTGGACCCGGCCTTCGACGACGCCGCCTTCGCGAGCGCGCTGCGGCTGCGGCGGACCACGATCAAGCGGGCGCTGCTCGACCAGTCGCTGATCAGCGGGGTCGGCAACATCTACGCGGACGAGGCGCTGTGGCGCTCGAAGCTGCACTACGAGCGGCCGACGGCCACGTTCACCCGGCCGCGCTCGGCCGAGCTGCTCGGGCACGTCCGGGACGTGATGAACGCGGCGCTCGCGGTCGGCGGCACCAGCTTCGACAGCCTGTACGTGAACGTGAACGGCGAGTCCGGCTACTTCGACCGCTCGCTCGACGCGTACGGGCGGGAGGGCGAGCCCTGTCACCGGTGCGGGACGCCGATGCGCCGCCGTCCGTGGATGAACCGCTCCAGCTACTACTGCCCGCGCTGCCAGCGCCCGCCGCGCGCGTCCGCCTGACGCACCTGCTGACGCACCGCCCGGCTCACCCCGTGACGGGCGCGCGCTCCGCGTCGTAATTCTCGCGGGCGGCGAGCACCTGCGGCATGCGCCCCTCGACGAGGTGGATCAGTCCGAGCAGCCGCTCGGCGACCTCGGTGCCCAGCGGTGTGAGCCGGTAGTCGACCCGGGGCGGGTTGGTGGGCTGGGCCTCGCGGTGCACCAGTCCGTCGCGCTCCAGCGCGTGCAGGGTCTGGGAGAGCATCTTCTCGCTGACGCCGTCCACCCGGCGGCGCAGCTCGTTGAAGCGGGCGCCGCCCTCGTGCAGGGCGCCCAGGGTGAGGCTGCCCCAGCGGCCGGTCACGTGCTCCAGCGTGCCGCGGGAGGGACAGGCCTTGGCGAACACGTTGAAGGCGAGGTCTTCGAGGCCCGGGTCATCGGTCATGCCCTCTACCATACGCGCGTACAGCGCTGTGGGACAGGGGGCGCTAACCCCAGGGTTGCGCTATCCAAAAGTTAGTGCTCTACTTCTCGTCGTTCCCCTCCTGCCGTCCTTCGCACCGTCGAGGAGCCTTTTCATGACCACGCCCGTCGTCTCCATCGCGTACCACTCCGGCTTCGGCCACACCGCCGTCCTCGCCGAGGCCGTCCGGGACGGAGCCGCCGACGCCGGCGCCACCGTGCACCTGATCAAGGTCGACGAGATCACCGACGCCGAATGGGAGCTCCTCGACGCCTCCGACGCGATCGTCTTCGGCTCGCCGACCTACATGGGCACCGCCTCCGGCGCCTTCCACCAGTTCGCCGAGGCCACCTCGAAGCGCTGGTTCACCGACGCCTGGCTGGACAAGCTGGCCGCCGGCTTCACCAACTCCGGCTCGAAGAGCGGCGACAAGCTGCACACCCTGCAGTTCTTCCAGACCCTCGCCGGCCAGCACGGCATGACCTGGGTCAACCTCGGTCTGAAGCCCGGCTGGAACACCACCGAGGCCTCCGAGAACGACCTCAACCGCCTCGGCATCTTCGCCGGCGCGGGCGCCCAGACCCCCAACGACCTGGGCCCGGAGGGCGTCCACAAGGCCGACATAGCCACCGCCGAGCACCTCGGCCGCCGGGTCGCCGCCACGGCCCGCACCTTCGCGCTCGGCAAGGTCGCGGCCTGAGCCGTCGCCCGCCCCGTACGCGAGAGGGCCCCGTCACCGACGCGGTGACGGGGCCCTCTCCCGTATCCGGGGAGCCCGGGGCTCAGAAGCCGAAGTCCTGCGTCCACCACGGGCCGCCGGAACCGAAGTGCACACCGACGCCGAGCGCGGTGTAGTCGCAGTTCAGGATGTTGGCGCGGTGTCCGTCGCTGGCCATCCAGGACTTCATCACCGCGGCCGCGTCGACCTGGCCGCGGGCGATGTTCTCACCGCCGAGGTCCGAGACCCCGGCCTTCTGGGCGCGGGACCACGGGGTCGCGCCGTCGGGGTCGGTGTGGTCGAAGAAGTTCCGGGCCGCCATGTCGGCGCTGAAGGCACCGGCCAGGGCGGCGAGCTCGGCGTCCGAGCGGACCGGGACGCAGCCCACCTTGGCGCGCTCCGCGTTCACCAGGCGCACGACCTCCGCCTCGGCGGCCTGCTCGCGGGCGCTCAGGGAGCGGGCGGCGGTGGTCGGCGCGACCGGGGCCTGGGTGGTCGGAGCCGGCGCCGGCCGGGTCGTCCGCACCGGAGCCGGGGTCGCCTTGGGCGTGGGCTTCGCGGTCGTGGGCTTCGGGCTCGGCGTCGCCGTCTTCGACGGGGTCGGCTTCGGCGCGGGCTTCGCCGACGGGGCGGCGGTCTTCCGGGTCCCGGCCGACTGGCCGGTCGCGGCGGCCGAGGCGCCGCCCTGGGTGTTCAGACTCGGCGCGCGCTGCTCGGCCTGTGCCGTCACGCGCGGCTCGTCCTTGCCGGCGTTGTCGAACGAGAACGTCTCGCCGCCGGGCAGCAGACCCGAGGCGATGCCGATCGCACCGACCGCGACCGCCGCGGAGACACCGAGCAGCCCGGTCTTCACGGGTGCGCCGCGTCGTGTGCCGCGATGCCGTCCCATCTGCTCGCCTCCTGACGTACTGAACCGAACCGCGCCTGAGCTCAACTGTCTGAGCTGCGCTCTTTGCTGATCTTTGCTTCTGCGGGCCTTCCGGCGGGCCTTCGAACAGGATGCCGCCGAACGGGTGAGGCCCGTTCCGCACGGACTGTACGCCATGACATGCGGGGCTGACGTGCTCCTTCCGTAATTCGCCCGTTAGCGTGCAGGCATGAATGAGGACGTACGGATCACCGCCTGGGTGCGCGGCCGGGTACAGGGAGTGGGCTTCCGCTGGTTCACCAGGGCAAACGCGCTGGAGATCGGCGGGCTCGTCGGTTTCGCCCTGAACCTCGACGACGGCCGGGTCCAGGTCGTGGCCGAGGGGCCGAGTGACAATTGCCACCGTCTGCTCGACTGGCTCCGCTCCGCCGACACGCCCGGGCGCGTGGACGGTGTCACTGAGATATGGGACACCCCGCGCGGCGGCTACGACGGCTTCGCCATCCGCTGACCCTCGCCCTCCGAAGACCCCCGACCACGCTCCGCGCACCCCCGTCCGACGCCCCCGAACGGCCCCGGACGGGGGTCGCGGTGAACAGTCGCGGAAGCGAGAACCACCTGGTGGTTGCGGAGAACGGCGCGCCGTGCCAGGCTGCGGCAGTAAGGATGATCTCCACGCCCCTCGGGCACCGAGTTGCGAGGCGCCGCCGCCGGAATTCCGCGGCCGCAGCCCCCCGGTGAGCCCCGGAAGCAGGGCGTGATCGTGTTGACCGTCAAACTTTTTGGTGAGACTCTGGAAGCCCCGCGCACCTTAGCTGTTCGACCGTGAGAACCGGCACGACAAAGAGCACGGCCGAGCACCGCGGGTGCGAATCCCTCACGACCCACACCGCTTCGGTCGGTCACTCATTGTGGAGGACCATCCATCATGGCAAAGGCGCTTCTCGGTTACGTCGGCGGCTCCGACCCGCGACTCCTCGCCGAGATGCGACGGCTTCAGCAGCGCGTCCAGGACCTCGAGTCCGAGCTGGTTCGGATCCAGTCCGAGAACGACGCGCTTGCGGCTGCCGCCGCCCAGCACCAGGGAGAGTCGCTGCTGGACAGCATCGATCTCGACGTCACCAATGCGGAGCCTGCGCTCACCTGAGGTCCCAGCCCCGAGGGGCCAGGTGAGAAACACTCACGCCAGCACAGCCGGCATCGCACATGGCCGACATCGCACATGCTGGACCTGCAAGGGGCGCTCCGGCGTCCCTTCTTTCTTGCCTTCTCGCGAAGCTCTCGCGAACCTCTTGCGCAGCTCCTGAGGCGCCCCCCGTCCCCCGCGTGACACTCCTTGGGGGAGGGTGTGCCCTGCACGATCACGGGTGAAACCCGAGACCCCGGGTAGAGTCCGCAGGCGTGCATCTCAAGGCCCTGACGCTCCGCGGTTTCAAGTCGTTCGCCTCCGCCACCACGCTGCGGTTCGAACCGGGAATCACCTGCGTCGTCGGGCCCAACGGCTCGGGCAAGTCCAATGTCGTGGACGCGCTGTCCTGGGTCATGGGAGAGCAGGGCGCCAAGTCGCTGCGCGGCGGCAAGATGGAGGACGTCATCTTCGCCGGCACGACCGGGCGCCCGCCGCTCGGCCGCGCCGAGGTCTCGCTGACCATCGACAACTCCGACGGCGCGCTGCCCATCGACTACGCCGAAGTCACCATCACCCGGATCATGTTCCGCGGCGGCAGCAGCGAGTACCAGATCAACGGCGACACCTGCCGGCTGCTCGACATCCAGGACCTGCTGTCCGACTCCGGCATCGGCCGCGAGATGCACGTCATCGTCGGCCAGGGGCAGCTCGACTCCGTCCTGCACGCCGACCCGGCGGGCCGCCGCGCCTTCATCGAGGAGGCCGCCGGCGTCCTCAAGCACCGCAAGCGCAAGGAGAAGGCGCTGCGGAAGCTCGACGCGATGCAGGCCAACCTCGCGCGCGTCCAGGACCTCACCGACGAACTGCGCCGCCAGCTCAAGCCGCTCGGCCGGCAGGCCGCGGTCGCCCGCCGCGCCGCCGTCATCCAGGCCGACCTGCGCGACGCGCGCCTGCGGCTGCTCTCCGACGACCTCGTACGCCTCAAGGAGGCGCTGAAGGCGGAGGTCGCCGACGAGGTCGCGCTGCTCGCCCGCAAGGAGGCCACCGAGGCCGAACTGAGGGCGGCCCTCGCGAAGGAGGCCGGCCTGGAGGACGAGGTGCGCCGCCTCGCGCCGCGGCTCCAGCGCGCCCAGCAGAGCTGGTACGAGCTGTCGCAGCTCGCCGAGCGGGTCCGCGGCACCGTCTCCCTCGCCGACGCCCGGGTCACCAGCGCCACCGCGCAGCCGCCGGAGGAGCGGCGCGGCCGCGACCCGGAGGACATGGAGCGCGAGGCCGCCCGGATCCGCGAGCAGGAGGCCGAACTGGAGGCCGCCCTCGAAGCCGCCGAGCGCGCCCTCGACGACACCGTCGCCCACCGCGCCGAACTGGAGCGGGCCCTCGCCGTCGAGGAGCGCCGCCTCAAGGACCTCGCCCGCGCCATCGCCGACCGCCGCGAGGGCCTGGCCCGGCTGCACGGCCAGGTCAACGCGGCCCGCTCGCGCGCCGCTTCGGCCCAGGCCGAGATCGACCGGATGGCCGCCGCCCGGGACGAGGCCCAGGAGCGGGCGGTCGCCGCCCAGGAGGAGTACGAGCAGCTGAAGGCCGAGGTCGACGGCCTCGACGCGGGCGACACCGAGCTGGGGGAGCGCCACGAGGCCGCCCGCCGCGAACTCGCCGACGCCGAGACCGCCCTCACCGCCGCCCGCGAGGCCGCCGCCGACGCCGACCGCTCCCGTGCCGCCACCCGCGCCCGCCACGACGCCCTCGCCCTGGGCCTGCGCCGCAAGGACGGCACCGGCGCCCTGCTCTCCGCCGGCCTCACCGGCCTGCTCGGCCCGGCCGCCGAACTCCTCACCGTCACCCCCGGATACGAGCTCCCCCTCGCCGCCGCCCTGGGCGCCGCCGCCGACGCCCTCGCCGTCACCGACCCCACCACCGCCGCCGAAGCCCTGCGCATGCTCCGCAAACAGGACGCGGGCCGGGCGGCACTGCTGCTCGCGGGCGACCAGCCGGCCGTACCGGAGGCGCCCCTGCCCGACGGGGTGCACGCGGCCGCCTCCCTCGTCACCGGACCCGCCGAACTCATCGGCGCCGTACGGAGGTTGCTGCGCGGCATCGTCGTCGTCACCGGGCTCGACGAGGCCGTCGAGCTGGTGCGGGCGCGGCCGGAGCTGACGGCGGTCACCGGCGAGGGGGACCTCCTGGGCGCGCACTTCGCGCAGGGCGGCTCCGCCGGGGCGCCCAGCCTCCTGGAGGTGCAGGCCTCGGTGGACGAGGCAGCGGCCGAGCTGGGCGAGCTCGAAGTGCGCTGCGCCGAGCTGGTCACCGCCAGGGAGACGGCCCAGGAGCGGCGGCGTGAGGCGGCGCGGCTGGTGGAGGAGCTGGCCGAGCGGCGCAGGACGGCCGACCGGGAGAAGTCGCAGGTGGCGCAGCAGCTCGGCCGGCTGGCCGGGCAGGCCAGGGGAGCGGCCGGGGAGGCCGAGCGGACCGCCGCCGCGGCCGCCCGGGCCGAGGAGGCCCTGGAGCGGGCGCTCGTCGAGGCGGAGGAGCTGACCGAGCGGCTGCTCGTGGCGGAGGAGACCCTGCAGGACGAGGGCGCGGAGGAGCCCGACGCCTCCGTGCGCGACCGGCTGGCGATCGACGGTTCCAACGCGCGCCAGACCGAGATGGAGGCCCGGCTCCAGGTCCGTACCCACGAGGAGCGGGTCAAGGGCCTGGCCGGCCGGGCCGACTCGCTCGACCGGGCGGCCCGCGCCGAGCGCGAGGCCCGGGCGCGCGCCGAGCAGCGCCGGGCCCGGCTGCGCCACGAGGCCGAGGTCGCCCGCGCCGTCGCGGCCGGCGCCCGCCAGCTGCTCGCCCACATCGAGGTGTCGCTGACCCGCGCCGAGCGGGAGCGCGCGCTCGCCGAGGCGGCCAAGGGCGCCCGCGAGCAGGGCCTGACGGCGGCCCGCACCAGGGGCCGCGAGCTGAAGGCGGAGCTGGACAAGCTCACCGACTCGGTGCACCGCGGCGAGGTGCTCGGCGCGGAGAAGCGCCTGCGGATCGAGCAGCTGGAGTCCCGCTCCCTGGAGGAGCTGGGCGTCGAACCGGCGGCGCTTGTCGAGGAGTACGGCCCCCACCAGCCCGTACCGCCGTCGCCGCCCGCCGAGGGCGAGACGCTCCCCGACGACCCCGACCACCCGCGCAACCAGCCCCGGCCCTTCGTCCGCGCGGAGCAGGAGAAGCGGCTCAAGGCCGCCGAACGGGCGTATCAGCAGCTCGGCAAGGTGAATCCGCTCGCCCTGGAGGAGTTCGCGGCCCTGGAGGAACGGCACCAGTTCCTGTCCGAGCAGCTGGAGGACCTGAAGAAGACCCGGACGGACCTCCTTCAGGTCGTGAAGGAGGTCGACCTGCGCGTCGAGCAGGTCTTCACCGAGGCCTACCGGGACACCGCCCGCGAGTTCGAGGGCGTGTTCTCCCGGCTCTTCCCCGGCGGCGAGGGCCGGCTCGTGCTCACCGACCCGGACAACATGCTCACCACCGGCGTGGACGTCGAGGCCCGCCCGCCGGGCAAGAAGGTCAAGCGGCTCTCGCTGCTCTCCGGCGGCGAGCGCTCGCTGACGGCCGTGGCGCTGCTGGTCTCCATCTTCAAGGCGCGGCCCAGCCCGTTCTACGTGATGGACGAGGTCGAGGCGGCGCTCGACGACACCAACCTGCAGCGGCTGATCCGGATCATGCAGGAGCTCCAGGAGTCCTCGCAGCTGATCGTGATCACGCACCAGAAGCGCACGATGGAGGTCGCGGACGCGCTGTACGGCGTGTCGATGCAGGGCGACGGCGTCTCGAAGGTGATCAGCCAGCGGCTCCGCTGAGCAGGCTCCCTGACACGCACCTCTACACGCCCACCTCAAGATCACTTCAACTTCTGAAGACAGAGAGCCATCGAATGCGTTTCAAGTCATACGACATCGCCTATTGACTTCGAAACATGAAGGCATAGTCTCTGCAACGTTGCTTTTACCTTCAAGTGGTGCCCGGCGTGAACTTGTGCCCCACTTGAAGGGCTCGCCCCCCACCGCACCGGCGACGCTGCCGGAGCCCCGAGGAGTCCTTGTGACCAGCACCGCGCAGGCGCCCACACCGCCTTCGTCCGAAGGCCGTTCGGCCCATCCGGACCACATCGGACACGTCATCTTCATCACGGCGTCCGCCGCGATGGGCGGCTTCCTCTTCGGCTACGACAGCTCCGTCATCAACGGCGCCGTCGAGGCCATCCGCGACCGCTACGACATCGGCTCCGGCACCCTCGCCCAGGTCATCGCCATCGCCCTGATCGGCTGCGCCATCGGCGCCGCCACCGCCGGCCGGATCGCCGACCGCATCGGCCGGATCCGCTGCATGCAGATCTCCGCCGTGCTCTTCGCCGTCAGCGCCGTCGGCTCCGCACTGCCCTTCGCCCTCTGGGACCTCGCCCTCTGGCGGATCGTCGGCGGCTTCGCCATCGGCATGGCCTCCGTCATCGGCCCCGCCTACATCGCCGAGGTCGCCCCCGCCGCGTACCGCGGCCGCCTCGGCTCCTTCCAGCAGGCCGCCATCGTCATCGGCATCGCCATCTCCCAGCTGGTCAACTACGGCATCCTGCAGATCGCCGACGGCGACCAGCGCGGCGAGATCGCCGGCCTGGAGGCCTGGCAGTGGATGCTCGGCGTGATGGTCGTCCCCGCCCTCCTCTACGGCCTGCTCTCCTTCGCGATCCCCGAGTCCCCGCGCTTCCTCATCTCCGTCGGCCGGACCGACCGCGCCAAGGAGGTCCTCGCCGAGGTCGAGGGCCACGGCGTCGACCTGGACCGCCGGGTCGCCGAGATCGACCTGGCCATGCGCAGCGAGCACAAGTCCACCTTCAAGGACCTGATGACCGCCGGCAGCAGGTTCAAGCTGCTCCCCATCGTCTGGGTCGGCATCGGACTCTCCGTCTTCCAGCAGCTCGTCGGCATCAACGTCGCCTTCTACTACTCCGCGACGCTGTGGCAGTCCGTCGGCATCGACCCCTCGGGCTCCTTCTTCTACTCGTTCACCACGTCGATCATCAACATCGTCGGCACCGTGATCGCGATGGTGCTGGTCGACCGGGTCGGCCGCAAGCCGCTCGCCCTCGTCGGCTCCGTCGGCATGGCCATCGCCCTCGCCTTCGAGGCCTGGGCCTTCTCCGCCGACCTCGTCGACGGCAAGCTCCCCACCACCCAGGGCGTCGTGGCGCTCGTCGCCGCCCACGTCTTCGTGCTCTTCTTCGCCCTCTCGTGGGGCGTGGTCGTCTGGGTCTTCCTCGGCGAGATGTTCCCCAACCGGATCCGCGCCGCCGCCCTCGGCGTCGCCGCCTCCGCGCAGTGGATCGCCAACTGGGCCATCACCGCCAGCTTCCCGTCCCTCGCGGACTGGAACCTCTCCGGCACCTACGTCATCTACACGGTCTTCGCCGTGCTCTCGATCCCCTTCGTGCTCAGGTACGTGAAGGAGACCAAGGGCAAGGCGTTGGAGGAGATGGGCTAACCCCCGCTGCCCTCTCCTCTGGTACGGAACTGCCCCGGTTCGAGGTCCTACGCCTTGAGCCGGGGCAGTACGCCTTCACCGAACAGGCGCACGCTCCGCCACCCCTCCTCCAGCGGCATCCCGCCGCACAGCGGATGCAGCACCAGACTGTCGAGCTCCGCCCCGAGCGCCACGCACTCGTCCGGCGTCACCACCCGGTAGACGCCCTCCGCCCGCAGCTCCGCCACCGTCGACGCGGTCGACCGCACCGCCGAGCGGATGTCCTTCGACTGCCAGGAGGCATAGGTCCGCGCCTCGTGCAGGAAGTGCTGCCCGTACTCCGCCCACGTCCGGTCCGGATCCTCCGCCACGTGCAGCAGCGGCGTCTCGCGGGCCGGCATCATCGTCCAGCCCTCCGTCCCGTACGCCGCGCACTGCTCCTGGTAGTACGTCTCGAGCTCCGGCAGATGCGCGCTCGGGAACAGCGGCAGCCCCAGCCGCGCCGCCCGCCGGGCCGCCGCCCGCGACGAGCCGCCGACCAGCAGGAGCGGGTGCGGCCGGGTGAGCGGCCGCGGGGTGACCCGTACCGTACGGCCCTGATACGTGAAGGGCTCGCCCGACCACGCGGCCAGCAGGGTCTCCAGGAGCAGGTCCTGCAGCCTGCCCCGGCGCCCCCAGTCGACCCCGCGCTCCTCGTACTCCTCCGGCCGGTAGCCGATCCCCGCCACCGTCACGAGCCGCCCGCCGCTCAGCAGGTCCAGGACCGCGATCTCCTCCGCGAGCCGCAGCGGATCGTGCAGCGGCCCGATGATCGCCGAGACGGTCACCGCGATCTGCTTCGTCGCCCCGAAGACCGCGCCCGCGAAGGCGAAGGGGGAGGGCAGCCAGTTGTTCGCGACCCCGTGGTGCTCCTCGGTCTGCACGGTGTCGACCCCGTGCGCGTCGGCGTGCGCGGCCATCTCCACGGCGGCCCGGTAGCGGGCCGAGAGCGAGACCGGGTCGGCGTGCGGGTCGACGAGGTTGAAGCGGACGACGGTGAACGGCATGGGGACCCCTCCGCGGTGGGTGGCGCAGGCGGGAGGGAACGTAGCTGACGTACCGTCAGAAGGGAACCGTGTCGACGGCCTCAGGGGCAGGGGGTGTGTCGGCCCACCGAATGAGCCGACACACCCCCTGGGAGCGCTGAGCGCGCCTGAACCGGCTCGCCATACTGGAGCGGTTGTGACTCCACCCTGACTGCGGGCTTCCCGTCGACGCTGGGGCCGACGGCGGACCAGCCCGGCCCGCCGGGGCAGTGCAGCAGCGCCCCGTGCCTGGATGAACGAGGCTGCTCGCCAGAGGTCACGCATACTGGACGCGTTATGGAACTCATCCTTGCTGTAGTCATCGCTCTGGTCGTCGCGGTCGCCGTGACCGGCGGGCTCGTGATCAGCGGCCGCAAGAAGAAGCAGCTGCCGCCGGCCGAGCCGCCGTCCACCGCCCCGACCATCACCGCTCCGCCCGCCGAACCGCACATCGGCGACGAGGCGGAGACGCCGCGGGAAGAACCACGCCGCACCGTCGAAGAGGTCCAGCTCCCGGCCGCCGCCGAGGGCGCCGAGGCCCCGGTCGTCGTCGAGGAGTCGGTCGAGGAGCTCGCCGCCCCCGAGATCGAGGTGCCCGAGCCGACCGCCGGCCGGCTGGTCCGGCTGCGCGCCCGGCTCGCCCGCTCGCAGAACTCGCTCGGCAAGGGACTGCTCTCGCTGCTGTCCCGCGAGCACCTCGACGAGGACACCTGGGAGGAGATCGAGGAGACCCTCCTCACCGCCGACGTCGGCGTCGCCCCCACCCAGGAGCTGGTCGAGCGGCTGCGCGAGCGCGTCAAGGTGCTCGGCACCCGCACCCCCGAGGAGCTGCGCGGCCTGCTGCGCGAGGAGCTGATCACCCTCCTCGGCGCCGACCTGGACCGCTCGGTGCGCACCGAGAGCCCCGAGGACGTCCCCGGCGTCGTCATGGTCGTCGGCGTCAACGGCACCGGCAAGACCACCACCACCGGCAAGCTGGCCCGCGTCCTGGTCGCCGACGGCAAGTCCGTCGTCCTCGGCGCCGCCGACACCTTCCGTGCCGCCGCCGCCGACCAGCTGCAGACCTGGGGCGAGCGGGTCGGCGCGCGCACCGTGCGCGGCCCGGAGGGCGGCGACCCGGCCTCCATCGCCTTCGACGCGGTCAAGGAGGGCATCGCCGAGAAGGCCGACGTCGTCCTCATCGACACCGCCGGCCGACTCCACACCAAGACCGGCCTCATGGACGAGCTCGGCAAGGTCAAGCGCGTCGTGGAGAAGCACGGCCCGCTCGACGAGATCCTGCTCGTCCTCGACGCCACCACCGGTCAGAACGGCCTCATCCAGGCCCGTGTCTTCGCCGAGGTCGTCGACATCACCGGCATCGTCCTCACCAAGCTCGACGGCACCGCCAAGGGCGGCATCGTCGTCGCCGTCCAGCGCGAGCTGGGCGTCCCGGTCAAGCTGATCGGCCTGGGCGAGGGCCCGGACGACCTGGCCCCGTTCGAGCCGGGCGCGTTCGTCGACGCCCTGATCGGCGACTGAGACCGTCCGCAGCGCATACGAGAAGGGCCCCTGCCGCAGCTCAACGGCAGGGGCCCTTCTCCGTACCGGGACCGGCGCACGCCGGCCGGCGCCGGGTCAGCGGTGGGTGCGGTGGCAGATGTACGCGAGGGTGCCGAGCAGCAGCCGGGCCTGCGGCGGCGCCCCGGCCGTGTCGAGCGTCGGAGGCCGCAGCCAGCGCACCGGCCCGAGACCGCCCAGATCCGACGGCGGCGCCGTCACATGCGCGCCCGGACCCAGACAGTGCAGGTCCAGATCGGCGTCGTCCCAGCCCATCCGGTACAGCAGCCCGGGCAGCTCGGCCGCCGCGCCCGGCGCCACGAAGAACCGCGCCCGGCCGGTCGGCGTCGCGCACACCGGCCCCAGCGGCAGCCCCATCCGCTCCAGCCGGACCAGTGCCCGGCGGCCCGCCGCCTCGGCGACCTCGATCACGTCGAAGGAGCGGCCCACCGGCAGCAGCAGCGCCGCCCCCGGGTACTCCGCCCACGCCTTGGTCGCGACGTCGAGGCCCGCGCCGGCCGGGACCGGCTCGGCGAAGGGGAGGGGGTGCGCCCCCGGCGCCGTACAGACCGGATCGCCGCAGGAGCAGCGGCCGGCGACCGCCCGCGCCCCCGGGACGACGTCCCAGCCCCACAGTCCGGTGTACTCGGCCACCGCTGTGCACTCCGTCGTGCGTACGCGGCGACGTGAGCCGGACCGCTTCTCACGAATGCCGCCGATCGTGAAGCCCATGCCCCCTCCAACGGGTCGAACGCGCCGGTGGTTACGGACCGGAGGTCCACCGTCACGATCCGCCACATCGCGCCGCCACACGGGCGTGCGGTGGTGCGGCTGGTGGTGCGGACCGCGACACGCGCCTCCTCGCGCCCCGGTTCGCCGACCCCGCTCCGTCGCATGTCAAGTGAATCGTGTTCCGCACGCGGCGAGTTCATTCGAAGGGGTGGCGAATGGTGGCGTTTCTTGAAAGGCCGTGCCCGGACGGGTGATCGTAGGATTACCTTCGGTACACGAACCCCGGGCGATGGCACGCGTGGGTATGCCGGAGGCAACCCGGTTCTCCGTTCGAAGCGGCGCAATCGCCGGACGGGCAGCGCGAGACACGGCATGCTGGCAGGGGTACGCACGAGGACATCGGATGGATGGGGGCGTTCCAGTGGGCGACAGCGGCGCAGACGGTACGGCTGCCGGCAAGCGCCCGAACGAGCAGCTGAGCTCGTGGTTCGTGCGCAGCGGCTGGTCGAAGGGCGAGCTGGCGCGCCAGGTGAACCGCCGGGCCCGGCAGATGGGCGCGCACCACATCTCCACGGACACCTCCCGGGTGCGCCGCTGGCTCGACGGCGAGCAGCCCCGCGAACCCATTCCGCGGATCCTGTCCGAGCTGTTCTCCGAGCGCTTCGGCTCCGTCGTCGCCATCGAGGACCTCGGCCTGCGCACCGCCCACCAGTCGCCCTCCGTGTCCGGCGTCGACCTGCCCTGGGCCGGTCCGCAGACCGTCTCGCTGCTCAGCGAGTTCTCCCGCAGCGACCTGATGCTCGCCCGGCGCGGCTTCCTCGGCTCCTCGCTCCAGCTCGCCGCCGGACCCGCCCTCATCGAGCCCATGCAGCGCTGGCTGGTGCCCACCCCGGCCGGTGACGCCGACCGGCCCGGGCCCGGCGAGATCGAGCGGCGCCCGCACCGGCTCTCCCCGGTCGAACTCGACCTCCTGGAGTCCACCACCGCGATGTTCCGCCAGTGGGACGCCCAGTGCGGCGGCGGACTGCGCCGCAAGGCGGTCGTCGGCCAGCTCCACGAGGTCACCGACCTTCTCCAGGAACCGCAGCCGGGACCGGTCTCCCAGCGCCTGTTCAAGTGCGCCGCCGAGCTCGCCGAGCTCGCCGGCTGGATGAGCTACGACGTGGGCCTCCAGCCCACCGCCCAGAAGTACTTCGTGCTCGCCCTGCACGCCGCCAAGGAGGCCGGCGACAAGCCCCTCGGCTCGTACATCCTGTCCTCGATGAGCCGCCAGATGATCCACCTCGGCCGGCCCGACGACGCCCTCGAACTCATCCACCTCGCCCAGTACGGCAGTCGGGACTGCGCCACCTCCCGCACCCAGGCCATGCTGTATGCGATGGAGGCCCGCGCCTACGCCAACATGGGCCAGCCCTCCAAGTGCAAGCGGGCCGTCCGGATGGCCGAGGACACCTTCTCCGACATCGGCCTCGACGGCGAGCCCGAGCCCGACTGGATCCGCTTCTTCTCCGAGGCCGAGCTCAACGGCGAGAACTCGCACTCCTTCCGCGACCTCGCCTATGTCGCCGGCCGCTCGCCCAGCTACGCCTCGCTCGCCGAACCCGTCATGGAGCGGGCCGTCCGGCTCTTCGAGAAGGACACCGAGCACCAGCGCTCGTACGCCCTCAACCTCATCGGCATGGCCACCGTGCACCTGCTGAAGCGCGAGCCCGAGCAGTCCGTCGCGCTGGCCGAGAAGGCCCTCGTCATCGCCAAGAAGGTGCGCTCCGAGCGGGTCAACACCCGGCTGCGCAAGACCGTCGACACCGCCGCCCGCGACTTCGGCGACGTCGCCGAGGTCGTGCACCTCACCGACCGGCTCACCGCGCTGCTCCCGGAGACGGCCGAGGCCGTCTGACCCGGGCGGCAGCGCCGCACCACCCCGCAGACACCGGCCGCGCCGGCCGTCCCGTAAAGCCCGACTCGGCTCCCCCGCCGCACGGACACACGGACGACCGGCGCGGCCGGGTTTCTGCGCGGGCCCGCGGAGGGTACGGCCGTTACCTGGCTGTGACCCTGCCGTTCACGGTCGCGTAACACGCCCCCGTCCTTCGTCACTGCGGCGAAACATCGAGCGGCATCGGCGGAAACCGGCCTGCGCGAATCTCTGGCTCATAACCGGCCCCGCCCCGCACAGGCCGTACGACGACGAGGAGACGCCGATGGCAGCAGCCATCACGACCCTGGCCGCGGACACGCCCACGCTGTCCGCCGCCAACACCGGGTTCATGCTCATCTGCTCCGCCCTGGTCATGCTGATGACCCCCGGCCTCGCCTTCTTCTACGGAGGCATGGTCCGCGTGAAGTCCACCCTCAACATGCTGATGATGAGCTTCATCAGCCTCGGGATCGTCACGATCCTGTGGGTGCTCTTCGGCTTCAGCGTCGCCTTCGGCACCGACTCGGCCTCCCTCTTCGGCTGGTCCTCCGACTACGTCGGCCTCAGCGGCATCGGCCTCACCGAACTCTGGGACGGCTACACCATCCCGGTGTACGTCTTCGCCGTCTTCCAGCTGATGTTCGCGATCATCACCCCGGCCCTGATCAGCGGCGCCCTCGCCGACCGCGTGAAGTTCAGCGCCTGGGCCCTGTTCATCACCCTGTGGGTCACCGTCGTCTACTTCCCCGTCGCCCACTGGGTCTGGGGCGCCGGCGGCTGGCTCTTCGAGCTGGGCGTCATCGACTTCGCCGGCGGCACCGCCGTCCACATCAACGCCGGCGCCGCCGCCCTCGGCGTGATCCTCGTCATCGGCAAGCGCGTCGGCTTCAAGAAGGACCCGATGCGCCCGCACAGCCTCCCGCTGGTCATGCTCGGCGCCGGTCTGCTGTGGTTCGGCTGGTTCGGCTTCAACGCGGGCTCGTGGCTCGGCAACGACGACGGCGTCGGCGCCGTCATGTTCGTCAACACCCAGGTCGCCACCGCCGCCGCCATGCTCGCCTGGCTCGCCTACGAGAAGCTCCGCCACGGCTCCTTCACCACCCTCGGCGCCGCCTCCGGCGCGGTCGCCGGCCTCGTCGCCATCACCCCCTCCGGCGGCTCCTGCTCCCCGCTCGGCGCCATCGCCATCGGCGTGATCGCCGGTCTGCTGTGCGCCATGGCCGTCGGCCTCAAGTACAAGCTCGGTTACGACGACTCCCTCGACGTGGTCGGCGTCCACCTCGTCGGCGGCGTCGTCGGCTCCCTCCTCGTCGGCCTCTTCGCCACTGGCGGCGTCCAGTCCGACGCCAAGGGCCTCTTCTACGGCGGCGGCCTGGAGCAGCTCGGCAAGCAGGCGATCGGCGTCTTCGCCGTCCTCGCCTACTCCCTGATCGCCTCCGCGATTCTCGCCCTGATCATCGACAAGACCATGGGCATGCGGGTCGCCGAGGACGACGAGGTCTCCGGCATCGACCAGGTCGAGCACGCCGAGACCGCGTACGACTTCAGCGGCGCCGGCGGCGGCATCGCCCCGCGCACCGCCGCCGCACCCGCCGCCGCCCCGACGGAGAACACGAAGGTGGACGCATGAAGCTCATCACCGCGGTCGTGAAGCCGCACCGGCTCGACGAGATCAAGGAGGCCCTGCAGGCCTTCGGTGTCCACGGCCTCACCGTCACCGAGGCCAGCGGATACGGCCGCCAGCGCGGCCACACCGAGGTCTACCGCGGCGCCGAGTACACCGTCGACCTCGTCCCCAAGATCCGCATCGAGGTCCTGGTGGAGGACGACGACGCCGAACAGCTCATCGAGGTCGTCGTCAAGGCCGCCCGCACCGGCAAGATCGGTGACGGAAAGGTGTGGAGCGTCCCGGTCGAGACCGCCGTACGGGTCCGCACCGGCGAACGCGGACCGGACGCCCTGTAGGGCCCGGACACCCTGTAAAGCGCTTGATCCTTTAAGGAGCCGCTGGTGACGAGCATCGACGTGCGGGACGACGGGCCCGAGAACACCGACGAGCCCGACCACACCGACGAGACCGGACCCAGCGGCTACGCGGCGGCCCGACTGCGCCTTCTCACCGAGAAGACGCGGTCCGGGCCGCCGCGCCGTGCCGCGCTCGCCCGGCTCACCGACGACTGGCTGGCCGGACTGTGGCAGGCCGCCGACCCGCCGCCCGGCACCGCGCTCGTCGCCGTCGGCGGCTACGGCCGCGGCGAACTCTCCCCGCGCAGCGACCTCGACCTGCTCCTCCTCCACGACGGCGGCGCCGACGCCCGGACCGTCGCCGCCCTCGCCGACCGCCTCTGGTACCCCGTCTGGGACCTCGGCCTCGCCCTCGACCACTCCGTGCGCACCACCGCCGAGGCCCGCAGGACCGCCGGCGAGGACCTCAAGGTCCAGCTCGGCCTCCTCGACGCCCGGCCCGTCGCCGGCGACACCGCCCTCGCCGCCGCCCTGCGCACCGCCGTCCTCGCCGACTGGCGCAACCAGGCCACCCGCCGGCTGCCCGAGCTGCACGCCCTGTGCCGGGAACGCCACGAACGCGCCGGCGAGCTCCCGTACCTCCTCGAACCCGACCTCAAGGAGGCCCACGGCGGCCTCCGCGACGCCCAGGCACTGCGCGCCGTCGCCGCCTCCTGGCTCGCCGACGCGCCCCGCGAAGGCCTCGACGACGCCCGCCGCCGCCTCCTCGACGCCCGCGACGCCCTCCACCTCGCCACCGGCCGCGCCACCGACCGGCTCGCCCTCCAGGAGCAGGCCGCCGTCGCCGCCGAACTCGGCCTCCTCGACGCCGACACCCTGCTCCGCGAGGTGTACGAGGCCGGGCGCACCATCGCGTACGCCTCCGACGTCACCTGGCGCGAGGTCGGCCGCGTCGTCCGGGCCCGCACCGCCCGCCCCCGGTTCCGCGGCCTGCTCGGCGGACGCGCCGGGACGAAACCGGCCCAGGAACGCACCCCGCTCGCCGAGGGCGTCGTCGAGATGGACGGCGAGGCCGTCCTCGCCCTCAGCGCCCGCCCCGAGCGCGACCCCGTCCTGCCGCTGCGCGCCGCCGCGGCCGCCGCCCAGGCCGGACTGCCGCTCTCCCCGCACGCCGTACGCCGCCTCGCCGCCGCAGGACCGGTGCTGCCCACGCCCTGGCCCGCCGAGGCCCGCGAGGCCCTCGTCACCCTCCTCGGCGCCGGCGAACCCACCGTCCCCGTCTGGGAGGCCCTGGAGGCCGAAGGCCTCATCACGCGGCTGCTTCCCGACTGGGAGCGGGTCCGCTGCCGCCCCCAGCGCAACCCCGTCCACACCTGGACCGTCGACCGCCACCTCGTCGAGACCGCCGTCCGCGCCGCCTCCCTCACCCGCCGCGTCCACCGCCCCGACCTGCTGCTCGTCGCCGCCCTCCTGCACGACATCGGCAAGGGCTGGCCCGGTGACCACTCCGTCGCCGGCGAGACCATCGCCCGCGACGTCGCGACCCGCATCGGCTTCGACCGTGCCGACACCGCCGTCCTCGCCACCGTCGTCCGCCACCACCTGCTGCTCGTCGAGACCGCCACCCGGCGCGACCTCGACGACCCCGCCACCGTCCGCACCGTCGCCGACGCCATCGGCACCCACGGCGCCCTGGAGCTCCTGCACGCCCTCACCGAGGCCGACGCCCTCGCCACCGGACCCGCCGCCTGGTCCACCTGGCGCGCCCGGCTCGTCGACGAGCTCGTCGGCCGGGTCGCCGGGGTCCTCGCCGGCGAGGAACCGCCCGACCCCGAGGCCGCCGCCCCCAGCGCCGAGCAGGAACGCCTCGCGATCGAGGCCCTGCGCACCGGCGAACCCGTCCTCACCCTCCGTACGGAAGCGGAGCCGGTCGACGGCGACGGCGAATCCGAACCCGTCGGCGTCGAACTCCTCGTCGCCCTCCCGGAACGCCCCGGCGTGCTGCCTGCCGTCGCCGGCGTCCTCGCCCTGCACCGCCTCACCGTTCGCGCCGCCGACCTGCGCGCCGTCGCCCTGCCCGGCGAGCTCGGCGACGGCCCCGTACTCCTCCTGGACTGGCGGGTCGCCGCCGAGTACGGCTCGCTGCCCGAGGCCCACCGGCTGCGCGCCGACCTGGTGCGCGCCCTCGACGGCTCCCTCGACGTGTCCGCGCGCCTCGCCGAGCGCGACGCCGCCCAGCCGCGCCGCCGCGGTGTCACCGCGCCCCCGCCCCGGGTCACCGTCGCCCCCGCCGCCTCCCGCCACGCCTGCGTCCTGGAGGTCCGCGCCCAGGACGCCCCCGGCCTGCTCCACCGCATCGGCCGCGCCCTGGAGGGCGCCGAGGTCCGGGTCCGCAGCGCCCACGTCTCCACGCTCGGCGCGAACGCCGTCGACACCCTGTACGTGACCCGCCCGGACGGCTCCCCGCCCGACCCGGAGGAGGCCGCGGCCCTGGCGAAGACCCTGGAGGAGGCCCTGCGGTGACCGGCCGCCGACCGGGCGCCGACAGGGTGCCGTACGGGCCGGATACCCTTGGGTGACTGCCCACCCCGACCCGAGGAATCGCGACCACCGTGTTCGATACGCTTTCCGACCGCCTCAGCGCGACTTTCAAGTCCCTCCGGGGTAAAGGCCGCCTCTCCGAGCAGGACATCGACAGCGCGGCCCGGGAAATCCGTATCGCCCTCCTCGAGGCCGATGTCGCGCTCCCGGTCGTCCGCGCGTTCATCTCCAGCGTCAAGGAGCGGGCGCTCGGTGCCGAGGTCTCCAAGGCGCTGAACCCGAGCCAGCAGGTCATCAAGATCGTCAACGAGGAGCTCATCGGCATCCTCGGCGGCGAGACCCGCCGGCTGCGGTTCGCCAAGACCCCGCCGACCGTGATCATGCTCGCCGGTCTCCAGGGTGCCGGTAAGACCACCCTCGCCGGAAAGCTCGGTCTCTGGCTCAAGGGCCAGGGCCACACCCCGCTGCTCGTCGCCTGCGACCTCCAGCGCCCCAACGCCGTCACCCAGCTCGGCGTCGTCGCCGACCGCGCGGGCGTCGGCTTCTACGGCCCGCAGCCGGGCAACGGCGTCGGCGACCCGGTCCAGGTCGCCAAGGACTCGATCGAGTACGCCCGCTCGAAGATGCACGACGTCGTCATCGTCGACACCGCCGGCCGCCTCGGCATCGACCAGGAGCTGATGCAGCAGGCCGCGGACATCCGCGACGCCACCTCGCCCGACGAGGTCCTCTTCGTCGTCGACGCCATGATCGGTCAGGACGCGGTCAACACCGCCGAGGCCTTCCGCGACGGCGTCGGCTTCGACGGCGTGGTGCTGTCCAAGCTCGACGGCGACGCCCGCGGTGGTGCCGCGCTCTCCATCGCGCACGTCACCGGCAAGCAGATCATGTTCGCCTCCAACGGCGAGAAGCTGGACGACTTCGACGCGTTCCACCCGGACCGCATGGCGTCCCGCATCCTCGGCATGGGCGACATCATGTCGCTCATCGAGAAGGCCGAGCAGACCTTCAGCCAGGAAGAGGCCGCCAAGATGGCCTCCAAGCTGGCGTCCAAGAAGGGCCAGGAGTTCACGCTCGACGACTTCATGGCCCAGATGGAGCAGGTCCGCAAGATGGGCTCCATCAGCAAGCTCCTCGGGATGCTGCCCGGCATGGGTCAGATGAAGGAGCAGATCGCCAACATCGACGAGAAGGAAGTCGACCGCGTCGGCGCCATCATCAAGTCGATGACCCCGGCCGAGCGCCAGGACCCGACCATCATCAACGGCTCCCGCCGCGCCCGTATCGCCAAGGGTTCCGGCGTCGAGGTCAGCGCGGTCAAGGGTCTGGTGGAGCGGTTCTTCGAGGCCCGCAAGATGATGTCCCGCATGGCCCAGGGCGGCGGAATGCCCGGCATGCCGGGGATGCCTGGCATGGGCGGCGGCCCCGGCCGGCAGAAGAAGCAGATCAAGCAGGCCAAGGGCAAGCGCAAGAGCGGCAACCCGATGAAGCGGAAGGCCGAGGAGCAGGCCGCCCAGGCCAAGCGCGAGCAGGCCCAGGCCGGCGGCGCCTTCGGGATCCCGGCGCCGGGCCAGGCCCCGGGCGACTTCGAGCTCCCGGACGAGTTCAAGAAGTTCATGGGCTGATCCACGACGTCCATGGGCTGACGCCCGAAGGGCGTTCGCCCGACGAGGGGTCCGTGGCGGTACGAAACCGCCGCGGGCCCCTTTTCGTTCGCCCGGCCCACCCGTAATGCCGCGATTGCCCGGTTCTTCGATACTGGGGCCACTGCCGCCCCGAGCCCCGAGGAGAGCCCGTGGCCAACCCCGTACCGCCGCGCGACCGGACCGATCAGCCCTGGCGCTCGGAAGGGGCACCGCCGCCCGCGCCGTCCCGGAAGAAGATGCCCGGGGGCTGGGGCGGTCTCATCCTCATGGCGCTCGTCGTCTACCTCATCGCCAACCTCGTGCTGTCCTTCTTCAACGAGAAGGACGGGCCGACGATCTCCTACACCGAGTTCGACAAACAGGTCGCCGCCGGCAACGTCTCCAAGATCTACTCCAAGGGCGACGCCATCCAGGGCCAGCTCAAGAACAAGCAGCCCGTCCCCGGCGGCGACGGCGACTACACCAAGTTCACCACCCAGCGGCCCGCCTTCGCCGACGACGAGCTGTGGGCCCAGCTCACCAAGAACAACGTCACCGTCACCGCCGAGCCCGTCGTCCAGGAACGCAGCTTCCTGGCCAATCTCCTCATCTCCCTCGCCCCGATGCTCCTCCTCGTCTTCCTGTGGGTGTTCATCGCCCGCCGGATGAGCGGCGGCATGGGCGGCGCCGGCGGCATGCTCGGCCGCAAGGCCCCGCCCAAGCCCGTCGAGCTGGAAGGCGGCAAACGCACCACCTTCGAGGACGTCGCCGGCATCGACGAGGTCGAGGGCGAACTCAACGACGTCGTCGACTTCCTCAAGAACCCCGGCGCCTACCGCGAGATGGGCGCCAAGATGCCCCGCGGCGTCCTCCTCGCCGGCCCGCCCGGAACCGGCAAGACCCTCCTCGCCCGCGCCGTCGCCGGCGAGGCCGGCGTGCCCTTCTTCTCCGCCTCCGCCTCCGAGTTCATCGAGATGATCGTCGGCGTCGGCGCCTCCCGCGTCCGCGAACTCTTCGCCGAGGCCCGCAAGGTCGCCCCCGCGATCATCTTCATCGACGAGATCGACACCATCGGCCGGGCCCGCGCCGCCGGCTCCGGCATGGGCGGCCACGACGAACGCGAACAGACCCTCAACCAGATCCTCACCGAGATGGACGGCTTCACCGGCTCCGAAGGCGTCATCGTCCTCGCCGCCACCAACCGCGCCGACGTCCTCGACCCCGCCCTCACCCGCCCCGGCCGCTTCGACCGCATCGTCCACGTCAACCCGCCCGACCGCGGCGGCCGCGAGGCCATCCTCAGGATCCACACCCGCGAGATCCCGCTCGCCCACGACGTCGACCTCCAGCACGTCGCCAAGACCACCCCCGGCATGACCGGCGCCGAACTCGCCAACCTCGCCAACGAGGCCGCCCTCCTCGCCGTCAAGCGCCGGCAGAAGACCGTCACCCGCTCCGACCTCTCCGACGCCCTCGAAAAGGTCCAGCTCGGCGCCGAACGCCCCCTCGTCATGCCGCTCGAAGAACGCCGCCGCACCGCCTACCACGAGAGCGGCCACGCCCTCCTCGGCATGCTCCAACCCGGCGCCGATCCCGTCCGCAAGGTCACCATCGTGCCGCGCGGCCGCGCCCTCGGCGTCACGTTGTCCACACCCGAGTCAGATAAATACGCTTATACGGAGGACTATCTGCGGGGCCGGATCATCGGCGCCCTCGGCGGCATGGCCGCCGAACAGGTCGTCTTCGGCGTCATCACCACCGGCGCCGAGAGCGACCTCGAACAGGTCACCAACATCGCCCGCGGCATGGCAGGCCGCTGGGGCATGAGCGAACGCGTCGGCCGCCTCACCGCCATCCCCGCCGACGCCCAGCAGGCCTACGGACTCTCCGCCGCCCCCACCACCCTCGACACCGTCGACGAGGAGATGCGCCGCATCGTCGACGAGTGCTACGCGAGCGCCGTACGCCAGCTGGGCGAGCACCGCGCCAAGCTCGACGCCCTCGCCGCGGCCCTCCTGGAGAACGAGACCCTGGAGGAGGACCAGGCCTACCGGGCGGCGGGCATCCCGCGCCTGGCCAAGGGCGAGGGGGAGGGTGAGGGGGAGGGTGAGGGGGAGTGACGGAGGAGGGATGACGGGCGAGAGATGACCCCGCGGGCCGGGCCCTGAGCGGCCGGACGCCCGGCGCGTCAGGGCGTGCGCGCCACCACGTACCGGAAGACGTTCGGCATCCACACCGTCCCGTCCCCGCGCACATACGGCTCAAGAGCCTCCAGGAGCTCCTTCTCCACCTGGTCCGGATCCGTCGCCGCCAGAGCCGCGTCGAACTCGCCCGTCGACAGCAGCCCCCGCACCGCGCTGTCCCGGTCCGCGTAGCCGAACGGGCACGCCACCCGGCCCGAACCAGCCACCGGCAGCCCCGCCGCGGCCACCGCCGCCTCCAGGCCCTTCCGCTCCGCCGGACCCCAGCCCGCGAGCCGCGCCGCGACCCGCAGCACCGACGCCGTCGCACACCGCTCCGCCGGACCCCAGCACGCCAGCACGATCGCCCCGCCCCGTTCAGCCAGCCGGGTGACGGCCGCCGGATTCGAGCCGAGCGCCGCCGCCCCGTGGAACGCCGTGATCACGTCGTACGGACCGCCCTCCGGCAGCCCCGAAAGCGCCAGCGGCACCTCGGGCAGCCGCTCCCGGGCCAGCGCCAGGCGCGCCGGATCCCGGTCCGCGCCGGCCACCCGCGCCCCGCGCCCCGCCGCCATGAGCAGCGCCAGGCCGGAACCGCAGCCGAGGCCGAGCACCCGCGACCCGGGCCCCACGCCGATCCGGTCGTACACCGCCTCGTAGAGCGGGACCAGCATCCGTTCCTGGATCTCGGCCCAGTCGCGCGCGGGGTGGTGCGGGACGAGCGTAGGTGTCATGGAAAGCGCCCCTATCCGTACTCGGAACTCGGATGCGTACACGGACGACGACCCCCCGTAGCCAGGGAACTGCGCAACGCGCTCCCCGTCCAGTGCTCGCGGCGGACGAGTCGCCGACCGGCCGCGGACGAGTCGCGGACGAGTCGCGGTCGGCCGACGTCGAGCTTCGGCCATCGGCGGGGGGTGATGCCCGAGTTCGGGCAGACGCCCGGTACTGTCCCTCGCACACCCCGCCCGGCAGCGCCGTCCGACGCGAAGGGAAGCCGTCTTGACTGACGGGTACGTGCAAAATATTTCAGTTGCCCCGGAATGGAACCCGGAAGGGATCCGGCTCGTTGTACCCGACGTGAGCACGACACCACCTGTTCTCGCCGCAGAGCTGGCACAGGCGTGGGCCGACATTCAGCGGCACCACCCCGAGCTGCCGGACCTTGCCGCGCCCGAGTCCCTGATCGGAGAGTCCTCGTCCGCCTGCGGCGCCGAGCTCTCCTTCGAGCGACTGCTCCACGAGGCAGTCCACGGCATCGCAGCCGCCCGAGGAGTCCGCGACACCTCCCGCGCCGGCCGCTACCACAACCGCAGATTCCTCGCGATCGCCGAGGAACTGGGCCTCGACCACCCCGAGGAACCGCACGCCAGCAGCGGCTTCTCCCTGGTCACCCTGAACCCGGAGGCCAAGCGGCGCTACCGCACCACCATCGAGCGGCTCCAGCGCGCCCTGAAGGCCCACACCGTCGCCACCGCCGCCGACACCAAGCGCTCCTTCCGCGGACCGGCCGCCCGGCACGGCTCCTCGGGCGGCGGCGTGCGCGTCAAGGCCGTCTGCGACTGCGGGCGCAACGTGCGCGTGGTGCCCTCCGTGCTCGCCCAGGCGCCCATCATGTGCGGCGGCTGCGGAAAGCCCTTCCGCATCCCGGACAGCGTCGGCGAGACCGTGGGCGCCGCGAGCTGACCCTCCGGGGTGTGGCACAATGGCTAGCTGTACTCGACAGTCGCACAGGACCCCTCTCTCCTCCGGCTGACGCGTCCATCGGGCACCCGAGTACCGCAACCCCACGTGGCATCTCAAGTGCCCAACCACGTCAAGTTCAGGAGACACCACTCCAGTGGCAGTCAAGATCAAGCTCAAGCGCCTCGGCAAGATCCGCCAGCCGCACTACCGCATCGTCGTCGCCGACTCCCGCACCCGCCGGGACGGTCGTGCGATCGAGGAGATCGGCCTCTACCACCCGACGTACAACCCGTCGCGCATCGAGGTCGACTCCGAGCGTGCGCAGTACTGGCTGTCCGTCGGCGCCCAGCCGACCGAGCCGGTTCTCGCCATCCTGAAGCTCACCGGCGACTGGCAGAAGCACAAGGGCCTCCCGGCCCCGGAGAAGCCGCTGCTGGCCCCGGCGACCAAGGAAGCCAAGCGCGCCTCCTTCGACGAGTTCGCCAAGGCTCTCGAGGGTGACGACACCAAGGGTGAGGCCATCACCCAGAAGGCCAAGAAGGCCGACAAGAAGGCGGACGAGGCCGCGGCCGAGTCCACCGAGTCGACCGAGGCCTGATCATGCTCGAGGAGGCTCTCGAGCACCTCGTGAAGGGCATCGTCGAAAACCCCGACGACGTGCAGGTCGCCTCGCGCAACCTGCGCCGGGGCCGCGTTCTCGAGGTCCGGGTCCACCCGGACGACCTCGGCAAGGTGATCGGCCGCAACGGTCGCACCGCGCGCGCCCTGCGCACCGTCGTGGGTGCCATCGGCGGCCGCGGCATCCGCGTCGACCTCGTCGACGTGGACCAGGTCCGCTGAAAGTTTGACACCGGCACGGGCCGGGGAGGGCGCACGCGCCCGCCCCGGCCCGTTGCCGTATCGACAGGAGAGTCATCAGTGCAGTTGGTAGTCGCGCGGATCGGCCGCGCCCACGGCATCAAGGGCGAGGTCACCGTCGAGGTGCGGACCGACGAGCCCGAGCTGCGGCTCGGACCCGGCGCCGTCCTGCACACGGACCCGGCCTCCGCCGGGCCGCTCACCATCGAGACCGGCCGGGTGCACAGCGGCCGGCTGCTGCTGCGCTTCGAGGGCGTCCGCGACCGCAACGGCGCCGAGGCCCTGCGCAACACGCTCCTCATCGCCGACGTCGACCCCGACGAGCTGCCCGAGGAGGAGGACGAGTACTACGACCACCAGCTGGTCGACCTCGACGTCGTCCTCGCCGACGGCACCGAGATCGGCGTGATCAGCGAGATCTCCCACCTGCCGTCCCAGGACCTGTTCATCGTCGAGCGGCCCGACGGCAGCGAGGTCATGATCCCCTTCGTCTCGGAGATCGTCACCGAGATCGACCTGGAGAACCAGCGCGCCGTCATCACCCCGCCGCCCGGACTGATCGACGAGCGCGAGGCCGTCATCGACTCGTCGCGCGACGAGGACCAGGGCGACGAGGGTGACGAGGGCGCCGATTCCGGCGGCTCCGACGACTCCGGCAAGGACGCGGTCTGATGCGCCTCGACGTCGTCACGATCTTCCCCGAGTACCTCGAACCGCTGAACGTCTCGCTGGTCGGCAAGGCCCGCGCCCGCGGCCAGCTCGACGTGCACGTCCACGACCTGCGGGACTGGACGTACGACCGGCACAACACCGTCGACGACACCCCGTACGGCGGCGGCCCCGGCATGGTCATGAAGACCGGGCCCTGGGGCGACTGCCTCGACCAGACCCTCGCCGACGGCTTCGAGGCCGGCGCCCACGGCCCGGTCCTCGTCGTGCCCACCCCCAGCGGCCGCCCCTTCACCCAGGAACTCGCCGTCGAGCTCTCCGAGCGGCCCTGGCTGATCTTCACGCCCGCCCGCTACGAGGGCATCGACCGGCGCGTGATGGACGAGTACGCCACCCGGATGCCGGTCTACGAGGTGTCCATCGGCGACTACGTCCTGGCCGGCGGCGAGGCCGCGGTCCTGGTGATCACCGAGGCCGTCGCCCGCCTGCTGCCCGGCGTCCTCGGCAACGCCGAGTCGCACCGCGACGACTCCTTCGCCCCCGGCGCCATGGCCAACCTCCTCGAAGGCCCCGTCTACACCAAGCCCCCGGAGTGGCGCGGCCGCGGCATCCCGGACGTGCTGCTCAGCGGCCACCACGGCAAGATCGCCCGCTGGCGCCGGGACGAGGCGCTGCGCCGTACCGTCGCCCACCGGCCCGACCTCGTCGAGCGCACCGACCCGGCCGCCTTCGACAAGAAGGACCGGGAGATCCTCTCCATGCTCGGCTGGGCCCCCGAGCCCGGCGGCCGATTTTGGCGCGGGCCGGAGGCCGTGGAAGAATAGGCCGCTGTCGTACGTCCGGCGCGCGCCCCTGCCACAGGGGGATGGACGCCTGCCAGAGACGGACGACCATCTCCATCCATTCGTACGTACCGCTGATGACCTGTGGCATCAGCGAGGAAAGAGACCTCCATGGCCTCCCTGCTCGACCAGGTCAACGCCGGCACCCTGCGTTCCGACGTTCCGGCCTTCCGCCCCGGCGACACCGTGAACGTCCACGTTCGCGTCATCGAGGGCAACCGCTCCCGCATCCAGCAGTTCAAGGGTGTCGTCATCCGCCGTCAGGGCTCGGGCGTCTCCGAGACCTTCACGGTCCGCAAGGTCTCGTTCTCCGTCGGCGTCGAGCGCACCTTCCCGGTGCACAGCCCGATCTTCGAGAAGATCGAGCTCGTCTCCCGCGGTGACGTCCGTCGCGCCAAGCTCTACTACCTCCGTGAGCTGCGCGGCAAGGCTGCCAAGATCAAGGAGAAGCGCGACAACTGAGCATCGGCCCACAGGGTGGCGGGATAGGCTCGCCCCCGATGGACACCGAAGCACAGCACACGGAGCGCGATCGCTCCTCCGGCGAGGAGGAGCGGTCGCGCTCCGCGCGCGTTTCCGGGCCCGACGGCGGGCCGGGTCACGGGGTCGAGTCGGCTCCGGAGGGGCAGGAGAACCCCGAAGGACTGGAGGAGCAGGGGGACCGGGAGGACCAGGAGGACAAGCCGGAGGAGCGCGAGGAGCGCGAGGAGCCGGGCGGGGTGCTGACCTGGCGGCGTACGGGCCTCATCGGCGTCGCCTGCATGGTCTTCCTGCTGGTTTTCAGCCACTTCGTGCTCCAGCCCTTCCTGGTGCCCAGCAGCTCGATGGAGCCCACCCTCCAGGTCGGCGACCGGATCCTGGTCAACAAGCTGGCGTACCGTTTCGGCAATGAGCCGCACCGCGGTGACGTGGTGGTCTTCGACGGCACCGGCTCCTTCGTCCAGGAACAGCCCGCCGGGAACCCGGTCACCGGTCTGCTGCACGACGCGGCCGCCGCCCTCGGTCTCGCCGAGCCCGACGAGACCGACTTCGTGAAGCGGGTCGTCGGCACCGGCGGCGACCGGGTGGTCTGCTGCGACAAGGCCGGCCGGCTCACCGTCAACGGCGTGCCCGTGACCGAGACGTACGTGAAGCTCGGCGACCGCCCCTCCAACGTGCCCTTCGACATCGTCGTCCCCGACGGCACCCTGTGGGTGATGGGCGACCACCGCAGCCAGTCCAGCGACTCCCGCGACCACCTCGGCCAGCCCGGCGGCGGCGTGGTCCCGGTCGAGCAGGTCATCGGCCGCGCCGACTGGATCGGCTGGCCGGTCGGCCGCTGGTCCACCGTCCCGGACACCGACGCCTTCGACGCCGTACCGCAGTGGACGGGACCGGGCGGGCATGGGTAGGCGGGGCAAGGCCCCCGCCGGCCGCCGCGGCACCCCGGGCGCCGCCGAGGGCTCCGGGCTGCCGGACGACGGCGGCCGCCCGCCCGCGGGGCGGGCCGAGCGCCGCAAGCTCGCCCGCAAGGTCAAGCGGCGCCGGCGGCGCTCAGCGATCACCGAGATCCCGCTGCTCGTCACCGTCGCCGTACTGATCGCACTGGTCCTGAAGACCTTCCTGGTGCAGGCCTTCGTGATCCCCTCGGGCTCGATGGAGCAGACCATCCGGATCGACGACCGGGTGCTGGTCGACAAGCTGACGCCGTGGTTCGGCGCCCAGCCGGAACGCGGCGACGTCGTGGTGTTCAAGGACCCCGGCAACTGGCTCCAGCAGGAGACCGCGCCGCCGTCCGACGACCCGGTGGGCGTCAAGCAGCTCAAGCAGGCGCTGACCTTCATCGGCCTGCTGCCCTCGGCCGACGAACGGGACCTGATCAAGCGGGTCGTCGCGGTCGGCGGGGACACGGTGAAGTGCTGCGGCGCCGACGGGCGGCTCACGGTCAACGGCGTACCGCTGGACGAACCGTATCTGCACCCCGGGAACGTGCCCTCGACGATTCCGTTCGAGGTGAAGGTCCCGGCGGGCAGGGTCTTCGTGATGGGCGACCACCGCTCCGACTCCGCCGACTCGCGCTTCCACCTCGACGAGCCGGAGCACGGCACCGTCTCCGTGGACCAGATCGTCGGCCGGGCCGTGGTGATCGCCTGGCCGGTCGACCACTGGCGCCGGCTCGAGGAGCGCGCGACCTTCGCCTCCGTACCGGATCCGACCCCGGACACGAACCCGGATCGGGCTGCGGGGCACGGGGCGGCCGCGGCCGAATCCACAGGTCTGTCGCATAGGGTGTCCCAGCGCAATCTCAACGGATTGCCCGGGCTCCCGACCCCTGCGGAACTTCTGCTCGTTATGGGAGTGGTGGGCCTGTCCCTGTTCCGGGACGGGCGGTGGCACGGACTGAGGAGTGGATGTGGGGGATTTGGCCGTCGGCGCGCGATCAGGACACGACGAGCCCGACGAGAGGCCCGAGCGCTCCGAGGGCCCCGAGCGCCCCGCGCAGGGTCCTGACCGAGGCCCTGACCGAGGCCCTCACCAGGGCGGTACGGACCCGGGCACGGGCCCGGCGGACGGCCCCGCCGACGGCGGCTCCGGCGACCACGGGGACGGCGACGGGGACGGCGACGACGAGCGCTCCGGGCACGGCGGCCGCGGCCCGAACCGGCCCCGTTCCTTCTGGAAGGAACTGCCCCTGCTCATCGGCATCGCGCTCGTGCTCGCGCTGCTGATCAAGACCTTCCTGGTGCAGGCCTTCTCGATCCCCTCCGACTCGATGATGAACACGCTGCAGCGCGGCGACCGGGTCCTCGTCGACAAGCTCACCCCGTGGTTCGGCTCGGAGCCCGAGCGCGGCGAGGTCGTCGTCTTCCACGACCCGGGCGGCTGGCTGGAAGAGGCCAACACCCCCGAGCCGAACGTCGTGCAGAAGGTCCTCAGCTTCATCGGCCTCATGCCGTCCGCCGAGGAGAAGGACCTGATCAAGCGGGTCATCGCGGTCGGCGGCGACACCGTCTCCTGCAAGGAGGGCGGCAAGGTCGTCGTCAACGGCAAGGAACTCGACGAGAGCGCCTACCTGCACCCCGGCTCGGTGCCCTGCGACCCGGCGTTCGGCCCGGTCAAGGTCCCCGAGGGCCGCATCTGGGTGATGGGCGACAACCGGCAGAACTCGCTGGACTCCCGCTTCCACATGGAGCTCCCGGGCGGCGGCACCGTCTCCAACGACGAGGTCGTGGGCCGCGCCGTGGTCATCGCCTGGCCGGTCACCCGCTGGTCCACCCTGCCCGTTCCGGACACCTTCGACCAGCCCGGCCTCAGCCAGGCGCTGGCCGCGGCGCCAGGCGCCGCCCCGGCCGCCCTCGGCTTCGCCGGAGCGCTGCCGCTGGTCCTGTGGCGGCGGCGCAGGAAGCAGGGCGCCGACGACGGCGCGGAGATCGTCAGCCATACCGCGGAGAGGTGACCCGCGGGTAGGGTGCCGTCCCGGACCGTCGCACGGACGGTCCGCGGATTCCCCGAGGTGCCCATGAGCGTCACACCGCGCACATCGCCCGCAGCGCGTTCATCGCGTACCAAGGACGGCCGCGGCCGCCTCGGCAGTGTTCTGTCGGGGCTCGCCGTGGCCGTCGGCTGTGTGCTGTTCCTCGGCGGCTTCGTCGCCGGCGCGGTGCTCTACCAGCCGTACACCGTGCCCAGCGACTCCATGACCCCGACCCTCGAAGTCGGCTCCAAGGTCCTCGCCGAGCGCGTCGACGGCGCCGACGTGCGGCGCGGCGACATCGTGGTCTTCCAGGACCCGCTGTGGGGCAACGTGCCCATGGTCAAGCGGGTCGTCGGCGTCGGCGGCGACACCCTCGCCTGCTGCGGCACCGACGGACGGCTCACCCTCGACGGCAAGCCGGTCGACGAAACGTACCTGCGCGCCGGGAAGACCCCCTCCGCGGAGAAGTTCACCGTGACCGTGCCCGAGGGAAGCCTCTTCCTCCTCGGCGACGAACGGCACAACTCGCTGGACTCCCGCGCCCACCTCCAGGACGCCTCCCACGGCTTCGTACCCCGCTCGTCCGTCCTCGGCCGGGTCGACGCCGTCGCCTGGCCCGCCCCGGGCGTCGTGGAACGGCCCGCCGGCTTCGCCGCCCTGCCCGGCGGCATCTCCACGCCCGGCCCGGTCGTGCCGCTCTTCACCGCGATCGTCGCCGGGTGTGTACTGATCCTGGCGGGCGCCGCGTACGGGCCGGTGGCCCGGCGCATCGGCGGCGGCCGCAAGCCCGCGCCGCCGAAGACGAAGGCGGGGGCGGGGGAGAGGGACGCGGTGAGCGCATGACGGAGAGCGGCGGCCGCGAGAGCGCGGCGGGTACGGCGGACACGGCGACCGGGCGCGAAGGCGCGGCGGGCACGGACATCGCTCGCGGCGGCGCTGCGGGGCCGGAGGCCGGCGCGGCGGAGGTCCGGCGGGTGGCGCGGGTCGTGCTGCTCGACCCCGACGACCGGATCCTCCTCCTGCACGGGCACGAGCCCGACGACCCCGACCGGACCTGGTGGTTCACCCCCGGCGGCGGCCTGGAGGGCGACGAGAGCCGCGAACAGGCCGCGCTGCGCGAACTCGCCGAGGAGACCGGCATCACCGACATCGAGCTCGGGCCGGTGCTGTGGCGGCGCTACTGCTCGTTCCCGTTCGCCGGCCGCCGCTGGGACCAGGACGAGTGGTACTACCTGGCCCGTACGACCCAGACCGCGACCGCCCCGCGCGGCCTCACTGAGCTGGAGACCCGCAGCGTCTCCGGCCTGAGATGGTGGACCTCCGCCGAACTGTCGGTGGCCCGTGAGACGGTGTACCCCGACAGACTCGCCGAGCTGCTTGACACACTGCTCGACGAAGGACCCCCGAGCCCGCCGCTCGATCTGGCCCCGGAAATCGTTTAGGGGCCCGGGCGACTGGCGCACAATAGGGGGACGCACGGCTGAAGGGGAACATGCCATGAGCGCCGAGGACCTCGAGAAGTACGAGACCGAGATGGAGCTGAAGCTCTACCGGGAGTACCGCGACGTCGTCGGGCTGTTCAAATACGTGATCGAGACCGAGCGGCGGTTCTACCTCACCAACGACTACGAGATGCAGGTGCACTCGGTCCAGGGCGAGGTCTTCTTCGAGGTCTCCATGGCCGACGCCTGGGTCTGGGACATGTACCGGCCCGCCCGCTTCGTGAAACAGGTCCGCGTCCTCACCTTCAAGGACGTCAACATCGAGGAGCTCAACAAGACGGACCTGGAGCTCCCCGGCAGCTGACCCGGTTCGCGCCGCGATCCCTCGAAGGCGCAATCCACGAAAGCGCAATCCCTCGAAAGAGGGAGCGGGTTTTCCACAGGCGGCCACCTGTCCACAGCCCCGCACACGCAGCGTGATGATGCGTCACAGTCGGTGCCGGAGGTGGTACCGCATGAACGCGACCCGAGCACTCGGACGGTACGGCGAAGAGATCGCCGCCCGCCGGCTCACCGCCACCGGCCTGCACATCCTCGCCAGGAACTGGCGCTGCGGCCGGACCGGAGAAATCGACATCGTCGCCCGCGACGGCGACACCCTCGTCATCTGCGAGGTCAAGACCCGCCGCGACGGCGCCTTCGAGCACCCGATGGCAGCCGTCACCCCACGCAAGGCCGAACGGCTCCGGCACCTCGCCGCCTGCTGGCTCGACCGGCACGGCGGACCACCGGGCGGACCCGCCGGCGGCGCCGTCCGCATCGACCTCGTCGGCGTCCTCCTGCCCCGCCGCGGCGCACCCGTCGTCACCCACGCCCAGGGGGTGGCCTGATGGGATTCGCCCGCACCTGCTCCGTCGCCCTCGTCGGCGTCGAAGGCGTCGTCGTCGAGGTCCAGGCCGACCTCGAAGCCGGAGTCGCCGCCTTCACCCTCGTCGGCCTCCCCGACAAGAGCCTCACCGAAAGCCGCGACCGCGTCCGCGCCGCCATCGTCAACGCCGGCGCCGAATGGCCCCAGAAGAAACTCACCGTCGGCCTCAGCCCCGCCTCCGTCCCCAAGGGAGGCTCCGGCTTCGACCTGGCCGTCGCGGCGGCCGTCCTCGGCGCCGCCGAACGCATCGACCCCCGCAGCATCGCCGACCTCGTCCTCATCGGAGAACTCGGCCTCGACGGCCGCGTCCGCCCCGTCCGAGGCGTCCTCCCCGCCGTCCTCGCCGCAGCCGACGCCGGCTACCGGCACGTCGTCGTCCCCGAACAGACCGCCGGCGAAGCCGCCCTCGTCCCCGGCGTCGCCGTCCTCGGCGTCCGCACCCTCGGCCAACTCATCGCCGTCCTCGCCGACGAACCCGTCCCCGAAGAAGAACCCCACGAAGAAGGCCGCCCCGACCCCATGCTCGCCGGACTCCTCGTCCCCGGCGCGGGCGTCGGCACCGGACTCGCCGCCGACCCCGCCGACGGACCCGACCTCGCCGACGTCGTCGGCCAGCACACCGCCCGCCGCGCCCTGGAGATCGCCGCCGCCGGCAGCCACCACCTGCTGCTCACCGGACCACCCGGCGCCGGAAAGACCATGCTCGCCGAACGGCTCCCCGGCATCCTCCCGCCCCTCACCCGCCAGGAATCCCTCGAAGTCACCGCCGTCCACTCCGTCGCCGGAATCCTCCCGCCCGGCGAACCCCTCGTCCGCCGCGCGCCCTACTGCGCACCCCACCACTCCGCGACCATGCAGTCCCTCGTCGGCGGCGGCAACGGACTGCCCCGCCCCGGCGCCGTCTCCCTCGCCCACCGAGGCGTCCTCTTCCTCGACGAAGCACCCGAATTCAGTACCAAAGCCCTCGACGCCCTCCGCCAACCCCTCGAATCCGGACACGTCGTCATCGCCCGCGCCGCCGGCGTCGTCCGCCTCCCCGCCCGCTTCCTCCTCACCCTCGCCGCCAACCCCTGCCCCTGCGGACGCCACACCCTCCTCGGCACCGGCTGCGAATGCCCCGCCTCCCTCATCCGCCGCTACCAGGCCCGCCTCTCCGGCCCCCTCCTCGACCGCGTCGACCTGCGCGTCGAAGCCGAACCCGTCACCCGCTCCGACCTCCTCGGCCACGGCGGACGCGGCGAACCCACCGCCACCGTCGCCGACCGCGTCCGCGAAGCCCGCGCCCGCGCCGCCGCCCGACTCGACGGCACCCCCTGGACCGTCAACAGCGAAATCCCCGGCCACGAACTCCGCACCCGCTACCAAGCCGCCCCCGGCGCCCTCGCCGCCGCCGAACGCGACATCGAACGCGGCCTGCTCACCGCCCGCGGCCTCGACCGCGTCCTCCGCGTCGCCTGGACCGTCGCCGACCTCGCCGGCCACGACCGCCCCGGCCCCGAAGACCTCGCCCTCGCCCTCGAACTCCGCACCGGCATCACCCGAGGCGTCCCCGTACCCGCGGGGGCGGGGGAGTGGACATGACCCGGTACGACGACACCCGCGCCCCCGCCGACAACCAAACCCCCGCCGACAACCAAGCCCCTGCCCACGACCGAACCCCCGCCCACTCCCTCGACGAGGAACGCCTCGCCCGCGCCGCCCTCAGCCACATCGTCGAACCCGGCGACGAACACGCCGGCCGCGCCCTCCGCCACCACGGCGCCACCGGGTTCCTCCGCCTCCTGCGCGAAGACGGCAGGACCGCGGAACCCGGCCTCTGGGAACCCGACACCCCAGGGCCGGCCCCCGACCCCCGCGACGGCACCACACTCCCCGGCACCAGCGAAGCCCGCCTCGCCGGCTGGCGACGCCGCGCCCGCACCGCCACCCCCGAACAGCACCTCGACCACATCACCCGACTCGGCGGACGATTCGTCATCCCCGGCGACACCGAATGGCCCCGCCAACTCGACGACCTCGCCGACGCCCGCCCCCTCGGCCTCTGGGTCCGCGGACCCGCCGACCTCCGCGCCTGGGCCCTCCGCTCCGTCGCCCTCGTCGGCGCCCGCGCCTGCACCCCGTACGGCGCCCACACCGCCGCCACCCTCGCCGCAGGCCTCACCGAACACGGCTGGGTCGTCGTCTCCGGCGCCGCCTTCGGCATCGACGGCGCCGCCCACCGCGGCGCCCTCGGCACCGGCGGCGCCACCATCGCCGTCCTCGCCTGCGGCGTCGACATCCCCTACCCCCGCGGCCACGCCGGCCTCATCCGCCGCATCACCGAACAAGGCCTCGTCCTCGGCGAACTCCCACCCGGCGGCCACCCCACCCGCAGCCGCTTCGTCCTCCGCAACCGCGTCATCGCCGCCCTCACCCGAGGCACCGTCGTCATCGAAGCCGAATACCGCAGCGGCTCCCTCGTCACCGCCCGCGCCGCCGCCCGCCTCGGCCGCCACACCATGGGCGTCCCCGGCCCCGTCACCAGCGGACTCTCCGCCGGAGTCCACGAACTCCTCCGCGGCGAAGCCACCCTCGTCACCGACGCCGCCGAAATCGTCGAACTCGTCGGAGACATCGGCCAACTCGCCCCACCCCGCCGCGGCCCCGTCCTGCCCCGCGACCTCCTCGCCCCCGACACCGCCCGCGTCCTCGAAGCCCTCCCCGGCCACCACCCCGCACCCCTCGCCGACATCGCCACCCGCGCCGGCACCCACCCCGACCACACCCTCGCCAAGCTGTACGAACTCCACTCCCTCGGGTTCGTCGAGCGACACCAGGACCACTGGCGGTTGACGAACAGGCCGACAGAACCGTCGAACGCCCGGCATGGCGGTACTTGACCCGGAGCATTCGGGTGAAAAGGTGAAGACGGTGAAGACGAAGAGCAACCGAGGGCACCCGACCACACCCGACGGGCCGACGCGTGCCACGACCCCCGTTCGAAGATGCGGGCGACCACAGCCACCCGGACCGGCGCGATCCACCGGCGTTCGCTCACCGCGACAGCCCACTCACGCTACGCTCACGAGAATTCCCCGCCCGACAACCGGAACGACTCCTTCGCACCCGACAGCAGAACGGCTCAAGGCGACGCATGCCCCAGCACACCTCCGGGTCTGACCGCGCCGCGGTGCCCCCAGCAGCCCGGGGCACCGGCACCGTGCGACCGCCCGCACCGACCTCGCTCGACGAACTGTGGCGCTCCTACAAGGACACCGGCGACGAACGGCTGCGGGAACAGCTGATCCTGCACTACTCGCCCCTCGTCAAGTACGTCGCCGGCCGCGTCAGCGTCGGCCTGCCCTCCAACGTCGAACAGGCCGACTTCGTCTCCTCCGGAGTCTTCGGACTCATCGACGCCATCGAGAAGTTCGACGTCGAGCGCGCCATCAAATTCGAGACCTACGCCATCACCCGCATCCGCGGCGCCATGATCGACGAACTCCGCGCCCTCGACTGGATCCCCCGCTCCGTCCGCCAGAAGGCCCGCAACGTCGAACGCGCCTACGCCACCCTCGAAGCCCAGCTGCGCCGCACCCCCAGCGAGCCCGAGGTAGCCGAGGAGATGGGCGTCACCCTCGAAGAACTCCACTCCGTCTTCAGCCAGTTGTCCCTCGCCAACGTCGTCGCCCTCGAAGAGCTCCTGCACGTCGGCGGCGAAGGCGGCGACCGCCTCTCCCTCATGGACACCCTCGAGGACACCGCCGCCGACAACCCCGTCGAAGTCGCCGAGGACCGCGAACTGCGCCGGCTCCTCGCCCGCGCCATCAACACCCTCCCCGAGCGCGAGAAGACCGTCGTCACGCTCTACTACTACGAAGGCCTCACCCTCGCCGAGATCGGCCACGTCCTCGGCGTCACCGAGAGCCGCGTCAGCCAGATCCACACCAAGTCCGTCCTCCAGCTGCGCGCCAAACTGGCCGACGTGGGCCGCTGACGCCACCCCGCCCCACCGCCGTACAGTGGAGCCGTGCCAAGGATTCGAGCGGCCTCCGTGGCCGAGCACCGGACGATGCAGCGCGCCGCCCTGCTGGACGCAGCGCGCTCCCTGCTGTCCGAAGGCGGAACGGAAGCACTGACCTTCCCCGCCCTCGCCGAGCGCACGGGCCTGGCCCGCTCGTCGGTCTACGAGTACTTCCGCTCCCGCGCCGCCGTCGTCGAGGAACTCTGCGCCGTCGACTTCCCCGTCTGGGCCGCCGAGGTCGAAGCGGCCATGGCCGCCGCCGACACCGCCGAGGGCAAGATCGAGGCCTACGTCCGCAGCCAGCTCGACCTGGTCGGCGACCGCCGCCACCGCGCCGTCGTCGCCATCTCCGCGAGCGAGCTCGACCAAGGCGCCCGCGAGAAGATCCGCGCCGCCCACGGCGGCCTGGTCACCATGATCGTCGCCGCCCTCACCACCCTGGGCCGCCCCCAGCCCCGCCTCGAAGCCATGCTCCTCCAGGGCGTCGTCGACGCCGCCGTCCGCCGCATCGAACTCGGCGCCGCCGAGGACCCGGCCACGATCACGAACGCCGCCGTCTCGATGGCCCTCGGCGGCATCCGCGGCGCCTGATCCTCTCTGGGCCCTCCCCCCCACCCCCTCCCTCCCCGCCCTCCGCCGCCTCCGTGTCATTCAGGTGCGCGCCCCCAGACCGGCAGCAGGCGCGACGGGCCCGCGGCGCCCAGCAGGCGCAGCGGGTTCAGGTAGGTGTCGCCGCGGAGGAGGCCCCAGTGGAGGCAGCTCGCGGGGCAGTGGGTGCCGCCTTCGGTGACGCGGGCGACGATGTCGCCGGTCCGGACGGTGGTGCCCGTGGGGACGAGGGGGTCCACCGGGACGTAGGTGGTGCGGAGGGGTGGGTCGCCGGTGCCCGGGAGGGTGAGGACGAGGACGCCCTGGCCGCCGACCGGGCCGGCGAAGGTGACGGTGCCGGCGGCGGGGGCGTGGACCGGGGTGCCGGGTGGGGCCGCGAGGTCGAGGCCGCGGTGGCCGGCGGCGTACGGGCCCGGTGGGGGCTCCCAGCCGCGGAGGATGTCGGGGCGGGGCGGGCCGATCGGCCAGGTCGCCGTGAGCAGGGTGAGCAGGGACAGCGCGTTCAGCAGGGTCATCGGGATCTGGTGCATGACGGCAGGTTGCCCGGGCCGGGAACCCCATGACCGGCATCGGCGGAATCTGTGGACAAGCGCCCGGTTGTGGACAACGGCGTCACCCGGCGCTCCCGGGGTCCCGTACACTTTCCATGGCGACCCGGGTCACCGGGTCGACTTCGCACGCCCCGCCACCGGTCCCTCGTGACGGGTGGCAGCGCCTTTCGGTCCCTCGTGGCACGGCGCGCCGGGGCGTCAGGAACACAACCGAGAAACCAAGGAGATGGCCATGGCCGTCGTCACGATGCGGGAGCTGCTGGAGAGCGGCGTCCACTTCGGTCACCAGACCCGTCGCTGGAACCCGAAGATGAAGCGCTTCATCTTCACCGAGCGCAACGGCATCTACATCATCGACCTGCTCCAGTCGCTGTCGTACATCGACCGCGCCTACGAGTTCGTCAAGGAGACCGTCGCGCACGGCGGCTCCATCATGTTCGTCGGTACGAAGAAGCAGGCCCAGGAGGCCATCGCCGAGCAGGCGACCCGCGTCGGCATGCCGTACGTGAACCAGCGCTGGCTGGGCGGCATGCTCACCAACTTCTCGACCGTCTACAAGCGTCTGCAGCGCCTCAAGGAGCTCGAGCAGATCGACTTCGAGGACGTGGCCGCCTCCGGCCTCACCAAGAAGGAGCTCCTGGTCCTCTCCCGCGAGAAGGCCAAGCTGGAGAAGACCCTCGGTGGTATCCGCGAGATGCAGAAGGTGCCAAGCGCCGTCTGGATCGTCGACACCAAGAAGGAGCACATCGCCGTCGGTGAGGCGCGCAAGCTCCACATCCCGGTCGTCGCGATCCTCGACACCAACTGCGACCCCGACGAGGTCGACTACAAGATCCCGGGCAACGACGACGCGATCCGCTCTGTCACCCTGCTCACCCGCGTGATCGCCGACGCCGTCGCCGAGGGCCTCATCGCCCGTTCCGGCGCCGCGACCGGCGACCAGAAGCCGGGCGAGAAGGCCGCGGGCGAGCCGCTCGCCGAGTGGGAGCGCGACCTGCTCGAGGGCGAGAAGAAGGCCGACGAGGCTGCCCCGGCCGCCGCCGAGGCCGAGAAGCCGGCCGAGGCCGCTGCCGAGACCGCCGAGGCTCCGGCCGCGGACGCCGAGCAGGCCTGACCCTTCCGGTCCCTCAGGACTCGCGGGTGACGACGGCGGGGGCCCACAAAGCCCCCGCCGTCCACCCGTGACCCGCCCGATCTTTCAGACTTCGAGAGAGAAACAGACTCATGGCGAACTACACCGCCGCTGACGTCAAGAAGCTCCGCGAGCTCACCGGCGCCGGCATGATGGACTGCAAGAAGGCCCTGGACGAGGCCGACGGCGACGTCGACAAGGCCGTCGAGGCCCTGCGCATCAAGGGCCAGAAGGGTGTCGCCAAGCGTGAGGGCCGCTCCGCCGAGAACGGCGCCGTGGTCTCCCTCATCGCCGACGACAACACCTCCGGTGTCCTGGTCGAGCTGAAGTGCGAGACGGACTTCGTCGCCAAGGGCGAGAAGTTCCTGGCCGTCGCCAACGCGCTGGCCGCGCACGTCGCCGCCACCTCCCCGGCCGACCTCGACGCCCTGCTCGCCTCCGAGATCGAGGCCGGCAAGACCGTCCAGGCGTTCGTCGACGAGGCCAACGCCAACCTCGGCGAGAAGATCGTCCTCGACCGCTTCGCGCAGTACGGCGACGGCTTCGTCTCCGCGTACATGCACCGCACCATGCCCGACCTGCCGCCGCAGATCGGTGTCCTGGTCGAGCTGGACAAGGAGAACGCCGAGGTCGCGAAGGGTGTCGCGCAGCACATCGCCGCGTTCGCCCCGAAGTGGCTCTCCAAGGAGGACGTCCCGGCCGAGGTCGTCGAGACCGAGCGTCGCGTCGCCGAGGAGACCACCCGCGCCGAGGGCAAGCCCGAGGCCGCGCTCCCGAAGATCGTCGAGGGTCGCGTCAACGGCTTCTTCAAGGACGCCACGCTGCTCGGCCAGCCGTACGCGCTGGACAACAAGAAGACCGTCCAGAAGGTTCTGGACGAGGCCGGTGTCACCCTGAAGCGCTTCACCCGCATCAAGGTCGGCATCTGAGTCCGTACGCAACGGACACCGGACCCCGGTAGGGTCTGAAGCAGCCGCCCGCGTTCGCGCCGGACGGCCGCAGATCTGACGAGGAGGCCATTGCCGTACGGGAAACCGCAAGGACCCCAGGGCAATGGCCTTCTTCGTATGTGCACGAGGAGATCTCCATGAATCAGGGCGCCGCACAGGGCGACGACAACAACGGCAAAAAGGCCGGCCGCTTCATGCTGAAGCTGTCCGGCGAGGCTTTCTCCGGGGGCACCGGCCTCGGGGTCGACCCGGATGTCGTGCACGCGATCGCGCGCGAGATCGCCGCCGTCGTCCGCGACGGCGCCGAGATCGCGATCGTGATCGGCGGCGGCAACTTCTTCCGCGGCGCCGAGCTCCAGCAGCGCGGCATGGACCGGGCCCGGTCCGACTACATGGGCATGCTCGGCACCGTGATGAACTGCCTCGCCCTCCAGGACTTCCTGGAGAAGGAGGGCATCGACTCGCGCGTGCAGACCGCCATCACCATGGGGCAGGTCGCCGAGCCGTACATCCCGCTGCGCGCCGTGCGGCACCTGGAGAAGGGCCGCGTGGTCATCTTCGGCGCCGGTATGGGCATGCCGTACTTCTCCACGGACACGACCGCCGCCCAGCGCGCCCTGGAGATCGACGCCGAGGCCCTGCTGATGGGCAAGAACGGGGTCGACGGGGTCTACGACTCCGACCCGAAGCGGAACCCCGACGCGGTGAAGTTCGACGCGCTCGAGTACGGCGAGGTGCTCGCCCGCGACCTGAAGGTCGCCGACGCCACCGCCATCACCCTGTGCCGCGACAACAACCTCCCGATCCTCGTCTTCGAGCTCCTCGCCGAGGGCAATATCGCGCGCGCCGTGAAGGGTGAGAAGATCGGCACGCTCGTGAGCGACCAGGGCACCCGGGCCTGACCCGAACCGGGAACCGCCCCGCGCGGGGTACCCGCCCCCGTGAGGGGGACGCGCTCCGCGAGGGGGATGGACAGAGCCCTGCCGGTCGTACACCGTGCAGGACACAACGCGACGACACGCAGGAGCAAGTGGTGATCGAAGAGACCCTCCTCGAGGCCGAGGAGAAGATGGAGAAGGCCGTCCTGGTCGCCAAGGACGACTTCGCGGCGATCCGCACCGGCCGTGCGCACCCGGCGATGTTCAACAAGATCGTGGCCGACTACTACGGCGCCATCACGCCCATCAACCAGCTGGCGTCGTTCTCGGTGCCGGAGCCGCGCATGGCCGTGGTGACCCCGTTCGACAAGAGCGCGCTGCGCAACATCGAGCAGGCCATCCGCGACTCGGACCTCGGCGTCAACCCGAGCAACGACGGCAGCATCATCCGCGTGGTGTTCCCCGAGCTGACCGAGGAGCGCCGCCGCGACTACATCAAGGTCGCCAAGACCAAGGCCGAGGACGCCAAGGTCTCGATCCGCGCCGTGCGTCGCAAGGCCAAGGAGGCCATCGACAAGCTCGTCAAGGACGGCGAGGTCGGCGAGGACGAGGGCCGTCGTGGCGAGAAGGAGCTCGACGACACCACCGCGAAGTTCGTGGCGCAGGTGGACGAGCTGCTGAAGCACAAGGAAGCCGAGCTCCTCGAGGTCTGATGAACGACTCATCCTGGGGGTCCCCGGCCTGGGGGTCCCCGGCCGGATCCGGCTTCGGGGGACCCGACCAGGGGCCTGCCCCGGCGGGTCCCGCCCACGATGGGCGGCAGGCGGCGCAGACTCGGCCCATGCCCATCGTGTCCGACGTTTCCGCCGGCGACAACCAGGACGATCACGACCGGGGGGCCGCTCTGCCGAGCGGTCCCCTGTTCCGTGACGAGACGCCGCACGAGCACCCGCAGCACGAGCACCCGCAGCACGAGCACCCGCAGCACGAGCACCCTCCGTACGAGTTTTCGCAGGAGCCCATGTCCAGCCCCTCCCAGCCGCCGCCCGCTCCTTCGCCCCGGCAGCAGCCGCGGCAGAAGAAGAGCGCGGGCCGTGACCTGGGCGCGGCGATAGGGGTCGGCCTGGGGCTCGGCGCGGTGATCATCGCGTCGCTGTTCATCTGGAAGCCGGCGTTCGTCGGCGTGATAGCGGTCGCCGTGGTCGTGGGCCTGTGGGAGCTGACCTCGCGGCTGCAGGAGCGCAAGTCCATCAAGGCGCCGCTGGTGCCGCTCGCGGTCGGCGGTGCGGCGATGGTCGTCGCCGGCTATGTGCGCGGCCCCGAGGGCGCGTGGGTGGCGATGGCGCTGACGGCGCTCGCCGTCCTGGTGTGGCGGATGACGGAGCCCCCCGAGGGTTATCTGAAGGACGTCACGGCGGGTGTGTTCGCCGCGTTCTACGTGCCGTTCCTGGCGACGTTCGTGGCGCTGCTGCTGACCGCGGACGACGGTCCGCAGCGGGTGCTGACGTTCCTGCTGCTCACGGTGGTGTCGGACACCGGCGCGTACGCGGTGGGCTGGCGGTTCGGCAAGCACAAGCTGGCGCCGCGGATCAGCCCCGGCAAGACCCGTGAGGGTCTGGTCGGCGCGGTGGCGTTCGCGATGGCGGCGGGCGCGCTGTGCATGGAGTTCCTGATCGACGACGGTGCCTGGTGGCAGGGTCTGCTGCTCGGCCTCGCGGTGGCGGCGAGCGCGACGCTCGGCGACCTGGGCGAGTCGATGATCAAGCGTGACCTGGGCATCAAGGACATGGGCACGCTGCTCCCGGGCCACGGCGGCATCATGGACCGGCTGGACTCGCTGCTGCCGACGGCGCCGGTGGTGTGGCTGCTGCTGGTCCTGTTCGTGGGCAGCGGCTGACGGGCGCGCAACAGGTACTCTGGAAGGGCTCGCGACCCGGTGTCGCGGGCCCTTCGTACGCCCCGCCGCCCGCGGGGACGATCCCGTGAGGTCTCCTGGCTCCGGCTCCGGCAACGTCCCGCCGTGCTCCCCGCCCCCTGGGTGGCGTCAGACCTCGTCGTTCTGAGGAGACACCCGTCGTGGCCCGCCCGCTTCCCGGAGAACTCACTTTCGTCGCCCCGCGGGGAGCCAAGCAGCCCCCGCGGCACCTCGCCGACCTGTCGCCCGCCGAGCGCAAGGAGGCGGTCGCCGCGATCGGCGAGAAGCCGTTCCGCGCCAAGCAGCTGTCGACGCACTACTTCGCGCGCTACGCGCACGACCCGGCGGAGTGGACCGACATTCCCGCCGCCTCGCGCGAGAAGCTCGCGGGGGAGCTGCTGCCCGACCTGATGTCGGTGGTGCGGCACGTCTCGTGCGACGACGACACCACCCGTAAGACGCTGTGGCGGCTGCACGACGGCACGCTCGTCGAGTCGGTGCTCATGCGCTACCCGGACCGGGTGACGATGTGCATCTCCTCGCAGGCCGGCTGCGGCATGAACTGTCCGTTCTGCGCGACGGGGCAGGCCGGTCTCGACCGGAACCTGTCGACGGCGGAGATCGTGCACCAGATCGTCGACGGGATGCGCGCGCTGCGCGACGGCGAGGTGCCGGGAGGCCCGGCGCGGCTTTCGAACATCGTGTTCATGGGGATGGGCGAGCCGCTCGCCAACTACAAGCGGGTCGTCGGCGCGATCCGCCGCCTCACCGACCCCGAGCCGGACGGCCTGGGCCTGTCGCAGCGCGGGATCACCGTGTCCACGGTCGGCCTGGTGCCGGCGATGCGGCGGTTCGCCGACGAGGGCTTCAAGTGCCGGCTCGCGGTCTCGCTGCACGCGCCGGACGACGAGCTGCGCGACACCCTCGTACCGGTGAACACCCGCTGGAAGGTCCGCGAGGTCCTCGACGCGGCCTGGGAGTACGCGGAGAAGTCCGGCCGCCGGATCTCCATCGAGTACGCCCTGATCCGCGACATCAACGACCAGGCCTGGCGGGGCGACCTCCTCGGCCGCCTCCTCAAGGGCAAGCGGGTGCACGTCAACCTGATCCCGCTGAACCCGACGCCCGGCTCGAAGTGGACGGCGTCCCGCCCCGAGGACGAGAAGGCGTTCGTCGAGGCGATCGCCCGCCACGGCGTCCCGGTCACCGTCCGTGACACCCGCGGTCAGGAGATCGACGGCGCCTGTGGACAGCTGGCCGCCGCCGAACGCTGACCTTGTACTCTGAGCTCGAACACATCTTCATCATCCGACAGGGGAGCGCCACAGCGCTGAGAGTGCGGTAACCGTAGACCGCAGACCCTCTGAACCTTGCCCAGGTCATTCTGGGTAGGAAGTTCGGTCGTAACTCGAGCTGTTGCGCCCTGCCCGCGCCCGGTATACCCGGACGCGGGCAGGGCCGCGTCTCCTTCTGGTCACACCCAGGAGGACATTCACGTGAACATCAGGAAGGCGGCCGCCGCCGCGCTCGTCGCGGCGCTCGGCGTCACCACCCTCGCCGCGTGCGGTGGCACGGACGACGCGCGGGAGGCGGCCGGCAAGACCGACCAGCCCATGCCGAAGACCGTGACCCTCGTCAGCCACGACTCCTTCAACGCCTCCAAGGAGGTGCTCGCGGAGTTCACCAAGCAGACCGGTCTCACGGTCAAGGTGCTCAAGAGCGGCGACGCCGGCGAGGCCGTCAACAAGGAGATCCTGACCAAGGGCTCCCCGCAGGGCGACGTCTTCTTCGGCGTGGACAACACGCTGCTGTCCCGCGCCCTCGACAACGGCATCTTCGTCCCGTACGAGGCGCAGGGCCTGGGCCGGATCCCGGCGGAGCTGCAGCTCGACAAGGAGCAGCACCGGGTCACACCGATCGACTCCGGCGACATCTGCGTCAACTACGACAAGCAGTACTTCGCGGACAAGAAGCTGGCGCCGCCGCAGAGCTTCGACGACCTCGCGAAGCCCGCGTACAAGGACCTGCTGGTCACGGAGAACCCGGAGCGGTCCTCCCCGGGCCTCGGCTTCCTGCTCGGCACGGCCGCGAAGTACGGGGACGAAGGCTGGCCGGACTACTGGAAGAAGCTCAAGGCCAACGGCGTGAAGACCGTCGACAGCTGGGAGCTCGCCTACAACCAGGAGTTCTCCGGCTCGGCCGGCGGCAAGAAGGCCAAGGGCGACCGCCCGCTCGTCGTGTCGTACGCGTCCTCCCCGCCGGTCGAGGTGCTGTACGCGGAGCCGCAGCCGAAGGTCGCGCCGACCGGCGTGTCCACCGGCACCTGCTTCCGGCAGACCGAGTTCGCGGGCCTGCTGAACGGGGCGAAGAACCCCGAGGGCGGCAAGAAGCTGATCGACTTCCTCATCTCGAAGAAGTTCCAGGACGACATGCCGCTGCAGATGTTCGTCAACCCGGTGACGAACGACGCGACGCTCCCCGAGCTGTTCACCAAGCACGGTGTGGTGATCGAGAAGCCCGAGACGATGGCGCCGAAGAAGATCGCCGACAACCGTGACCAGTGGATCCAGCAGTGGACCTCGCTCGTCCTGAAGTAGCCGCCCGCCGTACGCGTCGCGGAAGCGTGACGCGTCGGGGGAGCGCGGCGGGGAGCGCGACGCGGCTGGGACTGATGGTCCTGCCCGTCGTGTTCTTCGCCGTGTTCTTCGCCTGGCCCGTCGTCTCCATCGTGGAGCGCGGGCTCAGGCCGGACGGGCGGTGGGAGCTCGGGCGGTTCGGCGAGACGCTGAGCCGGCCGGAGATCCTCGACGTCCTGTGGTTCACGCTGTGGCAGGCCCTCGCCTCCACGGCGCTCACCCTGCTCGTCGCGCTGCCCGGCGCGTATGTCTTCGCACGGTTCGACTTCCCCGGCAAGCGGGTGCTGCGGGCCGTGGTCACGGTGCCGTTCGTGCTGCCGACGGTGATGGTCGGCACGGCGTTCCTGGCGCTCGTCGGGCGGCGCGGGCTGCTCGACGACTGGTGGGGGCTGCGCCTCGACACCAGCGTCTGGGCGATCCTGCTCGCCCATGTCTTCTTCAACTACGCGGTCGTCGTCCGCACCGTCGGCGGCCTCTGGTCGCAGCTCGACCCGCGCCAGGAGGAGGCCGCCCGGGTCCTCGGCGCGTCCCGCTGGCGGGCCTGGCGGACCGTGACGCTGCCCGCGCTCGGGCCGTCCGTGGCCGCCGCCGCGCTCATGGTGTTCCTGTTCACCGCGAGCTCCTTCGGCATCGTGCAGATCCTCGGCGGCCCCGCGTACTCCACCCTGGAGACCGAGATCTACCGGCAGACCGCCGACCGGCTCCAGCTGTCCACGGCCGCCGTGCTCACCATGGTGCAGTTCGTCGCCGTCGGCGCGATCCTCATGGTGCACGCGCGCGTGGTGCGGCGCCGGGAGACGGCGCTGCGCCTCGTCCCGGCCGAGCGCACCGCCCGCCGCCCGCAGGGCGCGGGCCAGTGGGCGCTGCTCGGCGGCGTCCTGCTGTCCGTCGCGCTGCTGATCCTCGCTCCGCTCGGCGTGCTCGTGGAGCGCTCCTTCGCCACCTCCGACGGCTACGGCGTGGACTACTACCGGGCGCTCGGGCAGGTCGACGAGGGCGGCACCTTCCTCGTGCCGCTGACCGACACCATCGTGAACTCGCTGCAGTACGCGCTCGCCGCGACCGGCATCGCCGTCGTCATCGGCGGGCTCGCCGCGGCGGCCCTCACCCGGCGGGCGGGCCGGCTGGTGCGCGGCTTCGACGCGCTGCTGATGCTGCCGCTCGGGGTGTCCGCGGTGACGGTCGGTTTCGGCTTCCTCATCACCCTCGACGAGCCGCCGCTCGACCTGCGGGCCAGCTGGATCCTCGTACCGCTCGCGCAGGCGCTCGTCGGGGTGCCGTTCGTCGTGCGGACCATGCTGCCGGTGCTGCGCGCGGTCGACGAGCGGCTGCGGGAGGCGGCGGCCGTGCTCGGGGCGTCGCCGTGGCGGGCCTGGCGGGAGGTCGACCTGCCGCTGGTGCGGCGGGCGCTGCTGATCGCCGCCGGGTTCGCGTTCGCCGTGTCGCTCGGCGAGTTCGGGGCGACCGTGTTCATCGCGCGGCCCGACAACCCGACCCTGCCGGTCGCCGTGGCGCGGCTGCTCGGCCGGCCCGGTGAGCTCAACTACGGCCAGGCGATGGCCCTTTCGACGATTCTGATGGTGGTGTGCGCGGTGTCCCTGCTGCTGCTCGAACGGCTGCGCTCCGACCGGACCTCGGGGGAGTTCTGATGCTTTCGCTGACCGGCGCGACCGTACGGTTCGGGGAGCGGGCCGTACTCGACGCGGTGGACCTGGAGGTCGCCGAGCACGAGATCGTGTGCGTCCTCGGGCCCAGCGGCAGCGGCAAGTCGACGCTGCTGCGGGCGGTCGCCGGGCTGCAGCCGCTGGACGCGGGCCGGGTGCTGCTCGGCGGCGCCGACCAGGCCGGGGTGCCGGTGCACCGGCGCGGGGTCGGCCTGATGTTCCAGGACCACCAGCTGTTCCCGCAACGGGACGTCGCCGGGAACGTCGCCTTCGGGCTGCGCATGCACGGCGTGCCGAAGGGCGAACAGGGCGCGCGGGTCGCCGAGTTGCTCGACCTCGTCGGACTGCCCGGCGCCGGGCGGCGGGCCGTGTCCGCGCTGTCCGGCGGCGAGCAGCAGCGCGTCGCACTGGCCCGGGCGCTCGCGCCGCGGCCCCGGCTGCTGATGCTGGACGAGCCGCTCGGGCAGCTCGACCGCGGCCTGCGGGAACGGCTCGTCGTCGAACTCCGCGCCCTGTTCACCCGGTTGGGGACGACCGTGCTCGCCGTCACCCACGACCAGGGCGAGGCGTTCGCCCTCGCCGACCGGGTCGTCGTCATGAACGACGGCCGGATCGCCCAGACCGGCACGCCCGTCGACGTGTGGCGGCGCCCCGCCTCCGAGTTCGTCGCCCGCTTCCTCGGCTTCGACAACGTCGTCCCGGCCACCGTCACCGGCGCCGCCGCCGACACCGTCTGGGGCAAGATCCCCGTCCCCGACGGCTCCCCCCAGGGCGAGCGCCGCCTCCTCGTCCGGCCCGCCGCCCTCCGCCCCGTCCCCGCCGGCGAGGGCCTCGCCTGCCGCGCCGCCACCCGCACCTTCCGCGGCGACCACGTCGCCGTCACCCTCCTCCCGCCCGAAGGCCCGCCCCTGGAAGCCGAGTTCTCGCTCCGGGACGCGCCGGAGGAGGGCGCCGAGGTGGACGTGGAGTTCCGGGCGGAGGACGTGGTGGTGCTTGAGGAGGAAGCGCCCTAGAACCCCCGGTCGAACAGGGCGCGCAGCCACGGCTCGCGAACCTCGGGCCGTCGGGCGAGGGTGGCGCGGAAGGCATGGTGGTCCGGCCGGAAGACGTACCAGGGGTGGTCCGGCAGTGGGTAGTCGTCGCGGAGTACACCGTCCGGCAGGGTGCCCGACGCCGGAAGCGGCCAGGTCTCGCCGGGCAGCGCGAGATACGCCCACACGCCGTCGGGCAGCGGTACGGGCACGGCGCCGCCCGCCGGACGCCAGGGCTCGCCGGTGACTCGGTCGTACGGGACGAGGGCGATGTCCAGGCCGTCGCCGGGCAGCCCGGGACCGGCCAGGCCCACGCGCTTCGGCGGTGGCCCGGGTGGCAGCAGGGCGTCCAGTGGTGCCCCGAACACCTCGGAGAGCAGGCCGTCGGGCAGGGCGAGCGGGGCGCCCCGCGAGGCGACGAGGAGATCGGCCAGGGCCGCTCCGGTCGCGGCCTGCCACGCGTCGCTCCAGCCGCCGAGCGGATCGATCGGCGCCAGCGGCTCCAACTCCCGGGCAGGGACGGGAAGTCCGGTGGCCACCCGCCGCACCGCGTTCGGCTCGATCCACACCGCCTGCCACAGACCGCAGTCGTCCACCCGCGACGCCACGAGCAGCCCGCACGCCACGCATGCCATGCTCGGCAGCTCCCCGACGCACATGCCGAGGCACGCGTCGCCCGAGTGCTCGGGGATCAGCCGCGTCCCGCGGACGTCGCCGGGTGCGACGACGATCCGGTCCGGTGCCCCGAAGGACAGCGGGTAGACCGGCGCGAAGAGTCCGCGGGCCGCCGCCTCCGCCTCCCCGATCTCCTCCCAGGGCCGGAACGGCGGCCCGGAGGGTTCCGGATCCACGGCATAGGTGCCCGGCGCCATCAGCTGCGGCATCACACCGTGCCCGTAGGAGAAATGGGCCTCGACCGGAAGCGGGACCCGCGCCAGCGGCACCGTCAGTTCCGCGCCACACCCGGCGCACACGAACACATCCATCGCCCGGGATTGTGCCTGCCGCTGTTCTTCCGGCCAACCGAATTCCTTCCTGTTACCTTGTCGCCCGTGAAGCACGACCGACGCCTGCGCCCGCTCGCCGTGGACGGCACGCCGTGGCTGTGGACCGTGCGGCAGCGGCTGCGGCCGGTGTACGAGGACTGCCGGCTGACGCTCGCGTTCCACCCCGCGGACCGGCCGCGCCGGGAGCGGCGGCGGCTCGCGATCGTGTTCGCGCCCACCGACACCGGCGTCATCTCGAACGACTGGTTCGAGTCGGGGACCGTGATCCGGCTGGCCGACCAGCACCATCTCAACCTGTACGAGCCGGGGACGGCCCGGCGGCTGCTCGAGGCCGCGCAGGGCGTGCTCGGGCGTGCGGTTCCGGAGCGGGACACCGAGCTCGACGGGTGGCCGCTCGCCTGGCCGGTCATGGACGCGACCGACTACCCGGCGGCGGCCAGCCGTTCAAGCGCCTGAGGGGCCTCGTCGATCGAGTCGACGAGGGCGATCCGCGCCGCCATCGGGCGGCCTTCGGCGAGCGTCGCGAGCAGGGGCCAGGCCGGCAGGCGCGTGGTCCAGTGGGCGCGGTCGACCAGGACCATCGGGGCCGGGGCGCCGCGCGAGGCGTAGTAGTTCGGGGTCGCGTTGTCGAAGATCTCCTGGACCGTGCCGGCCGCGCCCGGCAGGAACACCACGCCCGCCGTCGAGCGGGCGAGCAGCCCGTCCTCGCGGGTCGCGTTGGCGAAGTACTTGCCGATCCGCGACGCGAACGCGTTCGGCGGCTCGTGGCCGTAGAACCAGGTCGGGATGCCGGCCGAGTCGCCGCCGCGCGGCCACCGGGCCCGTACCTCGAAGGCGGCCCGCGCCCAGTCGGTGACCGACGGCGTGAAGGACGGGGCCTTCGCGAGGAGTTCCAGGGCCTCGTCGAGGGCGGCGTCGGGCAGCGGAGCGGCGTACGCGCCCAGGTTCGCGGCCTCCATCGCGCCGGGGCCGCCGCCCGTCGCCACCGTCAGGCCCGCCCGGCTCAGCGAGCGCCCCAGCCGGGCCGCACCCGCGTACTCGGCGCCGCCCCGCACCATCGCGTGCCCGCCCATCACGCCCACCACCCGCGCGCCCGCGAGCGCCTCGTCGAGGGCGTCCGAGATGGCGTCGTCGTGCAGCGAGCGGAGCATCGACGAGAAGATGTCGCCGTCCGCGCGGGTCCGCTGGAACCAGGTGTACGAGCGGGCGTCCGGGGTCTGTTCGTACGGCTGCCCGGCGATGCCCTCGTACAGCTCGCCGGGGGAGTAGAGCCGGGACCGGTACGGGTCGAACGGCAGATCCGGCACCGGCGGGAACACCAGCGCCCCGTCCGCCCGTACCTTCGCCGCCGCCTCCGGCGCCATCGCGCAGCCCAGGAACACGGCGTCGGCGGTGGACGCGGCGAGCAGCGCGAACGTGCGGTCGGTGAGGTCCACCGACTGGATCCGGTGCCCGCGCAGCGAGCCGCGCGCACCGAGCGCCGCGTCGAACTCGTCGAGCGAGTGGATCTCCCGCTCATGTCCGCGCGGCCGGTCCGGCCTCCCCAGGGGCTGGGTCATGCGCCCACGATAGGCCGGGCACGGCCGCGAGGCCCTGTCCGGGGGACGGGGGACGGGGGACGGGGGACGGGGGCCGGGGCCCTCAGCCCCGCAGCGGCACCGCCGCCAGCGCGCCCACCGCCCAGGTCAGCGGCACGAACACGGCGAGCAGTGCGCCCGCCCGGAGCAGGGCGGTGGTGCGGAGCACCGTGGGCGGGGCGCCGAGGCGGAGCAGGGCCTCGGTGGTGTGGGTGCGGGACTGCTTGGACTCCAGGGCGGCGGAGAGGAGGGTCGCGGTGGTGCAGCCGACGACCACGGTGACGCCCAGCCAGGACAGCGGGCCGAGCTCGCCGCCGTACAGGGCGTAGCCGGCGACCGCGCCGGAGCCGACGGCGGAGACCACGCCGAGCGGGCGGCCGATGCGGCGGGCCTCGTCCATGAGGACCCGGCCGGCGAGCAGGCGTACGGCGCCGGGGCGGACCAACTGGAGGAGGCGGCCGCAGCCGTGGGCGAGGCCGGGGCCGGCCATCGCCAGGCCGACCGCGGTGAGCACCCAGCCGGCCAGCACCCCGCCGCCGTCGCCGCGCGCCGCGTACGTCTCGACGGCGAGGCCCACGGCGAGCAGGGCCACGCCCCAGGGCAGGCCGGCGGTCGCGGACCGCACGGCGGCGGGGGTCTCCGCGGTCTTGCGGGGGCGCAGCGCGAGGCCGGCCGCGGTGGCGCCCGCCACCGGGACGACGGCCAGCAGGGTCAGGGCGGCGGCGAGCGGGAGCGGCTGGTCGGCGGCGAGCAGGTCGGCGGCGGCGCCGTCGAAGGGCAGGCCGGTGATGTCGCCGCGCAGATGCAGATAGAACAGCAGGGCGACGGCCGAGCCGAGGGTGCAGGCGACGGCGGTGGAGGTCGCGGCGATCGCGGTGAGCCGGGCCGGGCCGAGGCCGATCGCGGACAGGCCGGGGCGCGGCCGGATGCTGGGGTCGGTGCGGGCCACCGCCACCGCGAACTGCACCGTCGCGGCGAGCGGCAGCGCGCACCACAGCAGCCGCAGCACGGCCGCCGAGGAGTCGCCGGGGTGGCCGACGGCGTAGCCGAGGGAGCACAGGAGCAGGAAACCCACCCCGGCGGCGGCCGCGGCGACGCACAGCCGCCGCAGCTGCACGACGGGATGGGTGCCGCGGACTAGACGGAGAGCGAGCACGCGGTGACGCCCTCCGCCCCGGTGGCCGGCGGTACGGCGCCGACGCGGCGCCCGTCGAGGAGCGCGACCGTGCGGTCGGCGAGCGCGGCGACCTCGGGGTCGCCGCTGGCGAGCAGCACCGTGATGCCGTGCGAGCGGGCCGCGGCCGTCAGGGTGCGAAGGACCTGGGCGCCGTCGGCGCGGTGCAGGGTCGCGGTCGGCTCGTCGGCGAACAGCACCGAGGGGGTGGTGACCAGGGCGCGGGCGATCGCGATCCGCTGGCGCTGCGACTGGGTGAGGGCGTGCGGGCGCCGCTTGGCGGCGGCCCCGGTGTCGAGGCGCTCCAGCCACTCGACGGCGGTGGTGCGGGCGGCCCGGTGGGACACGCCGCGCAGCAGCAGCGGCAGGGCCACGTTCTCCCAGCCGGTGAGTTCGGGGACGAGCCCGGGCTCGGGGTCGATCCAGCCGAAGCGCTCGCGCCGCAGCCGCTCGCGCTGTGCCCGGGTCATGGTGTGCACGGGCGCGCTGTTGAACCAGACCTCGCCCTCCTGGGCCAGGGTCTGGCCGGACAGACAGCGCAGCAGCGTGGTCTTGCCGCTGCCGCGGGGTCCGGTGACGGCGAGGATCTCGCCTTCGCGCGCGCCGACGGAGACTCCGGTCAGCACGTCGGAGCCGCCCAGGGCGCAGCGCAGGGAACGCGCCCAGAGCACGTCGTTGTCCGGTGGGGCCACCATCGCGTACACCTCGATGTCGGATCTGATGTGTGTTCCCCCGTACGGGGGAACGAGGAGACGGGCCTGTGGGTCACGTGGGTCACTCGGCACCGTAAGGATTCAGATCCGCTTGTACGGACAGCACGCGGCCCGGGCCGCCGCCATCCACTCGGATGGCGGCATGCCCGGGCCGGGGTCACGCCGTGAGGGCGGCGTGATGTCGCGGGATCAGAGCTTGGTCCACGCCTCGGTGAGGGTGGCGCGGAGGATCTGCTCGATCTCGTCGAACGTGGACTGGTCCGAGATCAGCGGCGGAGCCAGCTGGATGACCGGGTCGCCGCGGTCGTCGGCACGGCAGTACAGGCCGTTGTCGAAGAGCGCCTTGGAGAGGAAGCCGTACAGGACGCGCTCGGTCTCCTCGTCGTTGAAGGACTCCTTGGTGACCTTGTCCTTGACCAGCTCGATGCCGTAGAAGAAGCCGTTGCCGCGGACGTCGCCGACGATCGGCAGGTCGTGCAGCTTCTGCAGCGTGGAGAGGAAGTTGCCCTCGTTGTCGAGGACGTGCTGGTTCAGCTTCTCCTTGTCGAAGATGTCGAGGTTGGCGAGGCCGACGGCGGCGGACACCGGGTGGCCGCCGAAGGTGTAGCCGTGCAGGAAGGTGTTGTCACCCTTGTAGAACGGCTCGGCCAGGCGGTCGGAGACGATGCAGGCGCCGATCGGGGAGTAGCCCGAGGTCATGCCCTTCGCGCAGGTGATCATGTCCGGCACGTAGCCGAACTTGTCGCAGGCGAAGGTGGTGCCGAGGCGGCCGAAGGCGCAGATGACCTCGTCGGAGACGAGCAGCACGTCGTACTGGTCGCAGATCTCGCGGACCCGCTGGAAGTACCCGGGCGGCGGCGGGAAGCAGCCGCCGGCGTTCTGCACCGGCTCCAGGAAGACGGCCGCGACGGTCTCGGGGCCCTCGAAGAGGATCTGCTGCTCGATCTGGTCGGCGGCCCAGCGGCCGAAGGCCTCCGGGTCGTCGCCGTAGATCGGGGCGCGGTAGATGTTGGTGTTCGGGACCTTGTGGGCGCCGGGCACCAGCGGCTCGAAGGGGGCCTTCAGACCGGGCAGACCGGTGATGGAGAGGGCGCCCTGCGGGGTGCCGTGGTAGGCGACCGCACGCGAGATGACCTTGTACTTGGTGGGCTTGCCGACCAGCTTGAAGTACTGCTTGGCGAGCTTCCAGGCGGTCTCGACGGCCTCGCCGCCGCCGGTGGTGAAGAACACCTTGTTCAGGTCGCCGGGGGCCTCGTTGGCGAGGCGCTCGGCGAGCTCGACGGCCTTGGGGTGGGCGTAGGACCACACCGGGAAGAAGGCGAGCTCCTCGGCCTGCTTGCGGGCCGTCTCGGCGAGCTCGGTGCGGCCGTGACCGGCCTGGACCACGAACAGGCCGGCGAGGCCGTCGAGGTACTTCCGGCCCTTGTCGTCGTAGATGTAGGTGCCCTCACCGCGGACGATGGTGGGGACGGGGCTGTTCTCGTACGACGACATGCGGGTGAAGTGCATCCACAGGTGGTCGTAGGCGGTCTTCGAGAGGTCCTTGCTCACGGCTATCGGGTTCCCCACATATAGGTCTGCTTCTTGAGCTTCAGGTAGACGAAGCTCTCGGTGGAGCGCACCCCGGGGAGGGTGCGGATGCGCTTGTTGATCACATCCAGGAGGTGGTCGTCGTCCTCGCAGACGATCTCCACCATGAGGTCGAAGGAGCCCGCGGTCATCACCACGTACTCGCATTCGGCCATGGCCGTCAGCGCGTCCGCGACCGGATCCAGGTCACCCTCGACGTTGATGCCGACCATCGCCTGGCGCCGGAATCCCACGGTGAGCGGGTCGGTGACGGCGACGATCTGCATGACGCCCTGGTCGAGCAGCTTCTGGACGCGCTGCCGTACGGCGGCCTCGGACAGGCCGACGGCCTTGCCGATGGCGGCGTAGGGACGGCGTCCGTCCTGCTGGAGCTGTTCGATGATCGCCAGGGAGACGGCATCGATCGTCGGGGACGAACCGGTTCCGGTTCTGGAGTCTGTGCTTCGACTGGCCACGACTTCACTGTGCACCGAACCTGTCGTTCTCGCAACCCCAGAGCGATGAAATTCGTTGTTCAAGGCTCTCGATCACACTGAATCCGAAGTTGGCGAGGGTCGGGCCTGTTGAAAGCGTCAGTGGACCGACTAGGCTGAGGTGTCTCGCACATCGGGACACCGCACGACGGAGTGCGGAACAGAACGTGACAGGAGGGGTGGCAAGTGACCACCGAGCTGCGCCGGCTGCGCAACTACATCAACGGGGAGTTCCGGGACGCGGCCGACGGCCGCACGATCGACGTGATCAACCCGGCCACCGGTGAGGTGTACGCCACCTCCCCGCTGTCGGGCCAGGCCGACGTCGACGCCGCCATGGAGGCCGCCGCGGCCGCCTTCCCCGCCTGGCGCGACACCACGCCCGCCGAGCGCCAGAAGGTCCTCCTGAAGATCGCGGACGCCTTCGAGGAGCGCGCCGAGGACCTGATCGCCGCCGAGGTCGAGAACACCGGCAAGCCGGTCGCCCTCACCGCGAGCGAGGAGATCCCGCCGATGGTGGACCAGATCCGCTTCTTCGCGGGTGCCGCCCGGATGCTCGAGGGCCGCTCGGCCGGCGAGTACATGGAGGGCATGACCTCGATCGTCCGCCGCGAGCCGGTGGGCGTCTGCGCCCAGGTCGCGCCGTGGAACTACCCGATGATGATGGCCGTGTGGAAGTTCGCCCCGGCGCTCGCCGCGGGCAACACCGTCGTCCTCAAGCCCTCGGACACCACCCCGGCGTCGACCGTCCTGATGGCCGAGATCATCGGGCAGATCGTCCCCAAGGGCGTCTTCAACGTCGTCTGCGGCGACCGCGAGACCGGCCGCGCCATGGTCGAGCACCCCACCCCGGCGATGGCCTCCATCACCGGCTCGGTCCGGGCCGGCATGCAGGTCGCCGAGTCCGCCGCCAAGGACGTCAAGCGCGTCCACCTGGAGCTCGGCGGCAAGGCCCCGGTCGTCGTCTTCGAGGACACCGACATCGACAAGGCCGTCGAGGACATCTCCGTCGCCGGCTTCTTCAACGCCGGCCAGGACTGCACCGCCGCCACCCGCGTGCTCGTGCACGAGTCCATCCACGACGAGTTCGTCGCCGCCCTCGCCAAGGCCGCCGCCGAGACGAAGACCGGTCAGCCGGACGACGAGGACGTGCTCTACGGCCCGCTCAACAACGCCAACCAGCTGAAGCAGGTCTCCGGCTTCATCGACCGCCTCCCGGCGCACGCCAAGGTCGAGGCCGGCGGCCACCGGGTCGGCGACAAGGGCTACTTCTACGCCCCGACCGTCGTCTCCGGCCTCAAGCAGGACGACGAGATCATCCAGAACGAGGTCTTCGGCCCCGTCATCACCGTCCAGTCCTTCACCGACGAGGCCCAGGCCCTCGACTTCGCCAACGGCGTCGAGTACGCCCTGGCGTCCTCGGTCTGGACGAAGGACCACTCCCGCGCCATGCGCATGTCCAAGGCGCTCGACTTCGGCTGCGTGTGGATCAACACCCACATCCCGCTGGTCGCCGAGATGCCCCACGGCGGCTTCAAGAAGTCCGGCTACGGCAAGGACCTCTCGGGCTACGGCTTCGAGGACTACACGCGCATCAAGCACGTGATGACCTCGCTCGGCTGATCCCTCCCGGCCCCGCGACGCGGCCCCGGCACCCTGATCGACAGGGTGCCGGGGCCGCGCCCGTCGGTGCGCCGCCGCGCCGTGATAAGCCGTACCCATGACCGATACGGGGATCAACTCAGCGATCAACTCAGCCGTCGCCTATGGACTGTTCGCCGCCTGGGCGCTGCACGACACCGAGGAGGTGCTGTACGGGCCGGGCTGGATGCGCGAGAACCTGCCGGGCCTCAAGGAACGCTTCCCGGGCGCGCCGGAGGCGGTGTGGCAGGCGCTCGGGTCGGTCGACGACCGGGAATTCCGGGCCGCCGTCGGGGTGATGGCCGCCATCGTCGGTGCGGCCGCCGTCGCCGGACACCGCACCGGCGGCCGGTCCGCCTTCTACCAGGGCGCGTTGAACGGCTTCGGCCTGCACGGCCTGGTGCACCTCGCGCAGGCCGCCGCCGTCCGCGGGGTGACCCCCGGATCGGTCACCTCGCCGCTGCTGGTCATCCCCTTCACCCTCTGGGCGCGCGGGCGGCTGCGCCGCGCCGGGGTGCTGCGGCCCACCCGGGGCCGGGACGTGCTCGCGGGACTCGCGCTCGCGGGCGGGGCGACCGCCGTCTCGCACGCGGTGGCGCGCCGGCTCACCCGGCGACCCCGTTTTTGAACGCGTTCATGGGAGGCGTACGCTGCCTTCCATGAACGACACGAACGGGCCGAGAGCCCTCCTCAAGCGCATCCGCGTCTGGCTGGTCGTCTTCATCGTCTGCCTGGTGCTCAGCGGGGCCACCGCGTTCCCGCTGGTCACCGAAGTCCGCCTGGCCGACGGCGCCCTGGACGGCTGGGCCGCCCCGCTCGCCGACGCCTTCCCCGGCCTCGCCGAGTGGAGCTCCCGGGTGCGGACCGGGCTCGAAGGGGCCGACGCCCGGGCCCCGTACCTCCTCTACGGCACCGACTGGCTGGCCTTCGCCCACCTCGTCATCGCCGTCGCCTTCTACGGGCCCTACCGCGACCCGGTCCGCAACATCTGGGTCATCGAGTTCGGCATGATCGCCTGCGTCGGCATCATCCCGCTCGCCCTGATCTGCGGACCGATCCGCGGCATCCCCTTCTGGTGGTCGGTGATCGACATGTCCTTCGGGGTCCTCGGCATCCTGCCGCTGCTCGCCGTACGCCGGCTGATCAAGCGCCTCGAAGCGCTCGAAGCCCTGGAGGCGGCGGAAGCACCGGGCGCGGTCACTCCGACGGCGCCCCGAACGTCGCCAGCATGAGGTTCAGCGCCACCTTGTTCATCTCCTGGCCCTTGGCGTCCGTCGAGTTGACGCTGTAGACCAGGGTCCGCTCGCCGTGGCGGGTGGAGGCGATGGCCGCGTTGTAGCCCCAGCGGCCACCGGTCTTGCCCCACACCTCGCGCCCGCCCAGCTTCTTCATCGACAGGCCGACGCTGTACGCGGCCGGGTCGCCCGACCCGAAGTCCGCCACCTTCGGCAGCGTGAACATCTCCTCCAGGAGCGGTCCGCGCACCACCCGGCCGCCGAACAGGGCCCGCGTGAACCGCTCCAGGTCCGCGGTGGTCGAGATCAGATCGCCCGCCGCCCAGCCGTCCGTGACGCCCCACACGGTCACGTCCCGCAGCCCGGTCGTCCCGTCCTCAAGGCGCATCCACTGGTACCCGTGGTTGTGCCGGCCCTCGATCCGGGGGCTGCCGCCCGGGAAGTACGTGTCCTTCAGACCGAGCGGCCGCAGCACCCGGGACGCCACCTGGTGCTCGTACGAGTCACCCGTGACGCGCTCGACGATCAGACCGGCGATCGTGTAGCCGATGTTCAGATAGTGCTGCTTCTCGCCGGGGGCGAACTCCCGCGGCCGCGCGGTCGCGTCGCGCACCAGGTCACGCGGGTCGTGCTCGACGAAGCGGCGCGCGTACCACTCCTCGACCGTCTCGCCCGGCAGGTGCGCCGCCGGGATGCCGTGGGTGTGGTCGAGCAACTGGCGTACGGTGACGCCTCCGTACGCCGCCGGGATCAGCTCCGGGAGGTACGAGCGGGCCGGGCGGTCCAGGCCGATCCGGCCCTCGGCCGCCAGCTGCAGGACGACCGCGGCCGTGAACACCTTGGTCACCGAACCGGCCCGGAAGCGGGCGCCCGGGTCCGCCGGGCGGCCGGTCGTGAGGTCGTGCACGCCCGCACTGCCCTGCCAGGCGCCCTCGGTGCCGCCGACCCGGACCAGGGCCGCCGTCGCGTCCTTCGACGGGAGGCCGGCGATCACCGCCGACAGGTCGGGCGCCGTCGGGGCCTGGGCCATTGCCCGGGCCGGGGCGGCGAAGGCCGGGGCGAGGGACGCCGGGCCGGCGGTGACGCCCAGGACCAGGGCGGCGGCGAGCAGGGCGCGGGTGGACTTCCGCATGGTCAACTCCATGGGTCTGAGCCGTTGTTCTCGATGGCTCCATCCTGCTGACCTGCGACGACCGGCGGATCGCCCGCACCGGCGGTCTTCCGGCGGCTACTTCCTCGCCCGCCCGGGGGAGGCGCCCGCGCCGCCGGCTCCCCCGGGCGGGGGAGAGCCCGCCGCGACCAGGCCCGTCTCGTACGCGCAGATCACCGCCTGGATGCGGTCCCGCAGCCCCAGCTTGGCGAGGACGTTGCCGACGTGCGTCTTCACCGTGTGGTCGCTGACCACCAGCTCCGCCGCGATCTCCGCGTTCGACAGGCCGCGGGCGAGCAGCAGCAGCGTCTCGCGCTCCCGCCCGGTGAGGACGTCGAGCCGGGGATCGGCGGTCCGGGCCGGGCCGCCGGGGCGCGGCCCGCCCGCCGTGTACTGCTCCACCAGGCGCCGCGCCACGGACGGCGCGAGCAGCGAGTCGCCCGCCGCCACCACCCGTACCGCGTGCACCAGGTCGTCGCGGCGCACGTCCTTCAGGAGGAAGCCGCTCGCGCCCGCGTGCAGCGCCTCGTACACATACGCGTCGGTGTCGAAGGTCGTCAGCATCACCGTCCGGCAGCCGGACTCCGCGCTGATCGTCCGGCAGGCCTCGATGCCGTCGGTCCTGGGCATCCGGATGTCGAGCAGCGCCACGTCGGGCGCGAGCCGCCGCACCGCCTCGACGGCCGCCGTGCCGTCCCCGGCCTCCGCCACCACCTCGATGTCCGGCTGCGCGTCCAGGATCATCGCGAAGCCGCTGCGGACCAGTTCCTGGTCGTCCGCCACCACCACCCGGATCGTCATCTCTCCCCCTCTGTCCGTACGGGGAGCAGAACCCGCACCTCGAACCCCCGGCCGTCCGGGCCGGGGCCCGTGCGCGCCGTCCCGCCGTGCGCGGCGGCCCGCTCCCGGATGCCCACGAGACCGTGCCCGCCGGGGCCGCCCTGCGGGCCGCGCCCGTCGTCGGTCACCGTGACCCGCAGGACGCCGTCGGCGTGGGCGAGCCGGACGTCGACCGTACGGGCCCGGGCGTGCTTCACCACGTTCGTCAGCGCCTCCTGCACGATCCGGTAGACGCTCGCCCCGGTCGCCGCGGGCAGCGCCCGCACCCCGCCCTCCGTCGCGTACCCGACGCTCAGACCGCCCGACCGCACCCGCTCCAGGAGCGCCGGGAGGTCCGCGAGATCCGGCTGCGGCGCGCGCGGGGCCGCCGGGCCGCTCGCGTCCTCGCGCAACACGCCCAGCATCCGGCGCAGTTGGACCATCGCGTCCCGGCCGGTCGCGGAGATCGCGTCGAACGCGGCCTCGGCCCGCTCCGGCGCCGCCCGTACCGCCACCGGCCCGGCCTCCGCCTGCACGATCATCAGGCTGACCGCGTGCGACAGGATGTCGTGCATCTCCCGGGCGATCCTGGCCCGTTCGCGGGCCGCGGCCCGCTCGGCGTCGACCCGGTGGGCCCGCTGCCGGGCGTCGGTGAGCCGGCCGAAGGCGTAGGCGGCGCCGAACACGAAGAGGGAGAAGGTGAGTTCGCGCGCCGACTGGGTGTTGAGCCACACCGAGACCGGCACCGCGACCGTCACCAGGATCCCGGCCGCGAGGCGTTTCCACGGCGGCGAGAGCACCGCGATCGTGTAGAGGCACACCAGGCCGGTGTACGGCAGCGGCTGCCCCGGCCCCTCCAGGGCCAGCCGGTAGAGCGCGCTCGCCGCGATCACCGCGAGCAGCACCGCCAGCGGGGCCCTGCGCCGCCACACCAGCGGCACGACGGTGAGCGTGGTCAGTCCGTACGCCGGCCAGGTCGCCGGTTCGAGCTCCGGGCCGCGCGGCACCACGAACGGCATCGTCATCGCCGCCTGCACGAGCAGGGCCAGACCGATGTCGACCGCCCATGGATTGGCCTCGGCCCGGGACCGCAGCCGGTCCCGGAGCAGCCGTGCGCGGGCCCCCGCGTCCCGCGTTCCCGTCGTCCCCCGTATCCGCATTACGGCTTGCGCGCCACCGCTCCGTACTGGGCGACGTCCGCCGCCTCCGGCGCCTGCCAGCGGGCGCAGGACACGATGCCCGGCTCCAGGACGTCGAGCCCGTCGAGGAAGGAGGCGAACTCGGCGCGGCTGCGGGCGGTGATCGGCGGGGTGGCGTTGGCGTTCCAGAACTCCATGGCCGCCACGTTGGCCTCGCCGCCCACCTCGGGGTCGTACGTCGGATGCGTGACGACCAGATAGCTGCCGGACGGCACCGCGTCCATGAGGGTCCGGACGATCGCGCGGGCCTCGTCGAGGTCGAGGACGAAGTTGAGGATGCCCAGTATCAGCACGGCGACCGGCCGCGAGAGGTCGAGCGTCCCGGCGGCCGCCGCGAGGATCCGCTCGGGGTCCCGGGCGTCGGCGTCCACGTACTCCGTGCGGCCCTCGGGGGTGCCGGTGAGCAGCGCGCGGGCGTGGGTGAGGACGATCGGGTCGTTGTCGACGTAGACGATCCGGGAGTCCGGCGCGATCCGCTGGGCGACCTCGTGGGTGTTGTCGGCGGTGGGCAGTCCGGTGCCGATGTCCAGGAACTGGCGGATGCCGGCCCCGGCGGTCAGCCGGGTCACCGCGCGGCCGAGGAAGGCGCGGTCGGCGCGGGCCACGGCGCCGATGCTCGGATGGAAGGCGGTGACCCGGTCGCCGACCTCCCGGTCCACCGGGTAGTAGTCCTTGCCGCCGAGCCAGTAGTTCCACACGCGCGCGTTGTGCGCGATGTCGGTGCGGATCCTGTCGTTCATGCACGGCCCTTTCGCACGACGGCGGCCAGCGTGTCGACCCGATTGGTGGTGATCGAATCGACCCCGTTCCCGATCAGCTTACGCATGTTCCGCCGGGTGTCGGGGGTCCACACCGAGACCAGCAGGCCGGCCCGGTGCACCCGCTCGACCAGCTGCCGACTCGCCAGGCCGAAGCGGTAGTTGAGCCATCTCGGGCGCACCGCGTCGAGCAGCACCGGGCGCGGCGGGGCCAGCGTGTTCCAGGTCAGCGCGATCTCCGCGGCCGGGTCGGCGGCCCGGACGTCGAGCATGGCCGTGCCGCCCGCGCAGTAGTAGACGCGCTCGCTCGCGCCGCACTCGCGCACCGTGCCGACGATCTTCCGGACCGAGGCGTCGTTCCCGCCCGGCAGGTCCAGCATCAGCCGGTGCGGGCCGGCCGCGATCAGCGCCTCGCGCAGCGTCGGCACCCCGTCCTCGGTGATCTCCCGCAGCTCGTCGAGGGTCAGCCCGGCCAGCCGCCGGTCGAACCCCCACAGCCGCTTCAGGGTGTCGTCGTGCAGCAGCACCGGGACGCCGTCCTCGGTGAGCCGGACGTCGACCTCCACCGCGTCCGCGCCCCGCTCGAACGCCGAGACGATCGAGGGGACGGTGTTCTCGCGGACGCGGTAGGGGTCGCCGCGATGGCCGACGACGGTGACTGGGGTATCCATGGCCCCATTCTCCCGGGCGTCAGGCCGACATCCAGCGCTCCGTGTACGTGTCGATCTCCTCGGTGAGGCGCGCCTTGCCGGCCTCGTCGAGGAAGGAGGCCTCCACCGCGTTCTTCGCGAGCGCCGCGAGACCGCGCTCGTCCAGACCGAGCAGCCGGGCCGCCACCGCGTACTCGTTGTTGAGGTCGCTGCCGAACATCGGCGGGTCGTCGCTGTTGATCGTGACGAGCACCCCGGCCTCCACCATCTGCCTGACGGGGTGGTCCTCCAGGCGCTCCACGGCGCGGGTCGCGATGTTCGAGGTGGGGCACACCTCCAGGGCGATCCGGTGCTCCGCCAGGTACTTCAGGAGCTCCGGGTCCTGGACCGAGCTGGTGCCGTGGCCGATGCGCTCGGCGCCCAGCTCGTTGATCGCGTCCCAGACCGTCTCCGGTCCGGTGGTCTCGCCGGCGTGCGGCACGGACCGCAGCCCGGCCGCCCGCGCCCGGTCGAAGTACGGCTTGAACTGCGGGCGCGGCACACCGATCTCCGGTCCGCCGAGGCCGAACGAGACCAGACCCTCGGGCCGCAGCTCGACGGCGAGCCGCGCCGTCTCCTCGGCCGCCTCGAGCCCCGCCTCGCCGGGGATGTCGAAGCACCAGCGCAGCACCACGCCGAGCTCCTTCTCGGCCGCGAGCCGGGCGTCCTCGATGGCGGCCATGAAGGCGCGCTCGTCGATGCCGCGGCGGGTCGAGCTGTACGGGGTGATGGTCAGCTCCGCGTAGCGGATGTTCTGCCGGGCCATGTCGCGGGCCACCTCGAAGGTGAGCAGCCGCACGTCCTCCGGGGTGCGGACCAGGTCCACGACGGAGAGGTAGACCTCGATGAAGTGGGCGAAGTCGGTGAAGGTGAAGTAGTCCGTCAGGGCCTCGGGATCGGTCGGAACCTTGGAGTCCGGGTGACGGGCCGCCAGCTCGGCGACGATACGGGGCGAGGCGGAGCCGACGTGGTGGACGTGCAGCTCGGCCTTGGGCAGCCCCGCGATGAAGGCGTGAAGGTCGGTCATCCGGTCATCGTAGGCCGGAGGGCTGACCGTCCCCCGTATGGCGTAGGCCGTAGCATGGCGTGACCACGATGGGGGAGGCCCATGTCCGAGAACAACGACCAGCCGGTGGACCCGTGGGCGCCGCCGAACCAGGACGGCGTCGAACTGAGCAAGCCCACGCCCACACCGCCGCCGGTGCACGACCAGCCCACCATGGCCTCGATGCCGGGCGCCGAGCTGCCGCCGCCGCCCGCCGCGCCCGGGGGCAGCTTCGGATACCCGACCGCCCCGCCGACACCCACGCCCGCGGCCGGCACGCCCGGGTACGGCTACCCGCCGGCGCCGGCCCCCGCCCCGTACCCCGGTTACGGAGCGGGGTACGGCGGTCAGCCGCCGGGCTGGGGCCAGTCCCCGTCCAACGGCATGGGCACGGCCGGCATGGTCGTCGGCATCATCGCCGTGGTCATCTTCTGCTTCTACGGGCTGCCCAGCCTGATCCTCGGCATCCTCGCCCTGATCTTCGGCATCATCGGCAAGAAGCGGGTGCAGCGCGGCGAGGCCAACAACAGCGGCCAGGCCACCGCGGGCGTCGTGCTCGGCGCGATCGGCATCGTGCTCGGCATCGCGATGATCATCTTCTACGTCTGGATCATCGCCAACGCCGACGAGTGGGAGGAGAGCGGCAAGGACCCCTGGGAGACGTCGCTCGTCGTCGAGGGGCGCCGCTAGCGCCGCACGCTCGAACAGCGTTGACGGGGGCCGCTCGCGCGGCCCCCGTCCTCGTCTCCGGCCCTTCTCGGCCCGTCTCCCGGCGCTCGTCTTCTGGTGCGGCTCACCGCAGCCGCTCGCGCGCCTCCATCAGCGCGAAGCCCAGCAGGTTCTCGCCGCGCCACCGGTCCGGGTCCATGGCGCGCGGGTCGTCCGCCGCGAGCCCGATGCCCCAGATCCGGTCCACCGGGCTGGCCTCCACCAGGACCCGGGTACCGGTGCCGAGCAGGAAGGCCTTCAGGGCCGGGTCGGAGGCGAACTTGTGGACGCTGCCCGCCACGACGATGCCGAAGCGCTCGCGCCGCCACACCTCCTCGTCGAAGCCGCGGACCAGCCGGCCCGCCTTCTTCGCCTGCGCGGGAGAGGCAGCCGCGAGCGCCGCCCGCTCCGCCTCGGGGTCGTCGAAGAGCCGCGCCTTGCCGGCCATCATCCAGTGCTCGGCGGTCGCGTAGCGCACACCGTCCACCACGAAGGGCGCCGGCCACCACTGGCTCAGACAGCTCGCCGACAGACGCCCGTCAGGGTGCGGCCGGTGCCCCCAGAAGTGCAGCCACTTCACCCTCTCGCCGCTTCTGACCTGCTGTTTCAAGGATTCGAGATCGTTCATGCACGCCACTGTTCCAGTTGCCACGGACACTCCGTACGGCAATTTCCCGCCGTCCTCGACACATTGATCGACCGAATCCGTCGCGTAACCAAAAGGCAACAACGGAATCACTTGTTGGACCGGATGCCCTCTGTCAGGATCGGCACTCAACTCGAGCTGGAACAACGGAGAGCGTCATGGGCAACCGCTTCCAGGCGTCGGACCGCTTCGCGGACGGCGCGCAGTACATCGGCGGGCGGCTCCGCCCCGGCACCTCGGACACCGAGCACGGCGTCGTCGACCCGGCGACGGGGGAGACCGTCCTCACGTACACCCTCGCCTCGGCCGACGACGTCGACGCGGCCGTGACCGCCGCCGCCGAGGCCTTCCCCGGCTGGGCGGGCGCCACCCCGGGCGAGCGCTCCGACGCGCTGCACCGCTTCGCCGGAGTGCTCGCCGAGCGGGCCGAGGAGTTCGCCCAGGCCGAGTCCCTCCAGTGCGGCAAGCCCATCAAGCTGACCCGCGAGTTCGACGTGCCCGGCACCGTCGACAACACCGCCTTCTTCGCGGGCGCCGCCCGGCACCTCCAGGGCCAGTCGGCCGGCGAGTACTCCGGCGACCACACCTCGTACGTACGGCGCGAGCCGATCGGCGTGGTCGGCTCCATCGCCCCGTGGAACTACCCGCTGCAGATGGCCGCCTGGAAGATCCTGCCGGCCGTCGCCGCCGGCAACACCGTCGTCCTGAAGCCCGCCGAGCTGACCCCGCTGACCTCGCTGATGTTCGCCCAGGCGGCCACCGAGGCCGGCCTGCCCGACGGCGTGATCAACATCGTCAACGGCGCCGGACGGGTCGCCGGCGAGCACCTGGTCGGACACCCGGGCGTCGCCATGACCTCCTTCACCGGCTCCACCGGCGTCGGCAAGCGGGTCGCCGAGATCGCCACCGCCACCGTCAAGCGGCTCCACCTGGAGCTCGGCGGCAAGGCCCCGTTCCTGGTCTTCGACGACGCCGACCTGGAGGCCGCCGCGCACGGCGCCGTCGCCGCCTCCCTCATCAACAGCGGCCAGGACTGCACCGCCGCCACCCGCGCCTACGTCCAGCGGCCGCTGTTCGACGCCTTCGTCGCCCGGGTCGCCGAACTCATGGAGACGGTGCGCCTCGGCGACCCCTTCGACCCGTCGACCGACCTCGGCCCGCTCGTCAGCCACGCCCAGCGCGACCGGGTGGCCGGCTTCGTGGAGCGGGCCCGCGCCTACGCGACCGTCGTCACCGGCGGCGAAGCCCCTGGTGGCGAGCTCAAGAACGGCGCATACTACCGACCCACCCTGATCACCGGCGCCCCGCAGGACAGCGAGGTCGTGCAGTCGGAGATCTTCGGGCCGGTGCTGGTGGCCCTGCCCTTCGACGGCGACGACGAGGGCATCCGGCTCGCCAACGACACCCCGTACGGCCTCGCCGCCTCCGCCTGGAGCCGCGACGTCTTCCGGGTGAACCGGGCCACCCGCGAGATCAAGGCCGGCTGCGTCTGGGTCAACGACCACATCCCGATCATCAGCGAGATGCCCCACGGCGGCTACAAGGCCTCGGGCTTCGGAAAGGACATGTCGGCGTACTCCTTCGAGGAGTACACGCAGGTGAAGCACGTCATGTACGACAACACGGCGGTGGCGGCCAAGGACTGGCACCGCACGATCTTCGGGGACCGACAGCAGTAGCGCCGTCCGACCAGCGGCATCCACCCACCCCTCCGGAAGGGCACAGCGCATGGAGCAGTACCAGCCCGACAGCCTGTCGGCCGCGCAGACGGCGGCGATACGGCGCAGCCTCACCAGCGGCCGGGGCGCCCTCAGCCGCCGCTCGATGCTGCGCGCCGGCGGCGTCGGCGCGCTCACCCTCGGCGGCCTCGCCGGCCTGAGCGCCTGCGGCATCCCGCCGGCCAAGCGGGAGGGCAACGGTCCCGCGTCCATCGACGTGTCGGCCAAGGAGAAGAGCGTCGCCTTCTCCAACTGGACCGAGTACATGGACGTGAGCGAGGACGAGAAGCACCGTCCGACCCTTGAGGCGTTCGCCAAACGGACCGGGATCAAGGTCAAGTACACCGAGGACATCAACGACAACGTCGAGTTCTTCGGCAAGATCAAGCCGCAGCTCGCGGCTGGCCAGGACACCGGCCGTGACCTGATCTGTGTCACCGACTGGCTGGCCGCCCGGATCATCCGGCTCGGCTGGGCGCAGAAGCTGGACCCGGCGAACCTGCCGAACGCCTACGCCAACCTCTCCCCGCAGTTCCGCCGCCCCGACTGGGACCCGGGCCGCTCCTACTCGTACCCCTGGACCGGCATCTCCACCGTCATCGCCTACAACGTGAAGGCGACCGGCGGGAAGAAGGTCGACTCGGTCACCCAGCTCCTCGACGACCCCGCCCTCAAGGGCCGGGTCGGCTTCCTCACCGAGATGCGCGACTCGGTCGGCATGACCCTCCTCGACATGGGCAAGGACCCGGGGAAGTTCACCGACGCCGACTACGACGCGGCGATCGGGCGCCTCCAGAAGGGCGTCGACAAGAAGCAGATCCGGCGCTTCACCGGCAACGACTACACCTCCGACCTCGACAAGGGCGACCTCGCGGCCTGCCTCGCCTGGGCCGGTGACGTCATCCAGCTGCAGGCGGACAACCCGGACATCCAGTTCGCCATCCCGTCCGCCGGCTACATCACGTCCAGCGACAACCTGCTGGTCCCGGCGAACGCCCGGCACAAGGCCAACGCCGAGAAGCTCATCGACTACTACTACGAGCTTCCGGTCGCCGCCCAGCTCGCCGCGTACATCAACTACGTGTGCCCGGTCGACGGCGTGAAGGACGAGCTCGCCAAGATCGACCCCGAGCTGGCCGCCAACACCCTGATCCTCCCGGACAAGGCGATGGCCGCGAAGTCCCGCGCCTTCCGCTCGCTCAGCAGCGCCGAGGAGACGGCGTACGAGGAGAAGTTCGCCAAGCTCATCGGCGCCTGACCGGCCGTCCGCCCTCCCCTTCACGAACCCGGGACAGCAACCCATGACTGACAACACCACCGGCGGCGACGTCCGACTGGCCGGCATCAGCAAGTCCTACGGCTCCTTCACCGCCGTCCACCCGCTCGACCTGACCATCCCGCAGGGCTCCTTCTTCGCCCTGCTCGGCGCGTCCGGCTGCGGCAAGACGACCACGCTGCGGATGATCGCCGGCCTGGAGGACCCGACCACCGGCACCGTCTTCCTCGGCGACCGGGACGTCACCGACCTCCCCCCGTACAAGCGGCCGGTGAACACCGTCTTCCAGTCCTACGCGCTCTTCCCGCACATGGACGTCTTCGAGAACATCGCCTTCGGTCTGCGCCGGCGCGGCATCACGTCGGTCAAGAAGCAGGTCGACGAGATGCTGGAACTCGTCCAGCTCGGCGACAAGGCCAAGCACAAGCCGCACCAGCTCTCCGGCGGCCAGCAGCAGCGCGTCGCCGTCGCCCGCGCGCTCATCAACCACCCGCAGGTGCTGCTCCTCGACGAGCCGCTCGGCGCCCTCGACCTCAAGCTGCGCCGCCAGATGCAGCTGGAGCTCAAGCGCATCCAGACCGAGGTCGGCATCACCTTCGTGCACGTCACCCACGACCAGGAGGAGGCCATGACCATGGCCGACCAGGTCGCGGTCATGAACGGCGGCCGGGTCGAGCAGCTCGGCGACCCCGCCGACCTGTACGAGAACCCGCAGACCACCTTCGTCGCCAACTTCCTCGGCACCTCCAACCTCATCGAGGCCGAGGTCGCCGAGACCGGCGGCGACCTCCTGGTCACCGCCGGCGGCGGCAAGCTCAAGGTGCCCGGCGAGCGCTGTACCGCCGCCGTCCGGGTGGGCGGCAAGGTGCTGGTCGGGGTGCGGCCCGAGAAGATCTCCCTGGCGCACGCCGACGACGCCGGTGAGATCGCCGACGGCCGCAACCGGGTCACCGGCCGGATCGCCGAGTCCTCCTTCATCGGCGTGTCGACGCAGTACGTGGTGAACTCGCCCGCCGGGGCTGAGCTGCACGTGTACGAGCAGAACATCGAGCGGGACACGCGTCTGGTGCCGGGTGCCGAGGTCGTCCTGCACTGGAACCCGGCGCACACCTTCGGCCTCGACGCCGCCCAGGCCATCGACGCGGGCGTCGAGACGGTGGAGGACGCCGCATGAGCGCCACCCTGACGAAGGAGGAGGCGCCGCCGGCCGAGGAGCCGGTGCCGCGCAGGCCCTCCACCCGCAAGCGGCTGGTGCCCTACTGGCTGCTGCTGCCCGGCATCCTGTGGCTGCTCGTCTTCTTCGCGCTGCCCATGGTCTACCAGGCCTCCACCTCGGTGCAGACCGGCTCCCTGGAGAAGGGGTTCGAGGTCACCTGGCACTTCCAGACCTACTGGGACGCCTTCCAGGAGTACTGGCCGCAGTTCGTCCGCTCGCTGCTGTACGCCGGCACCGCGACCCTGCTGTGCCTGCTGCTCGGCTACCCCCTGGCGTACCTCATCGCCTTCAAGGCCGGCCGCTGGCGCAATCTGCTGCTCGTGCTCGTCATCGCGCCCTTCTTCACCAGCTTCCTCATCCGGACGCTGGCCTGGAAGACGATCCTCGCCGACGACAGCCTGGTGGTCGACGCACTGAACACGCTGCACGTCCTGGACGTGACCGGCTGGCTGGGCTGGACCGAGGGCAGCCGGGTGCTCGCCACCCCGATGGCCGTGGTCTGCGGCCTCACCTACAACTTCCTGCCCTTCATGATCCTGCCCCTCTACACCTCCCTGGAGCGGATCGACGGGCGGCTCCACGAGGCCGCGCAGGACCTCTACGCCTCGCCCGCCACCACCTTCCGCAAGGTGACCTTCCCGCTGTCGATGCCCGGCGTCGTCTCCGGCACCCTGCTCACCTTCATCCCGGCCAGCGGCGACTACGTCAACGCCGAACTCCTCGGCTCCACCGACACCAAGATGGTCGGCAACGTCATCCAGTCGCAGTTCCTGCGCGTCCTGGACTACCCGACGGCCGCCGCCCTCTCCTTCATCCTCATGGCGATCGTGCTGCTCATGGTCACCGTCTACATCCGCCGGGCGGGAACGGAGGACCTGGTCTGATGCGTTGGATCCGACAGCACCTCGTCGTCATCGCGGGCCTGCTGACGCTCGCGTACCTGATCCTGCCGAACGTCGTGGTCATGGTCTTCTCGTTCAACAAGCCGAACGGGCGCTTCAACTACGCGTGGCAGCAGTTCTCGCTCGACGCCTGGAAGGACCCCTGCGGGGTCGCCGACATGTGCGAGTCGCTCACCCTCTCGCTGCAGATCGCCGCGTGGGCCACGGTCGGCGCGGTCGTGCTCGGCACGATGATCGCCTTCGCGCTGGTCCGCTACCGCTTCCGGGCGCGCGGCGCGATCAACTCGCTGATCTTCCTGCCGATGGCCATGCCCGAGGTCGTGATGGCCGCCTCGCTGCTCACCCTGTTCCTCAACATGGGCGCCGAGCTGGGCTTCTGGACCATCCTGATCGCCCACATCATGTTCTGTCTGTCGTTCGTCGTGACCGCCGTCAAGGCGCGCGTGATGTCCATGGACCCGCGCCTGGAGGAGGCCGCGCGCGACCTCTACGCGGGCCCGGCGCAGACCTTCCTGCGGGTCACCCTGCCGATCGCGGCGCCCGGCATCGCGGCCGGCGCGCTGCTCGCCTTCGCGCTGTCGTTCGACGACTTCATCATCACCAACTTCAACGCGGGTTCCACCGTCACCTTCCCCATGTTCGTCTGGGGCTCGGCGCAGCGCGGAACACCCGTTCAGATCAACGTCATCGGCACGGCGATGTTCGTCATCGCGGTACTGGTGGTCGTGGCCGGCCAGATCGTCACGAACCGGCGCAAGAAAACGGCAACAGCCTGACATCAGCGCCCGGCCCGCGGCGAGCGGGCCGGGCACCGAAGGAGTTGGAAACCATGGCCCCAGTCGCCATGCGTCTCGCTGCACAATCTCTCTCCGACGCCCAGCCCGTCCCCTTCTGGCTGGAAGACCCCGGCAAGCCCGGAGCCCTGCCCGCCCTCACCGGCACCGAGCGCTGCGACCTGCTCGTGGTGGGCGGCGGCTACAGCGGACTGTGGACCGCGCTCCTCGCCAAGGAGCGCGACCCCTCCCGGGACGTCGTGCTCATCGAAGGCCGCGAGGTGGGCTGGGCCGCCTCGGGCCGCAACGGCGGCTTCTGCGCCGCCTCCCTCACCCACGGCCTCGGCAACGGGCTCGCCCGCTGGCCGCGGGAGCTCGCGAAGCTGGAGCGGATGGGCGAGGCCAACCTCGACGCCATCGAGGCCGCCGTCGCCCGCTACTCCCTGGACTGCGACTTCGAGCGCTCCGGCGAGATCGACGTGGCCACCGAGGCGTACCAGCTCGACGAGCTGCACGAGCTGTACGAGGAGGCCGAAGGACTCGGTCTGGCCGGCGGCCTGGAGCTGCTGGACCGCGACGCGGTGCGCGCCGAGGTCGACTCGCCCACCTTCCTCGGCGGCCTGTGGGACCGCCGCGGGGTCGCCATGCTGCACCCGGCCAAGCTGGCCTGGGGCCTCAAGCGGGCCTGCCGCGAGCTCGGCGTGCGGATCTTCGAGAACACCCCGGCGCTCGACCTGCTGCCGGCCGGCGGCGGCATGGCGGTGCGCACGCCGTACGGCCGGGTCGCGGCCCGCCGGGTCGCGCTCGGCACCAATGTCTTCCCGTCGCTGGTCAAGCGGGTGCGGCACTACACCGTCCCGGTGTACGACTACGCGCTGATGACGGAGCCGCTGAGCGCCGAGCAGCTGGCGGCGGTCGGCTGGAAGAACCGGCAGGGCCTCGGCGACTCCGCCAACCAGTTCCACTACTTCCGGATCACCGCCGACCACCGCATCCTGTGGGGCGGTTACGACGCGGTCTACCGCTTCGGCGGCAAGGTGGCGGCCGAGATGGACCACCGCCCGGAGACCTATCTGAAGCTGGCCCAGCACTTCTTCACCTGCTTCCCGCAGCTGGAGGGCCTGCGCTTCAGCCACGCCTGGGGCGGCGCGATCGACACCTGCTCGCGCTTCTCGGCCTTCTTCGGCACCGCCCACCAGGGCAAGGTGGCGTACGCCGCCGGATACACCGGCCTCGGCGTGGGCGCGACCCGCTTCGGCGCCGACGTGATGCTGGACCTGCTGTCGGGGGAGCGCACCGAGCGGACCGAGCTCGACATGGTGCGCTCGAAGCCGCTGCCGTTCCCGCCGGAGCCGATCGCCTGGGCGGGCATCGGGCTGACCAAGTGGTCGCTCGCGCGCGCCGACGAGAACGGCGGCCGGCGGAACCTGTGGCTGAAGACGATGGACAAGCTGGGGCTCGGCTTCGACAGCTGACGCACTCGCGAGGCATGTGAAGGAATGTGACGCAGGTCACAATCGACAGGTGGGAAACCCGCGTCATAGCCGCGGGCCCGCGCCCTCTCTCCGTACGGACACCGCACCTGGCGGGTCCGTACGAGGAGAGGGCTTTTCGTGATGACTGGTACGGGTACGGGGACGGGAACCGGTTCGGGCGCGGGCACCGGTTCCGGTGCGGGGACCGGTGCGGCGGGCGCCAGGGCCGTGGTGGAGTGGCTCGCCTCGGTCGCGCCGGACCCCGACGCCTGCCGCTGGGAGTGGGAGCGCAACCCGCACGGGGTCGCCCTGCTGCCCGCCGGGCGCCGCTGGGACGTGCTGATCCTGCCGTCCGAGCTGGGCTATCCCACGCTCGACGTGCTCACCCGGCTCGTCGACCGGCCGGGCCCGGTCCTGGCCGACTTCGGCGACTCCCGGATGGGCTTCTTCGTGCCACCGGGCACCGCCGCCCGCTGGCTCGGCACCGGTGTGCGCAGCGCGGGCCCCGGCACCTGGATCGTCGTCCCGTACCCGGGCCGGGTGACCGGCGGGGTGCGCTGGCTGGTGACCCCGGACGCCTCGGGCACCCTCACCGACGCCGCCCTGCTGGAACTGGCGATGCACGAGGCCGCCGGGCAACTGGCCCGCGGGGAAGGGTGACCGGTCGCGTCCAGAGGTCTTGACCACTCGATTGGTCTGGACCATGCTGTGCGCGCTCCCCCTCGATTCCCCCACCTCCGGAGGCAGTTGTGGCCCGCACCAGACCTCTCTCCCTCGTCGTGGCGGGCGTGCTCGCCGCCGGCGGCCTCGTGGCCCTGACGCCCCTCGCCCAGGCCGCCGACACCGAACTCGCCCGCAACGGAGGCTTCGAATCCGGCCTGGACGGCTGGAGTTGTACGGCCGGCAGCGGAGCCGTCGTGTCCTCACCCGTGCACGGCGGGACGAAGGCCCTGCAGGCCACCCCGGCCGGCAACGACAACGCCAAGTGCTCCCAGACCGTCACCGTGAAGCCCAACTCGACCTACACGCTCAGCGGCTGGGTGCGCGGCTCCTACGTCTACCTCGGCGCGTCCGGCACCGGCGCCGCCACCGGCGACCCCTACACCTGGACCCAGTCCGCCCCCGACTGGCAGAAGCTCACCACCAGCTTCACCACCGGCGCGTCCACCACCTCCGTGACGCTCTACACCCACGGCTGGTACGGCACCGGGGCCTACGTCGCCGACGACCTGTCGCTGCTCGGCCCCGGCGGCGACCCGGTGCAGATACCGGCGACCCCGACCGGGCTCACCGCCGGGTCCACGACCTCCTCCTCGGTGAGCCTGTCCTGGCCGGCCGTCGCCAACGCCACCTCGTACAAGGTCTACAAGGACGGCGCGCTCGCCGGGACGGTCACCGGCACCTCGTACACCGCCACCGGGCTCGCGGCCGCCACCGCGTACAGCTTCCAGATCTCCGCCGCCAACAGCGCGGGCGAGTCGGCGAAGTCCACCGCCGTCACCGCCACCACCACCTCCGGAGGCGGCGGTGGGGGAGGCGGCCAGCTGCCCGCGCACGCCCTCGTCGGCTATCTCCACGCCAGCTTCGCCAACGGCTCCGGCTACACCCGGATGGCCGACGTGCCCGACTCCTGGGACGTCATCAACCTGGCCTTCGGCGAGCCGACCTCGGTGACCTCCGGCGACATCCGGTTCAGCCTGTGCCCGCAGACCGAGTGCCCGAACGTGGAGTCCCTCGCCGACTTCAAGGCCGCCATCAAGGCCAAGCAGGCCGCCGGCAAGAAGGTCCTCATCTCCATCGGCGGCCAGAACGGCCAGGTCCAGCTCGCCACCACCGCCGCCCGCGACACCTTCGTCTCGTCCGTCTCGAAGATCATCGACGAGTACGGCCTCGACGGCCTCGACATCGACTTCGAGGGCCACTCGCTCTCGCTGCAGACCGGCGACACCGACTTCCGCAACCCGACCAGCCCGGTCATCGTCAACCTGATCTCCGCGGTGAAGACCCTCAAGGCCAAGTACGGCACGAAGTTCGTGCTCACCATGGCCCCGGAGACCTTCTTCGTGCAGCTCGGCTACCAGTACTACGGCTCCGGCCCCTGGGGCGGCCAGGACCCGCGCGCCGGCGCCTATCTGCCGGTCATCCACGCCCTGCGCGACGACCTCACCCTGCTGCACGTCCAGGACTACAACTCGGGCTCCATCATGGGCCTCGACAACCAGTACCACTCCATGGGCGGCGCCGACTTCCACATCGCCATGACCGACATGCTGCTCACCGGCTTCCCGGTGGCCGGCAACACCGACCGCGTCTTCCCGGCCCTCCGCCCCGACCAGGTCGCCATCGGCCTCCCCGCCTCCACCCAGGCCGGCAACGGCCACACCACCCCGTCCGAGGTGAACAAGGCCCTGGACTGCCTCACCAAGAAGACCAACTGCGGCAGCTACCAGACCCACGGCAGCTGGCCCGGCCTGCGCGGCCTGATGACCTGGTCGATCAACTGGGACCGCTACAACGGCTGGGAGTTCAGCCGGAACTTCGACTCGTACTTCCCGTAGAGCGCTGCCACGTGGAGCTGACCCGCAGGATCAGCACCCCGAGGCAGAGACTGGCCAGCACGTCCAGCGGCCAGTGAAAGCCCCGCAGGACCAGACCGGTACCCGTCACCGCCGTGAGCACGGCGGCGACGGGCACCAGGCGTCGGGACACCAGGAAGGCTGCGCCGAAATACGCGACCAGCGCCGTGGCCGTGTGGCCGGAGGGGTAGTAGCCGTGGGCCCAGGGCTCCAGGGGGCCGGGGCGGGCCGTCCACTCCTTCAGGGGGATCACCAGGAGGGGGACGGCGGCCATCGCGAGGCCCGCGTACAGGGCCGCGAGCCGGCGGCCGCGCCAGGCGGCGTACGCCATGGCGGCGGCGAGGACCGGGAGGGCGACCGTCATGTCGCCGAGGTCGGAGGCGGCTTCGGAGAGACCGCGCGGGACGGTGTCCACCAGGGCGCGGGAGAGGCGTTCGTCGAGCCGGGCGAGCGGGCCGCGGACCAGGACCTGCCAGGTGGCGACGGAGAGGACGACGACCGCCCAGAAGACAGCCGACAGCCCCGGAACAGGGGGGGTGGTTCCGGGGCGGTCGCCTGGACCGGGCTGCCGCGCGCCCCGGGGGGTGTGGGGCGGGCGGCCATCCGATCGGTGAGGAGTTCCGGAGCCCAGGGCTCCAGTGGTGTGCGCGAAGGCACGGTGCGGACGGGGCTGGGGAGGCTCCGCCCAGGGTGTTTCTCTCATCTGCAGAAACCGTACGGCACGAGGAGGGGGACCGACAGCCGGAACTCCATCCCGCCATCGGCCCCCCACAGCTTCTTCACACAGGGTGTCAGAAGTCGCTGCACGCCTGTCAGATCGTGGCGAGCGCGGCCTCGATGACGTCCAGACCCTCGTTGAGCAGGTCCTCGCCGATGACCAGCGGCGGCAGGAAGCGCAGCACGTTGCCGTACGTGCCGCAGGTGAGGACGAGCACGCCCTCGTTGTGGCAGTACTTGGCGAGCGCGGCGGCGGCCTCGGCGTGCGGCTCCTTCGTCGCCGGGTCCTTCACCAGCTCGATGGCGATCATGGCGCCGCGGCCGCGGATGTCACCGATGACCGGGAACTTCTCCTGCATCTGGGTGAGGCGGCCCTTCATGACCTCCTCGATGCGCTTGGCCTTGCCGTTGAGGTCGAGCTCCTTCATGGTCTCGATGGCGCCGAGCGCACCGGCGCACGCGACCGGGTTGCCGCCGTAGGTGCCGCCGAGGCCGCCGCCGTGCACGGAGTCCATGATCTCGGCGCGGCCGGTCACGGCGGCGAGCGGCAGACCGCCCGCGATGCCCTTGGCGGTGGTGATCAGGTCCGGGACGATGCCCTCGTCCTCGCACGCGAACCACTGGCCGGTGCGGCAGAAGCCGGCCTGGATCTCGTCGGCGACGAAGACGATGCCGTTGTCGTTGGCGAACTTCACGATCGCCGGCAGGAAGCCCTTGGCCGGCTCGATGAAGCCGCCCTCGCCGAGCACCGGCTCGATGACGATCGCGGCGACGTTGTCGGCGCCGATCTGCTTGGTGATGTTGTCGATCGCCTGGGCGGCGGCCTCGGGGCCGGCGTTCTCGGCGCCGGTGGGCCAGCGGTAGCCGTAGGCGACCGGCACGCGGTAGACCTCGGGCGCGAACGGACCGAAGCCCTGCTTGTACGGCATGTTCTTCGCCGTCATGCCCATGGTGAGGTTCGTACGGCCGTGGTAGCCGTGGTCGAAGACGACGACGGCCTGGCGCTTGGTGTACGAGCGGGCGATCTTCACCGCGTTCTCGACGGCCTCGGCGCCCGAGTTGAACAGGGCCGACTTCTTGGCGTGGTCGCCCGGGGTCAGCTCGGCCAGCGCCTCGCAGACCTCCACGTAACCCTCGTACGGCGTCACCATGAAACAGGTGTGGGTGAAGTCCTGGAGCTGCGCGGAGGCGCGGCGCACGACGGCCTCGGCGGAGGCGCCCACGGAGGTCACGGCGATGCCGGAACCGAAGTCGATCAACAGGTTGCCGTCGACGTCCTCGATGATGCCGCCGCCGGCCCGCTTGGTGAACACCGGCAGCGTGGAGCCCACGCCACCGGCGACCGTGTCGAGGCGGCGGGCCTGAAGCTCCTGCGACTTCGGGCCGGGGATGGCGGTGACGACGCGCCGCTCCTGCGGGACAGCGTTCATGCGGGGCTCCTGGGATGTTCCGGGGGTGTTCTGGACGCACTTGCGGGTTTCCTCCGCAGGCTAGGCGCGGCGGAGGGGGAGAGGCATGCGCCGATAGGGAGTGTTGCGGGGTGTGTCGTTGTCCGTGGTGGACATGGCGGCGTACGGGCCGGAGCTCGGGCGCCGGTCCGGCGAATCCCCTCCGGGGCGGCCCGGGCCCACTAGATTGACGGTGGCACAGTGGCGGCGACCTGGCTGGTCAGGGGGCAGGGGTTCATGGAGACCGACGGTACGTACGAGCCGAGCGACACCCGGGGCGCGGGCGTCCCCCGCCCGGCCACCCCGCCGGAGGCACCCGTTCCGCCACCCGTGCACCCGCCGGTGCCGTCCGTGCCCCCGGCACCGTCCGCGGCCCTGCCCGTGCCCCCGGTGCCGTCCGCGGCCCCGCCCGTGCCCTCCGTGCCGCCGAAGCCGGTGGGCGCGCCGGGCGCGTCCGGGGGCCCGGTGAGCCGGGTCGCGGCCTGGCTGGACGCGCCACGGCCCGAGGCGGGGGTCGGCATCTGGCGGTACCGGCACGAGGAGGTGGCGGAGCCGCCGGAGCGGCTCGCGCCGGTGACGGTCGCGGGGATGCTGATCCCGGTGGCGATCGGACTGGTGCTGTGGAGCGCCTGGCTCTCGAACCTCTTCCCCTACAAGACCGAGCTGCTCTGGCTGCTCACCCCCGACGGCTGGTTCTGGCCGGCCACCACCAGCCCGGTCGACTGGCACGGCACCGCGGCCCGCATGATCTACGACGGACTGTTCTTCGCCGCGCTCGTCTCCGCCATCGGCTTCCTCGGCTCCTGGCGCACGATCGTCCGGCACTACTTCGGCCGCTTCCGTCCCGCCACCCGAGCCGCCGCCGCGGGCGCCGCGGCCTTCGGCGCCCTCGTCCTCGTCTGGCCGGAGGCCTTCGGGCTCGACTGGGACCCGCTGCCGGTGGTGGGCCCGGTGCTCGCCCTCCTCGCCCTGCTCACCGGCGGCTTCGAGGTCTTCGCCTCCCCCTTCGCCGTCTACACCCTCTACACCCTGATCACCCTCCTCGTCCTCTGGCCCTTCGCCCGCCTCGGCGACTGGCCGGGCCTGCTCCGCGCCCGGCGCGCCCGCAAGACACCCGCCGTCCCCAGCACACCCACCGGCCCCGTCGTCCCGCCCTCCCAGTGGCCCGCCCTGCGCGCGGCCGGCGAGCAGCGGGCCGCCGACGTGCTCGCCGCCGAGGTCGCCGAGGGGCGCATGAACGACGTCGACTGCGCCCGGGTGAACCGTGCCTGGCGGGACAGCGAGCGCGACCAGGTGCGCCGCGCCGCCCTCGTCGGGAAGCTGCTCCGGGACGGCGCCGCCGCCGGCGCGCACCCCTCCGGCGAGCGGGACCTGCCGGGCCGCGCCGCCCCCCACGACCTGCTGCTCGGACAGGTCCGGGTCGGGCGCTACGCGGACGGCGAGCGCACCCCGCACCCGTACCGGCGGGCCGGCCTCGCCCTCGACCCCGGGCTGCTCGGCACCTCGCTGCTCGCCGTCGGCCCCTCCGGCTCCGGCAAGACCCGCGCCCTGGTCGCCCCCGTCGTCGAGTCGCTCACCCTCCAGGCCCTCGCCGGCGCCACCTCCGTCGTGGCCGTCGCCGGGGCCGGCGCCCCGCTCGGCCCCGACACGGCCTACGACGTCGTCATCCGGCTCGGCGACCCGGCCTCCGCGCACGACCTCGACCTGTACGCCGGGGCCACCGACCCCGACGAGGCCGCCGCCTTCCTCGCCGAGGGCCTCGTCGGCGACATGCCCGGCGTGGAGACCCGCCGCGCCGCCACCGTGCTCGCCCAGCTGGTCGGCCCGTACCGCGCCGCGTACGGCCGCTTCCCCACCGTCCCGGTCCTTCGCGAGCTCCTGGAGGCCCGCCCCGAGACCCTGCGGACCCTGCACGACCTGCTGCCCGAGGACGGCGCCCCGACCATGCGCCGCGAACTCGACTCGCGGATCCGGCAGGTCGGCACCGCCACCGACCTCGGCCCCGTGCTCGCCGACCGGCTCGCGGCCCTCGACCGCCCGGCCTTCGCCGAGTTCTTCGGCACGGACGGCGGTACGGACAAGGGGGACACCCGGCCGTTCTCGCTGCGGGCCGTCGCCCAGCACCCCGTACGGGTACGGATCTGTCTGCCCGACGACGGCGCCCACGAGGAGGCCGCCCGGCTCCTGAACCGGCTGCTGCTCGCCCAGTTCCAGACCGTCGTCCGGGACCGCTCGCCGCGCGGCCACTTCGCCTGCCTGGTGCTCGACGACGCGGCCGGGGCGCTCACCCCCGGGACCGTACGGGGCCTGCAGCGGCTGCGCCCGCAGAACGCCGGGGCGGTGCTCGCGCTCCGTACCCTCGCCGAGGTGCCCGCCGAACTGCACGGCCCGCTGCTCGCCGGCGTCGGCTGCCGGATGGCCCTCGCGGGCATCCCCAACTGGGACGGGCGGGCCTTCGCCGAGGCCTGGGGCACCGAGCGGGTCGAGACCACCGAGGTCGCCCACCACACCGTCTTCGCCGACCAGCCGATGACCCGCGCCCTGCACGCCCTGCGCAAGCTGATGACCGGCAAGGCCGTCACCACGGAAGCCGTGACCGTACGGGAGGTGGAGCGCGAGCGGTGGTCCGCCTCCGAGCTCGCGCACGAGGTGCCGCCCGGCCACGCCGTCCTCTCCCTCACCCATGTGCGCGGCGAGCACACCCCGCCGCTGCTCGTGGACCTGCGGAGCTGACGGCGGGGCGCCGGGCGGGCTGGCAGAATCGGGAGCACGCCGCCCCCACGGGCGGCCCGCGCCCTCCCCACGCCCGACGCGCTCCCTCCCCCAGAACCTCTAAGGTCCGACGGTCCCCAATGCCGCCCACCCTCGCCTCGCTCGTCCAGCACTCGGCGCTCAAACTCACCGTCCGCGCCGGGGAGGACCGCCTCGACACCCCCGTGCGCTGGGCGCACGTCAGCGAGCTCGCCGACCCCGTCCCGTACATGGAGGGCGGCGAGCTGCTGCTCACCACCGCGCTCACCCTTGACGCCGAGGACCCGGAGGCCATGCGGCGCTATGTGCGGCGGCTGCTCGGCGCCGGGGTCGTCGGCCTCGGCTTCGCCGTCGGCGTCAACTACGAGGACATCCCGGGCGCGCTGCTCGAAGCGGCCCGCGACGAGCATCTGCCGCTGCTCGAAGTGCCGCGGCGGACGCCGTTCCTCGCCATCAGCAAGGCGGTCTCGGCGGCCATCGCCGCCGACCAGTACCGGGCCGTGACCGCCGGTTTCGAGGCGCAGCGCGAGCTGACCCGGGCGGCGCTCGCCGAGGGCCCGGACGCGGTCGTCGCCCGGCTCGCCGCGCACGTGGACGGCTGGGCCGCGCTGTACGACACCTCCGGCACCGTGATCGCCGTGGCGCCCGAGTGGGCGGCGCGGCGGGCGGCCCGGCTCACGCCCGACGTGGAGCGGCTGCGGGAGCGGCCCGCGCCCGCGAGCGCCGTGGTCGGCGGCACGGACGACCGGATCGAACTGCAGTCGCTCGGCACCGGGCGGCGGGTGCGGGGCGCGCTCGCGGTCGGCACGGGCGCGCCGCTCGGCACAGCCGAGCGCTACGCCGTCCACTCCGCCATCGCCCTCCTCACCCTCACCACCGAGCGGTCCCGCTCGCTCCAGGCCGCCGAGCAGCGACTCGGCGCGGCCGTGCTGCGGATGCTGCTCGCCGGGCAGCCGGACCACGCCCGGGCGGTGGCGGGCGACCTGTACGGCGGGCTGCTCGACGCGCCCTTCCGGCTGCTGATCGCCGAGCCCGTGCCGGCCGAGCCGAAGGACGGCGAGTCGCCGCTCGCCGTGCTCGCCGAGACCCTGGAGGCCGCGGCGGCGCGGGCCGGGGAGTCGGCGCTCACCGTGCCCGAGGGGCCGGAGGGCGGCGAACGGCTGGTCGTCCTGGCCGGCGACGGGGGAGCGGTCGTCACCGCGTGCGAGGGCTACGCCAGCCGCGAGGCCGAGGAGGCCGGCCTGGTCGTCGGACTCTCCGCCCCGACCGGCCCGATCGCCGCGGGCGCCGCCTACAAGCAGGCCGAGCAGTCCCTGTCGGTCGCCCGGCGGCGCGGCCGCGCCCTCGTCGAGCACGAGGAGCTCGCCGCCGGCTCCGTACTGCCGCTGCTCGCCGACGACGCCGTCCGCGCCTTCGCCGACGGCCTGCTGCGCGCCCTGTACGAGCACGACGCCACCGGCCGCGGCGACCTCGTCGCCTCGCTGCGCGCCTGGCTCTCCCGGCACGGCCAGTGGGACGCCGCCGCGGCCGACCTCGGCGTGCACCGGCACACCCTGCGCTACCGCATGCGCCGGGTCGAGGAGATCCTCGGCCGCTCGCTCGACGACGCGGACGTGCGCATGGAGCTGTGGCTGGCGCTGAAGGCGACGGGCGACACGCCTCCGCCGTCGACCGCGGCGACGCCCCGCTCGAAGGACTGAGAACGGGGGATCGGCCCGGTTTCCCCGCGTCCTGCCCGATGGCGGGCAGAATTCCTGGCCCAGGAGCCCCTCGCTCCGTAATCTCCTGCGCATGACAAGCCCCGCCGCCGATCCGGCCGCCTCCGCCCCGACCCCGACCCCCACCGCCACCGATGCCCCCGCCCTGGGCCCCGCCACCGGCCGGCGCATACCCGCCGCCGTGTGGGTGGCTCTCGGGATCGTGTACGTGGTGTGGGGCTCGACCTACCTCGGGATCCGGGTCGTGGTGGAGAGCCTGCCGCCGTTCCTGTCGGCGGGCATGCGGTTCGTGGCGGCCGGCGTGATCCTCCTGGGCGTCGTCGCCTGGCGGCAGGGGCCCGCGGCCCTGAAGGTGACCCGGCGGCAGCTGGCGTCGGCGGCGCTCGTCGGCCTGTTGCTGCTGCTCTGCGGCAACGGCCTGGTCGTCCTCGCCGAGACCTCCGTGCCCTCGGGGCTGGCCGCGCTGCTCATCGCGGTCGTCCCCGCCTGGGTCGTGGTCCTCAAGGCCTGCTCCGGTGAGCGGCCGAGCGCCGGCGGCCTCGCCGGGGTGCTGCTCGGCCTCGCCGGGCTCGCCGTGCTGATGCTGCCCGGGCTCAGCGGCGAGGTGCAGGCGGGCGGCGTGGTCCTCGTGGTGCTCGGCACGCTGGCCTGGTCGACCGGCTCGTTCGCGTCCTCGCGGATCGAGATGCCCGCGAACCCCTTCACCGCCAGCGCGTACGAGATGATCGCCGGCGGCCTCGCCGGCTTCGGCGTCGCCCTGCTCCGCGGCGAACACCACGGCTTCGACCCCTCCGCGGTCACCGGCCGCTCCTGGGCCGCCCTCGCCTACCTCATCGTCTTCGGCTCCCTGATCGCCTTCACGGCCTACGCCTGGCTCCTCCACACGGCACCGCTCTCGCTCGTCGCCGCCTACGCCTACGTCAACCCGGTCGTCGCCGTCGCCCTCGGCGCGCTCATCCTGAGCGAGACGCTGACCTGGCCGATCGTGCTCGGCGGCGCGATCGTCGTGGCGGGCGTCTGCCTGATCGTCTCGACGGAGCGGCGCCGCTGATCGACTCCGCCTACGCTGTGGGCCGTCGGCGGTCGCGGGGGAGCGGCCCGGGAGTCAGGGGTGGGGATCCGTATGGCGGGGCGTACGAACGACGGCGGCGGCGACGGCGGGGCGCCGCCGGCCACGTGGCGGGGGGTGTTCGGCTGCCTGGTCGCCGTTCTCATCGGGCTCGCCCTCGTCGGAGGACTCTCCTCCTGCGTCGCCTCCGAACTGGGCCGTATGCCGGGCGACGCGATGGAGCGGGTCTGGGACACGCCGTACGACCGCGTCGCCGCCGAGTACGGCAATCGCGCCTGGCTCGTCGGCGACACCGTCGTCCGCAGCCGCTTCGACGCCGTCACCGCCTTCGACGCGCGTTCGGGGAAGCGGCGCTGGGAGTACGCCGTGCCCGGCCGGGCCGAAATCTGTGCCACCAGCACCGCCGCCGCCGACTCCGTCGCGCTGATCGGCCTCATGGAAGACGGCAAGGGCTGCGGCACGGTCGCCGCGATCGACCTGAAGGACGGCCACGAGCTGTGGCGCACCACCCGCAGGCACGGCGACGCCGACCCGAAGTACGCCGACGACGTCCTGGCCACCGGTGCCGGCCTCGCCGTGCTCCGCGACGAGGACGAGGAGTGGAACGCCGCGCCCGACCGGCATACGCGGCCCGTGCTCCCCGGTGACCAGGCGCTGCGCGCCTTCGACCTGCGCACCGGCGCCCCGCGCTGGAAGGCCGCCGTGCCGAAGGGCTGCCTCCCGCGCGAAGTCGCCGTCGCGTCCGGGCGGGTGCTCGCCGCCCTCCAGTGCGCGACCGAGGCGAAGCTGGCCGCCTTCGACCCGGCCGACGGCGCGGTCCGGTGGGCCGTTCCGCTGGGCGCCCGGCGGCCCGTCGCCCCGGACTCCTTCATGTCCTTCCTGTCCGCCGAACCGACGGTGCTGAAGGTCCAGGAGCCGGGGGACCACGGCGTGGACGCCTGGATCGCCTTCGGGCCGGACGGCCGCCGTCAGGGGCAGATCGACGCCCGAGGCGGCCAGGTGGCCGTCGTCGACGGAAAGCTCTTCGTCGCTTCCGGCGGCGTCGTCGCCTACGACCTGGCGAGCGGGAACGAAGCCTGGAGCTCGGACCGCCTCTATGCCAACCAGAACGTCACGGCACTGCACGTGGGCGGCGGCCGCGTGACGATCTTCACCCGCGAGCGGAAGGGCCTCGACGGGCTCTACGTCTATGACTCCGCCACCGGCGAGACGGTGGACGAGCGCACCTTCGACCGCGACACGGACGACGGCAACGACAAGCTCACCGGCCTGTTCCGGTACGAGGACCGGTACATCGCCGTCCGCTGGGGCAACGACTTCAACCGCCGGCCCTTCTCGGCGTACCGGACCTGGTGACGGGCCTGCTCCCGCCCGCTTGGGCCAAAGCGGACAGGAGCACCCGCCCCACCACTCCACCGCGGACAAGCGCCTGTCCGCCCGGTTCGCCCTACCGTGTCAGCAGAGCGCGAGGCACCCCTCGGGCACTCCTCGTACACCCCCTACGAAAGGGCCGGGACGCAATGACGACCACCCACGCCTTCTGGCTCGCCGGCCGCGAGGCCACCGGCGAGGCCACCTTCGACGTCACGAACTCGTACGACGGACGTCTGGTCGGCAAGGTCAGCGTGCCCACCGAGGCCCAGGTCGAGGAGGCCGTCGCCGCCGCGCACGCCGTCGTCGACGAGTTCGCCGCGACCCCGGCGCACGTGCGCGCCGCCGCCCTCGACCACGTGTCGAAGCGGCTCGCCGAGCGCACCGAGGAGATCGCCCAGCTGATCTCCGCCGAGAACGGCAAGCCCATCAAGTGGGCGCGCGGCGAGGTCGGCCGGGCCGTGTCCGTGTTCCGGTTCGCCGCCGAGGAGACCCGCCGCTGGAACGCCGGCGAGGCGCAGCGCCTCGACACCGAGGCCGGCGGCGTGGGCCGGCTCGCGCTGACCCGCCGCATCCCCAAGGGCGTCGTGCTCGGCATCGCGCCGTTCAACTTCCCGCTGAACCTCGGCGCCCACAAGGTCGCCCCGGCCATCGCCGTCGGCGCCCCGATCATCCTCAAGCCGGCCCCGGCCACCCCGATCTCCTCCCTGATCCTGGGCGAGATCCTGGCCGAGACCGACCTGCCGGCCGGCTCCTGGTCCGTGCTGCCCGTGCCGAACGACCGGATGCCCGCCCTCGTCCAGGACGAGCGCCTCCCGGTCATCTCCTTCACCGGCTCCGACAAGGTCGGCTTCGCCATCCAGGAGTCCGTGCCGCACAAGCACTGCACCCTGGAGCTCGGCGGCAACGCCGCCGCCGTCGTCCTGTCCGACTGGTCCTCCGAGGCCGACCTGGACTGGGCCGCGACCCGGATCGCCACCTTCTCCAACTACCAGGGCGGCCAGTCCTGCATCTCCGTGCAGCGCGTGATCGTGGACGCCTCCGTCCACGACCGCCTGCTGCCGAAGATCGTCGCGGCCGTCGAGGCCCAGGTCACCGGCGACCCGGCGGACGACGCCACCGACGTCGGCCCGCTCGTCGACGAGAACGCCGCCAAGCGCGTCGAGTCCTGGGTGGACGAGGCCGTCGCGGCCGGCGCCAAGCTGCTCGCCGGCGGCAAGCGCGAGGGCGCCTCCTACGCCCCGACCGTCCTCACCGAGCTCCCGGCCGGCGTCACCCTGGCCCGCGCCGAGGTCTTCGGCCCGGTCCTCACGATCGCCAAGGTCGACGGCGAGGCCGAGGCCTTCGCCGCCGTCAACGACTCGGACTTCGGTCTCCAGGCCGGTGTCTTCACCCACGACGTGCAGGCCGCCTTCCGCGCCCACCGCACCCTCGAGGTCGGCGGCGTGATCGTCGGCGACGTCCCGTCCTACCGCGCCGACCAGATGCCGTACGGCGGCGCCAAGCGCTCCGGCGTCGGCCGCGAGGGCGTCAAGTTCGCGATGGACGACTACACCTACGAGCGCGTCCTGGTCCTGACGGGCCTCGCGCTCTAACCCGAACGCCTCCCCGGCCCGTACCTCCGTACGGACGAAGAGACCGGCGGTCCGAGCCCACTGTGCGGGGGCTCGGGCCGCCCTTCGTCTTTCCGAACCCCCCGAAATCGGGTACGACGGACAGGAAGCCCAAGGAGGCGTCCATGTCCGCACCCACCCAGCGGCCGCCCAAGGTCACCGAGCGCGAGGCCCGGCAGGTCGCCGAGGCCGCCCGCCAGCAGGACTGGCACAAGCCGAGCTTCGCCAAGGAGCTCTTCCTCGGCCGGTTCCGCCTCGACCTCATCCACCCCCACCCGCTGCCCGCCGCCGAGGACGTACGGCGCGGCGAGGCCTTCCTCGCCACCCTCAGGGCCTTCTGCGAGACCCGGGTCGACGGCGCGCGCATCGAGCGCGAGGCCCGCATCCCCGACGAGACCGTCCGCGGCCTCAAGGAGATCGGCGCGCTCGGGATGAAGATCGACCCGAAGTACGGCGGCCTCGGCCTCACCCAGCTGTACTACAACCGCGCGCTCGCCCTCGTCGGCTCCGTCAGCCCGGCGCTCGGCGCGCTGCTCTCCGCGCACCAGTCGATCGGCGTGCCGCAGCCGCTCAAGCTCTTCGGCACCCAGGAGCAGAAGGACGCCTTCCTGCCCCGGCTCGCCCGCAGCGACCTCTCCGCCTTCCTGCTCACCGAGCCCGACGTCGGCTCCGACCCGGCCCGGCTCGCCACCACCGCTGTCCCCGACGGCGACGACACCTACGTCCTCGACGGCGTGAAGCTGTGGACCACCAACGGCGTCGTCGCCGACCTGCTCGTCGTCATGGCCCGGGTGCCCGCCTCCGAGGGACACAAGGGCGGCATCACCGCCTTCGTCGTCGAGGGCGACTCGCCCGGCATCACCGTCGAGCACCGCAACGCCTTCATGGGCCTGCGCGGCCTGGAGAACGGCGTCACCCGCTTCCACGGGGTCCGGGTCCCGGCCGCGCACCGCATCGGCCCCGAGGGTGCCGGACTGAAGATCGCCCTCACCACCCTCAACACCGGCCGCCTCTCGCTGCCCGCCGCCTGCGCCGGGGCCGGCAAGTGGTGTCTGAAGATCGCCCGCGAATGGGCCGCCGAACGCGAGCAGTGGGGCAAGCCGGTCGCCCGGCACGAGGCCGTCGGCACCAAGATCTCCTTCATCGCCGCCACCGCCTTCGCCCTGGAGGCGGTCGTCGACCTCGCCTCCCAGATGGCCGACGAGGACCGCAACGACATCCGCATCGAGGCCGCCCTCGCCAAGCTGTACGGCTCCGAGATGGCCTGGCGGATCGCCGACGAACTGGTCCAGATCCGCGGCGGCCGCGGCTACGAGACCGCCGACTCGCTCGCCGCCCGCGGCGAACGCGCCGTCCCCGCCGAGCAGGTGCTGCGCGACCTGCGCATCAACCGGATCTTCGAGGGCTCGACGGAGATCATGCACCTGCTGATCGCCCGCGAGGCCGTCGACGCCCACCTCTCCGTCGCCGGCGACCTCATCGACCCCGACAAGCCGCTCGCCGACAAGGCCAGGGCGGGCGCCCGGGCCGGCGGCTTCTACGCCCGCTGGCTGCCGAAGCTCGTCGCCGGACCGGGACAACTCCCGGGCACGTACGGGGAGTTCGGCGAGCTCGCCAGCCATCTGCGCTATGTCGAGCGCACCTCCCGCAAGCTGGCCCGCTCCACCTTCTACGCGATGTCCCGCTGGCAGGGGAAGATGGAGCTCAAGCAGGCGTTCCTCGGCCGGATCGTCGACATCGGCGCCGAACTCTTCGCCATGAGCGCCGTCTGCGTCCGCGCCGAACTCCTGCGCACCACCGGCCCGCACGGCCGCGAGGCCCGGCAGCTCGCCGACGCCTTCTGCCGGCAGTCCCGGCTGCGGATCGAGGAGCTGTTCGGGCGCCTGTGGGCCAACACCGACGACCTGGACCGCCGCGTCGTCGACGGCGTCCTGGCCGGCTCGTACACCTGGCTGGAGGAGGGCATCCTCGACCCCAGCGACGACGGCCCCTGGATCGCCGACACCACCCCCGGCCCGTCGGAGAAGGAGAACCTCCACCGGAAGATCACCTGAAAGACCGGCTGAGGACGACCGCGAGGCGCCGGACTCCGCGGACCGCTCCGTCCACCCACCGGACCGGGCCGCGACCGGCCCGCCCGCCACGGCAGACTGGCGGGCGTGACCGTCATCGACATCCCCGGCTCCAAGTCCGTCACCGCCCGCGCCCTCTTCCTCGCCGCCGCGGCCGAAGGCACCACCACGCTGCTCCGGCCGCTGCACTCCGACGACAGCGAGGGCTTCGCCGAGGGCCTGAAGGCCCTCGGCCATGCCGTACGGCAGGAGCCCGGCGCCTGGCACATCGAGGGCCGGCCCGCCGGGCCCGGGGTCGCCGAGGCCGACGTGTACTGCCGGGACGGCGCCACCACCGCCCGCTTCCTGCCCGCGCTCGCCGCCGCCGGGCACGGCACCTTCCGCTTCGACGCCTCCGCACAGATGCGCCGCCGGCCGCTCGGGCCGCTCACCACCGCCCTGCGGGAACTCGGAGTGCGGCTCACCCACGGCGAGCGGGAGGGCCACCACCCGCTCACCGTGCACGCCCACGGCGTCAAGGGCGGGGCGCTCACCCTGGACGCCGGGCAGTCCTCCCAGTACCTGACGGCCCTGCTCCTGCTCGGCCCGCTCACCGCCGAGGGCCTCGACATCACCGTCACCGACCTGGTCTCGGAGCCGTACGTCGAGATCACCCTCGCGATGATGCGGGCCTTCGGTGCCGAGATCACCCGCGCGGACGGCGCCGACGGCCGCACCCGTACCTACTCTGTCGCCCCCACCGGCTACCGCGCCTGTACGTACGCCATCGAGCCGGACGCCTCGACCGCCTCGTACTTCTTCGCCGCGGCCGCCCTCGTCCCCGGCGCCGAGGTCACCGTCCCCGGACTCGGCACCGGCGCCCTCCAGGGCGACCTCGCCTTCGTCGACGTGCTGCGCCGCATGGGCGCCGAGGTCGAGATCACCGACCGGGCCACCACCGTCCGTTCCACGGGACGCCTCGGCGGCCTCACCGTGAACATGCGCGACATCTCCGACACCATGCCGACCCTCGCCGCCCTCGCGCCCTTCGCCGAAGGACCGGTCCGCATCGAGGACGTCGCCAACACCCGGGTCAAGGAGTGCGACCGGCTCGACGCCTGCGCCGAGAACCTGCGCCGGCTCGGCATCGACGTCGCCACCGGCCCCGACTGGATCGAGATCCGGCCCGGCACCCCGGCCGGACCCGTCGAGATCGCCACCCACGGCGACCACCGCATCGTCATGTCCTTCGCGGTCACCGCCCTGCGCACCCCCGGGATCACGTTCGACGACCCCGGCTGCGTACGGAAGACCTTCCCGGACTTCCACCCCGTTTTCGCCCGCTTCTCACAGGCCCTGTGAAAGCCGCACGGTCTTTGCGGCAAGAATGGGGGGCATGAGCGACCGCCCCTCTCCTCTCGCCGACCCGCACATCGCCTTCGACGTGTCCGAAGGCCGCCGGGACATCGTCGTCCTCGGCTCCACCGGGTCCATCGGCACCCAGGCCATCGACCTGGTCCTGCGCAACCCCGACCGGTTCCGGGTCACCGCCCTCGCCGCCTCCGGCGGCCGGATCGGGCTGCTCGCCGAGCAGGCGCACCGGCTGAAGGTCCGCACGGTCGCCGTCGCCCGCGAGGACGCGGTCGGCGAGCTCACGGATGCCCTGAAGGCGCTCTACGGCTCCGAGTCGCTTCCCGAGATCCTCGCCGGGCCCGAGGCGGCGACCCAACTCGCCGCCTCGCCCTGCCACACCGTCCTCAACGGCATCACCGGCTCCATCGGCCTCGCGCCGACCCTCGCCGCCCTGGAGGCCGGCCGGACCCTCGCGCTCGCCAACAAGGAGTCGCTGATCGTCGGCGGCCCGCTGGTGAAGGCGCTCGCCAAGCCCGGCCAGATCATCCCGGTCGACTCCGAGCACGCGGCGCTCTTCCAGGCGCTCGCCGCCGGCACCCGCGCCGACGTCCGCAAGCTCGTCGTCACCGCCTCCGGCGGCCCCTTCCGCGGCCGCACCCGCGCCGACCTCGAAGGCGTCACCCGCGAGGACGCGCTCGCCCACCCCACCTGGGCCATGGGGCCGGTCATCACCGTCAACAGCAGCACCCTGGTGAACAAGGGCCTGGAGGTGATCGAGGCCCACCTGCTCTACGACATCCCGTTCGACCGCATCGAGGTCGTCGTCCACCCCCAGTCGTACGTGCACTCCATGGTCGAGTTCACCGACGGCTCCACGCTCGCCCAGGCCACCCCGCCCGACATGCGCGGCCCCATCGCCATCGGCATCGGCTGGCCCGAGCGGGTCCCCGACGCGGCCCCCGCCTTCGACTGGTCCAAGGCCTCCACCTGGGAGTTCTTCCCGCTCGACAACGAGGCCTTCCCGGCGGTGAACCTGGCCCGGCACGTCGGCGAGCTCGGCGGCACCGCGCCCGCCGTCTTCAACGCCGCCAACGAGGAGTGCGTGGACGCCTTCCTCGCCGGAAAGCTGCCGTTCAACGGAATCATGGATACGGTCACCGCAGTCGTCACCGAGCACGGCCGGCCCACCCGGGGAACCTCGCTCACGGTGTCGGACGTCCTGGAAGCGGAGACCTGGGCACGGGCCCGGGCCCGGGAACTCGCGGCGAAGGCAATCGCGGAGGCGCGCGCATGACCACACTCCTGACCGTCCTCGGCATCGTGCTGTTCGCGCTGGGACTCCTCGTCTCCATCGCGTGGCACGAGCTGGGGCACCTGTCCACGGCCAAGCTGTTCGGCATCCGCGTGCCGCAGTACATGGTCGGCTTCGGCCCCACCATCTGGTCGCGGAAGAAGGGCGAGACGGAGTACGGCGTCAAGGCCATCCCCGCCGGCGGCTACATCCGGATGATCGGCATGTTCCCGCCCGGCAAGGACGGCCGGATCGAGGCCCGCTCCACCTCCCCCTGGCGCTCCATGATCGAGGACGCCCGCGAGGCCTCCTTCGAGGAACTCCAGGAGGGCGACGAGGACCGCCTCTTCTACACGCGCAAGCCGTGGAAGCGCGTCATCGTCATGTTCGCCGGACCCTTCATGAACCTGGTGCTCGCCGTCGTGCTGTTCTTCGGCAGCGCCATGGCCATCGGCTTCGAGACCCAGACCACCAAGGTCGCCGGCGTCCAGAAGTGCGTCATCGCCCAGTCCGAGAAGCGCGAGAAGTGCCAGAGCGGCGACCCGGTCTCGCCCGCCTTCGCCGCCGGCCTCAAGGACGGCGACAAGATCGTCGCCTTCAACGGCACCCCGGTCTCCGACTGGAACACCCTCTCCGACCGCATCCGCGCCACCATCGGCCCCGCCACCGTCACCGTCGAACGCGGCGGCCAGCGGATCGACCTCCACCCCACGCTGATCAAGAACGACGTCTACAAGAAGGACGCCGACGGCCGGGTGATCCAGCCGCTGCGGACCGAGCCCGCCGGCTACCTCGGCTTCGCCTCCAAGACCGAGGTGCAGCCGCTCACCTTCGGCCAGTCCGTCGACCGGATGTCCGACCAGCTCCAGGCCGGCGTCGAGTCCGTCATCGCCCTGCCCGGCAAGATCCCCGCCCTGTGGAACGCCGCCTTCGGCGACGGCGAACGCGCCAAGGACTCACCCGTCGGCGTCGTCGGAGCCGCCCGGATCAGCGGCGAACTGATGGCCATCGAGGCCCCGCCGCAGACCCGGCTGGTGTTCTTCCTCAACCTCGTCGTCATGTTCAACGTGTCGCTGTTCCTGTTCAACATGCTCCCGCTGCTCCCGCTCGACGGCGGCCACATCGCCGGCGCCCTGTGGGAGTCGATCCGCCGCCACACCGCGCGGATCTTCAAGCGGCCCGACCCCGGCCCGTTCGACGTGGCCAAGCTGATGCCGGCCGCCTACGTGGTGGCGGGCGTGTTCGTCTGCTTCACCCTGCTCGTCCTCGTCGCCGACATCGTCAACCCGGTGAAGCTGACCTAGCGAGCCCACGGCCGGACACCCCCGTGGTGTCCGGCCGCCCGCCGCAGGAGCGGTAATCTCGAAGACCTGAGCTCGAAGACCTGAGCCCGACGCGCCCGATGAACCACACCTTGGGGTTGTACAGCTGATGACCGCGATCTCTCTCGGTATGCCGTCCGTTCCGACCAAGCTCGCCGAACGGCGCAAGAGCCGCCAGATCCAGGTCGGCTCGGTGGCCGTCGGCGGCGACGCCCCGGTCTCGGTGCAGTCGATGACCACCACCCGCACCTCCGACATCGGCGCCACGCTCCAGCAGATCGCCGAGCTCACCGCCTCCGGCTGCCAGATCGTGCGGGTGGCCTGCCCCACCCAGGACGACGCCGACGCGCTGGCCACCATCGCGAAGAAGTCGCAGATCCCGGTCATCGCCGACATCCACTTCCAGCCGAAGTACGTCTTCGCCGCGATCGACGCCGGCTGCGCCGCGGTCCGCGTCAACCCGGGCAACATCAAGCAGTTCGACGACAAGGTCAAGGAGATCGCCAAGGCGGCCTCCGCCGCCGGCACCCCGATCCGGATCGGCGTCAACGCAGGCTCGCTCGACGCGCGGCTCCTCGCGAAGTACGGCAAGGCCACCCCCGAGGCGCTCGTCGAGTCCGCCCTCTGGGAGGCCTCCCTCTTCGAGGAGCACGGCTTCCGCGACATCAAGATCTCGGTCAAGCACAACGACCCGGTCGTCATGGTCAACGCCTACCGCCAGCTCGCCGCCCAGTGCGACTACCCGCTGCACCTCGGCGTCACCGAGGCCGGCCCCGCCTTCCAGGGCACCATCAAGTCGGCCGTCGCCTTCGGCGCCCTGCTCTCCGAGGGCATCGGCGACACCATCCGGGTCTCCCTCTCCGCCCCGCCGGTCGAGGAGATCAAGGTCGGCAACCAGATCCTCGAATCCCTCGGCCTGCGCCCGCGCCGCCTGGAGATCGTCTCCTGCCCGTCCTGCGGCCGCGCCCAGGTCGACGTCTACAAGCTCGCCGAGGAGGTCACCGCCGGCCTGGAGGGCATGGAGGTGCCGCTCCGCGTCGCCGTCATGGGTTGCGTCGTCAACGGCCCCGGCGAGGCCCGCGAGGCCGACCTCGGCGTCGCCTCCGGCAACGGCAAGGGCCAGATCTTCGTCAAGGGCGAGGTCATCAAGACCGTCCCCGAGTCGAAGATCGTCGAGACCCTCATCGACGAGGCCATGAAGATCGCCGAGCAGATGGAGAAGGACGGCATCGCCTCCGGCGAGCCCACCGTCTCGGTCGCCGGCTGACCGGCCCGCCCGCGCAAGAAGCCCCTCCGGCCACGGAGGGGCTTTTTCGTACCCCCCGCACCGGCAGGTACGGGGGGTAGAGTGCCAGGACCAGCAGAAACCGCACCGGTGAGGCCCTCGTGTTGACGCAATCATCGACGCGGGTCCTCGAACCCGCCGACCTCGGCGCCGCGCTCGCCGTCCTGGAGAGCGCCCCCGTCGAGAACGCCTTCGTCGCCGCCCGCGTCCAGCTCGCCGGGCTCGACCCCTGGCGGCTCGGCGGCGAGATGTGGGGCTGGTACAGCGACGGACACCTCACCTCGCTCTGCTACTCCGGCGCCAACCTCGTGCCCATCTGCGCCACCCCCGAGGCCGTCCGCGCCTTCGCCGACCGGGCCCGCAGGACCGGCCGCCGCTGCTCCTCCATCGTCGGCCCCGCCGGACCCACCGCCCAGCTGTGGCGGCTCCTCGAACCCGGCTGGGGCCCCGCCCGCGACGTCCGTGCCCACCAGCCGCTCATGGTCACCGAGCAGGCCTCCACGACCGTCCGGGCCGACCCGCTGGTGCGCCGGGTCCGCAAGGACGAGATGGACGTGATCATGCCCGCCTGCGTGGCCATGTTCACCGAGGAGGTCGGCGTCTCCCCGCTCGCCGCCGACGGCGGACTGCTCTACCAGGCCCGGGTCGCCGAACTCGTCGGCTCCGGCCGCTCCTTCGCCCGCATCGAGGACGGCAAGGTCCTCTTCAAGGCCGAGATCGGCGCCGCCACCCGCCAGGCCTGCCAGATCCAGGGCGTCTGGGTCGCCCCCGAACACCGCGGCAAGGGCCTGTCCGAGACCGGCATGGCCGCCGTCCTGAAGTACGCCCTCGCCGACGTCGCACCCGTCGTCAGCCTCTACGTGAACGACTACAACAAGCCCGCCCGCGCCGCGTACCGCCGGGTCGGCTTCGAAGAGGTCGGCGCCTTCATGAGCGTGCTCTTCTGACAGCGTGCTGAGGTGACCGGACCATACGACCGGCTTGTAGGGTGCGGCGCATGGATGACACCGAGGTCGTGATCGCGCCGGTCAATCTCGCCGAACGGGTCGACGAGGCCCTCGCCGTGCAGGCCGTCGCCTTCGGCCTCGACGCCGGCGAGGTGGCCGTACGCCGGCACATCGTGCTGCGCCACCTTCTGTGCCCCGGTGCCCTCGCCTACGGCGCCATCACCCCCGGGGGACGGCTCGCCGGCTTCGTCTACGGCATGCCCAACGACCGCACCCACTGGTGGTCCACCGTCGTCGAGCCGTATCTGCGGGCCGGCGGCCTCGACGCCTGGCTCGACGACTCCTTCGTCATCACCGAACTGCACGTCCACCCCGACTTCCAGGGGCGCGGCGTGGGCCGCGGGCTGATCACCACCATCACCGACCAGTCGGACCTGCCCCGCTCGATCCTCTCCGCGATCGACACCGAGAGCCCGGCCCGCGGCCTCTACCGCTCCCTCGGCTACACCGACCTCGCCCGCCAGGTCCACTTCCCCAGCGCGCCCCGCCCGTACGCGGTGATGGGCGCCCCGCTGCCGCTCAAGCGCCGGTAGGCCGGAGGGCAGGCGGGAGGAACTGATTTCACCTGCCAGGGGCGGCCCGGCTAACCTCGGGGCCATCACCGTCAGTCCCGGCAGGAGTACGAGAACCATGGCCAACGCACCGGTCCAGCGCATGTCCCAGTTGATGGCGAAGACGCTGCGCGACGACCCGGCGGACGCCGAGGTCCTCAGCCACAAGCTCCTCGTCCGCGCCGGCTACGTCCGCCGCACCGCCGCCGGCATCTGGAGCTGGCTGCCGCTCGGCAAGAAGGTCCTCTCCAACGTCGAGCGGATCGTCCGCGAGGAGATGGACGCCATCGGCGCGCAGGAGGTCTCCCTGCCCGCCCTGCTGCCCCGCGAGCCCTACGACGCCACCGGCCGCTGGGACGAGTACGGCGCCGAGCTGTTCCGCCTCCAGGACCGCAAGGGCGGCGACTACCTCCTCGGCCCCACCCACGAGGAGATCTTCACCCTCCTGGTCAAGGACCAGTGCTCGTCCTACAAGGACCTGCCGGTCATCCTGTACCAGATCCAGACCAAGTTCCGCGACGAGGCCCGCCCGCGCGCCGGCATCCTGCGCGGCCGCGAGTTCCTCATGAAGGACTCGTACTCCTTCGACCTGGAGGACGAGGGCCTCGCCGCCTCCTACGGGCTGCACCGCCAGGCGTACCAGCGCATCTTCGAGCGCCTCGGCCTCGACTACCGCATCGTCGCCGCCACCGCCGGCGCCATGGGCGGCTCCAAGTCGGAGGAGTTCCTCGCCCCGGCCGAGGCCGGCGAGGACACCTTCGCCGACTGCCCGAACTGCGACTTCGCGGCGAACACGGAGGCGGTGTACCAGGCGGTGAAGGCGGTCGACGGCTCCGCGGTCCCCGCCGCCGAGGAGATCCCCACCCCCGACACCCCGACGATCGAGACCCTCGCCGCCTCCCTCGGCGTCCCGGCCTCCGCCACGCTCAAGAACCTCCTGGTGAAGGTCGACGGCGAGATCGTCGCCGTGGGCGTGCCCGGTGACCGCGAGGTCGACATGGGCAAGGTCGAGGAGCACTTCGGCCCGACGGCCACGGTCGAGCTGGTGACGGAGGAGGACTTCGCGGTCCGCACGGACCTGGTCCGCGGCTACGTCGGCCCGCAGGGCCTGGAGAAGGTGAAGTACCTCGCCGACCCGCGCGTCGCCCCCGGCACCGCCTGGATCACCGGCGCCAACAAGGACGGCATGCACGTGAAGAACGTGGTCGCGGGCCGGGACTTCGAGGTCGACGAGTACGTCGACGTCGTCGTCGTCCAGGAGGGCGACCCGTGCCCCAAGTGCGGCACCGGCCTGAACCTTGACCGCGCGATCGAGATCGGCCACATCTTCCAGCTGGGCCGCAAGTACGCCGACGCCCTCAAGCTCGACGTCCTCGGCCAGAACGGCAAGCCCGTCCGCGTCACCATGGGCTCGTACGGCGTCGGCGTCTCCCGCGCGGTCGCCGCGCTCGCCGAGCAGACCGCCGACGAGAAGGGCCTGTGCTGGCCCGCCGAGGTCGCCCCGGCCGACGTCCACGTCGTCGCCGCCGGCAAGGCCCTCCAGACCGAGCTCGCCCTGGAGGTCTCCGACAAGCTCGCCGCCGCCGGCCTGCGCGTCCTCGTCGACGACCGCGCCGGAGTCTCCCCGGGCGTCAAGTTCACCGACTCCGAGCTCATCGGCGTCCCCAAGATCCTCGTCGCCGGCCGCCGCGCCGCCGAGGGCGTCCTGGAACTGAAGGACCGCCGCACCGGCGAGCGCGAGGAACTCACGGTGGACGAGGCGATCGCCCGCCTGTCGGCGTGACCCACGCGTGAAGGGGGCGGGTCCGGTACCGGACCCGCCCCCTTCGTCGTACCCCTCAGGACCCGCTGTCGTCCTCCCGCGGCGCCGGGTCCACCGGGGCGCCCGCCAGGTCCTCGATGGCGTCGACCGCGTCGCCCCGGCCCACCAGGTACGCGTCCGAGCGCGGTGGCTCGACCGCGGGCGGTTCGGGGGCCTCCGGGGGAACCGGGGGAGGGCCGGTCACCGAAGGGGCGTCGGGGGCGGCGACCGGCGGGGCGGGACGGGAGGAGCTCTCGGAGAGCGGCGCGCGCTCCAGGAAGCGCAGCAGCTCGACCGGGATCGGCAGCACCAGCGTCGAGTTCTTCTCGGCGGCGACCGCCATCACCGTCTGCAGCAGCCGCAGCTGCAGGGCCGACGGCGTGTCGGCCATCTGCCGGGCCGCCTCCGCCAGCTTCTTCGAGGCCTGCAGCTCCGCGTCCGCGTTGATCAGCCGCGCCCGCCGCTCCCGGTCCGCCTCCGCCTGCCGGGCCATCGAGCGCTTCATCGTCTCCGGCAGCGACACGTCCTTGATCTCGACCCGGTCGATCTGCACGCCCCAGCCGATGGCCGGCGAGTCGAGCATCAGCTCCAGGCCCTGATTGAGCTTCTCCCGGTTCGACAGCAGGTCGTCCAGGTCGCTCTTGCCGATGATCGACCGCAGCGAGGTCTGCGCCATCTGCGAGACGGCGAACTTGTAGTCCTCCACGCGGATCAGCGCCTCGGCCGCGTCGACCACCTTGAAGTAGACGACCGCGTCCACCCGCACCGTCACGTTGTCCCGGGTGATGCCCTCCTGGGCCGGCACCGGCATCGTGACGATCTGCATGTTCACCTTGTGCATGCGGTCCACGCCCGGAACGATCATGTTGAAGCCCGGCTTGCGCACGTCCCCGCGCAGCCGCCCGAAGCGGAACACCACCCCGCGCTCGTACTGCTTCACCACCCGCGCCGCCGCAGCCGCGTACACGCCTACGGCCGCGGCCGCCCCGACGACCGCCATCAAGACTTCCTGGATCATCACGGCCCCCTGACAAAGGGATACAGAAAGGGTATTCCCCTCAATCGGGCCGCGACTCACAGCCAGCCGGCGAACTCCAGGAGCAGTTCCGCGTCGGTCCGCCGCCCGGCGGTGAGCGCGCGGGTCGCGGACTCCACGGCGCGGAACAGCGTCCAGCCGCGCAGCCGGTCCCGGTCCAGCTCCAGGGAGTCGGCGAGCTTGTTCACCCGCCGCCGGGCCGCCGAGGCGCCCGCCGACGCGGCCACCAGGTCCTCCACCCGGTCCCTGACCAGCCGCGCCAGGTCGTACGCCCGCTCGCCGACCAGCGGCTCGGGCCCGACCGCGAGCCACGGGGCCCGGTCGCCGGCCAGCACCTTGCCCTGCCGGAACTGCCCGTGCAGCAGCAGCGCCTCCGCGGACCCCGCGAGCAGCTCGCCACGGGCCTCCAGGGCGGCCGCGACCAGCGCCCCGGCCTCCGGATCCGCCCGGTACGCCTCCATCGGCGCCGCCTGGCGCGCGGTGCGCTCGGCCACCGACTCGAAGCCGTGCCCGTCGGACGGCTCCACCCACAGCTTCCGCACGGTGTCGGCGGCCTCCAGGAGCGCCTTCGCCTCCGGCAGCGAGCGCAGCGACACCTCGGGGTGCAGCCGCTCCAGGAGCAGCGCGTCCGGCGCGGGCTCGCCGAGCAGCCGTACGGCACCCCAGCCGTTCCAGTGCGCCAGCGCCTCCCGCTCCAGGTCGGGGCGGGCGAACGCGGGCGCCAGCTTCACGACGCCCTCGGGCACGAGCACGACGAGGCTGCTGCGCCCGCCCGGGGCCACCACCCGTTCGGCGGCCAGACCGGACCGGTCGAGGGTGTCCTGGGCGAGCTCCGGGAGCGCCTTCAGCCATTCGGCCGCGGCAGCGTCCCCGTACGTCTCGCCGAGAGCCCGCACCAGTCGCTGCGGCGGTTCGAAAGCCATGCGTGCGTTGATTCCTTCGTCTCCTGCGGTGCGGCGAGCTCCTGGATAGCGCCGCTATCCGGGAGTGCGGCCTGTCAGGCCCGCTCGGCGAGCCCAGGAAAGGTTACGTCGCTGCCGCGCCAGCGGACCGCCCGCACCGCCGCCTCGCGCAGCGCCGCCGCCGCGTCGCGGCGCAGCGGGCCGTCGGCGGAGCGCACCAGGTCGGAGTAGACGCCCGCGACACGGTCCTCCAGGACGGCGGCAAGACGGACCGCGGCGGCCGGGTCCGGGACCTCGAACGGCAGGGCGTACCCGGCTGCCGCGGCGACCGGCTCGCCGCCCAGGTCGCGCACCGTGCGCCGGAGCGCGTCGCGCCGGCCCCGGTGGGCCTGGTGGGCGGCGGCGGCCTCGGCCCGCCGGCCGTCGCCGACCCGGGCGCCGACGACCCCGTAGCCGTACACGGCGGCGTGCTCGGCGGCCAGCGCGGCCTGGGCCGCGTCGAGCGCGCTCATCCGCGGCCCCCTTCGGTCGGCTGGGTGAGCAGATAGGCGTGGGCGGCGCCGGCCGCGGCGACGGAGGCGAGCAGCCGGGCGTACTCGGGCGGCGCGGTGAGCAGCGTGGCCGTGTGGGTGTCGGCGGTCGCCCGTACGGCGGCGGCGAGGTCCTTGAGCGCGGCGGCCGGGTCGGCCGGCACCCGGACGAGGGCCAGTGACCGGGAGGGGGAGGGGGACGCGGTCCCGGAGGCGGTTGCGGACGGGCCGGGTGCCGGGGCGGTGCCGCCCTCGGCCAGCGCCTTCACATGGGCCGCCGCCGACGCCCGCAGCGGCGCGAGCCGGGCCGCGAGCGAGGGGTGGCCGTCGATGACGGCGTCGTACCGCAGCACCAGGTCCCGGCCGGCGGTCGCCGAACGGCGCCGCAGCGCCGCCTCGGCGGCGGCCGCCCGTTCGGCCGCGGTCGGCCGTCGCGGGCCGCCGCCGGAATCGCCGGACGTGCAGCCGGCCAGTGCCCCCGCCGCGCCCGCGGCGCCGGCGGTCAGGAGCGCGCGCCTGCCCAGGGTCGTCACGCCTCTCCTCCCTCAGGTGTTCGAAAACCTCGAAGATCGCCGCAGGCGAGCGTACCCGCGGTCCCCCGGCCGGTGGACGGCAACACCCTCCGGGACCGGATACCCTTTGATCTGACACGCGACGAACCCACAACAGCACACGCGGCCGAGGAGTCACCCGGATGAGCACCACCCAGAACGAACGGCTGCGCGGTCTTCTGGAGCCGCTCGTTCACGCGAAGGACCTCGACCTCGAGGAGATCGAACTGTCCCGGGCCGGGCGCCGCGGACTGCTGAGGGTGATCGTCGATTCCGACGAGGGCGTCGAGCTGGACGCCTGCGCGGAGCTGAGCCGCGTCATCTCCGAGAAGCTCGACGAGACCGACGTGATGGGCCAGGGCGAGTACGTCCTCGAGGTCAGCTCCCCGGGCGCGGACCGCCCCCTCACCCAGCACCGTCACTACGAGCGTGCCACCGGCCGTCTGGTCAAGCTGCAGCTGAGCCCCGAGGCCGGCGGCGGCGAGCTGGTCACCCGGATCCTCGCCGTGGACGAGGACGGTCTGGACACCGAGGTGCCGGGCGTGAAGGGCCGCAAGGCCACCGCCCGCCGGGTCGAGTTCGCCGAGATCGTCAAGGCGCGTGTCGAGATCGAGTTCAACCGCAAGGACAAGAAGGAAGAGGAGGCGTAGCCGTGGACATCGACGTGAAGCTCCTGAAGGGCTTGGCACAGGAGAAGGAAATCTCCTTCGAGATGCTGGTCGAGGCGATCGAGTCGGCCCTCCTCATCGCCTATCACCGCACCCCCGACGCCCGCCGCCACGCGCGCGTGGAGCTGAACCGGCAGACCGGTCACGTGACGGTGTGGGCGAAGGAAGACCCCTCCGAGCTGGAGGAGGGCCAGGAGCCCAAGGACTTCGACGACACCCCGTCGGACTTCGGCCGGATCGCGGCGAGCACCGCCCGCCAGGTCATCCAGCAGCGGCTGCGGGACGCCGAGAACGACGTCACCTTCGGCGAGTACGCGCGCCGCGAGGGCGACATCGTGGCCGGCCAGGTGCAGCAGGGCAAGGACCCGAAGAACGTCCTCGTCAAGCTGGACGACAAGCTGGAGGCCATCCTTCCGGTGCAGGAGCAGGTGCCGGGCGAGGACTACACGCACGGTCTGCGGCTGCGCACGTACGTCGTCCGGGTGGCGAAGGGCGTGCGCGGTCCGTCCGTCACCCTCTCGCGCACCCACCCCAATCTGGTGAAGAAGCTGTTCGCCCTGGAGGTGCCGGAGATCGCCGACGGTTCCGTCGAGATCTCCGCCATCGCCCGTGAGGCCGGCCACCGCACCAAGATCGCCGTTCGTTCCACCCGTTCGGGCCTGAACGCCAAGGGCGCCTGCATCGGCCCGATGGGCAGCCGGGTGCGCAACGTGATGGCCGAGCTGCTCGGCGAGAAGATCGACATCGTCGACTGGTCGGACGACCCGGCCGAGCTGGTGGCCAACGCGCTCTCCCCGGCGCGGGTCTCCAAGGTCGAGATCGTCGACCTGGCCGCCCGGTCCGCCCGGGTGACGGTGCCCGACTACCAGCTGTCGCTCGCGATCGGCAAGGAGGGGCAGAACGCCCGTCTTGCCGCGCGGCTGACAGGCTGGCGGATCGACATCCGTCCGGACACCGAGCAGCAGGGCGAGTCCGCCGCCCAGTAGCGACGCCGCCCAGTAGCACGGCGGCCCGGTCCCGTACCGGCACTGATCCTTTTTGGCCAACGACTGTTCGATTTTTGCCCCGAACGGGTGAGGTCGGTACGGGGAGGTAGACTTAACGTGTCTGGCCGGACGCATGCCCGCGTGTGCCCTGAGCGAACCTGTGTGGGATGCCGGGAGCGAGCGGCCAAGGACGAGCTGCTGCGGATCGTGATGAATAAGGACGAGTGCGTTCCCGATCATCGCGGTACGCTGCCCGGCCGGGGTGCGTATCTGCACCCCGCCTCGGTCTGTCTCGACCTGGCGGTGCGCCGCCGGGCGTTCCCGCGGGCCTTCAAGGTCCAGGGACCGCTCGACACCGCGGCGCTTCGCACGCACGTCGAGCAGGCCGCACCGTAGATGAAGTACGGAAGTACTGCACAAAAGATGTACGGCACGGAACCCCGTGCGGTCAGGTACCTCGCGAGTCGGAAGTAGGTCGAGATTGCGATGAGCACTCGATGAGTACGCGATGAGTACGCCCATGAAGTAGCGACGGTCCGGCGGTAACCGGACCTAAAAGGAGCGAAGTGGCTAAGGTCCGGGTATACGAACTCGCCAAGGAGTTCGGTGTGGAGAGCAAGGTCGTCATGGCCAAGCTCCAAGAACTCGGTGAATTCGTCCGTTCGGCGTCCTCGACGATCGAGGCGCCGGTCGTGCGCAAGTTGACTGACGCGCTGCAGGGTCCCGGCGGCAACGCCGGCAAGACCGCAGCAAAGCCGGGTGCCCCCCGTAAGGCGGCGCCCGCCCCCAAGCCCGCGGCACCGGCTCCGGCCGCCGCGGCCCGTCCCGCTGCCCCCAAGCCCGGCGCCCCGGCCCCCAAGCCGGCCCCCGCCGCGCCTGCGGCCCCGGTCACCCCGGCCGCGCCCGCGAGCAGCACTCCCTCTCCGGCTCCGGCCGCGTCGGGCCCCCGTCCGGGTCCGAAGCCCGCGCCCAAGCCGGCGCCCGCCGCCCCGGCTCCGGCCGCCCCGGAGTTCACCGCGCCCCCGTCGGCCCCGGCCGCCGGTCAGCGCCCCGGTGGTGCCACCCCCGGCCCGCGTCCCGCTGCCCGTCCGGGCCAGCAGGCGCCGCGTCCGGGTCAGCAGGCCCCCCGTCCCGGCGGTCAGCAGGCCCCGCGTCCGGGCGGTCGCCCGGCCGGCCCGCGTCCGGGCAACAACCCCTTCACGTCCGGTGGCTCCACCGGCATGGCGCGCCCGCAGGCGCCCCGCCCGCAGGGCGGCGCTCCGCGTCCCGGCGGCCCCGGCGCGCCCGGCGGCGCCCCGCGTCCGCAGGGCCCGGGCGGCGTTCCCGGCGCCCCGCGTCCCCAGGGCGGCGCTCCGCGCCCGACCCCGGGTGGCATGCCCCGTCCGCAGGCCCCGCGTCCCGGTGGCGGCCCCGGCGGCAACCGTCCGAACCCCGGCATGATGCCGCAGCGTCCCGCTGCCGGCCCGCGTCCGGGCCCCGGCGGCCGTGGCCCCGGTGGCCCCGGCGGTCGCCCGGGTGGTAGCGGCGGTCGTCCCGGCGGCGGCTTCGCCGGTCGTCCGGCCGGTCCCGGCGGTGGCGGCGGCGGCTTCGCCGGCCGTCCCGGCGGTCCGGGTGGCGGCGGCGGTCGTCCCGGTGGTCCCGGTGGCGGTGGCGGCGGCTTCGGCGGTCGTCCCGGCGGCTTCGGCGGCCGTCCCGGTGGTCCGGGTGGCCGTGGTGGCACGCAGGGCGCCTTCGGTCGTCCCGGCGGTCCCGCGCGTCGCGGTCGCAAGTCGAAGCGGCAGAGGCGCCAGGAGTACGAGGCCATGCAGGCCCCGTCCGTGGGCGGCGTGATGCTGCCTCGCGGCAACGGCGAAGCCATTCGCCTGTCGCGCGGTGCGTCCCTCACCGACTTCGCGGAGAAGATCAACGCCAACCCGGCGTCGCTCGTCGCGGTCATGATGAACCTCGGCGAGATGGTCACGGCCACGCAGTCCGTCTCCGACGAGACGCTGCAGCTCCTCGGCGACGAGATGAACTACCAGGTTCAGATCGTCTCCCCCGAGGAGGAGGACCGTGAGCTGCTCGAGTCCTTCGACCTCGAGTTCGGCGAGAACGAGGGCGGCGAAGAGGCCCTGGTCTCCCGTCCGCCGGTCGTGACCGTCATGGGTCACGTCGACCACGGTAAGACCCGGCTCCTCGACGCGATCCGCAAGACCAACGTGGTCGCGGGCGAGGCCGGTGGCATCACCCAGCACATCGGTGCCTACCAGGTCGCGACCCAGGTCAACGACGAAGAGCGTCGCATCACCTTCATCGACACCCCGGGTCACGAGGCGTTCACCGCCATGCGTGCCCGTGGTGCGAAGTCGACCGACATCGCGATCCTCGTGGTCGCGGCCAACGACGGCGTCATGCCGCAGACGATCGAGGCGCTCAACCACGCCAAGGCCGCCGGCGTCCCGATCGTCGTCGCGGTCAACAAGATCGACGTCGAGGGTGCCGACCCGGTCAAGGTCCGCGGTCAGCTGACCGAGTTCGGTCTGGTGGCCGAGGAGTACGGCGGCGACACGATGTTCGTCGACATCTCCGCCAAGCAGGGTCTGCACATCGACTCCCTGCTCGAGGCCGTCGTCCTCACCGCCGACGCCTCGCTCGACCTCCGGGCCAACCCGGACCAGGACGCGCAGGGCATCGCGATCGAGTCCCACCTCGACCGCGGCCGCGGTGCCGTCTCGACCGTCCTCGTCCAGCGCGGAACGCTGCGCATCGGCGACACGATGGTCGTCGGCGACGCGTACGGCCGTGTCCGGGCGATGCTCGACGACAAGGGCAACAACGTCGAGGAGGCGACCCCGTCGACTCCCGTCCTCGTCCTGGGTCTCACCAACGTCCCGGGTGCCGGCGACAACTTCCTGGTCGTCGACGAGGACCGCACCGCCCGCCAGATCGCCGAGAAGCGCGCCGCGCGTGAGCGCAACGCCGCCTTCGCCAAGCGCGTCCGCCGGGTGTCCCTCGAGGACCTCGACAAGGTGCTCAAGGCCGGTCAGGTCCAGGAACTCAACCTCATCATCAAGGGCGACGCGTCCGGTGCGGTCGAGGCCCTGGAGTCCTCCCTGCTCCAGCTCGACGTCGGCGAGGAGGTCGACATCCGCGTGCTGCACCGTGGCGTGGGTGCGGTCACCGAGTCGGACATCGACCTGGCCATGGGCTCCGACGCCATCGTCATCGGCTACAACGTCCGTGCGGCCGGCCGTGCCGCGCAGATGGCGGAGCGCGAGGGCGTCGACGTCCGGTACTACTCGGTCATCTACCAGGCGATCGAGGAGATCGAGGCGGCGCTCAAGGGCCTCCTCAAGCCGGAGTACGAAGAGGTCGAGCTCGGTACGGCGGAGATCCGCGAGGTCTTCCGCTCGTCCAAGCTGGGCAACATCGCCGGTGTCCTCATCCGCTCCGGCGAGGTCAAGCGCAACACCAAGGCGCGCCTCATCCGCGACGGCAAGGTCATCGCCGAGGACCTCACCATCCACGGTCTGCGCCGCTTCAAGGACGACGTCACCGAGATTCGTGAAGGCTTCGAGGGCGGTATCAACCTCGGAAACTACAACGACATCAAGATCGACGACGTCATCGCGACGTACGAGATGCGCGAGAAGCCGCGCGTGTAACACGCGAGGCCGAGCCGCGAGGCTCAGGTCGGGGCCGGTCGGCGGAAAGTATTCCGTCGATCGGCCCCGGCCGTTGCGTGTACGGTTTTGATGTTCCCCCGCCGGGCGTGCGCACGGCGGGACGTCGAACCCGAACCGGCGGGACATCCGGCACCGCATGTACGTGGGGACTCTGTCCTTCGATCTGCTCCTCGGCGACGTTCATTCGTTGAAGGAGAAACGCTCCGTCGTCCGGCCCATCGTCGCCGAGCTCCAGCGCAAGTTCTCCGTGAGCGCGGCCGAGACCGGCGACCAGGACCTCCATCGCAGGGCCCTCATCGGGGTCGCGCTGGTGTCCGGGGACGCGGGGTTCGTGTCGGACGTGCTCGACCGCTGCGAGCGGCTGGTCGCGGCCCGGCCCGAGGTGGAGCTCCTTTCGGTGCGCCGAAGGCTCCACACTGATGAAGACTGAATGAGCAAGGCAAAGAAGGAGACGGACCAGTGGCCGACAACGCGCGGGCGAAGAAGCTGGCGGACCTCATCCGGGAGGTGGTCGCCGAGAAGCTGCAGCGCGGCATCAAGGACCCGCGCCTGGGTACGCACGTGACCATCACGGACACCCGCGTCACCGGTGACCTGCGGGAGGCCACGGTCTTCTACACGGTCTACGGCGACGAGGAGGAGCGCGTGAGCGCCGCCGCCGGCCTGGAGAGCGCCAAGGGCATCCTGCGCTCGGCCGTGGGCAAGGCCGCGGGCACCAAGTTCACCCCGACGCTCACCTTCGTGGCGGACGCCCTCCCGGAGACCGCCAAGAACATCGAGGACCTCCTCGACCAGGCGCGCGCCTCCGACGCCAAGGTGCGGCAGGCGTCCTCCGGCGCCACCTTCGCCGGTGACGCCGACCCCTACAAGAAGCAGGGCGAGGACGAAGCCGCCGAATGAGCACTGCAGGAAAGAACACGCCTGATGGGGGCACCTCCCGGCCGGAGGCTGGGGGAGGGCTTGTCGTCGTCGACAAGCCGTCGGGCTTCACTTCGCATGACGTCGTGGCCAAGATGCGCGGGATCGCCAAGACCCGCCGCGTGGGCCACGCCGGCACGCTCGACCCCATGGCCACGGGCGTCCTCGTCCTCGGCGTGGAGCGGGCGACCAAGCTTCTCGGTCACCTCGCGCTGACCGAGAAGGAGTACCTGGGCACCATCCGCCTGGGCCAGACCACCATCACGGACGACGCCGAGGGCGAGATCACGGCGTCGGTCGACGCGTCGAAGGTCACCCGCGAGCAGATCGACGCCGGCGTGGCCGAGCTCACCGGCGCCATCATGCAGGTGCCGTCGAAGGTCTCCGCGATCAAGATCGACGGCAAGCGCTCGTACGCGCGCGTGCGCGGCGGCGAGGAGTTCGAGATCCCGGCCCGGCCGGTCACCGTCTCCTCGTTCCAGGTGTACGACGTGCGCGAGGCGACCGCCGAGGACGGGACCCCGGTCGTGGACCTGGTGGTCTCGGTGGTGTGCTCCTCCGGTACGTACATCCGGGCGCTCGCCCGGGACCTGGGCGCCGGGCTCGGCGTGGGCGGCCATCTGACCGCGCTGCGCCGCACCCGGGTCGGCCCGTACAAGCTGGACAGCGCCAGGACCCTGGACCAGCTCCAGGAGGAGCTGACGGTCATGCCGGTCGCCGAGGCGGCCGCGGCGGCGTTCCCGCGCTGGGACGTCGACGAGAAGCGGGCCCGGCTGCTGCTCAACGGCGTACGCCTGGAGATGCCGGAGTACCCGAAGGGGCCGGTCGCGGTCTTCGGGCCGGACGGGAAGCTGCTCGCCCTGGTCGAGGACCAGCGGGGCAAGGCGAAGAGCCTGGCCGTCTTCGGCTGAGGCCCTCGGCCCTTTGTGCCACTGAGGTGGGGCGGACACGCTGGTGTCCGCCCCATCGCCGTTTTTCACCCCATCGGGGAAGCGCTCGAAGCGAACCCGGGAGTGCGAGGGGGCGCGTTCGTCCGACGCCCTTCACCCGGGGATCACCGCCGACCTACGGTCGACCCATGGGGAGCGGGGACCTGGGGACACTGGTGCGGATCGAGGATCCGGCCGGGCGGTCCCTCGGCACCGGATTCCTCGCCGACCACCGCGGCACCCTGCTCACCGGCCACGAGGTCGTCGCCGGCCACCGCAGCATGGTGCTTCGCGCCCCCACCGGACCGCCCCGGCCGGTCACCGACGCCGACGTCACCCCGCTGCCCGAGCAGGGACTCGCCCTGGTCCGCTGCCCCGGCATCGCCGCCCGCCCCCTGCCGCTGGCCACCCGCCCGGACCTGGAGCCCGGCCGGTACGTCCGGATCAGCGCGTACGGCTGGCGCGAGGCCCGGGTGCTCGGCGGCGGCACCGGCCCCGCCCTCGAACTCGCCATCGGCACCGAGGGCGCCGAGGCCCTCCTCGACGGCGGCCCGGCCGCCGGCGGACCCGTCCTCGACCCCGCCACCGGCGCCGTCCTCGCCGTCCTCGGCACCGCCGCCCACGGTGACCGGCGCGCCGCCGGACACGCCCTGCCCGTGCCCGCCACCGGCCCGCTCGCCGCGCTGCTGCGCCGCAACGCCACGACCGTCCCCTGCTACGGCCGCCACCTCAACCTCGGCGCCGTCCTGGAGCTCACCGGCACCACCACCGGCACCCCCGAGGACCTGCCCGAGCCCCGGGTCAGCGACGAGGCCGGCACCGCCGTGCTCGCCGTCGTCGGCGCGCCCGGCACCGGCCGCAGCACCGCCCTCGCGGGCCTCGCCGCCGCCCGCGCCCGCGGCCCCGAACCCGCGCCGACCGTCTGTCTGCGCGGCGCCGACCTGCACGCCGACGACCCCTCGCTCGCCGCCGCCGTCGGCCGCGCGCTGCGCCGGGCCGGCCGGGTCGCCGCCGCCTCCGGCACCCCCGGCGAACCGGAGGGCGTCACCCCCGAACAGGCCGCCGCGCTCGCCCGGGACGCCGGCCGGCCGCTGCTCGTGCTGCTCGACGGGCCCGAGGAGATGCCGCCGGTGCTCGCCCACCGGCTCGGGCCCTGGACCGCCGCCACCGAGGAGTGGCTGACCGCCCACGGCGCCCGGCTCGCCCTCGCCTGCCGCCCCGAGCACTGGGAACAGGCCCGCACCCACTACACCGCACCGCCCGCCGTCGTCCTCCTCGGCGACCTCACCGAGGCCGAGGCCGTCGCCGCCCGCCGCCGGCACGACGTGCCCGAGGACGCCGTCGCCGAGGCCGACGCCCGCCACCCGCTCGCGCTGCGGCTGCTCGGCGAGGTCCGGGCCGCCGCCCGCGGAGACCTCCCCGGCCGACCCGGCCGGGACGAGATCTTCGCCGCCCACCTGGACCTGATGTGCCTCAAGATCGCGGTCCGGATCGCCGCCGCGGGACGGCCGGTACTGCGCGGCACCGCCGTGCGCCGGCTGGCCGCCAAGGTCAGCGGCCGGGTCCACGAGGCCGCCCGGCGCTGCCTCGGCCCCGGCCAGGGCGAACTCGACCGGGAGTCCTTCGAGGAGCTGTTCCCCTGGAGAACCGGCTGGGCCTCCGCCGTCCTCACCGAGGCCCTGCTCGTCCCGGCCGGCGCCGGCTACCGCTTCGCCCACGAGGAGCTCGCCGACTGGCTCCAGGGCACCCACCTCGACATCGACCGGGCCCTCGACGCCCTGATCCACCACCCGGCGGCGCTGCCCGTGCCGCGACACCGGATCGGCCCCGTGCTCCAGTCCCTGCACCACCTCGACCGCGACCACGGGGCCGAGGGCCTGATCCCCCGGCTCACCGCCCTGGTGGACGCCCTCGCGGAGCCACCGGCGTCTGCCGAGGCGGAAGAGGCTGACGACCGGGCCGCCGAGGGGCGCTGGTGGGCCGCCCGGCTGCTGCGCGGGGCGCTCGCGGCCCCGGCCGACCTCCGCCCGTACCTCCCGGTGCTCCGGACCCTCGCCGACCGGATCGGCGAGCGCGGGGTGCTGCCCGGCTTCGGCGCCGACTACTGGCGGGACCTGCCGGTCGCCGAGGACGAGCGGCTCGACCTGCTGCGCCGGCTCGTCGCCGCCGACCCCGCGCCCGAGGGCCGCTTCCTCGACCTCGCCGCGTCCCGGCTCACCGCCGACCCGCGCGGGGTGCAACCCCTGCTCTGCCGCTGGTTCGGCGACGGGCGGGCGCTGTCCGGGGCGCCCGGCGCCACCGTCGGCACCGCCGCCCAGGCCCTTCTGCACACCCGGCGCGGGCTCGCCGTCGACGACCTGTGCGAGGCGCTCGTCGCCACCGCCCACCCGCTCGCCGAAGGCCTGCTCGCCGCACTCGCCGAGGACGAACCGGCCGCGCTGTGCCGGGCCGTGGACCGCTGGGCGCACGACGACGGGCGCCCCGAACGGCGGGCGGCGGCAGCGGCGTACGGACAGCTCGTCGCCCGGCACGCCACGGACCCCGCCGACCGCGGCACCCTGCGCTACGCGGCCCTCGCGCTGCTCGCCCGGCCCGGCGACCGGGCCCTGCACGGCGCCGCGCTCGGCCTGCTGCTGCGCGACCCCGAGACCCGCGAACGGTTCCTGCCGCGCGCGCTCGCCGACCCCGGCGTCCCCGCCGACGCCCTCGCCGCCGCCCTGCCCAGCCACCCCGAACCCGTCCTCGACGTCCTGCGCGCCCGGCTCCTCGACCCGGGCGGGGCCGGAGCCGCGCCCGTGCTCCGCGCGCTCGCCGCCGTCGACACCCCCCGGCTCGCCCGCCGCGCCGCCGCCCTCGTCGCCGAGTACGCCCACGCCCACCCCGGGGGCGCGCCGCTGGTCGCCACCTTCGTCGACCGGCGCCTGGAGCGGGGCCCCGAGGTGCGGTGCGTGCTGCACCCGCTGGTCCTCGGGCTGCTCGCGCTGCCCGCCCAGCGGGCCGCCCTCGCCCCCGTCCTCGCCGCGCCCGGCACCGGCGCCTCCCGCTTCCTGCGCGCGGAACTCCGTGCCGAACTCCGCGCCGAACTCCGTGCCGTACGACCGGACACGCCCTTGGAAGGTGCCTCCGGGGAGCCTTTCCACGCGCCGCGAGACAAGGCGCACACCATGCCGATGCCGTCGCAGCCGCATGCTCATGGCAGTCTTAGACCTGCGCCAACAGGCGTACACGCGGACATGGGTACAGGCGGACGAGGAGCGGTCACAGTGCAGCGCTGGCGTGGCTTGGAGGACATCCCCCAGGACTGGGGGCGCAGCGTCGTCACCATCGGCTCCTACGACGGAGTGCACCGCGGACACCAGCTGATCATCGGGCGGGCCGTGGAGCGCGCCCGCGAGCTGGGCGTCCCCTCGGTCGTGGTCACCTTCGACCCGCACCCCTCCGAGGTCGTCCGCCCCGGCAGCCACCCCCCGCTGCTCGCCCCGCACCACCGGCGCGCCGAGCTGATGGCCGAGCTCGGCGTGGACGCGGTCCTCGTCCTGCCGTTCACCGCGGAGTTCTCGCAGCTGTCCCCGGCCGACTTCATCGTGAAGGTCCTGGTCGACAAGTTGCACGCGTGCCGCGTCATCGAGGGCCCGAACTTCCGCTTCGGCCACCGCGCCGCCGGGAACGTGGAGTTCCTCGCCGAGCTCGGCGCCACCTACGACTACGAGGTCGAGGTCATCGACCTGCGGGTGAGCGGCGCGGCCGGCGGCGGCGAGCCGTTCTCCTCCACGCTCACCCGGCGGCTCGTCGCCGAGGGCGACATGGCCGGCGCCGCCGAGATCCTGGGCCGGCCGCACCGCGTCGAGGGCATCGTCGTGCGCGGCGCCCAGCGGGGCCGCGAGCTGGGCTTCCCGACCGCCAACGTCGAGACCCTGCCGCACACCGCGATCCCCGCCGACGGCGTCTACGCGGGCTGGCTGACCGCCGCCGGCGAGCGGATGCCCGCCGCGATCTCGGTGGGCACCAACCCGCAGTTCGACGGCACCGAGCGGACCGTGGAGGCTTACGCGATCGACCGCGAGGGCCTCGACCTGTACGGGCTGCACGTGACGGTCGACTTCCTCGCCTACGTACGCGGGATGCTCAAGTTCGACACCCTCGACGACCTGCTCGTGGCCATGGCCGACGACGTGAAGAAGTGCCGGGAGCTCACCGCCGCCTACGACGGTCGGTGAGCTCCCGGACGCCCTGGGGGACGGACGTCACCAGGTGACGTACAGCTCCCGCGGGCCGCGGATCAGGCCCTTGGACTGGAACGGCACGTCCTCGGGCCGGCCCGCCAGCCGCAGCTCCGGATAGCGGGCGAGGAGCGTCGACACGATCACCTCGGACTCCATCCGGGTGAGCATCGCGCCCATGCAGTGGTGCGGCCCGTGCCCGAACGACACGTGCCCCGTGCCGGTCCGGTCGAAGTCCACGGTGTGCGGGTCCGCGAACACCGCCGGATCCCGGTTCGCGGCCAGATACGAGGCGTACACCGCCTCACCGGCCCGGATGAGCTGCCCGCCGACCTCGACGTCCGCCAGGGCGATCCGGGGCAGGCCCACGCCGTTGCGGTGCGGGATCCAGCGCAGGAGTTCGTCCACCGCCTGCGGGAGCAGCTCCGGCTCGGCGCGCAGCCGCTTCGCCAGGTCCGGCCGGGTGAGCAGCAGATAGACCATGTTGGCGCTGTTGTTGCGGACCGCGTGCGCGCCGCTGATGAGGATCGCCATCGCGAGCGACACGGCCTCGTCGGCGTCGACATGGCCCTCGGCCAGGGACTCCGCGAGCACCCCGGCCAGGTCGTCGGACGGCTCGGCCGCGCGCTGGGCGAGCAGCCGGGTGATGTACGCGTGGATCTGCGCCTTGGCGGCCTTGCTGCCCTCCGGGCCGGGGCCCGAGGACAGGATCAGGTCCGGCCAGGAGGCCAGCTCGGCACGGTCCTCCTCGGGGATGCCGAGCAGATCGCACACCACCGACATCGGCAGCGGACCGTGCAGGTGCCTCATCAGGTCGGCGGGGCGGCCGGCCGCCTCCATGGCGTCGAGGAGCCGGTCGGCGGTCGCCTGGGCGAGGGGCCGCAGCCGTTTGGTGGACTGGCCGGTGAAAGCTTTCGTCACCGCCTTGCGCAACTGCGTGTGATACGGCGGATCGGCGTAGTTCAGGGCGGCCTTCGACGCCACCATGTGGCCGGTCATCTTGGTGACCTGGTGGTCCAGGAGGGCCGTCCGGCTGAACCGCGGGTCCGACGTCACCAGACGGACGTCGTCGTACCGGGTGACCAGCCACGCCTCGTTCTCCGCGGAGAACGGCAGCCGGATCCGGGACACGGGCTCCTCGTGGAGCAGTTCCAGCAGCAGCGGGTCGAAGTCGAGGGCGGGGAGGTCCTCCACCGCCCAGGTGCGGACCGGCCGCGGCGCGGCCGGCGGTTCGGAGGTCATGGCCGAGGGTTCGGAGGTCATGGGGGACGGTGTTCCCGGCCGCCCGTGATCACGACACGCCGGACGCCGACAGCCCCCCGTACGGAGCACGTACCTCTCCCGGTGCGGTGACCGTACGTGACCGGGTGGTCGCGCTCGCGGTTGCGGGCTCGCGACCGCCGGGCGAGTGTGGGCCCAGTTCACGGCGAACGAGACGAAGGAGCGCGTGTCGTGGTGACTCTGTGCAAACCCGCGGTGGCCGTACCCGAGTACGTGATCACGATGGAGGAGACCCTCGACCTCGCCCGCGCACGCCATGCCGACCACCCCCAACTGCCCCTCGCCCTGCGGCTGATCGGGAACACCGGGGTGACGCGCCGGCACATCGTGCAGCCGATCGAGGAAACCCTCAAACACCCCGGATTCGAGGAGCGCAACGCGCTGTACGAGGCCGAGGCGAAGGCCCGCGTCCCCGGGGTCGTCAAGGAGGCGCTGGCCAACGCGGAGCTGACCCCCGCCGACATCGACATGATCGTCTACGTGTCGTGCACGGGCTTCATGATGCCCTCGCTGACCGCCTGGCTGATCAACACGATGGGCTTCCCCAGCCACACCCGGCAGGTGCCCATCGCCCAGCTCGGCTGCGCGGGCGGCGGCGCCGCGGTCAACCGCGCGCACGACTTCTGCACGGCCTACCCGGACGCCAACGTCCTCATCGTGGCCTGCGAGTTCTGCTCGCTCTGCTACCAGCCCACCGACCTCGCCGTCGGCACGCTGCTCTCCAACGGCCTGTTCGGCGACGCCGTCGCCTCCGCCGTGGTCCGCGGCCGCGGCGGCACCGGAATCCGCCTGGAGCGCAACAACTCCTACCTGGTGCCCGGCACCGAGGACTGGATCGCCTACAGCGTGCGCGCCACCGGCTTCCACTTCCTGCTCGACAAGCGCGTCCCCGGCACCATGGAGCCGCTCGCCCCCGCCCTGCGCGAACTCGCGGGCGAGCACGGCTGGGACGCCGGTGACCTCGACTTCTACATCATCCACGCGGGCGGTCCGCGGATCCTCGACGACCTCAGCCGCTACCTCGAAGTCCCCCCGGAGGACTTCCGGTTCAGCCGGGCCACGCTGACCCAGTACGGCAACATCGCCAGCGCCGTCGTCCTCGACGCGGTGCGCCGGCTCTTCGACGAGGGCGGACTCGCCGAGGGCGCCCGCGGCATCCTCGCCGGCTTCGGCCCCGGCATCACCGCCGAGATGTGCCTCGGGCGCTGGACCAACGGCGAGAGCGCCCCCGAGCCGCGCCTCGACGCGCGCCGGATCGTGGGGTACTCGCCGCGGCACGCGGCGCCGGCGCGGACCGTCGCCTGACGGTGGGGCGGTTGCTCTCTGGGCTGCCGCCCGTCGCGCCTTTCCCTCCGGTTTCACTTCCAGCGCCGGTTTCACTTCCAGTGCCGGTTCCACTTCCAGTGCCAGTTCCACTTCCAGCGCCAGCTTCACCTCCAGTGCCAGCTTCACCTCCAGCACCAGTACTCGCACCAGCACCACAGAGGAGATCCGCATGTCCGTCACGCCGCCCTCCTTGGGCAGAGCGGCGCGCGGCCCCGCCGCGTTCGCCGTCCTGCTCGCCGCCGCCGCCCTCACCGGCGCGCCCGCCGCTCACGCCGCACAGGCCTCGGCGCGGGTGCCCATGCACCAGTGCTGGGTGAACGGCGTCGCCGCGCCCCCCGGCGACACCGTCAGCGGTACCAACGGCGACGACAACATCTTCTGCGACAGCGACCTGGACGGCGTCACCGTCTCCGGCGGCGCGGGCAACGACAAGATCGAGGTGCGCGGCCTCGTCATCGACTCGGCCGTGCTCGGCGGCGAGGGCGACGACGTCATCCGCACCAAGCACCTGGTGCCGCAGACCACGTTCAGCATGGTCCGGGGCAACCGCGGCAACGACGTCATCAAGGTCGCCACCGTGCACGGCGACGGCGCCGAGCACGGGGCGATCGTCCACGGCGACGACGGCGACGACAAGATCACCACCGGGTCGGTGTTCGGCGCGCCCGGACAGTTCAACCGGGGCGGCGGCATCGTCACCGGAAACGACGGCAAGGACACCATCCGGACCGGGATCATCGACTTCTCCGGGCGGGTCCTGGGCGGCAGCGAGAACGACAAGATCGAGGCCGCCGCGCTCGGGCCCGAGTCCGGCGGGCTCATCCAGGCCGGGCCCGGCGACGACACCATCAGCGGGCACGACGGCGCGCTGCTGATCGTCGGCGAGCACTGGGGGACCGTCGACGCGGGCGTCGGCAAGGACACCTGCACGGTGAAGTCGGTGTCCACGCGGACCTCGATCTCGTCGTGCGAGATCCTGCCGAAGGACGCGGGCAAGCCGGCGGGGAAGCCGGCGGCTCCGGCGAAGCCGGCCGAGAAGCCTGCGGCGAAGCCGTAGGGGGGCGTGTGCCGGGCGGGGGGCCGTGTTCTGGACTGCATGATTTACGGCGCGGAGCCGACCCTTGAAGGGGTGAACGGCCTTGTTCCGCGCCACAAATCACGCTTTACGTCCCGAACACGGCCCCCCGCCCGTCCCTCGCTTCCGTCCGTGCGCCCGACCAGTGGCAGGCCGCCGCCGCTGCCCCGCCGCCGTCCAGGACCGGCAGGTCCCTCGTACGGCACCGGTCGGCCACCTCCGCCGCCGCGCCCGAGGCGAGGACCTGGCAGCGGGCGTGGAAGCGGCAACCCGGGGGGATGTGGGTGGGGTCTGGGGGTTCCCCGCTGAGGATGATCGGTGCGTCTGATGATTCTGGGAGGACGGAGAGGAGGGCTTGGGTGTAGGGGTGGTGGGGGGAGGTCAGGACGGTTTCGACCGGGCCCGTCTCCACGATGCGGCCCAGGTACATGACCGCCACCCGGTCCGCGATGTTCCACGCGAGGCCCAGGTCGTGGGTCACCACGAGGGCCGACAGGCCCAGTTCGTCGCGCAGCCGCAGCAGCAGCGCCAGGATCTCGCCCCGTACGGAGGCGTCGAGCGAGGCCACCGGCTCGTCCGCGACGATCAGTTCGGGCTCCAGGACAAGTGCGCCGGCGATGACGACGCGTTGGCGCTGGCCGCCGGACAGCTCGTGGGGATAGCGGAGGAAGAAGCGCTCAGGGGGGCGGAGTCCGGCGCGGGAGAGGGCTTCGGCGACTGCTGTGCGTTCGTCGCCTGCGTACCCGTGGATGCGTAGGCCCTCGGCTACCGCGTCGTACACCGTGTGCCGCGGGTTCAGCGAACCGCTCGGGTCCTGGAGGACCAGCTGGGCGCGCTTGCGGTACGCCTTGAGCGCCTTGGCCGTGTACGTGAGCGGGGCGCCCGTGAAGCGGACCTCGCCCCCGGTCGGGCGGACCAGGCCGAGGAGTGAGCGGGCCAGGGTGGTCTTGCCGCAGCCGGACTCGCCGACCAGGGCCACGATCTCGCCCGGACGGATGTCCAGGTCCACCCCGTCCACCGCCCGGGCGGCCGGCGCGCCCCGGCGGCCCGGGAAGGCGACGCGCAGGCCCCGGGCCGAGAGGAGGGGTTCCTCCGTGGTGCTCATGCCGTGCCTCCCACGTGTACGCAGGCCGCCCGGCGCCCCGCGCCCGCGTCCCGCAGTTCCTGGTCCTCCGCCGCGCACCGCTCTATGGCCACCGGGCAGCGCGGGCGGAACGCGCAGCCGCCCGGCAGGTCCGCCGGGTCCGGCGGGTCGCCCGGCAGGCCGCGCGGGGCGCGCCGGGAGGACGGGTCGCCGATCCGGGGGAACGCCGAGGACAGCGCCTGCCCGTAGGGGTGGGCGGCCGCCTCGTACACCGCCTTCGCCGGGCCTTCCTCGACGACGCGGCCCGCGTACATCACGGCGAGCCGGTCGCAGGTGTCGGCGAGCACGGCCAGGTCGTGGCTGATCATCAGCAGCCCGATGTCCTGCTCGGCGACCAGCTGCTCGATCAGGCGCAGGATCTGCGCCTGGATCATCACGTCGAGGGCGGTTGTCGGCTCGTCCGCCACGATCAGGCGTGGGTCGCAGGCCAGGGCCATCGCGATCATCACGCGTTGGCGTTGTCCGCCGGAGAGTTCGTGCGGATACGCGGACGCGCGGGCGGCCGGGAGACCTACCTGCTCCAGGAGTGCGCTGACGCGTCTGCGGGCTGTGGTGGGGGTGGCTCGGCCGTGTACGAGCAGCGGTTCCGCGATCTGGTCGCCGATCCGGCGCACCGCGTTCAGCGAGTGCATCGCGCCCTGGAAGACGATCGACGCGCCCGCCCAGCGCACCGCCCGCAGCCGCCCCCACTTCATGGCGAGCACGTCCTCGCCGTCCAGCAGGATCTCGCCGCTGGTGCGGGCCGAGGCGGGCAGGAGGCGCAGGAGGGCGAGCGCCATCGTCGACTTGCCGCAGCCGGACTCGCCGGCGACGCCCAGCTTCTGGCCGGCGGGGAGGGTGAGGTCGACGCCCCGGACCGCCGGGACGGCGGCCGAGCCCGTTCCGTACGTCACGCTGAGGTTGCGGACCTCCAGGAGATGGTTCGTGCTCAACGGGCCGCTCCCAGCTTCGGGTTGAGGACGGACTCGATCGCCCGGCCGCAGAGGGTGAAGGCGAGGGCGACCAGCGCGATGGCGATGCCGGGCGGCGCCAGGTACCACCAGTGGCCGGACGACACCGCGCCCGCCTCGCGTGCGTCCTGGAGCATGCCGCCCCAGGACACGACGGTCGGGTCGCCGAGCCCCAGGAAGGCGAGGGTCGCCTCGGTGAGGATGGCCGTCGAGATGCCGAGGGTGGTCTGCGCGAGGACGAGGGGCATGACGTTCGGCAGGACGTGCCGGGTCATGATGTGCCCGTGTCCGCCGCCCAGGGCCGTCGCGCGCTCGATGTACGGGCGGGACTCGACCGCGATGGTCTGCGCCCGCACCAGGCGGGCCGTGGTCGGCCAGCTGGTCACGCCGATCGCCAGGATCACCGTCCACATCGACCGGGACATCACGGTCGCCAGGACGATCGCGAGGACCAGGGCCGGCATCACCAGGAACCAGTCGGTGATCCGCATGACGACAGTGGAGAACCAGCCGCCGTAGTGGCCCGCGACGATGCCCACCAGGGTGCCGATGGCGACCGAGAGCGTGGCGGCGAGCAGACCGACGAGCAGGGAGATCCGGGCGCCCCAGATGAGAAGGCCGAGCAGTGAGCGGCCGAACTGGTCGGTGCCGAGCGGGAATTCGGCGCTCGGTGACTCCAGGGCGGTGCCGGGGGCGTTCGTGACGGACTGGACGTCCGCGCCGACGAGGAGCGGGGCCGTGAGGGCGATCAGGCCGATCAGGGCGAGGCCGGTCAGGCCCCAGAGGCCGGCCCGGTGGGTGCGGTACTGCCTCCAGAAGCGGGCGAGCGAGCTGCGCCGGCGCTGCCGGGCGAGGGAGGCGGCGGTGGTGTGTGAGGTCATCGGGCCACCCGGGGGTCGAGCAGCGGATAGAGCAGGTCGGCGATCAGGTTCATCACGATCATCGCGCCGGCGAAGACCACGAACAGGCCCTGGACCAGGGGGAGATCGGGCACGCTGAGCGCCTGGTAGAACAGGCCGCCCAGGCCCGGCCAGGAGAACACCGTCTCCACCAGGATCGAACCGGCGGCCACATGGCCGAGGTTGATGAACACCATGGTCACGGTGGGCAGGAGCGCGTTCGGGACGGCGTGGTGGCGGCGTACCGCGTCGTCGCGCAGGCCCTTCGCCCGCGCGGTGGTCAGATAGTCGCTGCCCATCTCGTCCAGGAGCGAGGAGCGCATCACCAGGAGGGTCTGGGCGTAGCCCACGGCCACCAGGGTCAGTACGGGCAGGACCATGTGGTGGGCGACGTCGAGGGCGTACGCGAAGCCGGTCTCGCCGGTGCCGGACTCCATGCCGCCGGTCGGGAACAGGCCCGGGATCGGCCCCATGCCGACCGAGAACACGATGATGAGCAGGAGTCCGAGCCAGAAGGACGGGACCGACCAGAGGGTGAGCGCCACCCCCGTGTTCAGCCTGTCGCCGAGGCTGCCGTGCCGCCACGCGGAGCGGGTGCCCAGCCACAGGCCGAGCGCCGAGTAGAGCACCACGGCCGTGCCGGTGAGCAGCAGCGTCGCCGGGAGCTTCTGCGCGATCAGCTCGCCGACCGGGGCCCGGAACTGGAAGGAGGTGCCGAGGTCGCCGGTGAGCGCCTTGGCGCAGTAGTCGGTGAACTGCTGCCAGAGCGGCAGGTCGAGTCCGAACTGGTGGCGCAGAGTGGCCAGTTGCTCGGCGGTGGTCGGCATGCCGTGGGTCATCGTCTTCACCGGGTCGCCCGGGATGATCCGGAACAGGAAGAAACTGGTGACGAGGACGGCGAGCAGGGACACGGCCGCGCCGGCGGCCTTGGCCGCCGCGTGGCGGAGGTAGGGGAGGGCGGCGGCGGTACGGGTGCGGGGTGCACCGCCCTCCGTGGTCCGGGCCGGATCGGCCGGGACCACGGAGGGGGCGGGTGTGCTTGCGCTGGTCACGGGCTACTCGCGGTCGTCGGCGGTGGAGCGGCGGCGCATGCCGAGGAAGACCCCGAGGCCCACGACGACCACGGCGGCCGCGCCGATCCCGATGGTCACGCCGGTGTCCGAGCCGTCCGAGGAGTCGGCGGAGGCGGTCCGCGCGGCCGGGGCCGCCGACCACCAGCTCCAGTAGCCGTCCTGGCCCCACAGGTTGCCGGCGGCCTCGGGCATGGTGGTGATGGAGCCGATCTGGTCGGTGCGGTACGCCTCCAGGGCGTTCGGGTACGCGATGACGTTCATGTACCCGGTGTCGTACAGCCGCGACTGCATCTGCTTGACCAGGTCGGAGCGCTTGGCGGCGTCGTACTCGGCGGCCTGCTGCGCGTACAGCGCGTCGAACTGCGGGTCGCAGATGAAGTTGTCGGTGGCCCCGGTGTCCTTCGGCGTCGCGGGCAGCGTGCCGCAGGTGTGGATGGAGAGGACGTAGTCCGGGTCCGGGTTGACCGACCAGCCGTCGAAGGCGAGGTCGTAGTCGCCCTTCACCCACGGGTCGGAGACGCTGTCCAGACAGTCGACCTTGAGCCCGATGCCGAGCTTGCCCCACCACTCCTGCAGATACTTCGCGGAGGCCTTGTCGTTGGGGTCGGTGGCGTGGCACAGGATGCGGAAGTCGAGCGGCTTGCCGTCCTTGCCGAGCCGCTTGCCCTCGGCGTTCTTCTTGTACCCGGCCGCGTCCAGGACCTGTTCGGCCTTGGCCGGGTCGTAGGCCCGCTTCTGGGTGTCGGCCGGCTTCCAGAAGTACGAGCCGAAGCGCGGCGGGAGGTAGCCCTCGCCCTCCACGGCGTGGTTCTGGAAGACCTTGTCGACCAGGGTCGTGCGGTCCACGGCGAGGAACAGCGCCTTGCGCACCTCGGGGTCGAGCAGCGCCTTGTTGCCGTTGCCGAAGGTCTTGCCGTCCTTCGCGCGGGCGCCCGGGTTGGTGGCCAGCGCGTAGAAGCGGCGGCCCGGAGCGTCGTTGACCTTGATGTTCTTCTGGGTCTTGAGCGCGGCGGCCTGAGCGGGCGTCAGGTTCGGGACGAAGGACACCTCGCCCTTCTGGAGCGCGGCGACGGCCGCGTCACCGTCCTTGTAGTACTTGAAGACCAGCTCGTCGAACTTCGGCGCCCCGCGCCAGAACTTCTTGTTCGGCTTGAGCTTGATGTACTGGTCGACCTTGAAGTCGGTGATGACGAACGGGCCGTTGCCGACGATCGGGAACTGCTGGTCGTTGTTGAACTTGGAGAAGTCGGAGACCTTCTCCCACACGTGCTTGGGCACGATCGGCACGTCCAGCGCCGTCATCGTCGCCTGCGGCTGCTTCAGCTCGATGACCAGGGTCTGCGGATCGGGCGCGGAGACCTTCTTGAAGTTGGCCGTGAAACTGCCGTTGGCGGTGGCCGCGTTCGGGTCGGTCATCATCTTGTTGAAGGTCCACGCCGCGTCCTCGGCGGTGGCCTGCTGCCCGTCGGACCACATCGAGTCCTTGCGGATCGTGTACGTCCAGGTGAGCTTGTCCGGCGAGGACTTCCACTCGGTCGCCAGGCCCGGGATCGTGTGCGCGTCCTTCGCGTCGTAGTTCGTCAGGTACTCGTACGCGAGGCGGTGGATGCTGGTCGACACCAGTTTCTGTGCGAGGAACGGCGAGAGCGAGTCGACGCTCTGCGAGACGGCGACGGTGAGTGTGGTGCCGCCGGTCTTCTCGTCCTCCGCCTGGGCGGTGCCCGGCACGGCCATGAGCGAGGCGGCGGTGACGCCGGTGGCGAGCAGGAGACGGACCGGGCGGAGCGACCGGAGCGGCCGGAGGGGTCTGCGGGCGGCTGCCTGACGGGGTGGAACCTTCGTGACCATGACCATGGGGCGTGACCTCGCGTCGGGATGCGTGCGTCGGGGGAAGTGCCGTGGATCTTGGGCTGACGATGGATGAAGCGAAGGTGTATCAGCGGTGGTCTGCCGTCGTCAACGATGTCTCAAACACCGTGTGGTCTGCGGGAATGCCGAAAGGCCCCGTACCGGAACACCGGTACGGGGCCTCATTGGTCTACTCCTGTGACGCCCTACTGCTGAGGGGCTGGCGGCGCCTGCGGAGGCTGCTGCGGGGCCTGCTGCGGCCAGTTCGGCGGCGGGACCTGCCCCGGAACCTGTCCGGGCAGCTGCCCCGGGAACTGCCCGGGCGCCTGGCCGGGAACCTGCGCCTGCGGATCGGCGTGCGGCGGGAGCGGCTGCCCCGGCTGCTGCCAGCCCTGCGGCATCGGCGGCTGACCGGGCTGCGCCCCGTACATCTGTCCGGGGGCGGGGGGTCCGCCATACGGCTGACCGGGCTGCTGACCCGGCTGACCCGGTACGGGGGGCTGCTGGGGCGGGTACGCGTACGGCTGGCCGGGGGCGGGCTGGCCCGGCTGCTGCGGCGGGTAGGGCTGTCCCGGATGGCCGGGCTGACCCGGGTACGGCTGGGGCTGGCCCGGCACCGGCGGGGCCATGTGCGGCGGCATCGCGCCCTGGGCCTCCGCCGTCCACAGGCCCTGCGCCTGCTGCGCCCGTACGAAGTCCTCGGCCACCATCGCCGAGAGGTGGAAGTACGCCTCGCGGGTCTTCGGCCGCATCATGTCGAGGTCGACCTCGGCACCGGCCGCCAGGTGCTCGTCGAATGGCACCACGACCACCCCGCGGCAACGGGTCTGGAAGTGCTGCACGATGTCCTCGACCTTGATCATCTTGCCGGTCTCACGGACCCCGGAGATGACCGTGATCGAGCGCTGCACCAGCTCCGCGTACCCGTGCGCCGACAGCCAGTCCAGCGTCGTGGAGGCGCTGGAGGCACCGTCCACCGACGGTGTGGAGATGATGATCAGCTGGTCGGCGAGGTCGAGCACCCCGCGCATCGCGCTGTAGAGCAGACCGGTGCCCGAGTCGGTCAGGATGATCGGGTACTGCTTGCCCAGGACGTCGATCGCGCGCCGGTAGTCCTCGTCGTTGAAGGTCGTCGAGACGGCCGGGTCCACGTCGTTGGCGAGGATCTCCAGACCGGACGGCGCCTGCGAGGTGAACCGGCGGATGTCCATGTACGAGTTGAGGTACGGGATCGCCTGCACCAGGTCGCGGATGGTCGCCCCGGTCTCGCGCCGCACCCGGCGGCCGAGCGTGCCGGCGTCCGGGTTGGCGTCGATCGCCAGGATCTTGTCCTGCCGTTCGGTGGCGAGCGTCGCGCCGAGCGCGGTCGTCGTCGTGGTCTTGCCGACACCGCCCTTGAGCGAGATGACCGCGATCCGGTAGCAGGAGAGGACCGGCGTCCGGATCAGCTCCAGCTTCCGCTGCCGCTCCGCCTCCTCCTTCTTTCCGCCCAGCTTGAAGCGGTTGGCGGCGCCGGGGTTCCGGCTCGACTTGGGCTTCTGCTTGTTGTTGCGCAGCAGCCGGTCGGAGGACAGCTCGACGGCCGCGTTGTACCCGAGCGGCGCGCCCGGCACCGACCGCTCCCGCTGGTCGTGCGTCACGGCCGACGGCCACGCGGCCCCGGTACGGGGGTCGATGGCGGGGGAGTCGGGCGCGGGGGCGCCGGGCGTGGGGGTGCCGGGCGCGGGCGGCGGGAAGCCGTAACCCTGCGGGGGCTGGGGCGCCTGGGGCTGCTGGGGTGCCTGGGGCTGCGGGGGGACGGGCGGCTGCGGCTGGCCGAACGGGGCCTGAGCCGGGTGCGGGAAGCCGTAACCCTGAGGCGGCTGCGGGGCCTGGGGCTGCTGGGGGGCCTGCGGCTGCGGAGGTACGGGCGGCTGCGGGAAGCCGTAGCCCTGGGGGGCCTGCGGGGCCGGGGGCTGCGGCGTCTGGGGCTGGGGCTGGCCGGGGTGCGGAAAGCCGTAACCACCCTGCGGCGGTACGGGGGCGGGCCAGGCGTCCGTCGCCGGCGGCAGCGGAGCGGCCGGGGCCTGCGGCACCTGCTGCTCGGCCGGGGCGGCCGGAGCGGCCTGCGCGGGCCACTGCGGTGCGGGCGCCGGCGTCGCAGGCTGGAACGACGGCGGCAGCGGCGGCAGTCCGCTCCCCGGCACCGGCACATCCGGAGCCACGGGCGGCAGCGCGCCGGGAGCGGCGTCCTGAGGAGTGGGGACGGGGGCAGGGGCCGCCGGTTCCGGGGCGGGCTCTGGCGTCGGCTCCGGCGTGGTCTCGGCCTGCGGCTCGGCGGCGGCCGGGGTCTCCGCAGCCTCCGGAGCCTCCGGAGCCTCCTCGGCGCTCTCCGGGCTTTCCGCCGGGGCGGCGGCCTCCGGCTCGGGAGTGGCCTCGGGCTCCTCGGCGGGGGCTTCGGCACCCTCGGCCTCCGGGGCCTGCGCAGCCTCCGGCGCCTCCTGCGCGGCCGCGATCTCCGCCATCTCGCGCTTCAGCGCGGCGGGGGAGAAGCGCATCGTCGCGCCGCTCTCCACATCGCCACCACCGAAGGGTGCGGCGGCGGCAGGGGCGGGCGGGGCAGCGGGGGCCGGTTCCGGCGCGGCGGGCGTCACGGGAGCCTCGGCGGCAGGCGCCGGGGCCGGGGCCTCCGGCGCGGGGGCCTGCGGGGGCGTCGGGGTCCAGGTCGACTCGTAGCCGCCGGGCGCGGGAACTCCGGGCGCCGGGGCACCGGGGACCGCGACCGGCGCACCGGTCGGCGGCGGAGGCGTCGGCGCCCCGCCGCCCGTACCGCCCGACGCGTTCTGCGTGTACCAGGCCGGCGGGGTGTAGTCGATGGTGAACTCACCCGTCATCTCGGCGGGATCTGCGTCGGACTGATCGTCGACGGGCACGTTCCAACCCCCGTTGATCTCGTCCCGATCGCGGTTCACTTTGCCTCCTGGTGTGGTCGCGCACCCTTGTGCAGTCGTGGGCGGGCACATCCCACCCTAAACGCCAACCCTGCCCGCCGGGCAGGGCCGACGGCCCGCCGCTCCCCGGTGCGCGGACGGGCCGGGTCCCCCAAGTGACCCACGAGTACCGGAGAGTGAGAACCCCGGTCCATGAAACCTGCACAAAAAGGGACAGGTTGGGTGGTGAAATGTGGGCTTCGCCCGGTCAGTCCATCCGGCGGGCGGCGCCCAACAATCCGGTCTCGGCGTCCGTGGCCTGCGTCATCACGAACTGGCGGTCGTTCGGCGTGCACCACAGGGTCACCCCGTCGGCCAGCGTCGACAGCGCCTCCCACTCCGCGCGCTGCAGCCCCATGATGCGGCCGATCTGCGCGGCCTCGTCGGGCGAGACCCGCTGCACGCCGACGAGCGAGGACTTCTCCAGGAGCCGCGGCGCCACCGGGCTCAGATAGGGGAGCAGGGTCACCACCGACTGCCACGGCGCGGAGACGACCCGGCCGCGCGGCGGCCGCATGCCGCAGTCGCGGACGACGACCACGGGGCTGCCCGCGGACGCGCCCTGCGGCGGCACCCGGCCCACGTCGTGCAGGGTGATGCAGGGCTGACCGCCGCCGGCCGCCTGGGCCAGCGCCGTCCAGGCGGGGGCGCGGCCCGTCTCCACCGCGACCCGGGCGCCGGTCGCCGCCGCCCGCAGCGCGAGCACCTGCGCCGTCCACAGACCGCCGATGAGCGTGACGTCGTACGCACTGGGCCGGTTGATCCCGAGCACCGCCGGCCGGCTCTCGGCGTCCACGCCGATCACCACGCCGTCGTCGCCCACCGGCAGGGCCAGCGCGCCGAGTTGGTCGAGCGGCGCGGAATGGCGGTCGCGCCGCGGCCCGATGAGCCCGAAGCCGAGCCGCGGCTTGCCGCCGCGTCCCGTACGCCGGGCGGCCCGCCCGCCGCCGCTCGGCCGGGCCCGCCGCGAGGGGGCCGCGCCCGGCACGCCCCCGCTCACGCCCCCGACCGGCCCGCCGGGCCCGGGGCCCATGGGCTGGCCCGTCGGAGCCATCTGCCCGGCCTGGCCGACGGGAGCCATCTGCCCGGCCTGGCCCACCTGGCTCATCTGACCGGCGGGGTTCATCTGGCCCGCCGGGCTCATCTGACCGACGTGCCCGGCCTGGCCCATGTACCCGCCCTGACCCATCGGCCCCTGGCCCGCCGGGTTCCCCGGAGTCGTCATCAGCGCGCACCCCCCAGCGGCAGCGTCGCCAGCATGCCCGGCACCTGCTCGCGGTCGAGCCGCACCAGGCCCGTCTTCACGCCGCGCGCCACGCGCTCCAGTTCGTGCCGGGCCGCGAGGAGTTCCTCGTCGCTGCGCCCGGTGATCCGTACGTGTCCGGTGACCGTCACCTCCTGACGGTCACCCCCGCTCACCGTCAAACTGAACGTCGTCGCCAGCGCCGGCAGCGAGGTCAGCAGCGCCACCAGCTGCGGCATCGACGCCCCGGCCCCGCTCGCGCCGCCCAACTGGGGCCAGCGCCCCACCCAGTACGTCGTGTGCCGACGGTCGTCGACCCGCCAGGTGCGCGCGGTCTCCTGGGTGCGCCGGACCTGCGCCTGCCCGCGGCCGGCCTGCGCTATCGCCATCGGGCTCGCGCAGGTCGAGGTGGCGATGGCGGAGGTCAGCTCCTGCTCGGTGAGGACCGTGGCCTTGAAGCCCGCGCCCGCCAGCCGGCTCGCGAGCTGGTCGGCCGCTCGTACGACGCACTTCTGCGCGCCCGCCATGCCGCCGCCGCGCGCCTCGACCGCCTCCGGGCACAGCTCCGGGTCCAGCTTCAGCGCGACCCAGGTGATCCGGAGCGCCGGCGAACCCGTCTGCGCCTGCAGCGGGCCGTAGTTGCGGGCCGCCATCGACTGCGCGGGCAGGTGCGGCGCGGGCGCGGGCTGGGTGTGCTGCACGATCTGCGCCGACTCCAGCCGGATGCCGTCCACCGACAGCACGTCGCCGATCAGCGCCACCGGCAGCGGGTGCGCGCCCCGGTCCGGGCGCAGCGCCGAGGACTCCGACTCGACCCGTACGACCGCGGTGAGGAAGGTCCCGTCGCCGATCATCCCGATCGGACGCCGGTCGCGGTCGCTGTACGCGTAGGTGCGCAGCGCCGGATCGCACTCCACCACCGGGGCGAGCCCCGGCTCCGTGCCCTCCGGCACGGCGAAGGCCGCCGCGCGGCGGGTGCGGGCGCGCAGGGCGAGGAACGTCCCCAGCCACTCCGGCAGCGAGCGCTTGTGCCGGCGCAGCAGCGCGAGCAGCACGAGCAGCGCCGCCACCACGCCCGCGGGCACCAGCATCAGCTTGTCGACGACCGCGGCCACGACCAGGACGGCGGCCGCCACCTCGATCAGTACGAGCTGTTGCAATCGGAACGCCCCGAAGTGTCCGGGGCGCGCCTGGAGGCGCGGAGACACCGAGGGCACAACGGGCGAACCGGGCCCCGTACCCGAGGAGACGGGGGCCGCGGAAGTGGACCCGCCCGCAGCGGACCGTGTCCGCGTCGCGGAAGCCATGATGGAGAATCCCCCTCAATTCGTCCCGATCACCCTGGCCCGCCAGGCCTTTGGCGGCCGGATCACCCTACCCGCCCCACACGCACCGGCGGACAGCAGGCATAGTAGGGGGCCGGTCCGACAGCCGGGGCCCGGGCGCCATGCTCCCCGGACTCCCGAGCGAAGACTGCGCCTGACGGAAACGGGGACTCATGGCATCACGGCGGGACGAGCTCAACGCGTACACCTTTGCGAAGAAGCGCACGGTCGCGGCATTCCTCCAACCCTCTCCCTCGGGTACGGAGGAGGGGGCGCCCAGGCCGCTGCGCGCGGTGCTGCCCGGAGTCATCGTCGGCGCGCTCGTGATGGCCGGCTTCGGCGCCTGGGGCATGTTCAAGCCGACCGCGCCCAAGGGCTGGGACGACCCCGGCAAGAAGGTGATCGTCGGCAAGCAGTCGACCACCCGCTATGTCGTCCTCACCACCGGCAAGGGCAAGGACAAGAAGACCCTGCTCCACCCGGTGCTCAACCTCGCCTCCGCGCGCCTGCTGCTCAACCCGGACGACTTCCAGGTCATCCAGGTCGACGACAAGACGCTCGACGAGGGCAAGCCGCCGCGCGGCCCCATCCTCGGCATCCCGTACGCCCCCGACCGCCTCCCCGGCGCCGACGACGCCGGCACCGCCAAGCGCTGGGCGGTCTGCGAGCAGCCCGGCGGCGGCAACGGCGGCAGCGTCCAGAAGGCCACCTTCCTCTTCGCCAAGCGCGACCTCGGCCGGACGGAGAACGGCAACAAGCTGAAGGCCGGCCAGGTCATGTACGTGAAGGGGCAGAAGGACAGCGCCCAGTACCTGGTCGACCACACCGGCACCAAGTACCACGTCGCCGAGAACAACCAGAAGCTCACCAACGCCCTGTTCGGCAGCCGGCAGCCGCAGCAGGTCACCGACGACTGGCTGGCCACCCTGAAGACCGGCAGCCCCGTCGACTTCCCGCCGATCCCCGGCACCGTCGGCGCCGACGCCCACGTCCGCGGCGGCCTCACCCCCGAGCAGGACAAGGTCGGCATGGTGCTCCTCGCCCAGACCGGCTCCGGCCCCCAGCACTACGTGGTCCTGGACGGCAAGGTCCAGCCGGTCTCCGAGTTCACCGCCTGGCTGCTCATCCAGTCGCCGCTGACCGACTCCCTCGACATGGCCGGCAAGGCCACCCCCGTCGACCTCCAGTCGCTCACGCCGGACAGCACCGCCTTCGGCGCCCAACTGCGCTGGCCCGAGCGGAAGTCCACCCAGATCAACTCGGTCGGCGGCCCCGGCTCCCGCGACACCGTCTGCTCCGTCCTGGAGAGCGTCGACGCCAAGGGCGGCACCACCCTGTCCACCTGGGCCGGCCCCAAGTACCCCGCCGACATCACCGCCGGCGGCACCAGCACGTACGTCACCCCCGGCACCGGACTGCTCTACACCCAGATCCAGGGCAAGCAGTCCACCCCCGACGGCTCGCTCTTCCTCGTCACCGACACCGGACTGCGCTATGCCGTCCAGGCCAACGGCGACAGCGACGCCGGCCACTCCGACATCGGCACGGGCAACCAGCAGAAGACCTCGGACGGGCGCCCGGAGCCGTCGGACGCGCAGAAGCGGCTCGGCTACGAGAAGGTCACGCCCGTGCTCGTACCGATGGAGTGGTCGGAGTTCCTGTCGAAGGGCCCGCGCCTGGACACCAACAGCGCGCGCCAGCCGCAGGGTTCGTGAGGGGGAGGTACGGGTGACTTCCCGGAAGACTGCCGCCCTGCTGGCGGCGACGACCCTGACGGGTCTGCTCACCGTGTCCCCGGCGGCCGCGGTGGAGCGGGGGCTGCCTTCCCCCCAGGGGCTTTCCCCTCAGGGGCTTTCTCCGCTGGGGGTGGACGGCAGCGGCGAGTGCACGTTCCCGATGAAGAAGCAGATCGAGGGCATCCCCTGGTCGCTCCAGCGGGTGCTGCTCGACGAGCTGTGGCAGGACACCAAGGGCAAGGGCGTCCGCGTCGCGGTCATCGACACCGGCGTCGACGACGTCAACCCGCAGCTGAAGCCGGCGGTGGACGCGAAGGCCGGCAAGGACTACCTGAAGCCGGACAAGAAGAACCTGGGCGCGGGCAACGACCAGCGCGGCAAGACCGACGGCACCGTCGACGAGGTCGGCCACGGCACCAAGGTCGCCGGCATCATCGCCGCCCGCCCGCGCAAGGGAACGGGCTTCGTCGGCCTGGCGCCCGAGGCGACGATCATCCCGATCCGCCAGAACGACGAGAAGAACAGCGGCAAGTCGGACACGATGGCCCTGGCCATCGAGTACGCCCTCGACAAGGGCGCCCAGGTGATCAACATCTCCCAGGACACCACCCAGCCGCTCGGCCCCGAGTCCTCGCTGGCGAAGGCGGTGGCCAAGGCGATCGAGAAGAACGTGGTGGTCGTCGCGTCCGCGGGCAACGACGGCATGGACGGCAAACTCAAGAACACCTACCCCGCGGCCTTCCCGGGGGTCCTCGCCGTCGCCTCCTCCGACCGCAACAACGAACGCGCCGCCTTCTCCCAGTCCGGCACCTTCGTCGGCGTCGCCGCCCCGGGCGTCGACATGGTCTCGACGGTCCCCGGTGGCGGCCAGTGCGTCGACAACGGCACCAGCTTCTCCGCCCCCTACGTCGCGGGCGTGGCGACCCTGCTGCGCGCCAAGTACCCGAAGTGGACAGCCGCGCAGATCGCCACCCGGATCGAGCAGACGGCCATCCGCGCGGTCAACGGCCATGACAACCACGTGGGTTGGGGCGTCGTCGACCCGGTCCGCGCCCTCGCCGACGGCCCGGAACCCCCGCTCACCGGCCCCACCCCGGACCCGGGCCCACCAAAGGCCGAGGCGCCCGAACCGGCCCACATGGCCATGTCGGAGACCCCGCAGGAGCGCTCGGAGCGCCTTGCGACGTATGCGCTGGGCATCGCGGGGGTGCTGGTCGCGGTGGTGGCGGGGACGGCCGTGGTGATCAGGGACGGACGGCGCCGGAAGGCGGTCCGATGAGCCGTCAGATATGCCTTGGACGAGTCGTCGGATGAGTAGGAATACCTAGGGAACCCCTAGGTAGCTTTGCAGTTGGAACTGTCGTACCGAATCGATAGAGTGGTCGAGTTCGTACGTGTGACGAGGGGGAAACCGAAGTGGCAGGGCCGAACGGGGACGGCGGCAAGCAGGGGCTCGATGTCGGCGAAGTGACGCTCCTGACCTTCCAGACGCGTATGCAGAAGCTGGTCGACGACCTGAAGGGTTCGCCGGCCGAGCACACGAAGATCGGCGAGCAGAAGGTCACGGCCGCGTCGTACGGCACGGGCTTCAGCGCGGCGACCGAGCTGCACGGGGCGTACGAGAAGGTGCACACGCGGCTCGAAGAGTTGACGAAGATCTTCGGCGAGACGATCGAGGCGATGGGGATTCGCGCGCAGATCGCCGACAAGGGCTACGCGAACGTGGACCAGGAGGAGCGCGAGCGCTTCCAGGAGATCACGAAGCGGTCGCGGGACGACTACGAGAAGCGTCATCCGACTGTGGCGGCACCGGACCCGGCAAGGCCGGCGAACAGCACCACGGATTCCGGCGGATTCAGCTAAGCGGGGGAGGGCAACACCATGTCAGAGTTCGAGGGGAAGTCCCTGGACGCTCTGTACGCGATGATCGCGTCGGCCAAGCCCGAGGATCTCTCGGGTGCGGGCACGGCGCTCGCGGCGGCCGCGCCGAAGATCCTGGCCATTGCCAGGGACTTGCGTCACTACATCTCCCGCGTGGAGTGGGAGGGCGAGGGCGGCGAGGCCTTCCGCAAGTGGGGCGCCGGCATGGTCTCGGAGACCCTGGTCCTCGGTGACTTCACCAAGGTCGTGTCCGACGAGATGAAGTCCGCGGGCCAGGCGCTGACCGAGGCGAAGGCTGCCGTGCCGAAGCCCGCGGGCATGTGTTTCGCCGACCCGGAGAAGGAGAAGGCCCGCCTTGAGGCGGAGACCGGTCCGAAGCTGCAGGAAGCGATCAACGCGATGCAGCGGCTTTCGTCGTACTACGACACGACGAGCAACCGGATGGCGGCGGAGCGCCAGCCCGATTTCAAGCCGATGAACGATGCCGGTGTTGACGTCTCCGAGCGGGAGTACGGAGCCGGTAGCAGCACCGGTTCTGGGATGTACTCGGCAACGGGTTCCGGCACGGGCACCACTCAGACCGGTCACACGACGTTCCAGCGGGCTGAAGTGTCGAGCCCGAGTGGCACTCAGCGGCAGATCGTCGACCCGGTGAACCCGCCGTCGACCCCGCCGGCGCTCCCGCCGGAGTCCGAGGTGGACACCAACCTCGACTCCGTGACGCTGACGCCGCCGCCGGAGACCACGAACCGGCCGCCGGTGCAGCCGCCGGTGACCACCACCGGGACGCCGCCGGTGACCACGAATCCGATGCCCCTTCCGCTGCCGCCCACGGCGCCGCCGATGGGTCAGCAGAGCGGCTACCAGCTGCCCAAGGCGCCGATCACCGGCCTGCCGAGCACCGCGAACCGCACCGGGCTGCCCGGTCCGAGCACGCTCGGCCCGATGGGGCGCACCGAGGGCATCACCGGTGGCCGTCAGGTGCCCGGCCGCCCGCTGACGAACCAGCAGATGGGCCGCATGCCCAAGGGCATGGTCATCGGCGAGGAGCGGACGTCGATGCCGTACGGCCGTGGGGCGGGTGGCATGCACGGCCCGGGCGCCGGCGGCATGCACGGCGGCCCGACCGGCGGCCAGGGCGGCGCAGGCCGTCGTCTGGCGAGCCAGCCGGGCGGAACCGTGGGTGCGCCCACGGCGTCCGGTGTGAATGGACGCTCGGCCTTCACGCCCGGTGGCACGGGCCTGGTGCGTCCGCCCGCTTCGTCGCAGCACGAGGGGGAGGAACGGCGTCAGCCGGGCCACCGCCCCGACTATCTGTCCGAGGACGAGGAGACGTGGACCTCGGGCCAGCGCCAGATCGTCCCGCCCGTCATCGACTAGGAGCACTTCCCTGATGTCCCCCTTCACCCGGGTCGCCGGGCGCCGCGCAGCAGCCCTGCTCGGCGCCATGTCGGCCGTCGTCGCCACCTGGACCGTCGCGGCGCCGGCCGCGACGGCGGACGACATGCGGTCGCGCCAGTGGTACCTGGATGCGATGAAGGCCGATGAGCTGTGGAAGGTGGCCACGGGCAAGGGCATCACCGTCGCTGTCATCGACAGCGGAGTCGATTCGACGCTGCCGGAGCTCCGTGGAAAGGTGCTGCCCGGGCGGAACTTCGAGACGGGTGGCCTGGGCCGTGTGGACGACAAGGACACCGACCGCCACGGCACGAACATGGCTCTTGCGATCGCTGGCAGCGGAGCCGACGGCGGGGTCAAAGGCATCGCCCCCAGCGCAACGATTCTTCCTGTGAAGACCGGGGCCAACTCGAACGCCGGATGGGGGCCGACGTACAAGGGCATCCGCTATGCCGTTGACAATGGCGCGCGCGTGATCAACATCTCCAGGGCCGGTCCCGCGCTCACCGAGGAGACTGCCGATTGGCAGGCGACGGTTGACTATGCCCGCAAGAAGGGCGCCTTGATCTTCGCGGGTGCCGGCAACGACGGGAGCGGCGGCGCTGTTTATCCGGCTTCCATCCCCGGAGTGGTCGCCGTCGGCGCGGTTGACAACAAGGGCAAGGTCGCCAAGTTCTCCAACCACGGTTCCTACCTTGCCCTTGCCGCCCCCGGTGTGGAGATGCCGGGACGTTGCACACAGGACAAGACGCAATTCTGCGCCCTGAGTGGCACCAGCCACTCCACCGCCATCGCCTCCGGCGCCGCTGCCCTCATCTGGTCCGCTCACCCCGACTGGACCGCGAACCAGGTCCTCCGGGTCATGATGGAGACGGCCGGCCACAACGGACCCGTCCCCTCCAAGTACATCGGCTACGGAACCATCCGCCCCGCCCAGGTCCTCCTCGAAGGCAAGGGAAACCCGGGCGACCCCAACGTGAATCCGCTGCTCGCCGCGCAGGGTGTGAGCAATTCACCGACTTCCCAGGCGTCCAAGCCATCCCAGACCTCCCCCTCTCCTGAGAACACGGGGGCAAGCGGCAACGGCCAGGCCAAGGACAACAACCAGGCCGCAGAGCCCGACGAGGGCGGTTTTCCGCTCTGGGCCATCGCCGCGAGTGCCGTCGCAGTCGTCGCCCTGATCGGCTTCGGCGTCGTGGCGGGAGTACGCAGGAGAGCGTCGACAGACGCATGAACAGCTGCAGCATCGACAACAAGAGGAGCATCACATGAGCACTCCCGCTGGTGGGTTCGGACTCGCAGACGATCCGATCACTCAGGCCAAGAACAAGATCATTGAGACGGGTGGCGCGGTCTCCAAGCAGGCGCGCGAGCTCGCCAACATCCTCGAGACCTGCGCCGCCGGCTGGACCGGTGTCGGTGCGATCGGCTTCAAGACGGCTCAGACGAACCTCAACGAGGACCACGACACCATCCGCCGTCTGCTGAACGTCCTCCTCAACGCCGTGGGCGAGACGAAGAACCTCAGCAACGCGAACGACGACGAGGTGCGCGCCACCTTCGCCGCCGTCAACCACTCGTCGCTCAACAACATCTGACGAAAAGGGGGATCAAACATGTCTGTCGACGCCAACGGGACCAAGGTCCGGTACGAGAGCGTTCAGGAGATGGCCAACCGCATCCGGACGGTCTCGAAGAACATCATCGAGGACCTCGAGAAGATGGACCGGGCGCTCAAGGTCGTCACCGACACGTGGGACGGTGACGCGCACCGCGAGTACGAGATCCTTCAGGGCAAGTACAAGCACCGTGCCACGGACATGAAGGACCGTCTCGAGAAGATCGCCCAGATCATCGAGCAGGGCAAGGACAGCTACCGCGCCACCGACGTGAAGGCCTCGCGCCTCTTCACCGAGTCGTACTGACCTGCCGGCCGACCCGGCCGCCCATGAGAAGGGGCCCGCTCCTCCCGGAGCGGGCCCCTTCTCATGCTCGCCGGTGCTTCACCGGAGGTCGAACTCGCCGTCCTTCGCGCCGAGTACGAACGCGTCCCACTCCGCCTTCGTGTACCGCAGCACCGTCTCGTGGTCGAGCGACGACCGCATCGCGATCCCGCCGCCCGGCAGATGGGCGATCTCCACGCGCTCCTCGTCCGCGCTCGTCCCCGGGGCGCCCTGCCACTCGACGTCGCTGATGTCGAGCGCGTACAGCTCGTCCTTCTCCTGCTGCGTACCCATCTGGCTCTGCTCCTTCGTGCGGCGTTCGACGCGGTGTCGGCAGCGCGTCGTTGCAGATCAATCATGGGTGCCCGGGGACCCGTCTGTCAGCCGGATCCCCGGTTCTTTCACAGCTTGCCGAACACCACTCCGCGCCAGGTCCAGCCCGCGTCGAGGACGGCCCTCACCAGGGCGTTCCGCATGTCCCGCGAGTCGAAGCGGAACGTCTCGACCAGGTGGCGGCGGCCGTCCGGCCCCTTCTCGTACGTCCAGCGGCGATCGACCTTGAATCCGGCCCCGCGGCTGTACCGCATGCCGGGGGCATCGGGCGTCGAGGCCTCCCACCGTTCGTCGAGCGCACGCACTTCGCAGGTCTCCGGGACCAGACGCATCCGGGTTCTGAGGCGCATTCTCAGTTCACGGATCCGCCACTCCGCGACCAGGTCGGCGCCTTCGCCGCTGGTGCCGACGCGCACCACGTACGCCGTCTCGGAACCGTTCAGCCCGAGCAGTGCTCGCCGGATCTCCTCGGCGGAGCGGGGCGCCACACCCGGGCTCGGGCGCCTGGTTCCGGTCAACGTGTCGAAAAGGCTCATGGGATCAACTCTCGGAGGAGGCAACTCTTGAAGGAGGCAAGTCGCCAAGGAGGTAACACTGGAAGGAAGCAGGTCTCGCAGGAAGCAGGTCTCGGAGGAGGCAAGTCTCGATCGGGACCGACTCGGCCGGCCGGGGACGCCGAGGGCCGGCCTCGTGACCGCGGTCACCAGGCCGGCCCCGACACGTCCGCGGCCTACCGCTCCGGCAGCCGCCCCGTCTGCACCAGCGAAGCCTGGCCACGCCGGCCCACGAAGTAGCCGCGGCCCGGGGGCATCGGGCGGGGGCGGGCGGTGCCGACGAGGTCGCCCTCGGAGGGGTCCCCGGAGAGGACGACGCCCTGGGCGCCCAGCTCCTTGATGCGCTGCATGAAGGACTCGTACAGGGAGCGGGAGGCGCCCGCGCTGTTGCGGGCGATGATGAAGCGGACGCCCGTGTCGCGGGCGAAGGGCAGGTACTCGGCCAGCGGGGCCAGCGGGTTGCCGGCGCTGGTCGCCACCAGGTCGTAGTCGTCGACGATGATGAAGACCTGCGGGCCCGACCACCAGCTGCGGTCCCGCAGCTGCTGCGGTGTCACGTCCTGCGGCGGCTGGCGGCGGGCGAAGACGCCCGACAGGGCCTCCATGTGCATCTGCATGGAGCTCGCCATCGGCGCGTACTCCAGGAGGTGCTCCTCCGGCAGCGCGCCGAGCAGCGAACGCCGGTAGTCGCCGACGACCAGCTTCGCCTCGTCGGGGGAGTAGCGCTCGCCGATCTGCTTGGCGATGAGCCGCAGCAGGTTGGTCTTGCCGGACTCGCTCTCGCCGAAGATCAGCAGGAACGGGTCGGTCTCGAAGTTGACGAAGACCGGCTCCAGGCGCGTCTCGTCGATGCCGATCGCGATGCCGTGCTGCGGGAACTCGAAGCCCTTCGGCAGCTGTTCGGCCGGCAGCTTGTGCGGCAGCAGCCGGACGGCCGGGGCGCCGGGGCCCTGCCAGGCGGTGCGGGCGGCCTCGACGAAGGCCGCCGTGCCCGACGACAGGTCGCTCGCCGAGCTCGATCCGTCGATCCGCGGCAGCGCGCCCATGAAGTGCAGCTTCTCCGGGACCTGGCCGCGGCCGGGCACGCCGGTCGGCACGTTCGCCGCGACCTTGCGGTCGAACTCGGAGTCCATGACGTCACCGAGCCGCAGTTCGAGCCGGCCCAGGATCTGGTCCTTGAGCGCCGCCCGGACCTCCATGTAGCGGGCCGCCGTGATCACCACGTGGATGCCGTAGCCGAGACCGCGCGACGCGAGGTCGGAGATGACGGACTCCAGGCCCTCGTACTCGGTGCGGAAACCGCCCCAGCCGTCGATGACCAGGAAGACGTCGCCCCACACCTCGTTGGGGAGCTCGCCCGCCGCGCGCTTGCGCCGGTAGGTCGTCATCGAGTCGATGTTGTGCGAGCGGAAGAACTCCTCGCGCCGGTTCAGTACGCCGAGCACCTCGGCCACCGTGCGCCGCACCCGCTCCGGGTCGAGGCGCGACGCCACCCCGCCGACGTGCGGCAGTTCGGCCAGCGAGGACATGCCGCCGCCACCGAAGTCGAGGCAGTAGAACTGCACTTCGGCCGGGGTGTGGGTGAGCGCGAACGACGCGACCAGCGAGCGCATCAGGGTCGACTTGCCGGACTGCGGGCCGCCGACCACCATCATGTGGCCCGCCGCGCCCGAGAAGTCCCGGTACAGCACCTCGCGGCGCTGCTCGAACGGCTTGTCGATGAGGCCGAGCGGCACGGTGAGCCCGCCCGGCCGGGTGTACTCGGTCGCCGTGAGGCCCCGGTCCGCGGTCTGCGCGAGCCCGGGAAGCAGCTGGTCGAGCGACGGCGCCTGGTCGAGCGGCGGCAGCCACACCTGGTGGGCCGGCACGCCCTGGCCCTCCAGACGGCGCACGATCACGTCGAGGACGGTGTCCGCGAGCGCCTCGTCCTCGTCGTCGCGCCGCGCGGTCAGATACGCCGGGTCCGGCGCCGCGTACACCACGGGCACCGGCGAGGCCGTGAACAGCGCGGGGCGCCGCTCGATCGGCATGCTGCCGGCCTCCAGACGCGGCCCGCCCGTACGGTACGTACCGGAGACGTACGCCGCCTTGAAGCGGGTCATCTCGTCCGTGCCGAACTTCAGATAGCCCGAACCCGGCACCGACGGCAGGTGGTACGCGTCCGGCACGCCGATCGCCGTGCGCGACTCGGCCGCCGAGAAGGTCCGCAGACCGATCCGGTACGAGAGGTACGTGTCGAGGCCGCGCAGCTTGCCCTCCTCCAGGCGCTGCGAGGCGAGCAGCAGGTGCACACCCAGGGAGCGGCCGATGCGGCCGATCTGGATGAACATGTCGATGAAGTCCGGCTTGGCGGTCAGCAGCTCGCTGAACTCGTCGATGACCAGGACCAGCGAGGCCAGCGGCTCCAGCGGAGCGCCCGCCGCCCGCGCCTTCTCGTAGTCGTGGATGTTGGCGTAGTTGCCCGCCGACCGCAGCAGCTCCTGCCGCCGCTGCAGCTCGCCGCGGATCGCGTCGCCCATGCGGTCGACCAGGGTCAGGTCGTCCGCCAGGTTGGTGATGACCGCCGCCACGTGCGGCATCTGCGACATGCCCGCGAAGGTCGCGCCGCCCTTGAAGTCCGCGAGGACGAAGTTCAGCGTCTCCGAGGAGTGCGTCACCGCCAGACCGAGCACCAGCGTGCGCAGCAGCTCCGACTTTCCGGAACCCGTCGCACCCACGCACAGACCGTGCGGGCCCATGCCCTCCTGCGCGGCCTCCTTCAGGTCCAGCATGACCGGCGAGCCGTCCTCGCCGACACCGATCGGCACCCGCAGCCGCTCCGCGACCGAACGCGGCCGCCAGGTGCGCGCCACGTCCACCGAGGCCGCGTCGCCCAGGCTCAGCAGATCCGTGAAGTCCAGGTTGGCGAGCAGCGGTTCGTCGTCGTCACCACCGCCCATGCGCAGCGGCGCCAGCTGCCGGGCCAGCGCCTCCGCGGCCTGCGGCGACATGCCGTCCGGCACGCCCTCGTACGCGAAACCGCCGCCCGACTCGAGGCGCAGCCGCCCGGGCCGCACCACCACGGAAAGACCGCCGCGCGGCTCGTCGAGCTCGCCCGACACCACCTCGACGATGGTCACGCCCTGCAGGCCCTCGGCCGCCGCGAGCAGCGAGTCCGGCGGCACCATCCCGCCGTCCAGGACCACCACGACATGCGGCTGGTCCAGGACCGGCTGGCTCTCCCGGCTGAACCGCGGCCGGCCCTCCAGACGTGAGCGCAGCAGCTGCTCCAGCTCGCCGAGGTCGTCGCCGAACAGGCGCTTCGTGCCCGCCCCGTCGACCGTGCCCGGCACCTGCGTGTGCGGCAGCCACTTCGTCCAGTCCCAGCGCTCCTGCGCGCCCCGCGCCGCCACCACGGCCACCATCAGGTCGTCGGGGGAGTGCAGGGTCACCAGCTGCGCCACCAGACCGCGCGCCGCGGACTGCGCCGACTCCGGATCACCGGAGACCGTCACGTGGTAGAAGGCGCGCATCGAGACCGCCATCGGCAGTCCGTCCAACGTGCCGTGCACCGCCAGGAACTGCTGCATCGCCCCCGCGCACAGCGGCTCCAGCTCGTCCACCGGCGCCGTCTCCGGCGCCACCAGCGGAGTCGCCAACTGCTGGGCGCCGAGCCCGATCCGGGCCTGCGCGAAGTCGTGGTCGCCGACCCGCCGCTCCCAGACCCGCGAGCCCTCCGCGACCACCGACCACAACTGCTCGGGCGCCGGGTGCAGATACAGCTGCGCGTCGCGCTGCTTGCGCGCGGTGCGCCGCACCGTACGCCGGGTCTGCGCGAGGTATTTGAGGTAGTCCCGCCGCACATCGGCCATTTGCCCCTGCGACCCGCGGCGGAATCTGACGAACTGGGCGATGGCCATGCCGACCGTCGACGCCAGCATCAGGGTGCCCATGATGCGCATGATCGGCGACGGCGTCATGAAGAAGAACACCACGGACGAACCCATGCCGAGCATCGGCAGGAGCTGCATCAGCGCGGACTCCTGCTGCCCCCGCGGCAGTTCCGGCGGGGACTCCAGGACCAGTTGCTCACCGGGTACTTCCGGAGGAAGAGACCTCGGCGGGCGTTTGACGACGATCTGGCTCACCGGCGCATCAATCCCTCGTTACGGGCGGGCTCGGGGAGGATTCACCGCACCAGCGCCCCCGTCGACTGTGTTTCGATGCGGACTCCCCCGTGAGAGCAGGATCCTACTTGCAGCCACTGTCGGTGGTCCCCGGTAGGGTGTCGCCGCAGTGTGCGCAACCGCGAATCAGGGGGTCCAGACACGTGAGTACGACCGCAGCGACCGGCTTCTGCCGCGTCACCGTCGTGGCGCCGGACAGCCGCATCGACGTCGCACTCCCCGAGGACATCGCCGTCGCCGACGTCTACCCGGAGATCCTCCGGCTCACCGGGCAGAGCCAGCCGGCCGGCGCCCCCACCGGGTACCACCTGGTGCGCCGCGACGGCACCGTCCTCGACGGCGCCCGCACGCTGGCCGCCCAACAGGTGCTCGACGGCGAGGTGCTGAGCCTGCGCCCCTTCGCGCAGTCCCTGCCGCCGGCCGTCTTCGACGACGTGTCCGACGCCGTCGCCTCAGCCGTCACCCGCGACCGGCACCTGTGGAGCGACGACCTGCTGCGCGGCGCCGGACTCGTCGGCGGCGTGCTCCTCCTCGTCCTCATGGGCTTCGTGCTCTGGTTCGCCGACCCGGTCCGGCACGACATGCACGGCCTGCCCGGCGTCATCGCCGGCGCGGCCGGCGTGCTCCTCACCGCCTTCGCCGGCGTCCGCGCCCGGGTGTACGGGGACCGGGCCACCGCCGTCGGTCTCGGCCTCGGCGCACTGCCGCTGCTGCTGATCGCCGGCTCCGGCATCCTCGCCCCGGACGCCGGCCAGGGACCGGGCCGGCTGCAGTTCCTGATGGGCTGCGTCACCGTCCTGGTCGCCTCCGTCGCCCTGGTCGCGCTCACCCCCAGCGGTGACGCCCCGTTCGTCGCCGCGACCTTCCTGGCCACCGTCGGCACCCTCGCCACCTTCGTCGCGATCCTCACCGAGGCCTCCGCCACCCAGACGGCCGCCGTGTGCGTGCCCGTCGCGATCGGCCTGGTCGCCTTCCTGCCGAGCCTGTCCGCCCGCTTCGCCCGGCTGCCGATCGGCTACGCCTCCCCGCGCAGCGCCGCCGACGACGAGTTCCTCGCCGACCCGCACCAGCCGGCCGCCCCCGACGCCCAGCCCGTCGACGGCGAGCGGATCGCGCTCCAGGCCCGCCGCGGCCACGAGATGCTGCTCGGCCTGGTCGGTGGCTGCGCCGCCGTCGTCGTCGGCGCCTCGGCCGTCCTCGGCTTCGCCGGGAACATGTGGGGCCAGCTGCTCGCCCTCGCCGCCGGCCTGGCGATGCTGCTGCGCGCCCGCCTCTTCCGCTACACCTCGCAGGTCGCCTGCGTCCTGGTCGCCGGCCTCGCCGCGATCGCCCTGCTGGTCCTCGGCCTCTCCCTGAACCCGCCGGTCGACCTGGTGCAGGACCTCCTGATGTACGGGGACCGCGGCGGCCTGGACATCCGTACGATCTGGCTGACCGCGGCCGTCGCCGCCGGCGCCGCCCTGGTCACCGCGATCGGCCTGATCATCCCCCGCAAGGGCCTCTCGCCCTTCTGGGGCCGGCTGCTCGACCTCACCGAGGGCTTCGTGCTGCTCTCCCTGGTCCCGCTGTGCCTCGCCGTCCTCGACGTCTTCATGCGGGCCCGCTCGCTGACCAGCTGAGGCCCTCGCCCGGGGCGCGCCTCGGGGCCGTACGGCAAGCTGGTACGCTGTGTGACGGCCGTTTGTGTACGCGCTTCCGGAACCCCACGGGCATCCCGTGAACATCGGGAAGCAGCGCTCATCGGACCTTCGCCCCCGAGTCACCGAAGCTTCCCCTGAGACCAAGACCAGGGGCACTCGCGGGCGCACGAACCAGAGGAGATCCGCGTGGCTCTCGACACCGCTGTCAAGAAGCAGATCATGGCCGAGTTCGGCACCAAGGAGGGCGACACCGGCTCCCCCGAGGTCCAGGTCGCGATGCTTTCCCGCCGCATCTCGGACCTGACCGAGCACCTCAAGACCCACAAGCACGACCACCACTCCCGTCGTGGTCTGCTGATCCTGGTCGGTCAGCGTCGCCGCCTGCTGCAGTACCTGGCCAAGAAGGACATCCAGCGCTTCCGTACGCTGGTCGACCGCCTCGGCATCCGCCGCGGTGCGGCCGGCGCCAAGTAAGTCGCTGTGAAGGGAGCGGTTCCCACTTTCAGGGGGCCGCTCCCTTTGCTGTACGTGCGCGATGTACCCCCCGGCACTTAGTCTGGTCACACAACGCCACATCCACGCGCGAGAAGCAGCCGGCACGCCGCCGGTCCTCGGTAGTGGCCCCCGGGCATGGTCCCCGGGAGCTTCGATCGAAGACCGGCCCGCCACGACACCGCTTCTCCCGCACCGTCCGCACGCCACACGGGCCCGCGGACGCAAAGACGAAACGTAGGAGAAACCGCTAGTGGAGAACGAGACCCACTACGCCGAGGCCGTCATCGACAACGGCGCCTTCGGCACCCGCACCATCCGCTTCGAGACGGGCCGCCTGGCCCGCCAGGCCGCCGGCTCCGCCGTCGCCTACCTGGACGACGACACGATGGTGCTGTCCGCGACCACCGCGTCGAAGAAGCCCAAGGACCAGCTCGACTTCTTCCCCCTCACGGTGGACGTCGAGGAGCGGATGTACGCCGCCGGCAAGATCCCCGGCTCCTTCTTCCGCCGCGAGGGCCGCCCCTCCGAGGACGCGATCCTCACCTGCCGCCTGATCGACCGCCCGCTGCGCCCGTCCTTCAAGAAGGGCCTGCGCAACGAGATCCAGATCGTCGAGACGATCATGGCGCTCAACCCCGATCACCTCTACGACGTGATCGCCATCAACGCCGCCTCCTGCTCCACGCAGCTGGCCGGCCTGCCCTTCTCCGGCCCGATCGGCGGCACCCGCGTCGCTCTGATCAACGGCCAGTGGGTCGCGTTCCCGACGCACACCGAGCTCGAGGACGCCGTCTTCGACATGGTCGTCGCCGGCCGCGTCCTGGAGGACGGCGACGTCGCGATCATGATGGTCGAGGCCGAGGCCACCGAGAAGACCATCGAGCTCGTCAAGGGCGGCGTCGAGGCGCCGACCGAGGAGGTCGTGGCCGCCGGTCTCGAGGCCGCGAAGCCGTTCATCAAGGTCCTCTGCAAGGCGCAGTCCGACCTCGCCGCCAAGGCCGCCAAGCCCGAGGGCGAGTTCCCGATCTTCCTCGACTACGAGGACGACGTCTACGCCGCCCTCTCCGACGCCGTCCGCGGCGAGCTGGCCCAGGCGCTCACCATCGCCGGCAAGCAGGAGCGCGAGGCCGAGCTGGACCGCGTCAAGGTCCTCGCGGGCGAGAAGCTCCTCCCGGCCTTCGAGGGCCGCGAGAAGGAGATCTCCGCCGCCTACCGCAGCCTCACCAAGGCCCTGGTCCGCGAGCGCGTCATCAAGGACAAGGTCCGCATCGACGGCCGCGGCGTCACGGACATCCGTACGCTGGCCGCCGAGGTCGAGGCCATCCCGCGTGTGCACGGCTCCGCCCTGTTCGAGCGTGGCGAGACCCAGATCCTGGGCGTCACCACCCTCAACATGCTCCGCATGGAGCAGCAGCTGGACACCCTCTCCCCGGTGACCCGCAAGCGCTACATGCACAACTACAACTTCCCGCCGTACTCCACCGGCGAGACCGGCCGCGTCGGCTCCCCGAAGCGCCGCGAGATCGGCCACGGCGCCCTCGCCGAGCGCGCCCTCGTGCCGGTCCTGCCGACCCGCGAGGAGTTCCCCTACGCGATCCGCCAGGTGTCCGAGGCCCTCGGCTCCAACGGTTCGACGTCCATGGGCTCGGTCTGCGCCTCCACCATGTCGCTGCTGAACGCCGGTGTGCCGCTCAAGGCCCCCGTCGCCGGTATCGCCATGGGTCTGATCTCCCAGGAGATCGACGGCGAGACGCACTACGTCACCCTCACCGACATCCTCGGTGCGGAGGACGCCTTCGGCGACATGGACTTCAAGGTCGCCGGTACGAAGGAGTTCGTCACCGCCCTCCAGCTCGACACCAAGCTGGACGGCATCCCGGCCTCCGTCCTGGCCGCGGCCCTCAAGCAGGCCCGTGACGCCCGCCTCCACATCCTCGACGTGATGATGGAAGCGATCGACACCCCGGACGAGATGTCCCCCAACGCCCCGCGGATCATCACCGTCAAGATCCCCGTGGACAAGATCGGCGAGGTCATCGGCCCCAAGGGCAAGATGATCAACCAGATCCAGGAGGACACCGGCGCCGAGATCACGATCGAGGACGACGGCACCATCTACATCGGTGCCGCCGACGGCCCGGCCGCCGAGGCCGCCCGCGCCACGATCAACGGCATCGCCAACCCGACCATGCCGGAGGTCGGCGAGCGCTACCTGGGCACGGTCGTCAAGACCACCACCTTCGGTGCCTTCGTCTCCCTCATGCCCGGCAAGGACGGCCTGCTGCACATCTCGCAGATCCGCAAGCTCGCCGGTGGCAAGCGCGTGGAGAACGTCGAGGACGTGCTCGCGGTCGGCACCAAGGTCCAGGTCGAGATCGCCGAGATCGACCAGCGCGGCAAGCTCTCCCTCATCCCCGTGATCGAGGGCGAGGACGAGAAGAAGGACGACACCGACCAGTGACGTCCCGCAGTTCCGCGACGACGGCCCGCCCCTCCTCCGAGGGGCGGGCCGTCGCCCGTACCCAAACGCTTCTGCCCGGCAAGGACGGCATCGGCACCGTCCGCCGCACCACCCTCCCCGGCGGTCTCCGCGTCGTCACCGAGACCCTGCCCTCGGTGCGCTCCGCCACCTTCGGCATCTGGGCGCACGTCGGCTCCCGCGACGAGACCCCGGCGCTCAACGGCGCCACCCACTACCTGGAGCACCTCCTCTTCAAGGGCACCAAGCAGCGCTCCGCCCTCGACATCTCCGCCGCGATCGACGCGGTCGGCGGCGAGATGAACGCCTTCACGGCGAAGGAGTACACCTGCTACTACGCCCGGGTCCTCGACACCGACCTGCCGCTGGCGATCGACGTCGTCTGCGACATGCTCACGGGCTCGCTCATCCTCGACTCCGACGTGGACGCCGAGCGCGGCGTCATCCTCGAGGAGATCGCGATGACCGAGGACGACCCCGGCGACATGGTGCACGACCTGTTCGCGCAGACCATGTTCGGCGACACCCCGCTGGGCCGCCCGGTCCTCGGCACCGTCGACACCATCAACGCGCTCACCCGGGACCAGGTCGCCCGCTTCTACAAGAAGCACTACGACCCCACCCACCTGGTGGTCGCGGCCGCGGGCAACGTCGACCACGCCACCGTCGTACGGCAGGTCCGCCGCGCCTTCGAACGGGCCGGCGCCCTCGGCCGCGACGGCGCCGCGCCGATCGCCCCGCGCGACGGCCGGCGCACCCTGCGCACGGCCGGCCGGGTCGAGCTGCTCGGCCGCAAGACCGAGCAGGCGCATGTGGTCCTCGGCATGCCGGGCCTGGCCCGCACCGACGAGCGCCGCTGGGCCCTCGGCGTGCTGAACACCGCCCTCGGCGGCGGCATGTCCTCCCGCCTCTTCCAGGAGGTCCGGGAGAAGCGCGGCCTGGCCTACAGCGTCTACTCGTACACCTCGGGCTTCGCCGACTGCGGCCTGTTCGGCGTGTACGCGGGCTGCCGGCCCAGCCAGGTCCACGACGTGCTGAAGATCTGCCGGGACGAGCTCGACAAGGTCGCCGCCGACGGTCTCACCGACGACGAGATCGCCCGCGCCATCGGCCAGCTCTCCGGCTCCACCGTCCTCGGCCTGGAGGACACCGGAGCGCTGATGAACCGCATCGGCAAGAGCGAGCTGTGCTGGGGCACCCAGATGTCCGTCGACGACATGCTGACCCGGATCGCCGCCGTCACCCCCGACGACGTGCGCGAGGTGGCGCGCGATGTACTGGAGCAGCGGCCCTCGCTCTCGGTGATAGGCCCGCTGAAGGACAAGCAGGCGAGCCGCCTCCACGAAGCGGTCTCCTGACCGCCGAGTCCCTCGACGAGTACGAGTACGAGTACGAGTAAGGAAGAGCAATGAGCAAGCTGCGCGTGGCGGTCCTCGGAGCCCAGGGCCGGATCGGCTCCGAGGCGGTCAGAGCGGTCGAGGCCGCCGAGGACATGGAACTGGTCGCGGCCCTCGGCCGCGGCGACAAGCTGGAGACGCTCGTCGAGGCGGGCGCCCAGGTCGTCGTCGAGCTGACCACCCCCGGCTCGGTCATGGGCAACCTCGACTTCTGCGTGCGCCACGGCATCCACGCGGTCGTCGGCACCACCGGCTGGACCGAGGAGCGCCTCGCGCAGCTGCGGGACTGGCTCGCCCAGTTCCCGCAGACCGGTGTCCTGATCGCCCCGAACTTCTCCATCGGCGCGGTCCTCACCATGAAGTTCGCGCAGCTCGCGGCGCCGTACTTCGAGTCGGTCGAGGTCGTCGAGCTGCACCACCCGAACAAGGTGGACGCCCCCTCCGGCACCGCCACCCGTACCGCCCAGCTGATCGCCGCGGCCCGCGCCGAGGCCGGCCTGGGTGCCCAGCCGGACGCGACCACCACCGCCCTGGACGGGGCGCGCGGCGCGGACGTGGACGGCGTCCCGGTGCACGCCGTACGCCTGCGGGGCCTGCTGGCACACCAGGAGGTGCTGCTCGGCGGCGAGGGCGAGACCCTCACCGTCCGGCACGACTCGCTGCACCACTCCAGCTTCATGCCGGGCATCCTGCTGGCCGCCCGCCGCGTGACCACGACTCCGGGCCTCACCTTCGGCCTGGAGCACTTCCTGGACCTGGGCTGACGACCATGGGCGGAAAGATCACGTACGTCTTCCTCGCCACCATCCTGGTGCTGGTCTTCGGGGTGGTGGCCATGGAGGGCGTCCTGCTGCTCCTCACCGGCGAGCCGGCCGCCATGGGCATGGGCGCCATAGCGTTCCTGCTGCCGGTCGTCGGCACCTGGTTCCTGTGGCAGAACACCCGCTTCGCGCGCCGCGCCAACCGGCTGGCCGCGGAGCTGGAGGCCGAGGGCGGACTGCCCGTCGACGAGCTGAAGCGCACCCAGGGCGGCCGGATCGACCGCGACTCGGCCGACGAGGTCTTCGCCCGCCGCAAGGCCGAGACGGAGGACGCCCCGGACGACTGGCGCTCCTGGTTCCGCCTCGCGGTCGCCTACCACGACGCCCGCGACACCCCGCGCGCCCGCAAGGCGATGCAGCGCGCGATCACGCTGCACGACGCCGGAACGGCGTAGGGGCACAGGGGCGCGGGGCGGTGACACCTACGGCTCCGCCGTGTGGGCGCGACCGGCCGCAACGCACCCGCAGGCGACGTCCTACCTCGCGCCCGCGTACTCCGCGTTCCACGCCTCGACCGTGTCCGCCGCGCGGTCGAACGCCTCGACGCGGGAGAGGAAGTCGGCGTTGTGGTCGGTCAGCAGCGGCGTCTGTTCGCCGTTCTGCCGTACGAGGATCAGGGCCTGGCCCTGGACGGTGCGGGGGAGGCCCAGCCAGCGCACGGGCTGCTGGACGGTGCGCACGCCGTTCGCCCGGTGCCAGGGCAGGGTGCTCGTCGTGAAGAAGCGGACGTGCCGCAGGCCGGCCCGGCTGACCCAGACGCCCATGCGCAGGCTGCGCAGCGCGGCGGCGATGATCACCGCGGCGAAGCCGAAGGTGAACATCGCCCCGCCGGGCGCCCCCGCGGCGGCGATGATCACGGCGGCGAGCAGCACGAACGAGGCGAGCAGCAGCGCGAGCGCGGCGAGCCCCACCCGCCACGGCCCGGGCCGGTACGGACGCCGCCACTGGTCGTGGTCGACGAACGGCAGCGCGATGTCCTCGGCCGCGTCGAAGTCGCGGTCGGCCGTCAGGAAGGGCAGGGGCACGACAGGTCCTCACTCACAAGCACGTTCGGTGGCTGTGCCCGGTGAGGCTACCTCAGCGGCCGTCGGATGCCTCGGACTGATGCTGCCGGCCGCCCGCGTCCCCGCCGCCGAGGGCCGGCATGCCGAAGACCAGGGAGCCGACGAGGCCGGCGACGACGGTGAGACCGAGGAGGGCGCGGCCGAGGTACTGGGAGGCGGTGAGACGTTCCTTCGGCGGGGGAGTGACGTTACTGCGGAAGTGGTCGGACTCCGCGACGAACGCGAACGGGACGGCCTCTCGCCGGAGCAACATCTGGGGCCACTCTCCTGGGATTCGGTGCTGCAACGTGTCTGTCGTCTTTACAGACGAGCACGAAGGCGCTTTGGTGCCGATTTTTCATCAAAGCGGCCCAATCTCATCCTTGAGACGTAGGTGGATAGAGTGGGCGACTGCAACGAGCCCCGCCGGGAAGGACCGCTGGTGACCGACACCCCCACCGAGCACGACGCGAAGATCGACCTCAGGAGCGACGTCACCGTCGAGCTGGTCAAGAGCGCCGCGGCCGACTCCGACGTCCTCTGGGCGGCCCGGGTGTCCACGGCCGGCGAGCAGTCCCTCGAAGAGCTGCAGAAGGACCCCGAGCGCTCCAAGGGCCTGATCAACTACCTGATGCGGGACCGCCACGGCAGCCCCTTCGAGCACAACTCGATGACCTTCTTCATCAGCGCCCCGATCTTCGTGTTCCGCGAGTTCATGCGGCACCGGGTGGGCTGGTCGTACAACGAGGAGTCGGGCCGCTACAGGGAGCTCCAGCCGGTCTTCTACGTGCCGGACGCGTCCCGCAAGCTGGTCCAGGAGGGCCGCCCGGGCAAGTACGTGTTCGTCGAGGGCACCCAGGCGCAGCACGAGCTGACCGGGCGCGCCATGGAGGACTCGTACCGCCAGGCGTACGCCACGTACCGGGAGATGCTGGCCGCCGGCGTGGCCCGCGAGGTCGCCCGTTCGGTCCTGCCGGTGGGTCTCTACTCCTCGATGTACGCCACCTGCAACGCGCGCTCGCTGATGCACTTCCTCGGTCTGCGCACCCAGCACGAGCTGGCCGCGGTGCCGTCCTTCCCGCAGCGGGAGATCGAGATGGTGGGCGAGAAGATGGAGGAGCAGTGGGCCCGGCTGATGCCGCTGACCCACGCCGCCTTCAACAAGAACGGCCGGGTCGCGCCGTAACCCGTGAGCGGGGGGCGCACGCCGGGGGCGCACATAAGTACGAACATCTCCGGCGAAGTGTCCGTATTGCGACGTTTCGTGAAGTTCATCTAGGCTGATCAAACGGACCCGGCACTGCTTGAACCCCCGAGCAGGCAGTGCCGGGCTCCCCTTATCGCGTCCCCCGAGGGGACCCCCGGCGCTGAGCAGCGAGTAGCGTGTTACCCATGGCTCCGATCTCCACTCCGCAGACCCCCTTCGGGCGGGTCCTCACCGCCATGGTCACGCCCTTCACGGCGGACGGCGCACTCGACCTCGACGGCGCCCAGCGACTCGCCGCCCATCTGGTCGACGCCGGCAACGACGGTCTCGTCGTCAACGGCACCACCGGCGAGTCCCCCACCACCACCGACGCGGAGAAATCGCAGCTCGTCCGGGCCGTACTGGAGGCGGTCGGCGACCGCGCCCACGTCGTCGCCGGCATCGGAACCAACGACACCCACCACACCCTGGAGCTCGCCCGCGCCGCCGAGCGCGACGGCGCACACGGCCTGCTCGCCGTCACGCCGTACTACAACAAGCCCCCGCAGGAGGGCCTGTACCGGCACTTCTCGGCCATCGCCGACTCCACCGAGCTCCCGGTGATGCTGTACGACATCCCCGGCCGCAGCGGCGTCCCGATCGACACCGAGACCATCGTCCGGCTCGCCGAGCACCCGCGGATCGTCGCCAACAAGGACGCCAAGGGCGACCTCGGCCGGGCCAGCTGGGCCATCGCCCGGTCCGGCCTCGCCTGGTACTCCGGCGACGACATGCTGAACCTGCCGTTGCTCTCCGTCGGCGCCTGCGGCTTCGTCTCCGTCGTCGGCCACGTCGTCGCCCCGGAGCTCCGCGCCCTCCTCGACGCCTACCTCGCCGGTGACGTCCAGAAGGCCACCGAGATCCACCAGCGGCTGCTTCCGGTCTTCACCGGCATGTTCCGCACCCAGGGCGTCATGACCACCAAGGCCGCCCTCGCCCTTCAGGGCCTCCCGGCCGGCCCCCTGCGGCTGCCGCTCGTCGAGCTCTCCGCAGAGGAGACCGCCCAGCTCAAGGTCGATCTGGCCGCCGGCGGGGTACAGGTCTGACAACAGACTTCACAACCGAAGATCCGTAACTGAACACGCGTAAATGAACACTCGTAACTGAAGACACACACAGCAAGTGCACGAATGTCATGCGCGCCACGTGCCCGAGCGGTACGTGGCGCGTGTGGTGAGGAGAGTCTTTTGAGCCATCCGCATCCCGAACTCGGCGCCCCGCCGAAGCTGGCCAAGGGCGGCCTGCGCGTCACCCCGCTCGGCGGCCTCGGTGAGATCGGCCGCAACATGACGGTCTTCGAGTACGACGGCCGTCTGCTCATCGTCGACTGCGGCGTCCTCTTCCCCGAGGAGGAGCAGCCCGGCGTCGACCTGATCCTGCCGGACTTCACCACCATCCAGGACCGACTCGACGACATCGTCGGCATCGTCCTGACCCACGGCCACGAGGACCACATCGGTGGCGTGCCGTACCTGCTCCGCATGAAGCAGGACATCCCGCTCATCGGCTCCAAGCTGACCCTCGCCCTGATCGAGGCCAAGCTCCAGGAGCACCGCATCCGTCCGCTCACCCTTGAGGTGGCGGAGGGGGACCGTGAGCGGCTCGGCCCCTTCGACTGCGAGTTCATCGCCGTCAACCACTCCATCCCCGACGCCCTGGCCGTCGCCATCCGCACCCCCGCGGGCATGGCCGTCCACACCGGCGACTTCAAGATGGACCAGCTCCCGCTGGACAACCGCCTCACCGACCTGCACGCCTTCGCGCGGCTGAGCGAGGAGGGCATCGACCTCCTGCTCACCGACTCGACGAACGCCGAGGTCCCGGGCTTCACCGCACACGAGCGCGACATCTCCAACGTCCTGCGCAACGTGTTCGCCAACGCCCAGAAGCGCATCATCGTGGCCAGCTTCGCCAGCCACGTGCACCGCATCCAGCAGATCCTGGACGCCGCCCACGAGTACGGCAGGCGGGTCGCCTTCGTCGGCCGCTCCATGGTCCGCAACATGGGCATCGCCCGCGACCTCGGCTATCTGCGGGTCCCCGCCGGCCTCGTCGTGGACGTGAAGACCCTCGACGACCTGCCGGACGACGAGGTCGTGCTCGTCTGTACGGGTTCCCAGGGCGAGCCCATGGCCGCCCTCTCCCGGATGGCCAACCGCGACCACCAGATCCGGATCGTCCCCGGCGATACCGTGATCCTGGCGTCGTCCCTGATCCCGGGCAACGAGAACGCGGTCTACCGCGTGATCAACGGCCTGACCCGCTGGGGCGCCAACGTCGTCCACAAGGGCAACGCCAAGGTCCACGTCTCGGGCCACGCCTCGGCCGGCGAGCTGCTGTACTTCTACAACATCTGCAAGCCGAAGAACCTCATGCCGGTCCACGGCGAATGGCGCCACCTGCGCGCCAACGCCGAGCTCGGCGCGATGACGGGCATCCCGAAGGACCACATCGTCATCGCCGAGGACGGCGTCGTCGTCGACCTGGTCGACGGCCGCGCCCGCATCACCGGCAAGGTCCAGGCGGGTTACGTGTACGTCGACGGTCTCTCGGTCGGCGACGTCACCGAGTCCTCCCTCAAGGACCGCCGCATCCTCGGCGAAGAGGGCATCATCTCGGTCTTCGTGGTGGTGGACTCCTCCACCGGCAAGATCGTCGGCGGCCCGAACGTCCACGCCCGGGGCTCCGGCATCGAGGACTCCGCCTTCGACGCGGTGCTCCCGAAGATCGACCAGGCCCTGAACAAGTCCGCCCAGGACGGCGTGGTCGAGCCCCACCAGCTCCAGCAGCTGATCCGTCGCACGGTCGGCAAGTGGGTCTCCGACACCTACCGCCGCCGCCCGATGATCCTCCCGGTGGTCGTGGAGGTCTGACGACCCGTCGCGTACGGCCGGGAGGGGGGCGCCTCGATTTGCATCGGGGCGCCCCCCTCCAGTACGTTTACGGCTCCGCCAGAGGGGAAGCCCCGGGCACCAGTGCGTGCCCGGAGGATGAACCGGGAGGCGGAAATTCCGACTCAGAACTTCTGATAAAGTCGGAACGCGCCGGAAGGCCTCGAAAATGAAAGTAATCGGGACCGGAAAGCGCCGAGGAAATCGGATCGGAAAGATCTGATAGAGTCGGAAACGAAGGAAGCGCCCGGAGGAAAGCCCGCGAGGGTGAG
>NZ_JAHTMW010000069.1 GCF_026236535.1 Streptomyces sp. SKN60 | reverse complement strand
GTGGAACTCTCATGTGGTCAAATTTGGGAAGTTTTTTTGTGTCGAGTTCATACACCAAATGACTATAAGTACTCACAGCTTCTTCTTCAAGATAACCCACGAATCTGTGACAGTACTTTGGGACCATCAAGTAGCACAAGAAAAACGCATTGCAAAACACACCTTGACCAACATAGATGATAAAACGAGTAAACCAAGAAGGTTGTCCCAACTTGATAAACGTCAATAAATGCATACGCTCGTTATAAGCTTCGTCCAAAAGCGTTTCTATCCAAGCTCTGTCTCTTTTGAGCAATCTAAGAGAATGAAGGTGACGTAAAAATGCAGCAACCATTCCTGGAACCCCGGCAATACTCTCCAAAAAAATGATTCTAGTCAACCATTTATTTTCCGTCATTTCCCATCTTGTTCCCTTGAATCCAGTTTCCAAATCGTGGTCGTTACGTGGTTTCTTGTACCCTGTAACCATATCAAAGCACCACCGGAAAAAGTTGACTCCTCGAAATGCAATTGTATCGGAAACATTACGAGGTTCTCTATGTTCATATTTCACTTCTTCACATTCTTTG
>NZ_JAHTMW010000068.1 GCF_026236535.1 Streptomyces sp. SKN60 | reverse complement strand
CTGCGCATCTGGATCGTTAGGTTTCAACGATGTGTCAAGTGGAGTGTCCAATAAAGAAGCAGGAACCTTCAAATCAACCAAATTAGCAGGTAATCCCACATATACGGGACGCTGGTACACATAGGCTTCTCTGATACATCTATCGATCTCTTTGGGTGCATGGTTGATATCTGAGATAAACGCCGTTGTCTGCGAAATATTGTTTGACATGCGATGAAAAACTGTAAAATCGCCGTTTCCCAAAGTATGGTGCAACAACAACTGTTTAGCTTGGGAGGTGATTGAGGGAATTCCAACAACGTGCAAGAGTCCAACATGCTCAGCATAGGCACCAGCCACACCATTGAGTGCCGAAAGTTCACCAACTCCAAAAGTCGTCACCAAACAGGATAAACCTTTGATTCTCGAATATCCATCGGCTGCATAAGCAGCATTAAGTTCATTTGCATTTCCTGCCCATCTCATGCCATCCACCTCGTAAATCTTATCCAATAAACTTAAATTAAAGTCTCCAGGAACTCCAAAGATGGAGTTGACATTGAGTTGAGAAAGTCTCTCAAAGAGGTAACGGCCCAAAGTAAT
>NZ_JAHTMW010000067.1 GCF_026236535.1 Streptomyces sp. SKN60 | reverse complement strand
CAGCCCACAGCATCGATTTTGGAGCATCCGTAACCAATGAGGAACATGATGAAGATACCAAGAGTGACGGAAAATTGGAAGAATCCTCCAATGGTACCTCTGATCTTTCTTGGAGCCATTTCAGATCCGTAAACTGGAGCAACAGAAGATCCGAAACCAACACCAAAACCAGAAATGATACGACCAATGATTAATTGTGCTCTGTTTTGAGACGAAGATTGAATAGCAGCACCAACAACCCAAAAGAAGGCACAAGTCAAAAGGGATAATCTTCTACCAAATGGCTCAGAAACAAATGTGGAGAAGATCGATCCAAAGAATGAACCCAAGGCCATTGAAGCTGTGATGAACCCTTGAATTGTGGAGCTTGGTGAATTAAAGTAGTGCATATATGATGGTGTACCAATAAAGGCTGACATTGATGAAATATCGAAACCAAACATCATACCAGCAATGGTTGAAATACTGGCAATGAAGTAGACATTGTAGATCTTTGGCAAGTGATCTAAAGCTTCGTTGATTCTCAAAGCAGGGCCTGAAAATATCCTTTCTATCTTAGCAGACATTACAAATAAAGTGATGAGT
>NZ_JAHTMW010000066.1 GCF_026236535.1 Streptomyces sp. SKN60 | reverse complement strand
GTCAAACCAAATCACTAAACAATGGGTAGAGTCATTCGTAACCAAAGAAAGGGTGCTGGTTCTATTTTCACCTCTCACACCAGATTGAGAAAAGGTGCCGCAAAATTGAGAACCTTGGATTACGCTGAACGTCATGGATACATTCGTGGTGTTGTTAAGCAAATCATTCATGACCCAGGTAGAGGTGCTCCATTGGCCAAGGTTGCTTTCCGTGACCCATACAGATACAAGTTGAGAGAAGAAACTTTTATTGCTAACGAAGGTGTCTACACTGGTCAATTTATCTATGCCGGTAAAAAGGCTTCATTGAACGTTGGTAACATTTTGCCATTGGGATCATGCCCAGAAGGTACTATTGTTTCAAATGTTGAAGAAAAAGTTGGTGACAGAGGTGCTTTAGGTAGAACTTCTAGTAACTATGTCATCATTATCGGACACAACCCAGATGAAAACAAGACTAGAGTAAAGTTTCCATCTGGTGCTAAGAAGATCATCTCATCAGATGCCAGAGGTGTTATTGGTGTTGTTGCTGGTGGTGGTAGAATCGATAAACCATTGTTGAAAGCCGGTAGAGCTTTCCATAAATACAAGGTCAAGAGAAA
>NZ_JAHTMW010000065.1 GCF_026236535.1 Streptomyces sp. SKN60 | reverse complement strand
GTTTGGGATCATTATGCCAGCATCCTTGATAAAATCGCAGTCCTCGGTCTAGGCAGGCAGCATCAACGCAGGCTATAACACTTCACCGAAGTAAAGTCACATTCCTACGCCATTATCCTACCGCCCAAACCGATGCTGGCCCGATAAGCTGCGGGTCACCCCGCCACGAAGGCAAGGCTCACAAAATATCGAGTCTGAGCTCAAACCCTTCCCTCTCAACAATTTCACGTACTTTTTCACTCTCTTTTCAAAGTTCTTTTCATCTTTCCATCACTGTACTTGTTCGCTATCGGTCTCTCGCCAATATTTAGCTTTAGATGGAATTTACCACCCACTTAGAGCTGCATTCCCAAACAACTCGACTCTTCGAAGGAACTTTACATAGGTCTGGGACATCTCATCGCACGGGATTCTCACCCTCTGTGACGTCCTGTTCCAAGAAACATAGACAAGAGCCAACCCCAAGGTTACAATCTTCAAATTACAACTCGGACACTGAAAGTGCCAGATTTCAAATTTGAGCTTTTGCCGCTTCACTCGCCGCTACTAAGGCAATCCCTGTTGGTTTCTTTTCCTCCGCTTATTGATATGCTTAAGTTCAGCG
>NZ_JAHTMW010000064.1 GCF_026236535.1 Streptomyces sp. SKN60 | reverse complement strand
ATGGGTAAGTCAGGTATCAATGAATCACATCCTAGATTTGGTGGTGTTTACGTTGGTTCGTTATCTCGTCCAGATGTCAAGGAGGCAGTTGAAAGTGCTGATTTGATTTTATCAATTGGTGCCTTGCTATCAGATTTCAATACTGGTTCATTTTCCTACGCTTACAAGACCAAAAACGTTGTTGAATTCCATTCTGATTACACAAAGATTAGACAAGCTACTTTCCCGGGCGTTCAAATGAAGGAAGCTTTACAAAAATTATTGGAAACTGTTACGTCTTCCGTCAACCCATCATATACTCCATCACCAGTACCACAACAGAAATTGATCAACTCCCCAGCTCCGCCAAACACTCCATTAACTCAAGAATACTTGTGGACCAAGGTAAGTTCTTGGTTCAGAGAAGGTGATATTATTGTTACTGAAACTGGTACTTCAGCTTTTGGTATTGTACAATCACGTTTCCCAAACAACACTATAGGAATTTCTCAAGTGCTTTGGGGTTCTATTGGTTACACAGTTGGTGCTACTTGTGGTGCGGCAATGGCTGGACAAGAAATTGATCCAAATAGAGGAGTCATTTTATTTGTTGGTGATGGTTCGTTGCAATTGACGGTG
>NZ_JAHTMW010000006.1 GCF_026236535.1 Streptomyces sp. SKN60 | reverse complement strand
GCCGGCCGCGGCGCCGCGCGCCGCGAGCGCGAACGCAAGCGCGGCCGGCGCCGGGCGGCCGCCGCCGCGGGCCTCGCCGTGGTCGCCGTCACCGGCGGCACCTTCTACCTCACCACCGGCCCCGACGGCGACCCGGATCCGGCCGACGTCACCACGGCCGCCGCGCCCGACACCGCCGCCGGCACCTCGATCAGCCCGGACGGCGCCGACCCCGCCACCACCTCCAGCAGCCCCACCGCGAGCCCCTCCGCCCGGCCCTCCAGCCACCCGCCCAAGCCCTCGCCCAGCCGCACCACCACCAAGCCCGCCCCGCCGCGCACCACCGCGCCCGCGCCCCGCCCGCAGCCCACGCGTCCGACCAGCACCTCGGGCAGCGGCGGCGGCACCAGCGACCCGAACGCCACCGAGGCCCAGCAGGTCATCGACCTCACCAACGCCGAACGCGCCAAGGCGGGATGCGGCCCGGTCACCGCCAACTCCCTGCTCACCCGCGCCGCCCAGGGCCACTCCGACGACATGGCCGCCCGGAACTTCTTCGACCACACCAACCCCGACGGCGCCGACCCCGGCGACCGCGTCACCGCCACCGGCTACCGCTGGTCCACGTACGGCGAGAACATCGCCAAGGGCCAGCGGACCCCCGCCGAGGTCATGGACGCCTGGATGAACAGCCCCGGCCACCGCGCCAACATCCTCAACTGCTCCTTCAAGGAGATCGGCATCGGCATCCACGACGCCGGCGGCCCCTACTGGACGCAGGTCTTCGGCGCGCAGTAGGGATCCCAGGGTCCCGCCGGGGCCTCCGGTCGGCGGATCGTGCCGCGCCGCGCGGCGTGCTCCGCAGGCCCGGCGCGGCAGGGCCGCCTACCGTGATCCGATGCGACGCGTTCCGAGATGGGCCCTGCTGCCGTCGGGCACCGCCCCCGTGGTCCTGGTCGCCGGCTGGACGACCGCGGCGGCGCTCGAAGGCCCTTCCTACGACGCCGTGCGGCAGACCATCAGCGTCCTCGCCGCCTACGGCGCCGCGGGCTTCTGGGTCATGACCAGCGCCCTCTTCGCCGTCGGCGTCTGCCACCTGGGCACCGCCTGGGCGCTGCGCCCCGCCGCCCCCGCCGGGCGGGTCGCGCTGGCCGCCGGCGGCCTGGCCGCCGTGGTCGTGTCCCTGGTCCCCGCGCCCACCAGCGGCGGCTCGCTGCGGCACGGCTCGGTCGCCGCCACCGGCTTCGCGTTCCTCGCCCTGTGGCCGCTGCTCGCCGCCGTACGGGGCGGGGCCCGGGCCCCCTGGGCGCTGCGGCCGCTGCCCGCGCTCCTGGCCACGGCGTCGATGGGCGCCGGCGCGCTCTGGTACCTGGTGGCGACCGACAGCGACGGCCCTGCGGGCGTCGCCGAACGCCTCGTCACCTGCCTGCAGTCGCTGTGGCCGCTGGTCGTGGTCCTCTCCTGCCTGTGGCACCAGCGGCGTGCGGACCCCGGGCCGCCACCGCCCCCACTGGCCCCGCCGCCCCCGCCGCCGCCCCCGCGGGCGGCCGGTTGATCCGGCCGCTGTCAGTGCCCCGTCGTAGGGTCGGCCGCATGAGCACTTCCGACGACGTCCGCGCGCTCGCGCTCGCCCTCCCGGAGACCACCGAGAAGGAGGCCTGGTCGATGCCCACCTTCCGGGTCGCCGGGAAGATGTTCCTGACCCTGCCCGAGCAGGAGACCTCGATGGCCGTGCGCTGCCCCAAGGAGGAGCGCGACGAGCTGGCCCTGGCGGAGCCGGAGAAGTTCTGGGTGGCGGACCACGAGGCGGCCTTCGCCTGGGTACGGGTGCGGCTCGCCGCCGTCGACGACGCGGACGAGCTCCGTGCGATCGTCGTCGACTCGTGGCGGCAGGCGGCCCCGCCCCGGCTCCTCAAGGAGCACCCGGAGCTCGCCGCCCCGGCCTGAGCCGGGACCGCCGGGGACTCAGAGCCAGCCGTTGCGCTTGAAGCCCCGGTGCAGCAGGAAACAGGCCGTCGCCATCACCGAGAGGACGAGGGGGTAGCCGTAGGTCCAGCCCAGTTCGGGCATGTGCTCGAAGTTCATGCCGTAGATCCCGCACACCATGGTCGGCACCGCGACGATCGCCGCCCACGCGGTGATCTTGCGCATGTCCTCGTTCTGCGCGACCGTCACCTGGGCCAGATGCGCCTGCAGGATCGAGTCGATCAGCCCGTCGAAGGCGTTGATCTGCTCGGTGGCGCGCGCGAGATGGTCGGCGACGTCCCGGAAGTACGGGCGTATCGCGGGGTCCAGGACCGCGGGCGGCCGGGCGATCAGCGCTTCGAGCGGGCGGGCCAGCGGCACCGTGGCCCGCTTCAGTTCGAGCAGTTCCCGCTTGAGCTGGTAGATCCGCCCCGGGTCCGGCGGGGTGCCGGTCCGCGGCGCGAACACCTCCGTCTCCACCAGCTCGATGTCGTCCTGGACGGCGTCCACCACCCCGAGGTACTCGTCCACGACATGGTCGGCCAGCGCGTGGAGCACCGCCGAAGGCCCCTGGGCCAGCTGCTCGGGCCGTGCCTCCAGGGCCTCGCGCAGCGGGCCGAGCGAACCGTGCCGGCCGTGCCGGACGGTCACGACGAAATCCGGTCCGGTGAAGACCATGAGCTCGCCGGTGTCGACGACCTCGCTGGTGGCCGTGAGCCGCTCGTGCTCGACGTACGTCACCGTCTTGAACACCGCGAACAGCACGTCCCCGTACTGCTCCAGCTTCGGCCGCTGGTGCGCGTGCACGGCGTCCTCCACCGCCAGCGGATGCAGTCCGAACAGCTCGGCGACCCCCTCGAACTCCGCCTCGCTCGGCTCGTGCAGCCCCAGCCACACGAAACCGCCGCGCCCGGTGTGCTTGCGCAGGTGCCGTACGGTCTCGGCGACTCCGCCCGCGTCCGCGAGCCGCTCGCCGTCCCGGTACCCCACACAGTTGACCACGGTGCTGCCGAGCGGCGAACGGGCCGGGTGACTGAGGTCCACCCGGCGCATCCGGCGCGCGAGCCGGGCCATCCTGCGCAGGCCGCCGACCATCGACATACGGTCTCCTTCGCTGAGGTGGCCGCTCAGTCTGCCAGGCGATCCAACGGGAGCGCCGCGTAGGCCGCCCGGAGCTCCGCGAGCACCGGATCGTCGGCGGGGAAGCGGTGCCCGTCCACGGCGTGGACGGTGCGCACGCCGATCGCCGCGTTGGTGGCGAACGCGGCCCGCAGGGCGGGCAGCTCGCCCATGCGGACGGGCCGGACGAGCGCGCCCGGGTGGGCCTCCCGTAGCAGTCGCATGGTCACCCCGGGCAGCACGTCCGCCGCCGGCCACACCACCCGGCCCGCCGCGTCCACGAACCCCACGTTCCAGGTGCAGCCCTCGGTGACCAGCGCGTCCCCGCCGTGCCCGGTCCCGGTCCCGGGCCCCGGCCCCGGCTCGGTGAACAGCACGTCGTCGAACCCGGCCCGCCGCGCCTCGCGCCGCAGCGCCAGCGGCCCGAAGAGCCCCACGTGCTTCACGGCGGGCACATCGCGCCGGTACGGCCTGGCCGTCACCCGCAGCGGCGGCGGAAACAGGCCACCGGCCGGCCGTACGGTCACCAGCACCCGCGGGTCCGCGGCCGGCTCCGCCGGGCGCACGATGTCGAGCGCCGGATCGAAGACGGTCACCCGCACGTTCAGGGCCCCGGACCGGCCGTCCGCCGCCTCCCGTACGCACGCCGCCCGTACGTGGCCGCGGACCCGCTCCGGATCGAGCGCCGCCCCGAACACGGCGGCGCAGTCCCGCACCAGCCGCTCCAGGTGCAGCCCGAGGCCGCGCACGCCGCCGCCCTCCTCGACCCGCAGGGTGGTGAAATGCCCGTAGTTGGTCAGGGCGAGCGCCGCCAGCTGGGCGGTGGACGCGGGGACTCCGTCGACAGTTGCCATGCGCCCAGTCTGGCGAAGGGCGAGAAACAATCCCATGATCCGCTCGCGTGTTACCTACGGGTACGGAATGATGGGGCGACCAGGCACAGGCATGCGGACGGGCGGGGGCTGAGGCAGCGGTGACGACTTCCGAGGAACGGACCAGGGTGCACGCCTTCCGGGACGACGCCCTGGGAGAGCGCGACGCGGTGGGACTCGCCGCCGCCATCCGCAGCGGCGAGGTCGGTGCCGCCGAGGCCGCCCGGGACGCGGCGGCGCGGGTCCGCGAGGTCGAGGCCCGGCTGCACGCCGTACAGGTGTACGCCGAGGACGCCGAGACCACCGCGTCCGGCTCCGGCGACGGCGCCTTCGCCGGCGTGCCCAGCTTCGTCAAGGACAACACCGACCGGCGCGGACTGCCCACCGGCCACGGCAGCGCGGCCTTCACCCCGCGCCCGGCCCGCCACGACGCGCCCTTCGCCCGCCAGTTCCTCAGCACCGGCGTCACGGTCCTCGGCAAGACCCGGCTGCCCGAGTTCGGCTTCAGCCCGACCACGGAGTACGACGACGCCGAACCCGTCCGCAACCCGTGGCACACCGACCACTCGGCGGGCGGTTCGTCCGGCGGCAGCGCCGCCCTCGTCGCCGCCGGCGCCGTGCCGATCGCCCATGCCAACGACGGCGGCGGCTCCATCCGCATCCCGTCCGCCTGCTGCGGACTCGTCGGCCTCAAGCCCACCCGCGGCCGGGTCGTCGCCAACGCGCAGAGCGGCCGACTGCCCCTCGACCTCGTCACGGACGGCGTCGTCAGCCGTTCCGTCCGCGACAGCGCCGCGTTCCTGGCCGCCGCCGAACGCCACTGGCGCAACCCCGCGCTGCCGCCCGTCGGCCTCGTCGAGGGCCCCTCCGGACGCCGGCTGCGGATCGGCCTGCTCCTCGACTCGCCCAACGGCGTGCGCCCGGACGCCGCCACCCGCGCCGCCGTCACCGAGACCGCGACCGCCCTCGAACGGCTCGGCCACACCGTGGAACCGGTCATGCCCGCCATCGACCCCCGCTTCACCGAGGACTTCCTCACCTACTGGGGCCTGCTGTCCTTCCTCATCGGCACCACCGGCCGCACCCTCGGCGCCGGCTTCGACCGCCACCGCATGGACCCGCTCAGCCGCGGCCTGCGCGAGACCTACGTCGAGAACTGGCACCGCACCCCCGGCGTGCTGCGCCGGCTGCGCCGTACGAAGCTGGCGTACGCGGCGGCCTTCCGCGGCCACGACCTGCTGATGTCGCCGGTGCTCGCCCACACCACACCGCCGATCGGCCACCTCAGCCCCTCGGTGCCGTACCGGACCCTGGTCAAGCGGATCCTCGCCTACGTCGCGTACACCCCGATCGACAACGTGGTCGGCACCCCCTCCCTGTCCCTTCCGTCCGCCGCGACGACCGACGCCGGACTGCCGATCGGCGTGATGTTCTCGGCCCGCCCGGGTGCCGAACGCACCCTGCTCGACGTCGCGTTCACCCTGGAGGCCGAGCGGCCCTTCCGTCGCATCCAGGACGGTGCCGGCCGATGAGCATCCCCGCCGTACGCGTCGAGCGGGACGGGCCGGTGACGACCGTCGTGCTCTCGCGGCCGCAGGCGCGCAACGCCGTCGACGGCCCGACGGCGGCGCTCCTTGCCGATGCCTTCCGGGAGTTCGAGGCCGACGACGACGCCTCGGTGGCCGTCCTGTGGGGCGAGGGCGGGACCTTCTGCGCGGGCGCCGACCTCAAGGCGGTCGGGACGGCGCGCGGGAACCGGGTGGATGCCGGCGGGGACGGGCCGATGGGGCCGACCCGGCTGCGGCTGAGCAAGCCGGTGATCGCCGCGGTCGCCGGACACGCCGTCGCCGGCGGCCTCGAACTCGCCCTCTGGTGCGATCTGCGGGTCGTGGAGGAGGACGCCGTGTTCGGCGTGTTCTGCCGCCGCTGGGGCGTGCCGCTGATCGACGGCGGCACGGTGCGGCTGCCCCGGCTGATCGGGGAGAGCCGGGCCATGGACCTGATCCTCACCGGGCGGCCGGTGCCCGCCGCCGAGGCGCACGCCATCGGGCTCGCCAACCGCCTGGTGCCGCCGGGCGAGTCCCGCGCCGCCGCCGAGGAACTCGCCCGGCGGATCGCCGCGTTCCCGCAACTGTGCCTGCGGCACGACCGGATGTCCGTCCTCGAACAGCACGGGCTGCCCGAGGGCGAGGCCATGGCCGGTGAACTCGCGCACGGCATGGTGCCGTTGACCGCCGGGGAGACCTCGGCGGGCGCCGCCCGCTTCGCCTCGGGGGCGGGCCGCCACGGCACCTTCGCCGACTGACTCCCTGTGTCCGACGGTCAGTTGACCGAGCGGCCGAAGAACTCCAGCTCCGCGACGGCGACCTGCTTGCGCGGGTCCGCCCGCCAGGCCGTGCCCAGGACCAGCCGCACCGACAGGGCATCGCGGACCCGCAGGTCGAGGCGCTGTGTGCCGCCGTCGTTCAGGCGGTGGTGCGTGACGCGCGTGGTGCCCGAGGAGTCCGTGACCGCGAGGTCGAAGGTGCGCGGGGCGGCCTGCCCGTCGGCCTGCGTGGTGTTCTTCGAACTGCCGGGCGTGATCAGGACGTTCAGCAGATCGGTGGGCTCGCCGAAGCGCGCCTCCAGGAACTGCCCGGCCGAGTCGCCCCCGTACCCCGTGCCCCACCAGGTGTCGGAGTAGCCGTCGCCCGCGAGCTTCGCGTCCCGCTTCGGCGCCGTGTGCGAGGCCGTCCAGGCGACCGGATGCACCGGGACGCGGGTGGCGAAGTGGTCCTGCACGGCCCGCGCGGCCGGCGGACCGCCGACGATGCCGCCCACCACCACGGCCACCACGCCCGCGCCGATCAGCGCCCGCACGATCCAGCGGCTCCGGTCGCGCACCAGACCCGGGCGCCGTCCCGCGTACGGGCCGTCGGCCGTGTCCAGGGTCTCCGGCACCATCGGCGTCGCGCACGACCGGCAGAAGTGCCGGCCCCGCTCGTTGACGCTCGCGCACGCCGGGCACGGCACACCGTCCCGTACCGGCGCGGGCGCCGCGGCGGCCCGGACCGCCGGCGCCGCCGCCCCGGGCCGGGCGGGCAGCACGGGCGCGGCGACCGGCGGCGCCTCGTCCCCGGCGTGCTCCGGCACCGGTACGAGCAGCGAGCGGGCGACGGTGTTCCCGGCGCCCGACGCGGGAACCACCGGGTCGGCCGCGGGCGTGGCCGGCAGCGGCGCCGTGTCGTCCTCCGCGCCGGCGGGCGGCCCGGGCTCCGAACGCACCGGATCCGAACGCACCGGCTCCGGATCCGGTTCCGGATCAGCCGCTTCCGCCGGATCCGCCGCCTCCGGGGCGGGGCCCGTCGAGCCCGACGCGGGCGTGTCCCAGCGCAGGAACGCCCCGCAGCCGTCGCAGAAGGACTGGTCGTGCTTGCGGACGGGGTTCCCGCACTCCGGACACGCCCGGGCGGGGGAGGGGGACGGAGGGGCGGACGAGGTCGCGTCGCTCATGGGGTTCAGGCTCCTTCGGAGGTACGGGACGTGGTCACGGCGACCGTGAACGGCAGGTGGGCCGGGCGGGCCGCGGCCACCACCGCGCGCAGCCGGTGCGGGTCCACCGCGGCCGGGTCGGCGACCCGGAGGACGACGTGCACCCCGGCCGCGGGGCTGCCGGGGAACGGGCCGAGCGGCCGGGCCGACCAGCTCGCGCCGCCGCTCTCGGTGATCTCGGGATCGACGCCGAACGCGAGGCGCACCGCAGCCGCGAGCCCCTGCCGGGTGCCGCGGACCCGGTGCAGCGCCACCGCCGAGGCCACCGCCTGTCGGCGCAGCGCCAGCGGCTCGGTGCCGGTCAGCTCGGTGCCCACCCAGCCCGCCAGGTAGTCGACGAAGTCGGCGGGCGCCAGCCACGGCGAGAAGTACGCCTCCAGGGAGTCGAGCACATGGAACAGCGGCGCCAGGACCACGTCGAGACCGGCGACGAAACGCTGCCCGAAGTCGTCCTCCGCGTACACGGCGGGCAGCGCCGCCCCCAGCGGGTGCGGCGTCGCGAGCCCCGGCACCGTGCCCCGCGCGGATCCGCTCACCGGGCCTCGACCACCCGGACGCGGTGGTCGAACGGGAAGAGCAGCGCCGAAGGCGCCAGCTCGATCCGGTCGGTCGCGTCGCCGCGCCGCCCGGTCAGCGGGTCCGCCGGGTGCAGCAGTACCTCGTCCACCAGCTCCACGCCCGGCACCCGCTGCAGCGCGGCGAACACCTCGCCCGCCCGCAGCGGCCGCCCGAACGGCCAGCCCTCGCCGTGCGCGCCGCCGGTCAGCGGATCCAGGTACGCGTAGAGGGTGTCGAGCGCGTCGGCCCGCACCCGCTCCGCCTCCGCCGCCCGGAAGGCGTGCAGCGTCGCCACCACGGTCACGCCCTGGTAGTACGGGGGACCCACGGCCAGCCGGGTGCCCAGCGGGCGCCGCTCGTCGAGGAACCCGGTCACCCGGGCGAGCAGTTCGTCGCCCGGCACCAGCTGCTCGAAGCGCAGCCGCCCGCCCCGGTCCGGCACCGCCTGCGGCACCACCAGGACCCGCACCGCGTTCTCCCCGACGCCCGACTCGGCCCCGGACGCGGCCGTGTCCGCCGCCAGGCAGGCGATCCGCGCGGTCTCCGGCGCCGCGCGCCGCGCCAGCTCCTCGTAGTCGCGGGCGGTCACCGCCCGCTCCTGGGCGCGCAGCGTGATGGGCGCCCGGGCCTTCGCCTCCTCGACGGTCTCCCCGTCGACGCCGCCGCGCGCCGCCTCGCGGTTCTCCACCCGCGCGATGTACGGGATGGAGCTGCGCAGCACGGTGATCGTGCCCCGGGCCACATTGCCCGCCCGGCCGCCCCCGGTGCCGTACCGTACCGCCCGGATCGCCGCGCCCTTCGGTGGAACGGCGCCGAACTGCCGTACCGTACCGTCGGGTTGGCGCACCGCCGGGCCGAAGGCCAGCTCGCCGGTGGCCGCGTCCAGGGTGAAGTGCCGGTCGCCGGGGCGCGAGGCGGCGAAGTCGGCGACCGCCGTCCACTCCTGCCAGCCCGACTCCGGGGCGTCCTCGTCCGCGCCCCCGCCGGCCCGCTCGGCGACCTGGAGCAGCAGCGGCGGCCGGTCCACGACCGGCGCGTGTGCGAGCCGCAGCCGCTGCCCCGGCACGCCCTCCGACGCGCCGAGCCCCTCGTCCCGCACGGTCTCGGCGTGCGCGGCGCGCACCGTGCCGCCGATGGTGAACGCCCGGGCCGAGCGCACCGTCGGCGACTCGGAGTACGCGGGCAGCCCGGCCGCCGCCTCCACCACCCGGCAGCGCACCCAGCCCGCGTCATGCCCGCCGAGCCGCGACACCGCGTGCCCGGACGGCATGTGGAGCACCACCTCGCCCGGCCGGTTCAGACCGCCGGTGGAGTCCTCGTCGACCTCGACCTCCGTCCAGCCGGCGCCGGTCGTCCACGCCTCCCACACCAGCGGCGGACGGCGCGGATCCACGCCGACGCCGTCCACCCGGCTGTCCAGGTCGAGCACGAGCACACAGTCCGGCACCGCCGCCGAGAGACCGAACAGCAGCGCGTCGCCCACCTGTGGAAGCGCCGTGAACGCGGGCACGTCCTCCCCGCCGAGCACGTCCTGCGAGCGGTCCTCGGGCGTCCCGCCCGCCTCGTGCCGCAGCATCCGGTCGAGGGCGCAGGGCACGACGGTCAGATCGGCGGTGGTCGCGAAGACGACCGCCTCCTCCGTCTCCGTACGCCCCGTCGCCACCTCCGTGCCGGTCGGAAGGAGCACCGGCTCGGGCTGCGGCGCCGACAGCCGGAACGTGATGTCGGCCCGCGCCGCGGCGGGCGGGAAGAGCGTCACGCCGAGCAGGTCGAGGAAGGCCAGATGGTTCTTCTCCGGCACCCGGTTGAGCCGGTAGACCAACTGGTCCGCCATGTGCGCGACGGCCTCGATGAGGGTGACGCCCGGGTCGGAGACATTGTGGTCCGTCCACTCGGGACACGCCTGCTGGACATAGCGCTTGGCGTCGTCGACGAACTGCTGGAACCGCCGGTCGTCGAGATGGGGTGAGGGCAGGGCCATGGCGGATCTTTCAGTCCTCGGAGGGGATGACGTAGAAGGGGAAGACGAGATTGCGCGGGTTGTTGGCGCCGCGCACCCGGTAGCGCACGTCGATGTGCAGGGTCGTCGGTTCGCCCGGCGCGGGCGCGACCGAGACCTCCTCGACCTCGATCCGCGGCTCCCAGCGGTCGAGCGAGGACATCACCTCGTACCGGATCCGGCCCATCGTCGCGTCGTTGACCGGCGCGAACACCAACTCGTGGACCGCGCAGCCGAATTCGGGCCGCATCGGCCTCTCGCCCGGCGCCGTCGCCAGGACGAGCCGCATCGACTCCTCGATCTCGCGGTCGCGCCGCACCAGGGCGATCGCCCCGCTCGGCCCGGTGCGCAGCGGGAACGCCCAGCCGGCGCCGACGAAGTGCTCACTCATCAGGGATCTCCTCGGACTCCTCAGAACGGCAGGTTGGCCGCGACCGGGTTCGGCATCGGCACGGTCGAGGTGATCAGGGCGGGCGCGTTCAGGACCGCCTGGGTCAGCGCCGTCACCTTGAACTTCGCCCCGGCCTTGATGTCCACGCCGAGCTTCGCGTCCATGTTGATCCGGCCGCGCGCCGACAGCGTCAGGTCCCCGCCCGAGTCGACCGTGACCCCCCGGGCGCCGGTGATGGTGACCGTGCCGTCGCTGTCGATGGTCAGGGTCGTACGGGCCTCGTTCAGCTCGATGCTGAGCTTGCCCTGCCCGGTGCGCAGCCGCACACCGTGCGAGGCCCGGGTCCGCCCGGCGTTCTCGCGCAGCTCGACCGTGTGCCCGGAGCGCGAGGTCAGCGCCCGCCACTGCACCCGGCCGCTCGTCGGATCCACCGCGGCCGCCTGGTCGGTGGCCGGAGTGTGCCGGTCCACCCCGTTGTAGAGCCCCGCCAGGACGTACGGATGCTCCAGCGACCCGCGGTCGAAGGCGCACAGCACCTCGTCGTCCACCTCCGGGAGCATCAGCCCGCCGCCGCCCCGGCCGCCGAGCTGCGCCACCCGGCACCAGCCGCTCTCGTACGTGTCCGAGAGCCACGGGAAGCGCAGCCGCACCCGGCCCAGGTTCAGCGGGTCCTTGGTGTTGGTGACCAGGGCCACCGCCACCCCCGGCATCGGCGGCGCCGGCTCGCCGCCGCCCGAGGCCGTCCCGTACAGCGAACGGAACTGCCGCCCCGAGACCGTCAGCCAGGTCGCGAACTGCCGCCCCGACGTGAAGACATGACGCACGCCGGTCGCCGTGTAGCGCCCCTCGAACGGGAACCCGGCGCCCTTCACCGCCACCGGCTGCCCCGGCTTCAGCGCCGGATTGCCCGTGACCGCCACCTCCACCTCCGCGAACGAGCCCGTCACGTCGTCCGCGAGCGCCGAGGCCGCCTGCTTCACCTCCGACTGCGTGGTGAACGGCGTGCCCGTGGCGGTGAGTTCGGCCGGGCCGAACGGCGTCGACAGCTGCGCCGGAGTGATGTCCGAGACGATCTCCCGGCTCGCGAGCGCGGGTGTGGGGGAGGACAGCGCCTGCTTCGTTCGCGGATCCCAGCCCCGCACGTCGACCTGGCGGACCTGCCCCGCGGCCGTCACCGACACCCTGCTGTGCAGCGTGTTCGCCCCGAAGTCCAGGACGTACGGGCTCTGCGCCGCCGGCGTCGTGTCGGCGGGCGCGCCCGACGCCGGCGCCAGGGCGGCGAAGACGAGCCGGCCCGCCGGGTCGAGCGACAGCCGGACGTCGTTCTCGCGGGCGAGGCGCGACAGGAAGTCCCAGTCGGTGAGGTTGGGTTGGGTCGCCAGCTCGTACACCGAGGGCGTCGCGTCGATCCGGCCGACCGGAACGCCGTTCAGCGCCGCCAGCTTGCGCGCGATGTCCGAGGCGGTCATGTTCGGATAGCCCGCGACCCGCCGGTTGCGCAGCAGCCGGTGCCCCGGATCGTATCCGCGCAGGATCAGATAGCGCCCGTGCCCCGGCGCCGCGTCCACCTCGACCGCCGTCACCTCGCCCGTCAGCATCGGCTCGCCCCGCTTGCCGTCGGCGAACGGCGAGAGCACCGCCATCGCACCGACCTTCAGGAACCGGTACTTCTCGGTGAGCGTGCCGTCCTTGTCCGCGAACGTCAGCTGGAACGCCGACGGCACGTTCACGCTGGAGTCCACCCAGCCCTCGGTCAGCCGCGCCGCCAGCGGCTCCGGCAGCGGAGTGCCGTCGAGCTGGACGTGGAGGACGGTGGTGAAAGTCTTCTCGCTCATGCGGTGCCCTCGGTTTCCGGCGTGTCATGGGGCGTGTAGTGGGGCGTGTAGGGGTGGGGCCTGTGGTCGGGCGAATAGTCGGGTGTGTCATGGGTGGACGGCAGCAGCAGTTCCGTGCCCGGGCGCAGCCGCATCGGGTCGTCGATCCCGTTCGCCTCGGCGATCAGCCGCCAGCGCGTAGCGTCCCCGTACTCCCGCCAGGCCAGGGACGCCAGCGAGTCCCCGGCCACCGCCCGGTGCACCCGCCGCGCCGACAACGCGCCCGAGGTCGGGTTCTGACGCTTCGTCGCCGACGAGATCTCCGTCAGCGACAGCGCGCACGTCGCCCGCAGCGGCACCCCGCTCGGGCTGAACAAGGTGTACGTCGCCGACACCGAGGTCACGTAGGCGACCAGCCGCACCGTCGAGAACGACCCCCACGAGAACGACACCCAGGGAGGTGACGGGGCCTTCGCGTCGATGCTCTGCTGCGTCACCTCGCAGCAGGAGAGCAGAAGCTCGACCTGCTGCTGCACCGCCGTCGACGACGGCGTCCCCGACGCGTCGAGGAACACCTCGACCTCCATCGACGCCGGCTCGGCCCCGGTGAACTTCGGCGGCGCGCCCCGGTCGTACGCCACGTTCGGCTCCGTGAACCAGTGTGCCGACCTGCTCAGCCTCAACTGGTCCGGATTGAACTGGAACTTGACCTCGCCCAGCATCCCGCCGAGCCCGCCGTCCAGATCCGTCGGCGGCTGATGGATCGCCAACGACGCCCGCGAGAGCCCGCGCGCCGCCTTCCCGCCCGAGACCGCCGCCATCGCTACAGACCCCCCGCGTCCGTGAACCCGTGATGCGCGATCTCCAGCGACTCCGTCGCCACCCCCGGACTCGCCGGATCCAGCGACGGCCCCGTCCACCGCACCGGCAGCACCTCCACAAGCCCCCACTGCGCCACGACCGACCCGTCGGCGCGCAGCGCCGCGATCTGCGCGGTCGGCCGGGTGATGCCGGTGGCGAGCGACGAGATCCACGCGGCCACGCGGGCGGTGTCCGAGGTCAGCGGCCGTGTCAGCCGGATCGTCGAGAACGTCACCCGTGTCGGCAACTGCCACACGAACCCGTTGTTCCCGCCCTCGTGCCGCTGCTCCACCTCGACCTCCGAGGACAGCCCGTCACAGCCGTTGAACAGACCGAGGTCCTGGCCGTCGATCGTCAGCTTGAAGAAGACGGTGGAAGCGGGGTCCTGGAGCAGGGGCATGGCGGCGGTCTCTCGGTAGGGGGTGGCTTGGTCGGAGGGTCAGTGCTGGTGGTCGCGGAGCCGGCCCACCCGCTCACGGTCCGCCCGCAGCTCGGCGCGGAGCAGCCGGGACAGCGGGGCGACGAGGCGACGGGCCAACTCGTCGAGGTGGGCGGGGGATTCGGCGGGGGCGGGGTTGGGCGCGGGAGCCGGTGGTGTGCTGGTCCGCCGGACGGGGGCGGGCGGAGCGGTTCCCGCGATGGGTACGGAGGTACGGGCGAGGGGCGCGGGCGCGGCCTGGCGCTGCACGGTCGGCACCGCCATCGGTGCGGCTTCCGGCGCGCTCGGCGCGAGCGGCCGCGCCGTGGCCAGTGGCCGTACGGAGCTCCGCTGCACGGCGGGCGCGGTGGCGGGCGCAGGCGCGGCTCGGCGCTGTACGGTCGGCACCGGTGCCGGTACCGCCATCGGTGCGGCCTCCGGCACGCTCGGCGCGAGCGGCCGTGCCGTGGCCAGTGGCCGTACGGAGCTCCGCTGCACGGCGGGCGCGGTGGCCCGCGGCACGTCCGTGACGGTGACGACGGGGAGCGGTGCGGCCGGCACGGGCGCCGGCGGCGCCGGTACCGGGGCCTTCTGGACGGGCGCCGGGGCGGGCGTGACCGGTGCCCCGATGGGGGACCGTCGCGCCGCCTGCGCCTGGGTGTTCCAGTCCGCCCCGGGCGCCCGCCGCGACCTCCGCACAGCGGGCCCCCGACGCGCCGCACCACTGTCGTGAACCCCGGGCCCGGCGGGGGAGTCCGGGCCCGGGGAGTTCTGGATGGTTTCGACAGGGGTGGTCCTGGGCGCCGGCTCTGCCCCGACCGGGTCAAGTCGGCGGGCGGGGGGTACGGCCCGCGCGGAGAGGAGCGGCGAGCGCGGGGTGCTCAGGGGCCGGACGACCGTCTGTGCCGCCCTGTTGGCCGCGCGCCGCTGGACGGGAGCCGTCGGCGCCGGTCCGGGTCCGCTGCCCTGCGGGCCTACGGCCTCACGCTGCGCTGCGGGCCGCGCGTCGGCGGTTGTTCGCGGACTCTCGGCGGCTCGCTGGAGCGGTGCCTTCGGCCTTGCGGCTGCGGTGGGCGTCCGAGGAGTGGCATTGTCGGGACGGGGGTCCCCTGCGGGTCCGGCCCCCTCGGCCCGTGCGGGCCTGCCTGGGGCTGTTCGCTCGTCTTCGACGGCTCGCTGGGCGGGGGCTTGCGGGCCTGGGCCTGTGGCGGGCGTCCGAGGCGCGGCCTTCGGCTGGGCCGGGGCGGCGCGCTGGACGGTGGGTGCCAGCCGCGATGCGCCGCCCTGCGGGCCCTGAGCCCCACGGTGTGCCGTGGTCTCCGGCTGCCGTGTCGGAGACGGGACACCAGGTACGGGCGTGGCCTTGGCCGTGGCAGCTCGCGCGCCCTCCACCTCACGCTGGATCGGGGCCTGCGGCCCTGGGCCTGCGGTGGGCGTCGGAGACGCGGCCTGCGGCTGGGCCGGGGTGGCGCGCTGGACGGTGGGTGCCGGTGTCGGGACGCTGCCCTGTCGGCCCTCGGTACCTCGGCGTGGCATGGCGGCGGCGGTCGGGTGACCGGTTGCGGGTTCGGCCTCGGCCCGGACCGGGCGTGCCACGCCGGGCCGCGTGCCCTCGGCCGCTCGCTGGAGCGGTGCCTGCGGCCCTGTGCCTGTGGCGGGTGTCCGGGGTGTGGGGTTGTTGGGGCCGTGGTCCTGCGCGGCTCCGGCCTGCGGTCGAGTGGGAGTGGCGCGCTGGACGGTGGGTGCCGACGCAGGCTGACCTCCGTGGGATCCCTCGTCCCCACGGCGTGCCGTGGCGTCCGGCAGCTGTGCCGGAGACGGAGCACCTGACACGGGCTTGGCCTTGGCCTCGGTCGGTCGCTGGACCGGCGTCTGTGGTCCCGCGTCTGCGGTGGGCGTCCGGTGCGTCGCGAGGTCGGGTCGGTGGACCTGAGCGGCGCCGGCCTCCGGTCGGGCCGGGGTGGCGCGCTGGACGGCGGGCGCCGGTGCCGGCCGACCGCTCTGCGGGCCCTCGTTCCCCTGGCGCGGCATGGCTGCCGCACTCGGGTGACCGGTTGCGGGTTCGGGCTCGGTCCCGACCGGCCGTGCCGTGTCGGCCCGTGCGCCCTCGGTCGCTCGTTGGACTGTGCCTGTGGCGGGCGTCCGGGGTGCGGTGTTGTCGGGTCGGTGGTTTTGCGCGGGGGTGGCGCGCTGGACGGCGGTTGCCGATGCCGGGACGCTGCCCTGCGGGGCTTCCGCCCCAGGGCCTGCCAGCGGCGCGTCAGCGCTGTTCGGCCCACCAGTCGCAGGTACGGCTTCGGCCCGGGCGGGCCGTGCCGCGCCGGCCCGTGCGGCCTCGGTCGCTCGCTGGATTGTGCCTGTGGCGGGCGTCCGCGGTGCGGCGCTGTCGGGGCGGTGGTTCTGCGCGGGTGCGGCCTGCGGCAGGGCCGGGGTGGCGGGCTGGGCGGGGGGTGCCGGTGCCGGGACGCCGCCCAGCGGGCCCTCGGCGACACGCGGTGCCGAGGACGGCGCGCCCCGCACGAGCTCAGCCGCAGCTGTCCGTGTGCCCTCCACTTCGCGCTGGACCGGCGCCTGCGGCGCCTCCGCCCCGTCCCGTACCGCCCGCTGCACCGACGTGCCCTCCGTACCCGCCACCGGCAGCCGGAACCCCGGCAGTTCGGAGGTGGTCGGCGGCACCGGGCGTACCGCGTCCAGGAGGAGGCCGGCGGGGGCGGCGGGGAGGGAGGCGTGGGTCAGGTGGGTGTGGAAGGAGGGGTTCCAGTGGGTGGCGAGGGATGAGGCGAAGGCGGGTTCCGCGACGGGGGTCGGGGGTGTGAGGACGCGCTGGACGGGGGGCAGGGCCTGCCACGCCGTGCCGGACGCCGTCTCCGGCACCGCAGTCGCCGGTACCGTCACCGGCTCCTCCCGCGAAGCCCGGTTCCGGCGCCCGCGCCATCGGTCGAACACGTTCATCCTCATCCTCTCCAACCCCCCTTCTCCGTAACGCCGTTGTTCCGGTCAGCCCTGCTCCACCAGCGCCCGCGCCCGCGCCACGTACCCGCGCCGGTCCGCGTGCTCCAGGTCGAGGACGGCGTCCATGCCCCAGTGGAAGTGGAAGGCGAGGTACGCGGTCTCCTCCTCGATGAGATCGGCCGCGTACGTCACGATTCCCCCAGGCGGCTCCCGGCCAGCTCGACCTCGAAGGACTCCTCGCAGTGCGGGCAGGCCACGGCGGCCCGGGTGTGGCCCTCCGCGTTGATCTGCCGGTAGAAGTCCTGGAGGAACGCCAGGTCGGAGGCGAACATGTTCTCCACCGTCCCGTCGTGCACCGACGGGAGCGAGCCGAGCCGGGTGATCACCCGGCCGAGCAGGACCACCGACAGGTACGCGGGGTTCTCGCGGACCCGCACGTCCCGCAGCGGCACCAGCTCGTCCCGGGCCGTGGCCAGCCGCATGGCGCCCCGGCGGTGCACCGTGCCCGACTCGTCGACGTAGCCGCGCGGCAGCTCGAACTCGAACTCGGTGCGCAGCGGCTCCTGTCGGGGTTCCGGCCCCGACGGGGCACCCGGCCCCGTTCCTTCGCGTCGCACCGGATCAGCCGAGGGTCAGTTCTTCGAAGGTGATGGTCACCTGCTCGGTGAGCGCCGCGGCGTCACCGGCCTTGGTGCCGCTCAACTCCACCTTCGTGCACCAGGCGTTGCGCAGGTTGTAGCGCTTCACCTCGTTGAGCTCGTAGTCCATGAAGATGATCGACGCGTCCTTGCGGGCCTGGCCCATGTTGCCCGCGATGGAGGCCGCGATCCACTCGGTGAAGGCCTGCGACTGCGTGGCGCCGCGCGTCACCGTGCACTCGCCGGCCTTCTTCACGCCGGGGAGCTTCTTGATGATCGGCTTGCCGTCGGCCGAGACCTGCTGGTACTCGATGACGTCCTGCTCCATGGAGAGGCTGCTGATCTCCTGCAGGGTCTCGACCATGACGCCGTCGATCTGCAGGCCGAAATTGTGTGTGGTGAGCGCGTCACCGGTGTCCAGAGCCATGCGGGGTCACTCCTGTTCGTGCGGGATCTCGTACGGGATGGGGAAGGGGAAGCAGAAGGTTCGGGCGGAACGGCGGGGGGCTACTCCTCCAGCTCCCCGCCACCGCCCTGGAACTGCGCGAGCCGGAACACCACGAACTCGGCCGGCTTCACCGGCGCGATGCCGATCTCGCAGACCACGCGGCCCAGGTCCACGGACTCCGGCGGGTTCGTCTCGGCGTCGCATTTCACGTAGAACGCGTCTTCCGCGCGCTGCCCGAACAGCGCGCCCTGACGCCACTCGTTGACCAGGAACGCCGAGATGTTGCGGCGGATCCGCGCCCACAGCGACTGGTCGTTGGGCTCGAAGACCACCCACTGGGTGCCGACGAGGATGGATTCTTCGAGGTAGTTGAAGTAGCGGCGGACGTTCAGATAGCGCCAGGCCGGGTCGGACGCCATGGTCCGCGCGCCCCACACCCGGATGCCGCGGCCCGGGAAGGCGCGGATGCAGTTCACGCCGACCGGGTTGAGCAGGTCCTGCTCGCCGCGGGTGATCTGGAGCTCCAGGTCGACCGCGCCGCGCACGATCTCGTTGGCCGGGGCCTTGTGGACGCCGCGTTCGGCGTCGTTGCGGGCCCACACGCCGGCCATGTGGCCGGACGGCGGCACCGTACGCGTCTGGCCGGTGGCCGGGTCGAAGGACTTGATCCACGGGTAGTAGAGGGCCGCGTAGCGGGAGTCGTAACCGGCCGTCTCCTGGCGCCACTTGCGCACGTCCCGCGCGTTGAGGCCCGGCGGCGGGTCGAGGATCGCCATCCGGTCGCCCATCAGCTCGCAGTGGGAGATCAGGCCGAGCTGCACGGCCTTGACCTGCTCCGCGTCGATCAGTCCCCGCTCGTACGCGGCCATCAGGTCCGGCACGGCGACCATGCTGATCTCGTCGAAGGCCTCCAGGCCGCCGAAACCGGTCCGGTCGGCCGAATCGCCGATGAAGCGGGCGGAGTCGAGGGCGGCCACCGCCCCGGTCGCCGCGCCGGCAGCTCGGTCCCCGGCCCGGGCAGGGAGCGCGGCCGGCGCCACCGGCGGGGCGAGCGTCACCGACTGGGCGTCCGGGCGGGCGAGTTGTCCGCCGGCCGCCGCCTCCTCGACCACGATCGTCTTGGAACGCTGCTTGACCTGCGTGACGACATAGGTCCGCGAGCCCTTCTTCGCGGACGCGTCGAAGCTCTCGACGACCTTCTCGCCGTCCTTCACGAGCAGCTTGAAGCGCTCGCCGTCCCCGCCCTCGACGTCCTGCACCTCGACGGTCAGGGCCCCACCGGCCTCCGAACCGGCCGCGATCGCCGCCACCTTGAAGGTGCCGAGCGCGACCGCCTCACCGGCCACCAGCTCACGCGGCGCCCCGGCCCCAGCTCCGGCACCCGCCGCCGCGACGGCCGTCCCCGCCCCGTCGGCCTGCTCGTCACCCTGGGCGTCCCCGCCGCCGACCCGTACGACGTACGCCGCCGTGCCCCCGTTGTCGAAGAAGCCGTACACGGAGTGCGCCAGGTAGTGGCCCTCCGTGAACTCGCCGAACGACGCCACATACTGCGTCCAGTTGGTGACGAGCACCGGCTCGTTCAGCGGGCCGGTCGGCGCGAGGCCCACGAACGCGGCGACGGAGGTGCCCACGCCCTCGATGGGGCGGGAGCCGCTGGCGATTTCCTCGACGTAGACACCGGGGGACAGATAGGTGGGCATGGGCGATCGCTCCTAGGGGAAGAACGTGCGGGTGCGGGCCGGCGGCCGGCCGGCCCCGTGGCCGTCGTCGGCGTCCGTGACGCGTACGCCATCGACTCTTCCCGCCGCGCGCGCCCGTGACCAGGGAGGCAAGGGCCGTCACGAGGGCAGGGCCCACCGCTTCGGCCGGCGCGTCAGGGCATCCGAGCGTGCCCCCGACCGGGGACTTTCGGGCAACCGCCGGGGCCCTCCGGGCACTTAGCCTGCGCCCATGACCATGTGGACCTCTCTGGACCCGGCCGACGTGACCGTCGAGCCAGGGACCCGGACCTCCGCTCGGCTGCGTGTGCGCAACACCGGGGACACCGTCGAGGAATACCGGCTCTCCCTCGTCGGCAAACCCTCGGGGTGGTCCCGGGTGGAGCCGGACGTCCTCCGCCTCTACCCGGGCAGTGAGGGGACCGCCGAGATCTCGTTCGCCCCGCCGCGCTCGCCGGACGTGCCGGCCGGACCCCTCCCGTACGGCATCCGCGTCGAGCCCCGCGAGAACGCCGCCGCCCGCGACGTCGTGGAGGGCCGGCTGACCGTCACGCCCTTCACCGAGGTGCGCGCCGAGCTGCTGCCGCCCGCGCTCACCGGCCGCTTCCGCGGGCGGGCCCGCGTCGCCGTCGACAACCTGGGCAACACCCCGCTGACCGCCTCGCTGCTCGTACGCGACGAGGCGAACCGGCTCACCTTCGACATGCGGCCCAACGCCGTGCAGATCGCGCCCGGCCGGGCCGCGTTCGGCGACCTCGTGGTGCGCCCGCAGGCCGTACGGTGGACCGGCGGCGAGGAGTCGCACCGCTTCACCGTGGCGGTGCGCCGCTCCGGCGACGACACCTCGCTCGACATCGACGCGACCTTCGATCAGCGGCCCGTCCTCGGCGCCTGGCTGATGGTCGCGGCCGGCCTCCTCGTCACCGGCGTCATCGCCTTCGTCGCGCTCTGGATGAGCTTCTCCCCGAAGATCACCAGTGCGGCGAAGGAGACCCGGGCGACCGGCGCCCCCGCGCCGCTGCCGCAGGGCGACGGCGACAAGCTCCCCGACGCCCCGCCCCCGCCGAGCACGGCCGGCACGCCGCCGCCCGACGCGAACCAGACCGGCGGTGGCGGGGACCTGCCGCCCGGTGACGGCGGCTCCGGGTCCGGCGACGGCGGAGGAGGCGACGGCGGCGGTTCGGCCTCCGGGGGCGGCGGCGGTGGCGGCACCGGAGGCGGTGGGCAGGCGCCCCCGCCGCCGAGCGCCCCGCGCGAGGTCCCGCCGTGGGGCCCGGGGTACCCGAAGGACGTCGTCGTCGAGTTCGCCCAGCAGCGCCTGGCCGCCCTCAACAACGACTGCACCCTCAAGGGAAGTTGGAGTCCGGGTGTCATCGACGGACCGACCCGTGCCTCCCTCGTCTGCTACCAGCGCAAGGTCGTCTCCGTCGGGCAGCGGGACGGCACCAACACGGCCGCGATCTTCAAGACCGACACCGAGGGCATGCTCGGCCGCGCCACCCTCACCTCCCTCTGGGCCCAGGGCATCACCCCCGACGAGGTGAAGGCGGGCAGCCGCACCTGGGAGAACACCGCGCTGATCGCCGCCTTCTGGTGGGCGATCAACCGTGACTTCACCGACCCCGGTGACATGGACCGGGCCCGCAACCAGGCCCGGCTCGGCATCGCCCACTTCCGCTCCGGCCAGGACACGACGACGACCTACACCAGCCAGGTCGCCGACCACATCCGCACCTATCAGCAGGCCGTCGGCCTCCCGGCCACCGGCACGGCCGACTGGAAGACGCTGAACGCGATGGTCGGCGGCAGCGTGAAGTAGCGGCGGCGGAAAGCAGATCGGGGGGCGGTCCGTACGCGGACCGCCCCCCGACTCGTATCGCTTCGAGGCTACGTTACGGGGACCAGGGCGCCGCCGTGTCCGCGACGAGCCGCCCCGCCTTCCGGTACTCGCGACGCGCCCCGGCCCGCAGGTCCTCGCCCGTCACCACCGCGCCGGAACCCCGGGCCGCCGCGAGATAGCCGGCGGTCACCGCGGCCGAGCGGATCGCGCCGCCCGCGAGCTCGAACTCCTTGGCACAGCCCAGGATCTCCTCCGCCAGGCCCTCCGCGCGCGGCACGCCCGCGAGGCAGGAGTGCCAGAGCGCGACCCGCTGCTCGGCGTCCGGGAACGGGAAGTCGACCACGAGGTCGAGCCGGCGGGTGAAGGCCTCGTCGATGTTGGCGCGGAGGTTGGTGGTGAGCACCGCGATCCCGTCGAAGGCCTCCAGGCGCTGCAGCAGATAGGCGCTCTCCAGGTTCGCGTACCGGTCGTGCGAACTGCGCACCTCCGACCGCTTGCCGAAGACGGCGTCCGCCTCGTCGAAGAGCAGCACGCAGTCCGTGCGGTCGACCTCGGCGAAGATCCGCTCCAGGTTCTTCTCGGTCTCGCCCACGTACTTGTCGACCACCGACGACAGGTCCACCACATAGAGATCCAGGCCGAGTTCGCCCGCGACGACCTCCGCGCCCAGCGTCTTTCCGGTGCCCGACTCGCCGGCGAACAGCGCGACGACACCGCGCCCGCGCCCGCCGCCGGTGCGCAGCCGCCACTCGCCGAGCACCCGGTCCCGGTGCCGGGCCCGCCCGGTCAGCTCGCGCAGCAGGTCCAGCGGCTCCTCCGGCAGCACGATGTCCGCGAACCCCACCGCGGGCCGCACCCGACGGGCCCGGCTGTCGAGCAGCGGCGCCGACACGAGCCGCGCGCCCCGCTGGACGTGGGCCCGGGTGAGCGCGCCGCCCTCGAACGCCGCCAGGGCGCGGGCCGCGCTCGCCGCGCGCCGGATCTGCTCCCCGCCGAGGCGGTACGGCGCGACCGCCTCGGCCAGGTCGAAGTCGCCCCGGCCGGAGCCGGGTTCGCCGCCCAGCGCGTGGCGCCACAGCTCGACGGAGGAGGCCTCGGCTGCCCCCGGCGCCTCCAGGGCCACCAGCGCCGCCGCCGGCACCCACGTCGGATCCGGCGCCTCGGCCCCGGCCAGGACCACCGTCGCCCCGCCCGCCGCCAGCGCCCGCACCAGCGGGCCGGGCTCCGGCGGCAGCGGCTCGACGACCACCGCGGCGCCCCGCAGCCGGGCCTCCCGGAGCAGCACCCGGGCCGCCTCCGTGTCCACGCCCTCCGGCCGGTACCGCAGCACCGGCCGCCCGGCCGCCCGCAGCGCGGTCACCACGGCGTCCGTCGCAACCCCGGGCACCCGCTCCCGCAGATGCACGGTCACGGGACCGGCCGCCGCGATCCGCGCGGCGACCTCTCCGACGGCCGGCCCGGCGTCCGCACCGGCGGGCGGCAGCAACTCCACCCCCGCGCCCGCCAGTCGGGCGTCCAGCCGGCTGTCGTCGCCGAGCAGATGGGCGACCACCCGCTCCGGCACCCGCAACGCCCGCCCGGGCAGCGGCCGGCCCTCGTCCTCGTCGTCGACCTGAAGCAGCCCGCCCGCGCGCAGCGGCGCGGCCGGGTGGAAGCGGTCCCGAGCGCCCGCGTCGGTCGGACCGGTCCCGGCCAGGTCGAGCGCCAGCCCCACCGTGGCGCGACGCCGCCCGACATCGTCGTTGAGGTACCCGTACAGCGCCTCGAACCCCCGGTCCACCTCGGGCGCAACCGCTGCGAGAAGCACCTGCACATCGAGCCCTGACAGCCCGAACGCGCGCCCGAGCGCGGCCAGCCGCCCCGTACCGCCCTCATGGCCGGCGGGCACCGGCCCGGCCGTGCCCGGTGTCGCCGTCGCGATCCGCAGCGCCGTCTCCCCGGTCACGTACAGGCCGCGCAGCGGATCACCCGCCGTCGGGTCGTCGGCGCTGCGGGTGGCCACCAGGGCGGCGACCCGGGTGCGCAGAGCGGCGATCAGGTGCAGCAGGTCGTCGCTCATGCCCGGCCCCCGCGTGCCGCGATGCCGCCGCCCGGGCGGCGCAGCATCCGTGGGGACGAGTCGTTCGGGACGCCGTCGAGGCCGCGGACCACGACCTCGGCGCCCTCGGTGACGGGCGGGGCCGCGCCGTACACCGGGGTGACCGGGAAGGGGGTGGTGATCACGACGTCGAGGGAGGGTTTCAGCTCGCCGCCGAGCGCGGACCAGATCTCGGCGAGGGAGCGCGAATCGCCGGGCGGCACCGCGACCGTGAGCGGCAGGGTCGGGGTGATGGCCCGGACCGACTCCGGGACGGCGTCGCCGGACAGGACCTCGTGCGGGAGCAGGAGCGCCAACGCGCCGGAGAGCAGCCGGTGTTCGTCCTCCGGGCGGGCGGTCCAGGCCGTCACCAGGTACGAGAGACGGAACCAGCGCGGCGGCTGGCGGCGGCGGGTGACGACGCCCTGGGCGTCGCGCTCGGCGACGGGGCCGCGTTCGCGGCGGGCGACGTCCTCGCGGATGTCGTAGAGGTACGCGTTGAGGGTGGGCGCGTTGCGCCGGGCCGCCCAGTCGCGGGTCGGCGCCTCGAAGGCGATGTCGCCGGTGACGGCCGGCGCGAGCAGCAGACGCAGCGACGCGTCGATTTCATGGATCATCAGATGTAGCCCTCGCGGAGCGCGTACGCGACGGCATGCGCCCTGTTGGTGAGTTGGAGCCGGGTCATCAGCGCGTGCAGGATGTTCTTGACGGTGCGTTCCGAGTAGGCGAGCTTCTCGCTGATCTGCCGGGTCTCGAAGCCCTCCGCGAGCAGCCGCAGCACGTCGACCTCGCGCGGTGCCATGCCGAAGAGCGGCACGGTGCCGCCCGGGCCGGTGCCGGCGGCCGTGGCCCGCTGCAGCCGCCCGACCTGGTCGAGGAGCCGGCTCACCAGGTCCGGCGGCAGTTCCCCCTCGCCGCGGGCCGCGCTGTGGACGGCGCTCAACAGGCGCTCCTCGGTGGCCTGATGGCGCCAGATGATGGCCCGCACCCCGTATTCGACGACCGTGAGCAGATCCGGCTCGCGCAACTCCCGGGCGACCAGCACGACCCGCTGGTCACTGCCGGCGCGCAGCAGCCGGCGCAGCTCGGCGGTGGTCGGTTCGTCGATCCGGTCGGCGAGCATGACGGCGACCGCCGGCGCGTCCGCCGTCCCCCGCGGCGCCCCGCCGCCGCCGTGGCCTTCGCGGCCGGCCATCACGTCGATCGTCGGCTGGTGCCGCAGATGACTGATCAGCCCGGCCCTGCTGAGCGGATCGGATGCGTGGACGGTGACCGTCACGCGTGTGGTGAGCATTTCCCCTACCTGCTCTCTCGCTCGGCTCGACCCGTCCGTGCGCGGGCCGTCGGGGCACGGGGTCGAGCCGCTGGTCGAGCGGCCGTACGTACCGTGTCCCCGCGGCCGGTGGCATGTGACGTGAGCCCCCCGTGGTGCGTGGTCTGCCGGTCCGTGGCGACGCGTCGGCCACGGTGACCGCGCCAGCCTCGCAGCTCGTACTCACGTTCCACTGCCGTCGCGCTAACGTCCTCCTGCCGCCGGGTGCGCCGGATACGCCGGCGGCACGGACGGAAGGCGGTGGCGGAGCGGTGGTGCGGGAGCTCTACAACGTACGGGTGCTTCCCGGCGAGGGCGCGGGCGAGGACGATGCGGCCGCGACGCCGCTGACGGCGGACGAGGAACGGCGCTACCGCGGGCTGCTCTTCACCGAGCTGGGCAACGAGATCGCGGACCGCGGCTGGGCGCGCCACCCCGCGTACACGCCGGAGGACCGGCGCCGTCTGGTCGACGTGGCCGAACGCCTCACCGCGCACTGGGGGCAGCGGGTCTTCGTCGAGGCCGAGGACCTCACCCGGCTCAGGCTCTGCCTGGCGTCCCACCGCACGCCCTGAGCGGCGCCGGCCGCCGGCCGCGGCCACCGCGAAAATGCGTGGCGTGAACGGCGGCGGGGCCGGACACTCGACCCATGGCTGACATGGGGGCGTTCCGGGAAGCGGTCACCGCGTGGGCGGCGGGCGGCCCCGGCGACCCCGCACGGGAGCTCGCCGAGCTGCTGCCCGTACGGACCGTGGTCCTGCTCGAAGGACTGAGCGACGTGGCCGCCGTCGAGGCCCTGGCCGCCGCCCGGGGACGTGACCTGGCGGCCGAGGGCGTCTGCGTCCTGTCCATGGGCGGCGCGATGAACATCGCCCGCTACGCCCGGCTGCTCGGCCCGCCGGGCCTCGGCCTGCGCCTCACCGGTCTGTGCGACGAGCGCGAGCGCGACTACTACGCCCGCGGCTGGACCCGCGCCGGGCTCGCCGAGGAGGACCACGCCTTCTTCGTCTGCGCTGCCGACCTGGAGGACGAACTCATTCGCGCCCTCGGCCCGGACCGGGTCGCCGAACTGGTCCGCGCCGAGGGCGACGACCGTCCGCTGAGCACCTTCCTCCGCCAGCCCGAGCAGCGCGCCCGCACCCCGCGGCAGCAACTGCGCCGCTTCCTCGGCACGAAGAAGGGCCGCAAGATCCGCTACGGCCGTGTCCTCACCGAGGCGCTGCCCCCGGACGCCGTCCCGGAGCCCCTGGCCGCACTGCTGTCCACGGTCTGACCGCACGGGACCGCACCGGACCACCCCGGGCGAGCGCGCCCGGGGCGGTCCGGTGTCGTCGGGTCCGTGGCCGGCCCGGATCGGGTCAGGCGGTGATCCAGTCGCTGGTGGCGATCACCGGCTGGACGCCGTCACGGTGGATGGTGCCCTCGATCAGGCCGTACATCCGGTCGGCGGCGTAGTACACCTCGTTGTCGTTCTTCAGGCCGAACGGCTCCAGGTCCACGAGGAAGTGGTGCTTGTTCGGCAGGTTGAGCCGCACCTCGTTGACGCTCTGGCAGTTGTCGAGGACCCGCTCGGCCATCGCGTTGAGGGTCTGCTGCAGGGAGTAGCTGTAGGTCTCCGCGAAAGCCTCCAGCATGTGACGGCGCACGGACTTGTACGAGCGGTCCCAGTCGAAGTCCTCGGCGCCGGCGGCGAGCGCGGAGTGCGCCCAGCGGGCCGTGACCTTGGTGGCCAGGATACGGTCGTAGGCCTCCTGGAGGGTCGTGTACCTGTCCTTGATGAAGCCGTGGAACTCGGAGTTGGTCGAGTTCATGACGGTGAGGTCCTTCAGACCGGAGATGACCTGCAGCTGACCGGTCTGGCCGCTGTAGGTGACCTGGGCGGTGCGGACCTCCTGGCCCTTGCGGACGAAGGAGTGCTGCTCGGCGCGGGTGGGCACGGAGATCCGGTCCCAGGCGTACTCCTCGACGCGGATCTGCGCCTCGTGGATCACGGCCTGCGAGTGCACGAAGTGCTTGGCGAGGAGGATCGCGAACGCCTCGGGGGAGGCGATGCCGTGCTCCTTGGCGAAGGCGTAGACCGTGTTCTTGGTGGTGTCCGTCGGCAGACAGTTGGCGTTGTCGCCGGTCAGGTGCACCTGGCGGAACTCGCCGCGCAGGGCGACGGAGACGTTCAGGTCGCGGATCTCGTGCCAGGCGCCCTCGTTGCCCTGACGGGTGATCTTGACGATGCGGTTCTCGGCCTTGCCGTACTGGTTCTGGGCCAGGACGTGCTTGCTCATGGCGATCGCTCCTGCGGGTACGTGGATGGGTTGTCCCCGTACGCCCGGCGTCCAGCGCCGGGCCGAAACCGCCCGCGCTCCCCGCCGTCCGGCCCTCGCGCCCTGGACCGCCCCGGGACTGACGAGCATCCCGGTCCGTAGGTGTTCGTCACGGATTGGAGCACAGGCGCCCGCCGGACGACAAGGGGTCGGGGCGAGGGCGCCCGGATCCGGGACCGACGGGAGGTGAATTGCCGGGGATGCCCGGACCGCCCCGCGCGGGGTGAGCCGTGTCTCACCGGCGGCGCCCGCCTTGCTATGCAACTCGTTGCATAGCAAGATCGGCGGCATGGCGCTCGAACACGCGATCCTCGTCTCGCTCCTTGAGCAACCGGGCTCCGGATACGAGCTGGCCCGGCGCTTCGAGCGGTCCATCGGCTACTTCTGGACCGCCACCCACCAGCAGATCTACCGCGTGCTCAAGCGCATGGAGAACGACGGCTGGGTCGCCGCCCGGGACGTCCCGCAGCAGGGCCGGCCGGACAAGCGCGAGTACTCGGTGGCCGACCTCGGCCGGGCCGCGCTCTCCTCCTGGCTGCACGACCCCATCGAGCCCGAGTCCGTCCGCCACGACCTGGCCGTGAAGATCCGGGGCGCCGCCTTCGACGACCCGGCCGGCCTGATCCACGAGGTGGAACGGCACCGGCAGGCCCACCGGGACCGGCTCGCCCACTACCTCGCCGGTGAGACCCGGGACTTCGGCACCGGCCCCGACGGCGGATCGGACGGCCCCCACGGCGGCTCCTCCGACCCCGGCGACCACTCCTACGGGCCCGCCGACGCCGAGCGCGAGCTGCAGCACGTCGTGCTGCGCGGCGGCATCGCGTACGAACGCATGATGATCGCCTGGCTCGACGACGTGCTCGCCACCCTCCACCGGTTCAACGCCGAGCGCTGAACCCCCCCCACCATCCTCACCGAAAGGCGGCACCCTCCATGGCCGACCCGCTCCTCTTCAACCCGCGCACCTACGACCCCGCGCACTTCGACCCGGAGACGCGCCGGCTGCTGCGCGCCACCGTCGACTGGTTCGAGGAGCGCGGCAAGCGGCAGCTGATCGAGGACTACCGCACCCGCGCCTGGCTCGGCGACTTCCTCGCCTTCGCCGCCAAGGAGAACCTCTTCGCCACCTTCCTCACCCCGGCCTCCGCCGCCGGCGAGGGCGAGACCGACAAGCGCTGGGACACCGCCCGGATCGCCGCCCTCAACGAGATCCTCGGCTTCTACGGCCTCGACTACTGGTACGCCTGGCAGGTCACCATCCTCGGCCTCGGCCCGGTCTGGCAGAGCGACAACACCGCCGCGCGCGAGCGGGCCGCCGAACTCCTGCGCCAGGGCGAGGTGTTCGCCTTCGGTCTGTCGGAGAAGACGCACGGCGCCGACATCTACTCCACCGACATGCTGCTCACCCCCGACGGCGAGGGCGGCTTCCGCGCCACCGGCTCCAAGTACTACATCGGCAACGGCAACGCCGCCGGCCTCGTCTCCGTCTTCGGCCGCCGCACCGACGTCGAGGGCCCCGACGGCTATGTCTTCTTCGCCGCCGACAGCCGCCACCCCTCCTACCACCTCGTCAAGAACGTCGTCGACTCCTCCAAGTTCGTCAGCGAGTTCCGCCTGGAGGACTACCCGGTGGCCGCCGAGGACGTCCTGCACACCGGCCGCGCCGCCTTCGACGCCGCGCTCAACACCGTCAACGTCGGCAAGTTCAACCTGTGCACCGCCTCCATCGGCATCTGCGAGCACGCGATGTACGAGGCCGTCACCCACGCGCAGAACCGGATCCTGTACGGCCGGCCGGTCACCGCCTTCCCACACGTGCGGCGCGAACTGACCGACGCCTACGTGCGGTTGGTCGGCATGAAGCAGTTCAGCGACCGCGCCGTGGACTACTTCCGCACCGCCGGACCCGACGACCGCCGCTACCTCCTCTTCAACCCCATGACGAAGATGAAGGTGACCACGGAGGGCGAGAAGGTCATCGACCTGATGTGGGACGTCATCGCCGCGAAGGGCTTCGAGAAGGACAACTACTTCGCCCAGGCGGCCGTCGAGATCCGCGGCCTGCCGAAGCTGGAGGGCACGGTCCACGTCAACCTCGCGCTGATCCTCAAGTTCATGCGCAACCACCTCCTCGCCCCCGCCGCCTACGAGCCGGTGCCGACCCGACTCGACGCAGCGGACGACGACTTCCTCTTCCGTCAGGGCCCGGCCCGCGGTCTCGGCGCGGTCCGCTTCCACGACTGGCGCCCGGCCTTCGACACCTACGCGCACCTCCCGAACGTCGCCCGCTTCCGCGAACAGGCCGACGCGCTCTGCGAGTTCGTCACCACGGCCGCCCCCGACGAGGAGCAGAGCCGCGACCTCGACCTGCTGCTCGCCGTCGGCCAGCTCTTCGCCCTCGTCGTGCACGCCCAGCTGGTCCTGGAGCAGGGCGCGCTCACCGCGCTCGACGAGGACGTCCTCGACGAGCTCTTCGCGGTCCTCGTCCGCGACTTCTCGGCCCACGCCGTCGAGCTCCACGGCAAGGACTCCGCGACCGCCGCCCAGCAGAGCTGGGCCCTCACCGCCGTCCGCCGCCCGGTCGTCGACCAGGCCCGCACGGACCGCGTCTGGCAGCGCGTGGAGTCGCTGTCCGGCGCGTACGAGATGGCGCAGTAGGCGCGGCCCGGCCACCCCCCTGCCTCCGGCCCGCCCGGACCACCCCCCTGGGCGGGCCGGTGAACGCCCCCGTTCACCGCTCCACGCGACCGGCCTGGCAGGATGCCGTGATGGACTCCTCCCTGGTCGAAGCGTGGATGCGCGGCATCGCGAGCAACTCCGGTGCCCCCGCGGACGTCCTGGTCAGGCTGCTCGACCCCGGCGCGAGCACCGCCTGGAAGACGCTCTGCCAGGAACGGGCCCTGCCCGACGCCGTGACCGAGGCGGTGCTCACGCATCCGCGCCGGGAGGTGCGCCGGGCGTTCGCCCGGAACGGGCACATGGCGCCGGAGCTGCGGGGCCGCCTTGTGCGCGATCCCGACGCGCTCGTGCGGGCCGCGCTCGCCGGAGGGCCCGTACCGCCGCGGGAGCGAACGGAGCCGCTGCCGGACGAGGTCGTGGACGTCCTGCTGACCGCGCGCGACGAGGAGGGGGCGGCCGGGGCGGTCACCGCCGAGGAGATCAAGCAGGAACTCCTCTCCTCCCGGCAGGTCTCGCCCGGCCACGTCCGGGCCATGGCCACCCACCCCGACCCGGCCCTGCGGGCCGTCGCCACCGACGACTGGGCCGCGCTCACCGCCGAACGCCGCGCCGCGCTCCTCGCCGATCCGGACCCGGCCGTCCGCGACCGCGCCCACCGCAACGCCCGCCTCCTGGACCCGGCCGCCACGGCGGCCGATCCGCCGGAGCGGGACGGCCACCACCGCACCGGCCTCCTCGTCGACCACGTCCTCGCCCGCACGGTCGTCGACGCCTGCCTCGGCGCCGGCCGCGACCTGCGGGCCCTCGCCCACCACCCGGACACCCCAGCCGACGCCGTCGCCCGCCTCGCGCGGGACCCCGACCCCGGGGTCCGCGAACGCGTCGCGAGCCGCGCCGACCTCGACCCGGCGCTGCTCCCGGCCCTCGCCGAGGACCCGGACGAGCGGGTACGGACCCGGGCGCGCGTCCAGCCGTACCAGCGCACCTGGGCACGGCGCGCGGCCGTCGACCGAGTCGCGCGCGGCACCGCCGACAGCATCGGCCCGCTCCCGCGGACGGCGCCGGACCCCGACTGGTACGCCGAGTGCGCCCGCTCCGAGCACGCCCTGCTGCGCCGGGTCGCCGCGACCTGCGCCGGGCTCCCCGCCGACCTGGCGGCCCGGCTGGCCGACGACCCCGACCCGGACGTACGGCACCTGCTCGCCCACCACCACCCGCTCGCGCCCGCCGCCACCCTCCTCGCCGCCTTCCTCGCCACGCCCCGCCGGCGCCGCCATCTGCTGACCCTGCCCCGGATGCCCAGGACCGGCCTCGGACACCTCCTCGACCACGAGGACCCGGAGGTACGCGCCCTGGCCGCCGCCGACCCGACGCTCGACCGGCCGCCCGTGCCGCAGCTCGGCGACCCCGACGCCCGGGTCCGCCGGGCCGCCGCCGCCAACCCCGTACTCCCCGGCTCCCTCCTCTCGGCCCTCCTGGAGGACCCCGCCGCGCCGGAGCTCGCCGAAGGCGCCGCCGCGAATCCGCGGCTGACAGCCGCGGAACTCCATGCCCTCCTCGACCGGTGCGGCCTGCCCGGCTCCCCGGCCGCCCACGGCACCGCCGGCCACCACCCCCTGGCCGAGGACGCGATCGCCGCCCGCGAGATCACCGAGGCCTGGCGGCGCGTCACCGACTGGCTCGGCCGGCACGCCCCCGACTCCCGGGCCGCACTCCGCGCCGGCGCGCGCCCCGCCGGGATCGACGCCGTCGAGAGCGAGCTCGGCGGCGTCCGCCTGCCGGCCGCCCTGCGCGCGCTCTGGACCCTGACCGCGGGCGACGACGGCGCCGCGGCCGGCACCGGCGCTCGCGTCGGCTGCCTGCCGGGCGGCATGGCGCTGATCCCGCTCGACGCCGTCGCCGCCGCGTACCGGTCGCTGTCCGGCACGCCCGGCTGGCGGCCCGCCTGGCTCCCGGTGATCTCGCTCGGCCCCGCCGACCGCACCTCCGGCCTCTTCCTGGACACCGGGACCGGGCACCTGGGCCGCTGGACCCGGCACGGCGCGGACGTCGACGAGGACACCCCGGACAGCCTCGGCAGCTATCTGGAGGAGACCGCCGACACCCTTGAGCACCCGGCCCTCGCCACCGGCGCCCGACCCGGGCTGCTCGGCGGCACGGTCGTCTGGGAGAGCGGTACCGGCTCAGCCGCGGAGGCGTCCACCATGCGCGACGGCCGGTAAAGCGCGGTAAAAGTCCTCCCGGGAGCGCTGCGGTTCCCGTACGGAGCATTCACGCCGTCTTGGCGCGTTGTTAACGTCCGATCGCCCCGCCGAACCCGCCCCCGACGACGGATTCCGCAGCCATCAGGCCATTGACCTGCGGATCCGTGCGGGCTTCCATTCAGCCCGGGAGCACACGAACACCCGTCACACCCCACCCCTCACATCACCGGCACCCCACCGGCCGCCCCGGAGGCGATACCGCTCCCGCTCGCAAACGCACCGCACGCATCGATCGGAACCGCCTGATGACCGACACCCTCAGCGCACCACACGCCCTGGCCCCCCAGACGGCCCCCGTGCCACAGAAACTCAAGCGCTCCATCGGTGTCGTCGGCGGCACCCTGCTCACGCTCTCGTGCGTCACCCCCGCCTCGACCCTCTTCGTGGTCGTCCCCGACCTCTTCGGCAGCGTCGGCACCTTCACCGCCCTCACCATCGCGATCGGCTCGCTGCTCTGCATCGGCGTGGCCTTCGTCTACTCCGAGCTCGGCACCCTCATCCCCAGCGCCGGCGGCGAGTACGCGATCGTCTCCACCCTCGCCGGCCGCCTCGCCGGCTGGCTGGTCTTCGTGCTCTCCCTGCTCGTGGTGATGATCGTGCCGCCGGTGATCGCCATGGGCACGGCCGACTACCTCGCGCCGCTCGTCCACATCCCCGCCCCGATCGCCGGCGCCGGCGTCATGCTCCTCGCCACCCTCGCCGGACTGCTCGACCTGCGCGCCAACGCCTGGATCACCGGCATCTTCCTCGTCCTCGAAGTCGTCGCGGCCGGCCTCGTCGCCGTCCTCGGCTTCAGCCACTCCCAGCGCGGCCTCGGCGCCCTGACGCACGGCCAGGTCGCGGGCGACGGCGGCACCCACTCGCTCGTCACCGGCGCCCTCGTCGTCTCCGGCCTCGCCATCGCCCTCTTCGTCACCCAGGGCTTCTCGACCGCCGTCTACCTCTCCGAGGAGCTGGAGAACCCGCGCCGCAGCGTCGCCCGCACCGTGCTCGCCACGCTCGCCATCTCCACCGCCGTCATCCTCGTCCCCGTCGTCGCCATCACCCTCGGCGCCGACGACCTCCAGGCCCTCACCGGCGGCGACATCAGCAGCATGATCACCGCCTGGTCCAACTCCGCCGTCGGCACCTTCATCAGCCTCTGCGTGGCCCTCGCCATCATCAACGCAGGCATCGTGATGGTCATCCAGAACTCCCGCGTGCTGTTCGCCTCCGCCCGCGACAAGGCCTGGCCCGAGCCGGTCAACAACGCCCTGTCCCGCCTCGGCCGCTTCGGCTCGCCGTGGGTGGCCACCCTGGTCGTCGGCATACCCGGCGCGGCCCTCTGCTTCGTCAACCTCGACACCCTCTACGGCGTCACCGGCGTCTCCGTCACCGGCATGTACCTCCTTGTCGCCGTCGCCGCCCTGTTCAGCCGCCGCGGCGCGCACCGCGAGGTCGCGGCCTGGCGCATGCCGCTGTGGCCGGCCGTCCCGGTCCTGCTCATCGGCGTCCTCGCGTACGTCCTGTACATGCAGGACACCGAGTACCTGCTGTGGACCGGCGGCATCACCGCCGTCGCCACCCTCTACTGGGCGCTCTACCTGCGCCCCCGCCAGGACACCCGCTGGCTGGTCAGCATCCCCGAGGACGCCGACCACGTCTGACCCGGCGCGAGCCGTGGAGTGACGGATCGACGGACGGACGGTCGGGACGGCGGACGCCGCCCCGGCCGTCACCGCGTGATCGGCGGCGGCAGCTCCTGCTCGCCCCAGATCGTCTTGCCCGTACGGCTGTAGCGGCTGCCCCAGCGCGTGGTCAGCTGTGCCACCAGGAAGAGCCCGCGACCGCCCTCGTCCGTCAGCTGCGCCCGCCGCATCCGGGGATGCGTGGCGCTCGGGTCGGAGACCTCACAGATCAGCCGGCCCGCCCGGACGAGCCGCGCCTCGACCGGCCCGCCCGCGTACCGGATCGCGTTGGTGACCAGCTCGCTCAGCACCAGCTCGGTCGTGAAGACCAGCTCCTCCAGGCCCCAGGCGCGCAGCTGCGCCGCCGCGGCCTCCCGCACCGCGCCGACCGCCGCAGGATCCGCCTCGACCTGCCAGGTCGCCGTGGACTCGGCGGGCACCTCGCGGGTACGGGCGAGCAGCAGGGTCACGTCGTCCGCGAGCCCGCCGGCGGGGCGGCCCGCCACGATCTCCCGCCCCAGCTCCCGCAGCGGCAGCCCCACGGCACCCGGCCGGGCGAGACAGGCCGCGAGCTCGGCCATCCCGGCGTCCAGATCACCGCCGCGCCCCTCGATCAGCCCGTCCGTGTAGAGCGCGAGGACACTGCCCGGCGCCAGCTCCACCTCCGTCGTCTCGAACGGCAGCCCGCCGACGCCCAGCGGCGGACCGGGATCCACCTGCAGATACGCCACCGAGCCGTCCGGGGCCGCCACGGCGGGCGGCGGATGCCCGGCCGAGGCCACCGTGCAGCGCCGCGTGACCGGGTCGTAGACGGCGTACGCGCAGGTCGCGCCGGTCGGCGACGAGGGATGGCGGACCTGCCAGGCCTCGCCGGCCTCGCTCTCCGCGTCCGCGTCCTCCGCGTCCTCGTCCTCCTCGCCGGTCTCCTCCGGCTCCGCGAGCAGCTGGGTGACCAGGTCGTCGAGATGGGCGAGCAGTTCGTCGGGTTCGAGGTCGAGGTCCGCGAGGGTCCGCACGGCGGTGCGCAGCCGGCCCATCGTGGCGGTGGCCGCGAGCCCGTGCCCGACGACGTCCCCGACGACCAGCGCGACCCGCGCCGAGGACAGCGGGATCACGTCGAACCAGTCGCCGCCGACACCGGTCCTGGTCTCCGCCGGCAGATACACCCCGGAGGTCGTCACCGCCGGCGTCTGGGTCTGCGTCGGCGGCAGCATGCTCCGCTGGAGCCCCACCGCCGCCCGGTGCTCCCGGGTGAAGCGGCGGGCGTTGTCCAGGGCGAGGGCCGCCCGGTCGGCGATCTCCCGCAGCAGATCGCGGTCCGCGTCCGCGTAGCGGCCGAGCGCCGTTCGCCGCCCCACCGTCAGCCGCCCGAGCAGCGTGCCGCGGGCCCGCAGCGGCGCCGTCATCCGTATGGGATGCCCCTCGGCCGGCGCGGCCTCGCCTTCGCGCACGGCGACGAGCACGACGTCCGGCGCGGGTGTCCGGGGGCCGTTGCCGGCGCAGGCGCCGGGCTGGCCCGCGACGGCCGTACGGCGCAGGAGCAGTCGTCCCTCGGCGTCGGGCGCCGGCTCCTCGCCGAGCGGGACCGCGTCGGCGAGTTCGACCACCGCCAGGTCGCCGAGGCCCGGCACGAGGGCGTTGGCCAGTTCGCGGGCGGCGTCCGTGACGGAGAGGGAACTGCCGACACGCGCCGTGGCGAGATGGAGCAGGGCGAGCCGTTCGGCGGCCCGGCGGGTCTCGGTGACATCCGTGAAGAGCGCGGTCACGCCGAGCACTCGGCCGTTGGGATCCTGCAGCCGGAACGCGGAGATCGCGAGGCTCACCCCGCCGCGGGGGTCCTCGATGGTCCGCAGCAGCTCTTCCGCCTGCACCAGCGGCAGCCCGGTCGCGAGCACCATGCGCAGCTTGTTCTCGATGCCCGCCGCGTCCTCGGGCCGCAGGAAGTCGGAGAGCCGGCGCGCGCGCAGGTCGGCGGGCACGCCGGTGTACGGCAGGAGGTGGGTGTTGGTGCGCAGCAGCCGCAGCTCCGGATCGAACACGGCGAGCCCCACCCGGTCCTGGAGGAACAGTTCGCGGATGAAGGCGTGGTCCTGGAACCAGCCCGCGGCCAGCGCCGCCGGTGCGACGAGCACGAAACAGCCCGTGGCGCCGGCCTCGCCCGTCCCCGCGCCGCCCGTGGCGAGGGCCGCTCCGTCCTCGGTGAGGCCGAAGGTCTGGAACACCACCGGCACGTCCTCGCCCCGCCCGGAGCGCAGCACCGCCTCGCCCTCCCGTGCCCCGCGCGCGTACCGCCGTACGAGCTCGCGCCAGGCCGCCGGATCCGCGAGCAGCGCCCGTACCGGACGGCCCACCACCTCGGCGGCGGACCGCCCGAGCAGCTCGCGGGCCTCCGGGGTCCAGGCGGCGACCCGACCGTGGCCGTCGACCAGCGCGCCGGCGATGCCCTCGGTGAAGGGCAGGATGCGGGCGGCCGGTTCCGGGACGCCGTTCACGCCGCTCCCTCCTTCCCGTCCCCGTCCTTGGTGTTGTCCTTGTCCCCGTCCCCGCTCGCGGGGAGGGGGCGCGCCCGCGCGATCAGGAGGGCGACGTCGTCGGGGGCGTCCGGCGCGCGCAGGGCGTCGAGCAGCAGGTCGCAGGTCTCCTCCAGGGAGCGGGGCGGCCCGTCGAGGAGCGCGGTGAGGGCGGCGAGCCGTACGTCGATGTCCTGGTCACGGGTCTCGACCAGGCCGTCGGTGTACAGGACCAGCGAATCGCCCGGCCGGAAGGGAACCTCCTCGGTCTCGAACGGCACACCGCCCACGCCCAGCGGGGCCCCGGTCGACAGGTCGAGGAGGCGGGGCAGTCCGTCGGCGGGGACGTGGACGGGCGGCGGATGCCCGGCGTTGGCGATGCGGCAGCTGGCGCTGCCCGGGTCGTACACCGCGTACAGACAGGTGGCCATCTCGTCCAGACCGGCCACCGTGCGGTCCAGCTCGGTGAGCACCACCGACGGAGCGAGGCCGAGCCCGGCGAGCGTGCGGGCCGCGGTCCGCACCTGCCCCATGGTCGCGGCGGCGTTGATGCCGCTGCCCATCACGTCGCCGACGACCAGGGCGGTCTTCCCGTCGGCCAGCGGGATCGCGTCGAACCAGTCCCCGCCGACCTCGACCGCCGCCGAGGCGGGCTGGTAGCGGTAGGCGGCGTCGAGGCCGTTGAGCCGGGCCGGGCCGTGCGGCAGCAGATGCCGCTGCAGGGCGAGGGCGGTCCGCTGCTGGTGCCGGTACCAGCGCGCGTTGTCGATGGCGACCGCCGCGCGGGCCGCCAGCTCCACGGCGAGCAGCACGTCGTCGCGGTCGAAGGGCACGGCGTTGCGCGCCCGCTTCAGGTCGAGCACCCCGAGCACCACCCCGCGGGCGCGCAGCGGCACCGCGAGATACGAGTGGACGCCCGCCTCGCGCAGCAGCCCGGCGGCGGTCGCGTCGCGGGCGATGTGCGCCAGATCGGCGTCGGTGACATGCGCGACGAGCACCGGCCGGCCGGTCCGCGCGCACCGGGTGACCAGCCGCTCCGCGCCGTAGCGGGCCGGATCGCCGACGGGGTCGGCGGCGTCGCGGGCCACCGTCGGGTACGCCGTCTCCACGGCAAGCGCCCGGAACACCGCGGGCCCCGAGGCGTCGGTGCCGCCCGGCCGGGGCCCGGTGAGGACGTCCTCCAGGACGTCGACGGCCGCGATGTCGGCGAACTCCGGCACCACCAGCTCCGCCAGCTCGTGCGCGGTCAGATCCAGGTCGAGGGTGGTGCCGACGCGCTCCGAGGCGCTCGCGATCACCGCGAGCCGGTTACGGGCGCGGGCCGCCGCCCGTTCCGCCCGGTGCTGCTCGGTGACGTCGACGACGGCGGCGGCGACCCCGACGACCCGGCGTCCGGTGGTCTCCAGGCGGTACAGGGACACCGACCAGACCGACTCGGACTCCGACTCCGCCGCGGCCTCGTCGGTGTCCGGGCGGTCCGTGCCCTGTGGTGCGTCCCGGCCGGCCTCCCGCACCGGGCCCCGCACCCGGCGGGACAGCACCGGCACCCCGGTCTCCAGGACCTCGCGCAGCGCCCGCTCCACGGCCGGTGCGTCGGGCGACGGCACCGCCTGCCCGAAGCCGCGCCCCAGGTGCCCGGTGGCGGGCAGTCCGGTGATCCGCTCCAGGGCGGGGTTGACCAGGACGAACCGGAGGTCGAGGTCGAGCACGGCCAGGCCGATGGGGGAGTGGGCGACGAGCCGCGAGGAGAGCGCCAGGTCCTGCTCCACCCGGCGCACGGTCGCCCGGTCGGTGGCCAGCCCCAGCGCGTACGCCTGCCCCTGGTCGTCCTCGAGGCGCGTGTTGCGGAACTCGACGGGGACCGTACGCCCGTCCCGGCGCCGGATCGGAAAGACCCCGGCCCACGGGCCGCCGCCCGCCATCACCCGGGCGAACAGCGCGAGCACCTCGTCCCGGTGCGCCTCCGCGACCAGCAGGGTCACGGCCGGCCGGCCGAGCGCCTCGGCCGCCGAATATCCGAACACGGTCTCCGCCTGCGGGCTCCACAGCACGATCCGGCCGCGGGCGTCGAGCACCACGGCGGCCACCCCGAGCACGTCGAGGAGTCCACCGGCCTCCATGGCGAACGCGCCGCTCACCGGAGCCGGGCCGCTCACCGGGGCCGGGCCGGCCGGCAGGTCCGCCGTGCTCATCCGGACCGCATCCCTCCTCCGTGTCGCCGCTGCTCGGGGCCCGTACGGGCCCGAAGCCCTCCGGGGTCTCCTCCATCATCCCGGCGGGGCATCCATCGCGCGACGCGTACGGCGCCGCCGGGACCGGCCCGGCGGCGCAGAGTGGGGTCGTGGACGTCGAGCTGATCACCCAGGAGCTGTACGGGCTGCGGCCCGCCGAGTTCGCTGCGGCGCGGGACGCGTATGTCGCCGAGGCGCGCCGCCGCAAGGACCCGGAGACGGCGAAGGCCCTCGCGGCGCTGCGCCGGCCGGTGCTCGCGGCGTGGGCCGCGAACCTGCTCGCCCGGGAGCGGCCGGAGGAGGCGGAACGGTTCCTCGCCCTGGGGGAGACCCTCCGGGTGGCCCACCGCATGCTGGACGGCGAGCGTCTCCGCGAGGCCGCCCGCAAGCAGCACCAGCTCGTCGCCACCCTCGCCCGCACGGCCGCCGACCTCGCCGCCGAGGCCGGCCAGCCGGTCAGCGACACGGTCCTCCGCGAACTCGAACAGACCCTCCACGGCGTCCTCGCCCGCCCCGACGTCGCCCGGGAATGGGCCCGCGGCCGCCTGGTCAAGGTCCCCGAAGCCGCCGTCGACTTCACCGCCGTCGCCCCCGACGAGGGCGCCCTGCCTGTCCCGGAACGGAAGCGGGAAGCGGAGCGCGAGGCGAAGCGACAGGCGGAGCAGGAAGCGGAGCGGGAGGCCGCGCGTGAAGCGGCTCGCGAAGCCGCCCGGGAGGCCCGAGTCGCCGCCGCGGCGCGGGTCGAGCAGACGGAGGCGGAGGTCCGCCGCCTGGAGCAGGCCCTGAAGTCGGCCCGCCAGGCGGCCGAATCGGCGGCGGAGGAGCTGGCCCGGCTCCCGGCCGCCGACGAGGAGTAGCGGCCGGAAGCGACGTCCAGGTCGGCGACGAGGGAGGCGACCCACACGAGTTGGCGTCCCCCGTCCACAAGCACAGGGCGCGCGCGATAGGTTCACCTCGCCTTCACAAACGGAATGCCAGCGAGGAACCATGAGCCAGCAGTACCCCGGGCCGCACCAGCCTCCCCACCCCTCCCAGCAGCCCGGCCCGTGGGGCCCGCCGCCCCCGAAGAAGAAACTGTCCACGGGCGCGATCATCGGCCTGTCGATCGGCGGTGTGTTCGCCTTCCTGGTGGTCCTCGGCGCCGTGGTGGGCGATCCGAAGCAGGACGACGGAAAGCCGGCCGCCAAGGAGGTGACGGCGAGTCCGACCGCCACCAGCGCCCCCGCGCCCACGACCCTGCCCGCCACCACCACGGCACCGGCCACCCCCGCCGCCCCCACCGCCTCCGCCACGCCGAGCAGGAAGCCGGAGACCGGAAAGCTGCCCAGCTTCGTCGGCAAGGGGCTCCAGTTCGCCCAGGACGAGGCCCAGTCCCTCGGCTTCTACGGGCTCCGCTCGCACGACGCCCTCGGCCGGGACCGCCTCCAGGTCCTCGACCGCAACTGGAAGGTCTGCTCCCAGACCCCCGCCCCCGGCACCCACCCCACCGACGTCGTCATCGACTTCGGCACGGTCAAGCTGGAGGAGACCTGCCCCGAGAAGGACGTGGCCGCGCAGCCCGAGACCGAAGCGGGCGGCACCATGCCGGACTTCAAGGGCAAGTCGGTGAACGTGGCCCGCGCCGCGCTCCCCGACAACGCGAGCATCACCGTGACGGACGCCGCCCAGGACCGGATGGTCCTCATGGAGTCCAACTGGAAGGTGTGCACGCAGACTCCGGCGGCCGGAACGAAGATCGACGGCAGGCCGATCACCTTCAAGGCCGTGAAGTTCGAGGAGTCCTGCCCGTAGGAGCGGGGGGAGGGGGGAGACGCGCGGGCGCGCGGGTCCGGTGGGCGCCGCCGCCGCGAATATTGGGTGGCGTCAATTTCCTTACGGACTACGGTGGGAACCACAGCACCTCCCGGTGCGCAGGTCAGCGGCTACTTCTTTCCGAGAAATCTCGCCGTGGACCGCTTTCGATCTCGGGAGGCGCACAGCGCCGGGGTGCCCGGTGCGCAGGCGGGGGATACTTCCACTGTTAATGGAGAGACGCGGGTTCGAATCCCGTCCGACGCTTCGGGCGTCGGTAGCTCAGCGGCCCAGAGCACTACGTTCCCCCACCGATCCGATCTCGGGCACCCCGGCGCTGCCGTCGCCTTCCCTCCCATCCGCGAGGGGATTCCCCATGGCCCGCTTCAACGCGCGCGGCACCCGTCCGTCCGCCGTCTCGCCCGTGACCACCACGGGAGAGCGCACCCGGACGCACGAGGGTGCGGGCGCGCACCTCCGCGACGCGAAGAGCGAGTTGTTCCTGCTGGCCGTCGCCAACACCGTCGGCACCGACACCTTCTACGAGAAGGCCGGCGCCCGCGACGACCGGTACACCGCCCTGATCCGCCGGCTCGCCGTCGAGGACCCGGCCTGGACCGCCGGCCTGCTGCGCTGGCTGCGCGGCGAGGGCAACATGCGGACCGCCTCGCTCGTCGGCGCCGCCGAGTTCGTCAAGGCACGCCTCGACGCGGGCTGCCCGACCTCGATCGACCCCAACGGCACTGACAACACCGGCAGTTGGTCGAACCGTACCGTCGTCGCCTCCGTCCTGCGCCGCGCCGACGAGCCCGGCGAGCTGCTCGGCTACTGGACCGCCCGGTACGGCCGGGCGCTGCCCAAGCCGGTGAAGCGCGGAGTCGCGGACGCCGTCCGCCGCCTCTACGACGAGCGCTCGCTGCTCAAGTACGACACGGAGTCGCGGAGTTACCGCTTCGGCGACGTCCTGGAGCTGGTGCACGCCGCGTCCGACCCGGCCAAGCCGTGGCAGGGCGAGCTGTTCCGGCACGCCCTCGACCGCCGCCACGGCCGCGGCGACACCGTCCCCGAGCCCCTGGCGACCCTGGCCCTGCGCGCCCGCCTCATGGCGCTCCCGGTCGCCGACCGGCGCGCCGTCCTCGGCGACCCCGACGGCCGCGCCGAGCTCGCCCGTGCGGGCATGACCTGGGAGGCCCTGGCCGGCTGGCTGCCGGGCCCGATGGACGCCGCCGCCTGGGAGGCGGTCATCCCGTCCATGGGCCTGATGGCCCTCGTCCGCAACCTCCGGAACTTCGACAAGGCGGGCGTCTCCGACGCCGTCGCCGAGCGGATCGCGGCCCGCCTCGCCGACCCCGACGAGGTCCGCGCCTCCCGCATGTTCCCGTTCCGGTTCTGGGCGGCGTACAAGGCGGCGCCCTCGCTGCGCTGGGGCCACGCCCTGGAGAAGGCACTCGGGCACTCCCTCGCGCACGTGCCCGTGCTCACCGGCCGGACGCTGATCCTCGTCGACCGGAGCCCCAGCATGTTCCCCGGCTACGGCTACTCGACGCCCAACAGCTCGGACATCAGCCTCGCCGAGCAGGCCGCCGTCTTCGGCGCCGCGCTCGCGGTGCGCGCCGAGCGGCCCACGCTCGTGGAGTTCGGGCAGCAGGCGCGGAAGGTGGACGTCCGGCGCGGAGACAGCGTGCTGCGGCTGGTCGAGCGGTTCGGGCAGATCGGCGGCACGGACATCCCGTCGGCGGTCCGGCGGTTCTACGCCCGCCACGACCGGGTCGTCATCGTCACCGACGAGCAGACCCGGCCCGGCTGGCTGCCGTCCAACTGCCACGGCTACGGCGGCATGCCCGAGACCCCGGTCGACGACCTGATCCCGAAGGACGTACCGGTCTACATGTGGAACATGGCCGGCTACCGCGAGGCCGCCATGCCCTCCGGCGGTGCCAACCGGCACGCCCTGGGCGGCCTCACCGACGCCGCCTTCCGCATGATCCCGCTCCTCGACGCGGGCCGCGACGCCCGCTGGCCCTGGGAGTAGCGGACCGGGCGGGCGCCGCGCAGGAACGGTCTCAGTAGCGCAGGGCGCCGGCGATGTGGCCGGCGCCCGCCAGCAGTTCGTCCGGTACGAAGCGCACCTCGGCGCCCGTTTCGAGGGCCTGCTCGACGATCTCGTCGACCATGTCGTCGCGGGTGTCCGCCGTCGCGGCCTCGGCCGGTTCGAGGTGCCCGCCCTCGTCCCGTACCACCGTCTGGTAGTGCTCCTCGACGGCCAGCAGCCGGATGCGGCCGTCCTTCACGGCCTGCCACACCTCGTCGATGCCGCCGGCGAACTCGCGCCGGCCGCGCGCGGTGTCCAGCTCGGCGACGATCGTCGCCGTCGCGGCCGCCTCGCGGGCGGTGCGCAGCGGTTCGACGGCCTCGTGGACGGCGGCGGCCGGGCCCGCCGCGAGCCCGCCGCGCTCGATCGTGAAGGTGTCGCGCGACAGCGGTCCGATCTCGGACAACGCGGCGAGCGCGGCCGACGAGCCGATCACGTACAGCGGACGCGGCTCGGACGCGAGGACCGTCCGCAGCTGCTCGTACGCCTCCCGCAGGAACCGCAGGGTCGTCTCGTCCCGGAAGGTGCTGGGGACGTCCCCGATCTGCTCCTCGCGCTCCACGTCCGGGTTCTCCATGCTGAGCGTCAGCGGGAAGCCGTCGGCCGTGTGCTCCTCGGTGTGCTCGGGGTTGCCGTTCCACAGCGACACCCGGTCGGCGGCCACGGCGAGCGCCCAGTAGGGCTGCTCGGCGGCGTGCGCGGCCACCAGGTTGCGGGTGAGGAAGGTGTCGGCCAGGACCACCCGCTCGGGCACGGTGCGCGCCACCGACCACACATGGTGCTCGCCCTCGGCCACGAAGATCACCAGACCGTCCTCCGCATGGCGCAGGTCGACCTCGGACACCGCCCGGCGCAGCCGGTCGACCAGCTCCATCCGCCGCTCGCGCGAGATCCTCGGGTCGTCCTGCACCGCCTGCTCCGCCTCGGCCAGGAGATTGCGCAGCCGCACCGGGTCCTGGGCGTTGTCCGGCTCCCGGCGATGCGTCGGCATCAGGAGCGACACGGCGGGGTACGGGCGCGGCTGCCGCAGCTTCGCGAGCACGTCCGGGGTGAGCACGGGGTCCATGGCATGGCCTTCCTGACGCTGTGCGGCGGCGGGGCGGGCGGGTCCTGGTCACGCGGCCGGTTCCGCGCACGGAACGCGGCCACCTCCGTCGCCCCGGTCGGGCGCCCGGCCGGTCCGGCGGGCCACCCGGCACGTGGGCGCGACAAGGGCCCACGGAAGACCATCCTGGCTCGAAGCGTGCTGTTCCGCGACTCGTCGCTCACCCCGCGCACACCACACCCGGGCCCTGCTCCGGCCCCGGGTCAGCGGCCCTCGAACGCCCAGGACTCGATGTCGCGGTAGCGGATCGGCCCCGGCCCGCGGCCGAAGTTGCTGCCGACCAGATGCAGCCGGGCGGCCGGCCAGCGGCGGCCGGTGAACCCGGCGAGCGCGGCCGCCGTCCCGGTCACCGGCCCGGTGTCGCCGCGCCGGGCGCGCGCCAGGGTCAGATGCGGGTTGAGCGGCCGGTCCTCGAACGGGATCCCGCACTCCTTGACCACCGCCCGCACCTCGGCCGCCAGCAGCCGCAGCCCCTCGACGTCGCCGTCGACACCGCTCCACAGCACCCGCTCGTCGAAGTGCCCGCCGCCGCTCAGCCCCAGTTCGAGCGGCGGACGGACCGCGGCGAGCCCGGCGAGCGGCGCCCGCAGCGGCGGCACGGCGCCGACCGGCAGCTCGCCGAGGAAGGCCAGGGTGATGTGCCAGTCCTCGATGCGGTTCCAGCGCAGGGACGGGTACGTGTCCCGGGCGGGGCGCAGCTCCCGCGCCAGCTCGTCCTTCGCGTCGTCGGGCGGGGCGAGGGCGATGAACACGCGGGTGGTCGCGACGCCGGTCACGTCCGGGGTCACGGAGCTGGTCGCGTCCGTGGTCACGTCGAGGGGCAGATCACTCACGCCGCCCTTCGTACCCCATTCGGGGGTGTCCGGTCACCTTCGAACGCCCCGGCCGCGCGTTTCGGCGGGCGCGGGCGGGTTACCCGCCGGGCATGACGATCTTCCAGGGTCTCCCGTGGTCCGGTCCGCCCCCGGTCCGCGGGCCCGGCCCCGCGCTGAGGGCGATGGACCGGCTGGCGGCCTCCGCACGGGCCGACGGCGTGATCGACGCGATACGGGACACGGTGCGCCGGCTGCCGCTCGGCGCGGCCCGCGACGTACTCCACGGACGCCCGCTCGGGCACCCCGCGCACCCGCTGCTCGTCCAGCTGCCGATCGGCGCGTGGCTGTCCGCCGCCCTGCTCGACCTGTCGCCGTACGGGCGGCGGGCGGCCCGGCTCCTCGTCGGCGCCGGGCTCGCGACCGCGGGACCGGCGGCCGTGGCGGGCTGGGTCGACTGGGCGGAACTGCGGCGCCCGCAGCAGCGCGTCGGACTCGCGCACGCCGCCGCCAACATCACCGGAGTGCTCTGTTACGCGGTCTCCCTGCGCCAGCGCTGCCTCGGCCGGTACGGGCGGGGCCGGCTCTGGGGCTTCTGCGGCCTGGCCGCGATCGGGACGGGCGGTGCGATCGGCGGGCATCTGGCCTACCGCATGGCCGCCGGAGCCGACCACGCCGAACCCGTCACCGCCCTCGTTCCGCCCGGCTGGCACCCGGTCGAGGAGCTGCCCGACCTCCCGGAGGGCAGGCCGCTGAGCGGACGCGTGGGCGAGGTGCCCGTGGTCGTCGTGCCGACGGCGGCCGGTGACGGGGCGGGGTTCGCGGTGCTCGCCGGCCGGTGCTGCCATCAGGACGGGCCGCTGGCGGAGGGCGAGGTCGTGGACGGTTGCCTGGTGTGCCCCTGGCACGGCAGCACCTTCCGGCTCGCCGACGGCTGGAACGTGACCGGCCCGGCCACGGCGCCGCAGCCCGTCTTCGACACGCGGCTCGTCGACGGGCGGCTCGAAGCCCGGCTCCGCACCCCGTGATGTCACAGTCCCGGCGGCTGTGTCGTCGTATCGCCGGAACCGCAACACCGTCCAGCAGGACGACGTGCGCGCACAGAGGAGACCTCGCATGCCGGCAGCCGAGAACACCCGCCACACCGAGACGCTCGCCCGCTTCCACGCCGCCGTGAACAGCGGCGACCTCGACGTCATCGGCAGGGCGATCGACGAATTCGTCGCGCCCGACGTCGACTTCGTCGCCCCGGTGCCGATGGGGGCGTCGGGGCCCGAGGCCCTGAAGCGGGTGTGGGCAGGGCTGATCACCGCGTTTCCCGACATCCACGTCGCCCTGGAGGACACGGTCGTGGAGGGCGACAAGGTGGCCGCCCGCAACACGGTGACCGGCACGCACCTGGGTACGTACCAGGGCCTCGCGCCCACCGGGAAGAGCGTCCGCTACGGCGAGATGTTCATCCTCCGCTTCGAGGAGGGCCGGATCGCCGAGCTGCGGGGAGTCGTGGACGTCCTCACGATGCTCCGCCAGCTCGGCGCCGGCCCGGCCTGAGAGGGCGGCCGGGCCCGGTTCCTCCCAGGCGGTGCAGATCGAGGGTGGCCTCGGTCGCCGCGAGGAGGGCGGCGGCCGGTACGGCGAGGGCGGCGGCCGGGCCGCGGCGGCCGGGCGTCGAGGACCGAGCGCATACGGCGGGCGGCGAAGCCGGCGTCGTTCGTGACGGGCGCGTAGTGCGTAGGGCCGGCCGCGCGGGGAGTGGCGGAGCATCTCCTTGGCGTGCATCCGGGTCAGGATGGTGACCACGGTGCTGTACGTCAGCTCGCCGTCGAGCCGCTCGACCACCTCGCCGGGCGTCAACGCGTCCCCCTCCCTGCCCCCTCACTCAGACAGGAGCCCGATGAGCGCCATCAGCCTCGGTCAGGCCACCGTTCTCGGCATCGTCGAGGGCATCACCGAATTCCTGCCCATCTCCTCCACCGGGCATCTGAAGATCACCGAGGGGCTGATGGGCATCCCGGTCGACGACCCGGCGGTGGTGGGCTTCTCCGCGGTGATCCAGGTCGGCGCGATCGCCGCCGTCCTCGTCTACTTCTTCAAGGACATCGTCCGCATCGTCACCGCCTGGGTGCGCGGCCTCAGGGACAAGGAGGAGCGCTACCACCACGACTACAAGTTCGCCTGGTGGATCATCTTCGCGACCGTCCCGATCGTGGTCGTGGGCCTGGCGGCCAAGCCGCTGATCGACGGCCCGCTCGCCTCCCTGTGGGTGGTCGCCGCCTCGCTCATCGTCGGCAGCGGCGTGATGTGGGCGGCGGACCGGATGGGCCGGCACAAGCGCGGCGAGGACGACACCGACCTCAAGGACGCGATGCTGGTGGGCGGTTCGCAGATCCTCGCCCTGCTCTTCCCCGGCTTCTCGCGCTCGGGCGCGACGATGTCCACCGCCCTGATGCTGGACCTCGACCGGGTCGCCGCGACCCGCCTCTCCTTCTTCCTCGGCATCCCCGCCCTCACCGGCGCCGGCGTCTACGAGCTCAAGGACGCGGTCGGCACCGGCGCGGCCACCGGCCCGCTGATCGTCGGCACGGCCGTCTCCTTCGTGGTGGCGTACGCGTCGATCGCCTGGCTGCTGAAGTACGTCGCCCAGCACTCCTTCAACGCCTTCGTGATCTACCGCCTGGTCGTCGGCGTCCTCCTCCTCGGCCTCCTGACCACGGGCGTCCTGTCCGCCTGAGCCGGCGGCGCCCCCAAGGTTTCACCGGTCCGACAAATGGCGGCAACGACGCGTGGTTGACGCGCGTCGACCGCGTCGGCCAGCCTCGGGGGCGGCCCGGATGCGCAGCTCGATCGCGCGGGTCGGTTCAGGCTCGTTCAGGCTCCCTCGGTGATGGAGGTCCGATGCCCAGATCCACCGCTCAGTCCCGCCCCGTACGCCTGTTGCTCTCCTTTGTCATGCTCCTGTCGTCCGTCGTGCTCGGGGTCCTCGCGACCGCCGGCCCCGCCCAGGCCGACGCCTGCTACACCTGGTCCCGCACCCTCTCCCAGGGCGCGAGCGGCGCCGATGTGACCGCCCTGCAGATCCGGGTCGCCGGGTACCCCGGCTACGGCGGGGTCCTGGCCATCGACGGCTCCTACGGCCCCGCCACCGCCGCGGCCGTCAAGCGCTTCCAGTCCGCGTACGGCCTGGCCGCCGACGGGGTCGCCGGGCCCGCGACCTTCAGCAAGATCTACGCCCTGCAGGACGACGACTGCACCCCCGCGCACTTCTCGTACGCCGAGCTCAACACCTGCAACACCACCTGGGCCGGCGGCGCGGTGAGCGCGGCCACGGCCAAGTCGAACGCCCTGCGCACCATGTGGAAGCTGGAGGCCCTCCGGCACGCCCTGGGCGACGCGCCGATCCGCGTGACGAGCGGCTTCCGCAGCACGGCCTGCAACGCGGCCGTCGGCGGCGCCAGCACCAGCCGTCACCTCTACGGCGACGCCGCCGACCTCGGCGCGGGCTCGCACTCCCTGTGCACCCTCGCCCAGCAGGCCCGCAACCACGGCTTCAACGGCATCCTGGGCCCGGGCTACCCCGACCACAACGACCACACCCACGTCGACCACCGCCCCAGCCGCTACTGGTCGGCCCCGAACTGCGGCATCTGACGCCCCACCCCGTCCATGGCCCCGACACATGGCCCCGGCCCCGCCCGCGCGGCGGGCCGGGGCCCCGGTGATCCGGTCGGTACCTTCCCCCTGGTCCTTCCACCACGCCGATCGGAGCGCCATGACCAACGACGCCACCACCCCCGGACCCGACCCCGAGACCCGGCCGCGCCTCGTCGACCCCGAACCCGTCACGACGGCCGTCGTCCGCGGGACCGTGGCACCCGCCGAGCTGCGCGGGTTCTTCGACGGGGCGTTCGGGGCGCTCGGGCGGGTGCTGCACGAGCAGGAGATCGCCCCGGAGAGCGCCGCGTTCGGGCTCTACCGGGGAGCGACGGGGGAGAAGCTGGACCTGGAGGTGGGCTTCGCCGTCGGCCGGGAGGTACGGGGCGAGGACGGGGTGGTCCCCGGCCGGCTGCCCGGCGGGCGGGTCGCCCGGGTGACGCACCGGGGCGGGTTCGACGGGCTCGGCGCGGCCTGGGAGTCGCTCGCGGGCTGGATCCGGGAGCAGGGACTGCGGCCCGGCGAGCTGCGCTGGGAGGTCTACGTGACGCGCCCGACGCCCGACATGGACCCGCGGGACCTGCGTACCGAACTCAACTGGACGCTCGCGGACTGACGACGGGCGCGACCGCCGCGACCGGCGCCACGGGCCCCAGGAAGCGGATGTGCGGGCGCCCGTCCGGGTCCGGGCGGGACACGGCGGCGCGGACGCCGTACACGTCGGCGATCAGCTCCTCCGTCAGGACCTCCGCCGGCGGGCCGCTCGCCACCACCCGCCCCGCCCGCAGCACCACCAGATGGTCGCAGTACATCGCCGCCAGGTTGAGGTCGTGCAGCGCGATCACGCTCGTGAGGCCGAGCCCGGTGAGCAGCGCGAGCAGCTCCAACTGGTGCTGGATGTCCAGGTGGTTGGTGGGTTCGTCGAGGAGCAGCTCGCGCGGCTCCTGGGCGAGCGCCCGGGCGATCTGGACGCGCTGGCGCTCGCCGCCCGACAGGGTGCGCCACGCCCGGTCCGCCCGGTCGCCGAGCCCGGTGCGGGCCAGCGCCGCCCGTACCGCCGCCTCGTCGCCCGCCGAGGCCGGCGCCCACGCCCGGCGGTGCGGGACGCGCCCGAGCCGTACGACGTCCGACACCGTCAGATCGACCTGGGTGTCGGCGTGCTGCTCGACGGTGGCGAGCCGGCGGGCGACCGTCCGGCGCGGCAGCCCGGACAGCGGGTCGCCGTCGAGCGTCACCACCCCGGCGTCCGGCGCCAGCACCCCCGCGAGGATGCGCAGCAGCGTCGACTTCCCCGAACCGTTCGGCCCGAGCAGCCCGGTGACCTCCCCGGGGCGCGGCGCCAGGCTCACGCCGTCGAGCAGCAGCGCACCGCCGGCCGTCCGGGTCACCCGCTCGGCCCGCAGCCCCTCCACCGCCACCGGAACCCCCGTCATCGGGCCGTGCCCCTCGCCCGGTAGAGGACGAGGACGAACGCCGGCACACCCACCAGCGAGGTCACCACACCCACCGGCACCTCCTGCGGATCGAGCACGGTACGGGCCAGGGTGTCCGCCCACACCAGGAACACCGCGCCGGCGAGCGCGGTCAGCGGCAGCAGCCGCGAGTGCCCGGGACCGGCGAGCATCCGCACCGCGTGCGGCAGGACCAGGCCGACGAAGCCGATCGCCCCCGCCGACGCGACCAGCGCGGCCGTCAGGAGCGCCGTCACGCACAGCAGCACCACCCGGGTCCGGGCCACCGACACCCCGAGCGAGGCCGCCGCGTCCTCGCCGAACGCGAAGGCGTCCAGGGTCCGCGCGTACCCGCCGCAGATCAGCAGCGCCGCGGCGAGCACGGTCCCGCACACCGCGACGTCCGTCCACCCCGCCCCGGTCAGCGAGCCGAGCAGCCAGAACAGCACGCCCCGCGTCGTCTCGGCGTCCGCCGCCGTCATCACGACGAACGACGTCAGCGCCGAGAACAGCTGCATCGCCGCCACCCCGGCGAGCACCACCCGGTCCGTCGACCCGCCCAGGACATGGCTGAGGAACAGGACGAGCGCGAAGGAGCACACCGCCCCCACGAACGCGCCACCGGTCACCGACACCGCGCCCCCGCCCACCCCGAGGACGACGACCGCGACCGCGCCGGTCGAGGCGCCCGACGACACCCCGAGGACGAACGGATCGGCGAGCGGATTGCGCAGCAGCGACTGCATCACCGCGCCGCAGACCGCGAGCCCCGCGCCGCACACGGCGGCGAGGAGCGTACGGGGCAGCCGCAGGTTCCACACGATCCCGTCCCGGATCGGGCTCAGCACCGCCGTGTCCCCTGTGGCCCCCAGGTCCCCTGCGCCCATATGGGTGAGGACGACCGACCACACGTCGGCCACGGAGATGTCCGCCGGGCCGATCGTGATCGCGACGGCCACCGACCCGCACAGCAGCGCCAGTCCGCCCGCCCCCGAGAGGGCGGCGACCCGGCTCACTTGGCGAGCCCGTACGACCGCAGGGCGGCCGCGACCTTCTCGACGCCCTCGACGGTCCGGACGGTCGGGTTCATCGCCTGGCCGCTGAGGATGACGTACCGCTTCCCCTTCACCGCCGTCATGTTCCTCGTGACCGGATGCGACTCCAGGAACTCGATCTTCTTCGCGGCGCTCTCCGCCGACTGCGCCTGGCGCGTCAGATCGGCGATCACCAGCACGTCGGGATCGCGGTCGGCGACCGTCTCCCAATTGATCTGCGGCCACTCCTCCTTGGTGTCGTCGAAGACGTTCCGCACCCCGAGGGTGGTGCTGACGATCCCGGGCGCACCGCAGCACCCCGCCATGTACGGACCCTGGGAGTCCGAGAACCAGTAGAGGACGGACGCGCCCTTGAAGTCCGCGCCCGCGCGGGCCTTCGCGACCCGCGCCCTCAGCTCGCCGATCAGCTTCTCGCCGCGCTCCGGCACGCCGAACACCCGTGCCAGATCACGTACTTCGCCGTACACCGTCTCCATCGTCAGCGGGCGCGTCCGCACGCCGTCGCCGTCCCCGCTGTTGTCCTTGTCGACGCAGTCGGTGGGGGAGAGGTACGTGGGAACGCCGAGCTGGGTGAAGCGCTCGCGCGGCGCCACGCCGCCCTTGCCGAGGGTGTAGAGGAAGGAGGCGCTGACGAAGTCCGGATCGGTGTCGAGCACCTTCTCGAAGGAGGGGTAGCGGTCGGCGAGCCGGGGCACGGACGCGTTCGCCTTCTCCAGGCCCTTCAGGACCGGGTCCGTCCAGGTCGCCGTGCCCACCATCCGGTCGGCGAGGCCGAGGGACAGCAGAATCTCGGCCGAACCCTGGTCGAGCGCCACGGCCCGGCGCGGCGGCGCGGTGACCGTGACCCGCTGCCCGCAGTTCTCCAGGGTGATCGGATAGCCGCCCTTCGCAGCCCCCTGCACGGAGGACTTGGCGGGCCCGGACGGATCGGAGCCGGCCGGGCCGCCGGTGCCGCAGCCGGCGACGAGCAACGCCCCGGTCACGAAGAGCACGGCGGAACGAAGGGCACGGGCGGGGTGTGCGAAGGGCACGCGGGAATCCTCTGCGTCCACGGCTCATACGCGGAGCCTGTCGTACGGTCCTTCCCGGACGACGTCGGTACCGTGCCGGGGCCGCCAGCAGGTCTTCGGACTCGGGGTCACCCGGACGGGACGCCTTCCCGGGTGCGTACGTCGTACGACCTGCCCAGTGGCCGATGCCCCGCCCGTCACCCTCACCGCTGCGCGTCAGCTCCGGATTCCCACCGGATTCCCTGACCCGTGCACGTGACGGCCGCTCACGCGGCGTACGCGCAGAGGTACGACTGGCCACGGCAAACTACCACAGGGCGATCATGGTGCCTGGGGCCGGTCCGCCCCGCCGAGCCCCGGCGCGCCCCAGACCGGGAACCAGCGCTCCATGTCCGGCTCCAGGGCCAGGTCGCCCGCGAGCAGCGACCTGACCTGCAGCTCCAGCGCGTTGTCGCGGGTCTCGGCGCGATCGGCGCGCGGCGCGAAGGGATAGAACGTACCGCGCTTGTAGAGATAGACGAGGGCGAGCTCCCGCGCCCCCCGTCCGTCGGCCCCCGGCGCGTGGAACCCGGTCAGCGAGCAGAGCAGGTTCGGCCCGAAGCCCGCCTCCTCCAGAAGCGAGTTGACCGCGTGCAGGTCGTTGACCAGCGTGATCAGATCCTCGGCGGGGCGGCGGACGGTGAGCCATGTGTAGCCGTACGCGTCCGAGGCGTACGTCACCGGGCCGGTGGCGGTGTCGGCCGCGTCGGTGTCGAGCAGCTCCCGTACCTCCTCCTTCAGACGTGCGAAGGTCCCGCCCTCCACCGCCGCGAAACACACCGACCCCGCACCCGTCGGCACGAAGCCGGTGCCCGCCTGGAGGGTGAGGGCCGCCGCCGGGAGCCCGAAGAGCCGATCGAGATCCGGCCGCACCGGCCGGCTGCGCCCGAGGATGCTGTCGAGGAGTCCCACCGCCGACCCGCCTCACGCCTCGCCGAGCTGCGCAGAGATCCGTGCCAGCTGCTCGAGCCGCTGCTCCAGGGTGGGGTGGCTGGAGAGCAGCCGGCTCAGGCTCTCCTTCGAGGAGAACGCGGGCGCGAACCAGAAGGCGTTGTACGGCTCCGCCTTGCGCAGGTCCTTCGTCGGGATCCGCGCCATCTCGCCGCTCACCTTGGTGAGCGCGGAGGCCAGCGCCGACGGCCGGCCGGTGAGCAGCGCGGCGGCCCGGTCGGCGGCCAGCTCGCGGTAGCGGGACAGCACCCGGGTGAGCAGGAAGCTGACCACGTACACGACGGCACTGACCACGGGCACCAGGATCACGGCGGCGCCCAGGGTGCTGTCCCGGCTGCGGCCCAGGCCGCTGTAGAGCGCGACCCGGGTCATCATCCCGGCCAGGACCCCGAGGAAGGACGCGATCGTCATCACCGCGACGTCCCGGTGCGCCACGTGCGACATCTCGTGCGCGAGCACCCCCTCCAGCTCCTCCGGCTCGAGCCGCCGCAGCAGGCCCGTGGTCACGCAGACCAGGGCGGTCTTCTCGCCGCGCCCGGTGGCGAACGCGTTCGGCACGTCGCTCTCGGCGATCGCCACCTTCGGCTTCGGCATGTCGGCGAGCGCGCAGATCCGGTCCACCGTGCCGTGCAGCTCCGGCGCCTGCTCACGGGTCACCTCGCGCGCGCCCATCCCGAGCGCGGCGATCTTGTCGCTGAACCAGAACTGCCCGATGAACAGCACGCCCGTGATCAGCAGGATGACCGGCCAGGACCCGCGCAGCAGGACGAGGAGGACGCCGACGAAGACCACATAGAGGAGTCCGATCAGGAACATCGTCGTCGCCATGCGCGTCGCGAGCCCCCGGTCCGGGGCGTAGCGCGAGCGGGACGAGGACCGTGTGCCAGCCATCCGCGCACCCTCTTCCCGGAGCGGGCGGCACCGGCCGTGCCCCGGCCGGGCCCTGCCTACCGCCCCCTCCTGCCAGTGTGCCTCGTCGGTTCCGCGATTTCGGCATTTCGCTTTCGCCATACCGCAGACGGGGCGGCCCGGTCCGCGCTACCGTGGTGGTGGGCCCGGCCTCGCACCTCCCCCGTGTGCGACGGCCGGGCCCACCTGCGTCCTCAGCGTCCTCAGCGTCCTCGGCCCGCCGCCGGAAGGACCGCGGGCGAGGCGGCTCCCGGGACCAGGACGCGCGGGCGGCCGGTGCCGTCGGCGGGCACGGTCCAGACGTCGTCGGTGCCGTCGGCGCGCTGGAGGGCGTACGCGACGGTGGCGTCGTCGATCCAGGCCGCCTGGTCGTCCACGCTCCGGGTCTCGGCCAGTTCGGTGCGGCGCAGGGTGGCGAGGTCGAGGACGGACAGGCGCCAGCCCTTGGCCGGATCGGCGCCGACGGCCTGCTTGAAGGCGATCCGCCGGCCGTCGGGCGACAGCGACGGACACTCGACGTTGTCCGCGAGGGTGCGCAGGGTGCGGGCCGCGATGTCGCCCTCCACCAGGGAGCGCCGGCCGGCGCTGGCGACGGTCGCGTAGAAGCGGTTGTCGTCGGCGGCGAAGGTGACGCCCCAGACGTTGATGTCCGCCGCCCGGTGGCGGCGCCCGTCCCGGAAGACCGCGAACTCCTCCAGGGACGGGATGACGTGGCCGGTGCGCGTGTCGAGGATGCCGGTCCTGGTCGAGAAGCCGCCGCCCGCGTACGAGTCGCCGCCCACGAACAGCGTCCAGGCGACCATGCGGCCGTCGGCCGAGACCCTGGTCCGGTTGGGCAGACCGGTGAGCGGGACGGTGCGCCGGGTCCGCTGCCGCTCGTCGAGGACGAGCAGCCGGGGGCCGCTGAGCGCGCCGGCGGGCGTCAGGCAGGCGGTGGTGCCGCCCGCCGTGTGGACCCGGTCGCAGCGGGTCGTGGTGACCGTGCGCGGCCCGGACGGGTCGGCGAGGGAGACGGTGGAGAGCAGACCGTTGCTGAGGACGCGGAGCCGGTCGCCGGGCCGCCCGGCGGCACCGGCGGGCTGTGGGCGGGCGCTGTCGGCGGCTCCGGCAGGGGCGTCGGCCGCCGCATTCTGCCGGCCGACCACCACGGCGATCGCGGCCAGGGACGCGAGGAGCACGGCGGCGAGCGCGGTGACGAGGATCTTCGTCCGCTGCGTGGGGGCGGTCATGAGGGGGAACCCTTCTGGTCGTCCGTGGAGCGCGGTGACGAGGAGCGGAGCAGGAACGCGGTGGCCACCCCCACGCCCACGACGGCGACCGCCGCCCAGCGGCTCGCCGCCGCGCCGCCCCACTCCTGCCACGCGAGGCCGAACAGGACGGACGAGGCGAGGTACGCCAGGGCCTGGCCGCTCTGGACGAGCGCGATGCCGGTGGTCCGCAGCCGTTCCGGGAGGACCGGGCCGGCGAGCGCCAACAGGACGCCCTCCGTGGCCGCGTAGAACAGCCCGTAGAGGAAGAGGACGGTGCCGAGGAGCACCGGGCCGTCCAGGGGGCCGTGCAGCAGCAGATAGACCGCGGCGAGCACGCCGTACCCGCCGAGCATCACCGGCAGCCGTCCGATCCGGTCGGCCAGCGCGCCGATCGGGGCGGCGAGCAGGAGGTACGACAGGCTGGTGCCGACGGCGAGCAGCGGGAACCAGCCGATGGACAGCGACTCGCGCCGCTGGAGCAGCAGATACACGAAGCCGTCGCCGACCGTGGCGAGCCCGAGGAGACAGGCGGCGCACACCAGACGGCGGACCGGAGCGGTCCGCAGCAGCCGGCCGACGGCGCGCGGCGAGACGGTGCCCGACGGCGGGCGGGCCTCGCGGTGGTCGCGTACGAAGAGGAAGAGGATCAGCAGGCCGAGCGCCGCCACGCAGAAGCTGGTGACGAAGACCGCGTCGAAGGACTGGCCGGCCGCGGTGAGCACGGCAAGGGCCACGAGCGGGCCGGCGAAGGCGCCGACGCTGTCCATGGCGCGGTGCACCCCGAACGCCCGGCCGAGCGAGGCCTCCGGCGCGGACAGGGTGATGAGCGCGTCGCGGGGCGCGGTGCGCAGCCCCTTGCCCGCCCGGTCGGCGGCCACGACGAGGCCGATCGACGCCAGCGAGCCGCCCGCGGCGACCAGGCCGAGCTTGGCGAACGCCGACAGGCCGTAGCCCACTCCGGCGACCGCCTTGCGCCGGCGGACCCGGTCGGCGACATAGCCGCCGACCAGCCTGAGCAGGGCGGTGGCCCCGGTGTGGAGCCCGTCGAGGGCGCCGTACGCGGCGGGGCTGAGGTGCAGGCCGAGGACGAGGTACAGCGGCAGGACGGCCGTGACCATCTCGGCGGAGACATCGGTCACGAGGCTGACGGTGCCGAGCGCGAGGACATTGCCCCCGACCGCCTTCCAGCGGCCCCGCCGGGCGGGGTCCTGCGGGTCGGCCGGCAGGTCCTTCCTGCCGATCGTGGAGAGATACACGGGGGTGACGACCTCCGGGGCGTGACGTGGCGGCGTCGGGCGGGCGGGGGTGGCACCGGACGCCGCGCACGGCGGCGTCCGGGCCCGGGTTGGCGGCGTCAGTGGCAGGTGCCGGAGCCGCTGTCGTTGTACGTCTTGCCCGCCTGCGGCACGAACTGCCAGTCGTAGCCGTTGCTGTGCAGGGTGAGCTTCAGGACGCCGAAGGTGTCGTTGTTGCGGGCCTCGCTGTTCGGCTGGATGGTGCCGAAGCCGTAGAGGGAGGCGCCGCCCATGCCGGCGACGAACTGCCGCAGGCCGCGCGCGGTGTCGAGCCGGCCGCTCGGGTTCTGCGGCGCGAAGCGCTCGTACTGGTGGTTGTGGCCGGTCAGGATGACCTCGGCGTTGTAGTCGTACAGCGCCTGGACCAGCGGACCGGTCGCGGGCTCGGGCGCGTGGCTGGAGCTGGAGGTCCAGCGCGGCTTGTGCCAGTAGGCCACGGTGCACGGCTTGTTGGCGGCGGCGAGGTCGGCGCGCAGCCACTTCTCCTGGGCCGAGCCGACGTTCATGGCGACCTCGGAGTTGAGTGACACCACGTGCCAGTCGCCGAGGTCGTAGGAGTAGTAACCCTGGCCCGACGGGCCCGCGTTGGCGCCGAAGTAGTTGTAGTACCCGGTCGCGCCCGAGGTGTTGTACTCGTGGTTGCCCGGCGCCGGCTTCGTGCGCGCCTTGTGGCGGCCCCAGGTGGGCTCGTAGTAGGTGGTGTAGTCGGAGGCGGAGCCGTTGGGGTAGGCGTTGTCGCCGATCGTGAACACGGTGCCGGGGATGCCGTCGAGGAGGTTCGCGGTCGCGGTGTCGCCGGACCCCGAGGTGGCGATGTCGCCGGCGCCGACGAGGACCGGGTCGCCGGACGGCGGCGGGGTGGTGGTGGCGGTGCTGGTCGGCGTCGGGGTGGGCGTGGGCGTGGTGCCCGTCTCGATCACCAACTGCGGGGCGGTGGCGCCGGTTTCGCGCGCGTCGTAGTCCGCGCCGTTGGTGCTCGACGAGGTGACGCCGATGCCGTAGGTGCCGTTGCCCGTGACGTACGAGGTCACGTCGACCTCGTACCAGGTGTTGCGGGCCACCGAGCCGAGCGTGCCGAGCGTGGCGCCGTCGATCGGCGGACGGTTGTTGTAGGTCACGGACGTCTCGGACCACGAGGTGGTGGACATCGCGCGGAACGTGCCGCCGTTGCCGCTCTCCGCGCCCGCCACGTCGTCGACGTGGATCCGCAGCTTCGCGCGGGTGACCGGCTGGGTCAGGCCGGAGACGTCGAAGCGCAGCACCATCTGCTTCACGGGGCTGTTGTCCACCCCGAGTTGCGTCGAGGTGCCGTAGTTCACGGAGGGGTACTGGCTGTCGACGTAGGTGTCCGCGGTCGCGGTGAACGTGGTGCCCGCCGCCGAGGCGGTGGGCGCGAGCGAGGTCAGGGCGGTGGCGGCCAGGGTGCCGGTGGCCAGTACGCCGACGAGGGCCACCGTGGTGGCCTTGCGACTGGGCATGCCGAACCTTTCGGTCGTGGGACGAGGGCGACACGGAAGGTAGGGCTCGCGGCGAGCGGCCCGGTGTTGCGGTGGGGTGGGACGGGTGGCCGTTGGGTGAACCGCCGACTTCGGGGAGTGACGGGATCCGGCCACGGCCCTCGGGGCGGGCGGCGACTCGTCGCGCCCCGCGGCGTTGTCAGTGCCGGGGGTTACGGTCGCGGGCATGGTCGACAACGATGCCCTGAGCGCCACCCGCGAGGCCTATGACGCCGCCGCCCACGAATACGCGGCGCTGTTCCGCGACTCGCTGCGGGACAGTCCGCTGGACCGCGCGATGCTGAGCGCCTTCACCGAGGCGGTCGGGGCCGACGGCGGGCAGGTCGCGGACCTCGGCTGCGGGCCCGGTCATGTCACCGCGCATCTGGCGGAGTCGGGGCTGGCGGCGTTCGGCGTGGACGTCTCGCCCGCGATGATCGAGCTGGCCCGGCAGGCCTGGCCCGGGCTGCGGTTCGAGGTGGGCTCGATGGGCGCCCTCGACCTCGCCGACGGCGCGCTGGCCGGCATCCTGGCGCGGTGGTCCCTCATCCACACGCCCCCGGCGGAAGTCCCCGCCGTCCTGCGGGAGTTCCACCGCGTCCTGGCCCCCGGCGGCCACCTCCTCCTCGGCTTCTCCGCCACCGACGGACCCTCCCGCCCGACCCAGGTCTTCGACCACGCGGTCGCACCCGCCTACCGCTGGTCGCCCGACCACCTCGCCGGGCTGCTCCACGAGACCGGCATGGCCGAGGTCGCCCGCCTCGTACGGGCGCCCCAGCCCACCGACCGGCGCCAGTTCCAGGAGGTCCACCTGCTGGCCCGGAAGAACACGCCCTAGGGCAGGCCCTAGCCGTCCGTGCCGCCGCCCGCGAGGACCCAGGCCTCGCCGGGGCGCCGGGGCCGGCGGCGTACCAGCCGCAGGCGGGGCACCGCCCGCTCGTCGTCCGCCTCGACGAGGACATGGCCGCGGGCGTGCAGCCGGTGGGTGCGGGCGCGGACGCCGTCGCGGCCGGCGCCCAACTCGGCGTCCAGGCGCAGGTCGAGGCGGACCGCGGCCTCGGGGACCGCGCCGCCGTAGATCGGGCCGAGGCGCCGGACGCGCTCCACGAAGGCGGCGGCCTCGCCCGTGAGGCCGGCGGGGAACGCGTTCGGGTCCTGCGGGGGGATGAACCAGGTGTCGTACGCGACACCCGGCGGGTCCAGCTCCTTCAGGCGGTACTCCAGCCCGTCCCGGCCCGGCTCCTGTCGTCCCATCGGGTCCCTCGCTCTCCGTGTCGTGATGCCCACCACGACAATGGCGCGCCGCGGCCCGCGCGCGAGCCCCGACCGGGGGCGCACAGGCGCACAACCCGGCGCCCACAGCGCGCCGCGCTGCTCGCCTGCATTGCTTTCGGCGTCATCCATTGCAACGCGGTGTTGCGTTCGACGGCAACGTCATTGCATCAATTTCCCTGCGCCTGCCTGCGATTGCCTGATTCTGGTGATTGACCGATCCATGAACGCAACGTAGCTTTCTCGATGTTCAAACACGACATGTCGCGAGCCGACCAGCCGAGGAGTGGCCATGAGTGAATCCCCGCAGACCGTCACGACGCCGACGACGCGCCAGCCCGGCTGCCCCTTCGACCCGCCGGCCGAGCTGACCGAGGCCCGCGAGCGGGGCCCCATCAGCCCCTTCACCCACATCGGCGGCAAGGCCGGCTGGCTGGTCACCGGCCACGACCTCGTCCGGTCCGTCCTCGCCGACCCGCGGTTCAGCGCCCGCAAGGAACTCCTGAACGTGGTCGACTTCGAGATCCCGCCGGCCCCGCCCGGCGAGTTCCTGCTGATGGACGACCCGCAGCACAGCCGCTACCGCAAGCCCCTGGTCAGCCGCTTCACCGCGCGCCGGATGCGGCTGCTCACCGAGCGCATCGAGCAGATCACCGCCGACTGCCTGGACGCGATGGAGGCGGCCGGGCCGACGGCGGACCTCGTCACCGCGTTCGGCAAGCCCATCCCCACCATCGTCATCTGCGAGATCCTCGGCGTCCCGTACGAGGACCGCGCCTCCTTCCAGGAGCAGATCGACACCTTCATGGGCGGTGAGACCAGCGACGAGGACCTGATCGCCGCGTACACGGCGACGCAGGAGTACCTCGCGGAGCTCGTCGCCGCCAAGCGCGCCCACCCCACCGACGACGTGCTCAGCGAACTCACCGAGACCGACCTGAGCGACGAGGAACTGAAGGGGATCTCGCTGATCCTCCTCGCCGCCGGGTTCGACACCACCGCGAACATGCTCTCCCTCGGCACCTTCGCCCTGCTCCAGCACCCGGAACAGCTCGCCGCGCTGCGCGCGGACCCGACGCTGATCGACCAGGCCGTCGAGGAGCTGCTGCGCTACCTCAGCGTCGCCAAGTCCTTCATGCGGACGGCGCTCGAGGACGTCGAGCTCGGCGGAGAGACCGTCAAGGCCGGCACCACCGTGTTCCTCGCGTACAACACCGCCAACCGCGACCCCGAGCGCTTCGACGACCCCCACGTGCTCGACATCCGCCGCAAGCCCGTCCCCGGCGGCCACCTCGCCTTCGGCCACGGCATCCACCTCTGCCTCGGCCAGCAGCTGGCCCGCATCGAGATGCGCGCCGCGTTCACCGCGCTGCTCGACCGCTTCCCGACGCTGCGCCTCGCCGTCCCGGCCGACGAGGTCGCGCTGCGCCCGGAGACCGCCGACATCTACGGAGTGAAGAGCCTCCCGGTCACCTGGGACGCCTGACCGGGCGCCCCGCCCGTCGGCCCCACCCATCGGCCCACCCATCGACCCCACCCGTCGGCCCTGTCCGTGGCAGAGTGGCCGTATGTGCGGCCGATACGCCTCCACCCGGAGTCCCCAGGACCTGACCCAGCTGTTCGGCGTGACCGAGTGGCGCCCCGAGGAGACGCTGGAGCCCAGCTGGAACGTCGCGCCCACCGACCCCGTGTACGCCGTCCTCGAACGGCCCGCCCATGACGGCGGCGAGAAGGGGGAGGTGCGGCGCGAGCTGCGGGCGCTGCGCTGGGGACTCGTACCGTCGTGGGCGAAGGACCCGAAGGGCGGCGCGCGGATGATCAACGCACGGGTCGAGACCGTCCACGAGAAGCCCGCGTACCGCCGGGCCTTCGCCAAGCGGCGCTGTCTGCTGCCGGCCGACGGCTTCTACGAGTGGGACCCGGTCAAGGACGAGGCGACCGGCAAGGTCCACAAGCAGCCGTACTTCATCCACCCCGCCGACGACTCCGTGATGGCGCTCGCGGGCCTGTACGAGTACTGGCGCGACCCCGACGTCGCGGACCCCGACGACCCCGGCGCCTGGCTCATGACCTGCACCATCATCACCACCGAGGCCACCGACGAGGCCGGCCGGGTGCACCCCCGCATGCCGCTCGCCCTCACCCCCGACCACTACGACACCTGGCTCGACCCGCACCACCAGGACACCCACGACCTGCGCGCGCTGCTCGGCAGCCCGGCCGACGGGCGCCTCGACGCCCTCGCCGTCTCCCCGGCCGTCAACAGCGTCCGCAACAACGGCCCGCACCTCCTCGACCCGGCCACCTGATCAACCGTCAGACTCGGTCGCTCGCTCACCTTCTGATCTGCCGTCACCCGCGCGGCGGACGGCTCGATGATCCATCTCACTGCCCCGAGACCTTCAGACCGAGGTCCGGCACCCCGTAGCGTGACGGAGACGAACCGGCCGCTCGCCGAGTGCGACGCGGGTGCGCCCAAGCCGCAGGGTGAAGGGATCAGAGATGTTCCGCAAGGTGCTGGTGGCCAACCGCGGGGAGATCGCGATTCGCGCGTTCCGCGCCGGCTACGAACTGGGGGCGCGCACCGTCGCCGTCTTCCCGCACGAGGACCGCAATTCGCTGCACCGGCTCAAGGCCGACGAGGCGTACGAGATCGGGGAGCCCGGGCACCCCGTACGGGCCTACCTCTCCGTCGAGGAGATCATCCGGGCCGCCCGGCTCGCCGGCGCCGACGCGGTCTACCCCGGCTACGGCTTCCTGTCCGAGAACCCCGAACTCGCCCGCGCCTGCGAGGAGGCGGGCATCACCTTCGTCGGACCGGACGCGCGGACCCTGGAACTGACCGGCAACAAGGCCCGTGCCGTGGCCGCCGCCCGCGCGGCCGGCGTCCCGGTGCTCGGCTCCTCCGCGCCCTCCACCGACGTCGACGAACTCGTCGCCGCCGCCGAGGAGATCGGCTTCCCGGTCTTCGTCAAGGCCGTCGCCGGCGGCGGCGGACGCGGCATGCGCCGCGTCGAGGACCGCGCCGCGCTGCGCGAGTCCATCGAGGCGGCGGCCCGCGAGGCCGAGTCCGCGTTCGGCGACGCCACCGTCTTCCTGGAGAAGGCCGTCGTCGACCCCCGCCACATCGAGGTGCAGATCCTCGCCGACGGCGAGGGCGACGTCATCCACCTCTACGAGCGCGACTGTTCCGTACAGCGCCGCCACCAGAAGGTGATCGAGCTCGCACCCGCCCCGAACCTCGACCCGGCCGTCCGGCAGCGCATCTGCGAGGACGCCGTCCGCTTCGCCCGCGAGATCGGCTACCGCAACGCGGGCACCGTCGAGTTCCTCCTCGACCCCGACGGCAACCACGTCTTCATCGAGATGAACCCCCGCATCCAGGTCGAGCACACGGTGACCGAGGAGGTCACCGACATCGACCTCGTCCAGTCCCAGCTGCGCATCGCCGCCGGCGAGACCCTCGCCGACCTCGGCCTCGCCCAGGAGGCCGTCGTCCTGCGCGGCGCCGCACTGCAGTGCCGCATCACCACCGAGGACCCCGCCAACGGCTTCCGCCCCGACACCGGCATGATCAGCGCCTACCGCTCGCCCGGCGGCTCCGGCATCCGCCTCGACGGCGGCACCACCCACGCCGGCAGCGAGGTCAGCGCCCACTTCGACTCCATGCTGGTCAAACTGACCTGCCGGGGCCGCGACTTCCGCGCCGCCGTCGGCCGTGCCCGGCGCGCCGTGGCCGAGTTCCGCATCCGCGGCGTCTCCACCAACATCCCCTTCCTGCAGGCCGTCCTCGACGACCCGGACTTCCGGGCCGGGCAGGTCACCACCGCCTTCATCGAGCAGCGCCCGCACCTGCTCACCGCCCGCCACTCCGCCGACCGCGGCACCAAGCTCCTCACGTACCTCGCCGACGTCACCGTCAACAAGCCCCACGGCCCCCGGCCCGAGCTCATCGCCCCCACTGCCAAGCTGCCCCGCCTGCCCGACGGCCCGGGCGCCGCGGGCGCGCCGCCCGCCGGCTCCAAGCAGCGGCTCACCGCCCTCGGCCCCGAGGGCTTCGCCCGCGGCCTCCGCGACGCGCCGACCATCGGCGTCACCGACACCACCTTCCGCGACGCCCACCAGTCGCTCCTCGCCACCCGGGTGCGCACCAAGGACCTGCTCGCCGTCGCCCCCACAGTGGCGCACACCCTGCCGCAGCTGCTCTCCCTCGAATGCTGGGGCGGCGCCACCTACGACGTCGCGCTCCGCTTCCTCGCCGAGGACCCCTGGGAACGGCTCGCCGCCCTGCGCGAAGCCGTACCGAACATCTGCCTGCAGATGCTGCTCCGCGGCCGCAACACCGTCGGCTACACCCCGTACCCCACCGAGGTCACCGACGCCTTCGTGCAGGAGGCCGCCGCCACCGGCATCGACATCTTCCGCATCTTCGACGCGCTCAACGACGTACGCCAGATGCGCCCCGCCATCGACGCCGTGCGCGCGACCGGCACCGCCGTCGCCGAGGTCGCCCTCTGCTACACCGCCGACCTCTCCGACCCGGCGGAGCGCCTCTACACCCTCGACTACTACCTGCGGCTCGCCGAGCAGATCGTCGAGGCCGGCGCCCACGTCCTCGCCGTCAAGGACATGGCCGGCCTGCTCCGCGCCCCCGCCGCTGCGACGCTGGTCTCCGCGCTGCGCCGGGAGTTCGACCTGCCGGTGCACCTACACACCCACGACACGGCGGGCGGCCAGCTCGCCACCTACCTCGCGGCGATCCAGGCCGGCGCCGACGCCGTCGACGGCGCCGTCGCCTCCATGGCCGGCACCACCTCCCAGCCCTCGCTCTCCGCGATCGTCGCCGCGACCGACCACTCCGACCGGCCCACCGGCCTCGACCTGCAGGCCGTCGGCGACCTGGAGCCGTACTGGGAGAGCGTCCGCCGGATCTACGCCCCCTTCGAGGCCGGACTCGACGCGCCGACCGGGCGCGTCTACCACCACGAGATCCCCGGCGGCCAGCTCTCCAACCTGCGCACCCAGGCCGTCGCCCTCGGCCTCGGCGACCGCTTCGAGGACGTCGAGACCACCTACGCCGCCGCCGACCGGATGCTCGGCCGCCTCGTGAAGGTCACGCCGTCGTCGAAGGTCGTCGGCGACCTCGCCCTGCACCTCGTCGGCGCCGGCGTCGCCCCCGAGGACTTCGAGGCGGCACCCGGGCGCTACGACATCCCCGACTCCGTCGTCGGCTTCCTCCACGGCGAACTGGGCACCCCGCCCGGCGGCTGGCCCGAACCCTTCCGCACCAAGGCCCTCCAGGGCCGCGCAGGACCCAAGCCGATGCGGGACCTCACCCCGGACGACCACGACGGCCTCGCCAAGGACCGGCGCGGCACGCTCAACCGGCTGCTCTTCCCCGGCCCGACGCAGGCGTACGAGACGCACCGCCAGGCGTACGGCGACACCAGCGTCCTCGACAGCAAGGACTTCTTCTACGGGCTGCGCCCCGGCAAGGAGTACGCCGTCGACTTCGGCCCCGGCGTGCGCCTGCTCATCGAGCTGGAGGCGATCGGCGAGGCGGACGAACGCGGCATGCGTACCGTCCTGTCCACCCTCAACGGACAGCTCCGCCCCATCCAGGTCCGCGACCGGGCCGCCGCGGCCGACCTCCCGGTCACCGAGAAGGCCGACCGCGCCGACCCCGGCCATGTGGCGGCCCCGTTCGCGGGCGTCGTCACCCTGGCCGTCGCCGAGGGCGACGAGGTCGAGGCCGGCGCGACCGTCGCCACGATCGAGGCCATGAAGATGGAGGCCTCCATCACCGCCCCGAAGTCCGGCCGCGTCTCCCGGCTCGCCATCACCCGCATCCAGCAGGTGGAGGGCGGTGACCTGCTGGTCGAACTGGCCTGACCGGGCTTCCCATTGACCTCCCGGATCCGGCACCGGCGGCGCCGTGCGCCTCCCGGGTGCCTCAGACTGCGCGGGCCCGAGCGGCGGGATTCGGCGGCCCGGCCGGTCGCCGGGCTCCCTGCCCTGGGGCCCGCGGTGGCCGCGGTGCGTGTCGGGCCGTGGCCCCGGGCGGGGGCCGACGCGGATGCGGGGGAGCAGGTGGGCCGGGAGAGGGCGGGGCAGGTCGCGAGGCGGCTCGCCGGCTGAGCGGTCGCCGACGCGGCCGGTCACGACGCGGCACGTCATGGCGCGGCTCGCCGTACGAGCGGGCGCCCGGCGCGGGCCGTTCCCTACCCGGCCGCGCGCAGCGACAACACGTACGTCGCCGTCAGGGCGACGCCCGGGTCCGGGTCCCCGGCAAGCTCCGCCAAGGCGCGGGAGGTCGTGTCGCCGGGGACACCCGCGAGGGCCTGGGTCAGGCGGCGGCGCGCGGACGGTTCGCGGCCGCCGTGGGCCAGGTGGTCGACGAGCCCGGTCGCGATCCGGTCCGCCAGGGCCGGATCGGCGGCCAGCGCGCTCAGGGCGTCGGCGGCGTCGCTGTCGTTCCGTCCCACGACGACCATCTCGACGAGCGTCGGGATCGCGTCGGCCACCCCGCGCGCGCCGAGCGCAAGGGCGGCGTACCGGCGTACCACGACATCGGCGTGGGCCAGAGCATCCGTCAGGAGCGCGGTCGCCGCGTCGCCCGGGAGCTCCGCGAGCGACTGGACGGCCCGCTTCCGTACGGCGGGGGAGGGCGAACCGAGGCCCTGCGCGAGGAGTTCGGCGCCCCGCTCCCCGCCCGACTGCGCCAGGGCCCAGCGCAGTGCCCCGGCCACGTTCGGATCGGCCTCGCCGAGCACGGCCTCGACCAGTGCCTCCACCGGTACGGGCACCTCCTCGGCCGCCGAGAGCGCGGCGCGCTGCCGCGCCCCCGGGCTCGTCGAACCCAGCGCCTGCAGCAGCGCGACGGTCTGGAGGACGTCCTGCCAGCCGGCGGGCTCCGCGACGCCGATCCGGCGCAGCCGGGTCAGCAGCTCCGTCTCGGCCGCGATCCGCTCCTCGGTCCGGCGGACCAGGTCCTCGACGAGCTCCGCCGGCGCGAAGCCGGGGTCGTCGAGCGCCCGCCCGACATCGCGCAGCGAGAGACCCAGGGACCGCAGGCTCTCGATGTGGAAGATCCGCCGGATGTTCTCGTCGGAGTACTCCCGGTAGCCCGTGCCGCTGCGGCCCGTCGGCCGGACCAGGCCCAGCGCCTCGTAATGCCGCAGCATCCGGGCGCTGACCCCCGAGTACCGCGCGACCTCACCGATCCGCACCCCTACCGTCCCTCCTCGCCTGCCCCGCCGAGGGCCACGACGCGCTTCGCCTCCTCGATCGCGAACTCGAAGCCGGCGTCCGGGTCCCGCCACAGACGCTCCGTGGCGAGCGCGTGCGCCCGCACGTGCGGGTCGGGATGCGTCGTCGCGGCCGCCACGGTCGGCAGCATCACCGTCCCGAGTGCGATGAGCGCCCGGCTCAGGCTCAGCCGGGTCTCGCGCCCGCCGCGCCCGAGTTGCCCGGCCAACACTACGGCCAGCGCACCCTCCTCACCCTCAGGCACGAGCACCACCGCCGCCCGCCAGGCGCTGCGCGCCACCTCGTCGTCGGTGTCGGCGAGCAGCGCCGGAGTGATCACCGGCCACGCCCGCCCGTCCCCGATCTTGGACAGCGTGTGCAGCGCCTGACTCCGCCCTTGACTCCGCGCCCGCCCCCGCTCCGAACGGACCTCGGCGACGAGCAGCGGGACCGTCTCCGACGCCGCGTGCCGGGTCAGCGCCCACGTCAGCATCTCCCGTACCTGGAACTCCGGCTCCACCGCGCACCGTTCGACGAGCGCGCCGACATACCCCGGGGCCGGGCACGAACCGATCGCCAGCGCCGCCTTCAGGCGCACGGACGCGCCGGCGTGCTCAAGTCCGCGCAGCACCGCCGGGTCCGCGTTGTTCGTGGTCATCAGGGCCACCTCCTGGACCGCAGTGAAGACCTTGTCACCGTGTCAAGGTCAAGCGGAGCCGGGACCGGTCGCGGGAACCGCCGAGGGGCCGGGCAGACTCTGGATGTTGTAGACCCTTCGACAAAGGAAGACCCGCGCATGATCACGCTGACCAAGGAAGACGGCCCGGCAGACCTCGACGGGGTGACCCACCTGTCCATCGGCGTCTCCTGGGACCCCACCGCCGGCAGCACCGGCGGAGTGCTGGGCAAGCTGCGCCGCAAGACCGGCACCGACCTCGACCTGATCGCCGTCGCCATGCAGGGCGCCGACCCGGTGCGCCTGGCCGGCCTCGACTCGCTCGACCCGATGGGCAACGGCTCGCTGATCCACAGCGGCGACAACCAGACCGGCCACGGCGCGGGCGACGACGAGACCGTCACCGTGGAGTTCGCGCGGATCCCGGCCAACATCACGTCGATCGTGTTCGTCGCCGCCGCGTACAAGAAGGGCAGCTCCTTCCAGAAGGCCCGCAACATCAGCTTCAAGGTGTACGACGCGACCGGCGGCAGCTCCCAGCAGGTCGCCGACATCTGGCCGAGCCTGCTCACCCAGGACAACGGCTGCGCGGTGGCCAAGGCGATGCGCGTCGGCACCTCCTGGAAGCTCGAGGTCATCAACGTCACCGGCAAGATCAAGCAGGGGGACGAGCACGCCCTGATGCGCTTCGCGGTCAGCAAGTAGGCGTGGGTGTGTCGGTCCGGCGAGAGACGGGGGTCGTGGTGAGCCGGGTGCTCTATGGCGAGCAGTCGTGGAATCCGCTGGCGCGGACGGTGGAGCTGACCGAGGACGGACTGCGCAGGGGCGGCCGGACCACGCCCCTGGGCGAGCTGAACCTCGCCGCCATGGCCGAGGCGTACCAGCGCGGCCACTGGCTCGGCGGCGGGGGCGCCGAACGCCCGCTGGACCGGCTGCCCCAGGACGCCGGCGCGGTCCCGGTCACCCGGGTGACCGGCACCAGCAAACCGGTCAAGGTCCGCCGGGCCGCCGAGTTCGCCCGCGCGCTGGGCGAACTGGCCCTGCGGCACAGCGGCGGACCGGAGGGCGTGGGCGCCCTGGCGAGCCGTGCCTGGGCCGAAGGCGTACCGCTGTGGATCGCCCGGCGGCACACGGACGGTCCCGCCGGGCCGGTCACCGTCGCCGTGGATCGGCGCCTGGTGCGCGTCGACGTGTGGGCGCCGCAGGCCCCGGTCGTCCGGATCCGGGCACCGCACGGCTTCCACCGCGACGCCGCCGACCCGGCCAAGGGCCTGCGCCTGACCGTCGGCGAGGCCACGGCCCGTCTCGCCCTGCGCAAGAAGCTCCGCAAGTCGAAGAGTTCGGTGGACGTCGAACTGCCCGGCGGCCCGCGCTGGGCACTGCGCCGCGCCGACGCGTCGAGTTCCTGGCTGCTCCGCGACGACCGCCGCGTCGCCCTGCTGACCCGCCCGCCGCGCCGCCCCGCCGTCGAACCGGGCACGGTACTGCTGCCCCTCGCCCCCGTGCGTTACGAGAGCCCCGACCCCCTGGACGCCGTCATGGCCCAGGCCTTCGCCGTCTCCTTCGGCCTCGGCGACACCACCGGCCTGGCCCGCTTCCGCTCGGAGCGCCGGCTCGTGGACGCCGGCGAGCCGGTCGCCACCGACGCCGACTGGGACCGCTCCTGGTTCAGCAACCTGGGTAGCGGCAGCGACGACAACGAGCCCGGCGGAGGCGACGGCTGGGGTTCCGACGGCGGCGACGGGGGCGACGGCGGGGGCGGCGGTGGCGGGGACGGGGGAGGAGACGGCGGTGGTGGCGGAGGCGGCGACTAGCCTGGCGGCCCGGCCGGCCGTGCGGCGCGGGCCCCGGGCCCGCGGCCCGGCCCGGCCCGGCCGCAGGGCCGGGCTCGGCGGCCCGGGCCCGGACTCGCCCGGCCCCTCAGGCCAGGTGGTCGGCGATCAGGGCCGCGAACTCCTCCTCGCCGAGCACCCGGGTGCCGAGCTGCTCGGCCTTGGCGAGCTTCGACCCGGCGCCCTCGCCCGCGACGAGGATGGTCGTCTTCTTCGACACGCTGCCGGAGGCCGTGCCGCCCGCGCGCTCGATGAGCTCGTTCATCGCGTTGCGGTTGAGCCCCGCCAGCGGGCCGTGCATACCGCCGGTGACGACGACCGTCTCGCCCGCCAGCGGCCTGCTGCCCGGGGCGTCCGCCCCGTCGGCCGCGGGCTCCGTCATGTTCACCCCGGCGGCGACCAGCTTGTCGATGACCGGGCCGAGCGCGGCTATGTGGGCCGCGATCTTCGGCGCGTTGGCGGCGGGGAGCTTCTTCACCTCCGCCAACTCCTCAGGCGTCGCCGCCCGGACGGCGTCCATGGTGCCGAAGTGCCGGGCGATCTCCCGCGACAGCGTCCGCCCGGTCCGCACCACGCCGAGCGCGCAGAACACCCGGTTCAGCGGCTGCTCCTTCGCCCCGGCCAGCCGGCCGATCAGCGCATCGGCGCGCTTGTCACTGCCGGTGGCCTCGGCGAGCTGCTCGCGGGTGAGGAAGAACAGATCGGCGACGTCGTCCACGAGCCCGGCCTCGACCAGCGCCTCCAGATAGGTCACGCCGAGCCCGTCGATGTCGAGCTGGTCGCGGCCCACCGCGTACCGCAGCGCGGGCAGCTTCCCGCAGCCGCCGCTCGCCCCGCCCGCGCACTCCCACCGCTCGCCGGACGTGTCGATCTCGCCGCCGCACCCCGGGCACGCCTCGGGCAGCGGAATCTCGGTCTCCGCGCCCGTGCGCAGCGCCACGACCGGCGCCTCCACCCGCGGGATGATGTCGCCCGCCTTGTAGAGCACGACGGTGTCGCCCACCATCAGGCCGGTGTTCCGGATGAACGCCGGGTTGTGCAGCGTCGCGTACGTGACGGTGCTGCCGTCCACCTCCACCGGCTCCAGGACCGCGCGCGGCGCGATGTGCCCGGTGCGGCCGATGTTCCACTCCACGGCGAGCAGCTTCGTCCGCGCCTCCACCGGCGGCAGCTTGTACGCGATGGCCCAGTGCGGGTGCCGCGTACCGGAACCGGCGGCGTCCTGCTCGGCGTGGTCGTTCGCCTTGATCACCACCCCGTCGATCCCGAACGGCAGCTCCGCCCGCAGCCGCTGGATCTCCTCGACCCGCGCCTGCGCCTCGGCGAGCGTGCCGTACACGCGCAGCCCGATCTCGGTCGCGGTCGTGGTCTGCACCCCCAGCGCCGCGACCCGCGCCATCACGGCTTCGTGGCTCCCGCCCGCTCCCGCGAGGAAGCCGGCACCGTCCAGCTCCACCGCCCCGTACGCGAAGAAGGTCGTCTCGATCGTGTAGGGCCGGTCCTTGGCCCGCAGGGTGCCGGCCGTGCCGTTGCGCGGGTTGGAGAAGGGCTTGGCGTTGTGCGCGGCCCGTATCTCGTTCGCCCGCTCGAACTGCTCGCGGGTCAGCAGCACTTCACCCCGTATCTCCACCGTGGCCCCGCCCGGCACCTCCGTGGGCAGACCCACGATCGAGCCGATCGCATGGCTCAGGTCCTCGCCCTGCGCACCGTTCCCCCGCCCCACCAGCTGCACGAGCCGCCCGTCCCGGTACCGCGCGGCCATCGCCGCCCCGTCCAGCTTCGGCTCCACCGCGTAACCGCCCGCCACCGGGTGGTCGATCCGGCGGGCCAGCGACGCGTCCCACTTCACCAGGCCCTCGGCGTCGAAGACGTTGTCCAGCGACAGCATGGCCACGGTGTGCGCCACCTCGCCCACCGGCGCCACGCCCCCGCCGACCTTCCCGGTCGGCGAGTCCGCCCGCACATGCTCCGGATGCGCCAGCTCATAGCCGGCGATGCCCCGGGCGAGCGCGTCGTAGGAGGCGTCGTCGAGCGTCGTCTCCCCGTCCCCGTAGTACGCGGCGCTCGCGGCGAGGGCCTGTTCGACCGCGCTCTCGTAGGCGGCACGGTCGGTCAGCGAAAGGGCAGGTGCAGCAGTCGTCGTCATGTGTTCGATACTGACGCAGGGGTCTGACAATGGACTTCGGGACGGGAACGGGGCGCCGTCGCCGACCCGCCTACAGCCGGTCCGTCCGCTCCGCCAGCTCCGCGCGTTCCGCCAGCTCCGCCATCACGGCGGGCGGCAGGGCCGGATTCGCCGCCGCGGCCTCGACCACCTGCCCGTCCGCGTCCCCGAGCAACTCCACGATCACCGCCGCCGGCAGCGCCGGATGCCCGGCCGCGACGGGCCGCGCCTGCCGCTCCTCCAGACACGCGAGCAGCGCCGACGCCGTCGCCCGCGGGTGCCCGGCCACCACCCGGAACACCTTCCGCACCGGCGGCTCGTGCCGGACCAGGTCCTCCAGGAGCGCCGCGGAAACGTCCGGCCGGGCGGCGACCTTGGCCAGAATCCGGCGGCCGTGCCCTTCGATCAGCGCCCTCAACTGCAACTCCGTCAGACCGGGATGCCCGGCCACGGCCTGGAGCACCTTCGCATCGGTGTCACCGGCCAGCCGATCACGCACCTCCGCCGGCAGATCCCGCCGATGGGCCACCAGCCTGCGGGCCGCCGGCTCCGCCGCCCCGGCCAACTCCACGACCTCGGCGGGCGTCGCCGCCGTGACCCGGGGCAGCGGCACTGCCGCGAGCCTGGTGGTCCGGGCGAGCCGTACGAGCACGTCGAGGGGTATGCGGGGGGTGATGGGCGACCGCACGCCGTACGTCCGTGTGCGGGTCGTCGGCCAGCCGCCGGATCAGCTCCTGGTCGAGCGCCGGATGCGTCGCGACATCCGCGCGCACCCCGGGAACGGGGTCCGAGACGAGCCGTACGCAGGCCTCCCGCGGCAGATCCGGACGGGCCGCGAGCGTCCAGCGCAGCCCCGCCGACGGATGCTCCGCGAACCCGACGAGCGCCTCGACGGGCGTCGCCGGATTGCGCAGCGCCGCCTCCCACAGGGCGTGCACCGTCGACTGGTGCGAGCCGTCGCAGGCGGCCCCCGACGGCAGTGCGCAGTCGAGCCGCGGGCACTCGCGGTCGTGCACGAACGGGATCTCCTCCTGGTCGCACACCAGACACCGCAGTGCGGCCGGCCCCTCCCCGGCGACCAAGGCGGCCAACACCCACGGTGGCGTCGCCTCGTTCCCCGCGACCGCCCGCCGCACCTCGGCATGCGGATGCCCCGCGAGCCGCGCCGCCGCCTCTGCCGTCGCCGACAGCGCGAGCTCGGCCACCACCCGCGGCTCCGGGTCGGCCGCCAGCACCTCCACGACGTCCTCCGGCAGGCCGGGACAGGCCGCGAGCCGCTCCCGTACGCCAGGATCCGGATGCCCCGCGAGCAGCCGGGCCCACCCGGGTCGCCCGATCCCCTGGTCGAGCAGCGCGCACGCGGCATCGGGCCGCGCAGCCGGATCCACGTCCTCCGCCGCCAACCGCCCCTCGTACGCGAGCTCCACGGCGCTTCCGGGCACCCGCCCGGCCAACGCGAGCGCCTGCGCCCGACCGAGGTCGGCCCGGCGCGCGAGACGCGTGGCGATGTCCTCGTCGGCGACGGCGACGAGCCGGTCGAGCAGCGTGGCGGGGAGGGCGGGATTGCCGGCGAGTCCGCAGAGGATGTGATGCACCAGGGCATCCTGCCCGGAGCCCCTGGGATGCGCCCCGGATTTTCCGTGCCCGCCGCCCGCCGCCCGCCGCCCACCGCCCGGTGTCCCGGTGCCTGGTTCGTGCGGCGGTCATGGGCATGATGCGGCCGTGTACGGGCATGCGCCCTGGCGGGTGCGCACCCGAAAAGCCGCCGTCCGGTCTTCCCCCCTCCGGGCGGCGGTGTCGGGTCGGGTGTCGTGTCCGTGCGGTGCGTCAGCCGACGGGATCCGGCAGTTCGAGGAGGTCCGCGCAGGCCTGTTCGCAGGCGCGGCAGGCCTCCGCGCAGATCCGGCAGTGCTCGTGCCGGTCCCCGTGCCGCTCGCACTCGGCGGCGCACGCGGCGCACGCGGTACGGCAGGCGAGGAGGACGGACCGGGTGACGTCGCCGTTGCGGGCGGTGCGCCGGGTCACGACAGCCGCCGTGGCCGTACACAGGTCCGCACAGTCCAGATCCCTGGCGACGCAGCAGGCCAGATCACGGAGCTCGGTCTCGGCGAGGCAGGCGTCCGCGCAGGCCGCACACGCCTGGGCGCAGGCCATGCAGTGCTCGATGCACCGGCCCAGCGCGTCGGCGTCGGCCGGGGCGATGGGGCCGACGGGATGGATGTTCAGCATGCCGCGAACGGCGGTCTCCATGACACACCTCCACTGAACGGCGGGGTCCCCCGTCCCCCGGGGCAGTCATCCCCACCCCGTCGCCTACCCGGCGCGACCGCCCGCACGCCCCGGCTCACCGAGCCTCCAGCGCCTCCGCCGCGGTCCTCAGATCGGTGACGAGGCCCTCGTACATGCCCTCCCGGTCCCCGTCCCGCGCCCGCAGCACGGCCGACGGATGGACGGTCGCGAGCACCCGCACATCCGTCCCGTCACCCGCGCCGTCCTCAATCTCGGTCAGCGGCCTCGGCACTCCACGGTCGGTGCCGACCCGGAAGGAGGGCCCCAGCAGGGAGCGGCCCGCCGTGGCGCCGAGGGTGACCACCAACTCGGGGGAGACCAGCCGGAGTTCCGCCTCCAGCCACGGACGGCAGGCCGTCATCTCGCGCAGGCTGGGCGGTTTGTGAATGCGCCGCTTCCGGGGTTCGTCCCGCCGGAACTTGAAGTGCTTGACCGCGTTGGTGAGGTAGATCCCCTCCTCGTCGATCCCCGCATCCCGCAGCGCCCGGCTGAGCAGCCGCCCCGCCGGCCCCACGAAGGCGACCCCCTCACGGTCCTCCTGGTCACCGGGCTGCTCCCCGACCAGCATCAGCCGTGCGTCCGGGGCGCCGCGTCCGAAGACGGTGCCGGTCGCCTCCCGGTACAGCGGGCAGCCGCGGCAGTCGGCCGCGGCCCGCCGGTGCGCGGGGAGGCGGCCGCGTTTCGGCAGGAAGGGAGTGGCGTCGTACGGTTCGGGGCCTGCTCCGTCACCCGCGCCGCCGCCACGGGCGGTGTTCGCCGCCGGATCCGGGTTCATCGGGAACCTCCTGCACTCCCTGCACCGCCCCGCACCTCCTGCTCACGCAGGCGGCTACCCCTCATCCCCACGCCCACGCGCAAGCCCACGACCGAGCCCTCGCCCACACCGTCACTCGTGCGGAACGAGGACGACCGGTGCCCGGCTGTGGTGCAGGACCGCGTGGGCCACGCTGCCGATGTGGGTGCTCAGCGGGGAGCGGCGGATGCGGCGGCCGATGACCGCGAGGGAGGCGTCGGCGGCGGCGCGGACGAGTTCGGGGCCGGCCGAGGCGGGCACCACGCGGGCGGTGACGGAGAGCTCCGGGTACTTCGCGCGCCAGGGGAGGAGCAGGTCGTCGAGGGCGCGCTGCAGCTCCGGGGGTGCGGACCGGCGGGCGTACGTCACGTGCAGCGGGCCGCGGCGGCGGGCGGCCTCGTCGAAGGCGAACCCCAGGAGACCGTCGGCCGGTTCACGCAGGTCCACACCGACCGAGACGGGGCCGTCGAGGGGGCCCGGCGGGTCGCCTTCGCGGACCAGGACGACGGGCCGTTCGACCAGGCCCGCGACCGTCATGCCGACCGAGCCGAGGAAGTAACCGGCCACGGCGCCCAGCGCGCGCGAGCCCAGGACCAGCAGGTCGGCGTCGTCGGCGGCGGTGACCAGACCGGGCACGGCGTCGCCGGGCAGCAGCGCGGTGGTCACCGGCAGCCCCGGCCGGCGCTCCCGCAGAGCCGCCGCCGTACGGGTGAGCAGCTCCTCGGCCCAGGACTCGACGGGCTCCCGTGACACGAAGGGCACCAGGGCGTCCGGCGACGGCACCAGCACGTGCACCAGGCGTACCGCCGCACCGCGCAGCACCGCCTCCTCCGCCGCCCACGCGGCGGCGGCGCGGGCCTGCTCCGTACCGTCCAGGCCGACCACGATGCTCCGCGTCACGACCGGTCACCTCCCGTGGACCCGTTCCCTCCATCATTCGTGCCGCCTTCGCCACGGGCCACCGGGGCCGACCGGCCCTACCCCTCGGGCCCGGCCGGTGCGAGGGTGGCAGGAGAGCACCTCACGCGGCGGAAGGCGGTGGGCGCGATGGGATCCCCTCTGGTGACAGCACCCGTGGTGGTGGGAGTCGACGGTTCCCGGGTCAGTCTCGCGGCCCTCGACTGGGCAGCCGACGAGGCCGCGCGCCACGGGCGGCCGCTGCGGGTCGTCCACGCCTCGCTCTGGGAGCGGTACGAGGGCGTCGAGCCGGCCGGGTCCGCGCACCGCCCCTCCGGCCAGGTGCTCGCCGAGACCGTCGTCGCCTCCGCCGCCGACCGCGCCCGCCTCCGCTCGCCCGCCGTCACCGTCACCGCCGACGTGCTCGCCGAGGACCCGGCGAGCGCCCTGCTCCGCGAGGGCCGGGAGGCCGCGCTCCTCGTCGTCGGCTCCCGGGGACGCGGCGCGTTCGCGGACCTGCTCCTCGGCTCGGTCGGCTTTGTCGTGGCGGCCCGCTCGACCGGGCCGGTCGTCGTCGTCCGCGGCGACCCGTACGCCCTGGAGGGCCGCCACGGGCGCGTGCTGCTCGGCATCGGCGAGCACGACGTGGACTCGCCGGCCGTGCGGTTCGCCTTCCGGGAGGCGGCCGTACGCGGCGCCGAGCTGGATGTCGTACGCGTCTGGCGGCGCCGGGGCCACGAAGCCGCCGGTCACCCGCTGCTGACCGGCGAGGGCGGGGCGCAGGCCGAGCACGAGGCCTCCGACCTGCTCGACAAGACCCTCGATGCCGCGGCCGGGGAACATCCGGACGTCCGGCTGCGCCGCACCACGGCCGAAGGCCACGCCCACCGCGTCCTCACCGAACGGTCCGCCGCCGCCGACCTGCTGGTCGTCGGCGCGCGCCGCCGGGACGGACTCGTCGGCCTGGAACTCGGCAGGGTCGCCCACCGCGCCCTGCACCACGCGGCGTGCCCCGTCGCCGTCGTACCGCAGCGGCGCCCGGGCCCTCCGGAGGAGGCGCCATGAGCAGCGAGGAAGCGCCATGAGCAGCGAGGAAGCGCCATGAGTGGCGAGGAAGCGCTATGAGCGGCGCGAGGGAGACGGACGGCGGGCACCCCGGCCGGCAGCCCGAGCGCCCCGCCCGCCCCGAGCTCGGCAACGTCGTCGTGGGCGTCGACGGCTCTCCCGCCGCGCGCACCGCCGCGCTCTGGGCCGCCGCCGAAGCCGCCCGCCGCGGCCGCGCCCTGCACTTGGTCCACGCCGCCGACACCGACCGGCGCGCCCTGTTCGCCGACGCCGAGACCATCCAGTCGGTCCGCGAGGTCGGCCGCGACCTGCTGATCCGCACCGCGGAGGCGGTGTGGGAACGCTTCCCCGGACTCTCCCTGACCAGCGAGCTCGGCCGCCAGGAGCCGGTCGCCGGGCTGCTCGCCGCCGCCGGGCGGCACGGCACGATCGTCGTCGGCCACCGCGGGCTCGGCGGATTCGCCACCCTGATGCTCGGCTCCGTCGGCCTGGGCGTGGCGGCCCGCGCCGACGTGCCCGTGATCGTCGTACGCGGGGAGGACGAGCGCCCCGAGACCGGCACGGTCCTCGCGGCCGTGAACGGCTCCTCGGACCTCGGCTGGCTGCTGCTCGCCGCCGCCGAGGCGGAGGCCCGCAAGGCGTCCCTGCGGCTGCTGAGCGGCTGGAACGTGTTCGCCCATGTCGGCAGCGTGGCGACCATGCTGGACGACCTCGACGGGACCGCCCGGCGCAGGGTGCGGGACGCCAAGGAACTGGCCGACCGCGTCCGGCGGGCCTACCCGGGCCTGAACGTCGAACAGCACGTGGAGCCGGGCACGAGCACCCCGGGCATCCTGATCGAGGCGAGCCACGACGCCGACCTCCTGGTGATGGGCCGCGGCCGCCGGCCGCTCGGCCTCGGGCCCGCACTGGGACGGGTCGCCCACTCCCTGATCCACCACGCCCACTGCCCGGTCGAGATCGTCCCGCACACCTTCACGGCCCCGGGCGCCGACGCCGCCGCCGACGACGCCGCGAACCCGGACGCGCCGTAGCGCTCACTCCGTCACCGGCCGGCGCCCCGCCGTGCCCGTCCCCGCCTCGACGCGGTGGCGGACGACCTTCGTCAGGACCGTCAGCCGGGTCGACGCCGTGGGCGGCGGAGGCACCGGGTCCGTGATGCGCCGGGCCTCCTCCGGGAGCGCGGCGAGATCGGCCTCGAAGCGGGCCCGGGCGGCGGCCGCGGTGTCCGGCGGGTCGGTGCGCAGACCGCCGCGCATCACCGTGCGCAGCAGGGGCTCCGTGCCCTCGGGCGGCTCCTCGTTGGCCAGACCGATGACGTCGCGCAGGCCGGGACCGCGGAAGACCTGCTTGGGGCCGGGCGCCGTCACCTTCGCCGCGGACAGCTTCATCACCGGCCGCCCGTCGTACTCGACGAGCTTGTACGCCATGTCCAGGTACGGCGCGTCGGCGGCCGTGCCCAGCTTCGAGCCCACCGCGTACGCGTCGATCGGCGCCCCCTCCCGTACGAGCCGGTCGACGGCGTACTCGTCCAGGCCGCCGCTCGCGATGATCCGCACCTCGCCGAGCCCCGCCGCGTCGAGCGCGGCCCGCGCCCGGCCGGCCTGCGCCGCCAGGTCGCCGCTGTCGAGCCGGATCCCGCAGCCGGAGCCGAGCCCCAGGTCGGCGAAGACCCGGGCGGCCGTCGCCACCCCGCGATCGGTGTCGTACGTGTCGACGAGGAAGGTCACCGGCCCCGGGTGGGTGCGGGCGAAGGCGCGGAACGCCGCCTCCTCGGACGGGAAGGCCTGGACGTACGAGTGGGCCATCGTGCCCGCCGCCGGGATGCCCCAGCGGTGGGCGGCGGCGACGTTGCTGGTGCCGGCGAACCCGACGAGCGCGCACAGCCGCGCCACCCGAAGCCCGGCCTCCGGCCCGTACGCCCGGCGCAGCGAGAAGTCCACCAGCGGCCGCCCGGCACCGGCGAGCACGCATCGCGCCGCCTTGGACGCGACCGCCGTCTGGTGCGCCACCAGGGACAGCAGCTGCGTCTCGACGAGCTGCGCCTGCGGCAGCGGCGCGGTGACCTCCAGAAGCGGTTCGCCCGCGAACACGAGCCGCCCCTCGGGCACGGCACGGACCTCCCCGTCGAAGGAGAGACCCCGCAAGGGCTCCAGATCGGCGACGGGCCGGCGCAGCACCTCGGCGAACTCCTCGATGTCGGCGCGGCCCACCCGGTAGCGGGAGAGGTGGTCCAGGGCCGCTTCGAGGCCGGCCGCGACGAGGAAGCCCCGGCCGGGCGGCAGGTCGCGCACGAAGAGGCTGAACGTGGCCGGCGCCCGCATGTCCTCCCGCAGGTAGGAGAGCGCCATGGTGACCTCGTACAGGTCGGTGGACGTCACCTCGGACATGTATCGAGGATGCGCGGCCGGCCGGCGGCGCGCACGGCGGGCCCACGAGACACGGCCTACGCTCCGGGGCGCGCGGTGAGCTCGCACCGGACGTCCACCACCCCCTCCACGGCCCGGGCGAGCCGCGCCGCCATGGGGATGAGCGCGCCGTCGCGGACCTCGCCGGAGAGGGTGACGACGCCCGCGTCGACCCGCACCGCGACCCGGTCGCGGGAGAGCGGGAAGAGGTGGTCGACGACGTCCCGGCGCACCTCCGCGACGAGGTCCTGGTCCGGCCGCAGGAACACCTTGAGCAGGTCGGAGCGGCTCACGATGCCCAGGATCGTGCCGTGCTCGTCGACGACCGGCAGCCGCTTCACGTGGTGGGCGGCCATCAGCCGGGCGGCCCGGGGGAGTGAGGCCCCGGGGTCCACGGTGACCGCGGGGGAGGTCATCAGGTCCTCGGCCCGGCGCGATCCGGCCTTGGCGGTGGCCTCGAGGCGGTGCAACTGCTCGACGAGGCCGAGGCGGTGGTCGCGGAACTCCTCCTTCAGGAGCAGATCCGCCTCCGAGACGATGCCGACGACCCGGCCCTCGCCCTCGAGGACGGGCACGGCGGTGATCTTCCACCGCTCCATGGCGGCCACGATCTCCTTGAAGTCCGCACCCGACTGCACGGCGACGACCTTCCGGGTCATCACGTCGGCCACGGTGAACGGCTGCGTGGTCATGACACTCTCCTCACCGGCCGAAGGGACGACGACGGGGACGGGGCAGCGGAACGGCGTGTCAGCGGATCAGGACCGCCTCCCCGGAGCGCGGCACGACGGCCGTCCAGCCCAGCTCGCGGTCGACGCGCTCGCGCAGCGCCTCGGAGGCGGCCGGCTCGCCGTGCACGAGATAGGTGGTGTGCGGGGCGGGCGCGCCGCGCAGCCAGCCGAGGATCTGCTCGGCGTCGGCGTGCGCCGAGAAGTGCGGCACGTCGGCGACCTCGGCGCGCACCGGCACGTACTGGCCGAACATCTTCAGCGCACGCGCCCCGTCCACCAGGTCCCGCGCCCGGCTGCCGGCCGCGGCGAAGCCCACCACGACGACGGAGTTGCGGGGGTCGGGGAGGAGCCTGCGCAGATGGTGCAGGACGCGTCCGCCGGTGGCCATGCCGGCCGACGAGACGATGACCGCGGGGCCGGGCACGCTGTTGATCTCGATGGACTCCTGGACCGTCCGCGCGGCGAGGAACGGGGCCGGACTCAGCGCCGTCTCGCCCGCGGCCAGGATCTCCGGCCGCAGCTCCGGGGACCGCTCGCGCACCGCGTCCCGGTAGACGTCGAGCGCGGCCAGAGCCATCGGACTGTCGACGTACACCGGTACGGAGCCGGGCAGCACGCCCGTCTCGCGCAGCCGGGTCAGCTCGTGCAGCACCACCTCGGTCCGGTCGATCGCGAAGGCCGGTACGACGACGGTGCCGCCCCGCGCCACCGTACGGGCGACCACGTCCGCGAAGGCCGAGCGGCCCGACTCCTGGTCGTGGCGCCGGTCGCCGTACGTCGACTCCATCAGCAGCACGTCCGCGCCCGAGAACGGCTCCGGCGGCAGGAGCAGCGGATGCCCCGGACGCCCGAGGTCCCCGGACACGGCGAGGCTGTGCCCGTCCTCCAGGGTGAGCCGCGCCCAGGCCGAGCCGAGGATGTGGCCGGCGTGGTGCAGTGTCAGCCGGTTGCCGCCCGTGATCTCCACGTCGGCGCCGACCGGGACCGGGTCGAAGAAGGCCAGCGTCTTGTCGACGTCGCCGTCGTCGTACAGCGGCTTCGCCGGACGGTGCTTGGACCAGCCGTGCTCGTTGGCGTGCCGGGCCGCCTCCATCTGCAGCCGGGCGCTGTCGCGCAGCACGATCCCGGCGAGGCGCGCGGTGTGCGGGCTGGTGAGGATCGGCCCGCGGAAGCCCTGCCGGACCAGCCGGGGCAGATAGCCGCAGTGGTCCAGGTGCGCATGGGTGACGACCACGGCGTCGACGTCGGCGGCGTCGCGCGCGAACCGCTCCCAATTGCGCCGGCGCAGCTTCGCGAAGCCCTGGAAGAGCCCGCAGTCGACGAGGATCCGCGCCCGGTCGCTCTCCACCAGGAACTTGCTGCCGGTGACCGTGCCCACCCCGCCCAGGAAGCTGAGCAGGGCCGGGCGCGGCGCGCTGCCGGATTCCGCGCCGGCGCCGACTCCGGTGGGGGCGGGGTTCGGGGCTGCCTCGGACATGGCCGGTACTCCTCGGGATCGGGATCGGGATCGGACGGCGGTACGCGCCGCGCCGCGCATCAGGTGAACGACAGGACCTCGGCGACCGGGCGGCGCGGTGTGGCCTGCCCGCGGGGGCCGTAGCCCAGGCGGATCACCATGTGTACGAATCCGGTCGTGGAGCCCGGGTCGCGGGCCACGGAGCGCAGTTCCGGCCATTCGAGCGGCTGGGACATGAGCGAGGACGACAGTCCGTCGAGGGTGGCCCGGAGCAGCACCCGCTGCATCGCCTGGCCGGCCTTCAGCCAGTCCGCCGGGGTGTCCTCGACGGTGCCGAGGAGCACGATCTGCGGGCTCCGCTCGAAACGCACCGCCGCACGGCCCGGGGCGGGCCGGTCGGGGCCGAAGTCGCGCACCGGGGAGGTCACGTCGTACTGCCGGGGGCCGAGCGCGTACGAGGGGATGCCCTCCTTGCGGGCCTCCTCGCCGCGCGCCTCCGCGTCCTCCTCGCCGGTGTGCACCCAGGCCTCGATCTCGCCGCGCACGGACGGGTCGGCGGCCTCGAAACGGGCCGAGTCCTGGACCAGGTCGAGCACCGTGTCGGCGTGCCAGGCACCCGGCACGACCAGCCGGCAGCCCTCCAGGAACGCGGCCGAGCGGAGCCCGTCGAGGATCTCCGGCGGCACGCGTTCCTCGGTGAAGGGGAACCGGCTGGTGTGCCGCTGCCGGAGGGCCGGGCGCAGCGCGGCGAGTTCCTCGTCGTGCTCGATGACGGCGCCGGCGATCCGGACGTCGGCCAGGTGCCAGGGATCGCCGGGGTCGGGCAGCGGCCGGACCACCGCGTGCCGGCCCCGATGGGCGGCGGCCACCCGCAGGCTGAAGAGGGCGGCGCCGCAGCCGAGGTGCAGGGCGCGGTGGTCGGGGTCCTCGCGCGGCATGGCGCGCGCGGGATCGCCGTACAGCTCGATGGTCCCGGTGTCCGTCCGGTGGACGAATCTCCATGGCTGCGCGTTGTGCATCGAGGGTGCGGTGACGGCGTCCTCGATCAGTGACGTCACGAGCGCGCGGGTGGGAGCGGTGGTGGGCACGGTTCCTCCTGACGGTGAGGTCACTGAAGAACATCGGCGGGTGGCGACGTCCGCGTCGGCACCGGGAGCGGCCGGGCGGCCGGGGCCGTCTGGCCTGAGAGCGGTCGGGCCTGCGGGCCTCGGCCGCGCCCGCGGGCCGCCGGCCGTCACCCGTGTCATCACGGTGCCTCCTCTACGAGCATCCGCCCGACGGACGGTCCCGTGCCACCACGGTCCGCTGCCGGAGGCCCCGCGCGGGAGGGCCGAACGGTCCCCGGGACACGGACCGACAGGGCCCCGGCCTGCCCCCGCCGGCCCTCCGCCCGCCCGTCCGGCGCGTGCCACGGTGGGAGCGGATCGTGACGTTGCGGATCGCGACCTTCCCGCACCAGGAGGAGCCATGGACGGAACCACCGACCGCCCGGCCCCGGCCTTCGGCCCCCGGCCCGGACGGATCGTCGTCGGCGTGGACGGATCGCCGTCCGCCGACGCGGCGGTCGCCTGGGCCGCGCGCGAGGCCGCGCTCTGGCGGACCGGCCTGTGCATCGTGCACGCCACGGACACCAGCGCCCTGTACCTGCGCCCGGAGGAGACGGAACGGCTCGTCGGCGCCGGCCGGGAGCTCCTCGACCGGGCGGCCCGGACGGTCACGGCGCGCCACCCCCAGGTGCCCGTCGTGACGGAGCTCGACGACGGAACCGCCCCCGCCGCGCTGCGCGCCGCCGCGGCGCTGACCGGCATGATCGTCGTCGGTCACCGAGGGCTCGGCGGTTTCTCCTCGCTCGTGCTCGGCTCGGTCGGCCTCGAACTCGCGGCCGCCGCCACGGCCCCGGTGGTCGTGATCCGCGGTACGGACGAGCCGCGGGGCGACTCCGACGCGCCGCAGGAGCCGTACGAGCGGTACGAGCAGCGTGAGCCGTACGAGGAGCCCGCCGAGCCCGCCGAGGCCGGCGTCGTCCTCGCGGCCGTCCGGGACGCGCACGACGAGGGCTGCGCGCGGGCGGCGGCCCGGGAGGCCCTGCTGCGCAAGGTGCCGCTGCGGCTGGTCCACGTATGGAGCACACTGCCGTACCTCGGCGGCCTCAGGGCTCCCGCCGGCGTCGAGCAGGTGCGCCCGCTCACCGGCATCGCCGCCGCCCTCCGGGCGGAGTTCCCGGACCTCACGGTGGACACCGTCGGCGAGAAGGACCGCAGCGTCCCCGGCGCGCTCGTCGAGGCGTCCCGGCACGCCGACCTGCTGGTCGCCGGCGGCCGGCGGGCCCCCGGCTATCTCGGCCCGACCCTCGGCAGGACCACCCTCGGCCTGCTGCAGCACGCCCACTGCCCGGTGGAGCTGATCCCCCGGCACACCACCGCGACCGCGACCGCCCCCGACTCGGTCCTCGAATCCGTCCTCGGAGCCGTACGCGGCCACGGCAGCACGACATGACCGGCCGGACCCCCGGCAGGAACGCCCCGGGCATACGGACTACCGTGAAGGCGGGCGTGACGGGCACGACGGGCGGTCCGCGCGACCGACCGGACCGGACCGGAGGTGCCGATGGGCCGCGAGGACAGCGCCGCGCCGGACGCCCGCGCCCGGCTGCCCCGGCTGCGGCTCGACGAACTCCTCGACGAGCTCCAGTCCCGGATCGACGAGGTCCGGGGCACGCGCGACCGGCTCAACGGACTCCTCGAAGCCGTCATGTCCGTCGGGCGTGAGCTCGACCTGCCGCACGTGCTGCACGGCATCGTGGAAGCGGCGGTCACCCTCGTCGACGCCGAGTACGGCGCCCTGGGAGTGATCGGGGACGACCGGAGACTGTCCGCGTTCCTGCCCGTCGGCATCGACGACGAGCTCAGGGAGCGGATCGGCCGGCTGCCGTCCGGGCACGGCATCCTCGGGGAGCTGATCCGGCATCCCGAGCCGCTGCGGCTCGCGGAACTGTCGGAGCACCCCGCCGCATACGGCTTCCCGCCCCACCATCCGCCGATGCGCTCGTTCCTGGGCGTGCCGATCCGGGTCCGCGACGAGGTGTTCGGCAATCTCTACCTCACCGAGAAGCGGGGCGGGGCGGACTTCGACGCCGAGGACGAGGCCGTCGTCACCACGCTCGCCGTCGCCGCCGGCATCGCCATCGAGAACGCGCGGCTGTACGAGGAGGGCCGGCTGCGGCAACGCTGGCTGGCCGCCGGCTCCGACGTCACCAGCGCCCTGCTGTCCGGCGCGGCGGAGGCCGAGGTCCTCGGCGGCCTCCTCGAACAGGCGGTGGACATCTCGGGCGCCGACCTCGGGGTGTTCCAACTCGTCGACGAGGGAGGGGAGTTGCGGGACACGCTGGCCGTCGGTCACGAGGCCGGCGCCCATCGCGGCTTCGTACGGTCCGGGGTCGACGGGACCCTCGCGGGCGCCGCGCTCCACGCGACGGCCGGCGGCCTCGTCACCGTGCCCGACCTCGCTAGCGACGCCCGCGTCACCGTACGGCCCGAGCGATGGCACGGCTTCGGGCCGGGGGTGGCCGTCACCGTCGGCACCGAGCAGCGGCTCAGCGGCGTGCTGATCCTCGCCCGGCGCACCGGCCGGCCGCCGTTCTCCCGGGCCGAGGTCGGCGCGCTGCCCGGCTTCGCCGGCCAGGTGGGGCTCGCCCTGGAACTCGCCGACCGGCGCCGCGCCGCCGAGCAGGTGAGCCTCCTGGAGGACCGCGACCGGATCGCCCGTGACCTGCACGACCTGGCCATCCAGCGGCTGTTCGCTACGGGGATGACGCTGCAGAGCGCCCGCCGCTTCGTCGACCATCCGGAGGCGGTGGACCGGCTGTCCCGGGCGGTCGACGACCTGGACGCCACCATCAAGATCATCCGCTCGACCATCTTCGGACTCCGCGAGCGCGACCGGACCGGCCGGGCCCCGAAACTCCGCGACCGCCTCGTCCAGGCCGCCGACACCGCCGCCGGCACCCTCGGCTTCGCCCCCGCGCTGCGCATGGAGGGCCTGCTCGACACCGACGTCCCGGACACGACGGCGGACGAGGTCCTCGCGGTCGTCGGAGAAGCCCTCACCAACGTCGCCCGCCACGCCCGCGCCCGGCACGCCGAGGTCGCCGTCGTCGCCGAGCACGGCACCCTCGCCGTGACGGTGACCGACGACGGCGTCGGCATCCCGCCCGGCGCCTCCCGCAGCGGCCTCCGCAACCTCACCGAACGCGCCGCCCACCTGGGCGGCACCCTCACCCTCCGCACCCGCCCGGACCGGACCCGCGGCACCGTCCTCGACTGGCGCGTCCCGCTGCGACGGCCCGAGCAGACCTAGCCGGCGCCGCCCCCGCCCCCGTGCCCGTGTGCGCCGTGCCCGCCCCCGTGCCCGTGTGCGCCGTGCCCGTGCCCGTGCCCGTATTCATGCTCGTGTTCGTGCGCCTCGGCGGCGATCACGGCCGCCTGGACCCGCCGCTCCACGCCCAGCTTCCCGAGCAGCCGGGAGATGTGGTTCTTCACGGTCTTCTCCGAGAGGTAGAGCCGACCGGCGATCTGCCGGTTGGTGAGCCCCTCGCCGATCAGGTCCAGTACGGAGCGCTCCCGCTCGGACAGGGCGGCGAGCCGTTCGTCCTCCGCCGGTTTTGCCGGCTCCGGGCTGCGCAGCGAGTGCATCAGGCGCGCGGTGGTGGCCGGGTCGAGCATGGACTGGCCGGTGGCCACGGTCCGGATCGCCGCGACGAGGTCCGAGCCCCGGATCTGCTTCAGCACGTAGCCGGCGGCGCCCGCCATGATCGCGTCGATCAGCGCGTCCTCGTCGTCGAACGAGGTGAGCATCAGACACGCGAGCCCCGGCATCCGCGAGCGCAGCTCCCGGCACACGGTGATCCCGTCGCCGTCCGGCAGCCGCACGTCGAGCACGGCCACGTCCGGCCGCAGCGCCGGGCCCCTGGCCACGGCCTGGCCGGCCGTCGAGGCCTCCCCGACCACCTGGAGGTCGGGCTCGTCGTCGATCAGGTCCCGCAGGCCCCGCCGGACGACCTCGTGGTCGTCCACCAGGAACACCCGGGTCGCGGTCGTGGCGGCGGCCGGCTGATCGCTCATGGTGCCCCCTGGGCTCGCTGGGTTCCCTGCCCGTTCCTCCAGGCTTCCACCTTCCCCAAGGATGGTCACTCCCTGAGGCACCGGAAGGCTGACCCGCCCCGGGGGAGCAGCAGCGGGGTGGCCAGGACGAGCAGGCCGGCGAGGCCGAGGGCCGGGCGCGGGCCGAGCAGACTGCCGAGGAGACCCCATACGGCCGTGAGGAGCGCGGTCGAGGCCTTGGACGTCACCGACCAGGCGGACAGGGTGCGGGCGACCCGGTCGGGGGCAGTGCGGGTGAGGCGGTAGGTGGCGGAGACGGGGTTGAAGATCCCGCAGCAGAGGATGAGGCCGAGCTCGACGCCGATCACCAGGACCAGCCCGCCGGTGCCCGGCCCGGTGAAGGCCAGGCCGACCGGCCAGATCGCGCGCAGCGCCCCGGCCGTGACCAGCACCTGGCGCTGCCCGTACCGGGCGGCGAGCGGTCGGGCGAGCCGCGAGCCGAGCAGCCCGGCGACGGAGGGCGCGGCGAAGGCGAGGCCGTACTGCCACGGCGCGAACCCGAGCGGGCCGAGCATCAGGACGACGAGGAGCGGCTGGGCGGCCATGACCAGGCCGTTGAACAGGACCGTGTTGAGGAACAGCGGGCGCAGGGTCGGGTCGGCGAGGAGGAACCGCCAGCCGTCGAGCAGGCCCCCGGCCCGCGGGCGCGTGCCCTCCCGGCCCCCGGGCCGCGGCGGCCGCGGCTCCCGACCGTCCGTCGCACGGATGCCCAGGGCCGAGAGCAGATAGCTGACGGCGTCGGCGAGCACCGTCGCCACCGGACCGAGCAGGCCGATCAGCACCCCGCCCAGCGGCGGCCCGACGATCGTCGTGGCCCAGGCCGTCGACTCGAACCGGGCGTTGGCGACGAGCAGCTCCTCGGCCGGCAGCAGCCCCTTCAGATACGCGCCGGACGCGGCCCGGAAGGTGATGTCGGCGGCCGAGACGACCACCGAGACCAGCAGCAGCTGGGCGAAGGAGAGCACGCCGAGCGCGTACGCGACGGGGATGGTGAGCAGCGCCGCGCACCGCACCAGATCCGCCCCGATCAGCACCGGCCGCTTGCGGCGGAACTCCACCCACGGGCCGAGCGGCACCGCCACGGCCGCGCCCACCGCGGCTCCCACGGAGGCGAGCGCGGCGACCTCGGCCGGTCCGGAGTGCAGCACCCGGACGGCGATCAGCGGGAACGCGCCGAAGGCCAGCCAGGTACCGAGCGCGCTGGCCCCGTACGCTCCCCAGAGCCATCCGAACCGCCGGCCGAGCCGGTGCTGCCCGTCACCCATGCCGACGCCCCTCACCTCTCACCCGTACAACCGATCAGCGTTCGGGAGCATCAAAGCGGGCCGTGCGACCAGGGATCAAACAACCAGGAGGCCACTCACCCACAACCCATGGTTGTACCCGTAGGGTGTCCGGCATGGACCTCGACACCGTGCGGACCTTCGTCGCGGCCGCCGACGCGGGACGGTTCCAGGAGGCCGCGGCGGAGCTGTCGGTCACCCAGCAGGCCGTCTCCAAGCGCATCGCCGCCCTTGAGCGCGCGCTCGGGGTGCGGCTCTTCACCCGGACCCCGCGCGGTGCCGAGCTCACCATCGACGGACAGGCCTTCCTGCCGCACGCCCGGGAGCTGCTGAAGGTCGCCGACCGGGCCGTCGCCTCCGTGCGTACCGACCGGCGTCCGCTGCGCGTCGACGTGATCAACTCGCGCGGCGCGGCCTCGGGGCTGCTGCGCGGCTTCCATCGCGCGCACCCCGACGTCGACCTCGACGTCGTGATGCTGTTCGACGTCGACACGGCCGTCGCCGCCATCCGGTCCGGCACCATCGACGCGTCCTTCCGCGCCGTCGCCGCGCCCGGCCGAGCCCTGCCGGAGGACATCGCGTCCGTACGGGTGCTCGACGAGCCGCTCCAGCTCCTCACCGGCCCCGCCCACGCCCTGGCCGCCGCCCGCTCGGTCCGCCTCGCCGAGCTCGTCGGCCACCGGATCTGGATGCCCGGCATCGTCCCCGGCACCGAATGGGCCGCCTACTACGCCGACCTCGTCGCCGAGTTCGGCCTCACCATCGAGGCCACCGGGCCCAACTTCGGCTCCGACGCACTCCTCGACACCATCGCGGACACCCCGGCCCTGGCCACCTTCATGAGCGAACAGACCCGCCTGGTCTGGCCCGCCGGCCACGGCCTGCGCCGCATCCCGGTGACCGACCCGACCCCGGTCTACCCCCACTCGCTCCTCTGGCACCGGGACAACCCCCACCCCGGCCTGACCGCCCTCCGCGCCCACCTCGCCGCGAGCGCGACCGCGACCGCGACCGGCCACGCCGTCCCCGGCACCTGGGTGCCGGACTGGGTGCTCCCGAACTGATCGGGTGCTCCCGAGTCGATGTGAAAGACCCCGAACCCGCCCTCGCCGCCTCGGATCTGCACATGGTGATGTGCTGTGCGCTGTGCACCTTTACCTGTGCGCGGTGCTGAGCTGCGCTGTTCATAGGGGAGTTGAACCCCTGCGTTGCTCATCACGCACCAGAAAGGGGCCGGAAAACCGCCGGCCCTCGGTCTGTGCACGCCTCCGAAGCAGCTACCTGCTCCACATCGTTCCCGTATCGTCCCGTCCCCGTCCGCCGGACCGGGTCAGTCCGCCGGACCGGGTCAGTCCAGCAGATCGGCCTCCCAGTTCGTGCGCTGGATCCGCACGTCGACCTCGCGGATCTCCCGGGCGATCACGTCCGCCTGGGCGCGCAGTTCGGCCACCGGAAGCGCGGACAGCATGAGCAGCTCGGACCGGAGCTGCCGGCCGTAGCCCCGCTCGCCCTTGCCGGCCGCCGCGTCCGCCGCCGCGGTGACCACGGAGTGGCGCAGCCGCAGGACGTCCCGGCGCGCGAGCGCGTCGGTGAGCGTGCCGTCCGGACCCATCTCGACGGCGGCGTTGGTCCGGTTGATCCGCCGGATCAAGGATTCCAGGGCGTCCAGCGCCTCACCGGCCTCGGCCAGCAGCTGGGCCGCGTCCTCGGCGGGCGTCTCGCCCTCCTGGTACCTCGCGCTGTCGACGACGCGCGCCCGCAGCTGTTCCACGCGGCGCGTCGCTTCCGCGCGTTCCGCCAGTGCCTCGGCAAGCTTCATCGTCTCCACCTCCCCGTCCACCCCGTCCATGAGCCCGCCCGAGTATACGAGGCCAGGGAGCTGTTCCCCGACGGCTATCGAACTCGCATGCGAATCCGGCTATGATCACGTCAGCAAGGCCGTAGCGCAGAGGTCGTCGCGCCCACGCATCGAGCTGGAGGACGTCGGTTCGAATCCGACCGGCCTTGCGCCTACTTGAACGGCGGCGTCACCGAAGGCGCCGCCGACGTGAAGGTCGAAGCGGAACGCCGGTCCCCGGCGCCAGACCGGTGGAGTGGTGATGGCCCAGCCGACAACGCCCGTACGCTGCCCGGCGATCGAGCACCCCGACCTGCCGCCGGCCGACCCCGCGCTGCTCGCGTCGCTGCTCGACCGCCTCGCGGACGGGCGCCCGGTCACCGGCGACGAGACCTTCCCACTCGGCACCCTGCGCGCCGACGGCCGGGTCGACCTGTGCAAGCAGGGCCTCGGCCCGGCCGGCGCCGCCCGGTTCGTGCCCGCCGCCCTCGCGTCGCCGCACGCCGCGCATCTGCTGCTCGGCACCAACTCCCTCGGCGACGAGGGCGTACGCACCCTCGCCGAGGCGCTGACCGACACGCGCCGCACCGGCACCGGCGACGGCCATGGCGTGCGCACCCTCTACCTCGGCTGCAACCGCATCGGCCCGGCCGGAGTCACCACCCTCGCCGAGGCGCTCGCCGACGACACCGCCGTGCGCGCGCTGTGGCTCAAGCGGAACCCCGTCGGTCCGGCCGGCGCCCGCACCCTGGCCGGCCTGCTGCGGCGCAACACCACGCTGCGCACCCTCGACCTGGTCAACTCCGGCATCGGAGCGGAGGGCGTACGGGACCTCCTCGACGCGCTCCTGGACCGCGGGGCCCCGCTCGAACGCCTCTTCCTCGGCGGCAACGGCCTCACCGCCGCCGACGCCCCGCTGCTCGCCGCGCTCGTCCGCGACGCCGGGGTCCGCGAGCTGTACGTCCCCGCCAACCACCTCGGCGACGCGGGCATCACGGTCCTCGCCGCCGCGACCGACGCCGCCCGCCCCGTCCGGCTCGGCCTCGGCGGCAACGGCATCGGACCGGCCGGCGCCCGGGCCCTCGCGGACGCCCTCGACGGCATCGACGCCCTCGACCTCGGCCGCACCATGTCCGAGCGCAGCCTCGGCGCCCCCGGCAACACCACCGGCGACGACGGCGCCCACGCGCTCGCCGTCGCCCTGCCGGGCAGCCCGCTGCGCCGCCTCGAACTGCGCCACACCGGCCTCACCGGCCGCGGCGCGAAGACGCTGCTCGCCGCCCTCGACGACGCCCACCGCCTCGAATACGTGGGCCTCGGCCCCGGGCTGCCCCGCCGGGTCAAGCGCTCCTTCACCGCACGGCTCCGCCCGGCCCGCCCCACCCACCCCGACCTGCGCGCGATCGGCAGCCTCTACCGATGACCCCGCCCACGCCCCTGCTGCCCGGGGTCCTCTCGCCCGCCGACGCCAACGCCTGGGCCCGGATCCGCCGCTTCGCCGTGCCCGGCCGGATGATCGAGCGCGCCACCGAGGCCCGGCTCGCGGGGGACTGGCGCGCGGCCTGCGCCGCGGCCGCCGTCGACGTACCCGACGACCTCGACCCCGACCTCGGCCTCGACCCCGAGCGCGTCGCCGAACGGTACGGCCCCGAGGTGGCCGCCCGACTGGCCGACGACCTGCGCCACTTCGCACCCGACCTGCTGCGCTGGCACTTCCCGCGCACCCTGGGCGGACACACCACGCTCGCCGTCGACCGCCGGATCGTCCTCGCCGACTACGGCGCCCCCGGCGGCTCCGGACCCGTCCTGTCGGTCACCAACCTGCCGATGCTGGAAGGGCCGCAGCGGCTGCGCCTGCACCTCGGCCCGGCCCGGCGGACCGACACGCTCCACGGCGTCACGTACGCCCAGGAGGACTGGACCGCCGCCCGCCGTTTCTGGGACGCCCGCCGCACCGCCGAACTCCGCCTCAGCGCGAGTCCCGTCGCCACCGGCCGGCTGCCCTTCCTGCACCCGGACGGCACCCCGCTCACCCCGGACGAACTGCCCGACACGGACCCCGGCAGCGGCGCCGACCCGGCCACCCGCGCCGAGTGGATCGCCGTGCTGCGGGCCCGCGGGGAGCACGTCGCGGCCTACGCCGCCGCCGGGCTCGACCTCGACCTCACGCCCCCGGAACCGCAGGACCAGGGCGGCCGTTACGGCTACCGGCGGGCCGTCGACGTCGCCGACCTCGTCACGCACGACGCCATGGACCTCACCCGGCTCGCTCCCGAACTCCTCCTGCTGTGGCACGCCGGACGGGGCACGAGATTCCGCGTGCCGGTGCACTGGCGCGGCCTGCTCCGGGCCACCCTCGACGTCACCGACACCGACACCGACACCGACACCGACGCGCCGGTCGTACGGGTCGTGGGCATCGAGCGCCGGCAGGACGACGACCTCCCGGTGCTGCCCCTGTACGCCCGGCAGCTCCTCCCGGACGTCGCGCTGCTGCGCGCGGGACGGATCCGGCCCGAGCACCTGCACCCGCTGGTCTCCGCCGCCCTGTTCCCCGAGGCCCCGCCCGCCACCGGCCCGGCCGGACCGCACGTATCGGCCCCACCGGTACGGGTCCGCTGCGGCGGCGCCTGGCACGAGACGGCCGTCCGGGACGGCGCCCTGGCCGTCCCGCACACGGAGCAGGAGCGGCAGCGCGAACGGGCCCTGCGGGCCTTCGGCGGCACCATCTCCGGCTGCTTCGCCACGGAGCTGGCCTGGACGACGGGCGAGGGGCGGCTGCCGCGGGCCCTGCAGGCGCAGCGGCGCGAGTTCTTCGAGTACGTCCAGCACGGCGACACCCCCGCGGTCACGGCGCTGCTCGACGCGGGCTGGGACCCGCACGCCCGCGACGGCCGGGGGCGCGGTCTGCTGCACCTCCTGTACCTCCTGGACCACCGGGAGCTGCTGCCGCGGCTGCTCGCCGCCGGGCTCGACCTGGAGGCGCGCGACAAGACGGGGGCCACGCCCCTTCAGCTCGCCGTCGCCCAGCAGGGCTCGGCCGCGCTGGTGCGAGACCTCCTGGACGCCGGCGCCCGCATCGACGTCGTCGACGAGATGGAGCTCTCCCTCGCCCAGGTGATCCGCCGCTACCAGCGGGCCGACCTGATGTTCCTGCGCCACCGCGTCCTGAAGGAGCATCCGGGGCTCGGCTCCGACTGGTTCGACGAGTACATGGACGAGCGGAACACGGACGACGAGCCGGACTGGGACGACGACGAGGACGAGGACGAGGACACCTCCGTATGACCACCGCCTCCACCACTTCCGCCGCCGGCACCGCGCCCCGCACCCGCTCCGTCCCCGCCCCGCTCGCCGCGGCCGACGCCCTCAACGCACGCCTCCGCGCCACCCGTACCGAGGCCTCGGCCAACCCCCAACTGGAGGCCCTCGCCCTCGCCGTGACGGCCAATCAGCCCGTCGTGCTGTGGGGCGAGCCCGGCATCGGCAAGTCCGCCGGCATGCAGCAGCTCGCCGACGCCCTCGGCGTCGAGCTCGAGACCGTCGTCGCCAGCGTCCACGAGCCCTCCGACTTCGCCGGACTGCCGATCGTCGGCGACGACCCGGCCGCCACCGGCGTGCCGATGGCTCCGCCGGACTGGGCCGTCCGGCTCGCGAAGACCGGCCACGGCCTGCTGTTCTTCGACGAGCTCTCCTCGGCCCCGCCCGCCGTGCAGGCCGCCCTGCTGCGGGTCGTGCTGGAACGCCGGGTCGGCAGCCTCACCCTTCCCGAGTCGGTACGGATCGTCGCCGCCGCCAACCCGCCCTCCAGCGCCGCCGACGGCTGGCACCTCAGCCCGCCGCTCGCCAACCGCTTCGTCCACCTCGACTGGACCCACGACCCGCGCACCGTCGCCCGTGGCATGGCCGGCACCTGGCCCGAGACCGCCCTGCCGACCGTCGACCCGGCGCGGGTCTCCGGCGCCGTCGCCCGCGCCCGCGGCGTGATCTCCGGCTTCCTCACCGCCCGCCCCGGCCTGGTCCACCACCTGCCGAAGGAGGCCGAGGGTCGCGGCCGCGCCTGGCCGTCCCCGCGCTCCTGGGAGGCGGCGCTGCGGCTGCTCGCCACCGGCTACGCGTCCGGCGCCGGGCAGCAGGCGACCGCGGCGGCCGTCATCGGAGCCGTCGGCGAGGCGGCCGGCATCGAGCTGCTCTCCTACCTGGAGAACCTCGACCTGCCCGACCCCGACAAGGTGCTCGCCGACCCGTCCGCCTTCGCGTTGCCCGAACGCGGCGACCGCCAACTCGCCTTCCTCATCGCCGTCGTGGCCGCCGTGCAGAGCGAACCCACCCGCCCGCGCTGGGAGGCCGGCTGGGAGGTCCTCGCCAAGGCCGTCGACGCGGGAGTCCCCGACGTCGCCGCCCGCGCCGCCCGCGACCTCGCCGTCATGCGCGAGCCCGACTGGCCCATCCCGTCCGGCATCGACGCCTTCCTGGAACTCCTCCAGCTCGCCGGCGCCCTGCCCGGCGCCCGCTGACCGGCGCCGACGAGGTGACCGCCACCCGTGGGGGCGAAGCCGTACCGGGCGAAGCCGTGCCGGTCCTCGACCGCGCCAAGCTGCTCGCCGCGCGCTACAAGGCCGCCGAGGCGCGCCCGTACCTCGCCTCCGCCCTCTACGCCCTGACCGTCGTCCCCAGCCGCGACGTCCGCACCATGGCCGTCGACCGGCACTGGCGCTGTTATGTCGCACCCGCCTTCGTCGAGGCCACCGCCATCGAGGAACTGGCCGGCGTGTGGGTCCACGAGGCCGCCCACCTGCTGCGCGACCACCACGGCCGGGCGGAGCGGCTGCCCGCGGCCGACCAGCGCGACCGGCTGCGGATCAACATCGCGCAGGACTGCGAGATCAACGACGACCTGCTCGCCGACGGGCTGCGGCTGCCCGAAGGCCGTATGGAGCCACGCCTTTTCGGCCTGCCCACCGGCGGACTCTTCGAGGAGTACGTGCCCGGCATCCCCGCCACCCCGCCGCACGCGCTCGACTGCGGCTCCGGCGCGCACGGCGTCCCGGCCCCCTGGGAGCTCGGCGCGGGCGGCGCCGACGCCACCGGGGGAGTAAGCCCGGTCGAGGCGGAGGCCCTGCGCCGCCAGACCGCCGAAGCGATCCGCGCCGCCCACCAGCGCTCCCGCGGCTCGGTCCCGGGCGGCTGGCGCCGCTGGGCCGAGCAGACCCTCGAACCCGTCGTCGACTGGCGCAAGGCGCTCACCGGCGCCGTCCGCGAGGCCGCCGCGTGGGCGGGCGGCGCCGTCGACTACACGTACCGGCGCCCCTCGCGCCGTACTCCCGCGCTCGGCGGCCGGGTCGTCCTGCCCAGCCTGCGCCGCCCGTTGCCCCGGGTCGCCGTGGTCGTCGACACGTCCGGTTCGATGGGCGACGACGACCTCGCCGCGGCCCTCGCGGAGGTCACCGGGGTGCTGCGCGAGGTCGGCATCGGCGGCAACCGGGTCGCCGTCCTCGCCTGCGACGCCGACGTCCAGGCCGTCGCCGGGGTCACCTCCGTCGACCAGGTCGAACTCGCCGGCGGTGGCGGCACCGACATGAGCGTCGGCATCCGCGCCGCGCTCGCCGCGGCCGAGTCCCCGCAGATCGTGGTCGTCCTGACCGACGGGTACACGCCCTGGCCCGCGGAGCCCGTCACCTGCCGGCTCATCGTCGCCCTGATCGGGCCGGACGCGCCCGAGCCGCCGGCGTGGGCGGAGACCGTACGGATCACCCCGGGCTGAACGGACTCAGTCGAGGCAGAACTCGTTGCCCTCGATGTCCTGCATGTTGATGCACGACTCGTTCACGCCGTCGGCGTACAGCACCTTCAGGCACGTCGCGCCGAGCGCGACGAGCCGGTCGCACTCCGCCTGGAGGACGGCCAGGCGCTCCTCGCCGACGAGTCCGGTGCCGGCGCGTACGTCGAGATGCACCCGGTTCTTGACGACCTTGCCCTCGGGCACGCGCTGGAACAGCACCCGCGGGCCCACGCCGTTGGGGTCGACGCACGCGAAGTACCGGGTGTCGTCCTCGGACGGTCCGGAGGCGAGGAAGGCGTCCCAGGAAGCGAAGCCCTCCGGCGGCGGGGGAATGACATACCCCAGCACCTCGCACCAGAAGGCGGCGAGGCGGTGCGGGTCCGCGCAGTCGATGGTGACCTGGAATTCCTTGATCGATGCCATCCGGGCACAGTAACAGCGGCGGTCCGGTTGCTCATTTTCTTTTCGACGGCCGAACTGATGCGTGATCATGGCCGGATGGACGCTCGCTTCCTCGGCATCGCCGAGCTGACCGCAACCCCGTCGACGGCCGTCGTGATCGACGTCATGCGCGCCTGTACGGTGGCGGCCTGGGCCTTCGCCCGGGGCGCGGAGAGGATAGTCCTCGCCGAGTCCCTGGACGACGCCCTCGCGCTCAAGGCCCGCCACCCCGACTGGCTGGCCCTCAAGGACGGCGCTCCGGCGCCCGGCTTCGACGCCGTCAACTCCCCGGCCCTGCTGCGCGACGCCGACCTCGCCGGGCGGACCGTCGTCCAGAAGACCACGGCGGGCACGGTCGGCGCGCTCGCGGTCAAGGACGCGTCCCTGGTGCTGTGCGCCGGCTTCGTGGTGGCGGAGGCGACGGCCCAGCTGCTCCGGGCACGCGAGTGCGCCGACGTCACCTTCGTCGTCACCGGTGAGGACGGCCGCGCCGAGGAGGACCTCGCCTGCGCCCAGTACATCGCCCACCGCGCCACCGGCGCCACGCCGGACGCCGCCGCCCACCTCCACCGTGCCGCCGCATCGCGCGCCGCCGCCGAGCTGACCCAGGGCCTCCGCGAGGGCGCCCACCCCGACGACGCCGCGCTCTGCCTCGAACTCGACCGCTTCCCCTTCGCCATGGCGGCGACCCAGGAGAACGGCCTCATGGTCCTGCGCCGGTACGACGAGCCCGGTGTCGGTGGCGGCCGATAGCGTCGACGGCGTACATCGGCATTCGGGCCCGGGAGTTGGCCGGGTGCTGCGCTACGTTGGAGACGTGACCGACATCGAATCGCGCATCGACACGTCCCGGCCGCACACCGCCCGGATCTGGAACTACTGGACCGGCGGGAAGGACAACTACCTGGTCGACCGGGAGGCCGGGGACCGGATTCGGGAGCTGCACCCCGGGATCGGGGAGTACGCGAAGGCGGACCGGCTGTTTCTGGGGCGCGCGGTGCGGTATCTGGCCGGGGAGCGGGGGATCCGGCAGTTCCTGGACATCGGGACGGGGCTGCCGAGCGCCGACAACACGCACGAGGTCGCCCAGCGCGTCGCGCCCGAGTCGCGGGTCGTGTACGTGGACAACGACCCGCTCGTGCTCGCGCACGCCCGCGCCCTGCTCGTCGGGACGCCCGAGGGCCGCACCGACTATCTGGACGCCGATCTGCGGGACGTCGACACGATCCTGGCCGCCGCCGCGAAGACGCTCGATCTCTCGCAGCCGGTCGCGCTGATGCTGCTCGGCGTCGTCATCTTCGTGGAGGACGACGAGGAGTCGTACGGAGTCGTCCGCCGCCTCATGGACGCGCTCGCCCCCGGCAGCCACCTCGTCCTGTCCCACACGGTCACCCACCCCGCCATGCCCGACGTCGACGCGGCGGTGGCGTTCTGGAACGAGCACGGCACCCCGAAGCTCACCCAGCGCACCCCCGAGGCCATCGCCCGCTACTTCGACGGCCTGGAGCTGCTCGACCCCGGGGTGGTGTCCTGCTCGGCCTGGCGGCCGGAGGCGGGGACGCAGACGCCGGACGTCGCGATGTACGCGGGCGTCGGCCGCAAGTGAGGATCCGTGGCCGCGGGGCCCTCCGGGCGGCGCGCTGCGGGGTCCGGCCGCCGCCCGGAGGGGAGTCACGTCACGACCGTCAGGGGTAGTCGACGACGGTCGACGGGACGGTCGCGGTGCCCTCGGTGGGGGCGCCGGTGTCGTTGATGACGTGGTTGAACTGGCCGTTGCCGCCGAGCGAGACGGTCAGCAGGCCGTGGAACCTGACGCCCGGCTTCATCGGGGCCTTGAAGCCGTGGTCCTGACGGATCGTCGGGTCGACGTTGTAGTAGCAGTAGCTGCCGAGCCCCCAGCCCTCGTGGGTGGTGACGGAGTCGTCGACCCGGTAGGCGGCGTAGCCCTTGGTGGTGCCGTTCTGGATGGCGGCCTGGTTGGGGGCGTCGTACGCCTTCTCGTTCTGGAAGAAGATCGTCCGGCCGCGGTCGCCGAACCACTCGACGTCGTACCTGTTGAAGTGCTCGACGAACAGGCCGGTGGCGAGGACGTCGTCGCCGTTGACGCGGACGCCGTAGTCGGCGCGGTTGGTCTCCCAGCCGACGCCGTCGCCGTGGTCGGCGCGCCAGACCCAGGTGTGGTCGACGATGGTGTCGTCGTTGTTGACGACGATGCTCGTGGTGGCCTTGCCGGCGCCCGCGCCGCCGACCCGGACGTACACGTCCTGGACGGTGGTGGGGTTGGCGGCGTGGTCGGCGGAGGCGTTCTGCGGGCCGACCTCGAGGAGTGTCGGGGAGTTGACCTGGCCGGCGTCGACGAGGAAGCCGGCGAGGCGGACGCCGTCGACGTCGGCGACGCGCATCGCGGTGACGCCGTTGTCCGGGATGATCGTGGCCAGGCCGAGGCCGAGGACGATGGTGCCGGCCCGGTTCACGGTGATCGTCTGGTCGACGTGGTAGACGCCGGGCGTGAACAGCAGGTGCAGGCCCTGGGCGAGCGCCTGGTTGATGGTGGCGGCCGTGGTGCCGGGCTTGACCACGTAGAACTGGCTGAGCGGGATCTTCTCGCCCTGCGGGGTGCCGTTGGCCCAGGTGGTGCCGCGGGCGTTGGTCCGCTTGGCGGGGGAGAAGACCTTGTACTGGTTGTCCTCCCAGATGAGATACGGCTTCTCGCGGGAGACCGGGGTGGTGTCGAGGGTGGTGTACTTCGGCTCGGGGAAGGCCTGCGCGGGCGCGCCCTCGGTGCCGGAGAAGACCTGGTTCCAGACGCTGTTGGACCAGCCGCCGATCGAGCTGTCACGGGTGTACCACTGCTGCTGCGAGTAGTTGCCGACCTGGCCGTCGATCTTCGAGTCGGCGATGTAGCCGCCGCTGGCCCAGCCGTAGCCGCTGGGCGCCAGGTTGAGCCCGCCCTTGACGTGCATGCGGCGGAAGGACGAGGCCTGTGACACGGCCCAGCGGTCGGTGCCGTTCACCGGGTTGAGGGCCAGGCCCTCGGCGCCGCGCCAGAAGTTCTGGGTGGCGTTGCCGTTGAACCAGCCGGCGTCGACCGTCACGTCGCCGTTGATGGTGGTGTCGTCGGGCCGGAGGCCGAGGCCGGCGATCTGGGTGTAGAAGCCGATCTGCGCGTTGAGGCCGTTGTACGTGCCCGGCTTGAACAGGAAGGCGTGCCGGCCGGTGCCGAACTGGGCGGACTCCTGCTGCTGGAAGACGCTGTCCAGCTGCGCCTGGACGTTCGGGGTGGACGGGTCGATGACGTGGACGTTCGGCCCGAGGTCACCGCCGCCGGGCAGGGTGCTGCCGCCGCCGGTGGTGCCGTAGACCTGGAACTCCCAGAGGGAGTAGCCCCAGGCCGTGCCCCGGGTGAGGCCCTTCATCCGGACGTAGCGGCCGGTGCCGGACAGGACGACGTCGTCGGTGCCGCCGTCGCCGCCGGTCACGGTGGTGACGGTGCGCCAGTCGGTGCCGTTGTCGGAGGCCTGGATCTCGTAACTCTTGCCGTAGGCGGTCTCCCAGGTCAGTACGGCGCTGCTGAGCGTGGCGCTCTGGCCGAGGTCGACCTGGAACCACTGGTTGTCGGTCCAGTCGCTGGCCCAGCGGGTGCCGGTGAGGTCGCCGTCGACGGCGGCGTTCGCGGTGAAGGGGCCTTCCACGGAGGAGGCGGTGGCCGTCTTGCCCTGGGAGAGCAGGGCGGGGGCGGCGGAGGCCGTCGTGGCGGGGACGACGGCGAGGAGGCCGCCGGCGAGCGCGGCGACGAGGGTGCCGACGGTGGTCCGTCGGACTGCGGAGGCGGGGCGCCGGAGGGCCGGCGGGGACCCGACGGAAGACATGGGGGCTCCTGGGGATACGTGGGGGAAACGTGAGCGAGCGCTCTCCGAAACCTTGCCCGGCACGGGAGTTGACGGTCAAGGCGTGCGACACGGCTTTTCTTTTGGCTTTCATTAAGTGTCGATGCCGGTACTTCCGACCGCGCCCGGAAGGTGTCGCGCCCATGCCGAAGACCCGCTGCCGGTCGTGCCGGTGGCAGCGGGTCGTCCCCACTGATCCGCAGGTCAGGCCTGCTGCGTCCGGTGGGCCCGGATGATGTCGGCGTACCGGCGGCCGCTCGTCTTCACCGTCCGGCGCTGGGTGGCGTAGTCGACGTGGACGAGCCCGAAGCGCTTGTCGTAGCCGTAGGCCCACTCGAAGTTGTCGAGCAGGGACCAGGCGTAGTACCCGGCCAGCGGGGCGCCCTTGCGCAGCGCGCGGGCGCAGGCCGCGAGGTGCTGCTCCAGGTAGCCGGCGCGGTCCGGGTCGTGCACCTCGCCGTCCGGGCCGACGGCGTCGGGGAAGGCCGAGCCGTTCTCGGTGACGTACAGCCTGCGCACCCCGTAGTCCTCGGTGAGGCGGAGCAGGAAGGCCTCCAGGCCGCCGGCGTCGATCTGCCAGTCCATCCCGGTGCGGGGCACGTCGGGCAGGCGCACGGCACGGGCGTACGGGACGGGTCCGGCCGGGTCGTCGGCGACGGTCTCCGGGAAGTAGTAGTTGAGGCCGTGCCAGTCGAGCGGGGCCGCGATCAGCTCCAGGTCGCCCGGCCGCTCGGGGAGTTCGACCCCGTACAGCTCGCGCATGTCGGCGGGGAAGCCGCGCCCGTACACCGGGTCGAGCCACCAGCGGTTGGTGTGCCCGTCGGCGCGGCGGGCGGCGGCGATGTCCTCGGGGCGGGTGGAGGCCGGGGTGATGGTGGAGTGGTTGGTGACCAGGCCGACCTGGGCGCCGGGGGCGGCGGCGCGGACGGCGGCGGTGGCGAGGCCGTGGCCGAGGAGCAGATGGTACGAGGCGCGGACGGCGGCCGGCAGGTCGGTCAGGCCCGGCGCCATCCGGCCCTCCAGGTGCCCGATCCAGGCGGAGCAGAGGGGTTCGTTGAGGGTGGCCCAGCGGGTGACCCGGTCGCCGAGCCGCTCGGCGACGACACCGGCGTAGTCGGCGAGCCGCTCGGCGGTCTCGCGGACGGTCCAGCCGCCGCGGTCCTGCAGGGCCTGCGGCAGGTCCCAGTGGTAGAGGGTGACGTTGGGGGTGATGCCGGCGTCGAGGAGTCCGTCGACCAGCCGGTCGTAGAAGTCGAGCCCGGCCCCGTTGACCGGTCCTTCGCCGTCCGGGACGACCCGCGGCCAGGCGACGGACATCCGGTAGGCGTCGGTGCCGAGCTCCTTCATCAGGGCGATGTCCTCGGGCCAGCGGTGGTAGTGGTCGCAGGCCGTGTCGCCGTGGTCGGCGTTGTCGATCGCGCCGGGGACGCGGGAGAAGGTGTCCCAGATGGAGGGGGCGCGGCCGTCCTCGGCGACGGCGCCCTCGATCTGGTAGGCGGAGGTGGCGGTGCCCCAGGTGAAGTCGGCAGGGAAGGCCCCCAGGTCGAGCGCGCGGTGTTCGGTGGAGTGGGAGTCGGACAACGGGAACCTCTTCGGTACGGGCCGGAGGCCGGCGGAGGGAGCGTCGGACGCGGCGGGTGCTGTGGGTGGGGCGACTGCGGTGGCGGCCGGGGCGGGGCGGGTCACTTGACGGCGCCCGCCGTGAGGCCGGCGACGAGATAGCGCTGCAGGAGGAGGAACCCGGCGACGACGGGCACGCTCACCACGAGGGAGGCGGCCATCACCTGGTTCCAGTAGACGTCGTTCTGGGAGGCGTAGCCCTGCAGGCCGACGGCCAGGGTGCGGGTGGTGTCGTTGGTCATCACGGAGGCGAAGAGGACCTCGCCCCAGGCGGTCATGAAGGCGTAGACGGCGACCGCGACGATGCCGGGCAAGGCGGAGGGCACGATGACCCGGAAGAGCGCGCCGACCGGGCCGCAGCCGTCGACCTTGGCGGCCTCGTCGAGCTCGCGCGGGATCGAGTCGAAGTACCCGGTCAGCATCCAGATGGAGAAGGGCAGCGAGAAGGTCAGATAGGTGAGGATCAGGCCCTCGCGCGAGCCGAACAGGGCGAGGCCGGTGGCGTTGCCGATGTTGACGTAGATGAGGAAGAGCGGCAGCAGGAACAGGATGCCGGGGAACATCTGCGTCGACAGGACGGTGACCGTGAAGACCCGCTTGCCCCGGAAGTCGTAGCGGCTGACCGCGTACGCGGCGAAGATCGCCACGGCGACCGAGAAGACGGTGGCCGCGCCCGCCACGGCCAGCGAGTTCAGGAAGTAGTCGGCGAGCGGGACGGTGTCCCAGATGTCGACGTACGGGCGGAGCGTGAGCCCGGACGGGATCCACTCGAACTTCCCCGAGACGTCCTCCAGGGGCTTCAGGGAGCTGGAGACCATCACGTACAGCGGCAGCAGCACGAAGCCGGTGAGCAGGGTGAGGAAGATCCGCCGGGTCCACAGGAAGGAGCGCGGGGCGGCCATGGGGGAGCGGGGGGCGCGCTCAGGCATCGGAGGCCTTCCTTCCCCTGGTGGTGAGCAGGAGGTAGCCGCCCGTGACGAGCAGCAGGAACAGCAGGAGCAGCACGGACATCGCCGAGCCGGTGCCGAAGTTCCACGTCAGGAAGGACGACTGGTAGATGTGCAGGGAGATCAGGTCGGCCGCTTCGGGCGCCGCCTTGCCGAAGAGCACGAACGGCGTGTTGAAGTCGTTGAAGGTCCACAGGAAGAGGACCAGGACGAGGACCTGGTTGACCTGGCGCAGCGACGGCAGGGTGATGTGGCGGATCTGCTTCCACACGCCGGCGCCGTCGAGGGCGGCCGCCTCGTACATGTCCCGGGGGATGTTCTGCAGTCCGGCCATGACGGTCAGGAAGGCGAACGGCCAGCCCTTCCACACGGAGACGGTGAGCAGGGCCCAGAAGCTGTTGCCGCCGATGAGCCAGAAGGCGGGGCTGTCGCCGATGCCGAGCTGGTCGTGCAGCACGTGGTTGATCAGGCCGTTGTCCCGCTGGAACATGAACGCCCAGGTGATGACGGCGGCGTAGACCGGCAGGGCGTACGGGACGAGGAAGAGGGTCCGCAGGAAGCCGCGGCCGCGGAAGTTCTCCTGGAGGAAGACGGCGGCGGCCGTGCCGAGCAGCCAGCACAGGGCGACGGACGCCAGGGTGAACAGGCATGTGGTGAAGAACGACTTCAGCAGGGCCTGGCCGACCGGCGCGTCGAAGTCGATCGCGACGCGGTAGTTGTCGAGTCCGGCCCAGGGCGCGGACGACCAGTCCCGGATGAAGAACTGGGTGAGCTCCTTGAAGCTCATGCCGATGCCCATGACCATCGGGACGAGGTGGACGAGGAGTTCGAGGAGGAGGGCGGGGAGCAGCAGCAGGTACGGGAGGGCGATGCGGCGGCGCCCGGAGCGGCGCTGTGCGGGCGCCGCTCCGGGTCCGGCCTTGCGCACCGCGCGCTCACTCCGCTGAGTGACGGCGGTCTGGGTCATGTCGGGTGCTGCCTACTTCTTCGGCATCTGCTGCTGGGCCTTGTCGAGCTTGGCCTTGACGGACTCGGTGGTGACGGGGCGGCCGGCGGCGGCGTCGGCGAAGAGCTCCTTCACCGCGGTGCCGACGACGGTCTCGAACTGCGACTCCTCCGGGACCTGCGGCAGGGCGGAGGCGCTCTTGGCGAGGGTGTCGCGGATGACCGCCAGCGAGGCGGAGTCGAAGGCGGGGTCGGCCTGCGCGGACTTGACCGGCGGGACGGAGCCGTAGGTCTTGTTGAGGAGGATCTGCTCCTCGTCGCCGGTCATGAACTTCACGAACTTGAGGGCGCCGTCGAGGTTCTTGGTGTTCTTGAAGACGGAGATGTTGATGCCGGCGACCATCGAGTTGGTCTGCGCGCCCTGGCCGGGAGCGCCGGAGGCGACGGGGGCCGGGACGACGCCCCACTGGTCCTCGGACATGCCCTGGGCGGCGAAGGTCTGCTGCGGGGTCTGCCACAGGACCATGCCGGTGCGGTTCTTGGCGAAGTCGGAGAGCGACTGGTTCTGCGCGTACTCGGCGTTGCCGGGCGCGACGATCTTGCCGGCGGCCATCAGGTCGACGTACTGCTTGACGGCGGCGACGGCACCGTCGGAGGTGAAGTCGGCCTTGCCGTCGGGGGTGAAGAAGTCGGCGCCGTGCTGCTTGCCGAGCACGAAGACCTGGTGGATGTTGTTGGACAGGTTGGAGCCCTCGACCCCGATGCCCCACTTGCCGTCCTTGCTGAGCTTCTTGCCGGCGGCGTCGACCTCGGCCCAGGTGGTCGGCGGCTTGGCTATGCCCGCGTCGGCGAACATCTTCTTGTTGTAGTAGAGCGCGTAGGCCATGGAGTAGAGCGGCACGGCCGCCGGGTCCTTGCCGGGCGCGCCGGTGGAGCCGAGCGCGGAGTCGACGAAGCGGTCCTTCCCGCCGATGGTGCCGAAGTTCTTCTCGTCCCAGGGCAGCAGGGCGCCGGTGGACTGGAGCGAGGCGCTCCAGGTGTTGCCGATGTTGAGGACGTCGGGGCCCTGGCCGGAGGTGGTGGCGGTGAGGATCCGGTTGAGCAGGTCGGACCAGGGGATGACCTCCAGCTTGACCTTGATGCCGGTCTGCTTCTCGAACTTGTCGAGCTCGGGCTGGAGGATCTTCTTGTCGGCCTCCAGGCTGGTGCCCTGGTTCGTGGCCCAGTAGGTGAGGGTCTTCGGCTGCGAGTTGGAGCCGCCCGATCCGCCGGCGGTGCCGCCGCCGCAGGCGGTGGCGGCGAAGACGAGGGAGAGAGTGACGGCACCGGTGACGGCGGCTCTGATTGTGCGCATGGCTCCAGGGCCCTTTCAGGGACGACGGGAGGACCGACACCGTGGGCGGGCCCGGCCGCCTTCATGACATCGGCTTAATTTAGGATGTGAGTTAAACCTCGTGAGAAGGTCGCGTCAAGGCCTGGAATGCGGGTATGTTGCACCGAAAGACTTCACAGACGGGAACCCACGTGCACGCGACAAGTGGCCGTACGGTGCGTGACCTGCGGCGCGAGAACCGCACCGCGGTACTGCGGAAGCTGTACTTCGACGGGCCGATGAGCCGTCTGATGCTCGGGCCCGCGATCGGGCTCAGCTCCGGATCCGTCAGCAACGTGGTCGCCGAACTCGCCGCCGAGGGCCTCGTCGAGGAGGCCGGCAGCGTCGACTCGGCCGGCGGACGCCCGCAGACTCTGCTCCGGATCAACCCCGGCAGCGGCCGCATGATCGGCGTCGACGTCGGCGAGACCCGGGTCAGGGTCGAGCTCTTCGACCTCACCCTCGCCGAACTTGCCCGCACGGAGCGGGCGTTGCCCAGCTCCGGACCGCGCACCTCCCGTTACGACGTGGACCTGGTCGTCGGCCATGTCCGGGACGGCGTCGCGGAGGTGCTGCGGGCGGCGGACGTCTCGCCGGACCGGCTCCTCGGCGTCGGGGTCGGCGTCCCCGGCATCGTCGCGCACACCCCGGACGACGGGGCCGTCGTCCACGGCCAGACCGTCGGCTGGGAGGCCGTCCCCTTCGAGCGCCTGCTACGCGCGGCCGTCGACCTCCCCGCCACCGTCCCCTACCGGATCGACAACGGAGCCAAGACCCTCGGCCAGGCCGAGATGTGGTTCGGGGCCGGGCGCGGCGCCCGCAGCGCCGTCACCGTCCTCTTCGGCTCCGGCGTCGGCGCCTGCGTGGTCACCGACCCGCTCGGACCCGCCCGGGCCCTCGAATGGGGCCACCTCACCGTCGACGTCCGGGGCCGCCGGTGCCGCTGCGGCGCCCGGGGCTGCCTGGAGGCGTACGCGGGCGCCGAGGCCCTGCTCGCCCGCTGGCGCGAGGCGGGCGGCACCCCGCCGGCGGACGCCGACGAGGAGACCGCCCTCACCGCGATGCTCACCGCCGCCTACCCCGCCGAGCCGGGCGCCGTGCCCGACGCCACCGCCCTGACCGTCCTGGAGGAGACCGCCGAATACCTCGGCGCGGGCTTCGCCGACCTGATCAACCTCTTCCAGCCCGAGCGGATCCTCGTCGGCGGCTGGGCCGGCCTCCAGCTCGGCACCCGCTTCCTCGACACGGTCACCCGGTACGCGACCGAGTACGCCCTGCGCTACCCGGCGAGCCGCACGGTCGTGGGCCTCGGCACCCTGGGCCCCGAGGCGGTCACGGTCGGCGCGGCCCTCCTCCCGCTGGACGATTTCTTCGCTCGGGGCGGCCGCCGCCCCGAGACCACCCCGAGCGTCCCGGCCCCCGCCTGGCAGACGGCCCTCGCGGACCGCGTCACCCCCTGACGGGCCTTGGGGCGAACCCTTCTCAGGAGGGGTTGTCCCCGTGGGTGAGGGTCTCCCAGGCGACGAAGAGGTTGTTGCTGCCGGCCGGGCGGTTCCGCCTGGTCAGCGTCTCGGTGTTGGTCATGGCGACGCCGAGGCGGTTGTGCAGGGCGTTGTAGCCGACCTCGGTGACGGGGCCCAGCCCCAGGTGCAGGGTGCCGCCGCACAGCCAGCTGGGCGCCGCCGTGCCGAGCTCGTACTTGGACTGGAAGCCGAGCGCCTGGCGCAGCCGCTCGCCGACGTCCGTGCCGTACAGGTCCTGCCCCTGGATCCGGCTGGTCTCGGCGACGTGCGAGAGGGCGGAGATGCCGTAGCCGGTGTGCGTGAAGTCGCGGCAGGTCTCCTGGGTGAGACCGGTGACGAAGGTCGACTGGCCCTGCCAGTACTTGACGATCTTGTCGCGGGTGTCGAGGTTCTGGCTCGGCACGGTCTTCGGCAGCGAGCCGTCGGAGGCGAGGTAGACGTAGGCGGCGGTGCGCGTGCGGAACTTCGCCATGGCCTTGTCGTACGACGCCCGGTCCTCCAGGAAGACGGAGATGCCGACGGCGGCCTCCATCATCGACAGCTCCCAGTTCCCGTTGGAGTTGGAGCCGTTGATGATCTCGGGCAGATAGACGTCGCGCAGCATCGTCGCGAAGCGGCCGGAGTTCGGCCAGCCGCCGGTGTACGTGTACTTGATGATCTCGGCGGCCTTCGGCCAGGACGAGCCGGCCCAGCCGGTCTGGAGCGGGGCGTTGCTGTTGGTGTGGTCCGTGATGACGGCGGACCAGGCGTCCATCAGCTGGATCGACTTCTGCGCGTAGCGCGCGTCACGCGTGACGTACCAGGCGAGGGCGTTGGTGTACGCGGCGATCGCATCCTCGCGCTCGTCGGTGCAGCCGTAGTTGGGGTTGGAGTACGAGCCGCACTCCACGACCGCGCGGGGCTTCGGGGTGCGGTTCGGGTCGGCGTACCTGCTCGCCATCATCTGGTCGTACGCGCCCTTCCAGGGCTGGGCGCCGGCCAGCACCTTGGTCCGGGCGAAGTCCAACTGGCCCTGGGAGACGGTGACTCCGGGGTGGGTGAAGACGGCGGGGGCCGCCGCGGCCCGGTGGGCGGTCGGCCAGACGAGGGCACCGGCGACGAGGGCGGCGGCGGCCGCGAGGAGTCCGGTTCTGCGCATGGTGGGGGGACCTTCCGTTCTTGTATGTGAACGTCAACTGCCGTGATGAACAAGCGCGTTGAGCGGACCATAGGTCTGGACCAGATGTGCGTCAAGGTGTGAGGGAAGGTCCGTGAGTCGCTCAAGGAAGGTCCGTGCGCCACTTGAGGAATGTCCGGGGCATGCCACCACGTGCTCGCCGCCCTCGACGGCGGCGCCGCCCCCGCCCCGGTCGCGCGGCGAACCCGGCGCCGCGCGGCCATACTGGGAGGAACAGCAGCCGTCCCCGGGCGCCCAGGGCCCCCAGGTACGGGGAATTCGGGTGGCGATGCACGAGGTGCCCTTCGAGGAAGTGACCACCAGCGCGGCCCGGGACGCGGGCGGCTGGCTGGGGGCCCTGCCCGTCGCCGTGGTGGCCACCGGCGCCGACGGGGCCATCGTCCGCTGGGACCACGCGGCGGAGGATCTGCTCGGCTACACCCCCCACGAGGTGCTCGGACTGCACATCGCCGACCTGCTCCACCCCGGCGCGGACCGCAGCCTCGGCCGGTCGCTGTGGGAGGGCGCGGCCACCGGGCGCGGGGTCATGGGCGTGGTGACCGCCTGGCACAAGGAGGGGCACCCGCTGGACCTGGAGATCTGGGCGTGCCCGGTCCCGGCCCGGCACCGGGGCGGGACGACCGTGCTCGTGTTCGCCGCCGAGGCGGAGGCGGCACGGCACATCCGCGGCTCTTCGGCCGTGTGGGACGGGCTGTTCTCCCGGTCCCCGGTCGGCATCGCGGTCCTGGACACCCAGCTGCGCTTCCTCCGCGTCAACCCGGCCCTGGAGGCCATGAACGGCCTCTCGCAGGCCGCGCACATAGGGCGCCGGCTGGTCGAGATCCTGCCGGACGTCAACGCCACCGACATGGAACGGTCCATGCGCCGGGCCCTGGACGAGGGCCGCCCCGTCCTGGACTCCCGCCGCACCGGCCGCACCCCGGCCGACCCGGACCACGACCATGTGTGGTCGGGCTCCTACGTCCGCCTCGAGGACGCCGACGGACGCCCGATCGGAGTCGCCGCCACCCTCATCGACATCACCGCGCAGCAGCAGGCCCAGATCGAGGCCGACGCGGGCCGGCGCCACCTCGCCCTGGTCAACGAGGCCACCCTCAAGATCGGCACCAGCCTGGACCTGGAGCGCACCGCGCAGGAACTCGCCGACGTCGCCGTTCCCGACCTCGCGGACGCGGTCACCGTCGACGTCCTGGAGACCGTGGTCAACGGCGGCGAGCTCGGAGCCGGCCTGGTCGGCGGCGCCATGCTGCGCCGGCTGGCCAAGGCGCCGCTGGCCGGATCACCCGTCCCGGACGTCCTCGCCCCGCTCGGGCGCACCCTCACCTTTCCCGCCAACGCGCCGTACACCCGGGTCCTCGGCGCGCGCCGCCCCTTCGTGATCCCCGTGTTCGACGACGCGGCCGTCGCCCCGGCGGCCGGCCACTCCGCCAGGCCCGCGGAGCTGCTGCGGCGGGGCGTGCACTCGTTCCTGATGACCCCGCTGCTCGCCCGCGGGGTGGTCCTCGGCCTCGCCACCTTCTACCGGACCCGGCCGGTCGGCCCCTTCACCGAGGACGAGGTCGACCTGGCCGGCGAACTGGCGGCCCGCGCCGCCGTCTGCGTCGACAACGCGCGCCTCTACAGCCGGGAACACGACACCGCCGCCGTCCTGCAGCGCAGCATGCTGCCCCAGCACATCACCCCGCCGCCGGGGATCGAGGTCGCCCACCGCTATCTGCCCGCGAGCGACGTGAACGAGGTCGGCGGCGACTGGTACGACGTCATCACCCTGGACGGCGGCCGAGCCGCCCTGGTCATCGGCGACGTGATGGGCCACGGCACCGCGGCCGCGGCGGTGATGGGACGGCTCGCCGCGAGCGTACGCGCGCTCGCCCGGCTCGACCTGTCGCCCGAGGAGCTCCTCTACCAGCTGGAGGCCGCCCTGCACGATCTCGCCGAGCCGATGATCGCGACCTTCCTGTGCCTCGTGGTCGACCCGGCCACCGGCCACTGCCGCATCACCCGCGCCGGGCACCCGCCGCCCGCGACCGTCTCGCCCGACGGCGCCGTCCGGCTGCTCGACGTTCCGCCGGGTCTGCCGCTGGGCGTCGGCGGCGTCCCCTTCACGACCACCGACGTCACCCTGCCGCCCGGCAGCCTGCTCGTCCTGTACACCGACGGACTCGTCGAGGCCCGCAACAGCGACATCGATACGCGCCTCGCCGAACTGACCGAGCTGCTCGCCGAGCCCGTCCCGTCCCTGACCGCCCTCTGCGACCGACTGCTCACCCATCTCGTGCCGGCCTCCGCGGACGACGACATCGCCCTCCTCGTCGCCCGCGTCGGCCCGCCGTCCTGAGCCGCGGACACCGGTTCCGGCGCCGACGGGACCGTCCGGGCGCGGCGCTCCCGGTTGCGGCGCCGCCGGTTCGCGAAACCCTGGAGGAGAGGGCTGTCGACCAGGATCCGGGGTGACATCGTGAGCGGACCCGCGCCCGCCTCCCCGCCGCCGCGCGCCGTCGTGTTCGACACGGACGGGGTGCTGCTCGACTCGGCCCGGGTCCACGCGGCCGCCTGGAAGGCCGCCTTCGACCCCTGTCTGTCCGCCCGCGCCCGCGACGGCGACAGGCAGCCGCCCTTCGACTCCGGCGGCGAGTACCGACGGTTCGTCGACGGACGGTCCCGGTACGACGGGGCGGCGGCCCTGCTGACCGCCCGGGGCCTCGACCTGCCCGCGGGGACACCGGACGACCCGCCCGGCTGCGACACGGTCTGGGCGATCGCCGCGCGCAAGGAGCGGGCGTTCCGGGACCTGGTCGGCGCACAGGGCGTGCCGGTCTTCCCGGACGCGGCGCCCGCCCTCGACGCGCTGCGCGCCGCCCGGGTGCCGTGCGCCGCCGTGTCGGCCTCCCGGCACGCCCGGGAACTGCTCAAGGCGTCCGGCCTCGCCGGGCTGCTCCCCGTCATCGTCGACGGCGCGGCCGCGGCCGCGCTCGGCCTGGCCGGCAAGCCGGACCCCGCCCTGTTCCTGCACGCCGCCGCCCTCCTCGGAAGCCGCCCGGCGGACGCCGCGGTGGTCGAGGACGCGCTCGCCGGAGTGCGGGCGGCGCGCCGGGGCAGGTTCGGTCTCGTCGTCGGTCTCGACCGCACACCGGACGGGAGGATGACCGGCCCGCTGCGCGAGCAGGGCGCCGACCTCACGGTCTCCGATCTGACGCTGCTGGTCCGGGGCGTCTGGGGCGAGCGGGCGTGACCGCCCCCTGGACCCTGCGCTACGACCGGTACGAACCGGAGCGCGAGCGGCTCGTCGAGGCGCTCTGCACCCTGGGCAACGGCCGCTTCGCCACCCGGGGTTCCGCACCCGAGTGCCCGGCCGGCGCCACCCACTACCCCGGCACCTATCTGGCCGGCTGCTACGACCGGCGCTCCTCGACCGTCGCGGGCGAACGGATCGAGAACGAGGACCTCGTCAACCTGCCCGACTGGACGCGGCTGCGCTACCGCTGCCTGCCGGACGGAGCACCGCCCGGCGACTGGCTGACGCCCGGCTCCGAGGAGCTGCGCCACTACGACGTACTGCTCGACCTGCGGGCGGGAGTGCTCACCCGCAGCCTGTACTTCGAGGACGGCGACGGGCGCGGACTGCGGGTCGGCCACCGGCGGATCGTGCACATGGGAGAACCCTGGCTCGCGGCCCAGCGCACGGTGTTCCGCGCCTACGGCTGGACCGGCGCCGTCGAGGCCGAGTCCGTCCTCGACGGCGCGGTCACGAACGCCGGCGTGGCGCGCTACCGGCACCTGGAGGGGCGCCACCTCCTCGATCACCGGACCGGCTTCGAGCCCGGCGGGGTCGCCTGGCTCACCTGCCGCACCACCGACCCGGGCCGCGGGATCGCGCTGGCCGTCCGCACCGTCACCCGCCCCGACCGCCCGGTCCGCGAGACGGCCACCCGGACCGGAACCGTCCAGACGGTCCTCCTTCCCGTCGGCCACCGCCGTGCGGCGAGCCTCGTGAAGACCCTGGCCCTGCGCACGTCGAGGGACCGGCCCGCCGTCGAGCCGCGCGCGGCCGCCTGCGCCGACGCGGCCCGCGCCCCGTCCTTCCCCCGGCTGGTCTCCACCCACCGGGCGGCCTGGCAAGGGCTGTGGCAGCGAGGCGAGCTGGACGTCCCCGGGGAGGCGGGCCGCATCCTCCGGCTGCACCTCTTCCACCTCCTGCAGACGCTCTCCCCGCACACCGCGGAGCTCGACGTGGGCGTCCCGGCGCGCGGGCTGCACGGCGAGGCCTACCGCGGGCACGTCTTCTGGGACGAGCTGTTCGTGCAGCCCTATCTGGACCTGCACTTCCCCGAGGTCGCCCGGTCCCTGCTGATGTACCGGCACCGCCGGCTCCCGGCCGCCCGCGAGGCGGCCCGCCAGGCCGGCGCCACCGGGGCCATGTACCCGTGGCAGAGCGCGAGTTCGGGCCGCGAGGAGACCCAGGAACTGCACCTCAACCCCCGCTCGGGCCGCTGGCTGCCCGACCACACACGGCTCCAGCGGCATGTGGGCTCGGCCGTCGCGTACAACGTGTGGCGCTACGCGCGGACCACCGGCGACCTCGGCTTCCTGCACTCGGCGGGGGCCGAGATGCTGCTTGAGGTGGCCCGGTACTGGTCGGGCGCGGCCGCCCTCGACCCGGCCCTCGGCCGCTACCGGATCCGCGGGGTGATCGGCCCGGACGAGTACCACGACGCCTACCCGGGCGCCTCGGCCCCGGGCATCGACGACAACGCGTACACCAACGCGACCGCCGCCTGGGTGCTCGCCCGGGGACTCGACCTCCTCGACGGACTGCCCGCCGCCCGGCGCTCGGAGCTGCGCGAGCGACTGGCCCTCGACGACGCCGAGCTCGACCGCTGGCAGGACGTCTCGCGCCGGCTGTATCTGCCGTTCCACCGCGGGGTGGTGAGCCAGTTCGAGGGATACGGGCAGCTGGCGGAGCTCGACTGGGACGCCTACCGCGCCCGGTACGGCGACATCCGCCGGCTCGACCGGATCCTGGAGGCGGAGGACGACACGGTCAACCGCTACCAGGCCTCGAAGCAGGCCGACACCCTGATGCTCGGCCACCTCTTCCGGCCCGAGGAGCTGAGCGGCCTCTTCGCCCGGCTCGGCTACCGCATGGACGACGAGGTGTGGCGCGCGACCGTCGCGTACTACCTCGCCCGCACCAGCCACGGATCGACGCTCAGCAGCCTGGTCCACGGCTGGGTGCTCGCCCGCCTGCAGGGCTCCGACGCCTGGCGGTACTGCGAGGAGGCGCTCCTCGGCGACGTGGCCGACGTCCAGGGCGGCACCACCGGCGAGGGCATCCACCTCGGGGCGATGGCGGGCACCATCGACCTCGTCGAGCGCGGGATCACCGGCCTCGAAGCGGGCCCGGAAGGCCTCCGGGTCGCGCCGGTGGCCCTGCGGGAGCTCCCGCGGTTCGCCTTCACCCTGTGCGCCGGCGGCCATCACGGCGTACGGGTACGGGTGCTGCCCGGGCGGCTCGCCGTACGGGTCCCGGCGGGGCCGGCGGCGCCGCTCACCGTCGTACTCCCGGGAGAACGGCGGTTCACCGTCCCGCCCGGGGAGGAGCGCTGGTTCCGCCTGTGAGGCCGCGTGCGGTCGGCGGAACAGACGGATCAGCGGATCAGCTCCTCGGCCAGGAGGTCCATCAGCAGGCCGTCGTGCCAGGTGCCGTCGGGACCGAGCTCGTACCGCCGCATGACACCGACCGGCCGGAAGCCGACCTTCTCGTAGCAGCGGATCGCCGCGGCGTTGTCGGCCGCCGGGTCGATGACCAGCCGGTGGTGGCCGTGGTCGTCGACGAGATGGCGGGCCAGTGTCCGTACGGCGTCGGTGCCCAGGCCGCCGCCGTGCACGGCGGGATCGAGGAAGACGTCGATGCCGGCGTGCCGGTACTCCGGATCCTCCTCGGCGTACCACTGGATCATGCCGACGATCCGCTGCCCGTGGCGGACGGTGAAGGCGTGGCTGTCCGGGTCCTGGAGATCGGCGGCGATCTCCGCCGCGAGATCCTCCCCGCCCCGCCACCGCGCCCGCACCTCGGGCGTGCCACGGATGGCGGCCAGGGCCGGGACGTCCTCGGTGGTGGTGGGGCGGAGGACGACGAGAGCGCCCTGAAGCTCGGTCATGCCCGGGACCCTACGCGAGGCAGGAGGCCCTGACACAGACCGTGTCGGAACTATGGTGTCCCACCACATACGCGGGTGACCTGGCCGTTTCTACGGTGTGGCGACACGAACACGTCCCCGTCACCCCGCTCGGAAGTGGTGCACATGGCCGCCGCAACACACGCTCCCACGCCCCCCGGCTCCCTCAAGCGCATCGTCGCCGCCAGCCTGATCGGCACGACCATCGAGTGGTACGACTTCTTCCTCTACGGGTCGGCCGCCGCCCTGGTCTTCAACAAGCTCTTCTTCCCCGAGTCCGATCCGCTGGTCGGGACGCTGCTCTCGTTCCTGACGTACGCGGTCGGGTTCGCCGCGCGGCCGCTCGGGGCGCTGGTGTTCGGGCACTACGGGGACCGGCTCGGGCGGAAGAAGCTGCTGGTGCTCAGCCTGCTGATGATGGGCGGGGCGACGTTCGCGATCGGTCTGCTGCCGACCCACGCGACCGTGGGGTCCGCCGCGCCCGTGCTGCTCACCGTGCTGCGGCTCGTCCAGGGGTTCGCGCTCGGCGGGGAGTGGGGCGGGGCGGTGCTGCTCGTGTCCGAGCACGGGGACGCGAAGCGGCGCGGGTTCTGGGCCTCCTGGCCGCAGACCGGGGCGCCGGCCGGGCAGCTGCTCGCGACCGGGGTGCTGTCCGCGCTCACCGCGCTGCTGTCGGACGCCGCCTTCACCTCGTGGGGCTGGCGGGTGCCGTTCCTGCTGTCCGGGGTGCTCGTGGTCGTCGGCCTGTGGATCCGGCTCTCCGTCGACGAGTCGCCCGTCTTCAAGGCCGCGCTCGCCGCCGCCGAGGAGCGCAAGGCCGCCGCCGCGCAGGCCGAGAAGACGCCGCTGGTCGCCGTCCTCAGGCACCACTGGCGCGATGTGCTGATCGCCATGGGCGCCCGGATGGCCGAGAACATCAGCTACTACGTCATCACCGCCTTCATCCTCGTCTACGCCACCACCCAGGTCGGCCTCTCCAAGCAGACCGCCCTGAACGCCGTCCTCATCGGCTCCGCGATCCACTTCGCGGTGATCCCGCTCTGGGGCGCGCTCTCCGACCGCGTCGGGCGCCGGCCGGTGTACCTCGTCGGGGCCGTCGGCGTCGGCCTGTGGATGTTCCCCTTCTTCGCCCTCATCGACCAGGACTCCTTCGGCACCCTGCTGCTCGCCGTGACCGTCGGCCTGATCCTGCACGGCGCCATGTACGCCCCGCAGGCGGCCTTCTTCGCCGAGATGTTCGCGACCCGGATGCGCTACTCCGGCGCCTCCATCGGCGCCCAGTTCTCCTCGGTCGCCGCCGGCGCCCCCGCCCCGCTCATCGCCGTCGCCCTGCTCGACGACTACGACAGCTCGACCCCGATCGCCCTCTATGTGATCGCCGCCGCGCTCCTCACCGTCGTCGCGGTCGCCTGCGCCCGCGAGACCCGGCACCGCGACCTCGCCTACGTCACCGACGAGGCGCCCGCCGCCGTACGCGTCGACGCCTGACGGGCGGCAGACGCGGAAGGGCCCCACTCCGGAGAGTGGGGCCCTTCCCTCGTCGTCCTACTCGCAGGTCACCTTGTCCCGCGGTGTGTAGTGGGTATGGAAGGTCTCGCGCTTGACCTCCGTGCCGCCGTTCTTGAAGACCCGGTCGACATTGATGTCGAAGCCCTCCAGCGGCTCCTGCACCTCGCACTTGTCCGCGAGCCTGCCCTTGCGCTCGCCGGGCGGCGTGAGGTTCTCGCGCGGGCCCGCGACCGCCTCGACCGAGTCGTACTTCTTCGTGCCGAGGAAGCTCACCGTCACCGACGAGTCCGTCGAGCTCGCCTGGATGTAGATCGGGTGGCCGGAGTCGTTGCGGAAGCGCAGGTCCAGGGTGCCCCAGGCCACCGTCGCCTCCCGGCCGGCCGGGTAGCGCTCGATGTAGAAGGAGTGCGCGCCGTGCTCGATCGGGTGCACACCGGCGAAGAACAGCGCGTTGTAGACCGTGGTGGCGACCGCCGAGACACCGCCGCCGGGGGCCTTCTGGTACTGGCCGTCCATGATCATCGTGCCGTCGACGAAGCCGTTGGCCTCGGTGCGCTCGCCGACCGTGCGGTTGAAGCTCCACACCTCGCCGGGCTGGACGACGGAGCCGTTGATCAGCTCGACCGCCCGGCCGATGTTGGTCGTGCGGTACGGCGCGGTCGGGAAGTTCACGGTGAACGTCGACATCTGCTCGGTGATCCCGAGCCGCGCCAGCGAGTCCGCCGACACCTTCGGCTCGGTCACGGTGGTGGCGACCGCGGCGGTACGGGCCGCGGCGCCCTCCTTGGCGAGCAGCGGGCGTACGGCGCGGCCGAGGGCGTCCGGGGAGATCTGGCGGCCCGGGCGGCCGTCCTGCTCCACCACGACCTTGCCGTCCCGCACACCGAGCCGCCCCTCGACCGGGCCGCCGGTGAAGTCGTGCAGCGGGCGCGCCACGTCCGGGTCCCGCAGCAGGGACTTCGCGTCCAGGGCCGCGGAGAGCCTGCCGCCCCGGGCCGTCACGTCCAGGTGATCCCCGAGGGTCGTGGCCGCGATCGACAGGCGCTTGTCGTCCGCGGTGAGGGTGACCGGGCCGGACATGGCCGGGTCCGCGAACTCCTTCACGAAGCGGGACACCTCGGCGGCGCCCACCTTCGGCTGCGTGACCGTGACCGGGAGCACCACGGGCGCCGCGGCGCCGCCGCCGGCCCCGGGGTAGGCGGCGCGCAGCGCCTCGACGGCCTTGTCGGTGTCGAGGGCGCGCCCGTCCCGGGCCTGGGTGACGACCGGCTTGCCGGCCTTGAAGGACACGGCGCCCTCGCGGACGGTGCGGTCCTGCTCCTTCGCGGTGGCGGCGAGCGCGGCCCTGGCCTTCGTACCGTCGAAGCGGACCACCGGGTCGACGTCCCGGCTGCCGGAGGAGAAGAGCCGGCCGATCACGGTGACGGGGTCACGGGCCGGGTCGGCCGCGCGGTCCGCGGTGGCGGCCACGTCGACGGTGAGGCCGGCCTCGGCCGGGTCGACGGTGGTCGTGGTGTCGCCGACGGCGACCTTCACCGGGTCCTTCCAGGCGGCGGGGGCGGCGTCGGTGAGACGGGCGGCGGCCTCGGCGCGGCTGAGGCCGCCGATGTCGATCCCGTCGACCCGCGTGCCCTCGGAGATGTCGTCCCCGGTGACGGCGAGCCCCGCCACGTACAGTCCGCCGGCGACGGCCGCGACCACGCCGGTCGCGATCGCCGCCTTGCGTATGTGGCCGCGGCGCCCGTGCGGGGCCGCGGCGGTGTGGTCGGTCGTGGAGCGGCGCACACACCCTCCCGGTGCGGTGAGAACGTCAGGGGAGTCCCCCGGCGGGCGGCCGGAAGGCCGGGAGGAACGGGTCGGCCGGCATGGGCCGTGGCCGTGCGTCCTCCGCTCGGGGGTACCCGTCGACGGTACGCCCAATCGGGGTAAAAGATCCATAGTGTCCCTTTTGTTACTGCGGTGACGCTCCTCTCATTCCTCGGGAACTAAGGTGGATCGGTGCCCACGTCTCCGATCGGTCCCCAGTCCGTCGAGCGCGCCCTCGCCCTCCTCGACGCCGTCGCGGACGCCGACCGGCCCGTCGGCGCCAAGACGCTGGCCCGGACCCTCGGCTGCGCCCTGTCGACCGTCTACCACCTCACCGGTCCGCTGATCGCCCGCGGCCATCTGGCCCGCACCCCCGAGGGGTACGTCCCCGGCCCCCGCGTCCCGGCCCTGCACCGCGCCTACCAGCGGCACCACGGACTCGGCGAGCTCGGCGGCCCGGTCGCCGAACTCCTCGGGCAGCTGCGCCGCACCGCCGGCGCCGAGGCCTACTTCACCGCCTACCGCGACGGCCGGATCACCGTCGTCGACACCACCGCGCCGGTCACCGACACCGCCCACCCCTTCGCCCCCGGCCCGGAGCCCCGCGCCCACGCCACCGCGCACGGCAAGGCGCTGCTCGCCGAGCTGCCCCGGGCCGCCCGCCGCCGCTACCTCGACGCCCACGGCATGGCCCGGTTCACCGACCGGACGATCACCAGCCCCGAGCGCTTCGAGGCCGAACTCGCCCGGGTGCGCGACCGGGGCTTCGCCGTCTCGGTCGGCGAGGCGGACCCCGCGTACACCTGCCTCGCCACCGCCCTGCCGCCGCTGCCCGGCGGCGACGGGGTGGTGCGCGCGCTCTCCGTGTCCCTGCCCACCGCCGACTTCCGCCACCGGCACGGCGAGCTGCGCGCCGCCCTCGCCCGCGCCGTACCCCTCTTCACGGCGAGCTTTCCGACCCTGCCGGAATCCTGAGCGGCACGAGTGGCCGGGCCGGCGGCCGCCCCGCACCATGAGCGCATGATCTTCATCGCCGTACGTTTCACCGTCCGCCCCGAGCACGCCGACGGCTGGCTCGACCGCGTCGCCGACTTCACCCGCGCCACCCGCGAGGAGCCCGGCAACCTCTTCTTCGACTGGTCGCGCAGCGTCGACGACCCCCACCGCTTCGTCCTCCTGGAGGCCTTCGCCGACGCCGAGGCCGGCGCCGCGCACGTCGCCTCCGAGCACTTCAGGGCCGGACTCGCCACCATGGGCGAGGCCGTCGCCGCCACCCCCGAGATCATCAACGTCGAGGTGCCGCAGCAGGGCTGGGGCGCGATGGCCGAACTCGCCCGCTGACCCGGCGGCCGGCCGACCCGACGGCCCGCTGACCCGGCGGCCCGTCCCGCGGACCGGCCCGTCCTGCGGGTGCGGCGCCCCGCCGCACCCGCAAGACTGGACTGATACGACCTCCCGCCGGATCGGGGCGTCCGCCATGCCGTTGCGACAGCTGTCCGGGCCACTGCGCCGCTGGACCACGCTGTACGTGCTGTTCGTCGCCGGCGTGACCGTCGGCTATCTGCAGTTCCCGTCCCGGCACACCGTGCTGTGGGCCCTCATCGGACTCAGCGGCGTCGCCGCCATCCTCACCGGCATCCACCTGCACAAGCCCGCCCGCCGCTGGCCCTGGCTGGTGCTCGCCGCCGCCAACTTCACCTTCGTCAGCGGCGACACCGCGTACAACGTCCTCGAAGGCTTCTTCCACCAGAACCGGCCCTTCCCCTCGATCGCCGACGCCTTCTACCTCGTCACCTACCCGCTGTTCGCGATCGGCCTCTACGGCTTCATCCGGCGCCGCGCCGCCGGCCGCGACCTCGCCGTCGCCCTCGACGCGCTGATCCTGACCTCCGGCCTCGCCCTGCTGTCCTGGGTCAACCTGATCACCCCGCTGGCCACCACCCCCGACATGACGTGGATCGAGCGCGCGATCTCCATCGCCTATCCGCTCGGCGACGTCCTGATGCTCGCGATGCTGGCCCGGCTGCTCGTCCCCGGCGGCCTGCGCTCCCGCAGCGTGCAGCTGCTCACCCTCGGCACCTGCGGCATCCTCTTCTCCGACGTCGCCTACGGCATCCAGCAGATGAACGGCACCTGGCAGGTCGGCACCCCGTGGGACCTCGGCTGGGTGGTCTTCTTCACCGCCTGGGGCCTGGCCGCCCTGCACCCGTCGATGACCGGCCTCACCGAACTCGCCCCCGAACCCGCGCCCGGGATCGCCCAGCGGCGCCTGGCGCTGCTCGCCGTCGCCTCCCTCATCGCCCCCGGACTGCTGCTCTTCCAGTCGCTGAGCAGCGACCCCGACCGGGACATCGCCGTCATCGCGATCTTCTCCGCCGTGATGTTCCTGCTCGTCCTCGTCCGGCTGTGGGGCATGATGGCCGAACACCGCAGGGCCGAGGCCCGCGAGCGCAGCCTCCGGGTCGCCGCCGCCTCCCTGGTCGCCGCGCTCAGCCCGCGCGAGGTCGCCGCCGCCGTCGAGACCGCCGCCACCACGCTCTTCGGGCCCGCCACCCCGCACTCGACCATGCTGCTCGCCCGCGACCGGCGCGGCCGGCTGATCGCCGTGCCCACCGGCCGGCGCCCCTGGAGCGTCCAGACCGCGGAGCTCGCCGGACCCGGCGGCCCGTCCTGGCCGGACCTCCTCGCCGAGGGCAGCCGGCTGCTGCCGGCCGAACGCCTCGCCCCCGCGCTCGTCACCGCCGTCGCCCCCGAGTCCCACGCCCTGCTGTGCCCGCTCGCCCTCCAGGCCCCGGCCGCCGGCGAACGGCTGCTCGGCGCGCTGCTGCTCGCCGGCACCGAGCGGAAGCTGATCGAGATCGCCGGACCCGCCCAGTCCCTCGCCTCGCAGGCCGCGCTCGCCCTGGAGCGCTTCGGACTGAGCGAGGAGGTCAGCCGGCGCACCAGCGAGGCCTACTTCCGCACCCTGGTGCACAACACCTCGGACGTCATCCTGATCGTCGACGACGACGACACCGTCCGCTACGCCAGCCCGTCCGCGGAGAACATGTTCGGCCACGCCCTGCTCCCCGGCACCCCGCTCACCGAACTCCTCGCCCCCGGCGACGCCGCCAGCGCCCTGCGGATCCTCGCCGACGTGCGCACCCGCGGCCACCAGGACGCCCGCGACGACTGGAAGCTGCTGCACGGCGGCGCCGCCGACCTGGAGGTCGAGGTCCGGTGCAGCAACCTGCGCGCCGAACAGACCGTCCACGGCCTGGTGCTGACCCTCCGCGACGTCACCGAGCAGCGCAAACTGGAACGCGAGCTCACCCACCGGGCCTTCCACGACTCGCTCACCGGACTGCCCAACCGGGTGCTGCTGCTCGAACGCATCGAGCGGGCCCTGCTGCGCGGCCGCCGCGAGTCCACCCTCACCTGCATGCTCTTCGTCGACCTCGACGACTTCAAGGTCGTCAACGACACCATGGGCCACTCCGTCGGCGACGAACTCCTCGTCGCCGTCGCCCGCCGGCTCACCGCCGTGCTGCGGCTCACCGACACCGCCGCCCGGCTCGGCGGCGACGAGTTCGCCGTGCTCATCGAGGGCGCCCGCGACCCGGGCGACGCCGACGCGCTCGCCGCCGAGATCGTGCACACCCTCAGCCAGCCCTTCCACCTCACCGACGGCGCCGTGTCCGTCTCCACCAGCGTCGGCGTCGCCACCGTCCTCGACAGCGCGCACGCCGAGGAACTCCTCGGCCACGCCGACCTCGCGCTGTACGCGGCGAAGGCCGCCGGGAAGAAGCGGTGGCGGCGCTTCCGGCCCGAGCTGCACTCGCGGCTCGTCGCCCGCCACGAACTCCAGGCGGGCATGGACACCGCCATCGCCGACCATGCCTTCGCCCTGCGCTACCAGCCCATCGTGCAGGTCGCCGACACCACCCTGGCCGGCTTCGAGGCGCTGATCCGCTGGCCGCACGCCCGCCGCGGCATGGTCCCGCCCGACCAGTTCATCACCCTCGCCGAGGAGAGCGGCCACATCATGCCGCTCGGCGCCTGGGTGCTCGACCACGCCGCCCGCGAGATCTCCCGCTGGCAGCGCGCCCACCCGCGCACCCCGCCGCTGCGCGCCAGCGTCAACGTCTCCGCCCGCCAGTTCCGCGACCCCGGCCTGCTCGACGTCGTCCGGCGCACCCTGCGCTCCTCCGGGCTCGCCCCCGGCTCCCTGGTCCTGGAGCTCACCGAGTCGGTCCTGATGCACGGCGACGTGCAGATCGGCACCACCATGCGGGCCCTGAAGGACCTCGGGGTGTCCATCGCCATCGACGACTTCGGCACCGGATTCTCCTCGCTCAGCTATCTGCGCGAGTTCCCCATCGACCTGCTCAAGGTCGACAAGACCTTCATCGACGACATCACCACCGACCGGCAGCAGGTCGCCCTCGTCGAGGGCATCGTCCGCATCGCCGAGGTCCTCGGCCTGCAGGTGGTCGCCGAGGGCATCGAGAACGAGGACCAGCGCGCCCTGCTCGCCGACATGGGCTGCCGCTACGGCCAGGGCTTCCTCTTCGCCCGCCCCCTGACCGCCCACCAGGCCGAGGCCTTCCTGCACCGCGCCGCCCCCGCCCCGCCCGCCCGCACCGCCCGCACGGTGCGGGCCGCGCGGGCCGCCCGGGACGCCCGTACCGCGAAGGGCACCGGCACCGGCACGACGACCCCGGCCGCCTCGCCCCGGGCCGCCTCCGCCCAGGACGCCTCCGCCCGGGCCGCCCGGCTCGACCTGCGCTGGCGCGACCTGGAACGCCTGAAGCGGATCAGCCCCATGTGCGACGCCGTCATCGACGCCGTCGACGGACGCCGGCTGCGGGTCGGCGACCACTGGCTGGTCGACTTCGCCTCCTGCAACTACCTCGGCTTCGACCTCGACCCAGAGATCATGGCCGCCATCGACCCCCAGGTCCGCGCCTGGGGCACCCACCCCAGCTGGTCCCGGCTGATCGGCAGCCCCCGCCTCTACCCGCGCATCGAGGAACGCCTCACCGCACTCCTCGGCGCCCCCGACACCCTCCTCCTGCCGACCATCACCCTCATCCACCAGTCGGTCATCCCGCTGCTCGCCGCCGGCGGCGAGGTCTTCGTCGAGGCCACCGCCCACCGCACCATCTACGACGGCTGCGTCGTCGCCCGCGCCCAGGGCGCCCGGCTGCACCGCTTCCGCTCCGACCGGCCCTGGGAACTCGACACCCTGCTGCGCGAGACACCCGCCGGCGGCAACCGCCTGGTCTGCATGGACGGCGTCAACAGCATGACCGGCAACTACCCCGACCTGCGCGGCGTCGCCCGGATCTGCCGCCGGCACGGCGCCCTGCTGTACGTGGACGACGCGCACGGCTTCGGCGTCATCGGCGAACGCGGACCGGGCGAGACCAGCCCCTACGGCTCGCGCGGCAACAGCCTGGTCCGGCACCTCGGCGAGAGCTACGACGGCCTCGTCCTGGTCGGCGGCTTCTCCAAGGCGTACTCCTCGCTGCTCGCCTTCCTCGCCGTGCCGCGCCGCCTCAAGGACCACCTCAAGGTGGCCGCCGCCCCCTACCTGTACTCCGGCCCGTCCCCGACCGCCTCCCTCGCCACCGCCCTGGCCGGGCTCGACGTCAACGAGCGGCGCGGCGACGCCATCCGGGCCGATCTGCACCGCAAGACCGCCCGGGTCCTCGACCATGTGCGCGGCCTCGGCATCGCCACCCCCAACACCGACGGACTGCCCATCGTCGAGATCCCGCTCGGCGACTCCGCCGACCTGGAGGCCGTCGCCCGCTATCTGTGGGACCGGGGCATCTACGTCACCCTCGCCAGCTATCCGCTCGTGCCCCGCGACCGGGTCGGCTTCCGGCTCCAGATCACCGCCGCCAACACCGACGAGGAGATCGAGCAGCTCAACGACACCCTCACCGGCGTGTCCCAGCGCTTCGCCCTCCAGCGGCAGGTCCCCGCCCGCCCCGGCGCCGTCCCGGCCGGCCGGCCCCCGGAGGCCCGGTGACCGCCCGGGACACCGCCGCCGTACGCCGCAACCGGGACGCGGACTGGGACGCCTGGCCGGTCGACGCCTACCTGGCCGAGAACTACCGCCAGGTCCACCCCTGCGACCGGGGCGTCATCCACCACCACTCCGCCTTCTACCGGCGGTTCGCGCCCGGCACCCTGGCCCGCACCCTCGAACTCGGCGCCGGACCCAACCTCTACCCGCTGATGCTCGCCGCCGCCGCCAGCCGCCGCATCGACGCCCTCGAACCCGGCGCCGCGAGCCTCGCCTACCTGCGTCGCCAGCTGACCCAGGGCCCCGAGGACAGCTGGGAGTCCTTCTACGCCCTCGCCCGCGCCCTCGACCCGGCGCTGCCCGCCACGCTCGCCGAGGCCCTGACCCGCGTCCACCCCGTCCACGGCGACGCCGCCGGCCTCCCCGACGGACGGTACGACGCCGCGTCCATGAACTTCGTCGCCGAGAGCGTCACCGAGGACCGCGCCGAGTTCACCGCCCTGTGCGACATCTTCGTCCGCGCCGTCCGCCCCGGCGGCCGCCTGGTCGCCGCCTTCATGGAACGCATGCCGAGCTACCGCATCGGCAGCGGCCCCGTCTGGCCCGCCTGCCCCATCGACGCGACCGCGCTGCGCGCCGTGTTCGCCCCGCGCACCACCGCCCTGCGGATCTCCCGGCTCGCCAAGGACCGCACCCTGCCCGAGTACGGCGAAACCGGCATCCTGCTCCTCACCGCCGCGCGGCCCGCTGCCTGACAAGGGCCGCGTACTCCGCGAGCGACGAACCCGGCGTCCCGTCGTACAGATTGTGGTCGAAGGCCCACATCAGATCACCGAGCCGGCACGAGTCGAACTGCCCGGCCGCCCGCGCCATCACATCGGGCCCGTACGCCGCCACCTGCTGCCCCGCGCTCTCCCCGTCGATCCGCTCGAAGCCCTCGGCCCGCGCCACCGCCACCACATAGCGGGTCGACGACCAGGACCGCAGCGTCGCGTCGGAGGCCGAGCCCACCCGGCCCGGATCGCCCGCCCGGCAGCCGTTGTCCACCGGCCGGCCCGTGCCGTCCACCAGGGCCGTGGTCACCACCCGCACCCGCGCGCCGTGGTCGAGCAGCCCGAGGGTACGGAAGAAGCCGACGCCCCGCCCCACCAGCCGGATCGCCCGCGTGCCGTCCAGATGCGCGGCGACCGCGGCCGCGTAGTCCGACGGATAGAAACCCGCCCCCGGGACGAGGACCTTCACCGGCCCGTGGTGTCCGAGGCCGGCGAGCAGCGCGATCTCCCAGTTCACCGCGTCGGCCAGGGAGTTCAGATACCAGTCGTACCAGCGGGCCACCTGGTCCTCGGTGAACGGCGCACCCCGGTACGTGCGCTCCCCGGGCCGCCAGCCGGGATACGGGCTCGCCGCCTGGGCGTGCCGGTCGTAGGCCCAGAACTCGCCGGTGTCCCGCCCGTCCGACAGCGCCCGCGGATAGGCGAACTCGCCGTTCTCGTCGATCCCGAGCCGGACCGCCCACACCCGGTCGAGCCCGATCCGCTCCCGCACCTGTGCCACGTACGCGGTGACCTCGCCGCGCACCGGGTCGCTGAACACCACATTGGGGACGGCCGTGCTGCGCTCGCCGAACTGGTTCACCCACACCGACTCCGGATAGGCGCTCGCCAGCCACTCCGGCGGATGGTTGAGCCCGAGCCCCGCCTCCACCTTCATGCCCGCGTCCAGGAAGGCTTGCAGCCGCTCCCGCACCTGCCGCGCGTACCCCTCGTCGTACACCCCCCGCTCCGGCTCGAACCGGCTCCAGTCCACCTGCAGATGCGCGATCCGCAGCCCCTGCGCGTACTCCTCGGCCGCCCGCTCCGGCGCCGTCTGCAGCGTCCCGAACAGATGCGGGCCGGTGGCCGGTTCGTCCCGGCGCAGCGTGCCGAAGGCCGCCGCCACCAGCGAGACCAGCGCCACCACCGAGGCCAGAGCGAGCAGCACGGGCCGCCGCACCCAGGGCCCGCGCACCCGGGTCACGACAGCAGTTCCCGGTACAGCGCCGCGTAGTGGGCGGCGAACCCCTCGGGGCCGAACTGCTCCTCCACCGCCGCCCGGCCCCGCTCCGCGAGCACGTCCCAGGACCGCGGCTGGTCGAGCAGCCACACCAGCTGCTGACCGGTGCGCCGGGCGTCGCCCGCCGGGGCCCGGAGCACCGCGTTGCCGAAGTCGGCGAACTGCGGCAGATCGCTGAGGATCACCGGCCGCCCGGTGGCGAGCGCCTGCAGCACCGTCAGCGGGATGTCCGCCTTCCCGCCGATCGACTCCGGCGGGAACAGCAGCACATGCGACGCGGCGATCAGACCCGGCATGTCGTCCACATAGCCCCGCACCTCGACGTCCCGGAGCCCCGCCGCCCCGGCCCGCTCGCGCAGCGCCTCCTCCAGGGCGTGCAGGTCCTGCCCGGGCCGCCCGCGCATCGCCAGGACCAGCCGGAACGCGGCGCCCGCCCGGGCCGCCTCCGCCGCCGCGTCGACGGCGAGCTCCGCGCCGCCCGCCGGGTCGTGGTGCCCGGCGAACAGCACGACCGGCAGCCCGGCGGGCCGGGGCCGCGACGGCCAGTGCTCCAGCGGGATCATCGGCGGGATCACCCGCACGTCCCCGAAGTCCGCGGCCCGCAGCCGCCGCGCCATCGACTCCGACAGGGCGACCGTGGTGCCGAGCGGCCGGGTACGGGCGAGCAGCCGGGGGTCCATCACGCCCGGCACCGTGTGCACCACCGGCCGGGCCCCGAGCAGCAGCGGCCGCAGCCACGAGAACGCCGGGAAGGTCCGGCCGATCGTCAGGAAGGCGTGCACCAGATCGCAGCGCCGCGCCTGTACCGCCCCGGCGAGCGCCGACTGCGCCCGCTCGGGCACGTGCGGCACACCGTCCCGGGACAGGATCCGCACCGCGTGCCCGCCGTGCGCGGCCGGCGGCGGCCGGCCGCGCCGGTGCGGCCACTGGGCGAACCAGGTGAACTCCACGTCCGGCAGCGCCCCGAGCACGTCCGAGGCGAGCCGCACGTCGGCCCCGTCCGCCCCGTCCAGCGGGCTGCTGGTCAGGAGGAGGACGCGCGGGCGGCGCGGGCTGGTGCTCATCGCCGCCCACCCGGCACCGGCCCCGGCGGCGGCAGCTCGTACAGCGCGAGCGTGCCGTAGGTGTGGCCGTCGACGGTGAACAGCAGCCGGGCGTCCCGGGTCAGCCGGTGCACCTCGGCCGGGGTGGACCGGCCGTAGCCCTGGTCGATCACCTTCCACGGGACGATCGCGTACCGGGCCTGGTGCACGGCCCGTTCACCGGGCGACATCCAGTTCCCGAGCCGGTAGGCGTCCTCGAAGGTCCAGTAGGTGACGCCCCGGGTGCGGGCGCCGTCGACCGTGACGATCCCGCTGCCGGCCGGGACGTGCGTGCGCAGATACGCGTCGAGCTTCACGAAGCCGTCGTCGGGCGTGCCGCGGTCCCGCCCGTACACCACGGCCGGCATCGCGAGCACCGCCACGAGCCCGGCGACCACGGCGCCGCGCAGCGCGGGCCGGCGGCGCGGCACCGGCACGGTCACCGCGAGCGCCACCAGGTTCGGCACGAACAGCAGGTACAGCGCCTGCTCCTCCAGCGTGCCGATGGCGAGCGCGTACGCCAGGGTGAGGATCGCCGAGGCGTGGAACAGCAGGAGCAGGCGGTACACCGGCTCGCGGCGGCGCAGCAGCAGGAACAGCGCCACCGGCGTCAGGAGCAGCAGCAGATACGTGGTCGCGTAGCCGGGGAGCTCGGCGGCGAGCCGGCCCGTGAGCGAGGGCGTGCCCGGCGCGTTGAAGCCGGTCTCCTGCACGAAGCCGAGCAGCCGCCGCAGCCCGTACGTCTTCGCGTCCCAGAACGCCGCGCCGTGCCCGAAGCCCGCCACCAGGGCCACATAGATCCCGTACGGGACGACCGAGGCGGCGAGCGCGGTCGCCGTCAGCCGGCGCGGCATGCCCCAGCCCAGGGCGAGCGCCGCGAGCAGCGGAAGCACCGTGATCAGCGCCGAGTGGTCCTTCGTCAGGACCGCGAGGCCGAGCAGCAGCCCGCCGAGCAGCGCCCGGGCGCGGGCCCGCGGCGGCGGATCGGCCCGGCACAGCGGCACCAGGACCAGGAAGCCCGCGAGCACCCACACCATCGTCTCCGTCTCCAGGAGCACCCGGTTGTTCTGCCGGATGCAGAACTGGTCCAGGGCGAACAGGAGTCCGGCGACCAGACCGGCCGGGCGCGAACGGACCCGCGCCACCAGCGCCACCAGAAGCGCCGCCGTCACACCGGCGAGCAGCGCGTTCATGACCCGCAGCGAGTGCACCTCGGCGATCACGTCCTGGTGCGTGCCGAACAGCTTCATCCAGCCCGCCTCCAGATAGAAGAAGCCGGGCGGATGGAGGAAGAACAGGCCCTCGGAGGTGCCGGGGAAACCGCCCTGGGCGGCGCCGCGCCCCAGCTCCTGATAGATCACCTCGTCCACGAACAGATCGCCGGCCCGGCCGACGTTCACCAGGCGCAGCACCACCGTCAGGACCGCCGCGCCGAGCGCGTACACCGCCGTCGGCACCGGACGGAGCCGGCGGTGCGGCGCGGGCCCGGGCGGCCCGGACGGCTCGTGCGTCCGGTCGGCCGCCGGCGCGGCGGAGGAACCGGAGAGGGTCATGACACGCCTCCCGACGGACGGTCCGGGGCGCCCAGCACCCCGGCGGGAACCAGATACACCTCGGGGACGCGCGGCACCGTCCCGTCCGGGAACAGCGCCCCCACCTGCGTCCGATAGCCCCGCACCAGCTCGGCCTTGGCGTCGAGCCCGCGCGCGAAGGAGAGCTCCGTCGCGGCGAGCGGCCCGGTGAACGCCGGGTCCGGCGCGGCCCGCAGGTTGTAGGGGAAGTCGCTGTAGTAGACGGCCGGCAGACCGCTCAGCCCGGCCGCCGTGCGCACCAGGACGTGGTCGGCGTGCCCGCCCACGCCCAGCGGCGCGAGCAGCACGCCCTGCCCGGGCGCCAGCAGCTCGCGCACCGTGTCCGTCACCCGGCGCACCGTCTCCGCGTCCCGCGGCGCCACCCGGCCGCGCGCCAGATGCAGCCGGTACGTCGGATACACGTGCCCGACCTCGGGCAGCAGCCGGGCCGCCCGCCGGCGCCACCGCGCCGGCTCCGCGTCCCGGCGGAACAGCCCGTCCACGAACCCCGCGTGGAAGCGGGCCACACCGAGCCGCCCGAGCACCGCCGCGTCCTCGGCGCGCCGCGCCGCGTACAGCTCCTCGGCGTCCACCGCGCCGGTCTGCCGCAGGAACTGGCGGGCCGACAGGGTGTACGGCGGGGGCGCGGCCTCCGTGAACACGGTCATCACCGTCACCGCCGTCCGGTCCGCGAGCCGGCGGAGCAGCGCCCCGCAGGACAGCACGGCGTCGTCGGGATGCGGCGAAAGCACGAGCACCTCACCGGACCCGGCAAGCGCGGTCAGGACGGCGAGCGCGGACGGCCCGGTCCCCGCGGCGGGCGCGGCCGGCACGGGTGCCGGAGCCGGTGCGGTCGGTGCGGTCGGCGGGGTCAGGGGGCGGTCTGCCATGGCACTCTCCGGTCCTTCCGCGGCCGCCGCGCCCCGGCGGGGCCTTCCACGAGGCGGCGGGTCAGCGCCAGATAGCGGCCCGTCATCTCGTCCCAGGTGTAGTGCTGCGCGGCGAGCCCGGCCTGCCGCCCGAGCCGGCGGCGCAGCGCCGGATCCGTCGCCAGCGCCCGCATCCGCTCGCCGAACGCCGTCGTGTCGAACGGCGCCACCGCCACGTCCCCGCCGCCCCGCATCCAGCGCAGCGCCGGCAGGTCGAAGTGCAGCACCGGCTTCCCGTACGACATCCCCTCCAGGGCCACCAGGCCGAAGGTCTCGTGCCGCGAGGGCAGCACCACGAACGCGCTGTCCCGCAGCAGCCGCCGCTTCAGCTCCTCGTCGGCGTACCCCACGAGCCGCACCCCGAGATCCCGCCCCGCGAGCAGCTGCCCGAGCCGGCGCTCCTCGGCCGCGGTGCCGCCGCCCGCGAGCACCAGCTCCATCGGCGGCCGGGCCGACTCGTACGCGTCGAGCAGCAGGTCGAGCCCCTTGGTCCAGGTGTCGATCCGCCCCAGGAAGAGGATCGAGTCGCCGCTGCCGAGCCGGGCGTCGTCGAGCTGCCGCGGCTCCACCCCGTTGGCGATCACCTGCACGTCGGCGCGCGGAGAGAGCCGCCGCACCGCCGAGGCGTCCGACTCGTTCATCGCCACGATGTGCCGGTAGCAGCGCAGCCCGACCCGCTCCACCAGGAAGAACGGCAGGTGGTAGCGGCGCCACAGGGCCTCGGCGCTGCGCCCCTGGTCGATGCCGACCACCGGCGCGCGCGACACGAGCGGCAGGAAGCTCGTCGAGAACGGCGGGGTGAAGGACTCCAGCCACACGTCGTGCGGGATCCGGCGCGCCACGAACGGCAGCAGCCCGAGGAACAGCAGCTGCCCGGCGCGCGGACCGGCCCGGCGCACCGGCAGCCGCACATAGCGGACGCCGTGACGCCGCACGCTGCCCCGGGACCGGCCGGCCGTCACCACCGTGACCTCGTAGTGCTCGGCGAGCCGCCGGGCCAGCTTCTCCACGACCAGCGCGCCGCCGCCCCGGTAGTCGGAGTTCTCCGCGTCGTCGTAGATCGACACCACGACCCGCTCGCGCCGCCGCGGACCGGACGGCCGCGGCGCCGGCCGCACCGCGCCGAGCACCCGCTCCAGGGCCTCGGCCGCGACCTCCGGCGCCGTCCGCTCGCCGTCGATCCCGACCACCCGGGGCAGCCGCGCCGCCCAGTCGCGGTGCCGCGCCCACCAGGCGGCGGGAGAGCCCGTCCGGTGCTCCCAGCCGCGCCCGGCCAGGGTGTCCGGCAGGGTGTCCGGCAGCAGCGTCAGGTCGTAGCGTCCGGCGGTCCGGGCGAACCGCCGGGCGGCGCCCCGGTCCGGCGGCAGGCCGAACTTCACCAGGCCGTCCAGCGGGCCCCGGTCGGTGAGCACGACCACCGGACGGCCCCGCGCCACCGCCGAGACGGCCCGGCGCGCCACCGCGATCCGCAGGTCGAGCTCGCCCGCGTCGAGGTACGCGTGGGCACGGCGGAACCACGATCCCCGGCGCTCGGGACGCGCGGTCCGCCGGGCCCACCCGCCCGCCCCCGTCCCGCCCGGCTCCTCCTCGTCCCTCACCCGTGGGGGAACCGGGAACCTGCGGCACAGCACACAGCCGTAGGCGTGGACGGCCGCCACCGCGAAGCCCCGCTGCCGCAGCTGTCCGGCGAGCGCCCGCACCAGCGACGACTTGCCCGTGTGGTCGGGGCCGGACACCGCGACGAGCAGCGGGGGCCGCGGTCCGGTCTCCCGGCCGGAGTCCGGGGGAGCGCCGTTCACGAACCTGGTCATGGCTCCCGCCTCCGTACGCGCTTGGCGACCACGAGCGGCACCCGCAGCGAGGCCTCCCGGGCCGCGGTCCGCACCCGCCCCCGGCCGAGCAGATGGCCCGAGTGCTCCGCGCCGACCCGCAGCGAGGTCCCCACCGGCAGCGGGAGCGGCAGCGGCACCGGCTCGCCGCGGTCGAGTCGCGCCATCGCGGCCAGCGCCGTCGCGAGCGCCCGGTCGCCGCCCGTCGCCCAGCCCTCCCGGGCCGCCTCCCGGCGGGCCTCGGCGATCACGGCGGGGCTCAGCAGCTCGCGCAGCGCGAGCAGTTCGGACAGATCGAGCGTCAGATTCTGGAAGAGGGCGTGCGCCAGCCAGATCCGCAGCCGGTCGGCGGGACACGGCACCAGCCAGCCGGCCGCCCCGTCGCCGTGCGGTCCGTCGCCGTCCGGTCCGTCGGCCGGGCGGGCCCGCGCGAACAGCCGGTCGGTCGGCACCACCGGGACCCCGAACCACGAGACGGCGGTGTGCAGATGGGCCGCGGGCCCGCTCACCGGATCGAGCAGCACCTTGGTGGACCGCTCCAGCCAGTACGTCTCGCGGCGCACGTACCAGCCCGCGAGGGCCCGCTGCGCCTGCCGCCACCGCCCGGTGGGCACCACCAGGTCGAAGTTGCCGTACACGTAGTCGCCCGACAGGTCCGCCTTGATGAGCACGGCGGGGATGCCGGCGGCCCGCAGCCGGGCGGTCGACTCGGTCAGATTGCGCCGGAAGAGCCCGGTCGCCGCCGCCACCTCGGCCCGGGTGGCGGCGAGCCGCTCCGGGTACGCGCGGGCGAGCACGCCCTCGACCTGGTTGCGCCGGGCCACGGCGAGCGCGCCCAGCAGCTCGGCGTCCGTGGCGGGCGCGGGCCGCCCGCGCCACACCGCGTCCACGAGGAGCCGCAGACAGCGCCGTTCGTCCGGCGGTGGGGTCGGCGGGCGTACGGGGGCGGGCGCGGGTTCACCGGTGGTGGCCGGGAGCGGGTCGTCGCCGGTCGGTTCGCTGCGGCGGCCGAAGAACCACCACAGCGCCGCCCCGGCGACCACGACGGCGGCGCACAGCCAGGCCACCGGCAGCGGCTTCAGCGCCACCAGGCCGCCCGCCACAGCCGCGACCCACAGGGGCCGCACCCCGAGCCGGGCACGCGGGGCGCCGAAGCCGTGGCGCCGGGCCTGGCGCACGGCGAGCAGCAGCAGGGCCGCCAGGGTGCCGCACATGCCGCCGACCGCCATGCCGAGGACGCCGGCCGCCGACCAGCCGGCCGTGAGCCCCGTCACGTACAGCACAAGGCCGGCGAGCAGCGGTCCCAGGCACGCGTAGTCGTTGACCGCCTGGCAGAACGTCACGAGCAGGGCGAGCGCGCCGAGCGCGAGGCCGGTGACGGCCGTCAGCGCGAGCAGCGTGCCGACCTGCGCGTACCCGGCGGGGAAGACCCGGTCCAGGACGGCCTGCGGCACGGTCGCCGCCACCGCGGTCAGCGGCACGGCCACCGTCAGATACATGCGCAGCGCGTCGCCCGCGAGCGGGGTGCCGGCCCGGCGCCGGGACAGCGCGGGCAGAAAGGCGATGGAGACGGCGCCCGCCAGGAAGAGCGGGACCCGGCCGAGCATCACGGCGGCCTGGTAACTCGCCGCCGCCGCACGGTCGGTGGGCAGCACCGCCACCAGGATCACGTCGACGGCCGCCATCAGCGCCACGACACCCTGCAGCGAGGCGACCCCGACGGCCCGCCGCCACAGCGCCCGGTCGGCGGTGGCGGACAGCCAGGGCCGGGCCGTCCGGCCGCCGCGGAACCGGCGCGGCCGGAAGAAGGCGTACGGCAGCACGGCGACGCCGAACGCCGCCAGCGCGCCGGCCGGTCCGAGGTCGAGCACGGCGACGAAGAACAGCCCCACGACCAGCTTCAGGACCGCCTCCGCGGTGGTCAGCAGACCGAGGGTGCGCAGCCGTTCGGTGCCCTGCAGCCAGCCCGCGCTGACCCGGGTCACATAGATGAGGAAGGTCGCGCCGGCGACGACCAGGCTGGTGGTCGCCCCGGCGAACTGCGCGGCCACCCCGCCGACCACCAGTGCGGCGACAAGACCGCCCGCGAACCCGGTGACGATCGCGAACCGCACCGCCTCGCCCCGCTCGGCCTCCGACCGCGCCCGGGCCAGCGCCTGCGCCAGCATCCACGGCACGGTGACCACGGCCACCGCCGCCGTGCACACCACGAGCCCCTGCCCGGCCGCGAACACCGCGTAGGCCGCGACGTTGAGGAGCCGGGTGAGCACCAGCGCGTACACGTAGTTGAGCACCCCGACAAGGACCGCGCCCGTGGCGATCCAGCGCGCCCCGTGCACCGCGGTGACCTCGTCCGGCAGGACGGCGGCGCGACGGGCGAGCGGCTCGGCGGTCATGACCCGTCCTCCGGCGTTCCCCGCCCGCCGCGCTCCGTGAGGCGCCGGGACGGCCCGCCCACCAGGACGTCCCGGCCGCCGGCCAGGGAGACGGTGGCGTCGTGGACGCCGAGGCGGGCGAGGGCGGCGAGGGCCTGGACCTCGTCGCAGCCGTGCAGCAGCACCTGGAAGGCGTCGCCCTCACGGGACCAGGTGTCGGTCTGGCGCAGCGCCTCGGCCGCCACCCGCTCGGTGGCCTCCGCGTCGGGGGCGGTGAACCGGCCCAGGACGGCGAGGTCGTTGGCGCCGCGCCGGGAGCGGCGGTGCCGGTGGACGCGGCGCAGCTCCTCCAGGATCACCTCGGCGAGCCGTTCCGCGCTGGCGTCCCAGGAGAAGGCGGCGGCCCACGCCCGGCAGCGGGCCGCGGCCCGCTGCCGGGCGGCAGGGTCGGCGAGTTCGGCGAGCGCGGCGGCCACGCCGTCCGCCAGGTCGGCCGATGGGTCGAGCAGCCGCCCGTTGACGCCGGGCTGGATCGCGTCGCGCAGACCGGGCACGTCGTAGGCGAGGGCGGGGGTGCCCACCGCGTTCGCCTCGATCACGGTCAGGCCCCAGCCCTCCGCGACCGAGGGCACCACGGTCAGCCACGCCCGGTGGAACAGCTCCGCCCGTCGCGCGTCGCTCACATGCCCGTGGAAGACCACCGCCTGCGCCACCCCGAGCCGCGCCGCCAGTTCGCGCAGCGCGGGCAGTTCGGGACCGTCGCCGCACAGGTCGAGCCGCAGCGCGGGGAACCGGCGCAGCAGCGCGGGCAGCGCCCGCAGCAGCAGGTCCACCCGCTTCTGCGGCACAAGCCGGCTGACCACGGTGAGCGCGGGCGTGGCGCTGCGCACCCCCGGCGGCTCCGCGGACGCTCCGGCGGGCCGTCCGTTGGGCACGATGTGCAGCGGGTTGCCGAAGCCGAGTTCGCGGCGCGCGCCCTCCCGGGTGGAGGGGGAGACCACCACGATTGGCCGGCCCCGGTAGACGCGCCGGCTGACCTGCTTCTCCAGGAGCCGCCCCAGCGCGTTCAGCGGCCAGCGGAAGCGCACGTCGAACTGCTCCTGGTGGACGTGGTGGATGACGCACAGGTCGGCGGTCCAGCGCGGGGTGAAGAGCGGCGAGAAGAACGGGATGCCGTTCTGGAAGTCGACGACGGCGTCGTACGCGTGCCGGTTGCGCAGCAGATGCGCCGCGGCCGCCGCGTACACGCCGAAGGTGCCGCCGGCCCGCACGATCCGCAGCCCGTCGCGGTACTCGCGGGCGGGCGCGCCGGGGTAGCGGGCGGACACGAAGGTGAGGTGCGCGCCGGCCGCCGAGAAGCGGCGGGCGATCTCGTGCGCGTACGCCTCCGCGCCGCCGGCCTCCGGGTGCCACGGGTCGCGCCAGTTGAGGAAGGCGATGTCGAGCAGGGCGATCCGGGCCAGCGCGCCGCCCGCGCGGGGGCGTGCGGTGGGCGCGGGGGCCGGGGCGGCGGCGGTCACGGTCCTCACCTGGCCAGCGAGATGCGCAGCAGATCGGCCATGGAGCGCAGCCCGTCACGGCGGGCCGAGAACGTGGATCCCGCCTGGTCGGTCCAGTCGACCGGCACCTCCACCACGTCCCGGCCGGCCTTGACGACATGCGCGAGGAGCTCCACGTCGAACGCGAAGCCGTCGATGTGGCAGTCGCGCACGATCTCCCGGGCCAGTGGTCCGGGGAAGAACTTGAACCCGCACTGGGTGTCCGCGATCTCCGGCAGCGTCAGATGCGCGAGGGTACGGAACACGGCGCCGCCGCCGCGCCGCAGGGCGCCCTGCTCGACGGCCAGATGGGCGCCGGGGGCGTGCCGCGAGGCGATCACGGCGCCGTGGCCCCGGCGCAGCAGCTCCATCACCCGGTCCAGGGTCTCGACGGGCGTGGCGTTGTCGGCGTCGGCGAAGCCGAGGTACGTGGCGGCGGAGGTCTCGATGCCGCGCCGCACGGCCGCGCCCTTGCCCCGGTCGCCGCAGCCGATGACGTGCAGGCCCACGGCCCGCCCCAGGGCCGAGGCGGCGAACCGGTCCAGGCAGTCCGGGGTGCCGTCCACGCTGTTGTTGTCGACCACGACCACGGCGGAGGACCACGGGCGGCGGGCGAGGAAGCGCAGCGCCGCGGCGACGGTGCCGGGCAGTCGCTCGCGCTCGTTGAAGGCCGGGATGATCAGCTCGAGTTCGACCGGCGGCCGGGTGAGCGAGCGGGGCAGCGGGGCATGGGCGGGGGCGGTCGTCATCGCACCTCGCCTCCTCGGGGCAAGGCGCGGCGAGCGGGTCGCGCGGGACTGCGGGGGAGCGGTGCCGGGGCCGTCACCGGCGCGGGCACCGGACGGGTGACCCGCACGGGCACCCGGGGTCGCCCGGACACACGGGTGCTACGGGTGTTGCGGGGCGGGGCGCCGTCGTGCGGGTCGGTACGGGTGCCGCCGTGGCCGGGCCGGTGGGCCGCTGGGCCAGCCGGGCTCGCCGACCGGCGGCCGCCCCCGGTGCGGGTGCGGACCGCGCGGGAGCGCCGGCGGCGGGGGGCTGTGCGGGGCCGGTGGAGCCCGGAACGGCGGCGGCAGGGCCGGGCCGCGTCCCGTACGCGGTCGGAGGCACGCCGGGCGGGGTGGGCCGGGTGCCCCGGACGCGCCGCGCCGGCCGTCGGGCCGTGCGGGGCGGTGCGCTCGCGGGGGGAGCGGCGGCAGGTCTCGGCGGGCCAGTCGGTCACCCGGCGCAACGGATGCGGGGCGGGTGCCACCGGCGCTCGGCTGATGGGGAGGGAGGTCATGATGCGCCTCTTCCGACAACCGACCCTGCCGAGGGTCTGCGGTGCGTTGCCGCGTGCAATGCACTGACTTCCCTGCTTAGCATCCGATATCGGGTACGTCAACCCACGTGCTGTGAAATGTCCGTTCGGTACGTTCAGCCGGCCCGGATGCGCAGGGCGGGCCGGAACCGCAGCAGCGCGTTGTGCGGGCGCTCGTCGAGCAGCGTGCCGAGGATGCGGCTGCCGTCACGGACCGTGCGGGGGTGCGACGGGCCGTGGTGGGAAGGGAGTTCGAGGCTCGGCACCTCGGCCACCCGCAGCCCGTAGTGCAGGGCGTGGGTGACGAGTTCGGCGCCGAGCTCCACCCGGTCCGCCCGCAGGTCGAGCAGGCCGAGGAACTCCCGCCGGAAGGCGCAGAATCCGAACCAGAGATCGGTGAGCCGCTGCCCGTACAACTGCCGGGCCAGCCGCAGCAGCGCGCGGTGGCCGCACCGGCGCAGCAGCGGATAGTCGGCGCTGTCGCCGCCCGCGATGAACCGCGAACCCTTCACGAAGTCGAAACCGCTGTCCAGATAGTGCAGGTAGTGCGGGATCTCCCGGGGCGACATGCTGCCGTCGGCGCCCATCAGGACCAGCCGGTCACCGGTGGCGGCCAGCAGACCGGAATGCGGGACGTCGCCCGCCGCACCGTCCCAGGGGCCGAGCCGGCGCACCGCCACCCCCGCCGGCGCCGCCCGTCCGGAGACCGCAGGACCCGCGCCGACCAGCACGACCTCCCGCACGGCGGCCGGGAGCCGGTCGAACATCCACTCCGGATCGCGGTCACCTGGCCGCACCGCGACCACCAGGCTCGCCGTGGCGTCCGGGCCTGCCGGGGCGCGGTCCGTGGCCCGGCGCATCGGATGCGGTTCCCCGCTCGTGGCACACATGGGTCGCCCTCCGGATCTCCGCGGACCCTCCCAGGATCGAGCGCGCCCGGCGCCCGGGTCAAGGAGGGCCGGAACCTCCCGGGCGACCGGCGGGCAGGCGGCCGGCAAGAGTATGCGGGCGGCGGCGAAACCATCTGCCCGGGCCGGACCGCGCCGATCTCCGCCGCCGGCCGCCGCCCCTGCGCCCCGCCCACGGCGGGAATACAATCCCGACATGGCAGGGCGAATAGAGGACTACGCCCTCATCGGCGATCTGGAGACCGCGGCCCTCGTCGGGCGGGACGGCTCGATCGACTGGTGGTGCGCCCCGCGCTTCGACTCGCCCGCCTGCCTCGCCGCCCTCCTCGGTGACCCCGGCCACGGCCGCTTCGCCCTCGCCCCGGCCGGCAACCGGGTCTGCAACCGCAGGAGTTACCGCGGCGACACCCTCGTCCTCGACTCCGTCTGGGAGTCCACCGGCGGCACCGTCCGCATCACCGACTTCATGCCGCCCCGTCAGCGGGGCCCGCGGATCGTCCGGATGGTCGAAGGGGTCGCCGGACGGGTCGACATCCGGGGCGAGTTGGCGGTCCGCTTCGACCACGGCAGCGTCCGTCCCTGGACGTACGCCCTCGACCGGCGCACCGTCGCCTGTGTCGCCGGACCCGACGCGACCCTGCTGACCTGCGGTCCCGGCGCCGGCGAACCGGTCGTCACCCCCGACCGTACGAGCTTCGCCTTCCCCGTCAGCTCAGGGCAGCGCGTCACCTTCGTGCTCGGGTGGCACCCCTCGCACGCCCCGGCGCCCCCCGCGCCCGACGTGCCCGCCGCCCTCGACGAGACCCTCGCCTTCTGGAACGACTGGGCCGCCGGGCTGCGTTACGAGGGCCCCGCCCGCGAGGCCGTCATCCGCTCCCTGGTCACCCTCAAGGCCCTCACCTACGAGCCCACTGGCGGCGTCATCGCCGCCGCCACCGCCTCCCTGCCCGAGTGCATCGGCGGACGCCGCAACTGGGACTACCGCTTCTGCTGGCTGCGCGACTCCACCTTCACCCTGTCCTGCCTGCTGCGCAGCGGCTACCGCCGCGAGGCGCTGGCCTGGACCGACTGGCTGGTGCGCGCCGCCGCCGGCGACCCCGCCGACCTCCAGCCGCTGTACGGCGTCGCCGGACAGCGCCGGCTGCCCGAGACCGACGCCGACTGGCTGCCCGGCTACGAGAACTCACGTCCCGTCAGATTCGGCAACGCGGCCGTCGACCAGTTCCAGCTCGACATCTACGGCGAGGTCCTCAACACCGTCTACTCGGCCGTCCGGGCCGGCGTGCCCTTCGACGCGCACCTGTGGAGCCTGCTGGCCGCGCTCCTCGAGTACGTCGCCAAACGCTGGCGCGAACCCGACGAGGGCATCTGGGAAGTCCGCGGCCCCCGCCGCCAGTTCGTCCACTCCAAGGTGATGGCCTGGGTCGCCGCCGACCGCGCGCTGCGGCTCGCCCGGGTCGCCGGACTGCGCGGCCAGCTCCGCCGCTGGCAGGCGCTGCGCGCCGAACTGCACGACGAGGTCTGCCGGTCGGGCTGGAGCGAGGAACGCGGCTCCTTCACCCAGTACTACGGCAGCCGCCGGGTCGACGCGACCGCCCTGCTCATCCCGCGCCTCGGCTTCCTGCCCGCCGACGACCCCCGGGTCCTCGGCACCGTCCGTGCCATGGCCGCGCTCGGCGACCGCGGCTTCCTGCGCCGCTACGACGAGGTGAGCAACGGCGAGGTGCACGAGGTCGACGGTGTCGACGGCGCCGAAGGGGCCTTCCTCGCCTGCACCTTCTGGTACGCCGACGCGCTCGCCCTCACCGGCCGCCCCGCCGAGGCCCGCACCACCTTCGAACGCGTCCTGGACGTGCGCAACGACGTCGGCCTGCTCGCCGAGGAATGGGACCCCGCCGCCGGCCGCCAGCTCGGCAACATGCCGCAGGCCCTCAGCCACGTCGCCCTCGTCAACACCGCCTTCACCCTCGACGGCACCCGCCGCCACGACCGGACCACCCCCAGGACCGCCGCACACGCCACGGCCCGCACCCCCGCACGCCGTGCCGCCACCGTGTGAGCCCCAAGACCCCCGGCGTGTCGTCGCGTGTCGTTCGGGTGAGTCCAGCGGGCGGACCCGGCGCCGCCGGGGTCGAATCGAGGCATGGCACCCTTCGACAGGCCCCGTACCGGCGGCTCCCCACCACGCATCGCCGCCGGCGACACCTGGTGGTACGCCGCCGTCGCCGGTGAGGCCGCCGGATCGTTCAGCGCCCGCATCCGCATACGCATGCGGCGCGCCTGCCTCGCCGCCGTCGTCCTGCTCACCGTCGCCTACGCCGGACTCGTGCTCACCACGACCGGCCGGCGCTGGGGCGACGCGGCCCTCGCCGGCCGGCTCACCGACCCGGCCGTCGCCCGCTTCCTGCGCGAGCACCCCTCGCTCCAGGGCATCGGCACCCTCTCGCTCGCCCTCGCCGTCCTGCTGATCGTCGCCTTCGGCGTCCTCCGCAAGCGGTACGCGTACCTCGGCGCCGCCCTCGGCACCGTCGCCGCCGCCCTGCTCGCCGCCGAGCTCCTCCAGCGCTACGCACCGGGCCCCCGCTACGTCGACGCCGCCGGCCTCACCGCCCCCGGCGGCTTCCCCAGCAGCCCCGCCGTCCTCGCCGCGGGCCTCGCCCTCGGCCTCGCGCTCGTCGTGCCGCACCGGCTGCGCGGCGCCGCCGTCGGACTCGGCACCCTGTGGGCGATCGCCCTCGGCGCGTACTCCATCGCCTCCGGACGCCACCGCCCCGGCGACGTGATCGCCGCCGACCTGCTCGTGCTCGCCGCCTTCGCCGCGCTCGTCGCCCTGCTCGCCCGCAAGGGCCGGGTCCGGCCCGCGCCCCGGCACGGCCTCCCGCCGCAGCGGCTCCTCGTCACCGTGCCCCTGGCGCTGCTCGCCCTCGGCGGGCTCGCCGCCGGCGCGTATCTGCTCGGCGACTGCCTGCCCGCCGCCACCGGCCCGCTCCCCGTCGACCTGCCCCGCACCGCCCACCGCTGCGGCCAGGCGCTCGCCGCCGGGACCGGCGCCGCCGTCGCCCTCGTCCTGCTCGGGCTGCTCCGCCACGTCGACCTGGACCCGGGCACCGCCCCGTACCGGATCACGCACCCCGTAGCCGAGGACCCCTTTCCCGAGGAGCACGATCACGAGATATCTTGATGTCGAGCAATCTTGCAGACGCAGACGCAGACGTGGAGCGGAGCACACCCGGTGACTGACTCGACCATCATCTACACGCACACTGACGAGGCGCCCGCCCTGGCGACTTACTCGTTCCTGCCCGTGATCCAGGCCTACGCCTCGACCGCCGGCGTGAACGTCGAGACGCGTGACATCTCCCTGGCCGGGCGCATCATCGCCTCCTTCCCGGAGCGTCTGGAGGAGGGCCAGCGCATCGCCGACGCCCTCGCCGAGCTCGGCCGGCTGGCCAAGACGCCCGAGGCCAACATCATCAAGCTGCCGAACGTCTCGGCCTCCATCCCGCAGCTCAAGGCCGCGATCGCCGAGCTCCAGGCCCAGGGCTACGCCCTCCCGGACTACCCGGACGACCCGCGCAGCGACGAGGACAAGGACGTCCGCGCCCGCTACGACAAGATCAAGGGCTCGGCCGTCAACCCGGTCCTGCGCGAGGGCAACTCCGACCGCCGCGCCCCCGGTGCCGTCAAGAACTACGCCAAGACCCACCCGCACCGCATGGGCGCCTGGACCCCCGAGTCCAAGACCAACGTCGCCACCATGGGCCACGACGACTTCGCCACCACCGAGAAGTCCGTCGTCATCGCCGAGGACACCACCCTCCGCTTCGAGCACGTCGCCACCGACGGCACCGTGACCGAGCTGCGCGAGCCGCTCAAGGTCATCGCCGGCGAGATCGTCGACGCCGCCGTGCTGCGCGCCGCCGCGCTCGACACCTTCCTCGCCGAGCAGGTCGCCCGCGCCAAGGCCGAGGGCGTGCTCTTCTCCGTGCACCTCAAGGCCACCATGATGAAGGTCTCCGACCCGATCATCTTCGGCCACGTCGTGCGCGCCTTCTTCCCGCAGACCTTCGCCAAGTACGGCGAGGTGCTCGCCGGCGCCGGCCTGTCCGCGAACGACGGCCTCGGCACCGTCTACAAGGGCCTGGAGTCCCTCCCGCACGGCCTCGGCGAGGAGATCAAGGCCTCCTTCGACGCCGAGATCGCCGCCGGCCCGGCGCTCGCCATGGTCGACTCCGACAAGGGCATCACCAACCTGCACGTGCCGTCCGACGTCATCGTCGACGCCTCGATGCCGGCCATGATCCGCACCTCCGGCCACATGTGGGGCCCGGACGGCCAGGAGGCCGACACCCTCGCCGTCCTCCCGGACAGCTCCTACTCCGGCGTCTACCAGGCCGTCATCGAGGACTGCCGCGCCCACGGCGCCTTCGACCCGGCCACCATGGGCTCCGTCCCGAACGTCGGCCTCATGGCGCAGAAGGCCGAGGAGTACGGCTCCCACGACAAGACCTTCGAGATCGCCGCGGCCGGCACCGTCCGCCTCGTCGACGCCGCCGGCACCACGGTCCTGGAGCAGGAGGTCGCCGAGGGCGACATCTTCCGCTCCTGCCAGGCCAAGGACCTGCCCATCCAGGACTGGGTCAAGCTCGCCGTCACCCGCGCCCGCGCCACCGGCGCCCCGGCCGTCTTCTGGCTGGACGAGAACCGCGGCCACGACGCCCAGATCATCGCCAAGGTCAAGCAGTACCTGCCGGAGCACGACACCGAGGGCCTGGACATCCAGATCCTCTCCCCGGTCGAGGCCACCAAGTTCTCCCTGGAGCGCATCCGCCGCGGCGAGGACACCATCTCGGTCACCGGCAACGTCCTGCGCGACTACCTGACCGACCTCTTCCCGATCCTGGAGCTGGGCACCAGCGCCAAGATGCTCTCCGTCGTCCCGCTGATGGCGGGCGGCGGCCTCTTCGAGACCGGCGCCGGCGGCTCCGCCCCGAAGCACGTCCAGCAGCTGGTCAAGGAGAACTACCTGCGCTGGGACTCGCTCGGCGAGTTCTTCGCCCTGGCCGCCTCCTTCGAGCACCTGTCCACCAGCACGGGCAACGCCCGCGCCCAGGTCCTCGCCGACACGCTGGACCGCGCCACCGGCACCTTCCTCAACGAGGACAAGTCGCCGACCCGCCGCCTCGGCGGCATCGACAACCGCGGCAGCCACTTCTACCTGGCCATGTACTGGGCCCAGGAGCTCGCGAAGCAGACCGACGACGCGGAGCTGGCCAAGGCCTTCGCCCCGGTCGCCGAGACGCTCACCGCGAACGAGCAGAAGATCGTCGACGAGCTGATCGCCGTCCAGGGCTCCCCGGCCGACCTCGGCGGCTACTACCAGCCCGACCCGGCCAAGGCCGCGGCCGTGATGCGCCCGTCCGCCACGTTCAACGAGGCCATCGCGTCCCTCGCCTGAACCCCGCGGTGACACCGCACTGACGGGTTCCGCCCCGGCCGGAAGCTTTCCGGCCGGGGCGGTCCTGTCGGTGGCGCATCCGCGGCCCCGGTGTGAGTCTGGACAGATGAGCTGGGCATCATGGACGACCGCCGGTGTCTACACCGGGCGTGGCGGGGTGCTGACCGACGAGGGCGGTGTCGTCACGGGCGATCTGACCGTGCACACCACCTATGCCGACGGCGAGGCACGTGTGGCCGTGCAGTACAGCGGCGCTTCCGACTGGTTCACCATGTCGGGCAGTCCGGTCCCCTGCGGAACGGAGGAGGAGAGCCGCGACCTGCACGACGCGGTCGTGGCAGCCGTACGGGAAGGGGGCGGGGCCACCGTGCCCTCCCTGCCGTACCTGTCGCCCTAGACCCGGGCGGCGCGGGCGCGCGAGAAAAGTGTTATCCGGACCGCTCCCGGCGGTCTCCTGACCGCGGACCGCATCCGGCGGCCGCCGCTGCGGGGGACGCAGCGGGCGACGAGGGAGCACAAGGACATTGCAGAGCGACGAGCACCGCACCGCCGCACTCGTCGAGGCGGCGCGGGCGGGTGACGCGCGCGCCGGCGACGAGCTCGTACGGACCTTCCTGCCGCTCGTCTACAACATCGTGGGCCGCGCCCTCGACGGGCACGCCGACGTCGACGACCTGGTCCAGGAGACCATGGTCCGCGCCCTCGACGGGCTGCCCGCGCTCCGCGACCCGGCCCGCTTCCGTTCCTGGCTGGTCGCCATCGCGATGAACCGGATACGGCACCGCTGGCGCGAACGTCAGCAGGCGCCGCTGCCCGGCCTGGACCGGGCCGCCGCCCTCGCCGACCCGGCCGGCGACTTCACCGAGCTCGCCATTCTGCGCCTCGGCCTCACCGGCCAGCGCCGCGAGGTCGCCCGGGCCACCCGCTGGCTCGACGAGGACGACCGCGAGGTGCTCTCCCTGTGGTGGCTGGAAGCCGCCGGCGAGCTGACCCGCGCCGAGCTCGCCGCCGCCCTCGGCACACCGCCCCGGCACGCCGCCGTCCGCGTCCAGCGGATGAAGGAGCGCCTGGAGAGCGGGCGCGCCATCGTCCGGGCGCTCGCCGCCGTGCCGCCCTGCCCCGGCCTCGCCGACACCACCGCCCGCTGGGACGGCGCGCCCTCTCCGCTGTGGCGCAAACGCCTGGCCCGGCACCTCGACGGCTGCCCGCACTGCGCCCCCACCCGCTCGGGCCTCGCCCCGGCCGAGGGCCTGCTGGTGGGCCTGGCCCTGGTGCCGCCGCTCCTGGTGTGGGCGGGACGGGGGAGCGCGGGGCCGGCCCTGGAGACGGTCGCGGCGCCGACGCCGGCGCCGGGGCCGGGGGCCGGGGCCGGGAGCGGGCCCGAGTCCGGAGCAGGGGCCGGACACGGTTCGGAGGCCGGAGGCGAGCCCACCTCCGGGGCCGGTTCTGCTGCCGGGGCCGGTGTCCGGCCCGGGCTGCTCGTCGGCGGTGGGGCGGTCGTCGCCCTCGGTGCCGCGCTGATCCTGCTGGTGCCGAGCGGACCCGCGGACCGGGCGGTCGCCCGCCCGCCGGCCCCGGCGCCTGCCGCGCCCGCCGCGACCCGCAGCGCCGCACCGGCGCCGGCCACCACCCCGCCCCCGACGCCGTCGCCCACGCCGACCCGCACCCGGGTACCGCGCCCGACCACGGAGGAGCAGGTCACCGCACTGGTCAACCGGCACCGGGCCGAGGCGGGCTGCGGGCCGCTCCGGATCGACCGCCGGCTCTCGGCCGTGGCCCGCACCTTCGGCGCGGACCTGGCCGAGCGCCGCTACCTCGCCCACACCGACCCCGAGGGCACCGACTCCGGCACCCGCCTCACCGGCGAGGGCTACGCCTGGAGCGCCTGGGCGGAGAACCTGGCCCGGGGCCAGAGGGGGCCGGCCGCCGTCGTCGCCGACTGGATGGCCGACCCGCCGCACCGGGCCAATCTCCTGGACTGCCGCTACCGGCACACCGGCGTCGCGGCCGTGCCCGGCCCGGACGGCACCGTCTGGGTGCAGGAGCTCGGCACCCCGCTGCGGTCCTGACCTGCCCGGCGCGTCAGCGGCCGGAGGCGAAGTCCTGCACCCACCAGGGCCCGTTGCCGGTGAGGTTGACCCCCACCCCGATGTCCTCGAAGGAGCAGTCGAGGATGTTCTCCCGGTGCGCCGCGCTGTTCATCCACTCGTCCACCGCCTGCGCGGCCGAGTGCGGCCCCCGGTGGATGTTCTCGCCCCAGGCCGACCAGGTGTAACCGGCCGCCTTGATCCGGTCGCCCGCGTTCCGGCCGTCCCGGCCCGCGTGCGCGTAGTAGTTGCGCGCGGCCATGTCGTCGGCGTGGCCCTGCGCCGCGGTCCGCAGCTTGGGATCGGACCGCAGCGGGGCACAACCGGCCTTTCTCCGCTCGGTGTTGACGAGTTGTACGACCTGCGCGACGTCCTGCGCGACCGTGGCCGCGGCCGCGGTCACCGGTGCGGCCCGGTCGGAGGCCGCCGGATAGGCCTGGCCCGCCGCGTACATCCCGGTGAGCACGGTGAGCGCGGCGGCCAGCGTGCCCGCCGCGATCACTGTCGTACGGAACGTGTGCCGGGACCTGTCGTACGTGTCGTGCTGCATGGAGCTCCGCTCTCTCGTGGCCGATGGTGCCGGCGGTCATACTGTCCGGCCGGGGAGAGCGCGACACCCCTCGTCAATCCTGCGCGTCAACCTCCTGCGGCACCACCGCGACGGGGCACGGCGCCAGGTGCAGCGCCGCGTGCGCCACGGAGCCGATCCGCGGGCCGATCGCGCCGCGCCGGGCCCGCCGGCCGACCACGAGCAGCTGGGCGGCCCCGGCCCCGGACAGCAGCACCTGACCGGCGCTGCCCAGCTCCACGTGCTCGGTCACCGGCACCTCGGGGAACCGCTCCCGCCACGGGGCGAGGGCCTCGCGCAGCGCCTTCCGCTCGTACGGTTCGAGCCCGCCGGCCTCGTCGGCGAGCGCCAGCGAACCCGGGCTGAACGCGAACAGCGGCGGCAGGCTCCAGGCCCGCACCGCCCGCACCGAGGCACCGCGCGCGGCCGCCGCCGCGAAGGCGAAGCCCAGCGCCGCCGCGCTGTCCTCCGGCGTGCCGTGCTGGCCCACCAGGACCTCCCCGGCCGGCGGCTCGACCGGTTCGCCGTCCCGGCTGCGGACCGCGACCACCGGGACGGTGGCGGAGGCGATGACCTGCTGGCCGTACGAGCCGAGCAGGAAGCCCGCGAGGGCGCCCTGGCCGCGCGAGCCGAGGGCGAGGAGTTCGGCCTGCCCGAGGGTGCCGAGCAGCGCGGCGACCGGGGTGTCGCCGATGAGCTCGGTGGCCAGCGCGACGTCCGGGAAGCGCTCCGTGACCCGCGCGCCCGCCGTGCTCAGCACCTCCCGCGCGGCCTTCAGCTGATCGGTCGGATCCTGCACCAGCGGGAGGTCGAGCGGCTCCCAGCGCCAGGCGTGCACGAGCCGCAGGGGCAGCTCCCGGTGCAGGGCCTCCCGCGCGGCCCAGTCCGCCGCGGCCAGGCTCTCCGGGGAACCGTCCACTCCCGCGACGATCTCACGACTCATCAGGCTGCCTCCGTCATCGGTTCGGCGTGCGGCCCGCCGCCGGTCGGCGACCCGCTGAGTCCAGCTTGGGCCCATCGTCCGCCCTCCGACAGGGCCGGACGGCCCGACCCGCCGTGCCATCGGTCCCGACGCGGCCCGGTGCGGTCCGCCCGATCCGGCCGGATCCGGCGGACCCGGCCTACGCCAGAAGGGTGAGCCTGGCGTGCGTGCCGTTCAGGTAGTGGTCGCCGATGTCGCGCAGGCGGTGGTCGGGTGGGACCGGGGCGGTGAGGGCGCGGGCGTTGCGCCAGAAGCGGTCGAAGCCGGGGGGCGGGCCGGCCGGGGCGACGAGCTGGAGTATCCGGGTGGTGATGTCGAGGGCCGCGGGGTGTGCGACGGTCTCGGCCGCGGCAACGAGGACGGCGATGTCGGAGCGCTCCTCGACGTCGAGGAGGCGTTCGGCGAGCAGCCCGCGCGCCAGGGCGTCGGTCGCGCGCTCGACCACCGCGGCCGCGGTGTGCGCGGAGGTGGCCAACTCCCCGTAGGCGCGCAGCAGATAGGGGTCGTCGCCGGCCGCCGGATCGGCCGCGTGCGGCGCGGCCGCCAGGCCGGCCCGGCTCACGTCGCGAGCTTCGGCGAGCGCGCCCTCGGCGATGCCGAGCGCCACATGGACCAGGAGGAGCCGCAGGGCGAGCGGGGCGAGGGTCGCGTAGGGGGCGACGGTGTGCTCGTCGCGGGGGAGGGTGCCGAGGACGTTCCCGGGGCCGACCGGCAGCCGCTCGAAGGCGACGGTGCCGGCGCCGGCGAGGCGCTGGCCCACGCGTTCGGCGCACGGCTCGGCGGTCACGGCGGGGTGGGCCGGGTCGGCCAGGACCAGGAGCAGGTCACCCGTCTCCGTACAGCGGGCCCCGACGACGAGCCGGTCGGCCACCGTGACGGCGGAGGCGAAGGCGCCCCGTCCGTCGAGCAGATACCCGCCGCCGCCCGCCGGGGTGAGGGCGAGTCCGGGCCGGCCGGGCTCCGGGCGCGGCGGCTCGACGGCGCCCGCGAGCAGCCAACGCTCCTTGGCGGTACGGGAGTCGAGCGAGCGCGGTCCGGCCGGGGCGCCGAGGAAACGGGAGGTCCAGGACAACACGCAGTGGTGGGCCAGGAGTTCGCCCACCGAGCCGTCGGCGGCGGAGATCTCCCGGACCACCGCGCAGGCGGTGCGCCAGTCGGCGCCGCGGCCGAGCGGCCCGGGCGCGGTGAGCAGCGCGGGCAGTCCGGCCTCCTGGAGCCGGGCGACCTCGTCGTACGGGGCGAGGCCGGCCCGGTCCCGGGACACGGCGTCCACGGCCAGGTCGTCGGCGACCTCGTGGGTGACGCGGGGCCAGATCGCGTCGTCGGCGCGGCGGTCGGCGGGCAGGCCCCCGGCCGGCGCGGAGGCGGTGCGCAGTGCGGACTTCTTCGGCGTTCTCACGTCACCTCACATGATCCCTAGTATCCCCACTGGATTAGTAGGGATAGTGGCAGAGGGTCCGCCCGGGCCCCAACAGGCGTCCGCATCGCGGACGCCGGAATCTCGGAGACCGGGACCGGGACCGGGACCGGGATCGAGATCGGGATCGGGATCGCGGAGAGTGGACGAGCGGTACCGAAGGTCCCTCGTCAGGGGTTGGTCCAGGCCTCCGGGTCCTCCGCGAGCGCCACCACCTCGGGCGGCAGCTGCGCGGAGGCGAGCTCGGCCAGCGAGACGCCGTCAAGCACCTGGCGCACGTTGGCCCGCAGCGCGACCCACAGGGTGAGCAGGGACTCCGCGGGTCCGGTGTACGACAGCTCCGGCGGCCGGACCCCGCGCACCGACACCAGCGGCCCCTCGACGCAGCGGATCACGTCCGCCACGGAGATGTCCTCGGCCGGCTTCGCCAGCCAGTAGCCGCCCTTGCCGCCGCGCTGGCTCTGCACCAGACCGCCCTTGCGCATGTCGCCGAGGATGCCCTCCAGGAACTTGTGGGAGATCCCCTGGACCTCGGCGATCGCCTCGGCCTTCACCGGCCCGGAGTCCCGGGCCGCGGCGAGCTGGAGGGCGGCCCGCACCGCGTAGTCGGCCCTGGCTGAAATGCGCATACGCGCATTATGCATAGGCGCGCCCCCTCGCCCTCGCCGTGCTCCGAGCGCCGCCTTCCCACCCCTTGACGCGCGGGTGCCGCCGCTCCCAGACTCGGGAGCGGGAAACCCGAGTGAACAGGTAGGGAACCATGGGAGCCGCGACCGCGCAGGACCGGACGCACACCGTCCGCCCGCCCCGCCCCCTGGACCTGACCTCGCGCCGCCACATCGACCTGCTGCGGGTCTGCAGCGCCGCGTAGCGGCCCGCCGCCCCCGCCCCGGTCCCGCACTCCTTCCCGTATCTCTGCTGCCTCCGCGCGCCCCGAACCGGCGTGGCCGTCCACCGTGCCGCCCCGCGGGTCCGCCGCGCCGTGACCCAGCACCGAGCACCCAGGGAGAACCATGTCCGCCGTAGTCCCGCCCTCTGCCGTCCCCTCTGCCGTCCCCTCCGCCATCTCCTCCGCCATCTCCTCCGCCGTGCCGTCGATCGTCCCCGCCACCGCCGACCGGGACTTCCGCGGCCGGATCGGCCGCGACGTACGCAGCGGCCACTACCCCGTCCCGCACCGCTACCGGCTGCACCTCGCACCGGCCGACCCCGACTGTCTGGGCGTCGCCGTCACCCACGCCCTCCTCGGCCTCGACGCCACCCTCCCGCTGCGGCTGCTGCCCGCCCTCCCCGACACCCCCGACGGCGGCTACACCGCGCTCCGCCCGCTCTACGAGGCCAGCGCCCACCTCTACCGCGGACCCGCCGCCGCGCCCGTGCTCAGCGACGGCTGGACCGGACGGATCGTGTCCACCCACACCCCCGACATCCGGCGCGACCTCGCCCTGCGGTTCCGCGGCGACGGCCCCGAACTCCTTCCCGAGGACCGGGCGGACGAGCTCCGCGCCGTCACCGACCTGTGCGCCCGCGGCGTCGGCGCCGCCGCCCAGCGCGCCGGCGAACTCGGCCTCGACTACACCGCCGCCCACCACGACCCGCTCACCGTGCTCTTCGCCGCCCTCGGCGCCCTGGAACGCCGCCTCGCCCGGCGCCCGTACGTCCTCGGCGACACGCTCACCGCCGCCGACATCACCGTCTGGGTCACCCTCGTCCAGCTCGACACCGTCCACCGCTGGCACCTCGACGCCGCCGCCACCGAGCGGATCGCCGGCCATCCCACCCTCTGGGCCTACGCCACCCGGCTCGCCGGACACCCCGCCTTCGGCCGGCACCTCGACATCGACGCCCTGCTCGCCCGGCACCACGCCCACTGCCAGGGCCGGGAGGCCGCCGGCGCCGCCATGCGGATCGTCGACTGGGCGGCCGCCCGCGCCGCCTGAACGGACGCCGCGGGCGAGCTCAGCCGAAGCGGCGGCCGGCCAGCGGCTCGGTCGCGTCGCCGCCCCCGGCCCGTACCCCGCGCAGGAACGCCTCCAGGGCCTCCACCGAGGTCCTGGCCGCCACCCAGCCCAGCTCCCGGCGGGCCCGGTCGGTCGCCATCAGCGGCAGCCGGAGCACCGCGTCGAGCAGCCCCGGATCGGCCGGCGCCACCCGCAGCCGCCAGGCCGCCGAGAGCGCCCCGCGCACCGCGGGGACCGGCACCCGCACCCGCCGCGCCCCGAACAGGGCGCCGAGCAGCTTCCCGTCCACCACCGGCTCGGCGGCCAGGTTGAACGCGCCCCGCACATCGCGCAGCAGCGCCCGTACGTACGCGTCCGCCGCGTCCTCCGTGTGCAGCGTCTGGAAGCGCAGCCCCGGCACCTCGGGGAGCAGCGGCAGCAGCTCCGGCCGGAACAGCTGACCCGGCACCCAGCGGCCCGCGAAGATCCGCCGCTGCTCGCTCGCCGCCTCCTCCTTGAAGAGGAAGGCCGGCCGCATCCGCACCACCCGGGTCTGCGGATGGTCCCGCTCGAAGGTGTCCAGGAGGCGTTCCACGTACGCCTTCTCGCGGGTGTACGCGGCGCCCGGCCAGCCGTGCGTCGGCCACGACTCCGACACCGGCGCCCCGTCGCCCGGCCCGGGGGAGTAGGCGCCCACCGACGAGGCGCACACCAGGACCGGCACCCGGGCCGCCGCCACCGCGTCGAGCACCCGCACCGTGCCGAGCACATTGGTGCGCCAGGTCGTCACCGGATCGTGCGTCGGCCCGAACCGCCAGGCCAGGTGCACCACCGCGTCGGCGTCCGCCACGTACTGCGCGAGCCGCGGCTCGTCACCCTCCAGGGAGAGGTCGGCCTCCGCCCACTCGGCGCGCTCCAGGTCGAGCCCGGGCCGGCGCCGGGACAGACCGAGCACCGAACCGACCCGGGACTGGCGCACCAGGGCGCGCACCACACTGGTCCCCACGTTCCCGGTGGCGCCGGTGACCACCACGCGCAACCGCTCGCTCGGGTTCATGTCTCGACCTTCCGCCAATCCCGGGGCCCGCGCACCCGGGCGAACCACCGCCCGTGACGGACGGTGACGACTTCGCTCGCGCGGGTGACCGAGTGACCCCACCATGGGGGAATCACGGGGGGGGGCCAGGCACGCACCAGGAGGACCGGATGCTGCTCCCCGACCGCAACACGATCGCCCGTCTGCTGCGCAGCTACCGCACGCAGGAACGGCTGGTCCTGGCCCGGCCGCACGACCTCGCGGCGCGCCGGCGGTTCGAGGACACCGCGTACACGCTGTGTGTCCTCATGGGGGAGCGCAACGCCGGCGCCGCCGTCCGCGCCGCCGAGCGGTACACGGCGCCGCCGGCGCCTCCCGTGCCGCTGATGAAGGCGGCGGTTCGGCGCGGAGCCGTGGGGTAGCCGCCGAGTAGCGTCATGCGCGGCTACCCTGCGGGAGGTGTCGAGGATGGGCGGCGCACAACTCTCGCCCCGCGAGCGGCGGATCCTCGCGGAGATCGAGGAGGACCTCGCCGCGGACTCCGGGTTCGCCCGGGCCCTCGGGGCCGGCCGCACCCGGCTGCGGGCCCGGCTCGGATCGGGGCGGTTCGCCGGGCCCGCGGTGGCCCTGCTCGGGCCCATGGCGATGGTGCTCCTCGTGGTCGCGGTCGCCAACGGTGCCACGGCCCTCGTCTGGGCCTTCGCCGCCGTATGGGTCCTCACCCTGCTCTGTCTGCTCCGGCTCCTCGTGCGCTGGTCGCGCCGTCATCTGCGGGGCGACGAACGGCCGCGCCCGGACGAGCGGGACGTCTGAGCAGGACGTCTGAGCAGGACCTCTGAGGGGGACGTCCGAGGGGAGCGCTCCGGTCACCTCGCGACGCGCGGGAACCGGGCGCGTACGGCGTCCACCCAGGTGTCGCGCGAGGTCGGGCCACCGAAGCGGAGCCGGTCGTAGGGCGCGAAGTCCGGTTCGAGCGCGTCCAGCTCGTCCACCAGCGCGTGCAGCGCCGCCGCCCACAGCGGCACGTCCGGCCGCGGCGCCGCGACGGCCGAGGCGATCGCCGCCGTCAGCTCGCCCTTGCGGCGGATCGTGTCCGGCGCGACCCGGTGCAGACACACGTACTGACCACTCAGATACGCCGCCCACTCGTCCTCGCCCTCGGCCGGGTCCGCCCAGTGCTCCGTGAACCAGTCCCGCAGCCGCTCCGGCCCGCCCGCCTCCGCCGCGAGCGCGAACAGATCGCGCGGCACCATCTGCGTACCGTCCGAGCGCAGATAGCCGGGCAGCGGCAGCAGCCCGTCCAGCATCAGCCGCCGTGCCTCGTTAGCCTCCCGGCCGAGCGCGGCGCACAGCCGATCGAGCGGCACGAACTGCCGGTCCACATAGGCGTCGTCCTCGGCCGTCATCGGATGGACCCCGTTCACCGCCCGGAACCGGTCCGCCACCTCCGCAGCGTACCTGCCCGTCCGCATTCCCGTCCCCGTTCCCACTCCCATGCCCGCTCCCCGCTCCGTCCGGGGGCCGCGCGGGTTCGTCCCGGCGGCCTTCGGACATGCTGGGGCCCGGACCGTACGGCGCCCGCCGAACCGTGCCGGACGGGGGCGGGCGCGGTGGGCGGGTCAGTTGCCGCGGGCCCCGAAGCGGCGCCACAGCCAGAGCGAGAGCGCACCGCCGAGCGCCGCCCCGACCAGGGCGAGCGGCAGGCCGGCCGCGGTGCCGGACGGCGCCGCGTCCTTGGCGGCAGTACGGGCGGCGGCCGCGCCGTGCACCCCGCCGCTCGCGGCGAGCGTGCGCAGCGGGTCCTTCGCCTGCGGACCGGCCTGCGCGCGCAGGACCGGCCGCTCCCCGGCCTTCGCCGGCCGGGCTGACTCACGGGCCGCGGGCTGCAGCGAGCCGACCGGCTCCACCTTCCCGGCCGCCGCGAAGCCCCAGTCGAGCAGCTCCCTGGCCTCCTCGTACACCGCGAGCCCGCCGCCGCCCTGCGGGTTCATCACCGACACCACCAGGGTCCGCGAGCCGCGCTTGGCCGCCGCGATCAGGGTGTTGCCCGCATTGCTCGTGTAGCCGTTCTTCACGCCGATGAGACCCGGATAGCGGTCCACCCCGCTCTCGCCGGTCAGCAGCCGGTTGGTGTTGGCGATGCCGTACGACCACGAGCCGGCCGGGAAGTCGGCGTACCGGGTCGAGCAGTAGCGGGTGAACTGCGGATCCTGCAGCCCGGCCCGGCCGAAGAGCGCCAGGTCGTACGCGGACGAGACCTGGCCCGGCGCGTCGTAGCCGTCGGGGGAGACCACGTGGGTGTCGCGGGCGCCCAGGGCGCGGGCCTTCGCCTGCATCTTCTTGGACATCGCCGACCAGCCGCCGTTCATGGCGGCGAGGACGTGCACCGCGTCGTTCCCGGAGCTGAGGAACACCCCGTTCCACAGGTCCGACACCTTGTAGGTGTAGCCCTCCTTCAGCCCCACCAGGCTGCTGCCCTCGCCGATGCCGGTCAGCTCGGCGTCGCTGACCAGATGCCGCTCGTCGGGGTCGTGACCGGGCAGCGCCGTGAGCGCGAACAGAGTCTTCAGGGTGCTGGCCGGCGGCAGCGGCTTGTGCGCGTTGCGGGCCGCCAGGACATCACCCGTTGAGGCGTCCGCCACCACCCAGGAGAGCGCGCTCAGGGACGGCACCGCCGGCGCGCCCCGCAGCGTCTGCACCTGGGTGCCGGGGCGCCCGAGCCGCGCCGGATCGACGAAGTGCCGGGCCGGCGGGGTGGGCTCGGCGACCCGGCCGGAGGCGTCGAGCGGCGCGGTGGCCGGTGCGGTGACCGGCGTATGGACCGGCGCGGCGAGGGCCGCCGGGGCGTACGGGACCGGCAGGGCGAGCAGCAGCGCCGCGGCACCGGCGGCGGTATGACGGACAGCTGGCGTGACGATCATTCAGCCACCGTAGGAACACCGCCCCGTGCGCGCAGGACGGAGTGCGCCGACCGGCGTAGCGCGGCGTGTCGGACGGCGGTGTGTCGGGCGACGGCGTGTCGGACGGCGGCGCCGGATCGGGGCGGTCCGGTAAGGGGGTGGTGCGCCCGGTGCGCCCGGTGCGCCCGCCCGGCCGGCTTGTCGGTGCGGCAGGGCATCCTGGTGACGTGTCCTCACTCCCGTACCAGAGCAGGCCCGTTGCCCCCGGCGGTGCCCCGGCGCCCGCCGAGCACATGATCGTCTGCGGCGACGACGTCCTCGCCCACCGGCTGTCGGCCGAACTCCACGAGATGTACGACGCGCGGGTCACCCTGCTCGTGCCCGGGCCCGGCGACGCGCCCGACCGGCCCGTCGGGCGCACCGGACGGGCGATGGCCCTGTTCGGGCGGGTCACCGCGGCCGTCACCCGCACCGCGGTCCCGCCGGCGGCGAGCGCGGCCGGTGGACCGCCGGACGTTCCGCCGATCCGGGTCGTGGAGACCGCCGAGACCGACGACACGGCCCTGCTCGACGCGGGCGTCGAGCGGGCCGCGGCGCTCGCCCTGGTCTTCGAGGACGACGAGCGCAACATCCGCGCCGCGCTCACCGCCCGCCGGCTCAACCCGCGCCTGCGCCTGGTCATCCGGCTCTACAACCGGCGCCTCGGCCAGCACCTGGCCACCCTGCTCGACCAGGCGGCGGCCGTGGCCGAGCCCGGCCTCGACCCCGAGAAGCCGGACGCCACCACCACGGTGCTCTCCGACGCGGATACCGCCGCGCCCGCGCTCGCGGCGACCGCCGTGGCCGGCAGCAAGAAGATCATCCAGGCGGGCGGGCTCCTGCTGCACGCCGTCGACCGCACCCCGTCCGCGCCCGGCGAGGTCGCCGACCCCGGCCTGTGCACCCTCGCGCTGCTCTCCTCGACGGCCAGCGACCCGGCCGGCTGCGAGGGCTCCGAGCGCAGCGGGCCGCAGGGCCCGCGGCTGCTGCCCGGGGACGCCGAGGTCGCCGCCGCCACCGGGCGCGGCATCGTCGCGCTCGAAACGGTGCGTTACGAGGGGCCCGCGCAGGCCACCGGCTGGCTCGGCGGGTCCGGGCTTCCGGTCGGCTCGCTGTTCTCGCGGCGGCTGCGCTGGTCGCTCGCCGGGGTCGTCGCCGCGGTTCTCGCCCTGACCGTGGCCTCCACCTTCACCACCGGCGACCACCCGCTGCACGCGGCCTATCTGATCCTCCTCGACGTCTTCGCCATCGGCGACCCGGCCGTCGACGAGCCCACCAGCCGCCAACTCCTCCAGATCCTCGCCGGATTCGTCGGACTGCTCCTGCTGCCCGTGGTGATCGCCGCGCTCCTGGAGGCCTTCGGCACGCTGCGCAGCGCCACCACCCTGCGCCGCCCGCCCCGCGGCCTCTCCGGACACGTGGTGCTGCTCGGCCTGGGCAAGGTCGGCACCCGGGTGCTCGCCCGGCTGCGCCGCATGAACATCCCGGTGGTCTGCGTCGAGGCCGACCCCGAGGCCCGCGGCCTCGCGCTCGCCCGCCGGCTGCGGGTGCCGATCGTGCTCGGCGACGTCACCGAGGAAGGCGTCCTGGAGGCCGCCCGGATCCATCGCGCCCGCGCCCTGCTCGCCCTCACCAGCGTCGACATCACCAATCTGGAGGCCGCGCTGCACGCCCGCTCCGTCAGCCCCGGGCTGCGGGTGGCGCTGCGCCTCTACGACGACGACTTCGCCACCGCCGTCTACCGCACCCTGCGCACCGTCCACCCCGGCGCCCTCACCCGCAGCCGCAGCGTCTCCCACCTCTCCGCGCCCGCGTTCGCCGGGGCGATGATGGGCCGCCAGGTGCTCGGCGCCATCCCCGTCGAGCGGCGGGTGCTGCTGTTCGCCGCGCTCGACGTCGCCGACCACCCGCTGCTCCAGGGCCGCACCCCGGCCGAGGCGTTCGAGCCGGGCGCCTGGCGGGTCATCGCGCGCGGCGACGCGGGTGTGCCACTGGACCGCTCGCGCTACGCCGCACTCCCGGAGCTCCCCGGCGACCGGGCCCTCGGCCCGGGCGACCGGGTCGTGGTGGCCGCCACCCGCCGCGGCCTCGCCGCCCTCCACGGCCGCCGCGCCCGGCCGCGCGGCGGCCCGGTGGAGGAGCCGGTGCCCTGACGGGCGGGCACCGCGGGCAGGGGTGGGCGCAGTGCGGCGCTGCGGGCGCGGTGCGGTCGCGGGGCCGACGCCGGGCGACGACCGGGTCGGTGCAGCTCCGTACAACTCCGTACGGAAGCGGTCGGGTTGAGCCTAGGATCTGACCGTTCGTGACCGGACCGGGCCACCACCGTCCGGTCCCGCTTCCGCAGTCAGGAGTGCCCCGCCCGTGAACACCCCGCACGCCGCCCCCGACGGCAGACCGCCGCACCGCCTGGACCCGGCCGGCGGCTGCCCGCACGCGGACAACGCCCGGCTGCTCGCCCAGGGCGCGGTGACCCCCGTGCTGCTCCCCGGCGACATCGAGGGCATGGCGGTGCTCGGCCACGACGCCCTGCGCGACTTCGTCTCCCACCCCGACGTCGCCAAGGGCGCCCGGCACTTCACCGCGCTCGCCGAGGGCCGCATACCCGAGGGGTGGCCGCTGCGCACCTTCGCCACCGTGCAGGGCATGACCACCGCCGACGACGCCGACCACCGGCGGCTGCGCTCCCTGGTCAGCAAGGCCTTCACCCCGCGCCGGATCGAGGAACTGCGCCCGCGCGTCGAGGCCGTGACCGCCACCCTGCTCGACGGACTCGACGCGGCGGCCCGCGCCGGCGACGGCGTCGCCGACCTGCGCCGCCACTACGCCCTGCCGCTGCCGCTCGGCGTCATCTGCGAACTCCTCGGCGTGGCCGAGGAGCACCAGGACCGGCTGCACCACCTCTCCAGCCAGGTGGTCGCCACCGACATCGGCCCCGAGCAGGCCGTCGCCGCCAACCGCGAACTGGTCGGACTGCTCGCCGCCCTCGCCGCCGACAAGGCCGCCGCCCCTGGCGACGACCTCATCAGCGGTCTGATCGCGGCCCGCGACGAGGGCGGCGACCGGCTCGACCAGGCCGAGCTGATCGGCACCCTGGTGCTGCTGATCATCGCGGGCCACGAGACCACCCTGAACCTCGTCACCAACGCCGTACGCGCCCTGTGCGGGCACCCCGAGCAGCTCGCGCACGTCCGGGAGGGCCGCGCGGACTGGGCCGACGTGGTCGAGGAGACCCTGCGCTGGGACAGCCCGGTGAGCTACTTCCCGTTCCGCTATCCCGTCCGCGACCTCGTCGTCGAGGGCACCCTGATCCCCCGCGGCACCCCGGTGCTCGCCGGTTATTCGGCGGCGGGCCGCGACCCCCAGGCGTACGGCCCCGACGCCGACCGCTTCGACGTCACCCGCGGCCAGGCCGTCAAGCACCTCTCGCTCGGGCACGGGCCGCACTACTGCCTGGGCGCGCCGCTCGCCCGTATGGAGGCCACCCTCGCCCTGGAGGCGCTCTTCACTCGCTTCCCGGACCTCGCCCTCGCGGTCCCCGAGGCCGAACTGACCCGGCACGCGAGCTTCGTCGGCAACAGCGTGCGCGCCCTGCCCGTCCGGCTCGGCTGACCGGCCCGGCCCCCTTACGCGCTCCTTCCCCGCTCCGCGGCGGGGGAGGCCCGCAAGGCCGCGACCAGGCGCAGCAGATGTGCCTCGTTCCCCGCGAGGCCCGCGTCCCGCAGCGCCGCGTCGGCCTCCGCCATCGGGTGCGTCAGCATCGCCGCCGCGTACGGCTCCAGCCGCGGGTCGGAGAGCACGGCCTGGGTGGACTCGAGCAGCCGGAGATAGGCCTGCGCTGCCGCGCGCTCGCGGCCGGTGACGGGCGTCATGTCGGGCTCCCTCTCGACGGTCTGAGGCTGTCTCATCCCACCCTCTCGCACGGGTCTGACAATCGAGGTGAAGCGGCCCGCGGCGCCCGCCCGATCAGGCCCCGGCGAGGTGTGCGGCGAGCCGTTCGAGGAACACGCGTTGCCCGGCCACCAGGAGCGGTTCCGCCTCGGCGAGGCCGAACCAGCCGACCCGGTCGATCTCCGGGAACTCCGTCAGCACGCCCGAACCGCGCGGCCACTCCATGGTGAAGGTGCCCGGCACCACCCGCTCCGGATCGAGATCCGCCTCCACCGCCCAGACGGTGACGAGCTTTCCGTTGCGCTGCCGGTTCTCGCCGAGCGCGAGCCACGCGCCGTCCGGCGCGGGCAGCCCCAGCTCCTCGGCGAACTCCCGGCGCGCCGCGTCCTCGGGTGCCTCGTCGGGCTCGTACTCGCCCTTGGGGATCGACCAGGCGGCCTCGGAACGCGCGGCCCAGAAGGGACCGCCCATGTGGCCGATGAGCACCTGCGGGGCGCCGCCGTCCGGGGTGCGGCGGAAGAGCAGGAGTCCGGCACTGCGCTTGTCGGGCATACCGCCCAGTGTGGCGGAGTGGGCCCGCCCGCACACCCCCGCCTCGGCGTCCGACGTGTCGGAAATCTTTGACGCGTCGGAGAATCCCGACGTATCGTGGCGGCATGCCCACCGACGTGTTCGGCGTGCTGGCCAGTCCGGTGCGCCGCAGACTGCTGGAAGCCCTCCGCGCGGGGCCCCGCTCCACCGGCGAGCTCGCCGGGCTCTTCGAGCTCGGCCGCCCCGCCGTCTCCGAACACCTGGCGGTCCTCAAGGTCGCCGGCCTGGTCCGCGAGGAGCCGCGCGGCCGGCACCGCTACTACCACCTGAGGGCGGCGGGCCTCGAAGAGGTCAGCGACTGGCTGCACCCCTTCGAGCACTACTGGAAACAGCGTCTGGACGCCCTGGCCGACCTGCTGGACGAGGAGAACCACCCATGACCGACAAGCCCGCCACCGACACCATCGAGCTCGCGCGCTTCCTGCCGCACCCGCCCGCCGCGGTCTGGGCCGCCCTCACCGACCCGGCGCTGCACGCCCGCTGGTGGGCGGCCGGCGACATCAAGCCGGTCGTCGGCCACCGCTTCACCCTCGACATGGGCAACTGGGGCCTCCAGCCCTGCGAGGTCACCGACGTCGACCCCGAACGCCTCCTCGCCTACCGCTTCGCCGAGGGCACCCTCGACACCACCATCACCTGGCGCCTCACCCCCGAGGGCCGCGGCACCCGCCTCTTCCTCACCCATGCCGGCTTCGACCTCGACTCCCCCATGGGGCGCAAGGCGATCGAGGGCATGGGCGAAGGCTGGCCGCACCTCCTGGACGGCCTGGCCGCTCTCCTGGACGAGACCGCCTAATCAGCCGGCCGTCCCGGACGGTGCCCCGCCCGGGACGTGCGCGCGGCAGAAGGCCCGCACCGCCGCCGTGAAGGCCTCCGGCGCCTCCAGATTGCTCATGTGGCCCACCTCCGGGATCACCACGAGCTCGGCGTGCGGGATCGCGTCCTGGAAGGCCTGGGCCACCTCCAGTGGGGAGCGGGCGTCCAGCTCGCCCCACAGCAGCAGGGTCGGCACCGTGATCCGGGGCAGCAGGTCGGTCTCGTCGGCCTCGGCCATCAGGGAGAGCTGCGCGCTCATGGTCTCCGGCCGCACGTCGCGGTTCATGGCGTCGAGCAGTGCCGCGAACCGCTCCGGCGGGCCCTCCGCGTAGAGGCCCGGCAGCGTCGGGTCGAACTCCTCGCGGGGCGCCGCGAGCATCCGCCGCGCCCCCTCGACCCGCGCCGCCACCTCCTCCGGCGGCAGCGAGCCCTTCCATCCGGCGTACGTGTCCACCATCAGCAGCGAGCGCACCAGGTCCGGCCGCAGCCGGTACAGCTCCAGGACCACCGTGCCGCCCCAGGACAGACCCGCGACCTGCGCGGGTCCGAGCCCGACGTCCTCGATCACGGCGGCGAGGGCGTGCGCGAAGTCCGCGAGGCCGAAACCGGGCGGCAGGTCGCCGGACCGGCCGGACCCGGGTTCGTCCCAGGCCACCACCGTGAACTCGTCCGCCAGCGCCTCGACTTGCGGCTGCCACATCCGCCCGTCGAGCCCGGCGCCGTGCACCAGCACCAGCAGCGGCCCGCGTCCCGCCCGCGCGTAGACGACGTCGACGCCGCCCGTCCGTACGACAGCCATGCCCTCAGGCTAGGCCGCGGCCCGCCGGGCGACCACCAGGGCGCCGAGTGCGCTCTCCGCCGACGTCAGCGTCATCCGCGCCTCCACCGCGAAACCGGCCGCGGCGAGCCGCCCGGCCAGCTGCTCCGGCTCGCGCAGATGGACGTGCAGGCGCAGGGGGTGGCCGCCGTAGCCCTCCGTCTTCAGCCGGGTCTCGTCGCCCGCGTGGAAGGCGAGGAGCAGCGGGCCGCCGGGGCGCAGGGCGCGGTGGAAGTGGGCGAGGGTGCGGTCGAGCTCGGCGTCCGGGACGTGGATGAGGGAGTACCAGGCGACCAGGCCGCCCATCGAGCCGTCGGGCAGGTCGAGCTCGGTCATCGAGCCCACCCGGAAGTCGGTGCCGGGGTGCTCGCGGCGGGCCACGTCGATCATCGCGGGGGACAGGTCGATGCCCAGGACGTCCAGACCGAGCCCGCCCAGATGCGCGGTGATCCGCCCGGGCCCGCACCCCAGGTCCGCGACCGGCCCGCCCCCGGAGGCCCGTACCGCGTCGGCGAAGAGCGCGAGCATCGCCCGCTCGTAGGGGGTCCGGTCGAGCAGGCCGCGCACGAGGTCGGCGTAGTCGGCGGCCACGGTGTCGTACGAGGTGCGGGTGTCGGCGAGCCAGTTCTGCTCGGCGTCCAGAGTGTTGTCGTCCACCCCGAGAGGCTACGGCGTCAGCGTCACCACCACCGGTCCGCCCGCCGCGTCCGCGTCAGGCGCCCATACCGCGGGGTGCCGGAGCGAGCGGTGCGGTTCGAGGAGGGCCGGCAGACGGCGCTCGTACAGCAGCCGCCCTTCCTGGCGCACAGTCAGAAGGGGTCGTACGAGCCGGACTTCCGGGCGTAGCAGCAGCGTGGGCGCCGGGCCGCCGGGGTGGAGGCGGCCGGGGGTCAGCCGGCGCAGCGCGCCCGCAGCCTTCAGCGTGAGGCCGGGCGCCGGCCACGGCGCGCCCGCCAGGTGGGCGAGCACCGCGTCGGCGGCCGCCCGGCCCTCCGCCGCCGCGACCGTCCCGGGCTCCACGCCGCGCAGCAGATTGCCCGCCGCGAACACCCCGGGGACGAGTGTCCGCAGCCCGCCGTCGACCGACGGACCCCGGGTCGCCGGATCGAGCGACACCCCGCCCGAGCGGGCCAGTTCGTGATCCGGCAGCCAGTCACCGGTGAAGACGACCGTGTCGCAGGGCAGCAGCCCGGTGCGCCCGTCCGCGCCCCGCACCAGGACGCCCGACAGGCGTCCCCGGCCGACGAGTTCGAGCACGGTGGCGCCGCGCAGCACGGGGCCGGGCAGCCGCGGCCCGTACGGCCGGTCGGCGACGACCGCGGCCACCGGCACCCCGGCCCGGCGCAGGGTGCGCACCGCGTGCCGGGCGATCGGATCGGAGCCGACGACCACCGCGCGGCGCCCGATCCGCTCCCGCCGCAGCCCGAACAGCTCGACGGACTGCTGGAGTTCGCCGGTGCTCAGCACCCCGGCGGGGCGCGATCCCGGTACGAGCCGGGCGCTGCGCGGCCGTTCGCGCGCGCCGGTGGCGAGGACCACGGCCCGCGCGGTGATCCGCTCGACGCCGGTCGGCGCGGTGACCACCAGGCTGAGCGGCCCGGCCCAGCCGGTCGCGCTGACGCCGGTACGGAGCACGGCCCCGGCCCGGACCGCCGCGCGCACCGCCCGGCGGGCGAACGCGGGCCCGGTCAGCCCGCCGAAGCCGCCGCGCGCGCAGTGCCGCGGCACCCCGCCGGCCGCCCGCTCCCGCTCCAGGACCTCCACCCGGCCCGCGCCGGCCGCCGCCAGCATGGCCGCCGCGGCCAGGCCGGCGGGTCCGCCGCCGACCACCAGCACATCGGCCGTACGCTCCAGCCGGTGTCCGGAGTTCATCGCACGCCCTCCTCGAACAGGGCCCGCACCGTCGCCCCGCAGGAGAAGCCCTGGCAGCGCCCGGCCCGCGCCCGGGTCCTGCGCCGCAGCCCGTCCAGGGAGGCGGGCGGCACGGTGGAGGCGAGCGCGTCGCGGATCTCGCCCAGGGTGACCCGCTCGCAGTGGCAGACGAGCGTGCCGTACGCCGGGTCGCGGGCGATCAGTCCGGCGTCGCGGTACGGGCGGGGGAAGGCCTCGCCGAGGTTCGGCATCCGCACCGGGGCGAGCGGCCGCTCCGGGCCGAGCTCCAGGCCGGCGTCGGCGAGCAGGCCGACCGTGTGCCGGCCGAGGGCGAGCGAGGCGGTGAGCCCGGTGGAGCGGATGCCGCCCACCGTGACGTACCGCAGCTCGGGATGGGCGGCGATCCGATAGTCCTCGGCGCCGGTCGCGGCCCGCAGCCCCGCGTACACGGCGGTGACCTCCTCGTCCAGGAGCGCGGGCAGGATCCGCCCGCCCTGGGCCCGCAGCGCCGCGAGCCCTTCGGCGGTCGAGCCGGTCGCGGTCTTGTCGGTCAGGTCCTCGGCGGTCGGTCCGAGCAGCACGTTGCCGTACACCGTCGGTGCGACCAGCACCCCCTTGCCGAGGGGGCCCGGCACCGGAAGGAGGATGTGCCGGACGAGCGGGCGGGCGAACTTGTCGAAGACCAGGAGCTGGCCGCGCCGCGGGGTGACCGTGAAGTCCTCGCGCCCGAGCAGCGCGTCGAAGGCGTCCGCGTACAGGCCGCAGGCGTTGACCAGGAAGCGGGTGCGCAGCACGCCGCGCCGGGTGACGAGCCGGTGCGGGGCGCCGCCCTCGCCCGGACGGACCTTCTCCACCGGGCAGTTCAGATGCAGGTCGACCCCGGAGCGCACGGCCTGGGTGACATAGGCGAGCGGGGTGGTCCACGGGCAGACGATCGACTCGCCGGGCACCTCGAGGGCGCCGAGCGCGCCGGGACCCAAGTGCGGTTCTCGGGCGTAGAGTTCGGCGGCCGTCAGGGGGCGGGTGCCGTGGTGCCCGTTCCGTACGGCCTTGTCGGCGAGCCGGGGGAGCGTCGCGAGCTGCTGCTCGTCCCAGGCGACGAGCAGCGCGCCCACGGGCTCGACCGGGATGCCGGTCTCCTCGGCGTACGCGGCGAGCAACTGCCCGCCCTCCCGCACCAGTCGGGCTTCGAGCGAACCGGGCACGGCGTCGAAACCGGTGTGCAGGATCGCGGTGTTGGCCTTGGAACTGCCCTCGCCGATGTCCCCGTTCGCCTCCACGAGCGCCACCCGCAGGGAATGGCGGGCCAGTTCGCGGGCGATGGCGCAGCCGACCACGCCCGCGCCGACCACGGTGACGTCGTACGCGTCGTCGGGCGCCGAGGTGTCCGGCAGCACTCCGGTCCGGGTGACGCTCACGCGGTCCCTCCTCCGGAACCCTCCCCGTCCGCGAGCAGCCGCGCCACCGCCGTCCGGAACCGGCCGAGCCGTTCGGCGGCCTCGTCGGCCGACACCCGTGGCTCGTACACGGCGGACGGCTTCCAGTCGGGCACGGCCTCGTGGACGGCGAGGCCGGGCTCGTGGCCGAGCCGGGCGACCGCCGCGACGCCGAGGGCGGTGGCGTCGGGGAGCGCGGAGACCTCGACGGGGCGCTGGAGCAGATCGGCCTGGGTCTGCATGAGGAGCGCCGAGCGGGTCAGCCCGCCGTCGACCCGGAGCGTGGTGAGCGGTGCGCCGAGGTCGGCCGCGGCGGCCCCGGCGAGCTCGGTGACCTGGGCGGCGATGCCCTCGCACAGGGCGCGCACCAGGTGGCCCGGCCCGGTGTCAAGGCCGAGTCCGGTGACCGCGCCGCGCACGTCGCCGCGCCACCAGGGGGCGGCGAGACCGGCGAGGGCGGGGACGAAGGTGACGCCGCCCGCGTCGGGCACGGCGCCGCCGACCGGGTCGAGCTCCTCGGGGCCGGCGATCACGCCGAGGCCGGTGAGCCAGCGCACGGCGGACGCGGCGGTGTACACCTGCCCGTCCAGGCAGTACGCGGTGCGGCCGGCGAGCCGCCAGGCGACGCAGGCGACCAGGCCGGTGTCGCTGCGGCGCGGCGCGGACCCGGTCTGGGCGAGCAGGAACGCCCCGGTGCCGTAGGTGCACTTGGCGCTGCCGGGGGTGGTGACGTCCTGCGCGAGCAGGGCGGCCTGCTGATCGACGAGCAGCCCGGTGAGGGGGAGCCGCGGGCCGAAGGCGGTGGTGGTGCCGACCGGGGTGTCGGCGTCGACGACCCGGGGCAGCCGCTCGCCGCCGAGGCCGTACGCGTCGAGCGCCGTGCCGGACCAGGCGAGGGTGTCCAGATCGAGCAGTCCGGTGCGGCCCGCGGTGGCCGCGTCGGTGACGAAGGCGCCCGTGAGACGGTGTACGAGCCATGCGTCGCTGGTGGTGACGACACCCGCGCCGGTCAGATGGCGGCGGATCCAAGCCATCTTCGGGGCGGCGAAGTAGGGGTCGACCGGCAGACCGGTGATCCGTGTCAACTCCTGTGACTGTGCGTCGAGTTCGGCGCAGATGCCGGCGGCTCTGCGGTCCTGCCAGACGAGGGCGTCGGTGAGCGGCGCGCCGGTCGCGGGGTCCCAGGCGAGCACGGTCTCGCCCTGGTTCGCGAGGCCGACGGCGACGACCGGTTCGCCGGCCTCCGCGAGGGCGGCCCGGCCGGCCGCGACCACGGAGTCGTACAGCTCAGCGGGGTCGACCTCGACCCGTCCGCCGGGCAGCGCGCGGGGGTGGACGGGGGCGAAGCCGGTGCCGAGCACCCCCCGCTCGGGATGGACGACGAGGGCCTTGGTGCCCGACGTGCCCTGGTCGACGGCGAGTACCGGGCCCGTCATGTGTGCGACTCCCTGCCGTTCATGGGTGGTTGAAGTTCCTTGATCGCGAACCTGAGCGTGGAACCGGTCAGCCTGTCGGTGTGGAAGCCCGGCGTCAAGGGCTCCCGAGGGAAGGCGTCAGGTCTGGACCTCTTGCTGACCACAAGTCAAATTCGGTCGTTGGCTTGATACTTACGATCACGGAGAAAAATGGATCGGTCACGTCCGGCTACCTCTATAGTGATCGCCGATCAACGGCCGGGTCGGCCGGGACGCCCCCGGGGGACTGACCACCCCCCTCCGCCACCGCACCGAGGAATCATGTCGCCCACCCCCCGCCCTGCCTTCTGATGGCCGCGCAAGGCTTCCGGCCCGTCTATCATCCGGCGGGCCACGACCACGCCCTGCGCGGAGCCGTCCAGGAGCTGCGCACCGGGCGCTGGGTGGCGATGGCTCGACTACTCGACGAGACCTCCGGCTGGACCGGCTGGACCCGGCGCACCCAGGTCCTCGCCGCCGTCGCCGCCGGCACCGACGTCGTCGAGGCCTGGCGGATCGAACAGCCCGACTCCGCCGCCGCCGGCGTCATGCACGCGCGCGTGTCCGTCGAACGCGCCGTCCGCGCCCACCGCACCGGCCACCCGCGCACCCGCGAACTCTGGCAGGAGGCCTGGACCGCCTGCCTGGAGGCCGCCGACCGCGCCCCCGCCGACCCCGTGCCCTGGGTGTGCCGGCTCGCCCTCTCCGTACTCGACGCCCAGCAGTGCATGGAGGAGCACCGCGCCGCGCCGCCCGCGCCGATGCTGCCCTCCGGCCCCTGGGGCCTGCTCGCCGAGGCCGAGAAGCGCGACCCGTACAACCGCGAGGCGCACCACCGGATGCTCCAGTTCGTCTACGCGCGCCGCCCCGGGCCGCTCTCCGAGGCCGTCAACTACGCCCAGTGGGCGGCGTCGATGGCACCCGTCGGCTCCGCCCTGCACGCCCTTCCGCTGTACGTCAGGGTCGAGCGCTACCGCCGCGAGCGCGGCCACGAGCGCGCCCTCGACCTGCACTGGGTCGCCGAGGACGCCGTACGCGACGCGGACCGGGCCATGGACGCCTGGTTCCTCTTCTGCGCCACCGACGAGGCCAGCCTGCTCGACCTCAGCCACCTCGCGCACGGCCTGTACGGCGCGCTCAAGTTCCCCGACGCGGCCCGGGTGTTCGAGGCCCTCGGCCCGTACTGGACCCCGCAGCCCTGGGCGTACCGCACCGACCGTCCCGACGAGCGCGGCCCCGCCGAGGAGGTCTTCCTGCGGGCTCGGGCGCGCTGCCTCGGCGGCCCCGCGGCCCGCGGCGGCCCCTGACGCCCGCCCACCCCTCCGGCGCGCACCCGAGGCGCCGCGCCCTTCAGCACGCCGTGCCCACCCCCCCCGTACGGCACGGTCCGTCCCCCCTTCCCCCCGGAGGAACGCATGTCACGCACCGCTCCCACCGACGCGATACGCAAGCCGCCACCGGCCGTACGGGACGAGGAGGCCCGGCTCAGAGAGCTGGGCTACCAGCCCGTCCTCGCGCGCCGCATGGGCGGCTTCGGCAACTTCGCCATCAGCTTCTCGGTCATCTCCATCCTGTCCGGCTGCATGACCCTGTACGGCTTCGGCCTCGGCACCGGCGGCCCCGCCGTCATGCTCTGGGGCTGGGCCGGCGTCGGCCTGTTCGTGCTCTGCGTCGGCCTCGCGCTCGCCGAGGTCACCAGCGCGTACCCGACCTCAGGGGCGCTCTACTACATGGCCGACCGGCTCGGCGGGCGCCGCTGGGGCTGGTACACCGGCTGGCTGAATCTGCTCGGTCTGCTCGGCGCCATCGCCGGTATCGACTACGGCGCCGCGATGTTCACCGGCGCCTTCCTCAACCTCCAGTGGGGCTTCGAGCCCACCGCCCAGTCGACCTTCCTGATCTTCCTGGCGATCCTGCTCGTGCACGCCCTGCTCAACCTCAACGGCGTCCGCGTGGTCAGCCTGCTCAACTCGATCAGCGTCTGGTGGCACCTCGCCGGTGTCGCCCTGATCGTCGGCGCGCTCGCGATCGTCCCCGACCACCACCAGTCCGCGAAGTTCGTCTTCACCGAGTTCGTCAACGACACCGGCTGGAGCAACCCGCTCTACGTCGCCGCGATCGGCCTGCTGCTCGCCCAGTACACCTTCTCCGGCTACGACGCCTCCGCCCACCTCTCGGAGGAGACCTCCAACGCCTCCGTGGCCGCCGCCAAGGGCATCGTCCGCTCCATCTGGGCGTCCTGGCTCGCCGGCTTCGCGCTGCTCGCCGGACTCACCTTCGCCATCCAGGACTACGCGGGCACCCAGGCCACCGCCACCGGCGTCCCGCCGGCCCAGATCCTGCTCGACGCGCTCGGCGAGGGCGGCGCCAAGGCGCTGCTGCTCGTGGTGATCGTGGCCCAGCTGTTCTGCGGCAACGCCGAGGTCGCCGCCGCCAGCCGGATGGTATTCGCGTTCAGCCGCGACAACGCCCTGCCGGGCTCCGCGCTCTGGCGCCGCGTCAACAGCCGTACCCACACGCCGGTTGCGGCGGTCTGGCTGTCGGTCGTGGTCGCCGGGGTCCTCGCGCTGCCCTCGCTCTACTCGGCGACCGCCTACGGCGCCGTGACCGCCATCAACGTCATCGGCATCACCCCCGCCTACGCCATTCCGATCCTGCTGCGGCTGCGCGCGGGCGACCGCTTCGTGCCCGGGCCCTGGAACCTGGGCCGCTGGAGCAAGCCGATCGGCTGGATCGCCGTGGTGTGGGTGGCCTTCGTGACGGTGCTCTTCTGCCTGCCGCAGAGCTCGCCGGTCACCTGGGAGAAGATGAACTACTCGGTGATCGCCCTGGCCGTGGTGCTCGTGCTCGCCAGCGTCTGGTGGTACGTGGCCCGCCGCTCGTACGGCACGCCGCAGTCCTACGGCAACGCCCGCGAGGAGGCGGAGATCGCCGAGGGCATCGTCTGACGGAGGTTTGGTTCGCGGCCGGATTCGCGGCCGGGCGCAACGGAGGGCGGCCCTGGCGGTGGGGGCACCTCCCGTGCCCGAAGGGCCACGGGGGCGCCCGCGCCGTCCGGGGCGCAGCAGCCGGGATCGGGTTCGGCCCCGGCCTAGCCGCCGAACTCGTAGGTCCAGGCGCCCGTCCGGGCCGCGAACTCGATGTCCGTGATCTCCAGGGCGTGCCCGTGCTGGTCGCACACCACCCGGTGGACGGACAGCCGGGCCGCGCCCGTCTCACGCGCCCCGTCCGGCGCCGGGTGCGGCGGTGCGGCCGGGACGCCGACCGTTTCCCGGTGGGTGGTGCGAAGGCCGGCCTGCCGCATCCAGTGGTAGAGCAGCCGCAGGTCGGGCTGGCCGCGCCGCTCGTGGCAGCCCCGGTACCGGGCGAGCTGCGGGATCTCCGTCAGGGCGGGCCGGGAGAACCAGGTCACCGACTGCTGCATCGGCTCGCCGGCCGGGGTCAGCACCAGATGGCGGTGGACCAGGGTCGGTTCCCCCGGCGCCAGGCACAGACGTCCGGCCAGGGCCGCGGGCGGCGCCTCCCAGGAGAGCGCGGCGCGCACCAGCGCGTCGGCGGCCCGCGGCCCGCCGGGGAAGGTGCGCCGGCGCGGCTCCCGGGCCGGGAAGCGCGGTTCGTACGCGGCCTGTTGTCCGGTCTCGGGTCCGCTCTCGTGCGCGGCCTCGTGCCCCGGGACGGCGGCGAAGGTGCCGCGCCGGTCGGTCACCACCAGGCGTTCGTCGCGCAGGAGTTGGAGCGCGCTGCGCACCGTCTGCCGGTTGACGTGGTAGCGGTGGGCCAGCAGGCGTTCGGACGGCAGCCGGCTGCCGGGGGAGATGCGGCGGTGGGTGAGGTCGTCCCGCAGCGCGCAGGCGACCCGGAGGTAGAGCGGAAGCGTCGCGCTCGACCGGTGCTCGGGAACGGGCTCGGCCATGTCTCGACCCTCTCTGTCATGCATTGTTCAACCATTGCTCGGTGTGATCGCCCGAGCCGTGTGGGTGATCATTCCTATCATTGGTCTAAACCATTCGGGAAGTCCAGCCGGTGAGAGTGGCCGAAACGAGCACCGGGCCGTGTAATGGATCGCACCGGTCAGGTATCGGACCGGCAGCAGCGGAGCAGCGCGGCGGGAAAGGCGGGTGAGGCCGGATGGCGACACCGTCCGAGCGGGCCGAGGCGGGCAGGACCGCCCGAAAGCGGGTGCCCCGCTCCTCCCACGGCCGCTGGATCCCCTCGTCCCAGCGCCCCGACGCGCTCACCGTCCTGGAACGCGAGTCCGTGGACCGGATCCCCGAGTTCGTCCCGATCCGCTACGGCCGCATGGCCGTCTCGCCCTTCGCCTTCCTGCGCGGCGCCGCGGCCGTCATGGCCGCCGACCTCGCCGCCCAGCGGCACACCGGACTGACCGTCCAGCTGTGCGGCGACGCCCACCTGCTGAACTTCGGCGTCTTCGCCTCACCCGAACGGACGCTTCTCTTCGACGTCAACGACTTCGACGAGACCCTGCCCGGACCCTTCGAATGGGACGTGAAGCGGCTCGCCGCCTCCGTCGCCGTCGCGGCCCTGCAGAACGGCACCAGCAAGGCCAAGGCACACCGCGCCGCCCAGGTCGCCGCCGAGTCCTACCGGCACGCCATGCGCCGCCTCGCCGGACTCGGCGAACTCGACGTCTGGTACGAGCGGATCGCCGCCGACGACCTCGTCCCCCTGGTCCGGGGCGCCGACCGGACCCGCATGGAACGCCGGATCGCCCGCGCCCGCCGCCGCACCAGCCTCCAGGCCCTCGACAAGCTCACCGCTAAGGACGACTCCGGCCGCCGGCACATCATCGAGGACCCGCCGCTCCTGGAACGCGTCACCGACCTCGACCGGGTCACCCTCGGCAAGATCTTCAGCGACTACCGCAGCTCCCTCTCCGAGGAACGCCGGCTGCTGCTCGACCGCTTCCACTTCGTCGACGCCGCCCGCAAGGTCGTCGGCGTCGGCAGCGTCGGCACCCGCTGCTTCATCCTCCTCCTGGAGGGCCGCGACGACGGCGACCCGCTCTTCCTCCAGATCAAGGAGGCCGGCGCCTCCGTCCTGGAGGAGTACCTCGCCCCCAGCGCCTTCACCCACCACGGCCGCCGGGTCGTCTGCGGCCAGCGTCTCACCCAGGCCGCCAGCGACATCTTCCTCGGCTGGATGACCGGCCCCGAACAACGCCACTTCTACTGGCGCCAGTTGCGCGACATGAAGGGCTCCGCCGAGGTCGAGACCATGTCCCCGTCCCTCCTCCGGGAGTACGCCCGCCTCTGCGGCCGTGCCCTCGCCCGCGCCCACGCCCGCTCCGGCGACCGCATAGCCATCGCCGCCTACCTCGGCACCTCCGACGTCTTCGACCGCGCCATCGCCGACTTCGCCCTCCGCTACGCCGGCCAGAACGCCGACGACTACACCACCCTCAGCGCCGCCATCGCCTCGGGCGTGGTGACGGCGGCCCCGGGAGTCTGAACACCCGGAGCCACCGCCCTCCTTCTGCCGTCAGCCCTCCGACCGCACCATCGGCGGCTCCGCCGGAGTCTCCGGCACCGGGCCGAAGAGTGCCGAGCGGAGGACCGGGGGTGCGAACAGGACCGTCAGGGGGGACGTCAGGGTCAGGGCCTTGCGGAAGGCGGCGCCGACCACCGGGTCGCCGGAGGCGCGTTGCTGGACGCGCTTCAGGTACCAGCCGGTCACGCGGTCCAGCGCGCCGCTGCGGGCGGCGTCACCGGTCGCGCCCGGCATCTTCTTGTCGGCTCCGGCCGAGATGTCCCAGGCCTGGCGGGAGGCGTCGAGGAGGGCCCGCTGGACGCGCCGCGTCGTCGGCGTGCGCCGCGGGTCCGCGAGGGCCTTGCGCAGGGCGACCGCGCTCATCGCGGCGACCGCCATGCCCTGCCCGTAGATCGGATTGAAGGAGCACAGCGCGTCCCCGGTCGCCAGGAAACCGGCCGGGCGGCGGCCCGGACGGTCGTAGCGGCGGCGGATGTTCGCCGTCTTGCGGAAGCCGTAGACCGGGGTCAGCGGCTCCGCCTTCGCGATCCAGTCGCCGATCACCGGGTGCGGCAGCCGGCGCGCGTACTCCTCGAACAGCGCCTCGTCCGTGGGCGGTTCGTCGCCGCGCAGGCCGGACAGGGTGACCACGTGCCGCCCGTCGCCCAGCGGCAGGATCACACCGCCGTACACCTGGCCCGGGTGCGGCACGATGTAGTAGCCGAGCGCGTCCACGGACGGATCCGGCTCCGGGGAGCGGAAGATCCGCGTGCCGTACGCGAGCCCCGTGTCCAGGGTCTCCTCGTGCGGCGCCTCCGCGCCGATCCCCGCCAGCCAGTCCGCCGCACGGGTCGACCGCCCCGAGGCGTCCACCACCAGATCCGCCTCCAGCGGATACGGCTCCTTCGACGCGCCCGCACCGCGCTCGCGCAGCAGCACACCGCGCACCCGCTCCGCGTCGCCGACCAGGCCCACCGCCTCGGTCCCCTCGATCCGCTCGATCCGGGGATCCGCGAACACCCGCTTGCGCACCAGCCATTCGAGCTGGTCGCGCGGCCCGGCGAAGAAGTGCACCGAGGCCTCGGTCCGCGCGTACCACTGCCCGTTCTGCCACTGCACCATGTCCGCGGGCATCCCGACCTTCGGCGCGCCAAGCCCCGCGAGCTCGCTCATGAACCCGGGAAGCAGCTCGTCGAGCGCCTGCTGACCGCCCTCGATCAGCACATGCAGGTGTCGGCCCTGCGGCACCCCGGGCCGCGCGTCCGCCTGTTCCGGGAAACGGTCGCGCTCGACGACGGTGACCCGCTCGGCGTGCTCGCTCAGCACCCGCGCGGCCAGCAGACCCGCGAGACTTCCCCCGACGACCACCGCATGACGTGTCCTGCGAGGTCCCAACTCGTCGGTCATCCTCGCCCTTTCGCGTATGGAGATGTTGACCCACCAGTATCCACCCCGGGCCGGGGCGCGTCGCGGGCGGCACGGGGGCGCACGGGGGCGTATCCGGCCGACGGGGCACTGGGCCAGGCGGGCGTCCAGGGGACCGGGCCTCGCCGTCCGGGCGTCCGGGCAGCGGGCCCCGCCGGCCCCGGCCTGCGCCGCCGGTCCTCGGGCTTGGCCTTGACGGCGCGCGTCCCGCTCACTCGGCCCGTTCCCTCGGCCCCCTCACTCCGCGGCGAGCTCGCCGATCGCGTGGGTCAGCCACTCCACCCAGAAGCGCTCCAGGTCGATCCCGCCGCGCAGCACCAGATGGCGCAGCCGGCCGGGCTCGGTCGCCCGCCGCTCCGGCGGGAAGTCACGGGTCTCGATCTCCAGGTACTCGTCCAACTGCCGCCGGTGCAGGGCGAGATGGCGTTCCAGCTCGGCCCGCAGCCCCGTGCCTCCGACCACCGCCGCGGCCCGCATCCGCAGCAGCAGCCCGGACCGCATCGGCTTGGGGTCCTCGGCGGTGTCCACCCACGCCGCCAGCTCGGCGCGGCCCGCCGGCAGCACCTCGTACTCCTTCTTCTGCCCGCGCGCGGGCACCGGGGCCGGCAGGGCACGGATGTACCCGGCCTGCTCCAGCTTGCCGAGCTCGCGATAGATCTGCTGGTGCGTGGCCGACCAGAAGTAGCCGATGGACCGGTCGAAGCGGCGGGTCAGTTCGAGGCCGGAGGACGGCTTCTCGAGCAGCGCCGTCAGGATCGCGTGCGGGAGGGACATGGACGCATCCTAGGTTCGACCGGTCGGACGGCTCGGCGGACGGCTGGGCGGAGGGCTCGGCGGGCGCCCGCAGGTCCCGCGGGATCCGCAGGGCCTGCGGGACCTGCGGGACCTGCCGGACCCGCAGGTCCCGCGGGCGCCCGCGCCTACAGCGCCGCCGCGAGCCGCGTGCCCTGGTCGATGGCCCGCTTGGCGTCCAGCTCCGCGGCCACGTCCGCGCCGCCGATCAGATGCGCCGTGCGCCCGGCGGCGACCAGCTCCTCGTACAGGTCGCGGCGCGGCTCCTGGCCCGTGCACAGCACCACGGTGTCGACCGGCAGCAGCTGCCGCTCGCCGTCGATGGTGAGGTGCAGGCCCTCGTCGTCGATCCGGTCGTAGGCGGCGCCCGCGACCATGGTGACGCCCCGGTGCTTCAGTTCGGTGCGGTGGATCCAGCCGGTGGTCTTGCCGAGGCCCGCGCCGACCTTGCTGGTCTTGCGCTGCAGCAGGTGCACCTGGCGCGGCGGCGCGGTGCGCTCGGGCGCGCGCAGGCCGCCCCGGGAGGCGTAGGAGGTGTCGACGCCCCACTGCTTGAAGTACGTCTCCGGGTCCTGGCTCGCGCCCTCGCCGCCGTCGGTGAGGAACTCGGCCACGTCGAAGCCGATGCCGCCGGCACCGAGGATCGCGACCCGCTCGCCGACGTGGGCGCGGTCGCGCAGCACGTCCAGGTAGCCGACGACGCTCGGGTGGTCCACGCCCTCGATCTCGGGCACCCGCGGGGACACGCCGGTGGCGACGACGACCTCGTCGAAGCCCTCCAGGTCGGCCGCCGAGACGAAGCTGTTCAGGCGCACCTCGACTCCGCGCTCCTCCAGCTGGACCCGGTAGTAGCGCAGGGTCTCCTCGAACTCCTCCTTGCCCGGCACCTGCTTGGCGACGTTCAGCTGCCCGCCGATCTCGGCGGCACCGTCGAACAGGGTGACGGTGTGACCGCGTCCCGCGGCCGAGACCGCGCAGGCGAGGCCGGCCGGGCCGGCGCCGACGACGGCGATCCGCTTGGCCAGGCGGGTGGGGGAGAGGACCAGCTCGGTCTCGTGGCAGGCCCGCGGGTTCACCAGACAGGAGGTGATCTTCAGGCTGAAGGTGTGGTCCAGGCAGGCCTGGTTGCAGCCGATGCAGGTGTTGATGGTCTCGGCGCGGTCCTCGGCGGCCTTGGCGACGAAGTCGGGGTCGGCGAGGAACGGCCGGGCCAGGGAGACCATGTCGGCGCGCCCGTCGGCGAGGATCTCCTCGGCGACCTCGGGCGTGTTGATGCGGTTGGAGGTCACCAGCGGCACCGACACCGCGCCCATCAGCCGCTTGGTCACCCAGGTGTAGGCGCCGCGCGGCACGGAGGTGGCGATGGTGGGGATGCGGGCCTCGTGCCAGCCGATGCCGGTGTTGATGATGGTGGCGCCGGCCGCCTCGATCTCCTTGGCGAGCGCGACGACCTCGTCGAGGGTGGAGCCGCCGGGGACCAGGTCGAGCATGGACAGGCGGTAGATCACGATGAAGTCGCTGCCCACGCGCTCGCGGATCCGGCGCACGATCTCCAGCGGGAAGCGCACCCGGTTCTCGTACGAGCCGCCCCAGCGGTCGGTGCGCCGGTTGGTGGCGGAGGCGATGAACTCGTTGATCAGATAGCCCTCGGAGCCCATCACCTCGACGCCGTCGTAGCCGGCCTCCCTGGCGAGCTCGGCACAGCGGGCGTAGTCCTCGACGGTCTGCTCGACCTCGGCCTCGGACAGCTCGTTCGGTACGAAGGGGCTGATCGGCGCCTGGACGGCGCTCGGGGCCACCAGGCCGGGGTGGTACGCGTACCGCCCGAAGTGCAGGATCTGCATCGCGATCCGGCCGCCCTCGGCGTGCACGGCCTCGGTGATCACCCGGTGCTCGGTGACCTCCTCGGCGGTGGTCAGCTTGGCGCCGCCGTCCCAGGGCCGCCCGGCCTCGTTGGGCGCGATGCCGCCGGTGACGATCAGCCCGACCCCGCCGCGGGCCCGCTCGGCGTAGAAGGCGGCCATGCGCTCGAAGCCGTGCTCGGCCTCCTCCAGACCGACGTGCATGGAGCCCATGAGCACCCGGTTGGGCAGGGTGGTGAACCCGAGGTCCAGCGGGCTCAGCAGGTGCGGGTACGGGGTGTTCGGGGCCATCGGGGCGCCTCCTCGCGCGGGGTCGTCACGCACTGTTGTAGACGACCGGCGAAGCCTTGTGCAACAAGTTGCATAAGGGTGGGGGCGGGATGTGTGGCATGCCACAGGGCGGCCCCCGCGCGAGGGGCCGGGCAGGCGGAGGGGCCGCACCCCGCGCCCTTCGGCGAGCGGTGCGGCCCCTCGTACGTACGGGACGGCCCCGGCGTCACTCCTTGCGGTACGCGTACGCCTCCGACGCCGCCGCCACCACCGCGTCCAGGTCGCCCCCGGCGCTCGCCGTCACCGCCGCCGCCACCGCGCCCTCCACGAACGGCGCGTCCACCAGACGCGCGCCCTCCGGGAGCTCGTCGCCCTCCGCGAGGAGCGCCTTCACGGTCAGGACCGCGCTCCCCAGGTCCACCAGGAGCGCCACCCCGGCGCCCGCGTCCACCGCCTTCGCGGCCGCGGCGATCAGCTCGGCGCTGGTGCCCAGGCCGCCGTCCGGGGTGCCGCCGGCGGGCAGGACCGGCGCCGGGTCGCCGCCGCCCGCGAGGCCGCGGGCGAGTTCGGCGACCGACGCCGCCACGGCCGCGCTGTGCGAGACCAGGACGATCCCCACCCGGGCCGTCATCCCGCCACCTCCGCGGACTCCGCCGTCTCCGCGAGCGCCGCGAACAGCAGCGCCGACGAGGTCGCCCCCGGATCCTGGTGCCCGATCGACCGCTCGCCCAGATAGCTCGCCCGGCCCTTGCGCGCCCGCAGCGGTACGGTCGCCAGCGCGCCGGCCTCCGCGGCCTCCCGGGCCGCCGCGAACGAGGTGCCGAGCGCCTCGGCCGCGGGTGTCAGCGCGTCCAGCATCGTCTTGTCGCCGACCTGGGCGCCGCCGAGCTGGGCCACCGCCGCCACCCCGGCCGCCAGCGCCTCGGCGAGCGCGGTCCGCGAGACCTGCTCGGCGTCACCGAGCGCCTTGCCGGTACGGCGCAGCAGCGTCCCGTACAGCGGCCCGGACGCCCCGCCCACCGTGGAGATCAGCTGCCGTCCGGCGGCGACGAGCACCGCGCCCGGCGTCGCCGGCGGCTCCTTCTCCAGGGCCGCCGTCACCGCCGCGCACCCCCGCTTCAGATTGGCCCCGTGATCGGCGTCCCCGATCGCCGAGTCCAGCTCGGTCAGCCGGTCCGCCTCCCGGTCCACGGCGGCCGCCACGGCCGTCAGCCAGTCGCGGAAGAACTCCGCGCCGTACGTCTTCTCCTGGTCGCTCATGGGCGTCCCCTCACCGTCCCCAGCGCAGCGCCGGCGTGCTCACCGGCGCGTCCCACAGCCGCAGCAGCTCCTCGTCCGCCTCGCAGAGCGTCACCGAGCAGCCCGCCATGTCGAGCGAGGTCACATAGTTGCCGACCAGCGTCCGGGCGGCCGGCACCCCGCGCTCGCCGAGCACCCGCTGCACCTCCGCGTTGAACCCGTACAGCTCAAGGAGCGGCGTCGCCCCCATCCCGTTCACCAGCGCGAGCACCGGCCCCTGCGGGCGCAGGTCGTCCAGGACCGCGTCCACCGCGAAGTCCGCGATCTCCCGCGAGGTCATCATCGGCCGCCGCTCACGGCCCGGCTCCCCGTGGATGCCGATGCCCAACTCCAGCTCGCCCTCCGGCAGATCGAAGGTCGGCGAGCCCTTCGCCGGCGTCGTACAGGCGCTCAGCGCCACCCCGAAACTGCGCGAGCGCTCGTTCACCCGGCGGGCGATCGCCTCCACCCGCTCCAGCGGTGCCCCCGCCTCCGCCGCCGCGCCCGCGATCTTCTCCACGAACAGGGTGGCGCCGGTGCCCCGCCGCCCCGCCGTGTAGAGCGAGTCGGTCACCGCCACGTCGTCGTCGACGAGCACCTTGGCGACCTGGATGCCCTCGTCCTCGGCGAGCTCCGCCGCCATCTCGAAGTTCAGCACGTCACCGGTGTAGTTCTTGACGACGAACAGCACCCCGGCCCCGCTGTCCACCGCGGCCGCCGCCCGCACCATCTGATCGGGCACCGGGCTGGTGAACACCTCGCCCGGACACGCCGCCGCGAGCATCCCCGGCCCCACGAACCCGGCATGCAACGGCTCGTGCCCCGAGCCCCCGCCGGAGACCAGCGCCACCTGCCCGGCCACCGGCGCGTCACGCCGCAGCACGACCCGGTTCTCCACGTCCACGGTCAGCTCGGGATGCGCGGCGGCGAAGCCGCGCAGGGCGTCGGCGACCACGGTCTCCGGAACATTGATCAACATCCTCAACGGTGTCTCCTCGGGAGGCTAGCAGATGGGCCCATGAGCTGGGTTTTCGCAGGTCATTGCCGGTTTGCGTGATCGATGACCTTGGCGTTCCACGGCGGTCTGTGGCGACGTCTGTCGGTGCTGATGCTGACTGAACGCCGACTTTGGTGACTGGGCGTCAGGTAGTGGCTGCAGTCCGGCGGGGAGTCGGCGGGCGATCCCTTTGGCAGTATCGACCTTGCGATAGTGAAGTTCACGCCGATCTGACAGATGCCGCCCGACGCCGGCGCCGGGTGCACCGAGCGATCCGCTGCCGACCGACCCGGACTGGGCGGGCGGCAGCCTCTAGGCGGCGGACGAACGCTCCCGCACCGTCGGGTCGAGCCCCGAGGCGCTGTGGCGGGTCATCGAGAGGGTGGGAAGGGAGAACGGCAGGCTTCCGGCGCGTGGAGGTGATCGAGGCCGGATGTCGTACCGGCAGCGGGCGCTCTTCCACCTCAAGGGTCTTGCCGGGCAGGCGTACTGGTGGGGCGTGGCCCCCTGCCACTCCGTCGTCTTCGGCGGCATGGCCAGGGACATCGCCCGGAGTGGCCGAGACGGAGAGCCGGCGGACGCGACCGGCAGCGGCAAATCACCCACCACGAGATCGCCGGCGGCACCCCCGCCTTCCCCGCCACCGGCGGGACCGCCGGACCGATCGAACCGGTCGACGACCCGACGAACCCGGCCGACGTCCAGGACCGCACCAGCTACGCCTACACGTACACCTACGACACCACGAGGCCGCACACCCCGAGCAAGGTCGGCCCGGTCACCCACGCGTACGACGCCAACGGCAACCTGATGGGCACAGAGAACACCGCCGTCAGCGGCAGACGGCGCCAGTACGTGTGGGACGAGGAGAACCGCCTCGCCTGCAACCAGGACACCGCCACGGCCACCGTCACCCAGGACCCGGGCGGCTGCGCCGAGGCGACCGTCGGCTACACCTAGGTGCGGCAGTTCGCCGCAGGGGTGCAGCAGTTCTTCGACCTGCTGCTGGTGGCGGCCGAGGACCGCGGGCACCTGTCGCCGGAGCGGCTGGCCGTGGACGACTTCGAAGGATGCCTCCTGGTTCTCGAGGCGATCGACAGCGGCTCGTGGGAGGTCACCGTCGGCGAGAACGCCGAGGCGCGCTCCGGTCTCGCGAGCAGGGTCCGCGCCCGATACGGCGCGGAACCGAGCTGAAGGAGAGGAGCTGCGGCACACTGGCTGCGTGCGCATCGTGATGATGACGGCGGGATCGCGGGGCGATGTCGCGCCGTACACGGGTCTGGGTGCCGGTCTTGTACGGGCGGGCCATGAGGTGACGCTGGCCACGCACGAGGTGTTCGAACCGCTGGCGGCGGGGTCGGGGGTCCGGTTCCGTCCACTGCCGGTGGACCCCCGTGCCGAGCTGCACTCCGCGCAGGGCCGGCGGCTGCACGACGCGAGGACCGGTGCGGGAAAGCTCCTACGGCTGGCGTCCATGGCCCGGGGAGCGGCCGACGAGATGACGGCGGCCCTGGTGGAGGTGGCACGGGAGGGCGACGTCCTGCTGGTCGGCGGGGCGCTGGGGCCACTCGGGTACGCCATCGCGGACGGTCTGTCGGTGCCCGCCCTGGGGCTGCATCTCCAGCCGCTCCACCCCACCGGGGAGTTCTCCGCGCCGGTCCTCGGAACGCGGTCCCTGGGCACGGTGGGGAACCGGCTGAGCGGACGAGCCGTCATGGCCTCGGTGGATGTGCTGTTCTTCGACGCCGTACGGTCACTGCGGCGGCACGGACTCGCGCCGGACGGCCGGTCCCGGCGACGGCCGCGGCCGGTGCTGCACGGCTACAGCGAGGTCGTCGTCCCCCGGCCCCGGGACTGGCCCGCCGGGCTCGAGGTGTCCGGCTACTGGTGGCCGCACGAGACCGGGCGGTTGTCCCCGGAACTGGAGGACTTCCTCGCGGCCGGGCCCCGGCCGGTCTTCGTCGGTCTGGGCAGCGCCACCGTTCCGGATCCCGAGCGGGTGAGCCGCGAGATCGTCACCGCACTGCGCGCGGCGAACCTGCGCGGGATCGTCCAGCGGGGCTGGGCGGGGCTCGGCGCCCGGGGCGACGACATCCTGACCGTCGACGAGGTGCCGCACTCCCTGCTGTTCCCCCGGACGGCCGCCGTCGTCCACCACGCCGGAGCGGGCACGACCGGCGCGGTCCTGCGGGCGGGGGTGCCCAACGTTCCGGTGCCGGTCCAGTTCGACGCGGCGTTCTGGGCGTCCCGGCTGACCGCGCTGGGCACCGCCCCCGGGGCGGTGCCGCTGCGCCGGCTCACCTCCGGGGCGCTGGCACGGGCGCTGCGCCGGGCGACGGAGGACGGCTCCCACCGTGCGCGTGCCCGCGCGGTGGCCGAGCGTCTGGCCGAGGAGGACGGCGTCACACCGGTGCTTGCCGCCCTCGCCCGGCTGGAGGTCTGACCGCTCACCCGGGGGATCGTGGGAGCCGGTGGGTGGTCGTGGCGCCCGAGCGCCGGCGTACGGAACGTGTACCGGCCCGACCGTGCCGCGGGCAGCGCCGACCGTCGCCCCCGGGACCGCCGTCGACCAGTCCTGCGTCCCGCCCCCGAGCGCCCGGTCCGGCTTGCCCGGGCCACGTAAAGGAACGATCAAGCAAACGGAAGATGTATCAGAAGTGGGGACAATGTGAACGGCAGTCGTACAACCGGTAGTTGGTAGAGGCTTTTCAGTCGTCCGCCTGGCTGCTTAGATTCCGTTCGAATCAGAGACCGACTGGGGGAGGACCCTGCATGTCCCGCACCATGGAATCTCCGTCGCAGCCACAGGACTTGACGATGGGGAGGGCTCGGTCCGCAGGTCTGGTCAGCCGGCGGCGGTTCGCCTATCTCGCTTCGGGAGCGGTCCTGATCGCGTCGCTCACGACTGCCTGTGCCAACGCCGATGCCAGCGGCGGCGCGGGGAAGGCGCTGCAGGCGAGCGGGTCCACCACGGTGGCGCCCGTCGCCGCTGACGCCGCCGAGGCGCTGAAGGCACAGGGGCTGAACATCACCGTCGCCACGCAGGGCGGTTCGGCCGGTGGGATCTCACAGCTCGGGGCCGGGCAGATCGACATCGCGCTGAGCTCGAAGCCGGTGTCCGACCAGGACAAGGCCGCCAGCCCCAAGACCGATTACGTCTCCACGCAGCTCGGCGCCGACGCCGTGGGCGTGATCATCACCAAGCAGGTCGCCGACGCCGGGGTCAAGAACCTGACCGTCGATCAGGTGAAGGGTCTCTTCGAGGGGAAGATCACCAACTGGAAGCAGGTCGGCGGGCCCGACCTGGCGGTCTTCGTCTACGACAAGGAGCCCGGGCGCGGCACGCGCGAGGTGCTCGACAAGTACCTCTACCACGGGGAGAAGCCCCCGCCGCCGCCGAACTCCGGCAACTTCGCGATCGTGGGCGGCAACCTGGAGACCAGGAACAAGCTCGAGTCGACGCCGGGAGCTGTCGCGCCGCTGTCGACCGGCTTCGTGGAGGGGCGCGACAAGCTTGCCGTGGTCACCCTCGACGGCATCGCCCCGTCCATGGAGAACATCGCCGCCGGCAAGTACCCGATGAGCCGCCCGCTCTTCATGGTCACGAACGGGCAGCCGAAGGGCGACGCGAAGAAGTTCATCGACTACATCCTCTCCGACAAGGGGCAGCCGCTCCTGACCAAGCACGGCTACCTGACCCTCAAGCAAATCGGGAAGTAGCCCGTGACCGTGAAGACGCTGGTGCGGCAGCCTGCCGCACCGGACACAGCACCTCGCCCGCACCCCTCTCGGTGGGTGTGGGCCTGGGTGGGCGCCGGCACGGTCTCCGTCGCCGGCGTCATGCTGGTGCTCATCGGCTACCTCGGTGTCGGCCTGCTCAGCGGCACCGTCGACTGGATCGACCTCCTGGCCGAGTCGATGTGGAGTCCGACCGACTCCGTCTTCGGCGGCCTGGCCATGATCTACGGCTCGGCCGTCGTGTGCCTCATCTCGCTGGTGCTCGCCGTGCCGGTCGGCTGGGCGGGGGCCATCGCGCTCTCGGAGTACCTGCCGCCCCGGCTCGCCCGGCCCCTGCGCATGAGCGTGGAGCTGCTCGCGGCCGTCCCGTCCATCGTGTACGGCCTCATCGGCATCATGGCGGTGCGCCCGCTCATCGCGTGGATCGGGGACGTGCCGGGCGGTGACAGTCTCCTGGCGGCCGGAATCGTCCTGGCCGTCATGATCACGCCCACGATCGTGGCCGTGAGCGTGGACGCGTTGTCGGCCGTACCGGACCGGTATCGCGAGGCCGCCTACTCCCTGGGGCTCACGCGGCGCGAAGTCGTCCGGTCCGCTGTGCTGCCGCAGGCCCGGCAGGGGATGCGGGCCGGTGTGCTGCTTGGCCTCGCCCGGGCCCTCGGCGAGGCGATCGCCGTGTTCCTGGTCGTGGGAAGGGCGGACGGCAGACTGCCCACGTCATTCGGCGAGCTGCTCGACTCGCTGGTCCATCCCGGACAGACGCTCACCACCAAGCTGGCGGGACCTGAGCCGGTTCTGGCCGGCACGTCCGGCCCTTACTTCGCCGCGGTATGCGGCCTGGGAGTCATCCTTCTCGCCCTGGTCGCCGCTTCCACCGTGTGGGGCATCCGGCGCTCGTCGAGCTCGGGTTCGCCGGCCCGGGGGAGCCGGAAGCGGCAGTCCGCGAGGATGCGCGGAGAGCTCGACAAAGCCGTGGGGTGGTTGCGCGTGGGGGCGCTCCTGCTGCCCGGCGCCCTGCTCGTGGCCATGCTCGCCATCCTCGCGACACGGGGGAGCGCGGCCTTCGCCCCGTCGTTCTGGTTCACCTCCGCGGCCGGTTCGGCAGGCGGCGGGGTGAGCGACCAGATCCTCGGCACGCTCCTTCTCGTCATCACCACGGGGCTCATCTCGCTGCCCCTCGGGTTCGGGGCCGGCATCCTGCTCGGCGTCTACGCCTCCGCCCGCGCCGGGCGCATCCTGCAGACGGTGACCGTGGTGGTGGGCGGGACGCCGACCATCCTCCTCGGCCTCGCCGGGTTCGTGATCATCTGCAGCACCATGGGCTGGGGCCGGTCGTGGCTGGCCGGCGCCATCGTGCTCGTGCCGGTGGTCGTACCCGTGGTCGCGCTCACCACGGCAGGCCGGGTCAGCGGCATGCCCGTGGAGATGACCGAGAGCGCACTGGCGCTCGGCCTTTCGCGCGCCCAGTACGTCCGGTCCGTGGTCGTTCCGTACGCCTGGCCGGCCACGCTCACCGGGCTCCTGCTCGGCCTCGCCCGTGCCGCGGGGGAGACCGCACCGCTGCTGTTCACCGCCACGGTGTTCTTCGGCGCACCGGCGCTGCCCGGCGGCATCGTGAACGCCCCCGTGCAGGCCCTGCCCACGCACATCTTCACCCTGTCCCAGGACTCGGGCGACCCGCAGGCGGTCTCGCAGGCGTGGGGCAGCGCGCTGGTCCTGGTGCTCATCACGGCTGTACTGCTCTGCGCGGCGGTCGCGCTGCGCAACCGCTTCGAGGGGGAGCGATGGACCACGTAATCGCTGTACGAGAACTCCGGGTACGGGACCGGGAGAAGACCCTCGTCGGACCCGTCTCCTTCGGCCTGGAGCAGGGGTCGACCACCGGCCTCTGCGGGCCGTCGGGCGCCGGCAAGTCGACGGTGCTGCGCGCGCTCGTCGACCTCCTTCCCGCCGGGCTCACCCGGGACGGGCACCTTGAGGTGCTCGGGCGGCCGATCGCAGCCCGGAAGGGCGACGCCGACCTCAGGACCAAGGTCGTCCTCGTGCCGCAGACGCCGGTCGTCTTCGGCGGCAGCATCCTCGACAATGCCCTCTTCGGGATCCGGCACGTCATGCGGGCCTCCCGCGAGACCCTGCGGGACCGGGCCGAAGAGGCCCTGAACGAGGCAGGCCTGTGGAAGGAGGTCTGCGACCGGCTCGACTCTCCGGCCCAGAACCTGTCCGCCGGCCAGCGCCAGCGACTGTGTCTCGCACGTGCCCTGGCCCTGGAGCCGGCCGCTCTGCTCCTCGACGAGCCGACGAGCGCCCTGGACGAGCGCAGCCGGGACACCGTCGAGGAGTCCGTGGCCGCTCTGCGCGGTCGCCGGACCGTCCTGCTGGTGTCGCACGACCCCGCGCAGGTCGCGCGACTCTGTGACAAGACGGTGCAGTTGGACCCGCCCGTGGCGGTGCCGAGCCCTGCTCCGGTGGGTTGATCGTTCGGAGGGCAGCAGCTCTCCCGGTGGGCGGTCGGCGCGCTGCGCCGGCCGCCCACCCGTCGTTTCCGCGCAGGAGCTACGTCCGCTCGAAGCGCCTCCGCAGGGCGAGGGAGACATAGACCAGGCCGACGAGCACGGGCACTTCGATCAGCGGGCCGACGACTCCGGACAGGGCCTGTCCCGAGGCGAGGCCGAACGTGCCGATTGCGACGGCGATGGCGAGCTCGAAGTTGTTGCCTGCCGCGGTGAAGGCGAGGGTCGCGGTGCGGTCGTACGGCAGCCCCACGGCCTTGCCGAGCGCGAAGGAGCCGAAGAACATCACCGCGAAGTAGACCAGGAGCGGAAGGGCGATGCGCGCCACGTCGAGCGGCTGCGACGTCACCGTCCTCCCCTGGAGGGCGAACAACACGACGATCGTGAACAGCAGGCCGTAGAGCGCCCAGGGGCCGACGCGGGGCAGGAACTTCTGCTCGTACCCCTCCCTGCCCAGTCTCCGCTCGCCGATCCGGCGGGTGAGGAAGCCGGCCAGCAGGGGCACGCCGAGGAAGACGAGGACGTTGAGCGCGATCTGCCACGGTGAGACGTCCAGGCCCTGGCCGTCACCGAGCCCCAGCCACCGCGGCAGGAGGTCGAGGTAGAACCAGCCCAGAAGGCCGAACGCCACCACCTGGAAGAAGGAGTTGAGGACGACGAGGACGGCGGCTGCCTCCCGGTCGCCGCAGGCGAGGTCGTTCCAGATGATGACCATCGCGATACAGCGGGCGAGACCCACGATGATCAACCCGGTGCGGTACTCGGGGAGATCGGGCAGGAAGACCCAGGCGAGGGCGAACATGACCGCCGGGCCGACGATCCAGTTGACGACCAGCGAGGAGACCATGAGCCGGCGGTCGCCCGTGACGGCGTCGAGGCGGTCGTAACGCACCTTCGCGAGCACCGGGTACATCATCACGAGCAGTCCGACGGCGATGGGCAGCGAGATTCCACCGACCTCGACCGAGGCGAGAGCGCCGCTCAGTCCTGGGACGAGCCGTCCCAGGAGCAGGCCGGCAGCCATCGCGAGAAGGATCCAGACCGCCAGGTAGCGGTCGAGGGTCGACAGCCGCTTGGTGAGGGCTGTTGTGGAGGTTGTGTCCGGGTCGGTGAGCGTCACGGGCGCCGCCTCGGGAAGGAGCCGGTCTTCGTGAACGCATCGGCCTCGACTGAGGTGAGCATGAGGGGATGCTCTCACATCATTGAGAACTGACACCAGCTTTCGATGATGTCAGTTCCTGTTGATGTCAGCAGCTCCGCTTGCGGCCGCTTCCGGCGGTCTCCTGCGCCACTGCCGCGAGGTGGGTCAGCTCGCCGGCGAGCGCCGACAGTGCCTCGGGCTTGAGGCGGTAGTACGTCCACCGGCCGCAGGGCTCGGTGTCGACGAGGCCCGCCTCGCGCAGCACCTTCAGATGGTTGGACAGGTTGGTCTGCCGCGCTCCCGTCTCCTCGACCAGGTGGGTCGTGCAGAGGGACTCGCGCGCCAGCAGTGTCACGATCTGAAGGCGCAAGGGGTCGGCCAGCACCTTCAATACGTCACTGTCGACTGATGTCAGCATGTACTGATACTCTCATGCTCGGGGGTGTCGCGGCGACCGCTTTCCCCATTCTCCTGCAGGGTTCCGGTTCGCATGCCACCCCTCCTCACCCCAGGCACCATCCGCACCACCCGAGGATCGACATGGCCACCGTCCCCCGCGCTACCGTCCTATTCGTCTGCGTCCACAACGCCGGCCGCTCGCAGATGGCCGCCGCCTGGCTCCAGCACCTGTCCCGGGGGCGCGTCGAGGTCCGCTCCGCCGGCACCCTGCCCGCTGACCAGATCAACCCCCAGGCTGTCGCCGCGATGGCCGAGGTGGACATCGACCTGGTCGGTCTCACCCCGCGCGTGCTGACCCCGGAGATGGTGAAGGCCAGCGACTACGTGATCACCATGGGCTGCGGCGACACCTGCCCCGTCTTCCCGGGGAAGCAGTACCGCGACTGGGCGCTGCAGGACCCGGCGGGCCAGGACCTCGACGTCGTGCGCCGGATACGCGACGAGATCAAGGAGCGCGTCGCGGACCTCGTCGCCGAGATCGACGGGAGGGCGTCCAACCCCTACGACGGCCACGACGCGGACGTCAGCGGACATCGAGCGGACGACGCAGCGTGATCTGATCGACGTCGGAGGTCCGTACGGTCAGCGCCAGCTCCCAGGCGCCCGGCGTCGGCACCTGGAAGCCGGAGACGGTCCAGTGGCCTTCGGACGCGCGTCGCACGGGGACCGGCAGGGGGCCGATGCCTTCGGACGACGTCAGGGTCGCCCGTACCTCGGGCACGTCGATGAGCCCGCCGGCCGGGTCGGTCACGGTCACATGGAACGCGTTGGCGCCGACCCGTCCGGGATCCACGACGATGTCGGCCTTCCCCTTCCCCCGGGGGCCGCCGGTGTCGAACGGGGCCTCGATGGACACCACGGCAATGGCCTCTGCCTTCGTCGCCGATTGCTCGGAACGCGCGGGTTCTGTGGTGGTCAGAACCGTGGTGACCGCCAGAACGGCCACCCCGAGGACGGCCTCCGTCGCCACCCGGCGCCGGAGAGTCCGCCGCGGGGTGGGGCCGTCCGCCAGACGGGCGGTCCAGCGGCGTGAGACGTAGCCGAGGCAGAGCAGCAGTGCAACCCCGCCCGCCTTGGCGAGCAGCAGGAGACCGAAGCCGGTCTCGGTCAGGCCGGGCAGCGTACCCACCTGGCGCCACGACTGATAGAGCCCGGTGACCACGAGAACGCCCACGCTGACGAGCGCGACGCGCGAGAACCGGGCCACCACCTCCGCGGGCAGAGCGTCGACTCGCCTCAACGCGAGGGCCAGGACGCACAACCCGCCGATCCATGTGCCGGCCGCCAGCAGATGCACCACATCGACGGGTACGGCGACAGCGGTCTGCAACCCCGCCGAGGCATGCTCGGCGCCGGCCCAGGTCCAGGCGAGCGCGGTTCCCAGGGGCAGTGCGGTGACGACCGCGACACGGCGCGAAGCCTCCGCGGGTGCCTTCCGCCACCGGATCCACACCACGGCGCAGGCTGCCAGCAACCCCACGCGCACACTGAAGAGCACACCCGCCTTGGTTCCCCAGACCTCGCCGAGTAGCGCGACATCGGCGACATCCCCGAGCTTCCCGGAGCCGGTGTACGCGCCCCGGAGTACGAGCAGGGCGAGCGTGCACGCGAGCAGCACCGACCATCCCACCACCACCGCATGGCGCGTCAGGCGACGCTCCCGTCCCTGCGGCCGGCACACCAGCAGGAAGCAGACGGCACCCGTCAAGAGAACCATCCCGGCGTACGCGCCGAAGCGCGCTGCCGCGTAGGCCCACCCGACGGGGCCGGCATCCGGATCGCGCACGGTCGGCACCGCGCCGGCGGACGTCGCCGACGGGGCGCCCACGGAGAACGTGAACGCCCCTGCCACCGGGTGGCTGTCGGCGGACACCACCTGGTACGCCACCGTGTACGTCCCGCGCTGCAACTTCTCCCGCAGGCCGACCGCGTACGAGCCACCGCCTTCCTCGACAGGCCGCGCATCGTCCACCCGCCGGCCGGTGGGATCAAGGACGCGCACGGCGTCGGCGCTGAGTGCGATCTCCTCGGTGAAGGTCAGCACCACCCGGGACGGGGCTTCGGCGACCACCGCCCCGCGCGCGGGCGTACTGCCGGTGAGCACGGCGTGGGCGTCGGCCGGAGGGGCCCCGGCGACGAGCAGGCCCAGACCGGCCAGCAGGACGACGACCCAGCGGCGCGCGCGGGAGACGGTGACCGTCATGGCAGCCTTTCCGGATCAGGCGTTGCCGCGGCGACGGCTCGTGACCAGGGCCGTGCCGAGTCCGGCCGCGCCCAGGACGATCCCGGCGATGCCGAGCCACCGCTCGGTGCCGTGCTCGCTGTCGTCGTGTGCCTGTGCCTGTGCCTTGTCGGCGTCGTGGTCGTCACTGCCGGAGGGCTTCGCGGAAGGCGCGTTCGAAGCCGGTGCCCCGCCGTGGTGGTCGTCGGCCGCCGCGGAGAGCTTCAGTACGGCGGCCGGATGCTCCGGCTCCTCCTGGCCCGCCACCGGCGGCTCGATCCAGCGTACGACCTCCTTGTTGTCGTACGTCTGCAGCGCCTTGAGGACGAGTTCGTCCGCGTCCTCGGGCAGTTGGCCGAGCGACAGCGGGAACTTCTGGAAGTAGCCCGGCTGGATGCCCTTGTCGGTGGCGGTCCAGGTGACCTTGCTGACGGCCTCGGTGATGCTCTTGCCGTGCAGCGTCAGCGGCTTGGCGAGCTTCGTCCTGGTCACCTCGATGGTCCACCCGGGCACCGCCTGCGGCATGACCGAGGCCAGTGGGTGATCGGCGGGGAACGACACCTCGACCTTGGTGGTCGAGGCGTTCGGCCGCTCGTTGGGAACCTTGACGTTCACGGTGGCATAGCCGCCCTTGGCGGCGGCGCCCTCCGGCTGGACGGACACATGGGCGAGGGCAGGGGAGGAGGCGAGTGCGAGGCCGGCGACCGTGGTCACGGCGAGGATGCCGAGGCGTGCGGAAGTGCGCATGGGTGTGACTCCGTTGGTGCAGGGCCCCGATCGGTGCCTCGCAGGGCACACGTGTACCGGGGCGGGAAGGATGGATGACGACGTCAGCCGAGGACGGCCATCCACCGCGGAGGTCCGCGTCGAGTCACCTCATGTGAGAGGAGGAGCTGAGGGCCGAGGGGCGCTGCCGCCCGACAGGACAGAGCACGCGGAAGACCGGATACGGGTGCAGTCGGGTGGCAACACCACTGTCGCACCAGACTGTTGAGGATGCGCCGTACGTACGCGACGACATCGGAGCCGTAAAGGCAGGCGAGTTCGCGGACCTGGGACGCTGCCGCGTCGCCGCTGCGGAGCAGCCATGCGACGCCGGCCGCCGCCACGAGGTGACCGCAGAGCATCGGGAACGTGGGGAGAACGGTCGTCCAGGGCAGGGGAGTCAAACCGTGGTTCATCGTCCCCATGGAATGCGGCGTCGGGCTCACCGGCATCGTGGCCGAGAAGAAGGCGTGCAGTCCGATCTGCGATACGGCGAGAACGCCCGAGCCCATCGGCATGGTCAGGCGACGGCGGGCAAAGGGCGCCACCACGAGGGTGACGGCCGCAGCGCCCTCCGAGATCGCGCTCCAGGCGGGCGACGCTCCCGTGGCCACACTGTGGCCGCAGGCGGACATCACCACGCTCAGCCAGGTGAGGAGCAGGGCGCGGACGAGGCCGGCTCCCGGCAGCGAGCGCACACCCGGATTCATCCCCACCCCCCTGCGGGCTACACGTCGACATGCCTGGTTTGAAAGGATGCTGACGGAACGTCAAAACAGCGCGAAGACAGGCCAGTCCGGGCAGCGGGACGGCGCGCGCCTCACTGTAACCCGTTGATTCGATGAATCTCTAGACAGGAGGTGGTGATCACCCTAGGCTCTCGACGCCTGCCACACCACAGGGGGAGTCGGACGTGTCCCACAGCAACAAGCCTGTCTCCAGAAGGAACGTCGTCCAGGGCGCCGTGCTCACCAGCGCGGCCCTGATGGTCAACGTCCCGACCGCATCCGCGGCCGGAGGCAACCCCGTGAATGTCGCACCATCTACCACCGTCGGCGAGGGCGGCCTGTTGAACTTCACCGAGGGCTCGGCGGCCCTCCACCCCGACCGGACGGTCAAGAGCGCCTGCCAGTTCTGCAACTCGAACTGCGCGATCTCCGTCGGTGTCCGCGCCGACCGCGTCATCAGCGTCCAGGGCGCGTCCGGCGACCCGGTGCAGCAGGGCAACATCTGCGTCAAGGCCCCGATGATGGCCGAGATCACCCACAACCCCCTGCGCCTGACCAAGCCCCTGATCCGTACCGGCGGCCGGAAGGGCTCCAAGGACTCCGCCTTCCGCGAGGCCACGTGGGACGAGGCGCTCGACCTGATCGCCCGCCGCCTCCTCGCGCTGCGCGACAGCGGTCAGGTCGCCTCGATCGCCAACCGGACCACCGGCCGTCTCCCCCGGGGCACCGGTTCCCTGGTGGCCCGCCTGTTCACGCTCCTCGGCAGCCCCAACAACACCGACGTCGGTCCGGTCTGCAACGACGCCGGCGGCAACGCCCTCAAGGCCACCTTCGGCCTCGGCAACTTCACCAACGGGTACGGCACGGACGGCGCCACCGGCGAGGACGACCTGGGCTCCGCCGACTACTTCCTCTTCCTCGGCACCAACCAGGCCGAGACCCATCCCGTCACCTTCGACTACCTGCTCCGTGGGAAGGCCCGCACGGGCGCGAAGCTCGTCGTCGTCGACCCCCGGGAGACTCCCACGGGCGCGCTCGCCGACGAGTGGATCTCCCCCAAGCCGCACACCGACCTGGCCCTGGCCCTGGGCATGCTGCAGCACATCCTCGACAAGCGCCTGTACGACCGGGAGTTCGTCGACCGCTGGGTCCTCGGCTTCAAGGAGCTCCAGGCCCATATGGCGGCATCGGGATACACCCCGGAGTGGGCCGCCGACGTGACGGGTGTCCCGGCCGACACCATCCGCCGCATCGCACGCGAGTACGCCCGCGCCGACAAGGCGGCCATCTTCTGCAACGCCGGCATCTCGCACCAGCTCGGCGCCTTCGACACATATCGGGTGCTCACGTTCCTCGCCGCCGTCACGGGCAACATCGGCCGGCTCGGCACCGGGTGCAACTTCATGCACAACACCTGGCCCGGCGACCTGCACCTGCCCGCGCTCACCGTCCGCACGCCCGACGTGGGGACCGCGCTGCCCGTGGGGCCCGACTACTTCGCCGAGGCCATCCTCACCGGCAAGCCGTACCCCCTCAAGGCGATCATCACCCAGGGCAACCCGCTGATCTCCTCCGCCAACACGGAGAAGGTCAAGGAGGCGTTCCGCAAGCTCGACTTCTACGTCTACACCGGCCTCTTCATGGAAGAGGCGGCGTACTACGCCGACGTCGTCCTCCCGGTGAGCTCGCCGCTGGAGTACGAAGGCGTGTACATGCGGCGCGACGACCGGGCGATCCGCTGGCAGGAGGCCGCGGTTCCGCGCTGCGGCGAGTCGAAGACCGACTACGAGATCTGGATCGACCTCGCCCACGCCTTCGCACGCCAGGACCGCCGGAAGGGTCACGCGTACTGGGCCGACTCCTTCCCCCTGGCCTGGAAGGACTACTCGACCCTCTGGGCGGAGTTCGTCAAGCACACCCCGGGTGTGGGCGGCATGACGCAGGAGCGGATGCAGAAGCGCACGGAGCCGCTGCGCTGGCCCTGCCCGACGCCCGACCATCCCGGCGTCGGCGCGCTCTACCAGGACCATCCCTCCTGGTACGAGGCCGCCGAGTCGCTCGGCGCCAGGAAGGGGCAGCGCTTCCTCACTCCCAGCGGCAAGATCGAGATCTACACCGAGGAGCTGGACCGGCAGCTCGCCACGGCCGGTCACGCGGCACTGCCCGGCTTCTACACCCACCCCGAGGTGACCGGCGCCCATCCCACGCTCGCCTACGAGAGGCGCTTCATCACCAGCCCGATCAATCCGCAGGCCGTCACGCATCCGGTGCGGCTCGGTGTGCGGGGCGACGGCTCCGTCCACCGCGACTACCCGCTCATGGGCATGACGGGCCGGCCGAGCGTGGTCCACTTCGCCTCCGTCACCCACTGGACGCCCACCGGCGCCCGGCTCAACGGGATCAGGCTTCTTCAGATCCACCCCGACACGGCGCGCAGGCTCGGCATCGAGGACCGCGACGACGTGGTCGTGGAGAGCCCACGGGGCAAGGTCACGGCCACAGCCCTGTACTGGGAGGGCATCCGGGAGGACACCGTCTTCCTGCCCAACACGTTCGGCCCCGCACAGAAGCTCGCCGAGGAGCTGGGAGCCGATCACTACGAGGCGGCGAACGCACTCGTCGACGACCGCTACTACGACAACCTGTCGGGCCAGCAGGCCTACAAGTGCTTCGCCTGCCGCGTCACCAAGGCGCCGGCCTGAACCGATTCCCCGCGGTCTGCCCGGCGGACCTCCTCCGCATGACACCCCCTGTCGGGCACTCCGGCCCTGCCTCCCTCGCGCGTCCCCACCGCGCGGAGGCAGGGCCATTTCCCCTGCCCGAGAGGCACATGGGGTGCCTCTCGTCACGTCTCAGGTCAGTTGCGCAAAGATTCGACAACTGTAAAACTAGACAGATGGCACAGCTTGAGGTGATCGACCCCGTAACATGCTGCACCCCCGTCATAGCCGCGCCCCTCGACGAGGAGCGGGCCGCGGGCACGGCCAAGATGTTCAAGGCCCTGGGCGACCCGATCCGGCTCCGCCTGCTCTCGATGATCGCGTCCGCAACGGGTGACGGCGAACTGTGCGTCTGTGATCTGACCGGCCCCTTCGACCTGTCGGCGCCGACGATCTCGTATCACCTCAAGATCCTCCGCGAAGCGAATCTGGTCACCTCCGAGCGCCGTGGCACCTGGGTCTACTACCGCCTCCGGCGGGACAATCTGAGCCTGCTCTCCGGTCTGCTCGCCGTTCCGAGCATGGGGGAGCTGGCGGTCGCCGAGGCCTGACGTTCACACCAGCACGCCGAGGTCCAGCCCTTCGGAGATCGTGGCGGAGAGGGCTGCACTCTTCGGATCCTTTGCCCGCACGGGCTGATCGCCGCCGCACGCGCAGGGCCGCAGCCAGCCACGCTCGACCGCCTTGGCCCCGGCCTCGAACCTGCTGCGGGCGCCCAGCCGCTCCATCATGTCGGCGATGGTGCGGCGCGCGGTGCGCAGGCCCAGGCCGAGCTTCTTGCACACCGCCTCGTCGGTGAGTCCCTGACCCATCAGACGGAGCATCTCCTTTTCGAGCGGAGTCGGCTGGTCGCCCTCGCAGGTTCCTGGGGCGTCCAGCGGCGTCATGCTCTCGCAGAGGCGCTCGAACAACGCGATCAGCCCGGTGATGTACCCGGCACCCGACACCTGCACCGCCCCGGCGCACGGGTCGGCCGGGTCGGCGGGCAGCAGGGCCGTGGTCCGGTCGTAGACGACGAGCCAGAGGGGGAGGGTCGGCGCGGTGCCGACCTTGCCGCCGTTGCGGGCGATCCAGCGCGCGTAGGCGAGGCCGGCCCGGTCGTTGTAGACGCTCTCCAGGTAGACGTTCCACACCAGGACCCCGCGGTCCAGCATGTGCTGGTCGACCGGGCGACGGGCGTGCATCGCCTCGGCGCTGTTGGCGTCGGCGGGGAGCAGGGAGACGCACTCGGTGGTGGTCCGGCCGGCCAGGCGCTCCATGCGCGCGTGGATCGCGGCCTGGGACTCGAGGCGCTCCCAGCCCGCGTGGGTGCCTCGCGCCTGGGCGTCGTCGTACTCCTCGGAGAGCCGGTCCACGGCCGCCTTGATGTGGACGAACTCCTGCTGGCGACGGAGGAGTTCGGACTGCTGCCGCTCCAGCATCGTGCGCAGCGCGAGTGGTGGCCGGGTCGGTACGAGGGTGCCGGACATCTGGCGCAGCAACGAGAGCTCGACGAGACGGTTCACGCTCTGGCGTACGGCGGCCTCCGGTGCGTCGACGCCGAGCGGAAGGTCGTCCAGGTGGCACCCCGGCCGGTCGAGTGCGAAGCGGTAGATCGTGTGCGCCAGTTCGTCCAATCCCAGTGACTGCAACATCCGCCCCCCAGGCCTGCTGCTGAATTGAATTTCTTCAAGATAGCACGGTGCTTGATCATCTGATCGGTGCCGAGTGAGCGGATCCGATCATGGGAGGCAGCATGTTGCCCGGCAACTTGCTGCCCCCGGAAGGAACTTCTCAGCCACACCGGAGCACCCGCAGTCTCGATCACGTCACCGGCGGCGTCGTGACGTCACGGCGCCACGACCATCGGGAGAGGCTTTGAGCTCGTTCGAGACAGATCTGCGGATGAAGGCCGAGAGCGTCACGATCCGACCCCTGCAGACCTTCGACAAGCGGGTGAAGGTCCTCGGCTCCAAGAGCTACTCCAACCGCTACCTGGCGCTCGCCGCCCTGTCCGGTGAGTCCACCACGATCGAGGGCGCCCTGGTCTGCGACGACACGCAGTTCCTCGCGGGTGCGCTGCGCGCCTTCGGCCATGTCGACGTGGACATCGACGCCGCGGCCGAGCGGATCACGGTCACGCCCACCGGCCGGCCGATGACGGCCCCGGCCGAGGAGGTGTACGTCGGAGCGGCGGGCACCCCGATCCGGTTCCTGATCTCCATGGCCGGCCACGCCGAGGGGACGACCGTGCTCACCGGCACCAAGCGTATGCAGGAGCGCCCCATGGGCTCCCTCCTCGAAGCCCTCCCCGGCCTCGGCGTGACGGCCGAGGCCGTCCGCGGCAACGGCAGCCCGCCGATCAAGGTCACCGGCCCGAGCTTCCGCGGCGGCTCCACGCGGATCAGCGGCGCGGTCAGCTCCCAGTTCACCTCCAGCCTCCTGGTCAACGCCACGCGCGCCGAGCAGGACACCGAGGTCCACGTCATCGACGACCTGATCTCCAAGCCCTACGTCGAGATGACGATCGCGGCCCTCGCCGAGATGGGCGTCGTCGTCGAGCGCGACGGCTACACCCGCTTCAAGGTCGCCGCCGGCCAGAAGCTGCGCGGCGGCACGGTCAGCGTCGAGCCCGACGCCTCCGGCATGTCGTACTTCCTCGCCGCCGCCGCGGTGCTCGGCGGCACGGTCACCATCCCGGGCATCGGCAAGTCGTCCAAGCAGGGCGACGTCGGACTCGTCGAGGCCCTGGTCCGCATGGGCTGCACCGCCGAGGTAACCGACGACTCCATCACGCTGACCGGCGGGGAACTCCACGGCATCGACATCGACATGGAGACCATGCCCGATGTGGTCCCGACCCTCGCGGTCGTCGCCGCCTTCGCCCAGGGCACCACGCACATCAGCAACATCGCCAGCCTCCGGATCAAGGAGTGCGACCGCATCGCGGCCGTCACCACCGAGCTGCGCAAGATGGGCATCACCGTCGAGGAGTTCCCCGACGCCATGACCATCACCGGAGGAACCCCGCAGGGCACGGTCATCGACACCTACGACGACCACCGCATCGCCATGTGCTTCGCCATCGCCGGCCTGCGCACCGAGGGCGTCGTCATCAAGGACCCCGGCTGCGTCGCGAAGTCCTTCCCGACCTTCTGGAAGACGCTCGACAGCCTCCACGACGACGACATCGCGAGCACCCTGTGAGCGCCGGAACCCCGGGCATCCTGCTGGTCCTCGACGGTTGGGGACACGCGGCGGCCGGTGAGGCCAACGCCCTGACCGCGGCCGCCACGCCGTACCTCGACGGACTGCTCGCCACCTGCCCGACCGTCCTCGCCGACGCCTCCGGCACCGCCGTCGGACTGCTCCCCGGGACGGTGGGCAACTCGGAGATCGGCCACATGGTCATCGGCGCCGGCCGCCCCATCCCGTACGACAGCGTGCTCGTCCAGGAGGAGATCTCCAGCGGACGCATGCGCTCGAACGAGGCCCTGACCGAGGTGCTGAAGGGCCTCGCCGCGAGCGGCGGCGCCCTGCACCTCATCGGGCTCTGCTCCGACGGCATGATCCATGCCAACGTGCAGCACCTGCAGGAACTGCTCCGTATCGCCGCGCAGTTCGCCGTGCCGCGGGTCCGCGTCCATGCCATCACGGATGGGCGGGACGTCGCCGACCACACGGCCGCCGCCTACTTGGGCCTCGTCGACACGTTCTTCGCCGAGGCGGGCATCGGAGAGGTGGCGACGGTCGTCGGACGCGGGTACGCACTCGACAAGAGCGGCAACCTCGAACTGACCGAAAAGGTCTCCCTCGCCATCGTCGACGGCAAGGGCGAAGCGATCAGTGAGCCGCAGGAGGCCCTGGAGCTGACCCAGCGCGGAGACGAATGGGTGCCGCCCTGCGTCGTGACGAGCGCCGACGGCCGGCCGCTCGGGGCCGTCCAGGACGGCGACGCCATCCTGTTCACCAACTTCCGCAGCGACCGCATCCAGCAGCTCGCGGACGACCTCCACACCTGGCTCGCCGGCCGGCGGGTCACCTTCCTGAGCCTCGCCCAGTACGACACCAAGGCGTCCATCCCGGCCCTGGTGCACCGGTCGGACGCGGGCGGCGGCCTCGCCACCGTACTCGGTGCGCAGGGCGTGCGCTCCGTACGCATCGCCGAAGCCGAGAAGTTCGAGCACGTCACGTACTACCTCAATGGCCGCGACTCGAACGTCGTCCCCGTCGAGGAGCATGTCAGGATCACCGGTGACAGGGCTCCCGACTACACGGTGAGACCCGCGATGAACATCGACCGGGTCACCGAAGCCGTCATCTCCGCCGCCCGCCGCGACGACGTTCCCCTGGTGGTCGCCAACCTGGCCAACATCGACGTCGTCGGCCACACCGGCCACTTCGACGCGACCCGGCAGGCAGCCGAGCACACCGACCGTGCCGTGGAGGCCATCTGCGGCGCGGCGCAGGCGACCGGCCGCTGGGTGTTGCTCGTCGGGGACCACGGCAACGCCGAGAAGATGCTCACCGACGCCACGGACGGCGACGGCTGGCCCTACGGCGGGCACACCACCAACCCGGTTCCCGCCGTGCTCGTTCCGGCTGCCGGGCAGAAGGCGGCAACGCCTGCCGGCCCGGCCACCCTCGCCGACATCGCGCCCAGCGTCCTCGCGCTGCTCGGGCTCGCCCCCGAGCCCCGCATGACCGGGCGGCCCTTGTGGTGAGCGCCGGAACGCACCGGCACCAGACCGACCACGCGTCCCCTTTCACCTCCGCAGGACTGGAGACATCCCGATGACCTCGCGTCCCCGTCTCGCCCTTGTCGGCGACCGCAGTGACCGTGTTCCCGCCCACGCCCGGTTCGACGAGATCGTGCCCGCCTTCGGTGTCGACGTCGACTGGCTCCCCAGCAGCACCGTGACCGAGTCCATCGCCGACTACGACGGGATCTGGGTGGTCCCCGGGTCGCCGTACGCGAGCCAGGCGAACGTGCTCCTCGCCATCCGTACCGCCCGCACCCTCGGCATCCCCTACCTCGGCACCTGCGGCGGCTTCCAGCACGCGCTCATCGAGTACGCGCGCAACGTCCTGGGGCTGCAGGACGCGGAGGATGTGCAGTACGACGCGGAGGCTTCCACCCCGCTCATCGTCCCGCTCTGCTGCTCGCTCGTCGGCGAGACGGCGCCGCTCTACTTCGCGCCGGGCAGCCGGCTCGCCTCCGCCTACCCGGGTCTGGAGGAGACGGTGGAGACGTATCACTGCAAGTACGGCCTCAACCCGGACTACGAGGACAAGATCCTCGCCGGAGCGCTGCGGATCAGCGGCTGGGACGCGGAGAAGGCGCCGCGTGCGGTGGAACTCCCCGACCATCCCTTCTTCGTCGGCAGCCTGTTCCAGCCCGAGCTGTCGTCGACGGCGGCCCGACTCCACCCGCTCATCAGGGCGTTCCTGGACGCGGTCGGCGAGCGTGCGCGTCGCGACCATTGACACGGCGATCTCTCTGATTCGATACTTGTTTAAGTAAAGGGAATTCGAATCAGATGAACGGGAAGGAAGTGGGTCATGGCCACGAACTCGACCGAGGCGGCCGAGCAGGAGCCCGTCGGCGGCTTCGTCACGGACCCGACCGCCACGGCGGGCGCCTCGCAGGGCGGCTGCTGCGGCGAGCCGGCCGACGCCACCGGCTCGGTCGCCGGTGGTCAGGGCGGCGGCTGCTGTGGTGAGCCCGGCGGCGGCTGCTGAGGAAGACGCCTCAGATGAAGGACACAGCCCAGGGCCAGGAGCGCGTCGCGGTGCGCTCTGCGGCGGACGCGTTCGACGCGGACCGTGCCCTGACGACGCTCCGGGCCCTGTGCACCCCCGACATGCAGGGGCGTGCACCCGGCACGCCAGGGCACGACCTGGCCAGGCGGCTTCTTGTCGCGGAGCTGACGTCGTACGGCCTCACGCCCGTGCTCGACAGCTTCGCCATCCGCGAAGTCATGCGACTGGCGGGCCGGCCCACCCTCCGGGCGGAGGGCGGACGGCTCGGCCGCGAGCTCGTCCACCGTGCCGAGTTCGCCGAACACCCGCGCTCGGGGCCGATGCCCGGGCCCGTCACCGGAACGGTCTCCGAGGACGCGGGGCCGGGGGAGTGGGCAGCGCTGCCCACCGTCCCTCAGGGGAACGCCTTCGCGGAGCTCGCCGACACCCTGACGGCGCGCGGCGCGGTGGGCATCCTCACGGCGCAGAACGCGGACGCCTCCGGATTCCTCACCAAGCGGGTCCAGGGCCCCGCGCCGGTCGGGCTCCCGGTCGTGGCCGTACGGCCGGATCTGCTCGCCGACGCGGTCGGCAGCGTGGTCACCGCCCATGTCCCGCTGGTCCGCGTGCCCGCCACCGGCACGAACATCGTCGCCACCCTGCCGGGCAGCGACCCGGAGGCGAAGCCCATCCTCCTCACCGCGCACTACGACGGTGTCGGATCGGACCCCGAGCGGCACTTCCCGTGCGCGGGCGACAACGCCAGTGGAACCGCGGTGATGTGCGAGGTCGCCCGTGTGCTGACCTCGTCCGCGCCACTGCCCCGGCCGGTCGTCCTCGCCCTGGTCGACGCCGAGGAGATCGGCACGCTCGGCTCCGGGCACCACGCACGCACCTTGCGCGAGGCAGGCGTCGAACCCGACGCGCTCAACCTCGACATGGCCGGCAAGTTCAACGGGAAGATCGCGATCGAGCTCGGACCGGCCGACCCGGCCCCCCGGCACGTCATCGCCGCACTCGACAGCGCCGGCCGACGCCTCGGCATCCAGCTGTACGCGGGAATGGTGTCGTCCGACAACCGGCGTTACGCGTCCGCCGGCTTCCCCGCCGCGGGCATCGGCGTCGGGGCGGCGCACTACCACTCGCCGCTCGACAGCCCCGAGCGAATCGACCCCGACGCGCTCGGCAAGGCGGGGAGGCTCGTCCTGGAGACGATCCACCACCTCGCCACCCAGAACTAGATCTCTTTCACCATCCGTTTCACCGTCATCTTCCGATTCAGGAGTATCGCCATGGCCGCGGCCCAGCAGTCCGTCTCCACCCAGCTCATCCAGCTCGCCCCCACGGTCGGCGAGCACCACGCCGCCTTTTCCAAGAGCTACCAGGAGTTCTTCGGCGCCGTCTTCGACCACGACGCCCTGGAGCCCAAGACCCGCGCCGCCGTCGCCCTCTGCGCCGCGCTCCTGCAGGACCGCGAGGAGACCGTGCGGTCCTTCCTCGCCGCCGCCAAGAAGCTCGGGCTGAAGAACGAGGAGATAGGCCAGATCGCCGGCATCGTCGAGGCGATGAAGCTCGACGCCCTGCAGCGCCCGGCCGTCCAGGCCGTCGCCGCCGCGGCCAAGAAGGCCAACACCTGCTGCTGAACCGGTCATTGCTCGTTGCCGGGTTCTCATCCGATACCTCACTTCGAAGGACCGCAGCACGTGACTGATCCAACCAACAGCGGCGCCGGCTCCGTCGTCGTGCTCGGAGGCCGCAGCGAACGCGAATTCGCCGTCGTGCGGGATCTCGGGTACCGCGTGGTGCTCGTGGACGAGCAGGTGCCCTGGCACTGCATGCCCTGGGTCGACACCCACCTGGACGTCGCCCTCGACGACTGGGACGCGGTGGCCGACGCGATACGCGCCGAGCTCGGCGACGAGGCCCCCGTGGCGGTGCTCACCCACACGGAACCGCGACTGCCCCTGATGGCCCGCCTGGGCAGGCTCCTCGTCGAGGCCCCTCGGGGCCTCGACGAGACCGCGGCGACGAACTGCCGTGACAAGTGGCGCACCCGGACCGTGCTGAGCGAGGCGGGTCTGCCCGTGCCCCGCTTCGCGCTCGCCGGCACCGTGGAGGAGGCGATCGCGGCGGCCGAGGACATCGGCTATCCCGCGGTCGTCAAACCCCGTGACGGTGCGGGCGCGTTCGGGGTGCGGTGCTGCCAGGACGAGCGCGAGCTGCGTGCGGCCGTCGGTGCCCTGTTCGCCGCTCCGACCGGCTCCCTGACCGGAGCTCTGATCGAGGAGTACGTCGACGGGCCCGAGTACGCCGTCCAGACGCTCACCCAGGACTCGAAGACCGGCGTCCTGAGCGTCTTCCGGCAGCGGATGACTCCGCCGCCGGTCTTCGTCGAGCTGGGCTACGAACACCCGAGCGGTCTGTCGGCGGACGAGCGCGACGAGCTGGACGGACTGATGCGAGACGTCCTCGCCGCCCTGGGCGTGCACGACTGGATCAGCCACACCCAGATCCGGCGCGGCCCGGACGGATTCCGTGTCATCGAGGTCAACGCGCGGCGCCCCGGCGGCCGGCTCGTCGAGATGACCACCGCCGTCAGCGGCGTCGACATGACGGAGGCCGTCACGCGGCAGGCCCTTGGCCTCCCGCAGCCCGAAGCGAAGGCCACCGTGCCGTACGCGCGCTACGCGAGCATCGTCTTCGACGCGGCGGGCACGCTCCTGTACGACGAAGTCGACGCGGAGACAGGTCCGTTCAGGCCCATCGTCGAGGTCGAGGTCGAGCCGGGCGAGACCGTCCGGCCCAAGGAGCATCCGAACGGCGGTGTCTACGGCCGCATCGTGGTCTACGGCGAGACGCCCGAGGAGCTCGACCGGGCGGAGCAGGAGGTCCGCAAGGCCCTCAGCTTGCAGGTGGTGTTCGGAGACGGCCTCGGTCCGGCGGAGACCGACAGCCGCGAGTTCAAGTCGTGCTGCTGAGGTGGCGCGGATGACCCTCACCGAACCCGCCCCGAAGACCATGGGGTCGCACCGGATCGAGGTGCGGACCTCCATACAGGCGGTCGACGCCGAGCAGTGGAACCGTGTCGTCGCCCGGGCCGGCGGGACCGTCTTCCACACTTGGGAGTGGCTCGCCGCCTTCGAGGACGCCCCGCCGGGCCGCTTCGAGCCCCGCCATCTCCTTGCGTACCGCGGAAGCGCCCTCGTGGGCGTGTGCCCGGCGTACGTCGTGTACGAGTGCCCCCGGCTCTCGTACCTGACGGACCTCGCCCAGCTCGACCTCGGCGGTCCCGTCCTTCTGGCCCACAGCCTCGCGGCACTCGACGGCGGTCCGCTCGCCGTGCCCGGCCACGAGGACGCGCTCGTCTCTCTGCTCGGCGCGCTGGAAGCGACCGCGGGGGACGAGGGCGTACGGACCTGGGGCGTGGCGAACGCCCCCGCCGGCGACCTCGGCGGGCTGCTGCTGCGGCACGGCTACGCCACCGCCCACATCACCACCTCGTACCGCTGCTCCACCGACGTGCCCTCCGTCGCGGACTACTGGGGCTTCGCCTCCGGGCGGCTGCGCCGCAAGCGGGAGAAGGAACGCCGGGTATCGGGCCGCGAGTTCACCGTGGCGGAGGCGCCGGCGGACGCCGACACCCTCGTACGCCTCCTGCACTCCATCCTGGAGAACCGCGGCACGCCCACGGACGTGCTGCCCGGGACCTTCCTCCATGCCATCAAGGCCCGCCTCGCGCCGTACGAGCGCATGGTGACCGCCGTCGACGCCGAAGGGCGGACCGTCGCGGTCTTCGCCGGCTGGCAGTTCGCCGGGAAGTGGTCGATGTGGCTGGCCGGACTCGATGCCGAGCGGCTCTCCCACTTCGTGCCGTACCGGGCCATGGCCGCCCTGCTCATCGAGGGTGCCATCGCCACCGAGGTCGGCTCCATCGACCTCGGCCGGTCCAACGGTGTGGAGAAGCGCAAGCTCGGTGCCCATCCCGTCCCGCTCTACCTCGCCCTCAACACCTCCGACCGCGCCGAACGGGCCGCCCTGCACGCGGCCTGCCGACGCCTCGAAGAACGGTGCCAGGGCGCCGACGAGCAACTCGACATCGTCAGGCGGTGCTGCTGATGAACACCGACCTCACCGCCGACACGCGACCGAGCGTGGCGTGCGTCTCGGGACGCCGCGTCGTCGACGTCCTCAACCAGCTCGACGTGCGCTCCGTCCTCCTCGACAACCCCACACCGCTCGACCTCGCCTGCCAGGTCGACGTCCCCCTGGACGTGGACCTGGACGACTGGGACGCCGCCGAGGCGGCGCTCCGCTGGCTCCACGCCGGCCGCCCGCTCGACGCGGTCTTCAGCGTCTATGACGCCCACCTGCCGCTGGCCAGCTATCTGGCCGCACGACTCGGCACCCGCGGCCTCGACCTCCAGGCCGCGCTCGCCTGCCACGACAAGATCCGCATGCGGATGGTGCTCACCAGCGGGGGAGTGCGGGTCCCCGACCACCTGCCGGCCGCCGACCCGGCCGATGCCGCGGCCGCCGCCCAGCGCCTCGGCATGCCCGCCGTGCCCGTGGTCGTGAAGAAGGCGACCGGGTCCGGTGGGCGGGGCAGCATGCTGTGCCGCAACCCCGAGGACGTGGCCCGCGCCGTCGAATTGTTCGGACCCGGCGCGCTCCTCGTGGAGCGCGCGGTCGAAGGACCTGAATACGCCGTGCAGAGCATTACCAGCGACGGCAGGACCGAGGTCGTCGGCATCCTCGCCCAGCACGTCGGCCCCGGTCCACGGCAGGCCGAGACCGGGTACGACTTCCCGAGCGGTCTCGGCCCGGAGCGGGAGTCCGAGGTGGCGTCCTTCGTCACCCGGGCGCTGGCCGTCCTGGGCTTCGACCACGCCGTCTCCCATACACAGGTACGCCTCACGGCGGACGGCCCCGTGCTCATCAACGTGGCCGCCCGGCCCCCGGGCGGGCAGCTGTGTGCCGCGACCGAACGCGTCAGCGGCATCGACCTCACGCGTGCCGCCGCCGAGATCGCGCTCGGGATGCCGGTCACCCGGGGGACGCCCACCGCAACCCGGGTCCTGTACAGGTGCGTCACCTCCGAAAGCCCCGGCACGGCCTGGTACGACCTCGACGGCATCGACGCACCCGCCGTCACGCTCGACGTCGAGCCCGGCGACAGCGTCCGCAGTGTCGACGACCCGGACGGCGGCAGCTACGGCCGCATCGTGGTCTACGGCGACGACCCCGCGGAGCTCGAGAGCCGGTACCGCGCCATCTTCGAATCGCTCCGACTCCACGTCGAGCCCGACCACCAGCAGGTGATGCTCCCTTGACCCCTCGCGTCCTCGTCCTCGGCGGCCAGCGCACCGTCCAGCAGCTGAAGGAACACACCGACTACGACGTCGTGTTCGCCGAGGAGAACATGACGATCGAGCAGCTGATGCTCGCCGACTACCCCCTCGAAGTCGACTTCGACGACTGGGACGACGTGATCGCCCTGGTCGCCGCGGCCCACGCCGACCAGCCCATCGACGCCGTCGTCACCGGAGTCGAGCGCCTCGTCCCGCTCGCCGGGCGGCTGCGCGCCGAGCTGGAGCTCGGCCACGGCATCACGGAACAGTCCGCCCGCGACTGCATCGACAAGGCGGCGACCCACCGGCTCCTCGCGGAGGCGGGCGTCCCCGTGCCCCGTAACCGAGTGGTCGCCGGCACGTCAGAAGGAGCCGAGGCCGCCGAGGAGTTGGGCCTCCCCGTGGTCGTCAAACCGCGTGACGCCTCCAGCGCCGCCGGCCTCAAGTACTGCGCGAGCCGCGAGGAGGTGGAACAGGCGGTGGGAGACATCCTGAAGGGGGGCCGGGACACGGCGCTCATCGAGGAGTACGTGACCGGGCCGGAGATCGGCGTCTTCGCCTCCCGGGTCGGCGGCCGGACCCAGGTCGTGTGGGTCGTCGAGGGCGAGGTCGGACCTCCTCCGACCTTCGTCAAGGTCGGAGGGTTCTTCCCGAGCCGCCTCGACGAGGGACAGCTCGCCGAACTGGAGGACCTCGCGGACCGGGTCCTGGCGGCCGTCGGTCTCGACGACTGGGTCGCGGCCCTCCAGTTCACCCTCACCTCGGACGGCTGGCGCGCCGGCGAGGTCAACCCCCGCGTGCCCGGCGGCCAGGCGGTCGAGATGATCCGGTCGACCACCGGCTACGAACCGAGCCTGATCGCCACTGAGGCCGCCCTGGGGCGGCACGCCCGACCCGGGGCCCCCAAGGCGCCGTTCGGGCTCTACCGCAGCATCGTCTTCGACGGGAGCGGGCGCATCGACTACGACGCGCAGGCCGCCGGATCGCTGAGCGGCCTCGAATCCCCGGTTCCCCCGTTCGTCGAGTTCGACGTCAAGCCCGGCGACGCCGTGCTGCCCGTCGAGCACCCCAAGGGCGGCGCGTTCGGCCGCATCGTGCTCGCCGGCGAGAGCCTGGAGCAGCTGGAGCGGGACTACGCCAAGGTCCGGGAGCAGCTCGCCGTCCGGCTGGTCGACGACGCGGCCTCGGAGGCCGCGGTGGACCGCGCGCACACCAGCTGCTGCTGACAACTTCTGCTTGATGAAGATCTGTTGACGGTCAACCAGACCACGTGATTCGATACTTTTGAAATCATCGAATCAAGGACTTGGGAGGAGGAAGCATGGCTGACGACATGATCGGCTCGGGCTGCTGCGAGACCAGCGGCGCCGAGGACGTGGCCGAGGACGGCCAGGAGTGCGGCTGCGCCTGCGCCTGCTGCGACTGATCCCGTCCCGGGACGCTACGGCGGACCGCACCCGGCGGGTGCGGTCCGCTGAACACCACCAACCACCACACATCAGAGGGGGCTCGACGTTGAACGACTCGCTTCGCGCGCTGCGCTTCATCTATGGCTACCCGCTGCGCTACCGCCGCGAGATCATCACCGCCACGGTGATCATGTTCATCGGCCTCCTGGGCAACATCGCCGTGCCGCTCCTCACCCGCTACGCCATCGACATCGGCGTTCTCGGCGGGAAGTCGGGCAGCCTGCTGGTGACCTCGGTCGGTGTCCTCGCCGCCGGCATAGCCACCACGGCCCTGCTGCACTACGGCAAGCGCATGCGGTTCAACGTGGCCAGCAAGGCCGTCAACGACCTGCGTGAGGACATGGTGCGCAAGATGATGCACCTGGGTCCCGCGGACGTGGCCGAGGCGTCCGGCGGCCGTGCGCTCACCAGGCTCATCTCCGACGCGGTCTCGGTCCGCGGCCTCACCAACGGCGGCCTGCTCGAACTGGCCAACCAGCTGCTCGTCATGCTCGCCATGCTGGTCACGGCGCTGATCATCGACCCGCGCACGACCCTGCTGGCCTGCATCCCGATGGTCTTCGTCGTCATCGGCAACTTCACCGTGCAGCTCCGCCTGCAGCGGGCCTTCATCGAGCTCAAGAGCCAGTTCACCAAGCTCCTCGCCGGCGTCGGCGAGTCGCTCGCCAACATCAACGTCGTCAAGTCGTACGGCCGCGAGGCGGACGCCTCCGACCGCCTGAACAAGGTCAACGAGGCCCACACGACCCGCGACGGCCAGATGAAGCGCACGTACAGCCGCTGGGAAGCCGTCCTGAACGTCATCGGCGGCCTGCCCACCCCGATCGCCCTGTGGGCCGGCGGCAACGCCGTCCTGGACGGCACCAGCACCGTCGGAGACCTCGTCGCCGTCGTCGCCCTGGTCATGATGTTCCAGATGAGCGTCCACATGCTCGCCATGCACGTGAACGGAGCCTTCCGCAGCGTCGTCACCGCACAGCGCCTGCTCCGCGTCATGGACGCCCGCTCCGTCCTCGCCACCGGAGAGGGCAGCACCGACGTCCCCGCCGTGGGCGGGATCCACGCCTCCGGCATCGTCGTCGACGTCGCCGGCCGGCGGATCCTCGACAGGGCCGAGTTCCGGGTCGAACCCGGCGAGGCCGTCCTGCTCACCGGCCCCACCGGCAGCGGCAAGTCCACCCTGCTGCACGTGCTGGCCCGACTGCGCGACCCCGAGGCCGGCAGCGTCACCTACGACGGCGTCGACGCCCGTACGTACGCCTCCGAGGCGCTGCGCCGCCGGATCGTCTGCCTGCCCCAGCGCCAGTGGATCTTCGAGGGCACCCTTGAGGAGAACGTCCGCTTCGCCCGCCCCGAGGCCACCCGCCAGGAGACGGCCGACGCCGTCGAGGCCGCCGGACTCTCCCACATCCCGCTGGACCGGCGCTTCGGCGCCAGCACCCTGGACCTGTCCGCAGGCGAGCGCCAGCGCATCGGCCTGGCCCGCGTCCTGCTCGTGGACCCCGACATCCTGCTGCTCGACAACCCCACGGCGAACCTGGACGCCCAGACCGAGGCCGCGCTCCTGGAGACGGTCCTCCGGGTCCGCCGGGGCCGCACCCTGGTCATCGCCTCCCAGCAGCCCGCCGTCGCCGGCTACGTCGACCGCACCGTCAGCCTCGCCTCCTCAGAGCCCTCCGCGGGCGCCACGGCCACCCTCGCGGGCGCGACCAGCGCGGACGGAGGAAAGGAATCATGACCACCACGTCGACCCAGGCGACCGCAGAACTCCCGGACGAGCGCGCGGCACGAAGGACGCTCCTCCTCGCCGTACGTCGCTTCCTTCCCTACCTGCGTCCCCACTGGGGCTGGCTGACGATCGCCACGTCCATGGCCGTCGTCAACACCATCGTCACGATCGCCGTGATGTACACGGTGATGGCCGGCATCGGCCACATCGTCCTCGGCGACATGGAGGCCGTCCGGTCCACGGCGCTCAACCTCGTCCTGCTGACCGTCCTCGACAACGTCATCCGCATCACCTACAACGCGGCGATGATCCGCGTGAACGAGCGCCTGACGATCACCATCCGCAACGACCTCGTGGCCCGCCTGCACAACGTCCAGCTCTCGCGGCACGTCGCCCAGGAGAGCGGCGCGTGGGTCACCCGTATCCTCTTCGAGGCCAATCGTTTCCGCGGCTTCCTGACCAAGACGCTGATGGAGTTCACCAACAGCGCCATCTGGTTCATCGCGTTCGCCGTCTTCCTGCTCGCCCTCAGCCCCCTGGTCGCCCTGCCCACACTCTTCACGATCCCGCTGATGGTGTGGATCGCGGTGAAGTGGACGGCACGCCTGCGACCCGACACCCGTGCGCAGCGCGAGGGCTGGGACCAGATGGTCGGCTACCTCAACCAGCGCATCGACGGCCTCGCGGACATCCGCGCCTTCGGCCAGGAGGAGGCGGTCCTCGCCCAGCTCCGCGAGCGCTCGGAGGAGTACAGCGAGGTCCACAACCGGCTCTCCCGCAAGCGGCTCTGGCTCACCTCGCACCTCGGCTTCAGCGTCTTCCTGGCCCTCGCCCTGCTGATCTTCTTCGGCGGCCTCCAGATCATCAACGGGCACCAGCTGGGCTCCGGGTTCTTCTTCGACATGGCCTCCGGCATGATGCCGATGACCTGGATGCTCATGGGCACCGACACCATGATGGCGTCCATGGGCATGGCCTCCGGCACCGCGCTGGCGGCCGGCACCCTCGCCGCCTTCGCGCTCTTCGTCAAGCGCATGCTCAACCCCGTCCGCGACCTCGCCAACCAGATGGGCCAGGCCTCCGACATCGCCGCCTCCGCGCAGCGCATGCTCGACGTGCTCGACCTGGAGGAGGAGCAGAGCGGCTCCGGCACCCTGCCGCCGGTCGAGGGCGCGGTGGACATCGACGACGTCACCTTCGCGTACGGCGACGGGCCCGACGTCCTCCACGGCATCAACCTGCACGCCGAGCCCGGCCAGCACATCGGCATCGTCGGCACCAGCGGTGCCGGCAAGAGCACCCTGATGCAGCTGCTCGTCCGGCTGTACACGCCGACCCACGGCACCGTACGCATCGACGGCCACGACCTCGCCGACATCAGCAGCGCGTCCGTGCGCTCCCAGGTGCTCCTGGTCACCCAGGAGGCCCAGCTCTTCGACGGCACCGTCACCGAGAACATCCTCTTCGGCCGGCCCGATGCCACCGAGGAGCAGGTCGTCGAGGCGGCCAGGGCCGTCGGCGCCCACGAGGTGATCTCCGGCCTGAAGGACGGCTACAAGACCCGGGTCGGCGAACGGGGTTCGCGCCTCTCCGTCGGCGAGCGCCAGATCATCGCCCTCGCCCGGGCCATGCTCGTCGACCCTCGCGTCATCGTCCTCGACGAGGCCATCTCCAGCGTCGACCCGGATCGCCAGCGACTGGTCTTCGCCGCCATCCGCCGCCTCCTCGAAGGCCGGACGGCGATCGTCGTCGCCCACTGGCTGACCCTCATCGAGGACCTCGACCAGGTCTTCGTCCTGGAGGACGGTCGGATCGTCGAGTCCGGCCGACCCGTCGAACTGCTCACCGCGGGCGGACGGCTCACCGAGCTCTGTCAGGCCCACGAGGGCCGCACCCGCAAGAACACCACCGGAAAGGACAACGCCCATGTCTGACACCAACCTCGGAAACATGTTCTGGGACGCCGCCCAGGGGAACGCGGCCACCACCGTCGAGGCGCCGAAGGCGTCGTCGTGCTGCGGCCCCAAGCCGGCCGCCGACGCCGCCAAGCCCGCCGAGGCGGAGAAGGCCGAGCAGGTCGCCGCCCCGAAGAAGTCGTCGTGCTGCGGCCCCAAGCCGGCCGCGGACGCCGCCGAGGCCCCGAAGGCGTCGTCGTGCTGCGGTCCCAAGCCCGCGGCCGAGAGCGCCGCGCCCGCCGAGGCCGAGGCGCCCAAGAAGTCGTCCTGCTGCGGCTGACCCGCACCCGCCCACCGTTCCCGAAGGAGCACAGATGACCCGGCGCACGGCCACCACCCGGCCCGCCGTACGCGGCACGAAGGCAGTGCGCCTGGCCGCCGTGACGAGCGCGGCCCTGGCCGCGGTCCTCACCGGATGCAGCACCCCCGCGTCCTCGGCCGGCGGCGGCGCGGGCGGCACCGCCCTCGACGCGAGCTGTCGCGGTACGAAGACCGAGGCGGGCCTGGAGATCACGCTCGCGGTCAGCCCCTGCCCCGCCAAGGGCGGTGGCGCCGCCGCCACGGCGGCCATCACCGTCAAGGACGCGGCGGGCAAGGCCGTGGAGGGCGCGAAGGTCGAGATCAACCCGGAGATGCCCAACATGAAGATGAAGGGCGGCAACCAGTCCGCCGAGGCCAAGGGCGACGGGTACGAGGCCAAGCTCGTCCTGGGCATGCCCGGCGACTGGCTGGTCTCCGTGGTCGTCACGCCGGCGTCCGGCAAGGCCACCACCGCCGCGTTCGACGTGAAGGCGGAGTAGGCGCCGTGCTCAGTACCCGAGCGCGGACCCTGCCCGCCTCCAGCACCGCCGCCCTGGACGCGCACATCAAAGCCCTGCTCGCGGACGGCGCCGACATCATCAACCTCACCGGCGGCGAGCTCGACTTCCCCACCCCGGAGCAGGCGGCCGACGGGGCGCGACGGGCGATCGCCGAAGGTCACACCCGGTACACCCCGGTCGCCGGGATCGGACCCCTGCGCGAGGCGATCGCCCGGCGTCTCGCCGATCACTGGGGCTGCTCGTACGAGACGAACCAGATCGTCACCACGAACGGCGCCAAGCAGGCCCTCGCCCAGATCTTCACCGTGCTCTGCGAGCCCGGCGACGAGGTGATCCTGCCCGCGCCGTACTGGGTGAGCTTTCCGCACATGATCGCCCTCGCCGGGGCCGTCCCGGTCGTCGTGGACACGGCCGGCACCGGCTTCAAGCTCACCCCCGAGGCGCTGCGGGAGCGGATCACCCCGAAGACCAGGGTCATCCTGCTCAACAGCCCCTCGAACCCGACCGGCGTCGTCTACGACCGCTCGGAACTCCAGGCGCTGACGGCCGTCGCCGTCGAGCACGACCTCGTCATCGTCAGCGACGAGATCTACGGAGACCTCGTCCACGAGGGAGCCGCCTTCACGAGCGTGGCCTCCCTCGGCCAGGACGTCGCCGAACGGACGGTCACCATCGGAGGGTTCTCCAAGACCTACGCGATGACGGGCTGGCGCATCGGCTTCGCCGCCGCTCCCGCACCCGTCGCCGCAGCCCTCTCGGCCGTACAGGGACACACCAGCTCCGCCCCGTCCTCCATATCCCAGTACGCCGCGCTCGCCGCCCTGACCGGCGACACCGACGCCGAGCTCGCCCGGCGCGCGGCGGAGCTCAACGTCCGGCGGGCGCTGATGAGTGAAGGCCTCGCCGGCCTGCCACCCCTGCGGCTCACCGCCGAACCCCAGGGCGGATTCTTCGCCTTCGTCGACGTCCGGGGTCTCTACACCCGGCCCGACGACGACGCGGCCACCGTCGCCCGCGACCTCCTGGAACACGCCGGTGTCGCGGTCATGCCCGGGCGCGACTTCGCCGCCCCCGACCACGTGCGTCTGTCGTACGCGGTCAGCACCGACGACATCTCCCAGGCGCTGCACCGCATCGGCACCTATCTCAAGAACCACTGACCTGAAGACCATCAGCGAACGGAGCACCTCATGAGCGACACCGCGACCACCGTCTTCGACGTCCGCGGCATGACCTGCGGCGGCTGCGCCAAGCGCATCCGCACCGCCATCGAGACGGACCTCGGCGACGGCACCGAGGTGGTCGTCGACCACAAGGCAGGCCGGGTCACCGTCACCGCGCCCGGGGGCGTCAACGCCGAGTCGGTCCAGGCCGCCGTCGAGCGCACGGGATACGAGTTCGCCGGAACGGCCGCCTGACCGTGAACCCGCCCACCAAGCTCACCCTCTTCGCCGTCGGCCTCGTCGCCTGCTTCGGCATCTCGTACCTGCTCGGCAGCGCGCTGCCGCCTCTGTAACCCCCTATGTCCAGTCCACCGTTCACCCGTCCACCGTCCTAAGGAGAACGCAGTCATGGCAGGCACTGCCACGACGGCACCGGCCGTGGTCACGCTCGACATCGGCGGCATGACCTGCGGTGCCTGCTCGGCCCGAATAGAGAAGAAGCTCAACCGCCTCGAAGGCGTGACCGCCGAGGTCAACTTCGCCCTCGAACGGGCCCACGTCAGCTTCGACGAGCGGCATTCGGTCGACGACCTCATCGACACGGTCGTGAAGCTGGGCTACACCGCCGAGCTGCCGCCGCCTCCCGAGGCGGCGGCCTCGGCGGCGTCGGCCCCCGGCGAGTCGGCCGAGGAGGCCGCGGACCGCGAACTCGCGGCCATGCGTCGGCGCATCCTCATCTGCCTCGCGCTCACCGTGCCGGTCATCGCCATGGCCATGGTCACCCCGCTCCAGTTCGACAACTGGCAGTGGCTCTCGCTCACCCTCGCCGCACCGGTGGCCATCTGGGGTGCCTGGCCGTTCCACACGGTCGCCTGGAAGAACCTCAAGCAGGCCGCCGGCACGATGGACACGCTGGTGTCCGTCGGCGTCCTCGCCTCCTTCGGCTGGTCGCTGTACGCCCTGTTCTTCGGTTACGCGGGCATCACCGGCATGCAGATGCCGTTCCTGATGACCCCCACCCCGGGACAGGGCCTGCACCACATCTATCTGGAGGTCGCCACCTCCCTCACTCTCTTCGTCCTCGTCGGCCGCTACGCGGAACACCGCGCCAAGCGCCGGGCGGGCAGCGCGGTACGCGCCCTGCTCGAACTCGGAGCCAAGGACGTCACCGCCCTGCGCGCGGGCCAGGAGGTCACGATCCCGATCGGCGAACTCCGCGTCGGTGACCAGTTCGTGGTCCGGCCCGGCGAGAAGATAGCCACCGACGGCGTCGTCGTGGACGGCACCTCCGCCGTCGATGCGTCGATGCTGACGGGGGAGAGCGTCCCCCAGGAGGTGACCGTCGGCGACAGCGTCGTCGGCGCCACCGTGAACACCAGCGGCCGACTGACGGTACGGGCCGAGCGCGTCGGCGCGGACACCCAGCTCGCCCACATCAGCCGGCTCGTCTCCGACGCCCAGGCGGGCAAGGCGCCCGTGCAGCGGCTCGCCGACCGGATCGCGGCCATCTTCGTACCCGTGGTCGTCGCCATCGCCTTCTGCGTCGGCGGCTTCTGGATCGGCAACGGAGGGGACTCGGCCGTCGCGCTCACCGCGGCCGTCGCCGTCCTCGTCGTCGCCTGCCCGTGCTCGCTCGGGCTCGCCACCCCCACCGCCCTCCTCGTCGGCACCGGGCGTGGCGCCCAGCTCGGCATCGTGATCCGCGGACCCCAGATCCTGGAATCCACCCGCCGCATCGACACCGTCCTGCTCGACAAGACCGGCACGGTCACCACCGGCAAGATGCGGCTCGTCGAGACCGTCTGCGCCGAGGGCACCACCCGGGACGAACTCCTCACCCTCGCGGGGGCGTTGGAGCACTCCTCCGAGCATCCCATCGCCACGGCCGTCACGGTTGCCGCCAGGGCAGTGACCCCGGACCTGCCCGCGGTCGCCGACTTCCAGGCCAGCGCCGGCTTCGGTGTGGTCGGCACGGTCGACGGACGCGAGATCATCGTCGGCCGCCCGGGCTGGGTCGGTGAGCGGATGAGCACGCCGGACGGCCTCCGGAGCCGCCTCACCGAGATCGAGGGCAGCGGCCACACCCCCGTGGCCGTCGGCTGGGACGGGCGCCTGCGCGGACTCCTCCTCGTCGCCGACGAGGCCAAGCCCACCAGCCGCCGTGCCATCGACGAGATGCGCAGCCTGGGGCTCAACCCCATCCTGCTGACCGGTGACAGCAAGGGCGCGGCCCGCCGTATCGCCGACGAGATGGGTATCACCGAAGTCGAGGCGGAGGTCCTGCCCCAGGACAAGGCGGCCGTGGTGCGCCGACTGCAGGACGAGGGCCGGAACGTGGCCATGGTCGGCGACGGCATCAACGACGCCGCCGCGCTCGCCCAGGCCGACCTCGGCATCGCCATCGGCGGCGGCACCGACGCCGCCATCGAGGCCAGCGACATCACCCTCGTACGGGGAGATCTCCGCGACGCCGCCGACGCGGTCCGCCTCTCGCGGCGCACGCTCGGCACGATCAAGGGCAACCTGTTCTGGGCGTTCGTCTACAACCTCGCCGGCATTCCGCTCGCGGCCTCGGGCGTCCTCAACCCGATGATCGCGGGTGCGGCCATGGCGCTCTCCAGCATCTTCGTGGTGACCAACAGCCTCAGGCTGCGCCGCTTCAAGTCGTCCTCCCGGCACGACGAAGCGAAGGCCGAGGCCGAGCTCCTGGCCCCCGCGAGCCCCAGCCCGGCGGCGGTCTCGTGATCGTCAGCTCCATGGGCCTGCCGATGGCCCTCGTCGACGTCGACCAGGCGCTGAGCGGCGACTGGCGGGAGTACGAGGGCAAGGTGGACCTCATCAGGGTCCAGGACCCGCCCGTGGAGTCCTGGACCCGGCTGAGAGAGGCCGGATTCCTGCCCAAGCCGCAGGTGGTGGCATGGCGGGCCGAGGTCCTGGACTCCGAGGAGCGGTACCTCGGCACGCTTCCCCGCAAGGACCGCTACGACATCCGGACCGCCTATCGGAGGGCCGGCGAGGGCGGACTTCGGGTGGGGACGGAGCCGCTGACGGCCGGCCTGCTCGACGAGTTCCTGGAGTTGTACGAGCGTCAGGTGGCGGCCATGCGGCACGGCTGGGCCGTCGCCGTCGAGCAGCGGCGGAACATCCTCGCCGAGGCCGGGAGCTACTGCGCGGTCACGGTTCGTTCGCAGGGCACGCTCGTGGCCGGCTGTCTGAACCAGGACGTCCCGGCGAAGGACGAGATCCGTGCCCGGTTCTCGGCCGTGAGCTCGGACCATCGTCACGACAGCCTGGCGCGACTGCTCTACTGGGAGATGCTGCGTGAGGCGCGGGGCAGGAAGCGGCGCTGGGCCTCGCTCGGCCGGGACATCAACCTCTACGGCCATGTGGTCAAGCCCGGGCTGTTCAGCTTCAAGTCCAGGCTCGGATTCGCCGCCGTGCCGGGGCAGTTGCTGGAACCGGGCAGCGGATCGCACCAGGCCGACCGGGTCGTGCGTTTCAAGGAACTGACCGACCCGACGCTGCTGTTGTCCTACGCGCCGGTGGCCGGGGAAGCGGCGGCCCTTGCCGCCCCGCTCCAACTGAACCTGTGCACCCCGTCGGAGGAACTGGACACCGGCCCCTACCGTGGCGTCGGCCTCGCCGGCACCACCGTGCACACCGTACGTCCCACCTGAGACCGCGGGCGGGCATCGTGATCATCCCCCGTACACGATGCCCGCCCGCTTCACGTCTGTCCGCCGTCAGGCGCGAGCCGGCATGGCCAGGAGGGACGCCAGTGCGGTGAAGACGTCCGGGTCCACCCGGTAGTAGACCCAGGTGCGGCGCCGCTGGGAGGTGAGCAGCCCGGCCTCGCGCAGCTTCTTCAAGTGGTGGGAGACCGTCGGCTGCGAGACACCCACGTCCGCGATGTCGCACACGCACGCCTCGCCGGCGGGGTGAGAGGCCACACGCGACAGCAGCCTCAGCCGGACCGGGTCGGACAGCGCCTTGAAGACGGTGGCCAGCCGTTCGGCGTCCAGCGCGGAGAGCTCCGCCGAGATGAGCGGATTGCAACAGGGCACTGCCCCCTGCGACGGAGGGGCGGCCTCGGGAACCATACTCAGGTTCGACATTCTTCTATTTTTGCATGCGTCGAATTATGGACGCAATGGGTTCGGCGGCTCCGCGTGCGTGCCGGTTGGGCGTCAACTGCCCAGTGAGAGAAGGGCGGACATGGTCGCCACCGGCTGAGGGGCGACCCGGTAGTAGATCCAGGTGCCGCGCCGCTCCGAGGTGAGCAGCCCGGCCTCGCGCAGCTTCTTCAGGTGGTGGGAGACCGTCGGCTGCGAGACACCCACGTTTGAGATGTCGCACACGCAGGCCTCCCCGGCGGGGTGGGAGGCGACGCGAGAGAACAGGCGCAGGCGGACCGGATCGGCGAGCGCTTTGAGCAGCGTTGCCGCGTACTCGGCGTCGGCCTCGGAGAGGGCGCCGGAGTCCAGCGGCTCGCAGCAGACTGCCGATGCCGCCTCGACGGTGACCGTGGGACGTTTATTCGACATTCTTCTATGTTGACACTTGTCGAAGTGTGCGACAAGCTGGCCTCAGATTAGATAGCCGTCTAATCAGTGCAGCGGGGGGACACTCCCGCCGACAGCGAAGGACAGAGCCCGATGACCTCCATCGATGCCGCTGAACTCCCCGTCGTCGTCATCGGCGCCGGCCCGATCGGCCTCGCCGCCGCAGCTCACCTCGTGGAACGGGGCCTGAACCCGCTGGTGTTCGAGGCCGGGGCCGCCGCCGGGGCCGCCGTGCGCGACTGGTCCCACGTCAGGCTGTTCTCCACCTGGGACGAGGTCATCGACCCGGCCGCCGAGAAGCTCCTCGCGGCGAACGGCTGGCAGCGGCCCGACGGCGCCACGTACCCCACCGGCGGCGACTGGGTCGAGTCGTATCTGAAGCCCCTCGCCGACGCACTCGGCGACCGCGTCCGTCTGGGCACGACCGTCACCGGCGTCTCCCGCGCCGGCCGTGACCGCGTCGTCGACGCCGACCGCGACGAGCAGCCGTTCACCGTCCACGCCGTCGCCGCCGACGGGACCGAGCTCCGGCTTCTCGCCCGCGCCGTCGTCGATGCCTCCGGCACCTGGGCCAAGCCCGGCCCCGCCGGTGGCAACGGCCTGCACGCCGTGGGCGAGCGCGCCCACGCGCAGCGCATCGCCTACCGCGTGCCCGACCTCCGCGACCCCGAGACCCGCGCCCGCTACGCCGGCAAGCGCACCGCTGTCGTGGGCAGCGGCGCCTCCGCCTTCACCGCTCTCGTGGCCCTCGCCGAACTGGCCGCGTCCGAACCGGGCACGCGTGCGCTGTGGGTCCTGCGCCGTGGCGTCACCTCCGCCACGTACGGAGGCGGCTCGTCCGACCAGCTCCCTGCCCGCGGCGCTCTCGGCCTCGCGGCCAAGGCCGCGGTCGACGCCGGCCACGCCGACGCCGTCACCGGTTTCCGGATCGCCGAGATCGAGGCGAACGCCGACGGCACGCTCACGCTCGTCGCGGAGGACGGCACGCGCACCGAGCCCGTCGACGAGGTCATCACCCTCACCGGTTTCCGCCCGGACCTCTCCTTCCTCGACGAGCTCCGCCTCGACCTGGACGCACGGCTCCAGGCGCCCGTCGAGCTCGCGCCCCTGATCGACCCCAACGTCCACTCGTGCGGCACCGTCTACCCGCACGGCGCCAAGGAGCTGTCGCACGGCGAGAAGAACGTCTACCTCGTCGGCATGAAGTCCTACGGCCGCGCGCCCACCTTCCTCGCCATGACCGGCTACGAGCAGGTCCGCTCGATCGCGGCGGCCCTCGCCGGTGACCACGAGGCCGCCGAGCGTGTCGAGCTGACGCTGCCTGAGACCGGCGTGTGCGGCGGCTCCGGCCTCTTCGACGCCCCCGCCGAGGAGAAGGGCGGCAGCTGCTGCGGCGCCCCCGAGACCCTGCAGATCGAGACCATCGGGCTGGCCGGCCGTCCCGTCGGCAGCTGACCCCCGATGAGACCGGTCGCAGCCGCCCGGCCGCTCGCCCCACCCCAAGGGCGACCGCGCCGGGCGCTGTGGGCGCTCTGCCTCACCCAGATCACGAGCTGGGGCATCCTCTACTACGCCTTCCCCGTGCTGAACGCGGAGATCACCGCCACGACCGGCTGGTCCGCACGGGCGACCACCGGTGCCTTCTCACTGGCTCTCGTCGTCTCGGCCGTCTCGGGCATCTTCGTGGGCCGCGTCATCGACCGCCGAGGCCCCCGGATGGTCATGACGGCCGGATCCGTTCTGGGCGGGATCAGCCTCGTCGTCATCGCCACCGCACCCGACCTCAGCGCCTTCTTCGTCGGCTGGGCCCTGGCGGGCGCGGCCATGGCCGCGACCTTCTACCAGCCGGCCTTCGCAGCCCTGACCCGTTGGTGGGCGCCCGACCACGTCCGCGCACTCACCGTGGTCACCCTCGCCGGCGGACTCGCCTCCACCGTCTTCGCCCCGCTCACCGCGGCCCTCGCCGACCGGTTCGGCTGGCGGGACACGTACCTGGTCCTCGCCCTGGTGCTCGCCGCCGTCACGATCCCCGCACACGCGACCGCCCTCAACGCCCCGTGGCCCGCTGCCGTGCCGGCGGCTCACGAGCACGCCCACGCCTCCGGCATCGCGCGGAGCCGGGCGTTCGGCATGCTCGTCGTCGCGATGACGCTTTCGGCCTTCGCGACGTACGCGGTCGTCATCGCCCTCGTACCCCTCATGGCCGAGCGGGGGTTCTCCCTGTCGGCCGCCGCCCTGGCCCTCGGCCTGGGCGGGGCGGGCCAGACCGTGGGGCGCCTCTTCTACGCGCTGCTGGCCCGCCGCACCGGGCCCCGCCTGCGCCTCGCCGTGCTCATCACGTGCGGCGGCCTCACGACAGCGGCCCTTGCCGCGATCCCCGGCCCCTACCCGTTGGTCGTCGCGCTCTCCATCACCGCCGGCATGATCCGGGGGAACCTCACCCTCGCCCAGGCCACCGCCGTCACGGACCGGTGGGGAGCGGCCCATTACGGCAGGCTGTCCGGGCTCCTCGGAGCGCTTCCGACCGCCGCCGGCGCCTTCGCCCCTTTCGCGAGTGCGGCACTCGCGGTCTCCTTGGGCGGATACCCTCACCTGTTCGCGCTCCTGGCAGCCGTCGCGGCCGTCGCCGCCCTGGCAGCCCTCCGTACGTCACCGCACGCGCAACCACGATAATCATCGTCATCACTGGAAGAAGGGAAGTCCCCGACATGAGCAGGACGTTCGACGTTGTGGTGATCGGTGGAGGCCAGGCCGGACTCGCCGCCGGCTATCACCTGCGCCGAGCCGGCCTCGACTTCGTGGTCCTGGACGCGGGCACGGCCCCGGGCGGCGCCTGGCGGCACGCGTGGGACTCCCTCCACCTGTTCTCCCCGGCGGCCTACTCCTCTCTTCCGGGCCGCATCATGCCGCCCCAGCCGGGGGAGGAGTTCCCGGAAGCGGGTCACGTCGTCGAGTACCTCACCGACTACGAGCAGCGGTACGAGCTCCCTGTCGTCCGCCCTGTCCGGGTCCGAGGCGTCCACGACGAGGGCGAACTCCTCCGTATAGAGACCGACTCCGACACCTGGCACGCCCGCGCGGTCATCAGTGCAACGGGCACCTGGTCGCGCCCCTTCGTGCCGTCGATTCCTGGCCGGCCGGACTTCCGGGGCCGCCAGCTCCACACCGTCGAGTACGACAACGCCGCGGCCTTCGCAGGCCAGCGGGTCATCGTCGTCGGCGGCGGCAACTCCGGCGCCCAGATCGCCGCCGACCTCGCGCACGACACCCACCTCACCTGGGCCACCCTGCGCGAACCCCGCTACCTCCCCGACGACATCGACGGCCGCGCCCTCTTCGACGCCGCCACCGCCCGCCGCCGCGCTCTTGACGAGGGCCGCCCCGACACCGGGGGCGTCTCCGCCCTCGGCGACATCGTGGCCGTCCCTCCCGTCCGCGAAGCCCGCGACGCCGGCCTCCTCAAGGCCACCCCGATGTTCGACCGCCTCACCCCGACCGGCGTGGCGTGGGCCGACGGCATGACCGCCGAGGCAGACGCCATCATCTGGTGCACCGGCTTCCGCCCCGCCCTCACCCACCTCACCCCCCTCGCCCTCCGCACCCCCGACGGCCACATCCCCACCCACGGCACCCAATGCACCACCGACCCCCGCATCCACCTCCTCGGCTACGGCGACTGGACCGGCCCGGCGTCGGCCACCCTGGTGGGCGTGGGCCGCACGGCGAGGGAGGCGGCCCGGGCCATCGCCCAGCTGGCTCGGTGAGGCCGTTCAACCGATTCCTTGACGGCGGTCCAGCCGCCGTGGTCATTCCAGATGGGGATGGCCACGGCACCGATGTACTCGGGTGAGATGACCCCGTCGAAGGGGTCCTCGGCAATGCCGCCACGACGGCGCGCACCGAGAAGGATCCTCTTGAGTGTGTCGTACGCGTTCTGCTGCGAGGTCAGGCCGACGGAGCGCTCCTCCATCGACATGATGAAGTCCTCGACCACGGTCGACGTGAAGGTGTTGGTCCGGCGGGATTCGAGGACGGGCAGCACCTGGCTGTTCAGTCTGTTGCGTCGCGTACCCCAACTCCTCCCGCTGTCGACCTGTGGCATCGCGATAGCGAGAATTATCGCCGCCCGATCGCCGGGGCACACGGGTGTGGTGGGGCGGTCGGGGTTGCCGCTGGACCTGTCAGCGACCAAGAGCTCCTTGCCCTGACCGGCAGCGTGATCGTCGAAGTCACGGAGCGTCTGACGGGCTCAGGCCGGTGCCGTGCCGGCCGTACGAAGAGCGATCACGCGCTGGAACTCAGGGCAGGTGGCGATGTTGTCGTGGTCGCACTCCATGGCGCACTCTACGAGTGCGAGCTGGGCCTGGGCCTTCGTGATGATGTCGCGGAGGGACGCTCGCCGGTCGAACAGGATCTGTCGGCGGCCGTCGGAGTCCCGGGTGGCCATCATGGCGCGGATCTCCTCAAGGCCCAGGCCCGCCTCCTTGGCCCGGAGGATCATCGCCGTGCGCACCACATCGTCGTGACCGTATCTGCGGCGCCCGTTCCCGTCGCGGTCGGGTGAGAGGAGTCCCATCGACTCCCAGTGGCGCAGCACGTGTGTGGCGATCCCGAAGCGCTCGGCGAGGGCTCCGATGGGCAGCGGCCGGGCGGTTCGATCGCTCTGGCTTGACTTCATGCCGACATTAAGCGGCAGCCTTCGGGCCATGTCCAACACATGGGTACAAGAGGAATCGGGTGGTTCGGCGGCGCAGCTCATCGCTCTGCTGGACGCGGTGGACGACCTGCCCGACGCGCGGCAACTCCGCGAGGACTCGTACGAGTTGCTTCGTCTTCGTCCCGGCTCGACCGTCGTCGACGTCGGCTGCGGAGCGGGGCGCGCCGTCGCGGAGATGACTGACCGCGGCATGCGGGCGATCGGGCTGGACCTCAGCGAGGAGACGATCGCCGAGGCCGGTCGGCGACGGCCGGACGGCGACTTCAGGTGCGCCGAGGCGTACCGGTTGCCCTTCGGGGACGAGGAGGTGGACGCCTATCGGGCCGAGAAGCTCTATCACGAGCTCCCTGACCCGGCACGGGCGCTCAGCGAGGCGCGACGTGTCCTGGTGCCGGGCGGCCGCGTGGTGCTGATCGGCCAGGACTGGGACACCTTCGTCATCGACTCCGACGATGCCGCCCTGACCCGGACGATCGTTCACGCCCGGGCTGATCTGGTGCCTGGGGCCCGGACGGCGCGGCGTTATCGAAGCCTGCTGCTCGACGCCGGCTTCCGCGATGTCGCCCTGGAGGTACGCACCGGTGTGTTCACCGGTGATGCCATGCTGCCCGTGATCAGCGGCCTGGCCGAGGGCGCGAGCGCTGCCGGGGCCATCGCGCCGGCGGACGCGCGGCGGTGGATCGCGGAACAGCGGGCGCGAGCGGAGGCGGACCGGCTGTTTCTGGCGGTCCCGCTCTTCCTCGCCTCCGCCACCAGGGTGTAGACGGTCGAAAGGGGCGAGTCGCGAGCTCCGCGGTGATGGTCGCAACGGGGGCGTCAAGAGACGCGGAGCCACATCGCGCGACGGAGGCATCATGAAGAGGTGGAGATCGAGCTGCTCTACTGTGCCGGCTGCCCTAACTGGGCCGTCGCCCAGATGCGCCTCAATGAAGCCCTCGAAACAGTGGGCAGGCTGCCCGACTCGCTGGTGAGACTCCGTGCCGTCGAGACCGACGAGGATGCCCGGGCGCTGCACTTCAGCGGATCGCCCACGATCCTCATCGACGGACGCGATCCCTTCCCCGCTCCGGCCGGTTCGTACGGACTGACCTGCCGGGTCTATCCCACACCGGATGGTCTCGCCGGCGCACCCACCGTCCACCAACTCGTGCGGGCTCTCACGGACTTCGCGTAGGACCGGCGTGGCGTCCCTCGCGTGGGGCGGGGGTCTGTTCATGCCGGGCATGTTCCGCATCCGGGCGAACGAATAGTCCAGAATCTCGCGCAGCCCTCGGCCTCGTCCCGTTGCCTTCTTGTGGCACGCCATGCTGCTCGCGCTCGCCGCGATCACGGGCTGGTTCTGGGCACTCGCCGCGACAGCGGTCTTCTCTGCGGGCAGTCTGGACTACGGGCTGAGGGCCGCGCCGGGCCCGGCAACCGGACTCCTGGTCCTGGGCAGCGCCCTCCTGCTGGTCGGTTCGCTCGTCCAGGCGGCCCGGATCCTGGCCGCGCTCACCGCCCCGTCCCGCCCCCGTCCCGCCCCGGTCGATCCCCGGGCGAGGGACCCGACGGCTGCGTTCGGGAGACCGAAGGAGGAGTGAGCGTGCAGCACCCAGCGGAGCACCACGACCACGGCACACCCCACGGCGCCGAGCCGGGCAAAGAGCGCAGTACGGCGGTCCTGGACGTTCGCGGCCTTGCCTGGGCGTCGCAGCAGAGCACCGTAACCGCTGTGCTCGGCCGACGGCCCGGCGTGCTGGAGGTGGAGGTCAACCCGGTCGCGCAGGCGGCGACGGTGGTCTTCGACCCGCGCCGTACCTCGCTGGCCGAACTGCGCCGCTGGGTGACGGAGTGCGGCTACCACTGCGCCGGCCAGTCCGTGCCGTCCCACATCTGTGACCCGATGGCCGAACCGGACCCGGCCGAGGAGGCCGCCGAGGGCCGGAACGTGGCGCACGAGGACCACGCCGCAGGGGGTACGGCGACGGCCCCGCCTCCCGGCCACGTCGGGCATGCGGCGCACGAGGCCGCCACCGGCGCCGAGGCGGAGGCGATGCCGTCGCCGCACGAGCTGATGGGGCACGGCGGACACGAGGCCATGTCGATGGCGGACATGGTCGCGGACATGCGCAACCGCTTCCTGGTGGCGCTGGTGTTCTCCATCCCCATCGTCATCTGGTCGCCGATCGGCGAGGACGTGTTCGGCTGGCACGCACCCGTACCGTTCGGGCTGCGCCAGGACGTGTGGGCACTGCTGCTGAGCCTGCCGGTGATCTTCTACTCGTGCTCGATCTTCTTCGACGGGCAGTGCGAGCCCTGCGGGCCCGCACGCTCGACATGATGGTGCTCGTCGCGGTCGCCGTGGGCTCCGGCTGGCTGTACTCCCTGATCATCACCCTCACCGGGGGCGGCGACGTCTTCTACGAGGCGGCCACCGTCCTCGCCACCTTCGTCCTGCTCGGCCACTGGTTCGAGATGCGCGCCCGCGGCGGCGCCAACGACGCCATCCGCACCCTGCTCGACCTGGCACCGCCCAAGGCCCTCGTGATGCGCGACGGCACACCGGTCGAGATCCCGACCGCCGAGGTCGTGGCCGGCGACCTGCTGCTGGTCCGGCCGGGCGCCGAGATCGCCGTCGACGGGATCGTGGAGGAGGCCCCGGGCTCCCCGGTCGTCGGCGCGACCGTCAACGTCAACGGCACCCTGCGCGTACGGGCCACCAAGGTCGGCGCGGACACGGCGCTGGCCCAGATCGTGAAGCTGGTCCAGGAGGCCCAGAACTCCAAGGCCCCAGGTCAGCGGCTCGCCGACCGCGCCGCGTTCTGGCTGGTCTTCGTCGCGCTCATCGGCGGAGCCGCGACCCTGGCCGTCTGGCTGCTCGCCACCGACCGCACGTTCGGCGCGGCCATGCTCTTCGCCATCACCGTCGTCGTCATCACCTGCCCCGACGCCCTCGGCCTGGCCACCCCCACCGCGATCATGGTGGGTACGAGTCTGGGGGCCCGACGCGGTGTCCTGTTCAAGAACGCGATCGCCCTGGAGACCTCGGCCCGCGTCCAGACCGTGGTCATGGACAAGACCGGCACCCTGACCAAGGGCGAACCGGAGGTGACGGACGTGGTCACCGCCCCGGGCACGGACGAGGACGGCCTGCTGAGGCTGGTCGCGACGGTCGAGCGCGAGTCCGAGCACCCCCTCGCGGGAGCCGTCGTGCGGTACGCCGAGGCACGGCCCGTGGACGCGGCGAGCGCCCGGCACTTCGAGAACGTCCCGGGTCACGGCGCGACCGCCGTTGTCGACGGCCACCGGGTCGCCGTCGGCAACCGCCGCCTGGCCGAACGCGAGGGCGCCGACCTCGGCGACCTGGCCGCCCGGCGCGAGGAGCTGGCCGCCACCGGCCGTACCGTCGTCATCGCCACCGTCGACGGACGGGCCGCCGGCCTGATCGGCATCGCCGACGCGCCGAGGGAGACCTCGGCCGCCGCCGTGGCCGAGCTCCACGCCCTCGGCGTCGAAGTCGTCATGCTCACCGGGGACAACCAGGCCACCGCCGAGCGGATCGCGAGCCGCCTCGGCATCGACACCGTGATCGCCGAGGTCCTGCCGGGCGACAAGGCCGCCAAGGTCGCCGACCTGCAGCAGGGCGGCCGCACGGTCGCCATGGTGGGCGACGGCGTCAACGACGCCCCGGCCCTCGCCCAGGCCGACCTCGGCATCGCGATCGGCGCCGGCACCGACGTGGCCATCGAGACCGCCGACCTCGTCCTGATGCGCTCCGACTCTGCGAGCCGCGTGGTGGACCGGCAACGCCGCCGGACTGAATGGGGGGCGCAGGCGAGGGGCGCGCGGTAGTGGACGCGCATTATGAGGGGTGGGTGCTCGGGGACGTCCTGAGCTGCCTGCGCTGTCCGTAGCGGGTCCGCCCTTGGGGCTTGTACGTCGACAGAGCGGTCGCGAGGAGAAGCACCACCAGAGCCGCGGCGGACTGGACGACGAGCTGGGTCCGCGGGCCGGTGAGGGCATCGGCCGTCCAGTCCGGTGCTGCCGCCGCGCTCGCGATGTGGCTGATGGGCGGCATGTGCAGGAGCAGCGCGCCGGTCGCGAGGACCGTGATCGCGAGTTTCACCGTGACCCAGTAGTAGCGCAGCAGACCCCAGGTGGTGCCGAGCGAGGACACGACGCCGGTCGCCAGCGAGGCGAAGCAGAGCGGCACGATCACGTACCAGCCGGTCACGCCCATCGTGACGTACACCGACCGCACGGTCAGCGCGTCCTGCGCGGTCAGCCCGGTCACGGCGAGGGCGAGGAAGACCGCGACCGCGCCGAACCAGCCGACGGAGACGGTCACATGGGCGGTCAGGGCCAGCTTGCGCACGCGCGGCGACATCGCCATCAGCCGTGGCCCCGCATGCCGCCGCCCGCCAGGTGCAGAGCGAGAAAGGCCACGACGAGGACCGCGGCGCCGATCAGCAGGGCGGTCACCCAGCGGGGCCGGGGAGCGTGTGGGGGAGGGACCTGCTCGGACATGGGGCGACTCCGATGCGTACGGGAAGGAACGGCGGGACGCCGACCGCGCCCACCTTTTTCGATACAGAGTGTCTCTGTCAAGTCATGGTGTCACGCTCTCGTCGTCCCGTAGATTGTGGGGATGCCGAAGCTGTGGAACGAGACGATCGAGGCGCACCGCAACGCCGTGCGGGACGCGACGCTGGACGCGGCCGCCGCGCTGGTCGCCGAGCACGGCCTGATGGCGGTGACCATGTCGCGGATCGCGCAGGAGACCGGCATCGGGCGGGCGACGCTCTACAAGTACTTCCCGGACGTCGAGTCGATCCTCGTCGCCTGGCACGAGCGCCAGGTCGCCCACCACCTCGAACAGCTCGAAGCCGTGCGGGACCGCGTCGCGGACCCGGAGCGGCGGCTTCACGCCGTACTGGAGACGTACGCCCTCATCTCGTACGAGCGTCACGGCCACCACGGAACCGACATGGCCGCCCTGCTCCACCAAGGGCCGGCCATCACCCGGGCCCACCAGCGGCTCCTGGCGCTCGTCGAGGGCCTCGTCGCCGAGGGCGTGGCGAGCGGTGCGCTGCGCGCCGACGTCGCTCCCGGCGAGCTCGCCGCGTACTGCCTCCACGCACTGGGCGCCGCGGCGGGACTGACGTCGAAGGCGGCGGTACGGCGACTCGTCGCGGTCACCCTCGCCGGGCTCCGGCCCTCGGGTCCCCATGGCGAGGCGTGAGGGGTGAGGCGAGGAGCTACAGCGGCAGCAGTTCCGGCCGCTTCGGCTCCGGGACCTCGTCGGAGGCCCTGCCGAGCAGGTGCTCGCCGAGCCAGGGCAGGAAATGCTCCTTGGCCCAACGAAGGTCCTCCAGCCTCTGGGGCTGCCGTCCGGAGCCTTGGAGGGCGTCGGGCGCGGGCCCGCTGTTCATCGGGCCCAGCCCCAGAATCTCGGCGGCTCGTAGGGCGACCCGTCGGTGTCCTTCGGACGACAGGTGGAGTCGGTCGTCGCTCCACGCGAGGGGATGCTGGAGGGCTTTCATCGACCAGAGGTCGACGATCAGGCAGCCGTGCCGGTCCGCGATGGCGTGGACGTGCGCGGTGTAGGTGGCGATCTTTCCGCGCAGCCGACGCAGTACGGGCGTGCCTCGGGGATCGAACCCGGTGAACACGAGCACCTTCTTGGCGCCGGCACCGAGCTCGACGACGGCCTCCTCGAACCGCTCTGCGATGCGGTCCACGGAACTGCCCCACCGTAAAATGTCGTTGCCGCCGGCGCAGAAGCTCACCAGGTCCGGTGTCAGTTCGGCCACCTGCGGCACCTGCTCCTCGACGATCTCGTCGATGACCCGGCCCCGAACGGCGAGATTGGCGTAGCGGAAGGGCGCCGACGAGCGGTCGGCCAGCATCAAGGCGAGGCGATCGGCCCATCCCAGGAGGGCGCCGTCGGGTGTCTCGTCGCCGAGCCCCTCGGTGAAGCTGTCCCCCAGGGCCACGAACGAGCTGACGGGAATGTCGCCTCTCTCAACTGCGCTTCGTCTCGCCGGCATTCTGCTTCGCCCTCCCCTGGACACCGGATTCCGTCGTGACTCCTCAAGCCGAAGGACCGGGCGAGCACCGTGAGGTACGCCGGGCGGGCGGGGGATGTGCCGCGGGCGTACGTGCAGACACGAGACATCACCCGGTCCTGGCCGTTGGGGCTCGAAACCGGGGCGCCGGATCCCGAGCCGCGAGAAGCATCCTGACGCGGGCACGCAGCGCTCGACAAGCGCATGCGATTGCGGCAACGCGCCCTGGCGTGATCACGCCAGGGCGCGGGATTCGTCAGCCGTGATCGCCCCTTGCCACGGACAGGCGCTCGGTGAAGCTCTTCCCGGCGTCCCGGGACTCGTAGCTGCCGTCCTGGGTGGCCGCGAGGAGGTGCTGCTCGTCGACGGCGGTCAGGCCGAGGGGCTGCACAGCTGCTCCCACCAGCGGTCACCCGTCGACGGGATCGAGCTGGGCAGCACAGGCGTCCGCTATTCGAGTCCTTCGAGACGGCGGCGGGCATCTTTGATCTCGCTGATCCTGGCAGCCGTCATCGGGGTCCACTCCCTCCGCTCTCCAGCGGCACGGAGGGCTTCTCCAACCTCGCTGAGCTTCACGGAGGACAACACGCCCGCCCGCTCGATCAGGTCGTCCCGGGCCACGGTGGTCAGCCATGTGCACGGCGTAAAGCCTGGACGCGGGAACGCGCACCGCAGCACGCCTTCGAAGGGCAGTCCTTCCGGGGCTCCTACGGCCACTTCAACGCCCAGGCCGCTGATGTCGACGCCCGCCGGCGCAACGACCTGCATCGCCTGAAACCCGGATGACTCCTCGTCCGAGAGCAGCACGACCGGGCGTCGCTCATCGAAGTCGACCCACCAGACTTCACCGCGTTGCATGGGTCCTCCTGGCACGAGACGGCGGGCGAACGCTGCGTGCCCCGTGCGGGACACGGAACAGCGTAGACCCTGCCCGCTGGCAGGAGGCGTTCGAGGTCCTGATGTCCCGGATGGCGGGCCGGGGTGCCCACCGAGCGGTGCGGCTGCCGGACGTCGTCGCCCGCATGCCCGGGCGACTGCCCTTCCCGTCGGCTTCAGCCCTCCACACCGGTCGCGGAGTGCGGGGAACCGACCGGCTTGGACTCCGGGGAGCCGCGCTGGCGGAGGTAGACGGAGAGGATGGCCATCGCGGCGACGGCGAGCAGCTCCGACTGCCAGTTCTGCAGCGAGCGGTTCCAGAAGTCGGAGGACGCGAGGTAGGCGCCCCAGTCGATCGGCGCCTGGAGCCGCCGCAGCCGTTCCCCGTTGTACGCGGCGACGCCGGCGACGGACTGGGCGAACCACGACAGGAAGAAGAAGACCGCCATCGCCAGGCCCAGTGAGCGGGAGTAGAGCGCCTGACGCCAGTCCTTGGTGCCGGCCCAGCGGGGCGAGTCGGAGCCGGCGTGGTCGCCCATCCGTTGTTCGCGGTCGCTCTCCGCGCCTGCCCGGTCGAGGGACTTCGACTCCGGCGAGCCGCGCTGCAGGAGGTGGACGGTGCCGAACACGTACAGGAAGAACTGCAGGAACTCGGACTGCCAGTTCTCGGTGACGTCGACGGCGAAGTCCGAGGACATCAGATAGGCGCCGAACCCGATCTGCTGGAGCCCCTCGACGGCCAGCTGCTCGTTGAACTCCGCCCGCCCGGCGACGGCCTGGGCGGCGAGCACCACGAGGAAGGCCCCGCCGAAGACGAGGGTCAGGCTGTTGGAGCGCCAGAAGCCGGGGTGTTCGGCGCGGTCCGCACCGCGTCCGCTCGTCACCGGTGCATCGCTCCGATCGCCGTGAAGTAGGCGAGGCCGCCCAGGACGGTCAGGACGAGGCCGATGAACAGGGACTTCACTGCGTCACCCGCCCTTCAGCGAGCATCGGTACGGCTCGTCCGCCGCCTGCGGGACGCAGCCCGCCGCGGTGACCCGCCACCCGGCGTCGAACTGCGACAGGAACAGCGTGTCGCCCGTCATCCGCAGCAACGCCTCGCGCCCGTACAGATCGACGCCGCGCGCCGGGCCGGCGGGCGGCAGACCGAGGTCACGCAGGGCCGGGCCGCAGGGACCCTTCGCGTCCTCCTCGACCTCGTCGCGGGTCTCGGGGGCGAGCAGCTCGCAGCCGGCGCGGAAGTCCCCGGCGGCCAGCGCCGCGGCGAACCGCCGGCCGGCGGCGGAGGCGCCGTCCTCACGAGCGGCGGACGCGCCGCACCCGCACAGGAAGGCCGCGACCAGCAGCGCGCCGGCCGCCGCACGCAGAGGTAGCGACATGCCCTCACTCTGCCCGTGCCGGCCACCTGGTGCCGCGACGCGGGGCCGCCCGCACCGCCGCCTCACCCGATCGCGCGCTCCCGCTCGGCGGCGGCGCCGCGCCGGACTCCGCCGTCTCCGACCGTGCAGGAGGTGAGGGGCGCCTACGGATGGTAGAGGGCGTAGGCGCGGGTCAGGTCGGCCGGCCCGTGCTGACCGAGGTCGAGGAAGTGGTTCACCTGCCAGGCCTGGGTGCTGCGGGCCTGCCGGTTGGTCGTGGTCACCCACGGCGGGTAGACGCGGAATCCGCGCTTCCCGCCGGAGCCGTCGCGGGAGACGATGTCGTGCTCGCACAACACCTCGCGCGGGAACACGAACTGTCCGAAGCCGTCGTTGTCGCGGCTGCTGACGACGAAGAGGTCCACTCCGTCATCGGCGTCGAAAGGCCGGATCGGCCCCGCTTCGGAGCGCTGCCACACGGTGACGAACTGGCCCACCTTCGTGGGGGTGGTCCTGGCCGCGCGGAACCGGACCGAGCGGCCGTCGAGCGTGAACGCGCACGCCGCGTACTCGGCGCTCTCCGGTTCGGGCACCGGGAGGGAGCAGGCGAAGCCGCTCGGGTCGTACACCCGTGCCTTCGCCGCCGACAGGTCGTCGTGGAGGCCCGTCCACAGCTCGTTCGTCACCATGCGGTCATCCTGTCACCGCACCCGTGCGCGCCGGTTCGGCCCCCGGACGCCCCGTCGACGTTTCGAGGCGGGTGCGGGAGACTGCCCACCGTTCCCAGCAGTCTCCGACCCCCGTCGCATCCGCGTGAAAGGACTCCTGTGGCTTCCTTACGTGCCGCGCTCGCCCTTCCCCTCGCCGCCGCCTCCCTGGCCCTGGTGACGACCCCGGTCGCCTCGGCGGCGGCAGACACGGGCGGCGCCGTCACCGTCACCGCCGAGGAGGCTCGGCTCGACCGGGCCGCGCCCCAGGAGATCCTGCGGCGCAGCGGATTCGCCTCCGTGGCACGGGAGTTCGCCGATGACCTCGACCGGGCCGGGTCTTTCACCGCGGCCGAGCGGACGGTGGCCCGGTACGGGGCGGGGCTCTGGCGGCGGGCCGTGGACCGGGCGCAGGGGCGGGGGGACGCGGGCGGCGATCTGTCTCGGGACGACGACCGGCCGCTGTACTGGGCGCGACTCGCGCTCACCCGCGAACTCCGCGCCTGGCAGCCCGAGTTCAGGGTCACCGAGGAGGGCCGGGCCAGGCTGCTCGACCGGCTCGAACGGTCCTCGCGCGGCCAGGACTCGATCCGCTACCCCGCCGGGAAGGCCGGCAAGGGCGTGAAGCGGATCCTGCTGACCGGCTTCGACCCGTTCACGCTCGACCGGGACACCCGCATCAGCAACCCCTCCGGGGCCACCGCGCTCGCCCTGGACGGCACCTGGCTGCGCACCTCCGACGGCTCCCTCGCCCGGGTCGAGACGGCCGTCTTCCCGGTCCGCTGGGAGGACTTCGCCGACGGCACCGTCGAGCGGACCCTGCGTCCGCACCTGCCGAAGGTGGACCTCTTCACCACGGTGAGTCAGGGCCGGCCCGGCAGGTTCGACATCGAGCGGACCAACGGCGCCTGGCGCGGGGGCTTCCCCGACAACGAGAACCTGTCCCGTACGGAGACGGTGCCCGTCGACGATCCGGCCACGCAGCCCCAGTGGACCTCGACGACCCTGCCGTACGTGGCGATCACGGCGGCGTCCACCGGCCGCTTCCCGGTGTACGACAACACCTCGGTCACCGAGCTCCCGGCCGGCGCGGACCGGCCCGTGGTCCGCCCCGACGGGCCGACGCCCGGCTCCGTCGCCCGGGCGGGCGGCGGCGGGGACTACCTCTCCAACGAGATCGCCTACCGGGCCACCCTGCTGCGCGACCGACTCGGCCTGACACGGCTGCCCGGCGGCCATGTGCACACGCCGGTCCTTCAGTTCGGCCCGGGGAACACCGACCCGGCGACGGGCACGGTCACCGACCCCGAGTTCGTACGGAACCGGCTCGACATCATCGCGCAGGTGCGGGCGATCGTCGCCGTGGCCGCCGGAGCCGAGTAGGGCTGTCGCGGCCGTGTCAGCGACGGGCGGCGACACCCGGGCGGTTCGTGTGGCTGCTCGCGGGACCCGAGGACGCGCGCCGGCGGCCGGGGGTCCCGCTCCCCGGCCCGCTCGTGTGCCGCGCCGCTGGTCAGACCCGCCCCGGGCCTGACCAGCGGCGCGCATCGGGGGCAGGGCTCGACGAGGCCGACGCGGTCGTTCCGCGCGAAAACCGGCCGCGGTGCCTGCGGCGGAGCTGACACCATGCGGTGTCATGGCAGATGACAGCACCAGTGGATTCCAGGCGGGCCAGACGGCCCTCATCGTCCGGATACCGGAGGCGCAGCCGGCCGTCCGCAGGTGGCGGGAACGGTTCGACCCCTCGGCCCGGGCCGGCGTCCCCGCCCACGTCACTGTGCTCTTCCCGTTCCTCGACGAGAGTCGGCTTGACGCGCTCGTCCACTCCGCGCTCGCGGAGGTGCTGGGCGGCCACCCGGCCTTCGACCTGCGGTTCGAGCGATGCGGACGGCTGCCGGGAGTGCTCCTGCTCGTCCCCGAACCCGACACGCCGTTGCGGCAGCTCACCGAGGCGATCGCCGATCGCTGGCCGGAGGCTCCGCCGTACGGCGGCCGATTCGCCGAGATCGTTCCGCACTTGACCGTCGCTCAGGGGCAGCAGGAGGCCGTCACCGAGGAGATCGAGGCCGACCTCGCGGGCAGGCTCCCGCTCACCTCCCGCGTCTCCTCGGTCGAACTCATCGTCCATGACGGGGTGAAGTGGCAGGAACGGGCTTCGTTCCCACTCGCCTGAGACGCGATCGATCGAGACCCGATCGATCGAGACCCGATCGGTCCCGTGGTGTGCGTCACGGGTCCGTCGGGGGGACCGACGGGGCCGTTCGGCCCTTCTGCCGGGGTGGACGGTGCGCGTTCACTGCTCGTGGATCTCCGGCCGGCCGACGCTCCGGGACGCGGGCCGGGGATCTGCCGAGCAGTTCTCCCGCGAAAGGCATGCACATGGCTGGTCAGATCACACCGGCACCGGCACCGGGACACGTCGTCGTGGTCGGAGGCGGCGTCTCCGGTCTCGCGGCCGCCCACCGGCTGGTCGAGACGGGCGCGCGCGTGACGCTCCTGGAGGCGTCCGGGCGGCTGGGCGGCACGTTGCGGGCCGGGGAGATCGCGGGCGTGCCCGTGGACCTGGGCGCGGAGGCCCTGTTCGCGCTCCGGCCCGAGGCGGTCGACCTGGCCCGTGCCGTCGGGCTCGGCGAGTGCCTGGAGCCGGTCGTGACGACCTCCACGACGATATGGAGCCGCGGCGCCCACCGCCGCGTGCCCCGCGGTCACCTCATGGGCGTGCCGGGCGACTGGGCGGGCCTTGAGGGCCTGCTCTCCCCGGAGGGCATCGCGCGGATGAAGCAGGACCGCACCCTGCCGCGTACCGCCGTCGGCGAGGACGTCGCGATCGGCGCGTACGTGGCCGAACGGTACGGCCGGGAGGTCGTCGACCGGCTCCTCGAACCGCTGCTCGACGGCGTGTACGCGGGGGACGCGTACCGCATCTCGCTGCGCGCGACCCTTCCCGCGCTCTACGAGGAGGCCCGGAAGCACGGCACACTGCTCGACGCCGTCGCCGCCCTGCACCGCAAGCCTTCCCCGGCTGCGTCCTCCGGTCCCGTGTTCTTGGGCATCTCGGGCGGCATCGGCCGACTGCCGGGCGCCGTCGCCGGCGCCGTGCGCGACCGGGGCGGCGAGGTCCTGACCGACAGCCGCGTCCTCGGGCTCACCCGCGCCGAGGACGGCTGGCGGATCCGTACGACCGAGCGCGTCCTCACCGCGGACGGCGTGGTCCTCGCCGCCCCCGCCGGCGCCGCGGCGCACCTGCTGGACGCCGAGAGCCCGGCCGCCGCGGCCGACCTGTCCGGCATCGAGTACGCCTCACCCGCGCTCGTGACGCTGGCCTTCCGCCGTGCCGATCTGACCGTCCTGCCCGGCGGCAGCGGATTCCTCGTACCGCCGGTGGAAGGGCGCACGATCAAGGCCGCCACCCTGCTCTCCCACAAGTGGCGCTGGCTGCGCGAGACGGCCCCCGGACTCTTCGTGCTGCGCGCGTCCGTCGGCCGCCACGGGGACGAACGCGCGCTGCAGCTGGACGACGCCGAGCTCGTCGCGGCCGTCCGCCGCGACCTGGGCGAGGTCCTGGGACTGACCGCCGCCCCGGTGGCCTCGCGGGTCAGCCGCTGGCAGAACGGACTGCCCCAGTACGCGGTCGGGCACACCGCGCGGATCACGCGGATCCGCGAGGCGGTCGCGAAGCTGCCGCGGCTACGGGTCTGCGGAGCGGCGTACGACGGCGTCGGCATCGCCCACTGCGTGGCGAGCGGCCGCCGGGCGGCCGACGAGGTGCTGGGCGCCGCGTGACCCGAGCGCCCACTGAGCCGCGGGGCGGGCGGCGTGGGCGGCGCGGACGGGCGCGCCGGTCCGGCCCGCGGCCGGACTGCGTTCACCCGCCGTTCGGCCACGCACCGCGCACCCTCCGCGGCCGGGACCGTGGCCCGCACCGGCCGTGCGCCCCGCGCCACGGCGCTCGGCCTGCCGACAGCCGGAGGCGAGGGCGAGAGCCGGATCCGGCTCGGGGCCGGCGGCCCGCTCGCCCGTGCCGTCGCCCGGCGAGCGGCTCCCGAGGTTCCGCCCCGGCCCGGTCGGCGGCCACCCGCGAGAACGCCCGTGGCGCGCGGGCCGTGCGGGCGGGATGCTGGTAGGAGGAGGGCCGCGCGGTGTCTCCGCGTGGCCGCCCGTACGAGGAGGCAGGCCATGACACGGCACCTGGAGTGGAAGGTCGGCCTGGATCTGGTCGAGGAGAGCGGCAGGACCAAGGCGGAGGCCCGCCTGGAAACCGGCACGTCCACCCTCACCGGTCACGGCAGCGCCCGCTGCAACCCGGCGGACGTGGACGTACCGGTGATCGGTGACGACCTCGCCGCGAGCCGGGCCATGAAGGATCTGGCCGGAAAGCTGATGAGGGAGGCCAACCGGGAGATGGAGGCCGTGGGCGCCGACACCGTGCCCCGGCGCACCGGACCCGGATACGGCTGGCCCGAGGCGGTCGAGTGACCGGCCGCCGTCGGTTGACCGCATCCCCGGCCCGCCGGTGCCATCCGCACCGGCGGGCCGGCGGCGTGCGGGGGAGCGGCGGTACGGGCACGGCCGAACCGCGGCGGGCGACCGCTCTCCGACGGACGCTCGCTCTCCGACGGACGCCCGGTCTCCGTGCGCCGTGCGCGTGGTCGGTACGGCCCGGGCCCGGCGCGCGGTCAGTCCTCGGCGGGCGCCGCCTCGTCCTCGTAGGTCAGGCGGTCCACGACCTCCACGACCCCGTCCACGTCCTCGCAGAGGCGTACGAAGATCGGCGCGAGGCTCCGGCGCGGCAGGGTGCCGGTGAGGGTGACCCGGCCCTCGGCCACGTCGATGTGCAGGGAGGCGGGGGAGAGCCGCAGGATGCGGGTGACCACGTCCTCCACGATCTCCTCCTGGATCGCGCGGTCACGGCGCAGGAAGAGCTGCAGCAGGTCGGTGCGGCTGAGCACGCCGATGAGGCGTCCGTCCGCGTCCACCACCGGCAGCCGCTTCACCCGGTGCCGTTCCATGTGCCGGGCCGCCTCGACCGCCGTCCATGAGGGGCGGGCGCTGACCACGGGGCTGGTCATCATCGCCTCGGCGGTGCTCGGGCCGTCCTTGGCGGTGTGCCGCCGCAGCAGATCCGCCTCCGAGACCACGCCCACCGGCCGGTTCTCGGCGTCGACGACCGGCACGGCGGTGATGCCGTACTCGTCGAGCAGCCGGGCGATCTCCTTGAACGGCGTTCCCGGCTGCACGGCGACCGCGGTCGGCGTCATGAGGTCGGCGACACTGCGGTGCCTCATTGTTCGTCCCGTCCCTTCTCGACTCCTTTGTCCATGATCCCTCACGAAGCCCGGACGGCGGGAGCCGACCCCGGTTCAGGACGGGGACGGGGACGAGGTCGGCGACGGCTGCGGCGGTCGGGCGGCGGGGCCGGCGCCCGCTCGCTCGCCGAACACCCCTGCCAGATAGGCGTCGAGCGCACCCGCCCCGTCCGGTGCGAGCCGCGCCCCGAGATACCCGTCGGGCCGTACGAGGAAGGCCGTCGGAGCCGTTACGGAGTACTGCCGGGCGAACTCGCCCCGCGCGTCCCGGTACACGGCGACCCCCGCCGCCGGGGCGCCGCCGTCCGCCGCCGTAGCCGGCAGCACCGCGCACACCTCGACCGCGCCGCCCGACAACTCGGCCGCCCGCGCCGCCAGTTCGGGCCCGGGCCGCCCGTCCCCGTACAGGAGCAGGACATGACCCCGGCCGCGCAGCACGTCGTACAGGCGCAGGGGGAAGGCGGTGAGCGGGCCGGTGAGCCCGCCGCAGTCCGGCGCCCGGTCCCCGGCGAGCGGCCCTTCGCGCCCGCTCGTGCCGCTCGTACCGCTCGCGCCGTTCCCGGCGACGACCGGGCTGCCGCGATAGCCGACGAGCAGCTGCGCCTCGCGCAGCAGCAGCGTGTCCGGGTCCTCGCGGTCGGCCTGCACGCCCTCGGCGGAGTGCCGCAGGGTGCGCCCCACGACCTCCTCGCCCACCGGGTGTCGCTCGGCGTGATAGCTCGCGAGCAGCCCGGGTCCCGCCGTGCCGCGCACCGCGAGCGACAGTTTCCAGGCCAGGTTGTAGGCGTCCTGGATGCCGGTGTTCATGCCCTGCGCGCCGGTCGGCGGATGGATGTGCGCCGCGTCGCCGGCCACGAACACCCGTCCGACGCCGTATCGGTCGACCAGGCGGTGACTGATCCGGAAGACGGACGACCAGCGCAGCGCCGAGGCCGTCACCGGGCGCGGTGAGAGGCGGTCGAGCACCTCCTGGATGTCCGCCAGGCCGGGGGCACGCGGGTCGGTCTCCAGTCCGTGCGCCACCGCATCGCCGGAGCCGCCGGTCCCGGCCGCGGCGTTCCGGGCGACGGACAGTGCGGGCGGCACCTTCATGGACATCCGGTAGCGGCGCCGGCCCGGCAGCGGGATGCACACCAGGACGTCGTCCACGGCGCCGTCCGGCCCGTGGTGCATCGACCGGATCCCGTACTCCGGCGGCAGGTCCCAGTCCACCTCGACGTCGCCGAGCATGAACTCCTCGGGGAACGCCCCGCCCTCGAAACCCAGCCCCAGCGCCTTGCGCACCGTGCTGTGCGCGCCGTCGCAGCCCACCAGATACCGGCAGCGGACCTCCTCCTCGACCGGTGCCCCGCCGGCCGCACCCGCTGTCCCTGCCACGCTGGTCCGCCGCAGCAGCGCCGTCACGCCGTCCGCGTCCTGGTCGAGGCCCACCAGTTCCGTCTCGCGCTCGATGCGCGTGCCGTACCGGCCCAGGAGCTCTTCGAGGATCCGCTCCGTCTCGTACTGCGGCAGCGCCGCGAAGCGGTACGGGACCTCGTCCGGCAGGCTCAGCTCGAACCGCATCTGCTCCTTGCCGTCCGCGTACACGATCTGCCGCGCATCGGCACGGCCGCCTCCATGGCCTCCCGCACACAGCCCATCCGGTCCCAGATCTCCAGGGTGCGCGGCTGGACGCCGACCGCCTTCGCGTACGGCAGGCGCTCCGGCAGCCGGTCCACGATCCGCACCGCCGTGCCCTGCCGGCGCAGTTCGGCGGCGGCGGTGAGCCCCACGGGTCCGGCGCCGACGACGAGGACGTCCAGGACGGACGGCGTGCCGCCACGGAGCGTGGCGCGGTCGTTGCGCATGGTCGGTGCCTTCCTGGAGGACGCCCCTCCTCCATCCTCGGCCGCCCCTCCCGGCGCCGCACCCCGCGCCCGCCGCCAGAGACCGCGCCCGCTCCCAGCACCCGCGCCGGGCCTCAGGCCCGGTCGAGCACCCGGCGCAGCGCCGCCACCGCGTGGTCGCGGTGCTCGTCCAGCCGGCGCAGCGCCGCGGCCTCGTCGCTCTCGGCGACCGCCGAGACGACCGCCCGGTGCTCGTGGACGGCCCGCTCGCGGTGCGGGTCCTCGGCGTAGTAGAGCGCCCGGTACGCGTCGGTCGCGTCCCACAGGGTGGCGATCAGGCGCACCAGGCGGGGCATCCCGGAGGCTTCGATCAGGGTGAAGTGGAAGCGCCGGTTGGCCTCGGCCATCACCGTCACGTCACCGGCCTCGGCGGCTCGCTCCACCTCCTCCTGGATCCGTTCGAGGGCGTCGGCGAGTCCGTCGGGGGAGCGGACGAGCGCGGTGCGCACCGCCTCCGTCTCCAGGAGCCGGCGGATCCGGTAGATCTCCTCCAGGTCCGCCACGGACAACTCGGCGACGTAGTAACCCCGGTGGACGTGGTGCACGACCAGGCCCTCGGCCTCCAGGGTCTTCAGGGCCTCGCGCAGCGGCACCCGGCTCACGTCGAGCCGGGCCGCCAGGGCGTCCTGCCGGATCGGGTCGCCCGGCCGCAACTCCCCGGTGGTGATGGCCCGTCGCAGCTCGGTGAGCACGAACTGCTGGGCGGTCGGGGGCCGTCGCCGCTCCACGGTGTCGCCACTCATCGCCCGGCCGTCCTCTCCTCGGAACATTCCGCACCTTCCCCGGACGGCCCCGCCGGTTCCGCGAGTTCCGCAAGCACCTCCGCCGTGTGCTCGCCGAGGCGCGGCGGAGCGGAGCGGTACGCGGCGGGCGTGGCGCCGAAGGCGACCGGGTGGGCCACCTGCCCCGGTCCCGCCGCCTCCGCCGGGACCCGCGGCGCGAGTCCCAGGCGCTCGGCGAGCGCGAAGGCGCCGCCCAGGTCGTTGATCGGCCCGCACGGCACCCCGGCCGCCGTGAGCTCCTCGAACCAGGCGTCGGCGGTGCGCTCCGCGAGCCGCCGGGACAGCTCGGCACCCAGCTCCTCCCGGTGCGCGACCCGGGCCGTGTTGGTGGCGAACCGGGGGTCGTCGGCGAGGGCGGGTGCGCCGATCCGCCCGCACAGGGCGCGGAACTGGCGGTCGTTGCCGACGGCCAGGACCAGCGGCCGGTCGCTCGCCTCGAACACCTCGTACGGGGTGATGCTCGGGTGGCGGTTGCCCAGGGCGCGCGGGACGACCCCGGCGGCGAGGTGCGCGGCGGACTGGTTGGTGAGCGCGGAGAGCAGCGAGGTCAGCAGCGAGACCTCGATCCGCTGGCCCTCGCCGGTGCGTTCGCGGTGCCGCAGCGCGGCGAGCACGCCCATGCCCGCGTGCAGGCCGGTGATGACGTCGACAAGCGCGACGCCCGCCTTGGTGCCGGGTCCGCCGGGCTCGCCGGTGACGCTCATCAGCCCGCCCATCGCCTGCACCAGCAGGTCGTAGCCGGGCAGCGCGGCACCCTCCGCCGAACCGAACCCGGTCACCGAGCAGTAGACCAGGCCGGGGTTGGTCTTCCGCACCCGTTCGTAGCCGAGGCCGAGGCGTTCCATGGTGCCGGGGCGGAAGTTCTCCACCAGGACGTCGGCCCGGTCCACCAGCGCCCGGGCGGCATCGAGGCCGGCCGGGTCGCCCAGGTCGAGGGCCACGGAACGCTTGTTGCGGTTCACCCCGAGGAAGTAGGTGGCCTGCCCGTCGGCGAACGGCGGGCCCCACGCGCGCGTGTCGTCGCCCGCGCCGGGCCGCTCGATCTTCACGACCTCGGCGCCCAGGTCGGCGAGGAGCATCGTCATGTACGGCCCGGCGAGCACCCGGCCGAAGTCCGCCACGACGATCCCGGACAGGGCACCGGCCGGGCCGGCCGGTTCCGGCTGCTGCGTGTGCATTCCGCCTCCCTCGTCGGTGATCGGATCCAAGCGGACCGTAGCCAATGGAGATCGCATATTCAATACTGGATCCAATATCCGATCTCCCGCTACGCTGCCGCTCGCCGAGTTGTCACAGTCGCCAGGAGGCCGTCCGTGAAGTCGCCGAATCCGTCGCCCGTCCACCCGCTCGATCTACTCGCGATCGACGGACTCCTCACCGACGAGGAGCGGGAGATCCGCGGGACCGTCCGCACCCTCGCCGACCGCGAGCTGCGCCCGCACATCGCCGAGTGGTTCGAGTCCGGCGAGATCCCGGCCCGCGAACTCGCCCGCACCCTCGGCGGTCTGGGCGTCCTCGGCATGCACCTGGAGGGCTACGGCTGCGCGGGCACCAACTCCGTGGCGTACGGCCTGGCCTGCATGGAGCTGGAGGCCGTCGACTCCGGACTGCGCTCGCTGGTCTCCGTGCAGGGCTCGCTCGCCATGTACGCCATCTGGAAGTACGGCTCCGAGGAGCAGAAGCAGCGCTGGCTGCCCGGCATGGCGGCCGGCGAGTACATCGGCTGCTTCGGCCTGACCGAGCCCGACGCCGGCTCCGACCCGGGCGCCATGCGCACCCACGCCAAGCGCGACGGCTCGGACTGGATCCTCAACGGCACCAAGATGTGGATCACCAACGGCTCGGTGGCCGATGTCGCCGTCGTCTGGGCCCGCACCGAGGACGGCGTCCGCGGCTTCGCCGTGCCCACCGACACCCCCGGCTTCAGCGCGCCCGAGATCAAGCGGAAGCTGTCCCTGCGCGCCAGCGTCACCAGCGAACTCGTCATGGAGGACGTGCGGCTGCCCGCCGACGCCATGCTCCCGGGGGCCCGCGGGCTGTCCGGCCCGCTCGGCTGCCTCAACGAGGCGCGCTTCGGCATCGTCTTCGGCGCTCTCGGCGCCGCCCGCGACTGCCTGGAGGCGGCGATCTCGTACGCGGGCGACCGCACCGTCTTCGCCCGTCCGCTCTCCTCGTACCAGCTCACCCAGCAGAAGCTGGCCGACATGGCCGTGGAGCTCGGCAAGGGCATGCTGCTCGCCGTCCACCTCGGGCGCCTCAAGGACGCCGGCACCCTGACCCCCGAGCAGATCAGCGTCGGCAAGCTCAACAACGTGCGCGAGGCGATCGCCATCGCCCGCGAGTGCCGGACCATCCTCGGCGCCAACGGCATCACCCTCGAATACCCGGTGCTGCGCCACGCCAACAACCTGGAGTCGGTGCTCACCTACGAGGGCACCAGCGAGGTGCACGCGCTCGTCATCGGCAAGGCGCTCACCGGCGAGCAGGCCTTCCGCTGAGCCTGAGCCCCGGCACGGGGGAACGCCGGCCCCGGCGTCCCCCGGTTCGCAGGTCAGCCGGCCGTGACCCGGCCGACGAAGCCGTTCAGGTTGCCCATCATCCGCGCGACCTGCTCGTCGGGCGTCAGGGACTCCTCGTGCCGCTGCCCGCGCAGCTTCGGCTGCCGCTTGCCCCGCACGTACAGCGGGCAGGCCAGGTCGGCACAGATGTACGTGCCGACCGTGTTGCCCTCCCGGCCCCGGGCGCCGGCCAGCGGCGCGGCCAGCAGCGTCACGCCCGAGGAGGCGTGCGAGGTCAGACAGATCTGGCACATGCTGGACTTCATCGCACTGGTGCGGCCGACCGCCGGCACCCGCAGCGTGACGCCGACCGGCCCCTCGGGGCCCGGCACCACGACATGGGCGCGCAGCGGCGCGCCCGGGTCGACCCAGCCCAGGAAGTCCAGGTCGGGCCAGGGCAGCTCGGCGAAGTCGAGCGGCAGCTTCATCCGGGCCGCGTCACCCTTCGTGCAGTTCACGAAGGACGCGCGGATCTCTTTCTCGGTCAGTGGTTCCACTCGCTCGACCGTACACACGGTCCTTGCCCCGGGCATCCGATTATCGGTGCGGAAGTACGGGAAACCGGGATGAGCCAGGCATACGGCTCAGGCCACCCAGTCCGGCAGCGCCGGGTCCGCGAACGGGGCCGGCGCCCCGGCGAGCGCCGCCGCGAGCCGCTCCGCCGCCGTCCCGTACACCTCGGCCGGCAGCGCGTACGGGATCCGCAGCCGGTGCTCATGGGTGCCCGGGTCGACCCCGAACCGGGCGCCGCCCTCCACCCGTACGCCGTGCCGCAGGGCCTGTGCCGCGAGCTGCGAGGCCATCGGCCGGCCCAGATCGATCCAGAGGCACAGTCCGCCCGGCGGCAGCGTCCACCGCCACTCCGGGAGGTGTGTGGCGAGCGCCGCCACCAGCGCCTCCCGGCGCCGCCGCAGCTCCGCCGCCCGCCCCGGCAGCAGCGGATCGATCCGGTCCATCAGCGCCATGGCCACCAGCTGGTCCAGGACCGAACCCGCCAGGTCGTGGGTGATCCGCACCCGCGCCAGCTCCGTCACCACCCGCGCCGAGGCCCGCGCCCAGCCGACCCGAAGCCCGCCCCAGCAGCTCTTGCTCAGCGAGCCCACGGCGATGATCTGCTCCCCGGCCCCCGGCCCCGCCGAGGCCGCGAAGGGCCGGGGCGCCGGCACGTCGAGCGCGATGTCGGACAGCGTCTCGTCCACCACCAGCCAGGTCCCGGTGGCCCGCGCCGCCCGTGCCACCTCCCGCCGCTGCTCCTCCGGCATCAGCCGCCCGGTCGGATTGTGGAAGTCCGGGATCAGATACGCGAGCCGGGGCGCCGTCTGCCGCAGCGCCGCGTCGACAAGCCCGCTGTCCCAGCCCGACTCGGTGACCGGCACCGGGGTGATCCGCATCCGCTGCCCGCGCATCGCGTCCAGGGCGTTGGTGTACGAGGGGTTCTCGGCGAGCACCCGGTCCCCGGGCCCGCCGAGCAGCGCGAAGGCGAGGGCCAGCGCCTGCTGCGCGCCGGTGGTGACCAGGATCTGCTCGGGCCGGGTGGGCAGCCCGCGCGCGGTGTACCGGTCCGCGATCGCCGCCCGCAGCTCCGGCAGCCCGTACGGGTGGTAGCCCTGGCTCGCCGCGTAGCGCGGCACCTCGGCGGCGGCCCGCGCCAAGGCCTCGGACAGCACGTCGGCGGGCGCCTCGGGCGCGGCGAGCGCGAGGTCGATCACCGTGCCCGAGTCGCCCTGCAGCGCGGCCGGGCCGACCGGCGGCTGCCCCTCGGGCAGCGCGGTCCAGGTGCCCGCGCCCTGCCGGCTGTGCGCGTACCCGCTCTCCCGCAGCAGGTCGTACGCGCCGGTGACGGTCGTACGGGACACCCCGAGGGCCACCGCCAACTCCCGCTCGGCGGGCAGCCGGAGCCGCAGCGCGACCCGCCCGTCGAGCAGCGCCTGCCGCACCGCCCGGGCCAGCTCGCGATAGCCGAACCGGCCGTCGGCCGGCGGGGTGAGCAGGGCCGCCAGCTGGCGCCCGCTCAGGGTGCGGTCCGACACGGTGCCCACGGAGCGGACCACTCGACCGTCTGCCATGCCAATCACTCCTCATTGGCCGTGCTCTCCAGGCCAATAAGGCTACAGACTCCCCTCAGTGGCCTGATGGCCTGGGGAAGGAGCGTGGAACATGTCCGGACACTTCACCGAGCACTTCACCGATCGCGACGAACGGAGCTGGCAGCGGCGGACCGAGGAGCGGATCGCCGAACCGTGGGCCCTCGGAGCCCGGCTCCGGTCGCTGCGCACCCGCCGCCGCGCCCGCGCGGGAGCCCGGACCTTGCGGCGGTACGCCCGTACCGCCGCATCGGGTCCGGAGAGCTGCGCGGTGCCTGCTCAGATCAGCGGCTGACGGCCGGGCGCGCCCGGCGCCGGCGGCGCGGAGGAGGACACGCTCGGCGACAGGCTCGCCGAGGCGCTCGCCGAGCCGTCGGTCGTGCTGCCGTCGGTCGTGGCGCCGCCCGAGGTCAGGTCGGTGGCCGGGGTCGACTCCGAGGCCGTCGACTCCGTGGGCGACGAAGGCGTCGCCGGAGACGAGGGGGGCGAGGTCGAGGGGGTCGGCGTCGACGTGGACGGGGTCGGCGAGGTCGGGGTGAGCGTCGACGGGCACGGCGAGGGCGTGACGCCACCGCTCGGCGTCGGCGTCTGCGTACCCGTCACCGTCACGCACGGCACCGGCGACGACGGCGAGGTCGAGGGAGACTTCGACGGGGTCGGCGTGGGCTGCGGCGGGGGAGTGGTGTGGTGGTCGTGCTTGCCCGAGTCGCCCGGCTTGCGCGCGATCCAGCGGTCGGTCTGCGGGTCGTAGATCACGAAGACGTTGATCACGGTCACCGAGGGCTGCACGTACACGACATTGCTCGCGCGATAGCCCGACCAGGCCTGCCCGACCGGCTTCGGCGACTTCTGCGCCACCGGCGGCGTCAGCGGGTTGCCGCACGCGCAGCGCACCCGCGGCACCCCGTGGGTGTCCACCAGGACCGCGGTGCCCGCCTGGAGCACCGACTGGAACGGGGCCGCCTTGCCGCCGCTGAAGCCGTGGTTGGTGACCCGGGTGTCCACACGGAGCTGAACCGACGTCAGGGAGCGCAGGAACCCCGGGACTTCGTTGGCGGAGACGCCGACGACCGAGGCGAAGGCCGCGTTCTTGGCGGGCTCCTCGCCGAGGAAGCGGATCTGCTGCTCCACGTCGCAGGCCGCGGTGCGGTGCGTGCCGCCGTACAGGCCCGGGGTCGAACCGGTCACGCTGCGGGTCGCGTTGGGGTCCCCGCCGGTCTCACTCGGCAGCGCGGGCGGGGAGATCGTGGCGCCGCCCGTGCGGGCGGTGGAGCGGGTGAAGGGATCGGGGCCGCTGGCCGACGTGTTCTGCAGGAACACCTCGCCGCCGCCCGCACCGCCGCCCTGGTTCGACTTGTCGCCGCCGCTCTGGGTGAGGACGACGACCAGGGCCACGGCCGCCACCACGACGGCCGTCAGCGAGGCGACCTTGGGGATGGAGCGGTACCACGGACCGCCGCCGCCCCCGCCGCTCGGCGCGCCCCCGCCCGTACCGCCGGAATCACCGCCGCCGGAACCGCCCCCGCCACCGCCGCCACCCCCGCCGTGCGGAGGCGTGGGCGGGGGAGGTGTCGGGGGAGCGGTCTGGCCGGGGCGCGTCGAGGGGCCCGAGAGGGGCCCCGAGGGCGGGCCGGTGGGAGGTACCGAAGGCTGGCCGGACGGCGGGTGGGAAGTCACGTTTTTCCCTTTCTTCCGTTCCGCGCCTATTGTGTGCGCCGATGAGGTGCCGCCCGCAAGCGGACGGCCCCCGACGGCATTAGCGTGGGCACCGTGAGTAATCGGCTCCCCACCCCACCCCGCCAGGCCGCGCCCTCCGACGCCACCGGTCAGCCGGCCCGCGGCGCCCTGTGGGCTCTCGCGGCCGTCGTCGCGGGCGTCCTCGCGATGGGCGTCACCGCCGGCCTCGGCCTGTGGGCCGCCGGCGCGGCCGATCTGCCCGGCGGCACCGGCGCGTTCGTCGCCGTCCTCGCCGCCGTCGTGGTCATGGCGGCGGGCGGGCAGATCGCGCTCTCCGGCGACGCCGGCGACCTCGCCGGCACCCAGGCCGAACTCACCGCCATGCCGCTCTCCGTCACCCTGGTGGGCGCACTCGTGACCGGCGCCGTGTTCCTGCGTCCGCTGCGCCACCACGCCGTCGCCCCCGCCCGCGCGCTCCTCGCCCTCGCCGTCCCCACCGTCCTGCTCTGGCTGGCCGCGCTCGGCGGTCTCTCCGCCCTCGCCCGGCACGACTTCCCGATCAGCCTCGGCGGCGGCACCACGGAGGACACCGGGGACCTCGGCGACCTCGGAGACCTCTTCAAGGACCTCCTGGACGCCGCCAACCCCAAGGTGGGCTTCACCACCGACGTCGGCCCCACCTTCTTCTACGGCCTCCTCTGGATCCTCGGTGTCCTCGTCGTCGCCCTCCTGGTCTCCCGCAGCTCCCCGCTGCCCGCCCGCTACGTCCGCCGCCACCAGGCCATCCGCCCCGCCGCCTCCGCCGTGCTGCTCCTGCTCCTCGCGTACGTGGGCATCGCCCTCGTCATCGGCCTGGTCGTCGCCGCCACCAAGGGGCACACCGCCGAGACCTTCGCCGTGCTCCTCCTCGGCCTGCCCAACATCGCCTGGCTCGCCCTCGGCGTCGGCATCGGCGGCGCCTGGGACGGCCGCGCCGAAGGCCCCTTCGGCCTGCCCATGCCGCAGATCCTCGACTCCGTCCTGCGCGGCGGCGACGGCGGCAAGGACCTGTCCACCGTCGACCTCGGCTCCCTCGCCTCCTACGACGCCCGCGCCTGGTGGCTGCTCCCCGTCGCCGCCGTCCTGATCCTCGGCGCCGCCTTCGTCATGGCCGTCCGCTCCCCGGCCGGCGTCAAGCCCTGGCAGCACGGCCTCCACCTCGGCGTCGCCTTCGGCCTCGCCGTCCTGGTGGTCATGCCGCTCACCCTCGTCGAGGCCCGTTTCGGCCTGTCGATCCTCGGCATCGGCGACCTCGGGGCCCTCGGCGCCGAGGTGATCCTGCGCCCCCACATCTGGGCGATGTTCGGCCTCGCCGTGCTGTGGGGCATGGTCGCGGGCATCGTCGCCGGCTTCCTCGCCACCCGGGTGCGGCGGCGCGGCGAAGTGCCGGTGACCAAGGCCACCGAGGAATCCACCGAGGACTGAGGCCTCGCCTCGCCCCGGGGGGGCTACGCCCCCAGGGACTTGAACACCGGCCGCGCCCACTCCGGCGGCTCCGGCGGCGGGCTCACCGGGCGTTCCTCGCTGCCGCCCCGGTACGGGCGCCGGGTGTGCTCGCCGCGCTCCAGGGCCGCCCGCAGTTCCGCGACGAACTCCAGACAGGTGCCGTACCGCTCCTCGGGGGCCTTCGCAAGGGCGCGGGCGAAGACCTCGTCCGCCGCCTCCGGCAGGCCCTTCCGCTCCTCCGAGAGCGGCGGCGGCGGGTCGTACTGGTGGGCCCACAGCAGGGCCATGTCGTCGTCCCGGCGGAACGGCGGCACGCCGGTCAGGGTCTCGAAGACCACACAGCCCAGGCTGTAGACGTCGCAGCGGCCGTCCACGGGCTTGCCCGAGATCTGTTCCGGGGCCACGTAGTCGAGCGTGCCCACGAACTGCCCGACGGTGGTGAACCCCGTCAGGGACAGGGACTTCTTCGTCAGGCCGAAGTCGGTCAGATAGACGTGCTCCGGATGGTCCCGGTCGGTGCCCTCGGCCACCAGGATGTTGCCCGGCTTCACGTCCCGGTGCACCAGGTCGTGCGCGTGCGCCGCGTCGAGCGCCGACGCCACCTGGGCGGCGATCCGGCCCGCCGCCACCGGCTCCAGGGGGCCCTCCCGGTCGAGCAGGGCCCGCAGGTCCTGGCCGGGCACGTAGCGCATCGCGATGTACAGCACGCCCTCCGTCTCGCCCGCCTCGAAGACCGGCACGATGTGCGGATGGTCGATCGCCGCGGCGACCCGCGACTCGTGCGCGAAGCGCTTGCGGAAGGTGTCGTTGCGGGCCAACTCCGGGGCGAGCAGCTTCAGCGCCACCGTGCGCTCCAGGCGTACGTCGAAGGCCCGGTACACCACGGCCATGCCGCCGCGCCCGATCTCCTCCTCCACCAGATAGCCCGCGATCCGCTTGCCGAGCAGCCCCGAGTCCCGGCCGGCGGCCGGAAGACCGGGGTGCGTGGCGGGATGCGCCTCCGTGCCGGGCGCCGTGTCGCGGTGCTCCTGCGCCATCAGCCTTCACCCGGCCCCGGCCCGTCCGCCGCCGGTGGTGGCGGCGGTGCGACGACCCGCGTGGGCTCCGCGGCCGGTGCCGGGGCCGCCGCCTCCGACGGACCCGCCTCCGGCCCGTCCTGGCGGAGCTGCGGCACCACCTGCGTCGGCTCGTGCCCGAGACCGGGCGCCGCCGCGGCCGCCGCCGACGGGGCGGACGAGGCGGCGTAGGTGCTCAGACCGGTGCCGTCGCAGTACACCCAGCGCTCGTGCTCCGCGTCGTACAGCCACAGCGACTCGCCGTCCACGACCATCCCCACCCGCAGCCCCCGGGTCCGGGTCCGGAAGGTCTCCCCGTCCGCCCCGCCCGCCGCGAGCTCCTCCGCCGCCCGCCGGTAGCGCCCGAGGGCGTCCTCGGCCCGGGCCATCAGCGGCCGGGGATCGGCGGTACGGGCCGGCGGACGGCCCGCGGCCGGCGGATCGACCGGTACGGAGACGAGCAGCCGCGCGTCCACCCACGCCGACCAGCCGTTGGAGCACAGCACCTGGCCCCAGTCGCCGACCCGCGCGGTCAGCCGCACCGGCAGATACGCGTCGAGGGACTGCGTCGGCACCGCCGGATCCGGCGCCTCCCAGGCGGGCAGCCCGTCGCCGGGCACCACATGCGTGGGCCGGAAGTCCGGCACGCCCTCCTCGGCGCCCGGGGCGCCCGCCGCCCCGTACTCCGGCATCCCGTCCACAGCCACCACGGATCCCTGCCTCTGCTCCCTACCGGCGCATCACGACCGGCTCGTGCCGGCGCAGCAGCCGCGACACCACGACACCGAGGACGACACACAGCACCACCAGCATGCCCATGTCGAAGAGCCACGCGCCCACCGTGTGGGCCATCAGCGGATCCGCCGTCTTCTCGCCCGGCACCGTCTTCCCGATGTCGATCGTCGCGCCCATCGCCGCGAACGCCCACCGCGACGGCACCAGCCAGGCCAGCTGCTCCAGGACCGGCGTACCGCGCACGTTCAGGAGCGCGCCGCAGAACACCACCTGGACGATGGCGAGGAGGACGAGCAGCGGCATCGTCACCTCCTCCTTGCGCACGAGCGCCGAGACGAACAGACCGAGCATCATCGCCGTGAACGCCAGCAGCGCAACGGCCAGGGTGATCTCGACGAGCGGCGGCATCAGCACGCCCTTGCCGCCCGGCACGTTCAGCGGCACCCCGATCAGCGCCACCAGGGTCAGCACCACCGCCTGCACGACGGTGATCGAGCCGAGGACGACGACCTTGGACATCAGATACGCGGAGCGCGACAGGCCGACGGCTCTCTCGCGGCGGTAGATCGTCCGCTCCTTGACCAGCTCGCGCACCGCGTTCGCCGCGCCCGTCAGGACGCCGCCGACGCACAGGATGAGCAGCACGTTCAGCGTCGACTCGGGGTTGAGGCTGCCCTCCGAGAGGGCCCGCGCCATCGCGCCCATGACGAACGGCAGCGCCACCATGATGGCCAGGAAGGTCCGGTCGGCGGAGAGCGCCGCCGCGTACCGCCGGACGAGGGTACGGAGCTGGGCGCCCCAGCTCTGCGCCTTCGGCGGCGGCTCCGGCGTCCGGGGCTCCATGCCTCCGGCGCCCGGGCCCGGTGCGGGCGGCCGGACCGAGGGGTCCTCGATGTACTGCCGGTGGAAGCGGGAGGCCCGGAAGCGGCCCGCCCAGTCGCGCTCGCGGTCGTTCTCGAAAGCCTCGAAGGCCTCCGGCCACTGCGCGAACCCGAAGAAGTCCAGGGTGTCGTCGGGCGGGCCGTAGTAGGCGACCCGGCCGCCCGGCGCGAGCACGAGCAGCCGGTCGCAGACATCCAGGCTGAGCACGCTGTGGGTGACGACCACGACCGTCCGCCCGTCGTCCGCGAGCCCGCGCAGCATGTGCATCACCGAGCGGTCCATGCCCGGGTCGAGGCCGGAGGTCGGTTCGTCGAGGAAGAGCAGGGAGGGCTTGGTGAGCAGTTCGAGCGCCACGCTGACCCGCTTGCGCTGGCCGCCGGACAGGCTGTGGATCGGCTGCTTGGCCCGCTCCTCAAGACCCAGCTCCCGGATCACCTCGTCGACCCGGGCGCGCCGCTCGGCGGGCGCGGTGTCCTCGGGGAAGCGCAGCTCGGCGGCGTACGCGAGGGCGCGCCGGACGGTGAGCTGGAGGTGCAGGATGTCGTCCTGCGGGACCAGGCCGATGCGCTGGCGCAGCTCGGCGTAGTCCCGGTAGAGGTCGCGGCCGTCGTAGAGCACGGTGCCCCGGTCGGCCGGCCGCTGCCCGGTCAGCGCGCCGAGCAGGGTCGACTTGCCCGCCCCGGACGGGCCGACGACGGCGAGCAGGCACTTCTGCCCCACCGGGAACGACACGCCGTCGAGCAGGGTCTTCCGGCCGTGGTCGACGGTCACCGCCAGCTCCTGCACGTCGAGCGAGACCTCGCCGGTGTCGGTGAACTCGACCAGGTTCCCGCCGATCAGACAGAACGCGCAGTGCCCGATCCCGACGATGTCCTCCGCCGTCACCCGGGCCTCCGCCACGCGGCGCCCGTTGAGGAAGGTGCCGTTGTGACTGCCGAGGTCCTGGATCCAGTACGTGCCGTCCGGCGCCGCCCTCAGCTCGGCATGTCGGCGGGAGACCGTCAGATCGTCCACCACCAGGTCGTTGTCGGGCGCCCGGCCGATCCGGATGCTGCGGGTGGGCAGCGGACGTACGGACGTCGGCTGCCGGAAGGTCCCGGTCAGGGCCGGGTACGAGACGGAGGACGGGCGCGGGGGAGCCGCGGCCGGCACGTCGGGCCGGCGCTCTTCGGGCCGGTGCGCTTCGGACAGCCGCTCTTCGGCCGGTACGGGCGGGGGCGCGGGCTCGGATACGGGTACGGGCGCGGGCTCCGGCACGGGTGCGGGTGCGGGTGCGGGCGGCGGGGGCGCGGCCGGGGGCGGCGGCTCGGGCGCCGGGTGAGCGGCGGGGAGCAGCCGCGCGCGGGGGCCGTCGGCCGGGTGCCCGAAGCGGATGACCGTGCCCGGGCCGACGGCGCTCAGCGCCACCCGGCGGTCGTCGGCGAAGGTGCCGTTGGTGCTGCCCTCGTCCTCCAGGGTCCAGTGGTCGCCCACCGCCCGCAGCACCGCGTGGTGCCAGGACGTCCGGGCGTCGGCGAGGACGAAGTCACTGCTGGGGTCGCGCCCGATGCGATAGACGCGGCCCGGGTTCATCACGGTCGCGTCCCCGTCGATCTCGAGGACCAGCTCGGGTGCGGCGGGTGCGACGGGCCGCTGTCCCATGCGTGAATCTTAACGTCGCGGGCCGCCGCGTGCCCGGGCGAGCGCCGGGGGCGCGAGCCCCGAGCAGCCGTGCGGAGCCGCGCCGGTATCGTGGGCGGCCGACCCGGCCCCGGGGGGCGCACACGCTCCTGAGAAGGCCCTGAGAAGGCCCCGAGAAGGAGGAAGCACCCGTGCCGAAAGGTGTCACCAAGCGCCGGCCGCGCACCCGCGCGGCCCTGTTGCGGGCGGCCCTGGAGACCTTCGCCGAGCACGGGTTCCACGCGACGTCCATCGAGCAGATCTGCGAGCGCGCCGGCTTCACGCGCGGCGCCTACTACTCGAACTTCGCCAGCAAGGAAGAGCTCTTCCTCGCCCTCTTCGACGAGCACGGCGAACGGATCGTGCACCGCCTCGCCGAACAGATCGACGCGCTCGCGCCCGAGGACTACACCCTGGAACGGCTCGCCGAACTCGCCTCGCGGGTCGAGCCGGACGAACGCGACTGGTACCTGGTGAGCACGGAGTTCACCCTGCACGCCATCCGCGACCCGCAGGCCGCCCGGGCGCTCGCCCGGCACGACGCCCGGCTGCGCGCCGAACTCGCCCGCGGCATCGAGCTCGTCGTACGCCGCTCGGGACGCGAACTCACCGTGGACACCGACCGGTTCGCCCGGCTCGTGGTCGCCCTGCGCGAAGGCGGCCTCGCCCAGAGCTATGTCGAACCCGACGCCCTGCCGCCCGGCACCCTCGAACGGGACTTCCTGGCCCCGCTCCTCGCAGCCGTCACCCGGCCGGGAGGCGCAGAGGCGCGGGACGGCGCCTGACGGGCGAACTGCCCCCGCCGCCGGTGAATCCTTTTCGGGTCCGCCCGCCTCTTGTCCACACAGCCGGCCGCTCGGGCCGGCCCGGAGGACGGAGACCAGCGGATGATGATCGCGGGCATCGTGGTGATCGGCGTTCTGCTCATGGGCGCCTGCGCCTGGCACCTGACGCAGCGCAGGAAGCGTGCCAACCGATGAGGACGATCCGGCGCACGGCGATCCGGAGCACAAGGGGGATGGGAAAGACATGAGCAGAGCGGCCTACAGCTGGCCCGACGAGCGCCTGATCCGGGCCGCCCAGGACGGCGACGTCGGTTCGCTCGCCACGGTCGTCAGGGAATCGCAGCCGCACGTACGGAAGTTCGCCCGCACACTCTGCGCCTCGCCGCAGGAAGCGGAGGACGCGGCGCAGGAGGCGCTGATCGTCCTCTACCGGAAGATCGGCACTCTGCGGGCCACGGGGGCGCTCGCCTCCTGGATGTTCCGGATCGTGCGGCACGAATGCCTCCGGCAGGTGCGGCAGCTCGCCCGGCGCGGCGAGCTGCCGCCGTCCGAACCGGAGGAGTGCGCCGAGCCGTCGGCCGAGGAGGCGGCGCTCCAGGCCCTCGAGGTGGAGCGGATCGCGGCCGCGATCGGCGCCCTGCCCGAGGACCTGCGGCGGGTCCTGATCCTGCGCGACCTGCAGGGGCTGCCGGGCAAGACCGTCGCCCGCACCCTCGGCCTGACCACCCCGGCCATGAAGTCCCGGCTGCACCGGGCCCGTACGACCCTGCGCGGCTCCCTCGCCCCGCCCCGTGAAGCCCACCGTGAAGCGCTCCGTGAAGGAGGACGACGACCGTGACCATCCCGACCCGCACCCCCACCCCGGCGAAGCCGGCGGAGCGCAGCTACGCGAGCAGTTCCGTTCCGCGCCACCTGGCCCGCGGCGCCCTCGGCCTCGGCCTGATCGCCGTACCGATCGCCCTGGTGCCCACGCTCGGCCCGTTCGTGCTGCTCGCGGCCCCGCTGAGCCTGATCGCCTTCCGCGGCTGCCCGACCTGCTGGGCGGTCGGCCTGGTGCAGACGCTCTCCCGCGACCGCCTGCGGCGCGAATGCGTGGACGGCGTCTGCACCCTGGTCCGGGCCGATGAGGCCCACCGGCAGGAGCACACGGGTGACCAGGGGCGCATCGCCGCCTAGCGGGTCGCGTCCTCGGTCTGCGGCGCGGTCTGCGGCGCGGTCTCCGGCGCCCCGAACCGGGCGAGCAGGTGCCAGACCCGCTTCACCGCCTGCCGGTCGTGCCGGCCCGACTCGGCGGCCGACTGGACGATGCGGGGGTCGAGCCGGCCGTCCTCGGCGATCGCGGCGCCCAGTTCGACGAACTCGGGGCCGCGGTAGCCGGGGTGCCGGCGCAGTTCGTCGACCGTCAGCCGGAAGCCGCCGTGCCACTCCACCGGGCACGGCAGCGCGCGGGCGGCGGCCTCCACCTCCGTACCGCGGAAGGACGGGTCGAGGACAAGGGCCTCCACGTCCCGGCCGAGCTCGACCGGGCCGTGGACCTGGGCCTCGACGTAGTCGTCGAGCGCGTCCTGGTCGTCGGCGAGGGCCAGCGCGATCAGGGCGGCCGTGCGCTCGGCGACGCCGAAGTCCGTGGGTTCGAGGACGCTGTCCGGGTAGCAGAAGGTGGTGCGGGCCAGCGTGTCGGCGGTCAGCCGCAGATGCGCCGAGCCGAAGCGCGGCGCGGCCCCGTAGGGGCGGCGCCGGTGGTCGAGCGCGCCGTACACCGGGCGCTCGTGCGCCGGGGCGTCGTCGTACGCGCCGCCGAAGATCCGGCTCTCCCACCGCCACCGGTCCCCGCCGGGGTGCGCGGTCAGCCCGCCGTTGCTGGTGCCGGTGACGAACTGCGAGCGGTACACGCCTTCCTCGGCCAGCCGGCCGAGGAAGGTGGGGTGGAAGTTGAGCGTCACGCGCGGCGCGGGCGCGGCCACGGCGCCGGTGGCCAGGGCGGAGACATGGGCGAGGGCGCGGCGCGGCCGGGGCAGGAGGTCCATCGCCGCAGTCTGCCGTGGCGGCCGGCCTTGCGTCGCGCGCTTTTCGCTGGCTACGGTCCCGCCGTGCGGCAAGCGCTTTCCGGTCCCGGGCCGGAGCGTGGCGGGTCGGGCTCTACCGGCCCCCGCCGCACACCACGCGACCACCACGCCACCAGGGGGAGGGCCCACGTGCCCCGCAGCACCGCCACGGACGTCCTCGTCTACACCCGCACCGCCGGCTACCGCCACGACTCCATCCCCGCCGGCGCCGCCGCGCTCGCCGAACTCGCCACCGCCGCCGGCCTCGCCCCCGAGACCACCGAGGACCCCGCCGCCTTCGCCCCCGGCCGGCTCGCCCGCTGCGCCGCCGTCGTGCTGCTCTCCACCACCGGGACCGTCCTCACCGACGCGGGCCGGGCCTCCTTCGAGGCGTACGTACGGGGCGGGGGCGGGCTCCTCGTCGTGCACGCCGCCGCCAACGCCGAACCCGACTGGCCGTTCTACGGCGAACTCCTCGGCACCCGCTTCACCGGCCACCCGCCGCTCCAGCCCGGCACCGTCCTCGTCGAGGACCCCGCCCACCCGGCGACCGCCCCGCTGCCGGAGCGCTGGGACCGCACCGACGAGTGGTACGAGTACAGCAGCCACCCGCGGGACGCCGGCGTCCACGTCCTCGCCGGCGCCGACGAGACCAGCTACGAGGGCGGGACCCTCGGCGCCGACCACCCACTGGTGTGGTGCCGCGAGGCGACGCCCGAGCACGGCCGGATCCTCTTCACCGCGCTCGGCCACGCCACCGAGGCGTACGCGGACCCCGTCTTCCGCGCCCACCTCGACGGCGCCCTGCGCTGGGTCGCACGCCGCTGACCTGCGGCACGGGCCGCCCCGCGCGGCCCCCGGATCCGGTCCGGCGGTCACCCCGCCGCCCCGCCCCGATTTGCGGCCCGCGCCCGGCCGCGCAAGCGTGACGGGTGGGGAGATTCGCGCGCGGGACTCCAGCTCAGGAGGAGACGACATGGGCATCGCCACCGTGAACCCGGCGACCGGCGAGACGCTGCGGACGTACGAGGCCCACGGGCCCGCCGAGGTCGAGCGCCGGATCGACGCCGCCCACGAGGCGTACCGCCAGTACCGCACCACCCCCTTCGCCGAGCGCGCCCGGCTGATGCGGGCCGCCGCGTCGCTCCTCGACGAGGACGCCGAGGACATCGCCCGCACCATGACCACCGAGATGGGCAAACCGATCGTCGCCGCCCGTGCCGAGGCCGCCAAGTGCGCCAGGACCATGCGCTGGTACGCCGACCACGCCGAGGCGCTGCTCGCCGACGAGCACCCCGCCGACCACGACGTCCAGGACTCCGGCGCCGACCGCGCCCGGGTGCACTACCGGCCGCTCGGCACCGTCCTCGCCGTCATGCCGTGGAACTTCCCGCTCTGGCAGGCCATCCGGTTCGCCGCGCCCGCACTCATGGCCGGGAACACCGGTCTGCTCAAGCATGCCTCCAACGTGCCGCAGACCGCCCTCTACCTCGGCAACCTCTTCCACCGCGCAGGCTTCCCCGACGGCTGCTTCCAGACCCTCCTGATCGGCGCCGGCGCCGTCGAGGGCGTCCTGCGCGACCCGCGGATCGCCGCCGCGACCCTCACCGGCAGCGAACCCGCCGGCCGCTCCGTCGCCGCCATCGCCGGCGACGAGGTCAAGAAGACCGTCCTGGAGCTCGGCGGCAGCGACCCGTACATCGTCATGCCCTCCGCCGATCTGCCCCGCGCCGTGAAGACCGCGGTCACCGCGCGCGTACAGAACAACGGGCAGTCCTGCATCGCCGCCAAGCGCTTCATCGTCCACCGGGACGTCTACGACGACTTCGCCGAGCGCTTCACCGCCGCCATGAACTCCCTCACCGTCGGCGACCCCCTTGACGACGACACCGACGTCGGCCCGCTCGCCACCGAACAGGGCCGCACCGACCTCGAAGCCCTCGTCGACGACGCCGTGAACAAGGGCGCCACCGTCCTGTGCGGCGGCGGCCGTCCGCCCGAGCTGCCCCGCGGCTGGTTCTACCGCCCCACCGTGCTCACCGCCATCACCCCCGAGATGCGCGTCCACCGCGAGGAGACCTTCGGACCGGTCGCCACCCTCTACCCGGTCGCCGACATCGAGGAGGCCGTCACCGTCGCCAACGATTCGCCCTTCGGCCTGAGTTCGAACGTCTGGACCCGCCGGGACGAGGACATCGACTTCTTCGTACGGGACCTGGAGGCGGGCGGCGTCTTCGTCAACGGCATGACCGCCTCCCACCCCGCCCTCCCCTTCGGCGGCGTCAAGCGTTCGGGGTACGGGCGGGAGCTCTCCGGCCACGGCATCCGCGAGTTCTGCAACGTCACGACGGTGTGGCAGCGCGCCTGAGGCGGGGAGGCCGGGGAGGGGCAGGCCGCCCCGCGTAGGCTGCGGGCATGGCGGAGGGGAACGACCGGAAAGACGGGAACGACCGGATACGGAAGATCGTGGCCGAGCTGCCGGGCCTGCGGAACGTCGGCGAACTGACGGACGAGGCCGAACGGCGGGCCGTCACGGGCGATCCGGCCTTCGCCGCCGACCTCGGCATCGCGCTCGCCCGCGCGTACGAGTACGAGGGCGCCGCGGACGCCGGCGACGGCCTCTAGCGGTACCGCAGCGTCCGCGACCACCTGCTGCGGCTCCCCGCCTCACCCCCGCGTCCACGCCAACAGCTCCGCCACCTCCCAGGTGTTGATGACCCGCTCCGCCGGCACCCCGCACTCCTCCGCCCGCGCGCAGCCGAAGATCTGCCACTCCAGCTGGCCCGGGGCGTGGGCGTCCGTGTCGATCGCGAAGTAAACACCGGCGGCGACCGCCTGACGCAGCAACCGCCGTGGCGGGTCGAGGCGTTCGGGGCGGCTGTTGATCTCGACGGCCGTGCCGGACTCCGCGCAGGCGGCGAAGATCCGCTCCGCGTCGAACTCCGACTCGGGGCGCAGCCGGCCGCCGCTCACCAGACGGCCCGTGCAGTGGCCGAGAACGTCCAGCAGGGGGTTGCGGACGGCGCGTTCCATGCGCCGCGTCATGGCGCGGGAGTCCATGCGGAGCTTGGAGTGGACCGAGCCGACGACCAGGTCGAGCCGGTCGAGGAGTTCGGGCTCCTGGTCGAGGGAGCCGTCCTCCAGGATGTCGCACTCGATGCCGGTGAGGAGGCGGAAGGGCGCCCACTCCTCGTTGAGGCGGGCCACCACGTCGAGTTGCTCCCGCAGGCGGTCCGGGGAGAGCCCGCGGGCGACCTTCAGACTGGGGGAGTGGTCAGTGAGGACCGTCCACGCGTGGCCGATGCGGGCCGCGGTGCGGCCCATGTCCTCGATGGTGGAGCCGCCGTCCGACCAGTCCGAGTGGACGTGGCAGTCGCCGCGCAGCGCCGCCCGCAGCGTCTCGCCGCCCTGCGCCTCGGGCACCGGGATCTCCCGCTCCAGGCGCTCCAGGTACTCGGGCACCCGCCCGGCGAGCGCCTCGCTCACCACGGCAGCCGTCTTCGGGCCGATGCCCTTGACGGACTCCAGGGTGCCGGCCGCCGCGCGGGCCGCGGTCGCCTCGGCCCCGAGGGCGGTGACGGCGGCGGACGCCGTGCGGAAGGCCCGTACCCGATAGGTCGGGGCCTGTGAGCGTTCCAGGAGGAACGCGATCCGTTCCAGCGCCGCCACCGGGTCCATCGCCCGCACCGCCCTCCGCTCGCCCGGGCCCGCTACCGGCCGCCCGCGGCACCGTTCGCCGTACGGCTCCCGTTCCCGTTCCCGTTCCCGTGCCGGTTTCCGCTCCCGTTGCCGTTCGCCGCGCCCGGCCCGATCTCGCACCAGACCGCCTTGCCCTCACCGCGCGGCTCCACGCCCCACCGCGAGGCGATCGCGTCCATCAGGAGCAGCCCGCGCCCCGAGGTCGCCGCCTCGCCGGGCGTGCGGCGGCGCGGCCAGGCGCTCGACCGGTCCTGCACCGACAGGCGTACCCGGCGCACCGGTTCGGGCAGCACCTCCAGGGTGAGCACCGCGCCGCCCTCCGTGTGCAGCAGTACGTTGACCAGCAGCTCGCCCGTCAACAGCTCGGCGTCGTCGGCGAGTTCGGGCATGCCCCAGTCCACAAGGGCCTGCCCCACCGCCGCCCGCGCGTCCGACAGGCCCTGCGGGTCGGCCTGGTGGATGTACTGGTGGATGCGCGGCGCCTTCGGCGTGCCCGGGTCCGGGCTGCGCCGCAGCACCAGCAGGGCCACGTCGTCGCCCGAGCCCCACCGCTCCCACAGCCGCTCCGACAGATGGTCGGCCAGCGCCTCCGCCTGCGGCGGCCCGCTGCCCACCGCCTCCGCGAGCGCCGCGAGCCCCGTCTCGATGTCCGTGCCGGGCTGTTCGACCAGACCGTCCGTGCACAGCACCAGCGTCTCGCCCGGCACCAGGTCGAGCCGGGTCTCCGGGAACTCCTCGTCGCCGAAGACCGTCGCCAGGCCCAGCGGCAGCCCACCGCGCAGCTTCGGCCGCCCCACCCGCCCGTCGGTGTGCCGGATCAGCGGCCCCAGATGCCCGGCCCGCACCCCACGCACCGTGCCGCCGGCCAGGTCCACCTGTGCGTAGGTGCAGGTCGCGAAGCGGTTGGTGTCCAGCTCCGCGAGGAAGCGGGAGGCCCGGGCCAGGACCGTGGACGGGGCGTGGCCCTCGCCCGCGTACGCCCGCAGCGCGATCCGCAGCTGCCCCATGATCGCGGCGGCGTGCGTGTCGTGGCCCTGCACGTCGCCCACGACGACGCCGACCCGGCCGCGCGGCAGCGGGATCACGTCGTACCAGTCGCCGCCGACCTGCCGACCGCTCCACGCCGCGTGATAGCGCACCGCGATCTCGCCGCCGGTGATCTCCGGGATGCGCCGCGGCAGCATCGTGGCCTGCAGTCCCGTCGCCAGCTCCCGTTCCTCGTCGAAGAGGATCGCCCGCTGCAGCGACTGGGCCACGATCGCCGCGAGACCGAGCAGCAGGTTGCGCTCGTCGGCGTTGAAGGTGCTGCGGCGCCGGTAGAACAGCGCCATCCCGCCCAGCGACCGGGCCTGCGCCACCAGCGGCAGGTAGCAGGCCGACCGGAACGGCATGCGGTTCACGTACGGCGCCAGCTCCGGGAAGTCCTGCGCGAGGCTGAGGAACGAGGGCACGAACCGCGGCCGGCCGCTCAGCACCGTCTCCGCGAGCGGCAGCCCCCGGTCGAGCCGGCGGCTGCGGAAGTCCTCGAACGCCTCCAGGGATTCCCCGGTCAACGCGATGAGATTGAGCGAACCGTGCTCGACCAGACCGAGCGCAAGCCCCTCCGCGCCGAGCCGCGCGAGCCCGCCGGGCCCGGTCAGCGCGGCCGTCACGTCGTCCACGGTCACCGCCCGCGACAGCGCGTGCGTCGTACGCTCCACGATCGTCGTCTGCGCCTCGCGCCGCTTCTCCAGATCGAGCACGAACGCCGAGTGCGTCACCTCGGCCGTCGCGTCCCGCACGATCCCCACGATCCGGTGCGCCATCCCGGAATCCCGGCGCAGGATCCGCGCCTGCACATGCGTCCATTGGGGTGTACCGTCGGCCCGCTCCAGCCGCACATGGGCCGTGTACGAGGACCGGCCGCCGGTGATCGCGTCCCGGATCACCCGCTCCAGGCGCGTCCGTTCCGTCGGCTCCAGATCCTGTACGAGCGTCGCCGGCCGCCCGTCGAACGCGTCCGGAGCCACGCCGAAGACCAGCAGCCCCGCGTCGTCGACATCGATGGTTCCGGTGTCGAGATCCCAGTCGAAACTGCCGGTGCGGTTCATGGCCAGGCGCTCGGTCGGCCCGATCTCGCCGCTGCGCCTGTTCCGCTCCTCATCGGTCATCCCACCCATTGTCGAACCGGCACCCCGCGCACGCCATGGCGCGGACGACGCCACGCGGACGGATTCGGCAGAATGGGCCCGATGCAGCCGCCCCCGGACCCCGCCCCGCCTCACCACGTCCGCTATCGCGTCCTCGGCCCCGCCCGGGCCGTGCGCGCCGACGGCGACGACGCCCCGCTCAGCGGCGCCCGGCTCCGGGCCCTGTTCACCGCGCTGGCCGCGGCCGGCGGCCGGGCCGTCGCCCCCGACACCCTCATCGCCCAGGTGTGGGCCGACGACACCGACGAGGACCGGATCTCCGCCCTGCACGCCCTGGTCGGCCGGCTGCGCCGGGCCCTCGGCCGGGACGCCGTCGCCTCCGCGCCCGGCGGCTACCGGCTTGCCGCCGCCCCTGACGACATCGACCTCTTCCGCTTCGAACGGCTCGCCGACGAGGCGGTACGGGAGCTGGTCGCCGCCCGCCCCGAGCGCGCCGCGCACCTGCTCGACCTCGCCCTCGGGCTCTGGCACGGCCCTGCCCTCGCCGACCTGCCCGGACACCCGGCCGACCCGCTCGCCGTACGGGCCGAGGCGCGCCGCGACCGCGCCCGGCGCGACCGGCTCGCCGCGGACGTCGCCCTCGGCCACGCGCAGGACACCCTCGCCCCGCTCGCCGCCCTCACCGCCGAGCACCCCCTTGACGAACCCCTGCAGGCGCTGCGGATCCGTGCCCTGCGCGCCGCGGGCCGCCCGGCGGAGGCCCTCGCGGCGTACGAGACCGTGCGCCGCGCCCTCGCCGACCGCCTCGGCACCGAACCGGGAGTGGAACTCGCCGCACTGTACGGGGAGTTGCTGACCGGCGCGCCCTCACCCTCGGAGGTGCGGCGGCTGCTCCCTGCCCCGCCGACCTCCTTCCTGGGCCGGGACGAGGAACTCCGCGAACTGACACAGGAGTTGATCCGTTCCCGGCTCGTCACCCTGACCGGCCCCGGCGGTGTCGGCAAGACCCGCCTCGCCCTGGCGGCCGCCGGCGCCGCCGCGGAGGTTCGGGTCCATCTCGCCGAACTCGCCGCCGTACGCGAGGAGTCCGACGTCCCGGCGGCCGTCCTCACCGCCCTCGAAGCCCGCGAGACCCAGATCTGGAGCGGCTCCACCCTCCCCGACACCCCTGACAACGACCCCCTCGCCGCCCTCGTCGACCACTGCGCCCGCCGCCGTCTCCTTCTGGTCCTCGACAACTGCGAGCACGTCGTCGATGGCGCCGCGAAACTGACGGCCGAGCTGCTGACCCGCTGCCCGGGTGTGACGGTCCTTGCGACCAGCCGTGAGCCGCTGGGGGTGCCGGGCGAGGTGCTGCGGCCGCTGGGCCCGCTGCCGGAGGAGACGGCGCTGCGGCTCTTCGGCGAGCGTGGTGCGGCGGCCCGTCCGGGTTTCTCGGTCGGCGACGACCGGGCCGCCGCGGCGGAGATCGTCCGCCGCCTCGACGGCCTCCCCCTGGCCATCGAACTGGCCGCCGCCCGCCTCCGTATGCTCACCCCCCGCCAGATCGCCGACCGCCTCGACGACCGCTTCCGCCTCCTCACCTCCGGCGCCCGCACCGTCCTCCCCCGCCAGCAGACCCTCCGCGCGGTCGTCGACTGGTCCTGGGACCTCCTCACCGACCCCGAACGCGCCGTCCTGCGCCGTCTGTCGGTCTTCACGGGCGGCTGCGACCTGGAAGCGGCGGAGGCGGTCTGCGCGGAGGCGCCGGAGGCCCCGGCCGGGGGTGCCCCCACCCCCGCCGACGTCCTCGACCTCCTCGGTTCCCTCGTCGACAAGTCCCTCGTCGTCGCCGCGCCCACCGACGCCGGGATGCGCTACCGCCTCCTGGAGACCGTCGCCGAGTACGCCGGCGAGCGGCTCGACGAGGCGGGTGACCGGGGCGCGGCCGAGCGGCGGCATCTCGTGCACTATCGGGAGCTCGCGCGGCTCACCGACCCGGAACTCCGGGGCCCTGGGCAGGCGTTGGCGCTTGCGCGGTTGGAGGTCGAGCATGACAACGTGCGGGGGGCGTTGCGTACGGCCGTGCGGGTGGGGGCGGAGCAGGAGGCGTTGTGTCTTGTGCAGGCGATGAGCTGGTTCTGGCAGTTGCGGAACCATCATCACGACGCGCGGAGCTGGACGCGGGCGGCTGCCGCGCTCGGGCCCGACCCGTTCGCGGCGCCGGTGCGGGCCGCGGAGGCGTTCGAGGGGCGCTGCTGGGATGTGCCGCCGCCGTGGACGGGGGAGCGGTTGTGGGAGGCGCGGCGCGGTGGGCGGTTGCTCGCGCTCGCCACGGAGGGCGGTTCCGGGGCCACTGCGCTGGAGCGGCCGGAGACCCGGGCGCGCCTCGACGCGGTGATCGCCGCCTACCGACCCGGGCTGCCGCAGGTGTCCCGGCATCCCGGGACGATGTGGTTCTTCGCGCAGCTGATGACGGGGCGGTTCGCCGGCCTCGACGAGACGCTGGCCGCGCTGGTGGCCGCCGCCCGCGCCCACGGCGACGGTGACGCCGCCGGTTGGGATCTCGGGTACGCGCTTCTCCTGCGCGCCAAGCTGCTGGGCGGCCAGGAGAGCGACGCCGAGGAGGCGCTGGCCCGGTTCGAGAAGGCCGGCGACTCCTGGGGGATCGCCGAGGCGCTGGCCGCGCGCGGCGAGACCTACGAGCGGGCCGGGCGCACCGCCGAGGCCGCCGCGGACTTCGCGCGGGCCGTCGACGCGGTCGCCCGCCTCGGTGCCCGCTCGCAGATCCCCGTGTTCAGAGCGCTCCTCGCCGCCGTACGGCTGCGCACCCCCGAGGTGGCGGAGGACCCGGCGGCGCGGGAGGCCGCCGAGCGGGTGCTGGTCGAAGCGGCCGCGGAGTCCGGCGAGTCGGGCGTCGAGGCGGTCAGCACCGCCCGACTGCTGCTCGCCCAGCACTACGGCAACACCGGACGCACCGGGCCGGCCCGCGACCAACTCCACCACATGCAGCGGGAGTTCAACGACATCACCCCCGGCCTCTTCCAGGGCATGCTGGACGGCCTCGGCGGCTGGCTCGACTGCGTCGACGGACGGTACGAGGACGCGCAGGCCCGACTAGCGGGCGCCGTACGGGAGATGGAGACACTGGCGTACCTCGTGGCGCCCTACCTGATCGTCACCCAGTTCGCCACCGCCGCCTGGGCCCTCGCCGGCCGCGGGGCTGCCGAGGAGGGCGCGCGGCTGCTCGGCGCGTACGACACCCACCGCGGCACCCCCGGCGGCGCGGGCCTCCGCCCGCTGACCGCCACCACCGAGGCCTCGGTGCGGGCCCACGCGGAGCGGGCCCTGCGCGCCGCGCTCGCGCCGGAGATCTTCGCCGCCCGGTACGAGGAGGGTACGGCGCTCACCGTGCGGGAGGCGGCCCAGCGGGTCCGGGAACCCGCTCGGCGTGCAGCGCGAGCCGTTCCCGGGCCTCCGCCAGGTCCTCCGGGGTCGGCGCGTCGTCCTGGGTGAGGCGGCGGCGCCAGTACCCGGCGAAATCGATCGTGCGCCGGTCCGCCCCGCGCTCCTCGACCAGGTGCCGCCGCAGCGCCCGTACGGCCCCGGCCTCCCCGGCCAGCCACGCGTACGGCGCGCCCTCCGGAAGCCCGACCGCCGCCCGTACCGCCGACACCACGAGCCCGGGCCCCTCCCCGTACAGCCAGTGCACGGTCAGGTCCCCGGCCGTCGGCAGCGGCTGCCGCTCCTCCGGCCCGGCGACCTGGACGAAGGCGACGGCCCGGTGCCCGGGCGGCAGGGCCCGGACGACCGTGGCCAGGGCGGGCAGGGCGCAGGCGTCGGCGACGAGCAGCGCCCAGTCGCCGGATCCGGGGTCCACCGGCGTGGCGAAGAGGTCCGACGGCCCGAACATCCCCAGCACGTCCCCGACCCGCGCACCCCGCGCCCACCGCGTCGCCGGCCCGTCCGTGCCATCACCACCCCCGTGGAGGAAGAAGTCGATGTCGACGGTCCCGGCCTCCGCGTCGTGCGCCCGGACCGTGTAGCTCCGCATCCACGGCCGCCGCTCCTCCGGGATCGCCGCGAAGGCCCCGTACCAGCGCATCACGTCCCCGCCCGGGTCCGGCGCCGGCAGCTCCGGCTCCGTCTGCCCCGGGCGCGGGAAGTACAGCTTCACCTGCGCGTCGGGCCGGTCGAGCGGCGCGTCGGCCAGGGACGGGTCACCCAGGGTGACCCGCACCATCCGCGGGGTGACCGTACGGACGCCCGTCACCCGCACCCGGCGCAGGGGGAAGGCGGTGTCGCGGCGTTGTGTCGTCATGGGGGCTCCCTTTCCGGGCTTGCGGACTCCACGGACTCCACGGACTCCACGGACTCCACGAACTCCGCGGGCTCGCTTCCTCGTGCCCCCACACTCCCGGCCGCGACCGACACGCCGCCGACACGCGACCGACACGACCTGGTCCCGGGCCCGGACGCGGGCCCGGACGCGGGCCCGGATGCGGGGCCGCGACCGGGACACGAGAATGGCGAGTGCCTGCAGAACATTGCAGAAGAGGAGGCTCGCGGCATGAACGGTGACACCGACAAGACGTCCCGGGGGGTCGGGGGGGACCGCCCGACACCCGACCGGCTGCTCCACGCGGGGTCCGAGGGCGAGTACACGGCCGAGGACGTCGTCCTCGCGTCCGGCCGTGACGTGAATCCGAAGAACATCGCCTGGGCCGAGCGGCGCATGGCGGAGAAGGGGCAGGCGTGCATGGACGAGCTGCTCCCCTGAGAAGCGCTCGGCCCCCGCTCCCGGGGGCGGCGGAACGGCCCGTCCGGGATCGGCCCCGCACGGGCCTTCCGCATTTATGGAACACGTTCTACCGTGGCGCACCACCGCGCGGAGCCACCTGCCACGGGAGACGCCATGCACCTCGAGTACACGCCCGCCCAGCACCGCCTCCGCGCCGAACTGCGCGCGTACTTCACCGAGCTGGTCCCCGAGGACGTGCACGCCCGGTATGCCGACCCCGCCTCCCAGAAGCGCTTCTACCGCGAGACCGTGCGCCGGCTGGGCACCGACGGCTGGCTGGGGGTCGGCTGGCCCACCGAGTACGGGGGACGCGGCCTGACCCCGATGGAACAGTTCATCTTCTTCGACGAGGCCGCCCAGGCCGGCGTGCCGCTGCCGCTGATGGCCCTGAACACCGTCGGGCCGACGATCATGCAGTTCGGCACGGACGAGCAGAAGGCCTACTTCCTGCCGAGGATCCTCTCCGGCGAGATCGACTTCGCGATCGGCTACAGCGAGCCCGACGCCGGCACCGACCTCGCCGCGCTCAAGACCCGGGCCGTCCGCGAGGGCGACGAGACCACCGGGCACTACACGGTCGACGGGCAGAAGATCTGGACCACCAACGGCGACACCGCCGACTGGGTCTGGCTCGCCGTCCGCACCGACCCGGCCGCCCCGCCGCACAAGGGCATCACCATGCTGCTGGTGCCGACCGGCGACCCCGGCTACTCCTGCACCCTCATCAACACCCTCGCTTCCCACGACACCACCGCGAGCTACTACGAGAACGTCCGCGTCCCCTGCTCGCGCCGGGTCGGCGAGGAGAACAAGGGCTGGCGGCTGATCACCAACCAGCTCAACCACGAGCGCGTCACGCTCGCCGCCCACGGCACCATGGCCATCCGCGCCCTGCACGACGTGCAGCGCTGGGCCGCCGACACCAAGCTCGCCGACGGCCGCCGCGTCCTCGACCTCGGCTGGGTCCGCCGCACCCTGGCCCGCACCCACGTCCGCCTCGACGCGATGAAACTCCTCAACTGGCAGATGGTGAACGCCGTCCAGCACGGCACCCTCACCCCCCAGGACGCCTCCGCCGTCAAGGTCTACGGCTCCGAGGCCCGCCGCGACGCCTACGCCGCCCTCATGGAGGTCACCGGCGCGGCCGGCGCCCTCAAGGAGGGCTCCGCCGGCGCGGTCCTCCACGGCGAACTCGAACGCGGCTACCGCTCCGCCGTCATCTTCACCTTCGGCGGCGGCAACAACGAGATCCAGCGCGAGATCATCTCCTGGATCGGCCTGGGCATGCCCCGCGTCCGCCGCTGACGGACGACCGACCCCGGTACTACCCGGCGACGACCGGAGGCAGCGGCTCGCGGGCCGCGTGCCAGGCGGGCGGGAGCGCGGCGACGCCGGTGCGGGCCGCGATGATCCCGCCCGCGACGGCGCACGTGGTGTCGATGTCGCCGCGGCCCGCGACCGTGGTCCAGAGGCCCTCGTGGAGGTCGTCGAGGTGGGCCGCCGCGCACCAGAGGGCGTACGGGACGGTGTCGGGGCCCGACATGCGGTAACCGGAGCCGAGGACTTCGGCGGCGTGCCGGACGGAGGTGTGCGCGGGCATCCGGGCCGCGATCCGTACGCCGGACCGGACGTCGCCCACGGGGAGCCGTGCGGCGACGGCGTGGAGGAAGTCCGGGCGCGCGGGGGCGGCGGCCCCGCGGCTGCGGGTGGCCAGTGCGGCGGCGACGGCGACCGCCACCGCCCCGGCGACCGCCTCCGGGTGGTGGTGCGAGACGGCGCTCTGCCGGGCGGCCTGCTCGGCGACGGCGTCGAGGTCGTCGGCGAGCCAGGCGCCGAGCGGTGCCACCCGCATGGCCGCGCCGTTGCCCCACGACCCCATGCCCTCGAACTGCCCGGCGACCACCTCGCGCCAGGGCTCGCCCGCGCCGATCCGGCGCAGTACGTCGTGCATGGAGGCCCCGTAGCCGCGGTGGGTGTCGGCGGTGTAGGCCTCGGCGAGCCGGCGGGCGAGGCGGTCCTGGTCGACGGTGCCGGCGCCCTCGGCGAGTTCCCGGACGAGGACGAGCGCTTGGGCGGTGTCGTCGCTCCAGCGCCACAGCGGCTCCGGCGGCGGGGTCCGGGACTCCAGGGCCGCCGGTCCCTCGCGGCGCAGGATGCCGAACCAGCGGTCACCGAAGGCATCGCCGAAGGCGAGCCCGGACAGCGAGTCGAGTGCGGCGGCGGGCAGGGTGGTCATCGGGGGAGTATCACAGGGCGACGGCGGCCCCGGCACGGGGATTTCGGAGCGGTCGGCCGCAGAAGGCCGCGCTTCAGACGGTGTGGCGGACCCGGAAGCGGGCCGGGTCCGCCGGGTCGCGGTCGACGACCTGGACCGGCGCGCCGTCCCACTGCCGGACGCCGATGCCCGGCACGCGGGAGAAGCGGATCGGGCCCCGGGTGCCCTCGACGGCGACCTTTCTCCAGGCCGGGGCGAGGCGGGTCCGGTCCGGGCCGTGGGCGCGCAGCAGTTCGGCGAGGACGACACCCGTGTCGTACCCCTCGAAGGCCACGAACGAGGGCTCCTCGGCGAGCCGTTCGCGCAGGGCCGCCGCGACGCGCGCGCCGAGCGGCGTGAGGCCTTCGGGCAGGTCGGGCAGATAGCGCAGGAAGGGGATTCCGGCGCCGTCCGCGCCCAGGAGCGAGGCCCAGGAAGGGAGTTCGGGCTGACCGGCCGGGGCGCCGAGCAGGATGCCGGCGAGGCGCTCGTCGCGGCGGACGGCCCGGACGAGGGGGACCGCGGGCTCCGGATGGCCGACGAGGAGCAGCAGGGCCGAAGCGTGGTGGGCGACGAGCGCGTCGCACACGCCCTCGGGCCCGAGGGCGCGCGCGTCGAGGACGACGACCTCGCCGTCGTACGGGGCGAGGTGCTCGCGCAGGACGCGGATGCCGGCCTCCCAGTAGACGCCGGGGTCGGCCGCCACGGCGATCCGGCACCGGTCCGCGCCGAGCCGGCCGAGGAGGAAGTCCGCGTAACCCCGCCAGCCGCGCGACTGGGGCGGGGCGATGCGCGCCACCCACTCCGTGGGGTGGTCGGTGAGCGCGTCGAGCACCGCCGACGAGCAGAGGAACGGCAGGCCGAGGGCGTCGGCCCGGGCGGCGGCCGCGCGCGCCACCACGCTGTGGTACTCGCCGGCCAGCGCGGCCACGCCCAGGCCGGCCAGTTCGTCCACGGCCGCCGCGGCCCGCGCCGGATCGGCCGCGGTGTCGCGGACCACCAGCTCCAGCGGGCGCCCGTCGATGCCGCCGGCCGCGTTGGTGTCGCGTACGGCCAGGTCGAGGCCGGCGAGGAGATGCCGGCCCGCCTCGGCCCAGCCGGGCGGGGTCAGCGGGGCGAGGGCGCCGATCCGGACGGCGGGTGAGGTGTGCATGCGGGGCGTCTCCCGAGGGTCGTCAAGAACATGCGGTCGGGGCGGCGAGCGGGGCCAGGGCGGCGCGTACGGAGTCGGTGAGGTCGGTGGCGTCGGCGCCCGCGCGTGAGCGCAGGTTGACGCCGTACGCGAGGAGGGCGAGCACGCCGGCGGCGGACGCGGGATCGACGCCCGGCGCGAGCTGTCCCCGCTCCGCCGCGCCGAGCAGGGCCGTGTGCAGCGCCTCGCGCAGCCACTCGTGGTGCGCGTCGAGCAGGGCGCGTACCTCGGGGTCGCCGTTCTCCGCACCGGCGTGGGCGTTGACGACCAGACATCCCCAGCGGGCGTACGGCCCCGAACAGCGCACCTCGATCAGCGAGTCGAAGAACGCGACGACCGCCGGCAGACCGCGTCCGTCCTCCGCGAGGTGCCGGAAGGCGGGCCGGGAGTGCAGGTCTGTGTAGCGGTTCAGGGCAGCCCGGTAGAGGGCCTGCTTGTCGCCGAAGGTGGCGTAGAGGCTGGAGCGGTTGACGCCGGTCGCGGTCACGATGTCCTGGACACCGGTCGAGGCCGCACCCCGCTGCCAGAAGAGCCGCAGGACGGTCTCCAGAGTCGCGTCCGGATCGAAGTGCTTGACGTCCGCCATGTGCGCCCCCGCCCACCCCTCCAGCCGAAGTCTTGAAACAGCGGTTCCAAGATAGACGGCCCGTTGACCCCCGGGCACCCCCCGAATCCTGTCGGGACCTGGCGCGGGCCTTCCCTCGTCGCTATCTTGAAACGGTCGTTCCAAGTTCTGATTCGGAGCCGGCGATCCGTCATGTGTCGATCGACCTTGAGGAGTTGTGTTCATGTCCTGTCTCAACGCCGAACTGCGTGCCGTCCACGAGGCGCGCGGACAGCGCATCCCCGCCGAGATCCTGGCCGTCATGGACCGGGCCGGCGCCGAACTCGCCGCCTCCGGGCAGGCCGGGCGCGCCCTGGCCGTCGGCGACACGGCCCCGGGCTTCACGCTCGCCTCCGCGACCGGCGGAGCCGTGTCCCTCGACGAACTGCTCGCCGACGGCCCCGTCGTGCTCACCTTCTACCGCGGCGCCTGGTGCCCGTACTGCAACCTCGCCCTGCGCGCCCTCCAGCAGCACCACGAGCAGATCACCGCGCGCGGCGCGCGCCTGGTGGCCGTCTCCCCGCAGGTGCCCGACGAGTCGCTCTCCCTCACCGAGAAGCACGCCCTCGCCTTCGACGTCCTCAGCGACCTCGGCTCGGACACGGCCCGGCGGTACGGCCTCGCCTTCGACCTCTCCGACGAACTGGCCGCCGTCTACGAACGCCTCGGCTTCGACCTCCAGCGCGTCAACGGCGGCCACCCGCGCACCCTGCCGCTGCCCGCGACCTATGTCGTCGACCGCGCCGGCACCGTCCGCTGGGCCTTCGTCAACACCGACTACGCGCTGCGCGCCGAACCCTCCGACATCCTCGCCGCACTCGACACCCTCGCCTGATCCGCACGAGCGGAGATGCGGCACACTGGCGCGGTTCGACCACGAGCTTGCGGCACAAGCCGGTGAGGAGCCGGTGAGGAGCCGGTGACAAGCCCGTGACGAGCCCTTTCTTCCGATTCCGCAGAGGAGCCGCGCCCTTGAGCATCACCGTCCCAGGACAGATAGACATCGCGGGCCCGGTGGGCAAACTGCTCCACCGGCGCCCGCTCCACAACTCCACGGTCATGCAGTCCTTCGGCATCGACCCCGTCTCCGGCGACGTCTTCGTCCTGCAGATCATGGACGGCGGGCTCCAACTGCCCGACGAGTCCGCGCCGGTCGACTACGCCACCCGCAAGACGCACGGCGACCTGTGCCTCACCCGCCTCCGCCCGACCGGCGCGATCGCCGGCCACATGTATCTGCGCGGATTCGGCCACGGCGTCAACCTCGGCGTGGAGAACCGCGCCGGGGCGATCTGGCTGTGGACCGAGGCCGCCTCCACGCCCAACAGCAAGAACGAGGGGTACGGCACCGCCGTCGTCTCCTTCGCGTACGCCGACGGCGACGTCGTCGACTCCGGCACCGCCCGCCACACCCCGGCCTACACCCCGGACCCCGCCGCCCGGTTCCTCACGCCCACGATCGACCACGGCGCCGGCGAACTCGTGCTCCGCTACAGCCTCGACGGCGCCATGACCTTCGCGCGCTACGAGCTCGCCAGGGCGGCGGCGGGGGACTGGCAGGAGCTCCAGCGGATCGTTCCCGTCGTGCCCGCCGACGGCACCGACTTCCAGGGGTACACGTCCCACGCCGGCGTCCTCTACACGCTCAAGGGCCAGAGCCTCGACACCGTGCCGCTGCCCGGCAACACCTACCTCACCGCCTTCGAGTGGGCCACCGGCGCCCAGCTCGACCACCGGCACATCACCGCGGGCCCCGGCCTCGCCTGGCGCGAGGCGGAGGGCATGGCCGTCTCCGTCCGCGACGGCGTCCCGCACCTGCACTTCGGCTTCGCCTGCGAGAACCCCGGCCCGCGGACCTGCACCATCCTGTCGCTCTCCGCCGCGCCCGAGACCGACGGCGTCAAGGTCCTCACCGACTGGCAGCCGCTCGCGCTCGCCGCCGGCGTGAGCGCCGACCAGCACACCCCGAGGGCCCGCCTGATCAGCCTGGCCGGCACCACCACGCTGCAGTTCTCCGGCGGGGTCCGGGGCCCCTTCACCACCGACACCGTGCTCGGCACGCTGCCCGACGCGCTCGTCCCCAGCGTCACCGCCCGCGCCACCGTGCCCACCGGCGACACCCCCGGCGGCCCCGCCGTCGCCCGCGTCGAGGTCGGCTCCGACCGCGCGGTCCGTCTCTACGGCGCCCGCACCACCGCCCCGATCGCCTGGGCCCAGCTCGACGCCTTCAGCGCCGTCTGGCGCTAGCCCTTCCCTCCCCCACGCACACAAGGAGTCCCATGTCCCACAACCGCCGCAGCGTCCTCGGCGCCGCCCTCGCCCTGCCCGCCGCCCTCACCGTCGGCGGCCTCGCCGCCGCGACCCCGGCCGCCGCCGAGGCCGGCACCGTCGACGCCGGAGCCTGGAGCCCGCTCGTCCTGGAGCCCGGGATCACCCCCAACGCCGCCGCCGTGCCCGAGGTACGGCTCGTCACCATCGCCGGCACCACCTTCCTCCAGGCCCGCGGGCTGATCACCTGCAACCTCACCGCCGACACCAAGGTCGGCCGGCTGCCCGACGGCTTCGCCCTTCCCACCGCGTACGTGCGCGCCACCGCGCCCCGCAACAACAGCCAGGGCGTCAACGCCTGCCGCTTCGAGATCAACACGGCCGGCTCGGTGACCCTCTTCGGCGCCAACACCGGCAACCCGATCACCTGGGTGCAGTTCGACTCGGTCCAGACGGTCTGGCACTGACCGTTCCCGTCCGCGACCGCCGGTCCTAGCCTGAAGGCATGCGGACCCCAGGCGGCAGCGCGGCGGACCCCGGACCCGGACCCGAGGACGGCCGGGCGGGCGACCCCGGGCTCTTCGGCCCCGGATCCGTCACCTGGCAGATCCACAGCGACCCCGTCATGTGGATCGGCGGGGTGCGCGCCCTGTACCTGCAGGCGCTGCACCCCGCCGCCGTCCGCGGCGTCATGATCAACAGCGACTTCCGCAAGGACGCCTGGGGCCGCCTCATGCGCACCGCGAGCTTCGTCGGCACGCTGAGCTACGGCACCACCGAGGCCGCCGAGGCGGCCGGCGCCCGGGTCCGCAAGATCCACCGGCTGCTCGGCGTGGACGACCCCGAGCTGCTGCTCTGGGTGCACTGCGCCGAGATCGACTCGTACCTCCACGTCGTCCGCCGCTCCGGCATCCCGCTCACCGCCGCCCTGGCCGACCGTTACGTCGACGAACAGCGCACCGCCGCCCGACTCGTCGGCCTCGACCCCGCGCGGGTGCCGGACGGCACCGCCGCCCTCGACGCGTACTTCGTCGAGATCCGGCCACGGCTCGCCGCCGGGGAGGACGCCCGCACCGTGGACGACTTCCTGCGCCGGCCCCCGGTCCCGACCGCGCTCGTGCCCGCGCGCGAGGTGTTCTGGCGGCGCGTGTCCGCCCTCGCGTACGACTCCCTGCCCCTGTACGCCCACGAGCTGTACGGCAGGCCCGCGCCGCCCGCCGAGACCGTCACCCGGCGGCTCACGGCCACGGCCAATCTGCTCCGCTGCGTCCCCGGCCGGCTCCGCTGGCGGCTGCCGCCCCGGCACATCCTGCGCGCGATGGACCGGCTGGGACCGGAGACCCGACCCGCGCCGTACAGACTGTCGGAGGGGGCAGCCATACTGGACGCGCCGGGAAAGGGGCGGCACCACATCGGGGCGGACCGGCATCACAACGGGGCAGACGGGGACGACGGGGGCGACAGCACGCGATGGCGGACACGGACACCAGGCTGATCCAGGGCCGGTACCGGCTGCACGAGGTGATCGGCCGCGGCGGCATGGGCGAGGTCTGGCGGGCCACCGACGAATCGCTCGGCCGGCGCGTCGCCGTGAAGTGCCTGCGCCCCCTCGGCCAGCAGCGCGACCCGGCCAACCTCACCGTGCTGCGCGAGCGCTTCCGCCGCGAGGCCCGGGTGGCCGCCGCGCTCCAGCACCGCGGCATCACCGTCGTGCACGACTTCGGCGAGCACGAGGGCGTGCTCTTCCTCGTCATGGAGCTCCTGGAAGGGCGCAATCTCAGCCAGCTGCTCAGCGACAACCGCAAGCAGCCGCTGCCCGTGCCCGAGGTCGTCGACATCGCCGAGCAGGTCGCCGACGCCCTCGCCTACACCCACCGCCAGGGCGTGGTGCACCGCGACCTCAAGCCCGCCAACATCGTGCGGCTCGGCGACGGCGGCACCGTCAAGATCTGCGACTTCGGGATAGCGCGCCTCGGCGCCGACATCGGCTTCACCTCCCGCCTCACCGGCACCGGCATCGCCATGGGCACCCCGCACTACATGAGCCCCGAGCAGATCGGCGGCGGCGAGGTCGACCACCGCAGCGACCTGTACTCGCTGGGCTGCGTGCTGTACGAGATCGCCACCGGCGTCCCGCCCTTCGACCTGGACGACACCTGGGCCATCCTCATCGGCCACCGCGACACCGTGCCCGCGCCGCTGCGCAGCCACCGCGCCGAACTCCCCGGCTATCTCGACACGCTCGTCCTCGACCTGCTCGCCAAGACCCCCGAAGGGCGCCCCTCCGACGCCGCCGAGCTGCGCGACCGGCTCGCCTCCGGCCGCAGCAGCGGCGCCTGGACCCTGCCGCCCCCGGCGGCGCCCGCCCTGCCGCCGTGGGCCCGCGCCCTCGGCACCGGCCGCCCCGCCACGTCCGCGCTCCCCGCCCGGCCCGCCGTGCCCGGTCAGGAGGCCGCCGCCGCGCTCACCGTCGCCTGGACCCGCACCCCCGGCTCCGACGGGCCGGACCGCACCGCCGCCGGCGCCAGCCCCGAGCTGGTCGCCGTCCTCGCCGGCCGGCACCGGGCGGGCCTCGGCCTGGGCCGGCTCGGCCGCTGGCAGGAGGCCGCCGACCTGCTGCGCACCGTCGAGCACGAGCGCGCCCACGTCCTGGGCGCCGACCACCCCGACACCCTCGCGAGCGGCTACGAGCTGGGCTTCGCACTCGCCCGGCTCGGCCGCCCCGCCGAGGCGCTGCGCCGCTTCGAGACCGTCGCCGAGGGCCGCGCCCGTACGCTCGGCCCCGACCACGCCGACACCCTCGCCGCCCGCCAGGAGACCGGCTATGTGCTCGGCGGCCTCGGACGGCACACCGAGGCGTACGCGGTGTACGAGTCGGTGCTCGCCGTCCGCGAGCGCACAGCCGGCCCCGACCACCCGGACACCCTGCGCTGCCGGCACAACCTGGCGTACACCCTCGGCCGGATCGGACGCGTGCCCGAGGCGTACGCGGCGGCCCGCGAGGTCGCCGACGCCCGCGCCCGGCTGCTCGGCGCCGACCACCCCGACACCCTGGCCACCCGGTACGAGGTGGGGCACGCCCTCGGCGGGCTCGGCCGCTGGGCCGACGCGCTCGCCGAGTACCGCAAGGTCGCCGAGGCCCGCGCCGGGGCGCTCGGCCCCCGGCACCCCGACACCCTCAACGCCCGCTACGAGGCGGGGATCTGCCTCGGCCGGCTCGGGCGCGCCGCCGAGGCCGAGGAGCTCTACCGCGGGCTCGTCACCGCCCGCGCGAGCACCGAGGGCCCCGAGCACCCGGAGACCCTGCGCGCCCGGCACGGCCTGGGCGTGAACCTGGGGCGCCTCGGGCGCTGGAACGAGGCCCTGGCCGAGGCCCGGGAGGTCGCCGGGATCCGCGCCCGGGTGCTCGGCGCCGACCACGCCGACACCCTCGCCAGCCACCGCGAGACCGCCATCGCGCTCGGCTGGCTGGGCCGCTGGGAGGAGGCGCTCGCCGTGCACCGCCAGGTGACGGAGGCCCGCACCCGCACGCTCGGCCCGGACCACCCGGCCACCCTCACGGCCCGCGCGGACGAGGCGCACTGCGAGCAGAACATCCCGCTGTAGGCCCTCTGGTGGGACCGGCGGGGAGGTGTTAGCAAGAGGCATGACAGCTTCCGCTTCCTCGCCTGCACCCCAGACGTCCTCCTACGACGCCGTCATCGTCGGCGGCGGCCACAACGGCCTGGTCGCCGCCGCCTACCTCGCCCGGGCCGGGCGCAGCGTGCTCGTCCTGGAGCGGCTCGACCACACCGGCGGCGCCGCCGTCTCCACCCGGCCCTTCGCCGGGGTCGACGTACGCCTGTCCCGCTACTCGTACCTCGTCTCGCTGCTGCCCGAGAAGATCGTGCGCGAGCTCGGGCTGCGGTTCGCCGTGCGGAAGCGTTCCGTCTCCTCGTACACCCCCTACGGCACATCCGGCCTCCTCGTCGGCGGCGACCGGGAGCGCACCCGTGCCTCCTTCGCCGCGCTCACCGGCTCCGACCGCGAGTTCGAGGCCTGGGAGGCCTTCTACGGGCGCACCGCGCGCGCCGCCCGCCGGATCTTCCCCACCCTCACCGAGCCGCTGCCGACCCGCGAGGGGCTGCGGACGCTGGTCGACGACCCGGAGACCTGGGAGATGCTCTTCGAGCAGCCGCTCGGCGTCGCCGTCGAGAAGCACTTCGCCGACGACCTGGTGCGCGGGGTCGTCCTCACCGACGGACTCATCGGCACCTTCGCCGACGCCCACGACACCTCGCTGCTGCAGAACCGCTGCTTCCTCTACCACGTGATCGGCGGCGGCACCGGCGACTGGGACGTGCCCGTCGGCGGCATGGGCGCGCTCACCGACGCGCTCGCGGACGCGGCCCGCGCCGCCGGCGCGACCCTCCTCACCGACCACGAGGCCACCCGGATCGAGACCGACGGCACCCGCGCCGAGGTCACCTTCCGCACCCCCGACGGGGAGGGCGTCGTCGGGGCCCGCCACGTCCTGGTGAACGCCTCCCCACAGGCGCTCGCCGCCCTCCTCGGCGACCCCGCGCCCACCCCCGCCGAGGGCGCCCAGCTCAAGGTCAACATGGTGCTCACCCGGCTGCCCCGACTCCGCGACCGTTCCGTCGACCCGCGCGAGGCCTTCTCCGGCACCTTCCACATCGCCGAGGGGTACGGGGAGCTGGCCGCCGCCCACGCCGAGGCGGCCGCCGGACGGCTGCCCACCGCGCCGCCCTCGGAGATCTACTGCCACAGCCTCACCGACCCGAGCATCCTCGGTCCCGAGGCCGCCGCCCGCGGCTACCAGACCCTCACCCTGTTCGGCCTGCACGCGCCCGCCCGGCTGTTCGCCGCAGACCCGGACGGCGCCCGCGAAGCCCTCCTCAAGGCCACCCTCGCCCAGCTCGACGCCCGCCTCGACGAGCCGATCGCCGACTGCCTGGCGCGCGACGCCGACGGCCGGCCCTGCGTCGAGGCCAAGACCCCGCTCGACCTGGAACGCGAACTCCGGCTGCCCGGCGGCCACATCTTCCACCGCGACCTGTCCTTCCCGTACGGGGCGGAGGGCGGCGACCGCTGGGGCGTCGAGACCGACCGGGCCAACGTCCTGCTGTGCGGCGCGGGCGCGGTGCGCGGCGGCGGGGTCAGCGGAGTGCCCGGCCACAACGCCGCCATGGCGGTGCTCGAAGCGGCGGCCGGTTGACGCCGGCGACCGCCCCGCCAGCGGCGTGAAGCTGATCTGCGAGTGCGCTTAAGAAATCCTCGATGGACCATGGCTCCCGACGGACGGAAGATTTTCTTCCAGGGATCTTGGGCGCTTCGCCGCGCCCGGACCCGGCACATCACAGGACACGTACGTCGGGAGCCGTGACATTGAAGGCACTGGTCAAGCAGAAGGCGGAGCCGGGACTCTGGCTCACGGACGTGCCCGAGCCGGAGTACGGCCCCGGTGACGTCCTCATCAAGGTCAAGCGGACCGGAATCTGCGGCACCGACCTGCACATCCGCTCCTGGGACGGCTGGGCACAGAAGACCATCGCGACCCCGCTGACCCTCGGCCACGAGTTCGTCGGCGAGGTCGTCGACACCGGCCGCGACGTCGCCGACATCAACGTCGGCGACCTGGTCAGCGGCGAGGGCCACCTGGTCTGCGGCAAGTGCCGCAACTGTCTGGCCGGCCGCCGCCACCTCTGCCGCGCCACCGTCGGCCTCGGCGTCGGCCGCGACGGCGCCTTCGCCGAGTACGTCGTCCTGCCCGCGTCCAACGTCTGGGTGCACCGGGTCCCCGTCGACCTCGACGTCGCCGCGATCTTCGACCCCTTCGGCAACGCCGTGCACACCGCCCTCTCCTTCCCGCTGGTCGGCGAGGACGTCCTCGTCACCGGCGCCGGCCCGATCGGCATCATGGCCGCCGCCGTCGCCAAGCACGCCGGCGCCCGCCACGTCGTCATCACCGACGTCAGCGAGGAGCGCCTGGACCTCGCCCGCAAGACCGGCGTCTCGCTCGCGCTCAACGTCGCCGAGCAGACCATCGCCGACGGCCAACGCACCCTCGGCCTCAAGGAGGGCTTCGACGTCGGCCTGGAGATGTCCGGCAACCCGCGCGCGATGCGCGACATGGTCGCCAACATGACCCACGGCGGCAAGATCGCCATGCTCGGCCTGCCCAGCGAGGACTTCGCCGTCGACTGGGCGCGGATCGTCACCTCGATGATCACCATCAAGGGCATCTACGGCCGCGAGATGTTCGAGACCTGGTACGCCATGTCGGTGCTCCTGGAGGGCGGGCTCGACCTGTCCCCGGTGATCACCGGCCGCTACGACTACCGCGACTTCGAGGCCGCCTTCGACGACGCCGCCTCCGGCAAGGGCGGCAAGATCATCCTCGACTGGACCGTCTGAGACCCGGGAGCTCCCTGACATGTTCGACTCCGTACGCGACGACATCCGCGCCACCCTCGACGAGATCCGGCAGGCCGGCCTCCACAAGCCCGAGCGCGTCATCGGCACCCCCCAGTCCGCGACCGTCGAGGTCACGGCCGGCGGCCGCCCCGGCGAGGTGCTCAACTTCTGCGCCAACAACTACCTGGGCCTCGCCGACCACCCCGACGTGATCGCCGCCGCCCACGCCGCCCTGGACCGCTGGGGCTACGGCATGGCCTCGGTCCGCTTCATCTGCGGCACCCAGGAGGTCCACAAGGAGCTCGAGGCGCGTCTGTCGCGGTTCCTCGGCCAGGAGGACACGATCCTCTACTCCTCCTGCTTCGACGCCAACGGCGGCGTCTTCGAGACCCTGCTCGGGCCTGAGGACGCGGTCATCTCCGACGCCCTCAACCACGCCTCCATCATCGACGGCATCCGCCTCTCCAAGGCCCGCCGCTTCCGCTACGCCAACCGCGACATGGCCGACCTGGAGCAGCAGCTCAAGGAGGCCGACGAGGCCGGCGCCCGGCGCAAGCTGATCGTCACCGACGGCGTCTTCTCCATGGACGGCTACGTCGCGCCGCTCGGCGAGATCTGCGACCTGGCCGAGCGCTACGACGCCATGGTCATGGTCGACGACTCGCACGCCGTCGGCTTCGTCGGCCCCGGCGGCCGCGGCACCCCCGAGCTGCACGGCGTCATGGACCGCGTCGACATCATCACCGGCACCCTCGGCAAGGCCCTCGGCGGCGCGTCCGGCGGCTATGTCGCGGCCCGCGCCGAGATCGTCGCGCTGCTGCGCCAGCGCTCGCGCCCGTACCTCTTCTCCAACACCCTCGCCCCGGTGATCGCCGCCGCCTCCCTCAAGGTCATCGACCTCCTGGAGTCCGCCGGCGACCTGCGCGAGCAGCTCAACGCCAACACCGAGCTGTTCCGCCGCCGGATGACCGAGGAGGGCTTCGACATCCTCCCCGGCGACCACGCCATCGCGCCCGTCATGATCGGCGACGCCGCCGAGGCCGGCCGCATGGCCGAGCTGCTCCTGGAGCGTGGGGTGTACGTGATCGGCTTCTCGTACCCGGTCGTGCCGCAGGGCGCGGCGCGCATCCGCGTGCAGCTCTCCGCCGCGCACTCCACGGAGGACGTGAACCGGGCGGTCGACGCGTTCGTCGACGCGCGCGCCGCCCTGCGAGACTAGGGGCATGATCGAAGCGCGGCGGCTGCACATCCTCCGGGCGGTGGCCGACCACCGTACCGTCACGGCGGCTGCCGCCGCGCTCTATCTCACCCCCTCCGCGGTCTCCCAGCAGCTCGCCGCCCTGGAGCAGGAGACCGGCCACCGGCTGGTGGAGCGGAGCGCCAAGGGCGCCCGGCTCACCCCCGCCGGGGAGATCCTGCTGAACCACGCCAACGCCGTCCTGGCCCAGCTGGAACGGGCCGAGGCCGAGCTCGCGGCGTACGGCTCGGGCGAGGCCGGCACCGTCACGGTGGCCGCCTTCGCCACCGGCATCGGCCTGGTCGTCGCCCCCGCCATCGGCTCCCTCGCCCGCACCGCGCCCGGCATCCGGGTGCGCGTCCAGGACGCCGAGGGCGACGAGAGCCTGCTGATGGTCCTGGACCGGCAGGTCGACGTGGCGGTCGCCGTCGAGTACCGGGGCGCCCCCGGCGAGGACGACGCCCGCCTCACCCGCGTCCCGCTCTACGCCGAGCCCTTCGACGCCGTCCTGCCGCCGGACCACGCCCTCGCCGACCGCGAACGGATCGCCCTCGCCGACCTCGCCAAGGACCCCTGGATCGGCCAGTCCGCCGGCAACCCCTGCCACGACGTCACCGTCCTCGCCTGCGAATACGCGGGCTTCGCGCCCCGCCTGGAACACGTCTCCGACGACTTCCGCGCCGTCGTCGCCCTGACCGCCGCCGGCGCCGGCGTGACCCTCGTCCCGCGCTCCGCCCTGCTCGGCACCGACCTCACCGGCGTCGTCGTCCGCCCGGTCGACGGCGTCGCCCCCACCCGCCGCGTCTTCGCCGCGGTCCGCCGGGGTGCGGAGGAGCACCCGCTGATCCGCCCGGTCCTGGAAGCGCTGCGGGAAGCGGCGTTCTAGCGGAGCGGCCCGCTGTTCCCGTGGCTCAGTCCGCCGACGCCGTCCATCCCTTCGCCTCGATCCGGGAGCGGTCCGCCGGGCGGGACTCGTCGAACAGCGGGCGGCCCGAGGTGTCCAGGAGGCGGATCGCGTCCACGTACACGCCGCGGCCGACGTAGCGGCGGTCGGTGGTGGAGCGCCAGCGGAGGCGGGGCGGGGTGGGGGACGAGGGGCTGAGGTCGGCGGTGAGGCGGTGCCAGCGGCGGCCGGACCAGCCGGTGAGCGAGCCGGCGGGGTGGTCCTCGGCGGGGTCGGCGGTGGTGAAGGGGACGGGCGTCCAGGTCGTGCCGCCGTCCGTCGAGGCCTCCAGGACGGCGGCGTCCGCGGTGGGTTCGGTGTCCCACCAGACGGCGCACTCGAAGCGGGTGGCGCCCGGCACCTCGGGGAGCGTGAGGGTCGCGGTGGTGGCGCTCGTCATGCCGGAGAACCAGGCGGTACGGCCCCGGGCCGGGCGGACCGGGACCGCGCGGGCCAGCGCGTCGGCGGTGGCGACCCGGGGCGCGGAGCCGGAGCGCCAGGTGCGCACCGGGTGGACCGAGTTGCCGAGGACGACCAGGAAGGAGTCGGTCGTCGGGTCCAGGACCAGGCTGGTGCCGGTGAAACCGGTGTGGCCGGCCGTGCGCGGGGTGGCCATCGCGCCCATGTACCAGTGCTGGTAGAGCTCGAAGCCGAGCCCGTGCTCGTCGCCGGGGAACGCGGTGTTGAAGTCGGTGAACATCAGCTCGACGGAGGCGGGGGACAGGATCCGGGCGTCCCCGTACGCGCCGCCGTTGAGCAGGGTGCGGGCGAGGATCGCGAGGTCCCACGCGGTGGAGAACACGCCGGCGTGCCCGGCCACCCCGCCCATCCCGTACGCGTTCTCGTCGTGCACCTCGCCCCACACCATGCCCCGGTCGAGCCCGGACCACGGCAGCCGCGCGTCCTCCGTGGCGGCGATCCGCGGCCGCCACGAGAGCGGGGGATTGAAACGCGTGCGGTGCATCCCGAGCGGAGCGGTGATCTCGGTTCGGAGCAGCCGATCCAGAGTGCGACCGGTGATCTCCTCAAGCACCAGTTGCAGCGTGATCAGATTCAGGTCGGAGTACAGATAGACCGTGCCCGGGGGATTCGCCGGCTTCTCGTTCCACAGCAGCCGCAGCTGCCCCTCCCGGCTCGGCTCCTTGTAGAGCGGGATCCAGGCCCGGAACCCCGAGGTGTGGGTGAGCAGCTGACGGACCGTGACATCCTGCTTGCCGCCTGCCCCGAACTCCGGCAGATACGCGGTGACCCGCTCCTCCAGGACCAGCGCCCCGCGCTCGATCTGCTGCACCGCGAGCAGCGAGGTGAAGAGCTTGGAGACCGAGGCCAGATCGAAGACGGTGTCCTCGCGCATCGGGATCTGCTCGTCGGCCGGCAGCTCCACCCCGGTGTCGGTCTTCTCGTCGTACGCCGCGTAGCGGACCGCCGAGCCGATCGGGCGGTGCAGCGCCACCGTCCCGCCGCGCCCGGCGAGCAGCACCGCGCCCGCGTACCAGGGGTGGGTGGGGGAGGGGCGCAGGAAGGATTCGGCCTCCGTGACGAGCCGGTCCAGGTGTGCGGGCAGCAGCCCCGCCCGCTCGGCGGACCCGCGCGCCAGAGTCGTCCGCCGCGCCTCACCGGCCGGGCCGCCGCCGGCGCCCGGATCGGGAGCGGCCGCGGCCCCCGGCACCGTACCGATCATCAGCGCACCTCCCAGCGCGAGCAGTTCACCGCCGAACGCCCGGCGGCTCGGTCCCGTACCCCTGTACCCGTACCCGTACCCGTACCCGTATCCGTGCCCCGGTGTTCTCGTCGTCTCCGTCATGCCCACCCTCTCCCACAGCCCTCCCCGCCGCGAAACAATCTGACACTGCATCAGAAAATCTCTTCCCTCGGTGCGGGAGCTGCGGCATCCTGCCGCCCATGAAGACGGAGCTGAGTCGCACCCTGGGGATCGAGCACGCCATCTTCGGCTTCACGCCCTTCCCCGCGGTGGCCGCCGCCATCACCAGAGCAGGCGGGTTCGGCGTCCTCGGCGCCGTGCGCTACACCGCCCCCGACGACCTCGCCCGCGACCTCGACTGGATGCAGGAGCACACCGACGGCCTGCCGTACGGCCTCGACGTCGTCATGCCCGCGAAGAAGGTGGAGGGCGTGACCGAGGCGGACGTCGAGGCGATGATCCCCGAGGAACACCGCGCGTTCGTCCGCGAGACCCTCGCCAAGCACGGCGTCCCCGAACTCGCCGCGGGCGAGGCCTCCGGCTGGCGCATCACCGGCTGGATGGAACAGGTCGCCCGCAGCCAGCTCGACGTCGCCTTCGACTACCCCATCAAGCTCCTCGCCAACGCCCTCGGCTCCCCGCCCGCCGACGTCGTCGCCCGCGCCCACGAGCACGGCGTCCTCGTCGCCGCCCTCGCCGGCAGCGCCCGGCACGCCCGCCACCACGCCGAGGCCGGCATCGACATCGTCGTCGCCCAGGGGTACGAGGCCGGCGGCCACACCGGCGAGATCGCCTCCATGGTGCTCACCCCCGACGTCGTCGACGCCGTCGCCCCGCTGCCCGTGCTCGCCGCCGGCGGCATCGGCAGCGGCGAGCAGATCGCCGCCGGCCTCGCCCTCGGCGCCCAGGGCGTCTGGCTCGGCTCGCTCTGGCTCACCACCACCGAGGCCGAACTCCACTCCCGCGCCCTGACCGAGAAGCTGCTCGCCGCCGGCTCCGGCGACACCGTCCGCTCCCGCGCCCTCACCGGCAAGCCCGCCCGCCAGCTGCGCACCGAGTGGACCGACGCCTGGGACGACCCGGCCGGACCCGGCCCGCTGCCCATGCCGCTGCAGGGCCTGCTCGTCGCCGAGGCGGTCTCCCGGATCCAGAAGTACGAGGTCGCCCCGCTCCTCGGCACCCCGGTCGGCCAGATCGTCGGCCGGATGAACTCCGAGCGCAGCGTGCAGCAGGTCTTCGACGACCTCACCCGCGGCTTCGAGAAGGCCGTCGACCGGATCAACCGCATCGCCGGAAGGAGCGCGCAGTGACGGAGGGGTCTCCCAACGGCTTCTGGGCCCAGGCCGCCGCCGCACCCGACCGGACCGTGATCACCGCTCCGGACGGAGAGCAGTGGTCCGCCGGCCGCCTCCACACCGCCGCCAACCAGCTCGTCCACGGCCTGCGCGCCGCCGGTCTGGAGCGCGGCGACGCCTTCGCCGTCGTCCTGCCCAACGGCATCGAGTTCTTCACCGCCTATCTGGCGGCCAGTCAGGCCGGCTTCTATCTGGTGCCGGTCAACCACCACCTCGTGGGCCCCGAGATCGCCTGGATCGTCGCCGACTCCGGCGCCAAGGTCCTCATCGCCCACGAGCGCTTCGCCGAGGCCGCCGGCGCCGCCGCCGAGGAGGCCGGCCTCCCGGCCGACCACCGCTACGCCGTCGGCGCGGTGCCCGGCTTCCGCCCTTACGCCGCACTCCTCGACGGGCAGCCCGGCACCCCGCCCGACGGCCGCACCCTCGGCTGGGTCATGAACTACACCTCCGGCACCACCGGCCGGCCCCGCGGGATCCGCCGCCCCCTGCCCGGCAAGACCCCCGAGGAGACCTATCTCGGCGGCTTCCTCGGCATCTTCGGCATCAAGCCCTTCGGCGGGCATGTGCATCTGGTCTGCTCGCCGCTCTACCACACGGCCGTGCTCCAGTTCGCCGGCGCCGCCCTGCACATCGGGCACCCGCTCGTCCTCATGGACAAGTGGAGCCCCGAGGAGATGCTGCGGCTCATCGACACCCACCGCTGCACCCACACCCACATGGTGCCCACCCAGTTCCACCGCCTCCTCGCCCTCCCCGAGGAGGTACGGAACCGGTACGACGTCTCCGCCATGCGCCACGCCATCCACGGCGCCGCACCCTGCCCCGACCATGTGAAACGCGCCATGATCGACTGGTGGGGGAGCTGCGTCGAGGAGTACTACGCGGCCAGCGAGGGCGGCGGCGCCTTCGCGACCGCCGAGGACTGGCTGAAGAGGCCCGGCACCGTCGGCCGCGCCTGGCCCATCAGCGAACTCGCCGTCTTCGACGACGACGGCCGGCGGCTCGGCCCCGGTGAACTCGGCACCGTCTACATGAAGATGAGCACCGGCGGCTTCCGCTACCACAAGGACGAGGCCAAGACGGCCTCGAACCGCATCGGCGACTTCTTCACCGTCGGCGACCTCGGCGTCCTCGACGAGGACGGCTTCCTCTTCCTGCGCGACCGCAAGATCGACATGATCATCTCCGGTGGTGTGAACATCTACCCCGCCGAGATCGAAGCCGCGCTCCTCGCCCACCCCGCCGTCGCCGACGCCGCCGCCTTCGGCATCCCGCACACGGACTGGGGCGAGGAGGTCAAGGCAGTCGTCGAACCCGCCGAGGGCCACGAGCCGGGCCCCGAACTCGCCGCCTCGATCCTCGCCCACTGCGAGGCGCGGCTCGCCGGTTACAAGCGCCCCAAGTCCGTGGACTTCACCGCCCACATGCCGCGCGACCCGAACGGCAAGCTCTACAAGCGCCGGCTGCGCGACCCCTACTGGGAGGGGCGCGAGCGTCCGCTGTGACGGGCGGTCGCTTCCGGCCAACAGGGCACGCCCTCTTGTCAGTCGGGGCAGGGGCTTTCGAGAATGCGCATGACAATCGAAGGATCTTCGGCCCAGACCCGGGCTCGCAGTCAGACCACCCAGGCTCAGCCCACGCTCGCCGCCGTCGACTTCGCCGGCACGGTCGCGCTCAGCAACTGTTCCGGCTCCGTCGTCCGCACGCCCAGCTCCCTGCCGAGCGACCCCGCGCTCGTCCTGTCCAACGGCCACTGCCTGGAGACCGGCTTCCCGGCGCCCGGCCGGGTCGTCATGAACAAGCGCTCCAGCCGCTCGTTCACGCTGCTCAACTCGGCCGGCACCGGCGTCGGCACGCTGCGCGCCAGCAAGATCGCGTACGGCACGATGACCGACACCGACGCTCGGTCCGCTACACCTCGACCTGCAACACCATCGGCGGCACCTCCGGCTCACCGGTCATCGACCGCACCACCGGCAAGGTCGTCGCCGTCAACAACACGGGCAACGAGGACGGGCAGAGCTGCACCGAGAACAACCCGTGCGAGGTGGACGAGAACGGCGCCGTGACGGTCCGCCAGGGCATCAACTACGCCCAGGAGACGTACAACATGGTCCCCCGCATCGGCGCGGGCAGCGTGTTCGACCTGAGCCGCCCCGGCTGCGCCCTGCCGAAGCCGTGACGCCGGCCGTGACACCGCGGGCCTCTTCTCACTGAACTCCACCCCGGGCATACAGGGCATTTCGCGCCCTTATGGCAGGATTCGGGCCATGGACGCGAGCATCGCAGGACTGACTCGGCAGTGGACCACCTGGGGGCCGGTCGTGGCCGCCGTCGGCCTCGCCCTCGGCTGGGGGCGCCACGACCTGCCCGGCTACGCGGTGGTGCTCATCGTCCTCTGCCTCTTCGCCGCTGTCCTCTCGGCCGTGCACCACGCCGAGGTCATCGCACACCGCGTCGGCGAACCCTACGGCTCCCTCGTGCTCGCCGTCGCCGTCACCGTCATCGAGGTCGGACTGATCGTCATGCTGATGATCGGCGGCGGCGACAAGGCCACCAGCTACGCCCGGGACACCGTCTTCGCCGCCGTCATGATCACCTGCAACGGCATCGTCGGCCTGTCCCTGCTCCTCGCCGCGCTGCGCAACCGCACCGCCGTCTTCAACGCCGAGGGCTCCGGCGGCGAGCTCGCCATCGTCTGCACCCTGGCGACCATGACCCTGGTCCTGCCGACCTTCACCACCAGCCACCCCGGCCCCCAGTTCTCGGCCGCCCAGCTGGCCTTCGCCGCCGTCTCCTCGCTGATCCTTTACGGGGTGTTCGTCGCCGTCCAGACCGTCCGGCACCGCGACTACTTCCTCCCCGTGCTCAGGCCCGGCCAGAGCGGCCACCAGCCGGAGTCGGAGCACGCCGAGCCGCCGACCGCCGCCGCCACCTGGTTCAGCCTCGGCCTGCTGCTCGTCGCCCTCGTCGCCGTCGTCGGCAACGCCAAGCTCATCTCGCCCACCATCGAGGAAGGAGTGGCCTCGGCCGGCCTCCCCAAACCCGTCGTCGGCGTCGTCATCGCCCTCATGGTGCTGCTGCCCGAGACCCTCGCCGCCGTCCGCGCCGCCCGCCGCGACCGGATGCAGACCAGCATGAACCTCGCCTACGGCTCCGCCATCGCCAGCATCGGCCTCACCATCCCGTCGATCGCGCTCGCCTCCGTCTGGCTCGACGGCCCGCTCATCCTCGGCCTCGGCCCGCTCCACATGGTGCTGCTCGTGCTGACCGCCGTGGTGAGCGCGCTGACCGTGGTGCCAGGGCGCGCCACCCTCCTCCAGGGCAGCGTCCACCTCTCGATCTTCGCCGCCTTCGTGTTCCTGTCGTTCAGCCCCTGACGGGGGCGCGCCGCTGCGCGACCGGGTACCGGGTACTTGACCGGCCGCCACCGCCCCCGCAGGATCTGCAGCCATGGAACGAGAGCTGCTCACCCGCACCGTCGACGGCGTGCTGCGCGCGAGCGCCCGCCGCGTCCCCGACCGGACCGCCGTCCGCTACGGCGCCCGCGCCTGGACGTACGCCGAGCTCGACGCCGCCGTCTCGACCGCCGCGGCCCGGCTGCGCGAGGGCGCGCTCGGCGCCCGCCTCGCCGAGGGCGACCGGGTCGCGACGTACGCCCACAACTCCGACGCGTACCTCATCGCCTTCCTCGCCTGCGCCCGGGCCGGCCTGGTGCACGTGCCGGTCAACCACCACCTCACCGGCGACGACCTCGACTACCTGCTGCGCCAGTCCGGCAGTTCGCTCGTCCTCGCCGACCCGGCCCTCGCCGCGCGCGTGCCCGGCGACATCCCCGTACGGGCGCTGCGGGACACCGACGACTCGCTCCTCGCGGCGCTCGCCGACCCGGTGCCGTACGAGACGGAGCGCGACCCCGGCACCCTCGTCCAGCTGCTGTACACCTCCGGCACCACCGCGCTCCCCAAGGGCGCGATGATGACCCACCGGGCCCTGGTGCACGAGTACGCGAGCGCCGTCGCCGCGCTCGATCTGCACGAGGACGACCGGCCCGTGCACTCGCTGCCGCTCTACCACTCGGCGCAGATGCACGTCTTCCTCCTGCCCTACCTCGCCGTCGGCGCCGAGAGCACCATCGTCGACGCCCCCGACCCGGTCACCCTCTTCGACCTGGCCGAATCCGGCCGCTGCGACAGCCTGTTCGCGCCGCCGACCGTCTGGATCGGTCTCGCCAACCACCCCGAGTTCGCCACCCGCGACCTGTCCGCCCTCCGCAAGGCCTACTACGGCGCCTCGATCATGCCCGTCCCCGTCCTGGAGGGCCTGCGCGCCCGGCTGCCCGGTCTGCGCTTCTACAACTGCTTCGGCCAGTCCGAGATCGGCCCGCTCGCCACCGTCCTCGGCCCCGACGAGCACGAGGGCCGGATGGACTCCTGCGGCCGCCCGGTCCGCCACGTCGAGGCGCGGATCACCGACGAGGACGGCAAGGACGTCCCCGACGGCACCTCCGGCGAAGTGGTCTACCGCTCCCCGCAGTTGTGCACCGGCTACTGGGACAAGCCCGAGGAGACCGCGGCGGCCTTCCGCGACGGCTGGTTCCGCTCCGGCGACCTCGCGGTGCGCGACGCCGAGGGCTACTTCACGGTCGTCGACCGGGTCAAGGACGTCATCAACTCCGGCGGCGTCCTGGTCGCCTCGCGCCAGGTCGAGGACGCCCTCTACACCCACCCGGCCGTCGCCGAGACCGCCGTCGTCGGCCTCCCCGACCCGCGCTGGATCGAGGCCGTCACCGCCTTCGTCGTCCCCCGCCCCGAGACCGGGGTCACCGAGGCCGAACTCCTCGCCCACGCCCGCGAGAAGCTGGCCCACTTCAAGGCGCCGAAGCGGATCGTCCTGGTGGACGCGCTGCCGCGGAACGCGAGCGGGAAGATCCTGAAGCGGGAGCTGCGGGACCGGTTCGGGGCGGGAGAGGACGGCGGGGAGGGTCAGGACGGCGGGGAGGGCCAGGACGGGTCGAAGCAGTAGTCGGCGCGACGGGTCGCCAGGTGCGGCCAGGGCTCCGACATCGTGCCGCAGTCGTCCTCGAACGTGCTGCCGTCCTCGCCCCCGGACGACTCGACCGCGTAGACGACCTTGAGCTGCCGCTTGCCCGGTTCGCAGGACTCCTCCTGCCAGAGGGCGTCCTCGGGGAGGGAGCCGGAGTCCCCAGCCGAGATGCTGAGGCAGTCTCGCGCCAGGACGTGCGGTGCCACACAGACGCCCAGCGTGGCCGACCCTTCGCTCGGCTCGCCGTAGTCGGGGCACTTTCCGTCCGCCCACGGTCCGGTGACCACGGCCAGCGACTCGGACGAGTAACAGGCGACGGCGACCGGCGTCTCGGGCTGGTACGTCCCGGGCGAGGTACGGAGGTTGGACAGGCACGTCCCGGTGGCGACCGGCTGGTCGCCACCACCACCCGTGTCGTACCACCCCTGCTGGTACGTCACATAGCCGGCCGTCAGCGCGACCACGAGGGCCACCGTGCCCGCCACCGCACCGCGACGACGCCACCAGGCCCGGCCCGGCAGCACGGCCGGCTCCACGGCCGGTTCCACGGGCTGCGACTCCGGCTCCGGGACCGGCTCCGGGGCCGGCCGCCGTGGCGGCGCCGTACGCGTCGGAGCCGCCTCCAGCGGCGGCGGCGAGGGCGCGTCCAGCACCGTCCCGGTATCCACCGGCCGCGGCGGTACGAAGTCCTGGTGGGCCCGGATCGCCGTCGTCCACGCCTCCGGCAGCATCTCGCCGCCGCCCGGCGGGTCCTCCGCGAAGGCGGCGAGCAGAGCGTCCGGGGTGGGCCGGGCGGCCGGGTCGCGGGCGAGCAACGGCCGGATCAGCGCGGAGAGTTCCGGGGCAAGGCCGGTCAGGTCCGCCTCCGCCTGCTGGACGCGCGCCAGGAGCTGGAAGGCGTCGCTCACGTCCCCGTACGGGGAGCGCCCGGTGGCCAGATGGAGCAGGGTGGCCCCGGTCGCGTACAGATCGGAGGCCGCCGTCGACGACTCGCCGCGGGCCTGCTCGGGCGAGGTGAAGGCGATCGTGCCGAGGGTGAGGGTGGTGCGGGTCAGATCGAGGGCGTGGGAGATGCCGAAGTCGATCAGCCGGGGCCCGGACAGCGGAAGCAGCACGTTCCCGGGCTTCACGTCCCGGTGCACCACGCCCGTGCGGTGCAGGTCGGCGAGCGCCTCGGCCAGTCCGGCGGCGATCCAGCGCACCGCCGGGGCGGGCAACGGGCCCGCGTCGCGGACGAGTTCGGCCAGCGAGGGGGCGGGCACGTACTCGGTGGCCATCCACGGCTTCGGGGCCTGCGCGTCGGCGTCCATCACCGAGACCGTGAACACCCCGGTCACCCGGCGGGCAAGAGCCACCTCGCGCGCGAAGCGCCGCCGGTCCGCGTCCTCCGGCACCCCGTCCGCGAGCAGCGTCTTGACCGCCACGAGGCGCCCGCTGACGGTCCGTCCGAGATAGACCCGGCCCATGCCGCCCGAGCCGAGCCGGCCAAGGAGCCGGTACGCGCCCAGTTCGCGCGGATCGTCCCCCCGCAACGGCTCCAGCCGTGGCCCGCCCATGCCGCGCCCCCCGCTCTCCATGACGCGCTCCCGCTCCTCATGACGTGCGGAGCCCGCAGATGCCCCGCCACCCGCAGACCGTACGCGATCATGCGCACCGGCACGGCCGGTTTCCGGGGGAACGGGAGGCCGGTTCAGTGCTCCCGGCGCAGGTCCACGATCCGCTTGATCTTGCCCACCGAGCGTTCAAGGGTCTCCGGGTCGACCACCTCGACGGCCACCGAGACGCCGATGCCGTCCTTCACGGCCGCCGCGATCGTCCGGGCGGCGTCCGCGCGCTGCTCGGGCGAGGCGTCCGGGCGCGCCTCGGCCCGTACCGTCAGGGCGTCGAGACGGCCCTCCTTGGTGAGCCGGAGCTGGAAGTGCGGTGCCACGGCGGGGGTGCGGAGGACGATCTCCTCGATCTGGGTGGGGAAGAGGTTCACGCCGCGCAGGATGACCATGTCGTCGCTGCGGCCGGTGACCTTCTCCATGCGGCGGAAGACCCGGGCGGTGCCGGGCAGCAGCCGGGTCAGGTCACGGGTGCGGTAGCGCACCACCGGCATGGCCTCCTTGGTGAGCGAGGTGAAGACCAGCTCGCCCTCCGCGCCGTCCGGCAGCACCTCGCCGGTGATCGGGTCGACGATCTCCGGGTAGAAGTGGTCCTCCCAGATGTGCAGTCCGTCCTTGGTCTCCACGCACTCCTGGGCCACGCCCGGGCCCATGACCTCGGACAGGCCGTAGATGTCCACGGCGTCGATGGCGAAGCGCTCCTCGATCTCCCGGCGCATCTCCTCGGTCCACGGCTCGGCGCCGAACACGCCGACCTTCAGGGAGGTGCCCCGCGGATCGACGCCCTGGCGCTCGAACTCGTCGAGCAGGGTCAGCATGTACGAGGGCGTGATCATGATGATCTCGGGCCGCAGGTCCTGGATCAGCTGGACCTGGCGCGCGGTCATGCCGCCGGAGGCCGGGATCACGGTGCAGCCCAGCCGCTCGGCCCCGTAGTGCGCGCCGAGGCCGCCGGTGAACAGCCCGTATCCGTACGCCACGTGCACCGTGTGGCCGGGGCGGGCGCCGGCCGCGCGGAGGGACCGGGCCACCACGTCCGCCCAGGTGTCGAGGTCGCGCTCGGTGTAGCCGACCACGGTGGGCCGTCCGGTGGTGCCGCTGGAGGCGTGGAGACGGCGGATCTCGGACTGGTCGACGGCGAACATGCCGAAGGGGTACTGCTCGCGCAGATCGGCCTTGACGGTGAACGGGAACCGGGCCAGGTCGGCGAGCGAGCCGCAGTCCTCGGGCCGTACCCCCGCCTTGTCGAAGGACTGCCGGTAGAAGGGCACGTGCTCGTAGACATGGCGCAGGGTCGCGCGCAGCCGCTCCAGCTGGAGGGCCGCCAGCTCGTCGCGTCCGAGCCGCTCGCCGGCGTCCAGCAGATCACTCATGCGCCACTCCCTCGCCTCGGGCCGGGGCCTCGGGCCTCGGGCCACGCGGGCCGTGCACCGCGCGCCGCCGCGCCACCTGTCGTAAAACGGACTACCGATCATTCGGTTGTTGCGTCCGAGATCAGTTAAACCGGCCGCACCCCGGGCTTGGCAAGGGGGCGGGCCCGGATTTCTCCACTCGTCCGTCCGGCGGGCCGCCCCACCGGGCACGGGAGTCGCTTTCCGCAGGTCACGCCCGCCCGGGGAAGATCACACATTCGGGTGCGATTGCCCCCGGGAGCGCAGGAACGGTGCTGCGCGGGGGAAAACGGACCCGAAGATGATGCCCGTCCGGTCAGGGCGACACGCCCTACCCACCCACCCCCGGACGAAATGGACCAACGACCACCATGCCTGTCCTGTGCCGTCCCGCCGTCGCCGTGCCCGAGCACGTGATCACGCAGGAGGAGACCCTCGACCTGGCCCGCACGCTCCACGCGGGCCACCCGTCGCTGCCCCTCGTCCTCCGGCTGATCCGCAACACGGGCGTGGCCCGCCGGCATCTGGTGCAGCCCATCGAGCAGACCCTCGCGCACCCCGGCTTCGAGGCCCGCAACGCGCGCTACGAGGCGGAGGCCAAGGCCCGGGTCCCCGGCGTCGTCGCCGAGGCGCTCGGCCACGCCGGGCTCGGACCGCGCGACATCGACCTCATCGTCTACGTCTCCTGCACGGGCTTCATGATGCCCTCGCTCACCGCGTGGATGATCAACAACCTGGGCTTCCGCGACGACACCCGCCAACTGCCCATCGCCCAGCTCGGCTGCGCCGCGGGCGGGGCGGCGATCAACCGCGCCCACGACTTCTGCCGCGCCTACCCCGGCGCCAACGCCCTCGTCGTCGCCTGCGAGTTCTGCTCGCTCTGCTACCAGCCCACCGACCTCACCGTCGGCAACCTGCTCTCCAACGGGCTCTTCGGCGACGCCGTCGCCGCGGCCGTCCTGCGCGGCTCCGGGGGCACCGGAGGCTCCGGAGTCACCGGCATCCGCCTGGAACGCAACGGCTCCCACCTCGTCCCCGGCACCGAGGACTGGATCGCGTACCGGGTCCGCGAGACCGGCTTCCACTTCCTGCTCGACAAGCGGGTCCCCGGCACCATGCAGCAGCTCGCCCCCGCCCTCGTCGAACTCGCCGCCCGGCACGGCCGCGACGCCGGCCGCCAGGACTTCTACCTCGTCCACGCCGGCGGCCCCCGCATCCTCGACGACCTCGGCAAACACCTCGACGTGCCCGCCGACGCCTTCCGCTTCAGCCGGGCCACGCTGACCGAGTACGGCAACATCGCCAGCGCCGTCGTCCTCGACGCCCTGCGCCGCCTCTTCGACGAGGGCGGCCCGACCCCCGGCGCCACCGGAATCCTCGCCGGCTTCGGCCCCGGCATCACCGCCGAGATCTCCCTCGGCAGCTGGACCGGCCCGCGCGCAGGGAACGTGGTGCGGTACGCGGCCGGGGCGGATGCCGCGGCAGGCGCCCCTCACGGGGCGGGTGCCGATCGGGCCCCGGCACGCCTTGCCGCCGGCGGGCACGGCGAGCCGATGCCGCACGCGGCACTCGCGCACGCGGCCTCGGTGCCGCCGGCCGACGCCCCCGGCGACCCGGTGCCGCCCGCCGCCGCAGGGCGCCGCGCCCCGGCCGCGCGTCCCGCCGCCGAGGCGGCCCGCCCCGCCCGTGCCGGCGCCCCCGAACCCGTACCCCCGGCCCTCCCCGTACTGCCCGCTCCCTCCCCTCACCACCACGACAACCCCGTCCCCACGACCCCGGCGGTGGCCCGATGACGACGACCACGACCCCCGACACCAGCGACGAGCCCCATGTCCACTTCTGGGCCGTCCCCGACCTCACCGGACTCGACTTCGATCCGCTCCTCGCCAAGCTCCTCCATGAGGACCCCGTCACCCGGGTCCGGCTTCCGCACGGGGACGGCCATGCCTGGCTGGTCACCCGGTACGAAGACGTCAAGTTCGTCTCCGTCGACCCGCGGTTCAGCCGGCAGGCCGTGTACGGGCGTTCCATCACCCGGCTCGCCCCGCACTTCATCCCGATGGAGGGCGCTGTCGGGTTCGCCGACCCGCCGGACCACACGCGGATGCGCCGGGTCGTGGCCCGGGCCTTCAGCGCGCGGGCGCTGCGCTCGCTGCGCGACCACGCGCAGGAGGTGATGGACCGGCTGCTCGACCGGCTGGAGCGGCACGGTCCGCCGGCCGACCTGATGGAGCTGGTGAACCGGCCCTTCCCGCTCGCCATGGTGAGCGAACTGATGGGCGTCCCCGAGGGCGACCAGCCGCTGATGGCGCACTGGTCCGACACCATCATCTCGGCCGGCGCGGGACGGGAGGCCAGCGAACAGGCCAAGGCGGAGATGGCCCGCTACTTCACCGAGCTGATCGGCCGCAGCCACGGCACCGGCAAGGAGTTCCTGGCCGCCGTCCTCGCCGACGCGATCGACGAGGACACGCTGGACGAGCAGGAGGCCGTCGGCCTCGCCGTGCTCATCCAGATCGGCGGCGCCCACGCCGTCCGCAACAACAGCGCCAACATGGTCTACGCGCTGCTCACCCACCCCGAGCACCTGGCCCGGCTGCGCGCCGAACCCGCCCTGCTGCCGCAGGCCGTCGACGAGCTCCTGCGCTACATCCCGCACCGCAACGCCGTCGGCCTGTCCCGGATCGCCCTGGAGGACGTGGAGGTCGGCGGGACGGTCATCCCGGCCGGCGACCCCGTCTACATCTCGTACCTCACCGCCAACCGCGACCCCGAGGTCTTCGCGGACCCGGAGAAGCTCGACTTCGACCGCGGCTACAACCCGCACGTCGCCTTCGGCCACGGCCCGCACTACTGCCCCGGCTCCGCGCTCGCCCGCATCGAGTCCGAGATCCTGCTCGACACCCTGTGGACCCGCTTCCCCGACCTCAGGCTCGCCGTCCCCGAGGACCAGATCCGCTGGCAGCGCGGCGCGCTCATCCGCGGCCCCGAGACCCTGCCCGTCACCTGGTGAGAGGAACGGACCCGAGATGACCCTCAGCGGCCTCGTCGTGCCCCCGGGCGAGGGCAGGACCCTCGCCACCCCGGCCCAGCACGTCACCTTCAAGGTCACCGGCGAGCACACCCGCACCGCGTCCACCTTCGAAGTGGTCGTCCCGCCGGGCTTCGACGTCGGCGCCCACACCCACGGACGCGCCGAGGAGCTGTTCTACCTCCTCGACGGCGAACTCGAAGTCCTCGCCTTCGAACCCGAGGTGCGCACCGCCGACAGCTGGCGCGGCTGGCGGTCCGCCGACGGCAAGCGGGCGGTCCGGGCCACCCCGGGCACGCTGATGCTCGTGCCGCCCGGCTGCCCGCACGCCTTCGCCAACGTGGGCAGCCGCCCCGCCCGGATGCTGTTCCAGGTCGCGCCGCCCACCTACCACGAGACCTACTTCGAGGAACTCATGGGTATCCTGGGCGCGGCCGGCGGCGGCGAGGTCGACCACGCCGCCATCGAACAGCTCCGCATCCGTTACGACATCGAGCAGATCACCCCGCTCCGGCACGACGCGCACAACGCGCACGACGCCGGAGCCCGGCCGGAGGCCGCGCCCACCCCATGACCCCAGGCCCTCACCAGCGCCCGCACCACGGCCCGGTCGTCCACGACTGGGCCGTGGTCCCGTTGCCCGGCACCGAGTTCGACCCCGTGCCGCACCGCCTCCTCCACGAGGAACCCGTCGCCCGCGTCCGCCTCCCGCACGGCGAGGGCCACGCCTGGCTCGTCACCCGCTACGAGGACGTCAAGCTGATCAGCGCCGACCCCCGGATGAGCCGCGCGCTCACCGTCGGCCGGCCGCTGCCGAGCACCACCCCGCACACCCTCGCCCCGGCCGGCGGCGTCGGCCGCGCCGACCCGCCCGAGCACACCCGGCTGCGCAGGCTCATCGCGCCCACCTTCGGCCGCCGCCGCATCGCCGCCCTGCGCGAGCACACCGAACGGCGCGCCCAGGCCTTCCTCCTGGACCTCGTGGAGACCGGCCCGCCCACCGACATCGCCGAGAGCTTCATCGGCCCGCTGTCGGCCGCGGTCGTCGCCGAACTCCTCGGCGTCCCGGCCGCCGACCTCGACCGCGTCCAGGCCTGGCGCGCGGGGCTGCTCTCCCACGACACCACCGCCGACGCCGGCGAAGCGGTCAAGCGGGAGATCGCCGGCTACTTCGCCGACCTCGCCCGGCACCGGGCCGCCCGTCCCGCCGACGACCTGATCAGCGAACTCGCCGCCGCCCGCGCGGCCGGCGAGCTCAGCGGCCCCGAGCTGGTCTCGATGGCGGTGATGCTCACCCTCAACGGCCTCGACGCCGTCCGCAACATCGTCGCCACCATGGTGTACGTGCTCCTCACCCACCCCGACCAGACCGCCAAGCTGCGCGCCGAACCCGGCCGGCTGCCCCGCGCCGTCGACGAGCTCCTGCGCTACATCCCGCAGCGCAACGGCGTCGGCATGCCCAGGATCGCCACCGCCGACATCGAGGTCGGCGGCGTCACCGTCCGCGCCGGCGAGACCGTCCACGTCTTCTACCCGGCCGCCAACCGCGACCCCGCCGTCTTCACCGATCCCGACCGGCTCGACCTCGCCCGCGACGGCGCCCCGCACCTCGCCTTCGGCCACGGCGCCCACTACTGCGCGGGCGCCCAACTCGCCCGCATGGAGGCCGAGATCATGCTCGGCACCCTGCTCACCCGGCTTCCCGGCCTCGCACTCGCCATTCCGCCCGAACGGATCGCCTGGCGCGCCGGCACCGTCAACCGGGGCCCCGACACCCTGCCCGTCACCTGGTAAATCAGTGGCACCACCGGCGCCGCCGATGCTGGGGTGGGGCCATGGATCTCGCCGCACTGCGCACCCTCTTCGACCGTCAGCTCCGCCTCGACGCCCGCCCCGACGGGCCCGGCGCCCGGGTGGAACGGGACGGCCTCGTCGTCCGCCAGACCGGACCCGCCCACGGCTGGAACGGCATCCTCTGGTCCGGCCTCGGTGCGGACGACGCCGACGCGGCCGTCGCGGCGCAGATCCGGTACTACGAGGCCGCCGGGCGCTCCTTCGAATGGAAGCTGTACGGACACGACGGCCCCGCCGACCTCGCGGCGCGGCTGCTCGCCGCCGGGTTCGTCCCCGAGGACCGGGAGACCGTGATGGTCGCCGAGGCTGCCGCCGTGTCCGCTCCCGTCGACCTCCCCGACGGCGTCGAACTGTGCCCCGTCACCGACGAGGCAGGCGTACGCATGGTGGTGGAGGTGCACGACCGGGCCTTCGGCACCGACAGCTCCGACCTCGGCCGCCGCCTGCTCGACCAGCTCGCCGACGCCCCCGGCACCGCCGTCGCGGTCGTCGCCCTCGCCGACGGCGCACCGGTCAGCACCGCACGCCTCGAACTCCCGCCGGACGCGGACTTCGCCGGGCTGTACGGCGGCGGCACCGTCGAGCCCTGGCGCGGCCGCGGCCTCTACCGCGCCCTGGTCGCCCACCGCGCCCGCATCGCCGCCGCCCACGGCTACCGCTACCTCCAGGTCGACGCCCAGGACACCAGCCGCCCGATCCTCGCCCGCCTCGGCTTCGCCGAGCTGACCACGACGACGCCGTACGTGTACGAGGTCTAGTCCCGTACGGGGCTCAGCGCGTCCAGTGCGCGGGGCGCTCGAAGCCGTCGGGCAGGCGGGTGGCCGCGTCGCCGCGCGCCGCGTTCAGCTGGGGCTGGGTGAGGAACAGCGCCCCGGTCAGGTCCGCCCCCGACAGGTCGGCGTCCCGCAGGTCCGCGCCGATCAGATCGGCGAGCGACAGATCCGCCCCGGTCAGATCGGCCGCGATGAGCAGCGCACCGCGCAGGTCCGCGCCCCGCAGCTTCGCCCCGCGCAGCCGCTTCCCGATCAGGTCCGCGCCCCGCCGGTCCTTCGGCCTGCCACCGGCCGCCGCCCGCACCAGCGCGCTGCTCCGCAGCAGCAGCGGATTCACCTCGGCGCGTACGGGGGCCACGTCCAGCTTCTCCAGGGTGGCGGCGTCCGCACCGGTAAGGCCGGTCACCCGGGCGAGCGCCCGGTCGAGGTCGGCGTGCAGCGGGCGGGTGGCGGCCAGGGCGCGGGCCTCGGTGAGGTAGCGCAGCAGCTCGTACAGCTGGCGCACCACCGGGAACACCTCGTACATCTGCCGGGCGGTCTCCGGTGCCTCGCGCCAGGAGACGCCCACGTACACGACCTGGGAGACGTGCTGGCCGGCGCCGAAGCAGTCGTAGACCGTGCAGCCGGGGAAGCCGGAGTCCCGCAGCCGGGTGTGGATGCCGCAGCGGAAGTCGTCCCGGAGGTTGCGGCAGGGCTCGCCCGAGGCCTTGTTCACGGCGAAGTCGTTCGACTTCGCGAAGGGCAGGGCCACACAGCACAGGCCGAAACAGTTCGCGCAGTCCCCGCGCAGCTCGTCGGGGTGCGGCGCGGCCGGGCGGGTCTGGGACACGGGGGAGGAGCTTCCTTCGCAGGTGGGGGCGGACATCCCACCGTATCGCGCCGACAGCGAAACCCGGTTGCCGCACCCGGCGGGCACCGCCCATGATCACGACCATGCCTCAGTTCACCGCGTACGACGGAACCACCCTCGCCTACCGCACCCTCGGCACCGGGGAACCCCTCGTCGTGCTGCCCGGCGGGCCCATGCGCGACGCGGCCTACCTCGGCGACCTCGGCGGCCTTGCCGCCCACCGCACCCTGATCATCCCCGACCAGCGAGGCGTCGGCGCGAGCGCGACCCCCGACGACCCGGCGAGCTACCGCTGCGACCGGCAGGTCGCGGACGTGGAGGCGCTCCGCGCCCACCTCGGTCTGGAGCGGATCGACCTGCTCGGGCACTCGGCGGGTGCCGCCCTCGCCACCCTGTACGCCGCCGCGCACCCCGGCCGGATCCGCTCCCTCGTCCTGGTCACCGGCGGCACGCGGGCGGTCGGCATCGAGATCTCCGACGAGGAGTGGGACACCGCCGCCGAGGTCTTCGCGGACCAGGACTGGTACCCGGCCGCCCGGGCCGCCCTGGAGGGCATAGGACCGGACACCCCGCTGCAGGAGGAGGCGGAGATCGTCATGCCGTTCGGGTACGGGCGCTGGGACGAGGCCGCCCGCGCCCACGCGGCGGGCGCCGCGACCGAGATGAACTGGGCGGCGGCGAGCGCCTTCTACGCGCCCGGCGCCTTCGACCCCGAGGCCACCCGCGCCGCGCTGCGCGAGCTGACCGCACCCGTCCTCGTCCTCGCGGGCGGGTACGACGCCGGCCCCAGCCCGGCGCGGGCCGCCGAGTTCGCCGCCTGCTTCCCGCACGCCGAGCTCGTCGTACAGCCCGGCGCCGGCCACTACCCGTGGATCGACGACGCCGGCGCCTTCGTCCGCCCGGTCGCCGCCTTCCTCGACCCCGAGGTGCGCACCGTCACCGTCGACGGCGTCCGGCTCGCCTACCGGGTCAGCGGCCCCGAGGGCGCGCCGCCGGTCGTCCTGGTGCACGGCCGCGGCGAGAACAGCACGAACTGGGCCGAGATCGCGGCCGGACTCGCCGCCGACCGGCGGGTGTACGCGCTCGACCTGCGCGGCCACGGACTCAGCGACTGGCCCGGGCACTACGGCTTCGACGTCTTCCGCGACGAGCTCGCCGGCTTCGTGAAGGCCCTCGGCCTGGTCCGTCCCGCCGTCGTCGGCCACTCGATGGGCGGGGCGGCCGTGTACCTCCTCGCCCAGCGCGAGACGGAGCTGCTCGACCGGCTCGTCCTGGAGGACACGCCGGTCTTCTTCCCGCTCGACCCGCCGCGCGGCTTCGTGGAACGCCCGGACGGGCCGCTCGGCTTCGACTGGGCGGTGGTCGCCGCGACCGACGCCCAGCTGAACGAGCCCGACCCGGCCTGGCGCACGGAACTCCCCGAGATCTCCCGCCCCACCCTGATCGTGGCCGGCGGAAAGAGCAGTCATCTGCCGCAGGAGCAGCTGGCCTGGATGGCGGAGGAGATCCAGGACGCCTGGCTCGTCACCATCAAGGCCGGGCATCTGATCCACGAGAAGCGGCCGCGGCAGTTCCTGGAGGCGCTGCGGGAGTTCGGGGTCTGACCGCCGCCCGGCGGAGCCGGACGGTCAGGCGCTGTCCGCCTCAGCCGCCACCGAACGGGCCCAGCGGTAGTCGGCCTTGCCGCTGGGGGAGCGCTGGATGGTGTCGGTGAGCACCAGCTGGCGCGGCACCTTGTATCCGGCGAGCCGGGTGCGGCAGTGGTCCTGGACGGCCGTCAGGTCGAGCGGCGCGGCCCCGTCGCGGAGCTGGACGACGGCGGCCACATGGTTGCCCCACTTCGCGTCGGGCACTCCGGCGACCAGCGCGTCGTACACGTCCGGATGGGACTTGAGTGCCTGCTCGACCTCCTCCGGATAGACCTTCTCGCCGCCGGTGTTGATGCACTGCGAGCCGCGGCCGAGGACGGTGACGATGCCCTCCTCGTCGACGGTGGCCATGTCGCCGAGCAGCACCCAGCGTTCGGCGCCCTTCCGGAAGAAGGTCTCGGCGGTCTTCACCGGGTCGTTGTAGTAGCCGAGCGGCACGTGCCCGCGCTGCGCGAGCCGGCCGACCTCGCCGACCGGCACCGGCTCGTGGGTGGCCGGGTCGACCACCTGGGTGCGCTCGTTGACGACCAGCCGGAAGCCCTTGTCGGGGCCGGAGTCGTCGGTGGCCCGCCCGTTCGAACCGGACTCGGAAGAACCGAAGTTGTTGAGCAGGAGCACGTTCGGCGCGAGCGCCCGGAACTCGTCGCGCACCGTGTCCGACATGATCGCGCCGGAGGACGACAGGCTGAACAGCGAGGACAGATCGGTGCCCTTCAGCGGCCCGTGCAGCGCGTCGACCAGCGGCCGGAGCATCGCGTCGCCGACCAGGGAGACGCTGGACACCTTCTCCTTCTCGATGGTGCGCAGCACCTCCTCGGGCACGTACTTGCGGTGGATGACCACCCGCTGCCCGTAGTCGAAGGCGATGAACGAGGTGAGCGTGGACGTGCCGTGCATCAGCGGGGGAGTGGGGAAGAAGGTGATCCCCGCCCCGCCGGCCGCGACCCGCTCGGCCAGCTCCTCGGGCCGCTTCACCGGCTCGCCGCTCGGGTCCCCGCCGAACAGGCCCGCGAAGAACAGGTCCTCCTGACGCCACATCACCCCCTTCGGCATGCCGGTGGTGCCGCCGGTGTAGATGATGAAGAGGTCGTCGGGCGAGCGCGGCGCGAAGCCCCGCTCCGCTGATCCGGCCGCCTCGGCCGCCGTGAACTCCACGCAGCCGAGGGAGGGCGCGTCCTCGGGCGCGTCCTCGGGCGCGTCCTCGGGCAGGGTCCCCACCCGCACGAGGTGCCGCAGCTTCTCCGTCTGCGGCAGGGCGCCCGCGACGCGCGCCGTGAACTCGGCGTCGAAGACGAGCGCGGCCAGATCGGCGTCGCGGTAGAGGTAGACCAACTCCTCTTCCACGTACCGGTAGTTGACATTGACCGGCACCAGCCGTGCCTTGAGGCAGGCGAGCACGGTCTGCAGGTATTCGACGCCGTTGTACAGATGGAGGCCGAGGTGCTCGCCGGGCTTCAGGCCTGCGTCGATCAGATGGTGGGCCAGCCGGTTGGCGGCGGCGTCCAGCTCGGCATAGGTCAGCCGGCGCTCCGCTCCGGTGCCGGGGTGGTCGACGTACACCAGCGCCTCGCGGTCCGGGACCACGTCGACGACCGATTCGAACAGGTCGGCAAGGTTGTACTCCACCGTTCCTCCTGATCCTGGCCCGCCGGGGACCGTCATTAGAGCGCCGATGGGCGGAGGTGGGAAGAGCCCGCGCAGAAGAATCTGACTAGGTGTCAGAAAACTATTGAAGTGGCCTCGCGACTCCTGCAACCTGTTCCAGAAATGCCGACGGGCGATGACGGGCGACGACGGGAGACATCCATGAGCGGCGGCACCGAACACCGCGGAACCGAGCACCTCACCGTGCGGCGCGAGGGCGCCACACTCGTCCTCACCCTCAACCGGCCCGAGGCGAAGAACGCGCTCTCGCTGCCGATGCTGGTCGGCCTCCACGACGGCTGGCTCGCCGCCGACGCCGATGACACCGTCCGCTCCGTCGTCCTCACCGGCGCCGGCGGCTCGTTCTGCGCCGGCATGGACCTCAAGGCGCTCGCCGGGGACGGCATGGCGGGCGGCGACCGCTACCGGGACCGCATGAAGGCCGACCCCGACCTGCACTGGAAGGCCATGCTGCGCCACCACCGCCCGCGCAAACCGGTCATCGCCGCCGTCGAGGGCCACTGCGTGGCCGGCGGCACCGAGATCCTCCAGGGCACCGACATCCGAGTGGCCGGCGCCTCCGCCACCTTCGGCCTCTTCGAGGTCCGCCGCGGCCTCTTCCCGATCGGCGGCTCCACCGTCCGCCTGCCCCGCCAGATCCCCCGCACCCACGCCCTCGAAATGCTCCTCACCGGCCGCCCGTACACCGCGGAGGAAGCGGCCGGGATCGGGCTGATCGGGCACGTCGTGCCGGACGGCACGGCGCTGGACGCGGCCCTTGAGATCGCCGAGCGGATCAATGCGTGCGGGCCGCTGGCGGTGGAGGCGGTGAAGGCGTCGGTCTACGAGACGGCCGAGATGACGGAGGAGGACGGCCTCGCGGCGGAGTTGGAGCGGGGCTGGCCGATCTTCGCGACGGCGGACGCGAAGGAGGGCGCCACGGCCTTCGCGGAGAAGCGTGCGCCGGTGTACCGCCGGGAGTGACCAGCCCCGCCCCTTGCCGCAGAAGTCCAGCCCCGCCGGCGTTCGAGGCGCGGGGGCAGAGCCCCCGGTTTCGGGAAGGGGCGGGGTGGGGGACAGCCCGCCGCAGGCGCCCCACCCGCACCCCGCACTCCCACCCACCCAAGGAGACCGCCCATGACCGTCACCCCACCGCCGGAGGCGCTCCGCGCCCCCCTCGTCGTCGAGTTCCCCTTCACCCGCTCCCTCGGCCCCGTCCAGTCCGCCTTCCTCACCGGACTGCGCGAACGCACCCTCCTCGGTGTGCGCACCGAGGCCGGACGGATCCTCGTGCCGCCCGTCGAGTACGACCCCGAGACCGCCGCCGAACTGCGCGAACTCGTCGCCCTCGGCGACACCGGCACCGTCACCACCTGGGCCTGGAACCCCGAGCCGCGCCCCGGCCAGCCGCTCGCCACCCCCTTCGCCTGGGTCCTCGTCCGCCCCGACGGCGCCGACACCGCGCTGCTGCACGTCCTCGCCGTGCCCGGCCCCGAGGCCGTCCGCACCGGGATGCGGGTGCGGATCCGGTGGGCCGCCGAGCGCGAGGGCGCCATCACGGACATCGCCTGCTTCGAGCCGTACGAGGGCGCCCCGCCGGAGCCCCGACCCCGCCCGCACGACGGCGTGTTCGGCGACCCCGTCACCGGCATCGTCACCCCCGCCCGGCTGGACTACGACTACACCCCCGGCCGCGCCCAGACCGCCTGGCTGCGGTCGCTCGCCGAGCGCCGTACCGTCGGCGAACGCTGCCCCTCCTGCGCCAAGGTGTACGTGCCGCCCCGCGGCGCCTGCCCCACCTGCGGGGTCGCCACCACCGAGCGCGTCGAGGTCGGGCCGCGCGGCACGGTCACCACCTTCTGCATCGTCAACATCAAGGCGCGCCACCTCGACATCGAGGTGCCGTACGTCTACGCCCACATCGCCCTGGACGGCGCCGGCCTCGCCCTGCACGGGCGGATCGGCGGCATCCCGTACGACCAGGTCCGGATGGGCATGCGGGTCGAACCCGTGTGGACCGAGGGCGGCCGCTACCCCGACCACTACCGGCCCAGCGGCGAGCCGGACGCCGACTACGACACGTACAAGGAGCTGCTGTGAGCGCTGCGCGCCCGAGCCGGGAGGTGGCGATCGTCGCCTTCGCCCAGACCGACCACACCCGGCGCACCGACGACCTCTCCGAGGTCGAGATGCTCATGCCGGTCCTCCACGACGTGCTGCGGCAGACCGGCCTCAAGACCTCCGACATCGGCTTCACCTGCTCCGGCTCCTCCGACTACCTCGCCGGCCGCGCCTTCTCCTTCACCATGGCGCTCGACGGCGTCGGCGCCTGGCCGCCGATCTCCGAGTCCCACGTCGAGGCGGACGGCGCCTGGGCGCTGTACGAGGCCTGGGTCAAGCTGCTCACCGGCGAGGCCGACACCGCCCTCGTCTACGCCTACGGCAAGTCCTCGCCGGGCTCCGTGCGCGACGTGCTCAGCCGTCAGCTCGACCCGTACTACGTCGCCCCGCTCTGGCCCGACTCCGTGGCCCTCGCCGCGCTCCAGGCCCAGGCCCTCGTCGACGCCGGCGACACCGACGAGACGGCGCTCGCCGCGATCGCCGCCCGCAGCCGCGAGGACGCCGCCGCCAACCCGCACGCCCAGCTCCGCGGCGCCCGCCCGCAGGGTCCGTACCAGGTCGCGCCGCTGCGCACCGGCGACTGCCCGCCGGTCGGCGACGGCGCCGCCGCTGTCATCCTGGCCGCCGGGGACCGGGCCCGCGAACTGTGCGCCCGGCCCGCCTGGATCACCGGCATGGACCACCGCATCGAGGCGCACGCGCTCGGTGTCCGCGACCTCACCGACTCGCCCTCCACCCGGCTCGCCGCCGAACGGGCCGGCGCCTTCGACCCGGCCGCCGGCCGGCCCGTCGACACCGCCGAGCTCCACGCGCCCTTCAGCTCCCAGGAGGTCGTGCTGCGCAAGGCCCTCCGCCTCGGCGACGAGGTCCGCGTCAACCCCTCCGGCGGCGCCCTCGCCGCCAACCCCGTGATGGCCGCGGGCCTGATCCGGCTCGGCGAGGCCGCCGCCCGGATCCACCGCGGCGAGTCCGACCGCGCCCTCGCCCACGCCACCTCGGGACCCTGCCTGCAGCAGAACCTCGTCGCCGTCCTGGAAGGGGAGAACCGTGTCTGAGGAACCCGTCGCCGTCGTCGGCATCGGCCAGACCAAGCACGTCGCCGCCCGCCACGACGTCTCCCTCGCCGGGCTGGTCCGCGAGGCCGCCCAGCGGGCCCTCGCGGACGCCGGACTGAGCTGGGCGGACATCGACGCCGTCGTCATCGGCAAGGCCCCCGACTTCTTCGAGGGCGTCATGATGCCGGAGCTGTACCTCGCCGACGCGCTCGGCGCGGTCGGCAAGCCCATGCTCCGGGTCCACACCGCCGGTTCGGTCGGCGGATCCACCGCCCTGGTCGCCGCCAACCTGGTCGCCGCCCGGGTGCACCGCACCGTCCTCACCCTCGCCTTCGAGAAGCAGTCCGAGTCCAACGCCATGTGGGGCCTGTCGCTGCCCGTGCCCTTCCAGCAGCCGCTGCTCGCCGGCGCGGGCGGCTTCTTCGCCCCGCACGTGCGTGCCTACATGCGCCGCACCGGCGCCCCCGACACGATCGGCTCCCTCGTCGCGTACAAGGACCGCCGCAACGCGCTGAAGAACCCGTACGCCCATCTCCACGAGCACGACCTCACCCTGGAGAAGGTGCAGGCGTCCCCGATGCTGTGGGACCCGATCCGCTACTCCGAGACCTGCCCGTCCTCCGACGGCGCCTGCGCCATGATCCTCACCGACCGGACCGGCGCGGCCCGTTCGCCCCATCCGCCGGCCTGGCTGCTCGGCGGCGCCATGCGCAGCGAGCCGACGCTCTTCGCCGGCAAGGACTTCGTCTCCCCGCGGGCCGGCCGGGACTGCGCCGCCGACGTCTACCGGCAGGCCGGGATCACCGACCCCCGCCGCCAGATCGACGCCGTCGAGATGTACGTGCCGTTCTCCTGGTACGAGCCGATGTGGCTGGAGAACCTGGGCTTCGCGGAGGAGGGCGAGGGCTGGAAGCTCACCGAGGCCGGGGTCACCGAACTCGACGGCGACCTGCCCGTGAACCCCTCCGGCGGCGTGCTCTCCACCAACCCCATCGGCGCCTCCGGCATGATCCGCTTCGCCGAGGCCGCCCTGCAGGTACGCGGCCGGGCGGGCGAACACCAGGTCGAGGGGGCGCGCACGGCGCTCGGCCACGCGTACGGCGGGGGCGCGCAGTTCTTCGCCATGTGGCTGGTCGGCGACCGGCCGCCCGCCGTCTGAGGGGTGTCGGCGGTCCGGGCCGGTCGCTACGCTGAGGCCCGGCCCAGCCGCAGAGCGTGACGCGGGCGTCGCGAGAGGAGCACGGACGTGGCGGACAGCACCATCACCGGCCCCATCAGCCAGCAAGGCCTCACCCAGCACGGCCTCACCCGGAACGGCCCGACCCAGCACGGCCTCACCGGGCGGGACGCGCCGGACCTCGACCTGGCGGGGGCGGACTGGCGCTCCGGCAGCCGCGGCGTGGGCGACGTCCAGATCGCGTTCGTGGAGGGCTTCATCGCGATGCGCAACGGACGGACACCCGGGGGCCCGTCGGTCGTGTTCAGCCCGGCCGAGTGGCGCGCCTTCGTGGTGAACGCGCGTGACGGAGAGTTCGACCTGACCTGAGACGGCCGGGCGTGCGCGGTCGCGCCGGCGCGGTGGCCCGGGGGCGCGCGAGAGCCGTGCGCGCCGCGCCCGTGAGCTGCGCGAACCCGGCGGAGGGCGGAGGCCGTTGGTCCCGTACGGTCCGGAATCGCGCATCCGCCACAATCCGGCCCCCTCGGGGCGCATCCCCGCGTACGCTGGGCCTTTGATGGGGCCACCGCCCCGGACGCATCCCCTGTGCGCCGGGCGTGCGCCCCCGGCGTGGGGGTGGACGATGGCAGCACACACCGGCGGCCGAGCCGGTCGGGGCTTCGGCCTCTTCGAGCGCGAGGCCGAACTCGCGGCGGCGGAAGAGGCGTTGAACCTGCTCGTCGGGTACGGCACCGACGGCGTGGCCCCGGGACCGGCGGGACCCGGCGGCTTCCTCGGCGGGCCCGAGGCCGGCGGCGCGGCCCGCCCCGGCGAGCGCCCCGACCGCGTCCCCAGGCCCCGGCACGCCCTCACCCCGCCGACCCTCCGCCTGGTCAAGGGCTCGACCGGCCCCGACACCGGCACGTCCGACGCCGTCGCGACCCCCGACCAGGGTCCCGGCTTCGGCCCCGGTCCCGCGGGCCGCACCGTCCGCCGCGGCGGCGTCCTCGCCTACGCCGCGCCCGCCGGCCTCGGCAAGACCACCCTGCTCGCCGAGATCCGCCGCCGTGCCGCGGCCAAGGGCTGCACCGTGCTGTCCGCCCGCGGCGGCGACCAGGAACAGCGGGTCGCCTTCCACGTCGCCCGCCAGCTCCTCCAGCCCCAGCTGGCCGCCGCCTCCCGCACCGAACTGAGGGAACGCCTCGGCAGCTGGTACGACATCGTCGGCCCCGCCCTGGGTCTGTGCACCGCCGCCGAGGGTTCCCCGCCCGACCCGCAGGGCCTGCGCGACGGACTCGACTGGGTGCTCACCCACCTGGCCGTGCGCCGCGCCCCGCTCGTCGTCTTCCTCGACGACGCCCACTGGGCCGACCCCGAATCCCTCGGCTGGCTCTCCGCCTTCTCGCCGCGCGCCGAGGAGCTCCCCATGCTCCTCGTCGTCGCCTACCGGCCCGACGAACTCCCGGACACCGGCGAGGAGTTCACCGGCCGCCGGTCCGGGCAGCGCCCGCTCGGCCTGGAACCCCTCACCTCCGGCGCCATCGCCCGGCTTGTCCGCGACCGGGTCGGCACCCACGCCGACGACGCCGTCTGCCAGGAATGCTGGGAGGTCACCTCCGGCAACCCCTTCGAGGCCGTCGAACTCGCCGCCCGCATCCGCGACCGCGGCCTGGAGCCCGTCGCCGACCGGGCCCACGCCCTGCGCGACCTCGCCGCCGCCGTCAAGGGCAGCGGACTGATCGCCCAGATCGAACGCCTCGGCACCGCCACCGTCCGCCTCGCCTGGGCCTGCGGCGTCCTCGGCACCGAGATCTCCCCGCAGCTGGCCGGGGCCGTCGCCGGGCTCGGCGGCGAGGACGTCGCCCGCAGCGCCACCCTGCTGCGCCAGGCCCGCGTGCTCGCCGAACCCGTCGACCCGGAGTCCGACACCCTCGAATTCGTCCACCCGCTCATCGCCTCCGCCGTCTACGACGCCATCCCGGCGGCCACCCGCGTCGCCCTCCACGGCCAGGCCGCGTGGTGCGTCGTCGACGCCGGACTCGGCCCCACCGCCGCGGCCCGCCACCTCGTCGAGACCCACCCCGAGGGCGACCCGTGGGTGGTCCAGCACCTGCGCGCCGCAGCCCAGGAGACCCTGCGGGCCGGCGCGCCCGACACCGCCCGCCGCTATCTCGTCCGCGCCCTGCGCGAACCCCCGGACTACGACGAGCGCGCGGCCGTGCTCTTCGAGCTCGGCTGCGCCTCGCTGCTCACCGAACCCGCCACCACCGTCAACCATCTGCGCGCCGCCCTGGAGGAGCCGGTCGCCGACCCCGCCCTGCGGCACGGCATCGTCTACCGCCTCGCCCAGGTCCTCGCCCACAGCGACCGCCTCGTCGAGGCCTCCGAACTGCTCGAACGCGAGACCCGCCAGCCGACCACCGACGCCCGCAGCAAGCTGCGCATGCAGGCCGAGAAGTTCCTGTGGGACGCCCTGCGCGCCGACGAACCCGAGTCGCCCGCCCGCTCCCGGCGCCTCGCCACCCTCGCCGACCGGCTCAGCGGCCGCGACCTCACCGAGCGGTACATCATCGGCCTGCGCGCCTGGGACGCCACCCTGCGCGCCGAACCCGCCACCGTCGCCCTCCGCCACGCCGAACGCGCCCTCGAAGGCGGCCTCACCTGGGCCGACGAGAGCCGCAACTTCGAGGTCCCGGTCCTCGTCGCCCTGCTCCACCTCTACGCCGACCGGCCCGGCCGCGCCGAGGAGCTCTTCGCCGCCGGCACCGCCGAGTTCGAGAAGCAGGGCTGGCGCGGCGCCCACCTCGCCTTCGCGTACACCCTCATCGGCTACATCCGCTTCCGGCGCGGCCGGCTCATGGAGGCGGAGGACTTCGCCCGCGCAGGACTCCGCCTCGCCGAGCGCGTCGGCCCCCGCACCCCCGCCCTCTGGTACGCCACCGGCGTCATGATCGAGATCCTGCTGGCCCGCGGCCGTACGGACGAGGCCGAGCGGGTCGCCCGCGAACACGACTTCGGCGACCCCTTCCCCAACGCCGTCACCATCCCCGACTGCGAGACCGTCCACGCCGAGCTGCTGCTCGCCATTGGCCGGACCGAGGAGGCCCTCGGCGCGCTCTCCGCCGTCGGCCAGCGGCTCGACCCGCGCGGCAAGCGCAACCCCTCGTGCTGCCCCTGGCAGCTCCACCTCGCCCTCGCCCAGGCCCCGACCTCCCCGGCCAGGGCCCTCGCGACGGCCCAGGAGGCCGTCGCCCGGGCCCGCCAGTACGGCGCGCCCTCCGCGATCGGCCAGGCGCTCCGGGTGACCGCCGAGGTCTCCGAGGGCGAGGAGCGGATCAAGCTCCTGGAGGAGTCCGTCGACTGGCTCGACCAGTCCCCGGCCGCGTACGAGCTGGCCCGCTCCCTGGTCGCCCTCGGGGCCGCACTGCGCCGCACCGAGCGCCACGCCGAAGCCGCCGAGCACCTCTACCGGGGCCTGGAGACCGCCCAGACCTGCGGCGCCGACGGACTCGTCGAGGAGGCCCGCACCGAGCTAGCGGCCGCCGGGCTGCGGCCCCGGGCGCTGCGCACCACCGCCACCGACGCGCTCACCGCCCGTGAGCGGGCCGCGGCCGAGGCCACCCTCGCCGGGAAGGACCCGGCCGCCGCCGTCGGCGTCGACCGCACCACCGCCACCCGTCTGCTGTCCGCCGTCTACCGCAAGCTCGGCACCGACCGGGCCGGTCTGGACAGCGCGCTGCGCGCCAAGCAGGTCACCGGTCCGTGACCCCGGCCCCGGCGCGCCGCGACGCGCGCCGGGGCACGTACCATGGCGGTATGTCCTTCCTCCGCCGCCGCAGCGCCGCCACACCCGCGGGCCCGGACTTCGACGTCCTGGCCATGGACCCCGGGGACTGGCCCGGCAATCTCGGCGCCGGTCTGCTCCCGGCCCCCGACGGCAGCTGCCAGGGCGTGTTCCTGCGCTACGACCTGTTCGGCGGCCGCGGCCCCGCGATGATCATCGGCAATCTGCCGGAAGGCTCCCCGGCCCGCGAGCTCGCCGACGGCCAGGTCCCCTTCGAGGTGGCCCAGCTGCTCGCCGCCCTGGAGAACGACGAGCCGGTCGAGGTGCTCGACCGCGAGGACGTGCCGGTGATGCAGGGCGACAACCTGCTGATCGTGCGCCGCCTCAAGCTCTCCGAGAGCCGCATCTCCTGTGTGCAGTTCGACCGCAGCGACAACGTCCTGGTCACCATCGCCAGTTGGGACCGGCCCATCACCGACGACCTGTACGCGCTGCTCAAGCCGCTGCCCGCCGAACTTTTCCAGCAGGGCTGACCGGGAAGGCGGGGGCCGATGAGCGCGGTGCGCGTCGACAGCTGGATCTGGGCCGTGCGGCTCACCAAGACCCGTTCCCAGGCCGCCGCGGCCTGCCGCGCCGGCCACGTCAAGGTCAACGGCGAGCGCGCCAAGCCCGCCCAGGCCGTCAAGCCCGGCGACGAGGTCCGGGTCTTCCACGGCGGCCGGCAGCGGATCGTCGAGGTGAAGCAGCTGCTCACCAAGCGGGTCGGCCCGCCGGCCGCCGCCGAGGCCTTCGTGGACAACAGCCCGCCCCCGCCGCCCCGTGAACAGGTCGCCGTGGCGGCCGTCCGCGACCGGGGCGCCGGCCGCCCCACCAAGCGCGACCGCCGCGACCTGGACCGGCTGCGCGGACTCCAGCCCTGACCCCTGCCGACCCTTGCGGGCCGAACGTGCGGGCCGCCCCCGGAGCTTCCGGAGGCGGTCCGCCGCGTTTCAGCAGGCCGGCGCCCCGACCGATGACCCGAACAAGGTCGCGATCCGCGCCGACGCGGTGCCGAGCCCCTGCGGGCCGCGCCGCGCCGGCGTCGTACCGGCGCCGGAGCGCACGTCATCGGCCCCGTACCGCCGTACGCTGCGATGCCAGTGGAGGATGGCCGCGAGCCAGTCCTCCAGCTCCCGCAGATACGCCTCGAAGGCCGCCCGGCCGGTCGCGTCGAGCCCGAAGTCGGCGTACAGGAGCGGCACTTCGTGCTTCTTCAAGTGCTCGTACTGGCTCAGCCGGCCGCGCATCAGATCGTCCACCATGCGCATCGCGGTCGGGTAGTCGCAGCCGAAGAAGGTCTGCGCGACGAGCACCAGGTTGTGCAGCTCGCCCTCGACCTCGATCTCCTTCTGGTACGAGAACAGATCGTTGATCAGCGCCCCGTAGTCCATGACGGAACCCTCCAGGGCCCGCACCGTGCCGCTGTCGAAGAGCTCCGGCGGCAGCGTCTCGGCCCGCCGCAGCCGGGCGAGCAGCATGGTCAGTTCGGAGCCGAAGGTGTGGCGGCGCATCTCGATGTAGTCGACCGGGTCCGGCACCCGGTGCTGGGCCACGTTGAGCAGCTCCCACATCCAGCTGTCCAGCATCGTCTCCACGGACCTGCGCAGCCGCGCCCGGGCCGCCTCGTCCATCGGCGCGGTCGTGCGCGCCCAGAGGTCGGCGAGCGAACGCTCCAGCGGATGGTCCGCAGAGAACGCCGTCACCGGACGGGCGTGCGAGAGAACGGACTTGAGGCGGTCGGTCTGCTGCTTCGCGCCCGGCAGATTGCGCGGCCGGCCGAACACGATCGGGTAGTAGTCGTCCGCGTAGGTGCCCCAGAGCAGCCACCCGGTCGCGAGGTCCAGCTCCTCCTCGGTGGCGTCCGGGTCGATCCCTGCCGCGCACAGGGCCAGATCGAAGCCGTCAAGCATCCGCCGGTCCCAGATGTCGTCGAGCAGCCCCATCCGATCCGCCCACTCCTCCGAGCGGCGCTTGGCCCCGGCGTGGTGCGGGTTGAGGGTCAGCGGGTACGGCAGGTCGAACTCGGGGAGCAGGGAGGGCCCCACCTTCTGGTGCGGCACATGAGCCAGCGTGCGCGCCCGGTTCCGGGCCGGCCGGCCGAGCAGATTCCTGATGTCGAGCGCGGAGGTGCCGAGTCCGGCGGTGCCGAGTCCGGCCGGCTGTGAACTCCCGCTCACCAGCCCCTCGTTCATATAGCGGCTGGATCGCATGTGCCACTCGTGCCCGCCGGACTGCCAGTCCTGCAGTCCCTTGGTGTACGCGGCGATCGCCGCCGCCTCGGCCGGCCCGAGACCCTGCTCGACGCACAGCGCGGGCATCTCGACGAGCGCCGTGTTCTCGAACTGCTGCAGCCGCGAGGTCAGCAGGTCGTTGACGGCGTCGGCCGCCTCCTGCGTCGTACAGCCGAGGAACTTCTCCAGGACCAGGACGCCGTTGCTGTTCTCGCCCTCGTCCTCGACCTCACGCTGGTACGAGAAGAGGTCGTTGCGCAGATGCACCGCGTCCGAGAAGGAGTCCCGCAGCACCCGCAACGGCCGTGCGCCCGCCACCTGTTCGGGCACCTCGGCGCCCGCCGCGTACTCGACGAGCCCCGCCGACCAGGGCGCGCCGCCCACCTTGCGGCGCATCTCGACGTACTCGACCGGATTGGCGATCCGGCCCTCGGTGATGTTGTCGAGCTCCCACAGCGACTCGTACAGGAGCGCCTCGGTGGCCTCGGCGAACCGCACCCGCCAGGCCTCCGACATCGACGGCACCGTGCGCCGCCACAGGTCGGCGAGCCCCGCCTCCACCGGATTGGCCGGCTCGGGCATGCCGGCCGCCGGATCGGCCGGCATGAACAGCGGCAGCCGGTCCAGGTAGGCCTTGCCGGCCGGCCGGTTCGGGGTGCGCTTGAACACCTCGAGGAAGTGGTCGTCGAAGAAGAACACCCACGTGTACCAGTCGGTCACCAGGGACAGCGCCTCCGCGTCGCAGTCCGGGTGCGTGTACGAGCAGAGCAGCGCGTAGTCGTGCGCCTGGAGGTCCGCCTCCTCCCAGATGCCGGAACCCTCCAGCATCCCCATCTCCCGCGCCCACGCGCAGGTGTGCGCACGGGCCGTCTCCAGATGGGGATTGAGCCGCGCCGGATACGGAACATAGAAGTCCGGCAGAACGAAGGGCTGAGCCATGCCAGGGAGGCCTTTCGGTGAGCGTCGGGCAGTCGTCCGGCCGAGCCCTACCCCTCGGTCACCGGCCCCACGCGAACACCGGAACAGTCATATGAACGCCATGAGGTGCCGGCCGGACCACGCCCCACTACGCGGTCCGCCGGCACCCGTCTCTTTTCGGCCCGGTTCCCTCAGCCCTGCGAAACCCGCACGTCAGCGGCCTTCACAAAGGCGACCCGATGGCCGAATTGGATCTCGTAGTACTCCTCCCGGCCGCGCACCACCGCATGACCCGTCGTGTCGAACGTCGGAGCGAACAGGTACTCGCCCGGGGTACGGCCCCCGACCACGTACCGCTGCCCCGCGAGCAGCGCGTACGGCAGCGGCGACACCGCCTGCACCGGAACCCCCGCCGGATAGGCCGAGGCCTCCGGATACGCCCGCCCGTACACCGGCACCGACGCCACCCCCTCCTTCGGCGTCAGGACGAGCCCCCGCGTGTTCACCGCCGTCGGCTCCTCCTTCGGATTGTGGAACCACGCCTTCTGCCCGAGGTACCAGACCGCCGTCCAGTCGCCCCGTCGCTCCGCCACCGCGAAGCTCTGGCCGGTCGACGCCCGCGCCCCGGTGTCGTTCACCCCGGTCGTCGAGGCCTGCCCGCCCGGCCGCAGCCCGATGTCCTTCACCAGCGGCGCGTCGGCGCTCGGCGCGGTGTGCAGGCGCACCGCCCCGCTCCCGTGCGGCGCGCACGCCTCCCCGGCCGTCACACACCCCGTGTACACCGGCCGGTTCGCGGTGTAGTCCGGACGGATGGTCACCACCCCGGAGTCCGGCCCCGCGCTCGGCGTGACCGGCCGGCCGAGCAGCTGGAAGTAGTGCGCCCAGTCCCAGTACGGGCCCGGATCCGTGTGCATCCCCTTGATGCTCGACGTCACCGTCCCCGGCACGTTGTCGTGGCCCAGGATGTGCTGCCGGTCCAGCGGAATGCCGAACCGCTTCGCCAGATAGCGCACCAGCCGCGCCGAGGACCGGTACATCGCCTCCGTGTACCAGGAGTCCGGCGACGTCAGGAAACCCTCGTGCTCCAGACCCACCGACTTGGCGTTCACGAACCAGTTGCCCGCGTGCCAGCCCACGTCCTTCAGCGCCAGATGCTGCGCCACGTGCCCGTCCGAGGACCGCAGCGAGTACTGCCACGACACATACGTCGGGTCCTGCACCAGCTTCAGGGTGGTGTCCCAGTCCGCCTCGGTGTCGTGGATGACGATGTAGTCGACCGACTGCGACACCGGCCGGTCCGCCTTGTCGTGGTTGCCGTAGTCCCCGTCGCCGAACTCCTCGTACGGCGCCGGCACCCATTCGCAGGCCACCGTCTCCGGACACTCCACCGGACCCCTCGCGGCGTCCCGGAGCCCCAGCGCGGCCAGCTGCCCGGTGGCCGGGACCACCGCCGGATCGGCCGCCAGGGTCACCCGCTGCCCCGCGTCCGTGGTGCGCGACTCGCCGCCGCGGATCACGTCGAAGACGTCGTTCGCGTACGCCGCCGCCGTCGCCGAGTCCTCCGCGCCCGAGAAGCGCGCCACCGCCCCGTACCAGTCCGCCGGATCCGCGCTCGCCGGCAGCCCCGCCGCCCGCTGCGCCTCCGCGAGCAGGGCCGCGCCGCCGTCGATGTTCGCCGCGGTGTCCGTCCGCAGCCGCTCCGCCGGACGCCCGGACAGCTCCGCCGCCCGGTCGAGCGTCCGCAGCCGGGCCGGCGGCTCACCGGACCAGGCGGGGGAGCCGGACTCGACTCCGGCTCCGGTCCGGGGCGCCCGCGCGTCGTCACCGCGCGCGTCCTCCGTACCGTCGGCGTGGTGCGGCGCCGACGTCAGGGCCGTCGCCGCGTCCGTCAGATGCATCGGACCGTAGCCGCCGGTCACGCTCGGCGCGCCGCCGTGCGCGTCCCAGCGCGACTGCAGATACGACACGGCGAGCAGCACGCTCTGCGGTACGTGATGCCGCTCGGCCGCCACCGCGAACTGCCGCTGCAGCGAGCCGGGTTCGGGCTCGTCGGCGGTGGCCGACGGCACCTGGGCGAGCAGCGGCAGCAGCAGGACGGCGGGCGCGGCACGTCTGAGGGACGCGGAACGGAGCAAGGCAGCCTCCAGCGACAGGGGGGAAGGGGGGCGTGCGGAACCGAACCCGTACAGGGGTAGCGGCTTCCGGACGTCCCGTCAATCACCTGTTCACATCGGCGATTTCCCACGTCAGAGCGGCTGCGCGAGCCGGAGGGCGGAGTTTCGCGCGGGCGGCCCGCCCGCCTGCGACGCGTCACTGGTGTGGACCATTGGGGGCGCCGTGGCCGCCCTCCGGCGCTTCGCCGGAAAAGTCGAAGCGCCGCGCCCCGGTGTGTCGGCACCGGGCGCGCGGCGCGCCACCCCCGTACTGTGTCGGACCGCTTCGCTACCGCGTCCCGACCGCCGCGCGCACGGCCCGCCGTGCCATGGCGCAGTCGTCGTGCAGCCGCCGCAGCAGCAGCCGCTGTTCCTCACCGGGCGAGACCGTCCCGGCCGGCACCGGCACCGAACCCGCGGGCGGCGCCTCCTTGATCGTGCGCTGCACCGCCGTCTCGTACGTCCGGATCTCCCGGGTCAGCACGATCATCAGGTTCACCAGGAACGCGTCCCGAGCCGCCGGACCAGCCTGCTGGGCGAGCTGGCTGATCTGCCGCCGCGCCAGGGGAGCGTCCCCGAGCACCGCCCACAGCGTCGCCAGGTCGTACCCCGGCAGGTACCAGCCCGCGTGCTCCCAGTCCACGAGCACCGGACCCGTCGGGGACAGCAGGATGTTCGAGAGCAGCGCGTCACCGTGACAGAACTGACCCATGCCCTGCCGCCCGCCCGCGTGTGCGAGCCCGTGCAGCAGCTTCTGCAGGTCGTCCCGGTCCCGGTCGGTGAACAGACCGAGCTCGTGGTACCGCGCCACCCGCGCCCCGTAGTCGAGGGGCGCGTCGAACGTCCCGGCCGGCGGCCGCCAGGCGTTGAGCCGGGCGACCGCGCCGAGCACGGCCCGCACGTCCGCCCGCGGCGGCGCCTCCACGGGGTGGCGGGTCAGCGCCGCCGCCCGTCCGGGCATCCGCTCGATCACCAGGGTGCAGTTCTCCGGGTCCGCTGCGATCAGCCGGGGCGCCCGCACAGGCGGACGATGCCGGACGAACGAACGGTAAGAAGCTATTTCGTGCCGGAACCGCTCGACCCACGCGGGGGAGTGGTCCAGTAAACACTTCGCGACCGCGGTCGTCCGCCCGGTCGTTCCGATGATCAGGACCGAACGGCTGCTGCGCCGCAGCACCTGCACCGGGTTGAACTCCGGGCAGATCCGGTGGACGGACGCGATGGCCATGCGCAGTTGGGCGCCCTGGGGACCGGACAGGTCGATCCTCCCGCTGGGCGGCTGGACGGTGCTGCCCGCCCAGCGCCTCGGCCGCACCGCGCCCTGGACGGGCGCGGGGGCGAGATACGGTCCGGTGCCGGCCTGGAGGGTGCGGTGGAGCGGCCGGGGCGGGGCGGACACGGAGGACGATGCTGTGTACATGGAGGAGACAGATCCCTTCGTGTGCCGACGAGTTGCGTGCGTCGCCCCGCCCGCCCGAACGGTCCGCACCCTGGGGAAAATGTGGGCCGGTCGACGGGGCGGGGTGGCGCGTTCCTACCTGACACCCCCCTGCGGGTGGCGGAACATCGAGCGCACCCTGGCGAACCATGGCGAATTGTCGCCAGGCCTATGCCAGGGGGCTACTGTCAACTCAGCCGAGAACCTGGGGGCTTAGACGTGACAGGGAAGACCAACACCCGCCTGGCAGACCTCTTCGGCCTGGCCGGCTGGTCCAAGGGCGAACTCGCGAGACTCGTCAACAAGCAGGCGGCGGCCATGGGCCACCCCCAGCTGTCGACCGACACCTCGCGGGTCCGGCGCTGGATCGACATGGGGGAGACCCCGCGTGATCCCGTGCCCCGGGTGCTGGCCGCACTGTTCACCGAGCGACTCGGCCGTGTCGTGACCATCGAGGACCTCGGGTTCGTACGACACGGGCGCGCCGGCAGGCGGCGAGACGTCAGGAACACCGACAACCCTGACGGGCTGCCCTGGGCGCCCGAGCGTACGGCAGCGGTCCTCACCGAATTCACGGGAATGGACCTCATGCTCAACCGACGCGGCCTGGTGGGCGCGGGCGCCGCGCTTGTCGCCGGCTCCGCACTCACCAACGCCATGCACGACTGGCTCCACACCGACCCCGCACGAGCCGGCGCCGCCCCCCGCGCCGTCGATCCCCTCCACGCCGACCCCGCTGGGTACGACCGTTACGAGGCCGCCCCCATCGGGTCGGAGGAGATCGAGGCCCTGGAGCGCTCCGTGGAGGTGTTCCGCGCCTGGGACGCCTCCCGCGGCGGCGGCCTCCAGCGCAAGGCGGTCGTGGGCCAGCTGAACGAGGTGGGCGGCATGCTCGCCTACCACCACCCCGACCACCTGCATCGCAGGCTGTGGGGCGTCGCCGCCAACCTGGCGGTGCTCGCCGGCTGGATGTCGCACGACGTCGGCCTCGAACCCACCGCACAGAAGTACTTCGTCATCGCCGCGCACGCGGCCCGCGAGGGCGGCGACCGGCCGCGCGCCGGCGAGGCGCTCTCCCGCGCCGCCCGGCAGATGGTGCACCTCGGCAGACCCGACGAGGCGCTGGACCTGATGAAGCTCGCCAAGTCCGGTTCCGGCGAACGTCTGTTGCCGCGCACCAAGGCCATGTTCCACACCATCGAGGCCTGGGCACAGGCGTCGATGGGCCGGGGCCAGGCCATGCGCCGCACGCTCGGCGAGGCCGAGGACCTGTTCGTGTCCGACAAGGGCGAGGACAAGCCCAGTTGGATGCAGAACTTCGACGAGGCCGACCTCCACGGCATGCAGGCGCTCGCCTACCGCACCTTCGCCGAGCACGACCCGGCGGCCGCGGCGACGGCCCAGCGGCACGCCAAACTCGCCCTGGATCTGCGCCGGAACGGGCACGACCGCTCGAAGCTGTTCGACCACATCTCGCTGGCCTCGGCCTGCTTCATCGCCGACGACCCCGAGCAGGCGGACCGTTACGCGCGCCTGGCGCTCGTCTCCATGGGCGACACCTCCTCACACCGCACCTGGGACCGGCTCCGCGAGATGTACCGGCTCACCGGCCAGTACGCGGGCTACACCAAGATCGACCACTTGCGGGAGGAGATCGAGACGGCCCTGCCGAAGGCGCCGGTCAACCGCCCGAGAAGCGGAGAGGCGTGAGGATCGGGAAGGGCGGGCGGGTGGCCCGCGGGGCACATGCGGAAGGAGCGGGCCGGGCCCGCTCCTGATTCCGGAAGGTCAGTGCTGTCGGCGGACCCGGGTCACCGCCCGACCCGCACCACCATCACGCAGGCGTCGTCCTCGCGCGGCCCCTCGCCGAACTCCTCGAGGACGGCCCGGACGCCGTCCTGCGCGTCCCGTGCCGCGGCCAGCCGCTCGGCGAGCCCGAGCAGCCGCTCCGTACCGGCGAAGTCGTCCGGCCTGCCCGCCGTACGGGTCAGCCCGTCGGTGTGCAGGAGCAGCAGGTCGCCGGGGCACAGCCGGGTCTCGGCCTCCTCGTACACCGCGCTCGTCGTGGCTCCGAGGAGCACCCCCTCGGGCCGGCCCAGGGCCCGCCCCGTCCCGTCGCGGAACAGCAGCGGGGCGGGGTGGCCGGCCTGGGACCAGGTGAGGAGCTGGGCGGCGGGGTCGTAGCGGCAGCACATCGCGCTGCCCAGGGCGGGCTGGACGGAGGTCTCCAGGAGCTGGTTGAGGTGCCCCATGAGGGCACCCGGCCGGATTCCGGCCACCGCCATGCCACGCAGCGCGCCCAGCAGCATCGCCATGGAGGAGGTCGCGGCGACCCCGTGACCGGTCAGGTCGCCGACCGTGAGCAGCGCGTCCCCGTCGGGGAGCGCGAGGGCGTCGTACCAGTCGCCGCCGATGAGGCCCGGTGTGGCGGCCGGCAGGTAGTGCCCGGCGACGTCGAGCGGCGCGGGCCCGTCGTGGGCGAAGCGGAGCGAGCCGCGCCAGGGCGGCAGCACGGCCTCCTGGAGCTCGACCGCCACCCGGCGCTCGGTGTGCTCGATGTGCTGGTGCCGCTGGAAGCTGTCACGGGTCTCGCGGACCGCGCGCTCGCTGCGGCGCAGCTCGCTGACGTCCCGTAAGACCGCCCACATGGAGGCGGTGCAGCCGTCGGCGTCGAGGACCGGCTCGCCGGTCATGTGGACGGTGCGGACCCGGCCGTCGGTGCGGACGATGCGGAACTCGCCGTCGATCGGCTTCCCGTCGATCAGACAGTCCGTCACCATCGCCTGGAGCACCGGCTGGTCCTCGGCGAACACCATCGAGGGCAGTTCGTCCAGGGACATCGGCCCGTTCTCCTGCGGGCGCCCGAAGATCTGGAACAGCTCGTCGGACCAGTGCACGTCATCGGTGAGCAGATCCCACTCGGCGCTGCCGACCCGGGAGAGCAGCGAGCCGGTGACGCGCTGACCGGGCACGGTCTCGAGGGCGGCCTCGGCGTAGGCGGCGGCCGTGTCGGAGGGTGCGGGTCCGGGACCGGGGCCGGGCAGACCGGCCTTCAACTGGCCCAAGTGGGCGCCGAGATCGTCGAGTTGATGCACCGCCAGCTCGCACAGGGCGCGCTGCCAGCGATGGTGCGGGTCGTCCTCGTCCGCCGCCACGGAGTCCCGGCGCACCGCGTCCACCTCGCCGCGCAGCCGGCGCGTCTGCGAGATCAGCGCGTCCACCGCGCCCGGCTCGGGCGGTTGGGCGGGACGGTCCGCGAAGAGGGGGGACGGCATGTCGTACTCCGATGCAGGCGACGTGGCGCGGCCAAGTCTGGGAAGTGAAGCCCGGGTACGACTTTGGCACAGCCCGGGACACCTCGTAAGTGATTTGGCAACACTCGATACGGTGGTGCTTATGGCATATGCCTAAGGCCCACAGGAGGACCAGTCGACATTCGGCCAAGGCAGCACGGGTTACGGTGCTGCTGTGGTGAACGACGAGGTGAACGCAATGGGTACGGCCGTGCTGCTGGCCGCGGCACCGGCCGGCCGGGGACGGGCCATCGACGCGGCGTCCGTGCTGCCCGCGCTCGCGGCGGTGCCCGCGGCGGTGCTGGCCGGGGCGCACATGGCGACGGTCGTCGAACTGGCGGACCCCCTCGACCCGCAGACCGTCCTCACCCGCCTCCGCTCCGCCGCCGCCACGCCCGGGCCGCTCGCCCTCTACCTCGCCGGCCAGGTCCAACTCGACCGCCGCCAGCGCCTCCCGCACCTGGCGCTCGCCCGCAGCACCCCGACGACCCTGCGCTACACCGGCCTCCCCTGGCACTGGCTGGCCACCGAACTCGCCCCGCGCCGCCCCGGCACGACCCATGTCGTCGCCGACCTGTCGATCGACCCCGAGCTCTGGCACCGCCTCACGACGGACCCCACCGCCCTCGGCCTCGGCCCCGCGACCCCCCTCTACGCCCGCCTCACCCCGTTCCCCCGCCGCGGCCCCCTCACCACCCCCGACTACCTCCGCCACTTCGCCAGCCGCTGGCGTGCGGGCGCGGTGCTGCCGCTGCCCGCACTGCACGCGGAGGCCGCTGCCGCCGCGGCCACGACCGCGCCGCAGCTGGAGTCGATCCTGCTGGCGCCACCGGCGCCGGTCTCGTCGGCCCCGGCCCCGGCCCCGGTGCCGGTGCCGGTGCCGGGGCCGGGGCCGGTCCCAGCGCCCGTCCCGGTGCCCGTCCGGGCGCCGGCCCTCGTGGAGTCGCCCCCGACACGGCGGCTGGTGCGTCCGGGCGGGGACCCACCCTCGTCCGCTGCCGAGGTCCCGCAGACGAGGGACGCGTCGACCGCCGAGCCGGTCGCCCCGGTCCCGGATCAGCCCGCTTCCCCCTCCGGCGCGCCGGAGGACCCGCATCCGGCCATCCTGGCCGCCGCCATGGCCGGCCGGCACGGCGAGGCGGCCGCCGTGGCCGCGGCCTGGGAGAGCGACGCCCTGCGGCGCTACGGGCCCCGCTCCGGCGAGGCCCTCCACTGGGTGGAGGTGCGGGCGGACCTGGCACGCCTTGCGGGCGAGCCGGCCCGCAGCTGCGAGCTGTGGATCGCGGCGGCCCAGGCCCGGCTCGGGCTCCGGCAGGGCCCCGACGAACCCGACGTCGAGGGCGCCGTGGACCGCGCCCACCACCAATGGGAGCAGATCGCGGACCCGGCCAGGGCCCGCGCCCTCGGCCCCGCCCTGGTGGAACTCCGCCGCACCGTCCCCGGCCGCCGGGCCGGCGCCCTCGCCGCGCTCCAGCGGCGCCTGGGCGGCTGACCGCCCCGCACCGCCCCGCACCGCCCCGGGGTCGTACGCCCGGAGGCCTGTCATCATCGGGACATGGCCCCCGACCCCAGCGACCCCACCGACCGCGCGTCCACGCCCGCACCCCTCGTCACCGAGCGGCTCGTGCTGCGTCCCGTACGCACCCGCGACCTGTCCGCCGTGACCCGGCTGTGGACCGATCCGGAGGTACGGCGGCACCTGGGCGGACCGGTGGTCGAGTCCGTGATCCGCATCCGGCGGCAGCGGATCGTCGGCGCCCCCGGCTTCCACGCCGTCGAGCGGGCCGCCGACGGCATCGTCCTGGGCCTGGTCACGGTGGAGCGGGCGGGGCGGAACGGGGAGACGGAGGTCTCGTACCAGTTCCTGCCCGAGCACTGGGGCCAGGGGTACGCCCGCGAGGCCGTCGCCGCCGCGGTCGAACGCGCGCTCGGCGAGGCGCCCAGCGTCGTCGCCGTCACCCAGGAGGCCAACGGGCGCTCCCGCCGCCTCCTGGAGGCCGTCGGCATGACCCACGCCGAGTCCTTCGTGGAATGGGACGCCCACCAGGTCCTCTACCGGCGCCGACGGCTCCCTTGATCCCTGGGGGCCTGGGCCTGGGGCCTGGGCCGGTCAGCCGGCCGTGAGCCGTGCCACCGCCCGCTCGATCCGGGTCGCCCGGGTCTTCGCCGTCCGGGCCTGCCACAGGCTGAGGATGATCAGATAACGATCGGTCTTCCCCAGCGCCTCGAACGCCGCCGCGGCGCGCGGCTCCGCCGCCAGCGCACCCGCCAGGTCGTCCGGCACGGTCGCGTCCTTCTGGGAGGGGTACGCGGCTTCCCAGCGTCCGTCCGCCCGCGCCGCCCGCACCTCCGCGAGCCCCGGCTCCCGCATCCGCCCGGCGGCGAGCAGCACCTCGACCTGCCGTACGTTGACCTGCGACCACAGGCTGCGCGGGCGGCGCGGCGTGATCTTCTGCAGATAGGCCTCCGCGTCGCGCGCCTTCCGCTTGCCGGTGATCCAGCCGTATGCGAGCGTGGCGTCCAGGATCTCGTCGGAGGTGGGGGAGGCGAGGCCGGAACCGCTCCGTCCGAGCAGCAGCCACACGCCGCCCGGCGTGTCGCCGTGGTGTGCCGCGAGCCAGCTCTCCAGCTCCGCGCCGTCGGCGAAGCGGACGACCGGAAGCCCCTCCGCCGACTCCGCTTCCTCGTTCGTTCCCATGGAACGTTTCTCCCCCGTAGTCGTGCTGGTGGTCGCACCCACGATAGGCGCGGCCGGCCGGCCTCGGTTCAGAAACGGGCGTGCGTCGTGATGTCGGACTCGAACTGCTCGACCAGCTCCGGCGTCACGGTCGGCCGGCACTGCCCGATCGCGTCCAGGTAGTCCGCTGTCGTCGCACCTGGAGCGGCCGGAGCGGCCGGTGCGACGAGGTCCCGCTCGAAGGAGCTCTGCGCGGCGATCCGCGCCGCGTGCTCGATGTCGGCGGGCGTGAACAGCTCGCTCGCCGCGACCAGCGCGTCCACGTCGACCTCCGGCCGCGCGTCCGTGTAGCGGGACCAGATCGCCGCGCGGGCCGCCTTGTCCGGCGTACCGATCGGGATGAGGTAGTCGAAACGGCCCGGGCGCAGGAAGGCCGGGTCGAGGGAGCGGATGGAGTTGGTGGCGCAGACGAGCAGCCGTTCGTCGCGCTCCCGGAACCCGGGGATGAGCTTGAGGAGTTCGTTCGTCACCCCGTGCATGCCGCCGGGCTGCACGGGTTCGGTGCGTACGGGCGCGATCTCCTCGACCTCGTCGATGAACACCAGCACCCGCTCCAACTCGCCGATCCGGGCGAAAGCGGCGCGCAGCGCGGCGGCCAGGTTGCCCTCGTCGGCGAGCCGGGACGGCAGGATCTCCACGAACGGCCAGCCGAGACGGGAGGCGATGGCCCGGGCGAACGTGGTCTTGCCGGTGCCGGGCGGCCCGAACAGACCGATCGCGCGCGGCGGGCGCACCCCGTGCCGGGCGGCCCGCTCGGGCTCGGCCAGCGGCAGCACGACACGCCGTTCGATCAGGTCCTTCTCCCGCTCCATGCCGGCCACCTTCGCCCACAGGTCGGCGGGCAGCAGCCGGCCGCCGAGGTCGTCCAGGAGATTCGCCGCCGGTCCGTGCAGCGGCTCGACCTTCTCGAAGTACGCGACGGCCGGCTGCCGCGTGTACCCGGCGTTCAGCAGCCCCTCGCCCAGGAGTTCCTCCTCGGGCAGCACGTACGCGATCCGCCCGACCCGCGCGGCCACCAGGCGCCGTTCCAGCTCCACCAGGAGCGCGCTGGCCAGGCCGCGGCCGCGCCAGGCCGAGGAGATCGCCACCCGCATCACCCAGGCGCGTTCGCCGGCCACGCAGGCGAGCGCCGCGCCGATCGGCGCGCCCTGGTGGACGGCGACGACGGCCGGCTGCCGGGAGGTCAGCGCGCCGATGCACTCGGCGAGCGAGAAGACCGACTCCTGGCCGAGTTCGGCCGTGGTGTCGATGAGATGGACGACGGCGGCGAGATCGCTCTCGCGGTAGTCGTGGATCAGCCAGTTCACGGTGGTACCGCCCCTCGTTGGTGCCTGCGTGCCGAGGCTAGGAGGGGTGGCGGCGGCCGGTCCTGCGCCATCCTGCACAAGCGGAGCGGGACGGATGCGCCGGTCTGGCTCTGTACGGCTCCGGCCATGCGAAAAGCCCCTGGAAGGCGTTCCTTCCAGGGGCTTCGACGTGCCGGGACGTTCCTACTCTCAGTAGGCGGGCGCCAGCTTCGGGTTCGGGCCGTGCGCGTTGTGCTGCTGCTCGCCCTCGGTGGCCCAGAAGACGATGAGGATGATGAAGCCGACCAGCGGGATCAGGCTGATGAGCAGCCACCAGCCGCTGCGGCCCGTGTCGTGCAGGCGGCGCACCGCGACCGCAAGGTACGGGATGAGCACGGCGAGCACGTAGATCGGGCTGATGAGCGTAATGCCCAGCACCGAGTCGAGGATCGAAGCGACCGCGGAGAAGATGAAGTTGAAGAGGAAGAACATCCAGAATGCCTGGCGGCGGGCGCGGCCGCTGAAGGTCGCGTACTTCTTGAACGCGTCGAGGTACCAGTTCACTTTGTCCCCCCAAGGACTGGGTGTGTGAGCGGGAGAGCCTGTCCCTGTGGAGCAAGCTTTACGCGAAACTTATGTGGCCGAAACCACGTGGGTCAATTCGTTACCTGGCGGTGGCCGTTCACAGACACAGTCGCGACGAACGTGAACGGCGCCGCCACCTCTGTCGAGGGGCGACGCCGTTCTCTCGGGTCGGGATCGGGTCGGTCGTCACGTCCTTCTCTTGCTCATCAGCAGACCGCCGGCGACCAGGGCGAAGAGACAGACACAGGCGCCGGTGATGACGTTGCTGAGGATCGCGCCGGTCCCCGCGTCACGGGCGACCACCCATGGCGAGACGATCAGCCACGCACCGAGCAGGAGGACCACGAAGTTGAGGTCCTGGGACCGCTCCGGAGCCATCGACATGCACAGGCCCAGGCCGGCGAGGGCGATGCCGACGATCAGGTTGCTGATGGCGAGCTCCGGCTTCGCGGCGGAGAAGTGGACCGTCCACGCGGAGACCGCGGCGTAGATACCGGCGAGGATCACCAGTTCCTCGACCGCCGCCACACCTCGGGTCTGGAGCACGCGCGTGTAACGTTCGCGCATTTCTCCGGCGTCGGGGTGTCCCCTGATATCACCAGGACGGTGAGAGACGTCGGCCATACGACTCGCCTCCTTCTGGCGTTCTGCACGTCTGACCGCGCTTGGCGGCATGATGCCGCGGTTTCATTGTGCTCTTATCTGGCCTTTATGTGTAGATGTGCCCGATAAGGGAAGCGCACAGAAAACCGCCTCCGAAAATGGCTGGAATCTCCAATTCCGCCCTGTTGTTCAACAAAAGTTCAAGGAAAGGGCGGAGAAACCGCGGGCAGGCGCGCTCAGGGGCGGGCGTACGGCCGGGTCATGATCTCCATGTTGTGGCCGTCCGGATCCGCGAAGTAGGCGCCCCGGCCGCCGAAGAGACGGTTGATCTGCCCGGGCTCGGTGTGATGGGGATCGGCGTAGTAGGTGACGCCCATCCGCTCCAGGCGCCCGATCATCGTCTCGAACTCCTCGTCGGGGACGAGGAACGCGTAGTGGCTGGGCACGATGGGCGTGTCACCGGCGTCGTAGTAGTCGAGGGTGACGCGGTTGCCGGTGTCCACCGGCACGAACGGCCCGAAGGGCGCTCCGACCTCCAGGCCGAGCACCTCGGCGAGGAAGCCGGCGGAGGCCCGCTTGTCACGGGCGTAGACGACGGTGTGGTTGAGTTCGACGGCCACAGGGGGTCCTTTCGCAGAGTGCGCGCTGATGTCCTCCTTCTGTCCCGTGCTCCCCACGCACAGCGGTGCGTGGCACAGGACGAACGGACGACCGCGGCGGACCCCGCGCCCACCGGCCCGGGGCGCTCACGCCACGGCCGGGCGCCTCTCTCGATCACGGCCCACGGCCGACCCGGCAGTCATGTGATCAACGTATCCCCGTCCGCGGCCTTGCGGCAACGCCGTTCTCCGGCCATCCGGCGAGTACGCGCGTACGTGAGTGGGGCGGGCGGGCGAGTGTGTGAGCGGCCTCCGGCGTAGCCTGGAAGTGGCCTCGGGGGTCGCACGTTCCACCGCCGGGAGGCGGAAAGACGATGACCGGAATCGTTTCCAGGAGCTTCGACTCCGCAGACGAGACCCGTCCCTTCGAGGGCGGCAAGGGCAGGATGGACCTGCTGAACACGGACGGCGGAGCGGTGGGCCGGGCCGTGTTCGAGCCGGGCTGGAAGTGGTCCGAGCACGTGAAGCCGATCGCCGGCACCGACAGCTGCCAGGCGCACCACGTCGGCTACATCGTCAGCGGCCGCATCACCGTGGTCATGGACGACGGCGAGACCGCCGACCTGACCCCCGGGAACTTCTACGAGGTCCAGCCGGGCCACGACGCCTGGGTGGTCGGCGACGAACCCTGTGTGGCCCTCGACTGGGTCGGCTTCGTCGACTACGCGAAGGCCGCCGGATCCTGACCTCTCGTTCGCCGGGACCACCGGGCTGGCCGGGATCGCCGGGCTCGCCTAGGCGTGGCCGAAACGCACGCCCTCCCACGGCACCCGGTGCTCCGGGAACGAGAACGGTGAACGCTGGTCCAGGGTGCGGGGAGGGGCCGCCTCGATGACCGGGGCCGAGCCCTCGACCTCCTTCAGCCAGGTGCCCAGCGCGTCACGCAGCCCGTCCGCCACCCGCCGGTGCGAGGTGAGCCCGACCAGGTTCTCCAACTCGTACGGATCGGCCGCCAGGTCGTACAGCTCCGTCTCCCGGTAGCGGTCGGACGCGCGCTCGTGCCAGGCGTCCGGGCCGTCGGGGCCGTCCGGCGCCGTCACCACGTACTTCCACCGGTCAGTACGCACCGCGCGCCCGATGACGTCCTCGCTGAGCTGCACGAACACCGAGAACGGGCGGTCGAGTTCGCTGCCCCCGCCGACCAGCGGGCGCAGCGACCGCCCGTGCACGCCCGCCGGCACCGGAAGCCCGGCGGCGTCGAGGAGCGTCGGCATCAGGTCCACCGTCGACACGGGCTGCCGGATGCGGCCGCCGCCCTGGAACCCGGGGCCGGTGAGCACGAACGGCACGCGGACGGAAGCCTCGTGGGCCGAGCGCTTGTACTCGCCGTTGCGGGTGCGGAAGTGCGAGCCGTGGTCGGCCGTCCACGCGAGGACGGTGTCGTCCTCGATGCCGAGGCTGCGCAGACAGTCGCGCAGCCGCCCCACGCCCTCGTCGACCCGCTTGATCTGGCCCAGATAGCCGCCGATGTGCCGGTGCGCGCCGCCCTGCGCCGCGCCCGGGCTGAGCGCGGCGAGGTCCGGCGGCAGCCACCGCCCCTCGAAGCGCTCGCGGTAGCCGGCCGGCGCCGGGTAGTCGTCCGTCGCGTTCTGGTGGTGCGGCTCCAGGAGCGACAGGAAGAGCAGGAACGGGCGCTCGTGGTGGTCGGCGACGAACCGGATCGCCGCGTCGACAAGGCCGTCCGACCGGTATCCCGGCAGCCGTACCGGCTCGCCCGCCTCGTCGTACAGCACCGTCCGGTACGCGTCGGACGTGAACTCGAGCCGGTCCGAGGCGAGCCACTTCTCGTACCCGCCGCGCCGCTCCGGCGGCACCGGCCCGTCCGGGTGCCGTTCGCCCGCCAGATGCCACTTCCCGATGTACCCCGTGACGTACCCCGCCGCCCGGAACGCCCCCGCGAGCGTCGGCACGTCCGCGCCGAGCGGCAGCCCGTTCCGGTGCACCCCGGTCGCCGTCGGGAACCGCCCGGTCTGCAGCGCGGCCCGCGCCGGGGCGCACACCGGATTCGGCGTGATCGCCTGCTCGACCAGCGTCCCCTCGCGTGCCAGCCGGTCGAACTCGGGCGTGACCCCGGCGGGATTGCCGTGCGCGCCCGTGGTGTCCCACCGCTGCTGATCGGTGAGGACCACGATGACGCGGGGATGACTCGTCGGCATGCGGATCCCTTCGGGACGGGGGCGGTCCGCAATTAATTTCGCAGAGGAAGTAATGCCCGCGCCAGGGTTGTGGCCGAGAACGGCCGAAGTCACGCGCCTGCTACGGCTCTCCTCAGCGGACGGGCCCGCACTCGTCGACGAGGAGCGGCGGTTCGCCGAGGAAGACATCGGGGGCGACGGGGCCGTACGCCACGTTGAAGGTGTCCAGCCAGTACGACCAGTCCCGCACGCCCGCCGCACTGCTGAACCGGTAGTTCAGCCGCCACCGCACCCACTGCCCCGGCTCGAGCCGCACCGCGGGCGGCCTGCGCCGCCGGGGCGGCAGCCCGCCGAGCAGCGGGATGTTCGTGTGCACCCGCAGCCGGCCGTTCTCGTCCCGCAGCACCAGCCCGGCGTCGCGCAGGGTCGTCTCGCCGGCGCGCGGCCTGAAGTCGTCGTCCTCCCGGAGCCGGACGGCATGGGCGAACCCGGGCGTCGGCGGGGTCGGCGAGGGCAGGGCGAAGCCCGCCGGCAGGCCGTTCCGCAGCGCGGCGGCCGGCCCGCCCCGGGACCGCTTGGTCCAGCTGACCCGTACCCACTGCGCCGTGATCTCCATGACGTCTCCCCTCCGGGACGAGCCTACGAGAGGGAGCCGGGGCGATCCCCGGTCAGGCCCCCTGACCCGGCCCCTGGCCCGTACCCCGGCCAGGGTCGACCGGGGCGCTGCCGCGGCCCTGCGGGCGGCCGGACAGCTCGGCGTCGAGGGTCTCCTGGGCGACGCGCATCGACTCGGCGTACGCCGGTTCCCGCAGGCGCTTCCACATGACGTCCTCCGGGACGTCCTCGACGTGGGCGACGACCCACCAGATGTTGCCGAAGGGGTCCTTGACGCGGCCGCCGCGCTGCCCGAAGGCGTTGTCCGAAAGCGCCGTTACCACCTCGGCGCCCGCCGCGAGCGAGCGCGCGAAGGCCTCGTCCGCGTCCGCGACGAAGACCCGCAGCAGGCTGGGCATGACCGGCCACTCGGGCCGCCGGTCGAAGGCGAGGACCACGGTGTCGCCGACCCGGATCTCACCGTGGCCGATCGAACCGTCCTCCGTCGCGACCCGGGCGAGCTCCTCCCCGCCGAACGCCTGGGTGACAAAGTCGAGAAAAGCTCCCGTGTCGTCGGTGACCACCCACGGGGCGACGGAGGTGTAGCCCTGCGGGGCGGCGCTGCCGGTCTGAGCGGACATGGTGGGGGTCCTTCCTGCGGAATCCGTACGGACACCACGACCGTAGGACGCAACCAGGCCAGATCCCGGCCTCCATGGCCCGCGGCGCGCGGTGCCCGTCCCGCCGAACTCTTGCTGTAATTCAGGTGCCACCCCTTCCGAGACGAGGCATGGATGAGCCCCACCCTCCGAGGCCCCCGACCACCCGGCGACGGCCCCCGCGAGCCGACCGCGACCCCCGAACCCGAGCCGGGCCAGGGCCAGGGCCTGGACACCGGTTCAGGTACGGGTCCGGTCCCGGGTCCGGGTGCCGGTCCTGGTTCCGGTCCGGGCCCGAGTACGGGGGCGAGTCCAGGCACCGGCCCCGGCCCCGGCTCCGCTGCCGCCGCCGGATCCCGCCCCGCCGGGGACTGCCGGCGCGAGACCAACGCGGCCACCGTCCTCCGTACCGTCCTGGAACACGGCCCGCTCGCCCGCAGCGCCATCGCCCGGCACTCCGGCCTCAGCCCCGCCGCCGTCTCCCGGCAGGCCACCGACCTGCTGCGGCACGGGCTCCTCAGGGAACTCCCCGAACGCGCCGAGACCGCCGGACCCGGCCGCCCCCAGATCCCCGTCGACCTGCACCTCGGCAGCACCACCGGGCCCGTCGCGGGCGGCGTCCATCTCGGCGTCGACGTCACCTCCTTCGGCCTCGTCGACCTCCGCGGCCGCGTCGTCGCCCGGCGCCGCTTCGCGCACGCCGGCGCCGACCCCCGGGTTCTGCCCGCCTCCGTCGCCCGGGAGTTGCGCGCCTTTCTCGCCCAACATCTGGGTACCCGGCCCCTGTTAGGTGTCGGCGCCGCGCTCGGCGGCTGGGTCGACCCCGACCGCGGCCGGGTCGTCCGGCACGACGCACTGGCCTGGACCCACCGCCCCCTCGCCGCCGAACTCGCCCGTGGTCTCGGCGGCCCCACCGTCCGCGTCGACAACCACGCCCGCGCGGTCGCCCAGTCAGAGATCCTCTTCGGCCGCCCCGAGGCCCGCCGCAGCCTCGTCCACCTCTTCGTCGGCAATGTCGTCGACGCCGCCCTCGGCATCGCCGGCGTGGTCCACCAGGGCCCCGGGTCCGCCGCCGGGGAGGTCGCGCACCTGCCCGTACCGGACTCCGACACCCCGTGTACCTGCGGACGTTCCGGCTGTCTCGCGGCGACCGCCTCCAACCGCGCGCTGGCCGAGACCGCGTACCGCCGGGGAATCGTCCCGGAACCCGACACCTTCCTCGTCGTCGACGCCGCAGCCACCGGTGACCGCCGCGCCGACCGGCTGCTGCGCGAACGCGCCCGCGCCGTGGGCCGCGCGGTCGCCCTGCTCCTCGACGTCCTCAACCCCGACCTGGTGGTCGTCACCGAACTCGCCAGCCTGCTCGACCCCTGCTACCTGGAGGAGATCCAGGGAGCCGCCGTCGACCACTCCCACGTCTGCGACGACCCGGAGCGCATCGTGATCCCCCACGCGGGCCCGGCCACCATGCCCGTCGCCGCCGGCACCGTCCTGCTCAACCCCCTCTTCCGCAACCCCCTGCAGAGCCTCGAAGGCCTCGCGGCGCGGGAGTAGGGGAGCGACGGCGGCGACCCGCCGGGGCGGCGGGGGTGCCGGAAAAGGGCGGGGTACCCCGCCCCGCCCCCTGGCACCATGCGGCCATGACCCGAGACCACCGGATACCGACGCCCCGCACCGCCGACGAGCGCGCCACGCTCACCGCCATGCTCCAGTTCCAGCGCGACACCCTGGCGATGAAGTGTGAAGGTCCCACCCCCGAGCAGCTCAGGTCCCGGGCGATCGACCCCTCAGGGCTCTCGCTGCTCGGCCTCGTACGCCATGCGGCCGAGGTGGAACGGGGGTGGTTCCGCAACGTCATGGGCGGTGAGCGCAGCCGCAGCCCGTGGACCCCGCCCGGCGCCACCGACTGGGCCGATTTCGACGTGGACGGCGCCGACGCCGACGAGGCCTTCGCCGTCTGGCGCGCCGAGTGCGCCCGGGCCCGCCACTTCGTGGACGCCGCCCCGAGTCTCGACGTCACCGGCAGCCTCGGCGACGAGACGTACTCGCTGCGCTATGTCCTCGCCCACATGATCGAGGAGTACGCCCGCCACAACGGCCACGCCGACCTGCTGCGCGAGCGCATCGACGGCCGCACCGGCGAGTAGCGGTACGGGGCCGGGGGCGGCGCCGCAGACCGGGCCGCAACGAGCCGTGCCCCGAGCCGGGGGCGCCGACCCGGGCCGCGGACCGTGGCCTGCCCCGGCCCCGCGCTGGTACGTACAGGGCCCGCCCCGGGCCCCAAACCGCCCCGCCCGCCCGGCTGTTATCGTCCCTGCATGCCGCAGCTGATCACCCCCACGACCCGACTCCACGTCTCCTGGCTGGCGGCCCGCGCCGAGTGGAACGCCGGTGATCACCAGGCCGGGGGCGGCGTATGGCTCGCCGCCGAGCAGGAGCTCGCCGACCCCGATGTCTTCGCCGCCTGGGTCGGGCGGCTGTGCGCGATGTCCGACCGTTCCCGGACCCTGCCCGCCGGCCAGGTGCACGACACCCACTGGTGGATCGTCGAGGGCGACACGTACCTCGGCGCGATCGACCTGCGCCACGAACTCAACGACCTCCTCCTCCACGCCGGCGGCCACATCGGCTACAGCGTGCGCCCCTCCGCCCGCCGCCGCGGCCTCGCCACCTGGGCGCTCGGCGCCGTCCTGGCGGAGGCCCGCAGCCTCGGGCTCGACCGGGCGCTGCTCACCTGCGACGACACCAACACCGCCTCCGCCCGCACGATCGAGCGCAACGGGGGAGTCCTGGAGGACGTCCGCGAGACCGAGCTCGGCCGCAAGCGGCGCTACTGGATCGAGCTGTAGGCGTCGGTGACGCAGCACGCCGGGCGGCCGGCCCGCTCGTACGCGTGCCGGAGCGCCGCGGCGGCGTCCTCCCGAACGACCTCGTCGTAGCCGAAACGCTCGTCCGCGAGCCGTACGACGTCCCCGACCGTCACGACGGTCGGTTCGCCGCGCCCCGCCGCGTCCCGCGCGGTCATGAGGGCCAGGTCGGCGGAGCGGGTGAGCGCCCGCGCGTACGCCTGCCAGGCGAGGGCCCGCGCACGCCGGGGCGCGAGCGGTCGGGCCGCCCGCCCCTGCCAGCGCGCGCCGATCGCGACGAGGACGGCGCCGGCCGTGACGACCAGGGCGCCGACGGCGGCATCGGGGCTCATGTTCACACCGCCTCCCTTCCCCAGGCGCCCGGGACCGAACCGGCTGGGGTCTTGGTCGCCCGCAGGTGACACGTGTAATTTCTGAAAGGTCACCCTCTTCGCACCACCACCGAGCAAGCGGCGGCCGCACCGGCCGGGCCAGGAAGGCGCACCATGTCCCTGGAGACCCCTGAAACCTCCGAGACTTCCGAGACCCCCGAGGCCTTCGTGGACGCCCCCGTCGTGACCACGACCCGCGGCCCGGTCCGCGGCGAGCGGCGGGCCGACGGCAGCTGCCGCTTCCTCGGCATCCCCTACGCCAAGCCGCCCGTCGGCCCCCTGCGCTTCGCCGCGCCCGAGCCGCCCGAACCGTGGACCGAGCCGCTGGACGCGACCGCGTACGGGCCGACCGCGCAGCGCCGGCCGTTCGCCGACGTCACCACGATCCCCGAGCCGACGATCCCCGGCGAGGGCGTCCTGAACCTCAACGTCTTCACGCCGGACACCGCCGGGGCGGCCGGTCTGCCGGTGCTGGTCTGGATCCACGGCGGCGGTTACGTCGCGGGCTCGGCGGCCAGCCCCTGGTACGACGGCGCCGCCTTCAACCGCGACGGCGTCGTCCTCGTCTCGCTCGGCTACCGCCTCGGCGTCGAGGGCTTCCTGCACCTCGACGACGCGCCCGACAACCGGGGCGTACGGGACTGGATCGCGGCCCTGGAGTGGGTGCGCGACAACATCGCGCGCTTCGGCGGCGACCCGGCGAAGGTGACGATCGCCGGGCAGTCGGCGGGCGGCGGCGCGGTGCAGACGCTGCTGGCCGTGCCGGCGGCCCGGGGGCTGTTCCGCGGCGCGCTCTCGGTGTCCGGCGCCGTCATGCGGCCCGACGGGCCGGAGGTCGCCCGGGCCGTCTCGCGCCTGTTCACCGCCCGCACGGGGCGGCCGGCCACGGCCGCCGCGCTCCAGGACCTCGGCGACGACGAGCTCCTCGACCTCCAGGACCGCCTTGCCGCGCCCGGCCCGGACCGCGAGGGACTGCCGCCGATGCTGTCCCTCGTGCCCTTCGCGGACGGCGAGCTGATCCCCGAGCCCGTCCTGGACGCGCTCACGACGGGCGGCGCGGGCGACGACGTCCCGCTGATGCTGGGCTTCACCGCGCACGAGTTCAACATGATCCCGTCCCCGGGCGCGGACGGCCCGCCGCTGCCGGTGCTGCTCGGCGGCCTGGGGCTCACCGGCGAGCGCGCGGCCGCGTTCGCGGAGACGTACGCGGACACCGACCCGGCCGGCCACTTCGGCCAGGCCCTCACCGACGTGACCTTCCGCGCCCCCGCGCTGGAGGTCGCCGACGCGCGCGCGGAGCGGGAACGGCCCACCTGGCTCTACCAGTTCGAGTGGACCTCACCCGTCAACGGCCAGGCCCACCACTGCCTCGACCTCCCCTTCGCCTTCGACCTCCTCGACGCGGAGGGTGTCCCCGCCGCGGCCGGCCCCACCCCACCCCGCCCCCTCGCCGACGCCCTCCACCGCGCCTGGGTCGCCTTCGTCACCGACCAGAACCCGGGCCCGGACTGGCCCGCGTACACCCCGGACACCCGCACGACGAAGATCTGGGACACCGTGCCCCGTACGGAGCGGGACCCGCTGGCGGCGGTCCGGGAGATCTGGCTGGGGGAGTGAGCGGCCGCTGAGCCGCGGTCCGGCAAGGTGACGACACGGCGCCCCGCCCCGCGCGGGCGGACCGCCGCCGTCTCAAGACCCTGCTGCTAATTGGTTTGACCGGGCCGCGGTTCGGCGTTGCACTGTGGCGGGGCGCCGCGCGTGTGGTGTCCGTGAAACGGGAGGCAGCAGCACCGATGCAGATCCGGCCGACGACCGATCAGGACCACGACGTCTTCGTCGACACCCTCCACGCCGCGTTCGCGCGCTTCCCCGAGGCCTCCGGTGAGGACGGTCGCGGGGTCTGGTGGGCGGCGCTCGAGATGGACCGGGGGCTGATGGCCGTGGCGCCGGACGGGCGGCCGGTCGGGACGGCCGCCTCGCACGCCTTCGAGCTGACCCTGCCGGGGCAGACCCTCGCCCCGGCGCCTGGAGTCACCGCCGTCGGCGTCCTGCCCTCGCACCGCCGCCGGGGCGTGCTCACCGCGATGATGCGGCACCAGCTCACCGACCTGCGCGAGCGCGGCGAGTTCCTGTCCGTGCTGCTCGCCTCCGAGGCGCTGATCTACCGGCGCTTCGGCTACGGCCCGGCGACGTACACCGCCCGGATGACCGTGACCCGCCACCAGAGTGCCTTCGCTCACCCCCGAGCCGGCGAGGTCGCCGACACCGGCACCGTCGAGGTGCTGAAGAGTTCCGAGTGCGCCGACGTCCTCGAAGAGGTCTACGACCGCTACCGCCGCGCCCAGCCCGGCGCCCTCTCCCGGCCGCACCGCTGGTGGGAGCGGGCCGCGGGGCAGCCGCCGATCTCGCCCGCGCCGCGCTACATCGCACTGCACCGCGACGCGGACGGCGTGCCGGACGGATACGCCAGCTACGCGCACGGCGAGTCCGGCACGATGAAGGTCGACGAGGTCATCACCGCCGACGACGCCGTCTACACGGTCCTGGTCCGCTACCTCCTCGACCACGACCTGTTCACCGAGGTCGCGTTCAAGCACGTCCCGGCGGACCACCCGATCCGCTGGCAGTTCGAGGACTTCCGCGCCGCCGAGGTGGCGGGCGACGGGGACTGGCTGTGGGTGCGGCTGCTCGACGTCCCGCGCGCGCTGACCGCGCGCGGCTGGTTCGCGGACGGCGAGCTCGTGCTCGACGTGGACGACCCCTTCCTCGGCGAGCGCAACCGCTACCTCCTGAACGTCCGCGACGGCAAGGCCGAGTGCGTCCCCACCGACCGCGAGCCGGACCTCTCCCTGGACGTCAGCGACCTCGGCTCGGTCTACCTCGGCGGCACCGCCCCCAGCACCCTGGTCCGGGCCGGCCACATCCGCGCCCACCACCCGGCCGCCGCCCACCGCGCCGACACCCTCTTCCGCGCCGACCGCTCCCCGCACTGCCTCCACTGGTTCTGACCTCAGGGTGTGGGCGCCGCGTAGCAGTGGATCGTCACCGTCCGCTCGGGGGACCACCGTTGGGTCGTCGTGGTGAGCAGCCGCCAGCCCGCGCGCTCGTAGAGGGCGATCGCCGCCGTGTCCGAGGCCACCACGTCCAGGACCGGATGCCGGCCAAGACGCCGGGCCTCCGCCGTCACATGGCGGAGGAGGCCCGCGCCGATGCGGTGACCGCGCGCCGCCGGGGACACGAACAGGCGGCCCACGACGGCCGGTTCGGAGCCGTTCCGCTCCCGCCAGATCCGCGCCGCGAGGTCGTCGTCCGCCGGCCGGGACAGGGCCACATGCCCGGCGACACGGCCGTCGAGCTCCGCCACCCACGCGCCGATGCCCATCGCCGTGCCGTCCCCGGCCGCCAGCCAATCGGCGGGCCGGGCCGGCCAGTTCACCGGGTAGCCGTCCCGGTCGTGGACCTCCGCCAGGATCCGGACGCAGGCCGGGAGATCGGCGGCGCTGCGGGGGCGAACGGAGCAGGTGGGCCTGGTGGTTCGGTGAGTCATCCGCGAAGCTCATCACACCTGGGCACCCGCCCGCCCGCCGGCCGCCCGGCCGATATCATCGCCCACCACTCATCCCCCCGGCCTGCCGACAAACCCCACCCCCACGAAGGGAACAGCCATGCCGAAGCGGTTCGCCGAGCTGTCCACGCCCCTGATCGCCGACGCCTGCGTACGCCTCGGCGTGCCGCTGCGGGCCGCGCCCGCAGGGGTCGCGCCCGTCGTGCCCGGACAGCGGCTCGCCGGACGGGTGCTGCCCGCACGGCACTACGGCAGCGTGGACGTGTTCCTGGAGGCCTTCACCCGCCACGCCGCACCCGGCGACGTCCTGGTCATCGACAACGCGGGGCGCAGCGACGAGGCCTGCGTCGGCGACCTCGCCGTCCTGGAGGCCGAAGCGGCCGGGGTGGCCGGGCTCGTCGTGTGGGGGCTGCACCGCGACACGCCCGATCTGGTGGAGATCGGACTGCCGGTCTTCTCGTACGGGGCCCACGCGCCCGGCCCCGTACGGCTCGACCCGCGCGGGCCGGAGGCCCTGCGCAGCGCCCGGGTCGGCGCGCACACCGTCGACGCCGCCGACCTGGTGTTCGCGGACGACGACGGCGTGCTGTTCGTGCCCGTGGACCGGGCCGACGCGGTGCTCGGCACGGCCGCGGACATCTTCCGCACCGAGCGGGACCAGGCCCGGCGGATCAGGGCGGGGGTGACCCTGCGCGAGCAGACCCGCTTCGCCGAGTACCTGGAGCGGAACGCGCAGGACCCCACGTACAGCTTCCGCAAGCACCTGCGCCGGATCGGCGGCGCCATCGAGGAGTGAGCCGGGGGCAGGTACGCCGCCGCCCGCCAGGTTCCCCTCTCCGCCTCAGCCGGCCGCCCGGAAGCCGATCGAGCCGTCCGGGAGCACCGCCTCCACCTCGGCGCCGTGCTCCACGGTGCGGCTCACCGTGCAGTACTTCTCGTGGGTGAGGCGCACGCCCCGGGCGAACACCTCGGCCGCCCGCGGGTTGTTGTCGGGCAGCTCGAACTCGTAACTCACCCGGATCCGCCCGACCCGGCCGTCGTCCTCCGGGCCGATCACGCCCTCGACCACGATCCGCAGGTCGTCGTGGTCGACGGCTCGCGCCGTTCGGTCGACGACAAGCCCGCCGCAGCCGCCCATCGCCGCGAGCAGCAACTCCACCGGCGTGAACGACGGCTGGGCGGCCGCGTCGTCGTCGGCGGCGATCCGCACCTCCGCGCCCCGGTCGTTGCGGGCGGTCCAGGTGCGGTAGCCGGTGCGGACGGTCTCGATCCGGTACTCGTCGGCCATGGGGGCGGATCCTCCTCGGTACGGGGCGCGGGCGCGGGCGCGGTACGCACGGGCACGCAGGCACGCGGGCACGCGGATAGGCCACGTGCCCGCGCCCATCCCATCACTCCCGGCGGGACGGCGCCGGTACGGGCACGCGCACGCCCCGTACGACGGCCCCCCACGCCTCCGCCACCGCGCCCCACACCTCCCGCAGCCGCGGCTCCGCCTCCCGTACGGACCGCACGGCGGCCTCCGGATCAAGCCCCGCGTCCCGTACGTGCGCGTCGTCGGCACCGGCCCACACGGCCACCGTCGGGGCCAGGACCTCCGGATGGAACTGCACGCCCCACGCGTGCGGGCCGACGCGGAAGGCCTGGTACGGGCAGTCGTCACCGGCGAGCAGCGGCACCGCCCCGGGCGGCGGCGTCCCGATCTCGTCCCAGTGCCACTGCGCGGCGAGCGCGCCCTCCGGCACGGCGCCGAACACCGGGTCGCCGTCGGCGTCGGGCAGCCGGCGCAGCGGTACGGTGCCCAGTTCGGGCCCCTGCGGGCGCCGGACCACCCGGCCGCCCAGCGCGTGGGCCATGAGCTGGCCGCCCAGGCAGATCCCGAGGACCGGGGTCGGGGCCGGGCCGGTGACCGCCTCACGTATCAGCTCCCGGACCCGGGGCAGCCAGGGCGCGGCGGTGTCGTCCTCGCAGTTCGCCGAGCCGCCCAGGACGAGCAGCCCGGCCCACCCGTCGAGGGAGCCGGGCAGCGGCTCGCCGCGCCAGGGGTGCACGGTCCGGACGTCGAGCCCGGCCGCCCGCAGCCGTTCGCCGACGAGGCCGGGGCCGGCGCCGTCCTCGTGCTGGACGACCAGGACGGGAGGTGTGGTGGTGTCGTCGGTCAAGTCGTCCCGCCTCCGCGTGATCGAGAGTGACGCATGGTCGTGAAAGTGATCGGAACAGCCGGCCTCCAGGGTCGCTGAGGAATCGTTTCCGCGTGGCCGGTTCAGCGGACTTGGCAGGGGCACCGGGCCGGTGATCGACTGACCCGATGAGCACACGGCGGTACGGCAGGACGGCGCAGCCGGGACCTCTTGGCGCCGAACGGCCCGAGCAGAGCGCGTACATGCTGCGCACGGCGGCGATGGAGGCCGGCCGCGCGTACAAGGAACACCTGCTCCGGCTGCTCGACATCCGGACCGGTCAGACGGCGCTCGACGCCGGCTGCGGCCCCGGCGCCGACCTGCCCGCGCTCGCCGCACGCGTCGGCGGGCCCGGGCGGGTCATCGGCGTCGACCGCGACCCGGCGATGCTCGCGGAGGCACGGCGCCGGACCGCCGGACTCGCACGGGTCGAGCTGCGCGAGGGCGACCTGAACGCCCTTCCGGTGGCGGACGGTTCGGTCGACCGCGCCAAGATCGACCGGGTCCTGATGCACGTGCCCGACCCCGCCGCCGTGCTCGCCCGGCTGCACACCGCCACCGCGCCCGGCGGCCTCGTCGGCCTCGTCGAACCCGACTGGGACACCCTCGCCGTCGACTCCGAGGACCTGGACACCAGCCGGGCCTTCACCCGGTACACCGTCACCGAGGCGGTCCGCAACGCCACCGTCGGCCGTTCCCTCGGCCGCCTCGCCGAGCGGGCGGGCTTCACCGTCGAGACGGTGTGCGCCGCCGCCCCCGTCCTCCGGGACTTCGAGACCGCCGACTACACGCTCGGCCTCGGCCGCAACATCCGCAAGGCCGTCACCGCCGGATACGTGACGGAGGCGCGCGCCCACCGCTGGCTCGCCGGCCTCGCGGCGGGCCCGTTCCACGCCTCGTTCACGCTCGTCACGGTGCTGGCCCGGCGCTGAGCACCCGGGACGGGCCGGGGGTCCGAATACCGGGCGTGAGTACGGGGCGTGAGTACCGGTCGTGAGTACGTGGAGCGCGGACGACTGAGTACGGCGGCCGATGCCCGGGGCGGCGTCCCGCTGCTGAACTGTTCCCATGACCGACGACGCCCCGCGCACCGCCCGCCCCCTCCGGACCGTCACCGCCACGGCCACCGCCACCGGTTCGGCCCTCGCGGTCGCGCTGCTGCCGGTCGTCGTCGGCGCGCTGTTCGCCCGCTCCATGGGCGGCGACCCGATGGTGTCCGTGAACGCGATGATCGCGGGCGGCGGCCAGCGGGCCCGTATCTCCCGCTCACAGCTGCGCGTCTCCCGGGGCCGCGCCGTCGCCCGGGCGCGCTGCGCGTGGGGCCGGTCGCCACTGCGCCCCCGCCGACTGCCGGAGGGGCCGACGCGTCCTGACCGCTGCCGGTAGAGAATGGCCCACGCCTGGCGGAGCTCAGGGGAGGGCAAGGTGACGACAGAACCGGTCGTGTGCGCGTCCGTGGCGTACGGGGAGGAGTGCCCCGACTGCGCGGCGCGTCTGGTCAGCCACGGCGTCCAGGCGCTGGTGGGCAACCGTTTGCGCTGGGACGTCGAGTCCTCCTGCGCCGCCTGCGGATTCGCCGTCGTCGTGTGCGGCACCGGCCCGCCGCCGCCCGAGCGCCGGGCGCAGCTCCTCGCCGAGGACGGGCCCGCCGTGCTGCGCGTGGGCGGAGGCGAGACCGGACAGGTCTCCGTCGCCGTCGTCATGCGGGTGCTGCGGGCCGTGCCCGGCGAGGAGCTGGACCGGGCGGCGGCCAGGGAGGCCGCCCGGCGGGTCCTGGCGGGGGAGTGGACGGGGACGCTCCCGGAGACCGAGCGCCTGGCGCGCGGGCTGCGGGCGGCCGGTGTCGCCGCCGAGGCCGTAGGGGCGAGGGCCTGAGGACCCGCAGGGCGAGCGGGTGGGCCGTGGCGGCCCTCCTGACCGCGGTGACCGGAGGCCCCGCCGAACGGCAGGGCCTCCCAACCCGAAGCGCCTCGGCGGCCTCCTCGGCGCCCTCACGCTCGGCGCCGCCCTTGAGGCGGCCCCGGGCCGGCGGTGGTCACCCACGCCCGCCCGCGTGTGGAGTTGACGGTCCAGCCGTGAAAGCTGCGCGGTTCCGGCCCCGGCGCGCGCCCGAACGGGTGATGATCATCCGGGTCACCACACCACCGGAGCACCACCGCACCACCCCGGACCGTCCCCGCGCCCGCCCCCGTCGAAAGGCCACCCCTCATGGCAGAACAGGACCGCTCCCCGCAGCCCGGACCGGACGACGCGCCGCCGCCACGCGCCGGCCTGGGGCGGCGCAGGTTCCTCGGTTACGTCCTGGCCGCGCCGACCCTGACCGTCGCCGCCCGGATCGGCGCCGACGCCCTCGCGCCCACGCCCGCCGCGGCCGCGGTCCCCGGTGCCGCGCCCGCCGTCATCCCCTCGCTGCCCGGGCCCGCGGAGATCCTGGACCTCAACGACCTGCTCACCGCCGCCGCGCTGCCCACCGCGAACCTCATCACCATCCGGCTCGACCCGGACGGCACCGCCCACTTCGCGCTGCCCCGCGCCGAGGTCGGCCAGGGCATCACCACCTCCACCGCGATGATCATCGCCGAGGAGCTGGACCTGCCCCTGGACCGGATCAAGGTCACCCTCGCCGACGCCCGCCCCGAACTCCTCTTCAACCAGCTCACCGGCGGCTCCAACACCACCGTCTCCACCTTCACCCCGGTCCGCGTCGCCGCCGCCGTCGCCCGCGGCCGGCTGCTGCGCGCCGCCGCCCTGGAGCTCGGCGAGGCCGTCTCCACCCTCACCGCCAAGGCCGGAGTCATCACCTCCGCCGCCGGAGCGGTCCTCACCTACGGCGAACTCGCCGTCAAAGCAGCCGCCCTGACGGACACCCAGGTCTCCGTCACGCTCAAGGAACCGGACGACTTCACGGTGATCGGCACCGCACAGCGGCGCGTCGACGCGCTCGAAGCGGTCACCGGGCGCAAGAAGTTCGCCATGGACGTGCAGGTCCCCGGCGCCCTGCCGACGATGGTCTGCCGCCCGCCGACGATCAACGGCACCGTCCGCTCCGTCGAGAACGCGGCCGAGGTCGCCGCCCTGCCCGGCATCACCGACGTCGCCGTCGTCTCCACCGGAGTCGCCGTCCGCGGCCGCACCTTCGGCCAGTGCATCGACGCCGTCCGCGCCCTCAAGGTCACCTGGGGCCCCGGCACCGCCGAGGGCGCCTCCGACGCGACCGTCCTGGAGAAGCTGCGCCGCGCCGAACTCCCCCTCGTCGTCCCGCCGCTCGACCTGCTCACCAAGTCCGTCGACGTCCGCTTCACCTTCGCCTTCGCCAGCAACGGCGCCCTGGAGACCAACTGCGCCGTCGCCGACGTGCGCCCCGGCTCCGCCGAGATCTGGGCCAGCCTCAAGTCGCCGATCGTCGCCCAGGAGAAGATCGCCCTGCAGCTCGGCCTGCCGGTGAGCGCCGTGAAGGTCCATGTCACCGAGGGCGGCGGTTCGTTCGGCCGCAAGCTGTTCCACGACGCCGCCGGCGAGGCCGCCGAGATCTCGAAGGCCATGGGCAAGCCGGTGCGCCTGATGTGGCACCGCACCGACGACTTCCGGCAGGGCCGTACGCACCCGATGGCGACCTCCCGGGTACGCGCCACGTACGCGCTCGGCGAGGTCCTCACGTACGAGCAGCGGCACACCTCCGTCGCCACCGACTTCGGGCACGGCGTCGGCGAGATCATCACTTCGGAGGCGGCCAAGCTCCCGGTCGCGAACCTCACCTTCTCCGAGACGATGTTCCAGCTCACCCAGACCAGCCCCTACCACTTCGGAGTGACCACCCAGCTCCTCAACGAGGTCGACCACGGCTTCAACACCGGCTCCATGCGCAACATCTACTCGCCCAACGTGCGCACCGCCCAGGAACTGGTCGTCGACGAACTCGCCGAGCGCATGGGCCTCGACCCGCTCGCCTTCCGCCGCCGCTTCCTCAAGGACGACCGGGCCCGCGCCGCGCTCGACAAGGTCGCCGAACTCGGCGACTGGGGACGGAAGATGGAGCCCGGCACCGCGCAGGGCATCGCGATCCACCCCGAATACCACTCCGTCGTCGCCGTCCTCGCCGAGATCGACTGCCGTCCGGCGACCACCGGCCGGCAGATCCCGAACGCGTACACCGGACCGCGCGTCACCAAGGTCGTCTGCGCCGTCGACGTCGGCCTCGCCGTCAACCCGCGCGGCCTGGAGGCCCAGATGATGGGCGGCATCAGCGACGGCATCGCGATCACGCTCAGCTCCGGACTGCACCTCAAGGACGGGCACTTCCAGGAGAGCAGCTGGGACAACTACTTCTACACCCGGCAGTGGAACACCCCGCCCGAGCTGCGGATCGTCGTCATGCCGTCCACCGGCGACCAGCCGGGCGGCGCGGGCGAACTCGCCGTCGCCGCCTCCGCGGCCGCCGTCGCCTGCGCCTACGGGCGGGCCACCGGCACCATGCCGACCAGCTTCCCGCTCAACCACACGGCGCCGCTGCCCTTCACCCCGACGCCGACCGTCCCGCCGATCCCCGCCGCGCCCACCGACGGCCGCGACCACACCCTCTGACGCAGCCCGCCCCCGCCCCACGACTCACTACGGAGCCACCGTGCCCCAGCACACCTTCATCCTCAACGGCAAGGCCGTCACCGCCGAGGTCGAGGACGACGTCCGGCTGCTCTGGGTGCTCCGGGACGTCCTCGGCGTCACCGGACCCAAGTACGGCTGCGGGGTCGGCGTCTGCCGGGCCTGTACGAGCCACCTCAACGGCCGGGCCTTCACCCCCTGTTCCATCCCCGTGAAGGACCTCGCGGACACCGACGAGGTCACCACCATCGAGGGCCTGCCCGGCACCGTCGGCAAGGAGTTGCACCCGATGCAGGAGGCCTGGCTCGATATCGACGTCGCCCAGTGCGGCTACTGCCAGCCCGGTCAGATCATGACCGCCGTCGCCGCCGTCCGGCGCGCCCACGAGGCCGGCCGCGAGATCGACGAGGCCGATCTCGACCAGATCCGCAACATCTGCCGTTGCGGCACCTATAACCGTATCCGTGAGGCCATCAAGGAGGGCGCCCGCCGCATGGCGTGAGCCGTACCCGATCCGGTGTACGGCCGATGTCCGGTGTACGGCCGCTGCACCGCGTACGGCCGGTGTACGGGCCGGCGGCCCTCCGCCACAGCAGGAGCCTCCACGACCGCAGGGGAGAGCCGCCGGTGTCCGGAAAGATCGTCCAGTTCATCTCCATCTCGCTCGACGGGTACATCGAGGCACCCGGCCACGACCTCTCCTGGCACCGGGTCGACGAGGAGGTGCACACGTACTTCAACCGGGAGATCGCCTCGATGGGACGCCTGATCAGCGGTCGGCGCACCCACATGCTGATGGCGTACTACTGGCCGACGGCCGACCAGGACCCGGACAGCACGCCCGTGGAGCGGGAGTTCGCCGAGATCTGGCGCACGAAGCCCAAGACCGTCTACTCCACCACGCTGGAGCGCGCCGACTGGAACACCACGGTCGTCGACCGGGTCGACGCCGCCGAGGTCCGCGCCCTCGCCGCCGCCACCGACGGCGACCTCTGCCTCGGCGGCGCGGAACTCGGCACCGCCTTCCGCGAACTCGACCTGATCGATGCCTACCACATCGCCGTCCACCCGGTCCTGATCGGCCGCGGCACCCCGCTCTTCCCGCCCACCGACACCACCGCCGATCTGCGGCTCACCGGCACGCGCACCTTCGGCAACGGGGTCGTGGTGCTCCGGTACGACCGCGACCGAGGCGAATGACGGCCCGTCGCCGCCCTGCCGGCTCCTCCGGCGGGGCGGGGTAGGCTCCCGAGATCCACGATCATGGGGGGACCATCATGCTCACGTCTTCGTTCACGGCATCGATACGAGGCGGCGCCGTCGCCCTCGCGGCCCTGGCCGCGCTCTGCGTGTCCTGCAGCGCCGAGCCCAAGCCGCAGCCGCTGCCCGGCGCCTCCGACTCGATCGCCACGGTGCCCACGTCCGCCGCGGAGGCCGCCGAGGCCGCGGCGAGCGCGGAGGCCGCGGCCGGCGAGACCACCACGCCCGCCGAGCCCGATCCCACACCGGGGCCCGAGAAGGTGCGGGACGCCTTCGCCGGGCTCCAGGCCACGCTGAACGACTCGTGCGCGACGAGCGGGTGCGCGTACTTCCTGGGGCGCGTACATGACGAACTGCTCCGCCTCGACCGCGCCATGAAGGCGGACCCCAAGGGCCCCGGGCACTTCCCCGAGCCGATCGAGCTGATCGCCGGGCTGGAGGCCGCGCTGGGCGGGGACAACTCCTTCGAGAACCTGAAGAAGCACGAGACCCTGCTCGTCGGCACCCGTGACAAGATCAACACCTGGATGCAGGGCCACCCCGACGACTACCGCTGACGGGGGGAGCGGGCGGGCGTCGGACGCGGGCGGGCGGGGCCGCGCGCCGCGGAGCGGGGCAGGCCGAACTGGTAGCTTGCGGGCGTGGACCACTTCTCACTCGCGTGGAGCGCCCTGCGCGCGGCGGTCGCCGGACTCGCCGAGGAGGACTTCGCCCGGCCCTCCGGCTGCACCGGCTGGCTCGTCCGCGACCTGGTGTGCCATCTCGTCATCGACGCCCAGGACGTCCTGATCACCCTCGCCACACCCGCCGGGCCGGACGCCGAGCCCACCCGCGACGCGGCGAGCTACTGGGAGGTCTCCGACCGGCCGCCGACCGGCGACGACCCGCTCGACGCCCTCACCGTGCGGCTGGCCGCCGCCTACCAGGACCCGGGACTCCTGACCTTCCACCTCGACGACGTCGGCTCCGCCGCCGGCCGCGCGGCCGTACTCGCCGACCCGAAGCTCCTGGTGGAGACCAAGGGGGAGGTCCTGACCGTCGCCGACTACCTCGGCGCGTACGTCCTCGAATGGACCCTCCACCACCTCGACCTGATCGCCCATCTGCCCGGCGGCCCGCCCGCGCCGCCCGCCACGACGCTGGCCGCGGCACGGGCGCTCCTGTCGCGGGTCGCCGGGGCGGAGCTGCCCCGGGAGCTGTCCGACACGGACGCGCTGCTCGTCGGCACCGGCCGGCGCGCGCCGGACGAGGCGGAACGGGCGGCATTCGCAGCGGCCGGGGTGCGGATCCCGCTCTCCCTCGGCTGAGCCAGGGCCCGCGGTCGGGCCCTGCCCTGGAGACCGCTCAGTCGCCCGTCACGCCGTCCGTCCGCTCCCGCAGGAAGTCGGCGTGGCCGTTGTGGCGGGCGTACTCCTGGATCATCAGCAGATAGACCCAGCGCAGACTGAGCGGAACCCCGCGCGTGGAACGGAAGGTCTCGTCGAGGCCGTGCCCGGCCGCCGCCGCGTCGCACGCCGAGACCTCGGCCCGGAAGCGTGCGAAGTCCCGCTCCGCGTGGGCCGGATCGACCCCGGCCAGTCCCTCGTCGCCGTCCGCCGGGCCGGTGAACACCTCGCCGAGGTCCTCACCCGCGAAGCTCCGCCGGAACCACCAACGCTCCACCTCCGCCATGTGCCGCACCAGGCCGAGGAGCGTGAGGTTCGAGGGCTCCACCGCCGTCCGGGCCAGCTCGGCCGGTCCGAGCCCGGCGCACTTGGCGAGCAGCGTCTCCCGGTGCCACCGCAGCCAGCCCTCCAGCATCCGCCGCTCGTCCAGCGTGCCCAGCTCGCCGAGCCCCTGATCCCGCTTCACCTGTGGTGCGGTCCATGTCATGGCTCCACCCTGCCAGCCGAAGGGGCCCCGATCACCTGTCATACCTGAGAGCCACCGCCGGAGTTGGCTCCCTGGCGGGACGCGGACCACACGCCCCGCTTCCTACCTTTCTTCCGCAGCGGAACGAATTCCGCTCCCGCACCCCCGCTACGGAAGGAACCACCCATGGCGCCGCCCCTCGCCCGGATCCGCCGAGGGCTGCTCGCCGCCCTCGTCACCGCCGCCGTCGCGCTGCCGGTCGCGGGCGCGGCGGGCCCCGCCGAGGTACCGGCCCCCGCCCCGCCGCCCACCGCCCCGCTGACCGCCGGCACCCCGGCCGAGCTCACCGCCCGGCTCGACGCCCGCTACGCCGACCGGCGCGCCGCCCTGCGGGCCGCCGAGCAGACCGCCCACGCCTACGGAGCCCGCCGACGGGCCGCCGCACTGCACGCCATGGCCGAGCCCGGACGCCGGTTCCTCGCCTTCGACGGGCGCGACGGCGGCCGCAGCGCCGAGGTCGTCGGCGACCTCGCCCGCGCCGACCGGATCGCCGTACTCGTCCCCGGCGTCGACACCGGCCTCGACCACTACGCCCGCTTCCGCGCCGGCGCCCTCGCCCTCCGGGACACCCTGCGCCGGGACACCGGCGGCGACCGCACCCGCGGCGACCGCACCGCCGTCGTCGCCTGGCTCGGCTACCGCACGCCCGCCACGGCCAGCGCCGCCTCCCTCACCCCGGGCCGCGCCGAGCAGGCCGCGCCCGCGCTCACCGCCACCGTCGCCGAACTGCACCGCATCCGCCCCACCGCCCGCATCACCCTGCTCTGCCACTCCTACGGCTCCGTGGTCTGCGCCCGCGCCGCCGCCGGCACCCCCGCCGCCGCGATCGTTCTCTACGGCAGCCCCGGCACCGGCCACGACGACGTGGCCGCCCTCCACACCCGCGCCACCGTCTGGGCCGGGCGCGCCGCCGGCGACTGGGTCGCCCGGGTGCCCCACGTCCGCATACCCCTCCCGTCGCCCGCCCGCTCCGGCAGCGAACTCGGCTTCGGCGCCGACCCGACCGACCCGGCCTTCGGCGCCCGCCGCTTCGCCGCCGGGGACGGCGGCCACAGCGACTACCTCGCCCCCGGCTCCGTACCGCTGCGCAACCTGGCCCGGATCGTCGAAGGCCGGGAGCCGGCCGATGCGTGACCTCGCCCGCCGGATCGACGCCGCCACCCCGCCCGGCCGCGACCGCGCCCTCGACGCGCTGCGCGCCCTCGCCATCCTCGGCGTCGTCCTCGGCCACTGGCTCGTCACCGCCCTGGTCGCCGACAGCGGCAGCCTGCGGGTCGAGAGCCCGCTCGGCCGGATGCCCGAACTCACCCCGGTCTCCTGGGTGTTCCAGACCCTCGCGGTGTTCTTCCTGGTCGGCGGCCTGGTCGCCGCCCGCGGTCACGCCGCCGCCCGGGCCCGCGGCGAGAGCCACCGCCGGTGGATCGCCGCCCGGCTCGGCCGGCTGTTCCGGCCGGTGCGCCCGCTCCTCGGGGTGTGGCTCCTCGCCTCCGCCGTCATGCTCGCCTGCGGAGTGCCGTGGCAGACCCTCTGGACGCTGGGCAAGCTCGTGCTCTCCCCGCTGTGGTTCCTGCTCGTGCTCGCCGCCCTCACCGCCGCCACCCCGCTGGTCGCCCGCGTCCACCCGCTGTGGCCGCTCGCCGTCGTCCTCCACGTCGACCTGGTCCGCTTCGGCCTCGACGGCCCCGGCCGGCTCGGCTGGATCAACCTGCCCGCCGGCTGGCTCGTCCCGTACTGCCTCGGCGCGCTCATCGCCCGGCGCGGCACACCCGCGAAGGGCGCCGCCTGGACCCTGCTCCTCGGCGGCGCCGCTGCCACCGGCCTCCTGGTCGCCTTCGCCGGCTACCCCGGATCCATGGTCGGCGTGCCCGGCGCCCCGGTCTCCAACCTCAACCCGCCCACCCTCGCCGCCGTCACCTTCGGCCTCGCCCAGTGCGGCGCCGCCGTCCTGCTGCTCGGCCCGCTGCGCCGCGCCCTGCGCCGGCCGCGCGCCTGGGCCGCCGTCGCCCTGCTCAACCTCGGCGCCCTGACCGTCTTCCTCTGGCACCAGACCGCGATGATCGGCGTCACCACCGGCGGACTGCTCACCTCTCACCTCCTCGGCCGTCCGCCGCTGCCCGGCCTCCACACCGTCCCCGACGGACCCGTCTGGGTCCTCGCCCGCCTCGGCTGGCTGCCCCTGTTCGCGGGCGCACTGCTCGCCTGCTGCGCCGTCTTCCACCCGTACGAACGCACGCACACGGCTCGCGCCCCGAAGCCGCGGCCCGACCGAAGGACGGAGGCACGACGTGCCTAGGCTGTCGCAGGGGAACGCACACACCAGCGGGGGGAGCACGGTGACCGACACCGCACGATGGGAGGCCGCCCTGCGCGCGGCGCCCGGCGTCCTGCGCGCCGACCTGCGGCCGGGGCGCCGCGACCCGCTGCCCCGGCACCGCCATCTCGGCCGGCTCGCCCACGGGCACATCGTCCTGTTCTGCGTCGTCATGGGCATCTGGGACGCGAACGACTACGAGAGCTTCATGCAACCCGCCACGGGTGCCGTCTCGTTGCTCGTCGTCTTCCAGAGCGCCGCACCCGTCCTGGCTCTGAGCAGGCCCGTGGCAGCCCTGTGGGTCTCCTCGGCCGCGCTCACCCTGACCGCCGTGCTGACGTCAGCGGTGTTCGGCCTCGCGTGGCCGTGGAGCGTCCCGGGCATCGCTCTGCACACCCTCGTCCTGCTCCTGCTCGCCCTGCGGGTGCGCCCCGCCGCCTCCGTCGCCGCCCTCGGGATCTCCGTGCTCACCGGCATCGGCGCCGCCGTCCCGCACCCGGTCCCCGGACTGAACACCCTTCCCCAGGGCGCCGTCTCCTTCGCCCTCGCCGTCGTCCTCGGCTGCTCCCTGCGCGCCACCCGCGTCTCGCGCACCAAGCTCGTCGAGCAGGAGGTGATCACCGCCGGGGAACGGGCCCGGCGCGCCCTCCTGGAGGAGCGCGGCCGGATCGCCCGCGAGCTCCACGACGTCGTCGCCCACCACATGTCCGTCATCTCCATCCAGGCCCAGGTCGCCCCGCACCTGGTCGCCGACCCGTCCCCGGAGCTCCGCGAGAACCTCGCGGGCATCCGGCAGAACGCCGTCGACGCCCTCACCGAACTCCGCCGCGTCCTCGGCGTGCTGCGCGGCGAGGACGCGCCGGGCGACGCCGCCGCCGGCGTACGGCACGCCCCGCAGCCCACCCTCGACCGGCTCGGCGAACTCCTCGCCAACGTACGGGCCGCGGGCCTCGACGCGACCGCGGAGTTGCGCGGCGAGCGCCGCCCGCTCTCGCCGGGCACCGAGCTCTCCGCGTACCGCATCGTGCAGGAGGCCCTGAGCAATGTGATGCGGCACGCGCCGGGCGCCCGCGCCGCCGTCGAGACCCACTACCACCGCGAGGGCCTGACGGTACGCGTCACCAACACGGCACCGGACCGGCCGACGGACCCACGGACGGCCGGCCCCGGGCGCGAACCCGGCCACGGACTGCTCGGCATGCGCGAGCGCACCACCATGCTCGGCGGCGAACTCGCCGCCGGACCCACCCCCGAAGGCGGCTGGGACGTCACCGCGTTCCTGCCCGCACCCCTCGGATCCCTCGACCCCAAGGACGGTTCATGAGCCACGCCGGCACCGGAGACATCAGGGTGCTCATCGCCGACGACCAGGTCATGGTCCGGCAGGGCTTCACCGTGCTCCTGAACGCCGAGCCCGGAATCACCGTCGTCGGCCAGGCCGTCGACGGCGCCGACGCCATCGCCAAAGCCGCCGAACTCGCCCCCGACGTCGTCCTGATGGACATCCGGATGCCCGGCACCGGCGGCATCGAGGCCACCCGCGTCCTCACCGCCGAGGCCCACGCCACCGTCAAGGTGCTCGTCCTCACCACCTTCGACCTCGACGAGTACGTGTACGAGGCGCTGCGCGCCGGCGCCGCCGGGTTCCTGCTCAAGGACGCCTCGGCCGAGGAACTCGCCGAGGCGGTACGGGTGGTGGCCCGCGGCGACGCGCTGCTCGCGCCCAACGTCACCAAGCGGCTGATCGCCGAGTTCTCCCGGCTGAGCGCCGCCGCCCCGCGCGCCCCGCTGATGGACCGGGTGGGCGCCCTGACGGAGCGCGAGACGGAGGTGCTCACGCTCATCGCGCACGGGCTTTCCAACGCGGAGATAGCCGCCCGGCTTGTGGTCGCCGAGCAGACCGTGAAGACCTATGTGAGCCGCATCCTCACCAAGCTGTCGCTGCGCGACCGCACCCAGGCCGCCGTGCACGCATACGAGACGGGCCTGGTCCGTCCCGGCGGCGGCCGCTGAGCGGCTCCCGCTGATCGGCGCCCGCAACGCCACCGGCCCCCTGCCTCCCGTGACGGGAGACAGGGGGCCGGTTTCGCGGGGCTCACGGGGCCCGGCGGCTCAGACGGCCGGCGGGACCCGGGACGGGCGGCCGGAGCCGCGGGTCAGGACGTAGCCGCCGATGCCGGCGAGCGCGGCGAGCACACCGCCCGCCGCCGTCCACAGCCAGCGGTCCGACCACCAGCCGGAGGACCAGCCGTCCTCCGGGGCGCGGGCCTCGACGGCCTCCGGCCGCGTCGCACCCGGCACCAGCGGCACGGCGAGCGCGCCGTCCGCCGCGTAGGCGCCGTCGAACTCGCGCGAGGTGGCGCCGATCCGGGCCGAGAACGGCTGGCCGGAGTCCTCCTCGGGCAGCCGGGTGGCGGTCAGCCGCACGTAGTAGCTGCCCGGCAGCGGGTCGTTCGACCAGGTGTCCGCGGCCGCCCGGACCGGGCGCAGGACACAGGCCAGTTCCACGGTCGCGGCGTCCTTGGCCGCCACCCGGGACTGCATCCCGTACATGCACGGCTGGCGCCTGCGCAGCCCGTCGTACACGTCGATCCGCCAGGCCGAGGAGCCGTGCCGCTGCGCGGCCTCGGGCAGCGTCACGGTCGCGGTGACCGTCGGCCGCTCGCCGGTGTCGGCGGGGAACACCCAGTACAGGTAGTCACCCGTGGACGCCTGCGCGGTGGCCTGCTGCCCCTGCCGGAAGAACGCGGCGGTACGGAAGGAGGTGCCGGCCTCGGTCGGCCCGGCCTGCTCGGCGGCCTCGCCGCTCGCGCTGCCGCTCGGGGCGGGCCCGGTCGGCGTCGCGGTGTCGGCGAGACCCGGCACGGCGGCCGGGCCGAGCAGCGCGGCGCCGGCGAGCGCCACGGCCGCGAGCATTCTGCGTACGGTACGCATCAGTGGGTCCTCCAGACAGCGAAGCGCCAGCGGGACAGCCAGCCCCAGATCAGACCGCCGAGGAAGCCGGCGAGGGCCAGGACGCCGAGCAGCCACCAGCCGCGGCCGAGGCCGAACGCGGCGACGTCGGAGGCGGAGCCGGGACCGTCGACGACGTCGATCGCCAGCTCGACCGGCATGCCCGGGGTGGTCTTCACCGACGGGGGAGCGGAGAAGGAGTTGCTGACCTGGAGGCAGACGGTCTCGGCCGCGGACTTGGTGTCGTCGTCGAGGGCCGCCTCGTCCTCCTTCGTCGGATAGCGCAGACCCGTCGAGATGACGTCGGTGCGGCCGTCGCCGGCCTCGGAGCCGCGCACGATCTCCCGGCCGTGGAGCGTGACGGCCCTCAGCAGCACGCCGTAGTCGTTGTTCACGGCCCGGTCGGCGGAGACGCTGACCGAGGCGCGCAGTTCCTGACCGGGCAGCACGTCGACCCGGTACCAGCGGTGCCGGCCGAAGCCCTGCCGGTCGGTGTAGAGACCGGGCTTGAGGACCGGCGCGTCGGCACAGCGCTCGGCGCCGTTGGTGGCGACGGGGGTCACCACCGGGTCGGCGGCGCGGTCGACGAGCTGGCGCACTCGGCCGGACAGCTCCTCGGTGCGGTGCACGGAGGTGTAGGTGCCGCCGGTGGCCTCGGCGATGCACATCAGCTGACGGCGGGTCTTGACGTCCGGGACCAGGCCGAGGGTGTCGATGACCAGGTGGATGCCCTTGGCGGCGATGTCACGGGCCACCTCGCACGGGTCGAGCGGGGCGCAGGTGTCCTCGCCGTCCGTGATGAGCACGATCCGCTTGGTCGCCTCACCGCCCTTGAGGTCGTCGGCCGCGCCGAGCAGCGCCGGGCCGATCGGCGTCCATCCGGTGGGGGCGAGGGTGGCGACGGCGGTCTTGGCCTCGGTGCGGTCGAGGGGGCCGACCGGGTAGAGCGCCCGGGTGTCCTTGCAGCCGCGCCGGCGGTCATTGCCCGGGTAGTCGGCGCCGAGGGTACGGATACCCAGCCGCACCTCCTGGGGGACCGCGTCCAGAACCTCGTTGAAGGCCTGCTTGGCGGCGGCCATCCGGGACTGCCCGTCGATGTCGCGGGCGCGCATCGAGCCGCTGACGTCGAGCACCAGCTCGACCTTGGGGGGCTCCTTGACGGTGTCCGCGGCCACCGGGCCCGCGTCTGCGGCGGCGCTGGTCGCGGTGGCCGGAAGGAGTCCGACGGTCAGGGCGGCGAGCAGCGCACAGGCTCCGGTCGCCAGCCGTTTTCTCGTGATCATCGGAGGATCGTAGGGATGATCCTCCGAAGAACCAAAACCGGGTGGTGAACCCCTGGTGAAAGCTTCCTGAGCCGGGGTCAGGACTGGCTGTTCAGGAAGCCGATGAGGGTCGCGCCCCACCAGCCGAGCTGGCTGACGCCGGCCGCGGCGGCCGAGCGCAGCAGCAGCCGGCGCGGCACCGCGCCGCGCTCCCGGAAGCGTTCGAGGAGCTGGCCGAGCCGGTGCGCGTGCAGGCCGTTGAGGGTGACCGCGAGGACCAGGCCGAGCTTGGTGAGGGTGAGCGGCGAGCCGAGGTCGGGGTGGAGGAAGAGGCCGCTGACGGTGAGCCCGCCGAGGCCCGCCCAGATCGGGGTCTGCAGCGCGCAGGCCGTGTCGAGGACGCCCGCGAGGGGCCGGCGCCCGGTGAGCCACAGCACCGCGAACCAGTCGACCGCGAGCACCGAGCCGAGCCCGGCGACCAGGCTCGCCACGTGCACGAAGCGGGCGGCGGTCTGGAGCGTGGCGTCCGCGTGGACGTGGCCGGCGGTCCAGAGGGAGGCCGCGAGGAAGCCCGCCGTGAGCACGCCGGCGGCGGTGAGCAGCCAGCCGGGGGTGAGGTGGGGGAGCGGTTCGTCGGTGGCCGGTCTCGGCATGGCGCGTGGTTCTCTCGGCTGGTCGGGCGGTCGGTCGCCCGGCTGGACTGCGGGTGGTGGCCGGTTGGCTGGAAATCGAGGTTAGGTAAGGCGAAGCTAAGTGTCGCCTGTGTTCACGTCAAGTGGGACCGGCAGGTGGGACCGTCAAGTGGACGTGACCTGCGTCGCGCCACCCGCGACCGGTCCCACCGCCCGGGTGGCATACCGTGAGGCGATCGACACCGGGAGCGGGCCCCCGGGACATCGGGAGCCCGAGGACGGAGGGGAGGACGGATGGAAGCACAGGCGACCGGGACACCGGAGACCGACTCCGCCGCACCCGTCAACGGCGGCGGCTGGCTCCGCGACCAGGTCTGCGAAGGGCTGCGCGACCGCATCATCACCGGACGGCTCAAGCCCGGCGACCGGCTGGTCGAGCGGGACGTCGCCGAGGACTTCGGGGTCTCCCGGGTCCCCGTCCGCGAGGCCATCCGCATCCTCATCGGCGAGGGCTTCCTCCAGGCCGTCTCCCAGCGCCGCATCGTCGTCCGCGAGATGACCCGCCAGGACGTCGAGAACCTCTTCGACATGCGCGAGGCCCTGGAGGTGCTCGCCGTCCGCCGCGCCTCCGAGCGGCGCACCGGCGCCGAACTCGACACGCTCGCCCGGCTCCTCGTGGAGGCCCGCGCCGCCACCGACACCGGCCGTCCCGAGCAGCTCTCCCGCGCCAACACCGCCTTCCACGCCCACATCGTGCGCATCTCGCGCAACGAACTCCTCACCACCACCCTGGAATCCCTCGAAGGCCGGCTGCGCTGGCTGTTCCAGCAGGTCGACGACCCCGGCCCGCTGTGGGAGGAGCACCGCCTCCTGTACGAGGCGATCGGTGCGGGCGACGCCGACGCGGCGGCCGACCTCGCCCTGCGCCACGTCCGCCACTACCGCGAGGTCGCGCTGCGCCTGCTCTTCACGGAGTAGGCCATCGCCTTCGCGGGCCGCACGGACGAGGAGGTCCGCAAGACGAGGGAGGGCTGGACAGCGGACGACCGCCTCGGGAGATGAAGGGGGTCGGCACGGTCGCGGCCGGAGCCCGTAGCCGTTCCCCCGCGGGTGTGCGGGGATGCGCCACAAGTTGCCGGACGCCGGCAACCACGCACGCCGCTGACTGCGCGTCAAGGACCTGTCAATGCCGCATAAGGAATGCGTAAGGTCCGTCGCGGAGTGCCGGGAAGTCTGGTCGGCGAACAAGGGACACGTGTCCTCGTCTGCCGATCAAGGGACTTCCGTCATGGTGCTCGTCGCTGTCTTCGGGGCCGCGCTGCTCATCGCCGTCCTGCTGTCCGGGCTCGCCGCCCGGACCGTCCTCTCCACCTCCCTGCTCTTCCTGCTGGGCGGGGCGCTGGTCAGCGACGGGTTCCTGGGTCTGATCCACATCTCGCCGGAGAGCGAGATCGTGTCGGTGACCGCCGATCTCGCGCTGCTCGCCGTGCTGTTCACCGACGGGATGCACGTCTCTTTCGCGAAACTGCGCGCCAACCGGCCGGGCCGAGCACGGGCGCTCGGGCTGGGGCATGCCGCTCGCGGCTCGTCCTCCAGGCCGGCATCCCTCAGGGGCAGGAGGCGTACACCCTGATCGCCGTCTGCATCGCCTTCTCGATCATCGCCCACAGCGGCACGGACGTCCCCATCGCCCGCCTCTTCCACGTCGGCGACATCGTCGACACCACCCGTGACAGCCCCGCTGGACACTCGACCCCGACTGTCCCCTCACGACAAGGAGCACGTTCCGATGAACGAGGACGAACCCGTCTTCAAGAAGAGCCGGTGGGGTAGCAACCGCTACGTATACAACCCCAACAACCCGATCGGTCTCGCCCTGATCATCGCCAGCAGCGTCTTCGCCATCGTCATGCTCCTCCTCATGGAGAACCGGGCGGGCCCCTTCGCTCCGGCTCCCACCCCCACGTGGAGTCCGCCGTCCTCCGAAGACGTGTGGCCGTACCCCTCCACCACGCCATGAGCCGGCACCCACACAAGGGGTCCGTCAGGGGTGTCGTTCACCCTGTCGCCCCGGCCTGCACGGGAAGGTCGGCCAGGCGCCATTCGAGCATGCCGTCGTTGAGCCGGACCGCCCGTCGGCCGTGGTCGGCGAGCAGGCGCACGGCGTCGTAGGCGAGCGCGCAGTACTCGCCGCGGCAGTAGACGACGACCTCCCTCTCCTCGGGCAACTCGCCGAGGCGGTCGGCCAGTTCCGCGACGGGGAGGGAGACCGCGCCGGGGATGTGGCCGGCGAGGTACTCCTCGATCGGCCGTACGTCGAGCACCACCACATCGCCGGCCTCGACCCGGGCCAGGAGCTCCTCGTGGGTGACCTCCGTGGCCCCGTCCTCGCCCAGATAGGCGTCCCGGGCGGCGGGGACGGCGGCCTGGTGGTTCTCGGCCACCTTGCGCAGCAAGGTGAAGAGCCGGGCGACGTCGTCACCCGCGAGCCGGTAGTGGATCCGCACCCCCTCGCGGCGGGTGGCGACGAGACCGGCCTGCTTGAGGGTCTGCAGGTGCGCCGACGCGGTGGTCAGGTTCAGCCCGGCGGTCTTCGCCAGGGCGTCCACGGTGCGCTCGCCCTGGGCGAGCAGATCGAGCAGCTCCAGACGCTTGCCGCTGGCCAGCGCCTTGCCACTGGCGGCGAACGCCTCGTAGAGGGCGGCCTTCGTGCCGCTTGTGGTGGCATCCCGCATTGCGTCCTCCAAATATCTATGGATTACTGTAACTGATGGCGGACGATGACGCTCGCCGCCCGCCCCCTTCTTCTCGCGAAGGACAGTTCGATGGGTCTCCCCGAAGATCACCTGATCCCCCTGGTCGACGAAGGGCTCGGCAACAGCGCCTACCTCGTCGACCTGGGCGACGGCCGCGCCCTCGCCGTCGACGCGTGCCGTGACCTGCGCGCCCTGTACGCCGCCGCCGAGCGGCGCGGTCTGACCGTGGCGTACGCCGCCGATACACATCTGCACGCCGACTTCCTCTCCGGCGCCGTCCAGCTCGGCCACGATCAGGGCGCCACGATCCTCGCCTCCGCCGCCGGCAACCGCGCCTTCGATCACCAGGGCCTCGTCGACGGCGACGAGGTCGACCTCGGCGGGCTGACCCTGCGGGCACTCGCCACTCCCGGCCACACCGACGAACACCTCTCCTTCCTGCTCCTTGACGGCCGGTCCGAACTGGGCGTCTTCACCGGTGGGTCGCTGATCGTGAACTCCGCCGCCCGTACCGACCTCCTCGGCCCCGAGCGGACCGAGGGACTCGCCCGGGCCCAGTACCGGTCGCTGCGCCGGCTCACCGAACTGCCCGACAGCACCGCGGTATGGCCCACGCACGGCGCCGGCTCCTTCTGCTCGGCCCCACCGGGCAGCGAGCGCACCTCCACCGTCGGCGCCGAGAAGCGGGCCAACCCGTTGCTCGCCGCACCCGACGAGGACACGTTCGTGCGCCTGCTCACCGCGAGCCTGGGCAGCTACCCCGCCTACTTCGACCGGCTCGGGGAGGCCAACCGGCGCGGCCCCGGCATCGTCGCCGGCACCCCGCTGCCGGCCCTGCTCTCCGTCGGACAGGTCCGCGCCGTCATGGCGGACGGCGGCCACGTCGTCGACGTACGCCCGGCCGCCGACTACGCCGCCGGCCACCTCCCCGGATCGCTCTCGATCCCCCTCCGGGGCCAGTTCGCCACCTGGCTCGGCTGGCTCCTGCCCGACACCGCCCCGCTCGTCTTCGTCACCGCCGACGGCCAGGACCTGAGCGAGATCGTCTGGCAGGCGTACAAGATCGGCTACGAGCGACTCGCCGGCCGCCTCGACGGCGGACTGCCCGCCTGGACCGCTGCCGGCCACCCGCTGACCTCCACCGTCTTCGTCACCGCCGCCAGGACGGACAGCCGTCCGTACGTCGACGTGCGGCAGGAGTCGGAGTTCGCCGCCGGCCACGTCCCCGGCGCGGTCAACATCGAACTCGGCGCCCTCGCAGGCGCAGCCGCGGCCGCCCCCGAGGGCGCGATCGTGGCATGCGGGCACGGCGAGCGCGCCATGACCGCCGCCAGCCTCCTCGAACGGGCCGGCCACACCGACGTCGCCGTCCTCGACGGCGGACCGGCCGACTACGCCGCCGCCCACGGCGAGCAGCTGGCGCGGGGCACGGAGGACACCCGCCCGTGAAGACCGCCCCCGCCTCGACGGCATCGACGAACGCCTCCAGCCGTCCCGTACGCCTCGGCCTGCGCGAGAACCGGCTTCAGTTCACCCTGCTCGTCATCGTCAACATCTGCGTCGGCGGCCTGGTCGGCCTGGAGCGCACCACCGTTCCGCTGATCGGATCCGAGACGTTCGGCCTGACCAGCGACCTGGCCGTCTTCTCCTTCATCATCGCCTTCGGCGTCACCAAGGCGTTCACCAACCTGGCCGCCGGGGCGCTCACCGCCCGCTTCCGCCGCAAGCAGCTGCTGGTGGCCGGCTGGCTGATCGGCGTCCCCGTCCCCTTCGCACTCGCCTGGGCTCCGTCCTGGGGCTGGATCGTCGCCGCCAACGTCCTGCTCGGCCTCAACCAGGGCCTGACCTGGTCGATGACCGTCAACATGAAGATCGACCTCGTCGGTCCCGCACGGCGGGGGCTCGCCACCGGGCTGAACGAGGCCGCCGGCTACACCGCGGTCGGTGCCACCGCCCTGGTCACCGGCTACCTCGCCACCAGCTACGGCCTGCGCCCCGTCCCCGAGCTCATCGGCGTCGTCTTCGTCGCCGCCGGCCTCGCGCTGTCCCTCGTCGTCCGCGACACGGCCGCCCACGTCGCCCTGGAACTCGCCCACCACGCCAAGCCGGTCCCCAGCGGCGAGGACACCGGCCTGAAGACCACCTTCGCCCGCACCTCCTGGCGCAACCGCTCACTGCGCGGCGCCAGCCAGGCCGGGCTGATCAACAACCTCAACGACGGCCTCACCTGGGGCGTCTTCCCGCTCCTCTTCACCGATCACGGCCTCGGGCTCGCTGCCGTCGGTCTGATCAAGGGCCTCTACCCCATCCTGTGGGCCATCGGCCAGATACCCACCGGCCATCTCGCCGACCGCATCGGCCGCAAACCCCTGATCGTCTACGGGATGCTCGTCCAGTCCGGCGGCTTCGTCCTCGCCCTCGCTCTCCTCGACCGCCCGCTGCTCGCCGGAATCCTGTCCGCCGTCGCACTCGGCCTGGGCACCGCCATGGTCTACCCGGCCCTCATCGCGTCCGTCTCCGACCACGCCCACCCGGCCTGGCGCGCCAACGCCCTGGGCACGTACCGGTTCTGGCGGGACATCGGCTACGCCGCCGGCGCTCTCGTCGCCGGCATTCTCGCCGACCTCCTCGGCCTGAACGCCACCGTGCTCGCCGCCGCCGTCCTCACCGCCGCCTCCGGACTCCTCGCCGCCCGCTGGATCACCGATCACGCGACGTCATGACGTTCCCGACCGCCCCGCCGGGTGAGCCGGTGGTGTGACCTTCCCTCCCTGCTCTCCCGACGCGGCGTCACCTGCCAGCGGGATTCCTATCCGGATTGCGCGAATTGTCTTCTTATGGGATGGCGGCTAGCGTGGCAGGAGTAAGCCTCGTCTGCTCCGCGGAGGGCGTTATGGCCAGGCTCACCGATCATGCCGTCGGCTCGCTCAGGGAGCGGATCAGGGGAGACGTCCTCGGGCCGGAGCATCCTGAGTACGACGCCGCCCGCTCCGTGGCCAACGGTGCCATCGACCACCGCCCCGTCCTGCTGGTCCGCTGCGCCGAACCCGCGGATGTCGCCGCCGCACTCTCCTTCGCCCGTGATGAGCACCTCGAGGTGTCGGTGCGCGGCGGGGGCCACAACCCGGCGGGTGCCGCAGTCTGCCCCGACGGGCTGGTCGTCGACCTGACCGCGATGCACACCGTCACGGTCGACCCCCAGGCCCGCACCGCCCGCTGCGGCGGCGGAGCCACCCTCGCGCAGCTCGACGCCGCCACGCAGGCGCACGGCCTCGCCGTGCCGGCCGGCACCATCAGCCACACGGGCGTCGGCGGCCTGACCCTGGGCGGCGGCATGGGCTGGCTCACCCGCCACCACGGACTGACCATCGACAATCTGCTCGGCGCCGAGGTGGTGCTGGCCAACGGCGCCCTGGTGCACGCGTCCGCGGAGGAGAACCCGGACCTGTTCTGGGCGCTGCGCGGCGGCGGCGGGAACTTCGGGGTGGTCACGGCCTTCGAGTTCGGGCTGCACGCGGTGGGACCCGAGGTGCACGTCGGCATCTTCTTCTGGGACATGTCGGTGGGCCGCGAGGCGATGGAACTGATCCGCGAGGTGGTTCCGGCACTGCCACCGAAGCACAGCGTGCTGGTCGGCATCGGGCTGAACGCCCCGCCGGAGCCCTTCGTGCCGGTCGAGCACCGCGGCAAGCTCGGCCACGCGCTGATCATCGGCGGCTTCGGCAGCGCGGAGGAGCATGCCGCCGCGGCCGCCCTGCTGGACGGTGGGCCGCCGAGGCTCTTCGAGATGCGGACCCCGCTGCCCTACACCCAGCTGCAGAGCATGCTCGACGACTCCTCGCCGTACGGGATCCTCGACTACGAGAAGGGGATCCTCATCAAGGAGTTGAGCGACGACGTGATCGCGCTGCTGAACGACTACCTGCAGCGCAAGACCTCGCCGCACACCTTCTGCCCGACCTTCCGGCTGGACGGCGCCTTCACCGAGGTCGACGAGGACGCCACGGCCTACGGAAGCCCGCGCGAACCCGGCTACATGATGGCCCTCACCGCCCTCACCTCCGACCCGGAGGAGCTGGTGGCCGACACCGCCTGGGTCAGGGCGCTGTGGACCGAGCTGCTGCCGCACGCGGTCGGCCCCGGTGGCTACGTCAACTTCATGACCGAGATCGAGGAGGACCGCGTCCGGGCGTCCTACGGGCCGGAGAAGTACCAGCGGCTGGCCCGGATCAAGGCCAAGTACGACCCGGAGAACGTCTTCCACCGGAACGCCAACGTCGCCCCCGTCGCAGCCTGACGCGCCGGATCACCCGACCGTGGACGCGGCACGTCCTGCGAGCCCTGGCCCGATGACGTAAGGCTTTCGTCATCGGGCCAGGGCTGTCCGGCGCGCCTTCGATCGCCTTGGATGGCGGACGAACGCGAACAGTGGACACGGAAGAGGGGGGGCGTCGTGGGGCGCGTCACGAGGAGACAGCGGTGGGGCGCGGGGGTCGTCGTGGGTCTGGCGGTGGTGGTGGCCGGGCTGCTGTGGTTCAAGCCGTGGGCGCTGTGGGTGGACGAGACGGTGAACGAGGCGCTGCCCTCCGCGAACCCGAACCCGAACGCGAACGCGACCTCACCGGCGCCGACGAAGGGTGCGCCGCCCTCCGCGTCGGCCTCCCAGGCACCGTCCGGCCCGGTCACCGTCGCGCAGGGCAGCTTCATCAGTCACGAGCACGCCACGACGGGTGTGGTGAAGGTCGTACGGCTCGCTGACGGCACCCACACGCTCCGCCTCGAGGGCCTGGACACGAGCAACGGCCCCGACCTGCGCGTCTGGCTGAGCGATGCCCCCGTGAAGGAGGGCAAGGCAGGCTGGGGCGTCTTCGACGAGGGGAAGTACGTCAACCTCGCCAAGCTGAAGGGCAACAAGGGCGATCAGAACTACGCACTGCCCGCCGGCCTCGACTGGTCGGCGTACCCGAGCGTCAGCATCTGGTGCGACCGGTTCGACGTCTCCTTCGGCGCCGCGGCGCTCGCCCGCATCTGACACGGGCGTTGTCAGCATCGCCGATTCTGCTGTGTGTTGACGCGGTGGTGTTCTCCGTGCGGACGGGGAGCCGTCCCGCTGCTTCGCGCCGGGAGATGCGTGCCGAGATCCCGTAGTCCGCCAGGTCGGTCTCGCCGGTGACGAGTACGTCGGGTTCGAGGGGTTCCACCTGGAGGTGCAGGTTGCTGTTCCTGGCCATGAGGCGGCCCATCGGTCCGGTGGGCAGGTAGGGCTCGCGGGCCCGGCCGGTGCGGTAGGGGCCGAGGTCGGCGATGTGTCCCGCGACGGGCGCCCCGGTCAGGCGGGGCAGCTCGGCGGCGGAGCCGAAGTGGTCGATGTGGCCGTGGGTGATGACGATCAGCGACACGTCGGTGGGGTCCACCCCGTGGGCGGCGATCCGCTCGTAGATCTTCCGGCCGCTGCCGGGCGTTCCCGCGTCGACGATGACGGGCCGGCGGCCGAGCAGCAGGTACGCGTTGATGTGGTGGCGGCCCATGACCGGGATGGGCGGAACCTTGGTTCGGGACACGGTTCTCTCCTGTGGGCATGACTGTCTTCCGCCGCGCGGTGGTTCGCGAGCGGTGGAGGAGTACGGCGGGGGAGTACGGCGGGGTTCAGCGAAAGCGGCGCCGGTACTGGGCGGGGGTGGTACCGAGACGGCGCCGGAAGGAACGGTGCAGGCTCTCCACGGAGCCGAGGCCGCAGAGCGCGGCGATCTCGGGCAGGCCGTGGTCGCTGTCCTGGAGCTGCCGGCGGGCGGCCTCCAGCCGGACGGACTCGACGTACGCGGCCGGAGTGGTGCCGGTACGCGCGCGGAACAGCCGGGAGAAGTGGCGCACGCTCAGGTGCAGTCGTGCGGCCAGGGCGTCGGCGGAGAGGTCCTCGGTGAGGTGCTCACCGATCCACCCGCGCAGCTCGTCCAGCCGGTCGCCGGGCGCCGCGGGAGGTGCGAGCGGGGCGCTGAACTGACTCTGGCCGCCGGCGCGTTTGACGTACATGACCATCGTGCGGGCGGTGGCCAGGGCGCGTTCCGGGCCGTGGTCCTCGGTGACCATGGCCAGGGCCATGTCCATTCCCGAGGCGATGCCGGCGCAGGTCCACAGGCGGCCTTCCCGGATGAAGATCGGATCCGGATCGGCGGTGACGAGCGGGTGGTCGGCCGCCAGCCGTGCGGCCGTCCGCCAGTGGGTCGTGCGGTACGGCCGTCCAGCAGGCCCGCCGGGGCCAGCAGGTGCGCGCCCGAGCAGATGGATCTGATCGCGCAGGTCAGAGCGCGTCCCTCGGCGGAGACCCGGAAGACGCGGACCGGGCCCTTCTTGAGGATGAACAGCACCTCGGAGGGTTGAGCGGGGGAGTAGAGCAGTTCGCCCTGTAGGCCTTCATGGGGGCCGTGGCGGCGATGACGTCCATCTCCGCCTCGCTCAGGTCCCGGAAGATGTCGATCTCGGAGATGCACCAGGTCTTCTCGGCGTCGTCACCGGTCGGGTTCATGAGGGGGCCCCTCGCGTCGTCCCGGTGCCCACGGCGGGGGCGTTGCTCCCCACGGCGGGCAGGCCAGCGTGTCTGCGCTGTCGGCAAGACAGTAGCCGTCCGGGATGCCGGCCGCGGGTGGGAACCGCTGGGCGAGGTGGCCGAACCCGAGACCGCCGACGAGTCCGGCCGCTGCACCTCACCCTCGACGCTACGAGGACATCACAGGCGGGTATGTGAGCGCGCTTACCTACGTGCCGGTAGGTCCCGCGCATCGACTCCGGTTGCCGGTGCCCGGTCGAGGGCGGCGCTGACGCGAGAGGCCGAAGGAGGCGGCTTCGGGGTCGGTGCCGAGGTGACCCGTACCGCGTACTTCCTGGGCAAGCGGATTGACTATGTGCTGCGCGTCGCCGCCCACGAACCGCCGCGGCTCCTTGACATGGTCTCCGTCGCCGGGCCGATGCCCATGCACGTGACCTACACGTTCGACCCGGACCCGGGCGGCGGCACGCTCGCCCGGATCCGCGTACGGGGTGACGCGTCCGGCCTGTACGGTCTCGCCGCGCCGCTCATGGCGCGCAAGGTGAGATCGTCACTGGTCAAGGACCTGCGGGACCTGGAGCTGCGGCTGGGCGAGCCGCAGGGCTGAGCGCGAGGACAGACATGGCATTCGACGAGGGACTGGCGGAACGGATCCGGGCCCACCTGGGCGTGGACTCCGCCGTCACGGAAAAGCGGATGTTCGGCGGCCTGGCCTTCCTGCACGCCGGCAACATGGCCGTGGGTGTCATCGGCGACGACCTGATGGTCCGCGTCGGCCCCGACGCCACCGACGCCGCCCTCGCGCGCCCCGGGGCAAGGATCTTCGACTTCACCGGCCGCCCCATGCGTGGCTGGGTCGTCGTCGACGCCTCCGTCCTCACCGAGGACGAGGATCTCGCCGAATGGGTCGACCGAGGCCACGCGTTCGCCGCGGGTCTACCGCCCAAGTGAGCGATGCGATCACGACGCGCAGGCACGCCGTCCTCATGAGGCACCTCCCACGGACCGAGCCTGACCCGTCGCGCACTCAGCCGCTGCGAGAGCCTTCCCGGACAGCGACCAGCAGGGCGTATCCGAGAACGCCGTCCGCCACGGCTGTCCGGGCTGCCCACAGGACGGCGGGGGCGGCGTCGAGGTCGATGCCCGCCATGGTGAGCCTGGCGGGTGCGGTCATGCGCAGCAGATTCAGGCCGGCCTCGATCTGGTCGATCATGCGGAGCATCGCCCGGTCGTGGGGCTCGGTGCGCACGGTGCGCAGTCCGGCGGCGGCCAGGAACGCCTTGGCATCCGTGCAGTCGGGAGTAGTCGGCCATGAGTCGGCCACCCTCCGCCGGTGTGAGGCAGGACGCCTACCGCCGCCCTACCGGTGTCCGCGAAGCGTCCGGTCAGGCGCCCCCCGTCCCGCGCGAAGACGAGCCGCGTCGCGCATCGGGCCGCCGCTGTCGAAGACCGCGAGCAGGCCGTCCCGAGCGCCGAATCCCGTCACCGGATCTCGCGCAACCTGCCGGTGTGGACGTCATGGACGAAGCCGCGGACGGCCAGGCGCTTTCTCGGTCGGCCGCGGAGGGCTGCGGTCCGTGTACGCCGCCGCGAAGGCGGCGTACACGTCGAGCCCGTCGTAGACGGCGCTCATCGCTGAGCCTTCATCTGCCCGGCCGGATGTTGCGGTTGACGCGGAAGACGTTGTCCGGGTCGTATTTCGCCTTGATCCGGCGAAGACGCTCGTAGGTGCCCCGGTATGCGTCGGCGGTTCTGGCGTCGTCGTCCTCGGCCAGCTGGAAGTTGACGTAGTTCCCGCCGGTCGAGAAGGGACGGATGCTCTCCCATCCCTTGCGGACGGCGGCCACGGTCCCCTCGCCGTCGGTCCGCGGGGGCCAGACTCCGGAGAAGCCGCTGATGAACCGGGCGTCCCGGTTGCCGACCGCTCCACCGTCGCTGTCGCCGTCGCCGTCGACCTCGTTGAGCGCACCGGCGAGGTGGAAGACGACGGAGAAGGACAGGGGAGAGCAGACCTCCAGCGCCGCGTCGCGGAACACGGGAAGGAACGCGCCCGGCAGGCCGGGGAGGAACTCGGCCTTCCAGTACTGGTTCAGGCCCTTGGGCTCCATCGCGTCGAGCATCGACTGCTGGGCCGCGTACGGCTTCTCGCCGATCAGATCGAAGATCGGCTCTCCCAGGGCACGCAGCGGGGCGAGGTCGGCTTCGGCGTTCGCGCCGCTGTGGCACACGAGCAGTCCGACGACGGGCTTGCGGTGCCACGCGTCCGGGACGAACGGCGCGGGCGGCGCGAGCCGGACGATCGCCACCGCCGTCAGCTCGCGGGGAGCGGACGCGGTGAGTTCCCGGTACGCCGCGAGGACCTCGTCCGCCCGGTCGATACCCCAGGCCGCCAGGCCTCCGGTGATGACGGGGCCGACCTCGTGCAACCGGAAGGTGAAGCGGGTGACGACGCCGAAGTTGCCACCGCCGCCGCGGACCGCCCAGAACAGGTCCGGGTTCTCCACCCGGCTCGCGGTCCTGGTCGCGCCGTCCGCCGTGATGATCTCGACCTCCTCCAGGTTGTCGGCCGCCCAGCCGAACCGGCGGGTCAGGTAGCCGAATCCGCCGCCGAGGGTCAGGCCGGCGACTCCCGTCTCGGACACGAACCCCAGCATCGTCGCCAGACCGTACCGCTGGGTCGCCCCGTCGACGTCCTTCAGCAGGCATCCGGGACCCGCGCGCGCGAGGCGGGCCGCCGGGTCCACGGTGACCTCCTTCATCCGGGACATGTCGAGGGTCAGCCCGCCGTCGGCGAGCGCCGTGCCGGCGATGTTGTGGCCTCCGCCCTTGACGCTCAGCAACAGGCCGTGGTCGGCCGCGAACCGGACGGCCGTGGCCACGTCCTGGGCCGAGACCGGCTGGACGACCAGTGAGGGCTTGGCCGTGACCATGGCGTTCCAGAGCAGGACCGCTTCGTCCCAGCCCTCGTCCCCGGCGATGAGCACCGGCCCGTCGAGCCGGGTGCCGAGCTGTTGGATCTGAGCCGAGGTCAGGCCGACGCGCCCGCCGTCGAGTCCGGTGATCTCGAACGTGCTCGTGCTCATGCTCATGTCCTCTCCTCCTCTCCCGCTGTCTCCAGCGCCGCGCGCAGCGCGTCGAGGAAGGCCTCCGGCTGCTCGGCGGCGGGATCGTCCCGGCAGTCCTCGATGACATGCAGCGGCCAGCCGTACCGGGCGCTCGCCGCCTCCGCCGCCCGCAGCCGTACCTGGAGGTCGTACCGGCCGTGGATCAGGTCGGTGGGAACCCTGATGCCGGTGAGATCGCCGGACGGGATCGGCGGCACGCCGACACGCGGGATGATGCCGCGCATCGCCGCCTGCACGCTCGGTGTACGGGCCCGGTCCAGGGCGTAGTCAAGGAGCGGCTCCCACTGCTCTCCGGCCTGCTCGCCCACCCGCTCCATGTCGAGGAAGCACCGGTCGAACAGGCGATCCCGGCTCTTCGGGGTCGGGCGGGCGACGAAGCCCATCATGGGCACCGCGAAGCTCGGCGCCGGCCGGAACCAGCCCAGACCCATCGTGTCGACCAGGACCAGGTGAGCGAGGCGGTCGCCGTGGCGCACCGCGTACCGGGCGGCGATCGCGCCTCCCAGCAGGTGGCCGACCAGCACGGGCGGCCTCCCCTGGCACGTCTGGTCGATCAGCTCGTCGAGCCAGGTCAGGACCGTGTCGGCGTCGAGTCGGCCGTCGCGCACCTCCGAGGCGCCGTGGCCGGGCAGGTCGGGAACGATCACCCGGTACGTCCTGACCAGATCGGGGATCACGTTGATCCAGACGGCGGCGAACTCGCCCTGGCCGTGCAGCAGCACGACGGGCCGGCCGTCACCGCCTTCCAGGACGGCGGTGGACACCGTCCCCAGCTCCATCCGCCGCTCCGTCACCGGCATCGCGGCGAGAAGCCGGTCGCGCGCCTGCCGACCGGCAGACGTCTCCGCGCGTGTCGCCTTGGTCCGCGTGCTCATCACGGCCTCCTTCCTCCGTGCCCGCCAGGCCCACGGGGCCCGCGGGGCCTGCGAGGCTTCCAAGGAAAGAGTCCGTCTCCGGCGGCGGTGTCCGCATCGGCCGCATCGACCAACTCGGCCGGCATGCGGCGCGTGGGTATTTCTGTGTAGCGGCCTCACCCCTGGACGAGGTCGTGCTCGTAGGCGTACGCGGTGGCGGCGGCCCGCGAGGAGACACCCAGCTTGCTGAACATGTTGCTCACGTGCCGGGCGACCGTCTTGTCGCTGATGACGAGACGGTCCGCGATCTCCCGGTTCGACGCGCCGGTCGCGACCAGGCGGAGCACCTCGACCTCGCGCGGGGTCAGGCCTCCGGGATGCGCGTACGAGGCCGGGCCCGCCCGGTCCATGAGCTGCCGCGCCTCCTCCAGCGCCGGTACCGCGCCGAGCCGCTCGAAGACGCGGTGGGCGGCCTCCAGCTCCATCTCGGCCGTGTCGTGGTCGCCGAGCCGACGGCACGCCCGAGCGAGCTGCACTCGTGCGCGTGCCGTCTCGTACGGAGCGCCGACCTCGTGCCAGGCGACCCACGCACGGCGCAGGGCGGCGCACGCGGCCTCCGGCTCACCCGCGGCGAGGAGCACCGAGCCGTGCGCGTACGCCACCACCGCCCGCAGGTACGGCGAGTCGAAACCGGCGGCGATCTTGCCGAGCTCGTCCACCGCGAGCTGCGCCTCCTCGACGGCCCCGGCGGCGAGCTCGATCTCCACATAGCCGGCCAGCAGCCTGGGCCGCTCCTCCGTCACGCCGGTCTCCCCGAACGTCCGGCGGATCGCGGCGGCGGCGTCGTCCAGGCGCCCCTGGGCCAGCCGGAGCAGGGCCAGGCCGGGCTGCGCCGAGTGCCCCCAGGCGACGGCCTCGCGATAGCAGCTCTCGGCCCGGGAGAACTCTCCGCGCAGCCGGAACAGCTCGGCACGCTGGTACACCGCCATGCCCGTCACCGGGTCACCGGGCGGATCGGACAGGTGCTCGCACGCCTGCCGAACCTCGTCCATGGCGTCGGCCCACTCGCCGTGCAACTGCATGACCTCCGAACGGTGCACCAGGCACTGGCCCCGGTACGGCCTGAGGCCCTGCTGCGCGGCGCACCAGCGGCTCAGGGCCGCCGTCCACTCCCGTACGCGCCCCAGGTCGTAGATCCCGCGGCAGGCGAGGATCACGGCGCAGTAGACGATTCCGGCGACGATGGGCGACACCTCGCCCGTGGTCACCGCCACCATCGTCTCGTCCAGCACCGCCACGCCCTGTGCCGTCCGGCCCTGGGCGATCAGGGCCTGGCCCTGGCCAAGCCTCCCGAGCGCCCGCAGATCGGCGTCGTCGAACCGGTCGGCGATCCCGGCGATCTCCACGAACGCGCGATGTGCCCCCTCGGCATCGCCACCGCCCAGCGCCCGCAACGCCGAGGGAACGCGCAGGTACCCCTGCTCCGCGCAGTCCGGCGCCGCGTCCTCGAGGAGGTTCCCCGCCCGAGCCAGCCACCCGCCACCGCGGGCGTGCTCGCCGCGCAGGACGAGGGTGAGTCCGATCCAGAACGCACACCGCACGGCCGCCGCGGTGTCGCCTCGGTCCAGGAACGCGTGGTGGGCCCGCTCCCAGGCCCCGTCCGCCGCGTCGACGGCGCCGATCAGATACGCCGCGCGCGCCATCCGGTCGAGATCGGCCGCCTCCAGCGGTTCCCGCCGGTCGGCGGCCGACAGGTGCTCGTACGCGTCCCGCCACGCCAGCCGCTCGTACGCCTCGCGGCCCTGCGTACGTGGATCAACGGTGGCCATGACTGCTCCCGTGGGCGGCGAGTCCCCCTGGGCAGCGTATGCGGTGATCTTGAGTCATGCGCGCTGACCGCGGGCTGTCTCCCGCCGCGGCGAGCTGTCCCAGGGTGCTCCCCTTCGGGCCGGTCCAGGTGGCAGGGGCGCCGCCCCGGCGACGTACGCTGCGCGGTGACCAGAACCCTCTGGCTGTTCCCTCCGCGCACACGACGGGCACTGCACGAACCGCCGTACGGGCGACCCCTGCCCGCGTGTGCATCGCTGACTCGCGCCGGCGTTCGCCATTCTGACGGGATGACAGACGAGACGGGTGACCGACTGCAGACCTCCGCGCGCGGGTGGCTGACCCTTCAGCTCGCCGTGCTGGGCTTCGCCGGGCTGTGCGGGGCGCTCAAGAGCGGCGGCACGGGCGGATCGGGCGCCCCGCGCGCCGTGGAGGCGGTGGCCGGGGTGCTGGTGCTGCCCGCTCTCGGTGTCGCGTGCGCGGCCACGTACCTCGTGGCGCGGATCGCCTGGCCGGTGCGTACGCCGCCGCCGACCGCGGACGTGGTGCGGACCGGGCGGCGGCTCCACCTCGGCATCGGTCTCACCTTCCTCGCCGTGCTCCTGGTCGCCGTCGCGGCCAGCACGGCGTGGTGGCCGGAGGAAAGGCCCTCGAAGGCGGGGGCACTGGTCGAGGTCTCCACCGCCTCAGGCACCTGGTGCGGCACCTTGCGGGCGAGTGGCGGCGGCGCCCTGGGCCTGGAGGTCGCGGACGCCGGGCAGCCCGTGGACATTCCCCTGGGGGAGGTGGCGGCGCTCCGGCCGGTCGGCACCTGCGGCTCGTAGGCACGGGCCGCCGTGCCGGACCCGATCGCGCGAGCGCGGGCAGGGGGCGAGACGCGTGCCGGCCTGCTCGGCCCAGTGGTCGGCTCGGCGGTCGCCGGCGCGGTCGCACTCGGCGTTCAGCGGTGCTCGGGGTTCTCGAAGTCGAAGCGGCAGCCGGCGTCCCACTCGGAGCGCTGGTTGCCGTGGGCCGGGATGCCGTCGGCGTCCTTGAGCATGCGGGCCAGGTGGAGCTGGTTCCACGTCATGAAGGTGGTGTTGCGGTTGGTGAAGTCGTTTTCCGGGCCACCCGAGCCCTCGTCCAGGTATGACGGGCCCGGCCCGGCCGGGCCGACCCAGCCGGCGTCGGCCTGCGGCGGGATCACGTATCCGAGGTGCTGGAGGCTGTAGAGGACGTTCATCGCGCAGTGCTTGGCGCCGTCCTCGTTGCCGGTGATCAAGCAACCCCCGACCCGCCCGTAATATGCGTACTGGCCACGGTCGTTGAGGATGGACGAGCAGGCGTACAGGCGCTCGATCACCTTCTTCATGACCGAGGAGTTGTCACCCAGCCACACAGGTCCGGCCAAGGTGAGGATGTCCGCGGCCATCACCTGCGAGTAGATCACCGGCCACTCGTCGGTCTCCCAGCCGTGCTCGGTCATGTCCGGCCACACGCCGGTCGCGAGGTCGAGATCCACGGCCCGCAGCACTTCGACCTCGACGCCCTGGCGCTCCATGATGCCGGTGCTGACGTCGATCAGTCCCTGCGTGTGGCTGCGCTCAGGCGACCGCTTGAGCGTGCAGTTGATCACCAGCGCACGGAGATCACGGTAGGACGTGGCGGCGTCGGTCATCGATGCATCCCTTTGCGAACGAGTGGGCGGTCGGACGGCCGACCACGCCCGGCTGCCGACGTCGGTAGGGCCCCGGGTTGGTCCGGCCGGAAATCCCGTCCACTGTCTCGCCTCGTCGAGCGGAATGACCGAACGCCGCGCCAACGGCAGCGAAGTCGGCTCCCGATCACCCGCGTGGCCCGCACCGATGACAGGATCGCCGGCTTCACCGCGGTGGCGCCCGCGCGTGACGAGGGTGCCCGCGGCACCGGGGGCGCGGCCGCTGTGGTGCTGCCGGGTGCCGGGCCCTACCGCCGTACGCCGCACGGCTCGGCGACACCCGCAGACCGAGCGCGAGCGCGAGCGGGACGGAGCGGACGCCGGGTCCGAGTGGGCGGGTACGCCGTGCGCGTACGGGGTGATCCGGGAGGTCTGGTGGGCTGTGCACGCTCCCACGTACGGTGTGATCGGTCGTACCACCTACCGAAGGCGGTCCCGCATGGCCCTGTTCGACCTCCCCCTCGACGAACTCCGCGAGTATCACAGCGACTCGGTCGCCCCCGGGGACTTCGATGCCTTCTGGGCCAAGACGCTTCAGGAGGCACGCGAGTTCGACCTGGACGCCCGCTTCGAGCCGGTCGACGCAGGACTGTCGACAGTCCGGGTGTACGACGTGACGTTTGCCGGGTTCGGCGGTCACCCGGTGAAGGGCTGGCTGCGGCTGCCGGCCGATGCCGAGGAACCGGTGCCGCTGGTCGTGGAGTTCATGGGTTACGGCGGCGGGCGCGGTCTTCCCCACGAGGACCTGACGTGGGCGTCCAGCGGCCGGGCGCACTTCGTGATGGACACCCGGGGGCAGGGCAGCGTCTGGGGCGGCGGTGGCGGCACGGCCGACCCGGTGGGCAGCGCTCCGGCGTACCCCGGCTTCATGACCCGGGGCATCGACGCCCCGGAGAACTACTACTACCGGCGTGTGTTCACCGATGCCGTACGTGCGGTGGAGGCGGCACGCTCGCACTCGCTGACGGACGCCTCGCGGACCGTGGCGCTCGGCGGGAGTCAGGGCGGCGGCATCACCATCGCGGTGGGCGGTCTGGTGCCGGACCTGGTGGCGGTGGCGCCGGACGTGCCGTTCCTGTGCGACTTCCCCCGTGCCACGATGCTGACGGACCGACACCCGTACCGCGAGGTCGGCCTCTACCTCAGGACGCACCGCGGCCGTACCGAGGACGCCCTGCGCACGCTGTCGTACTTCGACGGCGTCCACTTCGCCGCCCGCGGTCGTGCGCCCGCGCTGTTCTCGGCGGCGCTGGAGGACCAGACCTGCCCGCCGTCGACCGTCTTCGCGGCGTTCAACGCCTGGGGCGGCGCCGACAAGGCCATCGAGGTCTACGACTTCAACGACCACGAGGGCGGCGGCCCGTACCACGAGGCCGCCAAGCTGCGCTGGTTGCGGTCGTACGCCTGACGCTTCGGGCGCGCTACGTGAACTGGCGGCGATGAACCGCGCGCTCAGGCACCGGTGGAGCATAGGTGTTAACGCTCACAATTTCTGGGTGTCGACTCTCCGCGTCACGCTGCCCTGTCGAGCCGGCCACTCTGGTACAGCCCAGGTCGCAGGGGGCCCGGAGACTCAAGATCCGTCGTTAACTGCCTGTTTCTCCGGACTTCGTGGGCCTCTCCGCGCCCCATGGCCGGCCCACTCCTGCGTATCAAGAACGTGTAACGGTCGTACGAGCCCTTGAGTAACTGCTCTGTTAGCGCTCACAATGTGTCGCGTTCGCCAGCTCACCGACCGTCGGGGCCGACGCTTCGTCCTGCCTCGCCCGGCTCAACCACCCCTGCGCAGCCACCCTTCACGGTGCCCATCGCCTTCAGGGCTCCGCCTGGTACGACGCACGTCCCGAGAGGAACCACGACATGGCCCACAGAGCCCTCCGCGTCATCGCCGCCGCCGCCCTGGCCGGCAGTGTGTTGACCGCCTGTACCACCGAGCCCGCGGCCACCGGCAGTCCCGGCGGCACCGGCAAGGGCTCCTCCGACGGCAAGCTGGTGCTCGGGTTCGCTCAGGTAGGAGCCGAGAGCGGGTGGCGCACCGCCAACACCAAGTCCGTACGCGAGGCGGCCGAGAAGGCTGGCATCACGCTGAAGTTCTCCGACGCGCAGCAGAAGCAGGAGAACCAGATCAAGGCGATCCGCACCTTCATCCAGCAGAAGGTGGACGTCATCGCCTTCTCGCCGGTGGTGGAGTCCGGCTGGGACACCGTCCTGAAGGAGGCCAAGAACGCCGGCATCCCCGTGATCCTCACCGACCGCGCCGTCGACTCGAAGGACACCTCCCTCTACCGGACCTTCCTCGGCTCCGACTTCGTCAAGGAGGGGCAGGAGGCCGGCAAGTGGCTCGTGAAGGAGTACGAGGGAACCTCGGCGCCCGTCAATGTCGTCGAGCTCCAGGGCACCACCGGCTCCGCCCCCGCCAACGACCGCAAGGCCGGCTTCGCCGACGTCATCAAGGGCGAGCCCAAATTCAAGGTCGTCGCCTCCCAGACCGGGGACTTCACGCGCGCCAAGGGCAAGGAGGTCATGCAGGCCTTCCTCAAGTCCCACGAGGACATCGACGTCCTGTACGCCCACAACGACGACATGGCCCTGGGCGCCATCCAGGCCATCGAGGAGGCGGGCAAGAAGCCGGGCGTCGACATCAAGGTGATCTCCGTCGACGGCATCAAGGACGCCTTCGTCGCCATGCAGGAGAAGAAGATCAACGTGGTGGTCGAGTGCAACCCGCTCCTCGGCGACCAGCTCATGGAACTCGCCAAGAAGGTCGCGGCGGGGGAGAACGTTCCGCAGCGGGTCGAGGTCAAGGAGGGCGTCTTCACCCAGGACCAGGCCGCGGCCGCCCTGCCCGGCCGCCAGTACTGACCGACGCCCGCACCGGATCGGGGGCGGCTCTCGCGCCGCCCCCGATCCCTCAGGAGAGGAGGGCGGATGGCAGCCCCACCCACACCCCGCACACCCCCACCCACACCCCGCACGCCCCCACCCGCCGACCGGCCGGTCCTGGAGGCCCGCGGCATCCGCAAGGCCTTCCCCGGCGTCCTCGCCCTCGACGGCGTGGACCTGCGCCTCTTCCCGGGCGAGGTCCACGCGCTGATGGGTGAGAACGGCGCCGGCAAGTCGACCCTCATCAAGGTGCTCACCGGGGTCCACCCGCCCGCCGCGGGAACGGTCTCCGTCGACGGCGCCCCTCAGCGGTTCGCCGAACCACTGGAAGCACAGCACGCCGGAATCAGCACGGTCTACCAGGAGGTGAACCTGTGCCCCAACCTCTCCGTCGCCGAGAACATCCTCATCGGCCGTGAACCCCGGCGCCTGGGACTCGTCCACTGGTCGGCCCTCCACCGGCGCGCGGCACAGCTCATCACCGAGTTGGAACTCGACCTCGACGTCCGCCTGCCGCTGAGCGCGCACTCCATCGCCGTCCAGCAGCTCGTCGCGATCGTGCGTGCCGTGGACATCCAGGCGAAGGTGCTCGTCCTGGACGAGCCCACCTCCAGCCTCGACCGGGACGAAGTCGCCCAGCTGTTCGCCCTGATACGCCGGCTGCGCGACCGGGGCGTCGCGATCCTCTTCGTCACCCACTTCCTCGACCAGGTCTTCGACCTGTGCGACCGGGTGACCGTCCTGCGGAACGGCCACCTCGAAGGCGAGTACCGGATCGACGAGCTGACACCCGTCACCCTCGTACACCGCATGGTCGGCAGCGAACTGCGCACCCTCGACGAACTCGCGGAGACGTCGCACACCGGCACCGCCGCCCCCGCCCCCGCGGACACCCCCTTCCTGAGCGCCCGCGGACTCACCCGGGCCGGTGCCGTCCAGCCGTACGACCTGGACATCCACCGCGGCGAGGTCATCGGCCTGGCCGGGCTCCTCGGCTCCGGACGCACCGAGGCGGCCCGGCTGCTCTTCGGCGCCGACCACGCCGACGGAGGAGAGCTCCGGATCGACGGCGAACGCACCGCCCTGCGATCGCCCCGCGCCGCGATCGCCCACAAGATCGCCTTCTGCTCGGAGAACCGCAAGGCGGAGGGCCTGATCGGCGAACTCACGGTCCGCGAGAACATCGTGCTCGCCCTGCAAGCCGCACGCGGCTGGACCAAACCGCTCTCCCGCACCCGACAGGACGAGATCGCCGCCCGGTGGACCGAGGTCCTCGACATCCGCCCGGCCGATCCCGAGGCCCAGGTCCGCAACCTCAGCGGAGGCAACCAGCAGAAGGTGCTGCTCGCGCGGTGGCTGCTCACCGACCCCGAGCTGCTGATCCTGGACGAACCCACCCGGGGCATCGACATCGGAGCCAAGACGGAGATCCAGAAACTGGTCACCCGGCTGGCCGCGGAAGGCACCGCGGTTCTCTTCATCTCCGCCGAACTCGAGGAAGTGCTGCGGCTGAGCCACCGCGTGGGTGTCCTGCGCGATCACCGGCTTGTCGCCACCCTTCCCAACGACCCGACCCTGACGCCCGACCGGATCCTGGGCACCATCGCCACCGGAGCCACCTCATGACACCACCTGACGACACCGGCGCCGGAGGGCGTCCGGCCCGGGCGCCCGGCGCCCGGCAGCTCACCGAACACCGCCTCTTCTGGCCCGCCGCCGTCCTGGCAGCCCTGCTGCTGGGGAACCTCGCGCTCACCCACGACTTCTTCGCCGTCCGCGTCCAGAACGGACACCTGTACGGCAGCCTGATCGACATCCTCCAGTTCGGCGCCCCGCTGGTCCTGGTGTCGCTCGGCATGACGCTGGTCATCGCGACCCGGGGCATCGACCTCTCGGTCGGCTCGACGGTCGCCATCGCCGGAGCCCTCGCGTGCGAGCACATCGCCACCGCGAAGGACCCCGGAAGTCTGCCCACCGTCCTGTCGGCGATCGCGGTGGCGGTCGGCGTGGCCGCCGCGATCGGACTGCTTAACGGCCTCCTCGTCGCCCGGCTCGGCGTCCAGCCCATCGTCGCCACGCTGGTCCTCATGGTCGCGGGCCGGGGCGTGGCCCAGCTGATCACCGACGGCCAGATCATCAGCGTGTCCAGCAGCGCCTACAAGATGATCGGCGGCGGCTACTGGCTCACCCTCCCCTTCGCCGTCCTCCTCGCCGCGGCCCTCGTCGCCGTCACCTCCCTCGTCACCCGGCGGACCGCGCTCGGCATGCTCATCGAATCGGTGGGCGGCAATCCGGTCGCGAGCCGACTCGTCGGCATCCGGGCAGCCGGTCTCCTGGTCATGGTCTACGTCGTCAGCGCCGTGTGCGCCGCGGTGGCCGGCCTGATGATCAGCTCCAACGTCTCCAGCGCCGACGGCAACAACGCGGGCCTGTGGATCGAGCTGGACGCCATCCTCGCCGTGGTCGTCGGCGGCACCGCCCTCACGGGCGGCCGCTTCTCCCTCGGAGGGACGGTCCTGGGCGCGCTGATCATCCAGACCCTCTCGACCACGATCTACACCCTCGGCGTACCGCCCGAGACCACCCTCGTCTTCAAGGCCCTGGTCGTCATCGTCGTGTGTCTCGTCCAGTCGCCCGAGTTCCGCGCGCGACTCTCGCGCCGTCGCCGACCGGCCGCCCCGGGCCAGGCCCCCGCGGCCGGCGACGTGGGAGCCCGCCAGCAGGAGGTCCACCCGTGAGCACCACCCTCAGCTCCCTCACCGGGCCGCTCCAGCGGTTCTCGGCACGGCATGCCACCCGGCTGCCGCTCGTGGTGACCGCCACTCTGCTGATCGTGATGTTCTCGATCGGCTCCCTTCAGTACGAAGGCTTCTTCTCCGCGCAGGTCCTGCTCAACGTCCTGATCGACAACAGCTTCCTGCTCGTCGTGGCGATCGGCATGACGTTCGTCATCCTCACCGGTGGAATCGACCTTTCCGTCGGTTCCATGGTGGCCTTGTCGACCATGCTGACGGCCTGGCTCGTCGAACGGAACGGCGTGCCGCTCGCCCTGGCGGTGCCGCTGGTCCTGCTGGTGGGAGCCGGAGGCGGCGCCCTCATGGGCTGGGTGATCCACGCCTTCCAGATCCAGCCCTTCATCGTCACCCTCGCGGGCATGTTCCTCGCCCGCGGCCTCTGCTACATGATCAGCACGGAGTCCATCTCCCTCACCGACCCGACGACCACGCGGATCGCCCAGACGCGAGTGCTCCTGCCAGGGGGGCTGTTCGTCTCACCCGCCGTGGTCATCGCCCTGGTCGTGCTGGCGCTCGCCTTCGTCGTCCTCCACCACACCCGCTTCGGCCGCACCGTCTACGCCCTGGGCGGCAACGAGTCCTCGGCCCGTCTCATGGGCCTGCCCGTGGGACGCACCAAGATCGCGGTGTACGCCGTGAGCGGCCTGTGCTCCGCCCTCGGCGGCCTGCTGCTGACCTTCTACATGCTGTCGGGCTACGCCCTGCACGCCGTCGGCATGGAACTCGACGCCATCGCGGCCGCGGTCATCGGAGGGACGCTGCTCACCGGAGGCTCCGGCTTCGTCCTGGGAACCGCGCTGGGCGTGACGGTCCTCGGCCTGATCCAGACCATCATCAGCTTCCAGGGCACGCTCAGCTCGTGGTGGACGCGCATCGTCATCGGGGGCCTGTTGTTCGTCTTCATCCTCCTCCAACGGCTCTTCGGCGGCTCCCGCCCGGTGCGCTAGACCTCCCGGGCAGGCCCGATCCCGGGCAGACCGCTCACCGCCGAGCACTCACCACCGACACTCGCCACCGACCACCACGATCACGGCCGGGAAAGCAGTCTTCAACCTCCTTTCCCGGCTGTGCCGCACTCCGGACAAGGAACTTCCATGACCGCGTCCTCCCTTCCGCCTTTCACCGGCGGCCCACCGGTCTGCCACACCGGCACGGATGCCGGGCAACGATGGACCTTCGGCTTTCCCGGCGGACTCACGGCAGAGGTGCACACCCGCGGCGCCCGCCTCCACGGACTGTGGGTGCCGGACCGGCACGGCACACCGGCCGACGTCGTCCTCGCTCCCCGCGACCCGGCTCGGACGGCTGCCGCCCGGTACTTCGGAGCCACCGTCGGCCGCTACGCCAACCGCATCGCACGAGGCCGGTTCTCCCTGGACGGGAAGACGTACCAGCTGACCACACAGGAGAACGGCCACTGCCTGCACGGCGGAACCGACGGCTTCGACACCCGGCTCTGGGAAGCCGAAAGCGTGCACACCCCGGAGTGGACCGGTGTGCTCCTGCGCCTCCGTAGCCCCGACGGCGACCAGGGATTCCCGGGAAACCTGGACGTGACCGTCAGCTGCCTCATCGGCCGCGACAGCGAACTCTCCTTCTCCTACGCGGCGGTCACCGACGCGGCCACCCTGGTCAACCTGACCAACCACGCCTACTTCAACCTCGAAGGCGAGGGCGCCGGCGACATCCTCGACCATCAACTGGCCGTCCACGCCGACCACTACACACCGGTCGACGAGGAACTCATCCCCTACGGGGACCACCGCCCCGTCGCCGGCACCGCGTTCGACCTCCGCCGGCCGCTCAGGATCGCCGAGGCCCAGGCCCGGCCCGGGGCGGGCGGCGGGTACGACCACAACTTCGTACTGAGCCCGCACGGCGACGACGACACGCTCCGCCGGGCCGCCGTCCTCCACGCACCGTCCACGGGCCGCCGCATGGAGGTGCTGACCACGGAGCCCGGGCTCCAGGTCTACACCGCGGGGCAGTTCGACGGAACGGTCCTGGGCAAGAGCGGTACCCCCTACCGGACGGGCGCCGGCATCGCGCTGGAGACCCAGCACTTCCCCGACTCCCCGAACCGCCCCGGTGACCCGTCCACGGTGCTGCGACCCGGCGAGGAGTACCGGTCGAGGACGGTCCTCCGGTTCAGGTCGAAGGAGGGCTGTTAGCGCTCACAAGGGCGTGTTACGAGAGGCGATAAGGTTTTTCTCGTATCGATGCACAGCCGCGATGTCGATACGCAGTCGCGATCAGGGAGAGGGGAGGCGAACGTGGGGCATCCCGCGGAAGAGGTCCGCCCGCCGACGATGGCCGATGTCGCTCGGGAGGCGGGGGTCTCTCATCAGACGGTCTCCCGGGTGCTGAGTGGTCATCCCAACGTGCGTGCGGCCACGCGTGAGCAGGTGACCGTGGCGATCGAGCGGCTGGGCTACCGCCGTAACTCCGCGGCCCGCGCTCTGGTGACGCGCCGGACGCGGACGCTGGGTGTCATCGCGGTCAACACCGCCCTGTACGGTCCGGCCAGCACGATGACGGGTCTGCAGGAGGCGGCGCGGGAGCAGGGCTATCTGGTCTCCACGGTGAGTCTGCGCACCGGGGCGGGGCAGGCGCTGAAGGATGCCATCGACCACCTCGCGGCCTGGGGTGTGGAGGGGGTCGTCGCCATCACTCCGCAGCGCTCGCACGTGCAGGCGCTCGCCGAGCTGGACGCGCCCTTTCCCGTGGTCACGGTGGAGGGCGGTCATCAGCTCGATCTGCCCGGTGTCTCCCTGGATCAGGAGCGCGGTGCCCGTATGGTCACGGAGCATCTGCTCGCCGCCGGGCACCGCACGGTGTGGCACGTGGCCGGGCCCGAGGACTGGCTGGAGAGCGAGGCCCGCACCGCGGGCTGGCGCGCGGTCCTGGAGGACAGCGGTATCCGGCCCCCGCGCGTGCTGGCCGGTGACTGGAGCCCGCTGTCGGGGTACCGGGCGGGGCAGGAGCTCGCGGGGCTCGCCCTGGCCCGCCGGGGCGCGGCGCCGGTCACGGCCGTCTTCGTCGCCAACGACCAGATGGCGCTCGGTGTCCTGCGGGCACTGCGCGAGGTCGGCATCCGCACCCCCGCCCAGGTGGCCGTCGCCGGCTTCGACGACATCCCCGAGGCCGAGTACTTCCCCCCGCCGCTGACCACCGTCCGCCAGGACTTCGCCACCATCGGACGCCGCAGCATCGGACTCCTCGTGGACCACATCGAAGGCCGCGCCCGCAAGGCCGAACACCTCCTGGTGGAACCACAGCTCATCATGCGCGCCAGCACCCGCCCCCCGGGCGACGCCTGACACGGCGGCCGGCTGCCTGTCCCCGAGGAGGGGAGCCAGGATCAGCCTGGCTCCCCTCAAGGGCGCGGGATGTCGCCGCAGCAGATCAGGTGCGGGTCCAGCGCTGGTTGGTGCCGCCCGAGCAGGAGTAGAGCTGGATCTGGGTGCCGTTGGCGGTGCCGGCCCCGACCGCGTCGAGGCAGAGGCCGGACTGGACGCCGACGATGGATCCGTCGGAGTTGAGGCGCCACTTCTGGTTGTCGCCGCCCCAGCAGCTGTAGATCTGGACCTTGGTGCCGTTGCCGGTGCCGGCGGCGTCCAGGCACTTGTTGCCGTAGACCCTGAGCTCACCGGCGCTGGTGGACGTCCACTGCTGGTTGGCGTTGCCGTTGCAGTCCCACAACTGGACCTGCGTGCCGTCGGTCGTACTGGCGCTCGGCACGTCCAGGCAGCGGCCCGAGGCGACGCCCTTGATCTGTCCGGAGCCGGGCGACGGGGTCGGAGTGGGAGTGGGAGTGGGTGTGGGGGAGGCGGTGTTGAGTGCGTTGAGGACGGCGGTGTAGGCGGGCTTCTTGCTGCC
>NZ_JAHTMW010000063.1 GCF_026236535.1 Streptomyces sp. SKN60 | reverse complement strand
CCCGGAAGCTAAGCCTTTCAGCGCCGATGGTACTGCAGGGGGGACCCTGTGGGAGAGTAGGACGCCGCCGAACAATCTTTCAGGACCCCTGGTCCCAGCGTTCACGCTGGGACCAGGGGTCCTTTTGTTTTTCCTTGTATTTGTTGAAAGCGCGGTGCGGTGCCGGCTGCGCGAGAATGACTGCAGTACCCGAAGACAGGAGTCACGTCGATGTCCACCAACTCTCCCGACGATCGTCCGGAGCGCGAGCCGCGTCGCCGGGACGGTGGCGAGCGGGGCGGCTTCCGTGGGCCGCGCCGTGACGACAACCGTGGCGGTGGCGGCGGTGGTTACCGCGGCCGCGACGACCGCCCTTCGTTCCGTCGCGACGACCGGCGGGATGACCGTCGTGACGACCGCCGCGATGACAACCGTGGTGGCGGCTTCCGCCGCGACGACAACCGTGGCGACCGCCGCGACGACCGCCCGTCGTACCGCCGCGATGACCGTCCCTCGTACGGCCGTGACGACCGGCGTGACGACAACCGTGGCGGTGGGTTCCGTCGCGACGAGCGTCGCGACGACCGTCCGTCCTCGTTCCGTCGTGATGACCGTCCCTCGTACGGCCGCGATGACCGGCGTGACGACAACCGTGGCGGTGGGTTCCGTCGCGACGAGCGTCGCGACGACCGTCCGTCCTCGTTCCGTCG
>NZ_JAHTMW010000062.1 GCF_026236535.1 Streptomyces sp. SKN60 | reverse complement strand
CGGTTCTTGGAGCAGATCTTGAGTATTTTGAGCCAAACAAACCACCCTTGAACAATCCAATAGCACTGAAAATACCTGAAGCAATGAAGATAAAAGCGGAAAAGAACAAAAATGCAGTTGAAGCTTGTGCCTTTCTACATCTTCCCCTTGATCCTTGGTTAATCTTGTTGGAATCAAGGTAGTCTTGGTTACCACATGAATGTACTCTAATACCAGCAGCAATAGCACAAGCAGCAGCAAATGTGAAAACAAAGTTCAAGAAGTCGAAAATGAACAAGATCAATGGCCAGGCCAAAGCTTCAATAAAGAATGCCAAAACACCATAGATTGATGAAGTCAAAAGACCAAAAGCTGCGGCAAAGACGGCAAAGTTAATTTGTGGATTGTGTTGGTATACTGTAGTGGCAGCTAATGAACCAGTCAAACCAAGGGCAATGGCTAAAAACACAAAGTTAAAAGCTCTTAAAATAACGTCTCCGATAGCCAACATTGTGAATTATAGTAGTATTATTTGTAGTGTTGTTGTGGTTTTATAAGGGTATTCCAGTATTAAAAAAAAATGTTTCTTGTTTTGGTTTCCGTATCCAGTCAATTGAAATTACGATTAGATGTGTGTCAATTGATAGTGGTAAAACTATTGGTTATTGTTACTAATGAAAATACTGGGAAAAGAAAGGAAAAGAGAAATAAGG
>NZ_JAHTMW010000061.1 GCF_026236535.1 Streptomyces sp. SKN60 | reverse complement strand
CAAGGATACTAAAGGATAGCTATATTAGTAGTACTAATAAGCAAGAGAGACTAAGGGGTGAACACAAAAGAGGTAGGGTAAAAACAAAGAAGTAAAACCCGGGCTCATAACCTATTGCAATTCTTAAGGTCACTATAAAAGCAGAGCCTTACTAGCTAGCTAGATAGCACAAGACTGTCTGCGACCTATGAACTAATCTTAGTATAAATACTAGATTTTTCACCAAGTCCTAAGACTATACCAGTGCTATAAAGCAGGGCAAGTGTAAAGGCAAGGCAAATATAAGATAACCAGAAAACGCAGGGAAGGTAAGAAGTTAAGAGGCATATAGTGTATTAACAGACTCGATTGTGCTACCCTTCTACTATCTAGAAAGAAGGGGGAAAGCTATCCTATATATACACGAAGGAGGGGTGGGCCCAGGCATCCAAGGTAGCCAGTAAGAAAGCTCCCCGTAATGCTCGCTATGATACGTCAGCAACCCCGCTATATCCGACCTTTCCAACCACCCTAACCACCGCACTAGTAATTAGCCACCACGCTAGTGACTAACCACCACGCTAGTGACTACCCACCACACTAGTGGACTAGCCACCACACTAGTAGGCCCACCACGCTAATTTAGCAATGCCACACCTTTTCAACAAGGCCTACCTTACTTGATATACAGTAAATAATCCACTGAAAATCCTTAAGGTAAAAGGCAAAGGCCTAAGGTAATACTA
>NZ_JAHTMW010000060.1 GCF_026236535.1 Streptomyces sp. SKN60 | reverse complement strand
AATAACCTTACCAACAGCCTTGGCAGCACCAGTGGATGATGGGATAATGTTACCTGAAGCAGTTCTACCACCTCTCCAGTCCTTGTGGGATGGACCATCAACAGTCTTTTGAGTAGCAGTCATGGAGTGGACAGTGGTCATCAAACCATCCTCAATACCAAACTTGTCATTGATAACTTTAGCCAATGGAGCCAAACAGTTGGTGGTACATGAAGCATTGGAGATAATTTCATCTTCCTTATTGAGTTTGTCGTCATTGACACCAACAACAAACATTGGAGCATCCTTTGATGGAGCAGTGATGACAACTTTTTTAGCACCACCTTCAATGTGTTTGTGGGCACCTTCAAGAGTGGTGAATACACCAGTGGATTCGATGACATAGTCAACACCATCTTTACCCCATGGAATTGAGGCTGGGTCTTTTTCACCATGAACCTTAATCTTGTGACCGTCAATAATCAAAGTGTCACCTTCAGACTTGACATCACCCTTGTAAGTTCTGTGGGTAGAGTCGTACTTAAACATGTAAGCAGCATAGTCTGGAGCAATGAATGGATCATTGACAGCAACAACCTCAATATCCTTTCTTTGCAAAGCAATTCTCAAGACTAAACGTCCAATTCTTCCGAAACCGTTAATACCAACTTTGATAGCCATTGTGTGAGATGTGTGATTATTCCTTTGTTGTCTTAGTTTTATAAACTCAATTGAATTTGGAAAAGAAAG
>NZ_JAHTMW010000059.1 GCF_026236535.1 Streptomyces sp. SKN60 | reverse complement strand
GGCCATTCCAACTAAACAAACAGCAGTGATTTTCGAGACCAACGGTGGTGAATTGCAGTACAAAGACATCGATGTCCCCAAGCCTAAGCCCAATGAGATCTTGATTAACGTGAAATATTCCGGTGTGTGCCACACCGATCTTCACGCCTGGAAGGGAGACTGGCCATTGGCTACCAAGCTTCCTCTTGTGGGAGGCCACGAGGGTGCTGGTGAGGTTGTTGCAATTGGTGAAAATGTCACCGGCTGGGAACTCGGCGACTTGGCTGGTATCAAGTGGTTGAACGGATCTTGTTTGTCGTGTGAATTCTGTATCACCTCCAAAGAATCCAATTGTCCTCACGCTGACTTGTCTGGTTACACCCACGACGGATCTTTCCAACAGTACGCTACGGCCGATGCTGTGCAGGCCGCCCGTATTCCAAAGGGAACCGACTTGGCTCAGGTAGCACCAATTTTGTGTGCCGGTATCACCGTGTACAAGGCCTTGAAAACGGCCGACTTGACTGCCGGTCAGTGGGTTGCTATTTCTGGTGCTGCTGGAGGTTTGGGTTCCTTGGCTGTCCAGTACGCTAAGGCCATGGGTTACAGAGTTGTGGGTATCGATGGTGGTGCTGACAAGGGTGAGTTTGCCAAATCGATGGGTGCTGAAGCTTTCGTCGATTTCTTGACTTCTAAAGACTTGGTTAAGGATGTCATCAAGGCCACCAAGGGAGGGCCACATGGTGTGCTCAATGTTTCAGCTTCGGAGAGAGCCATGCCCCAGTGGGTAGAGTC
>NZ_JAHTMW010000058.1 GCF_026236535.1 Streptomyces sp. SKN60 | reverse complement strand
TGGTATCAAATGGTTGAATGGCTCTTGTTTGAATTGTGAATTTTGTGAACAAGGAGCTGAACCAAATTGCCCTCAAGCTGACTTGTCTGGTTACACCCATGATGGTTCATTCGAACAATATGCTACTGCTGATGCTGTCCAAGCTGCTAGAATCCCCAAGAATGCTGATTTGGCTAAAGCTGCTCCAATTTTGTGTGCTGGTGTTACTGTATACAAGGCTTTGAAGACTGCTCAATTGAAGGCTGGTGAATGGGTTTGTATTTCTGGTGCTGGTGGTGGATTGGGTTCATTGGCTATTCAATACGCTATTGCCATGGGTTACAGAGTTATTGGTATCGATGGAGGTGCTGAAAAGGGTGAATACATTAAATCTTTAGGAGCTGAAGCTTATATTGACTTTACCAAGGAAAAAGATATTGTCGAAGCTGTTAAAAAGGCAACTAATGGTGGCCCACATGGAGTTATCAATGTGTCTGTTTCCGAAAAGGCCATCAATCAATCAGTTGAATATGTTAGACCATTGGGTAAAGTTGTTCTTGTTGGTTTACCAGCTGGATCCAAAGTTGTTGCCCCTGTTTTCGATGCTGTTGTTAAATCAGTTGAAATTAAAGGTTCTTATGTTGGTAACAGAAAGGATACTCAAGAAGCTTTGGATTTCTTTGCTAGAGGTAAAGTCAATTGTCAAATCAAGATTGTTGGTCTTAGTGAATTACCAGAAGTTTTCAAATTGATGGAAGAAGGTAAGATTTTGGGAAGATACGTACTTGACACCAGCAAGTAAAAGAGTTAGAGAG
>NZ_JAHTMW010000057.1 GCF_026236535.1 Streptomyces sp. SKN60 | reverse complement strand
GGGACGTACGTGCCCCACACCGCGCGCAGCGCGTCGCAGACCTCGCCCACCGTGGCCCGCGCCTTGAGCGCCGCCTTCATCGGGTAGAGCACGTTGTCCGTGCCCGCGGCGGCCTTGCGGAGCTCGGCCAGCGCCGTGTCCACCGCGCCCCGGTCGCGCTCGGCGCGCAGCCGGGCGAGGCGTTCGGCCTGCTGGGCCTCGATCGCCGGGTCGACGCGCAGCGGCTCGTACGGCTCCTCGACGTCCACGGTGAAGCGGTTGACGCCGACGACGACCCGCTCGCCGGAGTCGGTCTCCTGTGCGATCCGGTACGCGGAGCGCTCGATCTCGTTCTTCTGGAAGCCGCGCTCGATCGCGTGCACCGCGCCGCCCAGGTCCGCGACCTTCCGCATCAGCCCCAGGGCGGCGGCCTCGACCTGGTCGGTCATCGACTCCACCACGTACGAGCCGGCGAAGGGGTCGACGGTGGCCGTCACGTCCGTCTCGTACGCGAGGACCTGCTGGGTGCGCAGCGCCAGGCGGGCCGACTTGTCCGTCGGGAGCGCGATGGCCTCGTCGAAGGAGTTGGTGTGCAGCGACTGGGTGCCGCCGAGGACCGCGGCGAGGCCCTGGACGGCGACCCGCACCAGATTGACCTCGGGCTGCTGCGCGGTGAGCTGCACCCCGGCGGTCTGGGTGTGGAAGCGGAGCATCAGCGACTTGGGGTTCTTCGCGCCGAACTCGTCCCGCATCACCCGCGCCCAGATCCGGCGGGCCGCCCGGAACTTGGCGACCTCCTCCAGGATCGTGGTCCGCGCCACGAAGAAGAAGGAGAGGCGCGGCGCGAAGTCGTCCACGTCCATGCCGGCGGCGACGGC
>NZ_JAHTMW010000005.1 GCF_026236535.1 Streptomyces sp. SKN60 | reverse complement strand
TAGGACTCCAGGCCGTCCTGGAGGGCCTCCGCGGACTCCAGGTCCAGGTTGTCGGTCGGCTCGTCGAGCAGCAGGGCGGTGGTGCCCGCCAGCTCCAGGAGGAGGATCTGGCCCCTCCTTCTGGGGGACACCCCCAGACCCCCAGGGCCTGCTGGCGGCTACCGAGCCCGCCCGTCCCGCCGACCGCCCGAGGTCACCGCGCTCGCTCGACCCGCCGCTCGTCCCACACCGGCTCCGTCGTCTCCCGCACCACGCCATCCGAGCCGAAGACCAGATAGCGATCGAAGGAGCGGGCGAACCAGCGGTCGTGGGTGACGGCCAGGACCGTGCCCTCGTAGGACTCCAGGCCGTCCTGGAGGGCCTCCGCGGACTCCAGGTCCAGGTTGTCGGTCGGCTCGTCGAGCAGCAGGGCCGTGGTGCCCGCCAGCTCCAGGAGGAGGATCTGGAAGCGGGCCTGCTGGCCGCCCGACAGCTTGTCGAAGGGCTGGTCGCCCTGGCGCTCCAGCTCGTACCGCCGCAGCATCGACATCGCCGCGCCGCGGTCCTTGGCGTGCTCCGTCCACAGGATGTCGACGAGCGGGCGGCCCTGGAGCTCGGGGTGGGCGTGGGTCTGGGCGAAGTGGCCGGGGACGACCCGGGCGCCGAGCTTCCACAGACCCGTGTGGGCCACCGACGCGTCGCCCGCGAGCAGCCGCAGGAAGTGCGACTTGCCGGAGCCGTTCGAGCCGAGGACGGCGACCCGCTCCCCGTAGAAGATCTCCAGGGAGAAGGGCTTCATCAGCCCGGTGAGCTCCAGGTTCTCCGCCGTCACCGCCCGCACACCGGTCCGGCCGCCGCGCAGCCGCATCCGGATGTCCTGCTCGCGCGGCGGCTCCGGCGGCGGGCCCGCCTCCTCGAACTTCCTCAGCCGGGTCTGCGCCGCCGCGTACCGCGAGGCCATCTCGTGGCTGACCGCGGCCGCCTGCCGCAGGTTGACCACCAGCTTCTTCAGCTGCGCGTGCTTCTCCTCCCAGCGCCGCTTCAGCTCCTCGAAGCGCGCGAAACGCTCCCGCCGCGCGTCGTGGAAGGTGTCGAAGCCGCCGCCGTGCACCCACACGTCCGACCCGGCCGGACCCGGCTCCACCGCGACGATCTTCTGCGCCGCCCGGGAGAGCAGCTCCCGGTCGTGGGAGATGAAGAGCACGGTCTTACGGGTCTCCCGCAGCCGCTCCTCCAGCCAGCGCTTGCCCGGCACGTCCAGATAGTTGTCCGGCTCGTCGAGCAGCAGCACCTCGTCGCCGCCCCGCAGCAGGTACTCCAGGACCAGCCGCTTCTGCTCGCCGCCGCTGAGCGTGCGCACCTGCCGGAACTGCGCCTTGTCGTACGGCACGCCCATCGCGGCCATGGTGCAGATGTCCCACAGGGTCTCGAACTCGTACCCCTGCACCTCGGCCCAGTCGCTGAGCGCCTGCGCGTACGCCATCTGCGCGGCCTCGTCGTCGACCGTCATGATCCGGTGCTCGGCCTCGTCGACCGCCTTCGCGGCCGTACGGATCCGGGCCGGCGCCACCGAGACCAGCAGGTCACGGACGGTGGACTCGTCCCGCACGGAGCCCACGAACTGCGGCATCACGCCGAGCCCGCCGCTGACGGTGACGGTGCCGCCGTGCGGCTGCAGCTCCCCGGAGATCAGCCGGAGCAGGGTCGTCTTCCCCGCGCCGTTGGCGCCGACGAGCGCGACGACGCTGCCCTCGCCGACCCGGAAGGAGACATCCCCGAGGAGGACCCTCCCGTCGGGCAGGTAGTACTCAAGATGCGCGGCTTCGACGTGTCCCATGAGGGGCATTGTCACCGCCGCACCCCCCGTATCCCAAGCGGATTAGGATGCGCGGCATGAGCTTTGGGGGACCGCAGCCGGGCGGCGAGCAGCCGGGACAGCAGCACGGACAGCAGGGTTACGGGTACGGGTACGGGTACCCGCAGCAGCCGCAGGGCCAGCCGGGATACGGATACCCGCAGCCGCCGGTCCAGGGCGGGCAGGGGTACGGCTACCCGCAGCAGCCCGCGCAGCCGAACCCCTTCCCGGGCGCCCAGGACACCGGCACCCCCGACTGGGGCGCCCTCGCCGACGCCTCCGCCGCCCGCAACAAGCGCAAGCGCTGGCTCGTCGTCGGCGGCGGCGCGGTCGCCGCGCTCGCCGTGGGCGCGGTGGTCGCCACCGCGATCGTCTCCACCAACAAGGACAACGAGCAGGCGAAGAACGGCGGCGGCACGCCGACCGGCTCGGCCGCCCCCACGGACACCGCGAGCCCGGCCCCGACCTTCTCCTCGGTGGCCCCGCCGCCCCCGCCGAACCCGAAGGACTACATCTCCGACCCGAAGAAGGACAAGGCCCCGCTGACCCCCGAGGGCCTCTTCCCGGGCAAGAAGCTCACCATGAGCGGCCGGGTGTACGCCAAGGGCGCCACGTCCTCCACGACGAACTGCGCCGCACCCACCGAGAACGGCCTCGGCACCGTCCTCAAGGCCCAGGGCTGCCAGCGGGTGCTGCGCGCCACCTACGTCAAGGACGGCGTGGCGATCACCGTCGGCGTGGCGGTCTTCCCGTCCGAGCCGGCCGCGATCAAGGCCAAGAACCAGGCCCAGGGCAACATCGCCCCGCTCGCCGGCGCCGGCGTGACGGACTTCTGCCACGGCAAGACGGTCTGCCTGCGCCGCACCAATTCCATCGGCCGGTACGTGTACTTCACCTACGCCGGCTTCACCAACGGCAAGAAGGTCACCAAGTCCGACCAGCCCGTCTTCAAGGCCTCCGACGACCTGGGCACCTTCGCCTTCAACCAGATCTACGCCCGCGGCCGCACCCAGGCGTCGGCAGCAGCCGCCGCTCCCCGGCAGTGACACCCGGCCCACCGCCCGGCGGACGGAGTCCGGCGCAGCAGCCCGAAGCCTGCGAGGCGCCCCAGGCGCCGAGCCCGCGAGGGCAGCGTCAAAGAGAACAGCTCTACACCCGCGGCCGCACCCAGGCCTCAGCAGCAGCCGCCGCTCCCGGGGAGTGACCGCTTGTTGCGGGCCTCGCGGCTGCGGGCGGCGAGCTGGTCGTCGGCCGGGTAGCCGACCTCTTCCAGGGTGAGGCCGTGCGGCCGTACGACGTGCACGGCCGAGTCCCGCACACCGGCGGCGAGCACCTTGCCGGGCCACTCGACCGGGCGGTGCCCGTCGCCGACGAACAGCAGCGCGCCGACCAGCGAGCGCACCATGTTGTGGCAGAAGGCGTCGGCCTTGACGGTGGCCTCCAGGATCCCGTCGGGGCGGCGCTCCCAGCGCAGCTCCTGCAGGGTCCGGATGGTCGTCGCGCCCTCGCGCTTCTTGCAGTACGCCGCGAAGTCGTGCTCGCCGACGAGCCGCTCGGCGGCGGCGTTCATGGCGTCCATGTCGAGCGTCCAGTCGTGCCACAGGACGTGGCCGCGCAGCAGCGGGTCGACGCCGCCGGGGTGGTCGGTGACGCGGTAGGCGTAGCGCCGCCAGATCGCCGAGAAACGCGCGTTGAAGCCGGCCGGGGCCTCGGCGACCTTCCAGATCCGCACGTCGTGCGAGAGGCGCCCGGCGAGCCGCCTGAGCAGCTTCTCGCGGTGCTCCTCCCACAGCGCGACCGGCAGGTCGACGTGCGCCACCTGGCCGCGCGCGTGCACCCCGGCGTCGGTGCGGCCGGCGACGGTCAGCTCGTACGTCTCCGAGGACCGGGTCACGGTCTTCAGCGCGTCCTCGATCTCAGCCTGGACGGTCCGCTGCCCGCGGGCCTGCTTGGCCCAGCCGGAGAAGTCCTTGCCGTCGTACGAAAGGTCGAGCCGTACCCGTACGAACCCGGGCTGCACGTCATCACTCACCTGGAAATCCTCTCAGACACACGGGAGCGGGCCCGCACCCCAGGGGGTACGGGCCCGCTCTCGAGAAACGTCGGCAGAACGCTTACGCGTCCTTCGCCTCGTCCTCGGTCGCCTCGACCGCGGCGGCCTCGTCGGCCTCCTTGACGGCGCGCTTGGTGGCGGCCTCGGCCTCGGCAACGGTCGCCTTCTTGGCGATCTCGCCCTCGACCAGCTCGATCACGGCCATCGGGGCGTTGTCGCCACGACGGTTGCCGATCTTGGTGATACGGGTGTAACCACCCGGACGCTCCGAGTAGCGCGGGGCGATCTCGGTGAAGAGGGTGTGGACGACGCCCTTGTCGGTGATCGTCTGCAGCACCAGGCGACGGTTGTGGATGTCGCCCTTCTTCGCCTTGGTGATCAGGCGCTCGGCGACCGGACGCAGGCGGCGGGCCTTGGCCTCGGTCGTCGTGATGCGGCCGTGCTCGAAGAGCGACTTCGCCAGGTTGGCGAGGAGCAGCTTCTCGTGCGCGGCGGAGCCGCCGAGGCGGGCGCCCTTGGTGGGACGCGGCATGGTGTTTCTCCTTGGATCTGCACCGGCCGTATCAGGTACCGGTGTCAGGGCCCCGCAGGCGGATGCCTACGGGCAGCTATCAGTACTGCTCGGTCTCGACGAAGCCGGCGTCGGCGTCGTCATCCGCGCCGAACGCGTCGGCGGCGGCGGTCGGGTCGAATCCGGGCGGGCTGTCCTTGAGGGCCAGGCCCATGCCGGCCAGCTTCGCCTTGACCTCGTCGATCGACTTCGCACCGAAGTTGCGGATGTCGAGCAGGTCCGCCTCGGAGCGGGCGACGAGCTCACCCACGGAGTGGATGCCCTCGCGCTTGAGGCAGTTGTACGACCGAACGGTGAGCTCGAGCTCCTCGATCGGCAGCGCCAGGTCGGCGGCCAGGGCGGCGTCCGTCGGGGACGGGCCCATGTCGATGCCCTCGGCGTCGATGTTGAGCTCGCGGGCCAGACCGAACAGCTCGACCAGGGTCTTGCCGGCGGACGCCATGGCGTCACGCGGGCGCATGGCCTGCTTGGTCTCGACGTCGACGATGAGCTTGTCGAAGTCGGTGCGCTGCTCGACTCGGGTCGCCTCGACCTTGTAGGTGACCTTCAGCACGGGGCTGTAGATGGAGTCGACCGGGATACGGCCGATCTCCTGGCCCACCTGCTTGTTCTGGACGGCGGAGACGTAGCCGCGACCGCGCTCGACGGTCAGCTCCATCTCCAGCTTGCCCTTGCCGTTGAGCGTGGCGAGGACCAGGTCGGGGTTGTGCACCTCGACACCGGCCGGCGGCGCGATGTCGGCGGCGGTGACGACACCCGGGCCCTGCTTGCGCAGGTACATCACGACCGGCTCGTCGTGCTCCGAGGAGACGACCAGCTGCTTGATGTTCAGGATGAGGTCGGTGACGTCCTCCTTGACGCCCGGCACGGTGGTGAACTCGTGCAGGACACCGTCGATGCGGATGCTGGTGACAGCAGCGCCGGGGATCGACGAGAGGAGGGTGCGGCGGAGCGAGTTGCCGAGGGTGTAGCCGAAGCCCGGCTCCAGCGGCTCGATGACGAACCGGGAGCGGAACTCGTCGACGACCTCTTCGGTCAGCGAAGGACGCTGAGCGATAAGCATGTCTGTGATTCCTTCAGTCGTGGACGCCCACTATTTGACGCCCGACGGGTACTGCGTACTGCAAGGGTACGGGCGGTACGCCCCGAAAAGGGGCGCACCGCCCGGAAACCCAGGTCAACGACCGTGCGTCAGACGCGGCGGCGCTTCGGCGGACGGCAGCCGTGCTGCGAATTCCCGGGGGATAACCCCCGGACCCCCAGCAGACCGCCGGTCCGTGGCCTAGCCGTGCGTCAGACGCGGCGGCGCTTCGGCGGACGGCAGCCGTTGTGCGGGGTGGGGGTGACGTCCTGGATCGAGCCGACCTCGAGACCGGTGGCCTGGAGGGAGCGGATCGCGGTCTCACGGCCGGAGCCGGGACCCTTGACGAAGACGTCGACCTTGCGCATGCCGTGCTCCTGCGCGCGGCGGGCGGCCGACTCGGCGGCCATCTGCGCGGCGAAGGGGGTGGACTTGCGCGAGCCCTTGAAGCCGACGTGGCCGGCGGAGGCCCAGGAGATCACGTTGCCGGACGGGTCCGTGATCGAGACGATCGTGTTGTTGAACGTGCTCTTGATGTGCGCGTGGCCGTGAGCGACGTTCTTCTTTTCCTTGCGGCGCACCTTCTTGGCAGCGCCCTGACGACCCTTGGGGGGCATCTATAACTCCTACGGGAGGTGGTCGGTCCTACAGCGAAGACCGTGTGGTCAAGCGTCCGCTGAGGACTACTTCTTGCCCGGCTTCTTCTTGCCGGCGATGGCGCGACGCGGGCCCTTGCGGGTACGAGCGTTCGTGCTGGTGCGCTGACCGCGGACGGGCAGGCCACGACGGTGGCGCAGACCCTGGTAGCAGCCGATCTCGACCTTGCGGCGGATGTCGGCGGCGATCTCGCGGCGGAGGTCACCCTCGGTCTGGAGGTTGGCGTCCACGTACTCGCGGATCTTGACGAGGTCTTCCTCGGCAAGGTCGCGGACACGGGTGGACGGGTTCACGCCGGTCGCGGCGAGGATCTCCTCGGACCGGGTACGCCCGATGCCGAAGACGTAGGTGAGTGCGACCACCACACGCTTTTCGCGCGGGATGTCAACACCGGAAACGCGTGCCATTCAATGGCTCCTGTGTTCTCGGGGGTCTGCTGCAGAACCGCTCCCGGCTGCCGACCCCTCTGTTGCCAGAAGAGTGGTACAGCCGGGTCCCCGGCCCCCGCCGGAGGTGTCGTCAACCGTGCATCACGGCCGGACGGGCCCTGCTTATGTACGTATTGCTATGCGTCGCGCGAAGAACTGCGAAATGCAGGTCGGTCGGCGTGCGTCAGCCCTGGCGCTGCTTGTGGCGCAGGTTGTCGCAGATGACCATGACCCGACCGTGGCGGCGGATCACCTTGCACTTGTCGCAGATCTTCTTGACGCTCGGCTTGACCTTCATGGGATGTGAGGTTCTCCGGGTCAGTGCCACCACCCGCGCGGAGTGCGGGGGTGCAGGCAAGATCTACTTGTACCGGTAGACGATCCGGCCACGCGTCAGGTCGTACGGAGACAGCTCCACGACGACCCGGTCGTCCGGGAGGATTCGGATGTAGTGCATCCGCATCTTGCCGGAGATGTGCGCGAGGACCTTGTGACCGTTCTGGAGCTCCACCTTGAACATGGCGTTCGGCAGGGACTCGATCACGGTGCCCTCGATTTCGATGGCACCTTGCTTCTTGGCCACGCTTCGCCCTTCGAATCGGCTACCTTGATCGACTCTCGCCTCCGGGTGCAGACACACGGGTACACGAGAGCCGACGCATCAGTCTACGTCAGGCCCCTGGAAAAGACGAATCCGGGGAGTTTGCCCACCGCAGAAGATCGTTACGCTACGACTCAGGCGAGCGGGGCTGTCCCCTCGACCGCAGCCCTCGCGGGCTCGGCGCCCGGGGCGCCTCACAAGCTTCGGGCTGCTGCGGCGGACTCCGTCCGCCGGGCAGTGGGCCGGGGGGCAGGGGCCGAAGGCCCCGCCCAACGGCGCCGGCCTCCGGGGCAGCGGCTACGCCAGCGGATCCGGCGCCGCCACGATGCCCATCTCCGCCAGCTTCGCCTTGCCGCCGTCGACCGCCGTGAGGACCAGCGGGCCCTCCTCGGTCAGCGCCACGCTGTGCTCCCAGTGGGAGGACCAGGTGCCGTCCGTCGTGATGACGGTCCAGTCGTCGGCGAGGACCTCCGTCTTCGGCGTACCGAGGGAGACCATGGGCTCAATGGCCAGGCAGAAGCCGGGGACCAGCTTCGGGCCCTTGCCGCGCTTGCGGGAGACGTAGTTCAGGAGGTGCGGGTCCATGTGCATCTCGGTGCCGATGCCGTGGCCGCCGTAGTCCTCGATGATGCCGTAGCGGCCCAGGCTGTGGTCGCCCACGGCCGGCCGCGGCTGGCGCTTGATGTACGTCTCGATCGCCTTGGAGATGTCGACGAGCCGCGCGCCGAGCTTCATGGCCGCGATACCGGCCCACATCGACTCCTCGGTCACCCGGGAGAGCTCGATCAGCTCCGGCGCGTGGCCGGTGCCCACGAAGCAGGTGTACGCGGCGTCGCCGTGCCAGCCGTCGACGATCGCGCCCGCGTCGATCGAGATGATGTCGCCGTCCTTGAGGACGGTCTTCTCGTCCGGGATGCCGTGGACCACGACCTCGTTGGCCGAGGTGCAGATGGTCGCGGGGAAGCCGCCGTACCCGAGGAAGTTCGACTTCGCGCCGTGGTCGGCGATCACCTTGCGCGCGACCTCGTCCAGGTCCCGCGTCGTGGCGCCCGGCACGGCCGCCTCGCGGGTGGCCGCGTGGATGGCCGCGACGACCAGCCCCGCCTCACGCATCTTCGCGATCTGCTCGGGGGTCTTGAGCTGCACCATCGTGGTCGGGGCCTTTCCTCTACGCGTACCGGGGACAGAACAACGATACGGCCGCGGCGCCCTCACCGGGCACCGCGGCCGTGTCGTACGAAACCGTGGTTACTGCTTCGGTTACTTCTTCAGCGCGGCCATGGCCTTCGCCGTGACCTCGTCCACCTTGCCGAGCGCCGAGATCGTCTCCACCAGGTTCTGCGCCCGGTAGTAGTCGATGATCGGCTCGGTCTCCGCGTGGTAGACCGCCAGACGCTTGCGGACGGTCTCCTCGTTGTCGTCCTCGCGCTGGTACAGCTCGCCGCCGCAGGCGTCGCAGACGCCCTCGGTCTTCGGGGCGTTGTACGTCACGTGGAAGACGTGCGCGGAGTCGTTGCGGCAGATGCGGCGACCCGCGATCCGCTTCACGACCTCGTCCTCGGGGACCTCCAGGTCCAGGACCGCGTCCAGCTTGATGTCCTCGCCCTTGAGGAAGGCGTCCAGGGCCTCGGCCTGGGCCACGTTCCGCGGGAACCCGTCGAGCAGGAAGCCGCCCTCGGCGTCCGCCTGGCGCATGCGGTCCTCGGCCATCCCGATCGTCACGGAGTCCGGCACCAGCTGGCCGGCCTTCATGTACGACTGCGCCTCCACACCCAGCGGCGTGCCCTGCGAGATGTTGGCACGGAACAGGTCGCCGGTGGAGATGTGCGGGATACCCAGGTTCTTGGCGAGGTACGCGGCCTGCGTGCCCTTGCCCGCACCGGGCGGTCCGACGAGGACGATTCGCATCAGCGGAGGAACCCTTCGTAATTGCGCTGCTGGAGCTGGCTCTCGATCTGCTTCACGGTCTCGAGACCGACACCCACGATGATGAGGATGCTGGTGCCACCGAACGGGAAGTTCGCGTTCGCACCACCGAAGCCCGCCAACGCCATCGTCGGCACAAGAGCGATCAGACCCAGATACAGCGAGCCCGGCCAAGTGATCCGGTTGAGCACGTAGCTCAGGTACTCGGCAGTAGGTCGACCAGCCCGGATACCCGGGATGAAGCCACCATACTTCTTCATGTTGTCGGCGACTTCCTCGGGGTTGAACGAGATCGCCACGTAGAAGAAGGCGAAGAACACGATCAGAAGGAAGTACGCGGCGATGTAATACGGGTGGTCACCCTTGACGAAGTGGGCTTCGATCCAGGTCTTCCAGCCGGCCGTGGAGTTCGAGAACTGCGCGACGAGCGCCGGAATGTAGAGCAGCGACGAGGCGAAGATGACAGGAATCACACCTGCCTGGTTCACCTTCAAAGGGATGTAAGTGGACGTACCGCCGTACGACCGCCGGCCGATCATCCGCTTCGCGTACTGCACCGGAATGCGGCGCTGGGCCTGCTCGACGAAGACGACGAGGCCGACCATCACGAAGCCGATGAGGATGACGGTGCCGAACTCGATCCAGCCCCCGGCGAGGTCGCCGCTCTTCTTGATGGCCCAGAGAGCGCCCGGGAAGCCGGCGGCGATCGAGATGAACATGAGGATCGACATGCCGTTGCCGATGCCGCGGTCGGTGATGAGCTCGCCGAGCCACATCACGACGCCGGTGCCCGCGGTCATGGTGATGACCATGGTGGCGGTGGTGAAGATCGACTGGTCGGGAACGACCTGGCTCGCGACGGTGCAGCCGCTGAACAGCGCGCCGGTACGGGCGGTGGCGACGAGGCCGGTGCCCTGGAGGATGGCGAGGGCGACCGTCAGATAACGCGTGTACTGCGTGATCTTCGTGGTGCCCGACTGCCCCTCCTTCTTGAGGGCTTCCAGGCGCGGGATCACCACGGTCAGCAGCTGCAGGATGATGCTCGCCGTGATGTACGGCATGATGCCGAGCGCGAAGATGGTGATCTGCAGCAGCGCCCCGCCACTGAACATGTTGACCAGGCCGAACAGGCTGTTGTTGCCCTGGCTCGCCTGATCCACACACTGCTGGACGGCTTCGTAGCTGACGCCGGGGACGGGGATGTGTGCCCCGAGCCGGTACAGCACGATGATGCCGAGCGTGAAGAGCAGCTTCTTGCGCAGGTCGGGCGTCTTGAACGCCCGGGCGAACGCGGTGAGCACGGTGCCTCCTGCGACCCCCGCGCACGTGCGTCAGAGGTGACGGTCTTGAGGTAAAGGACAGAGTTGCAGGCCACCTTACCGGCGAGCATGCCCCCCTAGGAACGACCAACCGGGGATGCCCCTTTTGAGAGGCATCCCCGGTCGGATGTTCAGGCCATCGAGTCGTCTCAGACGAGCTCGGTGACGGTGCCGCCGGCGGCGGCGATCTTCTCCTTGGCGGAGCCGGAGACGGCGTCGACCGTCACCTGCAGCGCCACGGAGACCTCGCCGGTGCCGAGCACCTTGACGAGCTGGTTCTTGCGAACCGCACCCTTGGCGACCAGGTCGGCCACCGTGACCTCGCCACCCTGCGGGTAGAGCGCGGCCAGCTTGTCCAGGTTCACGACCTGGAACTCGGTGCGGAAGGGGTTCTTGAAGCCCTTCAGCTTCGGGAGGCGCATGTGGAGGGGCATCTGGCCACCCTCGAAGCGCTCCGGAACCTGGTAACGGGCCTTCGTGCCCTTCGTACCACGACCGGCCGTCTTACCCTTCGACGCCTCACCACGACCCACACGGGTCTTGGCGGTCTTGGCGCCCGGGGCGGGACGGAGGTTGTGGACCTTCAGCGGGTTGGTCTCCGCCATGTCAGTCGACCTCCTCGACCGTCACGAGGTGGCGGACGGTGTGCACCATGCCGCGGAACTCGGGGCGGTCCTCCTTGACGACCACGTCGTTCAGGCGCTTGAGCCCGAGCGAACGCAGGGTGTCGCGGTGGTTCTGCTTGCTGCCGATGTACGACTTCGTCTGCGTGATCTTGAGGCGAGCCATTACGCACCCGCCCCGGCACGCGCACGAAGCAGAGCCGCGGGGGCGACGTCCTCGAGGGGCAGACCGCGGCGGGCCGCGATCTCCTCGGGACGCTGCAGGCCCTTCAGGGCCTCCACGGTCGCGTGCACGATGTTGATCGCGTTGTCGGAGCCGAGGGACTTCGACAGGATGTCGTGAACGCCGGCGCACTCGAGCACGGCGCGCACCGGGCCACCGGCGATAACACCGGTACCGGGGGAAGCCGGCTTGAGCAGGACGACGCCCGCGGCCTTCTCACCCTGGATCGGGTGCGGGATGGTGCCCTGGATACGGGGGACCTTGAAGAAGTGCTTCTTGGCCTCCTCAACACCCTTGGCGATGGCGGCCGGCACCTCCTTGGCCTTGCCGTAACCGACACCCACGGTGCCGTCACCGTCGCCCACCACGACCAGCGCGGTGAAGCTGAAACGACGACCACCCTTGACAACCTTGGCGACGCGGTTGATCGCGACTACGCGCTCAACGTACGCGGTCTTCTCGGCGGCGGCAGCGCCACCGTCGCGGCCCTTCCGGTCCCGCCGCTCGCCGCCACCGGCACCGCTTCCGCGGCGCTGGGGTCCAGCCATTGGAATACCTCTCTCTGTTACGTCCGTTAGTCCCGGAACCGGGGCTTAGAACTTCAGCCCGGCTTCGCGGGCGGCGTCAGCCAGAGCGGCAATGCGCCCGGCGTACCTGTTGCCACCACGGTCGAACACGACGGCCTCGACACCGGCGGCCTTGGCGCGCTCGGCGACCAGGGCGCCGACCTGCTGGGCCTGCGAGGACTTCGAGCCCTCGCCACCGCGGACGGAGGCGTCCAGGTGGGACGCCGACGCCAGGGTGTGACCCTTGAGGTCGTCGATGACCTGCGCGGTGATGCCGCGGTTCGAACGCGTCACGACGAGGCGCGGACGCTCCGCCGTACCCGACACGTTCTTGCGGATGCGCAGGTGACGGCGCGCCTTCGCAGCGCGCTTGTAAGCGTCGCCCTTGGCGATCTTGACACCGTATGCCATGGCTTACTTACCAGCCTTTCCGACCTTGCGGCGGATGACCTCGCCCGCGTACTTGACACCCTTGGCCTTGTACGGGTCGGGCTTGCGCAGCTTGCGGATGTTGGCGGCGACCTCGCCGACCTTCTGCTTGTCGATGCCCTCGACCGAGAACTTGGTCGGCGACTCGACCTTGAAGGAGATGCCCTCGGGGGCCTCCACCAGGATCGGGTGGCTGTAGCCGAGCTGGAACTCCAGGTTGGAGCCCTTCGCGGCAACGCGGTAACCGACACCGCTGATCTCGAGCGCCTTCGTGTACCCCTGGGTCACACCGGTGATCATGTTGGCCACCAGCGTGCGGGACAGGCCGTGCAGGGCCTTGTTCTGACGCTCGTCGTTCGGACGGGTGACGTTGAGAACGCCGTCCTCGCCCTTAACGATCTCGATCGGAGCGGCGACGGTGTGCGTCAGGGAGCCCTTGGAGCCCTTGACGGTGACCGTGCGGCCCTCGATGGTGACGTCCACGCCGGCGGGAACCGGGATGGGGAGCTTGCCAATGCGAGACATAGCTTTTCCTCCGTTCCCGACTACCAGACGTAGGCGAGGACTTCCCCACCCACGCCCTTCTTCTGCGCCTGCTGGCCGGTCAGGAGACCGTGGGACGTGGAGATGATCGCCACGCCCAGGCCGCCGAGGACCTTCGGCAGGTTGGTGGACTTCGCGTAAACCCGGAGGCCCGGCTTCGAGATCCGCTTGATGCCCGCGATGGAGCGCTCACGGTTCGGACCGAACTTGAGGTCGAGCACGAGGTTCTTGCCGACCTCGGCGTCCTCGACCTTCCAGCCGGTGATGAAGCCCTCCTGCTGGAGGATTTCCGCGATGTGCGACTTGATCTTGCTGTGCGGCATCGTCACGGAGTCGTGGTACGCCGAGTTCGCGTTACGCAGACGCGTGAGCATGTCTGCGATCGGATCAGTCATGGTCATGAATTGGCCTTCGGCCTCTCTCGCCGGGGTTTCCTGGTGCACCATCCCTCTCCCCGATCCGAGACGGGGCGGGTGCGGTGCGGTGGACCTACGGCGTAGTAAGTCGTACGGGCGGCGGACGCCCAACCCTTCAAGCCTACGGCATGAAGAGAAGGGCCTCCGCCAGCCCAATGCTTACCGAGAGACTCCGGTGTTCTCCAACGCCCAGTGGGCGAAGGGGAATTACCAGGAGCTCTTGGTCACGCCCGGCAGCTCGCCACGGTGAGCCATCTCACGAAGGCACACGCGGCAGAGGCCGAACTTGCGGTACACGGAGTGAGGGCGGCCGCAGCGCTGGCAGCGGGTGTACGCACGCACACCGAACTTGGGCTTGCGGGCAGCCTTCGCGATGAGAGCCTTCTTCGCCATCTCGCTTACGCCTCCTTGAACGGGAAGCCGAGGTGACGCAGAAGGGCACGGCCCTCGTCGTCGTTGGTCGCCGTGGTGACCACGGTGATGTCCATACCCCGGACGCGGTCGATCTTGTCCTGGTCGATCTCGTGGAACATGACCTGCTCCGTGAGACCGAAGGTGTAGTTGCCACGGCCGTCGAACTGCTTCGGGGACAGGCCGCGGAAGTCGCGGATGCGCGGCAGCGCGAGCGACAGGGTGCGGTCCAGGAACTCCCACATGCGGTCGCCACGGAGCGTGACGTGGGCACCGATGGGCTGGCCCTCACGCAGCTTGAACTGCGCGATGGACTTGCGGGCCTTGGTGACGGCCGGCTTCTGGCCGGTGATCGTGGTGAGGTCGCGGATCGCGCCCTCGATCAGCTTCGAGTCACGGGCGGCGTCACCGACACCCATGTTGACCACGATCTTCACGAGGCCGGGGATCTGCATGACGTTCTCGTACTTGAACTCGTCACGCAGCTTGCCCGCGATCTCCTCGCGGTACTTCGTCTTGAGACGCGGAGTGGTGGTAGCCATCAGATGTCCTCACCCGTCCGCTTGGCAACGCGGATCTTGTTGCCCTCGTCGTCGAAGCGGTAACCGACACGCGTGACGACCTTCTTGCCGTCCTTCTCCACGACCAGCTGGACGTTGGAGACGTGGACCGGAGCCTCGGTGGTCACGATGCCGCCGGCCTGGTTCGGGCCGGCCTTGGTGTGCTTCTTGACCCGGTTGACACCCTCGACCAGGACGCGGTTCTCAGCCGGCATGGCCGCGATGACCTTGCCCTGCTTGCCCTTGTCCTTGCCGGTGATGACCTGAACCAGGTCGCCCTTCTTGATCTTCATGCTTACAGCACCTCCGGCGCGAGCGAGATGATCTTCATGAACTTCTTCTCGCGCAGCTCACGGCCGACCGGGCCGAAGATACGGGTGCCGCGAGGGTCGCCGTCGTTCTTCAGAATGACAGCGGCGTTCTCGTCGAAGCGGATGTACGAGCCGTCCTGGCGGCGGCGCTCCTTGACGGTGCGAACGATGACCGCCTTGACGACGTCACCCTTCTTCACGTTGCCACCGGGGATCGCGTCCTTGACGGTGGCGACGATGACGTCACCGATGCCCGCGTAGCGGCGACCCGAACCACCGAGAACACGGATGCAAAGGATCTCCTTGGCACCAGTGTTGTCGGCGACGCGAAGTCGCGACTCCTGCTGGATCACGTCTATCTCCTGATTTGTCTGCCGGTTCCCCGCCGGGGGCCGATCTCTCGGACCCCGGCGGAGCCTGGCGGAACGAACCCGAGGGGGAAGCCCCTCGGATTAATTACTTGGCCTTCTCGAGGATCTCGACGACGCGCCAGTGCTTCGTGGCGGACAGCTTGCGCGTCTCCATGAGGAGGACGCGGTCGCCGACGCCGGCCTGGTTCTGCTCGTCGTGAGCCTTGAGCTTGTTGGTACGGCGGATGATCTTGCCGTACAGCGCGTGCTTGACGCGGTCCTCGACAGCGACGACGACGGTCTTGTCCATCTTGTCGCTGACGACGAGGCCCTCACGGACCTTGCGGGCGTTGCGCTCTTCAGTCACGTTGTTCTCGCTCATCAGGCGTTCTCCACCGTCTCGATGCCCAGCTCGCGCTCACGCATCAGGGTGTAGATCCGGGCGATGTCCTTACGGACGGACTTGAGCCGACCGTGGTTCTCGAGCTGGCCCGTCGCCGCCTGGAAGCGGAGGTTGAACAGCTCTTCCTTGGCCTCGCGGAGCTTGCCAACAAGCTCCTCGTTGCCCAGCTCGCGCAGCTCGGACGCCTTGGTACCGGCCGACATCACAGCTCACCTGCCTCGCGCTTAACGATCTTGCACTTCATCGGCAGCTTGTGAGCCGCACGAGTCAGAGCCTCACGCGCGATCTTCTCGTTCGGGTAGGACAGCTCGAACATCACCCGACCGGGCTTGACGTTCGCGATCCACCACTCCGGGGAACCCTTACCGGAACCCATGCGGGTCTCGGCAGGCTTCTTCGTGAGCGGACGGTCCGGGTAGATGTTGATCCAGACCTTGCCGCCACGCTTGATGTGGCGGGTCATCGCGATACGCGCGGCCTCGATCTGGCGGTTGGTCACGTAGGCCGGGGTGAGGGCCTGAATGCCGTACTCGCCGAACGCAACCTGCGTGCCACCCTTGGACATACCGTTGCGCTTCGGGTGGTGCTGCTTGCGGTGCTTGACCCTACGGGGGATCAGCATTTCGGTCAGGCCTCCGTTCCGGTGCTCTCAGCAGCCGGAGCGGCGGCGGCGTCGGCCTTGGGGGCCTCGGCAGCGGGAGCCTGCTGCGGCTTGCGACCGCGACCGCCACGCTCGCCACCGCGGCCACCACGGGCCGGGCGGTCGGCGCCGCCACGGGCCGGGCGGTTGCCGGCGCGGGCAGCAGCGTTCTCGGCGCGGACCTCGGCGATGTTCTTGACGTCGCCCTTGTAGATCCAGACCTTCACGCCGATGCGGCCGAAGGTCGTCTTGGCCTCGAAGAAGCCGTACTCGACGTTCGCGCGCAGCGTGTGCAGCGGCACACGACCCTCGCGGTAGAACTCCGAGCGGGACATCTCGGCGCCGCCGAGACGGCCACCACACTGGATCTTGATGCCCTTGGCGCCGGCCTTCATGGCGGACTGCATGCTCTTGCGCATGGCCCGACGGAAGGAGACGCGGGAGGACAGCTGCTCGGCGACGGCCTGGGCCACCAGCTGAGCGTCGACCTCGGGGTTCTTGACCTCGAGGATGTTCAGCTGAACCTGCTTGCCGGTCAGCTTCTCCAGCTGGCCGCGGATCTTGTCGGCCTCGGCGCCACGGCGACCGATGACAATGCCCGGGCGAGCGGTGTGGATGTCCACGCGGACACGGTCACGGGTGCGCTCGATCTCAACCTTCGAGATGCCGGCGCGCTCCATGCCGGACGTCAGCATCCGACGGATGGCGACGTCTTCCTTGACGTAGTCCTTGTACAGCTTGTCGGCGTACCAGCGGGACTTGAAGTCCGTGGTGATGCCGAGCCGGAACCCATGCGGGTTAACCTTCTGGCCCATTACCGGGTTCCTTCCTTGCTGCTGACGACCACGGTGATGTGGCTGGTCCGCTTGCGGATCCGGTAGGCACGGCCCTGGGCACGCGGACGGAACCGCTTCAGGGTCGGACCCTCGTCGACGAACGCCTCGCTGATGAACAGCGAAGAGGCGTCCGTGTGGTCGTAGTTGTGCGCGGCGTTGGCGATGGCGCTGTCGAGCACCTTGCCGACCGGCACGGAGGCTGCCTGCGGAGCGAATCGCAGAACAGCCTGAGCCTCCGTGGCGTCCATGCCACGGATAAGGTCCACCACGCGGCGGGCCTTCATGGGCGTAACGCGGATGTACCGCGCCTGGGCCCTGGCTTCCATGGTTGTCCCTCTCAGTTACTTACGTGTCTGAATGCGATCCGCTACTAGCGGCGCTTCGACTTCCGGTCTTCCTTGACGTGACCCCGGAAGGTGCGCGTCGGCGAGAACTCGCCGAGCTTGTGCCCGACCATCGACTCGGTGACGAACACCGGGACGTGGGTCTTGCCGTTGTGCACCGCGATCGTGTGGCCGAGCATGGCCGGGACGATCATCGAGCGACGGGACCAGGTCTTGATGACGTTCTTGGTACCGGCTTCGTTCTGGGCGTCCACCTTCTTGATGAGGTGGCCGTCGACGAAGGGTCCCTTCTTGAGACTGCGCGGCATCTAAACCCGCTCCTAGCGCTTCTTGTTCGTCTTGCGGCGGCGGACGATGTACTTGTTCGAAGCCTTCTTCGGCGAACGAGTACGACCCTCCTTCTGACCCCACGGGGAGACCGGGTGACGACCACCGGAGGTCTTGCCCTCACCACCACCGTGCGGGTGGTCAACCGGGTTCATCGCCACACCGCGAACGGTCGGGCGGACGCCCAGCCAGCGCTTGCGGCCGGCCTTGCCCCAGTTGATGTTCGACTGCTCGGCGTTGCCGACCTCACCGATGGTGGCGCGGCAGCGGGCGTCGACCAGACGGATCTCGCCGGACGGCATGCGGAGGTGGGCCATGGTGCCCTCCTTCGCAAGCAGCTGCACGGAGGCACCGGCGGACCGGGCGAACTTGGCGCCGCCACCGGGACGGAGCTCGATCGCGTGGATCGTGGTACCGACCGGGATGTTGCGGAGCGCCAGGTTGTTGCCGGGCTTGATGTCCGCGCCCGGGCCGTTCTCGACGCGGTCACCCTGCGTCAGACCCTTGGGAGCGATGATGTAGCGCTTCTCGCCGTCCGCGTAGTGGAGCAGCGCGATGCGCGCGGTGCGGTTGGGGTCGTACTCGATGTGAGCGACCTTGGCCGGCACGCCGTCCTTGTCGTGGCGACGGAAGTCGATCACACGGTAGGCGCGCTTGTGGCCACCGCCCTGGTGACGGACGGTCACACGACCGGTGTTGTTACGGCCGCCCTTGCTGTGCAGGGGGCGGACCAGCGACTTCTCCGGCGTGGACCGCGTGATCTCGACGAAGTCGGCTACGGAGGAGCCACGACGGCCCGGCGTAGTCGGCTTGTACTTGCGGATACCCATTTCTCAGTCCTCGTCCGATATCGGACGACTCGACCGCCGTCAGGCGGTCGGGCCGCCGAAGATGTCGATTCGGTTGCCCTCAGCGAGGGTCACGATGGCGCGCTTGGTGTTCGCACGCTTGCCGAAACCGGTGCGGGTGCGCTTGCGCTTGCCCTGGCGGTTGATCGTGTTGACCCCGGTGACCTTGACCGAGAAGACCGCCTCGACGGCCTGCTTGATCTGGGTCTTGTTGGCGCCGGGCGCGACGATGAACGTGTACTTGTTCTCGTCGAGCAGCGCGTAGCTCTTCTCGGAGACAACCGGCTTGACGAGGACGTCGCGCGGGTCCGTGAAGGTCTTGCTGGTGATCGTGGCCTCGGACATCAGGCCTCGCTCCCTTCGGTCTCAACGGCCTTGGGGCCAGACACGAAGGACTCGAGGGCGGCCTGGGTGAAGACCACGTCGTCGGATCGCATCACGTCGTACGTGTTCAGCTGGCCCGGCTCCAGGATGTGCACCTGGGGCAGGTTGCGGGCGGACAGCCACGCGGCCTCGTCGGAGCGCTCGACGACCAGGAGCAGGTTCTTGCGCTCCGAGATCTTGCCGAACAGCGTCTTGGCGGCCTTGGTGGAGATGCCACCCTCGACCACGCCGGTGACGACGTGGATACGGGAGTGGTTCGCCCGGTCGGAGAGGGCACCGCGGAGGGCGGCGGCCTTCATCTTCTTCGGGGTCCGCTGCGAGTAGTCACGCGGCACGGGACCGTGCACGACGCCACCACCGGCGAACTGCGGGGCGCGGGTCGAACCCTGACGGGCGCGGCCGGTGCCCTTCTGGCGGTAAGGCTTCTTGCCACCACCACGGACCTCGCCACGCGTCTTGGTCTTGTGCGTGCCCTGACGGGCCGCGGCCAGCTGCGCGACGACGACCTGGTGGATCAGCGGGATGCTGATCTTGGCGTCGAAGATCTCGGCCGGGAGCTCGACGGTCCCGGTCTTGTCGCCGGAGGGCGACAGAATGTCAATGGTGCTCATATCCTCAGGCCCCCTTGGCCGCGGTGCGGACCAGGACGAGGCCGCCGTTCGGACCAGGAACCGCGCCCTTGATGAGCAGCAGGCCCTTCTCCGCGTCAACGGCGTGAACGGTCAGGTTCTGGGTGGTCACGCGCTCGTTGCCCATGCGGCCGGCCATGCGCATGCCCTTGAAAACGCGGCCCGGGGTGGCGCAGCCACCGATCGAACCCGGCTTGCGGTGCACACGGTGGGCACCGTGGGACGCCTTGCCACCACGGAAGTTGTGGCGCTTCATGGCACCGGCGAAGCCCTTGCCCTTGCTCTTGCCGGTCACGTCGACCTTGATGCCCGCCTCGAAGACCTCGGCGGTGATCTCCTGGCCGAGGCTGTACTCGCTGGCGTCAGCGGTACGGATCTCGACGAGGTGACGGCGCGGGGTGACGTCGGCCTTGGCGAAGTGGCCCTTGAGGGGCTTGTTCACCTTGCGCGGGTCGATCTCGCCGAAGGCGATCTGGACCGACTCGTAGCCGTCGACGTCGTTCGTACGCACCTGGGTCACGACATTCGGGCCGGCCTTGACGACGGTCACCGGGACGACCCGGTTGTTCTCGTCCCAGACCTGCGTCATGCCGAGCTTCTCGCCCAGGATGCCCTTGATGTTCTTAGCCATCTCGCGCGTCACCTCAGAGCTTGATCTCGATGTCGACGCCAGCCGGCAGGTCGAGACGCATCAGCGAGTCAACCGTCTTCGGCGTGGGGTCGAGGATGTCGATGAGGCGCTTGTGCGTGCGCATCTCGAAGTGCTCGCGCGAGTCCTTGTACTTGTGCGGCGACTTGATGACGCAGTACACGTTCTTCTCAGTGGGCAGCGGCACCGGGCCCGCGACCGACGCACCAGTGCGGGTCACCGTCTCGACGATCTTCTTCGCCGAGGAGTCGATGACCTCGTGGTCGTAGGCCTTGAGCCGGATGCGGATCTTCTGTCCCGCCATGGCTACTCAGTAGTCCTTTGTCGTAGTAACGCTCTGGAACCCGGCGGTCCAGCGCTCTGTCTCCGACCCACGCGGTCGGGCGTGTCGCGCTCCCTCTACGAAGATCTCCCATAGGGATTTCCCAACCAAGGGGGTGCGGGCCATACCGCGTGGCGGGTGCAGAACACCACCGGGCGCCTGGCTGAGGCCCCGCCCACGCTTCCCGGAAGATTCCCGTACGTCCGACCCGCAGGGGGTCGACGAGTACTGTGGGACTCGCTTCCGGTCCTCCCGGCGGGAGGCGCGCAGCATCGGTACTCAACCGAGCAACCCCGACAGTCTGCCATACGGGGCCTTCCGGCCGCCAATCGGGGCGAAGACTGTACCCCGGACGTGACGCAGATCAAACCCGGGGTCGGGCGCGCCGCCGCGCCTGTGCCAGGGTGGCGCGGTGATCAACTCCGGGGGCGCCCCGGACACGCCGAAACGGCGGTCCCGGCTGGCCGACATCGCAGACATGACCTCCGCACCGCAGGGTGTGCGGGCACCGGCCCGGCAGGGGTCCTCCCCACCTGACGGGGAATCCCTTCGGCGCGAGTTCGCCGCGGTCCTCGGTCTCTTCCGGGAGACGGCGGTGCTGGTGCCGCGCCGGGACGGCTCCTGGCTGACCGTCGACTTCGGCGGCGTGCGCTGGATCCTCGCGTTCTCCGACGAGCCGGCGCTGGCCCGGTACGCGCTCGCCAGGGGCGAGGCCGGCACGGCGTGGGAGTACGAGACGGTGCCCGGGGCGCGGTTGCTGGACGCGGCCGTGCCGCGTGCGGGGGTGCCGTGCGGCGTGGCCCTGGACGTGGCGGACGGCGCGGAGCACGCGGTGCTCTTCCCGCCGGTGGCCGGGGTCGTTCCGGACGCGGCGGCGCTGGACGGGGACGCGGGCGTCACCGGAGCGGCACGGTGAGCGGGGGCGGCGACGGCGTGGGCGGGGGCCAGGGCGGCGAGGAGCTGGCCGCGAGCGGTCTCGACGAGATCGCGAAGGGACTGACGCTGGCCCTGAGCGAGCTCAGGGAGCTCGGCTCGGTCGGCACGGCGGGGGCGGGCCGCGGCTTCGGCGAGATCGAACTGTCCGGTCTGGATCTGGGCCACGAGGGGCTGACGGAGAAGTTCTCGTCGTTCTGCGAGCGCTGGGAGTGGGGCGTGCGCGCCCTGATCGCCGAGGGCAACGGGTTCGCCGTGAAGGCGGGACTGTCGGCCGGTACGTACCACGAGAACGAGCAGTACGTGGAGGGCACGTTCAAGATCGTGACCAACGCGGCCATCGGGAACCCGTACGCCTCCGAGGACGAGGTCACACAGCAGGGCTGGCGCGACATCGCCTCGTCCGGGGCGTACGGCGGGGCCGACTACAGCCGTGAGTCCTTCGAGCAGGCGTGGGACAACTCGGCCCAGGGGTGGAAGGACGCCGGGCGCGATGTGATGACCTCCAGCACGGTCGGCGTGCCCGGCGTGAACCCGCAGAACGTGCACTCCTCCCTCGGGGTCTCCGATGCCGAGTACGAGCAGATGCTCGACGACACGTTCGGCCCGTCCGCGGAGGAGCGGGCCGCCGCCCAGCAGCAGGTGCCGCCGCAGCAGAGCGGCGGAGCGGGCTGATGGGCGGGCTGCTCGACGGACTCGGAGACCTCGGCAAGGGCATCAAGGACGGCGTCGACGGCGGCCTCGGGGCCATCGAGGACGGCGTCGACTCCGGCAAGAGGGCGCTGGGCGAGACCGTCGATTGGGTGACCGACCAGACCGGGGAGCGCCTCGACGCGTACGGCCTCCACAAGGCGGCCGACGTGGTCACCGACTGGGGCGACGGCTTCGCGTCGGACCTCGGCGCGACCCCCGGCGAGAAGCAGCTCGGCCAGACGGAGGACGCGAACGAGCTCGTCCGCGGCGACCCCGCGAAGATCCTCGCGAGCGCGGCCCACCTCAAGGACTTCCGGGCGGCCTTCGAGAAGGTCGGCCAGGGCATGCGGAAGGTCGACTCCTCGCGCTGGAAGGGCCTGGGCGGCGACGCCTTCCGCGAGAAGTTCGGCGTCCACCCCACGAAGTGGCTGCACGCGGCGGACGCCTGCGAGACGGCCGCCGCGGCCCTGGAGGCCTATGCCGACGCGGTGCGGTGGGCGCAGGGCCGGGCGAGCGAGGCCGTCGAGATGTACCGGGAGGGCCGACGCGTCTCGGACGAGGCGAAGGCCGCCGCGGCGGCCAAGGGGGCCACGGACGCGACGGTCACCGCGGCCCACGAGGCCGGCAAGGCCGCCGAGACGGTCATCGCGGAGGCCAGGGCCCGGCTCTCCGACGCCCGCGAGCAGCGGAACACCGCCGCGACCGAGGCCGAGGCCAGGGTCGAGCGGGCCCTGGCCCACGCCCCCGCCGAACCGCCACCGCTCGACCGCCTGGGCGGCGACCTGGCGGACGGCTTCCAGGCGTACAACCTGGAGCTGAACCATGTGGTGGGCGGCGCCCTCAAGGGGACCGCGGGGCTGCTCAACTTCGTCCGGGGCCTCAACCCCATGGACGCCTACAACGTGACGCACCCCGCCGCGTACCTGCAGAACGTCTCGATGACGCTCTCCGGTCTGGTGTCCACCGCGGCCCACCCCGATCGCGCGGTGACGGCCGCGGTGGAGAGCTTCAACAAGGACCGTGGCGAATTCTTCGGCCGCCTCATCCCCGAGCTCTTCGGCACGAAGGGCACCGGCCTCGCCCGCGGCGGCCTGCGCCTCGCGGCCAAGGAGGGCCTGGAGACCGGGGCGACGAACCTGGCGACGAAGGGAGCGAAGTACGGCGACGACCTCGCCACCACCCCGCCCCACCCGCCCCACCCGCCGTCCCCGCCCTCCTGGGCGGACAACGCGGCCGCCCACCCGCCGCCCACCGCCGGGCCGGCCGAGCAGGCGGTCTCCGGTCTGCCCAAGAGCTGGACGATCGACACCCCGGGTCCGACCGGCCTGCTGGACGACGTCCCGGCCGCCAACAAGTGGGACGACCTGGCTGCGGGACACGGCAACGGCGGCTTCACGTACGAGCCCCATGTCTCGGCGGACGAGTTCCGCACACTCAGCCCCGCGGAGCAGCACAACGTAGCAGTAGCGGAGCTCGGCGACGGGGCGGTGAAGTTCCCGGACAACGATGCGGCGATTGCCTACGGCAGAGAGAACTGGAACGACTACGCGGAGAGCCTTCCGGAACCGACCCGTAAATCAGTCCTCGACTACACCCGGGAGCCCGGGGGGATTTCCCCGGATCCCCATTACGCCACCTACAGGGAGATCAACGGATACCTCCGGGGTGATACCGAACTGGGAACGCCCGACGTCCTCCGCAACATCGAAGAGATGGACAGGGCGCTGGCAGGCCGCCCGCTGTCGGAGGATGTCATGGTCGCGCGCGGGCAGGGAGTGAGCCACCTGGGCGTCGAACGTCATCACAAGCTCGTCGGGGAGGTCATGACCGAACCGGCCTACATGTCCACCTCACTCGGCAATGCCGCCTTCGGGAGCAAGCCGGGGATCCTGTACTTGCGCGTCCCCAAGGGAACCCCCGCACTGTGGGTGGAGAAGGTCGGCTATTTCGGCATGGGCGAGCGAGAGCTGGTGCTGGGGCGCGGCATTCAGTACAAGGTGACGCGGGGATTCGAGGACGCAAGCGGCCAGTGGCACATCTACGGAGAAGTCCTGCCCGGTAATTGAGAAGGGATCCTGGAATGAACACCGGAAAAGAAGAACGTCGATTCGTGAATCGGAGGGTGAGCCCGAGCTACGAGGACGAAGGTCCCCTGATTTCGTCAGGAGGACGTCCGCGATACGCCACTCAAACGAATAAGCCCGTCCAAAGTGTCACTGTCTCCGATGCCACCGGCAAGGTGATCGGCTATCTGTGGATCAACGACGCGGAGTCGGCGGCACGCTGGGTTCCGTTGAGGGCCGATCCCCATCAGGGTGGCTGGTGGGACGACCGGCTGGATGACGCCAGGGCGCGTGACCTCACTCCGTCGGAGGCGCTGATCGAGATGATCGGAAACCCTCCCGGCTCCAGCGACATCGTCCCGGGCTCGCTCTCCGTGGCTCCCAATTCCGGCGCGATCGACGACCTCGCCGGTTACGCCCCTCGGGAGCGTCCCTGGCGCGCCTCGGCCGCGGTGCTGCTCGGCCTGGCCTTCGGTGACGCCATGGGTTACCCCACCGAGTTCATGACCATGGAGCAGATCAAGACCACGTTCGGCCCCTGGCACAGGATGGAGATGCCCCTCTCCTCGGACGGCGTCGTACGGGTCACCGACGACACCCAGATGACGCTGGCCGTCGGGGAGGCCCTGGCGGAGATCACCACGAGTCCCCGCGTGACAGGCGGAGCCTGGGGAGCGGCACAGTCCCTCACCCCCGCCCAGGTCGAAGCGGCCCTGCGCAGGCACCTGGTGACCTGGCTGCACTCGCCGGACAACAACCGGGCCCCCGGGCAGACCTGCCTGAACGCCTGTGCCGCACTGGAGCGGGGCATCCCATGGCAGGACGCCACGGTGATCAGCTCCAAGGGCTGCGGCGCGAACATGCGGGTGGCCCCGGTAGCGCTCGTACCCGGTCTGACGGCCGAGCAGCGCTCGGGCATCGCCCAGTTGCAGGCGGCCATGACGCACGGCCACCCGACCGCGCTCGCGGCCAGCGACCTGACGGCCCACGCCGTCTGGCTGCTCGCCCACGGCTGCGCCCTGGACGACCTCCTCACTCAGCTGCGCCTCTACGCGCTGCAGTCGCGCCGGAAGTACCACGGCGACTGGCTCGGGGACCTGTCACGCAAGGCAGGAGCTCCGGACCCCGCGACGTACATCGCGTTCGGATGGGACGAATGCCTCGGCGCCCTCGACAAGGTGGCCGAAGCACTCCGCGCCCCTGACCGGGACATGGACCCGAGCCAGGCCGTCGGGGCCGGCTGGGTGGCCGAAGAGGCCCTCGCGACGGCTCTGTACTGCCTCCTCGTCGTCGACGGCTACCGCCGCGCCCCGATCCAGCGAGGGGCACACTCCTCCGGCGACTCCGACTCGATCGCCGCCCTCGCCGGCGCTTTCGCCGGAGCGCTGAACGGGCCCAAGTTCTGGCCGGACGAATGGACCGAGGTGCTGGAGTACCGCGACCGCCTCCTCGCGCTCGGCCGCCTCTGGGACTGAGTGACGAGTCAGGTGCGGGACACGGTGCCGCATTCCTGGGAGGCGTCGCCCAGGTCCTTGCTCCGGTCGTACGGGTCCTGCTCCGGGCCCGCCGGGGTCGCGTCCGGGTCGGTCGCGAGGTCGGAGTCGAACTGGGGGTGGAGGAAGCCGTCGAAGACGTCGCAGGCGCTGTTGCCGAGGTCGGCGTTCCACTCCCAGAGCGACAGCTTGCCCGGGGTCGCCTCGAACTTCTCCGGGTCCGGCAGCGCCACGACCAGGGTGCGGCGCACGATCGTGCGGGCCACCTCGTCGGAGCCCGGCGCGGTCTTCACCACCGGGTAGACGAAGGTGTAGTCGGTGCGGACGATCACGTTCCCGGCGTCCTTGCCCTTGCCCTCCTCGACGGTCATCCGGCCCCGGGTCTTCACGACCGTGCCGACCGGGCGGATCTCGCCGGGGCCGAAGCGGGTGAAGAGCGAGGTCGGGTCGTTCGTCTCGGTCGGCGCCGTCAGCGATTTCTCCAGCTCGGCCCGGACGTCCGGCTGCTTCGGGTCGATCAGCCGCAGCGCCGCGGCCGGCTTGCCGCCCTTGAGGACGGCGGGGTCCAGGTTGGCGGCGACCAGGAACTCCTTGGTCCGCCGCAGCGCGGCCTCGACCTGCGCCTTCGACATCCAGCCGGTGGCCCTGGCGGCCGGCGGCTCGATCCCGGCGGCCCCGTCCGCCCACCGCACCGCCGGGGAGCCCCGGAACGGCTCCCGGAGCGTCGGCAGGTCCGGGAACGCCTCCGCGGAGGGCGCGGCGCTCGGCCGGCCGGTCTCGGCGGCCAGCGGAGTCGTGTCCTCCGCGTCCCGCCACGGCATCAGCTCGGGCCGCAGCACCAGCACGGCGAGGCCGGCGGCCACGACGATGCCGACGGCGCCGGAGGCGATGCGGGCGGCGGGGCTCTGGTTGCCGCCGTTGTGCCCGTCGTAGTCCCATCCCATGGTGTTCCCCCTCAGGAACGCGTGACGGTGCCGCAGCCGGCAGTCCGATGGCGGTCGATCGGCTTGCTGCGGTCGTACGGGTCTGTGGCCGGGCCCGTGGTGCCGGGCACGGGGCCGGTCCGGAGGTCGGACTCGAACTCCGGGTGAAGGAAGCCGTCGCCGTCCCGCTCGCAGGAGCTGTTGCCGTAGTCCGACATCCAGTCGCCGATGACGACCTTGCCGCTGCTGACCTGGTAGCGCGCGGGGTCGTAGAAGACGAAGGTCATCTCGCGGCGGACGATCGTACGGGCGACCTCGTCCGCGCCCGGCCCGGCCTTCAGGAGCGGGTAGACGAAGGTGTAGTCGGCGCTCACCTCGACCGTGCCCGCCTTCTTGCCCTTGCCCGCCGCCACGCTCATCCGGCCCCGGACCTTCACGACGGTGCCGGCCGGCTTGACCTCCACCGGGCTGAAGCGGCTGAACACCGTCTTGGGGTCGTTCGCGTCGGTCGGCTTGGCCAGCCAGCCCTCCAACTGGGTACGGACACCCTTCTGGGTCGGGTCGATCAGCTTCAGCGCCGCGTCCGGCCGGCCGCCCTGGAGCACCTTCGGGTCCAGGTTCGCCGCGACCAGGAACTCCCTGGACTTCTTCAGGGCCGCCTCGACCTGCGTCTTCGACATCCAGCCCGTCGCCTTCGCCGGCGGAAGCTCGATACCCGCGGCCCCGTCCGCCCACCGCACCGCCGGGGAGCCCCTGAAGGGCTCCTTCAGGGTCGGGCGGTGCGGGTCGACCGGCTCCGGGGGTGCGGTCGGGGCCGCCGTCTCCGCCGCCAGCGGTGTCGTGTCCTCCGGGTGGTCCGTCCAGGAGGACGGCAGGGCGGAGGTGACGTCGTCCGGGAGGAGGGCGGTGACCAGCTGGGGGCGTACGGCGACGAGGGCGAGGGCTGCCACCAGGGCGACGCCGAGGACGGCCTTGGCCTTGCGCTTGCGGGCGGCGCGGCCGTTCATCTCCTGCCAGGCCGGGCCGGTGCGCCAGCCCGCCGGCTCCTGGCGCTTCGGCGCCTTCGGCCGCTTCGGCGGCTTCGGCGGCTTCGCCTTGCGCAGGGCCCGGGCCTGGGCCTCCGTGCCGAGGCCCTGTTCCTTCGCGGCCTCCACGAAGGAGGCCCATTCCTCGTCCGAGACCGACGGTCTGTCCGACGGCTTGTCGCTCATGTTCTGTTCCCCACCCCTGTACTGCGTGACGCGTGATGCGATCCGGACGTTCTCACGCCGCCCGACGGGCGGAAGAGGCAGGTCAGGCCTCTTGATCAGTTCGTGACCGGGGGAATCCGGGCAGAGGCGGAGTATGCGCACCAGCGACGACGTCTACCACCGGGTGGTGTGGGACCCGCGGCTCGACGCCGAGCGGTTCGTGATGGGGATCGCCGAGCGGGGCGGCGCGGGCCCGAAGCGCATGGACCTCGTGGACTTCGTGCCCGGCGGGGAGATCCCGTGGCACCGGGTGGTGTTCTTCGAGGCGGACGGGGAGCTCGTCTGGGACCGGGCGACCGGGCTCGACCGGCTCGGCACGTCCGCGGCGGGCCGGGTCCACGCCGAGGTGCTGGCCGTGCCGCCCACGTACCGGACGGCCGTGGCCTGGCTGCCGCCGCACGGGCTGTGGGAGCCGATCCAGAGCATCCGGCGGGTCCACGACCGGCAGATCGGGCGCTGGCCGCCGCACGTCAACGTCGTGTACGGGTTCGTGCCCGAGTCCGACTTCCTGCGGGCGATCCCGCTGGTCGCGGCGGCCCTGCGGACCGTCCCGCCGTTCCGGGCGCGGCTGCACGGGGTGCGGTGGTTCCGGCACCGTACGGACGCCACCGTGTGGCTCGACCCGGCCGCGCGCGGTTCGGAGCCGTGGCTGCGGCTGCGGGAGGCGCTGGAGGAGCGGTTCCCGCGGTGCGTCGACTCCCGCCCGTACACCCCGCATCTGTCCCTCGGCCGCAGCCGCGACCCCGCAGCCCTGGCCACGAGCTGCGAGGAGCTGCTCGGGACGATGAGCGTCCGGATCACCGAGCTCGTGCTGCTCGCCCGGCGCGGCGACGGGCCGATGGAGGTACGGGCGACGGTTCCGCTGGGCGACGACAACCACGGCGATTCCGCCGGCTCGCACTGAACCCGCGCGCTCGAAAATCCGTCTAGCCGCACGGCACAGGCACGACGGTGAAGAGTCACGCACGGGGGACGCACGACCGGTGGACGAGAACGACAACAGCAGACCGACCCGGCGCAGGATGCTCGCCACCGCCGCCGCGGCGGCGGCCCTCGCCGGCTGCTCCGTACCCGCCCCGCCCGGCCACACCGCCGCGGCCGATCCGGCCCCGGGCCGCCCGATCGCCACCGGCCGTCGGGCGCTGCTCATGCAGTTCGCCGCGCACCCGGACGACGACCTGTACTTCATGAACCCGGACACCCAGCGGCTGCTCGACGCCGGGGTGCCGCTGGTCTGCGTGTACGTGACGGCGGGCGAGCACAACGGCAAGAACCTGATCAAGGGCATGCCCAAGACCCCGCCCGACCGGGCCGCCTACTCCTCCGCCCGCCACCAGGGCCTGCGCCAGGCGTACGCGGAGCTGCTCGGCACGGACCGGTTCACGGCCTGGCAGAAGGGGACCGCCGAGCTCGCGGGCGGCCGGCACGCCGAGCGCGACGTCCTCGAACACGGCGGCCGCCGGGTCGAGCTGATCTTCCTCAACCTGCCGATGCACACCCCGCGCCGCTACATGGCGCTGCCCGCCCTGTGGCAGGACCGGGCCCTGGAACTCACCACCCATCTGTCCGCCGGCTCGCCGGTCACCCGCTCCGACACCTACGACCACGGGCAGCTGATCGAGGTCCTGGCCGGGCTGCTCGCCACCTACCGGCCCACCGTCGTGCACACCCTCGACCCTGACCCGGACATCCAGCACAGCCCCGAGGCCACCCGGCAGCGGGACAGCGAGCAGCCGGGCTACTCCGACCACGGCGACCACACCGCGGTGGCCTGCTTCACCTGGGCGGCGCTGCTGCGCCGGGTCGCCGACGCCACGGCGGACGGCGGGCCGGTGCCGGCCTTCACCGCGACCGCCTTCCGCGGCTACTACAACCGGCACTGGCCGAAGAACCTGCCGCCGCGGGTGCTCGCCGAGAAGGCCGCCCACCTCGTCCCGTACGGCGGCGATCCGTCCTGGGACTGCGGCAACCCCTCCGGCTGCGGCGACTACGGCGTCGGCGGGGACCGCCCGCTGACCAACTGGAAGGGCTGGGTGCGCGCCACCCACTACCGCTGGCCGGCCGCCGGCCCGGCCGTCGCCGAGGAGACGGACGGGCGGCTCGCCGCGTACGGGGTGCTCGGCCTGCGCGCGGTCCGCTGGCGCGAGGACGCGCGCGGCAGCGGGGTGTTCGGGGAGCCGGAGGACCTGGGCGGCGGCCCGCTGGCCCCGGCGCTCGCCCCGGCGACGCTCCCCGACGGGCGGCTCCTGCTCTTCGGCGTACGGCTCGCCGCACTCAGCGGCCGCGGCGGTGCGAACCGGCGCGAGGTGGTGCTCCTGGAGCAGCGCTCCCCCGGCGGCCCGTTCCTCGCCTGGCGGGGCCTGGGGAATCCGGAGCGCGGGGACGACCGGGGCCGCCGGATCGGCGCGCCGGTGGCGGTCGCCGCCCCGGACGGCCGGGTGCATCTCTTCGTACGGAACGCGGACCAGGGCGTGTCCACGCGGGTACGGGCGGCGGACGGCACCTGGGGCCCGTGGCGCCCGCTTCCTCACCAGGAAGAGGTGCAGGACGGGCTGACCGCGCTCGTCGACACCGCGGGCCGGGTGCGTCTGCTCGCGGCGGGCCGCCAGCACGTACGGCACTGGGTCGACGGCTCCCCCGCCGCGCCGCTCCCGCTGTCCGGCGACCCGGTCGCCGCCGTCCCCGCGCCCGGCCCGGCCGGTGTCGAGGTCTTCTACCGCGCCCCCGCCGACGGCCGGCTGCGCTCCTCGGCCGGCCCGGCGCCGCGCTTCGAGGGGTACGGGCCGCTGGCCGCCGCACCGGGTCCGCGCGGCCCCGTGCTGCTCGGCCGCGACCCGCGCGGCCGGGTCCAGCTGCTGCGCGACGGCCGCCTCGCGGTCCGGGACCGGGGCACCGCCCCGGCCGGTGCCGCGCCCGTCCTGCACGGCCCGGGCACGGTCGTCGGCCTCGGCGCGGACGCCCGGCCGTGGGTGTGGCGGCCGTAGAAAGGCTTCCGCAGGGTTTCCGCAGGGCTTCCGCAGGGCTTCCGCAGAAGCCGAAGGGCCCGCCTCCCGGAAGGGAGACGGGCCCGAACGCGGCCTGGAATCAGGTCACTTGACGAAGTAGCCCGTGACGTCGGCGAGCAGGTCCACCGAACCGGACTTGTTGTAGAAGCTGACCTTGCCGTCCGCGCCGACCGGCACGACGACGAGGTTCGGGATGGTCAGCCCGGCGGTGAAGTTGAGGTTCGACGCGCTCGCCCGGGTCGTACCGCTCGGGTAGACGGAGACGAAGCTGGTCGCCGTCGGGGCGGTCGCGGTCACGTTCAGGACCACGGCCGTCACACCGCTCGCCGGCACCCCGTTGGCGCCGGTGATCTGCAGCGACACGACGCCGTCGGGGCCGACCTTGGCCTTCGGCACGCCGAGGCCGGAACGGGTGTCCATCAGCCGCAGCGGACCGAGGTTGATGTGCGAGGCACCCGCCGTGTCGGCGCTGAAGTAGCCGGTGATGTCGGCGAGCAGGTCCACCGAACCGGACTTGTTGTAGAAGTTCACCTTGCCGTCCGCGCCCACCGGGACGATCACGAGGTTCGGGATCGTCTGGCCGGCGAGGAAGTTCAGGTTCGAGGCGCTCGCCCGGGTCGTACCGCTCGGGTAGACGGAGACGAAGCTGGCCGCCGTCGGGGCGGTCGCGGTCACGTTCAGGACCACGGCCGTCACGCCGGTGGCCGGGACGCCCTGGACGCCGGTCACCTGGAGCGACGCGACGCCGCCGGGGCCGACCTTGGCCTTCGGCACACCGAGACCGGAGCGGGTGTCCATCAGCCGCAGCGGACCCAGGTTCTGGTGGGTCGAGCCGGTGGTGTCCTTGACGTAGTAGCCGGTGATGTCGGCGAGCAGGTCGACGGAACCGTTCTTGTTGTAGAAGCGCACCTTGCCGTCGACGACGGGGACGGTCACCAGGTTCGGGATGGTGACGCCGGCCGCGAAGTTGAGGTTCGAGGCGCTCGACCGGTTGGTGCCGTTCGGGTAGACCGAGACGAAGCTGGGCTCCGTCGGGTTGGTCGCGGTCACGTTGAGCACGACCGCGCCCACGCCGGTGGCGGGGATGCCGTTCGTGCCGGCGACCTGGAGGACGACCTCCTGGCCGGGGCCGACCTTGGCCTTCGGCACGCCGAGACCGGCGCGGGTGTCCATCAGACGGGTCGGGGCGACCGGCTTGAAGGTCTTCGGCCCGGGCACGGTCACGGTGACCGCCGGCGAGGTGGTGACCTTGCCGGAGGTGTGGGTGCCGCGCACGGCGAGGGTGTGGTCGCCGTAACCGGTGAGCGTGGTCGACCAGCTGCGGGCGGACCCGGCGGTGGTGGCCGCCGGCTGCCCGTCGACCAGGAGCTCGAACTTGTCGATGAACGTGTTCGCGGTGCTCGTCGTCCAGTTCAGCGCGACCGGGCCGGGCGTCTCGTACCCCGTGCCGGCCTTCGTCGCGCCGCCGGCCACCGAGGTGATCGACAGACCGCTGACGGAACCGGTCGCGTAGCCGCGGATGGTGGGCAGCTGCGGGTAGAGCATGTTGCCCGGGCACTGGGTGTTGAAGCCGTTGCGGTGGCCGGAGACCGCGTCGAACGAGTAGGTCTGCGTGGCCGTGAACGACTGCCCGAAGAAGTTGGTCTGCGTGGCGCCGGCGGTCAGCGTGGCCTTGCCGGCCGGGTTCACCCCGTACTGGCCGAGCTTGTACGCGATGACCTTGGAGGCCGAGGCGAGCGCGGCGTCCGGGGCGGCCTGGTTCGTGAAGTCGCCGAGGAAGGCGACGCTGGTCGACTCCGCGTTCCAGCCGTAGGTGTGTGCGCCGTACACCGGCTGGTCGATGCCGCCCTTGCGGCCCTCGAAGACGGTGCCGCACTTGTCGACGAGGAAGTTGTAGCCGATGTCGCGCCACTTCTCGACGTCCACGTGGTAGTCGAGGATGCTGCGCACCACGGTCGCCGACTGGGCGCAGGTGTAGTCCGCGCTCGTCGTGTGGTGGACGAAGGCCGCCTTGATCGCCCCGCCGGGCAGGTACTGCGGCGGCTCGGGCGTCTTGTCCTCGATCGCCTGGCCGCCCCACTCGGCGCGGGTGACGATCTTCGGCTGCGGCGCGGTGGACGGCGGGCCGGGCACGCTCGGCGGCGTGGTCGGCGGGTCCTCGACGGCGAAGGCGGCCGGGGCCGCGTCCAGGTCGCCGCTCTTCTTGGCGACCGCGCCGGCTCCGCCGGGGTCGACCATGTTCAGCTTGAGGCCCGCGGGCAGGGTGCCGCGGGCGGCACCGTCGCTGATCCGGACCTCGGCGCCGTCGGAGGCACCGACCCAGACCGGCTCGGTGGAGCCGGGGGCGCCGGCGCGGTGGCCGTCCATGCCCGCCGGGTGCTGCTCCAGCTCGATCCAGTCGGACCACTCACCGGTCTCGATGCTGCGGGTGCGGGCCTCGATGGTGCCCTTGATCTTCGCGCTCTGGTTCGTCCAGGACACACCGAGCAGACCGAACGGCTCGGTGGAGCGCTGCGAGAGCACGGCTTCGCCGCTGCCCTTGTCGGTGAGCGCGAGCTTGTGGAGTTCGCTCGCGCGGGCGGCGCCCTTGGCGGCCGCGTTGCTGTACAGACCGGGGGCCGCGGCCCCCTCGTCGTTCCCGGCACCGGCTCCGGCGCCGTTCGCCGCCGCCTGGAAGGCGAGGACCGTGGCACCCGCGAGGGCGGCGCCGATCGCCGTACGGCGTATTCGAGTCCCCGTCTTACTGCGTGCTCGACGTCTCGATCTCAAGTTGTCCCCACCCCTAATCCGTGGTCATGACACCTGACCGACCGCACAGTACCCGAGGGGTCGGACAGGCGTTCGTACGGGGGGTGGGGATGGGAAAACGCTTGCTACGGCGCGGAGTTGACGATCCGTCGATCAGGCGCCGAGGTTGCGGCGGGCCCGCGCGTGCAGCGCGATGCCGGCCGAGACGGAGACGTTGAGCGACTCCGCCGCCGGGTTCATGGGGATCGACACCGATTCGGCCGCGATGTCCGTGAGCGCCCCGGAAGGTCCGGTCTTCTCGCTGCCGAACATCAGGACGATCCGCTCGTCGATGGCGCCGAGGTCGCCGACCGTGTGGTCGCCGTCGGCCTCGAAGACCATCGGGCGCAGGCCGCTCTCGCGCAGGTGCTGCAGCGCCTCGTCGCGGGAGGCGAGGACGATCGGCAGGGAGAACACGTAACCCCGGCTGGCCCGGATCAGGCGCCGGTCGGCGATGGTCGGCAGGTCGCTGTCGACGAGCACGATGCCGGCGGCGCCGAGCGCGAAGGCGGTGCGGACGATGGCGCCGATGTTGCCGACGATCTTCACGCCGTCGAGCAGGATGACGTCGCCCGTCTTCTCCGTCAGATCCTTGAAACGGCTGGGGCGCGGCACCTTGGCGATACCGAAAAGCTTCGGCTTCTTCTCGGCCTTGAACACCTGATTGGCGATTGCGGAGGCGAGCAGCCGGACCCGGATTCCGCGCTTCTCGCAGATGTCGAGCAGCTCGGCCGGCGGCGGCGCGGTGTCGAGACCGTAGACCTCGGTGAACTCGACACCGGCGCGAATGCTCTGCAGAAGGGGTTCGATGTCCTCGATCAGCACGGTCCGTACGACGGACCTCGAATGCTTCGTGACATCGATGATCCGCTGAACCGCGGGATCGGAACGTTCTTCGATGATGTCGAGATTGGCCACGGCGGAGACGTTAGCACGCGCGGATCAGGCCTCCCCGCCCTCCAGCGCGACGCCCAGACCGGCCAGAGTCTCGTGCACGCTCTTCCCCTCGGTGGTCGCTTCGAGCGTGAAGCCGCCGACCGACGTGGGCGGATAGCCGATGAGTTCGACGGCCTTGCTGACCTTGTAGAGGCCGGGCATCTGGTCGGCCCGGTCCCACAGATAGACGGCTCCCCACAACTGCCGCCGCGTGTCGGAGAACCAGGCCTTGAGCCGCATGCCGTCGAGCTCGGCGTACGCGTCGACGGCATAGTCCCGCAGATAGCCGCGGAGGCTCTCCACGGTGGCTTCCGACTTCTTCAGATCCCACATGACTATCGAAAGGTACATAGCCGGAAGACTAGTTCGGTGTGCGGCTCCCGGCAGAGAAATCGAAGCTATCCGGCCATTCATGTCCGGAAAGAACGCGCGCGGACTGAATCTCGCGCCGAATCCGCTTGGATGGACGGGTAATCGATTCCTTTGACGCTTCCGTGGAGACGCCGTGACCGAGCCCCTGGAAAGCACCTTTCCCCATCCCCGGACCTGTCCGCTCAGCCCGCCGCGGGAGTACGCCGTGCTGCGCGCGGAGCGGCCCGTCTCCCGGGTGACCCTCGCCTCCGGCCGGACCGCCTGGCTGCTCACCCGGCACGAGCACATACGCCGGCTGCTCGCCTCGCCCGAGGTGAGCTCGAACCTGGCCCATCCCGGATATCCGCTGCACTTCGACGTGCCCGCGGAGGTCATGGAGCAGATGCGCCCGGTGATGCTCGCCATGGACCCGCCGGTGCACACGGCCCAGCGCAGGTCCGTGATGGCGGAGTTCACCGTGAAGCGGGTGAACCTGCTGCGGCCACGCATCGAGGAGATCGTGGACCGGTGCATCGACGACCTGCTCGCCCGGGACCCCCAGGACGGGCCGGTGGATCTGGTCGAGGCACTCGCCCTCCCGGTGCCGTCCCTGGTGATCTGTGAGCTGCTCGGGGTGCCGTACGCCGACCACGGCTTCTTCCAGGACCGCACCCGGAAGATCGTCTCGGTGGACGCCGATCCGCAGGAGCGCGGCGCGGCGCACCAGGAGCTGCACGCCTACTTCGACCGGCTCGTCACCGCGCAGGAGGCCGAGCCGGGCGACAACCTGCTCGGCCGGCTCGTGGAGAAGAACCGGGAGACCGGCACCTTCGACCACGCGCAGCTGGTCGGGATGGCGAACGTCCTGCTGGTCGGCGGCTTCGAGACCACGGCGAACATGATCTCCCTCGGCGTCGTCGGCCTCCTCGAACACCCCGACCAGGCGGCCCTGCTCAAGGCCGACCCCGCGCTCGCGCCGCAGGCCGTCGACGAGCTGCTGCGCTTCTTCAGCATCGCCGACCAGGTGACGTCCCGGGTGGCCACCGCCGACCTGGAGATCGGCGGGGTACGGATCCGGGCGGGTGAGGGCGTCATCGGGCTCAGCGCCTCCGGCAACCACGACGAGGCGGTGTTCGCCGAGCCGGAGCGCCTCGACTTCACACGGGGCGGCAAGCACCATCTGGCCTTCGGGCACGGCATCCACCAGTGCATCGGGCAGCACCTCGCGAAGCTGGAGCTGGAGGTCGTGTTCAACGCCCTGCTCGCGCGAGTGCCCGGACTGAAGCTCGCCGTGCCCGTCGGGGAGCTGCCGTTCAAGGACCCGATGGGGGTGTACGGGCTGCACCGGCTGCCGGTGACCTGCTGAGACGCTCCGCGGTGAGGCCCTTACGCCACGTCGAGGGCCCTGCGGAGCAGATACGCCACCAGCCCCTCGGCCGCCGGGACCAGGCCGAGGCGGTTGTTGGCCGTGTGGATGTAGTTCGACAGGCAGCCGGGGTACGGCGTGCCGTCGAGGAGCAGTTCCCGGGCGTCGGAGACGGGCGCGGCGCCGCACACGGCCCGGGCGGCGGCAGTGGCCTCGGCGCTGATCGCGTGGAACACGTCGTCCGGGGCGCCGACGTCCGAGGTGCCGTCGTCCGGAGCGGCGCCGCCCGGGGCGCCGTCGCGCCATATCCCGGCGCAGAGGTGCGTGAGCTGCGCGGAGACTCCGTCGTACAGGCGCGGCCAGGCGTTCCGCATCTGCTCCGGCGCGTACGCGCTCCACCACTCCTCGTACTCCCGCAGGAACCGCACGGCCGCCTCCCGGCCGTAACCGGCCCCGTGCAGCGACATCGCCATGATCCTGGCGGCCTCGCCGATCGGGGCCCGGCGGCGCGCGACCCACTCGCGGGGCTGCCCGGCGAGCAGGTCGAGGACCGCGACGGACGAGCGGCGGAACACCTGCTCGGCGATCCGCACCCCCTCCGGTCCGCCGTACTTGCGGAACTCCGGCTCGTACGGGACCCGGTCGATGCTGCCGAGCGGCCGGCCGGCCCGGGAGGTCTCCTTCTCCAGGCGGGCGAGCTCGTCCTGGAGGGTCAGGCCGAGCGCGTACTCCTCCTCGGCCTCGGCGGTGAACTCGGGCAGGGCGCGGGCCAGGCCCTCGGTCACCCGTTCCGCCGCCTCCGGCGATCCGGCGCCCGGGCCGCACCGCATCCGGAGGCGCAGATGGGGGCCGCCCTGCCAGTAGCGGAGGAAGAAGAAGTGGTCCCACAGGCCCTCGGCGCGGAGCAGCGGGCCGACCGTGTCGCAGAGGAAGGGGGTGTGGAGGGAGTGCGGGAGGTACACGTGCACCGCCCGCCACTGCGCCGTGCCGGCGCCCGGTCCCGGTCCCGTACCCGTACCCGTCTCCGCGGCCGGCCCCGTCCCCGTGCCCGTGCCTGGTCCGCTACTTGTCCGTGCAAAGCTCAACGAAGAACTCCTCTGCCGCGGTCCAGCCCGTGTCCGGACCGTAGTCGTCCACCGAAGGAAGGCACTCGCGGATCGACACGAGCACATCGCCGCGCGACAGCGCGGACTTGGCGAAGCTCCGGACCAGATAGGGGTTCCGGAAGTCGACGTACATCGGCTTGTGGACGCTGGCCCGCCGCAGATGCGCGTAGTCCGCCCACTCGCGCGTCACCTTCCGGCTGCGGCCGGCCATCACGTCCCGCTCCTCCTGGGTCTGGCACAGCACGAAGGCGTGCCGGGGCAGTCCGCGGTCCCGGCGCCAGGCGTCGAAGGCGAGGAGCGCCTCGTACGAGTCCCGGCTCAGGTCCTGGAGCATGGGGATGCCGGCGGCGGCCACCTCCCAGCTGCGGCGCTCCGCCACCACGTCGCCGACGACGAGCCGGGGGGCCGCGGGGCCGCCGTGCTCCGCGGGGCCGCCGGCGGCACGGATGTCGGCCTGGATGTCGTCGAGCGGCTTCCACAGATAGCGGTTGGACGGGGACAGCGCTTCGAGCAACCGGTAGAGGAGGGGGACGCCGACCGGGGTCATGAAGTTCATGGGGACGAGGTCGAGGGTCTCGCCCGCCTCCGGGTCCCACAGGCGCAGCGCCCGGGTGCCGGGCTCGGCGCGGACCTCCAGGCGGCCGAGCGCGTACACCGTGCGGTCGGCGCCGAGCGACACCGCGCCGGGGTAGTCGACGACCCGGCGGGTGACGGGCGGGTGCAGATTGAAGTTGAAGCCGAGGACGGAGTTGAGGTCGACCTGGCCGGCGAAGCGGCGGGCGAGATGCGCGCGCTGCGCGGCCGGCAGGGACCAGTCGGCGCTGCCCGCGACGAACGAGCCGAACCGCGAGAAGTAGACGCCGTAACCGGTGAGCAGGCCGTTCACCACGAGGGTGCGGTCGTGGCCGGGCAGCACGCTGCGGGCGAACTGGGCCCGGAAGGTCACCGACTCGGTGTCCAGGAGGTCCTCCACCCCGGCGCAGGCCCGCTCGATGTCGGCGGGGTCGAGGTGGAGGGCGCCGTCCTCGGGCACGAGCCGGTCCCGGATCGCGCGCAGGGCCCCGGAGCGCTGTGCGAGGTACCGCCCAGCGGTCTCCACTCCGCGGCCCATGAAGACGTCGGCCTGTTCCTGATCGCTCAGCGCCGAGAACGCGCGGAAGAACTCGAGGAACGGCATGGACGTGCGGTCCCCGAGCACCCGGGTGGCGAAGGCGTGCAGGCCGAGCCGCTTCACCTGCCCGTTGTCGAGCATCGAGGCGAGCTGCCAGAGGCCAGTCAGGGCCGGAAGGGCGCGCTCGACGGTCGGCAGGCTCCACGAGCGGGGCGGGGCGGTGGTGGGGGCGGGGGTGTCCTCGAAGACCGGTGACTTCAGGACGTCCTCCGGGGGCGGGGACACCTTGCACAGCTCGGCGATCCCGCCGATCGCCCGGTAGGCGGCGTCGAGGAGGGTCTGGCGGTACTCGGCCGGAGCATCGGCGAAGTCGGTCTCCAGGCGCAGGAGTTCGGCGAAGTGACCGTGCAGTGCCGTCATCTCCGGGGTGCCGGCGGCGGCGAGTGCCCGCGCCAGCTTCCCCGAGTAGGCGGGGTCGTGGTCGTCGATGTGCGGGCGGAAGAAGAGGACACCGGCCCGGAGCAGGCCCTGGACGACCTTGCGGCTGGTGGCGTCGTCGCCGGTGACGGCGGTGAGCGCGGCCAGGACACCGGCCGCCGGGGCGGAGCCCTCGGGCAGCACGGCGAGCAGCGCGCTGAAGATCGCCTCGCGGCGGACCCGCAGGACCGTCTCGGTGGCGATCCTGCCCTCCTCGCGGGAGCCGGGGGCGACACCGGCGTACTCGACGGAGTCGGGACCGGCCCGCAGGGTCGAGTTGAGCACCAGGTGGCCGGATTCCAGGCCGCCGGGGAGGCGCGGGATCGCGGCGAGCACCCAGTTCACGAGGAGGCGGTTGAGCGTCGTGACCGAGGTCGCGTCCGCGCCGCCCGCCGGGACAGGGGCGTCCGGGGCCTCGTGGGCGTCCGGCGGGAACGCGCCGATCTCGGCGAACCGCCCGAACGGGGACGGCTTCAGACTCGCCCGGTAGGCGAAGTTGACCAGGGACGACTCCCGCAGCCGGGCCTTGCTGGGCTTGAGCGCGGCCGGGTCCTCGCCCAGGACGAAGTCGCGCAGGCCGCGGTAGAGCCGGTCGCCGGAGAGCTGGATGCTGCGGTTCATCGCGTCGTGCTCGAAGAGCGCGCGGAAGCCGTCGGCGGCCCGCGCCCGGTCGGCGTCGAGCGCCGCGGCGGCGGCGCGTTCGGCCTCCTCGGTACGGCGGCCGAGCGCGCACCAGTCCGCGATCTCGTCGGCGAGGGTGCCCGCCCGTGCGAGGGCCGGGCCGGGGCGAAGAGCGTCGAGCGCGGTCGCCGCCCGGTCGTGGCGGAGATTGTGCACGTCGCGCCGCAGCCGGATCAGCGGGGCGCGGCTGTCGTCGTCGGCGGCGGGTACGAGCTCACCGAGGCGGTCGGCGAGGCCGGCGGCCCGCTCGACCAACTGCGCGCGCAGGGCCCGGAGTTCATCGACGCGCGACCAGGTGGCGGTGAACGCCGTCCCGTCCAGCTCGCTCAGCGGCAGCCGGCTGCGCCGGTAGACGACGTACGGACTGATGGACACATCCAAGGGAATCCCCCAACCTCGCCGCACGGACCGGCCCGGCTTTTCGTACAGATTTGAATCACATAGAGATGTGCGCGCACAGCACACATAAAAGAATGGGCCGCCGCCGAGGTGCACCTCGGCGACGGCTCAACAGTTTCCGCGTCTGGTCAGGACGAGGACGACGACGAAGACGTCGAAACGCTGGTGGTCGTGCACGAGGCCGCCATCACCTGCGCGAGGTCCTCGTTCTCACCAGCACCGGCGATGAGATCCGAGATCTCGATGACGTCCAGCTCGATCTGCTGCTCCATTGTGAAACACCCCCTTTCGATCAGTGCCATTCGAACGTAACCCGCAAAATAAATCTTGAGCAAGGAGGCTTCGAGTGACATGGATCACACACCATTCCAAGCCCTTCCCTTGACGTCCGGAGTTACGGTCGATCCAAGATCATGTGACGACTCGACCGGCGCCGGCTCGCCATTGGGGGGCTCATACGTGCACCTTTTCGCCACCATCCCGCAGCCCGATGGCTCGAAATACACCGACACATTCACGCCACTCCTTCGCGCATTGTTCGCGCCCGCGCGGACCAGCGGTCACGGCCCCTACTACTTCGTCCGGACCTGGGACGGGGCGACCGGCTCGGAGACCCTTCAGATCAGCATCGACGAGCTGCCGGATCCAGCCAGAACCCGTGATGACCTGCTGGAACTAGCCAACCGTCAGGGGTGCGAGGCACGGGTCGAGATCAGGCCGAGGGACACGGCGCCCTCACCCCTGTGGAACGCGGGATTCGCCGGAAGCGGATTCACAGAGTCCTCACAGCGCCTCTTCCAGCGCGCCGCACCGACCCTCATAGGATTGCTCGAACGGTCCGCGGAAGGCGGCGATCAGCTTTCCGCCGCACTTGACGTACTACGCCTCATGGCCACGCATTCGCGCGCGACTCTACTGAACTCACCGCAGCGTGGACTTGACGGATATGAATTCCGCGACTTGCTCGCGCTACGCCTCCTGAGCTATCGCTCTCATTTCGAGGCCGTGTATCTCCGCACGAAGAACCCGGAATCATTCGAGGCCGCCTGCGCCCGTTTCTACGAACAGGCCGGCCCGGCCGTACGGGATTTCATCAGGGCCTGCGGCGACCCGACCGGTGACGTGACCGGCGATCCGGGCGAGCGTACCCCGCTCCGCCAATGGACGGAGCTCGTCACGACCGAATCCGGCCACCTGGCCGACCGCTTTCTGAGCGGCGCCCTCGTCAACGCGGGAGAAACCCTCGCGGACCTGGAACGCAGGCGCGGCGGGCCGGTCGAGCCCACCCGATTCCATACGCCGCCCATTCCGGAGCTGGACCGGCTGATGCACCGCGACGCCGATTTCCTGGCCTTCCGGCTGCTCACCAGCCTGCTCTACAGCAGCCTGCACACCCTCGGTCTCAGCCTGGCCGAAAGGTACGTCTACTGCTACGTCGTCGCGCGGGCGAGCGAAGAGGTCGCCGGCCGGTCGGTGAAGGAGCTCCAGGACGAACTCGACGGCCTGGCCAAGGCCATGGCGGCGGTCCCCTCCGCAGCCGTCGAGTGACCCGACGGCCCCCGTAGAGAGAAGGCCCATGCCCATGCACACCCAGCCCCCCGGCCCTCAGGAGCGGATCCCCGCCGAGCTGCGCCGTCTCGAAGACCTGGTCTCGCCGTACGGGCTCGTCTCCCGCACGGCGCCGCTGCCGGTGCGCGAGGGCGAACCGCCCTTCGCCGTCCAGCTCGCCCACCTCGGCGTACCGTCCCGCGCCCTGCCCAACCTGCGGACCTGGGCCCACGACAGCGACACCGGCAACTCCGACGGCGCCGGCACCGGCCTCACTGCCGAGCGCGCCAGGCTGCTCGCGATCGCGGAGGCCCTGGAGCGCTACTCCACCTGCGCGTGGAACGACGACGAACTCCTCGTCGCCTCCGAGGACGAACTCGCCCGGGGTGACGAGGAATTCGCCTCACCCTCCCGGTGGCCCCGCTGCTCGCCCGCCGAACTGGCCATGGACGACTGCCGGCTCGCCGCGTACGACCCCGCCGTGCCCATCCGCTGGACGCGCGCCTGGTCGCTCACCCGGCAGGTGCCGATACTCGTACCCGCGATCGCCGTCCATCTGCACATGCCCTACTTCTCGGAGTCCGAGAAGTTCGTGCGCGGCATCACCACCGGCGCCGCCGTCCACTCCGACGTACGCGCCGCCGTGCTCGGCGGGCTGCAGGAGGTCATCGAGCGGGACTCCATCGCACTGACCTGGCTGCAGCGGCTGCGCCTGCCCGAACTCGTCGTGGACCCCGCCCGGCTCGACGCCGGCACTCGCGAGCTCCACCGGGTCGGGACCTCGACCGATCTACGCGTACGGATCTTCGACGCGACCACCGACTTCGGCGTCCCCGTGCTGTACGCGGTGCAGCTCGCCGACGCCGATCCGCAGCTCGCCCAGGTCGTCGCCGCCACCTGCGACGTACGCCCGGAGCAGGCACTGGGCAAGATCTACCGCGAACTGACCTCGCTGCGGGTGGCGCTGCGCGGATATCTGGCGGCATACGAGGGCCGGACTCCCGAGGACGCCGAGGTGAGCGTGGTCGGCGGCGCCGTGTTCAACGGGACGCCCGAACGGCGCCCCGTCTTCGACTTCCTCCTGGCGGGCGAGCGCGCCTCGTACGGCATCGAGGGCCTGCCGGGCCTGCCCGACGGCGCGGACCCGCTCGACACCGTCGTCTCCCGGCTCGCCGAGCGCGGCGCCGAGGTGCTCGTCGCCGACATCACCACGGACGAAGCGCGCCAGGTGGGCATGCGGGCGGTGAAGGTGCTGGTCCCCGAGGCGATGCCGGTGTCGTTCGTGCACCGCGAGCGCTTCCTCGGCACCCCGCGGCTCTACGAGGCGCCCCGGGCGATGGGGCACCCGAGCCACCCCGAGGCGGACGTCAACCCCGAGCGCCAGCCGTTCGCATGAGCCCGGGCCGGGCCCGGACCCGGCCCGGAACCTGAGCCAGGCCCGGACCCGGAACCTGAGCCGGAGCCCGAGCGGGCACGAGCAGAAGAAGGAGCAGAACAGCATGTCGCCCACCCCGCGTCCCGAGTGCCTCTACCTCGTACGCGACACCTTCGGCGAACGGCTCACGGAGCACCGCGGTGTCGCTCCGGAGCTGCGGATGTCCTTCGAGGACTTCCTGGCCGGCCCGGCACCGCGCGCGGACGTGGTCGTCCCGGTGCACTCCGGCGCGGCCCCCGAGCTGCGCGACGAGGTGGACCGGATCTGCGCGGAACGGGGCACGCCCTCGGCGGGAGTCCAGTTGCTGCCGACGAAGCTCGTCTGCGGGCCGGCCGTCGTGCCGGGCCGGACCGCCTGTCACGCGTGCCAGCGGAAGCGGGCCGCGCAGCACGCGGGCACAGCGCATCCGTACGACCTGGACGCGGCGCTCTCCGGCCTGCTGGAGGGCTTCGGGCCGCAGCACGTGGCTGTCGCCTCCGGGCTGCTCGACCTCGCCCTGGCCGAGATCGCGGCGGAGGCGACCGGCGTCGGCGGCACCGTCCGCACGTTCAGCCTCGTCACCGGAGCCGTGTCGGCCGCGGCGACGGTGGCGGTGAACCGGTGCCCTCGGTGCGGCGACCGGTTCGCCGAGGACCGGGCCACCGGCTCGGTGCCGTTCCCGGAACTGCTGCGCTGAGGGGAGACCGATCATGGTTGCCGAGATGAAGGCCGAGCAGATCGGCCGGGCCGCACGCACGGACATGCAGCTGACGGTGCCGGTCCGGCCCGCGCTGCGCCGTGGGGTGCGGCTGCGCCGCTCCGGGGACGCGGTCGTCCTCGACGGGGCGGAGCGGGCCCAGGCGTTCTCGGGCGCGTTCGCCCGGGACAGCCTCATCCCGCTGGCCGGCGCGTGCGACGGCACCCGCGGGCACGCGGATCTGGCGCGTGAACTCGGCCTCGCCGAGTCCACGGTCTACAAGTCCCTGGCCCTGCTGTGGACGGCGGGCGCGATCGAGGAGGCGCCGCCCGGCGCGGAGCCGGACGTGGCCCCCGAGTGGGCCGTCTTCCTCTCCCGCCTCGGCAACGCCACCGGCGCGAACCCGTCCTGGACGGACGCCGTCACACGGCTGACCGCCCACACGGTACGGCTGACCGGCGACCCGGCCTTGGTCGAGGCCGCCGAGCGGGCGCTGCGGGACGTGTGCCGGGTGGTGACGGGCGCCGACACGACGCCGGGCGCGACGCCGGGCGCCGAGCCCTCCTCCCCCGAACTCACCGTCTTCTTCGAGACCGTCCGGTCGGCGGCGGACCTCGCCACCGTCGAGAAGCGGTGCCGGGAGCGCGGGCGCCCGCTGCTGCGCATCCGCGCCGACGTCGGGACCGTCGTCATCGGGCCGTACGTCGATCTCGCCCTCACCCCGTGCCTGGACTGCGGCGCCCACGGCGAGGCGGAGCTGTCCGGCGACGTGCCCGCGCATCTGCGGGACCTGGTCGCCGGTCTGGCCTCGCACCATGTGACGGCCCTGGTCGCACGGGCCACGATCTCGCATCTGCCGGCCGACCGCAGTGTGATCGACCTGGCGACCCTGCGCACCGAGTACCGGCCGTCGGCCGTCCGCCCGGGGTGTCCGCGGTGCTCCTCCACCCGGGGCCCGGTCGCCCCGCAGGCCCCGGCGGGGGCGGTCTACGAGGCCTCGGTCGCGATGCCGCCCCGCGCGTTCCTGTCCCCCAAGGACCACCAGGCGCACTACTACGCGGGCAATGTGCGGCTGCAGTCCCGCTTCAAGGACTGGCCGAGCCGCCCGCACACCGCGCTGCCCGAGCCCGAGCTGTCCGCGCTCGCCGCGTCCGGGCGCCACGACCCGGCCCTCGGGCCCGTACCGCTCACCCTGGACGCCCTGGGCCTGGTCCTGAAGATCGCCTTCGGTGTCAACGACGCCGAGAGCACGCCCGAGCGCGTCAGGCGCTGGACCGCGGCGTCCGGGAACATCGGCACCAGCAGCGCGTACGTCGTGGTGCGCGACAAGCAGATCCTGCCGCCAGGCATCTACGCGTACGCCCAGGCGGACCACACCCTGGCGGCAGTGTCCGGCGAGGTGCCGCCGGGGGACGCGCCCTGCGAGCTGATCATCACCGGCGATCTCAAGAAGGTCATGACCAAGTACGGCACGTTCGGCTTCCGGCTGGTCTTCCTGGACGCCGGCTGCAACCTGGCCGCCGCCCGCGAGGTCGCACAGCACCTCGGCCTGGGCTTCGCGCCGCACACCGACTGGGACGACACCGCGCTGGCGACGGCCCTCGGCATCGACACCGCCGACGAGCCGATCGCCGCCACCGCCACGCTGGGAGGCACGGCATGAGGAGCGACCTGACATCGATGACGGCCGTGCTCGACGGCTTCGGCACGCGTACGAGCACCTCGGACGGGCGGGCGGCGGAGCGCCGGCCGGTGCCGTTCCCGGACGCGGTGCCCGTACCCGTGCCGGAGGAGCCGGCGGACGCGGACCCGATCCCGGTCCACGACCTGGAGGGCACGCTGCGGCGGCGCCGCTCCACCCTGCACTACGGGCAGGAGCCGGTCCGTACGGGCGCGATCCTGTCGCTTGTGCGCGAGGCGCTCGGCCGGGACCGCGAGGACTGGGGGCTCGACGCCGAGGCCGGTGCGCTGGAGGCCTTCGTCTTCGCCTTCCGCAGCGAGGGCCTGGCGCCCGGGCTCTACCGGGTGGCCGGCGGGGAGAGCTTCCGGCTGGCCGGTCTCGACGAGCTCGGGCCGCTCGAGAACCTCGGCGTCCAGCGCGAGTTCTCCACCGCGGCCGGCATCGTCGCGCTCTACGCCGACCTGGACCGCTCGGACAGCTGGGCCGGGGCGCACGGCTACCGGATCAGCGCGAGCCGGGTCGCGATGGTGACGTACGACCTGAGCCTGCGGATCCAGGCGCTCGGCCTCGTCGGCACGCTGTTCGGCGGGTTCATCCCGTCGTCCGTCAGCCACCTGGTGCACAGCGACGGGGTGTCGCGCCACGCGCTGCTCGCGACCACGTACGCCCATCCGGCGAGCTGAGCCCGCCCCACCTCGCCCGGCCGGGCCGGGCGGGCCGGGCGGGCATGACGAAGGGCCCGTACGACTCGCGTCGTACGGGCCCTTCGCTTCGTGCTAGGTGCCCTGTGTCAGGGCGACCGGGTCAGCCCGGATCAGCCAAGTGGAATTACTTGGTGATCTTGACGACCTGGCCGGCGCCGACGGTCCGGCCACCCTCACGGATGGCGAACTTGAGGCCCTCCTCCATGGCGACGGGCTGGATCAGCGCGACGCTCATGGAGGTGTTGTCGCCCGGCATGACCATCTCGGTGCCCTCGGGGAGGGTCACGACGCCGGTCACGTCCGTGGTACGGAAGTAGAACTGCGGGCGGTAGTTGTTGAAGAACGGGGTGTGACGGCCACCCTCGTCCTTCGACAGGATGTAGGCCTGGGCCTCGAACTCGGTGTGCGGCGTGACCGAACCGGGCTTGATGATGACCTGGCCGCGCTCGACGTCCTCGCGCTTGATGCCACGGAGGAGCAGACCGACGTTCTCACCGGCCTGGCCCTCGTCGAGCAGCTTGCGGAACATCTCGATGCCGGTGACCGTGGTGGTGGTCTTCTCGGTCTTGATGCCGATGATGTCGACGGTCTCGTTGACCTTGAGGACACCACGCTCGATACGACCGGTGACGACGGTGCCACGACCGGTGATCGTGAAGACGTCCTCGATCGGCATCAGGAACGGCTTGTCGACGTCACGCTCGGGCTGCGGGATGGACTCGTCCACGGCCTTCATGAGGCCGAGGAGCTTCTCGCCCCACTCCTTGTCGCCCTCGAGCGCCTTGAGCGCCGAGACGCGGACGACCGGCAGGTCGTCGCCCGGGAACTCGTACTCGGTGAGGAGCTCACGGACCTCGAGCTCGACGAGCTCCAGGATCTCCTCGTCGTCCACCATGTCGGCCTTGTTCAGGGCGACGACGATGTACGGAACGCCGACCTGGCGGGCCAGGAGCACGTGCTCCTTGGTCTGCGGCATCGGGCCGTCGGTGGCGGCGACCACGAGGATGGCGCCGTCCATCTGCGCGGCACCGGTGATCATGTTCTTGATGTAGTCCGCGTGACCCGGGCAGTCGACGTGGGCGTAGTGACGCTGCTCGGTCTGGTACTCGACGTGCGCGATCGAGATCGTGATACCGCGCTGGCGCTCCTCGGGAGCCTTGTCGATCTGGTCGAAGGCCGAGGCCTCGTTCAGGTCCGGGTACGCGTCGTGCAGCACCTTGGTAATGGCGGCCGTGAGGGTCGTCTTACCGTGGTCGATGTGACCGATGGTGCCGATGTTGACGTGCGGCTTAGTCCGCTCGAACTTCGCCTTCGCCACTGGGGTCCTCCTGTGGAGTGGTTCTGTACGCCTTGGTTCATCGGCGCCAGGTGATCTTTGCTGGGGTGCCGTCCGCCGGGGGTCATTCCCTTGTCGGGTCCGACCCCCGGTGGTCGGTGTCAAGCCTAAAGCGTGTGAACGCGGTGCGTTACTCGCCCTTGGCCTTCGCGATGATCTCCTCGGCGACGTTCCGCGGAACCTCGGCGTAGGAGTCGAACTGCATCGAGTAGCTTGCGCGACCCGAGGTCTTGCTGCGGAGGTCGCCGACGTAGCCGAACATCTCCGACAGGGGCACGAGGCCCTTCACGATGCGGGCACCGTGACGCTCCTCCATGGCCTGGATCTGGCCACGGCGGGAGTTGATGTCGCCGACGACCTCACCCATGTAGTCCTCGGGCGTGGTGACCTCGACGGCCATCATCGGCTCGAGGAGCACGGGCGAAGCCTTGCGCGCGGCCTCCTTGAAGGCCTGCGAGCCGGCGATCTTGAAGGCGAGCTCGGAGGAGTCGACCTCGTGGTAGGCACCGTCGTGCAGGATCACACGGACGCCGGTCATCTCGTAGCCGGCGAGGATGCCGAACTGCATGGCCTCCTGCGCACCCGCGTCGACCGAGGGGATGTACTCGCGCGGGATGCGGCCACCGGTGACCTTGTTCACGAACTCGTACGAGGCCTCGCCGCCCTCGATCGGCTCGATGCCGATCTGGACCTTGGCGAACTGACCCGTACCACCGGTCTGCTTCTTGTGCGTGTAGTCCACGCGCTCGACGGCCTTGCGGATCGTCTCGCGGTAGGCCACCTGCGGCTTGCCGACGTTGGCCTCGACCTTGAACTCACGGCGCATGCGGTCGACCAGCACCTCGAGGTGCAGCTCGCCCATACCGCCGATGATGGTCTGGCCGGTCTCCTCGTCCGAGTGGACCTGGAAGGAGGGGTCCTCCTCCGCGAGACGCTGGATGGCGACACCCAGCTTCTCCTGGTCGCCCTTGGACTTCGGCTCGATGGCGACCTGGATGACCGGGGCCGGGAAGTCCATGGACTCCAGGATGACCGGGGCCTTGTCGTCACAGAGCGTCTCACCGGTGGTGGTCTGCTTGAGACCCATCACGGCGATGATGTCGCCGGCGCCCACCGACGCGATCTCCTCACGCTTGTTCGCGTGCATGCGGTAGATCTTGCCGATGCGCTCCTTCTTGCCCTTAACGGAGTTGAGGACAGAGGAACCGGACTCGAGGCGGCCGGAGTACACGCGGACGAAGGTGAGCTTGCCCAGGTGCGGGTCGCTCATGATCTTGAACGCGAGCGCCGACAGCGGCTCTTCGTCGGACGGCTTGCGCTTGACGACCTCCTCCGGGTTGCCGACCGCGTGGCCCTCGATGGCCTCGATGTCGAGCGGGGAGGGGAGGTAGCGCACGACCGCGTCGAGCAGGGGCTGGACGCCCTTGTTCTTGAACGCGGTGCCGCAGAACACCGGGGTGACCGTGGTGTTCTCCGGGTTGCCGGACTTGAGCGTGATGCGGCGGATGGCCTCGTACAGCTGCTCCTCGGTGGGCTCGGTGCCCTCGAGGAAGAGTTCCATCATCGCGTCGTCGTTCTCCGCGACGACCTCGACCAGCTTGCCGCGGTACTCCTCGGCGAGCTCGGTGTGGGTGTCGGGGATGTCGACGACGTCGTACATCTCACCCTTGCTGGCCTCGGCGGACCAGACGAGGGCCTTCATGCGGACGAGGTCGACGACGCCCTGGAAGTCGGCCTCGGCACCGATCGGGAGCTGCATCACGATCGGGACGGCGCCGAGGCGCTCCTCGATCATGTTGACGCAGCGGAAGAACTCGGCACCGGTGCGGTCGAGCTTGTTGACGAAGCAGATGCGCGGAACGCCGTAGCGGTCCGCCTGACGCCAGACGGTCTCGGACTGCGGCTCGACGCCGGCCACGCCGTCGAACACCGTCACAGCACCGTCGAGCACGCGCAGCGAACGCTCCACCTCGACGGTGAAGTCGACGTGACCCGGCGTGTCGATGATGTTGATCGTGTGATCGACGTCCTCGAGCGGCCAGTGGCAGGTCGTCGCGGCGGACGTGATGGTGATGCCGCGCTCCTGCTCCTGCTCCATCCAGTCCATCGTGGCAGCGCCGTCGTGGACCTCACCGATCTTGTACGAGACACCGGTGTAGAACAGGATCCGCTCGGTGGTGGTCGTCTTGCCCGCGTCGATGTGGGCCATGATGCCGATGTTGCGCACCTTGGCCAGGTCAAGCGAAGTGGTAGCCATAAGGCTTCAGTCTTCTCTCGGTCTCGATGTGGGTTGCGACTACCAGCGGTAGTGCGCGAAGGCCTTGTTGGACTCGGCCATCTTGTGCGTGTCCTCGCGCTTCTTGACCGAAGCACCGAGGCCGTTCGAGGCGTCGAGGAGCTCGTTCATGAGGCGCTCGGTCATGGTCTTCTCGCGACGGGCGCGGGAGTAGCCGACCAGCCAGCGCAGCGCCAGGGTGGACGCGCGACCGGGCTTGACCTCGATCGGCACCTGGTAGGTGGCGCCACCGACACGGCGGGACTTGACCTCGAGGGACGGCTTGACGTTCTCCAGCGCGCGCTTCAGCGTGACGACCGGGTCAGCACCGGTCTTCTCGCGGAGGCCTTCCATGGCGCCGTAGACGATGCGCTCGGCGGTGGAGCGCTTGCCGTCCAGCAGGATCTTGTTGATCAGCGAGGTGACAAGAGGAGAGTTGTAGACCGGGTCGATGATGACCGGGCGCTTCGGGGCGGGGCCCTTACGAGGCATTCTTACTTCTCCTTCTTGGCGCCGTAGCGGCTGCGAGCCTGCTTGCGGTTCTTGACACCCTGGGTGTCAAGCGAACCGCGGATGATCTTGTAACGAACACCCGGCAGGTCCTTCACACGGCCACCACGCACGAGCACGATGGAGTGCTCCTGCAGGTTGTGTCCCTCACCCGGAATGTAGGCCGTGACCTCGATGCCGCTGGTCAGACGCACACGCGCGACCTTACGGAGGGCCGAGTTCGGCTTCTTCGGGGTGGTCGTGAACACACGCGTGCAGACGCCGCGGCGCTGAGGCGAACCCTCGAGTGCGGGCGTCTTGTTCTTCTCGACCTTGTCCTGCCGGCCCTTGCGGACCAGCTGCTGGATCGTAGGCACTACTTCTCCGGTTTCTGTGTGCCGTTCGGTACAACTAACCTGGAACGTCGCCGACCCACGCGGTCGGGTGTGTCGAATCGCGCGGACCCCCGCCGTGGGCGGAAAGGGGCGCTGATTGCGGTGGCCGGTCTCGGATCCAGTGCGGTTGAGGACACGCACACGACTCCGGGCACACCCCAGGCACAAGGCTTGAGCGTACCTATCGCATGGACTCCGGTCAAAACAAATGCCCACGCGCGGAGCCGCCCGGCGGTCGCGGGCGGAGCAGGAGGCGCGGGCGGCGGGTGCGGCCGGAGTCGGGGTCGGCGGGCGGGACCGCGACCGCACCCGGCCGGTTCAGTCCTGGGCGGCGCGGCGGGCCTCGCCCGCGGGCCGGGTCTCGCCGGTCTCGGGCTCGGGCTCCAGGAACTGGTGGACGACCTTGACGAAGACGTCCATCCGCTCGTCGGGGACGCCGAGCCAGCGCGCGAAGTCCTCCATGGTCGGCTGCCAGTCGCCCGGCGGCAGCAGGTCCGCCGCGAGCGGCAGCTCCTCCGGGGTCACCCGGCCGGACCGGATGAGCATGTCGCGGACGGAGACCCCGAGGAGCGGGGCGATCCTGCGCATGGTCTCCAGGTCGGGCATGCTCTGGCGCTGCAGCAGCCGGGTCACGGCCGCGCGATGGACGCCGGCCTCGTCGGCGATCCGGGACTTCCCGCCGCCGCGGGGGCTGTCGATGTCGTAGCCGCGCGCCCGCATCAGGCCCTCGACCCAGCCCGCGAACTCGTCGAGCCCTTGAGTGCTCATGTGTACCGCTCTCCCTTTTACTCCCCCACCCTTCGGGACCCTCACTTTAGCGTGCTTGCGCGCACGGAATTACGTGCTTTCGGGCGCGCAATCGTGTCGAAACGGTAAAGGGATCTCCACACAGGTAGTTGCGAGCTCGCACGCAACATGTCTATGTTGCTGAGCGCCGCACTCGTCGGCCTCACGAGTCCCAAGGGCCCCACAGGTCCCAGGGGCAGCGGGGCCCGGAACGTGGAGACCACCCTTGCACCAGCCCGACACCACCCCATGGCAGGCCGCCGCCGCGTGCGCCGGCCTCTCCCCGTCCGTCGTCTTCTCCCGGCGCGGCAAGGAGGCGGCCCCGGCCCTGCGCGCCTGCGCCGTCTGCCCCGTCAGCCGGGAGTGCGAGACCGCGGTCGCCCCCGCCGAGAGCTGGTTCGACGGCGTCTGCGCGGGCCGGCTGTGGCGCAACGGACGCCCGGTGAAGCCGCGCCGGTCCCGCCGGGGCTCGGCGGCCGAGTTCGCCACCGAGTCGCCGGCCGACGCCCTGGACACGGCCGACGCCCTGGATGCGGCCGCCGCCCTGGACACGGCCGCCGCCTCGCTCGCACCCGCGCTCGCCGGTTCCGCCGCCGGAGGCACCCGTGGCTGAGCAGTCACCCGCGGGGAACGCGGAGGACGCCGGGGACGCGACCGCCAGCGCCGACGAGCGGGTGCTGCGCGACATCGTGCTCTGGGCCGCCTCTCTCGTACGCCAGTTCCCCGAGCTCGCCGAGGAGCTCGCGCCCGGCCGCGGGGCCCCCGCCGGCAGCGCGCCGCGCGCGCCCCACGCGGGCCGGGACGAGCTGATCCGCACCGAGCGGCGCGAGGCGCTGCTCCTCGAACAGTGGCACGGGCTGGCCGTCCCCGGCCACGGCGCCGCGCCGATCCGGCTGCACATCTCCGACGCGATCCGCGACATCACCGACGGCGTGGTGGAGCTGGAGGAGGCGGTCTGCGCCCGGCTCGCCCAGCCGCGCCCGCGCCGGGCCGGCGTGGTGGAGCGGCTGCGCCGGGTCGTGGGCCTGCTCGACGAGATCGCCGCCCACCCCGTGCTCGCCCGGCACGTACGGGACGAGGTCCGCCGGATGGCCCGCCGCTGCGCCCGCACGCTCGGCGAGGCGGAGACCGTGGTCCGGGTGTCCGGCCGCTGCCCGTGGTGCGACTCGGTCTCGCTGCGCGCCTTCCCGGACCGGCGCGCGGTGCTGTGCGTGAACCCGGCCTGCGTGTGCACGGACCCGGCCTGCGGCTGCCAGGACGACCCGGCCTACCGGCACCTGTGGCCGGAGGCGGAGTGGGACGAGCTCGCGGACGCCTCCGGGGCGCGCCCCGAGGAGATCGAGGCGGCGATGGACGACACCGAGGAGACCGCATGCTGAGCGCGACCGCCCTGTCCCTCCCCCTCCCGGCCCTCATCCCGGGCCCGCTCGCCGCCGAGGAGGCGGGCGTCGCCCCGGCGACCATCCGCAAGTGGGTCCAGCTGGGCCACCTGCGCGCCGCGGGCAAGGCCGGCCGCGCCCAGCTGTTCCGCCTGGAGGACGTCTTCGCGGCGGAACGCGCGGCCCGGCGGAAGCCCCGTACGGCCTGACGCACCTCACTCACGTAGAGGGCCCCGTGTCTCACCCGAGACACGGGGCCCTTCGTCATGCCTTCAGGAAGGCGTCGAGCGAGTCGCCCATCGCGTCGACGAAGCGGTCCCGGACGTCCTGGGGCACCCGGTCGAGGGAGAGGTACGGGTTGAGGTCCTCCAGCTCGACGAGGAGCAGTTCGCCGTCGGGGGCGCGGCAGGCGTCGACGCGCTGGATGCCGTGGTCGAGGGTGTTCCAGGCGATGAAGCGGCGCGCGAAGTCGAGGTCGGCGGCCGTGGGCTCGTACGGCTCCAGGACCCAGCGCTGCTCGGGGTCGGGGGCGTGGAGGGCGTACTGGAAGCGGTCGTCCACGAAGTAGAAGGAGACCTCGTAGCGGAAGTCGATCCGCGGCTGGACGAGGAGCCCGGCGCCCTCGGTGTAGTCGAGCGCGGCGAGTTCCTCGTACGGGAGGAAGCGCAGGCCTATGGAGTCGGCGCCGGCCTTGGGCTTGACGGCGTAGCGCGCCGCCTCGGGGAGCCGGTCGAGGTCGGCGGGGCGGTCGACGGTGGGGATGACGGGGAGCCCGGCGGCGGTGAGGTCGAGCAGGTACTGCTTGCCGGCCATGTCGCCGCGCCCGTGCAGCGGGTTGTAGACGCGGGTGCCGAGCGCGCGGGCCCGGGCGCGGAAGGCGTCGTACGCCTCCTGGTAGTGCAGCACGGGCCCGCTGTTGCGGACGACGACCGCGTCGAACGGCTCCATGAGCGCGGCCGCGTCGCGCGGGTGGCAGAGCGCGAGGTCGAAGCGCTCGCGCAGCCGGGCGGTGAGGGCGATGTCCTCGTCGCAGTAGCGGCGGCCGCGGGCCGGATAGGCGAGGTCGGTGACGTAGAGGAGACGGGGACGGGCGGCGGGCGCGGCGGGGGCGGCGGACACGGGTGGCTCCTCCTCGGGTTCGGGGAGCCCAACCTATCGGGCGTCGCCCGGTCCCGGAAGAGTGTTCTCCCAGGTCAGGGCGGGTGTGCCGAACCTTCCACCGACCGGCCCGGAAATCGATCACCGAACTAGTTGCGTGCGCGCACGCTCGTCTGTCACAGTTGGTGCAGCGGCGGAGCTGTGCCCGCGAGACGGGCCGCAGCTCCGCCGTCCGGCGCCGGGCTCGTCCGCGCCCCCGCCCCTTCCCCGCGTCGAGCGCCCCGGGCGGCCCCCGTACCACCCGCACCACCCGCACCACCCGCCACCACGCCCCCGTCTCCTGAGGAGCACCGTCATGACCACTCCCCCGAGTGCGTTCCCGGACGTCGAGAAGCTGGTCGTCGACGTCCTCAAGGCCGACCCGGCGCTGGCCGGCGTCACGGTCGCCGCCCAGGCCCCCGCCGGCTTCGACGGCACGCAGAGCGCCGTCCTGGTGAACCGCCGCGGCGGCGCCTGGATCGGTGATCTGCACCTGGACAAGCCGCTGGTCGAATTCGAGGTGTACGCGGCGACGAAGCCCGCCGCGCACCTCCTCGCCAACGCCGCCCGCAAGGCGCTGCTGGACAAGATCGGCAAGCCGCTCGGCAACAGTCTCGTCCAGGACGTGGAGGAGATGGACGGGCCGCGCTGGATGCCCGACTACCTCTACCGCGGCGCCAACCGCTACCTGGTCGTCATCCAGGTCTCCCTGACCGTCAACCCGTAAGGGTCACCACGGTCGCCCGCGCCCACCGCGCGCACCCCACAGACCAGGCCTCGCCGGACCGTCCGGCGGGGCCTTTGCCGTACCCGGCCCCCGGAAGCCCTCCGGACCGGGGCGGCGCCCCCACCCCTCTCATCAAGGAGAAGACCCACCATGGCAGGAAACAACTCCGCCGAGATCCGCGTCGCCGGTACCGGCAAGCTCTACATCGGTGCCGTCGGCGCCACCGCCCCGGTCTTCGGCACCGCCGAGCCGGCCGACAGCGACTGGGGCACCGGCTGGACCAACCTGGGCTACACGACCGGTGACGGCGTCACCTTCTCCAAGAAGGACAAGCTGGAGCCCATCGACTCGTGGCAGTCGGTCTCCCCGGTGCACTACATCTACTCGGCCCGTGACCTCTCGCTGAAGTTCTCCCTGCTCCAGTTCAACGAGGACACCCTGAAGCTCTTCATGGGCGGCGGCAAGGTCGAGGCGGACGGCACGCCGGCGGACTCCTACAAGTACGAGATCTCCGAGCGTCCGTTCGCGGACGTGCGCGCCCTCGGCCTGGAGTTCACCGACGCCAAGGCCGGCGCCACCGGCAACGTCGCGGTCACGTACCGCTTCATCATCCCGCGCGGCCAGGTGACCGCCACCGACGACATCAAGCTGGCCCGCAAGGCGGCGTCCACCCTGGGCATCACCTTCACGGCCATGTCGAACGGCGCCGGCCAGCCGCTGGCCACCTTCCACATGAAGGACACCAGCTACGCGGCCTGATCCACCCCCAGGGGCGGGACGGCACACCGCCGTCCCGCCCCACCCCCTCCTCTCTTCACCCCTTCGAACACAGGAGTACGCACACCATGGCCCGTTTCGACGTCAACGCCGCTCGCGCCCAGCGACTGGAGGCCCACGGCCGCACCTGGTCCTTCGAGCTGGACGGCGAGTCCTACACGCTCCCGACCGAGCTGTCCCGCAAGACCGCCAAGGCCCTGCGCAAGCTCGACGACAACGACGTGGACGGTCTGCTCGAACTCCTGATGGGTGAGGAGCAGTACGTCCGCTTCGAGGAGCACGACCTCACGATGCAGGACATCGCCGCGATCCTGGAGGCCTACGGCAAGGAGACCGGGCTCGGCCTGGGGGAAGACTGAGCCTCGTCGAGTTCGTCGACGAACACGCCGAGGCCCTTGAGGCGGACCTGCTCCGCTACTACCGGGTCGATCTTCTCGACTGGTATCGCGGGGAGCTGTCCAGCCGGCGCCTGATGGTGCTGGTCAAGAACCTTCCGCACGACTGTGCCGTGCAGCGGGAGCTGCACGGGGAGGCGGCGGAGTGGTCTCTCTCCGATCATCTCCTCGCCGCGGCGGTGGACCATCTGGCCGTCGCCAACTGGATGTTCCAGTGCGTCAACTCCGACGAGGACGACGATCAGCCCGATTTCCCCAAGCCGGTACCGCGTCCGGGCGTCAAGGACGAGGACGAGGACGGCGAGGGGGCGGGCGGTTCCGCGGCGGACGGGGGTGCCGAGGAGGCGATCTCGCCGCTCGCGCTCGCCCGTTTCTTCGGCTGACGCCGCCGCCCCGGTGTGCCCCCGTGTCGCACCCGTGTCACCCCCCACGGCCCCCGGAAGCCCGTTCCCGTCAGGGAGCGGGCTCCGGGGGCGCTTCCTGTGCTCGCTCGGCGGCCAGCTCCTCCTCCAGGGCCCTGGCCCGCTCGGAGAGCCGGCGCCCCCGCGCGCCCGCGCGCGCGTCCTGCGCGGGCACGTTGTCGAGCGGCGGCACGATGGGCCGCCCGCCCTTGCCGCGGACGACCTTGCGGACGGGCTGGGCGTTCCGCCGGGTGCGGCCCTGGTCCGCCTCGGGCCCGGGCCCGGGCCCGGGCTCGGTGTCGGTGTCGGGATCCGGTTCCGGTACGGGCAGGGGTACGAGGTCCGGCTCCGGCCCCGCCTCCGGCCCGGGCTCGGGCTCGGACCGCTGCTCGAACAGCTCACGCTCCCGGCGTACCCGTTCCTCGGCCTGGACCACCGCGGCCGGCGGTTCGAGCAGCCGGGCGAAGGGCAGCGGGATGACCCGGGCCCCGGCCCCGTCCGGCGCGTGCGCGTCGGTACGGCGCTGGGGCCGGCGGATGCCGCGCGCGTCGCCCTGCCCCTGGGCGTACGCGTCGGCCACGCGCTTCTCGTACTCCCGCCGTATGCGCGGGAGTTCGTCGGATACGGCCTCGGCCCACCCGGCGGTGAACGCGGCGGTCTCGCGGCGGTCCACCTCGGCTCGGGGCAGCACGACCAGGTCCTCGGGGGCGTAGCCGGCGACGTGGACGAGCTCGGCGAGCCACGCGAAGAGATGAGGCAGATCCGGATGGGATTCGAGCCAGTCGATGACCCGCTCCCGCCGGTTACCGCCCGGCTCCGTGTCCATGCGTCAACACTGCCTTCCAACCCCCTGGGGTTCCCCCGCGCGCCCCTCGCGCCCCGTCGCACCCCTGACTGTGTCAGGTCCGGGGAACGCGTCCTCCAGAGTACCCGGTCGAACACCAGCCCTTATCAAGGACCAACCCCAGCGGGGACCGGGCGAGAAGACACGCCGTCAGGGGTTTGCGGCTCGACAAGCTCGAACCTACGTTCGATAATACTTCGCACACCAGTTCGACAGCCGGAAGGCAGGGCACCATGACGTCTCAGACCGGGGGAAGCCACACCGAGAGCACGCTCCACGACCGCCTCAACGCGCTGCTCCGCGGCCCCGGTCCCCTCGACAAGCGCGCACTGCTCGCCACCCTCGACGCCGAGATCGCGGCTCGCGAGTTCCACGCGTACAAGGCCGGCTGGAACGACGCCATGGCCGAGCTGAGGCACGCCTCCTAGGATCGCGACATGACCAGTACGGGATGGCGCGTCGTTCTCGGTGCGTTGGCGTGGAGCGCGTTCTTCTGGGGAGTCGCGGGGGCGGTCGACCTGGGGCTCGCCAGGACCCGAAAGGGCTACACCCTTCCCGACGGGGGCGGCTGGTACGAACTCGCCCTGCTGGCCGGCTTCATCGTCGGGTACTTCGCCGTCGGTTCGCTCACCGACCGCATCGCTCCCCGGCACATGGCCCTGATCCCCGCAGTGGCGACGGGCGTCGGCGCCGCCTCCTGCCTCGTGTTCGGGCAGCAGACCCGCCACTGGCTCTCGGCGCTGGTACTGGTGGCGATCGGCGTCGCGCTGGTAGCCACCGTGCGACTCCGGGACCGGTCCCGGGTCACCCGCCGGCATCCGGGCCGACCGGCCACCTGAGCCCGGCCCGGCCACCTTCGCGCGACGAAGCCCCTGCCTACGGACGTAGGCAGGGGCTTCGTCGTTCCGCGGCACACACCGCCCCCGCATCCGGAATCGGAGGAACACGATGGGCGACAAAGACATCGAGAATCTGCAAGGCCAGATCAACACACTACGGGCCGGGCTGAACGGCAAAGCCGACGCATCGGTCCTTGCCCACTTCGCCCTGGTCTCGGAGATCAGGGAGGCGGCCCTCGCCAAGACCACGGGTGACGCACAGGTCGCCACCCAGGCCTGGGTGGCGAAGGAGACCGAGAGCAAGTGGTGGCAGTTCTGGAAGGACCCCGAGGTCGTCGGTGCGGCCTTCGCGTTCACCATCTTCAAGTTCGAGCTCATGTCCCTCATCAACTTCGACCCGGCCATCGAGAAGTTCTTCGCCAAGCACGGCTGGGAGCGCAACCGGTTCGGCATCCTCTGGAAGCTGTCGGAACGGGAGAAGCAACGGCGTGAGCGGGAGTCCCCCGAATACGCCATCCGGCGCCTCCAGGACATGCTCGTCAGCGCGCACACGAAGATCGGGAACTCCAACAAGCGCATCGGTGTGCTGGAGAAGAAGGTCGGACGGCTGACCACCCGGAGCAACACCTCGCGCCAGCAGATCCGTCACATGGAGTCCAACCCGGCGCTGCAGGGCACGACCGACCAGGTCACGCTGCTCCAGCGCCGTGTCGATCTGCTCGCCCAGGCCCTGTCCTGACCTCCGCCCCGCGCACCATCCCCATCCAGTAGCAGAGGTGGACAGTCATGTCCCTCGTCAGTTCACTGAAGAACGCCAACGGATCCCTGAAGCAGTTCAGATCAGCCACGTCCGACGCCGACCGCGCCGCGCAGACCCTCGGTCAGCGCGCCTCGTCGGCCGGAAAGAACATCAGCGGCATCAAGGGCGCCGCCCAGGGGTCCGCCAAAGAGCTCAAGAACCTCAAGACGGCTTCCGACCAGGCCGAGCGGTCCATGGCCAAGGCCGGCCAGACCGGACAGTCCGCCGGCGGCAAGCTCGGCAAGTACGAGTCCGGCGCCGGCAAGGCCGCGAAGGGCCAGGACAAGCTCAACAAGTCCATGAAGGGCAACTTCCTGGCCCGTCTGCTCGACCTCTTCATGCCGCTCATCGAGAAGGTCGTCGAAATGGCGACCCGCTCGAAGACCATGCAGACGATCATGAAGAAGGCCTTCAGCGCCATCAAGACCGTGATCAGCTCGGTCATGAAGGCGATCGGCCCGATCATGAAGAAGGCCGGCGCCCTGATCAAGACGGTGTGGAACGGCATCAAGAAGGCCGTCTCCACCGTCGTCAAGGCGGTGGCCACCGTCATCAAGACCTACGTGAAGATCTGGAAGACGGTCATCACCACGGTCATGAACGCGATCAAGACGGTGATCCGCACCGTCTGGAACGGCATCAAGGCCGTCATCACCCCGGTGGTCAACTGGATCAAGACGGCGATCCCGAACGCCTTCCGGGCCGTCAAGGACAAGATGTCGTCCATCTGGAACGGCCTCAAGGACATCGCGTCCCGCGCCTTCGAGGGCATCAAGAGCGGCGTGTCCGGCCCGATCAACGCCGTCATCGGCCTGATCAACCGGATGATCCGCGCCGTCAACGGCGTCAAGGTCAGCGTCCCCGGCTGGGTGCCGATCGTCGGCGGCAAGACCTTCGGCGTGAACATCCCGACCATCCCGATGCTCGCCACCGGTGGTGTCGTCATGCCGCGCTCCGGCGGTGTCCCGGCGATCCTCGCCGAGGCCGGCGAGGCCGAGGCCGTCCTGCCGCTCTCCAAGCTGGACCGGCTGCTCGCCCTCACCGCCCGCCGCGCCCGCATGTCGGGGCAGCTGCAGGGCGGCCGGGGCACCGGCGCCGGACTGCACATCGAGCACTACCACGCGGCCCGGGGCAGTGACCCGCAGTCCACGGCGGACGCGCTGATGTATCTGGCGAAGGCACGCGGATGAGTGCCGCCGCACTCCACCCGCTCGCCGGGTCGGCTCCCGGATTCACCGCTCTGGCCGGTGGAGCACGGCAGGCCGCGGAGTCGGTACAGCGGGTACTGAGCGCCGTGCGGCGCGCCGCCGCCGGCGCCGACCGGCTGCGGGACGCCGCCCGCACGGCGACCGGGCCGGTGCGCACCTTCGGCCAGAACGCCGGCTCCGCCGGCACCGCCGCGGCGAAGATCAGCCGGTCCCGCGCGGCCAACGGCGTCAAGTCGTTCGGCGACAAGGCCCGCAAGGCCAAGGCGGGATTCGGCAAGCTCGCCACGGGCGTCGGCGGCGTCCTCGCCATCCTCCTGCCGCTGCTCCCCATCACCGACGTCGTCACCGGCCTGATGGGCACCTTCGGCACCGTCATGACCGTCGCCTCCGTCGCCATGACCGGCGTCAACCTCGCCATGCGCGCCAACCCGATCGGCTTCCTCGTCGGCATCCTCGTGCCCGTCGCCGCCTGGCTCATCGAGTACGCGATGCAGACCGAGACCGGCCAGAAGATCATGAAGCAGGTCTTCCAGGCCGTGCTGAAGGGCTTCCAGTCCGTCTGGAAGTTCCTGCAGCCGATCATCAAGCTCATCGGCACGGCCGTCGGGACGTACGTCAAGGCGTACCTCGCCCTGTTCAAGGCCGCGCTCAAGGGCATCGGCTCCGCGATCGACGGCATCAGGAAGATCGGCAGTGCCGTCTCCTCCGCCGCCGGCGCCATGCGCGGGATCGCGTCGCGCACCATGGGCGCGATCAAGAGCGCGGTGAAGCCGGTCCTGAGCTTCGTCACGGACAAGATCCCCGGCTTCTTCCGGCATGCGAAGGACGCCGTCGGCAAGGCGCTGCGCGGTATGGGCGACCTCATCAAGGGCGCCCTGAGCGCGGTGCTCGGCGTCGTCAAGGGCCCCGTCAACGGGCTCATCGCCTTCGCCAACTGGATCATCGACGGCCTCGACAAGCTGAGCATCAACATCCTCGGCAAGAAGTTCGGCGTCGACATCGACAAGATCCCGATGCTCGCCGAGGGCGGTGTCGTCTTCCCCGGCGCCGACTCCGCGCCGCGCATCGACCCGCTCACCGTCCTGGAGGCCCGCCGGGTCCCGGCGGTCACCGAGGCGCCGCGGCCGCCGCACCGCATCCGGGACTTCCACGAGGACCCGGGGGCCGGCCCCCGTTCGACCGCCGAGGACCTGCTGTTCCTCGCCGGCGCCCACTGCTGACACCCCGCTCGCTCCCGAAACCCCCTCAGAAGTGAGGTGACGGCCCCATGGCCGAGACCACCACCGCATATGCCGGAAACACCTTCACCGCCGACCTCGCGCCCGGCTCGCTGATCACCCAGGACGGGCAGATCCAGTGGGCCGGGCTGCTCATCGGGCCCGGTACGCCGTTCGCCGTCGACCGGACCGGGCTCCAGGGCTGGGAGGACCTGCCCGAGTACGACTCCTCCGACGCCGAGCGGCCCACCTCGCACGGCGCCTGGCCGGGCTCCCGCTACGCCAAGCCGCGCAAGGTCGGCGGCACCATCGTGCTGGCGCCGGAGTACGACGGCCTGCCCGAGGCGCTGCGCGCGCTGCGCCAGGCCCTCGCGCTGCTCGACGAGGAGCGCTGGCTCACCGTCCGGCTGCACGGCGAACTCCTCGCCGTACGCGCCCGGATCGCCCAGCGGGTCGTCCCGGCCGACCAGGGCTTCGCCACCCAGGGCAGCTCCCGGATGTCCATCCAGTGGCTGGCCTCCGACCCGCGCCGCTACGCCGTCAACGAGCAGTCCGTCTCCACCGGCGCCCCGCAGCCCGAGAGCGGGCTGACCTGGCCGCTGACCTGGCCGCTCGACTGGGGGCAGGCCACCTCCACCGGCGACGCCGTCGCCGAGAACACCGGCTCGGCGGCCACCCACCCGGTGATCGTCTTCCGCGGCCCCTGCTCGATGCCGAGCATCACGGACCGCACCAGCCGGCGCCGGCTGCGGTACGCGATCGACCTGGCCGCCGGCGACCAGCTGACCGTCGACACCGCCAACGGCACGGTGACGCTCAACAACACCGCCTCCCGCCGGCACACCGCGATGGCCGACTCCAGCCCGGAGGAGCTGTTCACGCTCGAACCCGGGCGCAGCGAGCTGTCCTTCCGCCCCGACTCGGCGGCCCCGGAGGCCGTGATGAGCGTCCACTGGCGCAGCGCCGAGTGGTGACCCGGTCCCAGCGACAGACCCAGCAGCAGACCCCGTAACTCCCGTCCCCTTCCCCTCCCCACCGAGAGGCAAGAACCATGACCGTACGGGCCGCCTGGCTCCAGTCGACGGGCCAGACCCGCGAGGACACCCGGCTCACTCTCGCCGCCCTGCTCACCCCCAGTGGCCAGAGCGAGGCGGAGACCCCGTTGCGCTCCCGCCCGGGCATCCTGCCGGGCGGCTTCGTGCTCACCGGGTCGGCGCCGATGCAGTGCACGATCGGCACCGGCCGCGCGATCGTCCAGGGCAAGGACACCAACCAGGGCGCCTATCTGGTCGCCGCCGTCACGCCCGAGACCCTGACCTTCGAGGACGGCAACGCGCAGTACGACCGGATCGACCTCATCGAACTCGTCGTCCTGGACGACCAGTACGACAAGACCGGCGTCACCGAGGCCACGATCCGCCTGGTCAAGGGCGAACCGGCGGCCGTCCCGGTCGCGCCCGCCAGCCCCGACGGCAGCGCCCTGCCGCTCTACACCGTCACGGTGAAGAAGGGCACCTCCGCCGGCACCGGCGGCATCACCTGGACCGGCACCGGCACCCAGGTGACCACCCAGCACTGGCCGGTCGTCGCGCTCGGCGGCATCCTGCCCACCAGCGGGTTCAAGGGCGCGTACACCGGCCAGTACCGCGACGCCGGCGGCATGCTGCAGCGCTGGGACGGCACCACCTGGGTCTCGTACCCGAAGGCGCTCGGCGGCGTCGCCCCCACCGGCACCGCCACCGGCGGCTACACCGGCCAGTACCGCGACACCGCCACGGGCCTGCAGCGCTGGGACGGCGCGGCCTGGCAGTACGCCGAGGGCACGGCCAAGATCCTGTTCGGCGCCACCCAGTACCTGTCCACGCAGCAGCAGAGCGTGTCGCCCAACACCTGGACCGTGATCACCCTGCCGACCGTCGAGGTCGACGACACCGGCAGCTGGAACGGCACGAACACGTACACCGTCCCGCGCACCGGCTGGTGGCGCCTCGGCGGCCATGTGACCTGGCAGAACGACGCCCAGACCGGCATGCGCGGCGCCCGCATCCTGGTCAGCGGCTCCGGCCAGCCCCGGCTGACCTGGCTCGGTCCGGCCGGCAACGGCGCCATCACCATCGGCGGCCAGGGCCTGATCCGGCTCACCGCTGGCAACACCGTCCAGCTCCAGGGCTACCAGTCGCACACCGCCGCCGTGAAGACGCTCGGCGGCTCGGGCTACGGCTGCACGCTGCACGCCGAGTGGATCAAGGCCTGACCCGCCGGCCCACCACCGCCCCCTGACCCGCCCGCCCCTCCCGTAGCCCCTCCCGTACTCCCGAACGGAGAACCCCGTGAACCTGCGCAGCAGCTGGGTCGCCGAGACCGGCCAGACCCGCGAGGACACCCGCCTCAACCAGATCGGCGCGACCACCCCCGTCAACCCCGTCCAGGTCCGCTCCGGCGTCCTGCCCGGCTCGTACGACGGCAAGTACCGGCTCTCCGGCTTCTGGACCGAGGGCACCGCCGCCATGTCGGTCACCGTCCACGAGGGCCGCGCCGTCGTCCAGGGCGACATCTCCCAGGGCGTCTACCCGGTGGCCCTCACCACCCCCGAGGTGCTCACCTTCGCCCCGGGCACCGACCAGGCCCGCATCGACCTGATCGTCATCCGGATCTACGACAGCCTCTACGACGGCCAGCTCCGCCAGGAGGCGAAGGTCGAGATCATCCAGGGCGCCCCGGGCAGCCCGGACCGTCCGGTGGTCCCGGCGCGTTCCCTCCCGCTGTACGAGGTCAACGTCCCGGCCAACGCCAGTGCCGGCACCGGCGGCATCAACTGGGCGAACGCCCTGAAGGACCTGCGCACCCCGGTCGTGTCGATCGGCGGCATCCTGCCCGTGGAGGGCGCGGTGCTGCCGGGCGGCTACCCGGGCCAGTACCAGGACACCGCCAACAACCAGCTGCAGCGCTGGGACGGCGGCGCGTGGGTGCCGTACCCGGAGGCGATCGGCGGCGTCGTCCCGGCCAGCGCCGGCAATGTGACGGGCAGTTACGTCGGCCAGTACCGCGACACCGCGGGCGGCTGGCTGCAGCGCTGGGACGGCGCGACGTGGAAGACGGCCGTGCACCCGGGGCCGTACTTCAACGACAACAGCGACTTCGGCGACACCGCGTCGAGCACGTACACCTCGACGCTCGGCGGGCGCACCACCAACCCGTTCTCCCTCACCTTCACCGCCCCGCCGTCGAAGAACGTCCTCGTCACCTTCGGCGCGCGGATCAAGTCGCGCAGCGACCTGTACGCGTTCATGGCGCTCAAGCTCACCCAGGGCAACACCCTGATCCAGGACCTCGACGACGAGTGGGCCGCGATCTGCGCGAGCGACAACTCGGTCTCGACCTCCACCACGCGACGCCTGTCCGGGCTGACCCCGGGGCTGAGCTACACGCTCACCGCCTTCTTCCGGGTCGTCGCCAACACCGCCGGCGTCAAGGGCGGGTTCGACAACACCTTCATCCGCGTCGACCCGCAGTTCTGACCGGCCGCCCACCCCTCTGAGAGGAGACACCATGGCCCTGCGCAGCGGCTGGCTCCAGCCCACCGGCCAGACCCGGGCGACCACCCGGCTCACCGCCCTCGGCGCCACCACCCCGGTCGACCCGGTCACCTCCCGCTCCGGCATCCTGCCGGGCTCGCCGAACGGCACGTACCGGGTGAGCGGCTACTCGCTGACCCCGGTCGGTCCGATGACCGCGAACCTGTCCTACGGCCGCGCCGTCGTCCAGGGCCCGGGCGCCCAGGGCGCGTACCCCGTGAGCCTCGACGCGGACCTGCCCCTCACCTTCGCCGACGGAGACGCGTTCAACCCGCGCATCGACCTGGTCCTGCTGCGCGTGTACGACGCGGAGTTCGACGGCCAGACCCGCAGCGAGGCCGCCGTCGAGATCGTCCAGGGGCAGCCGAAGGCCGTGCCCGAGCCGCCGCCGGCGCCGGCCACCTCGCTCGTCCTGTTCCGCGTCCTCGTGCCGGCCGGGACGTCCGCCGGCAGCGGCGGCATCCCGTGGACGACCTCCCTGACCGACCTGCGCACCACGCTCGTCAGCGTCGGCGGCATCCTGCCGGTCTACAACAACGGCTCCGTGCCCGGCTCGTACCCCGGCCAGTACCAGGACGCCAACAACGCGCGCCAGCTCCAGCGCTGGGACGGCACCGCCTGGGTCGCGTACCCCAGGGACGTCGGCGGCATCGCCCCCAGCGGGTCCCTCTCCACCGGCAGCTACACCGGCCAGTACCGGGACAACAACGGGGTCCTCCAGCGCTGGAACGGCACGGCCTGGGCCGACTACCAGCCGCCCGTGAAGGTGGAGAGCACCACCACCGGGGCCACCCCGCTCGCCAACTGGACCATGGTGAGCTTCGAGGCCCGACGCAGCCACGGCATCGCCACCGTCTCGGTCACCCTCACCCGCACCAGCCAGGTCGACGCCAACAGCGCGGGCAACATCAACGACGACCCGATGTGCGTGCTTCCCACCGGCTGGCGCCCGGCGATCTACGTGGAGGCGCCGGCCTGCGACGGCTTCGGGGACGGCGGCGCGTACATCTCGACCGGCGGCCAGGTCACCCTGCGCACCTGGTCCTCGAACGGCTCCCTGGTCCCCGGCCGGAACGTCCGCGTCACCGCCACCTTCGTCCTGTAAGGGAGGGCCGTCATGGCCATCGACACGCCCTACCGGGCGATCTTCTGCGATCTGCTCACCGACCAGACCCTCGACATCCTGCCCCTGCGGGACGTCTCCATCGACGACTACATCGGCAAGGCCGGCTCGCTCTCCGGCACCATCCCGATCCCCAACAAGGAGATCGCCGACCGGGTCAAGAAGGTCCGCGAGGGCCGCACCGCAGTCTATCTGGAGCGCGGCGGCGACCTGTGGTGGGGCGGCATCGTGTGGACCACCACGCTGCAGTCCAGCGGCCGCGGGGTGCTGACCCTCGGCGTCCAGGCCGCGACCTTCGACTCGTACGCGAGCCGGCGCCGCATCCGTACCGACGCCATCTCCTTCACGACCCCGACCGACCAGCTGGACATCGCGCGCCGGCTGTGGGCGGAGCTCGACCTCCAGGACGACCCGTCCGTCCCGCCGGAGGAGGGCAAGGAGCCGCGCCGCCTCGGGATCACCTTCGGCAACGAGAAGTCCCCGCCGGAGACCCCGCTGCGGACCGCCTCCTGGCGCAACGGCGACGAGACCGTCTACCTGGACGCCATCGAGCAGCTCGCCTCGCTGGAGAAGGGCTTCGAGCACCAGATCCTGGTCTACCGCGACCCCAACGACGGGCGGCGGGTCCGGCAGCTCCGGCTCGGCTCACCCAAGATCAACAACGGTGCGGCCGACCTGGTCTTCGACCGGCCCGGCTCGATCCTGTCGTACTCGTTCCCGTACGACGCGACCCGCGGCGGCACCACCGCGCTGGCCCGCGGCGCGTCCACCAACGCCAACGCGGGCACCGAGTCCCGGCCGATCTACCCCGCCAAGCAGCAGCTCGCCACCGACCTGCTCGCGGACGGCTGGCCGCTGCTCGACCTGTCCTCGGACCACAACGAGGTCACCGACACCCTCACCCTCGACTCGCTGGCCTTCCGGGAACTCGACGACGCCCGCGGCACGGTCGTGATCCCGGCGATCAGCATCCACCTCGACGGGATCGTCCCGCCGGCGCTCCTCGGTCGGTTTGCCCGCGTCCGGATCACGGACGAATGGTTCTCCGAGGGCCTCGACACCCGTTACCGCATCATCGGCGTCAAGGTCACTCCCCCGGAGCGCGGCCGACCCGACACCGCCGAGCTCTACCTTGAGGAGGCCTGATGCCCAAGCTGCCCGAGGACATCATCGACCGGCTCAACGACATGGAACGCCGGCTGAAGGCCCTGTCCACCGCGGTCAACACCCGGCCGGCCGTCAACGAGATCCGCCCGCCCGCGCAGAGCGGCAGCGTCACGATCAACCGGCCGCTGTTCCGGATCTTCGACGGCTACAGCCACGAGATCTTCGCCGACGACATCATGACCGGCGGCCTCGCCCGGCCGTGGCTGCAGCTGATGCCGCCGCTGGCGAGCGACCCGGCCAAGTGGCCGTCCACCACCAGCACCGCCTTCACCACCATCGCCCGCTGCTCCAACCCCATCTGGCAGCCGAAGCTGCGGCTCGCCGTCAACACGGCGGCCTCGTCGGGCGCGAGCGGCCAGGTGCGGGTCCTCGTCGACGGCGTCCCGTTCGGTCCCACGGCCACCGCCGGCACCACCTACGACCACACCGGTCTGCTCCCCGGCGACATGAAGACCCGCTTCGGCCAGACGATGACCATCGAGATCCAGGCCGTCGTCACCACCACCAGCGGCACGGTCTACGCCCAGCCGGCCCTCATCCACGGCATGCAGACCTGATCCCCGCTCCGAGCCCAGATCCGTACGAGGAGTACGCCATGAACATCGATCCCACCCAGCCGTGGGGCGTGGCCATCGACTACGCGGGCCGCGCCGTCGTCGCCGAGGACGGCCACACCCTCACCATCCGCGTCCACGACAACAGCCTCGGCTACACCCTGGAGCGCGACCCGGTGACCGGGCAGTACCCGCCGGTGTACGTCACCGCCGAGCTGACCGAGAAGGGCACGGCCGACGTCACGCTGCGCGGCTCCGGCCTCGTCACCGTCCTGGGCGAGGGCGGCCTGCCGGTCGTGCCCGACCCGACCGCCGTGCAGCGCGCGGTGGCCGCCGCGCTCGCCGACTTCGAGACCCGCCGCGTCGCGTACGCCGCGCTGTGCGCCGTCTGGACCCCGGCCCCGCCGGAGCCGACCGAGCCGACGGAGCCGGCCCCCGCGCCGTAAAGCCTCCCCCACCCCGTACGCCCCGCGCCGACGCCGGCCGGGGTTTTTCCATGCCCGGAAACCCGGGAACCCTGCCCGGAATCCCTGCCCGGAGGTCACAGATGGCAGCCCCCCTCTCCGCGGACCGGTTCGTCGCCGCGCTCCGCGCCGAAGGCGTCACCGTCGTCGAGCACGACGGCTGGCGCAACCACAACCGCAACCAGGTCGGCACCTGGGGCCCGGTGGTCGGCGTGATGATCCACCACACCGTCTCCAGCGGCACCGCGAACAGCGTGTCCCTCTGCTACGACGGCTACGCCGGCCTGCCCGGCCCGCTGTGCCACGGCGTCATCGCCAAGGACGGCAGCGTGCACCTGGTCGGCTCCGGCCGCGCCAACCACGCCGGCGGCGGCGACCCGTCCGTGCTGCAGGCCGTGATCAGCGAGACGTACGGGGCGCGGCCGCCGGTGCCGCGCGAGCACCAGGGCAGCGCGGGCGCCGTCGACGGCAACTCCCGCTTCTACGGCTTCGAGTGCGTCAACCTCGGCAACGGCAGCGACCCGTGGCCGGCCGCCCAGCTCGACGCCATCGAGCGGGTGTCGGCGGCGCTCTGCCGCGCCCACGGCTGGGGCGCCAAGTCCGTCATCGGCCACTCCGAGTGGTCCGACTGGAAGAACGACCCGCGCGGCTTCGGCATGCCGGGCATGCGCGACCGGGTCCAGGGCCGTCTCGGCAAGGCCCCGGCGCCCCGCCCGACCGCCCCGGCGAAGCCGGCCAAGCCGCGCTACCAGCCCTTCCCGGGCACCGCCTTCTTCAAGACCACCCCGAGCTCCCCCGTCATCACCGCGATGGGCCGCCGGCTGGTCGCCGAGGGCTGCGCCCGCTACCAGGTCGGCCCCAGCCCCCGCTGGTCCGAGGCCGACCGCCAGTCCTACGCCGCCTGGCAGCGCAAGCTCGGCTTCTCCGGCTCCGACGCCGACGGCTGGCCGGGCGCCGCCTCCTGGAACGCGCTCAAGGTCCCGTACACCGCATAACCCCGCCCCCCCACGCAAGGAGAACCACCCATGTCCGAAGCCGCCAAGCGCACGGTCCGCACCGTGCTGCAGACCGCGGTCGGGATCGCCGTCGTGCTGCCGGCGATCGTCGACGCCGCCGGGCTGCCCGAGACGCTGCCCTGGGTCGCCGGGGCGCTCGCCGTCGCCGGGGCGCTCAGCCGGGTCATGGCCGTGCCCGCCGTACAGAACCTGCTGCCCTCCTGGCTGCGCACCACCCAGGAGGCGGCGGCCGATGACCGAGTCTGATCCGAACGACCCGGTCGCCGTCGCCCTGGAACTGGAGCGGCTGCGCGGCACCCTGGAGGCCGGCTTCGCGCGGGTCGACGGCTCGCTCGCCCTGCTGGTGCAGCGCAGCGACCAGACCGACAAGCAGCTCGCCGACCACGAGGCCCGGCTCGACGCCCTGGAGCGGTCCCGCTGGCCGCTCGCCAGCATCGGCGCCCTCGCCGCGGTGGCGACCGTGGCCGTCGCCGCCTGGGAGCTGACGGCGCGCTGAGCCCCGTACCGGCAGGAACGCCGAAGGGCGGCACCCCTCGCGGGGTGCCGCCCTTCTCTGCGTTTGTCGCTACTTACTGGTTGTACGGACCGTAGTCGTAGTCCTCCAGCGGAACGGCCTGGCCGGAGCCGGTGCCGAACGGCGAGTAGTCGATGTCGTCGTAGCCGACGGCCGAGTACATCGCGGCCTTGGCCTCCTCGGTCGGCTCGACCCGGATGTTGCGGTAGCGGGACAGACCCGTACCGGCCGGGATGAGCTTACCGATGATGACGTTCTCCTTGAGGCCGATGAGGCTGTCGGACTTGGCGTTGATCGCCGCATCCGTCAGGACTCGGGTCGTCTCCTGGAAGGAGGCGGCCGACAGCCAGGACTCCGTCGCCAGCGAGGCCTTGGTGATACCCATCAGCTGCGGACGGCCGGAGGCCGGGTGGCCGCCTTCCTGCACCACACGACGGTTCTCGGTCTCGAACTTCGAGCGCTCGACGAGCTCGCCCGGCAGCAGCTCCGCGTCGCCGGACTCGATGATCGTCACACGGCGCAGCATCTGCCGGATGATGATCTCGATGTGCTTGTCGTGGATCGACACGCCCTGCGAGTTGTAGACCTTCTGGACCTCGCCGACCAGGTGGACCTGGACCGCGCGCTGGCCGAGGATGCGCAGCACGTCGTGCGGGTTGGTGGCACCCACGGTGAGCTTCTGGCCCACCTCGACGTGGTCGCCCTCGCCCACGAGCAGACGGGCACGCTTCGAGATCGGGAACGCCGTCTCGTCGGTGCCGTCGTCCGGGGTGACGACGATCTTCTTGGTCTTCTCGGTCTCCTCGATGCGGACGCGACCGGCCGCCTCGGAGATCGGGGCGACACCCTTGGGCTGACGCGCCTCGAAGAGCTCGACGACACGCGGCAGACCCTGGGTGATGTCGTCACCGGCCACACCACCGGTGTGGAAGGTACGCATCGTCAGCTGGGTACCGGGCTCACCGATGGACTGGGCGGCGATGATGCCGACCGCCTCACCGATGTCGACCAGCTTGCCGGTGGCCAGCGAGCGGCCGTAGCAGAAGGCACAGGTGCCGACGGCGGACTCACAGGTCAGGACCGAACGGGTCTTGACCTCCTCGACGCCCGCCTTGACGAGGGCGTCGATGAGCACGTCACCCAGGTCGACGTTGGCCGGCGCGATGACCTTGCCGTCCACGACGACGTCCTCGGCGAGCATCCGCGCGTACACGGAGGTCTCGACGTCGTCGGCCTTCCGCAGCACGCCGGCCTCGTCCTTGGCCGCGATCCGCAGCTTCAGACCGCGCTCGGTGCCACAGTCCTCCTCGCGGATGATGACGTCCTGCGAGACGTCCACCAGACGACGGGTCAGGTAACCCGAGTCGGCGGTACGCAGGGCGGTGTCGGCGAGACCCTTACGGGCACCGTGGGTCGAGATGAAGTACTCGAGCACGGAGAGGCCCTCACGGAACGAGGCCTTGATCGGACGCGGGATGGTCTCGTTCTTCGCGTTCGACACCAGACCACGCATACCGGCGATCTGCCGCATCTGCATCATGTTTCCTCGGGCACCCGAGTCAACCATCATGAAGATGGGGTTCGTCTTGGGGAAGTTCGCGTTCATCGCCTCGGCGACCTCGTTGGTCGCCTTGGTCCAGATCGCGATGAGCTCCTGCGTGCGCTCTTCCTTGGTGATCAGACCGCGCTCGTACTGCTTCTGGACCTTCTCGTCCTGAGCCTCGTACCCGGCGACGATCTCCTTCTTCGCCTCCGGGACGACGACGTCCGAGATGGCGACGGTGACGCCGGAACGGGTGGCCCAGAAGAAGCCGGCCGCCTTCAGGTTGTCGAGCGTCGCCGCCACGATGACCTTGGGGTAGCGCTCGGCGAGGTCGTTGACGATCTCGGAGAGCTGCTTCTTGCCGACCGAGTAGTCGACGAACGGGTAGTCCTCGGGCAGCAGCTCGTTGAAGAGCGCACGGCCCAGCGTGGTCTTCAGACGGAAGCTGTCACCCTGCTGCCACTCCGGCTCGCCCTCCTCGGCGACCGGGGGAACCCAGCCGCGCGGCGGAACGGTGCCGATCGGGAAGCGGATGTCGATCTGCGACTGCAGCGACAGCTCGCCGGCGTCGAAGGCCATGATCGCCTCGGCCGTGGAGCCGAACGCGCGGCCCTCGCCCTTGACGTTCCGCAGCTCGCCGTCGGTGGTGAGGAAGAACAGACCGAGGACCATGTCCTGGGTCGGCATCGTCACCGGGCGGCCGTCGGCCGGCTTGAGGATGTTGTTCGAGGACAGCATCAGGATGCGGGCCTCGGCCTGCGCCTCCGCGGAGAGCGGCAGGTGGACGGCCATCTGGTCACCGTCGAAGTCCGCGTTGAACGCGGTGCAGACGAGCGGGTGGATCTGGATGGCCTTGCCCTCGACCAGCTGCGGCTCGAAGGCCTGGATGCCGAGGCGGTGCAGCGTGGGCGCACGGTTCAGCAGAACCGGGTGCTCGGCGATGACCTCTTCGAGGACGTCGTACACGACCGTGCGGCCGCGCTCGACCATCCGCTTGGCCGACTTGATGTTCTGCGCGTGGTTCAGGTCGACCAGGCGCTTCATCACGAACGGCTTGAAGAGCTCCAGCGCCATGGCCTTCGGCAGACCGCACTGGTGCAGCTTGAGCTGCGGGCCGACGACGATGACGGAACGCGCCGAGTAGTCGACACGCTTGCCGAGCAGGTTCTGACGGAAACGACCCTGCTTGCCCTTCAGCATGTCGCTGAGGGACTTCAGCGGACGGTTGCCGGGACCCGTCACCGGGCGACCACGACGGCCGTTGTCGAAGAGGGCGTCGACCGCCTCCTGGAGCATCCGCTTCTCGTTGTTCACGATGATCTCGGGGGCACCGAGGTCGAGCAGACGCTTCAGACGGTTGTTGCGGTTGATCACACGGCGGTACAGGTCGTTCAGGTCGGAGGTCGCGAAGCGGCCACCGTCCAGCTGCACCATCGGACGCAGGTCCGGCGGGATGACCGGCACGCAGTCGAGAACCATGCCCTTGGGGCTGTTCGCGGTCTGCAGGAACGCGGAGACGACCTTGAGGCGCTTGAGCGCACGGGTCTTCTTCTGGCCCTTGCCGGTACGGATGATCTCGCGGAGCTTCTCGGCCTCCTCCTCGAGGTCGAAGGACTCCAGGCGCTTCTGCAGCGCCGCGGCACCCATCGAGCCGTCGAAGTACGTGCCGAAGCGGTCACGCAGCTCGCGGTAGAGCAGCTCGTCGCCCTCCAGGTCCTGGACCTTGAGGTTCTTGAAGCGGTTCCACACCTCGTCGAGGCGGTCGATCTCGCGCTGCGCGCGGTCGCGGAGCTGCTTCATCTCGCGCTCGGCGCCCTCGCGCACCTTGCGGCGCACATCGGCCTTGGCGCCCTCGGCCTCGAGCTCGGCCAGGTCGGACTCGAGCTTCTTGGCGCGGTTCTCGAGGTCGGAGTCGCGGCGGTTCTCGATCTGCTGACGCTCCACGGAGACGTGCGCCTCCAGGGAGGGCAGGTCGCGGGTGCGGCGCTCCTCGTCGACGAACGTGATCATGTACGCCGCGAAGTAGATGACCTTCTCCAGGTCCTTCGGGGCGAGGTCGAGCAGGTAGCCAAGGCGCGACGGAACGCCCTTGAAGTACCAGATGTGGGTGACGGGGGCGGCCAGCTCGATGTGGCCCATCCGCTCACGGCGCACCTTGGCGCGGGTGACCTCGACGCCACACCGCTCACAGATGATGCCCTTGAAGCGGACACGCTTGTACTTGCCGCAGTAGCACTCCCAGTCCCGGGTCGGACCGAAGATCTTCTCGCAGAAGAGTCCGTCCTTCTCGGGCTTCAGGGTGCGGTAGTTGATGGTCTCCGGCTTCTTGACCTCGCCGTGGCTCCACTGGCGGATGTCGTCAGCGGTGGCCAGACCGATCCGGAGCTCGTCGAAGAAGTTGACGTCGAGCACTATGCGTCAATCCCTCTCAGGGTTGTTAAGGCTGTGGGTCTGATTCGGGGGTCCTGGGGCCGGCCGGGGGCTCAGTGGTTCGCACCGAGCCCCCGTACCGGACTCCCGTCAGACCTCTTCGACGCTGCTCGGCTCGCGCCGGGACAGGTCGATGCCGAGCTCCTCCGCTGCGCGGAAGACGTCCTCGTCGGTGTCGCGCATCTCGATGGACATGCCGTCCGAGGACAGCACCTCCACGTTGAGGCACAGGGACTGCATCTCCTTGATGAGCACCTTGAAGGACTCGGGGATGCCGGGCTCAGGGATGTTCTCGCCCTTGACGATGGCCTCGTAGACCTTCACGCGGCCGGTCACGTCGTCGGACTTGATCGTCAGCAGCTCCTGGAGGGCGTACGCGGCGCCGTAAGCCTCCAGCGCCCACACCTCCATCTCACCGAAGCGCTGGCCACCGAACTGGGCCTTACCACCCAGCGGCTGCTGGGTGATCATCGAGTACGGGCCGGTCGACCGGGCGTGCAGCTTGTCGTCGACCAGGTGGTGGAGCTTGAGGATGTACATGTACCCGACGGAGATCGGGTCCGGGAACGGCTCGCCGGAGCGGCCGTCGAACAGGCGCGCCTTGCCGGACGGGAGCACCATGCGCTCGCCGTCGCGGTTCGGGATGGTGTGCTGCAGCAGACCCGCGAGCTCGTCCTCACGCGCACCGTCGAACACCGGGGTGGCGACGTTGGTGCCGGCGGCGACCTGGTCGGCACCGATGGCCTGCAGGCGCTGCGCCCACTCGTCGGCGAGGCCGGAGACGTCCCAGCCGCGGCTGGCGAGCCAGCCGAGGTGGATCTCCAGGACCTGTCCCGGGTTCATTCGGGACGGGACGCCGAGCGGGTTGAGGATGATGTCGACCGGGGTGCCGTCCTCGAGGAAGGGCATGTCCTCGATCGGGAGGATCTTGGAGATGACACCCTTGTTGCCGTGACGGCCGGCGAGCTTGTCACCGTCGGTGATCTTGCGCTTCTGGGCGACGTAGACGCGGACCAGCTGGTTCACGCCCGGGGGAAGCTCGTCGCCCTCCTCGCGGTCGAAGACGCGGACACCGATGATCTTGCCGGTCTCGCCGTGCGGCACCTTCAGGGAGGTGTCGCGGACCTCGCGCGCCTTCTCACCGAAGATCGCACGGAGCAGGCGCTCCTCCGGGGTCAGCTCGGTCTCGCCCTTCGGGGTGACCTTGCCGACCAGGATGTCGCCCGCCGTGACCTCGGCACCGATGCGGATGATGCCGCGCTCGTCGAGGTCGGCCAGGACCTCCTCGGAGACGTTCGGGATGTCCCGGGTGATCTCCTCGGGGCCGAGCTTGGTGTCACGGGCGTCGACCTCGTGCTCCTCGATGTGGATCGAGGAGAGGACGTCGTCCTGCACGAGGCGCTGCGACAGGATGATCGCGTCCTCGTAGTTGTGGCCCTCCCACGGCATGAACGCCACGAGCAGGTTCTTGCCGAGCGCCATCTCACCGTTCTCGGTGGCGGGGCCGTCGGCGAGGACCTGGCCCTCGATGACGCGGTCGCCCTCGTCCACGACGACCTTCTGGTTCACAGAGGTGCCCTGGTTGGAGCGGGAGAACTTGTGCAGGCGGTACGTGATGTACGTGCCGTCGTCGTTGGCCACGGTGATGTAGTCCGCGGACAGCTCCTGGACGACACCGTCCTTCTCGGCCTTGAGCACGTCGCCGGCGTCGGTGGCGCAGCGGTACTCCATGCCGGTGCCGACGAGCGGGGCCTCCGACTTAATCAGCGGAACGGCCTGACGCATCATGTTCGCGCCCATGAGGGCACGGTTGGCGTCGTCGTGCTCGAGGAAGGGGATCATGGCGGTCGCGACCGACACCATCTGGCGCGGCGAGACGTCCATGTAGTCGACCTCGGACGGCTGGACGTAGTCGACCTCGCCGCCACGCTTACGGACCAGGACGCGGGGCTCGGTGAAGCGGAGCTCCTCGTTCAGGGTCGCGTTCGCCTGGGCGATGACGAACCGGTCCTCCTCGTCGGCGGTGACGTAGTCGACCTCGTCGGTGACCTGGCCGTCGACGACCTTGCGGTACGGCGTCTCGATGAAGCCGAAGGGGTTGATCCGGCCGTACGAGGCGAGCGAACCGATCAGACCGATGTTCGGGCCTTCGGGGGTCTCGATCGGGCACATGCGTCCGTAGTGGGACGGGTGCACGTCTCGGACCTCGAAGCCGGCCCGCTCACGGGACAGACCACCCGGGCCGAGCGCGGACAGACGACGCTTGTGCGTCAGCCCGGACAGCGGGTTGTTCTGGTCCATGAACTGCGACAGCTGGCTGGTGCCGAAGAACTCCTTGATGGAGGCGACGACCGGCCGGATGTTGATCAGGGTCTGCGGCGTGATCGCCTCGACGTCCTGGGTGGTCATGCGCTCGCGGACGACGCGCTCCATACGAGCCAGACCCGTGCGGACCTGGTTCTGGATGAGCTCGCCGACGTTGCGCAGACGCCGGTTGCCGAAGTGGTCGATGTCGTCGGGCTCGACGACGATCGAGTTGCCGTTGGCGCCGACCGTCTCGGTCTCGCCGGCGTGCAGCTGCACCAGGTACTTGATGGTCGCGATGATGTCGTCGGTGGTGAGGACACCCGCGTCCAGCGGCTCGTCGGCGCCGAGCTTCTTGTTGACCTTGTAGCGGCCGACCTTCGCGAGGTCGTAGCGCTTCGGGTTGAAGTACAGGTTCTCGAGCAGCGTCTGGGCGGCCTCGCGCGTCGGCGGCTCGCCCGGACGGAGCTTGCGGTAGATGTCGAGCAGCGCGTCGTCCTGGCCCTGGGTGTGGTCCTTCTCCAGGGTGGCGCGCATGGACTCGTACTCGCCGAACTCCTGCAGGATCTGCTCGGTGCTCCAGCCGAGGGCCTTCAGGAGGACGGTCACGGACTGCTTGCGCTTGCGGTCGATACGCACGCCGACCATGTCGCGCTTGTCGATCTCCATCTCCAGCCAGGCACCCCGGGACGGGATGATCTTGGCGGAGAAGATGTCCTTGTCGGACGTCTTGTCGATGGAGGAGTCGAAGTAGACACCGGGAGAACGCACGAGCTGCGACACGACGACACGCTCGGTGCCGTTGATGACGAAGGTGCCCTTGTTGGTCATGAGCGGGAAGTCGCCCATGAAGACCGTCTGGGACTTGATCTCGCCGGTCTCGTTGTTCGTGAACTCGGCGGTCACGAAGAGCGGGGCGCCGTACGTGAAGTCACGGTCCTTGCACTCGTCGATCGAGTTCTTCGGCGGCTCGAAGCGGTGGTCGCGGAAGGTCAGCGACATCGACCCGGAGAAGTCCTCGATCGGGGAGATCTCCTCGAAGATCTCCTCCAGACCGGACTTCGTGGGGACGTCGTAGCCCGACTCGAGGGCGGCCTCGACGCGAGCCTTCCACGCGGCGTTGCCGAGCAGCCAGTCGAAGCTCTCGGTCTGGAGCGCGAGGAGGTTCGGAACCTCGAGGGGCTCCTTGATCTTTGCAAAGGAGATGCGCAGCGGGGCGGTGCTGGCACCGGTGTTCATATTGGTCGAGGCGTTGCGCGAGGCGGCCAAGAGGGGGTCCTTCCGAGGGCTCGGACTCACTGCGCGCGTACCGGTCCCTAGCGGAGCTCCTTGGAAGACGATTACCCGATTGGTCAAAAGACCAGGTCAGAGTGGGTCGACCAGCGAAGCGGTTGCGAGGGTATGCCCCTGGTGACGGGCAGGGGACAGCTAACAGGCAGCGCAAAGGGTCAGTGTAGCCACTTGGCCCACTGATGTCCAGGGCGAGTTCTTCGCGACCCTCGTTGCTCTCAACTCCGCGATGCCTCGCGCCGTCCGGCGCACCTCGATACTGCCCGTTCGGTCGTCGATCCATGCCTCGGAATCGGATCGATGTGACGACGCGTCCTGAGAATTGCGCGGTCCGTGCTGTTCGTCAAGGCCCCTGCCTCTGACCGGCGCACGGCGAAGATCACCTTACTCCGCTTCCGCAGGCCCGTACGACCGCCGCCACGCCGTCTCAGGGAACGCCGAAGGGCGACCACCCAGATGGATGATCGCCCTTCACGCTGCGAGCGTTACACGCTCAACAAACGAGTCGCTGACGCGACGAGGTGTTACTTGACCTCGACAGCGGCACCGGCGCCCTTGAGGGCCTCGGCGGCCTTGTCAGCGGCCTCCTTGTTGACCTTCTCGAGGACCGGCTTCGGGGTGCCGTCGACGAGGTCCTTGGCCTCCTTCAGACCCAGGGAGGTCAGCTCACGCACGACCTTGATGACCTGGATCTTCTTGTCGCCGGCGCCGGTGAGGATGACGTCGAACTCGTCCTTCTCCTCGGCAACCTCGGCGGCCGGGCCACCCGCGACCGGGCCGGCAACGGCGACGGCCGCGGCGGCGGTGACGTCGAACTTCTCCTCGAAGGCCTTCACGAACTCGGAGAGCTCGATGAGGGTCATGCCTTCGAACTGCTCGAGGAGCTCGTCCTGGGTGAGCTTCGCCATGATGGGCGATCCTTCCACTAATTCGGCAGGTGCCGGATGTTCATGTGAGGCGGGCGTACTGTCGGCCCGCTGTGACCCGTTCCGCCCGTATGGCGGTACGGATCAATGCGCGAGCCGAATTACTCGGCACCGCCCTGCTCGGCCTGCTTGGCGCGCAGCGCGTCCACGGTGCGGACGAGCTTCGACGGCAGAGCCTGGAAGAGCTGAGCAGCCTGAGACTGCTTGCCCTTGAAGGCGCCGGCCAGCTTGCTGAGCAGAACCTCGCGGGACTCGAGGTCCGCAAGCTTCTTGATGTCGTCGGCGGAGAGAGCCTTACCGTCAAGGACACCAGCCTTGATGATGAGGTTCGGGTTCTCCTTGGCGAAGTCACGCAGAGCCTTCGCCGACTCCACCGGGTCACCGGTGACGAAGGCGACCGCCGTCGGACCAGCGAAGTGGTCGTCGAGCGCGGTGATCCCAGCCTGGTTGGCCGCAATCTTGGTCAGCGTGTTCTTCACCACGGCGTACTGGGCGTTCTCACCGAGCGAACGACGCAGCGTCTTGAGCTGCGCCACGGTGAGACCCCGGTACTCGGTCAGCACGGCGGCGGTGGAGCTCTGGAACGCGTCCGCGAGCTCGGCCACCGATGCAGCCTTGTTGGGCGTCGGCATAGTGCGTCAGCCTCCTTCCGGGTGATGAGGACCGCTCAGAAGGGGCTGAACAAACGAAAACGCCCCGGGCGCAGGCGCACGGGGCTCAGCTCGACCGAACCGGAGTGAACCGGACCGGGAACTCTTCCACTGTCACCTGCGCGGGTCGCTCGCATCTCTCAGCGAATCCTTCGGCCACCGCACCCTTGCAGGCACAGTGACGACCAGCGGTCTTTGGCTTCCTCGGAAGAGTACGTGAAGGTGTCGAGGAAAGGCAAATCGGGCCCCGCACCTTGGAAGGTGCGGGGCCCGATGACCGCCTAGCGAGCTTCAGAAGCTCAGACCGCGGCCGGGTCCTCCTCGACGAGGAGGTTGCGGGTGCGGTTCGAGTCGACCGGAATGCCGGGGCCCATCGTGGTGGCGATGGCGGCCTTCTTGATGTAGCGACCCTTGGCGGCGGACGGCTTCAGACGGAGGATCTCCTCCAGGGCCGCCGCGTAGTTCTCCACCAGCTTGGTGTCGTCGAAGGACACCTTGCCGATGATGAAGTGCAGGTTCGAGTGCTTGTCGACGCGGAACTCGATCTTGCCGCCCTTGATGTCGTTGACAGCCTTGGCGACGTCCATGGTCACGGTGCCGGTCTTGGGGTTCGGCATGAGACCACGCGGACCGAGCACGCGGCCGAGGCGGCCGACCTTGCCCATGAGGTCCGGGGTGGCGACGACGGCGTCGAACTCGTTCAGACGCTGGCCCTTGGCGATCTCGTCGATGAGCTCGTCGGAGCCGACGATGTCGGCGCCCGCGGCAGTCGCGGCCTCGGCACGGTCACCGGTCGCGAAGACCAGGACCCGGGCGGTCTTACCGGTGCCGTGCGGAAGGTTCACGGTGCCACGGACCATCTGGTCGGCCTTGCGCGGGTCGACGCCCAGACGGAAGGCCACCTCGACGGTGCCGTCGAACTTGGTGGAGGAGGTCTCCTTGGCCAGACGCACGGCCTCGAGCGGGGCGTACAGCTTCTCCCGGTCGATCTTGGCGTCGGCAGCCCGGAGGGACTTGCTGCGCTTCACTTCTGCTCCTGGGGGTTCAGGTATGGAGTCGTGGTGCGGGCCAGCGCCGGCCCTACCACTGGGGACTGCGAAGGACTGATCAGCCCTCGACCGTGATGCCCATGGAACGGGCGGTGCCGGCGATGATCTTCGCGGCGGCGTCCAGGTCGTTGGCGTTCAGGTCGGGCATCTTGGTGGTGGCGATCTCGCGGACCTGCGCCTCGGTGATCTTGGCGACCTTGGTCTTGTGCGGCTCGCCGGAGCCCTTCTCCACGCCCGCGGCCTTGAGGATCATCTTCGCGGCCGGCGGGGTCTTCGTGATGAAGGTGAAGGAACGGTCCTCGTAGACCGTGATCTCCACCGGGATGACCCAGCCACGCTGCGACTCGGTCGCGGCGTTGTAGGCCTTGCAGAACTCCATGATGTTGACGCCGTGCTGGCCGAGCGCGGGGCCGACCGGCGGGGCCGGGTTGGCCGCACCGGCGTTGATCTGGAGCTTGATAAGCCCCGTGACCTTCTTCTTCTTGGGAGGCATAGCTCTCTCCGGGTCCTAGTGAGAGTTTTCAGCCGATCCATCCGGTCATCCGGATGGAGGCATACCGCACAACGATAACGGGTATCCTCGCGCGTCCAAAAACCGAGCAGGTCAGAGCGGCTGTGGCAGCCCCTCTGACCTGTCCGGAAACTTGATTCGTCAGTTCTTCTGGATCTGGTCGAAGCTGAGCTCGACCGGGGTCTCGCGACCGAAGATCTCGACGAGGCCCTTGACCTTCTTCGAGTCGGCGTTGATCTCGTTGATCGTGGCCTGGAGGGTGGCGAAGGGGCCGTCGGTGACGGTGACCGAGTCGCCGACCTCGAAGTCGAGCACCTGGACCTCGACCTTGCGGGCCGGAGCCGGCTTGCCCTCGGCCTCGGCGGCCTCGCGGGCGGCCTTCTCCTCGGCCTCCGGGGCGAGCATCTTGACGATCTCGTCCAGGGTCAGCGGGTACGGGTCGTAGGCGTTGCCGACGAAGCCGGTGACACCGGGGGTGTTGCGGACGACGCCCCAGGACTCGTTCGTCAGGTCCATGCGGACGAGCACGTAACCGGGCAGCTTGTTCTGCCGGACGTTCTTGCGCTCGCCGTTCTTGATCTGGACGATCTCTTCCTCGGGGACCTCGGCCTGGTAGATGAAGTCCTCGACGTTCAGCGAGACGGCGCGCTGCTCCAGGTTGGCCTTCACGCGCTTCTCGTAGCCCGCGTAGGTGTGGATCACGTACCACTCGCCGGGCAGACCGCGCAGCTCGTCGCGGAGGGCGGCGATCGGGTCGACCGGGGCGGCGGGCTCGGCCTCGACCGCGTCCTCGGCCTCGGCGGCCTCCTCGGCCTCTTCCTCGGCGGCCTCGATCTCGGCGACCTCGGTGCCGTCCTCGTCCTCGACGTCCGCGGCCTCGGCGTCGACCTCGTCGACCGCTGCGGTCTCGGTGTCGGTCTCGCCGGCCTCGGCGTCCGCAGCTTCGGCCTGCTCCTCGTCGGCCGCCTCGACGATGTCCGTCTCGTCCTCGACGGACTCGGACTCGAAGGCGTCGTTCAGGTTCGCGTCAGACACGGTGGCTGCTTCTTCCTGCGCTACAGATGGGGTGGAACAAAAAGTCAGCCGAAGACGTACTTGACTGCTTCCTGGAAGCCATAGTCAATCACGGTCACAAGACCGATCATGATGACAACGAAGACAATCACCACAGTGGTGTACGTCGTCAGCTGGCTACGAGTGGGCCAGACAACCTTGCGGAGTTCCGCGATGACCTGGCGGTAGAACAGCGCGAGACGGCCGAGAGGGCCCTTCTTTCCGCGCTTGCCGCCCTTCCGGGTCTTCTTGGACTCCGGCGCGGCATCTTCGGCATCAGGCATGTCGATGGAGCCTACGGCATCCGTCACGATGTCTCACCTGATTCCGGGTCGTGGCCGTGCCGCGCCCGGAATTGGAGCCGCACGGCGGTGCAAGGAGTACGTACATGCGCACACAACCTGGCGGTGTGTGTAGCAGGGCCGGAGGGACTTGAACCCCCAACCGCCGGTTTTGGAGACCGGTGCTCTACCAATTGAGCTACGACCCTTTGTGGCTTCCCCAACCTACCGCATCGTGAGATGTGGTCGGTGCGGGCCAACGAGCAGTGAGTGTACGTGGTCATGGGCCCCTACGTCGAACAGGAACCGCGCCGACCTGCCGCGGCACCCCTCGCGGGGCGCCGCGGACCGTGCGTACGACCGGGAATGACCGTTCCTGTCCGCTCCGTGAAACCTGTGTGCCGGGCCGGAACGGGGTCTGGGACGATGGCCGCATGAGCGCTGCTACCCCTCCCACCGAGCGCCGGGTCTCCGCCCGGATCGGTGCGATCTCCGAGTCCGCCACCCTCGCCGTCGACGCCAAGGCCAAGGCCCTCAAGGCCGCCGGGCGCCCGGTCATCGGCTTCGGCGCGGGTGAGCCCGACTTCCCGACGCCGGACTACATCGTCGAGGCGGCCGTCGAGGCCTGCAAGAACCCCAAGTACCACCGCTACACGCCGGCCGGCGGTCTGCCCGAGCTCAAGGCCGCGATCGCCGCGAAGACGCTGCGCGACTCCGGCTACGAGGTCGACGCCTCCCAGGTGCTCGTGACCAACGGCGGCAAGCAGGCCATCTACGAGGCGTTCGCCGCGATCCTCGACCCGGGCGACGAGGTCATCGTCCCCGCCCCGTACTGGACGACCTACCCGGAGTCGATCCGCCTCGCCGGCGGTGTCCCGGTGGAGGTCGTGGCCGACGAGACCACGGGCTACCGGGTGAGCGTGGAGCAGCTGGAGGCCGCGCGCACGGAGAAGACCAAGGTCGTCCTCTTCGTCTCCCCCTCCAACCCGACCGGCGCCGTCTACAGCGAGGCCGAGACCGAGGCGATCGGCCGCTGGGCCGTCGAGCACGGTCTGTGGGTCCTCACCGACGAGATCTACGAGCACCTGGTCTACGGCGGCGCGTCGGCGGTCTCCCTGCCGTCGGTCATGCCGGAGCTGCGCGACAAGTGCATCGTCGTCAACGGCGTCGCCAAGACGTACGCGATGACCGGCTGGCGCGTGGGGTGGATCATCGGCCCGAAGGACGTCGTGAAGGCCGCGACCAACCTGCAGTCGCACGCCACCTCCAACGTGAGCAACGTGGCGCAGGTCGCCGCGCTGGCCGCCGTCTCGGGCGACCTGGAGGCGGTGGCCGAGATGGGCCGCGCCTTCGACCGGCGCCGCCAGACGATCGTGCGGATGCTCAACGAGATCGAGGGCGTCCTGTGCCCGACCCCGGAGGGCGCGTTCTACGTGTACCCGTCGGTGAAGGCGCTGCTCGGCAAGGAGATCCGCAGCAAGCGCCCGCAGAGCTCGGTCGAGCTGGCGGCGCTGATCCTGGACGAGGCCGAGGTCGCGGTCGTCCCGGGCGAGGCCTTCGGCACGCCGGGCTACCTGCGTCTGTCGTACGCGCTGGGCGACGAGGACCTGGTGGAGGGCGTGTCCCGGATCCAGAAGCTGCTCGCCGAGGCCCGCGACTGATCACCCGCGGATCTCCGTATCCGGCCCCCGCTTCTTCGGAAGCGGGGGCCGTTTTTACGTTCTAGCAAGGTCCCGATCGGGGAAACGGACTGTATTCGTCCATTCGGGTGCGGCAGGATCAGCCGATGGAGCACCTTCCTCATCGCGACCTCAGCCTGCTGCCCAAGGCCCATCTGCACCTGCACTTCACGGGTTCGATGCGGCCCTCGACCCTGATCGAACTGGCCGACAAGTACGGGGTGCACCTCCCCGAGGCCCTCAAGAGCGGCACGCCGCCGAAGCTGCGGGCCACGGACGAGCGCGGCTGGTTCCGTTTCCAGCGCCTGTACGACATGGCCCGCTCGTGTCTGCGCGAGCCGGAGGACATCCAGCGCCTGGTGCGGGAGGCCGCGCAGGAGGACGTCCGGGACGGCTCGGGCTGGCTGGAGCTCCAGGTCGACCCCACCTCGTACGCGCCGCTGCTCGGCGGTCTGATCCCGGCCCTGGAGATCATCCTGGACGCGGTCGACACGGCGTCCCGGGAGACCGGGCTCGGGATGCGGGTCCTGGTCGCCGCCAACCGGATGAAGCACCCGCTCGAGGCGCGCACCCTGGCCCGGCTCGCGGTGCGCTACGCGGACCGCGGCGTGGTGGGCTTCGGGCTCTCCAACGACGAGCGGCGCGGCATGGCCCGCGACTTCGACCGGGCCTTCGCGATCGCCCGCGAGGGCGGACTGCTCGCGGCCCCGCACGGCGGCGAGCTGACCGGCCCCTCCTCCGTACGGGACTGCCTGGACGATCTGCGGGCGGCCCGGGTCGGCCACGGCGTCCGCGCGGCGGAGGACCCGCGGCTGCTGCGCAAGCTCGCCGAGCGCGGGGTGACCTGCGAGGTGTGCCCGGCGTCCAATGTGGCGCTCGGCGTCTACGACAAGCACGAGGACGTCCCCCTGCGCACCCTCTTCGAGGCCGGCGTCCCGATGGCGCTCGGCGCGGACGATCCGCTGCTCTTCGGCTCGCGGCTCGCCGCGCAGTACGAGATCGCCCGCCGGCACCACGCCTTCACGGACGCCGAGCTGGCCGAACTGGCCCGGCAGTCGGTGCGGGGCTCGGCCGCGCCGGAGGACGTGCGGCAGAAGCTGCTGTCCGGGATCGACGACTGGCTGGCGGCCCCGGTCGGCTGAGTGTCGTATCAGCTGATCCCGGCCATCAGGGTGCGGGCGATCGAGCGGGCGAAGGCGTCCAGGTCCTGCGGGGGCTTCCCGCCCGGGGTCATCTCCCAGGCGAAGGCCCGGTGGACGCAGGCGCCGAGGAGGAGGGAGGCGGCGGCGAGCGGGTCGGCGTCCGCCGCGATCCGGCCGTGCTGCTGCTCGGCGCGCAGATACTCGGCGAGGCCCTCGATCGGCATGTGGGGGCCGCGGCCGAGGCCCCGCATGATCTCCTCGTGGCGCGCCTTGAGCTGCGGCTCGGCGTAGAGGGAGGCGGCCATCGGGAACGTCTGCTCGTAGAAGAGCGCGGCACGGCGGGCGATCTCGACCAGGTTCTCCTCGACCGTGCGGCCCTTGGGATCGACGGCGAGGGTGCCGAGGAGGTCGCCGAGCCGGGGCAGCCGTTCGTTGAGGACGGTGACGAACAGCTCCTCCTTACTGGAGAAGTACTTGTAGAGCGCCGCCTCCGAGCAGCCGGCCGCCCTGGCGATCTCCTTGGTGGTGGTCCGGGCCAGGCCGGCCGTGTGCATGAGGTCGCGGGCGGCGTCGATGATCCGGGTCCGGGTCGGCTGCTGCGGCTTCTGGTCCACGACGACTCCCGAGAACGGCTTGACGAGTGAGTGGGTGCTTACCCACTCTAGAGGTGAGTGAACACTTACCCACCCCCGTCCAGAAGGGTGCGCCATGAAGCTCACCGTCTTCGGTGCCACCGGTGGCATCGGCCAGGAGATCGTCCGCCAGGCCCTCGACGCGGGCCACGAGGTGACCGCGGTGGTCCGCGACCCGGCCCGCTTCACGGTCACCGGCCCCCGGCTCACCGTCTTCCGCTCCGACCTGTCCGACCCGGCGGCCCTGCACGCCGCCGTCGACGGCCGGGACGCGGTCCTCTCCGGCCTCGGCGCCCGCAACCGCGCCGACGCGGGCACCGGCGTCGCCGCCCGGCTGACCCGCGCCGTCCTGCGCGCCATGGAGCCGACCTCGACCCGCCGTCTCGTCGTGGTCAGCGCCGCGCCCGTGGGCCCGGTCCCGGAGGGTCAGGGCGTCGCCGACAAGGCGATGCTCGCGATCATCAACTCCGTCCTCAAGGACGTCTACACCGATCTGCGCGCCATGGAGGCCGAACTCGCGGCGAGCGCGACCGACTGGACCTCCGTCCGCCCGCCCAAACTGACCGACAAGCCGCTCACCGGCCGCTACCGCCGCGTCATCGGCGGCAACCCGCCCCGCGGCCGCACCCTCGCGCGCGCCGACGTGGCGCACGCGATGCTGGCCACGGTCGACGACCCGGCGACGGTGAAGCAGGGCGTGGGCGTCGCGTACTAAGAGGAGCTAGAGCTCCACGCCCACCGTCACGGGCTCGTTGACCAGCGTGATCCCGAACGCGTCCCGGACCCCGGCGACGACCTCGCGGGCGAGCGCCAGCAGGTCCTCGGTGGTCGCCTCGCCGCGGTTGGTCAGGGCGAGCGTGTGCTTGGTGGAGATCCGGGCAGGCCCGGAGCCGTAGCCCTTGGTGAAGCCCGCCTTGTCGATCAGCCAGGCCGCGGAGGTCTTCATCCGGCCCTCCTCGCCCGCCGGGTACGCGGGCGCGGCGACGTCCGGGCCGAGCCGCTCGGCGACGCGGCCGAGGAAGTCCTCGTACTCCCCCGCCGTGAGGATCGGGTTGGTGAAGAAGGAGCCCGCCGACCACGTGTCGTGGTCCTCCGGGTCCAGGACCATGCCCTTGCCGGAGCGCAGCCGCAGCACGGTCTCCCGGGCGACGGCCAGCGGCACCCGGTCGCCGGCCTCGACCCCGAGGGCGCGCGCCGTCTCCGGGTACGCGATCGGCGCGGACATCCCGTCGGCGTCGGCGAGCTCGAAGCGGACCCGCAGCACGACATAGCGGTCGGGCTGGTCCTTGAAGACGCTGTGCCGGTACGAGAAGGCGCACTCGGCGTTGCTGAGGGTGACCGTCTCCTCGGCCCTGCGGTCGTACGCGACGACCTCGGTGATGGTGGCGGAGACGTCCTGTCCGTAGGCGCCGACGTTCTGGATCGGGGTGGCGCCGGCCGAGCCGGGGATGCCGGCCAGGCACTCGATCCCGGCGAGCCCGGCCTCGACGGTCCGCGCGACGGCGTCCGTCCAGACCTCTCCGGCGGCCAGCTCCAGGCGGGTCCCGTCGAGGGAGAAGCCCTTGGTGGCGATGTGCAGGGCGGTGCCGTCGAAACCCTTGTCGCCGATGACCAGGTTGGAGCCGCCGCCGATGATCAACAGCGGGTCCCCGGCGAGGTCGGCCTCGCGGATCGCGGCGATCACCTCGTCGTCGGTGGTCGCCGTGACGAGCCGGGCGGCGGGCCCGCCGAGCCGGAAGGTGGTCAGGGGCGCGAGGGGGGCGTCGTTGAGGAGCTGCACGGCACAAGGGTACGGGCCCCTCCCGCCGGGGAGGGGCCCGTGTCGCTCGTCACACGACGGCCGTCAGGCGAGCCGGACCACGGCCCGGCTCATCCCGAGCACCTTCTGACCGGCGGAGGTCGCGGTGAGGTCAACCCGCACCTGACCGTCGTCCAGCTTGGCCGCCACCTTGGCGGAGACCTCGATCACGGCGCCCTGGTCGTCGTTGGGGACGACGACGGGCTTGGTGAAGCGGACGCCGTACTCGACGACGGCGGCCGGGTCGCCGGCCCAGTCGGTCACGACGCGGATCGCCTCGGCCATGGTGAACATGCCGTGGGCGATGACGTCGGGCAGGCCGACCTCCTTGGCGAACTTCTCGTTCCAGTGGATCGGGTTGAAGTCACCGGAGGCGCCGGCGTACTGGACCAGCGTGGCGCGGGTCACGGGGAAGGTCTGCGCGGGCAGCTCGGTGCCGACCTCGACCTCGTCGTAGGCGATCTTCGCGGTCACGGTCAGGCCTCCTCGGGGGCGCGGGACACGAGCTTGATCCAGGCGGTCACGACGTGCTCGCCGCTCTCGTCGTGGACCTCGCCGCGGATGTCCATGATGTCGTTGCCGGCGAGCGACTTGATCGCCTCGATGGTGGTGGTCACCGTGAGGCGGTCACCGGCGCGCACCGGCCGGGTGTAGGCGAACTTCTGGTCGCCGTGCACCACGCGGCTGTAGTCCAGGCCCAGCTGCGGGTCCTCGATGACCTGGCCCGCGGCCTTGAAGGTGATCGCGAAGGGGAAGGTCGGCGGGGCGACGACATCCGGGTGGCCGAGGGCCTTGGCGGCCTCCGGGTCGGTGTACGCGGGATTGGCGTCCCCGATCGCCTCGGCGAATTCGCGGATCTTCTCGCGGCCGACCTCGTACGGCGCGGTGGGCGGATAGGTCCGGCCCACGAAGGACTGGTCGAGCGCCATGGCCTCGATACCTCCTGCTGGATCTGGTGCGATGAACGAGTTGCGATAAACGACACGAGGCCGCCCCCTGGTGGGGGCGGCCTCGTGTACGAGCCTGATTAGCGCGTCTCGCGGTGCGCGGTGTGCGAGTTGCAGCGAGGGCAGTGCTTCTTCATCTCAAGACGGTCCGGGTTGTTACGCCGGTTCTTCTTGGTGATGTAGTTCCGCTCCTTGCACTCCACGCAGGCCAGCGTGATCTTCGGGCGGACGTCGGTGGCAGCCACGTGAGTGCTCCTTGACGGACGGATGGGATGGATGAACGCATAGAAGAGTAGCCGATCGCAGGACCGACCCCACAATCGGCTACCGTGTGTAGCGGTGACCGGACTTGAACCGGTGACACAGCGATTATGAGCCGCTTGCTCTACCGACTGAGCTACACCGCTTTGATGATCCGGACCCCGCCCGAAGGCGGGATCCCTCTCACCAGAGCCCCAATACGGAATCGAACCGTAGACCTTCTCCTTACCATGGAGACGCTCTACCGACTGAGCTATTGGGGCGAGCGAGGAAGACATTACACGGTCTCCGGCCCATCCCCCAAATCCGTTTCCCGCACCCTTTCCCGCGCCCTGCGCACAGCCTCCGCGCAGCCTCCGCACAGCGCCTTCCCGGCCGCTCACCTGCCGCCTCGTAGGCCACACGAGCAGTCATCAGTACGACTATTGCGCTCCTCCTCGAAGGCGGCCCGGACCGCCCCTAGGCTCGGGCCCACGCTGCGTGATCTTGATCTTGGCGAGCCGTGTGCCCGGACCCCGAGGAGCCCGATTGTCAGCCGACAGCCAGCAGCCCCAGCCGTCGCCCGACGACCGGGCCCCGGCCACCGCCGCCGACGCCACGTCGCTGCTGCTCTCGAACGCCCGGCTCACCGACGGCCGGACCGTCGACGTACGCCTCGGCCGCGGCCGGATCGAGGCCGTCGGTACGGCCGGCAGCCTGGCCGCCGTGGGCGCCCGCGTCGACCTGGCCGGCCATCTGCTGCTCCCCGCGCCCGCCGAACCCCACGCCCACCTCGACACCGCCCTCACCGCCGACGCGGCGGGCCCCGTCTCGTACGCCCCCGACGAGGTCCAGCGGCGGGTCACCGAGGCCGCCCTGCTCCAGCTCGGGCACGGCGCCACTGCGCTGCGCGCGCACGTACGGATCGGGGACGTGCACGGCCTCGGGCCGCTGGAGGCCGCCCTGCAGGCCCGGCGCTCGCTGCGCGGGCTCGCCGAACTCACGACGGTGGCCACGCCCCGGCTGCTCACCGGCGCGGCCGGCGCCGACGGGCTCGCGATGCTGCGGGACGCGGTGAAGATGGGCGCCGGGGTGGTCGGCGGCTGCCCCGACCTGGACCCGGACCCCACCGGCTACGTGGAGGCGCTCCTGGAGGTCGCGGCCGAGCACGGCTGCCCCGTGGACCTGCACACCGACGGCGACGACCCGGCGCGCCTGGCCCGGCTCGCCGCGATGGCCGGCGGGCTGCGGCCCGGGGTGACGATCGGCCCGTGCGCGGGACTCGCCCGGCTCCCCGCCGACCAGGCCCGCCGGGCGGCGGACCAGCTGGCGGCGGCCGGCGTCACGGTGGTCGCCCTGCCCCAGGGCGGCTGCGGCGCGACCGGACCGCGCGGCACGGCCCCCGTACGGCTCCTGCGGGCGGCCGGCGTCCGGGTCGCGGCGGGCGGCGGGGCGCTGCGGGACGTGTCCAACCCGGTGGGGCGCGGCGATCCGCTGGAGATCGCCTATCTGCTCGCCTCGCTCGGCGGCCTGCCCGCCCCCGAGGCGTACGCGGCGGTCAGCGCGGACGCGCGGGCGGCGATGGGCCTGTCGGAGGTACGGGTCGAGGCGGGCTTCCCGGCCGAGCTCCTCGCGGTGCGGGGCGAGCGGCTGACGGGCGTGCTCTCCCTCGCGTACAGCCGGATCGTGGTGCACCGCGGGCGGGTGGTGGCGCGGACCAGCGCGGTGCGCGAGTACTGCGACTCGGCGGCCGCCCTCGACCTGCCGCGACAGGCCCGGCCGACGCGGCCGGATTCGGGAGGCCCGGGCGGACCCGGCGTCGTACGGTCGTGAGTATGCGCGTAGTCATCGCTGGAGGACACGGACAGATCGCCCTGCGTCTGGAGCGGCTGCTCGCCGCGGGCGGACACCATCCGGTGGGCATCATCCGCCGCCCCGAACAGGCCGAGGACCTGCGCTCGGCCGGCGCCGAACCGGTCGTCCTGGACCTGGAGTCGGCCTCCCCCGGCGAGGTCGCCGCCGTCCTGCGGGGCGCCGACGCGGCCGTCTTCGCCGCCGGCGCGGGCCCCGGCAGCGGCACCGCCCGCAAGGACACCGTCGACCGCGGCGCCGCCGTCCTCTTCGCCGACGCGGCGGAGGCGGCGGGCGTACGGCGCTTCCTCATCGTCTCGTCCATGGGCGCCGACTCCGCCCACCCGGGCGACGAGACCTTCGACGCCTACCTCCGCGCCAAGGGCGCCGCCGACGACGACATCCGCTCCCGCGCCGGCCTCGACTGGACGGTCCTGCGCCCCGGCTCCCTGACGAACGACGCGGGCACCGGCCAGGTCCGCCTGGAGGCCCGCACCGGCCGCGGCCCCGTCCCCCGCGACGACGTGGCGGCCACCCTCGCCGAACTCCTCGACACCCCGGCCACCGCCGGCCTGACCCTGGAACTGATCTCGGGCGGCACCCCGCTGTCGGTCGCGGTGAAGGACATCGCGGGCAACTGACCGCCCGAACGACCGCCCGAGCGGGCCCCGGACATGCGAGAAGGTCCCCGGTGCGAACACCGGGGACCTTCTGCATCGCGTGGCGGCGCCAGGATTCGAACCTGGGTAGGCTAAGCCGACGGATTTACAGTCCGCTCCCATTGGCCACTCGGGCACACCGCCATGGGATCGCTGCCTCGGAGCCGCTTTTCGGCTGCGCTCCCTGGCAACGACGTAAACAATACCTGATCCCTGGGGGTGCTTCGCCACCGGATTGATCACGGGTCGGCGGCGGGCCCGGTGGCTACGCTTTGCGTTGTACCGAACGCATCCGAGCAAGGAGCCTCACCTCATGGCCGACTCCAGTTTCGACATCGTCTCCAAGGTCGAGCGGCAGGAGGTCGACAACGCCCTCAACCAGGCCGCGAAGGAGATCACGCAGCGCTACGACTTCAAGGGCACCAACGCCAAGATCGAGTGGTCGGGCGAGAAGATCCTGATGCAGGCGAACGGCGAGGAGCGGGTCAAGGCGATCCTCGACATCCTGCAGTCCAAGCTGATCAAGCGGGGCATCTCGCTGAAGTCGCTGGAGGTCGAGGGCGAGCCGCAGCTGTCCGGCAAGGAGTACAAGCTCTTCGCGTCCATCCAGGAGGGCATCTCCCAGGAGAACGCGAAGAAGGTCGCCAAGGTCATCCGCGACGAGGGTCCGAAGGGCGTCAAGGCGCAGGTGCAGGGCGACGAGCTGCGGGTCAGCTCGAAGAGCCGGGACGACCTGCAGGCCATCATCGCGCTGCTCAAGGGCAAGGACTTCGACTTCGCCCTGCAGTTCGTGAACTACCGCTGACGCGAGCCGCGAACCGCCCCTCCCCGTTCGTCGGCCGGAGGGGTGGGTCGGGCCGTGCCGTGCCGGCCCGCGTTGTCAGCACCGCCGCCTAGGCTTCCCGCATGACCACGAAGCGCAGCGCGGTGCCTCGCCCGTTGGCCCGGCAGCTTTTCGTCGAGGCCGGACACCGGTGTGCGATACCGACGTGCCGCGCGACCCCTCTGGAGATCGCGCACATCGTGCCGTGGGCCCGCGTCCGCAGGCACGAGTTCCACAACATGATCGTCCTGTGCCCGAACTGCCACACCCGGTTCGACCGCGGGGACATCGACCGGCAGGCCATGTTCCGGTACAAGGAGCTGCTGCGGCTGTCGGATCCCCACCACGTGGCACCCGACGACCCTTCGCCGCGGGCCGGTCTCATCCGGGCCTATCGGCACTTCCAGACGCAGATCGACGGATGGCGGAAGTCCATCTCCGATCTGAGCGCGGCGATCGCGCTGGGCTCCACCGGCTTCCCGGTCGGCAACGTCAAGAGGTGCGCCGGAAGGGCGTCGATCGCCCGCGCGGCCACCGACAAGCTGGGCGAACTCGGGGGCGGGGGCATCGTCGAGGCGGCGGACCACGTCTTCGACTGGCACCGGCGGTGGGCCGACGACGTCGTCGATCTGAAGCTCTCCGCCTTCAACAGGAGCCGGGCCGAGTACGAGCTCTGGGCGGAGGAGAGGTTCATGAGCTTCGTCGCCCTTCACGAGGAGGTCTGCGAGTCACTGGACCTCGATCCCACGGAGCTGGACTTCTTCGAGTCCGAGAGACCCGAGCGGGATCTCCCCGAGGTCTCCCTCGGCACCCTGGGCCTGTGGCCGACGGACGCCTGACCGCACGAGCGGCGCGTGCCGTCCGGGGCCTCCGGGGCCTCCAGGGCCGCGTCCGAAAACCGCCAGCCCCTCGCCCCGGCGGCCGCGCACACTGGAAGGCATGAACAGCACTCTTTACACCTGGGCCGACGGTCCCCTCGGCACGATGCTCCTGGTGGGGCGGGTCGCCGAAGGGGGGCGGGTCGCGTTGCGGTCGGTGTCGCTGGAGGGGCAGAAGGGCGCCGTGGAGGTCCGGGAGGGCTGGGTGCACGAGCCTGCCGGCTTCGGGGAGGTCGCCGGGCAGCTCGACGCGTACTTCGCCGGGCGGCGGGACGGGTTCGACCTGGTCTTCGAGGAGGCCGGGACGGAGTTCCAGCGGAAGGTGTGGCGGGCGCTTGAGGAGATTCCGTACGGGACGACCGTGTCGTACGGGGAGATCGCGCGGCGCGTCGGGGCGGAGGGGGCCGGGGTGCGGGCCGTGGGGACCGCGATCGGGCGGAATCCGCTGCTGGTGGTGCGGCCGTGCCACCGGGTGATCGGAGCCGACGGGAGCCTGCGGGGTTACGCGGCGGGGCTGGAGCGCAAGGAGCGGTTGCTGGCGCTCGAAGGGGCCCTGGGCCCGGCCCTGGAGAGCGAGAGCGGTGGCTGAGGGGCTGTTTCCGCGGGAGCGGAGCGAGCCGGCGCCGGGGGCGGTGCACGTGCCCGGGTGGCTGCCGTTCGCGCGCCAGCGGGAACTGGTGGCGGCGTGCCGGGAGTTCGGGCGGGGGCCGCTCTCGTACGAGGCGACGGTGCTGCCCGGCGGCGGGGTGATGTCGGTGCGCTCGCTCTGCCTGGGGCGGCGCTGGGAGCCGTACCGCTACCTGGGGAAGGAGGACATCCGCGTCGAACTGCCGGACTGGCTGGTGGACTTGGGGCGCGACGCACTGGTGGAGGCGTACGGGGAACACGGCGACTTCGCGCCGGACACCGCGCTCGTCAACTTCTACGGCGACGGCGCCCGGATGGGCATGCACCAGGACCGGGAGGAGCGCTCGCCCGCCCCGGTCGTGTCGCTGAGTCTCGGCGACACGTGCGTGTTCCGGCTGGGGAACACCGAGGACCGCGGACGGCCCTACACGGACGTGGAGTTGGTGTCCGGGGACCTGTTCGTCTTCGGCGGGCCGTCGCGTTTCGCGTACCACGGGGTGCCGAAGGTGTACGCCGGGACCGCCGCCCCTGGCCTGGGGCTCAGGGGGCGGCTGAACATCACGCTGCGGGAGACGGGCCTTTGAGCCGTCTCTAACGCTCGCGCGAGTGGCCGAAAAGAATGCGGTACGCGATCAGCAGCACCAGAGAGCCGCCGATCGCCGACAGCCAGGTCGCCCCGTCGTAGAAGTCCTGCGTGATCGGGCGGTCCAGGAAGCGGGCGGAGAGCCAGCCGCCGAGGAAGGCGCCGACGACGCCGATGAGGGTCGTGCCGATCAGGCCGCCCGGGTCGCGGCCCGGGAGCAGGACCTTGGCGATGACGCCGGCGAGCAGTCCGAGAACTATCCAGCTGATGATGCTCATGCCCTTGAGGACGCCCGCTGGTCCCGGGCGGTTGCCGGACCCCCTAATGTGCGGGGCATGACACAGGAATTGCGCCGCACCCTCGGGGTGTTCGACGCCGTCGTCATCGGGCTCGGCTCGATGGTCGGCGCCGGAATCTTCGCGGCGCTCGGGCCGGCGGCCCGAGCGGCGGGCCCCGGACTGCTCCCGGCGCTCGGCGTCGCCGCCGTCGTGGCCTACTGCAACGCCATGGCCTCGGCCCGGCTCGCCGCCCGCTACCCGGCCTCCGGCGGCACCTATGTCTACGGGCGGGAGCGGCTCGGCGCGTTCTGGGGCTATCTGGCCGGCTGGGCGTTCGTCGTGGGCAAGACGGCCTCGTGCGCGGCGATGGCGCTGACGGTCGGCTCGTATCTGTGGCCGGAGCAGGCGCACGCCGTGGCCGTGGCCTCCGTCGTCCTCCTGACCGCCGTCAACTACCGCGGCATGCAGAAGTCCGCACTGCTCACCCGGATCATCGTGGCGGTCGTCCTGGCCGTCCTGGCGGCCACCGTCGCGGCGATCGCCGGGGCCGGGGAGGCCGGGCGGCTCGCGCTCGCCGGGGACGTGCCGGCCGGCGGGGTGCTGCAGGCGGCCGGGCTGCTCTTCTTCGCCTTCGCCGGGTACGCGCGGATCACCACGCTCGGCGAGGAGGTGCGCGACCCGGAGCGGACCATTCCGCGGGCCGTGCCGCTCGCCCTCGGCATCACCCTCGTCGTCTACGCGGCCGTCGCCGTGTCCGTGCTCGCCGTCCTCGGGCCGCGCGCCCTGGCCGCCTCCCCCGCCCCGCTCGCGGACGCGGCGCGGGCGGCGGGGGCCGACTGGCTGGTGCCCGTGGTCACGGTGGGCGCGGCGGTCGCCGCGCTCGGCTCGCTGCTCTCGCTGATCCTCGGGGTGTCCCGTACCACCCTCGCCATGGCCAGGGACGGGCATCTGCCGGCCACGCTCGCGGCCGTCCACCCGCGGTTCCGGGTGCCGCACCACGCGGAGCTCGCGGTCGGCGCGGTGGTGGCCGTGGTGGCGGCGACCGTGGACGTACGGGGCGCGATCGGCTTCTCGTCCTTCGGGGTCCTGGTCTACTACGCGATCGCCAACGCCTCCTCCTGGACCCTGGGCCGCCGGGACCGGCCGCTGGCCGTGCTCGGCCTGGCGGGCTGCGCGGCCCTCGCCTTCTCGCTGCCGCCGACCTCCGTGCTCGCCGGGCTCGGGGTGCTCGCGGTCGGCGTCGTGGCCCACGCCGTCAGGCGAGGACGACCCGAACCCCCGCGGACCTGAGCCGTTCGACGATCTCCTGGAAGGTCTCGGGGAGCCGCCCGGTGAGCGGCGGCACGCCCAGGCAGGCCCGGGCGATGTCGGCGTGGTGCCAGACGAGGGTGCAGCCGGTGAGCACCGCGCCGATCACCCGTGACGCTCCGCTTTCGAAGACGCGCCCGGGACCGTACACGGCTTCCCCCAGGGCACAGAGGAAGGCGTCCACGTCGACGACGTCCGTGCCGTCGAGCTCGTACGTGGCGCCGGCGGGGGTCTCCGGAGCGCCGTACGACCTGCGGGCGGCCTGGTCCAGCCACTCCTCGCGGTCCGCGCCGGTGAAGCGGCGCCAGGTGCCGGGCTCGGTGGGGCCGTCGTCCCCGAAGAACAGGTCCCAGACGGCCCGCCGCTGAGGGGGTATGAGGCCGGTGCGCGGGAAGGCCACGGTCAGGTCGACGAGGCCGTGGTACGTGGCGGAGGTGTCCCACGCGGTGACGCGGCCGGCGTCGGCCTCCGCCGCCACGGTCCCCGTCCGGTGGAGGACCTGGTAGCGGACCGGCTCGAACCCCTCCGCGCCCGCCGCGAGCGCGTCGCGCAACGCGCCGCGCGGGGAGCAGCCGAGGAAGACGACGTCGGTGTGGGTGAGCTCGGGCGGGTCGGGCGGTGAGACGCGGACGAGGTTGCCGCAGGGGACGGCGAGGGCTCCGGCGTACGAGCGGCGCGGGTCGCCGTCGGACTCGACGGTGACGACGTCGCCGCGCGCGCCGAGCACCCGTACCCCGGTGAAGAGCCACGCGTCGCCGTCGGGGGTGCGGACGTGGAGGGAGTCGCCGAGCCGGGCCGCGCCTTCGACGACGGCCTCGCTGACGGCCCGGGCGAGCTCGCCGCGCGGCTCGCAGCCGCGCAGCTCGTGCACCACGCGGGCTGCGGGGGCGGGCTCCGCGTACAGACCGTCGACGTCCTTGCAGAGGGCTACGGCGTGGAGGCCGGACACCAGCGCGTAGCGGGGTGTGTCCACCGGCGGGCCGCCGCTACCGGCCCTGGTAGCCGTACCCGTAGCCGGGGTAGGGCTGGTCGGTCGGGACGATCTCCTTGCCCAGCGGGAGCAGCGACAGCGGGATCATCTTGAAGTTGGCGATGCCCAGCGGGATGCCGATGATCGTGATGCACTGCGCGATGCCGGTGACGATGTGGCCGAGGGCCAGCCACCAGCCGGCCAGGATCAGCCACAGCACGTTGCCTATGCAGGACGGGGCGCCCGCGTCGGGGCGGTCGACGACCGTGCGGCCGAAGGGCCACAGGGCGTAGAGGGCGATGCGGAAGGCCGCGATGCCGAAGGGGATGCCGATGATCGTGATGCAGAGGATCAGGCCGGCGGCGAGATAGCCGAGGAACAGCCAGAAGCCGCTGAACACCAGCCAGATGATGTTGAGGATTGTCTTCACGGGCGGCGACCTGCCATCTGTTCGAGCCGGGCGATGCGCTCCGCCATCGGCGGGTGGGTGGAGAACATTTTGGACATCCCCTGCCCCGGGCGGAAGGGGTTCGCGATCATCATGTGGCTGGCGGTCTCGATCTTGGGCTCGGGCGGCAGCGGGAGCTGCCTGGTGCCCGCCTCCAGCTTGCGCAGGGCGCTGGCGAGGGCGAGCGGGTCGCCGGTGAGCTGGGCTCCGGAGGCGTCCGCCTCGTACTCCCGGGAGCGGGAGATGGCCAGCTGGATGACGGAGGCGGCGATCGGGCCAAGGATCATGATCAGCAGCATGCCGAGCAGTCCGGGGCCGCGGTCGTCGTCGGAGCGGCCGACCGGGATCAGCCACGCGAAGTTCACCAGGAACAGGATCACCGAGGCGAGCGCGCCGGCCACCGAGGAGATGAGGATGTCCCGGTTGTAGACGTGGCTCAGCTCGTGCCCGATGACGCCGCGCAGCTCGCGTTCGTCGAGGATCGCGAGGATGCCCTCGGTGCAGCACACGGCCGCGTTGCGCGGGTTGCGGCCGGTGGCGAAGGCGTTCGGCGCCTGGGTGGGCGAGATGTAGAGCCGTGGCATCGGCTGGCGGGCCTGGGTGGAGAGCTCGCGGACCATCCGGTAGAGCGCCGGGGCCTCGAACTCGCTCACGGGCCGGGCGCGCATGGCGCGCAGCGCCAGCTTGTCGCTGTTCCAGTACGCGTACGCGTTGGTGCCGAGCGCCACGAGGACCGCGACGATCAGGCCCGTACGCCCGAAGAAGCTGCCGATGACGATGATGAGGGCCGAGAGCCCTCCGAGGAGTACGGCGGTCCTCAGCCCGTTGTGCCGGCGGTGCACGGTACGCCCTCCAAGTGGTGCGGCAGGGGAACCCTTCTGTCCAGTGGACCCTCCCTTCCTGGTCAACGCCACGCGGGAGGTACGGGTTCCCCGGCCGCGCCGGGGCCGCGCGGGGGCCGCGCCGGGTGCGGTGTCCGCCGTACGGGTGACTAGCGCTGGGCCGGGACGGCCACCTTGTCCAGGCCGGCCTTGGCGAGGGCCTCGTCGAGCGGCTCGACCTCGCTGGTGCAGTGGCCGCAGCGGGTGGCGATGGCCGGGATCTCGGTGAAGCAGCGGGGGCAGTCGCGCTTCGCCGACTTCGGGTCGGCCGCCTCCTCCTTGGCGAACTTGGCCTGGAACTTCGCCATGGGGACGACGAAGAGGAAGTAGAGGACGACGGCGGTGATGAGGAACGCGATGGTCGCGGCGATGGCCAGGCCGTACGGGAAGACGGTCTTGCCGATGGTGAACTGCGCCTCGCTGAAGTCGCCGACGGAGCCGGTGGCGAGACCGATGAGGGGGGTGATGAACGCCTTGCTGAAGCCGGTCACGACGGCCGTGAACGCCGAGCCGACGGCCAGACCGATGGCCATCGAGACGACGTTCCCGCGAAGTATGAAGTCCTTGAAGCCGTTCAGCACGGTGGTTCCGTTCCTTGGGAGGTGGGGAGGTGGGGGGTCAGAAGAGGCTGTTCGACGCGTAGCGGAGCGCGAACTGCGGCCAGCCCGACAGCACCACGCCCGCGGCCGCCGTCAGCGCGACCGCCAGGGTGACCGGGACCGTCGCCCTCATCCGTACGACCGCCACGCCCTCCGGCCCGCGGAACAGCAGGGCCGTCCAGCGCAGGTAGTAGGCGAGGCCGATCACGACGTTGAGGCCCATGAGCACCGCGAGCCAGCCGAGGCCGGCGTCGACGGCCGCCGAGAAGACGGTCACCTTGGCGAAGAGGCCGATGATACCCGGGGGCAGTCCGGCCAGGTTCAGGAGGAAGAAGGCCATCGCCAGGGCGGCGGCGGGGCTCGCCGCGTACAGGCCGCGGTGGTCGGAGATCCGGGCGTCGGGACGCGTACGGGCGACCAGGGCGACCACCGCGAAGGCGCCGAGGTTCACCGCCGCGTACATCAGGGCGTACGCGACGGTCGAGCCGATCTGGTCGTCGCCGGAGTACGCGGCGGCGGCGATCGGCACCAGGAGGTAGCCGGCCTGGGCTACCGACGACCAGGCGAGGAGGCGGACCGCGCTCCACGCGCGCGTGGCGACCTGGCGCAGGGCGGCGACGTTGCCGACGGTCATGGTGAGCGCGGCGAGGGCGGCGAGCGCCGGGCCCCACACGTCCGCGTAGGAGGGGAAGGCGACGACGGTCACCAGGATGATCCCGGTGAAGCCGACGGCCTTGCCGACCACGGAGAGGTACGCCGCCACGGGCAGCGGGGCCCCGACATAGGTGTCGGGCACCCAGAAGTGGAAGGGGACGGCGGCCGTCTTGAAGGCGAAGCCGACGAGAGTGAGGACCACGCCCGCCTGGGCGAGGGTCTGCAGCTGGCCGGGGACGTCGCCGAGGCGCTGGGCGATCTCGGTGAGGTGGAGGGTGCCGGTGGCCGCGTAGACGAAGCTGGCGCCGAGCAGGGTCACGGCGGTGGCGGTGACGGACGACAGGAAGAACTTGAGCGCCGCCTCGCCGGACAGCCGGTCGCCGCGCCGGAGGCCGACCAGCGCGAACGCGGGCAGCGAGGCCACTTCGAGGGCGACGACGAGGGTGGCGAGGTCGCGGGAGGCGGGCAGCAGGGCGGCGCCGGCGGCGGAGGAGAGCAGCAGGAACCAGTACTCGCCGGCGGGCAGCTTCCGGCGGGCGCCGTCGGAGCCGTCGGAGCCGTCAGTGTCGTCGAGCGAGAGGAGTGCGGTGACGAGCGCGCCTCCGAGCACCAGGAACTGGATGACCAGGGTGAAGGTGTCGGCGGTGTAGCTGCACGCGCGCAGCTCGGTGGCGGCGGTGAGGCAGAAGGTGGAGCGGTCGGCGGCGCGCAGCGGGGCGAGCAGCGCGAGCGCGGCGGCAAGGCCGGCGATCGCGGTCCAGCCGAGGAGCCGCTTGCGGGCCTCGGGGACGAACAGGTCGGCGACCAGGACGACGAGCGCGACCAGGGCGGTGAGGGTGGGCGGCGCGATGGCGAGCCAGTCGACGGACTGGACGAGATCGGCGCCCTGGGCGAGCTGCACTGGCTTCACTGGTTGCCTCCCGCGAGGAGCTGCTGGACGGCCGGGTCGGTGAGGCCGAGGAGGACGGCGGGCCACAGTCCGGCGAGGACGGTGAGGGCGACGAGCGGGGTCCAGGCGGCGAACTCGTAACCCTGGACGTCGGCGATCACGGTCTCGCCGGCCGGGCGGGGGCCGCCCATGCAGACCCGGCGGACCACGACGAGGAGGTAGGCGGCGGTGAGCAGGGTGCCGAAGGCGCCGATCGCCATGAAGGTGAGGAAGGCGGGGCGGCTGAGGCCCGCGGCCGGTTCGAAGGCGCCGAACAGGGCGAGCATCTCGCCCCAGAACCCGGCGAGGCCGGGCAGGCCGAGGGAGGCGACGGCGGCGAAGGCGAGCAGGGCGCCGAGGCGGGGGGCGCGGCCGTAGAGGGCGGCACCGGTGGCCCCGGCGAGGGTGTCGAGGTCGGCGGTGCCGTAGCGGTCCTTGAGCGCGCCGACCAGGAAGAAGAGGAGGCCGGTGATGAGGCCGTGGGCGATGTTGGCGAAGAGCGCGCCGTTGACGCCGGTGGGGGTCATGGTGGCGATGCCGAGGAGGACGAAGCCCATGTGGCCGACGGAGGAGTAGGCGATGAGCCGCTTGAGGTCGCCCTTGGCGCCGGGCTTCGCGAGGGCGAGGCAGGCGAGCGATCCGTAGATGATGCCGGCGACGGCGAAGGCGGCGAGGTACGGGGCGAAGGTGTGCATGCCGTCGGGGGCGATCGGCAGCACGATGCGGACGAACCCGTACGTGCCCATCTTCAGGAGCACGCCGGCGAGGAGCACGGAGCCGACGGTCGGGGCGGCGGTGTGGGCGTCCGGGAGCCAGCTGTGCAGCGGCCACATCGGGGTCTTCACGGCGAGCCCGATCCCGATCGCGAGAACGGCGATGACCTGCACGGATGTGGTCAGTCCGCGGCCGTTGTCAGTGGCCAGTGCCACCATGTCGAACGTGCCCGCCTTGACGCCGATGAGGAGGAGGCCGAGCAGCATGACGATCGAGCCGAGCAGGGTGTAGAGGACGAACTTCCAGGCGGCTGCCCGCCTGCCCGCGCCGCCCCAGCGGGCGATGAGGAAGTACATCGGGATGAGGACCGTCTCGAAGGCCAGGAAGAACAGGACCAGATCGAGGACGGCGAAGGTCGCCAGGGTGCCGGACTCGAGGACGAGCAGCAGGGCGACGAAGGCCTTGGGGGCGGGGCCTGCCTTGGGGGCGGGGCCTGTGGTGCCCGTGGTGCCTGTGGTGCCCGTGGGGGGCTTGAAGTAGCTGTAGAGCGCGCAGAGGAAGGTCAGCAGCGCGGTCAGGAGCAGGAGGGGAAGCGAGATGCCGTCGACACCGAGGTGGATCCGCACGTCGAGTGCCTTGATCCAGGTGATGTCGGTGGTGGCCTGCATCGTCGAGGGGTGGTCGTGGTCGAAGCCGAGCGCGAGGACGATCGCGGCGATCAGGATGACGCCGGTGACGGTCACGCCGTGGCGGAGCACGGCCTGGTCGGGTGACTTCCCCTTCAGTCCGGGCGGGGCGGGCAGGAGCGCGGCGGCGGCGCCGAGGAGCGGGCCGGCGACGATCAACGCCAGAAGGAACTGCATCACGGATTCGCTGATATCGATCACGGCTCACGCTCCGGCGGCGACGTTGGCGAGGACGACGGCGACGATCGCCAGGACGACGGAGCCGGCGAGCAGCGCGCTGAGGTAGGTCTGCACGTTGCCGGTCTGGGCGCGGCGGACGAGCCAGCCGAGACCCTTGGCGGTGCTGCCCGCGCCGGTCACGTACGTGTCGACGACCTCGCGGTCGAGGAAGCGGACCAGGGAGGCGCCGGCGAGCACGGGGCGGACGAACAGGGTCCGGTAGACGGCGTCCAGGTGGAAGCCGTCGGCGGCGTGCGGGTGCAGCGGGCCGAGCAGGGCGCGGCCGGGGTCGGCGGGGTCGGTCGCCGGGTGCGGCAGGTCCAGGGCCTCCGCCTCGACCTGGCCGGCCTCGGCGTCGGGGTGGGCGACGGTGGGCGCGGCGAGGGCCCCGGCGGCCGGTGCCGGCGCGGCGCCGACCGGAACGCCCTGGACGACCGCCGGGGGCGGCGCGGTGCGGGCGACGAGGGTGCGCCGGATCGCGTAGGTGAGCGCGGCGCCGACGACGGCGAGGCCGGTGCCGAGCACGGCCGTCACCAGGGTCGGGGTCAGCGGGTGTCCGTCGAACCAGTCGTCGAGGTAGCCGGCGGTCAGTCCGAAGCCGAGCGAGGGGACGGCGAGCACCCACAGGACGGTGGTCATGGCGACCGGCTGCCGGCCGTGGTCGGGGGCCTCGGCGCCCCGGCCGCGGAAGGCGAGCAGCCACAGCCGCATCGCGTACGCGGCGGTGAGCAGCGCGGTGAGGAGTCCGGCGACGAGCACGATCCAGCCGGCGCCGGCCGGGGCGACGGTGCGGTCGCCGGTGGCGGTGTGCTCGGCGGCGACGAGGACGGCTTCCTTGGAGAAGAAGCCGGCGAAGGGCGGGATCGCGGCGAGCGCGAGCAGGCCGACGGTCATCGTCCAGTAGGCGTCCGGGATGCGCTTGGTCAGTCCGCTCATCCGGGACATGGCGGTGAGCGAGTTGGTGCCGGCGGCGTGGATGACGGCGCCGGCGGCGAGGAAGAGCAGCGCCTTGAAGGCGCCGTGCGCGAGGAGGTGGAAGACGGCGGCGCCGCGGTCGCCGACGGCGAGGGCGCCGGACATGTAGCCGAGCTGGCCGATCGTCGAGTAGGCGAGGACCCGCTTGATGTCGTCCTGGGCGAGCGCGGCGAGCGCCGAGCCGACCATGGTGACCGCGGCCATGACGGCGAGCACGGTCAGCGCGGCGCCGGAGGCGGCGAAGACGGGGAGGAGCCGGGCCACGAAGTAGATGCCGGCGGCGACCATGGTCGCCGCGTGGATGAGCGCGGAGACGGGGGTGGGGCCGGCCATCGCGTCGGGCAGCCAGGTGTGCAGCGGGAACTGCGCGGACTTGCCGGCGACGCCGGCGAGCAGCAGCAGTGCGACCAGGGTGGGGTGGTCGAGGCCGCCGGAGGCGACCGCGCCGAGCACGCCGGTGATCCGGAAGGTGCCCGCGTCGGCGGCCAGGGCGAACAGGCCGATGAGGAAGGGCACGTCGCCGAGCTTGGTGACGAGGAAGGCCTTGAGGGAGGCCGAGCGGGCCTCGGGGGTCTCCCAGTAGTGCCCGACGAGGAAGTACGAGCAGATGCCCATGACCTCCCAGCCGACCAGGAGCACCATCAGGTCGCCGGAGTAGACGACGAGCAGCATCGCGGAGGTGAAGAGGGAGACGAGCGCGGCGTACGAGGAGTAGCGCGGGTCGTGGCGCAGATAGCCGGTCGAGTAGATCTGCACGCAGGTGGCGACGACGCCGACGAGGACCGCGACGAGGGCGGCGAAGCCGTCGATGTGCAGGGCCAGGTCGATCGGTACGGAGCCGGTCGGGGTGAGCTGGGTGGCGGCGTCGATCGCCTTCCCGCCGCCGTGCCGGGCCGCGACGACGACCGCCAGGACGGCGGCGGCGAGCGTGGGCAGGACGGCGAGGGGGCGGGCGAAGCCGGGGGCGGTCCGGCCGAGGAGGAGACCGGCGGCGGCGCCGAGGAAGGGGAGGAGGGGGACGAGGACGGCGAGGGTCGTGGTGGTCACGCGGTGGCCTCGGCCTTCTCGTCGGCGGACGGCTTGTCGGCGGACGGCTCGTCGGCGGGTTCCGGTTGTTCCTTCGCGTCGCGGAGACGGTCGACGTCCGAGGTGCCGCGGTTGCGGTAGACCATCAGGACGATCGCGAGACCGATGCCGATCTCGGCGGCGGCGATGGCGATGACGAAGAGGGTGAGCGCCTGGCCGGCGTGCAGGGTGTCGCGGAGCCAGACGTCGAACGCGACCAGGTTGAGGTTGACGGCGTTGAGCATGAGCTCGACGGACATCAGGACCAGGATCGCGTTGCGGCGGGCGAGGACGCCGTACAGGCCGACGGAGAAGAGGAGCGCGGCGAGGACTGCCGGGTAGGCGAGGTGCATCAGTCCCGCTCCCCTTCCTGCTGCTTGCGGGACAGGACGATGGCGCCGACCAGGGCGGCGAGCAGCAGCACGGACAGCGCCTCGAAGGGCAGCACCCAGTGCTGGAAGAGGATCTCGCCGGTCACCTTCGTGGAGCCGAGGGCCGGCCCTTCGAGGTCGATCCAGGTGGTCCGGAAGGCGTCCACGACCACCCACACCAGCGCCGCTGCGGCGGCGACCGCCACGGCGAGGGCGACCGGCCGGTTGCCGGAGTCGGAGTCCGGGGAGCGGCCGATGGGGGCCCGGGTGAGCATGAGCCCGAAGAGGAGGAGCACGACGACGGAACCGACGTAGATCAGCACCTGCACCCAGGCGATGAACTCGGCGGTGAGGAGCAGGTACTCGACGGCGAGCCCGCCGAGCGCGACGACCAGCCACAGGGCGGCGTGCACGAGCTGCTTGGTGGTGACGGCGACGAGGGCGGCGCCGAGGGTGACGAGGCCGACGAGGAGGAAGGTGATCTCGACGCCGGTGGGCGAGAGGAAGCCGTGGCTCTGGGCGGCGGCCAGGGGCTGGGCGGCGAGGATCACTGCGGGCCCTCCTGCCCGGCCTGGGCCTCAGCGGCCGCTTGCGCGGCGGCCTTTTCCGCGGCCTTCCTCGCCGCGGCGATCTCCTTCGGCTCCTCCGCGCGCGGGTCGAGCGCGGGCGGCTCCGGCACCGTCCACATCCACTCGCGGAGCTTGTCGCGCTCGTGCGTCAGCTCGTGGATGTCGGTCTCCGCGTACTCGAACTCGGGCGACCAGAACAGCGCGTCGAAGGGGCACACCTCGATGCAGATCCCGCAGTACATGCAGAGCGAGAAGTCGATGGCGAAGCGGTCGAGGACATTGCGGCTGCGCTCGCGGCCGCCGGGGGCGGCGGCCGGCACCGTCTCCTTGTGGGAGTCGATGTAGATGCACCAGTCGGGGCACTCGCGGGCGCACAGCATGCACACCGTGCAGTTCTCCTCGAACAGCCCGATGACCCCGCGGGTGCGGGGCGGCAGCTCGGGCTGCGCGTCCGGGTACTGCGCGGTGACCGACCTGCGGGTCATCGTGCGGAGGGTGACGGCGAGGCCCTTGGCGAGGCCGGAGCCGGGAATCGGAGCCATGGTTACTGGATCGCCACCTTCACGATGCCGGTGAGCGCGATCTGCGCGAGGGCGAGCGGTACGAGGGTCGTCCAGGCCAGCTTCTGCAGCTGGTCCTCGCGCAGGCGGGGGTACGAGACCCGCAGCCAGATCACGACGAAGGCCAGGACGGCGGTCTTCAGGAGCGTCCACACCCAGCCGAGGCCGTCGGCGCCGCCGGGTCCGTGCCAGCCGCCGAGGAAGAGGACGGTGGTGAGGCCGCACAGCACGACGATGCCGGCGTACTCGGCCAGCAGGAACAGCGCGAAGCGCAGGCCGGTGTACTCGGTGTACGCGCCGAAGATGATCTCCGAGTCGGCGACCGGCATGTCGAACGGCGGGCGCTGCAGCTCGGCGAGCCCGGCGGTGAAGAACACCAGCGCGCCGACGATCTGCCAGGGCACCCACCACCACTCGAAGGCGTTCAGGATGCCGGGGAGGGAGACGGTGCCGGCCGCCATCGCGACGGACGCGGCGGCGAGCAGCATCGGCAGCTCGTACGCGAGCAGCTGCGCGGCGGTACGGAGCGCGCCGAGCAGGCTGAACTTGTTGGCCGACGCCCAGCCGGCCATCAGGCTGCCGAGCACCCCGACGCCCATCACGGCGAGCACGAAGAAGATGCCGGCGTCGACCACCCGCCCGACGGCGCCCTCGCTGGGCCCGATCGGGATCGCGACGAGCACGAGGAGGTACGGCAGGAGCGCGACGGCCGGCGCGAGCTGGAACACCCGCCGGTCGGCGTCCTTCGGTACGACGTCCTCCTTCTGCGCGAACTTCACCCCGTCCGCGACGAGCTGCGCCCACCCGTGGAACCCGCCCGCGTACATGGGCCCGAGCCGGCCCTGCATGTGCGCCATGACCTTGTGCTCGGTCTGCCCGACGACGAGCGGGAGGACGAGGAACGTGGCGAAGACGATGAGCAGCCGGAGGGCGACGTCGAGTACGTCGTTCACGCGGGGTCGCCTCCGGCGGGGTCGGTGGGGGTGGTCGGGTCGGTGGTGGGCTCACCCTCGGCGGGCGGGGCGTCGGTGCCGGGTTCGCCCTGCGCGGGCGCTTCGGGCGCTTCGGGCACCGGAGCCTGCGGCTCCTCGTCGAACGCCGGGCGGGCGTGGTGCCACGGGGCGTCCGAGCTGCGGGTACGGGGCGGGGCCGCGGGCCGCTCCGACGACGCGTCGCCGCCGGCCGCCGGCGCAGCCAGGACCTCCGGGCTCTCCGTCGCACCGGGCGCCGCAGCGTCCTGGTCGGCGGCCGACGCTGCCGAGCCGGGCTCGGCAGGTGCATCCGCGCGCTGGCTGGCGGAGCCGCCACTCGCCGTACGGCTACGGCGCGGACCCGCAGGAGCTGCTGGGGCCGCTGCCGGCTCGGCGCCGCCCTCGGCGGGCGCCACCGGCGCAGCCGGGGTCCCCGCCGTGTCGGGCGCGGCAGCGTCTCGGTCTTCGGCCGGCGCTGCCGAGTCGGGCTCGGCCGTTGCCCCAGCTCGCTGGCTCGCGGAGCCCGCGCTCGCGCTGCGGTTGCGGCGCGGACCCGCGGGAGCCGCCGGGGCCGCAGCCTCCGGGCCCGGCTCAGCTCCGCCCTCGTCGGACGCGGCAGCGTCCAGGTCTCCGGCCCGCTGGCTGGCGGAGCCGCCGCTCGCCGTACGGCTGCGGCCCGGACCGGCGGGAGCCGCGGGCGCCTCCGGCGCCGCCGGGGCGGCTTCGGTCTGCTGGCTCGCGGAGCCCTCGCCCGCTGTGCGTGCGCGGCGGGCCGGGCGGTCGGCCGTCGGGGGCTGGCTCGCCGAGCCCTCGCCCGCCGTACGGGCACGGCGCACCGGGCGCTCGGCGCGGGAGGGGGCCGGGGGGAGTTGGCCCTTGAGGGGGCCCCAGTCGTTGGGGTCGGGGACGCCCGGGGGGAGCATTTGGCGGCGCTTGGGGGCGTGGGGGTCGTGGGATTCGCCCGGTTCCTTGGCGCCGGGCCAGGCCTTGGCGACGCGGGCGGCGAGGACGAAGTCCTTGCGGAGGGGGTGGCCCTCGAAGGTGTCGGGGAGGAGGAGGTGGACCAGGTGGGGGTGGTCGGTGAAGGTGATGCCGAACATCTCGTGGGTCTCGCGCTCGTGCCAGGCCGCGCCCGCGTAGACCGCGATGGCGGACGGCAGGGACGGGGCCGCGTGCGGGACCGTCGTACGGAGAAGGAGGCGGCGTACAGAGCCCGGGCCCACCGACGCCACGTGCGCGCACACCCGGAAGCCCACGCCCGGCTCGTCGACCGCGCTCAGCCAGTCGAAGTAGGTGAGGCCCAGCTTGTCGCGGGCGATCTCCAGCGCCGCGATCCACGAGCCGACGGGCACGTCGACCGTCAGCAGGTCGTACGCCCGCTCCGCCGTCGCCTCCTCGCCGAAGACCTCGGCGACCGAGTCCGGCAGCGCCGCGTAGCTGTCCGCGAAGTTCTCGCTCATGCCTTGCCTCCCGGCGAAGGAGGGGCGACCAGCGGGCTGGTGAGCTGGGAGACGGACGGCGCCGACGCCGACGCCCCGTAACGCTCCTCCAGGCTCTCCCGCGCGATCTTCTCCTGGAGCTTGAGGATGCCCTGGAGCAGCGCCTCCGGCCGCGGCGGGCAGCCCGGCACGTACACGTCCACCGGGATGATCTGGTCCACGCCCTTGGTGACGGAGTACGAGTCCCAGTAGGGCCCGCCGCAGTTGGAGCAGGCGCCGAAGGAGATGACGTACTTCGGCTCGGGCATCTGCTCGTACAGGCGCTTGACCGCCGGCGCCATCTTGTCCGTCACCGTGCCGGAGACGATCATCAGGTCGGCCTGGCGCGGGCCCGGCGCGAAGGGGATCACGCCGAGCCGGATGAAGTCGTGGCGGGCCATCGACGCGGCGATGAACTCGATCGCGCAGCAGGCGAGGCCGAAGTTGAAGACCCACAGGCTGTAGCGGCGGCCCCAGTTCAGGACCACCTTCATGGGCTCCGGCGCCAGTCGGGCGAGCGGGCCCAGCTTGGGGGCGGGCAGGGGGGTCACAGCCATGCCAGGACGCCCTTCTTGTACGCGTAGAGCAGGCCCACGGCCAGGAAGCCGAGGAAGACGAACATCTCGACCAGCGTCGTCGCCCCGTATCCGGGCGCGGCGAAGACCGTGGCCCAGGGGAACAGGAAGATCGAGTCGACGGCGAAGATCACGTAGAGGAAGGCGTACACGTAGTAGCGGACCTGCGTGTGGGCCCAGCCCTCCCCCACCGGGTCGACGCCGCACTCGTAGGTGAGGAGCTTCTCCGGGGTCGGGACGACCGGGCGCAGCAGCCGGCCCGCGCCGAACGCGACCGCGACGAAGAGCACGCCGAGCACGGCGAGCAGTCCGACGACGGAGTACGTCTCGAAGTAGTCCGCCGCGTGAGTCGTCGCGTGGTTCGTCGCGTGGTTCGTCGCCGCGTACTCCGCCGCGACGACGGTCGGTTCCCGCACGTCCGTCCGCCCCTCGGTATCAGTGTCTTACGCACGCGAGTCTAGGCCCTGCTAAAGGGAGCGTAAGCAGGCCCTGGCAGGCCCAGGTAGGGCCCGGTAGGGATATCCCCCCTGCCGCTCCGGCCACCTCCCCCATGGCGTGCGCGGCCCTCCGACCGACACCCTTGATCCCATGAGCAGCCTCAACGACACCCCGCCGCCGCCCGCCCGCCTCGCCTACGGCCGGCACACCTGGAAGGAGGTCGCGCACCTCCTCGCCGATCTGCCGTGCGCGCTGGCCGGGTTCGTGTACGCGGTGGTGACGATCGCCCTCGGCGTGGGCCTGTCCGTCACCGTCATCGGCCTGCCGCTGCTCGCCCTCGGTCTGGCCGGGGCGCGCGGCATGGCCGGCGCGGAACGGGCCAGGGCCCGCGGCCTGCTCGGCGTGCACGTGGAGCGGCCGAGCCGGCTGCCGCACCGGGACGGGTTCCTGCCGTGGCTGTGGGCGCAGTTGAAGGACCCGGTGGCGTGGCGCAGCCAGCTGTACGGGTTCATCCGGCTGCCCTGGGGCGTGCTCACCTTCACCGTGACCCTGGTGTCGCTGATCGTTCTGTGGCCGGTGCTGCCCTTCGTGGCGCGCGGGCTCGGCAACGTCGACCGGGCGATGGTGCGCGGGCTGCTCTCCCCCTCCGACGAGTTGGAACGGCGCATCGCCGAGCTGGAGTCGGACCGGGGGGTCGTGGTCGACACCGCCGCCGCCGATCTGCGGCGCATCGAGCGCGATCTGCACGACGGCGCCCAGGCCCGGCTCGTGGCCCTCGCCATGGGGCTCGGCCTCGCCAAGGAGAAGCTGCTCGACGACCCGGAGGCCGCCGCCGCGATGGTCGACGAGGCGCACGGCGAGGTGAAGCTCGCCCTCCAGGAGCTCCGCGACCTCGCCCGGGGCATCCACCCGGCGGTCCTCACCGACCGCGGTCTCGACGCCGCGCTCTCGGCGGTCGCCGCCCGCTGCACGGTGCCGGTGAAGGTCTCCGTCGACCTGCCCGAGCGGCCCGCCGAGGCGATCGAGGGCATCGCCTACTTCACCGTCTCCGAGCTGCTGCAGAACGTCTCCAAGCACGCCCGCGCCCGGTCCGCCGCCGTCGACGTGTGGCGGACGGAGGAGCGGCTGATGCTCCAGGTACGGGACGACGGCGCCGGCGGCGCCGACCCGGCGGCCGGCAGCGGCCTCGCGGGGCTCGGCGAGCGGCTCGGCGCGGTCGACGGGGTCCTGGCCGTCGACTCCCCGGCCGGCGGGCCGACCGTCGTCACCGCCGAACTGCCGTGGCGCGACCGCGACCGCGACCGCGACCGGCCCACGGTGTCGTAGAGCGCCACGCCCGCCGGTAGGGAAAACCCCCCGCCACAGACGCCCACCTGCCTCATGGTTCCGGGCCCCTCCCACCCGCGAGGGTGGAACACGAGCGAACGCCCCGACCGCCCCCGCGTGAGAAACGGATCTCCGATGGCCACCCACCGCCTGCCCGCCGGCCTCCGCGCCCCCTTCGAAGGACGCACCTGGCGCGAGCTGGGCTACGTCCTGACCGGCTTCCCGCTGAGCATCCTCTACTTCTGTCTCGCCGTGTCCCTGGTGTCGACCGGTGCCGGGCTCCTCGTCACCTTCCTCGGCATCCCCGTCCTGGCCGGCGCGCTCGCGATGTGCCGCGGGTTCGGGGCCGTGGAGCGGGCGCGGGCGCGCGGGATGCTCGGGCTCGACGTGGCGGCGCCGGAGCCGGCCCGCGGGAAGACCGGGGGCGCGCTGTCCTGGATGGGCGCGACGCTGAAGAGCGGGGCGTCCTGGCGGCATCTGCTCTACGCGCTGCTGCACTTCCCGTGGGCGGTGTTCACGTTCTCGGTGACGGTGGCGCTGTGGTCGTGGGGCTGGAGCCTGTTCACGTATCCGCTGTGGCAGTGGGTGCTCCCGATGTACGCCGGGCAGGCCGGGCTGCAGATCTACGGCGACGAGGCGCACTCCGTCTATCTGAACTCGCCCTTCGAGATCGCCGTGACGAGCCTGGTGGGCCTGGTCTTCGTGCTGGTCGGGCCGTGGGTCCTGCGCGGCATGGTGGCGGTGGACCGGCTCATGGTGGCCGGGCTGCTCGGGCCGTCGCGGCTGGCCACCCGGGTGACCGAGCTGGAGTCGGACCGGGGCGTGGTCGTGGACACCGCCGCCGCCGACCTGCGGCGCATCGAGCGTGACCTGCACGACGGCGCGCAGGCCCGGCTGGTGGCCCTGGCCATGGATCTGGGGCTCGCGAAGGAGAAGCTGGCCGGGGATCCGCTGGCCGCTGCGGTGATGGTCGACGAGGCGCACGGCGAGGTGAAGCTCGCCCTGCAGGAGCTGCGGGATCTGGCGCGGGGCATCCACCCTGCGGTCCTCACCGACCGCGGTCTGGACGCGGCGCTCTCCGCGCTCGCCGCCCGCTCGACCGTGCCGGTGTCGGTGGAGGTGGACCTGCCGAAGCGGCCCGCCGCGGCGATCGAGGGCATCGCGTACTTCACGGTGTCCGAGCTGCTGCAGAACGTCTCCAAGCACTCCCGGGCCCGCCGGGCGTGGGTGGACGTGTGGCGGTCGCAGGAGCGGCTGATGATCCAGGTACGGGACGACGGCGTCGGCGGCGCCGACCCGGGGGCCGGCAGCGGTCTCGCCGGTCTCACCGAGCGGCTCGACGCCGTCGACGGGGTCCTCGCCGTCGACTCCCCGGCCGGCGGCCCGACCACGGTCACCGCCGAGATCCCGTGGCGCCCCTGAACCGCCGCACCGCGCCCCTGAACCGCCGTACCGCGCCCCTGGTCCGCCGTACCGCACCCCTGGTCCGCCACGCCGGCGGGACCGCCGGGCCGCTGGCCGAGTTGAACCCCGTTCCCGCCCCCTGCGTCCCTACTGCTGCGATGCTGAGCGTCGGCAGCGAGACGAACAGGGGTGTGAGGAACATGGGTGGCGCGGTGGGAGAGCGCGCGAGGGGAGTGCGCGTGGTGATCGCCGAGGACTCGGTGCTGCTGCGCGAGGGTCTGACCCGGCTCCTCACCGATCTGGGGCACGAGGTCGTGGCCGGGGTCGGGGACGGCGAGGCGCTGGTGAAGACGGTGTCCGACCTGGCGGGCGAGGGCGCGCTGCCGGACGTGGTGGTCGCCGACGTACGGATGCCGCCGACGCACACTGACGAGGGGGTACGGGCGGCGGTGCGGCTGCGGAAGGAGCATCCGGGGCTCGGGGTCCTGGTCCTGTCGCAGTACGTGGAGGAGCAGTACGCCACCGAACTGCTCGCCGGTTCGAGCACCGGGGTGGGGTATCTGCTGAAGGACCGGGTCGCCGAGGTCCGGGAGTTCGTGGACGCGGTGGTCCGGGTGGCCCGGGGCGGCACGGCCCTCGACCCGGAGGTCGTGGCGCAGCTGCTCGGCCGGAGCCGCAAGCAGGACGTTCTCGCGGGGTTGACGCCGCGCGAGCGGGAGGTCCTGGGGCTTATGGCGGAGGGGCGCACGAATTCGGCCATCGCGAAGCAGCTGGTGGTGAGCGACGGCGCGGTCGAGAAGCACATCAGCAACATCTTCCTGAAGCTGGGGCTCTCGCCGAGCGACGGGGACCACCGCCGGGTGCTCGCCGTACTGACGTATCTCAACTCCTAGCCCCCGGCAGACCGCGTCGGCCCCCGGGCCACCGGCTTCCTGGACTTCTGACACACCGTCAGCTATCCAGGGAAGGAGCCAAGGGGAGCCGGCGAGGGAAGTCGGCTCCACCCCGTCACCGGTCACACGCGGAGCGCGACCCCCGACTGGAGCGTCACTGGACCAGAGGGGTCACAGAGAGCGACAATTGGCCATATAAAGGCGTCACGGGCGTCTCGAAACGAGGTCCACGATGCGAGAAGTCCCGGGAAGGCCCACCGTGCAGTCGTAGGGTGGGCCACGGGACGACCGGGCAGCCGGCCGTCTCACGAGCCTTCTCCGCGGGTGACGTCTCGACGGAGAGAACCCTTGCCGCGAGGGAGGTCCAGTTCAGTGACCAGCCAGGTCAGCAGCGAGGCCGGTGAGGCCCTGGTCGGGGAGCAGCGCAGTGCTCCGACGACGGCCGAGCACGGCGCCGCGAAGGAAGTCCGCCGGCTCGACCGGGTGATCATCCGCTTCGCGGGTGACTCGGGTGACGGCATGCAGCTCACGGGTGACCGGTTCACCTCGGAGACCGCGTCCTTCGGGAACGACCTCTCCACGCTGCCGAACTTCCCCGCGGAGATCCGCGCCCCCGCCGGCACGCTGCCGGGCGTGTCCTCGTTCCAGCTGCACTTCGCCGACCACGACATCCTGACCCCGGGCGACGCGCCGAACGTCCTGGTCGCGATGAACCCGGCCGCGCTGAAGGCCAACATCGGGGACGTGCCGCGCGGCGGCGAGATCATCGTCAACACCGACGAGTTCGCCAAGCGCGCCATGGCCAAGGTGGGATACGAGACCTCCCCCCTGGAGGACGGCTCGCTCTCCGGCTACCACGTGCACCCGGTGCCGCTCACCACCCTCACCGTGGAGGCCCTGAAGGACTTCGGGCTCTCCCGGAAGGAGGCCGAGCGGAGCAAGAACATGTTCGCGCTCGGGCTGCTCTCCTGGATGTACCACCGGCCCACCGAGGGCACCGAGGCCTTCCTGCGGAGCAAGTTCGCGAAGAAGCCCGAGATCGCCGAGGCCAACGTGGCCGCCTTCCGGGCCGGCTGGAACTTCGGCGAGACCACCGAGGACTTCGCCGTCTCCTACGAGGTGGCCCCGGCCACCCGGGCCTTCCCCACCGGCACGTACCGCAACATCTCGGGGAACCTGGCCCTCTCGTACGGCCTGGTCGCCGCGTCCCGCCAGGCGGACCTGCCGCTCTACCTCGGCTCGTACCCGATCACCCCGGCCTCGGACATCCTGCACGAGCTGAGCAAGCACAAGAACTTCGGCGTGCGCACCTTCCAGGCCGAGGACGAGATCGCCGGCATCGGCGCCGCGCTCGGCGCGGCCTTCGGCGGCTCGCTCGCCGTGACCACCACCTCCGGCCCGGGCGTGGCGCTCAAGTCCGAGACCATCGGCCTCGCCGTCTCCCTCGAACTGCCGCTGCTCATCGTCGACATCCAGCGCGGCGGCCCGTCCACCGGTCTGCCCACCAAGACCGAGCAGGCCGACCTCCTCCAGGCCATGTACGGGCGCAACGGCGAGGCCCCGGTGCCGATCGTGGCCCCGAAGACCCCCGCCGACTGCTTCGACGCCGCACTCGACGCGGCCCGGATCGCGCTCACGTACCGCACACCCGTCCTGCTGCTCTCCGACGGCTACCTGGCCAACGGCTCCGAGCCCTGGCGGATCCCGGACCCGGACGAACTCCCGGACCTCACCACGACGTTCGCCACCGGCCCGAACCACACGCTCGCCGACGGCACCGAGGTCTTCTGGCCGTACAAGCGCGACCCGGAGACCCTGGCCCGCCCGTGGGCGCTGCCCGGCACGCCCGGCCTCGAACACCGCATCGGCGGCATCGAGAAGCAGGACGGCACCGGCAACATCTCGTACGACCCGGCCAACCACGACTTCATGGTCCGCACCCGGCAGGCCAAGATCGACGGCATCGAGGTGCCCGACATCGAGGTCGACGACCCGGACGACGCGAACACCCTGGTGCTCGGCTGGGGCTCCACCTACGGGCCGATCACCGCCGCCGTACGCCGGCTGCGCCGCGCCGGCCACCCCATCGCGCAGGCGCACCTGCGGCACCTCAACCCGTTCCCGGGCAACCTCGGGGAGGTCCTCAAGCGGTACGAGAAGGTCGTCGTCCCCGAGATGAACCTGGGCCAGCTCGCCACCCTCGTGCGGGCGAAGTACCTCGTCGACGCCCGCAACCACAACCAGGTCAACGGAATGCCGTTCAAGGCCGAGCAGCTCGCCGCGGCCCTCAAGGAGGTCATCGATGAGTGAGTCGGGATCGGAGTCGGCTGTGACCGAGTCTCTTCTGCAGCTGGTGCCGAAGTCGGAGGCCAAGCTGTCCATGAAGGACTTCAAGTCCGACCAGGAGGTCCGCTGGTGCCCCGGCTGCGGCGACTACGCCGTCCTCGCCGCCGTACAGGGCTTCATGCCGGAACTCGGCCTGGCGAAGGAGAACATCGTCTTCGTCTCCGGCATCGGCTGCTCGTCCCGCTTCCCGTACTACATGAACACCTACGGGATGCACTCCATCCACGGCCGCGCCCCGGCCATCGCCACCGGTCTCGCGACCTCGCGCCGCGACCTGTCGGTGTGGGTGGTCACCGGTGACGGCGACGCGCTGTCCATCGGCGGCAACCACCTCATCCACGCCCTGCGCCGCAACGTCAACCTGAAGATCCTGCTGTTCAACAACCGGATCTACGGCCTCACCAAGGGCCAGTACAGCCCCACTTCGGAGCTCGGCAAGATCACCAAGTCGACCCCGATGGGCTCGCTCGACGCGCCCTTCAACCCGGTGTCGCTGGCGCTCGGCGCCGAGGCCTCCTTCGTGGCCCGGACGGTCGACTCCGACCGCAAGCACCTCACCTCGGTGCTGCGCCAGGCCGCCGAGCACAACGGCACGGCGCTGGTGGAGATCTACCAGAACTGCAACATCTTCAACGACGGCGCCTTCGAGGTCCTCAAGGACAACGAGCAGGCCAAGGAGGCCGTCATCCGCCTGGAGCACGGGCAGCCGATCCGCTTCGGCGCCGAGCTCGACAAGGGCGTGGTCCGCGACCCGGCCACCGGCGACCTCCGCGTCGTGACGGTGACCCCGGAGAACGAGTCGCAGGTCCTCGTCCACGACGCCCACTCCACCTCCCCGACGACCGCCTTCGCGCTGTCCCGGCTCGCCGACCCCGACACCCTCCACCAGACCCCCATCGGGGTGTTCCGGTCGGTGGAGCGGCCGGTGTACGACACGCTGATGGCGGAGCAGCTGGAGAAGGCCGTCGAGCAGCAGGGCAAGGGCGACCTGGCGCAGCTGCTCACGGGCAAGGACACCTGGACGGTGGTGGGCTGACACCCGCCCGCGCGGCTGGTCGGTCGCGCTGGTGTCAGTCGCGCTTCGTGTCAGTCGCGCTTCGCTGCCTCGGCGTACGGGCCGAGGCAGCGGGGCTTGCCGTCGCGGATGCGCCAGAGGCTCAGCCCGTCGAGGGAGGCCTGCGCGGACTCGCCGGCCATGGCCTCGTAGGACCTGGCAACGCCCCGGTACTGCCGTTCGTCGTTCATGAACATGTTCGACATCGCCGTGCCCGGGCGCTCCGCGTTTTTCCCGGCGGCGGTACGCAGCGCCCGCCCCACCCAGAACAGGGCGTCGTACGACTCCGCCGCGAAGCGGTCGACGGGGTCCGAGGCCGCGATCCCCCAACGCTTGCGGTACGCGGCGGTGAACTCCTTCGCGGTCGGGACCGTATCGGGATCGACGTAACCCGTCCCGAAGAACCATCCCTCGGCGGCCGGGCCCGCCAAGGTGAGGAACTCCGGGCGGAGCGCGGGCTCGACGCTTCCGCAGGGGCCCCGGTAGCCCTGCTGCCGCAGGGCCTTGGCGCACAGGGCGGCCCGGCGCGGCGAGTTCCCCACGTACATCACTCCCGTCGGGGAGGTCGCAAGCGCCGCCCGGACCGCAGGGCCGAAGTCCTCGCTGTCCGCGGCGACCTGGTGCACGGTGACCGTGCCGCGGGCGGGAGGCGACTGCCGCACGGTCTGGACGACGAGCCAGCCGTACCTACCGGCGGCCCGGTCGTCGACGACCGCGGTGCGGCCCCGTTCGTGCGCGGTGAGCCAACGGCCGAAGGGCACGATCGACGCCTGGGAGTAGGACCGGGCCTCGAAGTACGTGCGCATCTCCGGTGTCTGGCCGCGGATCGTCGTCCCGGCGGGGACCGCCGCCACCACGCTGAGCACCGGCACCTTCGCGTCGACGAGCGCGTCCGCGGCGGCGACGGCCGTGTCGGCGGTCGTCGGGCCGAGTACGGCGACCAGGGCCGGCTCCTTCAGCAGGGCGCGGGCCCCGGCGGTGGCGCGCTTGGGGTCCCCGCCGTCGTCCGTCACCTTGAGCGCCAGGTCGAAGAGCCGGTCCGCGCGGGCGTTGAAGGTCTCCAGGGCGAGGCGCAGCCCGCGTTCCTGGGCGCGTCCGTCGGCCTTGTCCGGGCCGCTGAGGTCGGTGAGCAGACCGAGCGTGTACGTCGTCCTGGGCGCCCCCGATCCGCCGCCGGCGCCGCCACCCGTGCCGCCCACCGCGCCGCCCGCCGGGTCGCGGCCGAGCAGCCAGGCGGTGAGGCCGCCCGTGCCCGCGACGGCCCCGCCCGCGCCGAGGACCAGGAAGCGGCGCCGCGACGTCCCCCGCGGCTCCTCGGCGTCGAGCATCGTCGGGTCGGCGACCGGCAGGTCCAGGACCCGCGAGGAGCGCTGGGCGATCAGCGCGGGCAGGCCCGGCGGCAACCAGTCGCCCGCCGCCGGGCCCTCGTACGGGCCGAGCGCGTCCCGTACCTCGGCGGCGCTCGGCCGGTCGGCGGCGTCCTTGGCGAGACAGGCCGCGACCAGAGGCGCCAGCGGCTCGGGCAGCCCGTCGAGGTCGGGCTCCTCGTGGACGGTGCGGTAGACCACGGCGGCCACCGCGCCCGTACCGAAGGGGCGGCGGCCGGTCAGCGCGTACGCGAGGACGCAGCCGAGCGAGAAGACGTCGGCGGCCGGGCCGACCTCGTCCGCGCCGGTCACCCGGGCCTGTTCGGGGGCGAGGAAGCCGGGCGTGCCGATCATCGCGTCGGTGGCGGTGAGCGCGGTGGCGCCGCTGACCCGGGCGATGCCGAAGTCGATGAGGCGCGGTCCGTCGAGGGCGAGGAGGACGTTGCCGGGCTTGACGTCCCGGTGGACGAGCCCTGCCGCGTGCATGCCGTCGAGGGCATCGGCGAGCCGGGCGCCGAGGGCCCGCACGGTGGACTCGGGCAGGCCGCCGCCGTGCACGGCGACGGCCTCGGCGAGCGAGGGCCCGGGCACGTACTCGGTGGCCAGCCACGGCTCCAGGGCCTCCGGGTCGGCGCCCAGGACCCGGACCACCCAGCGGCCGGTGATCCGCTCGGCGGTGGCCGCCTCGCGGCGGAAACGGGCCCGGAAGGCGGGGTCGGCGGCGTGCTCGGCGCGGATCAGCTTGAGGGCGGCGAGCGCGCCGCCCGCGGACCTGGCCAGGTAGACCACGCCCATGCCGCCGGTGCCGAGCCGGCCGAGCAGCCGGTAGCCGGCGAGGACGGAAGGGTCGGCCTTCTTGAGCGGCTGCACCGTCAGCTCTTCTTGGAGGTCGCGGACTTGGTGTTGGCGGGCCCGCCGGGCGCGGGGCCGAGGTACTTGTAGGCCCCCTTCTGCACGCCGTAGAGGAAGGTGCCCACGCCGGCCAGGTCGGCGTCCTTGTCGAACGAGTAACCGCCCATCGCTCCCGTGTACTTCTGCGTCCGCAGGGCCTGCCACAGGCCCTTGCGGGTGAGCGGGCCCTTGCCGGCGCTCGTGGCGAGCCAGGTCGTGACCAGGTTGACCACGTCGAAGGACTCGCCGGTGTAGAAGGCCGGAGTGGTGCCGTATCGCTTGCGGTGGGCGTCGAGGAAGTCCTGAGTGAGCTTGCGGTCGGCGGCCTTCTGCTTCGGGTCGGCGGCCCGCTGGACGGGGTCGATGACGGGCGCGCAGACGAACCAGCCCTCGGCGGCGCTCCCGGCCTCCTTCAGGAACTGCGGCCCGAAGACGTGCTGGCCGGTGAACCGCGGCCCGGTGAAGCCGAGTTCGTTCAGGGCGCGGGCGGCGAGCACGGCCGTGGAACGGACGCCGCAGTGGATGTACGTGTCGATGCCGGCGTCGATCATCTCGCCGATGATCCGGCGGTAGTCGGTGGCCCGGCCGGGAACCACCCGGAAGTGCGGCTTGAGACCGGCCTGCCGGAAGCCGTAGCGGGCGCCGCTGACGTACTGCCAGCTGTAGTTGTCGTCGGTGCGTTCCTGGAGGACTCCCGGGTGGCGGACCTGCGGCAGCAGCGTGGTGGACCAGGCGAGGAAGGTGCCCGCCATGAAGTGGCTCGGGATGGCACGCAGCACGGTCGTGTTCTGTGGGCCGCTCCCAGCGCGCAGGGTGAGGAGGTGGTAGCCCGCCGAGGTGGTGAGGAGCGGCACCCCGGCCTCCTCGAAGGCGGGGAGCGCGGCGATGCCGGTGTCGTCGGAGGTGGGGCCGAGGACGGCGAGCACGGAGGGGTCGGAGGTGAGCCGGCGGGCGGCGGCGAAGGCGCCGGCGCGGTCGCCGCGGTCGTCGGAGACCTTGAGTTCGAGGGTGAAGGGCTTGCCCTTGTGCACGGCGTTGAACCGCTCGACGGCGAGCCGGGCGCCGCGCTCCTGGGCCCGGCCGATCTCCCGGGCGGGACCGGAGAGGTCGGCGAGGACGCCGATGGACCAGGTGGTGCGGGTCGTCGGTGCGGGATTCTTCCCGTCGGTGTCTTCGCGCTGCCTGAGCAGGGCGTACGCTCCGCCGCCCGCCGCGAGCACCGCGGCCGCACTGGCGCCGAGCAGGAGGAAGCCGCGCCGGGACGGGGCCGGGGCGGCCGGGCCCGCCGGGTCCGTGCCGGGCGCCGTCGGGTCGATGTCGGGGAGCGCCAGCATGGCCGCCGAGCGGGCGGCGATGGTGGCGACGACGGGCGCGGGCAGCCAGTCGGCGGGCGCGCCCGGGGTGTCCTCCGTGAGCCGGCCGGCGATCTCCTCGGCGGTGGGGCGCGCGGACGGTTCCTTGGCGAGGCACTGCCGTACGAGGTCGAGCAGCCCCTCCGGTACGCCCGCGAGGTCGGGTTCGTCGTGGACGGTCCGGTACAGCAGGGCGTCCAGGGCGCCGCTGCCGAAGGGCGGCCGTCCGGTGGCCGCGAAGGCGAGCAGGCAGCCGAGGGCGAAGACGTCGGCGGCGGGCCCGATGTCGGCGGCGCGGGCCTCGGCCTGCTCGGGAGCGAGGAAGCCGGGTGTGCCGACGACCATGTCGGTGGAGGTCAGCCCGGTCTCGCCGGTGGCGCGGGCGATGCCGAAGTCGATGAGCCGGGGGCCGTCGACGGCGAGCAGCACGTTTCCCGGCTTGACGTCGCGGTGCACGAGCCCGGCGGCGTGGACGGCGGCCAGTGCGCGGGCGACGGCGCCTCCGAGGATCCGTGCGCTCCGCTCGGGCAGCGGCCCGTGCGCGCGGACCGCCTCGCCGAGGGACGGTCCCGGCACGAAGGCGGTCGCCATCCACGGCTCGGGGGCGTCGGGGTCGGCGCCGGTCACGGGCACGGCCCAGGGGCTGACGACCCGGCGGGCGGCCTCGACCTCGCGGCGGAAGCGGGCCCGGAAGTCGGCCTGGTCGGCCTGGTCGGCGTGGGTGACCTTGACGGCGGCGAGCGCGCCGGTGTCGGTGCGGCCGAGGTAGACGACGCCCATGCCGCCGGCGCCGAGGCGGCCGAGGAGCCGGTAGCCGGCGAGGGCGGAGGGGTCGGCGGGGAGCAGGGGCTGGAGCGCGTCCGGATCGGGGGTCGCGTCGGAGGCCTGCCCGGGGGTCGGGGTCACGACGTGGCTCCCATCTGCTTCTTGACGCGCTCCTCCATGGTGACCTGGGCCTGGGTCAGGACGGTGACGAGGTCCTCGGTGTGGCCGGGTGCGCCCTTGACGACGGTGGCCATGGTGACTTGGCCGATGCGGACCTGGTACCAGCTGTAGCCCTGCCGCCCCTTGAAGGCGTCGTTGACGTAGAAGCCGCTCTCGTTGAGGGAGTCGCTCGCATGGGCGTTGCCGCCGACGCCGTAGGGCAGGCCGAGGGATCCGAGACCGGTGACGCGTTCGCCCTGGCGCAGCTGCTGGTCCGGGCAGCGCAGCGCCTCCTCCAGGGTCTCGGCCATCTCCCAGTCGGCGTCGGACTCGGTGCGGTGCACGGTGACGGTGGCGGCGACCCGCAGCGGGCCCTTGCCTCCGGCGGCCGGAATCTCGCTGTGCGCGGTGACGCTGGCCAGGACGGAGGGTGGCAGGGGGCCGGTCTCCCACGCGCAGTTCGCGTCGAGGACCGGCCAGGAGCCGGGGGCGCTGAGGTGGGGGCTGCGCTTGACGAAGTCGGGGCCCCAGGATTCGGGCCCGGCGACGATGGCCAGCGCCAGGCGCCGGCCCTCGGCGGCGTTCTTCGGGACGCGCTTGGGGTCCGGGGTGAAGTCGAGGGCGGTAGGGGTGGGTTGCGCGGTCGGGCTCGCGGCCGAAGGCGCTGACGTGGCTGGCGTGGCCGAAGTGGCTGGCGTGGCCGATGTCGGCGACGCGCTCGCGCTCGTACCGCCACTGCCGCCGCTGCCGTTCTTCCCGCCCTTGTCGTCGCGGTCCTCGTCGGCCGCGCAGCCGGCCAGCAGTAAGACCCCGCCCACCGCTGCCGCCCCGCAAGCGCGCAGCAGTCTTCCCCTCGCATCCACCACGATTCCCCCACGCACGGTCACAGACTCCCCGAATGGTGAGCAGATCGTACGACAGGGAGCCCCAACCGGCCCTGGTCACAACATCATTGGGACGCGGAGCGGATCGCGTCGTAACGCTCCCGGGCCTCCCCGACCTCGCCCATCCGGCGCTCGGTCCACCGGGCCAGCGCGCCGACCTGCTCGGCGGCCTCGCGGCCGAGTTCGGTGAGGCTGTAGTCGACGCGGGGCGGGATGACCGGCTGGGCGGCGCGGTGCACGAAGCCGTCGCGCTCCAGGGTCTGGAGGGTCTGGGTGAGCATCTTCTCGCTGACGCCGCCGATCTTCCGGCGCAGTTCGCTGAAGCGGTAGGAGCGGTCGAGCAGGGCGATCAGGATCAGGACGCCCCAGCGGCTGGTGACGTGCTCCAGGACGAGGCGCGAGGGGCACATCGCGTCGTTGATGTCGGGCTTCTTCTCACTGGGTCCACTTACCGGCATACCAGTACCTTACTTCAAAGTGGGTACTTACGAAAGGTTAGCGCCCGTCCTACGGTGAGTGGGTAACCAACGCCGGAGTGAAGGAAGAGACCCATGAGCATCGTCGTCACCGGAGCCACCGGAAAGCTCGGCCGCCTCGTCATCGACGCCCTCCTCGCCACCGAGCCCGCCGGGAACGTCGTGGCCGTCGTCCGCGACAAGGCGAAGGCCGCCGACCTGGCCGAGCGCGGGGTCGAGCTGCGGATCGCCGACTACTCCCGGCCCGAGACGCTGGCCGGGGCCTTCGCCGCCGGGGACCGGGTGCTGCTGATCTCCGGCAGCGAGGTCGGGCAGCGGGTGCCGCAGCACACCGCCGTGATCAGCGCCGCCAAGGCCGCCGGCGTCGCCCAGCTCGCGTACACCGGCGTCCTCGGCGGCCCGGACGCCGACTTCCGGCTCGCCGACGAGCACAAGGCGACCGAGCAGGCGGTCCTCGACTCCGGCCTGCCGTACACCTTCCTGCGCAACGGCTGGTACACGGAGAACTACACCGAGAACCTCGCGCCCGTGCTCGCCCACGGCGCCGTCGTCGCCAACGCGGGCGAGGGCCGGGTCGCCTCCGCCACCCGCGCCGACTACGCCGCCGCGGCCGCCGCCGTACTCACCGGCCCGCTCGACGAGCACCTCGGCCGGGCGTACGAGCTGAGCGGCGACGTGTCGTGGTCCTTCGCCGAGTACGCGGCCGAGGTCGCCCGGCACTCCGGCAAGGCGATCGTCCACTCCGACGTGCCCGCCGCGGCCCACCTGGAGATCCTGCTCGGCGCCGGCCTGCCGCAGCCCTTCGCCGAGATCCTGGTCGACGTCGACGCGGCCGTCGCGCGCGGCGCCCTCGCCGCCCGCGGGAACGACCTGTCCCGCCTCATCGGCCGCCCGACCACGCCGATCGCCGAGACGATCAAGGCGGCGCTGGCGGCCTCGTAACCGACCGCACAGCCCCCTCCATGATCCGTAAGGACCGTATGGCGATACGGACATGACAGCCGGCCCTGCGCGGCGCTACCTTCGACAGGACAGCGTGGCGCGGGGCAGGAGGTCTGGTGGAGACGAAGAAGAACGAGGCACGAGCGGGACTGCTCTACGGGATCGGCGCCTACGGCATGTGGGGACTGGTCCCGCTCTTCTGGCCGCTGGTCAAGCCGGCCGGCGCGGTCGAGATCCTGGCCCACCGGATGGTCTGGTCGCTCGCGGTCGTCGGCCTCGCGCTGCTCGCGCTCCGCCGCTGGGGCTGGATACGCGAGCTGGTGCGCAGCCCGCGCAAGCTCGCCCTGATCACCGTCGCCGCGACCGTGATCAGCGTCAACTGGGGCGTCTACATCTGGGCCGTCAACGACGGCCGGGTCGTCGAGGCCTCCCTCGGCTACTTCATCAACCCGCTCGTCACCATCGCCCTCGGCGTCCTCGTCCTGAAGGAGCGGCTGCGCCGGGCGCAGTGGGTGGCGGTCGGGGTCGGCTTCGCGGCCGTGGTCGTCCTCGCGGTCGGCGCCGGGCGCCCGCCGTGGGTGTCGCTCGTCCTCGCCTTCTCCTTCGCGCTGTACGGCCTGGTGAAGAAGCAGGTGAACATCGGCGGCCTGGAATCGCTCGCCGCCGAGACCGCCGTGCAGTTCCTGCCCGCGCTCGGCTATCTGCTGTGGCTGGGCAACTCCGGCTCCCTGGCCTTCGGCGCGCACGGCGCCGGGCACGCGACGCTGCTCGCCGCGACCGGCCTGGTGACCGCGATCCCGCTGATCTGCTTCGGCGCCGCCGCGATCCGCGTCCCGCTCTCCACGCTCGGCCTGCTCCAGTACCTGGCACCGGTCTTCCAGTTCCTGCTCGGCGTCGCCTACTTCCACGAGGCGATGCCGGCGGAGCGCTGGGCGGGCTTCTCGCTGGTGTGGCTGGCCCTGACGATCCTCAGCTGGGACGCCCTGCGCACGGCGCGCCGCAGCCGGGCGGTGGTGGAGGCGGCGAAGGCGGAGGCCGCTCAGGCCGCCGCACAGGCGGAGGTCGCAGCAACCGTGGAGGCCTCTCCGGAGGCGCTTTCCACCCCATCGGCGCAGCCCGGCCGCTGACCGCGCGCGAGGGCGGCGGCGGCGGTGTTACGTCGGGAGTCAAGGGGCGCGCCCCCGGGCGGGCCCGTCGCCTCTCCGAAGAGAGACCGTGCCATGACGCACCCCCTCCCCCTCGCCCTCTCGGTGGACTTCGGCCAAGGATTCACGGACGCCTGGTCGGCGATCGCCGAGTTCATCCCGAAGTTCATCGGCTTCCTCGCGATCCTGCTCATCGGCTGGTTCGTCGCGAAGCTCATCGCCCGCGTCGCGGACCGTCTGCTGCGCCGCGTCGGCTTCGAGCGGATGGCCGAACGCAGCGGTGTCGCGAACACGCTGAAGGGCTCGAAGTACGACGCCACCGGCATCATCGTCAAGATCCTCTACTACGCGATCCTGCTGATCGCCCTGCAGCTGGCCTTCGGGGTCTTCGGCCCCAACCCGGTCAGCGTCATGATCAACGGCATCGTGGCCTGGCTGCCCCGGGCGATCGTCGCCTGCGTCATCGTGGTCGTGGCGATGGCCATCGCCCGCGCCGTCCGCGACATCGTGGGCGGGGCGCTCGCCCAGATGTCGTACGGCAAGGTCGTCGCCACGGCGATCTGGGCCTTCATCGTGGCGCTCGGCGTGATCGCCGCGCTCGGCCAGGCCGGCATCGCCACCGCGATCACCGGCCCGCTGCTCACCGCCGTGCTCGCGACCATCGCGGGCGTCGTGATCGTCGGTGTCGGCGGCGGCATGATCACCCCGATGCGCTCCCGCTGGGAGCGCTGGCTCTCGACCGCCGAGACGGAGACCGCTCGCGCCAAGGACCAGATCTCGGCCTACCAGCAGGGCCGCGAGGACGCCCAGCGCGGCCTTCCCTCCGCGCAGGAGCGGCAGGGGATGCACCGGGAGGGTGGCGAGGAGCCGCCGCAGATGCGGTGAGGGCTGGGCGGGGTACGGGCCGGGGCCGACGGACTGGTCGGGGCCGACGGACTGGTCGGCCAGACCGGAGGCCGGCCGGGCCGAGGGCTGATGGGTCAGGCCGCAGCCGTACAGCGGTCCGGCTGCGGACCCACCGGCCCCGGACCGGGACCGGTCGGCCCCGGGCGGCCACCGTCTGGCCGGACGGCCGGGACGGCAATCGGCCGCCGGGCGGCAATCAGCCCCCGGACCCCGCATCCGCCGGCCCCGGCCGGCCCGGCGGCTACGCCGCCAGCAGGTCGTGCTCGCGGATCAGCCAGCAGACGGCGGTCAGCCGCAGGGTGGCGAAGTCGTGGCCGACCGGTTCGGTCCAGTCGACCTCGGTCAGCCAGTCGGTGAACCCGAGGACGTAGTCGGCGAGTTCCTCGCGGCGCACGGTGCGCGGGCGGGGGCCGCGCTGGGCGGGGATCAGGGCGTCGCACACGGCCGCCGCGTGCTGATCGACGGCGGCCACCAGCCCCGGCTCGAAGCCGAACTCCGAGAGCCGGGGCATGTACGTAGCGGCGACACCGACCAGGGGGCAGTCGGGCGAATCGTTCATTCCTTTACATTACGCGCGCGGGGGCGGATTCCGGCCGTGACCTTCGTCGCAGACCGGCCGAGCCGGCTTCACGGGCGCTGTCAGAGCCCGCCCGTATAAAGGGACGATGACCGCACTCCACTGGAAGCTCGTCATCGACGCGGCGGACCCGCACGCCCAGGCCGCGTTCTGGGCCGCCGCCCTCGCCTACCACGAGGAGGACCACAGCCCCCTCATCACCCGGCTCCTCGACGCGGGCGCGGCCCCCGCCGAGGCCACGCTCACCGTCCGGGGCCGGCTCGCCTGGCGCGACCTCGCGGCCGTACGGCACCCGGACGACCCCTTCGACCCGGACACCGACACCGGACTCGGTCACCGCATCCTCTTCCAGCGCGTGCCCGAGCCGAAGACCGTCAAGAACCGCCTCCACCTCGACCTCCACCCCCCGAAGGGCACGCGCGACGCGGAGGTCGCCCGGCTCACCGGCCTGGGCGCGAAGGTGCTGCGGGAGGTCGCGGAGCAGGGCGGTTCCTGGACGGTGATGGAGGACCCGGAGGGCAACGAGTTCTGCGTGCAGTGAGACGGGTGCGGCGGAGCCGGGACGCGGGGCGCGGACTCGCGGACCGGCCCGGCCCTGACCGTCCCCGTCCTGTCCCGGCCCCGGTCCGCCCGGGTCCGCCCCGGTCCGTCACTCGAACGACGGCCACCGCTCGGCGGCCCACTCCCGCCACCCGGCCCAGCCGGCGGGCGGCGGTCCCACGCTCCCACGCCCCTCCACCTCCGCCGCGTCGGGCTCCTGGAAGTACGCCCACCCCTGCAGGATGTCGTCCTCGGTCATCGGGAAGGTGCCCTCGGGGTCGCTCGCCCAGCGGTGGGCGATCCGGGCGCGCTGGGTCGCGGGATCGACCGGCAGGTAGATCATGCGGAAGGCCGCGCCCTCGGCCTCCGCGAGCCACCGGATCGCGGAGCGTTCGTCCCGGGACCAGCAGCCGAAGTCGACCACGACGTCGGTGCCCAGCCTCACCGCCTCCAGGGCGAGCCAGAGCATGCGCCCCTCCAGCACGTCGCGCTTACCGTCGTCCTCCGCCGCGCCGAACAGGGGCAGCATCCATTCGTCGGGCGTCAGGCGCAACGCGCCCCGCTCGTCGGCGAGTCGGCGCGCCCGGGTGGTCTTTCCGGCCCCGGGCAGGCCGACCATCAGGAAGAAGGTCGTCATCGGCCGGCCTTCGGCAGGACCTTCATCTCCACGCCCGCGATCCGGCCGAGGGAGTCGAAGGTGATGTCGGCCGTGCCGGCGCCGCCCGGGAGGTCCGCGACGATACGGGCGGGCTCGGCGCGGTACGGGGTGGCGTGGTGGTCGAGGTAGCCCTCGACGACATGGCGGGCCGAGCGGCCGATCAGGCCGGCGCCGGTGAGCAGGACGCGCGGCAGGGTGACCGGGTCGAGGGCGGGGCGCGGGACCTGGGGGTCGTCGGGCAGGAAGTAGACCTGGGTGGTGGGGCCGGCGGGCGCGCCGATGTAGCCGGGCGCCTCGGCGACGCCCATCCCGGTGAAGGCCAGCGTCTCGGCGGCCCGCCGCGGGTCCTCGAAGCCGCTCAGGTCGAGGACCTCCGCGGTGAGTTCGGGGATGCCGTGCGCCCGCCCGTACCGCTCGACCGCTCCGGCGAGCGCGGCCACCTCCCGGCCGCGAAGCCCGGGGTTGGCCCAACCCCACATCCAGGACCGGTCGTTCATGTCGTACGTCCCGAGGACGCCGACCCGCAGCTCGACCCCGCCCTGCTGGTAGCGGCAGGTCTCCAGGTCGGCCGACCACTCCCCCTCGGGAACGAAGCCCATCAGGGCCTCCAACTGGGCGGCGCCCCAGGCGGCATGGCGCTCGGCCTCGAACAGAAACGCGTCACTGAAGGAACTGAAGGAACTGAAGGAATCGACCATGCGGTCGACCCTAGGCGCTCGCTACGACGCCGCTCGCCGCACCTCGAAGTGGAAGCAGCCGTACTCCACGGCCCGTACGTGCACGAGCGCCACCGCCGGATCGGCGAACGCCTCCGCGAACGCCCGGTCGAACCCCTCGGTGGCCGCCTCCGGGATCTCGAACAGCCGCCCTCCGACGATCCGCCCGCCGGCGTCGTACCGCCGCAGGGTCCGCAGCGCGCCGGGCCGGCCGAAGGGGTACGCCCGGGGCGCCGGGTCCGGCCCGCCGCACTCCTCGGCGTGGATGAACACGGGCCCCTGCTCGTCGTACGCCCCGGGCTCGGCCCCGCTCCCGGCCGCCCACCGCCGCAGCGGCGCGTACGACACGAGCGCGATCCGCTCCCCGGCCCGCGCGGCGCGCAGACAGCAGCGCAGCGGACTCCCGGCGGCGTCGCCGTCGGCCGTGAAGGCCCGGCAGGCGCGCCCGGCGTCGTCGACGGAGCGGAGCTCGGCGAGGGCGGCGGAGGGGATGGCGAGTGCGGTGTACGTGGTGGTGGTCATGGCACCAGGGTCGTGCTGCCGCCGGCCCGCCCGCTGGCGGTATTCGGACGCGTAGCTCGCACGCTCGGGCGGCGTCACAGCCTCCGGACGACCTGCGCCTCGGCCCGTTCGACCGACGCACGCCCGTGGACGTGGACGAGCGCGAGGTGGAAGAGGGACGGGGCGACCGGCGCCCAGTGGTGGAGGCGTTCGGGGGCGAGCATGAAGCGGGTGACGTCGGCCGTGCGGAAGGGCACGTACGCGATGTGCTGGTGCTCCCAGCGGTCCGCGACGCCGCGGCTCATCCGCTCGCGCAGCCCGTCGCCGGTCAGGTCCTTCAGGCGGGCGTAGAAGTGGGCGCACCACTGGCGCCGCTCGACGTCGAGGGCGAAGGCGAGCAACTCCAGTGTGTACTCGTGAGGTTCGAGCGACAGCTCCTCCCGCATGCCGCGCCGGGCGACGGCGTGCAGGTCGGGCGCGTTGCGGCCGGCGGAGTCGATGTGGCGGGCCAGGCCCTCGTTGACGGAGGAGTTCCAGACCCCGGAGCCGACCCGTACCCGGTTGCTGCGGCGGGTGACCACGAGGAGGTGGTCGGCGGTGACGACGGCGATGTTCGCGCCGAAGCTGCACTGGAGGAAGTCGGGCGCGGTGAGGGGGTCGGCCGGGTCGAGGTAGCGGCCGCGCGGGGTGGTGCCGTCGGGCAGGCGGCGGTCGAGCTGCTGGGCGGCGAGGAAGGTGAAGTAGTCGGTGGGCCGCAGCCGCAGGTGCACCTCGGGCCGTTCGTCGAGCGCGGTACGGGACACCTCGACGGACTCGACGGCGTACCGCGGCCCGTTCCACACCGGCGCCCGCTCCCCCGCCTCGGCGACCCGCCGCTCCTCCGCCTCGATCTCGTCCCGCCACGGCGCCATCCCCTCCGGCAGCCGCACCTCGCCCTCCAGCACCTGGACGTGTACGGACTCGGGCGCGATGGCCTGGTCCCCGTCCCCCTCGACCAGCAGCGCGGAGGTGTGCAGCGGCCCGATCGCGAACGTCGACCACGCCACCGGCCCGCCCCCGCCGCTCTGCGCCCGCCGGTACGTGAAGCTCCGGACCGCCCCGGCCGACCGCCGCCGAATCCTGAACCACAGGTCCTGGGTCCACTGTTGGAAGAGCGTCGCGAAGACGACGCCGAGGATCGCGCCGACGATGCCGTTGCCGAGGTCTATGTCCACGCGGGGCAGCGTAGGTCACACGAGACACGAGATCCGGGTCCGGGGACCAGGCCCCTTGCGCTACGGAACGTTCCAGGCGGAGATGTACGGCTGCCCGTCCTCCTCGGCCAGGAAGCTGAGGCTGCCGGGGTGCGGGTGCCCGAACATCCGGCTCTCGGCGGCGTCCAGACCGAGCCAGCGCACGGTGAGCACGCGGGTGAGATGCCCGTGCGCGACGACGGCGACGTCTCCCTCGCCCGCGCGCAGGAGCGTACGGACGCGGCCCAGGACCGCGTCCACCCGCGCGGCCACCTGCTGGAGCTCCTCCCCGGGCCGCCGCGACGCCAACCTCGGCGCCAGCGCCCTGGCGGCGGCCTCCCCGGCGGCGGTCAGCGGCACGTCGGTGCGGCCGGCGTGTTGCCCCGAGAGACTCCACTCGGTCTGCCCGTGCCGGATCAGGATGAGCTCACCCATGCTCGCGCGACGCGTGGGCCACGAACCCGGCCCAGTCCCTCTTCTGATCCTGGATCACGTCTCCTTCAGAACCTGCTCGATGAGGTCCCGGGAGTCCTCGGGCGTGAGCGCGTGCGCGCGGATGATGCCGTACCTCAGTTCCAGGAGCCTGATCCTTTTGGGGTCGGTCGTCGGACGGCCCCTGAAGTCGTCGGCGTCTCCCGCCGCCGTACCGTCCGGGAACTTCAGCAGGTAGAGCGCCCCCGTCAGCCCGGGGTGTCCGGCGTACGCGGTCGGCATCACCTGGATCTCGACGTTGGGCATGTCACCCACCTCCACGAGGTGTTCCAGCTGACGTCTCATCGCTTCCGGCCCGCCGATGGGTCGCCGCAGCGTGACCTCCTCCAGCACGAAGCTGAACTCCGGCGCCGGGGCCCGTGTGAACACGGACTGCCGCCCCACCCGGTGCGCCACGTACCGCTCCAGCACCTCCGGCCGGTACACGGGCCGGTGGGTCCGCATGATCGCTCGCGCGTAGTCCTCGGTCTGCAGGAGGCCGTGCAGACAATAGGTCTGGTACGCGCAGAACTCGGCCGCACGGGCCTCCAGCTTGGCCAGGCTCCTCGGACCGCTCGGGTAGCGGACATCCAGGATGTCCTGCTTCATGGCGGCGATGATGCCGTTCGCGCCCAGCGCCTCGTCCGCCTTGTCCAGGAACTCGGGGCGGGGGATGCGATCCCCTCGCTCGATCTTGCGGACGATGTCCTCGCCGTAGCCGATCAGCCGCCCCAGCTCGACCGCCCGCAGGCGTTTCGCCTCCCGCCACCGCCTGATCTGGCGTCCCACCATGGCGACGATCGCCGCACCCGACTCGTCACCGGGGTCCAGGTCCCAGGTCGGGCCCTGGACCTCCGTGCCCTTCCTCTCGTTCGCACGCACGCGCACCCACCTCCCCGCGCCGCCCGGCCGGGACAGCCCGGGACAAGCCCGGACAGCCAACGGACAGCGGCCGTACGTAACGGCATTTCGATGGGCAGCGTAAGCACATCCCGCCACGCTGGGTGACATGAATCAGGAACCCACTCAACTCGTGGCGTCCGTACGCCAATTCGGAATCCAGCTCTCCGCGACCCCGCGCGGCGCCCGTCTCGCCCGTCTGCTCGCCGTCGAGCAGCTGCGTTCCTGGGGCCTTGACCACCTCGCCGAGCCCGCCGCCCAGATCGTCGCCGAGCTCGCCGCGAACGCCGTGACGCACGGCCGCGTGCCCGGCCGGGACTTCCGGGTCGCGCTGTTCGTGGTCGAGGCCACCCTCCGTATCGAAATCACCGACACGCGGGGTGACCGGCTACCGGTCGCGGCGGGCGGGTGCGGGCTGCGGATCGTCGAGGGGCTGGCGCGGGAGTGGGGCGTACGGCTGGGGCCCGTACCGCGGAAGACGGTGTGGGCGGAGCTGGCCCTGCCGTAAGCGGCGCCCCGTCGTAGGCGACCGCGTCGTGGACGCCCGCGTCGCGGTGACCCACGACGTAAGGGTTTTAATCCCGGGCAAATCCCTGACCCAACCCCTCCAGCCTCCCCGTCGCCCACCGTCACTCACATGGGTGACTTGGGCCAACTGGACTGGATTTGTTGCCGGTTGCCTGGCATATGCTCGCCGCGACAACTCCAGACATACGTCGGCCCCCGGCCGGGACTGGCATCCCGATCGAGGGCCTGACCAACGAGGAAGCGAACCCTTCCCGATGGCTCCCACGCACCCTAGCGCGCCCTCGCGCGCCTCCGGGCTCATTCACGTCAAAGTCCGTCTCACCACGCGCTACGTGGTGGTCGGCAACGATCTCGCCCAGCACCGCAAGCTCTCCCTGCAGGCGCGGGGACTGGCGCTCTACCTCGAGTCGCTGCCCGCCGGGGCATCCGTCGGAATCAAGGCGATCGCGGCCGAGTGCCCGAACAGCGAGCTGTCCATCGCCCGCGCCATGCGGGAGCTGGAGGCCGTGGGCTATCTGAAGCGCTTCAGGGAGCGACTGCCGGACGGGCGGTTCGTGCACCGCACGGTCTCGTACAACCGGCCGGGGGCTGAGCCGGAGCCCGTACGAAAGACGCCGCCCCGGCCCCCGTCCCCGCCGCCCGTACGACAGAAGCCCGCACCTCCGGCTCCACGCCCGGCTCCGCCGCCCCCGATCCCGCTCGCGGAACGCCACCGCGCCGCCGCGGAACTCCTCGCGGGCCTGCGCGTCCACAACTCCCGGCTGCTGCTCTCCGAGCGCGACATCGAGCGACTGGCCCCCGGGGTCACGGCCTGGCTCGACCGCGGCGTCCGCCCCGACGCCATCCGCCGCACCCTCTCCGCGAACCTCCCCGCCGACCTCGCCCACCCGGCCGGCCTCCTCACCCACCGCCTGACCGCACTCCTCCCACCCCGCCTCCCCACCGCCCCGCTGCCCTCGGCCCGTCCTGTCCCCTTCCAGACCTGCGAAACCTGCGACCGCGCCTTCCGCTCCCCCGCCCCCGGCCATTGCCGCGACTGCCGCCCGGCAGAGGCACCGGCCGCCTGAGAAAGCCCGACCGCAATGGGCGCCTCACATCCGGGACTTCAGCACGTCGACCTCGCAGCCCGGTGCGAAGGGGTCGAAGCCGTGCTCGATCAGCCAGCGAACAGCCAGCAGGCTCCGCAACGCCCACCATGCGCGGATCACGTCGAGGTCGAGGTCGATGTCGGCGTCATGGCCGTGGCCGTGGCCGTAGCCGGCGAGGACGTCGTCGAGGCGCTCCTCGTGTCCGAGCGTGAAGGTGGCGAGGTCGTACAGGGGATCGCCCTGGCCCGCCTCGGACCAGTCGATGATGCCCGTCACCTCGTCGCCTTCGACGAAGACGTGCGCGATCTGCAGGTCGCCGTGCGTGAACGCCGGACTCCACGGCCGGAGCGCGGCCTGGGCGACCCTGCGGTTACGGGTGACCAGGTCGGCCGGAAGGAGGCCCCTGGTCACGAGCAACTCGCACTCGGCGTCGAGTTCCGACGTCAGCGCGACGCTGCTCCGGCCGGCCCGGCCCGGCCAGGGAGGCGGCGGCGCTTCGTGCAGCGTGCGGATGGCGGCGCCCGCCGCGGCCCACGCCGCCGACGACCCGCTCGACGGTCCGGTCGACGCCCCGCCGAGGCGCCCGAGCGGCGCCCCCGGGAGTGCGGCGATCGCGAGCACGGGCGGCTTGCGCCACAGGACCTTCGGAGTCGGGACCGGCGCGCGGGACATCGCCTCGACCTCGACGTCGATACGCCCCTGATCGGCGTCCACCTTCAGGAACACGTCGCCGACGCGCAGGGTCGCGCGTTCGGAGTGGGCGACGACGACCTCGACCTCATCCATGGGCGCCCAGTATCCCGGTGGCGATCGCCGACGTCGCCGGAGTTATCGCCGACCGCGTCCCGCTACCTGCTCGAACGCCACCGGATCCAGTAGTCGAGCCCATCGACCCGATAGCGGGCCCCCTCAACGAACCGCAACTCGCCCACCAGCCGCCGCGCGTCGTCCGGCGCCTGGCGATGCGGGGCAAGCAGCTGCTCCAGCTCGTCGTAACGGGCGTCGATCCCGCCGTGGCCCGGATGACTCTCCGGACCGACCTCACCGGCCTCACTGCGTTCGTTCCACCTGGCGAAGATCGCCCATTGCTCGCGTTCCAGCCCCACCACGGCCTCGCTCGCGGGCCAGACCCGGTATTCATCGGCCTCGTCGGCGTGGTCGTACTCGTCGCTCCGGAAGTAGTGCGGCCTCCCGCCGATGTCGGCAAGGCCGGCGCGCGGTCCGTCGTACCAGTCCGACTCGGCGTACACCCGCTCGAAGCCGTCCGCGATCAGTTGCTGCTCATCCCAGGTCCCCGCCACGCGGGCAGGCTACCGCCGGAGGACGAGGCTCACGCCCCGCTCCTCGAAGATCTCCTGGACGAGGTCGAACAGCCGCCCGGCGTCGTGCTCTGCCCACCGCTCCCTCGCCCGCGGTCAGCACGTACGTCCAGTCCTCGCGGGCCCGTCGAGTGCTACCTTGAACGCGTTCAAGATGACTTGAACGCGTTCAATCGTGAGGGGGAAGGGCGATGGAGGAAGGTCGAAGCGTGTCCACCCGGCAGCGGGGGTGGGTCGTCGCGGGGGTCGTGGTGGCGGGGCTCACCGCCCTTCTGGGGCTGGTGACGGCGCCGCTCCTGGGCGGGTTGTTCCTGGTCACGGCGCTGGTGGCCCTCATACCGCTGCCGATGGCGGAGAGCCCGAAGATCTGCGCCCGGGTCTGCCTCGTCACCGGGCTCGGCCTGCTGGTCTGGGCGTTGGTGGGCGCCGTGATCGGCATGTTCCTGTTCGTACCGGCCGCCCTGATCCTGGTGACCGCCGCCTTCGTGGGACCCGGCAGCGGCAGCCGGCCGGGGCCCTGGTTCTCCGCGATCACGCCCCTCGTCGCCGTGGCGGCCCTCGTCCTGGGCTTCCATCAGATGAACGAGGTCGACCCGGAGAACGAACCGCCGCCCTACTTTCGCGCCACCGTGGACTCCATGGACCGCGCCCGCGACCCGCAGTTCAACCAGAGCACGGAACGGCTGTGGGACTACGGCGCCACCGATGTGCAGGTCTACGAGCGTGCCGGGCAATTGGTCGTCGACGTGAACATGCCGGAGACCTTCACTCACGGCCGCACCGAGAGCGACCTGAGGGACGAGATCGCCGACCTCCCCGGAGTCGTCCACGTCTACCGCTGCGACTTTTACGCCTGCACCGGCGAGCAGCCGTGAACGATCGCGACGACCGGTACGACGACCGCGCCTGCGAGGACGCCGTCCGGCGCGCCGACCGCGTAACCCGCTTCGCCTGGCCGGCGATCGCCACGACGACCGGGATTCTCGGCTGCGCACTGATCGCCGCCCTCGCGATCTGCACGGGCGCGGTGTTCGCGGTCGTCTACCTGTGGATGGCGGCTCTGGCGGGCTAGCCGGGCGGACGGGCTGCGGCCCGGAGAAGGACCTGTCCGCTCACGTCGTCGTCGGTAATCGGCGATCCCGCCATCTCAGGAGAGAGCTGCCGCCGTGCTCGGGGCAACACCTAGCATCGCCGCATGGCGACCTTCGTGCACCTCACCCCCGCCGTCCACGCCGCCCGCATCCGGCGCAGCGGGATCAAGGCCCAAGGGCCCGGGCCGGGGTCGAGGGCGGGGCGCGGGGTGTACATGTTTCCCGTGGTGGAGTCGTACGCGCTCACCCACCAGTGGCTGCGCGAGCTGGCCCGGCGGCCCGGGCCGCGGGGGATCGTCGCCGTGCATGTGCGGTTGCCCGACGAGGAGGAGGTGAGCGTCGGGCGGTACGGGGAGCGGGAGCCCGAGGTGACGACGGCGGCCGGGGCCGTGCGGCGGATACGGGGGCTGGAGGACGCGCGGGGGTGGGAGGTGTTTCTGCCGCGCGCGGTCGGGCGCGGGGAGGTCCGGTACGTGCGGGAGGTGCGGCAGGTCAACGGCTGGCGGTACATGCCGGACGCGCACGGCACCGCGCCCTGCCCCTGTGAGGCCTGCCAGGTGCCCGGCGGCTACAACGCGCGGCGGACGCGGGAACGGCGCGCGCTCCCGGAGTACGGGCCCGCGCCGGCGTCCCGCCTGCTCCTTGCCCGCCTCGATCGGGCCGAACTCCGTGACGACACGGCGGCGTTGTGCGAGACGCTGCGCTGGTACCGGCTCCGCAGGCGCGGCCCGGTGGCCCGGCTCGCGCGGCTCGCCGGGCATCCGGACGCGGCCGTACGGCAGGAGCTCGCCCGGGCGGTGGCGCGCTGGTCGACGCCCGGAGTGGACGCGCTGCTGAGGGAGTTGGCCGCCGACGCCGCCGACGCGGCCGTACGACAGGCCGTGGCCGAGAGCATCGCGTACCGCGACACCCCTGGCGCCGACGCGCTCCTGACCGCCCTGGCCGGCGACCCCGACCCCGGGGTCCGCGACATCGTGGTCGAGGGCCTGGTCCACCGCGAGACGCCCGAGGCGGAGGCCCTGCTGCGGGTGCTGGCCGACGACCCGGACGAGCGGGTGCGCGAGACCGTGGCTGTGCTCACCGAGGAGTAGCACGGGGCCTCAGCCCTCCAGCAGCCGCCACGCCGTCAAGGCCAGCCGCGCCCGCGTCAGGCCCGTCGGGTCCGTCAGGTCCAGGCCAAGGGCGCGGGACAGGTGGTCGAGGCGGCGCGAGACGCTGCTGTGGTGGAGGTGCAGCAGGTCGGCGGCGCGGCGCAGCGAGCCGGTGGCGCAGTAGGCGTCCAGGGTCTCCAGGTCCTCCGGGTTGTCGTTGCCGGCGAGCCGGGCCAGGGCGGCCACGTCGGGGTTGGCGCGGGCGACCGCGTCCGGGACCTCCGCGAGAAGGGCGAGGGCGCCCAACTCCGCGTAGCGCAGCACCGGTTCGCGGGCCGAGGTGAAGCGGAGCGCCGTACGCGCCCGGTGCCAGGACGCGTCGAGCGCGTCGGCCCCCGCGACGGCGAGCCCCGCCCGTACCCCCTCGGGGAATCCGTCCCGGTCCACGGCGGTGGCAAGGAGCACGCCGGTCCCCTCGCACGGCGCGGCCAGCGACGCCGCCTTCACCAGGCCGCCGGGGCAGATGCCGGACCCGACCCGGTCGAGCGGTACGGTCGCCGAGCGCACCGCGACGACGTGCAGCGGCGCCCCGGCGGCGAAGCCGAGCAGCCGGAGCGCGCGGGCCCGGGCCACCTCGTCCGTACCGGCGGCGACGGCCAGTTCGACGAGGGCCGGGTCGGCCATGGTGGTACGGGCCGGGCCGTAGCGCTCGACGGCCGCCGCGACCGCGATCGCGAGCCGGTCGAGCAGGATCTCGTCCAACTGGTGGGGTGCGCCTGCCCGTTCCAGCCACACCGAGCCGATCTCCTCCTCGTCGAGGAGGACCGGCGCCGTGGTGGAGGCGGTCTGCACCCCGGCCCCGGCCTCCGTGCCCAGCGGCGAGAACCGGATGGCCCGGCCCGAACCGTGCAGCCGGATGCCGGCGACGCACTCCGCCAGGCCCGCCGAGGCGCGCGCGAGGGCGGGAAGGTCGACGCGGCGGCGCATCAACGTGTCGTAGAACGCGACGACGCGGATCGCTCCGTCGACGTACGGATCGAGTCCGGACACGCGCAGGGCCAGTGCCTCCATGCCGGAAGGATAGAAGCCGCGGGCGGCCGGCGGGGGCGCCGATCGGTGCGCGTCCGGCCCCGGACGCGCGACGGACGGCGGCTGCCCGGCGGCCGTGGCCGCCGTGAGGATGGGCGTCATGGATCCCGAACTCGAAGCCTTCGTCCCGCTGTTCCCCGATGCCGACTTCGCCGACCCGGTCGCCGCCCGCGCCGGGTTCGGCAAGCTTGCCGCCGCCGTGCCCGCCCCGGAGACCGAGGGCCTGACGGTGGAGGACGCGACGGTGCCAGGTGGTGAGCAGCCGGGACAGCCCGACGTGCCCGTACGGATCTACCGGCCGCGCGGCGCGCGCGGCGCCGTCGTCTGGCTGCACGGCGGCGGATACGTCATGGGCGACCTCGACAGCGAGCACCCCTGGGCCACCCGGATCGCCGTCGGCTCCGGCCAGGTCGTGGTGTCGGTGGGCTACCGGCTCGCGCCGGAGCACCCGTACCCCGCCGCCCTCGACGACGCCTTCGCCGTACTGAAGTGGACGGCCCGGAACGCCGACCGGCTCGGCATCGACCCCGACCGGATCGCCGTCGGCGGGCACAGCGCGGGCGGCGGCCTGGCCGCGGCGCTCGCCCTGCGGGCGCGCGACGAGGGCGGCCCGGCGATCCGCTTCCAGCTGCTCAACCAGCCGCAGCTGGACGACCGGCAGGAGACGTGGTCGCAGCGCCATTTCACCGACACCCCGTGGATCGACCGCGCCAAGGCCGCCGCCTCCTGGCGCAGCTACCTGTGCGGTGTCGGCCGGGAGGTGCCCGGCTACGCCGCGGCCGGCCGCGTCGAGGACCTGACCGGGCTGCCCCCGGCGTACATCGCGACCGCCGAGCTCTGCCCCAACCGCGACGAGGACATCCACTACGCGCTGCGCCTGCTCCAGGCCCGCGTGCCCGTCGAGCTGCATCAGTGGCCCGGCACCTTCCACGGCTCGCAGGCGATCGTCACGGCCGATGTCTCGCAGCGCCAGAACGCCGAGCTGGGCGCGGTACTGCGCCGCGCCCTCACCGACTGAAGACCCCCAGCGAGGAGTACGACCTCATGAAACTGCGCCTTGCCCTGCTCGGGCTCGCCGCCTTCAGCCTGATGGCGAGCACCACCCCCGCCACCGCGAGCACACCCACCGCCCCCGCCCCCACCCCCGGGCTCGACCCCGCCGGGCTCCAGTCCGCCCTGGACGACCTGCACGCCGCGGGGATGCCCGGCGCGTTCGCCGAGGTACGGGACGCCGGGCGCACCTGGCGGGGCGCGGCCGGCGTCGCCGACCTGGAGAGCGGCCGGCCGGTCCGGCCCGACCTGCTGCACCGGGTCGGCAGCATCACCAAGACCTTCACCTCCGCCGCCGTCCTCCAGCAGGTCGAGCAGGGCCGGGTCCGGCTCGACGCGCCGATCGGCGACTACCTGCCCGACCTGGTGCCGGGCGAGCGCGGGCGGGCGGTCACGGTGCGGATGCTGCTCAACCACACCAGCGGCTTCACCGAGTACATCCCGTACGCGTTCCCGTCGGCCTTCCCGGCCGTCTCCGGCGCCGACGGGCCGCCCTCCTCGAAGAGCCTCGACGAGAACCGTTACACGCACTTCGAGGCGACCGACCTGATCGCGCTCGGTCTCGCGGCGCCGCAGTCCGCCGAGCCGGGTGCCCTGCCCGGCGTCTACTCGAACACCAACTACCTGCTCCTCGGGGAGCTGTTGGAGCGGGTGACGGGCGTTCCGGCGGAGGAGTACATCACCCGGAACGTCATCGAGCGGGCCGGTCTGCGGCACACCTTCTTCCCCACCGGGCCGCGCATCGAGGGGCCGCACTCGAAGATGTACGAGGCGCTGGGCGGCGTGATCGACCCGCCGCGCGACTACAGCGTCTACACCATGTCGTGGGACATGACCGGGGCCGGTCTGGTGTCCACCATGGAGGACCTGAACCGTTTCTACCGGACGCTGCTCGGCGGCCGGATCATCTCCTCGGCCTCGCTGGCGCAGATGCGGCGCACGGTGCCGGTGATCGCCCTGGACGGGTCGACGATCTCGTACGGACTGGGGCTGCAGAAGGTCGAGGTGCCGGGCTGCGGCACCTACTGGGGGAACGAGGGCACGGTGTGGGGCGCCGGGACGGTGTCGATGACGCGTGAGGACGGACGGCGCCAGATGTCCATCGCCATCAACCTCATGCGGTGGAGCCGGACTCAGCCCATCGGCGACGCGCTGTCGACGCTGAGGCTTCGGACGCTGGGCTGTTCGGTGAGCGAACAGCCCTGACCGGATTCTGCTCTTGACGGGGAGTCAAACTCTCATTGAACATTCGTCCCACAAAAGCGCAGTCGTTCGGCGCTTTTGTGGCACAGCTCCAGACAGCTCCACGCCTCGCGTCACCCACGGCGCGAGGCGCTCGCACGTTCCGTCCCATCCCCAGTTCGGAATCCGGAGCCCCCACATGAAACTCTCCGCGAGACTCTCCGCCTTGGCCGGCGCCTCGGCCCTCGTCCTCGGCGCCTTCGCGGGCGCCGTCCCGGCGAACGCCGCCCCGGCGAGCCCTGCGGCCCCGGCCGCTGTCACGCCGCCCGACATCTCGGTCACCAACGTCAAGCAGCACCTCGCCGACCTCCAGTCGATCGCCAACGCCAACGGCGGCAACCGCGCCCACGGCCGTACCGGCTACAAGGCGTCGATCGACTTCGTGAAGGCCAAGCTGGACGCGGCCGGGTACACCACCGCCCTCCAGCAGTTCTCGTACAACGGCTCCACCGGCTACAACCTCATAGCCGACTGGCCGGGCGGCGACCCCAACCAGGTCGTCATGTCCGGCTCGCACCTCGACTCGGTGACCTCCGGGCCCGGCATCAACGACAACGGCTCGGGCTCCGCCGCCATCCTGGAGAACGCGCTCGCCGTCTCCCGCGCCCAGCTCCAGCCGACGAAGCACCTGCGCTTCGCCTGGTGGGGCGCCGAGGAACTGGGCCTGGTCGGCTCGAAGTACTACGTGAACAACACGCCGTCCACCGAGCGCGCCAAGATCAAGGCGTATCTGAACTTCGACATGATCGGCTCGCCGAACCCGGGCTACTTCGTGTACGACGACGACCCGACGATCGAGCAGACCTTCAAGACGTACTACGCGGGGATCGGCATCCCGACCGAGATCGAGACCGAGGGCGACGGGCGCTCGGACCACGCGCCGTTCAAGAACGCGGGCGTCCCGGTCGGCGGTCTGTTCTCCGGCGCCGACTACACCAAGACCTCGGCGCAGGCGCAGAAGTGGGGCGGCACGGCCGGCCAGGCCTTCGACCGCTGCTACCACTCCTCGTGCGACACGTCGGCGAACATCAACGACACGGCTCTGGACCGCAATTCGGACGCCATCGCGTACGCGATCTGGAACCTGTCGAGCGGCTCCACCACTCCCCCGCCGACCGGCACGGTCTTCGAGAACACCGCCGACGTGTCCATCCCGGACGCGGGCGCCGCGGTGACCTCGTCGGTGACCGTCAGCGGCGTGTCAGGCAACGCGCCGAGCAACCTCGCCGTCGGCGTGGACATCGTCCACACGTGGATCGGCGACCTGGTCGTCGACCTGATCGCGCCGGACGGCTCGGTCTACAACCTGCACAACCGGACCGGCAGCAGCACGGACAACATCAACCAGACCTACACGGTGAACGCGTCGAGCGAGGTCGCCAACGGTGTCTGGAAGCTGCGCGTCCAGGACAAGGCCTCGGCCGACACGGGCTACATCAACAGCTTCAAGCTGACGTTCCCGTAAGAAACGCCCGGGTGGGTCGGTGACCATCGCCCCGACCCACCCGGGGTCCCAATCAGTGCTGCTCCAGGCCTACTTCGCCGAGTCGGCCGTGGCGACGAGCTTGTCGGGCGTGACCGCGCCGACGTAGACCGTGCCGTCGTCCGTCATCAGAACGTTGACGATCTTCGTCTTGAAGACGGTGCCGGAGCCGAACTTCCCGCTCACCTTGTCGCCGAGGGCGTCCAGGAAGCCCTGGACCTCCTTCGGCGCGTCGTCCGTCTTGGGCGCCGGGGCGCCGGTGTTCAGCTTGGCGACGGTGGTCCACCCCTCGCCGATGATCTGCGGCTCGCCGGCACCGCCCTTGCCCAGGCCGGGGAGGAGCCCGCCGAAGCCCTTGCCGAACTCGTCCTCGGCGTCCTTGCCGGCGTCCTTGCCGGCCTTGTCCGCCGCGCCCTCCGTCACCTTGGCGCCCTTCGGCGCCTTGAAGTCGAAGGTGTCGGCGGCCGGCTTGGCGAAGTCCACCTTGGTGAAGCCCGCGTCGACGACCGGCTTGCCGCCGCTGACGGAGTCGAGGGTGAACTTCAGCGGCGTACCGGTGGACGCGTCCACCGCGATCTTGACCGACTCGACCGTCGAGCCGGACTGCTTGGGCTTGATCACCAGCTGGTACGCGTCCCGGCCGGCCACCTTCGCCGTACCGCCGACGGTGATCGAGGTCGTGTCCCCGGCCGCCTTCAGGACCTCGTCGGCGAGCTGCTTGGGCGTGCCCGGCAGCTCCTTCTCCGGGGCCTTGCCGTGCGGGCCCTTGGGGGACTCGCCCTTCTGCGCCTTCTCGTGGAAGACCTCGTCCGACTTGCTGTCGTACGCCCAGACGTCGTCCCCGTTGTGGATCAGGCTGTACTCGTCCGAGCCGTCGAGCACCGTGAGCTTCTGCCGCTCCGGACCGTCGGCCGCGACCCGCAGCGTGTGCGAGCCCGACACCAGCTCGGCGAGCTTCGCCGACGGGTCGGCGGTCGAGGACCCGCCGGGCCCGGACGGCACGGCGGACGGGAGCAGACCGGCGACGGACGGCAGCCCCAGGTCGGTGCTGATCTTGAACGTGCCGGACAGCGTCTGCGTGTCCGAGGCGGCGATCTTCTCGATGAGCTGCTGCGCCGTGATCTCCGGCAGATCCGGGTCGCCTGACGCGGCGAGCGCCGGCACCAGGCCGATGGTCGCAGCGGCCACTCCGGCCACCGCGACCGGGACGATGTAACGACTCGCCTTGCGCTCTGCTGCCATGGTCTGCGTTCCCTCCGTGCCCTGATGGACCCTGTTTCGATGGATCCATCACACCAGGACGGCGGCCCGGAATCGTCAGCCCCCGGGATCAACCTTCCGTACCCCTCCAGGATGACCCGCCCCTAGGGCAGCCCCCCGTACGGCTGGGTATGGCAACCAGGCCAGCCCCCCTGCTCGTCGGCTGTCGCCGTAACTGCGGAGGGGGCCGCGGCCAGACAGAGGCATGACCTCGGAAGGCACGGGTTTCCACTACGTACGGCGTGAGCCCCGTCGACTCAGAGGGTGAAGGAGTCGGTGATCCGGCGGTATGGCCGCTCACCTGCCTCCGCCTGCTCACCGAGTGCTGCCACACCTCCCGTTCGCACGCAGCGGAGCGACGCCTCCTGGAAGCATGGCTGCCGTTCGAACCGCCCTGGCTGCGCTCGGGCCCCGGGCTTGCCCTCGGGCTTCCTGACGCGACCGGCGCCACGGGGGCTGGCGTGGGCGGGGGGACTTGGGTGCGGCCTTGGCCTGAGCCGCCCTGTGGGCCGGGTTACCGGACTTCTCGGGCCGTTCGGTGGCGCGTCGGCCGCTGTCTTAGCCGCCTCGGGCCTGGGCGGCAGCCTCGGCCCAGCCAGCGGTGGCCGTGGCCGAGGTGGTGGAGAACGCGGAGGCGAACCGCACGGACATCAGAGGGGGCGGGAGCGCGGCGCCGACTGGCGAGGGCGGCGATGGAGGAGGGGCTTCGACTGGAGACGGAGGGGGCGGTGAGGTACGGGCCCGCCATCAAAAGCCCAACGGCCCCACCGGAAAACAGATCCGGTGGGGCACTGGGGCTCTATGAAGACCCAGCGACGGGGCCATCTCCGGGGGAGATGCCGATCCCTATGCACCCGACCACTTTGAGCGGGTGCGGATCGAGGTAGAGACGAAAGGAGTATCCCGCTCGTTCGCGATCGTCCACCTCGGCCACAAGAAGGCCGCGTTCGCCCATTTCGTCAAGACGCGCAAGGCTTTCTACGGCCCCGACGACCGGCTTGCCACGCCGTTGCATGGTTCTCACCCTGCTCCGAAGGACACCCCGAATCCTTGGCGCCGGAACGGGGTCGAGCCAGACATTGAAATGCGCTCCAGAAAGTAGCGCATTTTTGGCCAGAATGATGACCTCGGAGTCGGACTCGAATGCGGTTAACAGTTCACTCGCGGATACTTCCTTCATCTCATCACCCCGTCACGCGCAACCAGGTCTCTCCGAAGTCGAAGCTGATCTCGTGGGCCTGGATTTCACCAACAATGAGATGCTCATCTTCGAAGAATACTTCCCACTGAGAGCCGTGGACTTGGATATTCCTCGACGGCCCGATGGCGGGATCGATGTCTGACACCCTGATGCGCATCACCACACCTTTATTAACCCAGCGTTCCCCCAGGTTCCGGGCACGGTCTACAGCAACATCGAGGTCATCCGACCACGACGTGAAGTTGCTATCTGTTTGGTCTCCACCCGAATGGTCGCGGATGCTCCGGGTACCTCCACGGGGCACCGCACGGCCTTCGGCAGCCGCGGCATAGCCAGTATGCCCCTCGGCGACACCGCGATACAGATACCCGTCGCTGTTCGATCCACAGTTGTGGACAAGGACCGGGGCGCTGTCAGCCACCACATAGTACGTGTGGAAGTCCGCCACCGTCAGGTTACGCACGCTCGCCGGCTGCGTCCACGCGCGGACCGCGGTGATCTGGACATGGGTGCCCGCGCTGGTGCGGAGCCACTGGCCGGACTTCAGGTCCTTGGCGTCGACCCACTTGCGGAGGGCCGGGACCCAGAAGGGGTGGCCGTCGGTGGCCGTGATGGGGGCCGTGCGGTCGCCCTTGGTGCCGTCCGTGTCGACGGTGATCTTGACGAGGTGCTTCTCGCCCTCGCCGATGATCGTCGCGGCGACGCCCTTCGGGGCGGTCTCGCCGGTCTTCTCGTCCGTCGAGAGGACCTGGTCCCCGGGCTTCAGGTCCTTGATCGCCTTGGTGGTGCCGTCGGCGAGGAGCACCTTCGTCTCAGGGGTGAAGCTGTTTCTGACGGGACAGCTCGGGGCGTCTCCGCCGCTGCCGTCGGCCTTCTTCGCCGCATCGGCCGCCGCGTCGTCCGCCTTCTTGGCGGCCGCCTTGGCCGCATCGGCCTCCTTCTTCCAAGCGGCCATGTCCTCGGCGTATTTCGCCATGGCCACCGCGTCGTCGTCCGCGCGGCGCAGCGTGCTCGTGGCCCAGCGGACCTCGTCTTCCCAGCGGTGGTACATCTTCCAGGCGGTCTTCAGCGCCTTGAACGCCTTCTTCGCCTTGCCGGCGAACGGCATGGCCGCGTCCAGGGCGATCGAACCGCACGCCCAGAGGTCTCCGCCGATGCAGTCCTTGATGTCGTTGAAGCCGCTCATGTCCTTGGCGACCTCGATGGCGATCTCAAGGATGATGTCCGCTTTGGACTTCTGCTTGATCACAGAGGCCCTCTTGACGTCGTCCTCGCTGACACTCGTGGTCGGCGGAGGCGGCGGGGGCGGGGTGACTCCGGGACCACGGTTGGTCTTGCCGCCGACCTCGTCGTGCGACTTCCCTTCCGTCTGGATGCGCACATTGCACGCCTCATCGGCGCAGAACGCCCGTCCCGACGGGTCCGCGAACGTGATCGGGCTGTTGTTGCCGTACGCGTACGGGTTCATCGTCTGGGACTCGGCTATGTCCATCTGCGGGTCCACCGAGATGAAGCGCCCCAGCGCCGGGTCGTACTCGCGTGCTCCGAGATGGGTCAGGCCGGTCGACTCGTCCTTGGTCCCGCCGACGTAGCCCTTCTCGGAAGGCCACATGGAAGGCGCCTGGCCACGTTCCTCACCGAACGGGGTGAACTTGCGACGCGTGACCGCCTTGGTCACCGCGTCGACGGACGTCGTGGCCGTGCCGTTTCGGTCGGACACCATGTACGAGGCCGTGATCGTGCCGCCTTGGGCGACCTTCACCATGGCGGGGCCGGCCGGGTGACCGTAGAAGCGGGTCGTCTTGAGGAGCTTGCCGTCCTTGTCGACCTTCAGCTCGGAGCCCGGCAGGTACAGGGTGGACCCGCTCGGCTCGTGCTTGATCAGGCGATTGCCGCCCGCGTCGTACACGAAGGCGGTCTCGTTCTGACCCGCGGTCACCTTCCGCAGGTGGCCCTCGATGTCCCACTCCAGGCTCTGGGTGTCACCCTGGATCGTTCGCGAGGTGGTGCTGCCTACCTCGTCGTAGCCGTAGAGCTCCTCACGGGTGCCCTGCGGGCCGGCGGTGGTGACCTTGGAGAGGCGGCTCTTCGTGGGCAGGCCCGTGGCGTAGGCGTACGACCGGGTGATGTCCTTGGCCGGGTCGCCCCCGGTGTCGTGCTTGACCTCGGTCTGACGGTTGCCGGCGGCGTCGAAGGTGTACGAGCTCCAGTACGGGTCGGGGCCACCGACCTGAGGCGCCGAGCCGGGGCCGCCCGAGCCGGGCCGACTCGCGCAGTCGTCCGTCGACGTCCACGCGTCCGACATCCGGCGCAGGTAGTCGTAGGCGAAGCACTGCACGTCGGTGGTGGTGGGAGTCGGGTTGTCGCCCGTCTTCTCGGTGATCCGGGTGACGTTGCCGACCGCGTCGTACGCGGTCGTGGTGTCGCTGATCTGCGTCGTGTCGACGGTGCCGGTCTCCTGGTGGTGCGTGGCCCGCGTGACCCGCCTGGTCTGCTCGTCGAACAGGTAGCTGGAGATCAGCTGCTTGCCCGCCGAGTCGACCCTGGTACGCACCACGTCACCGAGGGACGTGTACTCGGTCGCCGCGACGAAGGTCTTGCCCGCCACGGACATGGTGCTGACGGCATCGAGCGCGTTGTACCCGACGGAGACCCGCTCCGAGGGCAGGCCGCCGACCGTAGGGTGCGTCGTCGTGTAGGGCAGGCCGGTCCGCGCGGTGTACGTGTTGGAGTACGTGTAGGTGCCGGCGAGCCCCGTCTCGGACGCGGGGATCGTGATCGAGGTCCCCTTGGGGCGGTACTCGGCGTCGTACGCCGTGACGGCCTGGGTGTAGGCGTTGCCGTCGACGTACCGGGTGGACGCGACCGGCAGGCCGAGGGCGCCAGGCAGCGTGTCGTAGGTCTGGGACGTGAGCTTGGGACCGGTGACCGATTCCGCGTGGGTCTCGGTGAGGCGCCCCAGGTCGTCGTAGACCATGGCGACGGTCCGGGCGGGCGTGCTGCCGTCCGTCATGGACACCACTCGGTCGCCCTTGTCGTACCCGAGGGTGCTCGTGCCCTTGTCCGGGTCGGTGCTGGACTTGATCCGTCCGCGGATGTCGTACGTCCGCGTCCACTCGTTCCCGACCTGGTCGACGACCTTCTCCAGCTGCCCCTTCCGGTTGTAGTGGTACGCGATGTGGTCGTAGTCGCCGCTCGGAACGTCACCCTTGTACTGGCGCAGTTCGGTCTTGCGGCCGAGGGCGTCCACAAGGGCCATCGTCGGAGTCTCGCCCGCGGGCGGATCCACGGCCGTCCAGTCCCCGCCGTACGTGGTCGTGGTGCGCCACGTCTCGATCCCGAACTTGCGGGCGATGGTGGCGGTCGGGCGGCTCATGCCGTCGTACGCGGTCACGGTCGACGACGGAACCCCGTTGTCGACGGCCTGGAACATCACCGGCGAAGGATCACTGGCGCTGTTGAAGTAGCCGGCGTTCTCCTTCCACACCCGGCCGAGGCTGTCGTAGAACGTGTCCGTGATCGCCCGGCCGCCGCCCGCTGCCGGGTTCTGGGTCTGCCTCAGTCGGAGCGCGCCGTCGTAGAAGTCATAGCTGATCCGGTAGGTGCCGTTCTCCAGCAGGCGTTTGTTGGTGATGACGACGGGGGCTTTCTGCCCGACGGTGTACGAGAACTCGGCGTCCGGGGTCGTGGTGAGCGAGTCGCGATCGGGCGACCACACCTTCGTCATCCGCCCCAGAGGGTCGTACTGCATGACGCTCTTGCGCCCGTTGGCGTCGATCTGTGCGACGGGCAGGCCGCGCCCCGGGTCGACCTCGGTCGTCGCCGTGTGGCCGAGGGCGTTGGTGGTCACGGTCTTGGTGACGACCGAGCCCGACGCCGGCGTGTAAGCCATGTTCGTGGTCTTGCCGTACACGTCGGTCATGGACGTGGGCCGACCATATTCGTCGAAGGTCGACGAGCCGGCGGGATCGTACAGCGGCGTGGAGCCCGAGTACCCCTTCAGCGACTCCGTCCCCACGACATTGCCGACCGCGTCGTAGATGACCTTGGCATCGGAGATCACGTCGCCCGGGCGGGTGAGGGTGGTGTCGGTGCACGCCTTCGCCAGCGTCTCGGTCCGGGTCCGCTGAGATCTGAACCACTTCGTCAGGTTGTCGAGGTACTCGTATCTGACGCATGTGTCGTCGTTCGGGTCGTCGACATCACCACGGCTGGTGGTCTGGGTGACTCGGCCGGCGTTGTCGTATGTGTGCTCCACCGCGGTGCGCCGCTGGCCGCGGTTGCCCGACAGTACGGAGCGCGACGCCGTCGAGCCCAGCCCCTGGACCCAGGCTTCGAGCGGAACGGCGCCGGTCGCATCCCGGTTGCGTGAGGCTGTGGGCCCTCGGAGCCACGGTGTGTTGAGGGTGGCGGAGTGCAGGGCGCCGCCCTCTCCCTCGTAGTACACGGTCTCCCGGACCTGACCGGCGAGCAGCCGGTGGTCCGCCATCTGCCCGCCCTCGGAGTCCGTCACCTTGACGGACCGCCGTGTCCCGTCAGCCTTCCGGTCGCCGTCGAGACCGCGGAAGAAGAGCGTGTCGGTCTGCGAGCGCTCGTCCGGGGCGACGCCGACCAGGGTGCGCACCTTGGCGTACCCCCGGTAGACCGACCACGTGCGGGCCGGCTCGTTGGTCAGTTCGCTGGTGTCGTCGTACGCCCAAGCGGGCGCCCCGATGTACTGGTAGTTGGTCTCACGGGTGGGCGAGGTGCCGTTGATGTCCTCGTCACGGACCTGGTCGACCCGGTGCTTGTGGAACCAGTCGGTCGAGTAGAGCTTTTTCGTCCCCGTAGGGTCCTGCGGGTCGTTGGTCTCGTTCACCACGGGGTAGCAGCGCAGTGTGTTGTCCGCGGCCGAAGCGGGCAACTTGACGCTGCCCGGAATGCTGGAGCACTCGGTGGGCGCGTACTTGACGACGGTTCGCGCACCCGTCTCCGTCTGGATCGTCTCGATGCGCCAGCGCTTGTACGGCGGGTTGCCGTCGTCGTCGTTGTCGACACGATTGTCGAGCTGGACACCTCCGAATGTCACAGGCGGCAGCGGAAGTTCGCCACCGTTGCGGCCAGTGTGCGTGATGCTCTTCAGCCAGAGCGGGTACTCGCCGGCGATGGCTCCGTCGCCGGTGGGAAGGAAGTCCTGCTCAAGTGTCCATGTGTCGACGGGGGTCGGGACCCCGTTCTTCAGGACCCGGGTCGTGACGGTTTCCAGCCGCTTGCGGGTGAAGAAGGTGGGCGAGGTGCGGTTGGTGCACGTCTCGCCTGCCGCACAGAGCTGGTCCGCGGGCACGTCGGGCCACCGCTTGGTGACGTCGTAGGGGGCGGTCGAGGTCAACTTGGACTCGGCGCAGTCGAAGACGTTCGGCACGACGATGCAGCGTTCGGTGACCCCGAAGACGACCTCGGCCGGTGCCGGTGCGAAGAGGCTCTCGGAGCGCAGCCCGTAGGCGGCCCGGGTGAGCCAGCCGCCGCGGTCGTACCCGCGAGCCGTCGAGGTGCCCGTCGCCGTGATGTTGGAGCCGTAGTAGTTGCGTTCCTTGGTGTACCAGTAGGTCAGGGCGTTGCCACGGGGGTCGACGACATAGTCGAGATTCCAGCGGTAGGCCTGGTCGCAGACCGAGGCCGCGAAGGTGGCGGCGTGGCAGTTCTCGCCCGGGTGGTTGCCGAAGACAGGCACGGTGAAGGCCGAATTGGTCGCGGGCATTCCGCTTTTCCAGCCGGGCAGGTGATTACGGCCGAAATGGAACTCGACACCTTCGGTGTTGGTGACGACCCAGTACTCATTCTCGTTGTCCCCGTTGTCGGTGTCGGTCCGGATCTCGACCTTGGAACCGTCTTCGTTGGCCGGAATCCACTTCTTGCTGTCGTCGTCCAGGACAAGGGAGGTGGACGAGCCGTTGAGCGACAGTGTCACCATCGGCGGCCCTTGACAGAGGTCGCCGGTGGGGTGCGTGGTCGGATTGTTGAATCCGCTCTCCGGCTTACGGTCCTCTGCGCACGGCACGTAGCTGCGCTCGATGAAGTTGTCGCCCATGTCCCAGCCGTCGCCGACCCAGGAAGGCTGCTGTGAGGTTGCGAGCGTCCTGCCGTCCACCGACCCGGAGGAATAGGAGAGTCCCACCGAGGGGCCGGGGCCGCCGAGCGAAGCGGGGATCTCCATGGGGTAGGACCAGGAGAAGTCACCGGCGGAGCCACCGCCCGACCACGAGCCTGTGGGGCTGAGGGACGTCGCCTTGTACGTGCCGGTGGGACCCGAGGGTCCGGCGGTCGCGGCGAGCAGGACGCTTCCCGTCGCCTGGTCGGCGGAAGGGGCAGCGACCGTGCCCGTGAGGGTTCCGGTCGCGGCCTTGTTGACACTGGGCACGGCGACGCCGGCGCGGCATTCCGGCCTGGCCGGTGTTGTCAGCGCGCATGCCGGCAGCGCGGTGAACTGGAGGCGGGATCCCCAGGCTCCGCCGTAGGCCTGGGCGAAGGACCGGTAGTCGAGCTCCACCGACAGGGGGGTGGTCCCGCTGCCACGGTCCGTGCGCTTGACCGACAACAGGAGTCCACGCACGCCCGCCTTGCGCGCGGCGGCCTGATCATGGACGGAGACCTTGGCCGTGAGCTCCGGCGCGTCGACACCCGGCGTTCTGCTCCCCTTGGCCACCGCGGGATCGCCCACGGCAAGGCGGAGCGGAAGGGTGCCCGCCCTGACTGCAGGTCCGGCCGGAGCGGCCTTGTCCCGCTGGGCGATGGCGTCCTGCCCCCGCGTCCGTGCAGCCAGTCCTGACGTCGGCCTGGGCACGGTGACCTGCGCTGTCGCAGACTCCGGCCAGGTCACCTCAGGAGCCGTCCTGAGAGCGGCTTTCGCGCTCTTCGACACCGGAGGCGATGACCGGCGGAACGCGTTGGTGGCGGCCGGAACGTCGGTGACCTTCTGGACCTCGGGAAGGCCGCCTTGCCCCTCGGCCGCCTGAGCGACCGGGGACAAAGAGGCCCCCGAAACCAGCATTGCCAGCCCAAGTGCGAAAAGTCCCGAACGCCGAGCCGGTGAATTATGTCTTGACAGCTTTTGCGCACGCCAAAACGGCACGTTGATCCCCACCCCTGGATTAATGATCACGCGATGGGGCGCACGCTACGCACACTCGGCGGGCGCGGCAAGCGCTTCGAAAAAGGTCGACCGGACTACGTCAAGTCGTCCTGAAACCCATCGCGCTGTGTCAGAGGCTCCTGCTACAAAGCAGCCTGGACACCCAGATCGAATCCCGGTGAATGATGTCCGAGGGGGCTCCGGGATCACGGTTTCGACATCATGAATGGGGAGAGAAACCCACTGCCATGACACGTTTCAGGTCAAGAATGTCCGACCCCGGGGGGGTCATACGAAGAGGGCTCTCGGCATTCGTCGTCGTGACGATGTCCGCGGGACTTCTCTCCCTTGCACCGCCTGGGTACGCCTACGCGAGGGCGGCACCGAACAGCACACAGGGTCTCCCCGGCTCGGAGAGCGAAGCTCAGGATGTGGCGCAGGCGCACAAGACCGCCGCGCGAACCGGCAAGCCCGTGGAGATCGTCTCCCGGCGAACCGAGACCGACGAGGTCTACGCGAACCCTGACGGCACCTACCGTGTGGACCGCTCGATCGTTCCGGTCCGGGTCCGCCACGGCGGGGACCTGGTGAAGATCGACCCGGCGCTCGTCGGGCGCTCCGACGGACGGATCGCTCCCAAGGCGTCGGCCATGGACGTGTCCTTCTCGGCCGGCGGCAACGATGCCTTCGCCACGATGGTCCGTGACGGGCGCACCGTCTCCCTCACCTGGCCTCACGGCAAGCTGCCCAAACCCACGGTGAGCGGGCGGACGGCCACGTACGCCAACGTGCTGCCCGGTGTCGACCTCACGGCCACCGCGGGCAACACCGACTTCTCCCATGCCCTGGTCGTGAAGACACCCGCAGCAGCCAAGAACCCGAAGCTGCGGAGCGTCGACTTCGGGTTGCGTACGAAGGGCGCGGACGTCACGAAGGGCGCGGCGGGCGAGCTCCGCGTCAAGACCCCATCCCGCAATACCCTCTTCGTCGCTCCGCAACCCCACATGTGGGACTCCGGTGGGTCCGAGTCGGCGACACCTGTCGACCCCAAGACCCCGAAGACCGCGTTGCCCGCGAAGCGCTCGCTTCAGGACGCACTGGACGGGGCCGCGGAGGGGGCACGGCAGGCGCCTCTGGGGATGAAGATCGAGCCGGGCAAGCTCATCCTCACTCCGGACGCCGCACTGCTGAACGATCCCAAGACCGTCTACCCGGTCGTGATCGACCCGGTCTGGGCACCCGACGCATGGAAGAACGCCTGGTCGATCGCGTACCAGCACAGCGCGTACCCGAACAGCGGCGACACGGTGTACTGGAACGGCGGCACGATCTCCGACTTCGCCCGTGTCGGCTACGCCAACGACACGCAGATCGGCGGGACGGTCCGCGCCAACACCTACTTCCGCATCTCGACGGCGAACACGTGGGGCAAGCAGATCATCAAGTCGACGCTGCGCATCAAGCAGACGCACGCCGGCTCATGGTCCTGCAACTCCGGTGACATCCTGGTACGAGACATCGGGAGCAAGCTGCCGACGAACATCACCTACAACAACCAGCCGTCCTGGGGCGCTGTCGTGGACTCCTCCGGCGAGTCCTTCGGCGGCAAGAACTGCCCGGCGGACAGCGCCGGCCTCGTGGAGCTGGACGTCACGACCGCGATCACCAAGGCCGCCTCGGCCAAGTGGAGTTACTGGGCGTTCGTCCTCACCTCGCAGTCGAACACCATCGACGTCTCGTGGCGCAAGTTCGACCCCAACTCGGCACGGGTCTCCACCTACCTGAACACCCCGCCGGCCAAGCCGATCCTGAGCATCGATCCTCTGGTCCCGTGCGCTGGAGGCTCCATCGGCACCACGGATCAGATCACGCTGCGCGCGCGGGTGAAGGACGCGGACGACAACGGACTCAAGGCCGAGTTCCGCTTCGGCTCGACCACGACGGCGGGCTACACCTCGAAAATCGTCGACGTGAGCAGCGGCAGTACGGCCATGTGGCGTATCACGGCCGGTACCACTCTCAAGTCGGGCACCTACTGGTACGACGTCATCGTCAGGGACAGTGTCAGCAACAGCCCGTGGGCCGGACGCTGCCAGTTCACGTACGACTGGGAACGTCCCTCCAAGAAGCCCACGGTCTCGTCGGTGCAGTTCCCCGAGGACGAGACCAGGGCCTGCCCCACCTCGGACGGCAGCCTGTGCACGAGCCCCGCAAGGACCGAGGGGACCTTCGCACTCGATGCGAACGGCGTGGCGGACGTCATCAAGTTCGTCTGGTGGACGGATTCCGACACGAAGGAGAGGACGGTGAAAGCCACGACGACCGGCGGGTCGGCCAAGGTGACCTTCACACCTCCCCACGCCGGCCCCCAGAACCTCTACGTCCGCAGTGAGGACGCGGCGAACAACCGCTCGGACACCAAGGTGTACCAGCTCATTCCCACACGGGCCGCGGAGCGTGACCGTCTCGGCGACATGAACGGCGACACCAACGTCGACCTCGTCAACGTCGATCCCGGGACCGGACAGCTCTGGACCTATCCAGGCATTGGCGACGGCAACTTTGGTACCGGGGTCCTCGCCGACGACATCTCGTTCGCCGACGCCACCATCACCAGCGGCAGCAGCTGGGACGACGAGGACTACTACGAAGACCTTATCGCCCTGCGCCCCGCAGCAGACAATCCCGCCGTCTACGAGCTGTGGGCGCATCGCGGCGGCGGCAACAGCACGCTCGACCAGGGCGTGTCCGGTGTGCGCCGGCTGACTACCCTCGACGAGGGAAACACGGGACCCGGCGAGGAGAACTCCGCCCATTGGCGGCACGGGGCCCAGATCGTCTCCGTCTCCAGCTTCAACGACGACAACGCGGATGGAACAGTCACCGACGACGATGACCCCGACCTGCTCGTCAAGGAGGGCGCATCGCTCTGGCTCTACCTGGGCAAGCGTGGAAGCGAGTTCCTCGACGAGGTCTCCGTGAAACCGATCGCCCTTGGCAACGCCGACTGGCAGGACAGGACCGTCATGTCGCCGGGAGACCTCAACAAGGACGGGCTTCCCGAGATCTGGGCCCGCGACATGGCCACGGGCACCGTCTACCAGTACACAAGCCGAAAGGCGACCACCCCCGACCCGAACACCGGAACCCTTGCCGATCTGTCCGTCTACGGCGACCCTGCCCAGCGGCAGACCATCGGCACCGGCTTCACCGGAGCCGCCTACCCGCATCTGACCACCAGCGGCGACTTCGAGGGCGACGGAGCCCCAGACCTCTGGTCGCGCGACGGCACCGGCAAGACGCTCGAGTTCCCGGGCCGTCCGCTCACCGACGACTCAGCCTTTGGTCCGGCACGTCCCCTGTTCACCACCGGCCTGTCGTGGGCAGACTGCGAGGCCGTGCCCGCTGCCTCGGGCGGCACCGCGACGTTCCAGGTCTGTGGGCCGATCCTCGCCAAGTTCAAGGTTCTCGGCGGCACGGCGACGTTCGGAAAGCCGACGTCCGCCGTCATGGCAGTGAACGACGGCGGCCGGTACGTCAACTTCGCCAGGCCTGGCATCACCACAACCGATCGCGCCATCTCCTGGAGCAACACCACAGGCGCCTGGTCCGTCCAGGGTGGCAACTTCGCCAAGTGGGTCAGTCTCGGCCGGGAGTCTGGTCTGCTCGGCTATCCGACTGCCGACGAGCGGCCGACCAACGTCCTGAACGGATACTTCTCAACGTTCAGCAAGGCCGGCAAGGCCGGTGCCCTCTACTGGAGTTCCGGCACCGGGTCCCACGAGATCCACGGTGGCATCTACAGCCGGTACGTCACTCTGGGCGGTGTGGCCGCGTACGGCTACCCCAGCACGGACGAGATGGCCACCGCTTCCAAACCTGGTGCTTACCAGAACTTCCGCAACGGGGTCACCACGGGCGACAACGTCTCGTTCTACTGGAGCAGCACAACAGGTGCCTGGCCGGTGGGAGGGTCGATCCGCAGCCTCTGGCTGAGCTTGGACGGCCACAACGGAACTCTCGGCTTCCCGACCGCGCCTGAGTACACGGTCTTCGGCGGAAGGCGGTCGGACTTCCAGACCGCCTACATCCGCTGGAACCGGGAGAGCGGCCACGTAGCACAGCATGCCTGGGGTGACAGCACGGCAAGTCTGCGCACGGAGCTGTCCGGCGACGTCAACGGCGACGGCAAGATGGACATCATCACGGCCTATGACTATGAGAAGGCCACCACTGGCCTGTACGTGGCCAAGGCCAACGACCTCGGGGGGCACAACGATCCGCAGGAAATCTGGTCTGCTGACGCCGGTGGTTTCGACTACACAAGGGCGCAGTGGGCCGCGGGCGATTTCAACGGTGACGGACTCGATGACGTGGCAGCTTTCTACGGCTATGCGGACGGTGCTGTCGCCGTCTGGTCGTTCCTGTCCAAAGAGGCTGGACCGCCCGAGCCGGTACGCAGTGCCATGCTCCCGGCAGGTGCCTGGAACTGGTCGCTGAGCTCCGTGATGGCGGGCGATCTCAACGGAGACGGCCGTGACGACCTCGCCTTCGTCTACGACTACGGGGGCGGCCTCACGGGCATCTTCAAGGGCCTGGCCCGCACCGACGGCACCTTCGACAATCCGGTACAGGCGTTCAAGTCGAACGCCGGGGACTGGTACTCGGAGAATGCCCGGTACACCGTCGGGGACACCAACGGCGACAAGCGTGACGACGTCGTCGCCTTCTACCGCTACTCGACCGGTGCGGCAGCACTATTCACCTTCACGGCAAAGGCGGACGGCTCGCTCAATCCGGCACTGAAGTCGTGGAACGTCCCGGCGGGGTCATGGGAACGGCTCTGGCTGAAGCTGACCGCTGCCGACTTCAACATGGACGGCCGCGAGGACCTCGGTGTGCTGTACAGCTCCGACTACGAGCAACTCGAGATCCACCTGTTCCACGCCCGATCCGATGGTGGATTCGACGGATTCGTGACGCCCTATGCGAACAGGCTGGGCGCCTGGAGGTCTACGGTGTTCGAGTTGGGCAACCCCATCTCTGGCGACGTGAACGACGACAAGCGCCCCGACATCACGCTCTCACACGACAACTACGCCAATGGAGGGACACGCATTTACACCTTCGCAGGGAACGAGGACGGCACCGTCAACCGGCCGGCTCCTTCCTGGTACGCCCTGTCCGGAACCTGGTGAAACCAAGGAAGATCGCAAGCCACTCCTGGTGACCAATCGTCCTGTGGGCCGCATCCGTCAGGGTGCGGCCCTTCACCTTTACCGCGGCCCCTCGGCCGGAGGGGTCAGCCCGCCCGGTGCACCACCGCGTCGCACATCTCCTGCAGGGCGGCCTTCGCGTAGCCCTCGGGGAGCGGGGTGAGCATGGAGCGGGCCTCCTCCGCGAAGCGGACGGTGTCGCGGCGGGCCTGTTCCAGGGCGGGGTGGACGCGCAGGCGGCGGAGGGCCTCGGCGTGGCGGGCGTCGTCGGTGAGGTCGCTCTCGATCAGGGCGAGCAGCTCCAGGTCCTCCGGCCGGCCGTGGGCGGCCGCGGCGGCGCGCAGGTGGAGGACGGGCAGGGTGGGGACGCCCTCGCGGAGGTCGGTGCCGGGGGTCTTGCCGGACTCGTGGGAGTCGGAGGCGATGTCGAGGACGTCGTCGGCGAGCTGGAACGCGACGCCGAGCCGCTCCCCGTACTGGGTGAGGATGTCGACGACCGACTCGTCGGCGCCGGACATCATCGCGCCGAAGCGGCAGGAGACGGCGACGAGCGAGCCGGTCTTGCCGCCGAGCACGTCGAGGTAGTGGTCGACGTGGTCGCGGCCCTCCTGCGGGCCCGCGGTCTCCAGGATCTGGCCGGTGACGAGCCGCTCGAACGCCTCGGACTGGATGCGGACGGCCTCCGGGCCGAGGTCCGCGAGGGTGTGCGAGGCGCGGGCGAACAGGAAGTCACCCGTGAGGACGGCGAGCGAGTTGCCCCAGCGGCTGTTGGCGCTGGCGACCCCGCGCCGTACGGCCGCCTCGTCCATGACGTCGTCGTGGTAGAGCGTGGCGAGGTGGGTGAGCTCGACGACGACGGCGGAGGGCACGACGCCCGGCGCGTACGGGTCGCCGAACTGCGCGGCGAGCATCACGAGCAGCGGCCGGAACCGCTTGCCGCCGGCGAGCACCAGGTGCTGGGCGGCCTCGGTGATGAACGGCACGTCGCTCTTGGTGGCGTCGAGGAGGCCCGCCTCCACGGCGGCGAGACCGGTCTGGACATCGGCTTCGAGAGCCTGGTCCCGCACGCTGAGGCCGAACGGCCCGACGACGGTCACGAGGGGTTCTCCTGTCTGCTGACGCCTGCTGACGCTTGCCGGACCGCACGCCCGCGACGTCCCGGTGACAGGGATTGTCGATGTGTCGGTCCACTCACTCAAGCCAGCGTATCCGGTCACGTTTCGATCACCGTGGGCGCCTGCCCGTCACCCCCGGTATGTTCGTGATCAGTCGATACGACCAGGAGTAGGCGTTATGTCCCGAACGAAGCCGCGGATCCGTACCGACTTCCCTCACGAGACCCGGCACGAGGACCTCCGCATCCCTCTTCCGGACGGCACCCGGCTGTACGCGCGCGTCTGGCGGCCGGTCACCGACGACCCCGTACCGGCCCTGCTCGAATACCTTCCGGACCACCTCACCGACCGGACCGCGCCGCGCGACTGGCAGCGGCATCCCTGGTACGCGGGCCACGGCTACGCCTCCGTACGGGTGGACGTGCGCGGGCACGGCAACAGCGAGGGCCTGCCCGGCGACGCGTACGACGCGTACGACGCGGTCGAGCTCGCCGACGGCGTGGCCGTGGTGCGGTGGCTGGCCGAACAGCCCTGGTGCACGGGCAAGGTCGGGATGTTCGGGATCTCCCGGGGCGGCGCCGGCTGTCTGCAGGTCGCCGCGCTCGCGCCCGAGCCGCTGAAGGCGATCGTGACCGTCTGCGCGACCGACGACCCCTACGCCGGTGACGTGCACTACCGCGGCGGCTCGGTCCTCGCCGCCGGCCTGCCCGCCCGGGCGGCCGCCCTGCTCGCCGCCGTGTGCCGGCCGCCGGACCCGCGCTACGCCGACGACGCCGACGGCGACGGCGACGGCGACGGCGAGGAATGGCGCGAACTGTGGCTGCGACGCCTGGCGGCCGTGCGCCCGTTCGTGCACACCTGGCTGGCGCACCAGACCCGCGACGCGTACTGGCGGCACGGCAGCGTCCGCGAGAGCGTCCGCGAGGACCAGGGGGCGATCCGCGCCGCCGTGCTCGCCGTCGGCGGCTGGCACGACCCGCGCCGGGACACCGTGCTGCGGCTCGTCGAGCACCTGCCGCAGGACCGGGTGCGCGGCATCATCGGGCCCTGGTCGCACCAGTATCCGGACCGCTGCCTGCCGCCCGGGCCGGCGATCGGCTTCCTGCAGGAGACCCTGCGCTGGTGGGACCACCACCTCAAGGGCGTCGACAACGACGTGATGGCCGAGCCGCTGCTGCGCTCCTGGATCGGCGACTCGCACCCGCCGGCCACGGTGTACGAGGAGCTGCCGGGCCGCTGGGTCGCCGAACCGGCCTGGCCGTCGCCGAACGTCACCCCCGTGACGTACGCCTTCCAGGGCACCCCGGTCGTCGTGGACTCGCCACAGCGGACCGGGCTCGACGCCGGCCGCCTCGTGCCCCGCGGCGACGACGCGGACCTGCCGCCCGACCAGCGGGACGAGGACGCGTGCTCGGCCTGCTTCGACTTCCCGGTGCCGGAGGACGCGGACCCCGTCGAGATCCTGGGCCGGCCGGCGGCGCACCTCCGGCTGATGACGCCCGCGCCCACCGGCCAGGTCGTCGCCCGGCTCTGCGACGTCGCCCCGGACGGCTCCTCCACCCTGGTCACCCGGGGGATGCTGAACCTCTCCGCCCGTTACGGCGCGGACCGCGCGGTGGAGGCGCAGGTCGGCGAGTGGGAGTCGTACGTCGTCGAGCTCGACGGCATCGGCCACGCCTTCGCGCCCGGCCACCGGGTGCGGCTCGCCGTCTCCTCCACGTACTGGCCCTGGATCTGGCCCCAGCCGGACGCGGCGGGCTTCACCCTCGACCCGGCCGGCTCCGCCCTCACCCTCCCGGTCCGCGCCCGCACGGACGACGCGGTGGGCTTCGATGCGCCCGAGCAGTCCGAGCCCCTCGGCGTGAGCTACCCGCGCACGCTTGAGGAGCCGCGGCCGGCGCGGGTGGTGGTGCGGGACGTGGCCAAGGGCGAATGGCGCCTGGAGCTCGACCCGCGCCCCGGCGGCACCCGGGTCCATCCGGACGGCCTGGAGTACACGGAGGAGGCGACCGAGACGTACACGATCGCCGAGTCCGGCCCCCTGACCGCCCGCACCCGCGCCGACCGGACGATCCGGCTGCACCGCCCGGAGCTCGCGTGGGACGTGCGGATCGAGACCCGCTCGGAGGTCGCCTGCGACGCGGACGCCTTCCTCACCTCGGACGAGGTGATCTGCAAGGAGGGCGACGAGGTCGTCTTCCACCGCACCTGGGAGGAACGCATCCCCCGCACGTCCGGCTGACGACGACCCCGCCGCCCTGCCCCCTGCCCCTGACTCTGACGTGGTTACGCGCCGGCGCCGGCCTTCCGGCGCCGCATCACGACCACGGCCCCGGCCCCGAGCACCACGGCCGCGCCGCCCGCGAGGGCGATCGGCATGGTGGCGGAGCCCGCACCGGTGCTGGCGAGGTTCCCACCGGTGGAGCCGGCAGAGCCGGAGGTGCCGGAGGTGCTGCCGCTGCTCACGGCGGTGTCGGACTGGCCGCCCTGCTGGGAGGTGTTCCCGTTGCCACCGGTCGAGCCGCCGGTGGAACCGGAACCGGAGCCGCCGGTGGAGCCGCCGGGCTTGCCGCCCTTGCCCGCGTGGACGACGAAGGCCGCAACGTTCGGCTCGGGGTTGTAGCCGCACGAGCCGTCCGCGTTGTCGTACCCGGCGCCCAGAACGAACGCGCCCTCGCCGTCCGGCACGGTGGAGTCGACCGTCAGCCGCAGCTTGACGTCCTTGTGCGCCTTCGCCGGGATGGATCCGACGTACAGGTATCCGTCGTCGTCCAGGTTCTTCCAGGTGCCGTTCTCCGACCACTGGACCGACAGGTGCCCGCTGATGTCCTCGTGGTCCTTCGTGTCGAAGGCGACCGCATCCGCGAAGGTTCCGGCCTCGTCCACGGCGGTGGCACGGCCGTTGGTGATGCGGAGGGTGTAGACGTACGACTTGCCACCGTAGACGTCACCGGCCCCGGGGAGGACCTGCGAGTCGATCGCCCGGTCTATCTTGCAGGGGCTGCCGGCCTCGGCCGCCTTGAGGGCGTCCTTCGCCTTCTGCAGCTCACGCGCCGCCGCATCCGAGGCCGCGTTCGCCGCGTCGGAGTCCCGCTTGGCGGCGGTGATCGCGTCGGCGAGCTTCTGCTCGGCCTGCTTCTGCGCATCCTCGGCGGTCGTGAGGGCGCCGGCGGCGGTCGCCGCCTTCGTCTTCGCCTCGTCGAGGGCGAGCTGCGCGGCGGCCTTCTCCTCGTCCGTGGTGGCGGCGTCCAGCTTGGCCTGCGCGGCCGTCACGGCGTCGTCGGCCACGCGCTTCTCGGTGCGCGCGAGGTCCGCGGCCTCGGTCTTGGTCTTCACGGCCTCGTTGAGCGGGCCCTTGCCGGCCTCCAGGTCGTCGAGCACGGCCTGGGCCGCACGGGCGGCCTCCTCGGCGGCTTCGACGGCCATCTTGGCCTTGGTGACGGCCTCACGCAGCTTCTGCAGCTCGTCCTGCTGCTCCGCGCGGGCGGCGGGGCCGGACGGCTTGGTGTCGGCGAACGCGGGCGCGGCCGAGAGGAGCACGACCGGCGTGGTCACGGCGGCGGCCACGGCGGTCGCGAGGATGCGACGAATCTTCACAGTGGACCTTTTCTGGTCGAACGAGAAAAGCGAATGAAGTGTGTGTGGGGGTCGCGCGCCTGCGGCTACTTCACGCGGGCGCGACGCTGTTCCCGATCCTAGGCTCGAAAACGCCTCCGGCCAGCTGGAATTCACCGGGTCCCGGATGCCCTGACCGGCCGCCCGACCGGCAAGGCATGCGAATCCGGACAGTTGCCCACGAGGTCCGTACTTTGTCGGTGATTCATGTCACAGGATCCTCACAGCCATTCCCATGCACAGGAAAGGCCCGCATTCCGTGCGGAATGCGGGCCTCCCTCGCGAGCCGTGGAGCGTCAGGCGTCCGAACCGGCCTTACGGCGCCGGACGACGACCATCGCCCCGGCACCGAGCACCACGGCCGCACCGCCCGCGAGGGCGATCGGCATGGTGGCGGAGCCCGCACCGGTGGCGGCCAGCGTGCCGCCCGTGTGTGTCGTCACCGGAGTGGTGGACGAGCCGCCCTGCGCGGTGGTGTTGCCGTTGCCCTGGGCGGGCTTCGCGGGCTTGCCCGGCTTCGCGGCGCCCTTGGTGATCGTGAAGTCGGCCTCTCCTTCGCCGCCCCAGCCGCACGTGCCGTCCTCGGCGTCGTAGCCGACCGAGGCGGTAAGGGTCGCGAAAGCCTTCGGAGCCTTGGAGTTCACCGCCACGCGCACCTTGACGTCGGCCGTCGCGCCATTCTTGATCGGCTTCAGGAAGACGAGGCCGGAGTCCTCGTCCAGGTCCACCCACGGCGCACCGCCGACGGAGGCCTTGAGGTCGAACCACTCGTCGAGGTTGCCGCCCCCGGAGGCCACGTCGATCAGGTTGAGCAGGGCGTCCGGCTCCTCGACGGTGGCCCCGGTGCGGTTGGTGACGCGCAGCGAGAAGTCCCCGCTCGTGCCGGCGGCGATCTCCTTGGGACCGTCCAGATGGACGGTGAGCGTCTTGGAGACGTCCTCGCAGCCGTCGGGCTCCCCCGCCTCCTCGGCCTCCCTCAGCGCGTCCTTGGCCTCGTCGAGCTCCTTGGCAGCCTTCTTCTTGGCATCCTGGGCCTTCGTGAGCTCACCGAGGGCGGCCATCCGTGCGTCGTTCAGGGCCTTGAGCGCCTGCTTGGCGGCGGCGGCCTTGGTCTCGGCGGTGGTCTTGGCCGTGGCGGCCTCGGTCTCCGCGGCGGTGACGGCCTGGCGAGCGGCGGTCTTCTGCTCCTCCGTCGCTTCGGCGGGCAGGGCGGCCAGGTCCTTCTCGGCCTGCTCCAGCTTCGCGTCGGCGGCGGTCTTGGCGGCTGCGGCATCCTTGGAGGCCTTCTCGGCATCAGCGAAGGCGACCACCAGCGGGTGTTTGTCCCCGGCCAGTTCGTCAAGGGTGGCGGTGAGCTTGGCCGCGGCCACGACGGCGGCGTCGTACGCGGCCTGGGCCTTGGCCACCGCGAGCTTCAGCTTCTCGATATCCGTGTTCTGGTCCTGCGTCTGCGTGGCCGGCTTCTGGTCGGCGAAAGCCGGCGCTGCGGAAAGGAACACAACAGGCGTGGTGACTGCGGCGGCGACGGCCGTCGCCAGAATGCGGCGCAACTTCATGAGAGACCCCCGGGTCGAGCGATGAAGCGAACAAGGCGAAGAGAGTGCGGACGGGGCGCCTGCGGATACCTCACGCGGCGCGACATCGGCACGGTCGCATTGATCGTATGACCGTGAGAAAGCCCGGGAAGAGCCGGATTGGCAGGCGCACGACTGGCGCTATGTCGACACAGCGCCTTCACAGGCTCCATAAAGCACGCCAACCCGGACAGTTGCCCACGGAGGCCGCACTTTCTGTGTGACACATGTCATCAGCGCCTCGGCGCACGCCCCGTAACGTGTCCCCCACACACCTGGAAAGCGAGGCAAGCACCGATGCCCGAGCAGAGCCCGCTCGACCTGCCCGAGGGCGACCCCTTCGGCCCGCACAACCTTCCGTACGGCGTCTTCTCGACCGTCGACGAGCCGGACCGCCGGAGGGTCGGCGTCCGGATCGGCGGGTACGTGCTCGACGCCGGGGCCGCCGCGCACGCCCTCGGGTCGCCGTATGCCGCGCTGCTCGACCGGCCCAGCCTCAACCCGCTGCTCGCGGCCGGCCGCACCGCCTGGCGGGATGTGCGGCGGGCGCTCGTCGGGTGGGTCACCGTGCCGGCGCACCGGCCGGTCGTGGAGCCGCTGCTGCACCCGCTCGACGCGGTGACCCTGCACCTGCCGTACGAGGTTGCCGACTACGTCGACTTCTACGCGAGCGAGCACCACGCGACCAACGTCGGCAAGATGTTCCGCCCCGACGGCGACGCGCTCACCCCGAACTGGAAGCACCTGCCGATCGGCTACCACGGGCGCGCCGGCACCGTCGTCGTGTCGGGTACGGATGTCGTACGGCCCGCCGGGCAGCGCAAGACCCCGGCCGACCCGGCGCCCGTCTTCGGGCCCTCGGTGAAGCTGGACATCGAGGCGGAGGTCGGCTTCCTCGTCGGCACCCCGTCCACGCTCGGCACGCCCGTCCCGCTCGCCGAATTCCGCGAGCACGTCTTCGGCCTGACCCTGCTCAACGACTGGTCGGCGCGGGACATCCAGGCCTGGGAGTACGTGCCGCTCGGCCCGTTCCTCGGCAAGTCGTTCCAGACCTCGGTGTCGGCCTGGGTGACCCCCCTGGAGGCCCTGGACGCGGCCCGGGTCGCGCCGCCCGCGCGGGACTTCGCGCTCCAGCCGTACCTGGACGACTCCGCCGACGAGGAGCCGGGCGGCTTCGACCTGCGGATCAGCGTCGCCATCAACGGCGAGGTGGTGGCCGAGCCGCCGTTCGCCTCCATGTACTGGACGGCGGCCCAGCAGCTCGCCCACATGACCGTCAACGGCGCCTCGCTCCGTACCGGCGACCTCTACGGCTCCGGTACGGTCTCCGGCCCCGAGGTCGCCCAGCGCGGCTCGCTCCTCGAACTCACCTGGAACGGCCGCGACGCCCTCGACCTGCCCGACGGCAAGCGCACGTTCCTGGAGGACGGCGACGAGGTCACCCTGACCGCCTGGGCCCCCGGCCCGGACGGCACCCGCGTCGCCCTCGGCGAGGTCACCGGCCGGATCGTGCCGAACCCCGCCTAGGAAGCGGCTTCCGCCATGTGTGCCTCGCCCGTGAGGCACACATGGCACAGGCAGTGCTCCGGGTGCGGGCTGTACGGCGAGACGGCGGCCCGGTACCGGCGGGCGTACCGCTCCAGCGTCGCGGCCACCTCGCCCGCCGCCTCCGCCGTGCCGAAGCCGCCGCCGTACCGGTGCGCGGCGATGCGCTCAAGCACGCGCGGGCTGTGCACCTGCTTGGCCCGGAAGTCGAACAGATGGCGCGTCGCCAGATCGAGGACGATCCACCGGCTCGTGTGGCGCTCACGGCCGAGCGCCGTGAGCCGCTCGCCCCCGGGCCCCCAGTAGGCCCGGAGGACGTACACCTTCGCCCCGCCGCGGAACGCCTTCGTGCCGTTGCGCAGCTCCTGGCCGCCCTCGCCACACCGGCGCCAGGTCACCACGTTCGCGGCCACCAGCCACATCGGTTCCATCGTCATCCGCCCACCCCCTGTTCTCCGCGACAGCGTAGGGCGGACTCCCTGGACGTACGACGGGTTGACCGCGTCCCCTCACACCGCCCGCCACAGCGCCGGGACGGCCGGCGGCTCCCAGCCCGGCTGGGCCGTGTGCGCCTGGAGGCAGACATAGCCCCGCCCGGCGTACGTGACGGCGTCCCCGGCCCGGTACGCGGTGCCGACCGCCCACGTTCCGCCCGGGGCCGTCGAGGTCGGCGTGGGGGTCGGGGTGGGGCCCGGGTCCTGGGGGACGTCGAGGACGAAGTCGAAGGCCGCCTCCTTGCCGCCGCCGCCCGCGTCCCGCACGCTCATCAGGAGCCGCGCGTCGAAGATCGAGTCGGTGTTGTTGCGGGGCTCGCCCGGGAAGTACAGCTGGGTGGTGAGGATCGGGCGGCCCGGCGCCTGCACCTTGACGTGGATGTGCCGGGTGCGGCCGGGATAGAGGCCCGGCACGATCGTGGTGAGCGCGAAGGCGCCGTCCGCGCCGGTGAACTGGTGGCCGCGGAAGCGGAATCCGGTGTTGTCGTAGGCGCCGTTGGTGTCCGCCTGCCAGAAGTCGAGCAGCGCCCCGGAGATCGGCCGGCAGGCCCGCCCGAAGACATAGCCGCTGAGCGTGAGCCGCACGCCCGCCGTGCCCGGCTCCAACAGGCTCGTGCGCAGTGGGGAGTTGGGCTTGAAGTAGGGGCCCTCGATCTGCGCGACGGTCGGTTCGTCGCCGTCGTCGCACGCGGGCGTCAGCGGCACGGTGCCCGTGCCGTCGGTGAGCGTGCGGGCGAGCGCCGGGACGCCCATGAGCACCGCGGGCGCGGCCATGCCGGCGGCGAGTGCGGCGCGCAGCACGGTCTTGCGGGTGACGTGTCCGGTACTGGTCTCGCGGTCCATGCGGTCCACGCGGTCCTTGCGGTCCATGCCTGCTCCTCCTGTGGGGGGATCGAGCGGTCGACCAGAAACCTAGGCGCGGGACACGGGCCGCTTCGATGGACGGAGCGCGGTGGTCATGGTGCTTTCTTCCGGAAGTCGCCGGGGCTCATGCCGGTCTCCCGGCGGAAGAAGCGGCAGAAGTACGCGGGGTCCTCGAAGCCGGTCCGCGCCGCGATCTGCCGTACCGTCAGTTCGGTACGGGCGAGCAGGCGTTGGGCCTCCCGGGTGCGGGCCTCGCGGAGCAGCCCGGCCGGGGTGCGGCCGACGGCCGCCCGTACCGCCTCGGTGAGATAGCCGGGCGTGACGCCGATCCGCTCGGCGCAGTCCCGGACCGAGCGCGGTACGTCCGCCCCGCCGTCCTGTCCGGTACGGGCGATCAGCCGGGCGAACTCCTCGGCGACGGCCGCGGGCCGCCCGGGCGGGGCGGGCGCCGGCGGAGCGTCCACCGGGCCGCCGAGCCGGGCCGTGCGCACCAGCAGGACGTGGAGCAGCGAGCGCAGCACGGTCGCGAACCCGGCGTCCCCGTGCCCGTACTCCTCCCTCAGCTCGGCGATCAGGCGTCCGGTGCGGGTGTGCGCGGCCGGGTCGAGGCGGAGCCAGGGGCGTTCGCCGATGCGGCGCAGGAGGTCCCGGTCGCCGGGGTGGTCGACGAGGAACTCGGGGGTGAAGAGGACGACGGAGCCGTCGAGGCCGTGGACGTCCTCCCAGTGGTGCAGCTGCCCGGGCAGGATCAGGCCGAGCTGCGGCGGGCGGAGCTCCCAGCGGTTCAGGTCGACCACATGGGTGCCGGTGCCGTGGGTGACGTGCACGATCTCGTAGAAGGTGTGCCGGTGCGGGAACGCGGCCCGGGACATCGGGCCGATGGTGTCGAAGCTGCCGACGGCGAAGGGCACGTCCTCGGGCAGCCGCACCTCCAGCCGGTGCACGGGCGGTTCGCCGCGCCGGGACGCGGTGCAGGGGCTGTCGGGCAACGCGGTGGTGCCGCGCATCGTGCGGCCTCCCTCTCCTCGGCGGGGTCGAGTCGACGCGGTCGAGCAACAGAGCCGAGCCCAATGGTCGAGACCAATCCGGGCGGTTACTCACGATGACACGGTGACCCCCAATGGGTCACCCCCGCGTGCGGCCTCCCCGGCCCGCGGGTGAGGCTGCAGGGGACGGCGGGCGCCGGGGAGAGCAGCCCGCCCGCGTCAGGCGGCCCGATCGGGCACGCCCACCCCTCCCGAGGAGCAGACACACATGTCCGCACGACCCCGCCCCCTCATGGCCGCGCTCGCGCTGGCCGCCGCGACCTCGCTGGCCCTGGGGGCCGCCCCGGCCGTCTCGGCCGCCGCACCCGTGGCGAAGGCGAAGGACCCGAAGGGCCACGACTTCCCGCACCCGGACCTGAAGAAGACGTACGAGGCCACCAAGAAGTACAAGTCCGAGCAGGCCGCCATCGACGACGGCTACCTGCGCACCGACGACTGCGTGGAGGACCCGGAGCTCGGCGGCATGGGCTACCACTACGTGAAGCCCGCGAACCTCGGCTCCACCGACCCGACCCGGCCCGCCGCCATCCTGTACGCGCCGGACCACAAGACCGGCAAGCGCGAGCTGGTCGCCGTCGAGTGGGTCGTCCCCAACACGGGCCAGCCCGTGCCGCGGATCTTCGACCGGAACTTCGACGGGCCCTTCGACTTCCCGCCGGTCGGCCCCCACTACTCGCTGCACGCCTGGATCTTCAAGAAGAACCCGAAGGGCGTCTTCACCCCGTACAACCCGCGCGTGCACTGCACCCCGTGCACGGAGGACAAGCAGCAGTCCGAGCACAAGCAGAAGCCGTAGCGCGTACGCCGAAGGGCCCGGCCCCCACACGGGAGACCGGGCCCTTCGCCGTACCGATCAGCGCACGAACACGCTCGCCTGGCTCGCCAGGTCCAGGAAGTACTGCGGCGCGAAGCCGAGCACGAGCGTCACGACCACACCGGCCGCGATCGCCACCGAGGTGAGTCCGGAGGGCACGGCGACCGTGGGGCCGTCCGCCTTCGGCTCGCTGAAGAACATCAGCACGATCACCCGGATGTAGAAGAACGCGGCGACCGCCGAGGAGATCACACCGATCACGACGAGCCCGCCCGCGCCGCCGTCCGCCGCCGCCTTGAAGACCGCGAACTTGCCGGAGAAGCCGGAGGTCAGCGGGATGCCGGCGAAGGCGAGCAGGAAGACCGCGAAGACCGCGGCGACGAGCGGCGAACGGCGCCCGAGTCCGGCCCACTTGGACAGGTGGGTGGCCTCGCCGCCCGCGTCCCGCACCAGGGTGACGACGGCGAAGGCGCCGATCGTCACGAAGGTGTAGGCGCCCAGGTAGAACAGGACCGAGGAGACGCCGCTGGGCGTGGCCGCGATGACACCGGCCAGGAGGAAGCCGGCGTGCGCGATCGACGAGTAGGCGAGCAGCCGCTTGATGTCGGTCTGCGTGATGGCGACGATCGCACCGCCCAGCATGGTGACGATGGCGACGCCCCACATGACCGGCCGCCAGTCCCAGGTGAGGCCCGGCAGCACCACGTACAGCAGGCGCAGCAGCGCGCCGAACGCGGCGACCTTGGTGGCCGCGGCCATGAAGCCGGTGACCGGGGTCGGGGCGCCCTGGTAGACGTCCGGGGTCCACATGTGGAACGGGACGGCGCCGACCTTGAAGAGCAGGCCCATGAGCACCATGGCGAAGCCGATGAGCAGCAGCACGTCGTTGCCCATGGTGCCGGCGAGCGCCGGGTCGATCGCGGGGACGGCGCCGCTGACGACGTCCGCGATCGTGGCGTACGAGACGGAGCCCGCGTAGCCGTAGAGCAGGGCGATGCCGAACAGCAGGAACGCCGAGGAGAAGGCGCCGAGCAGGAAGTACTTGACCGCGGACTCCTGCGACATCAGCCGCTTGCGACGGGCGACGGCACACAGCAGGTAGAGCGGCAGCGAGAAGACTTCCAGGGCGATGAAGAGGGTCAGCAGGTCGTTGGCGGCCGGGAAGACCAGCATGCCGGTGACCGCGAACAGGAGCAGCGGGAAGACCTCGGTGGTGGTGAAGCCGGCCTTCACGGCCGCCTTCTCCTGCTCGCTGCCGGGTACGGCGGCGGCCTCGGCGGCGAAGGAGTCGACCCGGTGGCCGTGGTCGGCCGGATCGAGCCTGCGCTCGGCGAAGGTGAGCACCGCCAGGACGGCGGCGAGCAGGATGGTGCCCTGAAGGAACAGGGCGGGTCCGTCGACGGCGACGGCGCCCATGGCCGCGATGTGGGCCTTGGTGGAGCCGTAGCCGCCGGCGGCGAGGCCGACGACGGCCGCGAAGGCGGCGGCGAGCGCGAGGACGCTCAGGAACACCTGGGCGAAGTAGCGGCCCTTGCGCGGCACGAAGGCCTCGACGAGGACGCTGAGCACGGCGGCGCCGACCACGATGAGGACGGGTGCCAGCTGGGTGTACTCGATGTGGGGTGCCGGGATCTTGTCGATCGGCCCGGCGGCCGTCGTCCACAGGGTGTGGACAGCGGGTGCGACGGCGGATGCGCTCACTTGGCCGCCTCCACTTCAGGCTCGGGGTCCGTCTGCTGGACATCGGACATGGTGTGCTGGACCGCCGGGTTGACGACGTCCGTCAGCGGCTTGGGGAAGACCCCGAGGAAGATCAGCACCGCGATCAGCGGGGCGACCACCGCGAGCTCGCGGACCCGCAGGTCCGGCATGGACCGGGTCTCCTCCTTCACCGGGCCGGTCATCGTCCGCTGGTAGAGGACGAGGACGTAGAGCGCGGCGAGGACGATGCCGGTGGTGGCGATGATGCCGGCCACCGGGTAGCGGGAGTACGTGCCGACCAGGACCAGGAACTCGCTGACGAACGGGGCGAGTCCGGGCAGCGACAGGGTCGCCAGACCGCCGATCAGGAAGGTGCCGGCCAGGATCGGCGCGGCCTTCTGCACACCGCCGTAGTCGGCGATGAGCCGCGAGCCGCGCCGGGAGATCAGGAAGCCGGCGACCAGCATCAGGGCGGCGGTCGAGATGCCGTGGTTGACCATGTAGAGCGTGGCGCCGGACTGGCCCTGGCTGGTCATCGCGAAGATGCCCATGATGATGAAGCCGAAGTGGGAGATCGACGCGTAGGCCACCAGGCGCTTGATGTCACGCTGGCCGACGGCGAGCAGCGCCCCGTACACGATGCTGATCAGCGCCAGGGCGACGATCACCGGGGTGGCCCACTTCGACGCATCCGGGAAGAGCCCGAGGCAGTAGCGGAGCATCGCGAAGGTGCCGACCTTGTCGACCACCGCCGTGATGAGGACGGCGACCGGGGCGGTGGACTCCCCCATCGCGTTGGGCAGCCAGGTGTGCAGCGGCCACAGCGGCGCCTTCACCGCGAAGGCGAAGAAGAAGCCGAGGAACAGCCAGCGCTCGGTGCTGGTCGCCATCTCCAGGCTGCCGTTGGCGCGCGCCTCGGCGATCTCCGTGAGGGAGAAGTTGCCGGCGACGACGTAGAGCCCGATGACGGCGGCCAGCATGATGAGCCCGCCGACCAGGTTGTAGAGCAGGAACTTGACCGCCGCGTACGAGCGCTGGGCCGCCGCGTTCTCGTCGGTGCCGCTGTGCGCGCGGTCGCCGAAGCCGCCGATGAGGAAGTACATCGGGATGAGCATGGCTTCGAACAGGATGTAGAAGAGGAAGACGTCGGTGGCCTCGAAGGAGAGGATCACCATCGCCTCGACCATGAGGATCAGGGCGAAGAAGCCCTGGGTGGGCCGCCACCGCTTGGACGCGGTCTCCAGGGGGTCGGCGTCGTGCCAGCCGGCGAGCACGATGAACGGGATGAGCAGCGCGGTGAGCCCGATGAGGGCCACCCCGATGCCGTCCACGCCGAGCTCGTAGCGCACGCCGAAGTCCTTGATCCAGGCGTGCGACTCGACCAGCTGGTAGCGGTCGCCGCCCGGCTCGAAGCGGACGAAGACGACCGCGGCGAGCGCGAGGGTGACGAGCGAGATCAGCAGCGCCAGCCACTTGGCGGCGGTGCGGCGGGCCGCCGGGACGGCCGCGGTGAGCACCGCGCCGACCGCCGGCACGGCCGCCGTGACCGTCAGGAGCGGGAAGCCCGCGTTGACCACTTGGGACATGGCAGTCACACCGCCCTCATCAGCAGGGTCGCGGCGATGAGCACGGCCGTGCCTCCGAACATGGAGACCGCGTACGACCGGGCGTAGCCGTTCTGGAGTTTGCGCAGCCGGCCGGAGAGTCCGCCGACGGAGGCCGCGGTGCCGTTGACCACGCCGTCGACGAGGCTGTGGTCGACATAGACCAGGGAGCGGGTCAGGTGGGTGCCGCCGCGGACGAAGACGACGTGGTTGAAGTCGTCCTGGAGCAGGTCGCGGCGGGCGGCCCGGGTGAGCAGGGAGCCGCGCGGGGCGACGACCGGCACCGGGCGGCGCCCGTACTGCAGCCAGGCGAGTCCGACGCCGAGGAGCATGACGACGACGGTGGAGGCGGTGATCGCCCCGGCGCTGATCGGCGGGTGCCCGTGCTCGAAGGAGGTGACCGGCTCCAGCCAGGTGACGAAGCGGTCGCCGATGCCGAAGAAGCCGCCCGCGAACACCGAGCCGACGGCCAGCAGGATCATCGGGATCGTCATCACCTTGGGCGACTCGTGCGGGTGCGGCAGCTCGCCGTTGGCGTCGGGCTGCCAGCGCTTCTCGCCGAAGAAGGTCATCAGCATCACGCGGGTCATGTAGTACGCGGTGATGGCGGCGCCCAGGAGGGCGCAGGCGCCGAGGATCCAGCCCTCGGCGCCGCCCTTGGCGAAGGCCGCCTCGATGATCTTGTCCTTGGAGAAGAAGCCGGACAGGCCAGGGAAGCCGATGATCGCGAGGTAGCCGAGGCCGAAGGTGGCGAAGGTGACCGGCATGTACTTCCGCAGGCCGCCGTAGTGCCGCATGTCGACCTCGTCGTTCATGCCGTGCATGACCGAACCGGCGCCGAGGAACAGCCCGGCCTTGAAGAAGCCGTGGGTCACCAGGTGCATGATCGCGAAGGCGTAGCCGATGGGGCCGAGGCCGGCCGCCAGGACCATGTAGCCGATCTGCGACATCGTCGAGCCGGCCAGCGCCTTCTTGATGTCGTCCTTCGCGCAACCGACGATCGCACCGAAGAGGAGCGTGACGGCGCCGACGACGGTGACGACGAGCTGGGCGTCCGGCGCCGCGTTGAAGATGTCGGCGGAGCGGACGATCAGATAGACACCGGCGGTCACCATGGTCGCGGCGTGGATGAGGGCGGAGACCGGGGTCGGGCCCTCCATCGCGTCGCCGAGCCAGGACTGCAGCGGCACCTGGGCGGACTTGCCGCAGGCGGCGAGCAGCAGCATCAGCGCGACGGCGGTCAGCTTGCCCTCGCTCGCCCCGCCGTCGGCCGCGGACTGCAGGACCGGGCCGAAGGCGAAGGTGCCGAAGGTGGTGAACATCAGCATGATCGCGATCGACAGGCCCATGTCGCCGACCCGGTTGACCAGGAAGGCCTTCTTGGCGGCGGTGGCCGCGCTGGGCTTGTGCTGCCAGAAGCCGATCAGGAGGTACGAGGCGAGGCCGACGCCCTCCCAGCCGAAGTAGAGCAGCAGGTAGTTGTCGGCGAGGACCAGCAGCAGCATCGCCGCGACGAACAGGTTGAGGTAGCCGAAGAAGCGGCGCCGGCGCTCGTCGTGCTCCATGTACCCGACCGAGTACAGGTGGATGAGCGTGCCGACTCCGGTGATGAGCAGCACGAAGGTCATCGAGAGCTGGTCGAGCTGGAAGGCGATGTCCGCCTGGAAGCCCTCGACGGGGATCCAGGTGTACAGGTTCTGGTACAGGGTCCGGTCGTCGGCGCTCTTGGAGAGCATGTCGGCGAAGAGGACCAGGCCGATCACGAAGGACGCGCCGGCGAGCAGGGTGCCGAGCCAGTGCCCGGCCTTGTCGAGCCGCCGTCCGCCGCACAGCAGGACCGCCGCTCCGAGCAGGGGCGCCGCGACGAGCAGCGCGATGAGGTTGTCCACGGTCAGCCCCTCACAGCTTCATCAGACTGGCGTCGTCGACCGAGGCCGAGTGACGGGCACGGAAGACGGACACGATGATCGCGAGTCCGACGACGACCTCCGCGGCGGCCACGACCATCGTGAAGAAGGCGATGACCTGGCCGTCGAGGTTGCCGTGCATTCGGGAGAAGGTGACGAGCGCGAGGTTGCAGGCGTTGAGCATCAGCTCGACGCACATGAAGAGCACGATCGCGTTGCGCCGGATGAGCACCCCGGTGGCACCGATGGTGAACAGCAGTGCGGCGAGGTACAGGTAGTTGACGGGGTTCACCGCGAGGCCTCCTCTCCGTCACGGGCCTTCCGCCCCAGGCGCTCCGCGGAGCGCTGCTCCAGGGCCTTGAGGTCGGCGAGGGCCTCGCCGGACACGTCGCGGATCTGGCCCCGCTTGCGCAGGGTGGAGATCACGGTCAGCTCGGCGGGGGTGCCGTCGGGCAGCAGGCCGGCGATGTCCACCGCGTTGTGCCGGGCGTAGACGCCGGGTGCGGGGAGCGGCGGCAGGTGCTTGCCGTCCCGGACCCGCTGCTCGGCCAGCTCGCGCTGGGTGCGGGCGCGTTCGGTGCGCTCGCGGTGGGTGAGCACCATCGCGCCGACGGCGGCGGTGATGAGCAGGGCGCCGGTGATCTCGAAGGCGAAGACGTACTTGGTGAAGACGAGGGCGGCGAGACCCTCGACGTTTCCGCCGTAGGCCCCGTTGGCCGCGCCGAGCCCGTTGAACTCCTTCAGGGCGGCGTTGCCGATGCCGGCGGCCAGCAGGACGCCGAAGCCGAGGGCGCAGGCGGCGGCCCACCAGCGCTGTCCCTTGATGGTCTCCTTCACGGAGTCGGCGGCGGTGACGCCGACGAGCATGACCACGAAGAGGAACAGCATCATGATCGCGCCGGTGTAGACGACGATCTGCACGATGCCCAGGAAGTAGGCGCCGTTGGCTAGGTAGAACACCGCCAGGACGATCATGGTGCCGGCGAGGCAGAGCGCCGAGTGGACGGCCTTGCGCATCAGGATCGTGCACAGCGCGCCGATGACGGCGACGGCGCCGAGCACCCAGAACTGGAAGGCCTCGCCGGAGGACGTCGTGTAGGCGGCGAGGGTGTTCGCGGCGAGCGCGCTCATGCGTCCACCTCCTCCGGTTCGCCCTTCTCCCCCTTGGAGACGGCGACCTGACGGACGGTCCCGGGCGCGGCCTCGGTGACCAGGCCCCGGTAGTAGTCCTGCTCGTCGGTGCCGGGGTAGATGGCGTGCGGGCTGTCGACCATGCCCTCTTCCAGGCCCGCGAGGAGCTGCTCCTTGGTGAAGATCAGGTTCTCGCGGGAGGAGTCGGCCAGCTCGAACTCGTTGGTCATCGTGAGCGCCCGGGTGGGGCAGGCCTCGATGCAGAGTCCGCACAGGATGCAGCGGGCGTAGTTGATCTGGTACACCCGCCCGTACCGCTCGCCCGGCGAGTAGCGCTCCTCGTCGGTGTTGTCCGCGCCCTCCACGTAGATGGCGTCGGCCGGGCAGGCCCAGGCGCACAACTCGCAGCCGACGCACTTCTCCAGACCGTCGGGGTGACGGTTGAGCTGGTGCCGGCCGTGGAAGCGGGGCGCCGTCGTCTTCTGCTGCTCCGGGTACTGCTCGGTCAGCCGCTTCTTGAACATGGCCTTGAAGGTCACGCCGAAACCGGCCACCGGATTCTGGAAATCAGACACCGTCCGTCCCCCTTTCATCACTCTCGGTAGCAGTATCGGGGCCGCCACTGACAATCAGCTCCCGCTCGCCGCGGGACCGGCGCCGCGGTACGGGCGGCAGGGACTGTCCGGGCTTGGGCGGTACGGGGAAGCCGCCCGCCATCGGGTCGAACTCGCGGGCTTCGGCGGCCGAAGGGGCCTGCCCCTCGGCGCCCTTGGCGCCCTTGGCGCCCTTGCCCTTCCGGTCGCGGAACACGTCCGCCAGGAAGGACAGCAGCAGCACCGCGAGCACGGCTCCGGCGACGTACAGCACGATCGTCTGGAAGCCGTAGTTCTCGTTGCGCAGCGCCCGGACGGTGGCGACCAGCATCAGCCAGACCACCGAGACCGGGATGAGCACCTTCCAGCCGAGCTTCATCAGCTGGTCGTAGCGGACGCGGGGCAGCGTGCCGCGCAGCCAGATGAAGAAGAACAGCAGCAGCTGGACCTTGAGGACGAACCAGAGCATCGGCCACCAGCCGTGGTTGGCGCCCTCCCAGAATCCGGAGATCGGCCACGGGGCGCGCCAGCCGCCCAGGAAGAGGGTGGTGGAGACGGCGGAGACGGTCACCATGTTCACGTACTCGGCGAGCATGAACAGCGCGAACTTGATGGACGAGTACTCGGTGTTGAAGCCGCCGACGAGGTCGCCCTCGGACTCCGGCATGTCGAAGGGGGCGCGGTTGGTCTCGCCCACCATGGTGACGATGTAGATGATGAAGGAGACCGGCAGCAGGATGATGTACCAGCGGTCGGCCTGCGCCTCCACGATCGCCGAGGTCGACATGGACCCGGAGTAGAGGAAGACGGAGGCGAAGGCGGCGCCCATGGCGATCTCGTACGAGATCATCTGCGCGGCCGAGCGCAGTCCGCCGAGCAGCGGGTAGGTCGAGCCGGAGGACCAGCCGGCGAGCACGATGCCGTAGATGCCGACGGAGGCGACCGCGAGGACGTACAGCATCGCGATCGGCAGGTCGGTGAGCTGCATCGTGGTGCGCTGGCCGAAGATCGAGACCTCGTTGCCGGCCGGGCCGAACGGGATCACCGCGATCGCCATGAAGGCCGGGATGGCCGCGACGACCGGGGCGAGCACGTAGACGACCTTGTCGGCCCGCTTGACGATCACGTCCTCCTTCAGCATCAGCTTGACGCCGTCCGCGAGGGACTGGAGGAGGCCCCAGGGGCCGTGCCGGTTGGGGCCGATGCGCAGCTGCATCCAGGCGACGACCTTGCGCTCCCACACGATGGAGAAGAGCACCGTCACCATGAGGAACGCGAAGCAGAAGACTGCCTTGATCGCGACGAGCCACCAGGGGTCCGTGCCGAACAGGGAGAGGTCTTCCGCGGCGAGGACGCTGCGCTGTGCGTCCGCGAGTGGAGCGAGGGCGGTCATGCGCGCACCTCCCGTGCGGGGGCGGCCAGGGCGTCGCCCGGCCGGACGGGGTGGATTCGGGGACCCGGCCCCGCGGGCCACCGGCCCGCGACGGCCAGGGCTGCGCCCGGCCGGGCGAGGTGCGCGCTCATGACCGCACCTCCACCGCGTCCGTGGTGACCGCCGGGCCGATCCGGACCGGGTCGCCGGGGCGGGCGCCGGTGTCGGCGAGGACGCCGTGGCCCGTGGAGTTGAGCGGGAGCCAGACGACGCGGTCGGGCATCTCGGTGACGGCCAGCGGGAAGGTCACCGCGCCGGCCGGGCCGGTGACTTCGAGCTGGTCGCCGTCCTTGACGCCGGTGTCCTCGGCGGTCCGGGCGGAGAGCCGGGCGACGGCGGCGTGCCGGGTGGCGGCGAGGGCCTCGTCGCCCTCCTGGAGCCGGCCGAGGTCGAGCAGCAGCCGGTGGCCGGCGAGGACGGCCTCGCCGTCGCCGGGGCGGGCGGCGGCCTGGCCGGGCTCGGCGGGCTCGGTGGCCCGGTCGCCGGTCCAGCCGCCGAGCCGGTCCAGCTCGCCCCGGATCGACCGCAGGTCGGGCAGGCCCAGGTGGGCGTCCATGGCGTCGGCCAGCATGTGCAGGACCCGGGCGTCGGTCGGAGCCAGCGACCTGGTCATCTGCTCGGGCTTGAGCGCGGCCTCGAAGAGGCGGGCGCGGCCCTCCCAGTTGAGGAAGGTGCCGGGCTTCTCGGCGACCGCAGCGACCGGCAGGACCACGTCGGCCCGCTCGGTGACCGCGCCGGGGCGCAGCTCCAGGGAGACGACGAAGGCCGCGTCGAGCGCCTCACGCGCGCGTGCCGGGTCCGGCAGGTCGTCGACGTCGACGCCGCCGACGAGCAGTGCGGTGAGTTCGCCGGTGGCGGCGGCCTCGACGATCTGGCCGGTGTCGCGGCCGTAGCCGTGCGGGAGTTCGCGTACGCCCCAGACGGCGGCGACCTCCTCACGCGCGCGTGGATCGGTCGCGGGCCGTCCGCCGGGCAGCAGGGCCGGGATGGCGCCCGCCTCGACGGCGCCCCGCTCACCGGCCCGGCGCGGGATCCACACCAGCTCGGCGCCGGTGGCGGTGGCGGCCCGTACGGCCGCGGTGAGCGCGCCGGGCACTCCCGCGAGCCGCTCGCCGACGGCGATCACGGCGCCGTCCTCGCGCAGCGCCTCGGCGGCGGCCAGGCCGTCCTCGGAGAGGCCGACCCGGGAGGTGAGGGCGTCGAGCCACTCGGTCTCGGTGCCGGGCGCGGCCGGAAGGAGCGTGCCGCCCGCCTTCTCCAGGCCGCGGGTGGCGTGCGAGGCGACCGCGTAGGTCCGCTGGCCCTTCTTCCGCCAGGACTTGCGGAGCTTCAGGAAGACGCCGGGCGCCTCCTCCTCGGACTCCAGACCGACCAGGAGCACCGCCGGGGCGGCCTCCAGGGACCGGTACGTGACCCCGCTCCCGTCCAGGTCGCGGCCCCGCCCGGCGATGACGGAGGCCAGGAAGTCGGCCTCCTCGCCGGAGTGGACACGGGCCCGGAAGTCGACGTCGTTGGTGTCGAGGGCGACCCGGGCGAACTTGGCGTACGCGTAGGAGTCCTCGACCGTGAGCCGTCCGCCGCTCAGGACGCCGGTGCGCCCGCGGACGAGCCCGCGCGCGGCGGTCTCCAGGGCCTCGGGCCAGGACGCGGTCTCCAGCTGACCGGTCTCCGGGTTGCGGACCAGCGGCGTGCTGAGCCGGTCGCGCTGCTGCGCGTACCGGAACGCGAACCGCCCCTTGTCACAGATCCACTCCTCGTTGACCTCGGGGTCCTCGGCCGCGAGCCGCCGCATGACCTTGCCGCGCCGGTGGTCGGTGCGGGTCGCGCAGCCGCCCGCGCAGTGCTCGCAGACGCTCGGCGACGACACCAGGTCGAAGGGCCGGGAGCGGAAGCGGTACGCCGCCGACGTCAGGGCCCCGACGGGGCAGATCTGGATGGTGTTGCCGGAGAAGTACGACTCGAAGGGGTCGCTGTTGCCGATGCCGACCTGCTGGAGCGCACCTCGTTCGAGCAGCTCGATCATCGGGTCGCCGGCGACCTGCTGGGAGAAGCGGGTGCAGCGCGCGCACAGCACGCACCGCTCGCGGTCGAGCAGCACCTGCGGGGAGAGCGGGATCGGCTTCTCGAAGGTGCGCTTCTTGCCCTCGAAGCGGGTCTCGGCCTGCCCGTGGGACATGGCCTGGTTCTGCAGCGGGCACTCGCCGCCCTTGTCGCAGACCGGGCAGTCCAGCGGGTGGTTGATGAGCAGCAGCTCCATCACCCCGTGCTGGGCCTTCTCGGCGACCGGCGACGTCAGCTGCGACTTGACCACCATGCCGTCGGTGCAGGTGATGGTGCAGGAGGCCATCGGCTTGCGCTGGCCCTCGACCTCGACGATGCACTGGCGGCAGGCACCGGCCGGGTCGAGCAGCGGGTGGTCGCAGAAGCGCGGGATCTCGATGCCGAGCTGCTCGGCGGCCCGGATGACCAGCGTCCCCTTGGGGACGGAGATCTCGATGCCGTCGATGGTCAGCGTGACCGCATCCTGGTCTGTCATGCGTTCACCTCCCGGTGCTTGTCCGCCCAGGCGGTGGACTTGGCGGGGTCGAAGGGGCAGCCCTTGCCCGTGATGTGCTGCTCGTACTCCTCGCGGAAGTACTTGAGCGAGGAGAAGATCGGCGAGGCGGCGCCGTCGCCGAGGGCGCAGAAGGACTTGCCGTTGATGTTGTCGGCGATGTCGTTCAGCTTGTCGAGGTCGGCCATGACGCCCTTGCCGGCCTCGATGTCGCGGAGCAACTGGACCAGCCAGTAGGTGCCTTCGCGGCAGGGCGTGCACTTGCCGCAGGACTCGTGGGCGTAGAACTCGGTCCAGCGGGTGACGGCGCGGACCACGCAGGTGGTCTCGTCGAAGCACTGCAGCGCCTTGGTGCCGAGCATGGAGCCGGCGGCGCCGACGCCCTCGTAGTCGAGCGGGACGTCGAGGTGCTCGTCGGTGAACATCGGGGTGGACGAGCCGCCCGGGGTCCAGAACTTCAGCCGGTGCCCGGGCCGCATCCCGCCGCTCATGTCGAGCAGCTGGCGCAGGGTGATGCCGAGCGGGGCCTCGTACTGGCCGGGCGAGGCGACGTGCCCGCTGAGCGAGTAGAGCGTGAAGCCCGGGGACTTCTCGCTGCCCATCGAGGTGAACCAGTCCTTGCCGCGGTTCAGGATCGCGGGAACCGAGGCGATGGATTCGACGTTGTTCACCACAGTGGGGCACGCGTACAGACCGGCGACCGCGGGGAAGGGGGGTCGCAGCCGGGGCTGGCCGCGGCGCCCTTCGAGCGAGTCGAGCAGGGCGGTCTCCTCACCGCAGATGTACGCGCCGGCGCCCGCGTGCACGGTGAGCTCGACGTCCAGGCCGCTGCCCTGGATGTTCTTGCCGAGGTAGCCCGCCTCGTACGCCTCCCGCACGGCCTCGTGCAGGCGGCGCAGTACGGGGACGACCTCGCCGCGCAGATAGATGAAGGCGTGGCTGGAGCGGATCGCGTAGCAGGCGATCACGATGCCCTCGATGAGGGAGTGCGGGTTGGCGAAGAGCAGCGGGATGTCCTTGCAGGTGCCCGGCTCGGACTCGTCGGCGTTGACGACGAGGTAGTGCGGCTTGCCGTCGCCCTGCGGGATGAACTGCCACTTCATGCCCGTCGGGAAGCCGGCGCCGCCGCGTCCGCGCAGACCGGAGTCCTTCACGTACGCGATGAGGTCGTCGGGCGACATCGCCAGGGCCTTGCGCAGGCCCTCGTAGCCCTCGTGCCGGCGGTAGGTCTCCAGGGTCCAGGAGTTCGGCTGGTCCCAGAAGGCCGACAGGACGGGTGAGAGCAGTTTCTCGGGGCTGCTGTTGTTGATCTCGGCCGCCAAGGTCATCACTCCCCCTCCTCACTGGCTGCCTCGCCGCGCGGATGGACGATTCGGGTGTGCGGGGCCTCGCCCTTGGCGAGGCGGAGGCCGACCAGGGAGGCCGGTCCGGCGCCGCCGGAGGCCTCGACGGCGCCTTCGCGCTCGTCGGGGAAGCCGGCCAGGATGCGGGCGGTCTCCTTGAAGGTGCACAGGGGCGCGCCGCGGGTGGGCGAGACGGGCCGCCCGGCGACCAGGTCGTCGACGAGCCGCTTGGCGGACTCGGGCGTCTGGTTGTCGAAGAACTCCCAGTTGACCATCACGACGGGCGCGAAGTCGCAGGCCGCGTTGCACTCGATGTGTTCGAGGGTGACCTTGCCGTCCGCGGTCGTCTCGTCGTTGCCGACCCCGAGGTGCTCCTTGAGCTCCTCGAAGATGGCGTCGCCGCCCATGACCGCGCAGAGCGTGTTGGTGCAGACGCCGACCTGGTAGTCGCCGGACGGCTTGCGCCGGTACATGGTGTAGAAGGTGGCGACGGCGGTGACCTCGGCGGTGGTGAGGTCCAGCATGTCGGCGCAGAACCGCATGCCCGTACGGGTCACATGGCCCTCCTCCGACTGCACGAGGTGCAGCATCGGCAGGAGCGCGGAGCGGGACCCCGGGTAGCGGGCGATGATCGCCTTCGCGTCCTCCTCCAGGCGGGCGCGGACCTCGGCCGGGTACTCGGGGGCGGGCAGCTGGGGCATCCCGAGACTGACGTTCTCCGTCATCGGTCGACGCCTCCCATCACGGGGTCGATGGAGGCGACGGCGACGATGACGTCGGCGACCTGGCCGCCTTCGCACATCGCGGCCATGGCCTGCAGGTTGGTGAACGACGGATCGCGGAAGTGGACCCGGTACGGGCGGGTGCCGCCGTCGGAGACGACATGGACGCCGAGCTCGCCCTTGGGGGATTCGACGGCCGCGTAGGCCTGCCCGGCGGGGACCCGGAAGCCCTCGGTGACCAGCTTGAAGTGGTGGATCAGGGCCTCCATGGAGGTGCCCATGATCTTCTTGATGTGGTCGAGGGAGTTGCCGAGGCCGTCGGGGCCGAGGGCCAGCTGGGCGGGCCAGGCGATCTTCTTGTCGCCGACCATGACCGGGCCTGGCGCCAGGCGGTCCAGGCACTGCTCGACGATCCGCAGCGACTGGCGCATCTCCTCCAGGCGGACGAGGAAGCGCCCGTAGGCGTCGCAGCTGTCGGCGGTCGGGATCTCGAACTCGTAGTTCTCGTAGCCGCAGTACGGGTCGGTCTTGCGCAGGTCGTGCGGGAGGCCCGCGGAGCGCAGGATCGGCCCGGTGGCGCCGAGCGCCATGCAGCCGGTGAGGTCGAGGTAGCCGACGTCCTGCATGCGGGCCTTGAAGATGGGGTTGCCGGTGGCGAGCTTGTCGTACTCCGGCAGGTTCTTCTTCATAGTCTTCACGAACTCGCGCACGGCGTCGACGGCGCCCGGCGGGAGGTCCTGGGCGAGGCCGCCGGGGCGGATGAACGCGTGGTTCATGCGCAGGCCGGTGATCAGCTCGTACAGGTCCAGGATCATCTCGCGGTCCCGGAAGCCGTAGATCATGATCGTGGTGGCGCCGAGCTCCATGCCGCCGGTGGCGATGGCGACCAGGTGCGAGGAGAGCCGGTTGAGCTCCATGAGGAGCACCCGGATGACGCTCGCCCGGTCCGGGATGTCGTCGGTGATGCCGAGCAGCTTCTCCACGCCGAGGCAGTACGCCGTCTCGTTGTAGAACGAGGTGAGGTAGTCCATCCGCGTGACGAGGGTGGTGCCCTGCGTCCAGGTGCGGAACTCGGCGTTCTTCTCGATGCCGGTGTGGAGGTAGCCGATGCCGCAGCGGGCCTCGGTGACGGTCTCGCCGTCGATCTCCAGGATGAGCCGGAGCACGCCGTGGGTGGACGGGTGCTGGGGGCCCATGTTGACGACGATGCGCTCGTCGTCGGCCTTGGCGGCGGACCGGACCACCTCGTCCCAGTCGCCGCCGGTGACGGTGTAGACGCTGCCCTCGGTCGTTTCGCGGGGGTTCGATGCGGTGTTCACGAGTACGACCTCCGCTGGTCCGGAGCCGGGATCTGGGCGCCCTTGTACTCGACGGCGATGCCGCCGAGGGGGTAGTCCTTGCGCTGCGGGTGGCCCTGCCAGTCGTCCGGCATCATGATCCGGGTGAGGGCGGGGTGGCCGTCGAAGACGATGCCGAAGAAGTCGTACGTCTCGCGCTCGTGCCAGTCGTTGGTCGGATAGACCGGGACCAGCGACGGGATGCGCGGCTCGGCGTCGGGCGCCGAGACCTCCAGGCGGATCAGCCGGCCGTGGGTGAGCGAGCGCAGGTGGTAGACCGCGTGCAGCTCGCGGCCCTTGTCGCCCGGGTAGTGGACGCCGGAGACGCCGGTGCAGAGCTCGAAGCGCAGGGCGGGGTCGTCGCGCAGGGTGCGGGCGACCCGGACGAGGTGCTCGCGGGCGATGTGGAAGGTGAGCTCGCCGCGGTCGACGACGGTCTTCTCGATGGCGTTCCCGGGGACCAGACCCTGCTCCTCCAGGGCGCCCTCCAGCTCGTCGGCGACCTCGTCGAACCAGCCGCCGTACGGGCGGGTGGCCTCGCCGGGGAGCCGGATCGAGCGGACCAGGCCGCCGTAGCCGGAGGTGTCGCCGCCGTTGTTGGCGCCGAACATGCCGCGCTGGACGCGGACCTCCTCGCCGTGCTCCCCGCGCTGGCCCGGCAGGTTCTGGGCGCTGAGCTCCTTCTCGGGGTTCGGTGTCTCGTCGCTCACCGGAGCAGACCCTTCATCTCGATCGTGGGCAGCGCCTTGAGCGCCGCCTCCTCCGCCTCGCGGGCCGCTTCCTTCGCGTTCACGCCGAGCTTGGAGCCCTGGATCTTCTGGTGGAGCTTGAGGATCGCGTCCATCAGCATCTCGGGGCGGGGCGGACAACCGGGCAGATAGATGTCGACCGGGACGATGTGGTCCACACCCTGCACAATGGCGTAATTGTTGAACATTCCGCCCGACGAGGCGCAAACGCCCATCGAGATGACCCACTTGGGGTTCGGCATCTGGTCGTAGACCTGCCGCAGGACGGGCGCCATCTTCTGGCTCACCCGGCCGGCCACGATCATCAGATCGGCCTGGCGCGGCGAGCCGCGGAAGACCTCCATGCCGAACCGCGCCAGGTCGTAGCGGCCGGCGCCGGTCGTCATCATCTCGATGGCGCAGCAGGCGAGGCCGAAGGTCGCGGGGAAGACGGAGGCCTTCCGGACCCAGCCCGCGGCCTGTTCGACGGTCGTCAGCAGAAAGCCGCTCGGCAGCTTCTCTTCGAGTCCCATGGGTACCCCTCAGCCCCTCAGTCCCATTCCAGGCCGCCGCGCCGCCACACGTACGCGTAGGCGACGAAGACGGTGAGCACGAAGAGCAGCATCTCCACGAGCCCGAAAAGCCCCAGGGCGTCGAAGGTGACGGCCCAGGGGTAGAGGAAGACGATCTCGATGTCGAAGACGATGAAGAGCATCGCCGTCAGGTAGTACTTGATCGGGAAGCGACCGCCCCCGGCCGGCGTCGGGGTGGGCTCGATGCCGCACTCGTACGCCTCAAGTTTTGCCCGGTTGTACCTCTTTGGCCCGATAAGCGTGGCCATGACCACGGAGAAGATCGCAAACCCCGCTCCCAGGGCACCGAGCACGAGGATGGGCGCGTACGCATTCACGCTCCTCGCTCCTTCCAGTCGTCCTTGACCGTTGGACCGCACCGTCGGATCCGCGAGGCCCTCACCGAGTCGCTGAAGATCGCTCCCATGTGAGGCAGTTCACAAGCCCGACGTCCGCGTATCTTAAGCCCGCCTCTCTGTGATCTGCGACACGGGGTACGCCAAGGACTTTGTGATCTCCACCACCTGACGAACGATCATGAAGTCGGATGAGCGGTGATCTTGCCACTCGAAGCGCCCAGGTGATCACCAGATGTGACATCCACACCGGAAATCGCTGGTCGGAGGGGTGTTGCACTACCAAGCGTTGGGACCTACAAGCAAATTGGCGATGGAACGCGAGCGAGTGATAAAGGATCCGGCCGTCGCCCGGTCGAGGGGTCGCGCGGACACGGGTGGACACGTGCACGCGTTCACGAGCGGGACCGTGACCCGAATGTGACCTGTGCCACACCGTCCCGCCCGCCGGAAGAACAGGGCTTGGCCATGGACGTGAAGAGGTGGTAAGTGGCGGGCAATTCGGACCTTTCCTCGAAAACCCGTGATCAAGGCCCCAATGAGCTGCGCCCGATTTGCCCGTTACGGCGTCAATAAGGGCGCACAAGAAGCGGATTCGGCGGTTCCGAACGTAACTGTGGCGCAACCCACGTTTCTTGAAGGGAACCCTGAAGCCCTGATAGCGGTTGTTCCCATGTCCCAGACCGCTCCCATACGTAGCCACCGGAAGCCCCGCCAGAGCGCCTCGAAGCTCGCGCTCCGCGCCGGAGTTGCCGGTGGCGTCCTCAGCACCATCGCGGTGGCCGGCGCCGCCGGCCCCGCGAACGCCGAGCCGCTGACCGAGAAGACCCTCGAGATGCCCACCCTGGGCTCCCTCGACGCCGACCTCGCCAGCGCCGTCTCCGCCTCCGCCGAGGCGAGCCAGCAGGAGGCGCTGGACCAGAGCCTCGCGGCCCAGGAGGACGCGGCGCTGAAGAAGGCCGCCAAGGACGCCAAGAAGGCCAAGGCGGAGGCCGACCGCAAGGCCGAGGCGGAGAAGGCCGAGAAGGCCCGCGCCGAGGCCCAGGAGCGCGCTTCCCGCGCTTCGGCCCGAACCACGCTGTCGGCGAAGTCGTCGTCCTCCTCGGACTCCGTGGGCAGCTCCTCCAGCAGCTCGCAGGTCGCCACCGGCTCCGCCGCCGCGATCGTGGCCTTCGCCAAGGCCCAGGTCGGCGACGCCTACGTCTCCGGCGGCACCGGCCCCAACTCCTGGGACTGCTCCGGCCTCGTCCAGGCCGCCTACCGCCAGGCCGGCATCGACCTGCCGCGCATCTCGTACGACCAGTCGAGCATGGGCACGTCGGTCTCCCTGAGCAACCTGCAGCCGGGCGACATCCTCTACTGGGGCTCGCGCAGCGGCTCGTACCACGTCGCGATCTACGTCGGCGGCGGCAAGTACGTCGGCGCGCAGAACCCGTCGACCGGTGTCGTCGAGCGCGACCTGGACTGGGACCCGCCGTCGGGCGCCGTGCGCATCCTCTGATCGCACCCCGCGTACGCGGAAGGGCCGTCACTCCTCGGGGGAGCGACGGCCCTTCGCCGTTTGTACCGTATGGGCGTTCTTGAGGATTACTTCCGGAATGCCTCGATGATCCGGGCGTACGAGTCGGCGCCGTGTCCGGCCGCCACCGCCTCCTTCATCATCGCCAGGTGCAGTTCCGGCAGACGGTTGTCCACGCCGCGGGTCTCGGCCGCGTGGAGGAGGTGTCCGACGGCCGCGACCTGGATGTCGATGGTGGCGTCGTCGCCCGGGTACTCCCCCGTGTCGATCTGGCCGGCGTAGGCGCTGAGGAACCAGGCGACCGTGCGCAGCCAGCGCACCGCGATCGCCGTGAAGTCCTCGGCCCGCACCCCGTCGGCCCCGGTGAGCGCGGCGGCGTGGAGCCAGCCGCCGAAGACCGACCACATGAGGCCGAGCAGGCCCGCGTCGTACAGCGAGGCGAGCCCCGCGTCCGGGCCCAGGTCCACCGGGTCGCCGAGGACGGCGAGCGCCGGGCGGTGGGTGGCGAGGAGCTCCGGGGCGCCCGCGTAAAGGATCATGCTGGCGCTGTCGCCGATGCCGGGCGGGGTGGTCATGATGCCGCCGTCGAGGTAGCCGATGCCGTGCCCGGCGGCCCACTCGGCCTCGGCGCGGGCCTGCTCGGGCGAGCCCGAGGTGAGGTTGACCAGCGTCTTGCCGCGCAGGGCGGCGGCGACCGGGTCGAGCAGCTCGCGGACGGCGGGGTAGTCGAGGACGCAGACCACGACGAGCTCGCTCGCCGCGACCGCCTCGGCGACGGTCTCGGCGCGGCGGGCGCCGCGGGCGACGAGGGGTTCGGCCTTCCCGGGGCTGCGGTTGAAGACGGTGGTGGGGTGGCCGGCGTCGAGGAAGGCGGCGGCGAGGGCCGTGCCCATCCGGCCGAGCCCGATGACGGTGACGTTCTGCTTGTCGCCGGCGTTGCTGTGGGTGCTGTGGGTGCTGTGGGTGCTGTGGGTGCTGTGGGTGCCGTGGTTGCTGTGGGTGTTCGTGGTGGTCATGGCTCCACGCTCGCAGTGGCCGGATCCCGCCGACAGGAGCAGGACTGACGCCCGGCGCACGATTCCTGCCATAGGCTCGCGGCTATGAAGGCAACCGGCACCGGAGTCGTCGCCGTCGCCCTCGTACCCGACGAGCAGGGCCGCGTCTCCCCGTACGACCTGTACGAACTCTCCACCGTGGGCATGGTGTTCGGGATGCCGCACACCGATCTGGCCGACCCCTGGTACGAGCTCCGGGTCTGCGGCGGCCCGGCCCCGCACGCCACCCACGGCCTGGACGGCCTCTCGGGCGCGGACACCGTGATCGTGCCGTCGGTGCCGGACGCGGTGGTCGAGGGCCGCCAGGAGCTGTCCGCCGGGCTGCTCGGCGCGCTGAGCGCGGCGGCGGACGCCGGGGCGCGGATGGTGTCGATGTGCAGCGGCGCCTTCGCGCTGGCCGCGGCCGGGCTCCTGGACGGGCGCCGGGCCACCCTCCATCACGCGTATGGGGCCGAACTCGCCGCCCGGCACCCGCGGGTCACCGTCGACACCGACGTCCTCTTCACGGACGAGGGGACGGTGCTCACCGGCGCGGGCGCCGCTGCCGGCCTGGACCTGTGCCTGCATCTCGTACGGAAGGACCTGGGCGCGGCGGTCGCGGGCGCGCTCGCGAGCCGGCTCGTCGTCCCGGCGCAACGGGCGGGCGACCGGCCGCAGTTGGTCGAGGCGCCGCTGCCGGCGGAGCCGGCCGACCCGTTCGGGCCGGCGCTGCAGTGGGCCGTGGAGCACCTCCACGAGCCGCTGACGGTCGAGGAGTTGGCCCGCCGGGCGCGGATGAGCGCGCGCACCTTCCACCGCAGGGTGCGCGAGGCGCACGGCACCACGCCGCTGCGGTGGCTGCTCGACCAGCGGGTGGCGCGGGCGCAGACGCTCCTGGAGTCCACCGATCTGCCGGTGGAGCGGATCGGCGAGGCGAGCGGGCTCGGCTCGGCGGCGAACCTGCGCCGTCACTTCACCCGGGCGGTCGGGGTCTCCCCGACCGCCTACCGGACCGCCTACCGGGCCCGCTTCACCGGTGCGGCGCTCAGGCCTTCGGGGCCACCTTCGACAGGCCGTTGATGATCCGGTCCATGGCGTCGCCGCCCGTCGGGTCGGTGAGGTTGGCCAGCATCTTCAGGGTGAACTTCATGAGCAGCGGGTGGGTCAGACCGCGCTGCGTCGCGATCTTCATGATCTTCGGGTTGCCGATGAGCTTCACGAAGGCGCGGCCGAGGGTGTAGTAGCCGCCGTAGGTGTCCTTGAGGATCTGCGGGTAGTTCCGCAGGGCGAGTTCACGCTGGGCGGGGGTGGCGCGGGCGTGCGCCTGGACGATGACGTCGGCGGCGATCTGGCCGGATTCCATCGCGTAGGCGATGCCCTCGCCGTTGAACGGGTTGACCAGGCCGCCGGCGTCGCCGACGAGCAGCAGGCCCTTGGTGTAGTGCGGCTGCCGGTTGAAGGCCATCGGCAGGGCCGCGCCGCGGATCGGCGTGGTCATGTTGTCCGGCGTGAAGCCCCAGTCCTCCGGCATGGAGGCGCACCATGCCTTGAGGACCTCGCGCCAGTCCAGCTCGCGGAAGGCCTTCGAGGAGTCGAGGATGCCGAGGCCGACGTTGGAGGTGCCGTCGCCCATGCCGAAGATCCAGCCGTAGCCGGGCAGCAGCCGGTCCTGCGGGCCGCGCCGGTCCCACAGCTCCAGCCAGGACTCCAGGTAGTCGTCCTGGTGCCGCGGCGTCGTGAAGTACGTGCGGACGGCGACGCCCATCGGCCGGTCCTCGCGCCGGTGCAGGCCCATCGCGAGGGAGAGGCGGGTGGAGTTGCCGTCGGCGGCGACGACGAGCGGCGCGTGGAAGGTGACCTCGCGCTTCTCCTCGCCGAGCTTGGCGTGCACGCCGGTGATCCGGCCGGTGCGGTCGTCGATGACCGGCGCGCCGACGTTGCAGCGCTCGTAGAGCCGGGCGCCCGCCTTCTGCGCCTGGCGGGCCAGCATCTCGTCGAAGTCGTCGCGCTTGCGGACGAGTCCGTAGTCCGGGTAGGAGGCGAGATCCGGCCAGTCCAGCTGGAGCCGCACGCCGCCGCCGATGATCCGCAGGCCCTTGTTGCGCAGCCAGCCGGCCTCTTCGGAGATGTCGATGCCCATCGACACCAGCTGCTTGGTGGCCCGCGGGGTGAGCCCGTCGCCGCAGACCTTCTCGCGCGGGAACGCGGTCTTCTCCAGGAGCAGGACGTCGAGCCCGGCCTTGGCCAGGTAGTACGCGGTGGTCGAACCGGCCGGGCCGGCCCCGACGACGATCACGTCCGCGCTGTGCTCGGAGAGGGTCTGCTCGGTCACGGCGGGGTCTCCCGAAGACTCGACGGTAGGGGGGCGGTAGGACGTACCGGGGCAGTCTATGGGGGCCCGTAACCCGCTGTCGGGAGGGCCACCCCACCGGCACGACCGTGCGCACCCCGCCGACGGACACCGAGAACGGCGTGAAGGTGCACCGCAAGGTGGCCGACGCGGTGTACACGGGGGTCGGCGGCTACGGGATGTACATCAAGCCGTAAGCAGGGGGAAGCGCTAGGACTGCTTGAAACCCCGGTGCATCGCCACGATGCCGCCCGTCAGGTTCCGCCAGGCCACCCGCTCCCAGCCGGCCTTCCGCATCGTGGACGCGAGGGCCGGCTGGTCGGGCCAGGACTGGATGGACTCGGCGAGGTAGACGTACGCGTCGGGGTTGGACGACACCGCGCGCGCGATCGGCGGCAGCGCGCGCATCAGGTACTCCTCGTAGACCGTGCGGAACGGGCGCCAGGTGGCGTGCGAGAACTCGCAGATGACGACCCGGCCGCCGGGCTTCGTCACCCGGTACAGCTCGCGCAGCGCCTGGTCGGTGTCCTGGATGTTGCGCAGGCCGAAGGAGATGGTGACGGCGTCGAAGACGTCGTCCTTGAAGGGCAGCTTCGTGCCGTCGCCGGCCGTGAACGGCATCCACGGGTGGTTCTTCTTGCCGACCCGCAGCATGCCGAGCGAGAAGTCGCAGGGCACGACATAGGCCCCGGCGCGCGCGAAGGGCTGCGAGGAGGTGGCGGTGCCGGCGGCCAGGTCCAGGATCTTCTGCGCGGGGCGCGCGTCGACCGCCTTGGCGACCTCCTTGCGCCAGCGCCGGTCCTGGCCGAGCGACAGCACGTCGTTGGTGAGGTCGTAGTTCGCCGCGACGTCGTCGAACATCGAGGCGACCTCGTGCGGCTGCTTGTCCAGGGTTGCGCGGGTCACTGGCGTTCGCCTCACCTTGTGTCGTACGGCCGGAGCGCGCGGAGCGCGTCCGGATGACGTTACGCCCGCATTGTCGCAGGGCACTTCGGACGGAGGAGTCGGCGGGCCCGGTCAGCGGGCCCGGTACACGAGCCGTCCGCCCAGGACCGTCGCCACGCAGGTGGCCGGGCCCCGGCGGACCAGGTCCGCGCGGTCCCGCACGTCGAAGACGGCGAAGCGGGCGGGGCCGCCCGCCGCCAGGGCGGGAAGCAGCACGAGGGGGGCCGGCGTCAGGGACGGCGGGCCCGGGAGGTTCGGCGGGCGCTGCCCGACGGCGAGCCCGGCCCGCCGCACCGCGTCCTGGGCGGCCCGCCCGCGCAGCTCGCCGCCGATCGCGACGGTGCCGTGCGCGAGGAGCCGCTGCACCCCGCGCCGGGCGCTGGCGCCGAGCCGTACCGGGTCGGTGCGGAAGATCTCCCGCGCCCGCTCCCCGACGATCGGCTCGGTGCCGTACGTGTCGGCCTCGCGCGGATCCGGGTGGTAGGTCCCTTCGAGCAGCTCGGGGCCGTACGGGTTGAGCAGTCCGGGCGTCAGGATGCCGGGCCACAGGCGCAGCCGCGCGTCCTGGTGGGCGGCGGCCAGCTCCTCGTACGGGCCGACGGCCGCGAGGAGGGCCCCGTCGACGAGGACGGCGGTCTCGGGCGAGGCCTCGGCGGCGTGCAGGGTGAGCACGTGGGTCCCCAGGCCTCAGTTGGCGTCGAGGAGCTTCAGCTCCGGGTGCGCCGTGCCGCCCTCGATCGCGATCGAGGAGATGTGCGAGACCACCCGCTCGTCGACCGGGTCGTTCGCCGGGTCCTCGTGGACGACGAGGTGCTCGTAGGTCGTCGAGCGCTGCGCCGGCACCCGGCCCGCCTTGCGGATCAGGTCGATGATCTCCAGGCGGTTGGAGCGGTGCTTGGCGCCGGCCGAGGAGACCACGTTCTCCTCCAGCATGATCGAGCCGAGGTCGTCCGCGCCGTAGTGCAGCGACAGCTGGCCGACCTCCTTGCCGGTGGTGAGCCAGGAGCCCTGGATGTGCGCCACGTTGTCGAGGAAGAGGCGGGCGATCGCGATCATCCGCAGGTACTCGAAGAGGGTGGCCTGGGTCCGCCCCTTCAGGTGGTTGTTCTCCGGCTGGTACGTGTAGGGGATGAAGGCCCGGAAGCCGCCCGTCCGGTCCTGCACGTCACGGATCATCCGCAGGTGCTCGATGCGCTCGGCGTTGGTCTCGCCGGTGCCCATCAGCATGGTGGAGGTCGACTCGACGCCCAGGCCGTGGGCGATCTCCATGATCTCCAGCCAGCGCTCGCCGCTCTCCTTCAGCGGGGCGATCGCCTTGCGCGGCCGCTCCGGGAGCAGCTCGGCGCCGGCGCCCGCGAAGGAGTCCAGACCGGCCTGGTGGATCCGGGTGATGGCCTCCTCGACGGAGACCTTGGAGATCCGGGCCATGTGCTCGACCTCGGACGCGCCGAGGGAGTGGATGACCAGCTCCGGGAACTCCTTCTTGATGGCCGAGAAGTGTTCCTCGTAGTACTCCACGCCGTAGTCGGGGTGGTGGCCGCCCTGGAACATGATCTGGGTGCCGCCGAGCTCCACGGTCTCCGCGCAGCGGCGCAGGATGTCGTCGAGGTCGCGGGTCCAGCCCTTCTTGGTGTCCTTCGGCGCCGCGTAGAACGCGCAGAACTTGCACGCCGTCACACAGACGTTCGTGTAGTTGATGTTGCGCTCGATGATGTACGTCGCGATGTGCTCGGTCCCCGCGTAGCGCCGGCGGCGCACCGCGTCGGCGGCGGCGCCGAGCGCGTGCAGCGGCGCCGAGCGGTAGAGGTCGAGCGCCTCCTCGGGGGTGATCCGGCCACCCGCGGCGGCGCGGTCGAGAACGGCTGTGACATCAAAAGACGTGAGATCGGCCTTCTCGGTCACCGGGTGTGTCCCTTTCGGAGGGGGTTCGGACGCGTACTTCGGGCGTGCTGATCGGACCCGGCCAGCCTACGCCAGGGCCCTCCGGCGGATTCGTGCCGGTCCCGAGCCAACCGAACCGCCGCCGCGGCCCTCTCCTTCTCCGGAATCCTCCGTATCGCCCGAATCGCACCCGGAGCACGTCATGACACGTCGTCGCCGCCCGACCCGGACCCTCGCGGCCTTCGTCGCGCTCGGTTCCTCCCTCGCGCTGGTCACCGGCTGCGCCTCCTCCGACGAGGGCGATCCGGTCTCGTTCGACACGCCCCGGAGCACCCGTCATCCGCAGCAGCAGGCCGCCCAGCAGCAGCACGGGAAGGGCGGCGCGGGCCACGGGAAGGGCACCGGGCACGACGGCAAGGGCACGCCGACGGGGCACCCGGACAGCGGCGGCAAGCCGGGCGGGGGCGTGCCCGAGACCGTCTTCCCGACCGGCCCGAAGGCCTCCTTCACGGTCCAGCGCGACCTCGACGACGGCACCAAGATCGGGGTGACCGAACTCCAGGGCGAGAAGTCGGGATTCACCGGGCGGGTGTGGGTGTGGGCACCCAAACAGTATTTCGACCCGGCCTACGCGGAGACCGGCTTCCCGGTCCTCATCACCCTGCCCGGCGGAAAGGGCTACCCGACGAATTACTGGACGGGCAAGGGCATCGACTTGCCGGGCCACATCAACGAGTGGGTCGAGGAGGGAAAGAGCCTTCCGTTCATCGTCGTGATGCCCGTGCTCAACCCGGACGCCAACTTCTACTACGACGGAAGCGATATTCCGGGCCATCCGAAAATCGGCAGCTGGCTGACCGAGGACGTGCCGGATTTCGTCCGGGCCAATTTCCGCACCTTCGCCTCCCGGGACGGCTGGGCCTTCATGGGTTCGTCCTCGGGCGGCTTCGTCGGCCTCAAGTCGGTGCTGCAGAAGCCGGACCGGTTCAAGGCCGTGATCGCCTCCGGGCCGGACCTCGTGCCCGACTCGCCGCTGTGGAAGGGGCACGAGCGCGAGCGGCAGGCCAACAACCCGGAGCGGATGGCCGCCGCGCTCGGCCGGAAGCCCGACACGCCCGGCAACCAGGTGTACGTCGCCTTCCAGATCGGCACCAAGGAAGTGGGTGTGGCGAAGAAGGTGCGGGCCTTCATGCGCACGTACACCAAGGGCCCGCTCAAGACCCGGCTCCAGGTCATCCAGGACGGCGAGCACAACGCGCGCTCGTACATGCGGGGCATGGACGAGGGCACGATGGCGTGGCTGAGCGCGCACCTGCAGGGCCCGGTGCCGATGGAGACACCGGAATCCGCGTCGTAACGACTCCTGCAGAGGGGCTTACGCGCGCGGGGCGAGGAGCTCCACGCGTACGTCCGGCGGGAAGCCGGTCGTCGGACCGGTCCGGCGGGCGAACTCCCGCACGCCGGCGAGCTGCTCGGGCCCGAAGCGGAAGTCGAGCGTCCGGAAGTACCGCTCCAGCAGCTCCGCGTCGAAGGACTCCCAGCGCGCCGCCTGCTCGGCCACCTTGGTGACCTCCTCAAGCGACAGGTCGCGCGAGGCCAGGAACGCCCGGTGCACATCGCGGACGACCTCGGGCTCGCGGGCCAGGAAGTCCTTGCGGACCGCCCACACCGCGAAGACGAACGGCAGGCCCGTCCACTCCTTCCACATCAGGCCCAGGTCGTGGACCTGGAGCCCGAGCCGCGGCGCGTCGTGCAGCGAGGCCCGCAGCGCGGCGTCGCCGATCAGCACCGCCGCCTCCGCCTCCTGCATCATCAGCCCCAGGTCGGGCGGGCAGGTGAAGTAGTCGGGCGCCACTCCGTACGACTCCGCGAGCAGCAGCTGCGCCAGCCGCACGGAGGTGCGCGAGGTGGAGCCGAGCGCGACCCGCGCGCCGTCCAGCTCCGCCAGCGGCCGCTGGGAGACGATCACGCACGACATGACGGGCCCGTCGCAGCCGACGGCGATGTCCGGCAGCGCGACCAGCTCGTCCGCATGCCGGAGGTATTCGACGAGGGTGATCGGGCCGATGTCGAGGTCGCCGCGGACCAGCCGCTCGCTGAGCTTCTCCGGGGTGTCCTTCGTCAGCTCCAGGTCGAGCAGCGTTCCCGTGCGGGCCAGGCCCCAATAGAGGGGCAGGCAGTTCAGGAACTGGATGTGGCCGACCCGGGGCCGGCTCCGCTGGTGGTCATCGGTTGCATTGTCCACATCGCGAGGCTAGACCCGTCTCGTACGGTGGACATCGCCGGGGCCGGGCCGGGCGCGCCGCCCCGCCGTCAAACATGTGAGTGACGTGATCTTTCCCTCTACCGCTTCGCGCACGCTGCGTGCTACGCTCGACGCAAGTTGCAGTTTGGTTTCCCTTGCAGTACAGAGCCTGCGGAGCATGTGACCCGCAGGCTTTTGTAGTTTTCAGACTTGGTTGCAGGTTCTGGAGCAGGGCGACCCTTTGGCCCATAGGAGGGCTCATGGCTACCGGAACCGTGAAGTGGTTCAACGCTGAAAAGGGCTTCGGCTTCATTGCCCAGGAAGGCGGCGGCCCGGATGTCTTCGTCCACTACTCCGCGATCAACGCCTCTGGCTTCCGCTCCCTCGAGGAGAACCAGCAGGTGAACTTCGACGTCACGCAGGGCCCGAAGGGCCCGCAGGCGGAGAACGTCACCCCGGTCTAAGTGACCCCGGGGTCGACGATCGCGATCCTCTAGAGCTGTACCCAAGGAGCTCCGCTCCGTGCGCGCGACGCGCACGAGCGGGGCTCCTGCCCGTTTCCGGGTCGCACACCGGGTCGTACGCTGGACGCATGACCGAACGGAAACCGCCCGGAGTCAGCTTCGAGTCATTCGTCGACAAGCAGATCCGCGAGGCCGCCGAGCGCGGGGACTTCGCCCGCCTGGAGGGCTTCGGCAAGCCCCTCGGCGACGACACCGCGCCGTACGACGAGCTGTGGTGGATCAAGCGCAAGATGCACCGCGAGGGCATGGCCGCGCTGCCGCCCGCCCTGGCCCTGCGCAAGGAGGCCGAGGACGCGGCCGAGGCGGCCCGGGCCGCCGGCTCCGAGTCCCAGCTCCGCCGGATCCTCGGCGAGATCAACACCAAGATCGCCGAAGCCCTGTTCCGCCCGCCGGCCGGCCCGCCGCTGAACCTGCGCCCGTTCGACGTGGAGGCGGCGGTCGAGGAGTGGCGAAAAGCCCACCCCGAGCGAAAGGCGCACCCCGGGCGATAGCGGGACAGCGCCCGGCCGGCCCGTCCGGAACCGGCATCCCTTCCTCGTGAGCCCTCATCTACCCTGAGGCGCGTTCGACTTGACCATGCATCAGGTGTGACGACCAGGGGGACCGGACCGGCATGAGCGGCGAGAGCGAGCGCAAAAACGGGAGCGGGAGCGGGGACGCGGGCGGCAGCGGGATGGAGCCGCTGCGGGCCGGTGATCCGCGGGTCATCGGGCCGTACCGGCTGCTCGGGCGGCTCGGGTCCGGCGGGATGGGGCGGGTGTATCTGGCGCGCTCCGGGGGCGGGCGGACCGTCGCGGTCAAGGTCGTGCACGCCGAGCACGCGCAGGACCCGCAGTTCCGGGCCCGGTTCCGCCGGGAGATCGCGTCCGTACGGAAGGTCGGCGAGCACTACACCGCGCCCGTCCTGGACGCCGACCCCGAGGCGGACCGGCCCTGGGTGGCCACCGGCTTCGTGCCCGGGCCGTCCCTGGAGCAGGTGGTCCGGGAGCACGGGCCGCTGCCCGCCGACTCGGTCCTGGCGCTCGCGCTGGGCCTGCTGCGGGCCCTCCAGGGCATCCACGGCGCCGGGATCCTGCACCGGGACCTCAAGCCGTCCAACGTGATGCTCACCGTCGAGGGCCCCAAGGTGATCGACTTCGGCATCGCGCGGGCCCTGGAGCCCTCCGTCGAATCACTCCTGACCAGCACCGGCATGGTCGTCGGCTCGCCCGGCTTCATGGCCCCCGAGCAGGTCCGCGGCGAGTCCCTGGGCCCGGCGGCCGACGTCTTCGCGCTCGGCTGCGTGCTGATGTACGCGGTGACCGGGCGGCTGCCGTTCGGGCACGGCGCCAGCAACCAGCACGCGATCATGTTCCGGATCGTGGAGGCCGAGCCGGAGCTCGACCGGGTGGAGTCCGAGGCGCTGCGCGCCTTCCTCGCCCGCTGTCTGATCAAGGACCCCGCCGAGCGCCCCGGCATCGCCGCGCTCCTCGCCGACCCCGCCCTCCCGGGCGAGGAGTCCGGGCGCGGCCCGGTGGCGGGCGGGGCGTGGCTGCCGCCCGAGCTGGTGGCCCGGCTCGCCCGGCAGGCGGCCCGGCTGCTTGACGTCGAGGCGCTGTCGGAGGAGCTGGAGCGGGAGGCGGAGACCGAGGCGGAGACCACTGACACGGGGACGGTCGGGCTGCGCCCGAAGGCCCCGGGGGCCGGGGACACCCCGGACGCGGTGGGCGCGGTAGGCGCGACCCCGGTCACCGTGCGCCGCGAGCCGCGCCGTGCCTCCCGGATCTGGACGATCGTCGCGGCCGTCTTCGTCGTCCTGGGCATCAGCGGCACCGTCGTGAAGCTCATCGACGACAACGCCCGCCAGCGCGACCTCCAGGGCGCCCCCGCCCCCCCCGGCGGCAGCCCGGGCGCCCCGGGTACCTCGTCCGGCGCCCAGAGCTCCGCCCCGCCCGCGACCACGACCGCCGGCCCCACGTCCGCTCCCCCGCCCGGCACCGCCACCGTGCCCCCGGGCGGGCAGCAGCCGGGGCAGGTCCCGCCCCCGGCCGGTTCCTCCGGGGGCTCCTCCGGGGGCTCCGCCGGCGGGGGTACGCAGCCCAGGCCGCCCGCGACCACCACCACGGCCGCGCCGAAGCCCGCGCCGGCCCCGGCGCCCGCGAAGACCACCGCGCCGAGCAGCACCGGCCAGGTCCCGTCGGGCTTCGTCGGCACCTGGACGTACACGAGCGCGTACAACATCGGCCAGCCCAAGACCGTCTACCTGTACCGCGTCGCTCCCGGCCAGATCGCCGCCCGGATGATCACCGAGATCAACGGCGCCCACTGCGAGCACGTGGCCAAGCTGGTCTCGGTCACCGACGGCGGCAAGCGCGTCAACCTGGGCAGCGCCATCCTCGACCAGGCCAGGTCCAGCGGCTACCCGTCCTGCACGAACGGCGACGCGTCCGCGTTCGTCCTCGCCGTGCCGACCGGGCTCACCCACGACGTCGGCCCGGCCCACGGCGAGGGCTACCACTACGAGCGGGCCTGAGCGCGTACCGTGACGCCATGAAGAGCGCCGAGCTTCTGACCGATGCGTTCGGCCGGGTCCAGGAGGCCGTGCACCAGGCCGTCGAGGGACTGTCGGACGACGAGCTGACCGCCCGTGTCGACCCCGACGCCAACTCGATCGCCTGGCTGGTCTGGCATCTGACGCGGATTCAGGACGACCACGTGGCCGACGCGTTCGGCACGGAGCAGATCTGGACCTCGGACGGCTTCTCCGGCCGCTTCGGCCTCCCCTTCCCGGAGGACGCCACCGGCTTCGGCCACAGCAGCGCCCAGGTCGCCGCCGTCCGCGCCCCCGCCGACCTGCTCCTCGCCTACTACGACGCGGTGCACGCCCGCACCCTCTCCCACCTCGGCTCCCTCACCGACGCCGATCTCGACCGCGTGGTCGACACCCGCTGGACCCCGCACGTCACCCTCGGTGTCCGGCTCGTCAGCGTCATCGCCGAGGACAACCAGCACGCGGGGCAGGCGGCGTACGCACGGGGCGTCGTCGAGCGGACGGCGGGCTAGGGCCTGTCCGGTGGATCAGGGTCGGGCAGGCCCTGGACACCCCCCTGGGGGCGCGCCCGGGGCGCTCGGGCGGGCCGCGGGCGCCTCTCGCTCTCCTGCGGTAACGCTGCGTGACCGCCGGGCCGGCCGGGTCGTTCCCCGGGCATGAACCTCACCACCACGTCCCGCGGCCTCGTCGCCGCCCTCGCCCTGACCGCCGGGCTGCTCGCCTTCGGCGGCACGGCCACGGCGTACGCCGCCACCACCGCCACCGCCGTCGTCCTGGAGGACGGGCCGGAGCCCGTCGAGCTCAACGAGCTGGGCCTGCCGGACCTCCTGGACGACTGACGGGCGACTGACGGGCGACTGACGGGCGACCGACGGAACCAGCGCGAAACGGCCGGACACCACGAGGGCGGTGTCCGGCCGTTCTCGTATGTCCGAGGGGCTAGGCGTCGTCGGGGGCGCCGATGCGGCCGACCAGGGCCTGGACGGCCTCGACCGCGCTGCCGTCGTGGTCACTGCCGGCCGTGCCGCTGCTGCCGTACTGGACGTTGGCCGCGCGGTCGATCTCCACGAACGCGTCCGTCTCGTTCTGCGAGTGGGAGTTGTCGATCACGGTGACGAGGCTGCCGCTCGCGGCGGCGGGCGCCGCGCCGGCGGCCAGCAGGGCGGCCGCGAGCCCCAGGGCCTTCAGCCGGATCACGCGCCCACCCGCTCACGGTCCCCGTGGTGCTCGTGGTGGCGGGTGATGTTGCGCTCCAGGAGGCGGGTGGAGGCGGCCACGCCGACGCCGCGGTCCGGGTCGAAGGAGGGCAACCGGCCGTCCGCCGACCTGAGTTCGGCCAGCGCCGAGTCCATCGCCTGGTGCGCGGCGAAGAGACACGGCGTGCTGTAGATCGCCACGTCGACGCCGAGCTCGGAGAGTTCGGAGAGCGAGAGGCGCGGCGACTTGCCGCCCGCGATCTGGTTGAAGAGCAGCGGCTTGCCGTCGACCACGTCACGGATCCGCCGGATCCACTCGACGCTCCGCACCCCGTCCACGAGCACGACGTCGGCGTCCGTCGCCGCCAGGCACTTCGCGCGCCGCAGGATGTCGTCCTCGTCCGTCGCGTCCGTCCGCGCCACGACCACCATGTCCCGCCGGGTCTGCAGCACCATCTCCAGCTTCGCCAGGTACTCGTCGAGCGGCAGCACCTGCTTGCCGTCCGCGTGCCCGCACCGCCGCGGCCGCTTCTGGTCCTCCAGGATCACCCCGGAGGCCCCGATCCGCTCCAGGCCCTCCACGACGTGACAGGCGACCTCGGGGTCGACGTAGCCGTCGTCGATGTCCACCAGGAGGTGGTGCCGCGGGAACGCGCCGCGCAGCCGCTGCACGAAGGCGACCATGTCCGGCCATGCGATGAACCCGATGTCCGGAAGGCCGTAGTACGAGGCGGCGAAGCCGAAGCCGGACACGAACATGCCGTCGTAGTGCTCGGCCGCGACGGACGCCGAGTACATGTCGTAGACCCCGATGAGCGGGGTGGTGCCGGGCGCGGCGATCCGCGCCCTGAGCTCGTTGCCGTAACCGATGTGAACCACTGGCTGACTCCTCCGAAGCTTCTGACGTGTCGTCGACACGCTGGCTCTTTGCCAAAACCAGATGCTTTCGGGAGGAGCCGGAGAAAATCCCGTGAGGAGCGCTTTACTCACTCTCCAGGCGGACGGCTTTCACCTGCGGAATCGTCACCGCGTGCGTCCGGCCCGCCCGTCACAGGAACGACCGCACCACCGGCACGAGCAGCGGCGAGAACATCAGGTCGTAGTGCGTGGCCCCCGGGATCACGGCGAGGCGGGACGCGGGCCGGTCGGCGCCGTCCCAGCCCGGGTCCCTGTGGCCGCCGCCGAGCAGCCCGTAGAACTCCACCATGTGCACCGGGCTGATCCCGTCCGCGTCGGCGAAGACGAGCAGCACGGGTGCGGTGACCGCGCTCAGCTCCTCGGTCCAGTCGTAGTCGCGGCGGTTCATCGACGCGACCTTGTCGACGAACACCGGCCAGTCCTCCGGCCGCGGCGCGAGCCGCTCGTACAGCTCGTACATCGGCGACTGCTTCAGCGCGTCAGCCGCGCCCTCGTGCATCGCGTCCATCTGCGCCCGCACGCCCGGGAACCACCCCTCGCGCCGTGCCGGCATCGACACCAGCACCACCCGGTGCACCAGATCCGGGTGCTGCACCGCGAGCCGGGCGGCGGTCCCGGCCCCGAGGGAGTAGCCGAGGACGTCGACGGCGGGCAGCCCGAGCTCCTTCACGAGCCCGGCCACGTCGTCGGCCATCGCCTCCATCGACATCGGCCGGCCGACGACGTCCGGCGTCCGCCCGTGCGCCTGCAGATCGACGGTGATCACCCGGCGCCCCTCGCCGAGCCCGGCGGCCAGCAGCGGCTGGAACATCTCCCCGGCGCCGAAGCCGCCGTGGAGCAGGACGAGCGGCGGAACGGTGTCCTCGCTCGCGCCGTGCTCCTCGAAGTACAGGGACATTCCGTTGACTTCGGCGTAGGGCATCTCTTCGTCTCCTCCGTGCTGCTGCCGGCTTGGCTTGGCTTGGCTTGGCTTACGAGGGGTAGACGGCGGCGGCCCCGAAAACTCATCGGAGTACTCTCCCCGCGTGACAAGCGAGAACAACTTCGTCCTCTTCGACGTCGACGGCACCCTCATGGACGCCGTCGAGAACCAGCGGCGCGTCTGGCACGCGTGGGCCGGGCGGCACGGGCTCGACGGGGCCGAGGTGTACGCCGTCGCTTTGCGGACGCGGCCGGTGGAGACGTTCGCGGCCGTGGCGCCCGGGGCGGATCCGGCGGAGTGTCTGGCGCTGCTGCACGCGCTGGAGGACGAGGACGTGCGGACGGGGGTGTACGGGGCGTTCGCCGGGGCCGGCGAGCTGTTGAAGGCGCTGCCCGCCGGGCGGTGGGCGCTGGTGACGTCGAACTACGAGCACCGGGTGCGGGGGCGGTTCGAGCGGACCGGGCTGCCCGTGCCCGAGGTCGTGGTGGACGCGGCGTCGGTGGCGGAGGGCAAGCCGTCGCCCGTGCCGTATCTGCGCGCGGCGGAGATCCTCGGGGCGGACCCGGCTCGGTGTCTGGTGATCGAGGACGCGCCGACCGGCGTACGGGCGGGGCGGGCGGCCGGGATGACCGTCTGGACCGTCAACACGGCATCCCCGGCGGAAGGTTCGCAGCGGCACTTCGCGACGCTCGCGGAGGCGGCGCCGGAGATCCTGGCCTGGGTGTGAGCCGGCGCCCCTGACGCGCGCGGGCCCGGGGCGAGGCCGTGATCGCCTCGCCCCGGGCCCGGGAGTGGCAGCGTGGTGCGCGCGCCGCGGACTCAGCCGCCGATGGGCAGGCCACCGAGGACCGGGAGGTTCTTCACCGGCAGGTTGCCGAGGCCCGAGGTCGTCGCGCCGTCCAGCGGCAGGGTCTTGGCGACGTTGCCGACACCACCGACGCTGTCCGTCACCTGCGCGAGCGGCAGCGCCGACTCCGCGGCGCTCGCGGCGGGCGCGACGGCACCGGCGACGGCGAGGGAACCGAGTACGACGGCGGCGGCCTTCAGCTTCTTCATGGGGATCCTGCCTCTCTGGGGGACGACCGGGCGCGGGCCCGGCGATCGATACGCCGTGGATAACGACAAGGTCACGGCGCAGACACCCCCTCCCCTCCGGCTTTCTCCTGCGCGGCCATCACCTCGTCCCCGTGCTCGAAGGCCCACGCGCCGATCAGATCGATGGCGGGCAGCAGGGTCCGGCCCAGCGGGGTCAGGGCGTAGGCGACGTGCGGGGGCGAGGCCCCGGGCCGGGGGCGGCGGTCGATCAGGCCGTTGAACTGGAGGCGGCGGAGGGTCTCGTTGAGGACCTTGGAGCTGATCCCGCCGATGCGGTCGCGGAGTTCGACCGGGCGCAGGGGCACGTCACGGAGGGCCCAGAGGACCACCGCGTTCCAGGTGTTGGAAAGCAGGTCGAAGGCGAGGCGGGCGCGGCAGTCCGCGAGATAGGCGTCGGGCGTCACGTACCGAATGGTGCCCGAGCGGCTCTCTAGCGTCGGTGTCATCGGCTCGTCGGCCGACGGAGAGGCCGACGGAGAGAGGGGAACCATGATGCGGATCGGCGTACTGGGAACGGGCAACATGGCCGACGCGCTCGCCACGCAATGGGTGCGCGCCGGGCACGAAGTGACCATCGGCGGGCGGGACTTGGCGCGTGCGGCCGGGCTCGCCGCACGGCTCGGGGGCGGGGCGCGGGGCGGCGGGCTGCGGGCGGCCGCCGAGTTCGGTGAGGTGGTCCTGGCCGCCCTGCCGTACGGGGCGGGCGCCGGCGTCGTACGGGAGCTGCGCACCGCCCTCGCGGGCCGGACGCTCGTCGACTGCTCCAACCCCGTCGGGCCGGGCTTCCGGCTGCTGACGGAGGGCGGCCCGTCGGCCGCGCGGCAGCTGGCCGAGGCGGCACCGGAGGCGCGGGTCGTGAAGGCCTTCAACCTCTGCCACGAGGACGTCTGGCGGCTGCGCCCACCCGTCTTCGACGGGCGGCCCCTCGCCGTCCCGGTCTGCGGCGACGACGAGGCCGCCCTCGCCCGCGTCCAGGCCCTGGTCGCGGACCTCGGCTGCACCCCGCTCGCGGCCGGGGGCCTGGACCGGTCGGGCCTCCTGGAGGCCACGGCCGCGCTCTTCATCGCGCTCTGGGTCGGCGAGGGCGCCGACGTGCAGGCGATCGCCCCGCCGCTGGGCTAGCGCGAAGGCCCCGCCTCCCGCGCTCCCGCCTCCCGCGCGTCAAGGGCCTCGTCCAGCGTCGTCGCCGCCATGATCAGCGAGAGATGGGTGAACGCCTGCGGGAAGTTGCCGAGTTGCTCGCCGCTTGGCCCGATCTCCTCGGCGAAGAGGCCGACATGGTTGGCGTACGTGAGCATCTTCTCGAAGGTGAAACGGGCCTGCCGCACCCGGCCGGCCCGGGCGAGCGCGTCCACGTACAGGAAGGTGCACAGGCTGAAGGTGCCCTCGGCGCCGCGCAGGCCGTCCGGGGAGGCGGCGGGGTCGTAGCGGTGCACCAGGCTGTCCTGGACGAGGCTGCGCTCGATGGCGTCGAGGGTGCTCAGCCAGGCCGGGTCGGTGGGGCTGAGGAGGCCGGAGCGCGGGATGAGCAGCAGGGACGCGTCGAGGACGTCACCGCCGTAGTACTGGACGAGGGCCTGTCGGCTGTCGCTCCAGCCGCGCTGCATGACCTGGGCGTAGATCGCGTCGCGGGCCGTGCGCCAGGCGTCGAGGGCGGCGGGGCGGCCGAACTCCTCGGCGAGCCGCAGGCCGCGGTCGAAGGCGACCCACGACATCACCCGGCTGAAGGTGAAGTCGCGCTGCCCGCCCCGGGTCTCCCAGATGCCCTCGTCGGGTTCGTCCCAGGACTTCGCCAGCCAGTCGAGCAGCCCGGAGACCGCCCGCCAGCCCTCGTGGGTGGGCTGGGTGTCGAGGCCGCGGCCCTGGGCGAGGGCGTAGAGGGCCTCGCCGTAGATGTCGAGCTGGAGCTGGTCGGCGGCGCCGTTGCCGACGCGTACGGGCGCGGAGCCGCGGTAGCCCTCGAAGTCGGTCAGGATCTCCTCGGGCAGCCACGGGTCGCCGTCCACCCGGTACATGATCTGGAGCGGGCGTACGGCCTCCGCGCTCTCGGTGCGCTCCTTCACGCGGTCGGTCAGCCAGTCCGTGAACGCCGCCGCCTCGTCCACGAACCCGAGGTCGAGGAGGGCCCGGACGGCGAGCGAGCCGTCGCGGATCCAGGTGTAGCGGTAGTCCCAGTTGCGTTCGCCGCCGACGAGTTCGGGCAGGCCGAGGGTGCCGGCGGCGATCGGGGCGCCGCTGGGCAGATACGTGAGGAGCTTGAGGGTGATCGCGGAGCGGTGCACCATGTCGGGCCAGCGGCCCCGGTAGCGGGCCGTGCGCACCCAGCCCTGCCAGAAGTCGACGGCGTCCCACAGGGCCGCCTCGACCTCCTCGGGGCCGGGCAGCGGCGGGACGGGGTCCTGCGGGCCGGTCACCGTGAAGGCGGCGCCGGCGACGGCGCCCTCGGTGAGGGTGAGGCGGCCGCGTACGTCGAACTCGCCGTCCCGCTCCAGCGGGACGTTCGACTGGAGGTACGCGGCGACGCCGGGCGCGCGGAAGGCGGCGGTGGGGCCGTCGAGCGTGGTCTCGTGCGGGTCGCGGCCGAAGCCGAAGCGCGGCCGGCACTCCAGGGTGAAGGTGACGGTGCCGCGGGTGCAGCGCATCACACGCAGGATGGCGTGCCGGTCGGTGGCGCGACCGGTGCGGTCGGGCGGCATCCAGTCGATCAACTCGCCGACGCCGTCGGGGGACATGAAGCGGGTGACGAGCAGGGCGGTGTCGGGGTAGTAGAGCTGTTTCGTCGTCACCTCGCCGCCGTCCGCGGGGTCCACCGAGAGGCGGAACCAGCCGCCGCGGTCGTGGTCGAGGAGCGCGGAGAAGACGCCCGGGGAGTCGAAGCGCGGGACCGCGAACCAGTCGACGACGCCCTCGTCCGAGACGAGCGCGCACGTCTGCAGGTCGCCCACCAGGCCGTGCGCGGCGATGAGCGGATACCGCTTCACGCTTCCACTATCGGGCACAGCGCCGCGCACCGCACCGCGCCGCACACCGCACCGCGTCGGAACCCGATCGTTCCGGGCACGGATCGTCGGGTGCTGGGAGGGTGGGGGTTCCTACGGTGAAGACACCCCGGAAGAACCGGGGTGGAAGGAAAGGCGGAGGGGCTGACGTGCTGGAGGGGCTCAACCGGGCGCTGGACCATGTGGAGCGCCATCTCGCGGACCGCGAGGTGGACGTCGCCGAGGCCGCGCGGATCGCGGCGACCTCGGAGTACCACTTCCGGCGCCTGTTCTCGGCGCTCGCCGGGATGCCGCTCTCGGTGTACGTACGGCGCCGGCGCATGACCCTGGCCGGGGCCGAGGTGCTGTCCGGCGAGCGGACGCTCCTGGACGTGGCCGTGTCGTACGGCTACGGCTCGGGCGAGGCCTTCGCCCGCGCGTTCCGCTCCGTGCACGGCATCGGGCCGGGCGAGGCCCGGCGCGACGGCGCCGCGCTCGTCTCGCAGCCGCGGATGTCCTTCCGAGTCGTCATCGAAGGGAGCAGCAGCATGCGATACCGGATCGTCGAGCAGGACGCGTTCCGTCTGGTCGGGCGGAAGGCCCGGATCCCGCTCGTCCACGAGGGGGTGAACCCGGCGGGCGCCGCGTTCGTGGAGAGCCTGGGCGTGGAGACGATCGTACGGATGAAGGCGCTGTCCGACCGGGAGCCGGCGGGGGTCCTGTCGGCCGTGGAGCATCTGTCCGAGAGCCGTGAGGAGGGCGCCGAGGTGGACTACTGGATCGGCGTCGCGACCGGCCCCGAGGCGGAGCTGTCAGAAGATTCCGACGCGCTCGACGTCCTCGACGTGCCGGCCGGGACCTGGGCGGTCTTCGACGACCACGGCCCCTACCCGAGCGCGCTGCAGGAGCTGTGGCGGGACGTGTTCACGCAGTGGTTCCCGTCCAACCCGTACACGAGCCGGCCGGGTCCGGAGCTGCTGCGGACCCAGCCGGTGGAGATCGGCACGAACACGGACTCCCAGCTGTGGATCCCGGTCGAGCGGATCACGCGTTCAGAGGCCTGAAGACAGGCACCTGGAACTCGCCGTTCTCGCCCTCCGGCCTGAAGGCGAGTTCCAGGTCCATGCCGATCCGGAGCTCCACCTCCGGGCAGTCGACGATCTCGGTCATCATCCGGGGGCCCTCGGCGAGGTCGACGACGGCGGCGACGTACGGGACGCGGTCGCCGAACGGCGGGAGGTCGTTGCGGTGCACGACGGACCAGGTGTAGAGCACCGCGCGCCCTTCCGCCCGGCGCCATTCGACCTGCTCGCTCCAGCAGTGCGGGCAGAACTCGCGCGGGTAGTGGTGGGGCCGGTCGCAGACGGTGCAGTGGCGGATCAGGAGACGGCCCTCGGCGGCGGCGTCCCAGTACGGCCGGGTGAAGGCGTCGACTTCCGGCGTCGCTGTCATCGGAGGGGTCCCATCAGAAGAGTCCGATCGCATGGTCGAGGGACCAGGTCTGCCAGGACATCGCGAAGAGGGCGACGACCGATATCAGCGCCATCATCGCGTTCTGCCCCTGCTCGGCCCAGTCGTGGATCATCAGGACGAGGTAGAGGAGGTTGAGCAGCAGGCCGCCGACGAGGGCGACGGGGGTCAGCAGGCCGGTGATCAGGCCGAGGCCGAGGGCGAGTTCGGCGTACACGACCACGTACGCCATGAGCTTGGGGCGCGGGGTCACCACGCTCCGGAAGCCGGTGCGCACCGCCGCCCACTTGTGCTTGCCGGCGACGTCCGCCGCCCAGGCGATGCCCGTGCCGCGTTCGAACCAGCCCTTCTTGTCCTTGTGGCGCCAGCTCTCCAGCCACCACAGGCCGAGGCCGATGCGGAGGACGGCGAGCCATTCGGCGCCGGTGAGCCAGATCGTCTGCATGTGCCGTGCCTCCCCGAGCCCGGAACAACCAAAACTGACAGACCGTCAGTTCACCGGATCCCGACACATCTCCGCAAGACCTCTGTCGGACCCCTGCCAGACCTCTGCGCGCGTGATCGATTCGCAACCGAACTCCCTCTTGACCGAGACCCACGGCGTGTACGCGTCATTACGCTCAGCATTCATGACCGTCACCCCCCAGCCCCACCCCGTTTACGTCGTCGGCGCCGGCCCCGGCGGCCTCGCCGTCGCCGCCGCCCTGCGCGCGCGGGGCGTACGGGCCGTCGTCCTGGAGAAGTCGGACGCCGTCGGCGCCTCCTGGCGCCACCACTACGACCGGCTGCGGCTGCACACCACCCGGCGCCTCTCCTCGCTGCCCGGGCTTCGCATACCCCGCTCCTTCGGACGGTGGGTGGCCCGCGCGGACGTGGTGCGCTACCTGGAGAAGTACGCGGAGTTCCACGACCTGGAGATCGTGACGGGGGTGGAGGTGACCCGGATCGAGCAGGAGCAGGAGGAGTGGATCCTGCACGCGACGGGCGGGCGGCGGCTCGTCGGCTGCGCCGTCGTGGTCGCCACCGGCTTCAACCACACGCCCCGGCTGCCCGACTGGCCCGGCCTGGACGCGTACACGGCGAAGGCGGAGCTCGTCCACGCGAGCGCGTACCGCAACCCCACGCCGTACGAGGGCCGGGACGTCCTCGTCGTCGGCGCGGGCAACACCGGCGCGGAGATCGCGGCGGACCTGGCCGGCGGCGGCGCCGCGCGGGTCCGGCTCGCGGTGCGCACGCCCCCGTACATCGTGCGCCGCTCCACCCTCGGCTGGCCCACCCAGCGCAGCGGCATCCTGATCCGCCGGCTCCCGGTGGGCCTGGTCGACCGGCTGACCGGGCTGCTCGGGCGCTTCATGACCGCCGACCTCTCCGCGTACGGGCTGCCCCGGCCCACCGGCGGCCTCTACTCGCGCGTGCGCGCCGGGGCGATCCCGGTGCAGGACGTGGGCCTGGTCGCGGCCGTACGCGCCGGGAAGGTCGAGCCGGTGGCCGCCGTCGACTCCTTCGAGGGCGGCGAGGTCGTCCTCGCCGACGGCTCTCGCATCACCCCGGACGCGGTCATCGCGGCGACCGGCTACCGCCGCGCCCTGGAGCCGCTGCTCGGGCACCTCGGCGTGCTCGACGAGCGCGGGCGGCCGGTCACGGGCAAGGCCGGGAAGACAGGGAAGGGCGGCAAGGACGGGAAGGCGGCACTGCCGCAGGGGCTGTACTTCACCGGGTTCACCAATCCGATCAGCGGGATGTTCCGGGAGATGGCGCTCGACGCCGAGCGGATCGCGGGCCGGATCGCCCGGCGGCCGGCGAAACGCCGGGCGTAGCGGACGACTTGGCGCGCCCGGGCGCCGTAGGTTCGGAGCTGACCGGTCTCCGTTCGAAAGGCACCCGATCATGCGCCACACCCACCGTCGCAGCCGCCGGACCGTCCTCGCCGCCGGCGCCGGGGCGGCCCTCGCGGCCGCCCTGCCCGCCGCCTCCGCCCATGCCGCACCCCGCGAGGACGGCCGGGCCCGGCAGCGGTTACGCGCCCTGGAGCGGGAGCACGGGGCGCGCCTCGGGGCGTACGCGTACGACACCGGGAGCGGGCGCCTGGTGACGTACCGCGCGGACGAACTCTTCCCGATGTGCTCGACGTTCAAGACGCTCTGCGCGGCGGCGGTGCTGCGGGACCTCGACCGGGACGGCGAGTTCCTGGCCCGGCGCATCCGCTACACGCAGGAGGACGTGACGCGTTCGGGCTGGTCGCCGATCACGAAGGACCATGTCGGCGACGGGCTGACGGTCGCCGAGCTGTGCGAGTACTCCCTCACCCACAGCGACAACACGGCCGCCAACCTGCTGCTCCGCGAGCTGGGCGGCCCCACGGCGATCACCCGCTTCGCCCGCTCGGTCGGCGACCCGGTCACCCGCCTGGACCGCTGGGAGCCCGAGCTGAACTCGGCCGAGCCGTGGCGCACGACGGACACGACGAGCCCGCGCGCCCTGGGCCGTACGTACGGCCGGCTGGTCCTCGGTGACGCCCTCGCCCCGGCCGACCGGCGCCTGCTCACCGGCTGGCTGCTCGCCAACACGACCAGCGAGCAGCGCTTCCGCAAGGGCCTGCCGGCGGACTGGACCGTCGCCGACAAGACGGGCGGCGGGCGCTACGGCGGCAACAACGACGCGGGCGTCGCCTGGCCGCCCGGGCGCCCGCCGGTGGTCCTGACGGTCCTGACGACGAAGCCGGCCGAGGACGCGGCGGCCGACGACGTACTGGTGGCGCGGGCGGCGGAGGTCCTGGCGGACGCGGTGAGCGCGGGCTAGCCCCGATGCCGGTCAGGCGCCCAGCGCCGCCGCCGTCGCCCGTACGAAGGCCTCCGGGTTGTCGAGCATGATGTTGTGGCCGCAGTCCGGGACGGCGACGACCGAGACGCCCGCGTCGCGCAGTCCCTCCGCGCCGGCGGGCGGGCCGTCGACGGCGGGGTGCAGGAAGGTGCGCGGGATCGGCAGCGCCGTGAGCTGCGCGCGCAGCGTCGGCTCGGTGCCGCGGGCGAGGTGGACCCCGCTGCGGTGGAGCGCGGTCAGCCCGGCCAGGCGCATCGTGGACCACCAGTGCGGGCCGACCCGGTCGCGCACCTCCTGCCAGCCGCCACCGGAGAGGAACTCCGCCTCGGTGTAGCCCGCGATCCCGCTCCCGGCGCGGCGCCGCTCCGCGGGCACCGGGTCGAGGCCGGAGTCCACCAGGACCAGGCGGGCCACCAGGTCCGGGTGACGGCTCGCCAGCACGATGGCCACCGCTCCGCCCATGCTGTGCGCCACCACGTCCGCGGCCCGGACCCCGGCCGCCTCCAGCGCGGCGGCGACGGCGTCGGCGTGGGCCTCCATCGTGTAGGGGAAGTCCTCGGGGCGGTCGCTGATGCCGAATCCGAGCAGATCGATCAGCAGCGAGCGGTGCCCGCGCGCGGCCAGGGCGGGGTGGACGGCGGCCGCGGTGAAGTACGGCCCGGACGAGGCGCCGAGCCCGTGCAGATAGACGCGGGTGCGGCCGTCCGGCCCGCCCTCCCCCGGTAGCTCGACCCAACGGATTCGTGCCCCCTGTGGCGTCACCTGGGCGTCGCGCATGTCGGTCCCCTCCCCGATCGATCCTCCATACAACGCTGAGACTATACCTCGACGACGATGTATAGCGAGCGTGAGGGATTGAGGGATACTGCTGCGATGCTGGAATTGGCGATCCTGGGTTTCCTCTACGAGCAGCCGTTGCACGGCTACGAGCTCAAGCGGCGCGTCGCGCACCTGACCGGCCACGTCCGGCCGATCGCCGACGGCACGCTCTATCCCGCGATCAAGCGCCTTGAGCGGTCCGGCTGGCTGACCCGCCAGACGGAGCCCGGCACCCGGGCCGCACCGCGGCACGTCCTGATCCTGACCGAGGAGGGCCGCGAGGAGCTGCGCCGCCGGCTGCGGGAGGCCGACGGCGTGGAGATCAGCGACGAGAACCACTGGTTCACCGTGCTGGCCTTCCTGCGGCACCTGGGCGACGCCGGGCAGCAGGCGGCGGTGCTGCGGCGGCGCCTGGCCTTCCTGAGCACGCCCAGCAGCTTCTTCTACGACGGCGAACGCCCGCTCGGCGCCGAGGAGTTCGACGACCCCTTCCGCCGCGGCCTGCTCGCGGTGGCCCGCGCGACCAGCACCGCCGAGCTGCACTGGCTCGACGCCACACTCCGACGACTGGACGCTGACACGGACGCTGACGCGGACACGGACGCCTCGGCCGGGTAATCCGAACGACCCCGGCCCGCACCTATTCCTGACTGACCGTCAGTTGAGTAATCTGACTCATCGTCAGATCAAAGCCGGGACACGGCTCGGCTCCGGTCTTCGGGATGGGCGGTGCGGACGACGATGCTGGGATCGACTCACGGGACCTTCACCACCGACCTCCGGGCGCGGGTCGTCGCCTGCGGGGAGCAGCCCGACCGGACCGTCGTGCACGGCGTCACCGCCGTCGAGGGCGACACGGACGTCAGCGGGCGCCCGCTGTACGCGCCGGTGCCCGAGCTCGACCGGTTCTTCCGGCCCGAGGTGGTGGCGGTGGTCGGGGCCTCGGACACCGAGGGGCGGCCCAACACCGGGATCACCAGGCAGCTGCTCGACTGGGCCGGGCGGGTCGGGGCGCGGGTGGTGCCCGTGCACCCGACCCGTACCGCCGTGTTCGGGATCGACTGCGTGCCGTCGGTGGCCGAGCTCGACGAGCTCGGGGTGCCCGTCGACCTGGCCGTGCTGCTCGTCGGCGATCCGCTCCCGGTGATCGAGCAACTCGCCGAGTCCAAGGTGAAGTTCGCCGTCGCCTTCGCCTCCGGCTTCGCCGAGACCGGGGAGGCGGGCGCCCGCGCCCAGGAGCGGCTCGCGGCGGCCGTCGAGCGCTCCGGGATCCGGCTCCTCGGCCCCAACACCAACCTCAACGCCTTCGAGCGCTTCCGCGACGACCTCGAAGGCCCGGCGGTCGCGCTGATCACCCAGTCCGGGCACCAGGGCCGGCCCGTGTTCACCCTCCAGGAACTGGGCGTCCGGCTCTCGCACTGGGCGCCCACCGGCAACGAGGCCGACCTGGAGACCGCCGACTTCATCTCGTACTTCGCGCACCGGCCCGAGGTCGGCGCCATCGCCTGTTACGTGGAGGGGCTGAAGGACGGCCGGTCGTTCCTGCTCGCCGCCGACCAGGCCGCGCGCAACCAGGTGCCCGTCGTCGCCGTGAAGGTCGGCCGCACCGAGGCCGGCGCGCGGATGGCCGCCTCGCACACCGGGAAGCTCACCGGGGCGGACCAGGTCGTCGACGCGGCCATGCGCCAGTTCGGGGTGATCCGGGTCGACGGGCTCGACCAGCTCCAGGACACCGCCGCGCTGCTCGCCCGGGCCCGCAGGCCGGTCGCGGACGGGGTCGTCGTCTACTCCATCTCCGGCGGCACCGGCGCCCACTTCTCCGACCTGGCCACGGCCGCCGGCCTGAGCCTGCCGAGGCTCTCCGACGCCAAGCAGGACGAGCTGCACCAGTGGATCCCGGAGTACCTGAGCGTGGCCAACCCGGTCGACAACGGCGGGCACCCGGTGGGCGACTGGCGCGGCCGGAAGATCATCGACGCGATCCTCGCCGACCCGTCGGTCGGGGTGCTGATCTGTCCGATCACCGGCCCCTTCCCGCCCATGAGCGACAAGCTCGCGCAGGACCTGGTCGACGCGGCCGAGCGGACGGACAAGCTGGTGTGCGTGGTGTGGGGCTCGCCGGTCGGGACCGAGGACGCCTACCGCACCACCCTCCTCGGCTCCTCCCGTGTCGCCACCTTCCGCACCTTCGGCAACTGCATCGGCGCGGTCAAGGCCTACCTCGACCACCACCGCTTCACCACCGGCTACCGCTCCCCCTTCGACGAGGCCCCGCGCACCCCGTCCCCGTCCCTGCGCAAGGCGCGGGCCCTGCTGCGGCCCGGCCACCGGCTCAGCGAGCACGCGGCGAAGCAGCTCCTTCGCGCATACGGGGTACGGGTGCCCCGCGAGCAGCTGGTGACCAGCGCCGCGGCGGCGGTACGGGCGGCCGGGCTCGTCGGCTACCCGGTCGTGATGAAGGCCTCCGGCCCGCAGCTCGCGCACAAGACGGAGCTCGGCCTGGTGAAGGTCGGGCTGACCTCGGCGAGCCAGATCCGGGACGCCTACCGGGAGTTGACCGACATCGCCCGTTACGAGGGCATCGACCTGGACGGCATCCTGGTGTGCCAGATGGTCGGGCGCGGGGTCGAGATGGTGGTGGGCGTGACGCACGACGCGCTCTTCGGGCCCACGGTCACGGTGGGCCTGGGCGGGGTCCTGGTGGAGGTACTGAACGACGCCGCCGTGCGCGTACCGCCGTTCGGCGAGCGCGAGGCCCGCGACATGCTCGGCGAGCTGCGCGGCCGGGCGCTGCTCGACGGGGTGCGGGGGGCGCCGCCGGCGGACGTGGACGCGCTGGTGAAGGTGGTCCTGCGGGTGCAGCGCATGGCGCTCGAACTCGACGGGGACCTGGCCGAGTTGGACATCAATCCGCTGATGGTGCTGCCGCGGGGGCAGGGGGCGGTGGCCCTGGACGCGCTCGCGGTCTGCCGGTAGTCGAAGGGGCTCGCGTGTCGGACGTTCTGCACTCCGCCGAGAACGGCGTCTCATGGATCACGCTCAACCGCCCGGAGGCGATGAACGCGGTCACCTGGGACCAGCGGGAGCGGATCATCGCGCTCCTCGCCGAGGCCTCCGCCGATCCGGCGGTCCGGGCGGTGGTGATCACGGCCACCGGCCGGGGCTTCTGCGCGGGCGCGGACCTGCGGGGCGGGCCGCCGGCCGGCGCGGAGCGGGTGCAGGGCGACGTGGCCCGGATGATCCGGCAGGGCGCGCAGCGCTTCATCGCCGCCGTCCTGGACTGCGAGAAGCCGGTGATCGCGGCGGTGAACGGCACGGCGGCCGGGATCGGGGCGCATCTGGCCTTCGCGTGCGACCTGGTGCTCGCCGCCGAGTCCGCGAAGTTCGTGGAGGTGTTCGTACGGCGCGGGATCGTGCCCGACGGCGGCGGGGCGTATCTGCTGCCGCGGCTGATCGGCCCGCAGCGGGCGAAGGAGCTGATGTTCTTCGGCGACGCGCTGCCGGCGGCGGAGGCGCGGGCGATGGGCCTGGTGAACCGGGTGGTCCCGGCCGAGGAGCTGGCGAAGACGGCCCGCGAGTGGGCCGAACGTCTCGCCCAGGGCCCCACCCGGGCCCTCGCCCTCACCAAGCACCTGGTCAACGCCTCCCTGTCCACCGACCGCGCCACCGCCTTCGCGGCGGAGGCGACGGCGCAGGAGCTGTGCATGACGACGCGGGACGCGCAGGAGGGGGTGGCGGCGTTCGTGGAGCGGCGGACGCCGTCGTACGAGGGCAGGTAGCCGCCGTCACGCCCTTCTCTTCTGACGGTCCGTCAGCTTCAATGAGGGACATGATGGGACACGCTGGGATGGCGGCCACCGCCGTCCGATACCTCAGGTCGGCCGGGGCGCCCACGGCCGTGGATCCGCTCCCCCGCCCGGCGCTCCGGGCGGTGCGGGACGACGAGCGGATGCCCGTCGATCCGGGGGAGTTCCGCCGCGTCCTCGGCCACTTCGCGAGCGGCGTCACGATCGTCACGGCGGTCGACGAGACCGGCCCGACGGGCTTCGCCTGCCAGTCCTTCGCCTCGCTCTCCCTCGACCCGCCCCTGGTCGTCTTCATGGTCGCCCGTACGTCGACCACCTGGCCCCGCATCGCCCGCGCGGGCCGCTTCTGCGTGAACATCCTCGGCGCGGACCAGGGCCCGCTCTGCCGCGCCTTCGCGGTCAGCGGCGCGGACAAGTTCGCGGGCGTGCCCTGGACCCCCGCCCCGACCACCGGCTCCCCGCGCCTGCCGGGCGCCCCGGCCTGGGTGGACTGCGAGATCGCCGCGGTCCACACGGGCGGCGACCACCTGATCGTGGTGGGCCGCGTGGAGGCCCTGGGGGCGACGGACGAGACCGGCGACCCGCTGCTCTTCCACCGGGGCCGGTTCGGCCGCTTCGACGGCTAGGGCGCGTCAGGAGCCGACGACGCCCGCCCACAGGCCGAGCCCACCGAGGCCGAACACGGCGAGGAGCGTAAGCGTCCCCCACCCCAGCACCCGCACGAAGAGGCCCCGCCGCGCGTGCCGGGCCACGGCCCCCGCCACGCCCAGGCACGCCCAGGCCACCAGCCAGCCGCGCCACCCGGCGAGCGGCCACACGAGCACGCACGCGGCGCCCGCCAGGAGCAGCTGCCACCCGAGCGCCCGCCCCCCGAAACGGCCCCCGATCCGGCGCGCGGCAGCCTCGCCGAGCAGCACGGAGGGCGCCACCACCGCCGCCGACACGGCCGCCGTGGCCAGGAGTGCGAACACCGCGAAGAACGGCAGGAACACGAGCGTCAACGCGCTGATCGGCTCCTCCCCCGGCTCGGGCTCCCGGCTCTCGCCGAACACCACCCCGAGGATCAGGGCGAGCGCCGCCTCCAGGAACAGCACGAGCATCGAGACCCGGAGCATCCGCCAGAACGTGCGGTCTTCCGGCACTGTCCTCACACCGTGCCCAACGGCGCGGGCTCGTGGCCGGCCCCGGCCCACACGGCGAAGCCGGCGAGCGCGAACGCGGTGACGAGGGCGAGCGTTCCGTACAGCACCACCCAGCCGAACATCGCGCCGCCGGTGACGTACGGGCGGTCCGGAAGGAGCAGTCGGCGGGCGACCAGGCTCGGGACCGTGAGCGCCGCCGTGGTTCCGAGCCACCACACCGGGCTCCACAGCGGCCCGGCCCCCAGCGCCGCGGCCCCGCCGAGGACCGGCAGGAGGGTGACGACGGCCGTCACCGCCGGCACCCAGTACCAGGAGTCGCACCCGTCGATACGGCGGCCGGCCCAGCGGGCGAGCGCGAGCAGCGGCGCCACCACGGCGACCGACAGCAGAGCCCCGACGGCGGTGCCGGCCACCGCGGAGATCGGCACGAACAGCAGCAGGGCGAAGACCGTCCCCGGTGTGTAGGTCAGGCTCGGGATCCACACGGACAGCGCGGTCACGCCGATCACCGCCTCGATGCCGAGCACTGTCATCGACACGATGAGGATCGCGCCGAGCCGGTCCCGCACACCCAACAGCCGTTCTGAACGCATTCAAATCCCCTCCGCCCCGCATACTAGGCCACGGCGACCACCGGCTCCGGCTCCGGCTTCGGTTCCGGCTTCCGCCGGATCACCAGGGCCATCAGCGCCGCCGCCGCGCACAGCGCGCCCGAGGCGTACCAGACGAGGTCGTACGAGCCGAAGACGTCCCGCGCCAGGCCGCCCGCGAAGGCGATGACGGCGGCGCCGACCTGGTGGGAGGCGAGGACCCAGCCGAAGACGATGGCGCTGTCCTCGCCGTAGTGCTCGCGGCAGAGCGCGATGGTGGGCGGGACGGTGGCGACCCAGTCGAGGCCGTAGAAGACGATGAAGAACAGCATCGGCGGGTGCACGGCCGGCGCGAGCAGCATCGGCAGGAAGAGCAGCGAGATGCCGCGCAGCGCGTAGTAGACGGCGAGCAGGCGGCGCGCCTCGAAGCGGTCGGTGAACCAGCCGGAGGCGATCGTGCCGACGACGTCGAAGACGCCGATCACCGCGAGGAGCCCGGCGGCCGCCGTCACCGGCATGCCGTGGTCGTGGGCCGCGGGCACGAAGTGGGTCTTGACCAGGCCGTTCGTCGAGGCGCCGCAGATCGCGAAGGTGCCGGCGAGCAGCCAGAAGGGGCCGGTGCGGGCCGCGCGGAAGAGGACGGTGACGGCGCGGCGGGCGGCGCCGGTGACGGGCGCGGGCTTCGGCGCGTACTCCCCGCCGTACGGGGCGAGGCCGACGTCCGCCGGGTGGTCGCGGAGCAGCAGCCAGACGAACGGGACGACGGCGAGCGCGGCGAGCGCCACCGTCACGGCGGCCGGCTCCCAGCCGTGATGCTCGACCAGCCACGAGAGCAGCGGCAGGAAGACCAGCTGGCCCGAGGCACCGGCCGCGGTGAGGATGCCGGTGACCAGACCGCGCCGGGCGGTGAACCAGCGGTTGGTGACGGTCGCGGCGAAGGCCAGCGCCATGGAGCCGCTGCCGAGGCCGACGAGCACGCCCCAGTAGAGGACCAGCTGCCAGGCCGCCGTCATCCATACGGTGAGCAGCGAACCGGCCGCGATGACCGTGAGCGCCACGGCCACCACCCGGCGGATGCCGAACCGGTCCATGAGCGCGGCGGCGAACGGCGCCGTCAGGCCGTACAGCGCGAGGTTCACCGACACCGCGAAGCCGATCGTGCCCCGCGACCAGTGGAACTCCTCGTGCAGCGGCTCGATGAGCAGCCCGGGCAGCGAGGCGAAGGCGGCCGCGCCGATGATCGTGACGAAGGTGACGGCCGCGACGAACCACGCGCGGTGGATGCGAGGGGTACGGACGGGCGGGCGGGCTGTCGCGGCAAGGGGCTCGGTTGTCTGGGTCACGTCACTCAGCATCCCGAGCCGGCCGCACACTCACCATTGGCCCGAATGACAGCTTTCCAAAGGATCGGGCCACGCCCCTTGGCCGGGTCAGATGCGCGGCAGCGTCCTGATCGGGCGCACCACCAGCAACGCCCCCACCACAAGCACCGCGATCCCCGCCCCCACGAGCAGCACCCGCTCCGCCCCGACCACCACCGCCACCGGGCCCGAAAGCGCCCGCCCCACGCCCATCATCAGCAGCGATCCGGCCACGTCGTACGCGTGCATCCGGTTCAGCGCGTCCTGCGGGACGTGCGTCTGCACCGACGTCGACCACATCACCAGCCAGAACGCGAAGGCCGCCCCCGCCAGGAACGCGCCTGTGTGCAGCAGCGGCACCGGCGCCCCGGTCCCGAGCAGCAGCAGGTTCACCGGCAGGCCGAGCAGCGCCACCGCGCCGGCGGCGAGCGGGCGCACCGGGCGCAGCCGGAGCGCGAGGAGGCCGCCGACGGCGCTGCCCGCGCCGTTGACGGCCATCAGCACGCCGTACGTGGCCGAGCCGTACTCCTCGGTGATCAGGCTCGCGGTGAGCGGGACCATCGGCCCGGCGACCGTCAGGCCGTACACCGTCCAGATCGCGATGACCCCCCACAGCCAGCTGCGGGCCCGGAACTCCCGCCATCCCAGAGCCATTTCGGCGAGCAGCGAGCCGCGCGGGGCGTCGTCGGACGGCACCGGGGCCACGCGCAGCAGGGCGAAGCAGACGGCGCTGACGGCGAAGGTGGAGGCGTTGACGGCGAAGGCGGCGCCCGCGTTCCAGAGCGCGACCAGCAGACCGGCGAGGGCCGGGCCCGCCATGGTCATCAGCGCCTCGACGACCCGCAGCACGGCGTTGGCCCGCTGCACGTCGGGCGCGATGCGCGGAATGGTCGACGCGACGCCCGGCTGAAACAGCGCGGCGCCGACGCCGGCGACGGCGGACAGCACGTACACCGCCCACAGCGGCGGACTGCCGAGCGCGAAGGCGATCGCGAGGAGCAGCGCCCCGGGGAGGCGCAGCAGATCGGCGACGATCATCATCCGGCGGGCGGTGAAACGGTCCGCGAGGACCCCGCCGAACAGCACGAAGACGGCGAAGGCCGCCGTCCACAGGCCGAGCGCGTAGCCGACGGAGGAGCCGGAGTGGCCGGCGCCGATGAGGCCGGCCGCGAAGGCGACCGGGACCATGCCCTCGCCGAGGACGGCGACGGCGCGGGCGACGAAAAAGAGCCGGAAGTTGCGGTTCCAGAGCGCGGGCGGCGCGGATATCCGTTCGGGAATCCGCTCGGGAATCTGCTCGGCGGCCTCAGACTTGTACGTGTTGTCCGTCACGGACACACACGTACCAGCAAGGTGGTCTGGACCACCACTGCTTTACGCAACCGCTTTCCGAAGGGAGTCCAGCATGCGGGCGCACCGCGTCGCCGTCCTCGCCCTGCCCGGGCTGCTCCCCTTCGAACTGGGCATCCCGCACCGGATCTTCGGCCGCGCCAAGGACCCGGCGGGCCGGCCGCTGTACGAGATCGTGACCTGCGCCCCGGTCCCCGGCCCGGTCCAGACGGACGCCGACTTCGCCATCCACGTCGAGCACGGCCCGGAGGCGCTCGCCACCGCCGACACGGTGGTCGTGCCCGCCTCGTACGAGCTGGGGCCGGTGTACGAGGAGGGGCGGCTGACCGAGGAGCTGGCCGCCGCGCTCGCACGGATCCGGCCCGGCACGCGGCTGGTCTCCATCTGCACCGGCGGGTACGTGCTGGCCGCGGCCGGGTTCCTCGACGGGCGCCCGGCGACCACGCACTGGGCCTCCGCCGAGCACTTCCAGCGGGTCTTCCCAAAGGTGCGGGTCGACGCGGACGTGCTGTTCGTGGACGACGGGGACGTGCTGACCTCGGCCGGGGTGGCCGCCGGGATCGACCTGTGCCTGCACATCGTGCGCCGCGACCACGGCACGGCCGTCGCCAACGAGGTGGCCCGGCGCACGGTGGTGCCGCCGCACCGGGACGGCGGGCAGGCGCAGTACATCGCGCGGCCCGTGCCCGAGCCGGGGAGCTCGACCACGACCGCCGCCCGGGCCTGGGCGCTCGCCCACCTCCACGAGCCGATCCAGCTGCGCGACCTGGCCGTACGGGAGTCGATGAGCGTACGGACCTTCACCCGCCGGTTCCGCGACGAGGTCGGCGTCAGCCCCGGCCAGTGGCTCACCCAGCAGCGGGTGGAGCGCGCCCGGCACCTGCTCGAGTCCACGGACCTGCCGGTCGACCAGATCGCCCGCGACGCCGGCTTCGGCACCGCCCAGTCGCTGCGGACGCACCTCCAGGCGGCGATCGGGGTCACGCCGACGGCGTACCGGCGCACCTTCCGTACGGCGACGGCGGCGGGTGCGCCGGCAACGGGTGTCAGAACGTGAGCACGCCCCTCGCCACCTTCCCCTGCTCCGCGTCCTCCACGGCCCGCGCGAACTCCTCCACCGGGTAGGTGGCGGTGACCAGTTCGTCGAGCAGGAGGCGGCCCGAGCGGTACAGCTCCGCGTACAGCGCGATGTCCTTCTGCGGGCGCGAGGAGCCGTAGCGGCAGCCGAGGATCGACTTGTCCAGGAACATCGCGGCGGGCGGGAAGCTCGCCTCGGCGGTCGGCGCGGTCATCCCGAGCAGGATGGCCTGGCCGTGCCGGTCGAGCAGGTCGATCGCGGTGCGGACGAGTCCGGTGTGGCCGACGCACTCGAAGACGTGGTCGGCGCCGGTGGGCAGCACGTCCCGTACGGCGTCCGTGGACGTCAGGAAGTGCGTGGCGCCGAAGAGGCGGGCCGCGTCCTCCTTGGCCGGGTTGGTGTCGACGGCGACGATCGTGGGTGCGCCGGCGATCCGCGCGCCCTGGATCACGTTGAGGCCGATGCCGCCGGTGCCGATGACGACGACGGTCTCGCCGTGGGCGACCTTGGCGCGGTTGAGGACCGCGCCGACGCCGGTCAGGACGCCGCAGCCCATGAGGGCGGCGGAGGTGAGCGGGATGTCCTCCGGGATCTTCACCGCCTGGACGGCCTTGACGACGGTCCGCTCGGCGAAGGAGGAGTTGGACGCGAACTGGAACACCGGCGCCCCGGCGCGCGAGAACGGCCGGCCGGGCCTGCCGATGGCCTTGCGGCACATGGTGGGCCGGCCCCGGTCGCAGTCGGCGCAGGCGCCGCAGTTCGCGAGCGTGGACAGCGCGACGTGGTCGCCGGGCGCGACGTGCGTGACGCCGGGCCCGACGGCCTCGACGACCCCGGCGCCCTCGTGTCCGAGGACGACGGGCGCGGGGAACGGGATCGTCCCGTCCACGACGGACAGATCGCTGTGACACAGCCCCGCGGCCCTGATGCCGACGAGCACCTCGCCGGGCCCGGGCTCGCGCACCTCCAGGTCGTCGACGACCCGGACCTCCTTGCCGTCGAACACGACGCCTCTCATGCTGCATGCACCTCCGTCGTGGGCGGGGCCTGGGGATTTCCCCCACCCCACCCCTTCCCGAAACTCTGACGAGACTGCCGAGCCCTGCGGGCCCGGCGGGACCTGCGGCGCAGCCCCGGTCCGCGGGCACCCCGGGCGAACCGGGCACAGCCCGGGGCCCGCTCGGGCCCGGCTGACGCGGGTCAGGGCAGCCGCCCGCCGGGCCCGGCGGCGCGGGGCCGGCCCACGGCACGCCCCACCCCCTACGCGTTCGGGCGCGAGCCCCGGGCCGCCGCGCGGGCCATTTCCTCCAGTTGCTGGAGCATCGGCATGGGGTCGATGCCGACCGTGCCCGGGAGGAAGTCGGCTATGCGGTCCGGGGTCCAGGCGCCGGACTCGGCGTAGGCGGCGCGGAGTTCGCGGGGTTGGGACCAGACGGCGATCTTGGGGCCGGCGATCGTGTAGACCTGGCCGGTGATGCGCTCGGCCTTGGCGCGGTCGGACAGGAGGTAGACGACGAGGGCGGCGACGTCCTCGGGTTCACCGATCTCCTTGAGCTCCATGGGCACGTTGGCGGACATGCGGGTGCGGGCGACCGGGGCGACGGCGTTGGCCGTGACGCCGTACTTGTGCAGGCCGAGGGCGGCACTCCGCACGAGCGAGATGATGCCGCCCTTGGCGGCGGAGTAGTTGGCCTGGGCCACCGACCCCGCGTGGTTGCCGCTGGTGAAGCCGATGAGGGTGCCGGACCCCTGGCGGCGCATCACGGCGGAGGCGGCCCGGAAGACGGTGAAGGTGCCCTTGAGGTGGGTGGCCAGGACCGGATCCCACTCCTCCTCGGACATGTTGAAGAGCATCCGCTCGCGCAGGATGCCGGCCACGCACACCACCCCGTCGATCCGCCCGTACTCGGCGAGCGCCACGTCCACCAGGCGCTGCCCGCCCGCCATCGTCGAGATGTCGTCGGCGACGGCCACCGCCGCGCCGCCCGCCGCCTCGATCTCCTTCACCACCGCCTCGGCGACCGCGCTCGTCGGCTCGCCGCCCTCGATGGAGACCCCGTAGTCGTTGACGACGACCTTCGCGCCCTCGGCGGCGCAGGCGAGGGCGACCGCACGGCCGATCCCCCGCCCCGCGCCCGTGACGGCGACGACCTTCCCTGCCAAGAAGTTCCCCACGCCCGGCCCCTTCCCGCGGTTTCTGACGGTCCGTTAGATTCATTCGTCAGCGGGATTCTACGACCCGTCAGATACCGGAGAACAAGACCTCGGAGGCCCCGATGTCACTTCCCGTCGAGTTCCACGAGATCGCCAAACGCGTGAACAACTGGGGGCGTTGGGGGCGCGACGACGAGATCGGCACCCTCAACCTGATCACCGACGACGTCGTGCGCGCGGCCGCCGCGACCGTCCGGACCGGCCGCCGCGTCCCGCTCGCCGTCGACCTCAAGCAGGACGGCGTGCAGACCGACATGATCGCCGGCCGGGTCAACCCGCTGCACGTCATGGTGCAGATCAACCAGGAGCTCTTCGGCCCCGGCACGGTCGCCACCAGCGACGACGCGGTGACCATGGGCCTGCAGGCCGGCACCCACTGGGACGCCCTCACGCACGCCTCCCACTCGGGCCGGATCTACAACGGGCGCCCTGCCGCCACCGTCACCGCGCACGGGCGCTCCGAGTTCAGCGGCATCCACACCGCCCGGCACGTCGTGAGCCGCGGGGTGCTGCTCGACGTGGCGGCGGCCAAGGGGGTGGACCGGCTGCCCGGGGACCACGCGGTGACGCCCGAGGACCTCGACGAGGCCGCCGAGTTCGGCGGGGTGACCGTACGGTCCGGGGACGTCGTGCTCGTACGCACCGGGCAGATGCAGGTGTATCTGGCCGGCGACAAGCACGGCTACGCCTTCCCGTCGCCCGGCCTGTCCGTCCGTACGCCCGAGTGGTTCCACGCCCGGGACGTGGCGGCGGTCGCCGACGACACGCTCACCTTCGAGATCTTCCCGCCGGAGATCGAGAACCTGTGGATGCCCGTCCACGCCCTCGATCTGGTCGAGATGGGCATGCTGCAGGGCCAGAACTGGAATCTTGAGGAGTTGTCCACAGCCTGTGCACAGGAGCGGCGTTACGCGTTCCTGCTCTCCGCGATGCCCGAGCCCTTCGTCGGCGGCACGGGCACACCGGTGGCACCGGTGGCCGTTTTTTAGAAACCGGAAGCGAGGAGATCGCGGGTGGCGGCACACTCGCGCGCGCCCCGAGCACGGCACGATCGCCGCCACCCGTCACGACCCGCGCACGCCGAGGGGCATGGCGCGGCCCCTCGACTCCCCTCGCAGAACGAATCGCTCACCCAAGGGTGATCAATTCACCACGAACCGTCAACAGCGCACCCGTGAGGGTGACACCGCCGCGACGGACTCCCCCGCCGGTGCCCGGTCCACCTCGCACCAGATGCTCTTGCCCGCGCCCTCGCGCTGCCAGCCCCACCGGTCGGCGAGCCCGTCCACCAACTCCAGGCCGCGCCCGTTGGTGTCCTCGCCCTCCGCGTGCCGGGGCCGCGGCGGCCGGTCGCTCGTGTCGGCGACCTCGACCCGCACCCCGCCCCCGCCGAACAGCATCCGGAGCACCGCCGGACACCCCGTGTGGACCACGGCGTTGGTCACGAGCTCGGAGATGAGCAGCACCAGCGTCTCCGCCAGCGGCTCGTCCTCCCCTATGCCGGACCCGGCCATTCGCGAACGCGCCCAACGCCTGGCGCGCCCCACCTCCGCCGGGTCGGGCCCGACCTCCAACTGCACCTGAAGCACCTGCACCGTTCACACCATCCGAACCGGCGGACACACCTTTACGGAACGTGATTCCCTTGTGGGACAGCATGGTTGACGTACAGTCACGGCAACAAGCGCTTCGGGCATATTCCAGCGCGAAGGAGTACGCATGGTCCATACTGTGCGACGCACGCCCCGAGGAGTCGAACGCGGGGCGCGCCGGCCTGTCCGAGCGGCGGGCATTCCCGGCCGCGGAGCCACCGCATCGGCGGCACCGGCGCGGTCCGGGCCCACAAGCACTCGCATCCCACGGAGCGTACCGGAGCGGACCGCCGACTCCGGCGCGTGACGACCCCCGCGAAGGACACAACACGGTATCGACGCTGTGTGACCCGACGGGCACGACGCGGCACCGAGAGCGCACCCCTACAACCGGGCCGCGACCAGCTCCTCGGCCGCCGCCCCGCCGAGGCCGCGTTCGGCCCGTACCCAGGCCCGTTTCAGATGCAGATGCACATCGGCCTCCCAGGTGAAGCCCATTCCGCCGTGCACCTGGAGGCAGTCGCGGGCGCCGGCCACGGCGGCCTCGTCGGCGAGCAGCCGGGCCCCGGCGATCTCGGCGGGGTCGGCGGTGACGGCGGCGGCGTAGACGGCGGCGCGGGCGAGCTCGGTCCGTACGAGCATTCCGGCGCACAGGTGTTTCACGGCTTGGAATCCGCCCACGGGCTGTCCGAACTGTTCGCGGGTACGGGCGTGGGCGACGGCCAGTTCGGTGCTGCGGGCGGCGCTGCCGAGCTGCTCGGCGGCGGTGAGCAGGGAGACCAGGTCCGCGTCCAGCACGCCAATGGTCCCCGCGGGCACCCGGTGCAGCGGCGTCAACGGATCGACCGACCGGATCGGGACGGCGCCCTCGGCCGGACCCAGCACCACGTCCGCCGCGTCCAGCCATTCCACCACCGCGCTCCCACCGTCCACGCTCGTCACCACGAGCTCCCCCTCCGCGGCCCCCGGCACCTCGCCCGCCGCCAGGTGCGTGGCGATCAGCGGCCCGGGCAGCAGCGCCCGCCCGGCCTCCTCGAAGAGGAGCACCGCCTCGGGCAGTCCGAGCCCGACCCCGCCCGCTGCCTCCGGCAGCCGCAGCGCGAAGAACCCGGCCGCGCCGAGCTCCCGCCACAGCGCGCGGTCGAGCGCCCCGCCCGCGTCCACGGCCGCGCGGAGGGCCTCCCGCCCGAAGCGGGCGGCGAGCAGCTCCCGTACCCCCCGCTGGAGCGCCAGCTGGTCCTCGGTCAGTCGGAAGTCCACGGTGTCGGTCACCGGCCCTTCGGCAGGCCGAGGATGCGCTCGGCGACGATGTTCCGCTGGATCTGGGAGGTGCCCGCGGCGATCGTGTACGACAGCGAGGACAGCCGGTCCAGGTTCCAGTCGCGCCCGAGGTCGAGCGCGTCGGGTCCGAGGACGGCGGCGGCCGTGTCGTACAGCTCCTGACGGGCGTGCGAGTAGCGCAGCTTGAAGACGGAGCCGCCGACACCGGGGACGCCGCCGGTGGCCTGGGCCTCGCTGACGTTCCACTGCGTGAGCCGCCACAGGGCCTGGAACTCGGCGCCGAGCCTGCCGAGCCGGCGGCGCAGGACCGGGTCGTCCCAGCGTCCGTTCTTCCGGGCCTCGCGGGCGAGTTCGCCGAGGACGCGGCGGCAGGCGACGACCTCGCCGACGAAGGCGGTGCCGCGCTCGAAGGAGAGCGTCACCATGGTGACCCGCCAGCCGTCGTTCTCCTCCCCCACCCGGTTCGCCACCGGCACCCGCACCTCGTCGAGGAACATCTCGGCGAACTCGGTGGACCCGGCGAGGGTGCGCAGCGGCCGTACGGTGATCCCGGGGGCGTCCATCGGCATCGCGAGCCAGCTGATCCCGCGGTGTTTCGGGGCCTCGGGGTCGGTCCGTACGAGGAGTTCGCACCAGTCGGCGGCCTCGGCGTGCGAGGTCCAGATCTTCTGCCCGGTGACGACGTACGCGTCCCCGTCCCGTACGGCCCTGGTCCGCAGCGCGGCCAGGTCGGAGCCGGCCTCGGGCTCGCTGAAGCCCTGGCACCACACCTCGTCGCCGCGCAGCACCGGCTCCAGCCAGCGGGCCCGCTGCTCGGCCGTGCCCTCGGCGGCGATGGTCGGTCCCGCGTGGAGGAGGCCGACGAAGTTGGCGCCGACGTAGGGGGCCCCGGCCCGTTCGGTCTCCTCCAGGAAGATCAGCCGCTGGGTCGGGGAGGCGTCCCAGTGCACGTGCCCGTACCCGGCGTCGTACAGCCGGCGCTGCCAGCCGCAGTCGTAGGCGCGGCGGCCGGGCCAGTCGAGCGGATCGGGCTTCGCCGGCAGCTTCGGCAGCTCGGCGGCGAGCCACTCCCTGAGCCCCGCCCGGAACTCATCCTCCGCCTCCGAGTAGGTGAGCTCCATCAGACGATGCCCAGGCCCAGCATGCGGATGGCGTTGCCGCGCATCAGTTTGTAGACGGTCTCGTCGTCGAGTCCCTTGACGTGATCGAGGGCGACTTCCTTGGTGTGCGGGAAGGTGGAGTCGACATGCGGGTAGTCGGTCTCGAAGGTGGCGTTGTCGCGCCCGACGACGTCCAGGGACGCGATGCCGTGCTTGTCGCGGAAGAAGCAGCAGAAGATCTGCCGGTAGTAGTACGTGGACGGCGGCTCGGGGATCAGATCGCGCACCCCGCCCCAGGCCCGGTGCTCCTCCCACACGTCGTCGGCGCGCTCCAGGGCGTACGGGATCCACCCCATCTGCCCCTCGCTGTACGCCAACTTCAGTCGCGGGAACTTCACCAGGACCCCACTGAAGAGGAAGTCCATCATCGAGGCCATCGCGTTGTTGAAGCTGAGGCTGGCCTGGACGGCGGGCGGGGCGTCGGGGGACGCGGCGGGCATCTGGCTGCTGGAGCCGATGTGCATGTTGACGACGGTCCCGGTCTCCTGGCACACGGCGAAGAAGGGGTCCCAGTAGCCGGAGTGGATCGACGGCAGCCCGAGGTGGGTGGGGATCTCGGAGAAGGTGACGGCCCGGACCCCGCGCTCGGCGTTGCGCCGGATCTCGGCGACGGCCAGGTCGATGTCCCACAGCGGGATGATGCACAGCGGGATCAGCCGGCCGCCGCTGTCGCCGCACCACTCCTCGACCATCCAGTCGTTGTAGGCGCGGACGCAGGCCAGGGCGACCTCCTTGTCCTTGGCCTCGGCGAAGGTCTGCCCGCAGAAGCGCGGGAAGGTGGGGAAGCAGAGCGAGGCCTCGACATGGTTGAGGTCCATGTCGGCGAGCCGGGCCTCGGGGTCCCAGCAGCCGCGCCGCATCTCCTCCCGGGTGATCCCCTCCAGGGTCATGTCGTCCCGGTCGAAGCCGACGGCGGCGATGTTGCGCTTGTACGGGAACTTCAGGTCCTCGTAGATCCACCAGTCGGTGGGCGGCCCGTCGGGGTCCATGGTGATCTGGTACTTCCCGCCGACGTACGCGAGCTCCCCGATGCCGGCCGTGAGGGGCTGCGGCCCCCGGTCGCGGTACTTGGCGGGGAGCCAGGTCTCGAAGAGGTGCGCGGGCTCGATCACGTGGTCGTCGACGCTGATGATGCGGGGCAGTTCCGTCATGACCCCTCCGGTTTCCGATCCGGTTTCTGATGACCCGTCAGATACGGGCTCCGCATCAGGCTATCCCCGCACCCCTGGACCGACAAGGACCGGCCCTCTACGCTCCCCTCACGATCTGACGGACAGTCAGCTACCGGGAGTGGTCATGACCGAAACCGCACACGCCCTGGGTGCCTCCCGCACGCTCTGGGAGCTCGTCGCCCGCCGCGCCGCGCTCACCCCCGACCGGCCCGTCCTGCTCCAGGAGGACCGGGTGCTCACCTTCGGGGAGCTGCGCGAGCGGGCCGAGCGCTGTGCCGCCGGGCTGTACGGGAAGGGGGTGCGGGCCGGGAGCGTGGTGGCGTGGCAGCTGCCGACCCGGATCGAGACCGCGGTGCTGTCCTTCGCGCTGGCCCGGCTCGGGGCCGTACAGTCGCCGGTCATCCCGTTCTACCGGGACAAGGAGGTCGGCTTCGCGCTGCGCGCGTCCGGCGCCGAGTTCTTCGCCGTGCCCGGGGTGTGGCGGGGCTTCGACCACACGGAGATGGCGCGGCGGCTCGGTGCGCGCGGGGTCTTCGAGGCGTACGAGAGCCTCCCGGACAGCGACCCGGCGGTGCTGCCGCCTCCGCCCCCGCCCGCCTCCGGCACCGATGTGCGCTGGATCTACTGGACCTCCGGCACCACCTCCGACCCCAAGGGCGTGCTGCACACCGACCGCTCGCTGATCGCGGGCGGCTCGTGCCTGGCCCACGCGCTGCACCTGAGCGAGAGCGACGTCGGCTCGATGGCCTTCCCGTACGCGCACATCGCCGGCCCCGACTACACGGTCATGCTGCTGCTCTACGGCTTCCCGGCCGTCATGTTCGAGCAGTTCGCGCTGCCCGACGCGCTGGAGGAGTACCGCAAGCACGGCGTCACGGTGGCCGGCGGCTCCACCGCCTTCTACTCGATGTTCCTCGCCGAGCAGCGCAAACAGCCGGGCGAGCCGATCATCCCGACCCTGCGGCTGCTCGCGGGCGGCGGCGCGCCCAAGCCGCCGGAGGTCTACCACGCGGTGGTCCGCGAGCTGGGCTGCCAGCTCACCCACGGCTACGGCATGACCGAGGTCCCGATGATCACCATGGGCGACCCGGGCGACACCGCCGAGAACCTGGCGACGACGGAGGGCCGGCCGCCCGCCGGGATGGAGATACGGATCGCCGAGGGCGGCGAGGTCAGGCTGCGCGGCGAGGCGGTGTGCCGGGGCTATCTCGACCCGGCGCAGACCGCCGCCGCCTTCGACGAGGACGGCTTCCTCATCACCGGCGACGTCGGGCACCTCACCGCGGGCGGGCACCTCGTCCTGACCGGCCGGCTGAAGGACATCATCATCCGCAAGGGGGAGAACATCTCCGCCAAGGAGATCGAGGACCTGCTGCACGAACACCCGGGTGTCGGCGACGCCGCCGTCATCGGCCTCCCGGACGCCGAACGCGGCGAGCGGGTCTGCGCGGTGATCGAACAGCCGGCAGGCGCCGCCCCGCTCACGCTGGAGGAGCTCACCGCCTTCCTCCGCACGGCCGGCCTGTCCGTCTTCAAACTGCCGGAGCAGCTGGAGGTGGTGGACGCCCTGCCGCGCAACGAGACGCTGCGGAAGGTCCTCAAGTACAAGCTGAGGGAGCGGTACGCCTAGGGCGTCTCCTCGGGCGCCGGCTCCTCCTTGCGCTTGTCGCGGCGCCCTCGCCACCAGGCGACGAGCGCGACGATCCCCGCGAAGGCGGCCACCCCGCCCTTGATGCCGAGCTTCACCGCCAGGTAGCCGACGAACAGGTGCCTGGGCCAGTCGAGCGCCCAGAGGACCCCGACGATCAGCGCGGCGACGGCGACCGCGATCAGTACCCCGATGAGCGTGCGGGTCGCCTTCGTGGGCTCGCCCGCATCCGGCTCGCCCGGCTCCTTCTTCTCTATCCCCGTGTCATGCACAGATCTACGATCGGGCCGACTTTCCGTATTTCCGTACGACTTCAGGAGGATTCACGCCGACAGAGGCGCGGCCGTGTCGTCGAGGGCGGCGGGGACGTCCGCGTACACCTCGAAGAGGCGGCGGACGCCGAGCGCGGCGAGGACGCGGTTGACGTGGGCGCCGTCCTCCGCGCCGCGGGCGGGCAGGATCAGCCGGAGCCGGCCGCCGCAGGACCGCATCAGGCGGCGGGCGGCGACGAGCACGCCGACGCCGCTGGAGTCGCAGAAGCGGACCGCGGAGAGGTCGAGGACCACGTCGTGGCGGCCGCCCGCGACCGCCTCGTGGAGCCGTCTGCGGATCAGCGGCGAGGTCACGAGGTCGAGCTCCCCGCTGATCCGCAGCACGGTCCATGGTTCCTGCCGGTCCTCGTCGACCTGGATCGTCACGGGCGGCGCCTTTCAGACGTGGGGGGGGAATCACCGGAGCGATCACCGGTCTTCACCGAGGGCGATCAGAGGGCGATCAAACGGAGGGGTGCCTTCCTGTCTCCTCCCGCTGCCCCGACACACCGCTCCGAAACCCCCGGATCCAGGGTTGTCGCTTTCCTTACCATCCGCCGGGCCCGTCAAGAGGGCACTTGCCGCAAACCATCGTGCATGCGGTCTCCGCGCATTACTTTGGAGTTCTGAAGTCGGGTCGGGAAGGTGTCGGAGGATGGCGACGAAGGACACACCGCCGCGCTGGGACCGCAGGATGCAGCAGCGTCTTGCGCGCGGCGAGGCCGCGGCGCTCGGCGAGTTCTACGACCGCTTCGCCTCGCTCGTGCACAGCCTGGCCCACCGGGTCCTCGACGACGACGAGGCCGCCGACCAGGTCACCCGCGAGGTCTTCGGCTACATCTGGGAGAACCCGACGCCTACGACCCCAAGCAGGGCAACATGCGCGCCTGGGTCGCCCGGCTCGCCCAGCGGCAGGCCGTCCACCGGCTGCGCCAGGCCGAGGCGCTGGCCTTCGCGGAGAGCGGCGAGGGCACGGCGGAGGAGCTGGAGCAGAAGGTGCGGCGGGCCTCGGTCGCGGCCCGTGCCGACTACATCGTGACCTCGATGCCGACGCCGTTGCGGCAGGCGCTCGAACTGGCGTATTTCCAGCGCCGCGACTACCGGCAGACCGCGGCCGACCTCGGGGTCACCGAGGACGAGGCGCGCCGCCGGCTGCGGCTCGGGCTGCAGTTGCTCTCCACCGCCAACACCCGCCCGCTGGAGGGCTCGCCGCCCGGCGGCGGCGGTTACGGGCGGACGCCGTGAGCGGGGCGAACGACGACCCCGAGGAGGTCGCACGCGCTCCGTGGATACCGGGCCCGCGCCGGTCGGCGGACGACCACGCGGACCTGACGTCGCCGTTCGGCGGGGCGTACGAGGAGCCGGAGGTTCCGGAGCGGGAGCCGTACGGGGCGGAGCCCGAGCCCGAGCGGCAGGAGCCGCCGCGGGCCCCGGCACCCGCGCCCGAAGCCGAACCCGCCCCCGAGCCCGCGCTCGAACTGCCGCACCGCGTGCTGAAGTCGCTGCTCGGCGCGTGGGCGCTCTCCGCCTGCTCGGCCGCCGAGACCCGGGCCGTCGAGGACCACCTCACCGAGTGCGCCCCGTGCGCGGAGGAGGCGCTGCGGCTGCGCGACGCGGTCGGGCTGCTGCACGCCGAGCGCGATCTGGACCTCGACCCGCTGCTGCGCTCGCGGGTCCTGGAGAACTGTCTGGGCCGCCGCCCGGCCCGTATCCCCGTACCGGCGTGGGCGACTCCGTACGACGCGGAGACCGCCCGGCTCGACGCGCTGCTCCGCGACATCGGCGAGTCGGAGTGGCACGCGCCGGTGCGGCTGCGGTGGTTCGAGGGCGAGCGGGCGGTGAACCGGAAGACCACGGTGGCCGGGGTGATCGGGCACCTGCTCGCCGTGGACGGTCTGGTGGCGGCCTCGCTCGGCCTGGACGACCCGCTGGGGAAGGGGATCGGCGAGCTGGCGCCGGCCGAGCGGACGGAGACGTACTGGAAGACCGCGCACCTGCCGCCGACCCGCGCGATCCGCGAGCCGTGGCGGGAGCAGAGCCACACCCTGATCCGCACGGTGTCCTTCGCCGGGCGCGGGGTGGCGGACCTCACGGTCACCTACGGCGACTTCGCGCTGCCGCTGCAGGACTCGCTCCTGGAGCGGGCCTTCGAGTGCTGGCGGCACGCGGAGGACATCGCGAACGCGGTGGCCTATCCGTACGACCCGCCGAGCGGCAGCCATCTGCACGGCATGATCGACCTGGCCGCCCGGCTCCTCCCGGCGGCCCTCGCCGACCGCCGCCGCACCGGTCTCGCGGGCCCGCCCCGCGAACTCGTCACGGCCGGCGCTCCCGGCCGCTCGGTGCACCTGGAGATCGAGGGCGCGGGCGGCGGCCACTGGTACATCGCCCTGGACTCCCCCGCCGCCCTCGGCTCCCCGGACCACACGGTGGCCCAGGTCGCCATGGACGGCGTCGAGTTCTGCCAGCTCATCGCCGGCCAGGTCCCGCCCCAGGACGCGGCGGCGGGCCAGGACGGCGACCGCGAGGCGATCCGCGACGTCCTGTTCGCGGCGGCCTCGCTGAGCCGGATGTAGCTGTCGCAGCCCTCCGGGGGTTACGCGAAGACGACCGTCCGGCGCCCGTTCAGCAGGATCCGGCGCTCCGCGTGCCACTTCACGGCCCGCGCCAGCGCCTGGCACTCCACGTCGCGGCCGATCGCGACGAGCTGGTCGGGGGTCACCTCGTGGCCGACGCGCTCGACCTCCTGCTCGATGATCGGGCCCTCGTCGAGGTCGGCCGTCACGTAGTGCGCGGTGGCGCCGATGAGCTTCACGCCGCGCGCGTGCGCCTGGTGGTAGGGCTTGGCGCCCTTGAAGCTGGGGAGGAAGGAGTGGTGGATGTTGATGATCCGGCCGGAGAGCTGCTTGCACAGGTCGTCGGAGAGGACCTGCATGTAGCGGGCCAGGACGACCAGCTCCACGTTCTCCTCGCGGACCAGCTCCAGAAGCTCCGCCTCGGCCTCCGCCTTGGTGTCCTTGGTGACCGGAATGTGGCGGAACGGAATGTCGTACGAGCCCACCAGTTCGGCGAAGTCGGTGTGGTTGGACACCACCGCGACGATCTCGACCGGCAGCGCGCCGATCGAGGAGCGGAACAGCAGGTCGTTCAGGCAGTGGCCGAACTTCGACACCATCAGGACGACGCGCATCCGCTCGTCGGCCCGGTCGATGTGCCAGTCCATCCCGAAGGAGTCCCCCACGGCCGCGAAGCTCGCCCGCAGCTTGTCCACCGTGACCGGCGCCTCGGCGGAGAAGTGGACCCGCATGAAGAAGAGACCGGTGTCACGGTCTCCGAACTGCTGGCTGTCCTCGATGTTGCAGCCGGTGATGAAGAGGTAGCTCGACACGGCGTGCACGATGCCCTGTTTGTCGGGGCAGGAGAGGGTGAGGACGTACTGGTCGGTCATTCGCCTAGCCTGCCACACGCGCGCGTACGGGCCGGGCCACGTCCGTCAGCCGGACCGCCTCACGGACCGCCTCGCCCGGACCGCCTCACCCGGACCGGGTCACGCCGCCCGCGTGATGATCCGCAGCACTTCCAGCGAGCGCGGCGGCTCGTCCGGGTCCTCCCCGTCCGCCGTCGCCATCCGTACGTGCGCCTCGCGCGCCGCCCGGACCGCCTCCGGCCAGGCGTGGTGCTCCATGAACGCGGACACATGGGCGTCCGCGCCCACCTGGTGCATGATGCGCAGCACCCGCAGCACGGCCACGTCGACGAGGGCGGCCTCGCCGGAGTCGCGGAAGATCGTTCCCACGTACTTCTCTGCTGACCAGCTGTCCAGCCAGGTGTCCTCGACGAGGCGGTAGACGGCGTCGGTGACGTCGCCGTACCCGTCCTGGCCGGCCAGCCAGGTCGTCTCGTGGAAGCCCGGGTCCGAGAGCATGTGCAGCGCGGAGCGCACATTGGCGCGCCAGCGCCACCACGGCATGTCGTTGAGCGGCATGCCGCCCATGGTGGAGGAGCGACGGCCGCGACGGGAAGAGTTCATGGAAGGGGAGGTGCTAGCGGACACCGTTCGATCGTACGTTCCCGCAGATCCGGGATCGCGCGACCCCCGTAATTCACCTTCACGTCACCCCGCGTTGATTCTCGCTCACTGCCACGTTACCCGTGGGGCGGAATTGTGCATGCCCATGACCGGTAGGCGACTTACTTCCCTTCTCGCGTACGTCACGACAGCGGCGGCCGCAGCGTCGCTGCTCACCGGCTGCGGCGTACTCCCTGGAGCCACGGGGGGCTCCAGGGAGCCCGTCACCGTCATGACCTGGGCTCCCGACCAGACCCGCGCCACCAATATGCCCGGAATGCCCGCCATGGCCCAGGCCTACGCCCGCTGGGTCAACGCCAACGGCGGCCTCGACGGGCACGAACTCCGCGTCCTGACCTGCAACGATCAGAACACCAACGCGGGCGCCGCCGCCTGCGCCCGCCGCGCCGTCCACGAGGGCGCGGTCGCCGTCGTCGGCTCGTACAGCCAGTTCGGGCGGTCCTTCATGGCCCCGCTGGAGTCGGCGGGCATCCCGTACATCGGCGGCTACGGCATCTCCGAGGACGAGTTCACCAGCTCCCTCTCCTACCCCGTGAACGGCGGCCAGGCCTCGCTCCTCGCCGGGCACGGCATGCAGCTCGCCGAGAGCTGCCGCAAGGTCTCCCTCGTCCGCCCCGACAACATCGCCGGCGACCGGCTGCTCAACCTGCTGAACTCCGGCCTCCGCAAGGCCAGTCACCACGGCGCGGTGGACATCCCGGCGCGCGAGGACTCCGCCGAGTACACCGAGCCGGCCGCCCGCGCCCGTACCAGGGCCGGCTCCGACGAGGGCTGTGTCACCGCCGTCCTCGGCGAGCGCACCCAGACCTTCTTCGACTCGTTCCGCCGCCTGCCCGAGCCCTCCGCGAAGAAGGACGGCGACGCCACCGCCGTCCGGATCTCCTCGGTCCTCGGCAGCGTCGGACAGCCGCTCATCGACCGCTCGGGCGGCGCGCACAGCCCCTTCGAGGGCGCCTACGTCACCGGCTGGTACCCCTCGGCCGACAGCAAGGCCTGGGAGCCGATGCGGAAGGTGATCAAGGAGCACGCCTTCGTCGACAACCGGGTCGACCCGACGGACGCGGGCGTGCAGACCACCTGGATCGCGTACACCGTGCTCAAGCAGGTCGTCGAGTCGCTCGACAGCGACAAGATCACCTCGCTGCAGATCAGCCACGCCCTCAACCAGGGCGCGAAGATCGACACCGGCGGTCTCACCCCGCCGCTGCGCTGGCGCTACGACGACCTCCTCGGCGCCCGCGACTTCCCCCGGATCGTCAACCACGACGTGACCTTCCAGGTGGTACGGGAAGGTCAGCTGGTGGCCCAGAAGCCCGGCTTCGTCGACGTGGGCGAGACGGTCCTGGCCGCGCCGTGACGGTGACGGTGACGGTGACGGTGACGGTGACGGTGACGGCCAGGAGCCTCCCTCAGCTCGCCTACAGCTGGGTGTAGGTGCGCTTCGTCAGTCCGTACTTGTCGGCGGTCGGGTTCCAGAGCCCGGCCGCCTGCTTCTTGGCGGCCGTGGCCTCCTGGCTCTTCTTGTCGGCCTCGTTGGTCTGGCTGGTGTTGCGGGCGCGGTCGTCCTTGCAGACCTTCTTGTTGCTCTTCGCCTGGTCCGCCCACAGCGCGTAGTGGTCGTCGGCGGAGGCCGAGGCCTGCCAGGCCTTGACGAGCGCGGCGGACAGGGCCGCGTTGTTCGGCAGCTTGTCGATGGTCAGGCCCTGGAGGCGGGTGACCAGTTCGCGCCGCTGCTTGGCCGCGCCGCGCAGATCGCTCGCCGCCCCGTCGAGGTTCTCGCACTTCCGGATCGACGCGACAGCGCTGATCACCGCGTCACGGCTGTTGTTGCTGTCCGCGAGGAGCTTGTCGAGCTCCTCGGCCTGGCCCTTGGCCGGGTCGGCCGCCGGCTCGCCCGACGGCTGGCCGGACGGCGCGGCGGAGCTCGCGGCGACGTTCTGGTCGCCCTTCCCGGTCGCGTTGTCCTTCGTGTCGTCGTCCCCGCCGCTGAGCAGCATGCCCGCGCCGAGGCCGACCACCGCGCAGCCGATGACGACGGCGGCGATCAGCGCGACCGGCGACTTGCGGCGCGGCGGCTCGGGCTCGTCGTCGTAGTAGGCGTCCTGGTAGGCCTGCTGCTGGTACTGCTGCGGAGGCTGCTGGTAGCCGTACCCGGGCTGCTGCTGGTGCTGCGGCGCAGGCGGCTGGTGCGGGTAGCCGTACCCGGGCGCGGGGGCCGGGGCCTGCGGCGGGTTCGGGGTCTCGCTGCGGAAGAGGTTGTCGAAGTCGGCCAGCGGCGGCCGCTCACCCGGTACGGGCGCGATGTACTGGGTCGCGGCCTCCTGCGGGGCCTGCGGCATCGGCGGCTGCTGCGGCGGCGGCACCGGCGGCAGGTACTGCGTCGCCTGGTCCTGCTGGGGCTGCGGCGGCACCGGCGCGATGTACTGCGTCGCCTGCGCGTCCGGCCCCGGGTACCCGTACCCCGGCTGGGGCTGGGGCTGAGGCTGGGGGTACCCGTACGCGGGCTGTCCCCCTGGGCCTTGCGGCCCGGGAGGTGCCCCCAGCGGCGGGACCGGCGGCAGGTACTGCGTGGCCTGGGCGTCCGAGGGGCCACCAGGGGTCACCTCAGGGGGGAGGGGCTGAGCGGCCGGATAGTGCTGCTCCGGCCCCTGTCCGCTGTGCGTCACCGGGACTCCTACTGATGGACCTACGAAATCGTCGGTTCACGCTACCGGGTGCGCCAAGGCGTCCGCACACACGTGTGACAGAGGTGTGACGTTCACCGCTCCGCCATCCCGCCGCCCCCGCCGGCCCTCACGCCGCGTGCAGATCGAGCCGCGCACCGAACTCGCGGACCGCCGCCTCCGCCGCGTACGGCTCAAGGCGGTCGCGGAGGTCGCCGAGGTACTCGACGCCCCGGCTGGACCGCAGGGTTCCGAGGAGTTCCAGGGCCCGGGTACCGGTCTGGCAGGCCTCCTCGACCTCGCGCTGCTGGACCTGGGCGGCGGCGAGCAGGGCGAGCCCGATCGCCCGGCGGCGGGCCCGCGACGCGGGGTGCCCGGCGAGCGAGCGCTCGGCCGCGCGGGCCGCCTCGTGCGCCTGCCCCAGGTCGCGGTGGCAGTGCGCCAGCTCGTCCGCCAGATAGGCCTCGTCGAAGTGGGCGATCCAGACCGGGTCGTCGCCCGACTCCGGGTCCGCCCGGTCCAGGGCCTCCTCGGCGCGCGCCGCGACGTGCGCGAAGGAGCGGGCGTCGCCGAGCAGCGCGTGCCCGCGCGCCTCCGCCGCCAGGAACATCGCCTCCGCGCGCGGCGGCACCTGCCCCCGGGCGCCCTCCTGCGCGGCCCGGGCGAGCTGCGCGATCTCGCGCGGGTTGCCGAGCTGGGCGGCGAGGTGGCTCATGGACGCGGCGAGCACGTAACCGCCGTACGCCCGGTCACCGGCGGCCTGCGCGAGCCGCAGGGCCTGGATGTAGTAGCGCTGGGCGAGCCCGGCCTGCCCGGTGTCCACGGCCATGTAGCCGGCCAGCTCGGTCAGCCGCGCGGCCGCCGCGAACAACTCGCGCCCCACCGCCTCCCGGTAGGAGCCGGACAGCATCCCGGACACCACGCTGTTGAGGTAGTGGACGAGCACCGGCCGCACGTGCCCGCTGCCGAACTGCCGGTCCAGCTCGACCAGCGCACCGGTCATCGCCCGGACCGCCGCGACGTCCGAGGCGCCGACCCGCGCCCCGGCGTGCCGCGCGACCTGCGGGTCGGCGCCGGTGATCAGCCAGTCGCGGCTGGGCTCGACGAGCGCGGACGCGGCGACCGTGGACCCGGACAGGAAGTCCCGCCGCCCGACGTCGCTCCGCCACAGCTCGCAGACCTGCTCGATCGCCCCGAGCACGGTCGGCGCGAACTGCAGACCGACCCCCGAGGCGAGATTGCGCCCGTTGGCCATCCCCACCTCGTCGATGGTGACCGTCCGCCCGAGCTTGCGCCCGAGGGCCTCGGCGATGATGCCGGGCGCCCGGCCGCGCGGCTGCTGCCCGCGCAGCCAGCGCGCCACGGACGTCTTGTCGTACCGCAGGTCGAGGCCGCGCTCCGCGCCGACCATGTTGACCCTGCGGGCGAGGCCGGCGTTGGAGCACCCGGCCTCCTGGATGAGCGCCTGCAGCCGTTCGTTGGGCTGGCGGGCGACGAGTGGCCTGGCTGCCATGGTGAACCCCCTGAGGCCGGTGCGGTGATCGGCTCCGGCCCTTGAGCGCGGTGACGGAACGGCTGATCACTGCCCGGCGGATATCCGGTCAATGCCGATGTGAACACGCGAAACCGGACACGCCGGTCGACACGACCGCACAGCGGCCCGGCGCCGACGCCCCCCGTCCCCTTCCGTACCCGCCCGCCGCTCCCCGGTCCCCCGCGCGCCCCCGCCCGTGCACCTGTGCGCCCCACATGCAGGATCGATGCGCCACACCGCTGTCCACGACGCCCGTAACCCCAGGTGACGTGGGGAGTTGTCTTCGACGTGGAAGAGACCATGGGAGTCACGGAAGCCGCACAGATCCCCAAGCAGCGGGGCGAGCTGCTGCTGGACAACGCGGTGCGGTACGCGGAAGAGCGGCACTGGGACGTGTTCCCCGGGACCTGGCTGGAGGCGGTCGAGGGCAGGGAGCGCTGCTCCTGCGGCGCCGAGGACTGCCCGGCGCCCGGCGCGCACGCGGCCCGTCCCGACTGGTCGACGCAGGCGACGGGCAGCGCCGTGGGGGCGCGGCGGATGTGGTCGAAGCAGCCGAAGGCGTCGATCCTGCTGCCCACCGGCCGTACCTTCGACGCGATCGAGGTCCCCGAGTCGGCCGGCTTCCTCGCCCTGGCCCGGATGGAGCGGATGGAGCTGACGCTCGGCCCGGTGACCTGCACGCCGGACCGCCGGATGTACTTCTTCGTGCTGCCGGGCGCCGCGGTGAAGGTGCCGGACCTGGTGCGGAAGCTGGGCTGGGTGCCGTCGTCGATCGATCTCACCACCCGCGGCGAGGGTTTCTACGTGGCCGCCCCGCCCACCCGCGTCGGCGGGTCGGGCGCGGTGCAGTGGGCCCGCAAGCCCACGCCGGCCAACCGCTGGCTGCCGGACGCGGAGGAGCTGATCAGCCCGCTCGCGTACGCGTGCGGCCGAGAGGCCGCGGACACCCGGACGCGCCGGTCCTAGAGCCGGGCGCGCCGGTCCTGGAGCCGTTCGCGCCGGTCCCGGAGTCGGTCCCGGGACCGGAGGCGTCCGGACGGACCTCGGTGGGCGGTCCGTTGCCCGGTTCCGGCAATGTCCGGGGGCGGGTCGTGGCCGTGTCCTGGCCATGTGGCGCGATCACGTTCAGCCGTAAGGTGGTTTCCGACTACACGGGGACAACCGAAGGGTTGACGCAGCATGGTGCCTGACCAGGCATTCGAGGGAGAGTTCGCGGCGGCGGGCGGTGCACCGGAACACGGTGCGCCGCCCGCTGTACATGTCGAGGGGCTCTGGAAGCGTTTCGGACAGCAGATCGCGGTCAACGGCATCGATCTCGTCCTGCCGGCAGGCAAGTTCATCGGTCTCGTCGGCCCGAACGGCGCCGGCAAGACCACCACCCTGTCGATGATCACCGGTCTGCTGCGGCCCGACGCCGGACGCATCCGGGTGGCCGGCCACGACGTGTGGGCCGACCCCGAGTCCGTCGCCCAGGTGAAGGCCCGGATCGGCATCCTGCCCGAGGGCCTGCGGCTCTTCGAGCGCCTCTCGGGCCGTGAACTCCTCGCGTACAGCGGCCGGCTGCGGGGGCTGCCGGGTGCCGAGGTCGACAAGCGGGCGACGCAGCTGCTCGACGTGCTCGACCTGGCCGGCGCGCAGCACAAGCTGGTCGTGGACTACTCGACCGGCATGCGCAAGAAGATCGGTCTCGCGGCGGCGCTGCTCCACAACCCGGAAGTGCTGTTCCTGGACGAGCCGTTCGAGGGCGTCGACCCGGTGTCGGCGCAGACCATCCGCGGTGTCCTGGAGCGCTACACCTCCTCCGGCGCCACCGTCGTCTTCTCCAGCCACGTCATGGAGCTGGTGGAGTCGCTGTGCGACTGGGTGGCCGTGATGGCCGCCGGCCAGATCCGCGCGCAGGGCCCGCTGGAGCGGGTACGGGGCGAGGCGCCGTCGCTGCAGGCCGCGTTCCTCGAACTGGTCGGCGCGAACGGGCGGGACGCCGGCGAGTCGCTGGACTGGCTGGGCGGCGGTTCGGCCCGATGAGCACCACCACGACTTCCGTGGCAGTACCGTCCCTGACCTCGGTCTTCGTACGGCTCAAGCTGTCGCTCCTGAAGAACGGCCTGAAGCAGTCGGGCGGTCGGACCGCCGCCTATGTCGCGTCGATCGTCGTGTCGGCGCTCTTCGCCGCCGGTATGACGCTCGCCTTCCTGCTGCTGCGCGGCAGCGCCGACGCCGCCCTCGTGACGGTCCTGATCGCGGGCGTGCTCGCGCTGTCCTGGACGTTCATGCCGCTGTTCGTGCCGAGCGGCGACGAGACCCTCGACCCGTCGCGCCTGACGATGCTGCCGCTGCGGCCGCAGCCGCTCGTCCGCGCGCTGCTCGTGGCCTCGCTGGTCGGCGTCGGCCCGGTCCTCACGCTGTGCCTCGCGGTCGGCTCGGCCCTCGCGCTCGCGCACGGCCCGGCCGGCGTGATCGTCGCCGTGCTCGCCGTACCGCTGCTCGTCCTCGGCTGCGTGGCGCTCTCGCGGTCCGTGGCAGCCGCGAACGTACGCCTCCTCACCTCCCGCAAGGGCCGCGACCTGGCCGTGCTCTCCGGCCTGGTCATCGCGGTCGGCATGCAGCTGGTCAACTTCGGCGCCCAGCGGCTCAGCCGGGCGGGCGGCCTCTCCAGCCTCGAACCGGCCGCCGAGTTCGTCGGCTGGCTGCCGCCCGCGTCCGCGATCTCCGCGATCGACGCGGCGAGCACCGGCGACTACGCGGTCGCCGCCGCCAAGCTGCTGCTCTCGGCCGCGGCCCTGGCCGGCCTCGTGTACTGGTGGCAGCGCTCGCTGGTCCGCCTGATGGTCGAGCCGGACGGCTCCACCATCGGCGCCGCCGCCGACTCCGCCGCCAAGGACAAGTCGGCCTCATCCGGCCTCCTCGGCCGCATCCTGCCCGGCGGGCGCACCGGCACGGTCATGGAGCGCAGCCTGCGCTACATCTGGCGCGACCCGAAGACCAAGGGCGCGTGGGTGACCTCGCTGGCGATCGGCCTGATCGTCCCGCTCTTCAACGCGATGCAGGGCACCGGCTCGCTGTACTTCGCCTGCTTCGCCACCGGCATGCTCGGCGTGCAGATGTACAACCAGTTCGGCCAGGACACCTCCGCCTTCTGGATGGTCGCCCAGACCATCTCGACGCCCGCCGACGCGTACGCCGAACTCCGCGCCCGCGCCCTGGCCATACTGATGGTCACCCTGCCGTACACGCTCCTCGTGGTCGTCGCCACCGCCGCCGTCCTCGGCGACTGGGGATCCTTCCCCGAGGCGCTCGGCACGGCGCTCGCGCTGCTCGGCGCGATGATGGCGACGGGCGCGTTCGCCTCGGCGAACTTCCCGTACTCGATCCCCCAGGACAGCGCGTACAAGAACGTCGCGCCCGGGCAGGGCGGCCTCGCCTGGATCTCCATCTTCGGCGGCATGATCGCGGGCGCGATGCTCTGCGCCCCGGTCATCGTCGCCAACGTCGTCCTCCACCTCACGGACCAGGAGTCCCTCCTCTGGCTCCTCCTCCCGGGCGGCCTGCTGTACGGCGCGCTCCTCGTCTGGGGCGGCCTGAAGCTGGCGGCCCCGCGGGTGGCGAGCCGGCTGCCGGAGATCCTGGCGGCGGTGAGCAAGGGCTGAGCCCGTAGCTGGAGCCGTCTGTACGTCGTGGGGCCCGGTCCGGGGATGCGGACCGGGCCCCACGGCGTTCCGTGGCCCTCCGCGACCTCCCGAGGGCGGCGGTTCCGGACGATCATGGAAACGACCGTTTCGGAATCGTCGCAGGTCAGACGATTGTTTCGGCTTGTACGGCCCTGGCGCGCGACCCGTCCGGAGAGCGGAACACCGCCTCCCAACTGCCCGAACGACCAGTCGGTCGCAAGGCGGGGCGACTCGCACACGCGTGCGGCCGGATCCTTGCGACCGGATGTGCGATCACGTTCCGCGTCGACAAGACTCCGGACCGCAGTCGACGGACGCCGCGCCTGACCATCGCGGCCGAGCCGTCGACCCGCATCCCCCGATACCCCGTGAAGGGACAGCCCCGTGCGTTACTTCCGTACCCTCGGCGCGACCGCGTTCGCCACCGCGACCGGCCTCGCCCTGCTCAGCACCGCGTTCACCGGCTCGGCCACCGCCGAACCCGTCTCCGCGGACTCCGCCACGACGCCCGGCCTGTACGCGCCGACGGCCCTGGTCCTCACCGTCGGCCAGGGCGAACACCGCAGCTCCGCCACGATCGTCCGCGCGGTCACCCTCGCCTGCTCCCCGACCCCCTCCGGCACCCACCCGGCCCCGGTCGAGGCCTGCCGCGAACTCACCGAGGCGAAGGGCGACTTCACCCGCCTGGGTACGGATTCGGGCTCGCGCCACCGCCCCTGTACGCGCGAGTGGGAACCGGTCACGGTCACCGGCGACGGCGTCTGGCAGGGCAAGCGGGTCCGCTGGACGGCGACGTACGGCAACGGCTGCGAGCTGCGCGCGGCGACGGGCGAGGGCACGGTCTTCGCGTTCTGATCCGGCGGCCGTCCGCGCCCTCGCCCTACGCGAGCGCGCGGACGGCCATCTCGCACAGCAACCCCGGCTCCACGAACGGCTCCTCCTCGGTCGGCCGCGACCGCCACCCGAGCGGCCACGTCACCCCGTACAGCGCCGGAATCCCGACAAAGGCCTCCCCGCCGCCGGCGCCCCCGCTCCGGCCCAACGCCCGGGCCGGAGCGGGCCACGCGTGCCCGGCGGCCGCGCCTGGCGGGAGCAGAAAGTAGTGGTACTGCGGCCCCGTCTCGGCGCGCACGATGGGCCCGGCACGGAAGTCCGTGAACTCCATGAGCCGGTACGCCACGTCCTCCCCGAGGAACCCGGCGATGCGGACGGCGTCGAAGTGGACGCCGACGTGACGGAGAGCGTGCCCGGTCGCGGGTACCCAATGGGGCAGCGTGTCAAGTGACTTGCGCGAATTCATGCGGTCAGCTTGGTGGCCCCGCTGTACTTGTGACCAGCGCCACAGGCACCTTGTGGCGGACTGTGAGATCAGGGAGGTCGGGTGTGAGCAAGGTGAGCCCAGGGGCCGCGAAGGCCTTCGGGAGGCTGCTGCGCTTCTACCGGGAGCGGGCTGGTGTTTCGCAGGAGAAGCTGGGGTTGGCGACCGGGTATTCCAAGTCTCAGGTGGCCATGATTGAGCGCGGCGAGCGCAAGGCAAGCGCGAGTTTCGTCGAAACGTCAGACCCCTTCCTAGGTGCACAGGGTGCACTGCTTGAGGTCGCGGAGGAGGTGACGGAGAGCGGTGTAGCAGCGTGGTTCGAGGACTACTTGGAGGAGGAGCTGAAGGCCACGGCCATCCACAAGTACGACAACCACCTCGTCCCCGGGCTGCTCCAGACCTCCGACTACGCGCGCGCAGTCTTCGAAAGCGCCGTCCCGGCGTTGGACGACGACGAGATCGTGCCGCACGTCACCGCTCGCATGGAGCGGCAGAAGCTGTTCTTCCGTACACCTGCGCCGCTGGTCACCTTCGTCCTGGAGAAGTCGGCACTCACCAAGCCGCTCGGCGGCAAGGAGGTCCTCCGGAAGTGCCTTCTGCAGGTACGCGAGCGCGCAGACCTGCGCAACGTCACCATCCAGGTCATGCCGGACGGCCGCGAGACCCACGCAGGGCTCAGCGGGCCCTTCACCCTGCTGGAGAGCGACGAGGGACGGAAGCAGCTCGTCTATGTCGAGGGGCAAGTCGGACGGTACTTTCTCAGCGAACAGCCCGACATGGGGGTCGTTTTCGCCCGCTACAGCATGCTGCGGGCGCAGGCCCTCACGCCGGAGGACTCCGTACGACTGATCGAACAGGTGGCACGAGAGCTATGAGCAGCGACCTCAACTGGTTCAAGAGCAGCTACAGCAGCGAGCAGGGCGGTGACTGCGTCGAGGTCGCCGCCTGCCCCCACGCCGTTCACGTCCGCGACTCCAAGGACACCGCCCTCCCCTCCCTCACCCTCTCCCCCACCGCCTGGGCGGCGTTCGTCGACTCCGCCGCCCGCTGACGCGGGGACGACTCCCCGACGACCGGGAACCGCCGGGCCTTAGGCTCGGTGGTTCCTGATCGTTTTCAGTGTCACCGTCCGAGGAGTCGTACGTGATCAAGCTCGCTTCCCCCGTCAGACCGGTCCTCGTCGCCGGCGCGCCGCTCGCCACCGAGGCGGCCGTCGCGCAGGCGATCTACTGGGACCCGGTCGACCAGCTCTGGTACGTGTCGCAGAGCGACGGCACGCCGGGGAACGAGACCCGCGTCATCATTTCGCGGTACACCGTGGACGGGACCCCCAAGGACGCGATGTACCTCGTCAACTCGGGGCACGGGGTGAGCCTGGGGGTCGAGCAGACCCCCACCGGGGTCCACGTCTGGACCGACGCCCTGCCGGACGGCGGCTGGGCGACGGCACTGGCCCGCGTACCGTACGTGCCCGGCAGCAACACCCCCGGCACCGAGGTGGACGTCTCCGCCTCGTCCGTCACCACCTTCCGGCCGCGCACCGGTGTCTTCCGGGTCTCGGCGAAGATCGACCCGACCCGGAACGAGCTGATCTTCCGCTGGCAGTCGGACGACAAGTCGTCCGGCACCGCCTCCGGCGGCTATGACCGCTACGACCTGGCGGCCGCCGCTGCCGGAACGTTCACTCCGCTGCAGACGGTGGCCTTCGGCCCCTCCGGGAAGACCCTTCAGGGCTACACCAGCCTGGACGGCCACCTGTACCAGTACTACGGCCAGCAGGAGGTCGACAACGCGACCGTGACCTGCACGGACTGGGCGACCGGCGTCCAGCTGCAGTCCGTCCTGCTCAGGGACTTCCCCGGGCTCAACAACCGGGAGCCGGAAGGGCTCTGCACGTACGTGGGCACGCCCGGCGACCCGGTCGGCTCACCCGGCACCGTCGCCTTCGGCATCGCCGCCAAGCCCGCGACCGGGCGGCAGATCAACATCGCGCGCTTCCCGCACGCGGGCACGAACCCGTGGGTGAAGGTCCCGTACGACACCGCGCTCTACCAGCCGAACAGCGCCAACTACGACCCGCAGTACCGGATATCGGGCGACCAGGTGCACGTGCACTTCTCGCTGTCGAAGAAGCCCGTGCCGCCGTCCACCACCGTTCCCGCGTGGGGGCAGACGGAGACGCTGTTCGTGCTGCCGCCGCAGGCCCGGCCGCACCGGACGCAGCGGCTGGTCGGCGTGGTGAGCGGGGGTGCGGTGGACGGGGACACGCAGACCGTGCGGTTCGAGGTGACGACCGACGGCGCGGTGACCCTCTTCGACGAGCGGAACCTGGTCGGCTGGGTCGGCGGCGACTTCTCCTTCTGGCTCTGCTGAGACCGGGAGGGGTGACGGCCCGGATGCTGTCCTACAGCGTCAGGCGCCAGTCCTGGCCCACCAAGTCCTGGCCATAGCTGTGGTGTGGCTTCTCCGCGACGAGCTCGAAGCCGGCCCGGGTGTAGATCTTGCGCGCGGCGGCGAGCACGTCGTTGGTCCACAGCACCAGCTCGCGGTAGCCGGCCTCCCGCGCGAACTGGATGCACGTGTGGACGAGTCGGTCCCCGAGCCCGTATCCGCGCGCCGCCGGGTCCAGCAGGAGCAGCCGCAGCCGGGCGGTGTCCGGAGCCGCGTCCCGTACGCACATCACGCTGCCGACCGGTCTGCCGTCCAGCTCGGCGATCCACACCCGCTCAAGGAGCGGGTCATGGTCCTCGGCGAAGTCGGCGACGATCCGCGCCACCAGGGCCTCGAAGTCGGCGTCCCAGCCGAACTCCCGGGCGTACAGCGCCCCGTGCGCCTGGACGATCCACCCCAGCTCCCCGGGGGCCGGCTCGCGCAGCCGGATCTCCGACCGGGCGGGCGGGCCGGTGAGCGTGGCGCGCACCGTGCGCAGCGCCTCGGTCAGATTCCGGATCCTGACCCCGCCGCGGCCGCGCAGCAGGTCGGAAATGGCCTCCTTGGACCGCTCGTCCAGCTCGGCCGCCGCGGCCCGCCCGGCCTCGGTCAGCCGGACCTGATGGTGGCGCGCGTCGTCGGCGTACCGCTCCCGGGTGATCAGCCCCTGCTCCTCGAACCGGCTGAGCATCCGGCTCAGGTGCGACGCCGCTAGCCCCAGATCCTGGCGGATGCTCTGGACGTGGGTGCGGTCGCGGCGCGCGAGCTCGTAAAGCACCCGCGCCTCGGTGAGGGAGTACGGGGTGCGGAGCTTCTCCGGGTAGTCCAGCGCGCCGATGAGCCGGGTGTACACGCGGTTGAACTCCCGCACCTCGGACACCGCCGCCTCGATGTCGTCCAGGCCACCCATGGTTCCACCCTCTTCCCCACGAATTGCTTGACCCAATACTTGCTCTGAGTCAAGCATTTCGCAAGCGGCAGGTGCTCCGACTCACGAGGGCGTGGTGGCGCGGCGCCCGGCCGGCAGCACGCCGTCGAGGAGCGCGGCGGCCTGCCGGCGGGCCTCCGGGTCGATGTGGCCGGGCTCGGCCAGGGCCAGCGGGCGGCGCAGCGCCACGGATCCGGGGACGGCGGCCGAGGAGTGGACGACGGCGCGGTGGCGGCGCGGGTCGACCCGGCGGGCCCGTACGTCCTCCTCGGTGGCGTACGTGACGTCGTAACCGGCCTCCTCCAGCCAGCGGTAGGCGCTGACCTCGGCGCCGAAGGCCGCGGGCATGCCGAGGCCGGGGTGGGGGCGCGGGCCCGGGTAGGCGAGGGGGACGACGGCGAGGACGTCGGAGCAGCGGGCGGGTTCGCGGACGACGAAGGGGGCGTAGGCGCGGTAGCCGTCGGCGGTGAGGACGGCGAGGAAGACGCCGGACACCCAGGTGCCGGGGACGGGCAGCCGCCAGGGGCGGTCGACGGGGACCTCGGCGGCCGTGTGGAGGAGGCGGGAGCGCTCGCCGCCGTAGAACCCGAAGCGGTGGATCTCGATCTCGCAGGTACGGGCGGTGCGGGCGGTGGTCGTCGCCGACAGGTGGAGGGTGAGGGTCTCGCCGGGCGCGACGGACGCGGAGGCGGGGCGGCCCTGGATCTGGGGCCGGCGGAGGTCCACCCCGCGGGTCTCCTTGGCGCCGATGATCCAGCGGCCGGAGCCGGGATTCCGGTTCTCCCGTACGACGGGGTTGTCGCCGGTACGGGGCGGCGCGGGGGCGGCAGCGGCCGGCCCGGACGTCAGCACGGCGGACGCGGCGCCCGCCGCACCCGCCGCGATCAGGACCGTACGGCGGGTGGGCCCCACCGGAAGTCTGCTTGTCATGGAACGATCATCGTATGGGCGCGGCAGCCCTGTCGATCACGCCCACCGGGGCCGTCATCGACCGGGGCCGTCATGAGGTGAGGACGCCGTTCAGGAACGGGGCGACGGCCTCCCACCACGCGTCGGCGTGCTCGTAGTGGAGGAGGTGGCCGGCGTCGGGGATCTCCGCGTACGCCCCGTGGGGCAACACCCTGACCATCTCCTGGGCCTCGGCGCGGCCCAGTTCGCCGTCGAGGCCGCGGACGACGAGGGTGGGGCAGCGGACCTGGGCGAGCGAGTCCCAGTGGGCGTCGTGGACCCAGGTCTCGCGGGAGGTGAGCATCTGGGCGGGGTCGAAGACCGGGCCCCAGCCGCCGTCGGGCCGCTCGGTCATCACCTCGGCGAAGAAGGCGCCACGGGCCGGGTTCGGGCGCTCCACCCACGGGTCGTCCTCGCCGAACCACTGGCGGACGGCGTCGAGGGAGGGGAACGGGGTCGGCCAGCGGCGGAACCAGTCCTGCCACTCGCGCTGCGAGGCCGCGCCGAGCGCGGAGGCCCGCATGTCGCAGATGACGAGCGCGTGCACCAGGTCGGGGTGCTCGGCGGCCAGCTGCCAGGCGGTGAGGGCGCCCATGGAGTGCCCGACGAGGGTCACCGGGCCGAGCCCGAGCCGCTCGACGGCGGCGAGCGCGTCCGCGACGTACGCCTCGCGCGTGAAGGGGCCGGACACGGGCTTCTCGCTCGCGCCGTGGCCGCGCTGGTCGAGGGCGATCGTGCGGTGCCGGGCCGCGAGCCGGCCGGCCGCCGGGGCCCAGTGGGAGGCACGGCCCATCAACCCGTGGAGCAGTAACACGCCCGGCCCGGTCTGCGGTGCCGTCCGTTCCGTGAAGTCCCAGGCCGCCAGGCGTACGCCGTCGGCTCCCGTGACGTCGAGTCGTCGCACCATGCTGCTCGGCACCCCCTCTTTCCCGTGGAACTGCGCCAGACTATCGAACCTGTATTCGAAAATGCGCTTCTGCCGCTCAACACCCCACGTTCGAGTGACAGCGCTCAAGGATTGACGGCTGCGGCCGAGGGGAGATCTTTTGCGGGAGGCGGACCGCTCGGGGAAAACGGTCCGAGGGGATTGACCCTGGGAGCTCGGGGCTCCGGGTCAGCACAGGGGAGGACGGACCCCGGCGCCTGCGGGCGCCGGGGTTCTTCGTCTCGTCCCTCGTCTCATGGGCGACGACCCTCATCGCACCAGCGTGGCACGGGAGGGCCTGCGGGCGTGGCGATTCCGCCGTAAAACGGGCCCGGCGTGAACCGGGCGCGTCAACGGGGCGCGTCAACGCGTCCGGGCGCGAGGCGGCGCCGCGCGCCGTGCGCCGGGCGGCAACCGGGTCGGGGCGCCGGGGCCGCAGCGGGCCGGGCGGCAACGCGCGGGGCGCCGCCCTTCGCAGCCGGCCCGTGGCACCCGGCCGCCTGGCGTCAGCCCTCGGCGGCACCTGGCCCGGCGTCAGCCTCGGCGTCAGCCTCGGCGTCAGCGCTTGGCGACGAAGACGTGCGCCGCGACCTCGCTGTCCAGCTCGGCGGCCTCGCCGCTGCTGCCCACGAGGACACCGCCCGGCGACTCCGTCACCGACACCACGGAACCGGGCTGCACGCCCGCGCGCCGCAGCGTGTACATCAGCTGGGCGTCCGTCTGGATCGGCTCGCCGATGCGGCGGACGATCACGGTCTTGCCCTCGCCGCCGGCCTCCAGGTCGGCGAGCGAGACCATCGAGTCGTCGAGGAAGGACTCCGCCTCGGCCTTCTCGCCCAGCTCCTCCAGGCCCGGGATCGGGTTGCCGTACGGCGACTCCGTCGGGTGGCGGAGGAGCTCCAGGACGCGGCGCTCCACGGCCTCGCTCATCACGTGCTCCCAGCGGCAGGCCTCGGCGTGGACCTGCTCCCACTCCAGACCGATCACGTCGACGAGCAGGCACTCGGCCAGCCGGTGCTTGCGCATCACCCGGGTGGCCAGGCGGCGGCCCTCGTCCGTGAGCTCCAGGTGGCGGTCGCTCGCGACGGCCACCAGGCCGTCGCGCTCCATGCGGGCCACGGTCTGGCTCACGGTCGGACCGCTCTGGTCCAGCCGCTCGGCGATCCGGGCGCGCATGGGGACCACACCTTCTTCCTCGAGCTCAAGGATGGTGCGGAGATACATCTCCGTGGTGTCGATCAGTCCGGACATACGTGCCCCTCGATGAGTCGTGCGCTGGCCCTGCACCAATTCTGACGCATCCCACCTACAACCGGGGCTCGTCGGTGCGAGGCGGTATTGACAGAGCAATGGTCCAGACCGCACCGTGATCGGCGACCACGACGAGAAGGAGCCGCCGCCATGGGCGAGAGCAAGCTGGCCGGACAGTTCTTCGACGCCGCGATCGGCCTGCTCCAGAAGGTGCGGGACGAGGACGCGGACGACATCGCGGCCGCGGGCACGGCCATCGCCGAGGCCGTCGCGGCGGGCGGCCGGCTCTTCGCGTTCGGCGCGGGGCACTCCTCGCTCGCCGCCCAGGACGTGGTCTACCGGGCCGGCGGCCTGGCCCTGATGAACCTGCTCGCCGTGCCCGGCGTCGTCGGCGTCGACGTGATGCCTGCGACCCTCGGCTCCGCCCTGGAGCGGGTCGACGGCCTGGCCGGCGCGGTCCTGGACTCCTCCCCGGCCCGGGCCGGCGACGTCCTGATCATCATCTCCCTGTCCGGCCGCAACGCCCTGCCAGTCGAGATGGCGATGAACGCGCGCGCCCTCGGCCTCACCGTGATCGGCGTGACCTCGGTCGCGTACGCCACGGAGACGAAGTCCCGGCACGTCTCCGGTACCTATCTCAAGGACCACTGCGACATCGTCCTCGACTCCAAGATCGCGATCGGCGACGCCGAACTCACCCACGAGGGCATCGAGGCCCCCTTCGCCCCCGCCTCGACCGTCGTCACCAGCGCCCTCATGCAGGCCACCATGGCCGCCGCCGCCGAGGAGCTGGTCCGCCTCGGCATCGAGCCGCCGCTGCTTCGCTCGGGCAACGTGGACGGCGGCCACGAGTGGAACGGCCGCGTGATGACCGAGTACGGCGACCGCATCTTCTTCCGCCACTGATTCCGCCACTGAGACCGGAAACGCACCGGGGGCCGCGGCGAGAACTCGCCGCGGCCCCCGAGTTATGTGTCAGGTCCTAGGAGACGTAGTAGCCGGCGACATCCGCCAGCAGATCCACGGACCCGTTCTTGTTGTAGAAACTCACCTTCCCGTTCACCACGGGCACCACGACGAGGTTGGGGATCGTGGTCCCGGCGGTGAAGTTCAGGTTCGACGCGGAGGTGCGCTGCGTCCCGTCCGGGAAGACGGCCACGAAGCTGCCCGCCGTCGGCGCGACCGCCGTCACGTTCATGACCACGGCCGTCACCCCGGTCGCCGGTATCCCGCCCTGCCCGGCCACCACCAGCGTGACCGTCCCGTCCGGCCCGACCTTCGCCTTCGGCACCCCGAGCCCGCTCCGGGTGTCCATGAGCCGGGTCGGGGCCATCGGCTTGTAGGCGGATCCCGTCGCGTCCATGGTGAAGTAACCGGCCACGTCGGCGATCAGGTCCACGGACCCGTTCTTGTTGTAGAAGGTCACCTTGCCGTCCGCGCCGACGGGGACGACGACGAGGTTGGGGATCGTCTGCCCGGCCGTGAAGTTCAGGTTCGACGCGGACGTACGAGCCGTCCCCGACGGATACACGGACACGAAGCTCCCCGCCGTCGGCCCGGTCGCGGTCACGTTCATGACCACGGCCGTCACCCCGCTCGCCGGCACCCCGCCCTTACCGGTCACCTGGAGGTCGACGCTCTGCCCCGCCCCGACCTTCGCCTTGGCGACCCCGAGCCCGGACCGGGTGTCCATCAGGCGGTTGGGGGTGACGGGCTGGTACGTGGCGCCCGAGCCGTCGGTGACGTAGTAGCCGGCGACATCCGCGATCAGATCGACGGACCCGTTCTTGTTGTAGAACGCGACCTTCCCGTCCGCGCCGACCGGGACGACGACGAGGTTGGGGATCGTCTGCCCGGCGGTGAAGTTGAGGTTCGACGCCGAGGCCCGAGCCGTACCCGACGGATACACGGACACGAAACTGCCCGCCGTCGGCCCGGTCGCGGTCACGTTGAGGACGACGGCACTGACCCCGGCGGACGGAATCCCCTGCCGACCGGTCACCGGGAGGGTGACCGTGCCACCCGGGCCGACTCTCCCCTTCGGCACGCCGAGGCCCGACCGCGTGTCCATCAGGCGGGCCGGCGTGAGCGCCTTGAAGCTGCCGAGGCCGGCGGCGGAGGTCTTGACGACTGTGAACGAGCCGAGCGGAAACACCTTCTCCCCGTCCACCGCCGAAAGGGTCCAGATCCCCACCGGTGCACCGGTCAGATCGAACTCAGCGACGAGCGAACGCCGATCGGCCGCCACGGACACGGTCCTGCCCTCGACCCTCGCGCCCGACGGGTGCTCGATCCGCACCTTGTGATCCGCCTTCAGCGCCGTCCCGGTCATCGTCACCAGCGCCATGGTGTCGCTGGCCCCAGCTCTGGGCGCCACATCGGTGAAGGAGACCTTGTCGGCGCCGCAGACGTTCCGGGTGCAGACGAGTTCGGCGGAGTACGTGCTGTCGGCCGCCCTCTCCGGCATGCCGAGAATCAGGACGGTCGGCTGCGCCGTCCCCGCAGTGCCGCCGACGCTGCACGTGTAGCCCGGTCGCATGTCCTCGCACGAAGCGCCGCCGGCCAGGCCTATCAGCGACGGAATCGGCGGGTAGTAGCCGCGGACCGTGTCGCTGATCCGTGCCTCGAAGGTGTCGCCCGCGAACGTCGGCAGCGCAGCGCACGTGGTGCTGTGCTGCTCGTCGAGAACACCGGTGACGGGACCGTAGCCGTAGCTGACGTTCACGGCCTTCGCGCACTCGGGCGCCGGGCCAGCAGACGTGGCGACACGCACCGCGTCGAAGTGGTACGCCGTCGGCTTGACGGCGCCGTAGCGGTCTCCTGCGAACACAACCTGGTAGCGCGTCGAGCCGCGCGGCGAGCACGCGGATCGCGACGGATAGCAGGCGGTGCTGCCGTCCGGCCGGTAAGCGGCGTGGGTGACGTTGTCGAGGCCGTCACGCACGTTCAAGTGGATCACGTCTCCGGCATCCGCCGCAGTCACCTGTCGGCATCGAAGCACGCCCTGTGGGGCCGGTGTGCTCTCGTAGGAAGGGCCACCGGCGGCCGTGGCCGGTGTGCTCTCACAGCCGCGTGCAGTCGCTGTGATGTCCTTCCTACTGAGGTCGTAGACAATGTGGCCGCCGTTGCCGACGGCGATCACGGTGTGCGCCACGCCGGGTGCGAGCGCGCAGACCTGCCACCCGTCGTACTGCCTGCCCCGGGCGCAGACCTCCCGGCCCTGTTCATCGAACACGGTATAAGCGAGGGTCGAGTTCCATCCGTCGGTGGTACGGACCGTCTGGAAGATCTCCTTAGCGGCATGATCGGCGGCCGGTATCCGCAGGCAGTGAGAAGTCTGTGCGGTCAGATCGAGCAGGACCGCCGGGCTGGTCGGGGTGAAGTCGCCGGACGGCAGAACGGCGCACGTGTTCGGGCCGTCCAAGCGGTACAGCCGGACCGTGTAGGAGCCGCCCGGGTACGGAGAAGCTGTGGCGTACGACGTGTCCTGCGCGTCGACGAGAACGCGGAACGGCGCCTGCCCGGTCAGGGTGCACGCCCCCGAATTCCGGTAGTCGTCACAGACGCTCGCGCCGTTCGCGTCGACAACCATGACCCGGCTGACGTACGGCTGGGCGATGTCCGCGATCGCGGCGATCTTCGCGCCGGCCGGGTACGGCAGCAGGAAGCAGTCACGCTCGCCGAGGGCAGCGAAGGAGCCCGTGTTGGCCCCGAACACGGCCGGGGTGCACCCTTCGGTCGCCGTGGCGTCGAGCACCAGCAGGGGCTTGTTCGTGAAGACCGTATAAGGGCCCGGCGCCGCGAGGGAGCAGTATTCCTCCTTGCCACAGCGGCGCTCGCCCGCGCGGTCGTACACGGAGGAATCCGTAAAGGCGTCTCGCGCGAGCATGATGCTGTACGCGCCCGCCGCAGGGACCGAGAAGGTCTTACACGGCGCGGGCGGGTCCTGCTGGGACGGTGCGGAGCCGTACGAGCCGATGGGCACGGTGGCGCACGGGACCGGGTCGGAGTACCGGCGGACGGTCAGTTCGTACGTGTGCGGATACGCGGTGTTCCAGGGCCTGGTGTGGCCGATGACGCGGTACGGGCCGTCGCCGGGCAGAACGCAGCCCGAGCTGGAGCGCCGGTCGCAGATGTCGGCGCCCGTCTCATCGGTGATCCACTGATAGTCGATGCCGCTGCCCGCGAAGTTCGTCTGCACCCGCTCGCCGGGACGGGCCGCGAAGGGATGGCACACCGCTTCCAGCGAGTGCTCGACGACTCCGGTGATGGGCGGCAGGTCCCAGGACGTGCCGGTCTCCGGGGCGCAGCCGTCCGTCGTGGCGAGCGGGAAGACGGAGACGAAGCCGTGCGCCGGATCGGAGGAGTAGTTGGTGAGCCGCAGCGTGTACGAACCGGCCCTGGGCAGGGGGCAGGACATCACCTCGCCGAACGAATCCCCGTCGATGCACGTGACGGCCGTCGTACCGTCCAGCATGACGGCCCGCATGATGTGCGGATCGGTCTCCACGAGCACCCGGTGCAGGCCCGGCCGGGTCGTGTCGACTGTGAAGCACGTGCTGCCGCCCGCGGACACCTCGGGTATCGGAACCCGGCCCTCGGCGGAGCCGAATCCGGCCAGCTGCAATACCGCGCACTCCTCCCCCTCGGCACCCCCGGCTGGCTGGACCGGAGCCGCCCAGGCCGTCCCGGCGGGGGCGATCAGGGCGAGTAGCAGGGACAGCAGAAGAAAAAGAGCAAGCGGGAGCGAGCGCGCGCGAGAAAGCACGCTGTGGAACATTCCGGTCCCCCCAGGGCGGTGATGTCTCAGTCGGCCGATTCAGCCGCGTCAGCCGCGATGATCGCACAGGCGAGCGACATCGTGGATCGAGTTATCCACAGGGGGTGTTCAAGCCACTCACCAACCCGTTCAAGCCAGACCCGCGCCCCACTCCCCCGCCCCGTCCAGCGCCGCCGCGACCCGGGCCGCGACCGTCTCCGCGTACTCCGTGTCCTCGCGTTCGAAGGCGGGGCGGGCCGGGGAGCGGAGGAAGGTGGTGATGCCGAGGGTGCGGGCGCGGGAGCGGAGGGGGACGCAGAGGGCGTGGGCGGCGTCGGGGGGCCAGAGGCGGTCGGTGCCGGGGGTGGTGCTGGTGCGGGTGGTGCCGGGGCGGGCGAGGGCCCGGAGGGCGGGGTGGGAGGGGGCGTAGCGCAGGGGGATGCCGGCGGTGGTGAGCGGGGCGACCGGGCCGGGGGCGCCGGAGGGGGTGGCGAGGGCGCGGACCAGGCGTCCCTCCGGGGTCGCGCGGTCCACCAGGACGTGGTCGGCGAAGCCGGCGAGCGCGAAGTCGAGCAGCACGGCGGCGGCCCGCACCGGGTCCTCGACCTCGGCGGCGGCCGCGCCCGCCCGGTGCAGCTGGCTCCAGCGGAAGCGCAGCCGGTCCGCGTCCTGCGCGGCCAGCCGGTCCTCCGTGACGTCCTGGAACAGCCACGCCACCCCCAGCGGCACCGGCTCCGGCCCCTCCGCCAGCGGCGAGGCGAGCCGGACGAAACCGCAGCGCCAGCAGCGGCGGCGCTCCCCGCGCGCACCGCGCAGGGTGACCCACACGTCGGCGGGCGCGGCCGGCGAGCCCGCGGCGAGCACGTGCTGGAGGGCGCCCTCCAGCTCCTCCACGCCCTGGGTGACCAGCTCGCCGAGCGGCCGCCCGAGCAGCGAACCGCGCGCCGCGCCGAGCGCCCTGGCCGCGTGCGCGTTCACCACGGCCGGCCGCAGGTCCACGTCGACCAGGACCACACCCCACGCGGCGTCCGCGAACAGCGCCTCGCTCAGCGCGAGCGAGCGCTCCAGGTCGATCTGTACGTGCACCTCGCTGAACGCGCAGTACACCCCCGCCGGGCCGCCGTCCGCGCCCCGTACCCCCGCCGTCTGGGTACGGACCAGGACCCGCCCGCCGTCCTTCCGCAGCAGCGCGAACTCGTGCACCTGGCGGCCCGGTGCGGTCATCGCGCCCCGCAGCCGCGCCGCGATGTCCGCGGCGTCCGCGCTGCGCGCCGCCCAGCCGTCGAAGCCCTGCCGCCCGACCGCCTCGCCGGCGCTCCAGCCGAGGATCCGCTCGGCCTCCCGGTTCCAGTGGGTCACTCTGCCCGTGGCGTCGAGCGCGCACAGCGCCGCGTCCATCCCGTCGAGCAGGGCGGCCAGCAGGTCCGCCCCGGGAAGATCCGCCCCAGGAACACTCGCCGTCGAAGCAGTCATCGACACCCCCGCTTCATTCAACTGGAAACGTGACCCAGGACACAGCCCGTTCCCGAAAAAACAGGTTCCCGAAAATGGGTTGAGCGAGCGGAAGAGGCTTCTTAGTGTGTGGTCACACGCGAAAGGAGGTGATCCGAAAAAATGGTTTCTTTTCGGACTCGTGAGGTGACTGCGGGCTAAGGCCTGCCGTCGCACTCTTGTGCACCTCGGCAGGCCTTCTGCCGACACCATCGCAGTCACCCGACCCGTGGGCCGCCGGTCAGTCCGGCCGGCTCCCGCCCGACCTAGGCGCCTAGGCGGACGGGACCAAGGCCCACGGGTCGCCTGCGTTTCCGGGCCCGGATCAGCTGTGGCGGGCGTCACAGGGAACGTTCCGTGCGCTCGCCTCCTCCTCTGGGTGTCGGTTCGACACGCTCGACCAGAGGGGGCAACGGTGGTGAAGGAACGCATGGCCGCGCGGGGCGGGGCAGTGCTGCTCGGGGTGCTCGCGCTCGTGCACGTGTACTGGGCGACGGGGGCCGTCTGGCCCGCGGCCGACGAGCGGGGGCTCTCGCTCGCGGTCCTGGGGAGCGTGGTGTCCTTCGGGCCCGCGGTCGTCCTGCCGCTCGCCGCGATCGAGGCCGTGGGGGCGGTGTGCGTGGGGGTGTACGGGTGGGGGCTCGGGCCCGAAGGCCGCATGGCGCGGTTCGCTCGGCTCGCCCGGCTCGGGGCCGCCGTCTTCGCCGGCGGGCTGCTGCTGCGCGGCGCCGTCGGGGTCGTCTGGATCGTGGCCGGAAAGGACGGGTCGGGTGCCGTGTTCCCGTGGCTGAACGCGCTCGCGTACACCCCGCTCTGCCTCGCACTCGGCTGGGCGGTGGCCCGTGAACTCCGGCGCTGAGCCGCGTACGAGGGACCGCCGTACGCGGGACCGGGGCGTCGCGCTCGCCCGGGCCGCCCGGCGCGGCGACACCCTCGCCCTGCACGAGCTCCTCGACCACCTCACCCCGTACGTCACGCGCGTGTGCGGCCCGATCGCCCTCGACGACGGCCCCGACGCCGCCCAGGAGGCGCTCCTCGTCGTCTTCCGCTCGCTGCGCAAGCTGCGCGATCCGGCGACGCTGTACGGCTGGGTGCGGACGATCGCCGTACGGGAGGCGGTACGGGTGGCCCGGCGGGCCGCCCGCGAACGGCCCGCGCCGGACGGGCTCGCCGAGGTGCCGCAGCGGGGCGATCCGCAGCTGGCCGCCGACATCGGGGACGTACTCGCCCGGCTGTCGCCCGAGCACCGGGCCGTGCTCGTGCTGCGCGATGTCGAAGGGCTCGACGAGGAGGCCGCCGCGGCCGTCCTCGGCATTCCCGCCGGTACCGCCAAGTCCCGGCTGCACCGGGCCCGGCAGAGCTTCCGAAAGGCGTGGTCCGCATGACGGATGACACCCCCACCGATGTTCTCGATCCCGTGCGGCGGCTGCACGTCATGGCCGGCGCCGTCCGCGGTGCGCGCCTCGTCGAACGGGTGCTGCCCGCCGACCCCGCCGACGTGTGGGCCGTCATGAGCGACCTCGAAGGCGGCTTCGGCGACTTCCAGCCCGACATGCGGACCGTGCGCGTGCTGCGCGTCGACGGCGAGCGCGTCGAGGCCCTCGCCCGCAGCCGTTACGGGATGCGCGCCCGGCTCCACGGGGTGCTGCGGCCCGGCTGGTGCTGGCTGCAGAGCCGGTTCCTGGTGGTCGGCATGGCCGCCGCGGCGGAGGACGGCGGGGGCACGCGGGTGGCGCTCACCGGGGGCGTACGGGTGCCCGGGCGCGCCGCGCTCGTACCGTTCGGCGCGCGCCGGGAGCTGGAGCGGGGGATGGCGCGGCTGGCGGCGCGTTTCCCGGGACCGTGAGCCCCGGAGCCGTGAGCGCCGGGGCCGTGAGCCCCGGGGCCGTGAGCCCCGGGACCGTAAGCCCCGGGACCGTGAGTTCCAGGGCCGTGACTCCTCGGGCCCTCAGGGCGAGAGGCGCTCGACCCGCCACGTACCGTCGGGCGTGTCCCGTACGTATCGCAGCCGGTCGTGCAGCCGGTTCTCGTGGCCCTGCCAGAACTCGACCGCGTCCGGCACCACCCGGAAGCCGCCCCACTCCGGCGGCACCGGCACCTGCTCGCCCTCCGGGTAGCGGGTGTGCAGCTCCTCGTAACGGGCGAGCAGCTCGGCGCGGGACTCGATCACCGTGGACTGGCGGCTGGCCCAGGCGCCCAGCTGGGAGCCGTGCGGCCGGGTGCGGAAGTAGGCGACGGTCTCGTCCCGGCCGGTGCGCTCGGCGCGGCCGGTGACGATCACCTGGCGGGCCAGCGGGTGCCAGGGGAAGAGCAGCGAGACGTACGGATTGGCCGTCAGCTCCCGGCCCTTGCGCGAGCCGTAGTTGGTGAAGAAGACGAAGCCGGCCTGGTCGTAGTGCTTGAGCAGCACCGTACGGGAGGACGGGCGGCCGTCGGGGGCGGCGGTGGAGACGACCATGGCGTTCGGCTCGTGGATCGCCGGGTTGGCGGCGGTCTCCTTGAACCAGTGCGCGAACTGCTCGATCGGGTCCGGGGCGAGATCGGCCACGGTCAGCTCCATGGTCCGGTACACCTCGCGCATGTCGGCGGGATCGAGAGCATCAGGATCGAGAGCGTCTGTCACGGGCTCCATCCTGCCGCAGTGGCGGAGTTTGCCCGGCACCGCGTGCCGTTAACCCTCCGTCCCCGGAACGGCGCAGTGTGCCGGATGTCACGCTTCCCCGCATCATCGGAACCGTACAGACTCATGCGCTGGATCCCTGTTGCGTCCTGCCAACCAACGGCCGAATGATTGATCATCGATCAGTCGTTCCCCGAACGACCGATCCCCACGATTGAGGAGCCGCCCCATGTCCGACTTCGTACCCGGGCTCGAAGGAGTCGTCGCGTTCGAGACGGAGATCGCCGAACCCGACAAGGAAGGCGGCGCGCTGCGCTACCGCGGGGTCGACATCGAGGACCTGGTCGGTCACGTCTCGTTCGGCAACGTCTGGGGCCTGCTCGTCGACGGCGCCTTCAACCCCGGTCTGCCGGCCGCCGAGCCGTTCCCGATCCCGGTGCACTCCGGCGACATCCGGGTCGACGTGCAGTCCGCGCTCGCCATGCTCGCGCCGGTCTGGGGCCTGAAACCGCTCCTCGACATCTCCGCCGAGCAGGCCCGCGACGACCTCGCCCGCGCCGCCGTCATGGCCCTCTCGTACGTCGCGCAGTCCGCGCGCGGCCAGGGCCTGCCGATGGTGCCGCAGAGCGAGATCGACAAGGCGCAGTCCATCGTCGAGCGGTTCATGATCCGCTGGCGCGGCGAGCCGGACCCGAAGCACGTCAAGGCCGTCGACGCGTACTGGACCTCGGCCGCCGAGCACGGCATGAACGCGTCCACCTTCACGGCGCGGGTCATCGCGTCCACCGGCGCCGACGTCGCCGCGGCGCTTTCGGGCGCGGTCGGCGCGATGTCCGGGCCGCTGCACGGCGGTGCGCCGTCCCGCGTGCTCGGCATGATCGAGGAGATCGAGCGGACGGGCGACGCGACGGCGTACGTGAAGCAGGCCCTCGACAAGGGCGAGCGCCTGATGGGCTTCGGCCACCGCGTCTACCGCGCCGAGGACCCGCGCGCCCGCGTGCTGCGCCGCACGGCGCGCGAGCTGGCCGCGCCGCGCTTCGAGGTGGCGGAGGCGCTGGAGAAGGCCGCCCTGGAGGAGCTGCACAACCGCCGCCCGGACCGCGTCCTGGCGACGAACGTCGAGTTCTGGGCGGCGATCGTCCTCGACTTCGCCGAGGTCCCGGCGCACATGTTCACGTCGATGTTCACCTGCGCCCGTACGGCGGGCTGGTCGGCGCACATCCTGGAGCAGAAGCGCACCGGGCGGCTCGTGCGCCCCTCGGCCCGCTACACGGGCCCCGGCCAGCGGGACCCGCGCGAGATCGAGGGCTACTCCGACATCGCGAGCTGACCGCCGGACGCGCTGAGCAGGTCCGCGTGGTGGCGGGCCGCGGCGAGGGGGTGGGCGCGGAGCTTGCCCTTCAGCTCATTGCGGCCGTACTCGGCGAACAGCGGGTTCGCCGGGTCGGCCGTCACGCCGGGCGCGGCGGCGGCGTACGGGAACTCCAGCGGGGTGATCCGGGCGTCGAGCCGCGGGTTGTAGAAGAACGGCACGGAGAAGCGTTCCGTCGCGCCGGGCGGTGACACCACGCGGTGGTTGGTGGCGACCAGGTAGCCGTCGGTGGCCACCTCCAGGAGCTCGCCGAGGTTGACGACGAACGCGCCCGGCAGCGGCGGCACGTCGTGGAACAGACCGTCCTCCCGCTCCACCTGCAGCCCGCCCACCTGGTCCTGCAGGAGCAGGGTCAGGAACCCGTAGTCCTTGTGCGCCCCGACGCCCTGGTCGTCGCCCGCGTCGCCGCTGCTGCCCGGGTAGCGGACCAGCTTGAGGTGCGGGTGGGCGTGGCGGCCGAAGGCCGCGTCGTAGAAGTCCGGGCGTGCGCCGATCGACAGCAGCAGCTCGTGGAGCAGCCGCTCGGCGACGCCGGAGAGGCGCTCGATCCAGTTCAGCGCGGCGAGCCGCAGCTCGGGCAGTGCCTCGGGCCACTGGTTCGGCCCCTGCAGCCACCAGTACGGGGGCTCCCCCGGCCCCGGCAGATGCGCCGGCCGCTCGGCCCCGATGTCCAGCTGGTCCCGCCAGTCCCGGGCTCCGGCGGTCCGCTCGTCGCCGACCCGGGTGTAGCCGCGGAAGTGCGGCGAGTTCGTGGTGTCGAGGGCCAGCCGGTCGGCCTCGGGCAGCGCGAAGAAGGCGTGCATGGCGTCGGTCAGCGCGCGGGTCTCCGCCTCCGTCACGCCGTGCCCGACGAGCTGGAAGAAGCCCACGTCATGGGCGGCCGAATGCAGCTGCGCGTGCAGCAGGCGGCGGGCCTGCGGGCCGCGGTCGGCGGCGGAGAGGTCGACGATGGGGAGCTGGGAGGGGTACGAGGCGTTCGAGGGGTTCGAGGCGTTCGTACGGTCCGAGAGGTACGAGGGGTCACTCATGGTGTGCGTCCGCGTGGGGTGTACGGCGCCCGGCGCGTCGCGGGGGTGTGCGGCGGTTCCGGGCGAGGGGTGGGGGTGTCCTTGACGGTCTGGTTCAGCGGTGACCGGGACAGCCCATGCTCGCGACGCGGAGCAGATCCACGTGGCGGCGACGTACGAGCGAAAGCATGCGACCAGCGTACTGCGGGGGCGGGGCGGGCGATGTGACGGCGGTCATGCGGGCCCGCCGGCCGGGGCTCGGCCCAGGGGCGTCAGCCCAGGGCCTCGTCCAGGAGCTGCGCCCATTGGGCGACCACGCGCTCGCGACGCGCGCGGTCGTCCGTCAGGAGGGTGGCGAGGCCCAGGCCGCGGGCCATGTCGAGGAGGCCCTGGACGGATTCGCGGACGCCGGGGCGGGACTCGTCGGCGGCGAGGAGGTCGACGGCGATGCGGTGGGACTCGCGGCCGACGCGGGCCTCGAGTTCGGTGACGCGGGGGCGGAGCTGGTCCTCGTTGGAGGCGGCGACCCAGAGGTGGAGGGCGGCGCGGAAGAGGGGGCCGGTGTAGAGGTCGACGAGGGCGGCGACGACGGCGCGGCGGTCCTGGGTGGGGATGGTGCGCAGGGCCTGGGAGCGTTCCTCGGCCACGTACTCGACGGCCGCCGTGAAGAGGTCCTCGCGGGTCGGGAAGTGGTGCTGGGCGGCGCCCCGGGAGACCCCGGCCCGCTCGGCGACCACCGCGACGGTGGAGCCCGCCCAGCCGTGCTCGGCCAGGCAGGCCACCGCCGCCTCCAGGAGCCGCTGCCGGGTGGCGCGGCTCCTGTCCTGTTTGGGGCCGGTCACAGTCGCCACGAAGGGTCCCGTCGTTCGAGGAAGGCCGTCATCCCTTCGCGCGCCTCGGCCGAGGCGAACAGCGAGGCCGACAACTGCACCAGCTCCTCCGCCTCGCGTTCGAAGGTTTCCAGGACTCTAGCCGTGACCAGGCGCTTCGCCTCCCGCAGGCCCTGCGGGGAGGCCCGGCGCAGGCCGTCCAGGATCGGGTCGAGGTCGGCGGTGGGCCCCGTCACCAGGCCCATCGCCCGCGCCTCCGCCGTACCGAAACGCTCCCCCGTCAGGTAGTGGCGGGCCGCCGCCCGCGGCTCCAGCTTGGGGAGGAGGGTGAGCGAGATGACCGCGGGCGCGACCCCGATCCGTACCTCCGTGAGCGCGAAGTCCGACCCCTCCGACGCCAGGACGACGTCGCACGCGCCGAGCAGCCCCAGGCCGCCCGCCCGCGCGTGCCCGTCGACCACGCCCACCACCGGCTTCGGCAGCTCGACGATCTGCCGGAGCAGGTCGACGAAGGCGTACGGCCCGGGCGGCGCCTTCAGGTCCGCGCCCGCGCTGAACGTACCGCCGGTGTGGGTCAGGACCACCGCCCGTACGCCCGGGTCCTTGCCGCAGGCGGCCAGCGCGTCCGCGAGCGCGGTCACCAGCGGCGCCGAGAGCGCGTTGCGGTTGGCCGGGGAGTCCAGGGTGAGCGTGGTGATGCCCCGGTCGGACCCTGTCTGGATGAGGCTCATGCGCGGTTCCTCAGTTCCCGGCGCAGGATCTTGCCCGACACCGCTCGGGGCACGGTGTCGATGAACTCCACCTGCCGGATCTTCTTGTACGGGGCGACCCGCTCGGCCACGTACGCCATGACGTCCTCGGCGCCGAGCTCCGGCCGGCCGGGCGCCGCCGCCTGACGCACCACGAAGGCCTTCGGGACCTCCGTGCCGTCGCCGTCCACGACCCCGATGACGGCCGCGTCGGCGATGCCCTCGTGCGTGAGCAGCAGTGCCTCCAGCTCGGCCGGGGCGACCTGGAAGCCCTTGTACTTGATGAGTTCCTTCACCCGGTCGACGACATACAGCCAGCCGTCCTCGTCGACCCGCCCGATGTCGCCGGTGTGCAGCCAGCCGTCCGCGTCGATCATCGCGGCGGTGGCGTCCGGCCGGCCCAGATAGCCCTTCATGACCTGCGGGCCACGGATGGCGATCTCGCCCTCCTCGCCCGACTCGCCCCCCGGGACGTCCTTCGCCGGGTCGTCGAGCGCGACCAGCCGCATCTCGGTCGACGGCAGCAGCTTGCCGACCGTGCCCGGTGGGGGGTTCTCGGTGGCGAGCGGGACGAGATGGGTGCCCGGGGACAGCTCCGTCATGCCGTACGCCTGGAGGATCGGCGGCAGCCCGAGCCGCGCCGAACAGGACTCGGCGAGGGCGGCGTCGAGCGGGGCGGCGGAGCAGACGATGTACTTCAGGGACGACAGGTCGTAGTTCGCGACCGCCGGGTGCTTGGCGAGCGCGAGGACGATCGGCGGCGCCACGAACAGGACGTCGATGCGGTGCTTCTCGATGGCGGCCAGGAAGCCGTCGAGCTCGAAGCGGGGCAGGACGACGACGGTGGCGCCCTGCCGCAGCGGGGCGTTCATCAGCGCCGTCAGGCCGTACACGTGGAAGAACGGCAGCACGGCGAGGATGCGTTCGCCGGAGCCCATCGGCATCAGGGGTTCGAGCTGGGCGAGGTTGGTGGCGATGGAGGTGTGGGTGAGCATGACGCCCTTGGGGACGCCGGTGGTGCCGGAGGAGTACGGGAGGGCGGCGACGTCCGAGTCCGGGTCGATGTCGAGGACCGGCTCGGGGGCGGTGGAGGCGAGGAAGGACTGGAGGGACCGGGTCGCGTCCCCCTCCGGCGTCGCGTCGCAGAGGAGGATCTCCTCGACGCCGCCCGCGAGTTCGGCGGCCGCGCGGGCCGTCGCAAGCAGCGGCGACACGGTCACGATCCAGCGCGCGGCGGAGTCGCGGAGCTGCTTGGCGAACTCCTCGGGCGTGGCGAGCGGATGGACGGTGGTCACGGACGCGCCGGCGCGGGTCGCCGCGTAGAACGCGACCGGGAACAGCACCGTGTTGGGGCTGTGCAGGGCGAGGACGTCGCCCTTGCGCACCCCGGCCTCCGCGAGGCCTGCGGCCACCCGCCGGTGGAAGGCGTCCACCTGCGCGTACGTGAGGGTGAGCGCCCCCTCGCCGCCGGTGCCGTCGATCAGCGCCGGGCGCTCGCCGAACTCTGCGGCACGGCCGAGGACGGCGTCGTGGATGGGACGGGAGACGACCGGAACGTCGGCGAATTCACTGCGGAACACCATGCGTACATGCCCCCTGAGCGACAGGATGTCTGGTGCGCGTGCGTTGTGGGGAGATCTGGGCCGACCTTGGCAGCACTACGAGAAACAAGCAAGCGTGCCTGCATGATTCAGGATTTACCCTGGCGGGTCGTGACCGCGTGTGGTTACGATCGGCGCGATGACGACTCATTCTGCTCTCAGATTGGGGGTCCCGTCCGCGCAAGGTGAGTGCTGATGACCACTCACATCGCGAACGGTGCCACCCGTTTCCCCGCTTCTTCGCTTTCCGCTTCTTCGCTTCCCGCTTCCTCGCATTCCGCTTCCTCGCTTCCCGCCTTCTGGTCGCGCGTGCGCGCTTTCGCCGTGCCGGCCGCCATGATCGAGACCGCCACCGCCCGCCGCCTGCGCGGCGACTGGGCCGGGGCGTGCGCCACCGCGGGCTTCGACGTCGACCTGGACCTCAAGCTGCTCGTACGGGCCCGAGGCCGCGAACTGGCCGCCCGCGTACGGGCGGACCTGCGGCACCTGGCGCCGGACCTGCTGCGCTGGCACCTGCCCCGGGTCGCGCCCGACGGGCTGCTTCGACCCGGCCTCACGATCGCGCTCGCGCGGTACGACGACCTCACGGGCGACCGGCCTCCCCTGCACCTCGTGGTGCGCACCCCGCCCGCCTGGGCCGGGGGCGGACAGCGCGTCGCGCTCGCCCTGTGGGACGGGGTGGACCCGACTTGGGACGACCCGGCCGTCCACCCCGCCGTACATCCGCATCCCCGGCCCAGCCGGCGCTTCCGGCTCGACCTGCACCGACATCTGTGGGACGCCCGCCGGGCCGGTGAGCTGCGGGAACGCTCCGGGGCCGGGCTGGGCCCGGACCTGCCGCCGCGGCCCGAGGCCGAGCGCTGGGCGGCCGAGGCCCGGATCCTGCTCGCCGCCGAGGGGCGGACGGCCGGTGCCGTGGCCGTACGGGCCGGGGAGCGGCGGCTGGTCCTCGACGTCGGCGGTTCCGGCAGCGGTTACGGCTCCGTACGGGCCGTAGGCGGTTCGGGTACGCGGCTTCCGCTGCTGCCCGACGCGGCGACCTGGCTGCCGCCCGACCTAGAGCTGCTGCGCGCCGGGGCGGTCGAGCCCGGGCGGCTGCATCCGCTGGTCGCCGCCGCTCTCGCGCCGGGGGCCGCCCCCGCCGTACGGGTCCCGGACGACCCGGGCGCGCCGCGCATCGTGGAGTGCCGGGGCGCCCGACACCGGATCGCGCTGGTCGACGGCGTCCTCGCGCCGCTCGACCACGATCCGGCGCAACTACGGCGCGAGGAACTGCTCTTCGCACTGTCCGGCCCCCCGCTGCCCTGTCTGCGGGCCATCGACGAGGCGCACCGGCGCCCGGACTGCCTGGACGGGGTCCGGGACCGGATCGTCCACGGCGACGTGGCCGGGGCGCTGGCCGTCGTCGAGGGACTGCTCGGTCCGGCGGCGGTGCTGCGGGACGGGCCGCTGCGCGGCGCGCTGCACAGCGCGAAGACGCAGCGGCTCTCGTACGGGCTCTACCGGGCGGGGCTCGCCGGACCGCCGCCGCCCCGCTTCCTCCACGAGTTCCGACTGGGCGGCAACCCGCACACGCGCCATCGCCCGCGCCACGCGTCTTTCTAGGCCCGAGCCGGCCTGAGCCGACCCGTGCCCTCCCCTTCCCTCCTCACACACCACGGTGACCCTTATGACCACATTTGCTAAGCCTTCGGCCGAGCTGGACATCGCCGCCGACCTCCTCACCCTCCTCCGCACCACCGCCACCGAACCCCGCCCCAACCCCCAACTGGAGGCCGTGACCCTCGCCGTCGCCGCCGACCTGCCCGTCCTGCTGTGGGGCGAGCCCGGCATCGGCAAGACCGCCGCGCTGCACCAGCTGGCCGAGTCGCTCGACCTGCCGCTCACCACCGTGATCGCCAGCGTCCACGAGCCGTCCGACTTCTCCGGCCTGCCGATCGTCGGCGACGACCCGGCCGAGCAGGGCGTGCCGCTCGCGCCGCCGGACTGGGCGGTGCGGCTTGTCCGTGCCGGGCGGGGGCTGCTGTTCCTGGACGAGCTGTCCACGGCCACGCCCGCCGTGCAGGCGGCGCTCCTCCGGCTCGTCCTGGAGCGGCGCATCGGCTCCCTCCAACTGCCGCCCGGGGTACGGATCGTGGCTGCCGCCAATCCGCGCGCCTCGGCGGCGGACGGGTGGGAGCTGAGCGCGCCGCTCGCCAACCGTTTCGTGCATCTGCAGTGGACCCATGACCCGGAGGTGGTGGTACGGGGCCTCGGCGGCACCTGGCCGCGCGCCACGCTGCCCCAGCTCGACCCCGAACTGCTGCCCGGCGCCGTCGACTTCGCACGGCGGGCGGTGACCGGGCTGCTCACCGCCCGGCCCACCCTCGTCCACCGGCTGCCGGGCAGCGAGACCCGCAAGGGCGGCGCGTGGCCGTCGCCGCGCAGCTGGGACATGACGCTGTCCCTGATCGCCTTCGCGACGGCCGCCGGGGCGACCCGGGACGTGCTCGCGCAGCTGGTGCGGGGGACGGTCGGCGACGGGCCCGGGCTCGAACTCCTCGCCTGGATCGACCGGATGGACCTGCCGGACCCGGAGGTGCTGCTCGCCGACCCGGCGGGCGCGGAGCTCCCGGAGCGCGGGGACCGGCGGCAGGCCGCCCTGGAGGGCGTGGTCGCCGCGGTCAACGCCCGGCCGGAGCGGGCCCGTTGGGACGCGGCCTGGGAGCTGCTCGTGCGGGCGGCGGAGACCGGGCCGCCGGACCTGGTGGTGGTGCCGGCCACGACGCTGGCCGCGCTGCGGCGGGAGGAGTGGGAGGTGCCGGTGGCGATCGAGCGGCTGGCGGGCGTGGTGGACGTGTCCCGGCGCGCGGACCGCGTGCCGGCGGGGGCGGGCCGCGTGACGGCGGGGGCGGGCCGATGAGCGCCCCCACCGAGGCCACGGCCCCGCTCTCCCTCGACCGGGAGAAGCTGTACGCGGCGCGGCTGCGGGCGGTGCGGGCGCGCCCGTACCTGGCGACGGCCCTGTTCGCGCTGCGGGTGGTCGAGTCGCGGCGGGTGCCGACGATGGCGGTCGACCGGTACTGGCGGTGCTACGCCTCGCCGGGCTTCGTGGCGCGCACGTCGGTCGACGAACTGGCCGGGGTGTGGGTGCACGAGGTGGCGCACCTGATCCGCGACCACCACGGGCGCGGCGACCGGATCGCCCGCCGCGAGGGCTTCGAGGGGCGGCCGGCCGACCGGCTGCGGCTCAACATCGCCGCCGACTGCGAGATCAACGACGACATCTACGGGGACGGGCTCGACACACCGGAGGGGATCGTCACCCCGGCGCTCCTGAACGTGCCCAAGGACGAGCTGATGGAGGACTACGTCCGGCGGATCCGCCTGGAGTCCCTGCCCGGCGGGCTGCACCTGTGGCTGGACTGCGGCAGCGGCGCCGACGGCCTGGAGCGGGAGTGGGACCTCGGCCCGGACGGCGCGGACGGGCTGAGCGAGCAGGAGCAGGACGCGGTGCGCTTCAAGGTGGCACAGGGGCTCACCGGGCCGCCGGGCGAGGCGCCGGCGGGGTGGCGGCGGTGGGCCGAGGAGGCGTTCCAGCCACCGCAGCCGTGGCGGGAGTTGCTGGGCTCGGCGATCCGCGCTGCGGTGGGCGGCGCCGGGGCCGGCGACGACCACAGCTACGGGCGGCCCTCGCGCCGCTCGGTCGCCCTGCCCGGCACGATCCTGCCGAGCCTGCGGCGCCAGCCGCCCCGGGTGTCGGTGGTCATCGACACCTCGGGCTCGGTCAGCGACGCGGAACTCGGCGCCGCGCTCCTGGAGGTGGCGGCGATCTCCCGCGCGGTCGGCGGGCGGCGCGACCTGGTGCGCGTGGTCTCCTGCGACGCCGCCGCCCGGGTCGCCGACCCGCTGTGCGCGGCGGAGGGCATCACCCTGATCGGCGGCGGCGGCACCGACCTCCGCTCCGGCTTCACCACCGCCCTGCGCCGGCACCCCCGCCCGGACGTCGTGGTCGTCCTCACCGACGGCCAGACCCCCTGGCCCGCCACCGCCCCGCCCTGCCGCACGATCGTCGGCCTCTTCCCCCGCCCGTACTACCGCCTCCGCCCGGGCGACGACGGCTACGTCCCGGACACCCCACCGGACTGGGCCCGCACCGTCCGCATCAACTGACCCGGCGGCTCACCGCCGCCTGCCCCAGGGCCAGCCAGCGCACCGGCCAGTGCAGGAGGACGGCCAGGCAGAGCAGCCAGCCGAGGGAGTGGACGGCCCAGACGCCGGCGAGGGTGGGGCCGCCCCAGGCCTGGTGGTAGTCGGTGTCCGCGTACCAGAGCGGGTAGCCGAGATTGCGCACGGTGTTGAAGGCGGCGTACGCGAGGAGGACGAAGGCCGTCACGTCCAGGGGCAGACCGAGGACCGTCCGGGCCAGAACCCGGGGGCCGGTCCAGCGCCCGGGTCCGGCGGGCGAGAGGCGGGACCGGAGACGGGCGGCGCGGGTGGGCTGCCCGACGAGGACGAGGACGCTCGCCGCGAGGCCGACCGGGAGGGCCAGCAAGGCAAGCCCGGAGGTGCGCAGGTCGGCAGCGGCGATGGTACGGATCGAGGTGGCCATGGCCGCACCTTCGCGGCCGGACGGCGTCCCCGTCGTCGTACCGGGGAGCCAGATCCCGCCTCGTACCGTCGTACGACCCTCGACCCTCATCCCTGTCCGGGACAGGGCCGGGCCCGTCCGGGACGGCGGGTGTCCCTTGCCCCGCCGGCCGGACCGCCCGGACGCTGGTGCCCTCCCACCGTCACCGACCGAAGGGGTACGCCATGCCCGCATCGCTCACCGCCGCCCGCACCGCGCTCGCGGCGCTGCTGCTCGCCGCGCCCGCCGTCGTCGTGGCCGCGCCGGCCGAGGCCGCCGAGGCGGCGGCGACCGCCTGTCCCTGGAGCCAGGGCGCGCCGCCGAGCAATCTGAACCCGTACAGCAGTACGGACTACGCCGCCGGCAGCGCGCCGATCAGGGTCGGCCCCTACGGGGCCTGCACGGCCGTGACCACCAAGCCGTCCGGGACGGCGATCACGGTGAACTGCTATGTCACCAACAGCTACGGCAACACCTGGTCGTACGTCCGCGGCAGCGGCTGGGTGTACGACGGGAACCTGCGCAACGGCGGGTCCACCCACCCCTGCCGGTTCTAGAACCGCCGGCCAACCGGTCTGCCGGTCAGCCGGTCAGCCGGTCAGCCGCTCAGTACGACTTCGGCAGGCCCAGGGTCTGGTGCGAGACGAAGTTGAGGATCATCTCGCGGCTGACCGGGGCGATCCGGGCCACCCGGGCCGCCGTGATCAGGCGGGCGAGGCCGAACTCGCGGGTCAGGCCGTTGCCGCCGAGGGTGTGGACGGAGGTGTCGACGGCCTTCACGCACGCCTCGGCGGCGGCGTACTTCGCCATGTTCGCCGCCTCGCCCGCGCCCAGGTCGTCGCCCGCGTCGTACAGGGCGGCGGCCTTGCGCATCATCAGGCGGGCGAGTTCGAGTTCGATGTGGGCCTGGGCGAGGGGGTGGGCGATGGCCTGGTGGGCGCCGATCGGGGCCTTCCAGACCTGGCGCTCCTTCGCGTACTTCACGGCCTGCGCGAGCGCGTAGCGGCCCATGCCGATCGCGAAGGCGGCCGTCATGATCCGCTCGGGGTTGAGGCCCGCGAAGAGCTGCAGCAGGCCCGCGTCCTCTCCACCACGGCCTCCGGCGTGGGAGGTACCCCCACCGACCAGCGCGTCGGCCGGCAGGTGCACGTCGTCGAGGGTCAGCTCGAACTGCTTCTCGTTCGCGTCGAGTTCCATCTCGATGTGGCGCCGCCCGAAGCCCGGCGTGTCGCGCGGCACGATGAAGAGACACGCCTTGAGGCTGCCGGTGCGGGCGTCGGAGGTGCGGCCGACGATCAGGGTCGCGTCGGCGATGTCGACGCCCGACACGAAGACCTTGCGGCCGTTGAGGACCCAGCCGTCCTCGGTGCGGGTCGCGGTCGTCGTGATCCGGTGGGAGTTGGAGCCGGCGTCGGGCTCGGTGATGCCGAAGGCCATGGTGCGGGTGCCGTCCGCGAGCCCCGGCAGCCAGGCCCGCTTCTGCTCCTCCGTGCCGAAGCGCGCGATGACCGTGCCGCAGATCGCCGGCGACACGACCATCATCAACAGCGGCGCGCCGGCCGCGCCCGCCTCCTCCAGGACGATGGACAGCTCGGTCATGCCGCCGCCCCCGCCGCCGTACTCCTCGGGCAGGTTCACGCCCAGATAGCCGAGCTTGCCGGCCTCCGCCCAGAGCGTGGCGCGGTCGAAACCGGGGCCGTGGCGGTGGCCGAGGGCGGAGACGGCGGCGCGGAGGGCGGTGTGTTCCGGGGACTCTATGAGCGTGCTCATGCGGGGTCTTCCTCCTGGGCTTCGGTCGATACGACGGCGGGCTGTACGACGGCGAGCAGGGCGCCGACCTCGACCTGGCGGCCGGGGGCGGCGTGGAGCGCGGTGAGCGTGCCGGAGGCGGGTGCGACGACCCGGTGCTCCATCTTCATGGCCTCCAGCCAGAGCAGCGGCTGCCCGGCCTCGACCCGGGCGCCTGCTGCCAGGCCCTCGGCGATCCGGACGACGGTGCCGGGCATGGGCGCGAGCAGGGAGCCGGGCGCCCGGCTCTCGGAGGGGTCGGTGAAGCGGGGTCGGGCGGTGAGCCGGTGCGGGCCGACGTGGACGACCCCGCCGGGGTAGCGGGTGATCTCGAAGTCCCGTACGACTCCGGCGACTTCGAGCCGTACGCGGTGCGGGGAGGCGGACACGACCGTGACGCCCTCCGGGGCGGTGACCTCGTGGCCGCCGGTACGGGTCGGGCGGTACCGGACCTCGTACGCGCCCCCGGCCCCCTCGTACGTCCGCGTCTCGTCCTGCGAGCGGACGTTTCGCCAACCGCCCCCGAAGCGGCCCGCGTTACTCGCGGCCTCCGCGAGCGCCGCCGCCACCGCCGCCTGCTCCACGGAGGCCCCGGCGGGCGGGGCGGCGGTCAGGGCGTCCAGGTGCCGGTCGTAGAAGCCGGTGCCGAGCCGGTCCGGGTCGGCGAAGTCGGGGTGCCGGAGGGAGGCGACGAGCAGGTCGCGGTTGGTGGCGGGGCCGTGGAGCCGGGCCCGTTCCAGGGCGCGGGCGAGCTTGCGTACGGCCTCGGCGCGGGTCGGCGCGTGGGCGACGACCTTGGCGAGCATGGCGTCGTAGTGGACGCCGACCGTGTCGCCGGAGGCGTAGCCCGTGTCGACGCGCAGGCCGGGCCCGGCGGGGAACTCGACGGCGTGCAGCACGCCCGTCTGCGGGGTCCAGCCGCCCGCCGGATCCTCGGCGTAGAGCCGGGCCTCGACGGCGTGGCCGCCGCGGGGCGCGGGCGGCTCCGGTGGCAGCGGACGCCCCTCGGCGACGGCGAGCTGGAGGGCGACCAGGTCGAGGCCGTGGACCTCCTCCGTCACCGGGTGCTCGACCTGGAGCCGGGTGTTCATCTCCAGGAAGTGCGCCCTGGGGGTCCCCCCTGCTCGGGCGAAGCCGAGAGCTTGGGGGACGTCGGCGACCAGGAACTCGACGGTGCCCGCGCCGACGTACCCGACGGCCTTCGCGGCGACCGCCGACCGCGCGTACAGCTCCTCGACCAGCGCGTCCGGGAGGCCGGGCGCCGGGGCCTCCTCGATGACCTTCTGGTGCCGGCGCTGGAGGGAGCAGTCGCGGGTGCCGAGGGTCCAGACGGTGCCGTGGGTGTCGGCGAGGACCTGCACCTCGACGTGCCGGCCGTCCTCGACGTACGGCTCGACGAACACCTCGCCGTCGCCGAAGGCGCTCAGCGCCTCCGCCGACGCCGCCTTCAACTCCGCTTCCATGGAGCTCAGTTCGCGTACGATCCGCATGCCTCGGCCACCGCCGCCGGCCGCCGCCTTCACCAGGACCGGCAGGTCGGCCTCGGTGAGCGCGGCGGCGTCGAGCGGCGCGACGCCGAGGAGTTCCTTGGCCCGGGTCTTGGACGCCATCGCCTCGATCGCGGCGGGCGGCGGCCCGATCCACACCAGGCCCGCCTCGGTCACGGCCCGCGCGAAGTCGGCGTTCTCGGAGAGGAAGCCGTAGCCGGGGTGCACGGCGTCGGCGCCCGCCGCGAGCGCGGCCGCCACGATCAGGTCGCCGCGCAGATACGTCTCCGCGGGCGTCGCGCCCGGCAGCCGTACGGCCGCGTCGGCCTCTCGTACGTGCAGGGCGTCGGCGTCCGCGTCGGAGTGGACTGCGACGGTGGCGATGCCCAGGTCGCGGCAGGTGCGGAAGACCCGGCAGGCGATCTCGCCCCGGTTCGCCACCAGGACAGCGGTAATCAGCTCGGTCATCAGCGCAGGCCTCACATTCGGAAGACGCCGAAGCCGCCGCGCGCGCCCTCGACCGGTGCCGTGTGGATCGCGGACAGGCAGAGCCCGAGGACCGTGCGCGTGTCGCGCGGGTCGATGACCCCGTCGTCGTACAGCCGCCCGGAGAGGAACATCGGCAGCGACTCGCTCTCGATCTGCGCCTCGACGAACGCCCGCATCCCGGCGTCCTGCTCCTCGTCGTACGGCTGTCCCTTCGCCTCCGCCGAGGCGCGCGCCACGATCGACAGCACGCCGGCCAGCTGCTGCGGGCCCATGACGGCCGACTTGGCGCTCGGCCAGGCGAAGAGGAAGCGCGGGTCGTACGCCCGGCCGCACATGCCATAGTGCCCGGCCCCGTACGACGCACCCATGAGCACGGAGAGGTGCGGCACCTTCGAGTTCGAGACCGCGTTGATCATCATCGCGCCGTGCTTGATGATGCCGCCCTGCTCGTACTCCTTGCCGACCATGTAGCCGGTGGTGTTGTGCAGGAAGAGCAGCGGGATGTCGCGCTGGTTCGCCAACTGGATGAACTGCGCGGCCTTTTGGGACTCGGCGGAGAACAGCACGCCCTGCGCGTTGGCGAGGATGCCGATCGGGTAGCCGTGCAGCCGCGCCCAGCCGGTCACCAGGCTCGTCCCGTACAGCGGCTTGAACTCGTCGAAGTCCGAGCCGTCGACGAGCCGGGCGATCACCTCGCGCGGGTCGAACGGGATCTTGAGGTCTCCGGGGACGATGCCGAGGAGCTCCTCCGCGTCGTACTTCGGGGGCTCGGCCGGCTCCCGGCCCGCCGCCGGATCGGGGTGCGCCTTGCGGTGGTTGAGGCGGGCGACGATCCGGCGGGCCTGGCGCAGGGCGTCGGGCTCGTCGACGGCGTAGTGGTCGGCGAGGCCGCTGGTGCGGGCGTGCATCTCGGCGCCGCCGAGGGACTCGTCGTCGCTCTCCTCGCCGGTCGCCATCTTGACCAGCGGCGGGCCGCCGAGGAAGACCTTCGACCGCTCCTTGATCATCACGGTGTGGTCGGACATGCCGGGGACGTAGGCCCCGCCGGCCGTCGAGTTGCCGAAGACGACGGCGATGGTGGGGATGCCGGCGGCGGAGAGCCGGGTGAGGTCGCGGAAGAGCGCCCCGCCGGGGATGAAGATCTCCTTCTGGGAGGGCAGGTCGGCGCCGCCGGACTCGACGAGCGAGATGACGGGGAGGCGGTTGGCGAAGGCGATCTCGTTCGCCCGCAGCGCCTTCTTCAGAGTCCACGGGTTGGAGGCGCCGCCGCGCACGGTCGGGTCGTTGGCGGTGATCAGGCACTCGACGCCCTCGACGACCCCGATGCCGGTCACCAGGGACGCCCCTACGGGGTAGTCGCTGCCCCAGGCGGCGAGCGGCGACAGCTCCAGGAACGGCGAGTCGGGGTCGACGAGCAGCTCGATCCGTTCGCGGGCGAGCAGCTTGCCGCGCTTGTGGTGCCGGGCCGTGTACTTCTCGCCGCCGCCCGCGAGCGCCTTGGCGTGCTCGGCGTCGAGGGCGACCAGTTTCTCCAGCATGGCGGCGCGGTGGGCCGCGTGGTCGGGTCCGCCGGTGTCGAGGGCGGAGGCGAGCACGGTCACAGCAGTTCCTCCGGGATGTCGAGGTGGCGCGAGCGCAGCCACTCGCCGAGGGCCTTGGCCTGGGGGTCGAAGCGGGCCTGGGAGGCGACGCCCTCGCCGAGGATTCCGGCGACGGTGAAGTTGAGCGCGCGGAGGTTGGGCAGCACGTGCCGGGTGACGGTCAAGTCCGCGGTCTCCGGGAGGAGTTCGCGGAACCTGTCGGTGGTGAGGGCGTGCGCGAGCCAGCGCCACTCCGCCTCTGTCCGGACCCACACGCCGACGTTGGCGTCCCCGCCCTTGTCGCCGCTGCGGGCGCCGGCGACGAGGCCGAGCGGGGCCCGCCGGGTCGGCGTCGTCTCGGGGAGCGGCTCCGGAAGCTCCGGATCCGGTACGGGTTCCAGGGCACGGGTCGTCGGCGGTACGGGCACGGGGGCGCGGGTCCCGTCGGGCAGCACCGCCGTGTGCGGGACCTCCCCGGCGGGGACGTACGCGCTGTCGAAGACCCCGTAGGGGGCACCCTTGCCCGGCGGGGCGGTCACATGGAAGCCGGGGTAGGAGGCGAGGGCCAGTTCGATCGCGGCCCCTGTCAGGGTGCGGCCGACCTTCTCGGGGTCGGGGTCGCGGACGACGAGCCGGAGCAGGGCGCTCGCGGTCTCCTCGGTGGGGGCGTCGGTGTGGTCGGTGCGGGCCAGGTCCCAGCGGACCTCGGCGGGCGGGTTCTTGGCCAGGGCGTCGTGGAGCTGCGCCCGCACGAGCTCCGCCTTGGCCCCGATGTCGAGGCCGGTGAGGACGAACACGACCTCGTTGCGGAAGCCGCCGAGCCTGCTGAGCCCGACCTTGAGCGTCGGGGGCGGGGCCTCGCCCCGCACGCCCTCGATCCGCACCCGGTCCGGGCCCTCCTGGGTGAGCCGGACGGTGTCGAGGCGTGCGGTGACGTCGGGTCCGGCGTAGCGGGCACCGCCCGTCTCGTAGAGGAGCTGGGCGGTGACCGTGCCGGTGTCGACGAGGCCGCCGGTGCCGGGGTGCTTGGTGATGACGGCGCTGCCGTCGGCGTGGAGTTCGGCGAGCGGGAAGCCGGGGCGGCGGAGGAGAGCGGGGTCGTGGCCGCGGAAGAAGGCGTAGTTGCCGCCGGTGGCCTGGGTGCCGCACTCCAGGACGTGGCCGGCGACGACCGCGCCCGCCAGCTTGTCGTACCGGTCGGTGTCCTCCGGCCCCCAGCCGAAGAACCACTGCGCGGGCCCGGTGACCAGCGCCGCGTCCGTGACCCGGCCGGTGACGACCACGTCCGCGCCGGCGGTCAGGCAGGCCGCGATGCCGGCGCCGCCGAGGTAGGCGTTGGCGGCGAGCGTTCCCTGCCGGGGCGGGAGTCGGTCGCCTTCGACGTGGGCGATCCGGACCGGCAGGCCCAGCCGCTCGGCGAGCGCGCGCAGGGCGTCGGCGAGTCCGGCGGGGTTGAGGCCGCCCGCGTTGGCGACGATCCGGGTGCCGCGCTCGTGGGCGAGCCCGAGGCCCTCCTCCATCTGGCGCAGGAAGGTCTTGGCGTAACCGGCCGAGGGGTCCTTGAGGAGGTCGCGGCCGAGGATGAGCATGGTCAGCTCGGCGAGGTAGTCCCCGGTGAGAACGTCCAGCTCACCTCCTGTGAGCATCTCCCGCACGGCGTCGAAGCGGTCGCCGTAGAAGCCGGAGGCGTTGCCGATCCGGAGGACGCGCTTCACGCGGCCCCCTTGGGGGCGCGGCCGTCGCCCGCCGGGCCGGCGAAGGCCTGGGCGATGCCGAGCCATTCCTCGGCGTCGGCGCCGACGGCGGTCAGGGCGGTGTCGTCGCGGTGGGCGCGCTGGGTCACGAGCAGGCAGAAGTCGAGGGCGGGCCCGGTGATCTTCTGAGCCGCGTCCTCCGGCCCGTACGTCCACAACTCGCCGCTCGGCGCGGTGAGTTCGACGCGGAAGGGCTCGGCGGGTGGGGTCAGGCCGCGCACGAAGTACGCGTAGTCCCGGGCCCGCAGCCCGATCCAGGCCACGTGCCGCAGCCGCGCGGTCGGCTGCCGTACGACTCCGAGGGCGTCGGCCACGTCCTGGCCGTGCGCCCAGGTCTCCATCAGGCGGGCGGTCGCGAGCGACCCGGCGCTCATGGCCGGCCCGTACCAGGGGAACCGCGTCCCGGGCGGCGCCTCGGCCAGGACCCGGTGCAGCCGCTCGCGGCCCTCGCGCCAGCGGGCGAGCAGGACGGCGGGCGGCTGGGCGGCGCCCTCGTCGGCGCCGTCGTCGACGAAGCGGTCGGGCGCGGCGAGCGCCTTCTCGGTCTCGGCGGCGAAGCCCTCGGGATCGGTCGCGGCGAGCAGCGCGGCGGCGTCGGTCCAGGCGAGGTGGGCGATCTGGTGGGCGACCGTCCAGCGCGGCGCGGGCGTGGGCAGCGCCCACTGCTCGGCGGTCAACCCCCTTACCAGTTCGTCGACTTCCTCGCTCTCGGCGCGCAGGTCGGCGAGGACGGCGGCGGGGTCGGACACGGTGCGCTCCCCTCGGGGGACGGGCGGGTCACGGGCGTGCGTGAGGAGCATGGCAGCCGGGCCAGAAACAATCAAGCGTGCTTGCTTTGGATTCTGCGTGCGGTTTCGGGCCGCCACGCCGGAGAGCCTGGAACGCGAGGAGGGCCGGGGGTTTCCGCCCCGGCCCCCCTCGCGTGCGCCCCTCAGGGCCTGCCTGACTCCTACTGACCTACCCGCCCGTCGACGCACTCCCGCAGCAGGTCCGCGTGCCCGCAGTGGCGGGCGTACTCGTCGATGCGGTGCACCATCAGCTCGCGGATCGCGATCTCGTCGGAGCCGACCCGTTCGCCCAGGTCGGCGTAGGCGGCGAGGGCGGCGTCCGTCGCCGCCTGCTCGCGCTCCAGGTCGCGGAAGGCCTCCGCGACCACGTCCGGGTCGGCGACGGCGCCGTGGAAGTCGGCGTCCCGCGCCCCGTACAGCTTCGGCTGCCGCTTGTCGTCGCCGAGCCAGCCGCGCCAGTCCCGCTCGACCTCGGCGAGGTGCCGTACGAGACCGAGGAGCGACATGGTGGACGGCGGGACGGAACGGCGGGCGAGCTGTTCGGCGTCCAGGCCATCACACTTCATGCGGAGGGTGAGGCGGTAGTCGTGGAGGAAGTCCTGCAGGGTCGCGAGCTCTCCGTCGGGCCCGGGGCCCTGCTTGTCGCGGGGGTCGTCGTCGGGGTCGACCCACATGTCGGGGTAGACGGTGGCCGTCGTCCAGCGCTCGGGGGTGTCGCGGGTCTCGGGGAATTCGAATTCGCGTGCGGTCATGTCTGCATCGTGGTACGCAACGGGCCGCGCCCGCCACCGAGTTGTTGTCGGTGACGGGCGCGGGCAGCACCACCGGGCCGGTTCCCGGCTCAGGCGGTGGCGGTCACGCGGGTCGGCCTGGCGACCAGTTCGCCGCCGCAGTTGGGGCAGACGTCGTGCATCGCGTCCGAGCAGGGAACGCAGAAGGTGCACTCGTACGAACAGATCCGGGCGGGATCGTCGAGGGCAAGGACGGTCGTCTCGCAGCGTTCGCAACGCTCGCGCATCTCAAGGGCCATGGCGCCATCCTGACCCATGGCCGAATACAGGTGGTCGCGCGGGGGGTTCGTACGGGGCCAGGACTCGACGGTTCAGGACTCGACGGTTCAGGACTCGACGGTTCAGGACTTGGCGCGGCGGCCGACCTGGGTCCGTACCGCGCCCATGCTCGCCGCGATGACGAGGGCGATGGCGAGCGCGTCGGTCAGGCCGAGGGCCTGGTGGAGGACGAGGAAGCCGGCGGTGGCGGCGATGGCCGGTTCCAGGCTCATGAGGATCGCGAAGGTGGGCGCGGGGAGGCGACGCAGGGCGAGGAGTTCGAGGGTGTAGGGCAGCACGGAGGACATCAGCGCGACGCCGAGCCCGAGGCCGATGGTGGACGGCACGAGCAGCTTGTCGCCCGCCGAGACGATGCCGAAGGGCAGGCTGATGACCGCACCGACGCCCATCGCGAGCGCGAGCCCGTCGGCCTGCGGGAAGCGGCGGCCGGTGCGGGCGCTGAAGACGATGTACGTCGCCCACATCGCGCCGGCGGCGAGCGCGAACCCGGCACCGAGCGGATCGAGCCGGCCGAGGCCGCCGCCGCCCAGGCCGCTGAGGAGCACGACGCCGGCGAGGGCGAGCCCGGCCCAGAGCAGGTTCACCAGGCGGCGGGAGGCGAGGACGGAGAGCGCGAGCGGGCCGAGCACTTCGAGGGTGACGGCGGCGCCGAGCGGTATGCGGGCGGCGGAGAGGTAGAACAGGATGTTCATGCCGGACATCGCGGCGCCGAAGGCGAGCACCGTGCCCCAGTCGGCGCGGCCGTATCCGCGCACCTTGGGCCGGCAGGCGATCAGCAGGACGACCGCGGCGAGGATGAGCCGCAGGGTGACGACACCGAGGGCGCCGGCCCGGGGCATGAGCAGCACGGCGACCGCGGATCCGAACTGTACGGAGAGGCCGCCGGCGACGACGAGCGCGACGGGGCCGAGGCGGGTGGCGCGAGTGGTGACCGGTGCGGTGGCGATGGCGGGGGCGGCCACCGGGGTGGCGGCGGCGATGTCCTTGACCGGGCTGTCCACCGGCGTACTCCTTGCCTTGCTGTGCTGCACATCCGAAGCGCGTCCGAAGCGCATCGAAGTCCACAGTAGTGGACTTCCGAGTCCAGAGTAATGGACTTCTGGGCTGGATCCGGAACCCGCCCTCTCGGTACGGACTCCTCCGCTTCACGCTACGAGCCTCCGCGCGGCACCGGAAATGCCGATTGCGCTGCGGTTATGCTCCGCACGCATGAGCCGCACGAACATCGAGCTCCGCCATCTGCGCTGCTTCCTCGCCATCGCCGAGGAGGGCAATCTGACCCGGGCCGCCACCCGCCTCCACCTCACCCAGCCCGCGGTCTCCCGCACCCTCGCCGCTCTGGAGAAACACCTCGGCGTGCGGCTCGTGGACCGCTCCACGCACCATCTGGCGCTGACGGCGGAGGGGCGGGGGTTCCGGGAGCGGGCGACGGCGGCGGTCGCCGCGTTCGACGCGGCCGTGGCGCCGGGCGGCGGCCCGCACCACCGCCCGCTGCGGCTCGGACACGCCTGGTCGGCCTTCGGCCCGTACACCACCCCCCTGCTGCGCCGCTGGCGGCAGGAGCATCCCGAGACCCCGCTCGAACTCCTCCGCGTCGACGACCGCACCGCCGGTCTGCTGCGCGGCGAGGTCGACGCGGCGCTGCTGCGCGGGCCGGTGGACGTGCCCGGCCTGGCGACCGAGGAGCTGCTGCGGGAGGCGCGGGTGGCGGCGCTGCCGGCGGACGGCGAGCTCGCGGCGCGCACGGAGCTGACGCTCGCGGACCTGGCGGACGAGACCGCCGTCCTCAACACGGTCTCCGGCACCACCACCCTCGACCTCTGGCCCCCGGACCACCGCCCCCGCGCGACCCTCACCGTCGCCAACACCGACGACTGGCTCGCCGCCATCGCTGCGGGCCGCGGCATCGGCGTCTCCTCCGCCTCGACGGCCGCGCTCCACCCCCACCCGGGCGTCACCTACCGCCCCCTCCCGGACGCCCCACCCCTCCCCGTCCTCCTCGCCTGGCGCCCCGCGACCCCCCACCCGGCGACGCCTGCTCTCCTCGCCCTCGCCCGCGAGATCGCCCGCCGGCCGGAGCCCGGCGCGGAAGGGTGACTGTCGGACCCCTTCCGTACGCTGGAGGCCGCGCCCGGGACGGCTGTGACACGAGGAGGTCGGCGTGACGGTGGACGAGGTGATGGCCGAGCTGGCCGGCCTGGAGGAGCCCAAGGTGCGCGCCGTGAACGAGCGGCACGGGGACGATCACGGGGTGAACCTCGGGAAGCTGCGGGCGTTGGCCAAGCGGCTGAAGACGCAGCAGGAGCTGGCGCGGGAGCTGTGGGCCACGGGTGACAGCGCCGCGCGGCTGCTCGCGCTGCTGGTCTGCCGGCCGAAGGAGTTCGGGCGGGACGAGCTGGACGGGATGCTGCGCTCGGCCCGTACGCCGAAGGTGCAGGACTGGCTCGTCGGGTACGTGGTGAAGAAGAGCCCGTACGCCGAGGAGCTGCGCGTCGCGTGGTCGGCCGATCCGGACCCGGTGGTGGCGAGCGCCGGGTGGGCGCTGACCGCCGAGCGGGTGGTGAAGAAGCCGGCCGGGCTCGATCTGCCCGGGCTGCTCGACGTCATCGAGGGGGAGATGAAGGACGCCCCGGACCGGCTCCAGTGGGCGATGAACACCACCCTCGCGCAGATCGGCATCGAGCATGCCCAGCTGCGGGCGCGCGCCCTCGCCATCGGCGAGCGGCTCGAAGTGCTCAAGGACTACCCGACCTCCCCCGGCTGCACCTCCCCCTACGCGCCGGTCTGGATCGGCGAGATGGTGCGCCGGCAGGAGGCGCGGGCGGCCACGTCTTCCTGACCCTCCGCCCGAGTCCTGACCCTCTGCCCCGAGTCAGTTCCCCTCGCCCTCCTGGGTGCTCGTCGGCGGCTGCACGTGCAGGATGTCCCGCGCCTGCTCCGCCGCGCGCGTGATGGTCTCGGAGATAAAGTCGAGGAACCGCGCGACGTTCTCCAGGCGCACGGCCGCCGGGGTGCCCGCCCCGAAGACGCCGACGCCCTCCCGCGCGGTCTCGGCGAGCCGGGTGTTGGCGCGGGCGCTGGCCATCGTCGACTCGTACCAGACGTCGGAGTCCACGAAGTAGCGGTCGCGGCGCCGTTCGTCGCGCTCCCGCCGCACCAGGCCCTGCTCCTCCAGGAAGGCGACGGCCTTGGAGACGGAGGCCGGGCTGACCCCGAGGTGCTGGACGAGTTCGGCGGCGGTGACGCCCTCCGCGTCGCTGAGCATCAGCCGGCCGAGCACCTGGGCCGACATGCGGTTCATGCCCGAGGACATGAGGACGCCGGTGAAGGTCTCCTCGTACGCGCGCACCTCCGCCGCGTCGCGCCCGTACGGCTGCTCGGGCGCGGTCGCGGCCTGCGGATCGCGCGGCGCGGTCGGCTGGTGGCGGCGCTGGGCGCGGTGGCCGGTGGCGCGCTGGGCGGCGTCGGCGCGGTAGGCGGTGGGGCCGCCGTTGCGCATGACCTCGCGGGTGACGGTCGAGGTGGGGCGGTCGAGGCGCCGGGCGATCTCCGCGTAGGCGAGGCCGTCGGCCAGTCCCAGGGCGATCTGCTGCCGTTCCTGCGGGGTGAGCCTGCCGCCGGGCATCGCGCCCTCCTTCTTCCGTCTTCCGGTCTTCCGGTCTTCCGCTGAGTCCGCGTAATGCCCCCACCTTAGCGTTCGCGCTCAACTCATTGCAACGCACCCGCCCCCTGACGTTGCATTAGACGTCAGCATCGTTGCAATGATTTCACCCATCTGGCCTGCAATTACTGGGATTCAGCGCATCTTCCTTGTTGCCACAACCATGAACGCAACGTAGCTTTCTCGATGTCGGAAACAAGAACCGGCACCCCACCAGACCAGGAGCTCACCATGCAGAAGTTCGCCACCACCACCGCCGTCTCCGTCGTCCTCGACGTCCCCGCCGGCCACGTCCGCCTCATCGCCGCCGACCGCTCCGACGCCACCGTCGAGGTCCGCCCCGAGAGCGCCGGCAAGAGCCGCGACGTGAAGGCCGCCGAGCAGACCGAGGTCACCTTCGCGGACGGCGTCCTGCGTATCACCGCCCCCGAGGGCAAGAACCAGATGTTTGGCCCGTCCGGCTCGATCGAGGTCACCGTCCAGGTGCCGGCCGGCTCCCGCGTCGACGCCAAGGGCGCCGCCCTCGACCTGCGCGGTGTCGGCCGCCTCGGCGACGTCGTCTGCGAGGCCGCGCAGGGCCCGGTCAAGCTCGACGAGGCCGCGAGCGCGCGGATCGCCCTCCAGGCCGGCGACATCACCGTCGGCCGCCTCGGCGGCGACGCCGAGATCAGCACCCAGATGGGCGCCCTCCACATCGCCGAGGCCGTCCAGGGCACCGTCTCCCTGACCACCAGCAAGGGCGACATCACCGTCGGCGCCGCCCGCGGCGTCTCCGCCTCGCTGGACGCCGGCACCTCGTACGGCCGGATCCACAACTCCCTGAAGAACAGCGACGGTTCCGGCTCCGCGCTGACCGTCCGCGCCACCACCAGCTACGGCGACATCACCGCCCGCAGCCTCTGACCGCAGCCTCTGACATCGGACCCCGAAGGAGTACCCAGCATGACCGACCTGGCCATCGCGGCGAACGGGCTGCGCAAGTCCTACGGCGACAAGACCGTCCTCGACGGGGTCGACCTCGCCGTCCCGGAAGGCACCATCTTCTCCCTGCTCGGCCCCAACGGCGCCGGCAAGACCACGGCCGTCAAGATCCTCTCCACGCTCGTGTCCCCCGACCCCGCCGGCGGCCCGATCCGGGTCGGGGGGCACGACCTCGCCACCGCCCCGCAGTCCGTACGGGCCGCGATCGGCGTCACCGGGCAGTTCTCGGCCGTCGACGGGCTGATCACCGGCGAGGAGAACATGCTCCTCATGGCGGACCTGCACCACCTCTCCAAGCGGGAGGGACGGCAGGTCACCGCCGACCTGCTCGCCCGCTTCGACCTCACGGAGGCCGCGAAGAAGCCGGCCTCCACCTACTCCGGCGGCATGAAGCGCCGTCTCGACATCGCCATGACCCTGGTCGGCAGCCCGCGGATCATCTTCCTCGACGAGCCGACCACCGGACTCGACCCGCGTTCCCGGCACAACATGTGGCAGATCATCAGGGAACTGGTCTCCGACGGCGTCACCGTCTTCCTCACCACCCAGTACCTGGAGGAGGCCGACGAACTCGCCGACCGGATCGCCGTGCTCCACGGCGGCAGGATCGTCGCCGAGGGGACGGCCGAGGAGCTCAAGCGGATCGTCCCCGGCGGGCACGTACGGCTCCGCTTCACCGACCCGGGCGCGTACGGGAACGCCGTCACCGCCCTGCCCCGGGCGGCGCGCGACGACGAGTCCCTCACCCTCCAGATCGCCAGCGACGGCACCCAGCGCGAACTGCACGCCCTGCTCGGTCAGTTGAACGCCGCCGGCATCGAGGCCGACGAACTCACCGTGCACACCCCCGACCTCGACGACGTCTTCTTCGCCCTCACCGGCGGAAGCGCCACGAGCAACGGCATCCCCGCCCAGACCGACGCCCCGACCGACGCCCAGACCGACGCCCCGAACAAGGAGAACGCCCGATGAGCACGAGCAGCACCCTGTCCCTCGCCGCGCGCGACTGCTCCACCATGCTGCGGCGCAACCTCCTGCACGCCCGCCGCTACCCGTCCCTCACGCTGAACTTGCTGCTCACGCCGATCATGCTGCTCCTGCTGTTCGTCTACATCTTCGGCGACACCATGAGCGCGGGCATCGGCGACGGAGGCGCCGACCGCGCCGCCTACATCGCCTACCTCGTGCCCGGTCTGCTCCTGATGACCATCGGCAGTACGACGATCGGCACCGCGGTCTCCGTCGCCAACGACATGAGCGAGGGCATCATCGCCCGCTTCCGCACCATGGCGATCCACCGCGGCTCGGTCCTCGTCGGGCACGTGGTCGGCAGCGTGCTCCAGTCGGTGGTCAGCGTGGTCCTGGTCGGCGCCGTCGGCGTGGCCATCGGCTTCCGCTCCCACGACGCGAGCCCGGTCGAGTGGCTGGCCGCGTTCGGTCTGCTCGTGCTCTTCGCCACGGCGCTCACCTGGATCGCCGTCGGCATGGGCCTGATCAGCCCCAACGCGGAGGCCGCAAGCAACAACGCGATGCCGCTGATCTTCCTGCCACTGATCTCCAGCACCTTCGTCCCGGTCGACGCGATGCCGGGCTGGTTCCAGCCGATCGCCGAGTACCAGCCCTTCACCCCCGCCATCGAGACCCTGCGCGGACTGCTCCTCGGCACCGAGATCGGCCACAACGGCTGGCTCGCCGTCGGCTGGTGCGTCGGCCTCGCGGTCCTCGGCTACTTCTGGTCGACGGCCAAGTTCGACGGGGACGCCCGGTAGGCCTCCATGGCCTTCACCGGTCCAGCTCCTCCGCAAGAACCTCCGCCAGATGGCGCACGTGGTACTCCGGTGCCAGGTGCGCCATCTGCGTTCGGCAGGAGAAACCGTCCGCCAGGACGACCGCGTCGGCGGGCGCGGACCGCAGGGCCGGCAGCAGCCGGTCCTCGGCGCAGGCCACCGACACCTCGTAATGGCCCGGCTCGAAACCGAAGTTGCCGGCCAATCCGCAGCAGCCGCCCGCCAACTCCCCCTCCAAGCCCGCCCGTTCGCGCAGCCTCCGCTCGGCCGCGTCGCCCAGGACCGCGTGCTGGTGACAGTGGGTCTGGCCGGTGACCGGCTGGTCCGCGCGGGGCGGGACCCAGTCGGGCGCCAGCTCCTCCAGGGCCTCCGCGAAGGTCCGTACGGAGGCGGCCAGTCGGGCGGCGCGCGGGTCGTCCGGCAGCAGCTCGGGCAGCTCGGTGCGCAGGGTCGCCGCGCAGGACGGTTCGAGGACCGCCACCGGCCGGCTCGCACCCCCTGAAGCCCCCTCCCCCGCCGCCATCACGTCGAGCGTCCGCCGCATCACCTTCCGGGCCGCCCCCAGCTGCCCCGTCGACACATACGTGAGGCCGCAGCAGACCCGCCCCGGCGGCAGCTCCACCCCGAGCCCGGCGTCCTCCAGGACCCGGACGGCCGCCTCGCCGACCTGCGGCGCCAGGAAGTTGGTGAAGGTGTCCGGCCACAGAGTGAGCGACGGCGCGCGGTTCGAGGCGCGCTGGGCGAACCAGTACGCGAAGGAGCGCTCCGCCACCCTCGGCAGCGCCCGCTCCGGCGTCACCCCCGCGAGCCGCGCCGCGAACGGCAGCCGCATCGCCGTGTTCAGGCCCCGCCCGAAGTGCGCCAGCCAGCCCGGCAGCCGCCCCATCGTCCAGTGCGAGCGCGGCCGGCGGAGCAGCCCGCCGGGGCCCGCGTAGTGCCGGTCCAGGAACTCCGCCTTGTACGCGGCCATGTCGACGCCCACCGGGCAGTCGCTGCGGCAGCCCTTGCAGGACAGGCACAGGTCGAGGGCCCCCATGACCTCCGCCGAGCGCCAGCCGTCGGTGATCACCTCGCCGAGCGCCATCTCGTGCAGGAGCCGCGCCCGGCCCCGGGTGGAGTGCTGCTCCTCCCCGGTCACCCGGTACGAGGGACACATCACGTCCGCACCCGGCCCCGACCCCGAACTCGGCGCCCCCACCCGGCACTTGGCCACCCCGACACACCGGGCGGCGGCCCGCCCGAGGCCCGCAGCCGAGCCCGCCACCGGCAACCCCTCGAACCGCAGCCCGGAGTCCAGCGGCTCGGGCCGCACGAGCATCCCCGGGTTCAGACCGCCGTCCGGGTCCCACAGGTCCTTGACCTCGCCGAAGAGCGCGACGAGCTCCTCCCCGTACATCTTCGGCAGCAGCTCCGCCCGCGCCTTGCCGTCCCCGTGCTCGCCGGAGAGCGAGCCGCCGTGGGCGACCACGAGATCGGCCACCGCCTCCGAGAAGCGCCGGAAGTCCCGTACCCCCTTGTCCTTCCCGTCCCACAGGTCGAAGTCGATCCGTACGTGCACGCAGCCGTCGCCGAAGTGCCCGTACGGGATCCCCCGGAGGCCGAATTCGGCAAGGAGGCCCCGGAACTCGCGCAGATACGCGCCGAGCCGGGCCGGCGGCACCGCACAGTCCTCCCATCCCGGCCAGGCGTCCCCGCCCCCGGGCAGCCTGGTCGCCGTGCCCGCCGCGTCCTCGCGGATCCGCCACAGCGCCCGCTGCCCGGCCGGGTCCGTGACCACGACCGCGTCCAGGGCGTCCGCCGCCCGCGCCAGCTCCCGGGCCGCGCCCGACCCGTCGACCTCGCAGAACAGCCAGGCCGCGCCCTTCGGAAGCCCGGAGGCGCCGCGCACGAGATCGGCGGCCATGCCCTCCACGGTCAGCGGGCGGTACGGCAGAAGGCCCGCCGCCGCGTCGGCGGCCGCGCTCTCGTCGGCGTACCCGAGGACGACGAGCACCGGCTCGGCGGGCAGCGGCACCAGCCGCACCTCCGCCTCCGTCACCACCCCCAGCGTGCCCTCGCTGCCGCAGAAGGAGCGGGCCACGTCGACACCGCGCTCGGGCAGCAGCGCGTCGAGCGCGTAACCGGAGATGCGGCGCGGCAGGCCCGCCGGATAGCCGGTCCGCAGCAGCGCCAGGTTCCGCGCGACCAGCTCCCGCAGCCCGGCCGGCGCGCCCTGCCCATCCTGCCCATCCTGCCCGTCCTGCCCGAGGCGCAGCCGCCGCCCGTCGTAGGTGAGGACGTCGAGCGCGCGGACGTTGTCGGCCGTCGTGCCCCAGGCGACGGAGTGCGCGCCGCACGCGTTGTTGCCGATCATGCCGCCGAGGGTGCAGCGGGAGTGCGTGGACGGGTCGGGGCCGAAGGTCAGCCCGTAGGGGCGGGCCGCCGCCCGCAGACGGTCGAGGACGAGTCCGGGCCGGACGACGGCGGTCCGGGCCTCCGGGTCGAGGGACACGACGTCGTCCATATGGCGGGTGAAATCGAACACGACACCCGTTCCGGTGGCCTGTCCACCGATCGAGGTCCCGCCGCCGCGGGCGACGACCGGCACCCCGTACTCACGGCAGACGGCGAGCGCGGCGGCCACGTCGTCGGCGTCGCGCGGGGCGACCACACCGAGCGGGACCCGCCGGTAGTTGGAGGCGTCCATGGTGGTCAGGGCGCGGGCGGTGGCGGAGAAGTCCACGTCACCGGCCGCACCGCCGGCGACGGCTGCGCGGAGCGCCGCCGCGAGGTCCCCGGCCGCGCCGTGTCCCGCCCCTCCGCGTGCTTCACGTGCTTCGTGTGATCCCACGACTACCCAGTGTCTCAGCCTTCGTCTCATCCGGCGGACATGCGTCTGCCCCGGCCGCCCCGAACCGATACGCTCCGCCTCGTGGCCGATATCCAGATTCCCGCTGACATGAAGCCCGCCGATGGCCGTTTCGGCGCGGGCCCCTCCAAGGTGCGTACGGAGGCGCTGGACGCCCTGGCCGCCACCGGCACCTCTCTCCTCGGTACCTCCCACCGCCAGGCTCCGGTCAAGAACCTGGTCGGCGAGGTGCGTGCCGGGATCCGTGACCTCTTCTCGCTGCCCGAGGGCTACGAGGTGATCCTGGGCAACGGCGGCTCCACCGCCTTCTGGGACATCGCGACGCACGGTCTCATCGAGAACAAGTCGCAGCACCTCACCTTCGGCGAGTTCTCGTCCAAGTTCGCGAAGGCCGCGAAGCTGGCCCCGTGGCTGGCCGAGCCGACCGTGATCTCCGCCGACCCGGGCACCCACCCGGAGGCGGTGGCCGAGGCCGGCGTCGACGTCTACGCCTTCACCCACAACGAGACCTCCACCGGTGTCGCCACCCCGCTGAAGCGGGTCGCGGGCGCCGACGAGGGCGCGCTCGTCCTCGTGGACGCGACCTCGGGCGCCGGCGGTCTGCCGGTCGACATCACCGAGACCGACGTCTACTACTTCGCCCCGCAGAAGTCCTTCGCCGCCGACGGCGGCCTGTGGCTCGCGGCCTTCTCGCCGGCCGCCCTGGAGCGCGCGAAGAAGATCCACGAGTCGGGCCGGCACATCCCGGAGTTCTTCTCGCTGCCGACGGCGATCGACAACTCGCTGAAGAACCAGACGTACAACACCCCGGCGCTCGCGACCCTCTTCCTGCTCAACGAGCAGCTGAAGTGGATCAACGGCCAGGGCGGTCTCGACTGGGCCGTGTCCCGCACGAAGGAGTCCTCGGACGCGCTGTACGGCTGGGCCGAGGAGTCCAAGTACGCGACCCCGTTCGTCACGGACCCGGCGAAGCGCTCGCAGGTCATCGGCACGATCGACTTCGCGGACGAGATCGACGCGGCCGCGATCGCCAAGGCGCTGCGCGCCAACGGCATCGTGGACACCGAGCCGTACCGCAAGCTGGGCCGCAACCAGCTGCGCATCGCGATGTTCCCGGCGGTCGACCCGGCGGACGTGCGCGCGCTGACGGCGTGCATCGACTACGTGATCGGCCAGCTGTAACAGCAGTTCTTGCACGTACGCCGTGTACGAGGGCCCCGCACCGGGCGTTTCCGGTGCGGGGCCCTCGTACGTCACCTAGGGGTCAGCCCTTGCGGAACAGGCGCTTCAGGCCGACCACGACGACGGTCGCGAGGCCGAGCACGATCACGCCGACCGTGAAGTTCCCCTGTTCGCCGTCCGTTCCGGTGGCAGCCGAACCGGTGCCGCCACCGGGCTTCTTGGAGTCCCCGGGACTGGTCGGGCCGGTGGGCTGCCCCCCGCCGCGCTCCACCCGCACCACCCGGCTCTGCTTCCCCTCCGAGCCGAACAGGAAGGCCGAGCCGTCCGGGGTGTACGTGACCGATTCCGCCTGGCCCTGGAAGGGGGCGCCGACGGAGGTGCCGTCGTCGGCGAGGCGCCCGTCCTTCCACGCGTACTCCTTGGCGAGGAGATAGCCGCGTAGGACGAGTCGGGTGCCGTCCGGCGAGAAGGCGCCGTCGGTCACCCAGGGGACCTCCCCGATGCGCTTGAAGACGTTCGTCCGGGTCGGGTCGAGACGTTCGGGGCCGGCGTAGAGGCCGCCGCCGTCCTCGTTCTTGCTGGCGATGTAGACCCGGCCGGTCTTCGGATGGACCATCAGCGCCTCGGCGTTGCGCGCCCCGTCGGCGTACTTCACGTCGTACTGGGTGGCCTTGACCGTCTGGTCCCCCAGCTCCTTCGGCTCGGGGAAGCGGTAGATCCAGACGTGGTTCCACGAGCCGTCGAGGTTGTCGCCGATGTCGCCGACGTAGATGTTCCCGTCCGGGCCGACGGAGATCGCCTCCATGTCGCGGGGGGTGCCGACGCCCTTCATGGTGAGGGTCGCGACGGTCTTTCCCGTACGGGAGTCGATGCCGTAGATCAGGGGCGCGTCCTGGTCGTTGTGCGTCCAGTAGATCCCGGGGTGGGCGCGGCTCGCGGCGAGGCCGCTGGACTCGGTGATCCTGGGGTCCTCGATGACGAAGTCCTGGTCGGCGTCCGCCGCCGCGGCCGGACCGGCGGCAGCCAGGGGCAGGCCGAGGGCGAGGACGAGGGCGGCGGCCCCGGAGACGCCGAGCAGTGATCGCATGACCCCAAGCCTGCCACGGGCCGCCCGGAGGGGGCTTGCGCACTCGTTCGGTGGATCTTTACCCGTTTGCCGGATCTGACGGTTCCGCGCCGGGTTCACTGTGCCCGATACGGAGAACTACCCTTCTGGACGGTTTGCGTGAGTGACCCCGTACGCGTGGGAGACGTACTGGCCGGCATGGCCACGCCGGGCGGGTGACAGCACGGCCGTCGACCTCGGCCGCGCCCAGCCCTCCGACACCTGCCGGATCTGTCACTTCGACGTGTGCCCGTCGCAGCCGGCCCCGGCCGGCTCCCCCGCCCTGCTCGCGCAGTGGCAGAAGAACGCCCGGGGCTGGACCGGCTGAGGCCTTGCGCGGTGTCCGGGATCACGTCGCCGGTCGACGCCGGTCGTGACCGGCCTCCGCGAGAATGTGCGCCATGCGTTTTCTGTTCGTCGGCGACAGCATGACCATCGGACGCGCCGGCGACTTCACCTGGCGGTACCGGATGTGGCAGCACCTCGAATCCGTGCTGCCCGGACCCGGTCCCGACGGATACGAGATCACCGGCCCGCGCACCGCGTTGTACGAGCCGGCCGACGACGCCGCGACCTCCGACGCCTACGCCGACCCGGCCTTCCCGGCCGCCGCCCGCCGCCATCTGGCCGGCTGGGGCGAGGGCTGGCTGCACATGGCGCCGCTGATCGGGGAGACGGTGGCGGCGACCCGCGCCGATGTGCTGCTGATCTCGCTCGGCCTGATCGACCTGGGCTTCTACACCAACAGCGACCAGACGGCGGACAACGTCCGCGCCTTCCTGGCCGCCGCGCGCGCGGCGAACCCGCACGTCCGGGCGGTCATGCTGCCGGTCATCCCGAACGTGCGGGCCGAGTACGACGCGCCGTTCGCCGCCGAGTGCGTCCGCTTCAACGAGCTGCTCGCGAAGACGGTCGCGGACCTGGACTCGGCGGCCTCGCCGCTGCTGCTCGGGACGATCCCGGAGTCGTACGACATCCACGCGGACACCTACGACGGCACCCACCCGGGCCCGACGGGCGAGCACAAACTGGCCGCGGCCTTCGCGAACGCCCTGCACCAGGCTTGGGGCGTGGGCGGCCCCTATCGGTTCTAGGGTTCCACCACCGCGTCGACCATCGCGTCGACCTCGATCTCGACGAGCCACTCGGGGTCGATGAAGCGGGAGACCTCGACGAAGGTGGTCACCGGCCGGACGGACGCGAAGCGTTCGCCGTGGGCGCGGGCCGCCTCCTTCCACCGGGTCACGTCGGTGAGCATGACCCGGGTGCGCACGACGTCGTCGAGCGAGGCCCCGGCCTCCGCCAGGGCCGCCTCGGCGATGTCGAGGCAGCGGACGGTCTGCGCGTACACGTCGCCGACCCCGGCGGTGCCGCCGCCGTCCGCGATGGGCGCGGTGCCGGCGACGGCGACATGGGCGCCCTTGCGGACGGCCCGGGAGAAGCCGATCTCGGGTTCGAGCGGCGAGCCTGAACCGACGTTGATCCTGGCGCTGTTCATGCGACGCGGACGAGGCGGTTGGCGAAGGTGGAGACCGTGTAGGTGCCGATGCCGAGGACGACTTCGAGCGCGTTCTGCCGGGTGTAGCCGTGGGCGAGGAAGGCGTCGAGTTCGGCGTCGGAGACGGCGCCCGAGGAGGCGAGCACCTGGAGGGTGAACCGGCGTACGGCGTCGAGTCGTTCGGGCGCGGGCGCCGGGCCGAGGGCGGCGAGCTTGGCCTCGTGCATGTCGACGCACAGGTGGCACTGGTTGCGGGCGGCGACGGCGAGGATGACGGTCTCGCGGGCGTGCGGGTCGAGGGTGGTCGACTCGAAGATCTCGTTGAGCTTGAGGAAGCCTTCGAGGGTGTGCGGGGAGGTCTCCTTGAGCGTCGCGGCGGCGCGCTGGATACGGGTGGGAAGGTCGAGAGCGTCGAGTGTCATGGCGGTCCCCCTGGCGAGTGGCGATGGGCGGGTGGCGCTACGATGGACAACATGGTTGACCATGCCGATGAGGAGAACGTAAACCAGGTTGTCGATCGCCGCAAGGGGATTCCCGAAAGGCAGGACGACACCCCCGGCTTCGAGCTGCCCCTGCTCCTCTTCGCCGGCTTCCGGACCCTCATCGACCGCCTGCACACCGAACTGGCCCGGCAGGGTCACCCCGAGATGCGCCCGGCGCACGGCTTCGCCCTCCAGGCCATCGCCGCCGGCCCGTACGGGGCGACCGCCAGCGACATCGGACGGCGGCTCGGGGTCTCCAAGCAGGCGGCCGGCAAGACCGTCGACCGGCTGCTCGCCCTCGGCTACGCCGAGCGCGCCGACGACCCGGGCGACGCCCGCCGCAAACTCGTCCGCCTCACCCCGTACGGGATCGACGCGCTCGCCCGCTCGGCCGCCGTCTTCGACGAGCTGCGCGCCGACTGGGCCGCCCGCCTCGGCGCCGACCGGGTGCGCGACCTGGAGGACGCGCTGCGGGCGGTCGTCCCCGCCGAGACCGCGTTCCGCCTGGACGCGACCAGCTGGCTCGGCGGGGTGTGAGCCACTGTCAGACGGCGCTCACCAGGCGAAGGCCTCCGGCGCCGGGCCGGGGCCCGGGAAGATCTCGTCGAGGCCGGTGAGGACCTCCTCGCTCAGCTTCAGTTCGAGCGCGCGCAGCGCGCCCGCCAGCTGTTCGGGCGTCCGCGGGCCGACGATCGGGCCCGTCACCCCCGGGCGGGTGAGCAGCCAGGCGAGCGCCGTCTCGGCCGGGTCCAGGCCGTGCTTGGCGAGCAGGTCCTCGTACGCCTGGATGCGGGCCCGCTCCACCGGGTCGGCGAGCCGCTCCGCGGTCCGGCCGCCGGCCCGGCGCCCGCCCTCGGCCTGCTTGCGGATGACCCCGCCGAGCAGCCCGCCGGCCAGCGGCGACCACGGGATGACGCCGAGCCCGTACTCCTGGGCCGCCGGGATCACCTCCATCTCGGCGCGCCGCTCGTAGAGGTTGTAGTGGCACTGCTCGCTGACCAGGCCGACCATCCCGCGCCGGGCGGCGGCCTCGTTCGCCTGGGCGATCTTGTAGCCGGGGAAGTTGGAGGAGCCGGCGTAGAGGATCTTGCCCTGCTGGATCAGGGTGTCGACGGCCTGCCAGATCTCGTCGAAGGGGGTGTGCCGGTCGATGTGGTGGAACTGGTAGACGTCGATGCGGTCCGTGCGGAGCCGCTTGAGGCTGGCCTCGACGGCCCGCCGGATGTTCACGGCCGACAGCCTGTCGTGGTTGGGCCAGACCGGGCCGGCGCCCTCGGCCATGTTCCCGTACACCTTGGTGGCGAGCACCACCTTGTCGCGGTGCGCCGGGTCCTTGGCGAACCAGGAGCCGATGATCTCCTCGGTGCGGCCCTTGCCGGCGGTCTGGCCGTAGACGTTCGCCGTGTCGAAGAGGTTGACGCCCGCGTCGAGCGCGGCGTCCATGATCGCGTGACTGGTGGACTTGTCCGTCTGCGGTCCGAAGTTCATCGTCCCCAGGACGAGTCGGCCGACCTTGAGTCCCGTGCGTCCGAGCTGCGTGTACTCCATGGGGATCAAGCCAACTGCCTGGAGTCCACTCGAAGCAAGGGCCGGAGCGGGGGCCGACGCATCGGGTGGCGGGCGCCGGGTGCGGGCTACTGGCCGCCCACCAACGACGCCACCGCGATGATCGCGAACATCAGGACGAGCACGCCGGCCATGATCCGGTTACGGGTTTTCGGGTCCACCCATCGAGGTTAACGCCCCCGCTCGGCCGCTCCGCCCAGGGGCCACGTGGCGATCGTCTCGTACCGCGGCTGCTTCCCCGCCGGACCGCCGCCGGGAAGGTGGCTGCGGACCAGGCACAGCTCGGTGACCTCCCAGCGGGCGCCCTCGAAGTTCTCGAGGCCGGCGACGAAGGGCCGCAGGTCGGTGTCGTTCGCGCGGGAGCGGGCGACGGTGAGGTGCGGGTGGTACGCACGGTGCTCGTCCATCGGGACGCCGGCGCGGCGCGCGGCGGCGTCGGCCCGCTCGGCGAGCAGCCGCAGCTCGTCCAGGCCGCCCGCCGCGCCGGTCCACAGCACCGCCCGCCCGAAGTGGCCGCCCCCGTGCAGCCGCAGCGGGAAGGGCGCGGTGCGGTGGGCGGCCCGGCCGAGGCGGGCGCGCAGGTCCGGGAGCAGTTCCTCGTCGACCTGGCCCATGAACGCGAGCGTGAAGTGCCAGCCGGGCCGCGAGGCCCAGCGCAGCCGGTCGGCGCCGGGCAGCTCGGCCAGCCGGTCGACCTCGTGGGCGAGCTCGGCGAGCTGCGCGGGCGGAGGGATGACGGCGGTGAAAAGCCTCATGGGGCGAGTGTGACAGGCACTAGCCTCGGGCGGATGGACACCATGATCAGGATCAGGCGGGGCGGGCCGGCGGACGTGCCCGCGATGCTGGCGATATTCGACAGCGCGGTGGTCTGGCTCAACGCGCGGGGCATCACCGCCCAATGGGGCACCGAGCCGTTCAGCGCCCGGCCGAAGACCGTGGAGGCGGTCGAGCGGGTGGTGACCGAGGGCACCCCGTGGATCGCGGAGATCGACGGCGTCCCCGTCGGGACCCTCACCCTCACCCCGCACCCGGGCGCGTACGTGGCCCGCGCGGACGAGCCGGAGCAGTACGTGCGCTACCTTGCGACCGACGGCCGGCGCCACGGCCACGGCGTCGGCGCCGCCCTCCTCGCCCACGCCGCCGACGAGACCCGCCGCGCCGGTGTCTCCCTGCTGCGCGTGGACTGCTTCGCGGGCAGCGAGGGCCGCCTCGTCCGCTACTACGAACGCCAGGGCTTCACCCGCACCGAGGCTTTCACGGTCGGCGACTGGCCGGGCCAGGTGCTGGAGCGGCGGGTCTGACGGCCCCCAGAGCCGTCTGTCCCGGTGGCCTGTCGTCTCGGGGAGAGCACCGAGGCCGCGCCCACGGACTCAGGGGCCCTGGGCGGCGCTCCCCCTGTCAGCCGCGACCCTGATGCGCCGGAACGTCGACCCCGACCTCGACGAACGGGGTCACGAGCACCTCGAACTGCTCCGCGGTCAGATTCCCTCGCTTCAGGATCCCTCGGGCCGCCGTGGAGATCGCGGCCCGGGCGTCGGAGTGCAGCCCGGCGAGGTGCGCGTCGAGCTCTGCGGCGCGGGGCAGGAGAGCGGTGCGGATCCGGTGGTCGAGCTCGGAGTTCTCAGCGGCGGACGGCACCGCTGCCCGGCGCCCCACCCCGTGTGGGCATTCGTCCCGCAGGGCGGGACGGGTGGGCACACGGGACGGCGCCCTTGCGGGCGCGTTCGGCACCTGCGCCTGGACCCGCACCGGGAGCGCGGCGCCCCAGGGGTGCGGGCACAGGCGCGGGAGCCTAGGCCCGGCAAGGGGCGCCGTCCGTTGTGCCCACCCGTTCCGCCCCTGCGGAACGTATGCCCACAATGGAGGTGGCACGGGGCACCGCCCAGCGGGACGAATGCCCGCAACGGAACCGCTACGCCGCCGTCGCCAGCCGTGCCCGGCGCTCGTCCGGGACGAAGCGGACGCTGGGGTGGCCATGGTGCCAGCGCATCGAGAGCTTCAGGCCGCCGACGCGGGCCAGGATCAGGCCGATGGTGGCCGCGGCGAGGAGGGAGACGAGGCCGCCGGTGGCGAAGCCGATGCGGGGGCCGAAGGTGTCGGTGACCCAGCCGAGCAGCGGGGCGCCGATCGGGGTGCCGCCGGCGAAGACCATCATGTAGAGGCTCATCACCCGGCCCCGCATGACCGGGTCCGTCGCCATCTGGACCGCCGAGTTGGCGCTGATGTTGACCGTCAGGCCGATCATGCCGATCGGCACGAGCAGCAGCGCGAACAGCCAGAAGGACGGCGAGAGCGCCGCCGCGATCTCCAGGGCGCCGAAGACGCCCGCCGCGATCACCAGCATCCGCAGCCGGGTCGAGGCGCGCCGGGCCGCGAGCAGGGCGCCCACCAGGGAGCCGGCCGCCATGAGCGTGTTGAGGAAGCCGTACGCGCCGGCGCCGACGTGGAAGATGCCCTCCGAGAAGGCGGTCAGCCAGATCGGGAAGTTGAAGCCGAAGGTGCCGATGAAGCCGACCAGGACGATCGGCCAGATCAGGTCGGGCCGCCCGGCGACGTAACGGAGTCCCTCACGCAGCTGGCCCTTGCCGCGCGGTGCGCGCTCGACCTTGTGCAGCTCGCTCGGCCGCATCAGCAGGAGCGCGCCGATCGGCGCGAGGAAGGACAGGCCGTTGATCAGGAAGGCCCAGCCGCTGCCGATCGAGGCGATCATGACGCCGGCGACGGCGGGGCCGATCAGGCGGGCGGACTGGAAGTTCGCCGAGTTCAGCGAGACCGCGTTGCGCAGCTGCCGCGGGCCGACCAGCTCGGAGACGAAGGACTGCCGGGTCGGGTTGTCGACGACGGTGACCATGCCGAGCAGGAAGGCGATCAGATAGACGTGCCAGACCTGGACGTGTCCGGTCAGGGTCAGTACGGCGAGGGTCAGTCCGCACAGGCCGAGCGCGGCCTGGCTGACCAGGAGCAGCTGTCGCTTCGGGAGGCGGTCGGCGATGACACCGCCGTACAGACCGAAGAGCAGCATCGGCAGGAACTGGAGGGCCGTCGTGATGCCGACGGCGGCGGCGGAGCCGGTGAGGCTCAGGACCAGCCAGTCCTGGGTGATCCGGGCCATCCACGTACCGGTGTTGGAGACGATCGCTCCGGTGAAGAACAGCCGGTAGTTCCGGATCCTGAGCGAGGAGAAGGTCCCCTTGCCCTGGCGGGGGTCGGTGGTGGGTTTATGGACGGGTGCGGAGTCTGCTCCGGGTCCCGTGCTCAAAGTGCGTCGCCTCCTTGGCGCCTCGGGTTCGTCCTGTGCGTTCCACAGGTGTGCGTTCTACAGGTGCGCGAGCTTCTCCAGGACCGGAGCGGCGGCGCGCAGCTTCGCCCACTCGTCCTCGTCCAGACCCTCGGCGAGGGAGGCCAGCCAGGCGTTCCGCTTGCGGCGGGACTCCGCGAGCATGGCCTCGGCCTGCTCGGTCTGGCTGACCACCTTCTGCCGGCGGTCGTCGGGGTGCGGCTCCAGCTTGACCAGGCCCTTGGCCTCGAGCAGCGCGACGATGCGGGTCATCGACGGCGGCTGGACGTGCTCCTTGCGGGCCAGCTCACCGGGGGTGGCCGAGCCGCAGAGCGACAGGGTGCCGAGCACCGACATCTCGGTGGGGCTCAGCGATTCGTCGACGCGCTGGTGCTTGAGGCGTCGGCCGAGTCGCATGACGGCGCTGCGGAGCGCACTCACGGCTGCGGCATCGTCGGCGGTGCCATGGGACAGGTCAGGCATGTCCTTAGCGTAACTCATTACTCTCTCTAAAGACCAATCGAAAACCTTCCGTCGCAATCTGTCACCCAAATGAGTGAGACCGATCCGGAAAGTGACGCGGGAGGGCCTTCCATGGCGCGAACCTGACGGGCATGGATTCGACCGTGCTCAGCCTGCGCATCGACGGAGAGCTGCTCGAACGGCTCCGCGGACACGCCGCCAAACGCGGAATGAGCGTCCAGGACTATGTCGTCCGGACGCTCATTCGCGAAGACTTCGACGAACGGTTCAAGACCGCCGTCGACGAGACGGAGAAGTTCTACGGGGCCTCCGACGCGCCCCGCGATCAGGTCAGGCCCAGCGCCGGCATCGCGTAGTAGAAGACGAAGACCGCCGACACGACGTACATCGCCACCGGGACCTCGCGGCCCCGGCCGGCCACGAGCCGCAGCAGGCTGAAGCTGATGAAGCCGATGCCGATGCCGTTGGTGATCGAGTACGTGAACGGCATCATCACCATCGCCAGGAAGGCCGGCATCGCGATGGTGTAGTCGCTCCAGTCGATCTCCTTGACCGACCCGGCCAGGATCAGGAAGCCCACCGCCAGCAGGGCGGGGGTCGCCGCCTGCGAGGGCACCATCGTGGCGAGCGGCGTGAGGAACAGCGCGACCGAGAACAGCGCGCCCGTCACCACCGAGGCGAGGCCCGTCCGGGCGCCCTCGCCGACACCGGCCGTGGACTCCACGAAGCAGGTGGTGGCGGAGGACGAGGTGGCACCGCCGGAGGCGACCGCGAGGCCGTCGACGAGCAGGACCTTGTTGATGCCCGGGAAGTTGCCGTCCTTGTCCATCAGCTTGGCCTCGTCGCCGACGCCGAGGATCGTGCCCATGGCGTCGAAGAAGCAGGACAGCAGCACGGTGAAGACGAAGAGGACGCCGGTCAGGACGCCGACCTTGTGGAAGCCGCCGAACAGGCTGAACTGCCCGAAGAGGCCGAAGTCGGGGCTGGCGACCGGGTTGCCGGGCCACTCCGGGGTGGTCAGGCCCCAGGAGGGGATGTCGGCGACGGCGTTGACGACCACCGCGAGCAGCGTCATCACGACGATCGAGATGAGGATGGCGCCCGGCACCTTGCGGACGATCAGCGCGAGGGTGAGCAGGGTGCCCAGGATGAAGACGAGCACCGGCCAGCCCATGAGGTGCCCGTCGCCGCCGAGCTGCAGCGGGACGGTGGTGTGGGCGGCGTCCGGGATCCGGGAGACGAAGCCCGAGTCGACCAGGCCGATCAGCATGATGAAGAGGCCGATGCCGATCGCGATGGCCTTGCGCAGGCCGACCGGGACCGCGTTCATCACGCGCTCGCGCAGACCGGTGGCGACCAGGAGCATCACGACGATGCCGGCCAGGACCACCATGCCCATGGCGTCCGGCCAGGACATCTTCGGCGCGAGCTGGAGCGCGACGACGGTGTTCACGCCGAGGCCGGCGGCGAGCGCGATCGGCACGTTGCCGATGACGCCCATGAGGAGCGTCGTGAAGGCGGCCGTCACGACGGTCGCGGTCACCAGCTGGCCGCTGTCGAGCTGGTGCCCGTACATGTCCTTGGCGCTGCCGAGGATGATCGGGTTCAGCACGATGATGTAGGCCATCGCGAAGAAGGTGGCGAAACCGCCGCGGACCTCGCGGGCGACGGTGGAGCCGCGCTCGGAGATCCTGAAGTAGCGGTCGAGACCGGAAGCGGGCCGCTGCTGCTGCGGCGCGGAAGGCTCCGGGGAGGTGGCCGTGGCGGTGGCCGTGCTGCTCATGGGTTGTCCTCGTATGGTCAAATTTGGCGGTTCATACGAAGGGAACCCGCCAGAGGCAAACCGTTTCAGTATGAACACATGAACGAGGGGGAGTCCATCTCCGCGCGTAGACCCCTGATTCCGGCGCCTAGACTGCCTCCCATGGCGAAGTGGACACCGAAGCACGAGGCACCCGAGCCCCTGGAGGGGCCCGTCGTCGCCACCATCACGGGCGGCACGATCCTCTGGTTCGTCCTGTTCCTCGTCCAGATCCCGTTCTACGGCTGGTTCGCCGACCGGGACCTGACCTCGTGGGTGTGGACCTGCCTGGCCGGCGCCGGCCTCGGCCTGATCGGCATCTGGTACGTACGGAAGCGGGACGCGGCGATCAAGCGGCACGCGGCGCAGCGGACAGCGGAGGGCGCGGCCGACCCCGACGCGTAACCCCGAGAGACCCCGGGGTCCGCGTCATACCTGGGACCCCTTCCGGTCCTCCCCCGGTCTGATCTTCGGACTTCTCGGCGGGTGAGCGGCCGCATCCGGTCGTACCGTCGAAAACATGACGCAGCGGGCGAAGATCGACACCGACGGCGGCGGAGCCGAGGTCCTGGCAGCCATGACGGCGGACGCTTCGGCGGCCGCCGTCGTCGTCCACCGCCCACAGGGCCTGACCGCCGCTCAGGTCGCCGAGCGGGTGGCCCGCGGCGAGGTCAACGACGTACCCGTACGGAGCTCCCGCTCCACCACCGACATCGTCCGCGCCAACGTCTTCACCCGCTTCAACGCGATCATCGGCGTGCTGTGGGTGATCATGCTCTTCGTCGCGCCGATCCAGGACAGCCTCTTCGGCTTCGTGATCATCGCCAACACCGGCATCGGCATCGTCCAGGAACTGCGCGCCAAGAAGACCCTCGACGGGCTCGCCGTCATCGGCGAGGCCAAGCCGACGGTCCGGCGCGACGGCGCCGCCGCCGAGATCTCCACCTCCGAGATCGTCCTCGGCGATCTCATCGAGCTCGGTCCGGGCGACAAGGTCGTCGTCGACGGCGAGGTCGCCGAGGCCGACAGCCTGGAGATCGACGAGTCGCTGCTCACCGGCGAGGCCGACCCCGTCGTGAAGAAGCCCGGCGACCGGATGATGTCCGGCTCCTTCGTCGTCGCCGGCGGCGGCGCCTTCACCGCCACCAAGGTCGGCCGCGAGGCCTACGCCGCGCAGCTCGCCGAGGAGGCGTCCCGCTTCACCCTCGTCCACTCCGAGCTGCGCACCGGCATCTCCACGATCCTCAAGTACGTGACGTGGATGATGATCCCGACCGCGCTCGGGCTCGTCATCAGCCAGCTCGTCGTCAAGGACAACGACTTCAAGGAGTCCGTGGCCCGCACCGTCGGCGGCATCGTCCCGATGATCCCCGAGGGCCTGGTCCTGCTCACCTCCGTCGCCTTCGCGATCGGTGTGATCCGGCTCGGCCGCAAACAGTGCCTGGTGCAGGAGCTGCCCGCCATCGAGGGCCTCGCCCGGGTCGACGTCGTCTGCCTCGACAAGACCGGCACGCTCACCGAGGGCGGCATGGACGTCACCGAGCTGCGCATGCTGAACGGTTCGGAGGAGGCGTACGTACGGAAGGTGCTCGGCGCGCTCGGCGAGTCCGACCCGCGGCCCAACGCCTCCCTCCAGGCCATCGTCGACGCCTATCCGGACTCGGTGGACTGGCGGTGTACGGAGTCGCTGCCGTTCTCGTCGGCGCGCAAGTACAGCGGGGCGGCGTTCAGCGAGGGCGACGGCGAGAACTCGACCTGGCTGCTCGGCGCACCCGACGTGCTCCTCCCGGCCGGCGACGCGTCCCTCACGGAGGTCGACCGGCTGAACGAGCAGGGCCTGCGGGTGCTGCTGCTGGCCCGTACCGTCCACGAGCTCGACTCGCCGGACGTGGCGAAGGACGCGCGGGCGTCCGCGCTCGTCGTCCTGGAGCAGCGGCTGCGGCCGGACGCCGCCGACACCCTCGCGTACTTCGCCGACCAGAACGTCACCGCCAAGGTCATCTCCGGCGACAACGCGGTCTCGGTCGGCGCCGTCGCCGGCAAGCTCGGCCTGCCCGGCGCCGAGAACACCGTGGACGCGCGCACGCTTCCGACCGAACGGGACGAGATGGCGAAGGCCCTCGACGAGGGCACCGTCTTCGGGCGGGTCACCCCGCAGCAGAAGCGCGACATGGTCGCGGCGCTCCAGTCGCGCGGGCACACGGTCGCGATGACGGGCGACGGCGTCAACGACGTCCTCGCCCTCAAGGACGCCGACATCGGCGTGTCCATGGGCTCCGGCTCCGAGGCGACCCGGGCCGTCGCCCAGATCGTGCTGCTCAACAACTCCTTCTCGACGCTGCCGTCGGTGGTCGGCGAGGGGCGCCGGGTGATCGGCAACATCACCCGGGTGGCGACCCTCTTCCTGACGAAGACGGTCTACTCAGTGCTGCTCGCGATCCTGGTCGTGGTCAGCCAGGTCGAGTACCCCTTCCTGCCCCGCCATCTGACCCTGCTGTCCACCCTCACCATCGGCGTCCCCGCCTTCTTCCTGGCCCTCGCGCCCAACAAGGAGCGGGCCAAACCGCACTTCGTCCGGCGGGTGATGCGGTACGCGATCCCGGCCGGCGTCATCGCGGCGGCGGCCACCTTCGCCACGTACCTCCTGGCCCGGCACCACTACACGGGCCCCGGCGCGCTCGACGCCGAGACCAGCGCCGCGACCCTCACCCTCTTCCTGGTCTCCATGTGGGTCCTCGCGATCATCGCCCGCCCCTACACCTGGTGGCGCATCGCCCTGGTCGCGGCCATGGGCGGCGCCTTCCTGCTCGTCCTCGTCGTGCCCTGGCTGCAGGACTTCTTCGCGCTCAAGCTGGTCGGCGTGACGATGCCGTGGACGGCGGTCGCGATCGCGGCGGCGGGCTCGGCGGTGCTGGAGTTCGCGTGGCGGTGGGTGGGGCGGCGGTTCCCGGCGTGAGGGGTGCGGGATTAGCGTGCCCCCATGTCCTTCGACACCGACGTGAACGCGCGGTTCGCCCGACGGGCGTGGCAGGCCATGGAGCCCGTGCACGCGGTGACGTACTTCGCGGCGGAGTGCCGGGAGGCGCACCGCGAGGTCGGGCTGCGGGGGTTCTGGATGGGGTACTTCGGGGCGCGGGCGGCGCCGTTGGGGGCCGTGGCCGCCGGGGTGGTGGAGGCCGCGTTCTACAACTTCCATCCGGCGATGGTGCGGCGCTCCGTGCCGGACGCGTGGTCGTACGCGGCGCCGGAGGCGGTGCTGCGGGCCCGGGCCGCGGGGGCGACGGCGGCGCTGCGGCGGGTCGCGCCCTCAGCCTCCGGGGCGGCGGCGGAGCTCGTACCGCTGCTCGCCCGGGTGGTGGCCGTGGCCGACGGGGCCGGGCGGCCGCTGTTCGCGGCGAACCGCGACGTACCCGCGCCCGAGGACCCGGTCGGCGCCCTGTGGCAGGCGACGACCGCGCTGCGCGAGCACCGCGGCGACGGGCATGTGGCCCTGCTCGCGGCGGAGGGCCTGGACGGCTGCGAGGCGCACGTCCTGTTCGCGGCGGCCGAGGGCGTGCCGCCCGCGACCCTCCGCGACAACCGCGGCTGGTCCGAGGACGACTGGCGGGCCGCCGCCGCCCGGCTGGCGGCCCGGGGGCTGCTGGACCCCGCCGGCGCCCCGACCGCCGAGGCCCGCGCCCTGCGCGCCCACCTCGAGTCCCGTACCGACACCCTCGCCGTACGCCCCTACCGCGCCGCCCTCGCCCCGGCCGAGGCCGACCGGGCGGTGGCGCTGCTGTGCGTCCTGGCCGACGAGATCCTGGCCTCGGGCACCATCCCCTTCCCGAACCCGATGGGGCTGCCGGCCCGGCGGGACCGTACGAGGGGAGTGCCGCGCTGAGCGCCGCGGGGCGCCGCGCAGAGCTGTCAGTCCTCCTCCACCCGCGCCAGGCGGGCCAGCAGAGCAACCGCCTCCCCCACCGCCACCGGCTCGAAGAAGCGGGTGTCGACGGACTCGACGGACTCGACGGCGCGGGGGGCCAGTCCGGCACCGGCCTCCGTGACGCGCAGGCGCTTCGCGCGGGTGTCGGTGGGGTCCGTCTCGCGTTCGATCAGGCCCTTCGTCTCCAGGGCCCGTACGACCTGCGAGGTCATCTTGACGTCGGTGCCGGCCCGGCGGGCCAGGGTCTGCTGGTTGGGGTGCTCGCCGCGGCCGTTCAGCCACCACGTGCAGGCGAGCAGGACGAACTGCACGTGCGTGAGCCCGAGGGGCGCCAGGGCCGCGGCCACGTCGCGCTGCCAGCGCAACGTGGCGTGCCAGAGCAGGAAGCCGGGGCTCTCCCCGGGGCCGAGGGCCATCAGCCCCGCGCCCGCTCGATCAGCGCGGCCACGGTCTCGGGCCAGTCGCCCGTGACGGCGGGGCCGATCTGCGGGCCGAGTTCGGCGACGCCGTCGCCGGTGATCCGCATGCGGTACGTCACCCTGGTCGGCAGCGCCTCGCCGCGCTCGATCCAGTGCTCGGTGCGCAGCACGAGCCCGCCGAACCGGGCCTCGTCCACGAACAGTTCGCCGTCGACGGTCTCGGTGACGACCAGGTGCACCGGGTCGTCACCGGCCGGGGCCATCTCGATCCGGGCGCCGGGCGCGAAGGGGCCGTCGATCCGGATGCTCGCGATGTCGGCGTTCCAGGTGCCCCAGTTCTCCACGTCGGCCCACAGGCGCCAGATCGCCTCGGGGGCCGCGTCGGTCTCGACGGAGTGCTCGTACGTCCACATGGTGGTCTCCCGTTTGTACGTCGCGTCTTCGACTTGTTGAGCTTGTTCAGCTTGTTGAGCTTGTTCGGCGACTTGCTCTACGCGGAGATTATCTGTGCGCAGACTATCGCGCAAGAGGTGTCCGCCGAGGACGGAGGCGGCCGCCCCGGGACGGGACGGCCGCCTCCGCGAACCCGATCAGTCGAACCAGCGGTCCCGCGCCAGCTCCGCCGTCCTCGACGGGTCCTCCAGCAGGGCCGCGACCTCGAAGCGGCGGGGCCACTGACCGGCCGCCCAGGCGAGGCCGGCGGCGACGCCCTCCAGGGTGGCGGCGTGGATGACGCCGTCGGGGGTGCGGCGCCAGTCGAGTTCGGTGCCGGCGGCGCGGAGTTCGTCGTGCTCGACGTAGGTGGCGGGGGTGGCCGGGCCGAGGAGGGCATGGACCGAGGAGGGGACCTCGTGTTCCTCGCCGGTCGTGGTGACCTCGGCCTCGACCGCCTCGCTCAGCCGGCGGACCTGGAACAGCTCGGCGAGCTCCGCGGCCCGCGCCGGGGCGACCGGCAGCAGCGGAAGCCCGGCCGTCAGGGGCAGCAGATCGGGCGCGTCGGCGACCAGCGCGTCGGCCGCGTCGACCACCACCAGCTCGCCGTCCACCACCGCCCGCAGCTCGTCCGGCAGCGTCACCTGCTCCGGGTCGAGATCGGCCAGGGCCGTGTACAGGGCGTGCAGTTGGGCGCCGGAGACCTCGCGGGACGGGTCGGCGAGCCGGCCGAGCAGCTCCGCCGCGCCGCCCGGCTCGTCGAGCAGCGCGGACACCGAGGTCCGCACGCCCAGGGCCCGCAGCACCTGCTCGTCCTCGAAGCCGGTCGCGTCGGCCGAGTCGTACAGCCCGATGAGCAGCGGATCCGTGCCGGCCGCCCGGAGCCCGGCGGGCCGGCGCCCGTCCAGGACGGGGTGGTCCCGCAGCCACCACGCCGTGTACGAGCGGACCGTCTCCGTCGTGCCGTCCGGCAGCAGCACCCGTACGGGCTGGGTCAGCGCGTCCCGCAGCGGCGGCCGCGCGAGCAGCGCGAGCGCCCGCGGCCAGGCGTCGTCGTCGACCAGGTCCAGGTCCCGTACCGCCACGATCTCCGTCGCCACCGGCGGCACCGGGGTCTCGGGCAGCCGGTCGAGCACGTCCTCGCACCACACGTCGACCGCGTCGAGCAGCCCCGCGTCGTCCGGCTCCGCGAAGTCGCCCTCGCGCGGCTCCAGTTCGTCCGGGTCCAGGACCAGGTCCGCGGCCCGCACCAGCTGGAAGCCGGCGAGCACCCCGCACGCGGCGAGCGGCTGCTCGCCCCAGCGCTCGGCGAGCTCGGCGTCCACGAAGGCGAGTTCGTCCTCCCGCATGACGGACGCGAAGGCCGAGCCCGGCATGACGAGTTCGCCCGCCGGGGCCGGCTCCCCGTCCTCGTCCGGCAGCGCGAGCGCCCCGAGCCACGGCTCGTCGCCGGGCGCCAGATCCGCGTCCCGTACGAGCGCGAGCACGGTCTCGGCGAGCTCGTCCGCGTCCAGCGTGTCGGCGTCCTCGTCCCAGATCTCCCCCGCGTCGAGCGAGGCGGCGACCGCCGCCCGTACCTGCGGCGTGGTGAGCACCGCGCGCGGCGTCGCCGGTACGGCGCCCAGCTTCTCCAGGACCGGGTGCGCGGCGTCCGGGTGGGCGACCTTCAGGCCGAGCCGGGCCAGGTCGACGGGGGTGTGCTCCTGCGGGAGCAGGACCTGGCGGGGGCCGATGGTGGTACGGACCCCGGCGGCCTCCGGCGCGCCCTCCTCGTCGTCGGCCGGGTACGAGGCGGCCGTCCGGGCCTCACCGAGCAGCGGCACCGGGAGTCCGGTCAGCCGGTCCGGGTCGACGCCGGCCAGCGAGTCGTACAGCCGCCACCACCACTCCGGCGCCCGGTCCACGCCCGCGAGCCGGTCGATCGCCTCCGTCAGCGGCAGCCGCCCGACACCCAGCGTGCGCAGCTCGACCCGGCGCTCAAGGCCCGCCGGCAGCAGCGTCGGGAACACCTCCGCGAGCACCGCGACGGTCTCCGCGCCCGCGCCCTCCACGACCTCCGCCTCGATCGGGCGCAGCGCGGGCAGCTCCTCCGAGGCGACGGCCGGCGCCAGGAACGCGATCCGCGGCAGCCGCTCCAGGACCGCCCCGCGCACCGCCCCGTCGAGGACGCCCTTGCCGAGCGGCCCCGGTACGAGGTCGAGGGTGCCGGTGCTCACCGGCTGCCAGTCGGCGAGCAGCTCCGCGTACGCCTCGCCCGCCTTCTCCACCAGGAAGTCCGTGAGCGGCCCGGGCGCCGGGTGCCGGCGCGCGGTGTCCAGCGGGAACGAGGCGATGAGCAGCGCCGGAATGCCCAGCGGCTCGTCGGTGGGGGTCGGCGCGTGCACGACCGGCGCGGTGCGCGGGAACTGCGGCGCGCCGTCCGCGTCCACCGGTACGGCCCAGGTGACCGACCAGTGCGGGCGCAGCCGCTCCTCGGTCGGCCGGTCCTTCAGGAGGGCCGGGTCGAGCGGGCCGGCGTGGCTGACGGTGCGCCAGCGGCGGGTGCCGGCGGCGGAGTCGGCGATGTGGGTGTAGCCGTCGCGGTCCTCCCGGGTGAGGGTACGGGTGCCCTCCGGGGTCTCGACGACGACCTCGGTGAGCCCGGGCAGGGTGAGCAGCAGCGCGTCGTCGACGGAGTCGAGCAGCCGCTGCGCCAGGCCCTCGGCGGCGGCGTCCCGCAGCGGCAGCACGACGACCGTGTCGTAGCCGTCGGGCGCGGTGCCCTCGGCGGGCAGCGGCAGGCGCAGCAGCGGTACGTGGCCGTCCCGGCGGCGCAGTTCGTCGCCCAGGCCCGGGCTGTGCCGGGCCACGTCGGCGGCCAGCTCGCGGGCCTCTGCGAGCGACCAGCGGACGCCGCCGTGGCGGCCGAGGACCGCCGGCTCGTCGGTGACGGCGAGCACGGCGGCGAACCCGACGCCGAACCGGCCCACCGCGCCGGAGCCGGCGTCCGTGTCCCGCTCGGTGCGCTTCGCGGACGCGCGGAGCGTCGACAGCGACTCCACGCCGGTGGCGTCCAGCGGGGCGCCGGTGTTGGCCGCGGCGAGTACGGCGGGGCCGTCGGCGCCGGCCGGGTGCAGGGTGAGCCGGAGCCGGCCGGTGACGGCGGCGCGGCGGGCGGCGTCCGACGCGTTCTGCGCCAGCTCGACGACGAGCCGGTCCCGGTAGCCGCCGAGGACCAGGTCCTCCTCGGCATTGGCGTCCTCCCGGAACCGCGCCCCGCCGGCCGCCCACGCGTCGAGCACGCTTCTGCGGAGCCGTGCGGTACCGAAGGGGTCGGTTCCGTCGGTCGACGTCCTGACGCTGACGCTCACGCCTGACTCCACTCTGCGGGACGGTTCGTTTCGGGGTACCGACCGGTTCCGAACCCCGGCCGGTGCCGAAGGTACCGCGCGAAGCGGGGTGCGCGTCGCGCCCCTTGCCGGGCCAAGGATTCCGCGCCTGAACGCCCAGCACGAGGGCGCCGCGCCCACCTCCCGTGTGGGCATTCGTCCCGCTGGGGCGGAACGTGTGCCCACAACGGGAAACGGCGAGGCGACGCCCGTGCGGGCGGGCACCGTGCCTACGAGTGCCCCAGGTCCTCCGACGCCCCGTCCGGCTCCGTCGTCGAGCCCGAGTCCTTCGCCGGGCGCAGCGGGAACTCGTCCGCCGCCATCGAGTCGAGGACCGGCGGCGCCGGACGCGGCGGCTTCGGCATGACCGCCGCCTCGGAGTGGCCGCCGCAGCCGTACGACAGGGACACGACCCGCCCGTCCGCCGGCGAGAACTCGTTCGCGCAGACGCCGAACGCCTGCTTCAGCGACCCCGCGATCGGCACCAGGAAGGCGCACGACTCGCACGTCGCCGGCGCCGCCTGCGCCATCGGGGTCTTCGCCCCGAACGCCTCGTCCCAGCGGTCCGCCGCCACGTGCAGCCCGTACCGCGAGAGCACCCGCGCCCGCCGCATCCCGAGCTCCTCCGCGACCGCCGCGATCGCGCCCCGCGACGGCGTGCGCGAGGTCAGCTCGGCGTCCTCCTCGTCGAGGTGGTCCACCATCTCCTCGGAGACGGCGGAGTTCGGCGGCGGCGCGTCCTCGCCCGAGTAGCCGGGCTCCAGGCGCAGGTCGTCCTGCTCCGTCGGCAGCAGGTCGCCGGGACCCATGTCGCCGGGGCGCAGCCGCTCGCTCCACGGCACCCACTCGGGGGCCATGAGGGCGTCGGGGCCGGGCAGCAGGACGGTTTCGTCAAGCGTGACGTTCTTGGCCCGGGACGCCCGGGTGACGGTCACGGCCCAGCGCCAGCCCCGGTAGCCGGGCTCCTTCGACTCGAAGAAGTGCGTGACGACCCGGTCGCCCTCGGCGACGACCTCCACATGCGCGCCGACCACGCCGGGCGCGGCCGCCTCGTCGGCGGCCTCCCTCGCGAGGTCTACCGCCTCGGCGCACAGACGGTCGGGGGTACGTACGGCTCGCGGGGCACGCGTGGCTCGCGGGGTACGGCTTCGCGTCGTCGCAGCACTCACAGGTCTCGCTTCTCTCCTACGCCGTCTCACGGGTGCGCCGGCCGAGGAGCGGGAGCAGGCGGGAGGGAGGTACGGGGCCGTGGGCGGAGCGGACCAGAGGGCCGCATCGACGTCCACGCCCGACATGTCTCTCGTGCTTCTCGCGTGTCTCGGGCACACCTATCGTCATCCATTCTGCGGGATGCCGAAGAGGCGCGCGGCCGAGAACATCCGCCGGTGGCGCGCTACGCACGCTACCCCGTTCGCAGCGCTCAGCCCACCTGCCCGCCCCAAGTGGCCCGCATCGCGGACCGCGGAACGGGGGCCTAGGCCCCCGGAACACGGCCCACAGGCCCCGCCGGGCCCTGTCAACGGTTCGTCCGACCGGTCCGTGGGGCACTATGACGGAGTGGCAGCCGCACGGTCTTCCGCACGATCCCACGATCATGCCGGGCCGCTCAGCCGAGCGGGCCGGAAGGTGGGCCGCGCCCTGCACCTGCCGTTCACGGGCACCGCGAAGGGCATCCGCAAGGCCACGCACGCCCACGGGGCGGGCGAATCCGGCCTCGGGAAACTGATCGAGCTGCACGCCGTGAACGGCGCCGGCGACGTCATGATCACCGTCGCGCTCGCCTCCACGGTCTTCTTCTCGGTGCCGACCGACGAGGCGCGCGGCCGGGTCGCGCTCTACCTCGCGATCACCATGGCGCCCTTCACCCTCCTCGCCCCCGTCATCGGCCCGCTCCTGGACCGGCTCCCGCACGGCCGGCGGGCGGCGATGGCGGGCGCGATGCTGACCCGGGCGGTCCTCGCCATCCTGATGTCGGGCGCAGTCGCGACCGGCGGGATCCAGCTCTACCCGGCGGCGCTCGGCGTGCTCGTGGCCTCGAAGGCGTACGGGGTGGTGCGCAGCGCCGTCGTGCCCCGCCTGCTGCCACCGAACTTCTCCCTCGTGAAGGCGAACTCGCGGGTGACGCTGGCGGGCCTGCTCGCCACCGGCATCGCCGCGCCGATCGGCGCCGGGCTGCAGACGGTCGGGTCGGGCTGGCCGCTGTACGGGGCGTGCGCGCTGTTCCTGCTCGGTACGTACTGGGCGCTGCGGCTGCCGCACAAGGTGGACTCGGCGCGGGGCGAGCGGCGGGCCCACCTGCTCACCCACGGCGAGAAGAAACCCAGCCTGCGGACGGTGGGCCCGGCGGTCCTGCACGGCCTCCAGGCGAACGCCTCGCAGCGCATGCTGTCCGGTTTCCTGATCTTCTTCCTGGCCTTCCTGCTGCGCGTGCACCCGCTGCCCGGGCAGAGCGCGGCGGTGTCGCTCGGCATGGTGGCGGTGGCGGCGGGCGTCGGCAACGCGTGCGGGACGGCGGTCGGCTCGCTGCTGAAGGAGCGGGGGCACGGGCCCGAAGTGATCATCGCCACGATGCTGTCGATCGTCCTCGGGACGGCGGTGCTGGCCGCGATCTTCTTCGGCGGCCTGATGGTGGCGGTCCTCGGCGCGATCGCCGGCCTGACCCAGGCCCTGTCCAAGCTGTCGCTCGACGCGCTGATCCAGCGCGACGTCCCGGAGACGGTGCGGACCTCGGCGTTCGCCCGTTCGGAGACGGCCCTGCAGATGGCCTGGGTGGTGGGCGGCGCGATCGGCATCTCGCTGCCCCTGAACGGCTCGGTCGGCATGGCGGTGGCCGCCGGCATCCTGGCGCTCGGCTGGCTGCTTGCCGTACGGGGCCTGGTGGCGGCGGCGCGGAAGCCGGGGCGGAAGGGCGGGGCGCGGAAGGAGAAGGTGGCGTAGGGGTGCGGGCGCGGAAGGGTGCGGGTCCGTACGGGTGCGGGCGCGGGAGGGTGCGGGTCCGTACGGGTGCGGGAGGGCAGGCGCGGGGCCCCGCGGGTGGGCTCGGGCGCGGCACGCCGTACCCCCGCGTGGCAGGACGGCAGGGGCCCGATAGCCTTCGGCTCATGACCGTTGCGTTCCTCACCCGTAAGCGCCGCCGGGCCGCCGTGGCCCTCGGGGCCGTCTCCGCGGGGCTCCTCGTCCTCTCCGCCTGTGACAAGCCGACCCCGGTTGCGACCGTGACGGTCGGGTCCAAGTCGGTGAACTCCGAGGCCGCCTGCTACAACGACGGCGACCCCATCGCGGAGAAGCAGATCGCCGCCTGCCTGAACAAGAAGTCCGAGCACTCCATCTCGGTCGACCCGTCCGACAAGGTCCGCTTCGGCGTCGACCCGGACATCGCCGACAACGGCTGGACGATCTTCCTGGGCGGCCAGGCGGCCGAGCCGGAGCCGTTCAAGAAGACGTACCGGACCATTCCGGCCAGCGCCTTCTTCTCCACCCAGACGGGCGAGGAGACCAGCCAGACGCAGGTCACGATCGTCGAGAACACCGGCAAGTCGGTGACCGGCATCTGGCACTTCGAGCTGAAGAAGAAGGAATCCTGATCCACCGGTGATCCACCGGATCCTCATCGTGACGGCCGTGGCGGCGGAGGCGGACTCCGTCGCCGCCGGCCTCACGACACCCCCCGCCGGGTCGGCGGGGCCCGTCGTCGACGTCCTCGTCGGGGGCGTGGGGCCCGCGGCCACCGCCGCGGCCACCGCCACGGCGCTCGCCCGGGCACACGCCCAGGACCGCCCGTACGACCTGATCGTCTCCGCCGGGATCGCCGGCGGTTTCCTCCCGCACGCCCCCATCGGCACCGTCGTCGTGTCCGACAGCATCGTCGCGGCCGACCTCGGCGCGCAGAGTCCGGATGCGCCCGGCGGCTACCTCTCCGTCGAGGAGCTCGGCTTCGGGCGCTCCGCGCACCCCGTGCCCAAGCCCCTCGTCGACCGGATCGCGGGCGCCCTCCCCGGCGCCGTCACCGGCCCGGTGCTCACCGTCTCCACCGTGACCGGCACCGCCGCGCGCGCCGCCGAGCTGGCGGCCCGTCACCCCGGGGCCGCCGCCGAGGCGATGGAGGGCTTCGGGGTGGCCGAGGCGGCCGCCGCGTACGGCGTGCCCGTCGTCGAGGTGCGGGCCGTGTCCAACGCCGTCGGCCCGCGCGACCGCGCCGCCTGGCGCATCGGCGAGGCCCTGGCCGCGTTGCGGGACGCCGTCGAGCGGCTCAGCCGCACCGTCTTCGTGACTGCTCTCGTGACCGCTCTCGTGGAGCCGGAGGAGTTCCCGTCATGCCCAAGCTGAAGATCGCCTACTCGCCGTGCCCGAACGACACCTTCGTCTTCGACGCCTGGGCGCACGGCCGGGTCCCGGACGCCCCGCGGCTCGACGTGACCTTCGCCGACATCGACCTGACCAACGGCTGGGCGGAGGCCGGGGACGCCCCGTACGACGTCCTGAAGGTGTCGTACGCGGTGCTGCCGTGGATCCTCGACGAGTACGCCCTGCTGCCCTGCGGCGGCGCCCTGGGGCGGGGCTGCGGGCCGCTGGTGCTCACCCGGGAGGCGGGCGACCCGGCGGATCTGGCGGGCAGGACGGTCGCGGTGCCGAGCGAGCGCTCGACGGCCTATCTGCTCTTCCGGCTGTGGGCGGCCGACACCGTCCCGGGAGGCGTCGGCGAGGTCGTCGTGCTGCCCTTCCACGAGATCATGCCGGCGGTACGGGACGGCAAGGTCGACGCCGGTCTCGTCATCCACGAGGCCCGCTTCACGTACCAGAACTACGGCCTGCACGCGCTCGCCGACATGGGCGAGCACTGGGAGCACACCACCGGCCTGCCGATCCCGCTCGGCGCGATCGTCGCCAAGCGCTCGCTCGGCGAGGACATGCTGCGGCGGCTCGCCGAGGCGGCGCGCGCCTCGGTGCGGATGGCCTGGGACGACCCGTCCGCCTCCCGCCCGTACGTACTCGAACACGCGCAGGAGATGGACCCGAAGGTGGCCGACCAGCACATCGGCCTCTACGTCAACGAGTTCACGGCGGACCTCGGCGAGCACGGCTACGCGGCCGTCCGCGGCCTGCTCACCCGCGCCGCGGCCGAGGGACTCGTACCGCCCCTCGGCCCGGACGCGCTGCGTTTCCCGTAACGGGCGGCGGCGATACGCCGGCTACACGTCGAGCTGGTCGGCGACCGCCCGCAGCAGGCCGGCGATCTTCTTGCCGTGCACCTTGTCGGGGTAGCGGCCGCGCTCCAGCATCGGCGTGATGTTCTCCAGGAGCGTGGTGAGGTCCTGCACGATGGACGCCAGTTCGTCGGGCTTACGGCGCTGCGCCGCGGCGACGGACGGGGCCGGGTCGAGGACCGTCACGGAGAGCGCCTGGTCCCCGCGCTGCCCGGCGACCACGCCGAACTCCACGCGCTGACCCGGCTTCAGGGCGTCGACTCCGGCGGGCAGCACCGACGAGTGCACGAAGACGTCGCCGCCGTCGTCGCGGGAGAGAAAGCCGAAGCCCTTCTCGCTGTTGAACCATTTGACCTTGCCGGTAGGCACGTCCGTTCCCTCGTCCTCGTACTCGATGGGTGTGCCGGGGTCCCGGCGCTGTGGAAAAGTCTGGAAGGAATTCTTGAAGCTGGAAGTCTGGAAGCGGAAAGAATGACAGCGGGTCACCGACCCGCCGGAACCCAGGCTAGTGGGCTGCGGCCCGGTGACAAGACGTCTCCGGTCCGTTCCCCTCGGCCTGGGAACTACCCTGGCCGAATGCGTAACGAAACCCCCAAGGCCCCGGCGCACGACAGTGCGCCCGGTGACGGGCTCGTCCGGGCCGGTGTGATCCTCTTCGGCGTCGGGGCGGTCGCGACCCTGGTCACGGTGGCTCCGCTGTTCCTCGGGACCGATCCGTTCCCGACCGTCGCCTACCTGGTGTCGATGCTGATGGGCGTCGGCTTCCTCGTCGCGGGCGCCGGGGTGCTGCGGTCGATCGCCGCCGGGCGGCGCCGGGCGCGGGCCGTGCAGGCCCGCCAGGCGCTCTAGCCGCGCAGGTCCTTCACGTACGCCTCCCACCAGGGGCGGAAGTCCGTCAGGTCGGTCAGGACCACGTCCGCGCCGGCCGCCCGCAGGCCCTCCGGGGTGTACGGGCCGGTGGCCACGGCCACCGAGAGGGCGCCGGCCGCCTCCGCGCCGCGGATGTCGCCGAGGTGGTCGCCGACGTACACCGTCGCGCCGTGCGCGCGCAGCGCCTCCGCCTTGCCCTCGGCCCACAGGCCGCCGACCACGGCGTCCGGGTCGATGCCGAGGTACGAGAGGTGCAGTTTGGCGTGCGGCTCGTTCTTGGCGGTGACGACCAGGGTCCGGCCACCCGCTTCGCGAACGGCTTGAATCGCATCCCGCGCGCCGGGCAGCGGAAGGCTCGACTCGATGGCGTACGTCGGGTAGAGGGCCCGGTAGCGCTCCACCATCGCGTCCACCCGCTCCGCCGGGAACCACTCGGCGATCTCCTGCTGCAGCGGCGGCCCGAGCCGGGAGACCGCCAGGTCGGCGTCGATCGTGACCCCGGTCTCGGCGGCGAGCGCCACATAGACGGCGTGGATGCCGGGGCGGGAGTCGATGAGGGTCATGTCCAGGTCGAAGCCGACGGTGGGGGCGGGGGCGGTGCGGGTGCCGGTGCGGGAGTCCATGCGGGCCATTGTGCCCAAGTGTTCGAATGAGGCCGGGCCGCCGTCTTGACTTAGCGAAGCCTTGGCTAACCTCATCTCCATGTCCGCTGCACGTACCCGACGCGCCACTCGGCGCGTCGTCGCGACCACGGCGGCCCTGGTCGCCCTGCTCGTCGCGGTCCTGCTCAGTCTCGCGGTCGGTGCCCGCGCCGTCCCGCCGCCCACCGTGGTCGACGCGCTGCTGCACGGCGCCACGGGCGACGACGCCGAGGTGGTGCGGCAGCTCCGGGTGCCGCGCACGCTGATCGGTCTGATGGTCGGCGCGGCGCTCGCGCTCGCCGGGACCGCGCTGCAGGGCATCACCCGTAACCCGATCGCCGACCCCGGCATCCTCGGCATCAGCCAGGGCGCCTCGGTCGGCGTCGTCCTCGCCCTCGCCTTCGCCGGGGTGCACACCCTCACCGGGTACGTGTGGTTCGCCTTCGCCGGCGCCGCGCTCGCGTCCGTCGCCGTGTACGCGATCGCGTCGAGCGGCCGGGGCGGGGCGACGCCCGTGAAGCTGGCGCTCGGCGGCGCCGCGATCAACGCGCTGCTGCTGTCCGTGACCACCGGCGTCCTGACGACGAAGGCGTCGGCGCTCGACGAGTTCCGGTTCTGGCAGATCGGCTCGCTGGACGGCCGGGACGCCCAGGTCGTCGGCCAGATCTGGCCCTTCCTGCTGCTCGGCGCGGTCCTCGTGCTGTCCGTGGCGCGCGGTCTCGACGCGCTCGCGCTCGGCGAGGACGTGGCCACGGGGCTCGGGCAGCGGGTGGCGACGGTACGGATCGTCGGCGGGGTCGGCGCGACCGTGCTGACCGGCGCCGGGGTCGCCGCCGCCGGGCCGATCGCCTTCGTCGGCCTCGCCGTACCGCACATCGCGCGGGCCGTGGTCGGCGGCGACCACCGCTGGCTGCTGCCGATGGCGGCGCTCATCGGGCCGGTGATGCTGCTCGTGGCGGATGTCCTGGGGCGGATCCTGTTCCCGCCGGGCGAGGTCCCGGCGGGTGTGATGACCGCGCTGATCGGCGTGCCGTTCCTCGTGACGCTGGTGCGCCGGAAGGCGGTGCCGGCATGAGCACCACGCAGATGCGGATACGGCCTCACGGCTACGGGGTCGTACGCGTCGCCGGGCGCGCGTCCTTCCTCGTGCACCGGCGCTCCGCCGTGGCCGCTGCCGTCCTGCTCGTCCTGCTGGCCGCCGTCGCGGTGGTGTCGCTGTGCGTGGGCGAGCGGTTCATCGGGCCCGGCGAGGTCCTGCGGGTGCTGCTCGGCCCCGAGGAGTCGCTGATCGTCGAGGAGCTGCGGCTGCCGCGCCTGGAGACGGGCCTGATGGTCGGCGCGGCGTTCGGCGTCGCGGGCGCCCTCATCCAGACCGTCGCCCGCAACCCGCTGGCCAGCCCCGACGTCATCGGCATCAGCCAGGGCGCGGGGGCGGTCACGGTCGCCGCGATGACCTTCGGGCTCGCCTCGTACAGCGTGATCCCGTACGTGTCGATCGCGGGCGGGCTGCTCGCGGCCGGGCTGGTGTACGTGTTCGCGTGGCGGGGCGGGCTGCACGCGACGCGCTTCGTGCTGATCGGCATCGGTTTCGCGATCGCGCTGCGTTCGCTGACGCATCTCTTCATGACGAAGGGCGACTACCTGGTCGCCCAGCAGGCGCAGATCTGGATGACCGGCTCCCTCAACGGGCGGGGCTGGGACGAGGCGGCGCCGCTGCGCTGGACGCTGCTCGTGATGCTGCCGGCGGTGCTGTGGGCGGCGCGGGCGCAGCGCTCGGTGTCGCTCGACGACGACACGGCGACGGCGCTCGGGGTACGGCTCGGGCGGGTCCGGCTCGGGCTCGTGACGGTGGGCGTGGTGCTGGCGTCGGTCGCGACGGGCGTCGCCGGGCCGGTCGACTTCGTGGCGCTGCTCGCGCCGCAGATCGCGCGCCGGGTGACCCGGACGGCGCAGATCCCGCTGCTGTGCTCGGCGCTGCTCGGCGCGCTGATCGTGGTCGCGGCCGATGTGCTCGGCCGGCGGCTCTTCGCGCCCACCGAACTGCCGGTGGGCGTTCTGACGGCGGCGGTGGGCGCCCCGTATCTGATCTGGCTGATCGTGCGCGGTTCGCGCACCGGAGGTGGGCGTTGAGCAGGCTGACGACCAAGCTGGAGACCCGGCTGAGGACCCGTGGGCTGACGCTCGCGTACGAGGAGCGGACCGTCGTCCACGAGCTGGACCTGGCGATCCCGGACGGCAAGGTGACCGTCATCGTCGGCCCGAACGCGTGCGGCAAGTCCACGACGCTGCGGGCCCTCGGGCGGCTGCTCAAGCCCAAGGGCGGCGCCGTCCTGCTCGACGGCGAGGAGCTGGCGAAGCTCCCGACGAAGCGCGTCGCCCAGAACATCGGCCTGCTGCCGCAGACCCCGGTGGCCCCGGAGGCGATCACGGTCGGCGACCTGGTCGCGCGGGGGCGGCAGCCGCACCAGGCGTGGTGGAGGCAGTGGTCGGAGGAGGACGAGCGCGCGGTCGTCGACGCGATGGCCCGGACGGACGTCACCGCCCTGGCCGACCGTTCCGTGGACGAGCTGTCCGGCGGCCAGCGCCAGCGCGTCTGGATCGCGATGGCCCTCGCCCAGGAGACCGACCTCCTCCTGCTCGACGAGCCCACCACCTACCTGGACATCGCCCACCAGGTCGAGGTCCTCGACCTGGTCCGCCGCCTCAACCGCGCCCGCGGCCGCACGATCGTCCTCGTCCTCCACGACCTCAACCAGGCCGCCCGCTACGCCGACCACCTCGTCGCCATGAAGTCCGGCCACGTCGTCGCCGAAGGGGCCCCGGAAGAGGTCGTCACCGCCGACCTCGTCCGCGACGTCTTCGGCCTGAACTCGGTCGTCGTCCCCGACCCGGTGACGGGCTCCCCCCTGGTGGTCCCGGGCGCGCCCTGGTCGGGAGACGGGGCGGGAGAGACAGAGCAGGACGAGGCGGTACGGGGGTAGGGGCGGGGACCGGACCGAGACCTGGTCGCCTCAGGCCCTGCGGGCGCGCCACAGCAGGTACAGCGCCGAGAGGATCGCCGCGGTGCGGAGGGTCCAGGGCCAGGTGGTGGAGAGGGCGGCGCCCATGGCGGCCTCGCCGGGGGCGATGGGGGCGCCCCAGCGGCCTTCGACGCGGCCCCAGAGCCAGATGGCGCCGCCGGCGGCGACCAGGCCGGGGAGGGTGAGGGCGGCGATGCGGCGCTCGCGGGAGAGGTAGGCGAGGAGCCAGCCGGCGGCGACGGGGGGTACGGAGCCGAGGGCCGCGCCCGCGAGGAGCAGGAGGGCCGACGCGAGGAGCAGCGGGCTGCCGAAGCGGGGGAGGCGGAACTTCCGCTTCGCCTCCGGAGCCTCTTCGGCCTCCTCCGGCTCCTCCGGCGCCTCCCCGGACTCCTCGTCGTCCTCGTCCTCCTCCGGCGGGGGCTTCAGGAGCTCCGGGATCTCCACGCCGCCCATGAAGCCCGCGACCTTGCCGGTCGGATCCGCCGCGTCGGCGGCCGCGCCGTCCCACCAGTCCGCCGCCCGCGGAGACGGAACCTCCGCATCCGGAGCCTCCACCGGCGGCGCCGACGGCACCGGCGCCACCCGCCCCACCACCTCGTCCGGCGTACCCAGGTCCCCGAGGATGCCCCGCACCCCCTCGCCCCGCACGGCGCGCCGGCGTTCGATCTCGTCGCGCAGGCCCGAGACCAGCTCGCGGCGCTCGGCCGCCGGGAGCTGTCGCTGCTGCGCCAAGTCCCCGATTCGGCTCAGATAGTCGAAGACCAACCGGTCGTTCTCGATCCCCACGGCACGACGGTAGCGCCTGTACAGGGGCTACCGTGGTCCGGATGGGGATCGGTGGGATCGGTGAGCTCGACCGGGAGGCGCACGTGCCCAAGGAGACAGGCGTCGGGACCGGCGCCGGCGCGGCGCCGCGGACGCTCGCGGAGGCGCTCCGCGCGGGTGGGGACGAAGGGCTCGCCGCGCTGCTGCGGGCGCGGCCGGACCTGCTGTCGCCGGTGCCGAACGACCTGACGCAGCTGGCGACGCGGGCCGGCACCCGCGGTTCCGTCGTACGGGCCCTGGAGCGGCTCGACCGGTTCGCCCTGCAGACGGCCGAGGCGCTCGCGGTGGCCCCCGACCCCGCCCCGTACCCCGTGCTCCTCGCCCTCCTCACCGGGGACGGGACCGGCGCGGCGATCGACCCGGACATCGAGGCGGCGCTGCCGCGCGCCGTCGCCGTGCTGCGCGAGCAGGCCCTGGTGTGGGGCGACGACGAGCGGCTGCGGCTGGTGCGGACAGCGCGCGAGCTGCTCGCGCCGTCGCCGCAGCACCCCTCCCCCACCGGGCTCGGCCCGAGCGTCGCGGAGGCCACGGCCGGGATGTCGCCGGGCCGGCTGCAGGAGATCATCGCGAACGCCGGGCTGCCCGCGACGCACGACCCGGTGTCGGCGGTGGCGGCGCTGACGGAGCTGTTCACGGACCGTACGAGGATGGCGGCGCTGCTCGACACGGCGCCGCCCGACGCGCTCGCGGTCCTGGACCGGCTGGTGTGGGGGCCGCCGTACGGGGAGGTGACGGCCGATCCGGCGCCGCCGGTGCGCTGGCTGCGCGACCGGGGCCTGCTGCTTCCCGTCTCGACGCGGACCGTGGTGCTGCCGCGCGAGGCGGCGCTGCATCTGCGCGGCGGGCGGGCGCACCGTGCGCCGGAGCCGGTGGCTCCGGCGGTGACGGCGGCCCGCGAGTACCGTCCACAGGTCGTGGACAACGCGGCGGCCGGCCAGGCGCACACCGCGCTCGCCACCGTCGAGGAGCTGCTGAAGTCCTGGGACCAGGGCGGGCCGCAGGTGCTGCGGGCGGGCGGTCTGGCCGTACGGGACCTCAAGCGCACGGCCGCCGCGCTCGACGTGTCGGAGCCGACCGCCGCGTTCTGGCTGGAGCTCGTCCACGGGGCCGGGCTGCTGGCCTCCGACGGCGAGGCCGACGAGCGGTACGCGCCGACGCCCGCCTACGACGACTGGCTCGACCTGCCGCCCGCCGAACGCTGGGCCGGGCTCGCCGCCGCCTGGCTCGCCGCGACCCGTACCCCTGGCGTGGTCGGCGGCCAGGACGCCAAGGGCCGCACGCTGTCCGCGCTCGGCCCGGGCCTGGACCGGGCGCAGGCCCCGGAGGTACGCCGCCGGGTGCTCGCCCTGCAGGCCGCGCTGCCGCCGGGCGCCGCCGCCGACCGGGAGGCGCTGCTCGCCCGGCTGCGGTGGGACCGGCCGCTGCGGGGCGCGGCCGCCGAGGGGCAGGGCTCCGGCGCCGGCGCCGCCCTCGCCGACCTGCGCGAACAGCTCGCCGTCTGGACCCTCGACGAGGCCGAACTCCTCGGCATCACCGGCCGCGGCGCCCTCGCCACGCCCGCCCGCGCGCTGCTGAACCTGCCGCTGGCGGAGGCGGCCGCGGACGACGCGCTTCAGGGGCACTCCCACGACTGCGAGCCGTCCGTCGCCGCCTCCCGCGCGGCGACCCTGCTCGCGCCGCTGCTGCCCGAGGCCGTCGACCACGTCCTGCTCCAGGCCGACCTGACGGCCGTCGCCCCGGGGCCGCTGCGGCGGCCGCTGGCCGACACCCTGGCCGTGCTCGCGGACGTCGAGTCGAAGGGCGGCGCGACCGTCTACCGCTTCACGCCCGCCTCCGTACGGCGGGCGCTCGACGCCGGGCGCAGCGCCTCCGACCTGCAGGACTTCCTCACCGCGCACTCGCGCACGCCGGTGCCGCAGCCCCTCTCGTACCTCATCGACGACGTCGCCCGCCGCCACGGGCACCTGCGGGTCGGGGCGGCCTCGGCGTACGTGCGCTGCGACGACGACACCGTGCTCGGCGAGATCCTCGCCGACCGGCGCGCCGCCGCCCTCCGGCTGCGCCGCCTCGCCCCGACCGTCCTCGCCGCGCAGGCGGACCCGGCCTCGCTCCTGGAGGGCCTGCGGGCGATGGGCTACGCCCCGGCCGCCGAGTCCGCCGAGGGCGACGTCCTCATCACCCGCGCCGACGCCTACCGCACCCCGCCCCGTACCGCCCCGGCCCCCGTCCCCGACGGCCCCCCGGCCCCCGACGCGACCCTCCTCAAGGCGGCGGTACGGGCCATCCGCGCCGGCGACCACGCGGCCACGGCCGTCCGCAAGGACCCCACAACCCCCCTCGCCCCCGGCCAACTCCCCCGCACCACCCCCGCCGACACCCTGGCCACCGTCCAGGCCGCCGCCCTCACCGGCTCTGCGGTCTGGATCGGCTACGTCAACGCCGAGGGCGCGGCCAGCCAGCGCGTCATCGCCCCGGTGCGGGTGGAGGGCGGCTTCGTGACGGGTTACGACCACACGGCCGACGAGGTGCGCACGTACCCGCTGCACCGGATCACGGGCGTGGCGGAGCTGGTGGAGGAGGATGGCTAGAGCGCGAAGGTCGTCAGCACCGCCGCGTGGTCCGACGGCCACTCGTTCGCCGTGAAGTCCGGCCACGGGGACGGGGTGCCGGTGACCAGGGTGCGGGAGGCGAGGGTGCGCAGGCCGTGGGCGTTGTGGAGGATGAAGTCGATGCGGTCCTGGGGCTCGGGGGCGCCCTGGTGCGGGCCGTCCTCCGGGTGGACGGGGTGGATCGGGGACCAGGTGTGGCCGGGGGACGCGGTCGGGTCGGGGTGGGCCTCGCGGTAGGAGTCGCGCAGGCCGGCGGCCTCGGCGGCCTTGGTCACCGGCCAGGGGACGTCGGGCCAGTCGAGGTGGGAGGGGGCGTTGAAGTCGCCCACCAGGACGACGGACCGGTCCTCCCCCGCCTCCTTGGCGATACGGGCCAGCGTGTCCCGCATCTGGGCGAGCCGGATCTCCTCGTGGGCGATCAGCTCGTCCGCCGGGAGCCGGTCGAAGGCGGACTCGTACGGCCCGTACGGGGTGTAGTGGAGGTGCGCCGTCCAGACGTCGACCTCACGACCGGTCTCGTCGATCCGGACGCGGACGCCGGCCGCTCCGTAGAAGCCGACCTCGGGGTCGCCGAGGCGGGCGACGATCGGGTGGCGGCTGAGGATGCCGAGGTTCTCGCCGGCCGCGTGGTGGTGCCAGCCGAGGGCGGCGGCCAGTTCCCGGGTGGCGAGCTGCCCCGTCTCCTGGAAGCCGACGACGTCGGCGCCGCAGGAGCGGAGCACCGCGAGCTGCTTGGCCCGGTAGTCCTCGACGAGGCCGCCGCCGAGCCACAGGTTCCAGCTCATGACCGTGAGTTGATGTCCAGTCAGACCAGCAAGCGAGGCCGGGGTGACGGCGGTGAGGGCCTCCCGTACGGTCCGGCCCGGGGCCGGGGCGATCGGCGTCACCGACGGGACCGCGAGCACCGCACACCCCGCCGCCTCCGCCGACGCGACGCCCGTCGGGGTGTCCTCGACGGCCACGCAGCGCGCGGGCTCGACGCCGAGCGCGGCGCAGGCGGCGAGGTACGGCTCCGGCTCGGGCTTCGTCGTCGCGGTGTCGTCCGCGGTGACCGTGACCGTGAACCCGGGCGCGCCGAGCGCCGTGAGCGCGGCGACGACGGTGTCGGCGACGGCCCGGGGCGAGGCGGTGACGAGGGCGGTGGGGACGCCCTCGTCGGCCAGTGCGGTCAGCAGGTCGAGCGCCCCGGGCCGCGGTACGACGCCCGCCCGTACCCGGTCGGCGAACTCCCGGTGCAGCTCCGCCGCCAGCCCCTCCGCGTCAAGGTCGCTTCCGGTGGCGAGCCAGGCGGCGGTGTGCTCGACGGCACGGCCGAGGACGTCGGGCCGGTCGGCGTCGGTCAACGGCCGGCCCGCGACCTGCTCCACCGCCTCCCACCACAGTCCCTCGGTGTCGACGAGCGTGCCGTCCATGTCGAACAGGACGGCGTGGAGCGGGCGTTCAGGGCTCACGTACTTCACTCTCTGTTGCTTCGGGTGGCGCGACCACGGGCCTGCGGCGACGGGCGCGCGACTACGGGCGTGCGGCGACCAGCACCGGGCGTTCGCGCAGGGTCACCGTCACAGCATCCCCCGCCGCGAACGCCGCCGCCTCGTGCGTCGCCAGATCCGCCTTGACCTCGGTGGTGTCGGCGAGCCGCACGGTGAGCCGGGTGGTCGCGCCGAGGAAGGCCGTCGCGACGACGCGCGCCGAGCACGCGCCCTCCGCCGAGACCCGTACGTCCTCCGGTCGTACGAGCACGTCCACCGCCCCCGTACCGGAGGCGGGCGTCTCGCCGTCCACCGGCAGGCGCCGGCCGAGTACCTCGACGGTGCTGCCGTCGAGGTCCCCGGGGATCCGGCTCATCGTGCCGACGAACTCCGCGACGAACGCGGTCGCGGGCCGCCCGTACAGCTCGGCGGGCGGCGCGCACTGCTCCAGGCGGCCGGCGCGCATCACGGCGACCCGGTCGGCCATGGACAGCGCCTCTTCCTGATCGTGCGTCACGAACAGGGTGGTGATGCCGAGTTCGCGCTGGATGCGGCGGATCTCCTCGCGGAGGCTGAGCCGCACCTTGGCGTCGAGCGCGGACAGCGGCTCGTCGAGCAGCAGGACGCGGGGGCGCAGGGCGAGGGCGCGGGCGAGCGCGACGCGCTGCTGCTGGCCGCCGGACAGCTGGTGGGGGTAGCGGCCGGCCTTGTCGCCGAGGCCTACGAGGTCGAGCAGCTCGGCGGCCTGCGCCTTGCGCGCCGCCTTGGCGACCTTGCGCATGCGCAGGCCGAAGGCGACGTTGTCGAGGCAGTCGAGGTGGGGGAAGAGGCTGTACGACTGGAAGACCATGCCCGCGTCGCGCCGGTGCGCGGGCACGTGCGTGATGTCCTGGCCGTCGACGAGCACGGCGCCGGAGTCGGGCTGCTCGAAGCCGGCGAGCATCCGCAGGGCGGTGGTCTTGCCGCAGCCGGACGGGCCGAGGAGGGCGAGGAGTTCGCCGGGGGCGACGGTGAGGTCGAGCCCGTCGAGGGCGGTGGTGGCGCCGAACTGGCGGCGCAGTCCGCGGAATTCGACGGTGGCGGCGGAGGCCGTGTCCGTACGCGGCGCGGAGGGGGCGGTCACGGTCATGGTCATCCCTTGGAAGTACGAGTGGAACGTCCGCCGGCCCCGGAGAGGGCCAGGAGCAGCACCCAGGTGACGAGGAGGCTGAGGACGGAGACGGCCACGGACATCTGCGCCTGGGAGCCGGAGATGTTCACGATCCAGACGGCGAAGGGCCGGAAGCCGAGCAGCTGGGCGACCGTGTACTCGCCGAGGACCAGGGCCAGGGCGAGGAAGGCCGCGTTCATCAGCGCGCCGCGCAGATTGGGCAGCACGGCCCGGACCAGCGCCTGGGTGCCGTTGGCCCCGCAGCTGCGGGCCGCCTCGACGAGGGTGCGGACGTCGACGGCCTGGAGGCCCGCGTCGAGGGCGCGGTAGGTGAAGGGCAGCGCCATCACCACGTACGCCAGGACGAGGATCACCGGGAAGTCCGGGTTCTGCAGCGCGACGAAGGTCTGGAAGAGGGGCGTGCGGGCGAGGTGTTCGGGGCCCCATTTCAGTACGGTGCCGAGGCCGGCGACGAACGCGATCGGCGGCACCACCAGCGGCAGCGAGCAGACCGCCTCGACGACCGGCTTCAGGCGGGGCGCGCCGAGCCGCAGGGCGACCAGCGCGGGCACCATCAGCAGCAGCACGACGGCGATGGTGACGGCGGCCAGCGCGAGCGAGAGCAGCAGGCTGGTGGTGAAGCCCTCGGCGCCGATGATCTTCGTGTACGCGTCGACGTCGAGGCCCTGCCCGGGCACGTCGACGGTGAAGATCACGGAGGCGGCGAGCGGCACCAGGAAGTACAGCCCGGCGAGCCCGAGGACGAGCGGGCGCCATGCCTTGTACGTACGGATACGGATCAGGCGAGCCATCGCGAACTCCGGCGTTGCAGGGGCAGATAGACCGCCATGACGAGCCCGGCGATGACGACCATGTCGAGGCTGAGGGCGAGCGCCACGTTCTCCTGGCCGACGAGGACGTTGCCGGAGATGGCGTCGGAGATCTGCAGCGTGACGAGCGGGACGGCGCTGCCGACCATCGCGGCGGCGGTGGCGTACGCGGCGAAGGCGCTGCCGAAGAGCAGCACGAGCCCGCCGAGCAGGCTCGGCAGCAGCACCGGCAGGGCCACGTGGCGCCAGTACTGGAGGCCGGTGGCGCCGTTGTTGCGGGCGGCCTCGCGCCACTGGGTGCGCAGTCCGTCGAGGGCGGGGGTGATGGTGAGGACCATCAGCGGGATCAGGAAGTACAGATAGACGAGGACGAGGCCCCAGAAGCTGTAGAGGCTCCAGCCCTTGTCGGCGAGGCCGAGGTGCCGGGTGAGCACGCCGGAGTTGCCGAGAGTGGCGACGAACGCGAAGGCGAGCGGGACGCCGCCGAAGTTGGCGAGCACGCCGGAGGCGGTGAGCACGGCCTCGCGCAGCGCGCGGGAGCCGGAGGACACGACGGCCTGGGCGAGCGGCAGCCCGAGCAGGGCGGCGAGTCCGGCGGCGGTGGCGGAGAGCTTGACGCTGCCGAGCAGGGCGGTGAGGTACGCGCCCTGGAGGGAGGCGGTCAGGTTCTCCGTACCGTACGAGCCGACGCCGGTCGCCGGGTCGTCGACGGTGAGGGCGCCGCCGAGCATGGCGACGGCGGGGACGCCGAAGGCGATCGCGGTGAAGGCGAGCAGCGGGACGGCGGCGAGCCAGGCGGGGGCGCGGCGCCGCCGCTTCCCGGACGCGGTCCGGGGAGCGGCGGCCTCCGTGAGGGAGCCGGTCATCCGGAGACGGCCTTGCCCCAGCCCTGGGCCAGCGTCGTCTTGGCCTTGGCCTGCTGGGCCTCGGTCGGGAAGGCGGGCACGCCGGAGACGGCGGGCAGCCTGAGCGCGGCGTCCTTGTCGAGGGTGCCGGCCTTGTCGAGGGCGGGCATCAGGACGGGGCGGGCGAAGCCCTTGAGCCACAGGTTCTGGCCCTCGGCGCTGTAGACGTACTCCTGCCAGAGGCGGGCGGCGGCCGGGTGCGGCGCGTCCTTGTTGATCGCCTGCGAGTAGTACTGGGCGTAGCGGCCGTCGGTGGGGACGGCGACCTTCCAGTCGAGGCCCTTGGTCTTGAACTCCTCGGCGTAGCCGGCGTTCAGGTAGTCCCAGTCGATGGAGATGGGCGTCTCGCCCTTCTCGACGGTGGCGGGGGTGGACTCGACGGGCGTGTAGTTGCCGTTCTTCTTCAGCTCGGCGAAGAAGTCCAGGCCGGGCTGGATGTCGTCGAAGGAGCCGCCGTGGGCGAGGGCCGCCGCGTAGACGCCGCCGAAGGCGGAGCCGGACTTGGTCGGGTTGCCGTTGAGGGCGACCTGGCCCTTGTACTCGGGCTTGAGGAGGTCCTTGAAGGTGGTGGGGCAGTTCTTGACCCGCTTGGCGTCGCAGCCGATGGAGACGTAGCCGCCGTAGTCGTTGTACCAGCGGGCCTTCGGGTCCTTCTGGCCCTCGGGGATGTCGTTCCAGGCGGTCACCTTGTACGGGGCGAACAGGCCCTGCTGGGCGCCTTGAAGCGCGAAGGAGCTGCCGAGGTCGAGGACGTCGGGGGCGCGGTCCTGGCCCTTGCGGGAGGTGACGGCGTTGATCTCGTCCTGGCTGGAGGCGTCGGGGTTCTCGACCTCGACCTTGATGCCGTACTTCTTCTGGAAACCGTCGATGAGGGCGCCGTAGTTGGCCCAGTCGCGCGGCAGCGCGATGGCGTGCAGCGTGCCCTCCTTCTTGGCCGCCGCGGCGAGGGCGTCCAGGCCGCCGAGGTCGGCGGCGGAGGTGGCGGTGGCGGCGTTCTTGCCGTCGGCGGTGGTGGTGCCCTCGGGCGCGGCACCGCAGGCGGTGAGGGCGAGCGCGGCGAGGACGGCGAGGGAGCCGCCGAGGACGGCGTTTCTCGGGAGGGTCGCGGGGACGGGCACGGCTTCTCCAGGAGCTTCGGGGGCGAGAACTTGTCTGAACAAGTCGGCCTCAGTACGCCGGGTGTGGATGACCTGAAGGTGAACGGAAGCGGAACGGATCCCCGCTATTCACTGCACAATCAAGCCTGTTCGGGATCGTTTCCAGCCACGCGCCCCCTGGTCTACGCTGAAAGCGCTGCACACAGAGCTGTGCACAGAGCTGTGCACAGCAGACAACCGGGGGGAACGGAAGACGATGACCGCGCGCCACGAGCAGATCGCCGCGGAGCTCCGGCGGGCGATCCACCGCGAGGAGTACCCGGTCGGCGCGCACCTGCCCGCCGAGACCGAGCTCGCCACGCGGTACGGCGTCTCGCGCGGCACCGTCCGCCAGGCCGTCGCCGCGCTCGCCGCCGAGGGCCTCATCGGCTCCCGCCAGGGCGCCCGCCGGGTCGTCCTGGCCCCGCGCCGCAGCCAGAGCTTCGCCGAGCTGCGCAGCTTCGCCCAGTGGGCCCAGGCCATGGGCCGCACCGCCACCGGCCGGGTCGTCGCCCAGGAGTACCGCCCGGCCACCGCCGAGGACGCCGCCCGCCTCCACCTCCCCCAGGGCACGCCGCTGCTCAACGTGCTCCGCCTGCGCGGCCTCGACGGCGAGCCCGTACTCGTCGAGCGCACCGTCTACGCCGACTGGATCTCCCCCGCCGTCGAGGCCGTCGACCCCGACTGCGCCTCCGTCACCCAGCGCCTCTACGAGGACACCGGCCTGGTCTTCGCCCACGGCGAGCACGTCATCGACGCCATCTCCGCCGGCGCCCGCGACGCCGCCCTCCTCGCCGTCCGCCGCACCAGCCCCCTCCTCCGCGTCCGCCGCGTCACCACCACCCACGACGGCCGCCCGGTCGAATGGTCCGACGACCGCTACCGCCCGGACGCGGTCAGCTTCACCGTCCACAACGCGATCGGCCACAACCCACTGATGCGCACCCCGGCGGGGTAGCGCCTCTTTCCCTCGCGTCAGGCAGACTGGATGTTTGGCCTGCAGGTTCCGGTCTGGAATCCGGCCGCGCGGAAGGGGATGCACGCAACGTGAACGGTCCACTCATCGTCCAGAGCGACAAGACGCTCCTCCTGGAGGTCGACCACGAGCAGGCCGACGCCTGCCGGCGGGCGATCGCGGCGTTCGCCGAGCTGGAGCGGGCGCCCGAGCACATCCATACGTACCGGGTGACGCCGCTCGGGCTGTGGAACGCGCGGGCGGCCGGGCATGATGCCGAGCAGGTCGTGGACGCGCTCGTGGAGTTCTCGCGGTATCCGGTGCCGCACGCGCTGCTCGTGGACGTCGCGGAGACGATGGCGCGCTACGGGCGGCTCACGCTCAGCAAGCACCCCACCCACGGGCTGGTGCTCACCACCACCGACCGGCCGGTCCTGGAGGAGATCCTCCGGTCGAAGAAGGTCCAGCCGCTGGTCGGGGCGCGGATCGACCCCGACACGGTCGCCGTGCACCCGTCCGAGCGCGGGCAGATCAAGCAGACCCTGCTGAAGCTGGGCTGGCCGGCCGAGGACCTCGCCGGGTACGTGGACGGCGAGGCGCACCCGATCGACCTCGCCGAGGACGGCTGGTCCCTGCGCCCGTACCAGCAGCAGGCCGTCGAGGGCTTCTGGCACGGCGGCTCCGGCGTCGTCGTACTGCCCTGTGGCGCCGGAAAGACGCTGGTCGGCGCCGGGGCGATGGCGCAGGCCAAGGCGACGACGCTGATCCTGGTCACGAACACCGTCTCGGCCCGCCAGTGGAAGCACGAGCTGGTCAAGCGGACCTCGCTGACCGAGGACGAGATCGGCGAGTACAGCGGTACGAAGAAGGAGATCCGGCCGGTCACCATCGCCACGTACCAGGTGCTCACCACCCGCCGGAAGGGCGTCTACCCGCACCTGGAGCTGTTCGACTCGCGCGACTGGGGCCTGATCGTCTACGACGAGGTGCACCTGCTGCCTGCGCCGGTCTTCAAGTTCACCGCCGACCTCCAGGCCCGCCGCCGGCTCGGCCTCACCGCCACGCTCGTACGGGAGGACGGGCGCGAGTCCGACGTCTTCTCACTCATCGGGCCGAAGCGCTTCGACGCGCCGTGGAAGGAGATCGAGGCGCAGGGCTACATCGCGCCCGCCGACTGCGTGGAGGTACGGGTCGACCTGACCGACTCCGAGCGGCTGGCGTACGCGACGGCCGAGGCGGAGGAGAAGTACCGCTTCTGCGCGACGACCGCGACCAAACGCAGGGTCACCGAGGCCCTGGTGAAGAAGTTCGCCGGGCAGCAGATCCTGGTCATCGGCCAGTACATCGACCAGCTCGACGAGCTCGGCGCCCATCTGGACGCCCCGGTGATCAAGGGCGAGACGTCGAACGCGCAGCGCGAGAAGCTCTTCGACGCCTTCCGCAACGGCGAGATCAGCGTCCTCGTCGTGTCCAAGGTCGCGAACTTCTCCATCGACCTCCCCGAGGCCACCGTCGCCATCCAGGTCTCCGGCACCTTCGGCTCCCGCCAGGAGGAGGCCCAGCGCCTCGGCCGGGTGCTCCGCCCGAAGGCCGACGGCCACCAGGCGCACTTCTACTCGGTCGTCGCCCGCGACACCATCGACCAGGACTTCGCGGCCCACCGCCAGCGCTTCCTGGCCGAGCAGGGGTACGCGTACCGGATCGTGGACGCGAGCGAGCTGCTGCCCGGGAAGTGACCCGGCTCAGACGTACGGGACGGCCCCGCCTTGCCCGGCGGGGCCGTCTCCTTCTTCAGCTCCGGCCGGGTGTCAGTTCACCACCCGCACCGAGTCGCAGCCCAGGAAGGTGTACACCTGCCCGCCCGCGGCCCGGTACTTGCCCTTCAGACACGCCCTGGTCGTGTCGGGGGTCAGCCCCGACTCGCTCGGCTTGAAGTGCAGGACGAGGTCGGTGTCGCCGTCGCGGGTCCGTTCGTCCAGCTCGTAGGAGTCGCCCGGGTGGCCCCTGCCGTGGATCTCCTGCGCTCCGGCGGGGGTGGCCGTGTTGAACAGGCGCTCCCGCAGGCCCCAGTAGGTCCGGGACACGTCGATGCCCGTCGCGCCGAAGTCCAGCGGCAGCCCGTACTCGCCGGCCCGGGTGGTCAGCGCGGCCAGGGTGGCGTCGGTGTTGAGGTTGATCGAGTTCGGGAAGCCGCCCGGCCGTACGTTGATCGCGATCGGCACGACGCAGTCGATGCGGAACGTGGTGGACGCCGTGTTGTTCCCCGGGTCCGGGTCGACGTCCTCCGGGTTCTTCAGCGCCAGCGACGAGTCGAGCCGTACGTTCTTGACGCCGGGCGTGGTGCAGGAGAGCCGCGCGGTGTACGTGGCCTTCTGGGGTGTGCCGATGCGCAGCGCCGTCTGCTGGACGGTCTCCGTCGCCGGGGTGACGCTCACGCCGGCGTCGGCGGTGGCGCGGGTGGTCAGCAGGGTGTCGACCGGGCTGGACGGGCCGGCGTTGGCGACGGTGGTCTCCAGGGTCGCCGTGGCGGGCTCGCCGATGAGCACCTCCAGCGGGCTGGTGGCCCGGGTGCCGGTGATCGACACGTCGGCCTTGGCGATGACCTTGGTGTCCGCGGTGGCGGTGTTGTCGGCGGGCCGTGAGTCCGGTCCTGCCAGGTTGACCACGGCCGCGCTCGCGCTGATCGTCTTGGGGCCGCCGTTGCCGTAGACGAGGTCGGCGGGGACGAGCGCGCTGATCGTGTACTGCCGGTGCGCGCCCTGCCGCACCTCGCTCAGGTTGCAGGTGACGGTCCGGCCGGAGATCCGGCAGGGGCCGGTCGTGGCCGGGTCGGTGACGTCGGCGGGCAGCTCGGTGGTGATCTGGGTCGAGGTGGCGGAGTTCGGCCCCTTGTTGGTCACGCCGACCGTCCAGGTCAGGCGCTCGCCGGCGGCGACCGGGTCGGGGGCGTCGGTGAGGGTCAGGGCGAGGTCGGTGGTGTTGCGGAGCCCGCGGATCCGTGCGTCCTCCTCCGCCGTCGGGAGGGGCGGGTCCTCGCTCACCGGCGGCGCGCCGCCGGCCACCGGGAAGCGGTTCGGCATGTACGTCTGGACGCGGGCCCAGTCGTCGTGGCCGGTGAGCTTCTCGTCGGTGCTCATGTTCGCGCAGTCGGCCGGGCCGGTCGCGTCGATGTTGACGATCTGCTTCGCATCGCCGTCGTCGCCGCCGTCCAGCGGGTTGTCGCCGTTCCAGTCCGGGTTCTGGTTCAGGGGGACGGTGCTCACGCCGCCCGCGCCGTTGGAGAAGACGAACTGGTTGACGGGGTCGCGCGGGTCGAGGACCCGGTTCTCGTGGAGGTCGTCCTCCTTGAGCTCGGGCAGCACCGCCGTGGACCGGCCGGGATCGGTGGCGTTGGGCGGCCGGCCGTCCAGGGTGATGCGGGCCGGGGAGAAGTCGACGATCGTGCCGCCGCCCACGCGCGGGATGCCGCCCTGCACGGAATAGCTCATGACGCTCACGTAATTGGGCTTGCAGTTGGGCTTGGCGTCCGTGCCCGCGTGGTGCAGCCCGAGGTTGTGGCCGAGCTCGTGCATGAAGGAACCGGGGTCGGTGCGGTAGAGGATGATGTCCGTACCGGAGCCGTAGCCGCCGCTGTTGCAGCCGGTGTCGGGGCCGGCGCCGTCGGTGTCGACGTCCTGGGTGGTGTAGAGGACGTAGTTGAACGCCTTCTGGCGCAGCAGCTGGAAGTTGCGCGCCTTGGTGTCGCGGTAGTCCGCGTCGAGGTTGCAGTTGGCCAGCGGGGCCGCGATCGGGTTGCCGCCCCCCAGGTCGTCGCCGACGACGCAGTCGGGGTCCTGGGCGTCCGGCCGGCCGTCGCCGTCGTCGTCGATGCCGTTGTTGCAGTTGGCGGTGTAGTCCTCGACGCCGAGTTCGCGGTCGTTGCAGTTCGCGTCGGCGCCGTCGATGCCGTTCACGCCGTCGTTGTCCAGGCCGTCGTTGCAGGTGCCCTCCGGCGCGCCCTCCATGGCCGTCTTGTCGTGGAGGCCGCCGGAGTCGACGTGCAGGGTGACGCCGTCCACGCCGTTCGGGTTGGACAGCGGGGCCACCGCGAAGGCGTGCTCGACCGCCTGGATCGCCTCGTGCGACGGCTCCGATCCGGCCGAGTAGTCGAGCTCGACGAAGAGGTCCTTGTGGAGCGGGTCCGCCTGCAGGCCCGGGAGGTCGACGGCGACCGAGTTGTCCGGGTTGCGCACTCCGTAGCGCTCGTAGCGGTCGGCGATCCCGTCCTGGTCGGCGTCGCTGTGCTTGCTGGTGGTGATGGTCACGCCGACGGCGGCGCGCTTGCCGTCACCGGCGTTGGGAAAGTTCGGGTCGCCGTCGCCGATGGCGCACACCTGCCCCTGCGGGTTCCCCTGGCGGTCGGTGCACGGCGGGTTGGGCGGCGGGGTGAACCCGTACGCGAGGGAGTCGCCGGTCCAGGTGTCGTTGAGCGCGTTGTACGTGAGGTTGAGGTCGATGTCCTGGTTCTGCGGACTGATGTCCATCCGGTCGTCCGCGAAGTTGGCGCCGCCGTCCTCGTCCTTGATCTGGATCCCTACGGGGAACGTGGTCTGGTTGCCCGAGAGGGTGACCTGCTGGGTGAAGACCCACGGGTTCGGGATGGTGCTGGCGTGGAAGGCGTCGTCGGAGACGATCCGGCCGGTCTGGAGCGCGTTGTCCCCGATCTTCACCTCCGGATAGAATTCGCCCTCCTCGTCGATGCCGTCGTCGGGGACCTCGAAGCGTTCGAACCAGTCCAGGCTGACGGTGACGGTCATGCCCAGCGGGGGCGGGTCGGCGGCCTCGGCGGGTACGGGAAGCCCCGGCGCCAGCCACAGGCCGGGGAGCAGCAGGCCGAGGGTCGCGGTGAGGGCGGCGAGACGCCGCCGGAGGGACAGGGGTGGTCGGGTGGGGACGGGCATTCTGCCTCCGCGTGCAAGCGCATCCTGCTCGACGCACAGGAAGGGGTACGCGTGCGGAGCGAGGACTCAGGTGCTCACGGATCGTGCCAGAGGCGATCACGAAGAGTGACGACTTTTCGGGAGCCGAACGCGAGTTCCCCTCGAAGGAGTGAACGCTCCCACCCCCGCTTGGGCGGTCGGATCAGTCCGGCCCGTTCGCGTACTCGGGTCGGGGCGCCCGTACGCCCGCCGCCGCGTGGTCGTCGTACGAGCCGAGGAGTACGACTCCGACGGCGGCGGCGCCGAAGGCGTGCACGGCGCGGAGGGCCAGGCCCAGGCGGCGGGATATGGGGCTCGTCATGGAGGTCAGGGTGCTGGTCGTCGCGGTCATGCATCCATCATCCGAAACGGACATTCCGAACACATCGGCCCAGGGGTCGAACCGGGGTCCCCCGTGAGTCGGACCTCACCCCCTACGGGTCCCCCAGGAGTCCCCCACAGGGACCGGCAGGCCCCCCCGGGCGAAAACCATTCGCGCCCCGCGCCCGCCCGGCGTTAAACTCGACGGCTTCCCCGCCTCCCGTACACGACTCCGTACGTGGAGCGCCGCCGCCCGGTCGGAAACCGGCGGCCACCGTGATGTGTCCGCGCCGTACCCACCGGAGGCCTCAGCATGTCCGTCGACGTCGACGATCCGCTCGCGCGCGAGCGCGCCCACCTCTCCGCCTCGCGCGCCGCGCTGCGCGCCATGCGCGAGGACGTCGAGTCGCTCGACATCAAGGACGTCACCGCGAACTGGGTCAACGCCGTCATCCTGACGCGCCAGATCGAGGACCGCATCAAGGCCCTCGCCGACCTCGCAGACACCCCGCTCTTCTTCGGCCGGCTCGACTACCTGCACACCACGCAGGAGGGCCAGCGCTTCTACATCGGGCGCCGGCACGTGCACGACGCCGACGGCGACCCGATGGTGATCGACTGGCGTGCGCCGGTCTCGCAGCCGTACTACCAGGCGTCGAAGAAGAACCCGCAGGACGTCGGGCTGCGGCGGCGCTTCGGGTACACGGGCGGCGACCTCACCGCGTACGAGGACGAGCACCTCTCCGACCCGGCGGAGCTGGAACGGACCAGCCGTCTCCTCCAGGCGGAGATCGAGCGGCCGCGCGTCGGCCCGATGCGCGACATCGTCGCGACCATCCAGCCCGAGCAGGACGAGATCGTCCGCTCCGACCTGTCCGGCACGGTGTGCGTGCAGGGCGGCCCCGGTACGGGAAAGACCGCCGTCGGTCTGCACCGTGTCGCGTACCTCCTCTACGCGCACCGGGAGCGGCTCGCCCGCACCGGCACGCTCGTCATCGGGCCGAACCGGTCCTTCCTCCACTACATCGAGCAGGTGCTGCCGGCCCTCGGCGAGCTGGAGGTGAAGCAGGCGACCGTGGACGACCTGGTCGCGCACGTGGAGGTGCGCGGTACGGACGAGGCGGCGACCGCCGTCGTCAAGGGCGACGCCCGGATGGCGGAGGTGCTGCGGCGGGCGGTCTGGTCGCACGTAACGCTGCCGACCGAGCCGCTGATGGTGGTGCGGGGTTCGCGCCGCTGGCGCGTCCCGGCGTACGAACTGGAAGAGATCGTACGAGAGTTGACGGACCGTGACATCCGTTACGGGGCGGCCCGCGAGGCCCTGCCGCAGCGCATCGCGCACGCCGTCCTCGTACGGATGGAGCAGGCGGGCGAGGCGCCGGACGACCGGGTGCAGAACGCGGTCGCGCGCAACGCGGCGGTCAAGGCGGTCGTGAAGGAGTGCTGGCCGGCGGTCGAGCCGGCCAAGCTGGTCCTGCGGCTGCTGAGCGACCCGGACTTCCTGGCCGAGCACGCGGCGGGTGTGCTGAGCGAGGACGAGCAGAAGCTGCTGGTCTGGGCGAAGCCCGCTCGTAGCATGAAATCCGCGAAGTGGTCGGCGGCGGACGCCGTCCTGATCGACGAGACGACCGACCTGGTCGAGCGCACCCACTCGCTCGGGCACGTGGTGGTCGACGAGGCGCAGGACCTGTCGCCGATGCAGTACCGGGCGGTGGGGCGGCGCTGTACGACGGGTTCGGCAACGGTCCTCGGTGACCTCGCGCAGGGCACCACGCCGTGGGCGACGGAGAGTTGGGCGCAGGCGCTCGCGCACCTGGGCAAGCCGGAGGCGCTGGTGGAGGAGCTGACCGCCGGTTTCCGTGTGCCGCGCGAGGTCATCGCGTACGCCTCGCGGCTGCTCCCGCACATGTCGCCGGGTCTGGCGCCGGTGGAGTCGGTCCGTGAGAATCCGGGTTCGCTGGAGATCCTGCGGTCGGAGCCGGCGGCGCTTGACGCGAGCGTGGTGGCGGCGTGCGTCGAGGCGCTGACGCACGAGGGCTCGATCGGTCTGATCGCCGCGGACGCGCGGATCGCGCCGCTGGCGGAGGCGCTGGACGCGGCGGGGATGGCGTACCTCTCCCCCGGCGAGGAGACGACCGCCGAGTCCCGGCTGACCCTGGTGCCGGCCTCGCTGGCGAAGGGCCTGGAGTACGACTACGTGGTCCTCGACGAGCCCTCGGCGGTCGTGGACGGCGAGCCGGACGAGCGGACGGGCCTGCGCCGGCTGTACGTGACGCTGACCCGTGCGGTGTCGGGCCTGGCGGTGGTGCACGCGGCGGAGCTGCCGGAGCAGCTGACTCCCTGATCAGTGAATTCGGGGAGGGCCTCCGTCCACGTCCGGTGGGCGACGGCGGCGAGGACCGGGTTCCGGCCGCCGCCGTAGTAGGCCTCGGTCACGATGCCCCAGCACAGGGCCCAGCCGCGGCCGCGCGCCCAGGTCGCGTCGTCGACCTGGGCCGCCGCGCGGAACAGCGGGCGCGTCTCGGGGGTGAAGAGGGTCCAGGCGGCCATGGTGTCGACGGCCGGGTCGCCGGTGCCGAGGCCGCCGAAGTCGATGACGGCGCTGAGCCGGCCGTCGCGGGTGAGCAGGTTGCCGGGCAGCAGGTCGCCGTGGACCCAGACCGGGTCGCCGTCGTACGCGGGGAGGCGGAGCACCGACTCCCAGGCGGCGGTGGCGCGTTCGGCGTCGAGGAGGCCTTGGGCGGCGAGTGCCCGGATCGCCCCGGGCATGTTGCCGTCCTCCCAGTCGGTGACCGGCCCGCCCCGGAAGGAGGTGGGCCCGCCGCTCGCGTCGGCGGCCCGCAGCGCGACCCCGAACCGCCCCAACTCCCGTGCGGCGTGCGCCAGATCGGTGAGCGGCGCGGCGTACGCGTCCTGCCCGTCCAGCCACTCGCACACGGACCACACCTGCCCGTACCCCTCGCCCGGCACCCCGCATCCCACGGGCACCGGCACGTCGAGCGGAAGCCCGGGCGCGAGCCGCGGCAGCCACCGCTGCTCCTTCTCGGCGTCCCCGGCCGCCCAGGTGGCCTTCGGCAGCCGCACGACATGCCCGTCCCCGAGCCGGAACATCGCGTTGTCCGTCCCGGCCGTCGCCATCTCCCGTACGGGCAGCCCGGCCCACTGCGGGAACTGGGCGGCGACGAGCCGGCGGACGAGGTCGGCGTCGATGCGCGTCTGCGGCTGCATGCGTGCGAGGCTACGGCCGGCGGCGGCGAGGCCGCCACGGAGTTTGCGTCTCCCCAGGATCTCCCCGGGTACGGCGCCGGGATGCCGGCGGAATCGGTCAAGGGCGGGCGGGATCGACTATGACGCGTCGGCCGGCACGATCGATTCGCCCGCGGTGTCGTCGGCCTCCCAGCGCAACAGGTCGCCCGGCTGGCACTCAAGCACCTCGCAGAGCGCGGCGAGCGTCGCGAAGCGCACCGCCTTGGCGCGGCCGTTCTTGAGCACCGCCAGGTTGGCGGGCGTGATCCCCACGCGGTCGGCGAGGTCTCCCACGGACATCTTCCGCCTGGCCAGCATCACGTCGATGTCGACGGCGATCGGCATCAGATCACCTCGTCCAACTCGGCCTGCATCCGCGTCGCTTCGACGTCACGGGCGACGGCCTGGGCGAGCAGCATCCGCAGCACGAGCACGATGAGCGCGACGCCCAGGATGGCCACACCGATCCCGCCCATGATGAGAGTGACGCCCGGGTCGTCCCGCTGGCCGGGCGCGTTGATGGCCGTGACCGCGAACCACACGAGTGCAGCCGCGACGATCGCACCGATGATGACGTCCACGTACCGGAAGGCGGCGCGGGAGAACACGGTTCCGCGTCGCACCATCGTGACCAGTCGCCATACACAGACCATGGTGACCTGGGCCGTCCCGATGCCCAGGATCGTGATCACACGCAGCGGGGTCAGCGGGAGCGACCCGTCCTCCGGGTCACTCCCACTGACCAGCACCCACACCATCAACGCCTGGACGAACACGGTGCCGGTGAGCACCACCACGAGCACGGCGCGCAGCGCGCCCACTGCCAGCTTTCCCATTGCCCCACCTTTCCATCGACCTACGATGGAAATCTATCGAATCTCGATAGATTCGGCAAGGTTGGACCGAAGAGCCTCCCACCTCTCCCGCCGCATCCGGTGGAGCACACAGGCCTTCAGCGGCCCCTCGGGCGCGCTCGGGTCCTCGAAGTCGTCGGCCGGATCGCGGGTCATGCCGAGTCGCCGCATCACGGCCTGGGACCTGAGGTTACGCACGGTCGTCGACGCGACGATCTCCGACAGCCCGAGCACGCCGAACCCGAACTCCAGACAGGCCCGCCCGGCCTCGGTGGCGTACCCGTACCCCCACGCGTCCCGCTTCAGCCGCCACCCGACGTCCACCCCGCCGTACGGCAACCCCTCCCCCACCCGGTCGAGCCCGGCCCGCCCCAGGAACTCCCCGGTCTCCCGCGACTCCACCGCCCACCACCCGTACCCGCGCGCCGCGAACTCCTCCCGCATCCGCGCCACGGTGGCATCGCTCTCCGCCCGGCTGAGCAGCTCCCCCAGATGCCTCCGGATCTCCGGATCGGCATTCATCTCCGCCCAGGGCCCCAGGTCCTCCTCCCGCCACGCCCGCAACACCAGCCGCCCGGTCCTCAACTCAACTCCACCCATCCCTCCAGCGAACCGCGTCGGACCGGCCCGGTCGACCGGTTAATCCCTCCTTCAGACGTCGCCGACGGTGATCCCGAGCTCGCCCACCAGCGCCTGCGCCAGCTCACCCTGCTGCTCCGGCCCGATCCGTACGCCCGCGAGGTGCGCGATGCCGCGGACGGTGGAGAGGTCGTTGCCCCGCAGGTCGGCGCCCCGGTATCGCCCGGCCCCGAACTCGGCGCGCCTGAGCGCGCAGTCCGAGAAGACGACCCCGGAGAGGTCGCAGTCGGTGAAGACCGCCTCGGTCAGCACGCACTCGTGAAAGACGACGGGCCCGGTGGCCCGCACCCTCTCGAATGTCGCGTAGTCGAGCTTGCAGCGCTCGAACAGCACATCGTCGAGAACCACTCCGCTCAGGGCGGCACCGAGCAGCTTGCAGTCACGCACCAGCACGCGACTCAGCCTGCTCTCGCTCCAGCGAGCGGTCCCCAGCTCGCTGCCGCCGATCTCCACGTCGTGCGCGACCAGTCCCTCGAACGTCGCGCGTTGTGCCCGTACGCCGTCGATCCGACCAGTGAGCAGCCGGAGGTCGGCAAGGTCGAGCGCGCGGAGGTCCGCGCCGGCGTAAGCGAAGTCCTGCATGACTCCGCGCGGGCTTTCAAGGGTGTCGACCTTCGCCAGGTGAAGCCCCGGCTCGTCCAGGTCGGGTGTGGTGACCGTGACGCGGTCGAAGGTTCGGGTAGTGGCCACAGCGCTCCTCTGGGGTTGGTCCGGGGTGTCAGGACTTCTGGTTCCAGTTGTCCCAGGTCGGACGGTTGTCGAAGGTGGGCGTGGGGTTGTCCCAGGTGGGGCGGTTGTCGAAACGGGCGACGGCCTGGCTGCCCGCGGCCTCCAGGAGGGACCGGAATCCCTCGGCCGAGTGCATCACGAGTTCACGGGCGGTGTTCGGCGGCATGACGGGTGACTCCTTCGATGAGGGCGATCTTCGCGGTGCTGCAGTACCGGGTCCTGGTGCCGTCCATCCGTCCGCCGTGCTCGAAGTAGCGGTTGGCGGGATGGCCTCCGCCGCAGAAGGCGAAGTACGGGCAGGTGGCGCGGCAGGCGTCCACGCCCTTCCAGAACTCGGTGATCCAGGGGGTGCGCTCCTCGGCCTCTGCCACGAGCAGGTCGAGGCCGTCGCAGAGCACGTTGCCGGTGGTGAAGTCGCCGTACCGGTCGTCGGTGAAGCCGGCCAGCTCCGGGGAGAGCATGACCACTCCGCCGTCGTGGGCGACGGTGGGCAGCGGATCCCAGGGGTCGGATGCGGCGCCGACCGCCGGCGCACGGTCGTCGATCACGGCGCGGGCGAAGTCCATCACCCGCGACATCTCCCGCAGCCGCACGACCGGGTTCGCACTCCAGGCCTCGGCGAGGGCCTGCCAGAAAGCCGCCGCACGCTCGGGATCGGCGTTCGCGGAGCGGTGGTTGACGCCTTCTTCCTCCTCGACGTTGACGCCGAGGGCGGTCACTCCGAGCTCGGCGAAGAACCCGTAGAAGCGGGCCGCGTGGGCGGGGTCGGGGTCGGAGACGACGGCGATGGCGGAGAACGGGATGCCGTGCCGCCGTAGCCTCTCGATCCCCCGCATGGTCAGCCGGAAGCCGGGGTGACCGGCGAGCGTGAGCCTGTGTGCGTTCAGGTCCTCGGGGCCGTCGATGCTGACGCCCACGTGTACGTCGCGCTCCCGCAGAAAGGCGCACCAGGCGTCGTCGAGCAGGACGGCATTCGTCTGGAGGGAGTGCTTCACTCCCCGGAACGGGGCCATGAGCGCGGCGAGGTGCTCGCGGCCGGCCGCGAGCGGTTCGCCGCCGTGCCAGACCACCTCGAAGGCGGGATCGTCGGCCGCCCAGCCGTTGACCGTCCTCGCCACGGCCTCGGCGACGGGTACGGGCATCAGGTGCGCGATCCTGCGGAAGGGCAGGTAGCAGTAGGTGCAGTCCATGGGCAGGCACAGCGTGGTCGGCTGCAGCACCACCGCGCGCGGCACCGGCGCGAGCCGTGAGGGGGTGGACGGTGCGGCGCGGACGGTCACAGCGCGGCCTGGATGTTGTCGGCGGACGCCGTCCACTCGACGCCGTTCCCGCCCCGGAGGTGCGCGATGCGCACCTCTCGCCCGTCGCCGTGCAGTTCATGCGTGACGGCGGTGAGCTCCCCCTCCGCCCCACTGGCCGTGTCCCGGACGCGAGTGCCCAGCAGCGGATGCCGCTCGTACCCGTCCGACCGACCGGATACGACCCCGCCGCCTCGGCCCGCCGCATGAACCGCACCCACCCGGAGGCGGCCCGCATCCGCAGGGCGCGGCTGGGGGCGCCGGGGGGTGAGGCATCCCGGACTTCGGGGATCCGCGCATCGGCCGCGCCCTTGTGGCGCGTGTGTTCGGGGGTGGTCATCCGCTGTTCCTCTCCTCGGGGGAGCACTGGTCGTCACCGCTCCCGAGCGGACACGTTCAGTGAACCGACGATCACGTCGTGTCGGTACCGTGATGACATGAGGGACCCGTTCAAGCCGTTCAAGATCGTCCGAGGGGGCAGGAGTTGACGGGGAGCCGAACACCGAACACCGAGCTCGCCGCCGTCATCGCGGAGGCCGGGATCACCTACTTCGCGCTGGCGCGCGAGATCCGTGCCATCGCTGCGGAGGCCGGGGAAACACTCAGCACCGGGCCGTCAGCCATCGCCTATTGGGTCGCCGGCGGCAAACCGGCCGGACAGACCCGTTCATACGTCGCCGAAGCTCTGTCACGAAGGATCAAGAGGAAGGTGACGGTCTCCGAGATCGGTCTAGGCTGCGCTGGCACCAGGGAGGCCAGGGAGGCTATGGGCGCCGATCCGCTGGCCACCGCCACCGACCTCGGGAGGTCTGTGATGCTCCGCCGCAGGGAATTCCTCGACACCGCCTTCGCTGCGGCCGCTGTCGGCCTCCCCCTCACCTACGACCACGAGGCCGTCGCAGCCACGCTCAAGGCGGCGAAAACCAGGGGCTGCATCGGCACGGAAGAGGTCGCCACCGTCCGACAGCTCACAGAGGTGTTCCGAGGCGCGGACGACAGGCTGGGTGGCGGACACGGTCTGACAACGGTCACCGCATATCTGACAGACACCGTGGTCCCCATGCTGGAGGGGCGATTCCCGTCGGATGCCGTCCGCCGGGACGCCTTCGGGGCGGCTGCTCAATTGGCCTGCCTGATCGGGTGGAAGCATCACGATCTCGGCCGCGAGGGCGTCGCCCAGCAGTACTACCTCGTCGGCTACCAACTGGCGTGCGAGTCCGACCCGCGCGGCCACGGAGCGTGGATGATGCGGGCGTTGACCCACCAGGCGCTGGATCTGGGCCATCCGGGCTCCTGCGTCGAGCTGGCGGAGGAGGCGCTACGGCGTGCGGCGGGCCGCGTCGACAGGCAGACCGAAGCCCTCCTGCTGGTCACGTGCGCCAGGGCGTACGGGAGCAGCCGGGAGGGCGGCAAGGCCGCCCGTGCCCTGTTGGCAGCGGAGGACGCGCTGTCGGACACGGGCGACGCCGTGGCTTCGTACGCCGCGGGTTCCGGACCGGTCACGGCCACGGTTGCCTCGCACACGGGCAAGACGCTGACGGCGATGAAGGACTACCCGGCGGCCGAACGGCACTACCGCACAGCGCTGGCAGGCCGCGCGCCGGGCACCTACCAGCGCGTACACGGCCTGACCATGGTGAACCTGGGGAGCTCGGTGGCCGCCCAACACCGGCACGAAGAGGCCGTCGGCCTGTGGAACCGAGCGATCGACTTCATGGAGGGCGTGGTCTCCGACCGGAACCGGCAGCAGATCAAGGCGATTCGGGCGACGGCGGCCGGCTACCGGAGGCGCGGGGTGTCCGGGGCCGCGAGCTTGGAGCAGCGCGCCGCCGCGCTCCTGCGGGGCCGGGCGTGACGGGCCAGCACGCGGACGCTGACGCGGACCGGCTCTCGCTCGGCGTCGTCGTGCTCACCATGGGAGATCGGGAGCGAGAGCTTGATGCCCTGCTGAAATCGGTCACCGACCAGGAGGGAGCCTCGGCGACGGTCGTCGTGCTCGGGCAGGGGGTGGGGCTGCCGGAGCTGCCCGCCGGGGTGGCGGGCGTCCAACTGGCGGAGAACCTGGGGATTCCGGGAGGGCGGAACGCCGGGGTGCGGTGGTTGCGGGGGCGTGGGGGCGTGGATGTGGTGGTGGTCCTCGATGACGACGGGCTGCTGCCGAGGACGGACACGCTGCGGCTCGTGCGGGAGGCGTTCGCAGAGAATCCGGGGCTGGGGGTGGTGGGTTTCCGGATCGTCGACGAGGAGGGGCGGACGCTGCGCAGGCATGTGCCGCGGCTGGGTGGTGCGGATCCGGCGGAGTCGGGGCCCGTCACGACGTACCTGGGCGGGGCGCACGCGATCCGTATGAGCGTGATCGAGGAGGTCGGCGACTTCCCGGCTGAGTTCTTCTACGCGCACGAGGAGACCGACTTCGCGTGGCGCGCGCTCGACGCCGGGTGGGAGATCCACTACCGGGCGGACCTGCTGCTCCGGCACCCCCGCACGGAGGCGTCACGGCACGCCGTCTACTACCGGAACACGGGCCGGAACCGCGTGTGGCTCGCCAAGCGCCGGCTACCCGCGGTGCTGGTGCCGGTGTACCTCGCCTCGTGGGCGGCGTACACCCTGGTCCAGCGGCCGCCGCTGCACGGACTCAGGGCGTGGTGGGCGGGGTTCTTCGAAGGGGTGCGTGTGCCGTGTCCGCCGCGGCGGCCGATGCGGTGGCGGACGGTGTGGCGGATGGCCCGGCTCGGACGGCCTCCGGTGATCTGACGGCGCCCCGACCGGGACGTGGCCGGGCGCGCCCCGGTAATGCTCGACTCCCTTAATAGGTAAGTACTGAGGGAGAGAAGAACTCCCCAAACCAACCCCCTCCGTCCCCCAACTGGCCATCTCACACGATCGGGTGACAGATTGTCCGGAACTCGGACAGGTGCGGTACGGTCGGCCTCGACAACGGCATATGCAACAACTCGGCCCCCGGCAGGACGGCAATCCTGACCGAGGGCCTACCGATTAGGAAGCAAACCCTTCCCAATGGATGTTTCGAAGTCTAACGCGGGTACGCCCGCATCTCCCGCTCCGTTCGAGATTCCCGCCGACGCGCCACGCTCAGGAGTGATCCACGTACGGCACCGGCACCGCGCACGGTTCACCGTCGTGGGGAACGACCTCCTCCAGCATCCGACGCTCTCGGGGCTCGCGATCGGGCTCGGGGCCCACATCCAGTCGCTGCCGGACGGCGCCGACGCCTCCGTGAAGCGGCTGACGCTGCGCTTCCGCGAGGGTGAGATCTCGATTCGGCGGGCGCTCAACGAGCTTGCGGCGGAGGGTTACTTGGAGCGGCGGAAGGTGCCGCTCGGAGGTGGGCGGTTCGCCACGCGGCTGATCTGGTACGACAAGCCCCGGGCCGCCGCGCCCGTGCCGGAGCCGGAGCCCGTACCGGTACCCGTACCCGAGCCCGTACGGGAAGAAGCACCGCCACCACCACCGCCGCCGCCGGCCGCGCCGCCCTCCGGGCCCGCCGCCGCCGTTCTCGCGCGGCTGCGGACGGTCGATCCACGTCTGTTGCTGTCCCGGCGCGACGTGGAGCGGCTGGCGCCCGCCGTCGACGAGTGGCTCGGGCTCGGGATCGGCGGCGCGCAGATCACGCGGACGCTCACCACGGCCCTGCCACCCGCACACGTGCCCATTCACCACCCGGCCCGCTTCCTCGCGTACCGGCTCGCCACCCAACTGCCGCCACCGGCACCCGCCGAGGAACCATGGGCGGTGCCGTCGGCCGTACCCCTTGTGAGCTGTGACGGTTGCGAGCGGGCTGTCAGGACGTATGAGGAGCATCCGCTGTGCGAGGAGTGCAGAGACGCGGCGTGAGCGGGCGGCGCATCGACTCGACGCAAATTGGCTCGACAACGGGCGGCGGCATCGGCGAACCTCGCGCGATGACCAGAATCTCCGACACGCCGTCCGCGTGGGACGAGCGCGCCCAGCTCACCACGTTTCTCGACTACGCACGCGACACCGTCCGCACCAAGTGCGAGGGCCTCTCCGAGGAGAACGCCCGCAAGGCGCTCCTGCCGGGGTCGCCGCTGATGACCATGAGCGGGTTGGTCAACCACCTCCGCTGGGTCGAGCACTGGTGGTTCGAGGTGATCTTCCTCGGCGAGGAGGACCGGGGGCCCTGGACGGAGGAGGATCCCGACCGGGAGATGCGGATCGCCGTCGACTTCCCGCTGGCGCAGCTGCTCGACGAGTACGCCGAGCAGAGCGCCCGTTTTCGCGAACTGGTCGCCGCAAGCGACCTGGACACGAAGGCCAAGCGGCCCGTCCGCGGCGGAACGCACGTCGATCTGCGCTGGATCCTCCTCCACCTCACCGAGGAGACGGCCCGTCACAACGGCCACCTGGACATCCTGCGCGAGATGCTGGACGGCGCGACCGGCGACTGACGACCCCGGCCACTAAGGGTTGTTCAGAGCGAAGTCCTGACGGGTGTTGTTGGCGGCGTTGGGGCTCTTGATGTTGTTGTTGACGGCGATGTTGTTGAACATCGGGATGACACCGTTGAGGTTGATCGGCAGAATCGGCCCCAGACCGCCCCCGTTCCCGCCGTTGCCCCCGTTCCCGTTGCCGTTGCCGTTGCCGCATTCGCCGCCGGTGATCGCCGTGACGTCGCTGTCCACCTCGCCGACGAGGGGGTCCGGCAGAGTACCGTCCTCGTCGACATGGACCCTGTTGGTGACGCTGCAGGGAGCGTCCGCGGCGACGTTGACCGTCAGGAGGATCGTCGACGTCTGGCCGGCTCCCAAGGCGTCGGCCGTGCACGTCAGCACACTCATGCTGCCCACGATGTTGCAGGTGAACGGGGCTGCGGCCTGCACGCTCGCGGCTTTGAGCCCGGTCGGAAGCTCATCGGTGACGTAGATGCGGCGGGTGGCTTCCGTGCCCGGGTTGCTGACGGTGATGCGATAGACGCCCTGCCCGCTTCGGGGGAAGTCGCCCTCGTGCGTCTTCGTGATCCTCAGTTGCGGCTGGGCGTAGGCCGGCGTCACGCCGACCACGAACGGCACCACCACGCCCAGCCCCGTGACGGTGGCGGCAGCGACCATCCACTGCCGCGACTCCCGTGTCCTCATCCATCAGCTCCTGTCCTGTGAAGGTACGGCCTGCCTCCGCAACGACACCCCCACCCCTCGGACACGGCGCCGACAACGCCCTCACCCGATCACCGAGCCGATCACGACCGACCAGCCCAACGGCCCCCATGTACGGCAGCCCAGGCCGGTGACGACCTGGGGCTGCGGTTCAGACAGGCGGCCCTACCGGGTGAGGACTTCCTCCACCTTCGTGGCCACGTGCTCGGCCTGGAGGTCGCGGCCCTTCTCGTTGGGGTGGGCGTACCAGGGAATCTTCGTGCCGAAGATCTCGACCTGAGAGGTCTCAAGCAGGCCGCCGATGCCGCGGTCGGCGCCGTCGCAGGCCGTGTTGGCGCCGGTGGTGGCGTAGAGGTCCACGAAGTCGGCGCCGGCGTCGGTGGCGACCTTCTTCATCACGTCGTTCAGGCGCTTCTGGACCTGGTCGAGGACCGGCAGGGCGTCCTGCGGGACGTCGGCGAACGGCAGCTCCGTCTGACCGGGCGCCGCGGTCAGGCACTTGGTCGTGTCGGCCGGTACGAGCCGGGGGTAGCCGACCAGGACACGATCCGCGGCCGGCGCGAAGTACGCCATGCGGTCGAGCATCTCCTCCAGTTCCCAGCCGACCTGCTCGAACCGATCGTCCAGCCACTGCTTCCCGTCCCCGGACCCGAAGAACTCGGCACACTCGACGGCCGGCTGGTCCGGGTCCACCGGCGTTCCGGGCAGCAAGGCGTGCTCGTCGGAGCGCAGCTTGTCGGAACACTGCTTCAGGATGCGGACGAAGCCCACCGTGTTGCCGCCCATGCCGCCCACGACCAACTGGGTGGTGTCGGCCTTGAGCGCGTCCTGCTGCGGCGGAACCTTCAGGTCGGGAATCAGAGGGAAGGTCTGCTGTTCCTGCCAGAAGTGGTGGACGAGGGCGCCTCCGCAGGAGACGTCCGACTGGACGTCGAGCGTGATGCCCTTGTCCGCGAGTCGCCGGGTGGCGACGGCGGGGTAGTTCTCCTGCGCCTGGAAGCAGAAGGCCCGGTTGGGGTCGTCCTGGTGATTGGTGGGCGCGATGCCGAAGTTGGCGGTGTACGAGTCGCCGAAGAAGACGGTCGGTACGGGGTCGGTGGGCGCCGCGGCGGCGCTGCCCGTCGGGCCGGCGAGCGCCAGGCAGCTGCCCAGCGCGACGGCTGCGGCGGCGAGGCGGCGTGCCAGGGGGGTGGTCGTCTTACGCATGGCCGAAGACATGGCTGTGCCCTTTCATCGGTACGCACGGGAGTGGCAGGCAAGATCTGAAACGTTCCGTATTCAGCCATGTACGGAACGTGATCTTCCACTTGGTGCGCACCGCAACCAGGTCTTCTCGGCCAATCTCCGCGCAGTTCGTCATCTCGCCTGGTCAGAGCAGGCGAAGGGGACGAGCGAGCCCGGCGGGGCCGAGGTGATCGCGACCCGAACGAGGAGGGCCCCCCGCCCCCTTACGGGGCGAGGGGCCTCGGCGCGCGGTCGGCCGTGTCGTACACGAGGGCGACTGCCGGAGGTGCGTACAGCGACCGGAACGGTCCCCTCCGCGCGATCGTCCGGAACGCCGCCTACGCGCGCCTACGCGTCCAGGGCCGCGCGCCACTCCCGTACCGCGGCCACCGACACCGGGGCCGTCCAGCCGCCGGGGCGGGCCGCGCCGCCGATGTGGAAGGCGTCGAGGCCGGCGGCGCGGAGCTCGGGCAGGTGGTCGAGGCGGAGGCCGCCGCCGACGAGGATCTGCGGCTCGTAGCCGGGTTCGCCGGTGCGGGCCCGGGCGGCCTCGGCCTTGAGGGTGGCGAGGCCGTCGTCGACGCCGGTGGCCGCGCCCGCCGTGAGGTACGTGTCGAGGCCGGGCAGGTCCGCGAGCTGCTTGCGCAGCGCGTCGCGGTCGGCGGCCCGGTCGACGGCGCGGTGGAAGGTCCAGTGGCAGCCGTCGATGACGGCGATCAGCCGCTCGACCGCGACCAGGTCCGGTTCGCCGTCCGGGGTGAGGAAGCCGAGCACGAACTCGGTCGCGCCCGCCTCGCGGAGCTCGGCGGCCCGCCGTACGAGCACCTCGATGTCACCCGCCGCGAAACCGTCCGTCAGCCTCAGCATCACGCGCAGCGGGATGTCCACCGCGGCGCGGATCGCCTTGAAGCCGGTCGTGGACGGGGTGAGCCCGTCCGCCGCCATGTCGGTGACCAGCTCGAGGCGGTCCGCCCCACCGGCCTGGGCAGCGACCGCGTCCTCCTCGTCGAGGGCGATCACCTCCAGCACTGCACGGTTGCTCATCGAGTCCGTTCCTCCATGGATCGCACGACGCCGCCTACAGGTCTAGTCCAATGTTCGGGACCAGACTAGCCGTGCGCGTGGGCTCCCGCATCGTGTCCCGCGTCGTGCCCCGCCTCGGACGGCGCCGGGAGAGCCGTACCCGCGCCCCCGGCCCGTACGGTGAAGGCCGCCGTACGGACCTTCCCCTCGTGCTGGAAGTCGAGGAAGAGGCGGTACGTGCCGGAGCTCGGCGCGGTCGCGGTGAACGAGACGTCGGGTCCGGGGCCGCCCTCGTTCGGGTGGACGTGCAGGTAGGCGAGGTCGCCCTCGCGCAGCGCGACCAGGTGGCCGTAGGCGCCGAGGTAGGGCTCCAGGTTCGTCACCGGCTTGCCGGCCTTGGTGACGGTGAGCCGCAGCTCGCCCGCCTTGCCCGGGTCGAGGGTGCCGCCGAGGCGCACCTGGTAGCCGTCGACGTCGGCGGTCGGGTTCACCGGCGGCATGGGCTTCGGGGCGTACGCGCCGGGCACGGACAGGTCCACGCCGAGCGTGACCCCCTTCGCGCCCTTCGCGCCCTTGTCGGCCGGCTTGAAGTCGGCGAACGCCTTGTACGCGCCGGCCGCCGGCAGGTCCGCGTCCACGGTCCAGGTGCCGTCGACGGCCTTCACCGGGTGCAGGTGGCGGAAGACGGTGAGGTCGCGCGAGGCGACGATGAAGTGCAGTTCCTTGCCGTGCTCCGTGGTGAACGCGGTGACCTTCTTGCCGGCCGCGTCCTTGATGGCGAACTTCAGGGTGCTGCGGCCGACCGCCGGGGTCGGGGTGTCGAGGGCGAGGGTGTAGCCGCCCTCGGAGACCTGCAGGCCGCCGGCGGCGGGTGCGCTCGCCGCGCCCTCGGCGTGACCGGCATGTCCCTCCGCGGCCCCCTCGCCCTTCGGCGCCGCCTCCGCGTGGCCGCCGTGCTCGGCCTTCTTCGGCTCGTCGACCGGTCCGACGCCCTTGCCGACCCCGTACGCGGTCCCGAAGGTCGCGGCGAGCGCGGCGGCAAAGGCAGTGATCTTCACTCCGGTGTTCATGGCTGCTCTCCCGTACGTGGGGTGGCTGGGTTCTTCACCTTCAATGCACCTCACCATACCCCTGGGGGGTATCAAGTCAAGTCGAATCCGTACTTGCACGGGATACGGGAGGGGGGTATACATGGACTCACACCGATACCCCCCGAGGGTATCCACCGGCCCAAGCGGGTCACTGACGACGGAGGACGACATGGGTTCCTGCTGCACCCCCGACAACAGCTGCCACACCAACGCCGCCGAGGCGACCACGGCCACCGCCGTCGCCGACGCCACCACCACGGTCTACGCCGTCACCGGCATGACCTGCGGCCACTGCAAGACCGCCATCACCAACTCCGTCAGCGCGCTCGACGGCGTCATCTCCGTGGACGTCGACGTGGCCGGCGGCCTGGTGACCGTCACCACCGGCGGCGCGCCCGACGACGCCGCCATCGCCGCGGCGGTCGACGACGCCGGCTACGAGCTGACCGGCCGCGCCTGACCGACCGGCTCGACCGGCGCGCCGCCCGCGCCCACCGGCCGCCGGGGCCAGGGCCGGGCCCCGGCCCCCGAACCCGCGCCATCGCGTCACGGCGCGTGCCGCACGCAGGCGAGTGAACCGAAGGGCGCGCCGGGGGAACAGACCCGAGCGCGCGCAGCCCCCGAGGGACGAGGGGGCGAGCACGCACGGGGCTGTGAGCCCGGCTCAAAGCGCCCGGAGGAGAACCGAGCCTCCAGAAAAGAGGAGCAGCCTCATGACAACGACGACCCCCGGCACCGCCCAGGTCGAGCTCGCCATCGGCGGCATGACCTGCGCCTCGTGCGCGGCCCGGATCGAGAAGAAGCTCAACCGCATGGACGGGGTCGAGGCCACCGTCAACTACGCGACCGAGAAGGCGAAGGTCACCTTCGACGCCGACATCGACGTCTCCGAGCTCATCGCGACCGTCGAGGCCACCGGCTACACCGCCAAGGAGCCCGAGCCGCCGAGGACCGAGACCCCCGGCGCCGGCGCCGCCGACGGGCCCACCGACGAGGAGAAGGCCGACGCCGAGCTGCGGCCGCTGAAGCAGCGGCTCATCACCGCCGTCGCCCTCGCCGTACCCGTCATCGCCATGGCGATGGTCCCGGCCCTGCAGATCGAGTACTGGCAGTGGCTGAGCCTCACGCTCGCCGCGCCGGTCGTCGTCTACGCCGCCTGGCCCTTCCACCGCGCCGCCTGGACCAACGCCAAGCACGGCGCCGCGACCATGGACACGCTGATCTCGGTCGGCACCATCGCCGCGTTCCTGTGGTCGCTGTGGGCGCTGTTCTTCGGCACGGCCGGCACCCCCGGCATGACGCACCCCTTCGAGTTCACCATCGCCCGCACCGACGGCGCCGGGAACATCTACCTGGAGGCCGCCGCCGGCGTCACCGCCTTCATCCTGGCCGGCCGCTACTTCGAGGCCCGCTCCAAGCGCAAGGCGGGCGCCGCGCTCAAGGCGCTGATGCAGCTGGGCGCGAAGGAGGTGACCGTCCTCCGTGACGGCCGCGAGGTCACCGTACCGACCGCCGAACTCCAGGTCGGGATGCGCTTCCTGGTCCGCCCCGGCGAGAAGATCGCCACCGACGGCACCGTCGTCGAGGGCTCCTCCGCCGTCGACGCCTCCATGCTCACCGGCGAGTCCGTGCCGGTCGAGGTCGGCGTCGGCGACGCCGTCACCGGCGCCACCCTGAACGCCGGCGGCCGCCTGGTCGTCGAGGCCACCCGCGTCGGCTCCGACACCCAGCTCGCCCGCATGGCCAAGCTCGTCGAGGACGCCCAGAACGGCAAGGCCGCCGCCCAGCGCCTCGCCGACAAGATCTCCGCCGTCTTCGTGCCGATCGTCATCGCGCTCTCGCTCGGCACCCTCGGCTTCTGGCTCGGCACCGGGCAGGGCCTCACCGCCGCCTTCACCGCCGCCGTCGCCGTACTGATCATCGCCTGCCCCTGCGCCCTCGGCCTGGCCACCCCGACCGCCCTCATGGTCGGCACCGGCCGCGGCGCCCAGCTCGGCATCCTGATCAAGGGCCCCGAGGTCCTGGAGACCACCCGCAAGGTCGACACCATCGTCCTGGACAAGACCGGCACCGTCACCACCGGCCGGATGACCCTCATCAAGGTCCACACCGCCGCCGGTACGGACGAGACCGACGTGCTGCGCCTCGCCGGCGCCCTGGAGCACTCCTCCGAGCACCCGATCGCCCAGGCCGTCGCCTCCGGCGCCGCCGCCAAGGTCGGCACCCTGCCCACCCCCGAGGACTTCGCCAACATCCCCGGACTCGGCGTCCAGGGCGTCGTCGACGGCCACGCCGTCCTCGTCGGCCGCGAGAAGCTGCTCCAGGAGTGGGCCATGGAGCTCACCCCGTCCCTCCGGGCCGCCAAGGAGGCCGCCGAGGCCGCCGGCAAGACCGCCATCGCGGTCGCCTGGGACGGCGAGGCCCGCGCGGTCCTCGAAGTCGCCGACGCCGTCAAGGAGACCAGCGCCGAGGCCATCCGGCGGCTGCGCGCCCTCGGCCTCACCCCGATCCTGCTCACCGGCGACAACCAGGCCGTCGCCGAGGCCGTCGCCGCCGAGGTCGGCATCGACGAGGTGATCGCCGAGGTCATGCCGCAGGACAAGGTCGACGTCGTCAAGCGCCTGCAGAGCGAGGGCCGTTCGGTCGCCATGGTCGGCGACGGCGTCAACGACGCCGCCGCGCTCGCCCAGGCCGACCTGGGCCTGGCCATGGGCACCGGTACGGACGCCGCCATCGAGGCCGGCGACCTGACCCTCGTACGGGGCGACCTGCGGGCCGCGGCCGACGCCATCCGGCTCTCCCGCAAGACCCTCGGCACCATCCGCTCGAACCTCTTCTGGGCCTTCGCCTACAACGTGGCCGCCCTGCCGCTCGCCGCGGCCGGACTGCTCAACCCGATGATCGCCGGCGCCGCGATGGCCTTCTCCTCGGTCTTCGTGGTCGGCAACAGCCTCCGCCTGCGCGGCTTCCAGGCCGCCGACAGGTAACACCCCGTAACACCCCTTCCAGCGCCGAGATCTGACGTGACGTACTGACGGGAGAGGCCGCCGTGGCCGGTTACGTACAGCAGAAGGAAGACATCATCAGACGCCTCCGGCGCATCGAGGGCCAGGTCCGGGGGGTGCAGCGGATGGTCGACGAGGACACCTACTGCATCGACGTCCTGACCCAGGTCTCCGCGATCAACGCGGCCCTCCAGTCCTGCGCGGTGGCCCTCCTCGACGAGCACCTCAGCTGCTGCGTCACGGAGGCCATCGAGGCCGGCGGAGACCAGGCCAAGGTCAAGGTCGGCGAGGCGTCGAAGGCGATCGCGCGCCTGATCCGGACCTGATCCGGACCTGATCCGGACCTGACGTACTTCCGAGGGCGGTTCCACACAGGAGCCGCCCTCCGGGCCGTCCACCCACTCACCGTACCCCTGGGGGGTATACCTGAGCGGGTGTGGCGGCCCGTACGATGAGCCGCCCGGAGCGGGGAGGGGATGCACGTGCGCCGGCTGGGAGAGCTGGAGGCCGAGATCATGGACCGGCTGTGGGCCTGGCAGCGGCCCGCCACGGTCCGCGAGATCGTCGACGACATCAATCTGGGGCGCCGGGTCGCCTACACGACGGTGATGACCGTCGCGGACATACTCCACCGCAAGGGCTGGCTGCGCCGCGAGAAGTCGGGCCGGGCCTGGCTGTACGAGCCGGTGCGCAGCCGCGAGGAGTACACCGCCGGGCTCATGCAGGACGCGCTCGGCGACAGCCAGGACCGGCCCGCGGCGCTGCTGCGCTTCGTGGAGACCATCTCCGACGAGGACATGGCGGCCCTCGACGCGGCGCTGCGCACCGCCCGGCGCGCCCAGGACGCGGACCGATGAACCACCACACCCTGCCGCCGCTCGGCCTCCTCCTCTGTACCGGCTTCCTCGTCCCCTGGCTGCTCGTACGGGCCCGCTGGGCGCAGCAGGTGCCGCGGCTCGCGCTCGCGGTGTGGGTGGCGAGCGGTGCGCTGTTCACCGGGTCCGCCGCGCTGCTGCCCGCCCAGCTGATCCTGCCGAGCCCGACCGGCCACCGGCTCAGCGACGCGCTGTTCGCGCTCCGGCTGCCGACCGCCGAGGAGTTCCTGGCGTTCACCGCCCTCGAGTACACCTCCCTCGGCATCGCCCTCGGCGTGTTCGCCGCCCCGGTCACCGGCTTCGTACGGGTGCTGCTGCGGGCGCGCCGGCAGCGCGGCCGGCACGCCGAGACCCTGCGTCTGGTCGGGCGGTACGACGCGGGGCTCGGCGTCACCGTCCTGGAGCACGAGCGGCCCGCCGTCTACTGCCTGCCCGGCCGCTCGCGCCGCGTGGTGGTGTCGTCCGGCGCCCTCGACGCCCTGACCGGACCGCAGTTGGCCGCCGCCCTCGCGCACGAGCGGGCGCACATCGCGGGCCGGCACCATCTGCTTGTCGCGGCGGTGGAGGCGTTCGCGGCGGTGTTCCGGCATCTGCCGCTGGCCCGGCACGGCAGCACCGCCGTACCCCTGCTGCTCGAAATGGCCGCGGACGACCGGGCGTTGAACCGTTGCTCGCGCGACGCGCTGGCCACCGCGCTGTACGCACTGGCCTCGGGACGGGCACCGCGGCAGGCCTTCGGCGCGGGCGGCCCCTCGGCCGCGCTGCGCATGCGCCGCATCCTCACCCCGCACAGCGCCGGGCACCCGGTGCTGTGGGGACTGGCGACGATCGCGGCGGCCGGCCTGGCGGCCGCCCCGCTCATCATCGCCTGCTGCTCGTTCCCGAATTAATTACTAAGGGAATTCGTAGATTTCACATCGGTCACACTCCGTACGAATTCCCGGCTATTGTGGGTATGTTGGCGTTCAGCTCGGCACGTCGAAGGGTACGAACCAATGCAGCTGGCGGACGTGCGGGCGGCGGAAGCCGCCGACGCGACGACGATATCCAGGCTGCTTGCGGAGTGCATTCGGGACAGTTACGCGGAAATACTCGGCGAAATCCCCACCCGGCGGCTCGTGTCCGCGCAATGCGCACTCCCCCGTATCCGCGCGGAAATTGAAATTCCCGGCGGGGCGCCGGGGTGGCTCGGCTGGCTGGTGGCGGCGCGGCCGGACGGCACCCTGCTCGGCGCGGTGGCCGGCGGCGTGCCCGTACCGGGCGAGGGCGAGCTGTACGCGCTCGCGGTGCTCCCCGGATCCCGCCGCGCCGGCATCGGTACGGCCCTGCTCGCCGCGACGAGCGAGCGGATGCGGGCCTACGGGGCCACCGAGCAGCGGCTGACCCTCCCCGCCGACCCCGACCCCTCGCTCCCCTTCTACGAGCACAGCGGCTTCGTCCCGCTGGGCGGCGGGACCCGGCGGAGTCGCCCGCTCTGAGCCCGGGCTCCTCGGACTTTCCCGCTCGCCCTCGGCGCGTACGCCTCCTCCGCGCGCCCCCGTGGCAGACACACGCCATCGCGTGTTCACGCCCCCGGATCCGCTGGAACCGGCCATCCGCCGCAGGTCAGGATGGAGCCCAGCGGCGCGGCCCCGGCGGCACGGGTGCCCCGCCCGGACGGCACGGACCGAGCGAGCCCCTGGAGGAGCGATGCACACACCGAGCGGCACTTCCCTGCCCGTCGTGCCCGTGCCCGCACCGCTCGCCCCGGTCCTGCCGTCCCGATACGACCTGCCCGCCCCCGGCGCCGGGATCCGGCTCCCGTCCGACACCCTTCCCGGACTGGAATCGGTCTCCCCCGGCGACGAGGACTCGGTCTGGCTGCACGACGCGCTCCTCGGCCCGCACAGCGCCGACATCGTCCGGTACCTCGGTCTCGCCCGGTCCACCGGCGGCCCCGTTCTCGATCTCGGCTCCGGCGCCGGACGGCTCGCCGTCCCCTTCGCCCGGCACGGCTTCGCCGTGGAGGCCGTGGACCGGGACGGCCCCGCCCTGGAGCGCCTCGAGAACTGGGCCCGGCGCATCGGTCCGCAGGTCGCCGGGCTCGTCGTGACCACCAGGGCCGACCTCTCGGAGCTGCGGCTCGACGGCGACTACCGGCTCGCGCTGCTCGCGGGCGCGATGGTCTCCGCCGTACCGCCGCAGGCACGGCCCCGGCTGCTGCGCGAGATCGCCTCGCACCTGGGGGCGGGCGGCGCGCTCGCGCTCGACTACACGGCGCATCTGCTGCCCGGCCTGGTCGCCGAGCCGCAGCGCACCTGGGCCTTCCAGGTGCCGCGCTTCGACGGCATCGACGAGTGGGTGGTGGCCCGGCAGACCTTCGACCTGCGGACGATGAGCGAGCGGATCACGTACTACTCGGCCCGTACCGGAAAGCTCTCCACCGAGCGGGTCGTGCTCAGCACCGACAAGTGGATCGTGGACGGCGAGCACCTGGCCGCCGAACTGCACTCCGCCGGCCTGCACATCGAGGGCCGCCGCCGGCACCGGATCGACGACCGGACGGAAAGCGTGCTGCTGGTCTGCCGGACGGACGACTGAGCCTCTCCCCCGCTCCCGCACGCACACCTGGCCGAGGATCCCCTGACGCCAGGGATGGGCAAGAGGTACGATGCCCACAAAGGTTTGGGCCGACCAGGCATCGAGACCGGGCATCGGGGCCAGGCATCGGGTGGCGGGCGAGGCGGAGAAGATGGCAGTCGTGGAAGAGCTGACGGGCCGCGAGGCCGTGATCCAGCGCCTGCGCGACGTCGGCCTGCGCGTGACCGGTCCGCGCCTCGAGGTGCTCACCGTGCTCGCCGCCGGCGGCCATCTCGACGTGGAGGCGATCACCGCGACCGCCCGCGAGCACCTCGGCACCCTCACCAGCCAGGCCGTCTACGAGATGCTGCGGCACTTCCAGGAGACCGGCCTGGTCGGCAAGTTCGACCGCCCCGGCCTGCCCGCCGTCTTCGAGATCTCCGGCCCGCCGCACCAGCACGCCCTGTGCGTGCGGTGCGGCCGCGTGGAGAACGTGACGGCCACCGCCCCCGCCCCGCCGCGCGGCAGCCTGCCCGAGTGGCAGGTCAGCGACGCCGAGGTGGTCTTCAAGGGCCTCTGCCCGGACTGCCACGACACCGCGGAGCAGGAGTCCTCCGCGCGCTGAAAGCGTGCGAACTCCATGCGACACGTTCGATTTTGTGGCAGGGTCTAGCGGGGCGTTTCAACAGGATCCGCGCGATCCGAGGGGAGTCTGCTGCGTCGTGTCCAAAAACGCCGCCGGAGCGCGTACGGGGAACGAGCAGGCCCTCGCGCTCTACCAGGAGTTGCGCAGCACGACCGGCGAGTCCTTCGACGACGTGGCGCACCGGCTCGACCTCAGCAAGGCCGAACGGGAGCGCTGTCACGAGGAGTTGGTCGCCCTCGGCCTGATCGACGGGGCGAGGGGCCAAGCCCCGGGCGGAACCCCCGCCGTCGTCGCCCCCGACGTCGCCCTGCTCCGCCTGCTCCAGCACGAGCGCGAGCGCCTGGAGAGCCGGCTCGCCGAGACCAGCCGCGCGCACACCACCCTGGAGACGCTCGCCGGACCGTTCCTGCGGGCCGGCATGGAGCCGGGCTCCGAGGTCGAGGTCGAGATCGTGGAGGATCCGGCCAGGATCGGCCGGGAACTGGCCGACCTGACGAACACGGTGCGAACCTCCGTCCATTCCATGCTCACCGGCTCGGTCCGCCGCGAGGAGATGTCCCTCGAACTGGCCCGGGACCGCGACCGGGTGGCCCGCGGCGTGCTCGTCCAGGCCATGTACAGCCACCGGGTGGGCCAGGTGCCCGAGATGATCCAGCACCTCGCCGAGCGGACCGCGCTCGGCGTCGAGGTGCGCCTGTCCGCCGTGGTCCCGATGAACATGGTCCTCGCCGACGAGAACTTCGCCCTGCTCCCCACCGACCCGCACGACCCGAACTCGGCCGCGATCCTGGCCCGCGGCCCGGGTCTGGTGCGCTCCTACCGCGCCCTCTACGACTACTGCTGGCACGCCGCCACCCCGTACGGCCACGAGGAGCCGGCCGAGCCCGGCGGCGACGGCCTGTCCGAACAGCAGCGCGCCGCCCTGCGGATGCTCGCGTCCGGCATCAAGGACGAGCAGGTGGCCCGCAACCTGGGCGTCTCGCTGCGCACGGTGAGCCGTCTCATCTCCGAGGTCATGCAGGAACTCGACGCCGCGAGCCGCTTCGAGGCCGGGGTCAAGGCCGCCCGGCTCGGCCTCCTCGACGGCGAGCCGTACGAGCAGTCGACGTAGCCTGATCTCGGGGACGCGGGCGAGCACGGACACCACGGCGCAGGCGAGCACGGCGAACACGGCGAACACGGCGTAGACGGCAAGGCCGAGTCGACGACGAGGGGGGCGGCATGACGACGGCGGAAACCCGCGCGCCCGAACCCCACGCGCCCCACGCGCCCCACGCACTCCACTCCCCCCGCTGCGACGACGTGATCGTTCCGCACTACCGCGAGCCGCGCAGCGGCGACGGGCTGAGCGCACAGCAGCGGGCCGCCCGCGCCCGGCACGTAGCCTGACGATTTCGACGGTGGAACCACGACGACGAGGGGGAAGACGCGCCATGGCTGCGACCGACGACACCACGGGCGGCGGCACGACTGGCGGCGCCGTGTCCGCCGCCCACCACGCCCACCAGCAGCGACTCGTGCCCGTCTACCAGGAGTTACGCAGGCGAGGGGTGTCCAGCTTCGCCGAGGTGACCACCGAACTCGGGCTCACCGACGAGGAGTACGAGCGATGTCGGGCCGAACTGATCGCGCTCGGCCTGATCGTGCCGACCACGCGCACCCACGCCACCATCGCCGACGTCCGCAACACCGCCTGGCGCCCGGACGCCGACACGGTCGCGGCGGTCGACCCGGAGATCGCCCTGCTCCGCCTCCTCGACCGCGAGCGGGACCGGCTGCGGGAGCACCTGGCCGAGGCGGACCAGGCGTACGCGACCCTGGAGGCGCTGGCCGGCACCTTCCTGCGGGCCAGTGTGCTCGCGGGCTCCGAGGTCGAGGTCGAGGCGCTGACCGACTACCGGCGCATCCAGCAGGCCCTGGACGACATCATCGACGTCATGCAGGAGAGCTCGGCGTCCATGTACCCGGGCGGGCCGAGCCGCGAGGTGCACGATGTGACGCTCGACCGCGACCGACGGCGCCTCGAACAGGGCATCCGGGTCCGGGCGATCTACGCGCACGAACACGCCACGCGACCGGACGTCGCCGAACTGCTCGACGCCCGCGCGGAATTGGGGGCGGAGATCCGGGTCGCCGCGGTCGTGCCGCTCAACATGATCATCATCGACCAGCAGTACGCCATGCTGCCGATCCGGCCCGAGGACGCGCGCAAGGGCGCCATCCTGGCCCGCGGCCGGGCCCTGGTCCGCTCCTACCTCGGGCTCTTCGAGCACTGCTGGCACACGGCCGTGCCGTACGGCTCCGGGGCCACGGCCGAGCGGGGCGGCGACGGGCTGTCCGAGCAGCAGCGGGCGGCGTTGCGGATGCTGGCCACCGGGATGAAGGACGAGAAGATCGCCCGCAGCCTCGGGGTGTCGCTGCGCACGGTGAGCCGGATGCTCTCGGAACTCATGCAGGAATTGGGCGCTGCCAGCCGTTTCGAGGCCGGTGTGCGCGCGGTGCGGATGGGCTGGCTGGACTGAGCCGACGGGCACGGAAAAGGCCCCGTGATCGTGGCAGGACGATCACAGGGCCTATTCCGTCGTTTTGCTCGTTCGAAATATGCCGCCGGATATTTCAGTTGCCGGGCGCCGGGGTGGGGACCGGCCAGTTGTCGTCGGCGAGCATCAGGCGGGGCGCGTCGTTCGGGGCGTCGGCCTCACCGCTGGTGGCGGCGATCGTCGCGCCGCCGGCGACGGCCAGACAGGCCACGAGGGCGAGCGCGAACTGACGGAAGGTCTTGTTCATGGTCTTGTTCATGATTCCTCCAGGAGTTGGAATGTGAATTCCGGCTTCTGGGGGCCCGTGCCGCCGGGCGTTCCCTGAAGACATCTCCATTCTGTCGGCCGCTCGAGGGCGAATCCAGGGATTCTCTCTGCGTGGACCCGCCATGGCGTGAGTGCGTCAATGCGCCACCACAGGAACGGAATTGGCGCATCCTGAGCGCTCCTAACCTTTGGTCGAACCAAAAGAGATGCTAAACTCGTGCTACGGCCTTCTCGTTCCTCCAGGAGAGAGGGGCCGCCGGGGCAGGGGCGTGCCGCCGCCCTTGCCCCACCCGTATCGTCGCCGGCGGCTGCCGCCTCGCCCTCGCGTCCTCGTACACGTCGATCGTCCGCGTGGCGGAAGCGCGCCAGCTCATCCCCCGGGCGTGCCGGGCCGCCGCCTCCCCCATCGTGATCCGCGCCTCGGGGTTCCGGGCCAGCCACAGCAGCCGCCGGGCGTACTCGACCGGGTCGTGGCCCCGTACGAGCAGCCCCGACACCCCGTCCCACACCGCCGTCGGCAGCCCGCCGACCGCCGCCGCGAGCACCGGCGTCCCGCAGGCCTGCGCCTCCAGGGCCACCAGGCCGAACGACTCCGAACGCGAGGGCACGACGAGCACGTCCGCCGCCCGGTAGTACTCCGCGAGCCGCTCCTGCGGCACCGGCGGGCAGGGCTTCAGCACGTCGTCCACACCGAGCTCCGCCGCGAGCCGCCACACCGAGCCCTGCTCGGTCGCCCCCGAGTGCCCGCCGACCACCGGGACGACCATCCGGTGCCGCAACTCCGGTGCCATGCGGAGGAGTTCCGCGACTGCCCTCACCAGCACGTCCGGGCCCTTCAGGGGCTGGATCCGCCCCGCGTACAGCGGGACGAAGGCGTCCGCCGGCAGCCCGAGGCGCGCGCGGGCCGCCGCCCGGCCGTGGGCCGGGGCAGACGCCGGGGCAGACGCCGGGGCAGACGCCGGGGCGTCCAGCCTGGCGAAGGTCCGCAGGTCCACCCCGGGCCGTACGACCTCCGTACGCGCCGGGTCCGCCCCGTACAGCGTGCGCAGCGCCTCCGCCTCGTCGCCCGTGTTGGCGATCAGCCGGTCGGCGTCCCCCACCACCTGGTGCTCGCCCCGGACCCGCAGCTCGGGCTCCGGGGTGTCGCCGTCCGCGAGGTGCGCGTTCTTCACCAGGGCGAGGGTGTGCGCGGTGTGCACCAGCGGTATGCCCCAGCCGAACGAGGCGATCCGCCCGGCCTGCCCGGACAGCCAGTAGTGCGAGTGGACCAGGTCGTAGGGACGGGGCCGGCCGCCCCTGCGGCCCTCCTTGAGCAGCGCGAGCGAGAAGGGCACGACCAGGTCCGGCATGGCCTCCTTCGGCAGCGGCCGGCGCGGCCCGGCCGGCAGGTGCCGGACCCGGACGCCGGGCTCCAGATCGACCAGGCCGGGCAGGCCCTCCCCGCGGCAGCGGGTGAACAGGTCGACCTGGACGCCCTGTTCGGCGAGGGCCCGGGACAGCTCGACCATGTAGACGTTCATTCCGCCGGCGTCCCCGGTTCCGGGCTGGTGGAGCGGGGAGGTGTGGACGCTGAGCATGGCGACGCGCAGGGACACGAGGGGCTCCTGTGGGAGGGCCGCGTGCCCCCGCGCGTGGCGCGCCGGTCACGCGGCGGGGAGGGGGTATCCGTTCCTTGGTGCGGGTGGGACAAGTACGTGACTTCTTAGGGGCTTAGAAGCCGGGGGCTGTACGAGTGCGGGTGCGGGTACGGGTGCGGGTACGGGTGCGGGTACGGTTCGGGGCTCAGAATCCGAAGACCGGACCGGACGGCGGCGCGAGCCGCGTCCCCGGCAGCGGCGCGATCAGCGCCGACCAGTCCACCGGCCGCCCCGTTTCCACCTGAAGCGCCGCCGCCAGCCGGTCCGCGCCCTCCGGCATCACCGGCCGCGCCCAAGCGGCGAGGGCCGAGGCAACCGCCAACTGTGCGGCGAGCGCGGGCAGATGACGGCAGTTGGTGGTCGGCCGGCAGCGCTCGTGCGCGTTGACGTAGCCGAAGTCGGCGGCCGAGCGGACCATCTCGTCGAGCACGGCCACCGCCCGCCGCGGGTCGAAGGCGTCCGGCCCGTACGCCTCGCGCAGGTCGTCCACGGCGCGGTGCAGCCGGCGCTCCAGGACCGCCCAGCCGGTGCCGCCGGGCATCGCCTGCGGCGCCACCCCGTCGCACTCCTCGCGGACGGCCGCGAAGAGCCGGGTCAGCCAGCTGTTCCAGCTCTCGTCGAGCTCCTGCCGGGCGGCGGCGAGCCGGTCGCGCTGGTGCACGGTGCGGCGCCCGGTCGGCCGGGCCTGCAGGACGTGCCGGCGCAGGGTGTCGGAGCCGTACTCGGTGAGCAGGTCGAGCGCCCACACGTTGCCCTCGCGTACGCCCTCCTCCACCACGTACGACTCGTTGACGTTGAACTCCTGCGGCAGCTTGATGTCCTGCGCGAGCAGCAGCACCGGCAGCAGCACGGCATGGCAGAAGGAGTGCCCGAAGCCGCAGAAGTGGATGGTGCGGCGCGGCAGCGGGCCCTTGGGGTCGTAGCCGAAGAGGTGCATCGCCGCCGCCTCGAAGCAGGCGTCGATCCGGTGCTCCGGGAAGCCCTCGACGGGCACGTCGAGCCCCCACTCCGCCGGATGCCCGACGGCGATGTCCGGCAGCCCGTCCTCGACGAGGGACTCGCACAACGCGGCGAGGCGGGGCGGGAGTTCGGCCATCGCCCAGTAGTCGGACAGCTGGTCGCGGAACGGCTCCAGGGGCACGTACAGGCGTCGGCAGCGCTTGGCGACCGCCGGGGCGTCGCACATAGAGCAGCGCGGCGCGATCAGGTCCCCGCCGTCGTTCGGCCGGGCGCACTCGTGGCACATCCCGCCGTCGCTCGACGCCCCGCAGTGCGCGCAGGTGCCGGTCACGTGCGCCCCGTACAGCCAGCGCTCGCACGGCTCGCAGTACGGCAGGAGGCGAGTGCGCGGGGCGATGACCCCCTGCGCGTACAGCCGGCTGAAGAGGTCCTGCACCCAGCGCGCGTACCCGCGGTCCTTGCGCGGCTTCACGATGTGGTCGAACGCGACACCCGAGCGCAGCCAGTCCGCGGTGATCGCGGCGCGGTAGCCCTCGGCCACCTCCTCCGGCTTGCGGTTGTGGCGCAGCGCTCTGACCTCGACCGAGCTGGCGTGATCGGCGGTGCCGGTGGTGAACCGCACCGGCTCGCCCTCGGCCCGCAGGAAGCGGGTGAGGACGTCGGCGGCGACGTACGGGCCGGCAAGGTGGCCGATGTGCAGTTCGCCGTGGGTGGCCGGAGGGGTCGCGGTGATCCAGACGGGCGTGTTCATGGGACCTCCTTGACGCGGTCAGCGAGGTTCGAAATGGAAGGAGCGGATGAAGCAGTCGCGGGGCTGCTCGACGGCGTAGACGATGCATTCGAAGAGCGCCTGGGTGGTGAGTTTCTCGTCGGGCGCTATTCCGTCCGGATTCGCTCCGTCCCATTCCGCGTGGCGCGGGTCGGAGGTCGAGAAGTCCGGCGGGAAGAGGGAGAAGACGCGGACGCCGGAGGGCCGGAGCCGGCGGGAGAGAATGTCGGCGAATCCGGCCTGGGCGCTCTTCGCCGCCCAGAACGCCTCGTGCGCGGCGCCCGCCGCGGCGGCCGAGGCGCCCTCGGCGTCGCGCACCGCGACCATGTTCACGATGTCGGGCCGGAGGGATCCGCGCAGCAGCGGCAGGAAGTGCTTCACCATCAGGACGGTGCCGCCGGCCGTCGACTCGATCGTCTCCACGATCTGGTCGTCGCTCGCCGCCTCCAGGTCCATCCCGTCCAGCCACCGCGCCCCGTTGTTGACCAGCAGGTCCACCCGGTCGGTGCGTTCGCCGACCCGGGCCGCGAACTCCCTGATCTCGGCGGGCCGGCTCAGATCGCACCCGAAGGCGTGGATACGGTCCCGGGCCGAGCCCATGACCTCGGTACGGGTCCGCTCGGCGGCCTCGACGGTGCGGGCCGACACATAGACCTCGGCCCCGAGGTGGGCGAATCCGACGGCGAGCGCGCGGCCGAAGTAACGGCTCGCCCCGGTCACGACGACACGCAGATTCTCGAATTTCATGTGCGTCTGCTCTCCCCACGGATACGGCACGGGAACGGAACGGGATGGGATGCGCTGTGGCCGGTCGGTCGTTTCCTTCGCCATTCAGCGTGGCAGAGGGGTGGAACGAAAACCCTGGCCGGAGGGGTGCGCGTTCACGCCTTTGCGTGGATACGCCAGGGGAGTTCGAGCCGCGCGAGGACGTGGGCGCGCTTGTCGTGGACCCGCACGGTGGTGGCGGTGGCGGACACGCGCACCGGCCCGCCGGGCGTCCCGATCCGCGTCACGGGACCTCGGACGACGGTCCCGTCGATGGCTCCGGCCGCGGCGAACGCGGTGGCCCCGGTCAGCGCGAGCCGCGGATGCCAGCCGCCCACGGTCAGCGCCCGGGCAGCGATTCCCCCGTCGGCCGTCTCCCGGAACGCGGCGATCTTGGGGAGCGGTGAGGTCGGGGCGTACCCGAGGAGGTGAGCGGCGCGGGCGCGGAGCGCGAGCAGGGCGCGCTCCGGGTCGTGGGCCGGGGGGAGGTGGCGGGCGTCCACGAGGACGTACGGGTTCCCGTAGCGGACGAGCGTCACGGGCACGCCGTCGAGGAGGTCGACGGGGCGGCCGGTGGGCAGGGTGTCGGGCGCGTCGGGTGCCCTCTGGAACTCCACCGTGTACGCGCCGTCTTCCTCCGGCACACACCGCACGGTGTCCCCCGTGGTCACCGCCCTCACCGTGACCCCACCTCCCCCCTGGGCCACGACACACGCGAGCAGCGAGTGCCCGCACCCGGCCCGGAAGTCGAACCCGTGGGGGCCGCCGCCGGGCATGGCCTGGACGAAGCGGTAGTCGAGGCGGTGGGGGCCGGACGCCCCGTACAGCGCGATCTTGTTGAGGTGGGGGTAGGGCGTGCCGGCGAGGGCCCGCCGAAGCTGCGCGAGCTCGGAGCCGAGGGCGAGGGCGCCGGGGGGAAGGTGGTGGAGGGGCAGGACGAGGGTGGGGCTGGGGGCGCCGTGGGCGAGGACGACGTGAGCGGTGACCATGCCGTCCCGTTGGGGCTGGGCGCCGGCCCACCGCGGGCGGGTGGCCGCGCCCCCTCCGCCATCCCGTTGTGGGCGAACCCCCGCGCCCCTTCCCCCATCCCGTTGTGGCCGAGCCCCCGCCCCCTCCCCGCCATCCCGTTGTGGGCATTCGTCCCGCAGGGCGGTGGGGGTCCCCCCGACGAAGTCAGGGGGAGGGTGGGCTACACGGGACGGCGCCCCTGGCGGCGCCTCCGCCCCCTGCACCCCCGCGCCCCGAGCGCCCGCGCGCAACGGTGCGGCCCGGCCCGCAGGGGCTGACGCCGGCCCGGGACGCCAAGGTCCCGCGCTTTCAGGCCGCACAACCCACCGGTATCCGCATCCCCTGCACAACCTCCGCCCACAGCTCATGCACCGCCACCCCCCACAGCGCCAGCGCGACATGCTGGTTCGGCCGCTCCAGGTGCCGGGCCAACAGCCGGTTCACGCGGTCCGCCCGCACCTTCCCGCCAAGGACCAGCCGCGCCGGCGAGAGCAGCTCCCGCACCGTGTCGAGCAACGGTCCGCCCGGCGCGATCATCGCCGCGATCGGCAGCGTGAACGGCTGCTTGGGCCGCTTCAGGACGCCCGCCGGGAGGAGCTCCGCCCCCGCCTCGTACAGCGCCCGCTTCCCCGTCCGCTCGCCCACCGGCAGCTCGCGCGCGTGCGCGACCACGCCCGGCTGGCAGAACGGCATGCGGGCCTCCACCGCCCACGCCATGGACAGGTGGTCGACCCGCCGCAGGTGGTACGCGGGCAGCCGCCACCGCGTCTCGAAGGCGGACACGGCCGACAACCGATCCCCCTCCGCGGAGCGGAGCTCCTGCTCGATGCGGTCGGCCGCCGACCCCTGGTCGGCGATGAAGGCGGCGTACGAGGACGTGTACAGGTGCTCCCGCAGCAGCCGCGGCGCCGCCGACAGCGCGTCCGCGTACGCGCCCGCCCAGTCCACGCCGGGCGGCGCCGTGAGCGCGGCCCGCATCCGGTCGTACCCGCCGAAGAGCTCGTCCGCGCCGTCCCCGGAGAGCGCGACGGTGAAGCCGTTCTCGCGCACCGCCCGGAAGAGGGCGTAGGTGGAGAGGGTGATGGGGTCGGCGTTGGGCTGCCCGAGGTGCCGGACCGTGCGGGTGAGCAGGGAGGGGATCTCGGTGGGGTCGACGGTGACCTCGTGGTGCACGGTCCGGGCCCGGCGGGCGACGGAACGGGCGTACGCCGCCTCCGAGTCGGGCCACTTGCCGCGGTAGGTGAGGTGGAAGGTGTGCAGCGGCGGCGCGTCCGTCTCGCGCGCGTGCTCGGCGGCGAGCGCCGTGACGAGTCCGGAGTCGAGCCCGCCGCTGGTGATCGCGCACACCGGCGCGTCGGCGGTGGCGAGCCGCCGCACCTCGTGCCGCAGCACGTCCTGCGTGTCGCCGAACGGCGCCGCCGCCGCGTACGGGGCCCGCCGCCGTACGACGGGGGCGCGCCCCGGCCTTACGAGCGCGGTCGCGCCGGGCGGCAGGACGCTGATGCCGTCGAGGGCGGTCTGGGAGGTGTACGAGGTACGGGTGGCGAGCACCGTGTCGAGCGCGTCCTCGCGCGGGGCGATCCGCACGCCCTCGAACGCGAGCAGCGCCGGGATCTCGGACGCGAAGCGGGTGGCGCCGTCGTACGGGTCGTGGTGGAGGTGGATCGGCTTCATGCCCATGTCGTCGACGGCGAGGACGAGTTGGGCACCGCCGCCGGGGCCGCTGCCGGGCCGCAGGTCGAGGACGGCCACCGCGAACATGCCGTCCAGGTGCTCGGCGAAGGCCGGCCCGTACTCGGCGTACAGCGCGGGCAGCAGCGTGCCGTCGCAGCGGTCGGGGAAGCGGTGGCCGCGGGCGGCGAGGCGGCGGCGCAGTTCGGCGTGGTTGTAGATCTCGCCGTTGAGCACGGCGAGGATGCCGGGGAGGTGGGGCAGCCGGTACGGCTGGCTGCCGCCGCACGGGTCGGTGACGGCGAGCCGGTCGCAGCCGAGCGACCAGCCGGGGCCGCTGAGCACCTGGTGCTCGTCGGGGCCGCCGTGCCGCTGGCGGGCCGAGACCGCGGCGAGTTCGGCCGGGTCGGGACGGGCCGCGTCCGTGCCTGTGTGCGTGCCTGCGCCTGCGGCGAGGGAGCCGAGAATCCTGCACATTGCCGGTCGCCTCCGGATCACTTGACCACGCGTCAACTTGTCTTACCAATGATTTGAATCTACCAAGTTTTTGGATGGCGCGTAAGTGCCATGTCCGGTTCACGCCAGGACTTGGCCTTGCGACACCCCCGCCACGCCAACAGGCTGGCCTCATGGAGGACTTGGAGACCGACTTCGCGACCGATCCGAACGTGCGTCGCAGTGCGCCGGAATCGCTGCTGGTGGTGGCCGCGCACCCGGACGACATCGAGTTCTGCGTGAGCGGCACCGTCATGCAGTGGATCGAGCGCGGCACCCGCGTCACGTACTGCATCGTCACGGACGGCGGTGCCGGCGGTTACGACCCCCTGCTCCCCCGCCAGGCCATGGCGGACCTGCGCCGCGCCGAGCAGATGCACTCCGCCAAGCTCAGCGGCGTCGCGGACGTGCGCTTCCTCGGCTACCCCGACAGCTTCGTCGAGGCGGACGTGAAGCTCCGGCGCGACCTGTGCCGGGTGATCCGCGAGGTGCGGCCGCAGCGGTGCATCGTCCCCTCCCCCGAGATCAACTGGGCCCGCGCGGCCGACCTCCACCCCGACCACCGCGCCGTCGGCGAGGCCTGCCTGCGCGCGATCTACCCCGAGGCCCGCAACCCCTTCGCCCACGCCGAGCTGCTGAGGGAGGAGGGCCTGGAGCCCTGGATCGTCCACGAGCTCTGGCTGATGACCGGCCCGACCCCCAACCAGTACGTGGACGTCACCCCCGTCTTCGACCGCAAGGTCGAGGCCCTGCGCATCCACACCTCCCAGACCGCCCACTTCGACGACCTGTCGGGGCTGCTACGGGACTGGCTGAGCGAACACGCGCGGGCGGGCGGCCTGCCGGCGGGGCGGATGGCGGAGGCGTTCCAGATCGTCCACATCGACTGACGCGCCTGGGGGGGCGGGGCCTTCTGCGGTGGGCCGGATGCCAGCCCCGGGCGCCTCGGCCACCCCGCAGGCGTCGGGGGTGACGGTCATGGGTGCGGCGAGCATGGCCGCCGCCGACGGGCACCACCCGGGCACCAACTACCGGATCAACGGCGGCTCGTGGCACAACGTGCAGTACAACCTGGGCAACGGCTACTGCGCCGACCTCAACCTCTCCATCGGCGAGAGCGGCTACATCGACATCCAGGCCTGTAACTACGAGGGCAGCACGGCGCTGAACTGCAGCGCCGTCCGGCGGGTCAGCGCCAACGGATGACGTGCCCGCCCGGAGTCGCCGCCCGGTCCGGGCGGCGACTCCGGGTCCGGGGCCGCGGCCGACCGCGCGAAATCACGCAGGGTTGCGCGGGAAGAACGTGACGGTGATGGGGTTGGGGGTGGGGTACGGGAACTCGCCGCCGGGCAGGCAGTTCTCGCCCTCCACGGTGCCGAGGCCGTCGCAGTGTTCCGCGCTCAGCCGCATGAAGACCGTGCTCGTGTGCTCCCCGGGGCTCAGTGGAGGCAGCGGCGCGGTGGCGAAGTAGGTGAAGGGGAGCCCGGACTCCCTGTCGATCTCGGTGAGGCGCACCGTCTCCGGACCGAAGGTGAAGCTCCGCTCCCGGACCGTGCCGATGTCGTTGACGACGCGGACGCCGCGGAACTTCGCGAGGAAGTCGTCCATCGGCGCGGGGCGCTGGGGCGTGTAGCCCGCGGGGTACACGGCCCCTTCGGCGCTCGGCGCCGTACCCCACGAGGGGAAGGTCCTGACCCACCGCTCGCCGACGAACGCCTCGCGGCAGGGGGGCGGGCCGATGAGCCGCTGGGTGACGTCGAGGAAGTCGTTCTGGTCCCGCCCCTCGAAGTAGCAGACGTGCTCGGCGGGAGGCTGGGCCTGGGCCTGGGGCCGGGCTTCGGGCTGGGGCTGGGCGCCGGCGCTGCCGGGCAGCCCCATGACCAGGGCGAGCGCGGCGGAGGCGACGGACGCGGCGGCGGTTCTGAGCTGTGTCATGCGGCGAGAATGACCGGCCCGCCGAGCCGCCCAACCCCGGACACGCCGCCCCTCTGCCACATGGCCGAGCGCGGGCGGGTGTGCAGTACCCTCAATACCCAGGGGGGTATCTAACGTCGGCCGGAACGACTGGAGCGCACACCATGGACCATGTGGACTACGGCATCCCCGTCACCCTCGACCTCCCCTTCGCGGACGCCGTCGACCGCGTGCGCGCGGCCCTCGCCGAGCAGGGCTTCGGCATCCTCACCGAGATCGACGTCCAGGCGACCCTGAAGGCGAAGATCGGCGCCGACATCGAGGACTACCTCATCCTCGGCGCCTGCAACCCGCCCCTCGCCCACCGCGCCCTGGAGGCGGACCGCCACATCGGCCTGCTCCTGCCGTGCAATGTGGTGGTACGGAGCGCCGACGGCGAGCCGGGCCGCACCGTCGTCGAGGCGATGGACCCCCAGCTCATGGTCTCCGTGACGGGCCGCCCCGAACTGGCGCCGGTCGCCGAGGAGGCGGGGGCGCGGCTGCGGGCGGCGCTGGGTTCGCTGACGGGTTGAAGTGGGTGGTGGGTGGCGCTGGGTTCGCTGACGGGTTGAAGTGGGTGGTGGGTGGCGCGGGGGTCGCTCCGGTCCACAACTCGCGACCACCGCGTTCAGAGCAGGTGCGGTGGCGGCACGATCAGCACCACGGCGATCAGCCGCGGCCGCAGCCGGGGAAGAGCCTGGGTCTCGAACCAGCCACCACAGGGCAGCGTGTGCCGGCGGGCAGTGCCGGGGGTGGGCTCACCGAGCTCGGAGGGGTCGATGCCGAGGTTGGCAAGGTCGACGATCTGGTCAGCGAGGACCTTCACCTCGTCGCGTACCAGCTTGGGATAGCTGGCCTCATCCTCGGCCTGGAACGCGCAGTCCCACATCCACTCACCAGTCACCGGCTGGACCCGCTGCCCGTGGCGAGGCCTGCCTCGGCTGCGGCAGCACGGCGGATACCACTGATCTCGGCGGCGATACCGAGTGCGGCGGGCGGGTCGGCGGCTTCCTCGGCGGCCGCCTCCAACTCGCGCAGCCGGGCCGCAGTCTCGGGGTGCCGGGCGATGGCGACCTCGACCGCCCAGGCCTCTGCGAACACCCGCAACGGTGTCGCCGACGTCTCCGCGCGGGCGCGCGCGGTGGCGGCCGCCCGATCCTGGTCGAACTGCGGAAGCAGGTGAGGGGCAACCTGGGCGAGCGCGGAACGGATCGCCTCGGCCTGCACGGGCGGCTGCGGTACGGCGGCGGGGTTGTGGGCGGGCTGACTCATGCCGCTTCGCTCCCTTCGTCGAGATCGCCGTTCATGCGCTCAGGCTCCCATAGAAGTCCCTTCGGAGGTGACTCCATGATGCTGGGGCCGCTCCGGTGGCCCGCCGCCACGCAGCTCACACCACAGCGTCTTCCCGTACGACCCCTGCTCCACGCCCCACCTGACCGCCACCGCCTCCACCGACCCGAGCCCCCGCCCCGATACTCGGCCCCCTCCCCCGCCTCCCGCGGTACGGGCCACACCCGCGGCGTGCGCGGCGGTCACCCGTACGGTCACGGACGCGCCCTCGCCGACGTGCCGAATGACGTTCGTCAGCAACTCGCTCACACAGAGCCTCAACTCGCCCTCGTCCTCACCGTCGCCGCCTGGGCGCCGTTCGTCGAGGCGGTCCGGTGCGGGATCTGAGGCCTTAGGGGGTCAGGGCGCCCAGTACCAGCAGTACAGGCTCAGGCCCTCCTCCGCGCGCCTGCCGGCCAAGGCCGCCAGGCGCTCAAGGAGGCCGACCGCCGTCTCGGGGGAGACCTCGTCGCCTATCCCGGTGACGATCTCGGCCCAGGTGAGGGCTGTGGTGCGAAGCCGATCCGTTCCTGCGCCGATCAACGCGGCGCGGAGCGGCTGTGGAACAGCGAAGACGGTGAAGCCGTCGTTGGCCATGGGCACCACATGCCGGAGGGGACTTTCCGCCCCCGTCAGCAGAACCTCCCACCTCGGAACCGCGTCATCCGGATAGATGCCGTCACATCGCACGGCGGGAAAGTCGTGGCTCTTGCGCGGACCTACGCGCCTTGCGGACTCGTCGTCCCCGGCGAGGAAGAACTCTCCTATGAGCACCATCTGCCGATGATGGCATGCCTCGATATTCGGGAGCCCGGCCCACTGATGGCTCCGCCCCGAGTCACCACGGGGTGAGGTGGAAGCCGCGGTCGCGCCAGTCCGTGAAGGTGGCCGGGCGGCCGGCCACCTTCAGCGGGAGGATCTGGTCGCACGTGGCGCGGCTGTCGAACCACATCTCGCCGCGGTGGGGGCCGGTGACGACCAGGAGGGTGCTGAAGCCGCAGCCGCCCTCCTGGAGGTAGACGGCGCCGGCGGTCTTCCGCTCCTCCAGGACCCCGCACTCGTCGTCCCAGGCCGCCCAGGCCTCCGCGTCCTCGCGCGGTGGCTCGCGGTCGCCCAGTTCGGCGTCGTACGCGGCGTACGAGTCGGGGTGCGGGAACGGCTCGGTGAGGAGGTCGTAGTTGGTGTCGGAGTCGCCGTACCAGACCCAGCCCCGCGGCCCCCGCCACAGCGGGCGGAAGCCGGTGCCGCGGCTGACGCGGGACAGGTGGTCGCGGTAGGCGTCGGGGAAGGTGATCCCCAGGTCGGCCTCCGCCTCGCAGATCTCGGCCTCGGTCAGCGGGGGATGCGCCGGGTCCACGTAGGTGTCCCAACGGCCGGGGATGACGAGGTCGTGGCGGTGGCCGCGTGACAGGCGCAGGTACTCGGCCGACCAGTCGCGGCCGCTCGTCATCCGTTCAGGACGCCGGAGAGGGCGGCGGCGGCCACCAGCAGCAGGACGAGGGCCGCGGTGGCGACTCCGAGCATGGCTATCACCTTGACGGGCGTCGACAGCTGCGTACGCGCGATCTTCACGTTGGTGAGCATGGCCAGCGCGCCCAGTACGCCGCCGATCAGCCCACCGACGGCGACCAGGGCCAGCGGGAGCACGGAGAGCGCCTTCTGCCAGGGCGTGAGCCCGGCGAGGGGCTTCTTCTTGTCGACGGGAGCGAGGGGACCGAGCTGCGGCTGGGACATGTCAGAGCTTTCTGTCACGAGCGGGAGAACGAAAGAAGACGACGCCCCGCCCGACGGGCTCGCGGGGCGCCCGATCGTATCCGGCCGGATGGCCCGCGAACAGGACTCGCTTCCGAGCGGCGGGGTTAGGCCGAGTGCCGGGGTGTGGCGGGCGGTGGGGAGGGGGGTGGTGTGGCATGGGGGTGTGCAGAGGAAGTGGGACCTGGGGCGGCTGCGGGTGCTCGCGCGGAGGCAGGCGACCGGGCGGGCGGAGGGTGGCCCGGCTGCTCAGCCGCGGCCCGGGGCGGGGGCGGGGGCGCGTGGGAGCCGGTTGCAATGGTGGGCGCTGGGGGCGTCCGCGTTGCCGGGGCTGGCCGCGGTGGCGGCGGTGTGGTTCACCTGGGCGCAGGTGGGTCAGGCGGCCAAGGAAGTGCGCGTCGCCGAGACCGGGCAGATCACCGACCGGTTCAACACCGCCATCGCCAATCTGGCGTCGACGTCGCCGCACGTGCGGCTCGGCGGCATCTACGCCCTCGGCCGCATCGAGCAGGACTCGCCGCGCGACGACCCCGCCGTCACCTCCGTGCTGTCCGCATACGTACGGGACCGGGCGCCGCTGTCCGCGAGGAAACCGGCGCCGGCGGGCAAGCCGCACGTGCCGCCCTCGGACGTCGCCGCGGCGCTGACCGTGCTGGCCAACCGCCGGGTGACGCCCACGCCCTTTCTCGTCGACCTCAAGGAGGTCGACCTCCGAGGGCTCGAGTACGAGGACGCCCCGGTCTTCGGAGACCTCGATACCGCCAAACGCAACTTCCGCTACGTGGATCTGTCGGGCTCGGATCTGTCCGACAGCAACCTCTCCTGGGCCGACTTCCACAGAGCCACCCTGGAGGACGCGAAGCTGACAGACGTGCTGGCGTCGGAGTCGGACTTCCGCGAGGCTTTGCTCAACACCGCGGATCTGACCCGCGCGACCCTCATCGGCTCCGACTTCACCGACGCCCAGCTGCCCTTCGCCGATCTCTCCGACGCCGTGCTCAGCAAGGCTGACGAAAGCGTCGGTGTCGTCGCCCGGAACACCGAACTCGTCGGCGCGCTGCTCTGGGGCACCAAACTGACCGGCGCCGATCTGCGCGGCGTGAACCTGCGCGACGCCTATCTCGCCGAGGCCGACCTCACCCGGGCCGATCTGACCGGCGCGAACCTGAACGGTGCGAATCTGAGCGGCGCCGACCGCACCTTCGCCGAGACCGGCGCCACCCTGGCCCGGACCTCGCTCCGGAACGCCGATCTGCGCAGCGCCGACCTGCGGGACGTCGATCTCCGGAGCGCCGATCTGCGCGGCGCGGACCTGCGCGGCGCGCGGCTGGCCGGGGCCCGGCTCACGGGTGCGAGGACCGATGCCACGACGAAGGGCCTACCGGGCGAGGCGGGGTGACATTGATCAATTTTCCTACGTACGGGGTACGTTGGCGCGCATGACTGGATTTGGACTCGCGCCCGGCGTCTGGCCGCCCGCGCCGATCCGTACCGAACGGCTTGTGCTCCGCGCCGCGGAGGCGCGGGATCGGGCGGCGTTCGTCGAGCTGTTCGCGTCGCCGGAGGTGGGTACGTACATCGGGGGCGCGCAGCCACGCGAGGAGCTGGAACGTGCCATGCCCGAGGTGCCGGGGCAGCGGCCCGGGGTCTTCGTGGTCGAGTGCGGCGGGGCGATGATCGGCACGGTCACGACCCTCGACCGGCCCGACCCCGGGCAGGCCGAGGCCGAACTCGGCTATCTGTTCCTGCCGGAGGCGTGGGGGCACGGGTACGCGGCCGAGGCGTCCGCCGCCGCGCTCGGCTGGCTCGCCCGCGCCCTGCCCGGCACGTCGGCGCTGCTCCGTACCCGGTCCGCCAACGAGCCCTCGATGCGGCTCGCGGCGAAGCTGGGGTTCACGGAGGTGAGGCGGTACGAGGAGTACGGCGCCGAGCAGTGGCTCGGCGTACGGACCCCCTGAGCGAGTGGGCTCAGGGGCCGACGTACTCGTAGACGCCGCCCTCGGGGTGGCGTACGACCGCACGGTGGCCGTTCGGGGTGGGCTGCGGCGGCATGACCACCGTGGCGCCGGCCGCGACCGCCGCCTCGACGGCGGCCGGAAGGTCGCCGACCGTGAGGGTGGCGCTCACCCCGGCGACCCGCTGCACGGCCTCGTCCGGGCCGCTGTACAGCAGGAACGGCCCGACGGCCGCGAGCCGTACCCCCGCGAAGGCGAAACGCTCGGCGGTCCGGCCGGTCAGGCGCTCGTAGAACGGGACGGCCGCGTCAAGGTCGTCGACGCGCTGGCGGGCGATGACGGAAGCGATCACGGAGTCGGTCACGGAGTCGGTCACGAAGTGGGTCCTTCCAGGGGCGAGTAACGCCGGGGCGGCGCCGGGGCGCCGTCACGCCTTGGGACGCTGGCGCAGCGAGATGCGGTTGCCGTCCGGGTCCGCCGTCTCGATGCGGATGCCGAAGCCGTAGTCCTCCGGCTCCTCCTCGTCGAAGACGACCCCGCGGTCGCGGAACACCTTGAAGTCCGCCCGCAGGTCGTCCGATTCGAGGATCACCGGGCCGGGCGTGGCGCCCCGCTCGGCCGGCTGGCCGGCGGCGGCCGGGTGCGACCAGAGGAGCAGCTCGACCGGGGTTCCCGGGACGCCCACGGTGAGGAAGCGGCCGGCGGGGTTGGGGTAGTCGATGCGCTTCTCCAGGCCGAGCTGCTCGGTGTAGAAGCGCAGGGCGCGGTCCTGGTCGGTGACGTAGAGCGTGACGTACATGATGTTGGTCAGCATGGCTCTCTCCATGGGGCTGTCGGTCGGTCTCAGAGCACTGACGGACGCCGGGAGGGGAGTGTGACCGGTCTCGGGAACCTTTTTCCGGAACCTTTTTCGGCGGAGAGTGCGTCCGTTCCGGGGTACGTCTGATCGACCGCGCCCCTGGAGGCCCCGTATGACCACCACCACCGCCGCCCGCTACCTCTACCTCGCCCGGCACGGCCAGGCCACGGACGACGAGAGCGCGCTGACCGAGGCGGGGCGGCGGCAGGCCGGGCTGCTCGGGGAGCGGTTGCGCGGGGCTCCGCTGGCGGCGATCCACCACGGGCCGCTGGCCCGGGCCGAGGAGACCGCGCGGCTGGTGGGCGCACGGCTCGACGGCGTACCGCTCGTGTGCGACGAGGCGGCCGGGGACTACGTGCCGTACGTGCCGAAGCGCGAGGAGCTGCCGGCGGAGTCGGCGGACGCGATGCTCGGCTTCCTGGGCGGGTTCCCGGCGGCGGAGCGGGAGCAGGGGCCGGGGCTCGCGGCGGCGGCGCTCGCGCGGTTCACCGGGCCGGTGGCCGGGGACGAGCCGCGCCACGAGCTCGTCGTGACGCACAACTTCCTGATCGGCTGGCTGGTACGGGCCGCGCTCGACGCGCCCGAGGCCCGCTGGCTGGGCCTCAACCACGCCAACGCGGCGCTGACCGTGATCCGTTACGCCCCCGGCCGCGCGCCCGCGCTGCTCCTCTTCAACGACACCGGCCACCTGCCGGCGGAGCTCCGCTGGACGGGCTTCCCGCCCGAGCTCCACATCTGAGCTCCACGTCTGAGCTCCACGTCTGAGGCGGGCCTGCGGACGCGCGTCAGGCCGCCGCGCGGCGAAGTCCGCCGGCGTCGCAAACCGCACCTCCGCCGGAGGCCCTAGCCGGCCGGCCTCCGGCCCCGTACCGCCCAGGCCCGCGCCGTGAGCGCGATCGAGCCGTCGCGTTCGAGCGGGACGGCCTCGGCGTACGCCGTACGGACGCGGTCGCGGTCGCCCGGGGCGAGGGAGGTGACGTAGGAGGGGGCCGGACCCTGGCCCGCCAGGAACGGCTCCCAGAGGTCGCCGAAGCCGGTGAAGTCGGTGGGGACGTCGATCGGGGCGGTCATGACGTCGGTCAGGCCGGCCTCCGCCCACAGGCCGCGCAGGCGTTCGGGGCGGCAGACCGGGAAGCGGCGGCCCTCGTCGAGGGCGACGGCCGCGGCCGGGTCGACGGTGGCGACGGCGTCCCAGAAGCGGCGCAGGAAGCCCGGGGTCTCGGCGTAGTCCCAGACGTACGCGGCGACCAGGCCGTCGCCGGGGCGGACCGCGCGGGCCATCTCGGCGGCGCCGGCGGCCGGTTCGGGCAGGAAGTTCAGGGCCAGGCCGCTGACGGCCACGTCGTACGCGCCGTCCGGCACCGGGAGCGCCGTCGCGTCGGCGACGGCGAAGGAGCCGGCGACATTGCCCCGGGCCGTACGGACGAAGGGCTCCGACAGGTCGACGCCCAGGAGGGCGCGGGGGCGGCAGCGGTCCGCGACCGCGGCCGAGAGGGCGCCGGTGCCGCAGCCCACGTCCAGCCAGCGGAGGCCGGCGCCCGTTCCCGGTCCCTGGCCGAGCCATTCCGTGAACCGGGCGGCGACGAGCCGGCTCCAGCGGCCCATGTACCGCTCGTACGCCTCGCCGCTCGCCCATACGTCGCTGCCGCCCATGGCACCGCCCTTCTCCTCAGTCCAGCGTCTCCTCCTTACCCGGCGCGAGCCAGCGCAGGCGGTCCGCGAGGTCCGGGTCGGCGGCGAAGGCGGCGGTGATGCGGGCCGGATCCTCGGCGAGGTGGGTCCAGGAGTCGAAGTGCAGGGGGATCACCCGGCGGGCGCCGAGGGTACGGGCGACGGCGGCGCCCTCGGCGGCGCTGAGCGAGAAGGCCAGGTCGCCGGTGGACGGGAAGTGCGCGTCGCCGAAGTGCAGGAAGGCGGTGTCGAGGGCGAAGCGCGCGCCGATCTCGGCGAGCGCGTCGTGGCGGACGGTGTCCCCGGAGACGTACAGCGTCCTGTCCCCCGTCCTGTCCCCCGCCTTGTCCCCCGTCCTGTCCCCCGTCTCGATGACGAAGCCGGTGACCGGGCCGGTGGCCTGCTCGGTGCCCTCGGGGCCGTGCCGGGCCGGGGTCGCGGTGACGGTGACGGTGGTGGCGCCGGCGGTGACGGTACGGGTCTCCCAGGGCGCCAGTCCCTGCGCCCGGCCGCCGAGGCGGGCCGCGGCCTCCGGCGTCGTGAGGACGAGCCCGGCCCGGCCGAGCACCTCGCGGCCGGCGCGGTCCAGGTTGTCGGCGTGCTGGTCGTGCGAGAGCAGCACCAGGTCGACCGGCGGCAGCGCGTCGGCGGCGAGGGCGGGGCCGGTGGTCCGGTGGAGGGGGCGGGCCGCCGGGTAGTCGGCGGGGGCCGCGTCGAAGGCGGGGTCGGTGAGGACGGTCAGCTCGCCGATGCGGAGCAGCACGGTGGCCGTGCCGATGTACGTGGCGGTGATGGTCGGTGCGGCGGTCATGACGCCTCCTGTGAAGGGGGTTCGACTCGACGCCGAGGAAACTAGACCGATCGGTCTCGGTTCGTCAACTGAACTTAGCAGTTCAGAAGTTGTTCACCCCTGGCCGCCGCCGAGCGGAATACGATCGGGCCGTCGGAGGCTGATCACAGCTGACGACATCACCATCCTCAGCACCACCAGCAGCAGTCAGCACTCAGTCGAAGGAGAGATCCTCATGGCGCAGGTCGCGCTCAAGGGCAACCCCGTTACGGTCGACGGCACCCTGCCCGCCGCGGGCAGCCAGGCTCCCGCGTTCACCCTGGTCGGCGAGGGTCTCGCGGACAAGTCGCTGAAGGACTTCGCGGGCAGGCGCAAGGTCCTCAACATCTTCCCGAGCGTGGACACCCCCACCTGCGCCGCGTCGGTCCGCGCCTTCAACGCCAGCGCCGCCGACCTCGACAACACCGTGGTGCTCTGCATCTCCGCGGACCTGCCCTTCGCGCAGGCCCGCTTCTGCGGCGCCGAGGGCCTGGAGAACGTGCAGAACCTCTCCACCCTCCGCGGCCGCGAGTTCCACACCGACTACGGCGTCTCCATCGCCGACGGCCCGCTGGCCGGCCTGACCGCCCGCGCGGTCGTCGTCCTCGACGAGGACGACAAGGTCCTCCACACGGAGCTCGTCAACGAGATCTCCCAGGAGCCCAACTACGAGGCCGCCCTCGCCGCCCTGAAGTAGCCCCCGCGGCACCCCGGCCCCACACCCCGGCCCCGCACCCCGCACGCACCCCGGGCCCACCCGTCGCAGCACCGTCGCGCCGGGTGGGCCCGTGGCGCGTACCGGCCTACGCTCGGAACATGTCCTCACATACGCGCACCAACTCCCGTACCGGCAACGGCTCCGGCTCGTCCCTCTCCCTCTGGTCGAAGAACTCCTTCCTCTCCATCGGGTCCGTCGGGTCCTTCATGTCGATCGGCTCGGTCGGGTCGTCGTTCTCGATCGGGTCCGTCGGGTCCTTCCTGAGCGTCGGGTCGCTGCTCTCCGCGCGGTCCGTGCTCTCCGTGATGTCGTGGCGGTCGGCGCGGGCCGTCATGAGCTCGCGGTGCGTGCCGCGCGGGCGGAAACTGGAGAAGTAGCGCGGCCGCAAGGCAGGGGTGCCACGGAGGCATGTCATGGGCGGCACGGCGGTGGAGACCCTGCGGGAGCGGCTGCGGGGCGAGGTGATCGGACCGCAGGACGCGGGGTACGACGAGGCGCGCACGGTCTACAACGCGATGGTCGACCGGCGGCCCGCGGCGATCGCGCGGTGCGCGGACCCGACGGACGTACGGGCGGCGGTGCGGTTCGCCCGTGAGAACGGCGTCGACCTCTCCGTGTACGGCGGCGGGCACAGCGGCGGCGGCCTCTGCATGGTCGACGACGCGCTGGTCGTGGACCTGTCGCACGGGCTGCGCTGGGTACGGGTCGATCCCCGGTCCCGGACCGCGCTGGTCGGCGGCGGCAGCCAGCTGGGCGACCTGGACCACGAGGCGCACGGGCACGGGCTCGCGACGCCCGCCGGGATCATGTCGACGACCGGCGTCGGCGGGCTCACCCTGGGCGGCGGGCACGGGCATCTGACCCGGGCGTACGGGCTCACCATCGACAACCTCCTCGCGGCGGACGTGGTGCTCGCGGACGGCACCACCGTCACCGCCTCCGCCGAGGAACACCCGGACCTCTTCTGGGCGTTGCGCGGCGGCGGAGGCAACTTCGGCGTCGTCACCGCCTTCCGCTTCGCGCTGCACCCGGTGGACACGGTCGGGCTCGGCGTGACGCTGTGGGAGCCGGAGCACATCGGCGCGGTGCTGCGCTGGTACCGGGAGTTCCTGCCGGCCGCGGCCGAGGACCTGAACGGCTTCTTCGCCACGCTGGTGGTGGCGCCGGGGCCGCCGTTCCCGGAGGAGATCCACCACAGGAAGATGTGCGGCGTGGTGTGGTGCACCACCGGGCCCACGGACGAGGAGAGCCTGGCGAAGCTGTTCGTGCCGGTCTCCGATCCCGCCCCGCCCGCCTTCCACTTCGCGACACCCGTCCCGTACCCCGGGATCCAGTCGATGTTCGACGAGCTGATCCCGAAGGGTCTGCAGTGGTACTGGCGCGGCGACTTCTTCGACCGGATCACGGACGACGCGATCGACGTGCACCGCTCCTTCCTGGAGGACATCCCGAGCGAGCTGTCGACCATGCACCTCTACCCGGTCGACGGCGCCGCCCACCGCCTCGGCCCGGTGGACACGGCGTGGGCCTACCGCGACGCCGTCTGGTCCGGCGTGATCGCCGGCATCAGCCCGGAGCCGGGCGACGCGGGCGCGATCCGCGACTGGGCGGTGAACTACTGGGAGGCGCTGCACCCGCAGTCGATGGGCGGCGCGTACGTCAACTTCATCGGCCAGGACGAGTCCCGGGACCGGGTGAAGGCGACGTACCGCGGGCACTACGAACGCCTGGCGGAGGTGAAGAGGACGTACGACCCGGAGAACGTCTTCCACCACAACCAGAACATCCGTCCGGCCGACCGATGAGTTTCTCGGTGATCATGGGTCGTAGTAGGTGTACGTGAGACCACCTGGACCGCTTGGACCACCGAGATCCCGAGGACACACCATGCGCAAGCTCATCGCCTCCGCCTTCGTCTCGCTCGACGGCGTCGTCGAGGCCCCGGGCGGCGAGCCCGGCTACCGCAACTCCGGCTGGACCTTCAAGCACACGGAGTTCCTGCCCGAGGCCTTCGAGCTCAAGGGCCGCGAGCAGCAGGAGGCCACGGCGATGCTGCTCGGGCGTACGAGCTACGAGGCGTTCAGCCCGGTGTGGCCGGACATGGCGGACTTCGCCGACTACAAGGAGATGCCGAAGTACGTGGTGTCCACCACCCTCGGCGAGGACGACCTGGTGTCGAACTGGGGCGAGACGACGATCCTGCGCTCCCTCGACGAGGTCGCCGCCCTGAAGGAGACCGAGGGCGGCCCGATCATCGTCCACGGCAGCGCGAGCCTGGTCCGCGCCCTCGCGGACGCGGACCTGATCGACCGCTACCACCTGCTGGTCTTCCCGCTCCTCCTCGGCGCGGGCAAGCGGCTCTTCAGCACGACGGACAAGGACGCGCAGAAGCTGCAGCTGGTGGAGCAGGAGGCGTACGCGAACGGGGTGCAGAAGCAGGTCTTCGACGTGGTGCGCTGACCCGCCCGCGCGCGGCGGGATCCGTGGGATCCGCTCTCACCCCACCAGCCGCACCGCGAGCACCACGATCAGCGTGCTCGACGCCAGGGCCGTCGCCAGGCGGCCGCGGGGACCGGTGAGGGTGCGGCCCAGGAGGGTGCCGCCGGTGGTGAGGAGGAGTTGCCAGCTGGCGGAGGCGAGGAGGGCGGCGAGGACGAACGCGGTGCGCTCGGGGGCGGAGGACGGGGCGGCCGGGCCGGTCGCGAGGATGAGGGCGGCGAAGTAGATCACCGTCATGGGGTTGAGGATCGTGATGCCCAGGAAGGTGAGGTAGGCGCGGGCCGGGCCGGGGCCGGGGGCGCCGTCGTCGCGTGAGGCGAGCGCGCCGGCGCGGTGGGCGCGGACGGCCGTCCAGGCGGCACGCACCGCGAGGACGACCAGGACCACGGCGGAGACCCACCGCAGCGGGGTCATCACCGGGGTGAGCAGCGGGACGAGGACCGAGCCGCCCGCGACCGCGAGCAGCGCGTACACGCCGTCCGCCGTCGCGACGCCGAGTGCGGCCGAGGCGCCGGTGCGCCAGCCCGTACGGGCCGTGACGGCGACGAGGTAGGCGCCGACCGCGCCGACGGGGATCGCGATGCCGTAGCCGGCGAGCAGGCCGGCGACCGCCGCGGTGATCACGCGACGGGTGGGGTCGCGCCTCCGGGGGTGCCGGGCTGCTGCTGTCGGCGCGCGGCGGCGACGACGTGGCAGGCAGAAGCGGCGGGGCGAGTGATGGCGGTCATGGCCCGTAGGGTGCCGCCGCGCCCCGCCCCGCCGCAATCGGTTTACCGCGGTCGGCTTACCGCGTTCGGCTTACCGCGGTCGCGCGGCCTACGGGTTCAGGATCACCTGCACCGCCTCGTCCACCTTCGGCATCACCGGCGGCGTCCCCATCTCCTGGAAGATCGGCGTCGCCTTCTCCACGAAGGCCTGGAACGCCGCCTCCGACTCCCAGAAGTCCACGATCCGCCAGCCGCCGGACCCGTCCGGGCCGGCCGCGTGGGCGAGGAACCCCGGCATCGGGAACCAGGGGGCCGAGGTGATCTGCTCGGTGGTGCGGCGGTAGATCTCCTCGGTGCCGCCGGGGATCTCTACGGTGACGATGACGGCCATGGGTGCTCCCGTACAGAGGATGGAGTGGGTCCCGACCAGCACAACAGCCGGGACCCCACCCCGCACGACCATGTCCGCCGAACGAACTACCTCCCCATCCGGTAGCGGATCTTCTTCACCAGCTCCTTCAGCTCCGGCGCCCGCAGCAGCCCGTAGTGGTCCGCGTCCAGCTCCACCACCGTCGGCGGGCGCTCCGACCAGCCCGTCGCCTCCTCCAGGAAGGAGTAGTCGTCGCCGCGCGCCTTGAAGACGGTGACCGGGCAGGACACCGTCCGCTCGGTCAACTCACGGAAGGTGTACGTGAATTCGAAGGTCTTCTCGACGATCGCGACGATCCGCCCGACCAGCTCCGGGTCAAGGGCGGGGAAGCTCTCCGCCACATGCTTCACGAACGACTCGGTGTCCGACACCGACGCCGGCACCTCCCCCAGCGCGCCCGCGAAGACCGACCACAGGATCTGGGTGAAGCCGGGGTTCGCGTACGAGGCGCCGCCCGCCGCCGACTCCGCCCGCACCTTCGGCGAGCCCGGCGCGATCAGGAACAGGTGCTCCACCTGCTCCCCCGCCGCCTCAAGGCGGTGTGCCGCCTCGAAGGCGACGCGGGCGCCGAAGGAGTAGCCCCACAGGGTGTACGGGCCCGAGGGCTGGCGGCGCCGGATCGCGGCGACGTCGGCCTCGGCCATCTCGCGGATGGTGGCGTACGGGCTCTCGCCCCGGTTGATGCCGTGCGCCTGCACCCCGTAGAAGGGGCGGTCGAGGCCGATCTCCTCCGCCAGGAAGCGCAGGTTCATGGTGTAGCCGCCGAGCCCGGGCCAGCAGTACACCGGCGACTGCGCGCCGGCCGCGTGCAACCGTACGAGTCGGGAGGCGGGGGCCGCGGCGGCGCCGTCCACGCGGTGGGCGAGCTTCTCGATCGTCGGGCACTCGAAGAGGATCTGGAGCGGCAGCCCCGGAGCGGCATCGCCCTCCGGGTCGGCGAACGCGCGGTTGATCTTCGTGATCAGCGCGACCGCGATCAGCGAGTTGCCGCCCGACTCGAAGAAGTCGTCCTGGACGGAGACCGCCTCGACCTCCTCGTACTTGAGCGCCGCCGCCCAGATCTCCGCGAGCCGCCGCTCGGTGCGCGTACGGGGCGGGACGTGCGGGCGGCCGTGCAGGCCCGCGTTGACGAGGGCGAGCTCGCCGAGCGCCTTGGTGTCGACCTTGCCGTTGGCGGACAGCGGCAGCCGGTCGAGGACGACGACCCGGTTGGGGATCATGTAGTCGGGCAGCTGCCGGACCAGGTCGTCGCGGATCATCTCCGCCGGGCCCTTCATGTGGACGGTGTCCTCGTACATGCCCTCGTCGAGCCGCTGCTGCTCGCTGACCCGGCCGCCGACGAAGAAGTACGACGGCCCGGTCGGCCGGCCCGCCTCCGCCAGGACCTCGTCCATGCGGCGCGCGGCGGGCAGCGGGTGACCGGACATCGAGCTGTAGCCGGAGGACATGAACCCGAGGCCGTGGCCGCCGAGTTGGAGCCGCTGGAGGGCGCGGCCGAGGTCGATGTACGAGCGCCAGGTCTCCGCGCCCCGGCTGATGACCGTCACGCCGAGCGAAGCCCGCTCGTACACCGCCTGGTTGATCGCGATGACGTGCTTCTTCTCGACGACCCCGTCGGCGATCCGCACCAACTCGCCGCCCTCGTACGCGTACTGGCCCGCGTCCAGGTCGGCGATCCGGCCCGGGTGCGCCTGGACGTACAGATCCACCTCCGGACCGGACGCCGACTCCCCGTCGTACGGGGTGAGTTCGAAGGTCGCCAGCTCGGTTCCCTCGCCGCCGCGCACGGGGCGGATGTCCAGGCCGAGCGGCGGCAGGATCTCCTCGAAGAGGCCGACCATGTGGCCGGTCTCGATCTCCAGGACCTCGCGGATGTTGTTCTTGTAGACCGGCTCGATCGCCTCCCAGGTGCCGTGGAAGCCGAAGCGGACCAGCGGATCGCCGTCACCCGCCCCCGGCTCCATCGGCTCCATCAGGTACAGCTGGTGGTGCACCGGGTGGTAGTAGTACGTGCCGGGCTCCAGGCCCGCGACGCCGCGCAGCTCCACGTACAGACGGGTCGCGTAGAGCGCGCCCGGCGAGGCGTAGCCGTACTTCGGGAGCAGCCGCTGCTCGCTGTGGAACTGGCCGAACCAGCGCAGGATCTCGCCGAGGTCGGCGGCGGTGAGGGTGCCGAGGGCGCGGGAGCCGATGGCCTCGGGGCGGCGGGCGAGGGCGGTGAGGACGTCGGCGCGGGTGACCGGGCCGCCGTCGTAGAAGCGGTAGGTCTTGCGGGCGAAGACGGTACGGCGCATCCGCTCGCTCGCGGTGCGGCCGGGGAGCTCGACGACGGGGCGGCCAGCGAGGGCGGCGGCGTCGAGGGTGCCCGCGTTGGACAGCTGCGCCTTGACCTGGAGCTTGGACTCCTTGGACTGGTGGTGGGCGCCGTGGTTGCCCTGGTCCATCAGGGCGGCTTCCTTGGGGGACAGCTCGACGCAGGCGACCAGGTTCTGGAAGCCGGTGCGCGGCTCGTTCTTGACGATGACGGCGGCGTTCTTGACCCAGTCGTGGTCCTCGATGGCGAGGGCGATCTCGTCGAGTTCGACGCGGAAGCCGCGCAGCTTGACCTGGTTGTCGGCGCGGCCGGCGAACTGCACGGTGCCGTCCTCGTCGAGGGTCGCCAAGTCGCCCGTACGGTAGAGGCGTTGGCCGTCCTCGCCGGTGACGAACTTCTCGGCGGTCAGCTCCGGCCGGTCCAGGTACCCCCGCGCCACCTGGACGCCGCCGATGCACAGCTCGCCGTCCCGTATGTGGAAGGCGGTCTCGTACGCCGGTCTGCCGATCGGTATCGCGGCCGGTCCGGCGGCGACCGTGGCGCGGTCGACGGTGTGCGAGGAGGCGTTGATGGTGCACTCGGTGGGGCCGTACAGGTTGACCAGGTCGGCGTCCGGCAGTTCGCCGAGCACCTGAACGGCGAGGTTCCGGGACAGGATCTCGCCGCCCGAGTAGACCCGGCGCAGGCTGGTGCAGGAGGCGAGGCGCTCGGTGTCGACGAGGGCCTGGAGGAGGGTCGGCACGCACTGCAGCATGGTGACGTCGTGCCGCCGCACGGTGTCGATCAGGCCCTCGGGGTCGCGGTAGACACCGGGCGGGCCCATGGCGACGCGGGCGCCGACGGCCGGGGCGAGGATCTCCCACTGGGCGGCGTCGAAGCTCATCGGCGTCTTCTGGACGACGGTCTCGCCGGGGCCGAGCCGGTGCTCGGCGGCCATCCACTCCATCTGGGAGACGATCGAGCGGTGCTCGACCATCACGCCCTTGGGCTTGCCGGTGGAGCCGGAGGTGTAGATGACGTACGCGAGCTGCGACGGATCCAACTCGGCGTCGACGATGGGCTGTTCGGCGCCGGCGGTGCGCCAGGCGTACTGGACGGCGTCCCTGAGGGTGACGACGGTGGTGCCGGACGGGGCGAGCTCGGCGACGCGGTCGCGGAACGCCTCCTGGGTGAAGACGATCCGGGCGCCGCTGTCCTCGATCATGTAGCGCAGCCGCTCCTCCGGGTACTCCGGGGAGAGCGGCACATAGGCGCCACCGGACAGCACGACGCCCCACGTGCCGATCACCAGTTCGAGCGACGGTTCGACGTGGACGCCGATCCGCTGGTCGGCGGTGACGCCGAGGGTGCGGAGGTACGTGGCGAGGACGGCGGCGCCCTCGTGGAGCTCGTGGAAGGTGAGGGTGTCGTCCTGGAAGGCGACGGCGATGTGGTCGGGCCGCGCGTCCGCCTGGGCGCGCAGCAGCCGGTCGAGTGTGGGTAAACGGGTCGACATAAGGGTCCTCTTCACTGGCGTGAGTGAAAGGGGTGGGCCCCGGTCCACCAGGACCGGGGCCCGCCGCCCTCAGCGGTAGATGAGAAGTTCCTGCTCCGTCGCGCCCGTCAGCTCGTACCGCGTCCTGACCAGCGGGCGTCCCGAGTAGATGCGGATCAAGGTGGCCGCATCGCCGCGGAAGCGGGCCGGGGCGCGGCCCTCGACGGCGTTGCCGAGGTCGACCTCGCCGCCGCCCCGGTCCGCCAGGACGCCGACCAGACGCGGGGTCTCCCGCTTGCGGCTGGTGACGGAGAGCAGCGGCAGGGCCAGGTCCAGGGCCTCGCCGCAGTAGGCGCCGGGCTCGCCGAAGGCCTCCCGTACGTCCCCGGCGTGCACCCACTCGCCGAGCGCGACCGCGTCGAGCCGGCCGTCCGCCCGCTCGGCGATCACCGGGCCGGCCTCGGTGAAGCCGCGCTCCAGCTCGTCGAGGACCCGGCCGAGCGGCCAGTCCTCGCGCTCGGCCACGTCACAGGCGTTGGCCTCCGGCAGGAACACGCCCTCCTCCAGCCGCCCCTCGACGATCCTGACGAGCGCGGCCCCGCAGTGCGCGAGCACCTGCCGGGCGGTCCAGCCGGGGCAGGCGGTGCGGTTGGCGTACGCCTCCTCCGGCGTGCGCCGGAGCAGCGGCATCAACAGGTCCCGTTCCGTGGTCAGGAGCCGGTCCGGGAGCCACGGGTCACGTACGTCGACGTCGACGTCGGTGCCGGTGTCGGTGTCGGTGTCGGTACACATACGGCCTCAGTAGCGGTAGTGGTCCGGCTTGTACGGGCCCTCCACCAAGACGCCGATGTACGATGCCTGCTCCGGGCGGAGGGTCGTGAGCCGCACGCCGAGGGCGTCGAGGTGGAGGCGGGCGACCTTCTCGTCGAGGTGCTTGGGGAGGGTGTACACGCCGATGGGGTAGTCGCCGGTCTTCGTGAACAGCTCGATCTGGGCCAGGGTCTGGTCGGCGAAGGAGTTCGACATCACGAAGGACGGGTGGCCGGTCGCGTTGCCGAGGTTGAGGAGGCGGCCCTCGGACAGGACGATGACGACCTTGCCGTCGGGGAAGGTCCAGGTGTGGACCTGGGGCTTGACCTCGTCCTTGACGATGCCGGGGGTGCGGGCGAGGCCGGCCATGTCGATC
>NZ_JAHTMW010000056.1 GCF_026236535.1 Streptomyces sp. SKN60 | reverse complement strand
ATCAGTTTTCAGCATTTGTTTGTGCCGACAATGTAGCCTGAGCCACCAAGTTTGCCGGAGCATCCATACGAGGCAACATCACCTCGATCATTCTGATCTTGGAATTTGTTGCAAAATCGGGATCGGAGAACAATTTGTCAATTTCACCAGTGGTAGAAACTTGGTAAGTTTCGTAGTTTCTAGCATTGAACAAAGGTAAAAGCGCCAAATTATTCCATGGTTGAATGTCGTTATAAGTGGCATTGACTCCGTGGATCAATCTTTCGATGGTGTAACCGTCGTTGTTTAAAACAAAAAGATATGGAGTGGTTTCCCATTTGACCATGGTGGAGATTTCCTGGACTGTCAATTGCAACGAACCGTCTCCAACAAAGAGAATGACTCTCTTAGCCGGGTCAATTTCCTGGGCTGCCATAACAGCGCCTAAAGTGGCTCCAACTGTGAACCCAATTGAGCCCCACAAAACTTGCGAAATTCCCACGGTTTGGTTGGGAAACCGAGACTGGACAATTCCAAAAGCTGAAGTACCGGTTTCGGTAATGATAATGTCTCCTTCCCGGAACCACGAAGAAACTTTTGTCCAGAGCCATTCTTGGCTCAATTGAGTCGAAGCTGGACCGGGAGTGTTGAGCAATTTGACGTTGGGAACCGGACATGGTTGGTAGCCTTTCAGGGCTTGTGCGACACTTTCCAAGAGTTTTCTAAGTGCCTCTTTCATCTGGACTCCAGGGTAAGTAGCTTGTCTGATTTTGGTGTAATCGGAGTGGAATTCGACAATATTTTTGGTTTTGTAAGAATAGGAAAATGAACCAGTGTTGAAATCAGACAAAAGGGCGCCCACAGAAAGCACCAAATCAGCACTTTCAACAGCCTCCTTCACTTCAGGCTGCGATAAAGTTCCAACATAAACTCCACCAAATCTTTTATGGGATTCGTTGATGGTAGATTTACCCATTGGAGTGGTAAAAACTGGAAATTGGGTAACATCCACCAACTTTTCCACCTCACCACGACAATTGTGTCTTGAAGCACAAGCGTCCACCAAAATTATAGGATCTTTGGCCTCGGAAATCAACTTTAAAACGAGATCCACAACCTCTTCTTG
>NZ_JAHTMW010000054.1 GCF_026236535.1 Streptomyces sp. SKN60 | reverse complement strand
GCTGCAATGACACGACTTCGGCGGTACGCTTGAGCCCCGCTACATTGTCGGCGCGGAATCACTTGACCAGTGAGCTATTACGCACTCTTTCAAGGGTGGCTGCTTCTAAGCCAACCTCCTGGTTGTCTCTGCGACTCCACATCCTTTCCCACTTAGCGTACGCTTAGGGGCCTTAGTCGATGCTCTGGGCTGTTTCCCTCTCGACCATGGAGCTTATCCCCCACAGTCTCACTGCCGTGCTCTCACTTACCGGCATTCGGAGTTTGGCTAAGGTCAGTAACCCGGTAGGGCCCATCGCCTATCCAGTGCTCTACCTCCGGCAAGAAACACACGACGCTGCACCTAAATGCATTTCGGGGAGAACCAGCTATCACGGAGTTTGATTGGCCTTTCACCCCTAACCACAGGTCATCCCCCAGGTTTTCAACCCTGGTGGGTTCGGTCCTCCACGAAGTCTTACCTCCGCTTCAACCTGCCCATGGCTAGATCACTCCGCTTCGGGTCTTGAGCGTGCTACTGAACCGCCCTATTCGGACTCGCTTTCGCTACGGCTTCCCCACACGGGTTAACCTCGCAACACACCGCAAACTCGCAGGCTCATTCTTCAAAAGGCACGCAGTCACGAGATGCAGCAAGCTGCATCCGACGCTCCCACGGCTTGTAGGCACACGGTTTCAGGTACTATTTCACTCCGCTCCCGCGGTACTTTTCACCATTCCCTCACGGTACTATCCGCTATCGGTCACCAGGGAATATTTAGGCTTAGCGGGTGGTCCCGCCAGATTCACACGGGATTTCTCGGGCCCCGTGCTACTTGGGTGTCTCTCAAACGAGCCGCTAATGTTTCGTCTACGGGGGTCTTACCCTCTACGCCGGACCTTTCGCATGTCCTTCGACTACATCAACGGTTTCTGACTCGTCCTGCCGCCGGCAGACGACAGAAGAGAGATCCCACAACCCCGCATGCGCAACCCCTGCCGGGTCTCACACGCATACGGTTTGGCCTCATCCGGTTTCGCTCGCCACTACTCCCGGAATCACGGTTGTTTTCTCTTCCTGAGGGTACTGAGATGTTTCACTTCCCCTCGTTCCCTCCACATGCCCTATGTGTTCAGGCATGGGTGACAGCCCATGACGACTGCCGGGTTTCCCCATTCGGAAACCCCCGGATCAAAGCCTGGTTGACGGCTCCCCGGGGACTATCGTGGCCTCCCACGTCCTTCATCGGTTCCTGGTGCCAAGGCATCCACCGTGCGCCCTTAAAAACTTGGCCACAGATGCTCGCGTCCACTGTGTAGTTCTCAAGCAACGACCAGCCACCCATCAC
>NZ_JAHTMW010000053.1 GCF_026236535.1 Streptomyces sp. SKN60 | reverse complement strand
GGGACTGTAAATCGTTCGGTGTAACTCCCGATCATGGAGGATGCACCGATGACCAGTGAGAACGTGACCGAGGCCGAGATCAGCGAGGCGGACGAGCCTCAGCCGGCGAGGGTGGTGGATGACCGGCTGATCGACGAGCTGGTGTCCCGGGCCCAGGCCGAGGGCCTGCAGCTGACCGGCGAGGGTGGACTGCTCCAGCAGCTGACGAAGCGGTTGCTGGAGTCCGCTCTGGAGGGTGAGATCAGCGACCACCTCGGCTATGACAAGCACGATCCGGCCGGGAAGAACGGCGGCAACTCCCGCAACGGCACCCGCGCCAAGACCGTGCTGACCGACGTCGGCCCGGTGGAGATATCCGTGCCCCGCGACCGGGACGGCTCCTTCGAGCCGAAGATCGTCAAGAAGCGGCAGAAGCGCCTGACCGGCGTGGACGAGATGGTCATCTCGCTGTCCGCGAAGGGCCTGACCACGGGCGAGGTCCAGGCCCACCTGGCCGAGGTCTATGGCGCCGACGTCTCGCGCCAGACGATCTCCACGATCACCGACAAGGTCCTCGAGGGCATGGCCGAGTGGCAGAACCGGCCCCTCGACCCGGTCTATCCGGTGGTCTTCATCGACGCGATCCACGTGAAGATCCGCGACGGCGCCGTCGCCAACCGGCCGATCTATGTGGTTCTGGCGGTCACCACCGAGGGCCGGCGCGAGATCCTGGGCTTGTGGGCCGGGGACGGCGGCGAGGGCGCCAAGCACTGGATGCACATCCTGACCGAGGTCAAGAACCGCGGCGTGAACGACGTCCTCATGCTTGTCTGCGACGGCCTGAAGGGCCTGCCCGACGCGGTCGAGACCGTCTGGCCCCGCACGGTCGTGCAGACCTGTGTGGTCCACCTGCTGCGGAACTCCTTCCGCTATGCCGCCCGCCAGGACTGGGACAAGATCGCCAAGATCCTCAAACCGGTCTACACCGCGGCGACCGAGGAGGCTGCCCTGGAGCGGTTCGCCGAGTTCGCCGACACGTGGGGCCGGAAGTATCCGGCGATCGTCCGGCTCTGGGAGAACGCCTGGGAAGAGTTCACGCCGTTCCTCCGCTTCGACACCGAGATCCGCCGCATCGTCTGCACCACCAACGCGATCGAGTCCGTGAACGCCCGCATCCGGCGAGCGGTCAAGGCCCGCGGACACTTCCCCAACGAGACCGCCGCCCTGAAGTGCGTCTACATGGCGATCATGTCGCTCGACCCGACCGGCAAGGGGCAAACTCGCTGGACCCTGCGCTGGAAAACCGCGCTGAACGCCTTCGACATCACCTTCGACGGCCGGCTCTCCGCAGCCCGTCAGTAACCCCGAACACCCTCGTTACACCGTTCGATTGACAGACCCC
>NZ_JAHTMW010000052.1 GCF_026236535.1 Streptomyces sp. SKN60 | reverse complement strand
GCAACAACAAAAATGGGTAAAGAAAAGACTCACGTCAACTTAGTCGTTATCGGTCACGTCGATTCAGGTAAATCAACCACCACCGGTCACTTGATCTACAAGTGTGGTGGTATTGACAAGAGAACTATTGAAAAGTTTGAAAAGGAAGCTGCTGAATTGGGTAAAGGTTCATTCAAGTACGCTTGGGTCTTGGACAAATTGAAGGCTGAAAGAGAAAGAGGTATCACCATTGATATCGCTTTGTGGAAATTCGAAACTCCAAAATACCATGTTACTGTTATTGATGCTCCAGGTCACAGAGATTTCATCAAGAATATGATTACTGGTACTTCTCAAGCTGATTGTGCTATTTTGATTATTGCTGGTGGTACTGGTGAATTCGAAGCTGGTATCTCTAAGGATGGTCAAACCAGAGAACACGCTTTGTTGGCTTACACCTTGGGTGTTAAGCAATTGATTGTTGCCATCAACAAGATGGACTCAGTCAAATGGGACAAGAACAGATTTGAGGAAATCATCAAGGAAACCTCCAACTTCGTCAAGAAGGTTGGTTACAACCCTAAAGCTGTCCCATTCGTCCCAATCTCTGGTTGGAACGGTGACAATATGATTGAACCATCAACCAACTGTCCATGGTACAAGGGTTGGGAAAAGGAAACTAAAGCTGGTAAGGTTACCGGTAAGACCTTGTTGGAAGCTATCGATGCTATCGAACCACCAACCAGACCAACTGACAAGCCATTGAGATTGCCATTGCAAGATGTCTACAAGATTGGTGGTATTGGAACTGTGCCAGTTGGTAGAGTTGAAACCGGTATCATCAAGGCTGGTATGGTTGTTACTTTTGCCCCAGCTGGTGTTACCACTGAAGTCAAGTCCGTTGAAATGCACCACGAACAATTGACTGAAGGTGTCCCAGGTGACAATGTTGGTTTCAACGTCAAGAACGTTTCAGTTAAGGAAATCAGAAGAGGTAACGTTTGTGGTGACTCCAAGAACGATCCACCAAAGGGATGTGACTCCTTCAATGCTCAAGTTATTGTCTTGAACCACCCAGGTCAAATCTCTGCTGGTTACTCACCAGTCTTGGATTGTCACACTGCCCACATTGCTTGTAAATTCGACACTTTGATTGAAAAGATTGACAGAAGAACCGGTAAGAAATTGGAAGATGAACCAAAATTCATCAAGTCCGGTGATGCTGCCATCGTCAAGATGGTCCCAACCAAGCCAATGTGTGTTGAAGCTTTCACTGACTACCCACCATTGGGAAGATTCGCTGTTAGAGATATGAGACAAACCGTTGCTGTTGGTGTCATCAAGTCTGTTGAAAAATCCGACAAGGCTGGTAAGGTCACCAAGGCTGCTCAAAAAGCTGCTAAGAAGTAAGTAGAGTAGTTTTTATAAG
>NZ_JAHTMW010000051.1 GCF_026236535.1 Streptomyces sp. SKN60 | reverse complement strand
CATGCCCACGCTGTTGACCACGGGCAGGCGCTTCACCCTCCGCGTCGCCATGATCCGTGCCGCTTCGGCGAGCGTCGCGTCGGGATGGACGGTCACGGCCGGGCTGGACATGAGTTCCCCGGCCCGTACGGCTCCCGCCTTGGCCGCCGCGGCGAACTCGTCCGGTCGGGGTTCGTCCGTGCGGAACTCCTCCTTCGGCAGCAGATCGGCCTCCGACACGACCCCGATCACCCGTCCCTCCCCCTCCAGAACGGGCAGGGCGCTCACCTTCCACTGGTCCATGAGCGCGACGATCTCCTTGTACGGCGCGTCACGCCCGATGGCGATGGCGGTGTGGGTCATGACGTCGCTGACGGTGTAGCGCGAGGCGGGCATCACGTTCTCCCAGAGGGCTGAAGATCTACGGGCCGCTTCCGTGCGTGGCAGTGGGGATCCAGCAGCCGCACACGGACGGAGCGGAGACGGTGGGCGAGCATGTGTCCGGCGAACTGGTCCAGAGCGAGGCGGGGCCTCCCCACCGGAGTCCACTCCACTCCAGTCTGGCCTCGTTCCTTGAGGGCAGAGGAGGGCCGGACGGGCCCCCTTGGGCCCTGTTCGGCCCGTGCAAGGCGTGTCGCGCTCTGACTGGCGGAGCACGGCTTCGGCGACCGCACTGAGTCTCGGGAGACGCCGGCGAGTACGTCAGTCAGGATGTACGCGCGCCTGATCTTCGGCTCAACCGCCATAGTCCCCGGGGGTCTTGGTACCTTTGCGGATCAGTCAGGCGACCTGGAGGGCCGCACCCCACGCCCTTGCGCGATCCCGTTCGCCCGCGCGGAGCGGCCCTTCGGTGTCCTCGATGATGAATCCCTCCGGTTCCGCGACGAGTTCGTAGCCATGGCCGCGCAGCCGACGTGCGATGCCGCCGGCGGCGGCCCCGGCCAGCCGCATGTCCGCCCGGGTGTCGAAGGCCGCGGCGGCATGGGTGCCGGTGTGGGCCTTGGGGAGCGTGTCGTGGAACCAGTCGCGGACACCAGGGCCCTCGGCGCCCTCCTCGGGAGTGAAGGGACGCTCCCCCTTCTCGGCGTCTTGCCTCTCGGCCTTCAGCCCCATCTTCCGGCTCATCCCGGTGGTCATGCCCCGCATGTGGGTCGGCCCGCCGACGACCAGCAGGTCGGTGGGGCCGATGCGCTCCGGGACGGCGTCGGCCACTGCCACGCACTCGACCTCGGCGTCCGGGTGTGCTTCCTTCACGCCCTCTCCGATCGCGTCAGCGATCTCGCGCGTGTTGCCGAACAGGCTCTCGTACACGATCACAGCCCGCATCACGACTCATCTCCTCAGGCGCTTCCTGCTCCCGTTTCCGCAGCCGCTCCGATCGCCCGCAGCGCTCCGCGCAGCACGATGCCGACGCCCGGGGAAACCAGCGTCCAGTAGCGGCCGAACCGCGCGGTGGAAACCGGGTCGGTGCAAGCGGTACGCGCTTCGTACGACAGGAGGGACCGCTGTACCCCATA
>NZ_JAHTMW010000050.1 GCF_026236535.1 Streptomyces sp. SKN60 | reverse complement strand
CTTCAGAACTAACACAGTGGACGCGAGCAACTGAGGACAAGCCCTCGGCCTATTAGTACCGGTCAGCTCCACCCATTACTGGGCTTCCACATCCGGCCTATCAACCCAGTCGTCTACTGGGAGCCTTACCCTCTCAAGGAGGTGGGAATACTCATCTCGAAGCAGGCTTCCCGCTTAGATGCTTTCAGCGGTTATCCCTCCCGAACGTAGCCAACCAGCCATGCCCTTGGCAGAACAACTGGCACACCAGAGGTTCGTCCGTCCCGGTCCTCTCGTACTAGGGACAGCCCTTCTCAATATTCCTGCGCGCACAGAGGATAGGGACCGAACTGTCTCACGACGTTCTAAACCCAGCTCGCGTACCGCTTTAATGGGCGAACAGCCCAACCCTTGGGACCGACTCCAGCCCCAGGATGCGACGAGCCGACATCGAGGTGCCAAACCATCCCGTCGATATGGACTCTTGGGGAAGATCAGCCTGTTATCCCCGGGGTACCTTTTATCCGTTGAGCGACGGCGCTTCCACAAGCCACCGCCGGATCACTAGTCCCGACTTTCGTCCCTGCTCGACCCGTCGGTCTCACAGTCAAGCTCCCTTGTGCACTTACACTCAACACCTGATTGCCAACCAGGCTGAGGGAACCTTTGGGCGCCTCCGTTACCCTTTGGGAGGCAACCGCCCCAGTTAAACTACCCATCAGACACTGTCCCTGATCCGGATCACGGACCGAGGTTAGACATCCAGCACGACCAGAGTGGTATTTCAACGACGACTCCACAACCACTGGCGTGGCCGCTTCACAGTCTCCCACCTATCCTACACAAGCCGAACCGAACACCAATATCAAACTGTAGTAAAGGTCCCGGGGTCTTTCCGTCCTTCTGCGCGAAACGAGCATCTTTACTCGTAGTGCAATTTCACCGGGCCTATGGTTGAGACAGTCGAGAAGTCGTTACGCCATTCGTGCAGGTCGGAACTTACCCGACAAGGAATTTCGCTACCTTAGGATGGTTATAGTTACCACCGCCGTTTACTGGCGCTTAAGTTCTCAGCTTCGCAACCCCGAAAGGTCACTAACCGGTCCCCTTAACGTTCCAGCACCGGGCAGGCGTCAGTCCGTATACATCGCCTTACGGCTTCGCACGGACCTGTGTTTTTAGTAAACAGTCGCTTCTCGCTGGTCTCTGCGGCCACCCCCAGCTCAGAGTGCAAGACTCATCACCAGGTGTGGCCCCCCTTCTCCCGAAGTTACGGGGGCATTTTGCCGAGTTCCTTAACCATAGTTCACCCGAACGCCTCGGTATTCTCTACCTGACCACCTGAGTCGGTTTAGGGTACGGGCCGCCATGAAACTCGCTAGAGGCTTTTCTCGACAGCATAGGATCATCCACTTCACCACAATCGGCTCGGCATCAGGTCTCAGCCTTAACGTGTGACGGATTTGCCTACCACACGGCCTACACCCTTACCCCGGGACAACCACCGCCCGGGCTGGACTACCTTCCTGCGTCACCCCATCGCTTACCTACTACCACCTTGGTTCGCCGGCTCCACCACTTTCCATTCCCCGAAGGGTCCGGAACGGCTTCACGGGCTTAGCATTAATGGGCTCGATATTGGGCGTTTCAAAGCGGGTACCGGAATATCAACCGGTTGTCCATCGACTACGCCTGTCGGCCTCGCCTTAGGTCCCGACTTACCCTGGGCAGATCAGCTTGACCCAGGAACCCTTAGTCAATCGGCGCACACGTTTCTCACGTGTGTATCGCTACTCATGCCTGCATTCTCACTCGTGAACCGTCCACAACTCGCTTCCGCGGCTGCTTCACCCGGCACACGACGCTCCCCTACCCATCACA
>NZ_JAHTMW010000004.1 GCF_026236535.1 Streptomyces sp. SKN60 | reverse complement strand
GTGCGGAAGGCGACCTCGATCCAGTCGTTGCCGGTGCGCTGCAGGTTGGAGTCGCGCCGGGCACCCGAACTGCCGTCCGCGAAGGCCTCGTTGACGACGTCCCACTGGGCGATCTTGCCCTTGTAGTGGCCCATCACGCCGTTGATGTGGTTGATCATCGCCTGACGCAGCGCGCTGCCGCTGAGGTTCTGCATCCAGGTGGGCTGCTGGGAGTGCCAGGCGAGGGTGTGGCCGCGCACCTTCTTGCCGTTCTGCACCGCCCAGTTGTGGACGCGGTCGCCGGCGGTGAAGTCGAACCGGCCCTGCTGGGGTTCGGTGGCGTCGATCTTCATCTCGTTCTCGGGCGTCACCATGTTGAACTCACGGTTCGCGATGGTCGTGTACGCCGAGTCGCCCAGCCTGCCCGAGGCGATGGCGGTGCCGAAGTAGCGGCCGCTCTGCGCCGCGGCGCTGCCGAGTGTGCTCTCGGCGGCCTGTGAGGTGGACGGCGCGACCAGGATGGTGGCCGAACCGAGGACCCCGACGATCAGCGCCGCACACAGACCGCCGATTGTCCGGCGGACGGTGGAGGGGGGAGCGGCATTCGAGCGCATGACGAACCTCCAGGACGGGCATCACGGAAGGATTTGAGCGCGACAGAACGAGTCCGCGTCGGAGACACCCGCATTCACGGGCGAACGGCGCGGACGACTGGCGTCAGTCTGGAAACCTCGAAGAAACATGTCAAGAGTTTCGAAATATTTCGACGCCTCTTCCCTTCGACAAGAGTAAGTGCCGCCTTCTCCGAGCGTGTTCTCATCGAAAGTCTTTCGGTGAAGTCGCCGCACGTCACGGTCCTGTGGCCACCCGCTCACACGGGAAAAGAGTTCACGGGGCACGGCAACCCTTTGCGGTGCCTGCGGCGACAAGGAGTCGGATCCGGTCATTGCGGTGCCTGGATCCGCCTGCCCCGTGAACGTACGCAAGGAGAACCCCCCCATGAACAACCCCACAGACGGCGGTCGCCGCGGTCGTCACCGCCGTCGTAGGACCGTCACCGGTCTGCTGCTCGGTGTGCCCGCCGTTCTCGTGCCCTATCTCCTGTTCGCCCAGGAGGACTCGGAGGCGGCGACGGTCGACGACGGTGCCTCCTACCGGCTGGTCTCCGTGCGCAGTGGCAAGGTGATGGACGTCAACGGCTTCTCCACCGCCGACGGCACCCGTGTCCAGCAGTGGACCGACCAGAACACGGCCAACCAGCTGTGGCGGCTGAGGTCGACCGGGGACGGCTATTACGAGCTGGTGAACCGCAACAGCGGCAAGGTGCTGGGCATAGCGGGCGGCTCGACCGCCCGGTCGGCCGTCGCCGAGCAGCAGACCGACAGCTCCTCCCCCTCCCAGGAGTGGCGGATCGACGTCGTGAGCGGTTCCGATGCCGTCACCTTCACCTCACGCAAGAGCGGCATGGTCCTCGATGTCTCCGGGGGTTCCATGGCGCAGGGCGCGGCGATCATCCAGTATCCCGGCAAGGGCAGCACCAACCAGCAGTGGAAGCTGGTGAAGGCACCCGACGCCGGTTCGGCCGCGACCGGCCCGTACACCTGGCGGAACGCCCAGGTGGTCGGCGGCGGTTACGTCACCGGCCTGGTGTTCAACCCGCGGGAGAAGGGCCTGCTGTACGCGCGCACCGACATGGGCGGCGCCTACCGCTGGGACACGGCGGCCGAGCAGTGGATCCCGCTGACGGACTGGCTCGGTGAGAAGGACTGGAACCTGCTGGGCATCGACGCGGTGGCCACCGATCCCGTCGAACCCGGCCGGCTCTATCTCGCGGCGGGCACCTACAGCAACGAATGGGCCGGCAACGGCGCGATCCTGCGCTCCACCGACCGGGGCCGCACCTTCCAGCGCACCGAGCTGCCGTTCAAACTCGGCGGCAACGAGGACGGCCGCGGGGCGGGGGAGCGGCTGGCGATCGACCCCTCGGACCACCGCACCCTGCTCCTCGGCAGCCGTAAGAACGGCCTGTGGCGCAGCACCGACTTCGGCGTGACATGGCGGCAGGTCTCCTCGTTCCCCGTCAAGGACGGGGCGAGCAGCGGCGCGGGGATCTCCTTCGTGACGTACGGCCCGGCAGGCAGCAAGACGGTCTACGTCGGCGTCGCCGACAAGTCCACCTCCCTGTACCGCTCCACCGACGGCGGCAGCACCTGGCAGGCCGTCCCCGGGCAGCCCACCGGCCGGCTGCCGCAGCACGGCGTGCTCTCCGGTGACGGCTCGCTCTACCTGACGTACACCGACGCCCTCGGACCCAACGGCGTGACGGCGGGTTCGGTGTGGAAGCACACGCCGGCCGGCGGGGCGTGGAAGAACATCTCCCCGTCCCAGGGGAGTTACGGGTTCTCCGGTCTGGCCGTCGACCCGCGGAAGCCCTCCACGGTGATGGTCACCACCCTCGGTCGCTGGTGGCCCGAGGACGAGATCTACCGCACGACCGACGGCGGCACGACATGGAAGGCTCTGGCCGACAAGTCGTCGCGCAGCGCCTCCGCCGCTCCCTACGTCGGCACCCACACCGGGCACTGGATGACCGCCCTGGCCATCGATCCCTTCGACTCCGGGCACGTGCTGTACGGCACCGGCAACGGCATCCTGCGCAGCAAGGACGCCGATGCCTCCGACAGCGGCGGCACCAGCCACTGGAGCATGGGCGCCCGAGGGCTTGAGGAGACCGCGCTGATGGACGCGATCGCCCCGCCCGGCGGTGCCACCGTCATCACCTCCATGGGCGACCAGGGCGGCTTCCGCCACGACGACCTGACCAAGGTGCCGGCCGGGCGGCTGGCGAACCCGATGATGACCAACAGCACCGACATCGACTTCGCCCAGGCCAACCCTTCGATGATGGTCCGCGTCGGCCGTGGCGGCGCGCAGGACGGCGCCTACTCCACCGACGGCGGCAACAACTGGAACGGCTTCACGGCGGAGCCGGTGGCCGGCGCCCAGGACGGGCATGTCGCGCTCGCGGCGGACGGCTCCACCATCGTCTGGACCGAGGCCGGCCAGGTCCCGTACCGCTCGACCGACAAGGGGGCGAGCTGGTCGAAGGTCAGCGGCCTGGGCACCGACGCCGTCGTCGTCGCCGACCGCTCCTCGGCCAGGACCTTCTACTCCCTGTCCGGCGGCACGCTCCACGCCAGCACCGACGGCGGCGCCACCTTCACGGCCCGCGCCACCGGCCTGCCCGCCGGCCGGCTCACGGCCGTTCCCGGGGTCGCCGGGGACCTGTGGATCGCCGGCGGCGGCCAGGGGCTGCTGCACTCCACCGACGGCGGCCGCACCTTCACACAGGTCACCACGGTGAAGTCCGCCTCCGCCCTCGGCTACGGCAAGGCCGCACCGGGCGCCTCCTACCAGGCCCTGTACCTGATCGGCACCGTCAAGGACGTCACCGGAGTCTTCCGCTCCACCGACCAGGGCGCCACCTGGCTCCGCGTCAACGACGACGCCCACCAGTGGGGCGCCATCGGCGGCGTCGGCGTCATCACCGGCGACCCCGACACCTTCGGCCGCGTCTACGTCGGCACCAACGGACGCGGCCTCCAGTACGGCGACCCGTCCTGACCTCCACTCCCGAGGGGGGCCGCGGGCACGACGCCTGCGGCCCCCCGGCAGGGCAGGGTTGCGGACGTTTAATGAAAATGATTATCGTCTGCATGTCCATGAACGTCATGGACATGACCCATGGGGGGTTCCCTTTGCGTACCCGCAAGCGCCTGATGACCGTGACCGGCGTCGCCGCCACCGTGCTCGCCGTGGCCGGCCTCAACAGCTCCGCATTCGCCGCGACCACGCTCTCCGCCGGCCACGTCGACGTCCTGGATGCGGAGTGGGACGGCGCCGCCTTCGCCCTGCACGTGCACGACGAGACCAACGCGGTCGAGTACAACCCGGCCGACGTGGTGCTCTCCGTGCCGGCCGCCGCCAAGGTGGCGCGCCCGACCGGCACGCAGTACGGCTTCCTCGGCACCGGCGCACAGGTCTGGGTCCTGCCGCAGGACCAGGCCGTGGCGACCGCCAGGAACGTGCTGTGGCCCGGCATCTCCACCGAGCACCTGACCTCCGGCGTGTTCGCCGGCGACACCGTGCAGTACAAGCTCGGCACGGTGACCCGCGACGGCGCCGCCACTGACGACTTCAGCGTCTACAAGGTCAACGGCTCGACCGTGGACCGCTACTACGACAGCGGCACCAGCACCTCCTACAAGACCAAGACCTTCGCCGTCGGCGCGCACGACCACGCCAACTGGGCCTTCGAGGAGCCCGGCACCTACCAGGTGACCTTCACCGTCAGCGGCACCGTGGGCGGCGTGACCAGGACGGCCACCGACACCTACACCATCACCGTCACCAACTGACCGGCGACCGGACCGCGGTGACCCGCCCGCCCGTGCCCGCCGCCCGGGCGGGCGGGTCACCGCCTTGGCAAGGAGGCAGGACCATGAGCGTCCTGACACACGGCCGCCGCGCCGTCGCGGCGACCGCCGCCACCCTGGCCGCCGCGCTGCTCGCCACGGCCGTCGGACTGGTCGCCGCGGGCAGCGGCACCGCCCGGGCCGACAGCGGCGCCGTACTGACGCAGGGCGACATCGACTTCGTACCGCAGCTCGCCGACGGCCGGCTCGACCTGCGGATCGCCGACCGCACCGGCGACGGGACGGTGCTGCGCGAACCGTCGGACGTGGTGCTGCATGTCGTACCCGAGGCGAAGGAGTCGATCCTCTCGCCGGTCAACCCGGTCCTGGGCGACGGACTGTACGGATGGTTCCTGAACGGGCGTCACGCGAAGGACGTCTTCGCCCTGACGCCCGGCTGGACGGGCCCGGCCGGCGCGCGATCGGTGGAGGTCAGCCTCGACCGGGCCCAGGGCGAGGGACGGTTCGCGCTCTACACCTTCACCGAAGAGATGGAGTGGTCCGACCAGGAGCCCGTCCAGCACCTCAACAGCGAGGATCCCGCTCACCGTTCCTTCTCGCTGCCGCAGGGCACGGAACGGTTCGCTCCCACCTGGGGTTTCGCCGCCGAAGGAGTCCACCGGCTCACCCTCACCGTCAGCGCGACCATGGCCGATGGGAGCAAGGTCAGCGACACCGAGACCCTCGCCGTCGCCGTCGGGTCCAGCGACCCCACACACGTACGGCCCGGTGGCGGGACGACACCCACGCCCACGTCCCCCACACCGTCAGCCCCGTCGCCGACCTCGACGGCGCCGGCCGCGTACGTCATCGACGACGGACACATCGACCTGGCCGCGCGGCCGGGAGAGGGCGGAAAGCTCGCCTTCCAGATCAAGGACGGCACCCTCCAGAACCCGCGGTGGCACGAGCCCGACGACGTCGTCATCCACGTCGGACCGGCCGCCAAGCGCCGTATCAGCGAGGCGTACGCCTTCCTCGGCACCCCCGGAGACCCCGTCTGGTGGCTCCCGTCCAGCCGGCTCGCCGGACTCGTCTGGCCCGGCTGGAGCACCGAAGGCTTCCCCGCCTCCCAGGTCAGGGGCAGGATCACCTACCGGCTCGACTCGCTCGAGGGACCCGGCACGCTCGCCGTCGTCAACGACAACTCGATGGACAGCACCGTCCTCGTGGACAGCGGCGACGGACTGCCCGACGCGTTCGAGCACGCCGCCGGCAGCCACTCCCACTCCGCGTGGGCCTTCACCAAGGAAGGCGTCTACCGCACGACGTTCACCGTCGCCGCCACCCTCACCGACGGTACGAAGGTCAGCGACACGGCGACGATCGCCTGGGCGGTCGGGGCCGTCGACCCCACGACGGTGAAGCCGGGCGAGGGCACCGAGCCCACCGCCCCCACGACCGCCCCGCCCAGCCGGACCCCGACCACCACCCCGACCGCGTCCCGGCCGGGGCCGGATCCGTCCCCGCCTTCGTCCGCACCGACACCGGGAGCCACGGACGGCCCGACGGCCATGGAGACGCCGCGAACGGGCGGCGACTCCGGGAACGGTGGCCAGGTCACCGGCGGGTCGACCGGCGGCGGCCTGGCTTCCACCGGCGCCCCCGCCCTGCTGCCCGTCGGCCTGGCGATCGCCGCGGTCTGCGCCGGAACGGCGGCCCTCCTGCTCGCCCGCCGCCGGCGCGAGGATCCGTCGGACCTCGCCCCCTGACCACCGGCTCCGGGGGTCACAGCCGTCCCTCCCGCCCCCGGAGCCGGTCCTCCGTACCCACCACAAGGTCCACCAAGGAGTTCCGTCGTGCGCACCACCGCGCCACGTAGAACCGCTCTCGCACTGGCCGGTGCCCTGCTGCTGGCCGGCTGCTCCGGCCCCGGCCCCGGCGCCTCGGACGCCGCCCTGACCGTCTCGACGACCACCGGCATCATCGCCGACCTGGCACGCCAGGTCGGCGGCGACCGCGTCGACGTCACCTCGATCGTCCCGCACCACGGCGACCCGCACTCCTACGAGCCCAGCCCGAGCGACACGGCCAAGGTCGCGCGGGCCGACCTCGTCTTCTCCAACGGGCTGCTCCTGGAGGAGCCCGGGATCATGAAGATGATCCACAACAACGCCCGCGAGGGCGCGCCGAAGGTCGAGATCGCCGCCAGGCTTGAGCAGTTCGGCGGCCACGTCATGAAGCTGGAGGAGGACCTCGGGCTCGACGTCCTGTGGCTCGGCTGGGCCGTGGAGGGCGAGGTCGCCGGCGAGGGCGCCCATGTGCGTACCAGCGCCGTGAAGCTCACCGGCCCGGGCGACCTGCACGTCTACCTCACCGACACCCTCGGCAACCCCACCAGCTACATCGACTCGACCGACGGCCTCGACGCGAAGGACTCCTTCACCCTGCCGCCCGAGGCCCACACCCACGTGAACTGGGTCTTCACGAAGCCGGGTACGTACGAACTGACCGTACGCGGCCAGGTCGAGGCCCTGGACGGAACGACCACCGACGCCGGACAGGGCACCGTCACCTTCACCGTCGGCGGCGCCGCGCACAACAAGCCGGCCGCGGGGCGCACGACGCTCGACGGCGGTCACGCCGACCTCACCCTCAACGCCCGGCAGAAGTCCGTCTACGTACGGACCGACGACAAGGCCACCGGCGGACGGCTGCGCCTACCCGGCCCGGGCGTCGCGCTGAACGTCCCCGACCGGGCGAAGGCGAAGGTGCCCAAGGAGGAGCAGTACCGCTTCCTCGGTGCCGCCGGCCAGGACATCTGGGTCCTGCCGCAGGCCGTCATCGGCAAGCACGTCCACGGCGACCTGGACCCGCACGCCTGGGGCGACGTGTCCAACGCCGAGGCGTACGTCCGCCGCATCGAGGCCGAACTCGCCAAGGCCGACCCGGCAGGCAAGGCCGTCTACGAGCGCAACACCAAGACGTACCTGCGCTCACTCGCCGACCTGCACAAGAACGTCGCCACCACCCTCGCGACGGTCCCCGCGGCCCACCGCAAGCTCATCACCACGCACGACGCCTTCGGCTACCTCGCCCAGGCGTACGGCATGGAGGTCGCCGGCTTCGTCGTCCCCGTCCCGAGCCAGGAACCGAGCGCGGCCGAGGTCGAGCAACTGCGGCGCACCATCCGGGAGAAGAAGGTCCCGGCCGTCTTCCTCGAACCCAACCTCGCCGCACGCGCCGACATCCTGCGCCGGGTGGCTCAGGACGAGGGCGTGGGCCTCTGCACGATCTACGGCGACTCCTTCGACGACAAGGTCCACGACTACGTCGGAATGATGCGCCACAACGCCGACGAACTCGCCCGCTGCCTGGGCGGAAAGGGAAGCACGACCCGATGACGAGCCTACGCAAGAAGGGGACACCCGGCCGGATCGCTCTCGGCCGCGCCCTCGGTACGGCCCTGATCCTGACCCCCACCGCGGCCCTCACCGCGACCGCCGCCGCGGCCGAGCCCTCGGCGTCCGAGCCTTCGGCGTCCGGGACTTCGGCGTCCGAGACCCCGGTCCCACGGGCCGTCACCCCGGACACACAGGTCCTGGTCGTACCGGACGAGGCCGCGTACGCGTTCCTGGGCGAACCGGGGGCGCGGGTGTGGGACATCGAGGAGCCCGCCGACGCCGCCGGACTGACCCTCACGGGCGTCGAGGGCCCCGGAGCCCTCGTCATCCACCGTGGGGGAGAGGGCACGGCGCCCGAGCTGGTGGCGCGCAGTGACGGTGCCGAAGGGCTGCCCGAGGACGGTTACCCGATTCCGCCTCGTGACGCCGCTGCCGCCGACATCGCGGTGCCGCCCGCCTCCCGCTGGGCGTTCACCGCCCCGGGCACGTACGGGCTCACCCTCGCCGACTCCCCGGCGACGGAACCGGTCCGCCGGACGACGACGTTGACGGTACGGGTCGGCGCCCCCGCTCTCGCGACGCCCACGCCTACGCGGACGCCGACGCCCACACCCATGCCCGCGGCGGCCGCTCCGACGGCGCCCGCCCTGGCGGTCACGCGCGCGGCGGCCCCGGCATCCACCAGGGCGAGGGCGGCCACGCAGAAGAAGGTCCTCCAGGAAGGCCATGTGGACATCGCGGCACGAGTCGTCGACGGGAAGCTGCAGATCCAGGTCAAGGACGGCACGGTCGCCGGGAAGACCACCTGGCGCGAGCCGTCCTCGGTGGAGCTCCACGTCAGGCCCGCCGCGAAGAAGCAGATCCCGGCCGGGAACGCCTTCTCCTTCCTGGGCAAGAGCGGCGAGCCGGTCTGGCTGCTCGACCAGGTCCAGCAGGAGGGCCTGCTGTGGCCGGGCTGGTCCACCGACAACGTCGAGGCGGGCGCGCTCAAGGGCGGTGTGAAGTTCGCCCTGACGAAGGCCGAGGGGCCCGGCAGCTTCGCCCTCTACACCTACGACGGACTCTCGGGCGCGAACGTCCTGTTCAACAGCAGGGACGGCGTGCCGGACACCATCGACGTCCCGGCCAACACGCACGCCCACGGCGGTTGGGCCTTCGGCGGCGAAGGAGTGCACCGGCTCACGGTCTCGATGACCGGCACCCTGGCGAACGGATCGGCCTCGACGGACACGGAGACGCTCACGTTCGTGGTCGGCGACGGGACGGACCCGGGTTCCGTCGCCCCGTCCGACGGCGCGTCCGGCAACCCGTCCGGCAACCCGTCCGGATCCGGAGGGGCGTCTTCGGGGACCGGCGACAAGCCGGACTCCGCAGGCGGCGACCCCGCCGAGGACCGCAAGAGCACATCCGGCTCCATGGCCGACACCGGCGCGGGCGACGTCGCGCTCATGGGCGCCGCCGCCGTGGCCCTCGCCGCAGCCGGCGCCACCCTGGTCGTGCTGAACCGCCGCAGGGGACAGCGGAACGGGGTACGGGCATGAGCGCGGCCGGTCCCGTCCTGCGGGCCGAGGGCGTCACCGTCGCCCTCGGCGGCCGCATCGCACTCCAGGACGCGCACCTCTCCGTCGGCGCCGGGGAACTGGTCGGGCTGATCGGACCCAACGGCGCGGGCAAGACGACCCTGCTGCGGGCCGTCCTCGGCCTCACCCCCCTCTCGGCCGGCCGGGTCCTGGTGGCCGGACAGCCCGTGTCGGAGGCGCGGCGCCTGATCGGCTACGTCCCCCAGCGCCACGAGTTCGCCTGGGACTTCCCGGTCGACATCGCCGGCGCCGTCCTGTCCGGCCGCACCCGGCGCATCGGCTGGCTGCGCAGACCGTCGGCGGCCGACCATGCCGCCGTGGACCGGGCGCTGGAACTCAGCGGCCTCACGGACCTGCGGCGCAGACCCGTCGGCGAGCTGTCGGGCGGCCAGCGGCAGCGCGTCCTCGTGGCCCGTGCCCTGGCCGCCGAGCCGCGCATCCTGCTTCTGGACGAGCCGTTCACCGGTGTCGACGTCCCCACGCAGGAGCTCCTGAACGACCTGTTCGGCCGGCTGGCCGAGGACGGAACGGCCCTGCTCATGACCACACACGACCTGGCGGCCGCCGCCCGCACCTGCACCCGCGTCGTCCTGCTCAACCGGACGGTGGTCGCGGAGGGCGGCCCGGAACTCCTTTCCGATCCGGACCGGATGCTCCAGGCCTTCGGCCTCGACCGGGCGGGCGCCGGGAGCGCGGCGGGGGAGGCGGCGTGATCGACTTCCTGCTCGGCCCGTGGGAACTCCCCTTCATGCAGCGCGCCTTCGCGGTCGCCGCGGTCGTAGGCCTGGTCTGCGGGGTCGTCGGCGTCTTCGTCGTCCTGCGGGGCATGGCCTTCATCGGCGATGCCGTGGCGCACTCCGCGTTCCCCGGCGTCGCCCTCGCGTATGCCCTGGAGGGCAATCTGCTGCTCGGCGGCGCGGCCGCCGGCATCACCACGGCCGTCCTGATCGCCTTCGTCTCCCAGAACCGGCGGCTGAAGGAGGACACCGTCATCGGCGTCTTCTTCGCGTTCGCCTTCGGCCTCGGCATCGTCCTCGTCTCCACCCGGGACAGCTGGACGACCGACCTGTCCTCCTTCCTCTTCGGCCAGGTCCTCGCCGTCGGCCCCGAGGACGTGTGGACGGTGGCGGGACTCGGAGCCGTACTCGTCACCGTCGTGCTCCTCCTGCGCAAGGAACTCGTCGCCGTCACCCTGGACCGCGAGACGGCGCGGGCCGCCGGACTGCCGGTCTTCCGCCTCGACCTGCTCCTCTACATCGTCGTGACGACGACGATCGTCATGTCCCTTGAGGCGGTCGGCAACATCCTGGTCCTCGCGCTGCTCATCACCCCCGCCGCGACCGCCCGCATGCTCACCGACCGGCTCGGCGTCATGACCCTGCTGGCGTCCGGCATCGGCTGCGCCGGCACCCTCGGCGGACTGTATGTCTCGTACGCGTACGACCTGGCGGCCGGCGGCTCCATCGTCGTCGTGCTCACCGGCCTCTTCGCCCTCACCTGGTGCCTGGCCCCCAGACACGGCCTCCTGGCACGCGCCCGCCGCCGGGCGGCGCCCGCGGCGCAGCCGTTGCCGGAGCCGGCCGGCTAGGCGAACGGGCGGGAAAGGAAACGCAGAGGGGGGCGCCGCGAGATCTCGCGGCGCCCCCCTCTGCGTCTGGCTGGTCGGGCTGCTGTTTCAGGCCGCCTGTTCGTGCTCGCAGGCGTCCTCGATGCCGTACGTCTCCCACGCGGGGAAGTCGTCGTCGGCGGGGACGGCCTCGCCCGGCACCAGCAGACAGGCTTCCAGCGCCGCGCGCAGGGCGTCGGCGCGCAGGCCGGTGCCGATGAAGACGAGCTCCTGGCCCTGGGTGGTCTCCGGGCCGCGGGCGCCGGACGGTTCGAACCGGGCGACGGCGCCGGCCTGGGACCACAGGCCCGTCACCCGGGGCCGGCTGGCGAGCCGGAAGAAGCCCTTGGAGCGCAGGACCCGCCCGAAGGTGCCGCTGTCCAGGCCTTTTGTGACGAAGGCCCACAGGCGCCCGGGATGGAACGGCAGCTCGGAGCGGAACACGAGCGAGGAGATGCCGTACTCCTCGGTCTCCGGTACGTGGTCGCCGTTGAGCTCCTTCACCCAGCCGGGGGCCTGCTGCGCCCGCTCGACGTCGAACAGGCCGGTGCCCAGGATGTGTTCGAGCGGCACCTGGCCGCGCACGGCCGGGACGATCCGGGCCTCCGGGTTGAGCCGCGACAGCGTGGCGCGCAGCCGGCGCGCCTCCTCCGGGCCGACCAGGTCGAGCTTGTTGAGGACGATGACGTCCGCGAACTCGACCTGGTCCATGAGGAGATCGCTCACGGTCCGCTCGTCGTCCTCGTACTGGTCCAGGCCGCGCGCGACGAGTTCGTCGCCGCCGTCCAGCTCGGGCAGGAACCCCGCGGCGTCCACGACGGTCACCATGGTGTCGAGCCGGGCGAGGTCGCCGAGGGTGGCCCCGTCGTCGCGGGGGAAGGAGAAGGTGGCGGCCACGGGCATGGGCTCGGAGATGCCGCTCGACTCGATGAGCAGATGGTCGAAGCGGCCCTCGCGGGCGAGCCGGTCGACCTCCTCCAGGAGGTCGTCGCGCAGGGTGCAGCAGATGCACCCGTTGGTCATCTCGACCAGCCGCTCCTCGGTGCGGGACAGGGCCGCCTCGCCGCCGCGGACGAGCGCGGCGTCGATGTTGACCTCGCTCATGTCGTTGACGATGACCGCGACGCGCAGTCCTTCGCGATTGCCGAGCACATGGTTGAGCAGGGTGGTCTTCCCGGCCCCGAGGAACCCGGAGAGAACCGTGACCGGCAGGCGGTCGGTGGGCGTCATGAGCGCTCAGCCCTCCGGCTGGATCAGGCCGCGCTCGTACGCCTTCACCAGGCGCTGCGGGACCTGGTGGACGACGCCGTCCACGGTGATCGGCACCAGCTGCGGCGTGGTCGCCTTCCACTGGGCGCGGCGGTGACGGGTGTTGCTGCGGGACATCTTCCGCTTGGGGACGGCCATCGTGAGACTCCTCGGTCCGGGTTCCGACACGCAGAGGCTATATGAAAATGGATCCTATTATCAATTTGTCCCGCGTGTGCCCCGCGGACCCCTTGCGGCCCGCGGGGCACACGCGTTCGCGTCTACCAGGACGACTTCGTCACTCCCGGAAGGAACCCGGCGTGTGCCTGCCGGCGAGCCTCTACGCGGGAGAGGCCGAACTTGCGCAGGTAGCCCCGGGGGCGGCCGTCCGTGCTGTCGCGGTTGCGTACCCGCGTGGCGCTGGCGTCGCGCGGCTGGCGCCGCAACTCCGCGAGGGCGGCGTCCCGTTCGGCCGTCGTGGAGGACGGGCGGCGGATGATCTCCTTCAGCTCCGCCCGCCGGGCGGCGTACCGCTCGACGATCTCCTTGCGCTTCTCGTTCTTCGCGATCTTGCTGCGCTTGGCCATCAGACCTTCCCTCCTCGGGCGCGGATGCGCGCCACGGCCGCTTCGAGGCCGATCACGTCCACCGTCTTGATCGCCTTGGTGCTCAGGGTGAGCCGGACGTGCCGTCCCTCGCTGGGCAGCCAGTAGCGCTTGCGCTGGATGTTCGGGTCGAAACGGCGTGAGGTGCGCCGGTGGGAGTGGGAGATCGTGTTGCCGAAGCCCGGCTTGGTGCCGGTCAGTTGGCAGTGAGCTGACATGGGTGATGCGCCTTTCCTGCTGGCTGGACTGTGGTGGCCACTGTAGCGGTATTGGAAATGAAAATCGTTCCCATATACTGTGCGGCATGGCACGCAACGAGATCCGCCCGGTCATCAAGCTCCGCTCCACCGCAGGCACCGGGTTCACCTATGTGACGCGCAAGAACCGGCGCAACGACCCCGACCGCCTGGTGCTCCGCAAGTACGACCCCGTGGTCGGCCGCCACGTCGACTTCCGCGAAGAGCGCTGACCACTCGGCCCCACCCCCACCCCGACCCCCCGACCATCGAAAGGTCCTGCCATGAAGCCCGGAATCCACCCCGCCTACGAGCCGGTCGTCTTCCGCGACTCCGCCTCCGGCACCGCGTTCCTCACCCGGTCCACGATGACCAGCGACAAGACCGTCGAGTGGGAGGACGGCAACACCTACCCGGTCGTCGACGTCGAGATCTCCTCGGCGAGCCACCCCTTCTACACGGGCACCGCCCGCGTCCTCGACACCGCCGGCCGCGTCGAGAAGTTCCAGCGCCGCTACGGAGCCCGCTGATGCGTGGCGATCACCGGCTCCCCGTCGTACTCGTCGGCGGACTGCACGCCGACGCCCGCAAGGAGGTCGTCGAACGACTCCTGAAGACCGTCCCCGGCAGCGTGGCCCTGCACCACGACCTGGCGGGGGCATCCGGCGGCAACGTCCTGCGGTTGATCCGCGACGCCTCCGGCACCCTCTCCTCCGGCGAGACGCCCCTGGTCAACGACTGCGCCTGCTGCGCCCTGCGCGAGGACCTCGTCCCGGAACTGGAACGGCTGGCGGACAGCCGTCTGACCCGTCTCGCCGTGGTCGAGCTGTGGGACTCGGTCGAGCCCAGGGCCATGGCGGAGGTCATCGCCGCCCACGGCGGAGACCGCCTGGCCCTGACGAACGTGATCACCGCCGTGGACCCCGCGCTCGTCCTGCCGTACCTCGGCAACGGAGACGACCTGGCCGAGGCCGGCCTGGCCGCCGCCCCGACCGACCAGCGGACCGTCGGGGACACCTGGGCCCGTCAGCTGGAGTACGCGCCCGTCCTCGCCGTCGTCGACAGCGCGGACGCGGACGACGAGGACCGCGCCCTCCTCGCGCAGTTGCACCCCACCGCGCGGCTCGTGCCGGCCGGCTCCGGCGAGCTCGCCGCGGCCGCGTTCGCCGGCTTCGACGTCGAGGCCGCGGCGGCCGCCCAGCACCCCGCCTGCGCGCTGCTGCCCCAGGACGCGGACGAGGCGGGCGTCAGCACCTTCGTCTGGCGCCGCCACCGCCCGTTCCACCCGGGTCGGCTGTACGAGGCCCTTGAGGACCTGTGCTGCGCGGCGGCCCGCAGCCGTGGGCGGTTCTGGCTCGCCGACCGCCCCGACACCCTGCTCGCCTGGGACGCGGCCGGCGGAGCGCTGTGCGTGGAGAGCGCCGGCCCCTGGCTGGCGTCCCTGCCCGACGCCGCCTGGGAGATGGTCCCGCCCGTCCGCCGCGCGGCGGCCGCCCTCGACTGGCACCCCGAGCACGGCGACTGCTGCCAGCACCTCGTCTTCACCTCGCCCGGCCTCGACCGGGAGGGGCTCGAAGTGCTCCTCGACTCCTGTCTGCTGACGGACGCCGAGTACCAGGCGGGCCGCGAGGCGTGGAAGCGCCTGCCCGCCGCGTTCGACTCGCTGCTCGACGCCGCCTGACCTCGTACGACCCCACTGAAACGCTCACCCGAAGGAACCGTGACATGGCCCGACGCCCCGACCCCCGCAAGCCCGTGAAGTCCCGCCCCAACCCGCTCGACGCGGCCGGCATCACGTACATCGACTACAAGGACACCGACCTGCTCCGGAAGTTCATCTCCGACCGGGGCAAGATCCGCAGCCGCCGCGTCACCCGGGTGACCGCCCAGCAGCAGCGGGCCCTCGCCGCCGCCGTCAAGAACGCCCGGGAGATGGCCCTGCTGCCGTACGCCGGTCGCTGACGGCTCCCCAGGAAGGGGGAGGGGAGCGGGGGAGTGGGGCGGGGGCGCGGCGGCCGCCTTCTTTCCCTCCGGATTGCCTGCATGACGATGTCCTGCCGCAGTCTTGGCGGAGCGATGGCAGGCACCTTCCGCCCCGGCGCCTAGCGTTCCGGTCATGCCGCCTCTGCCCTCCCACCCCGCACGCCCGGCCGCGCCCCGGGCCCTCCCGTACCGCAAGCCGACCCGCGGCCGGGACTACTGGATCCTGGACGACGTCCTGCCCGACCCCGACGCCGTACGGGCGCGCATGCTGGAGCGGGACGACTGGGTGCAGGGCTATCCGCACAAGCCCGAGCCGTGGCCGGGGCTGCGCACGATGCCGGGGCTCGAACCGGCCGAGCTGGCCCACGTGGAGAAGCTGGTCCGCAAGACCACGGGGGCGCAGCGGATCTGGGCCGTGGACCCCGCCGGCGGTGGCACCTTCAACCACAACTGCGTCCAGGTCGTCGGCAAGGACGAGTGCGAGCCGCGCCCGCACACCGACTCCCGCAGTCTGTGCCGCTACGCGGCGGTGCTGTACCTCAGCCCGGACCTGCCCAAGGACTGCGGAACCAGCTTCTACCGCCAGAACCTGCCCGGCGGCGTCCTCGGCGGCAATCAGGTGCTCGCCCCGCACGACAACCTGGTCGACGCGCTCGGCACCCGCTTCGTGCCCGAGGACTCCTTCACCGAGGACCTGCGCGTCCCGCCCCGCTACAACCGTCTGCTGCTGTACTCGGCCAACCTCATCCACACGGCGACCGGTTACACCGGCACGACCCTGGAGGACAAGCGGATGACGGCCGTCTTCTTCTGGATGGCGGCCGGCGGCACCAGGTGACCTCAGACGGTGGCCCTGCTCCGTCACGGAAGGCAGTCGGGGCGCCGGGCGTGGGCCGGGTCGAGCGCGTTGAGGACGAGGCGGGTGGCGGTGGGGTCGTAACCGATGCCGGTGTGCTCGGTGAGCGACAGCGGGCAGTGGTCCTGCACGACCTGGTTGACGACGTTCGGGGCCGGGCGGAGGAAGGACGAGGTGTACGGGGTGACGACCTCGTCGTAGCGGGTGGCGATCACCGTGTACGAGACCTCCGGCACCGTCTCGTCGCCCTCGTTGAGCGCCGTGACGAAGTCGGAGCCGGTGACCTGCTGGGCACAGGCGGGGCACGAGGAGCCGAGGAGCGCGTCGCCGCCGGGGAAGGCGCGGGCGAGCAGCCCGAGGCCCCAGAGCGAGGTGCCGTGGTTGGTGGGTGACAGGGCCACCAGGTGGGCGGTCTTCGCGGCGCCGCCGAGGTGGCGGAGGTAGTAGCGGGGCATCAGGCCGCCCTGCGAGTGGCCGACGAGGTCGACCCGGTCGGCGCCGGTCGCGGTTCTGACGCGGTCGACGAACGCGGCGAGTTGGCCGGCCGAGGTGGGAATGTCACCGGTGGCCATCAGCGGGCCCGAGCCGCTACCGCCGTAGTCGAGCGCGAACACGCAGTACCCCTGTGCCTTCAACTCCGGGGAGAGGCCCGCCCAGTTGGCGTACCGGTTCTCGAAGGTGCCGTGCACGAGGACGACCGGGCGGGGGTGGGCGGCGGTCGGGCGGCAGGCCCAGTCGTTCGCGCCGCTCGGCGCTGTCGTGGGGTGGAGCAGGGAGTAGCCGAGGGCGGCCGGGAAGCCGTCCTGGGGCGGGCCCACCGGCTCGGCCTCTTCCGCCGGCGCGGTGGCGGACGCGTCCACGGCGGGGCCGGCCGCGGCGGTCGTGGTGCCCACGAGGCCGAGACAGGCCGCGGTGGCGAGGCCGGACAGGACGGCTGCCAGGAGGCGGGGCGCGGTGCGCCGGGGCGTGCGGATGCGCATGGGGGTGATCTCCTCTGCCGTACGGGGCGGGGAGCGCGGGCCGCCTCGATGTCCTGGCCACGGGGGCGAGACACGGAAGCTACCGGCGCGTAACGTCGCATCCACACTCACGGCGGCGGTCGGAGCGCCACCAGCGCGGACCGCCACCGGAGCCGGAAGGTGTCACGGGCATGACCGCTTTCCCGGACGACCTCTCACCTCGCGCAGCGCCCCGCCCCTGTTCCGCCGCCGCACGTCCGCCGCCCCCGTCTGCCGCTTCCCTGGAGGTCCCCGATGGCTTCGCCGCCACCGTCACCGCCACTGCCGTCGCCCCCGTCACCGTCCGCCGACCCGTTCGTCCGCCGGCCCTGGCACGAACTGCCGGTCGTGCTCGCCGAGTTGATCCGGCCGCGGATCGACGGGATCGTCGCCGAGATGGGCGAGGCCATCCGGGCCGAGGTCCCGGCCTACCGCCGCCCGCTCGACTCGGCCGTCGGCCGCGACCTCACGGCGGCGATCCGCCGCGCGCTGTGGCAGTTCACCGAGCTGATCGAGAACCCGGACGGCGCCCAGGACCACCACAGCGGCCACTTCCGGCACCTGGGCCGGATCGAGTTCCTGGGCGGCCGGAGCGCCGACGGCATTCAGGCGGCCTTCCGGGTCGGCGCCCGCGTCGGCAGCCGCCGGTACGTCGAGATCGTGCAGGAGGCCGAGCTGCCGCCGCAGATCGTCGTACCGCTCCACGAGGCGGTCCTGGTCCACATCAGCGCCTTGTCGAACGAGGCCGTGAAGGGGTTCGCCGCGGCGCGGCACCGCTCGGAGGGCGAACTGCGCAGGGCCCGGCGGGCCCTCGCCGACCGCCTCCTCGACCCGACGAGGGAGGGCCGCGAGGGCCGGGACGGCCGGGCCCCGGTCGAGGGCGAGCTCGCGGCGCTCGGACCGCTCGCCGAACGGGCCCGCTGGCCGCTGCCGGCCGCCGTGGCGTGCGTACTCGTCCGCGGCACCGGCCGGCTGCCCGTACCCGGCGCCGACGACGCGCTGCTCTCCGTCACCCGCGGCGGGGACACCGTGCTGCTCGTGCCGGACCCGGAGACGGGTGGTCTGCTCGATCGCCTGCGGGCCGCTGCCAAGGGCCGGGCGGCCGCCGTCGGCCCGGCCGTGGCACCGCCGTCGGCCTGGCTCTCGCTGCAGTGCGCCCGCCTCGCCCTGGACCACCGCGCACCGGGCGACGACGCCGTGTTCGTGTCGGCCGACGCGGACCTGGCCCGGCTGCACCTGCTGCGGGGCGCCCCGATCGGGCGGCTGCTCGGCCATCGGGTGCTCGGCGTGTTCGACGGTCTGCCGGAGGGCCGGGCGGCCCGGCTGGCCGAGACCCTCGACGCCCTGCTCACCTCCTGGGGACGCTCGGCGCCCGAGGTCGCCCGGGCGCTCGGCATCCATCCGCAGACGGCCCGGCGTCGACTGCGCCGCCTGGAGGAGCTGTTCGGCGACCGCCTGGGCGACCCGGCCTTCCGCTTCGAGGCCCTGGTCGCCCTGCGCACCCGCGCCCTCGACGCGGGACCGCCGAAGGGCGACAGCTGACAGGGCGAGAGCTGACAGGGGAGAGCCGGAAACAGCGGCGACGGTTGTGCCCGCCGGTGAGCGCACCGGCGGGCACAACCGTCGCCTGCGGAGGGCTCAGGCGCCCGCCCTCCGCTTGTTCCACACGTCGAAGCCGACCGCCGCGAGCAGCACCAGGCCCTTGATGACCTGCTGCCAGTCGGTGCCCACCCCGACCAGGTTCATGCCGTTGTTGAGCACGCCGAGGACCAGGCCGCCGATGATGGCGCCCAGGATGGTGCCGACACCGCCGGTCATCGAGGCCCCGCCGATGAACGCGGCGGCGATGGCCTCCAGTTCGAAGTTCACGCCCGCCTTCGGCGAGGCCGCGTTGAAGCGGGCGGCGAAGACGAGTCCGGCGAGCGCCGCGAGCATTCCCATGTTGAGGAACACCGCGAAGGTCACCTTGCGGTCCTTGACCCCGGACAGCTTGGCGGCGGGCAGGTTGCCGCCGATCGCGTACACGTGCCGTCCGATCACCGCGTTGCGCATCACGTAACCGAAGCCGACAAGCAGTACGGCCAGGATCAGCAGCACCACGGGCGCGCCCTTGTAGCTGGCGAGGAGCAGGGTGGTGACCAGGACCGCGGCGACCAGGGCCGTCACCTTGAGCGCGAACAGGCCGGTGGGCAGCGTCTCCAGGGCGAACTCGCGCTGGCGGCGCCGGTCCCGCACCTCCTGGAAGATCACATAGGCGGTCAGTCCCAGCCCGAGGAGCAGGGTCACGTTGTGGTAGTTGGTCTTCGGTCCCACCTCCGGCAGGAAGCCGTTGGCGAGCTTCTGCAGGCCCTCCGGGAAGGGGCCGAGCGTCTGGCCCTTGAGGAAGATCTCCGTGAGCCCGCGGAACAGCAGCATGCCGGCGAGCGTCACGATGAACGACGGTATGCCGACGTACGCGATGAAGAAGCCCTGGAGGGCGCCGGCGACGGCGCCGAGGAGCAGGGTGAGGAGCACCGCGACCGGCCAGGAGACATGGTGCTGCACCATGAGCACCGCCCCGATGCCGCCGACCAGGGCCATCAGGGAGCCCACCGACAGATCGATGTGCCCGGAGATGATGACGATCATCATGCCGATGGCCAGGACGAGGATGTAGCTGTTCTGCAGCACCAGGTTGGAGACGTTGCGCGGCAGCAGCAGGTCGCCGCCCGTCCAGACCTGGAACAGGAGCACGATCAGGCCGAGCGCGAAGAGCATCCCGTACTGGCGCATGTTCCGCCGGACGCCGTCCAGGAGCACCCGGACCACCGGTGTCCCCTGCCGCCCGGGTGCCGCGCCGCCTGGGGGCGCCGGGGCGCTCTTGTCCATGGTGATGTCGGTGCTCATGTCCGGTGTCCTTCGCTGGAGGCGGCGCCCGCGGCGGCCGCCGGTGGTGCGGGGGTGTCCTGCGTCATGTGCCGCATCAGCACTTCCTGGGTGGCGTCCGCGCGGGAGACCTCGCCGGTCAGCCGTCCCGCCGCCATGGTGTAGACGCGGTCGCACATGCCGAGCAGTTCGGGCAGCTCGGAGGAGATGAAGACGATCGCCTTGCCCTCGGCGGCGAGCCGGTCGATCACGGTGTAGATCTCGAACTTGGCCCCCACGTCGACGCCCCGGGTGGGCTCGTCGAGGATCAGCACGTCCGGACCGGCGAGGATCCACTTGCTGAGGACGACCTTCTGCTGGTTGCCGCCGGAGAGGCGGCCGACCGGTTCGAGGACGTTCGGCGTCTTGATGTTCATGGTCCGCCGGTACCGTTCGGCCACCTTGCGTTCCTCGTGCCCGTCGACGACGCCGCGGCGGGCGAGGGCGCCGAGCGACGCGAGCGAGATGTTCCGGCTCACGGACTCGCCGAGGTTGAGCCCGTAGTGCTTGCGGTCCTCGGTGACGTACGCGATGCCGTGGGCGACGGCCTCGGGCACCGTACGGGTGCGCACCTCGCGGCCGTCCTTGAGCACGGTGCCCCGCTCGTAATGACCGTAGGAGCGGCCGAAGACGCTCATGGCGAGTTCGGTGCGGCCGGCCCCCATGAGGCCGGCGACGCCGACGATCTCCCCGCGGCGGACCCGGAGCGACACCCCGTCGACGACCTTGCGGCCGCGGTCGAGCGGGTGGCGCACGGTCCAGTCCCGGACCTCCAGGACGGGTTCGGCGTCGGCCGGGCCCTCGTACGGCGTGCGCTCGGGGAAGCGGCTGTCGAGGTCCCGCCCCACCATGCCGCGGATGATGCGCTCCTCGGTGGTGGCCGGGTCCCTGACGTCGAGGGTCTCGATGGAGCGCCCGTCGCGCAGGATGGTGACGGAGTCGGCGATCCGGGCGATCTCGTTGAGCTTGTGCGAGATGATGATCGACGTGATGCCCTGGCTCTTCAGCTCGCGCATCAGCCGCAGCAGCTTCGCGCTGTCCTCGTCGTTGAGCGCCGCGGTGGGCTCGTCGAGGATCAGCAGCCGGACGTTCTTCGCCAGTGCCTTCGCGATCTCCACGAGCTGCTGCTTGCCGACCCCGATGTCGGCGACCCGGGTCTCGGGGTGCTCGTCGAGCCCGACCCGCCGGAGCAGTTCGGCGGCCCGGCGCAGCGCCTCGTGCCAGTCGATGATCCCGCGCCGGGAGGGCTCGTTGCCGAGGAAGATGTTCTCGGCGATCGACAGATAGGGGACGAGGGCCAGTTCCTGGTGGATGATCACGATGCCGTGCTGCTCGCTGGCCCGGATGTCCTTGAACCGGCACGGCTCGCCGTCGAAGAGGATCTCGCCCTCGTAACTCCCGTGCGGGTGGACGCCCGAGAGGACCTTCATGAGGGTCGACTTCCCGGCGCCGTTCTCCCCGCACAGCGCGTGCACCTCGCCGCGCGCCACGGACAGGGTCACCTCGGAGAGCGCCCTGACGCCGGGGAAGGTCTTGACGATGGAGCGCATCTGGAGGATGGGCCCGGCGGCCGGGTCCGGCCCCGGCCCCGGCCCCGAGTCCGGACCCGGAGGCTGGGCGGGGACTGCCGCGGGCGTCACCGCAGCTCCCCGGCGTCGATGTAGCCCGAGTCGACCAGGACCTTCTGGTAGTTCGACTTGTCGACGCTCACCGGGTCGAGCAGGAAGGCCGGGACCACCTTCTTGCCGTTGTCGTAGGTGGTGTCGTCGTTGATCTCGGGCTTCTTGCCGGCGAGGACGGCGGAGACCATGTCCGAGGCGACCTGCGCGAGGGCGCGCGTGTCCTTGTAGACGGTCTGCGTCTGCTGGCCCGCGATGATCGACTTCACGGAGGCGACCTCCGCGTCCTGGCCGGTGACGACCGGCAGCGGCTTGGCGGGGCTCCCGTAGTCGTCGGACTTCAGGGCGGAGAGGATGCCGATGGAGATGCCGTCGTAGGGGGAGAGCACGGCGTCGACCCGGGCCGTGGCGTACGAGGAGGTCAGCAGGTCGTCCATGCGCTTCTGCGCCGTCCCGCCGTCCCAGCGCAGGGTGGTGACCTGGTTGAGCTGGGTCTGCTGGGAGCGCACCACCAGCTGCTTCTTGTCGAGGTAGGGCTTCAGCACCTTCATGGCGCCGTTGAAGAAGTACTTGGTGTTGTTGTCGTCGTTGGAGCCGGCGAACAGCTCGATGTTGAAGGGGCCCTTCTTCGCGCCGCCCTTGAGTCCCAGCTTGTCCACGATGTACGTGGCCTGGAGCTCGCCGACCTTCTCGTTGTCGAAGGAGGCGTAGTAGTCGACGTGCGGGGAGCCCAGGATCAGCCGGTCGTAGGAGATCACCGGGATGTGGGCGTCCGCCGCCTGCTGCAGGACGTTGGACAGGGCCTCGCCGTTGATGGCGGCCACCACCAGGGCGTCGACGCCCTGGGTGATCATGTTCTCGATCTGGGCGACCTGCTGGTCGGGGTCGTCCTCGCCGTACTGCAGGGTCGTGGCGAAACCGGCCTTCTTCAGGCTCGCGGTCATGTTCCGGCCGTCGGCGATCCACCTCTCGGAGGACTTGGTGGGCATGGCGATGCCGATGGTGATGTCCTTCTTGTCCTTCGACTCCTGGCTGCCCCCCTCGCTGTTCTGCCCGCAGCCGGTCAGGAGCAGGGCACCGCTGGTGGTCACGGCCAGGAGGGCGGATACGGATCGGAACTTCTTCATGGGCGTTACCTGGCAATCCCGTCGTCGAGGGCGGCTCCGGCCGGGGACGGGCACGGCGGCGGCGCGTGTCCTCGCGCCACCGGACGGCACCGTTCCGGCGGGGTGGCCAGGGCGTCGGCGCCCCGGTCGAGCTAGATTGTTAGCGCTCACAACTGAGTGATACAAGAGGCGATAAGGTTTTTCTCGTATCGATGCACAGCCGCAATGTCGATACGCAGTCGCGATCAGGGAGAGGGGAGGCGAACGTGGGGCATCCCGCGGAAGAGGTCCGCCCGCCGACGATGGCCGATGTCGCTCGGGAGGCGGGGGTCTCTCATCAGACGGTCTCCCGGGTGCTGAGTGGTCATCCCAATGTGCGTGCGGCCACGCGTGAGCAGGTGACCGTGGCGATCGAGCGGCTGGGCTACCGCCGTAACTCCGCGGCTCGCGCTCTGGTGACGCGCCGGACGCGGACGCTGGGTGTCATCGCGGTCAACACCGCCCTGTACGGTCCGGCCAGCACGATGACGGGTCTGCAGGAGGCGGCGCGGGAGCAGGGCTATCTGGTCTCCACGGTGAGTCTGCGCACCGGGGCGGGGCAGGCGCTGAAGGATGCCATCGACCACCTCGCGGCCTGGGGTGTGGAGGGGGTCGTCGCCATCACTCCGCAGCGCTCGCACGTGCAGGCGCTCGCCGAGCTGGACGCGCCCTTCCCTGTGGTCACGGTGGAGGGCGGTCATCAGCTCGATCTGCCCGGTGTCTCGCTGGATCAGGAGCGCGGTGCCCGTATGGTCACGGAGCATCTGCTCGCCGCCGGGCACCGCACGGTCTGGCACGTGGCCGGGCCCGAGGACTGGCTGGAGAGCGAGGCCCGCACCGCGGGCTGGCGCGCGGTCCTGGAGGACAGCGGTATCCGGCCCCCGCGTGTGCTGGCGGGTGACTGGAGCCCGCTGTCGGGGTACCGGGCGGGGCAGGAGCTCGCGGGGCTCGCCCTGGCCCGCCGGGGCGCGGCGCCGGTCACGGCCGTCTTCGTCGCCAACGACCAGATGGCGCTCGGCGTCCTGCGGGCACTGCGCGAGGCCGGCATCCGCACCCCCGCCCAGGTGGCCGTCGCCGGCTTCGACGACATCCCCGAGGCCGAGTACTTCCCCCCACCGCTGACCACCGTCCGCCAGGACTTCGCCACCATCGGACGCCGCAGCATCGGACTCCTCGTGGACCACATCGAAGGCCGCGCCCGCAAGGCCGAACACCTCCTGGTGGAACCACAGCTCATCATGCGCGCCAGCACCCGCCCCCCGGGCGACGCCTGACACGGCGGCCGGCTGCGGCCGGCCCGTCGCTCGCTCGTTCCATGCGTGCGTGAGCGCTCACTTCGCAGCCCCTGCCCTCGGCCATCTTTCACCGAATTCCCTGGCAGCTCTTGTCTCTGCCAAATGTGAGCGCTAACAATCAAGGTGCTTCTCCCGCCCTCCCCGCCCTCCCGGCCCCTGCCCATGACGAGAGAGACCCACCGTGACCGCACACGCCCTTCCCGACACCGCCGCCCGTCACCACCCCGAGGCCTGCACCGTCGGCGTCGACTTCGGCACCCTCTCCGGGCGCGCCGTCGTGGTCAGGGTCCGGGACGGCGCCGAACTCGGTTCGGCGGTCCACCCGTACCGCCACGCCGTCATCGAGGACCGCCTGCCCGCCACCGGCGCGACCCTGCCCCCCGACTGGGCCCTGCAGCACCCCGAGGACTGGCGCGACGTGCTGCGCACGGCCGTTCCGGCGGCGGTCGCCGAGGCCGGGGTCGACCCCGCCCGCGTCATCGGCATCGCCACCGACTTCACCGCCTGCACCGTCCTGCCGACCACCCCGGACGGCACCCCGCTCGCCCTGACCCCCGACTGGGCCGCCCGCCCGCACGCCTGGCCCAAGCTCTGGAAGCACCACGCCGCCCAGGACCAGGCCGACCGCATCAACGCCCTCGCGCACGCCCGCGGCGAGAAGTGGATCGGGCGGTACGGCGGGAAGATCTCCGCCGAATGGCAGTACGCGAAGGCCCTGCAGGTCCTGGAGGAGGACCCCGCCGTCTACGCCGCCTGCGCCCGCTGGATCGAGGCGGCCGACTGGATCGTCTGGCAGCTCACCGGCAGCGAGTCCCGCAACACCTGCACCGCCGGCTACAAGGGCATCCACCAGGACGGCGGCTACCCCTCGCCCGGCTTCCTCGCCGGACTCCACCCGGACTTCGCCGACTTCCCCGCCACCCGCCTCGAGCACCCGCTCTCCCCGCTCGGCTCCCGCGCCGGCGGGCTGAGCGCCCTGGCCGCCCGCTGGACCGGCCTCCCCGAGGGCATCGCCGTCGCCACCGGCAACGTCGACGCCCACGTGGCCGCGCCCGCGGCGGGCGCCGTCGAGAACGGGCGGCTGCTCGCCATCATGGGCACCTCCACCTGCCACGTCCTCAACGGCGCCGCCCTCGCCGAGATCCCCGGCATCTGCGGGGTCGTCGACGGCGGCATCGTCCAGGGCGCCTACGGCTACGAGGCCGGCCAGAGCGCGGTCGGCGACATCTTCGCCTGGTGGCTCCGGCAGGGCGTCCCGGACCACTACCGCGCCGAGGCGGAGGCCTCGGGCGAGGACCTCCACCAGCTCCTGACCCGCAAGGCCGCCGACCAGCCGGTCGGCGCGCACGGCCTGGTCGCCCTGGACTGGATGAACGGCAACCGTTCCCCGCTGGTCGACCACCACCTCTCCGGAGTCGTCGCCGGCCTCACCCTCGACACCCGGCCCGAGGACGTCTACCGCGCCCTGCTCGAATCCACCGCCTACGGCACCCGGCTGATCGTCGAGGCCTTCGACGACGGCGGGATCCCCGTCGAGGAGTTCATCGTCACCGGCGGCCTGAAGAAGAACGCGCTGCTCATGCAGATCCACGCCGACGTGCTCCGCCGCCCGGTCTCCCTCGGCACCTCCGAGCAGGGGCCGGCGCTCGGCTCGGCGATCCACGCCGCCGTCGCCGCGGGCGCGTACCCCGACGTCCGCTCCGCCGCCACCGCCATGGGCAGCGTCCGGCGCCACGCCTATCTGCCCGATCCCGCACGCGCGGACGCCTACGACGCGCTGTTCGGCGAGTACCGCGCCCTGCACGAGCACTTCGGCACCGGCACCGACCTCCTCCTGCACCGCCTGCGCCGGATCCGCAACAGCGCACGCGCCGCCACTACCGACTGACCGACCGGGGCACCCCCCCCGCCCCCACCCCCGGCCCCGCCCCGTACGCACCTCTCCGCCCCCGCACCTCCGAGGAGCACACCCGACATGACGCCCGCCGCCCAGCCCGACCGCGAGATCTGGTTCCTCACCGGCAGCCAGGCCCTCTACGGCGACGACACCCTGGCCCAGGTCGCCGAACAGTCCCGCACCCTCTGCGCGATCCTCGCCGGCCGGCCGGAGCTGACCGTCCGCCTGGTCTGGAAGCCGGTCCTCACCGACGCGGCCGCCATCCGCGCCGTCTGCCTGGAGGCCAACGCCGACGACCGCTGCATCGGCCTGATCGCCTGGATGCACACCTTCTCCCCGGCCAAGATGTGGATCGCCGGCCTCGACGCCCTGCGCAAGCCGCTGCTCCATCTGCACACCCAGGCCAACCGGCGCCTGCCCTGGTCCACCATCGACATGGACTTCATGAACCTGAACCAGGCCGCCCACGGCGACCGCGAGTTCGGCTTCGTCCAGACCCGTCTCGGCGTCCCGCGCAAGACCGTGGCCGGCCACGTCACCACCCCCGAGGTCGTCGACCGCATCGCCGGCTGGGCCCGCGCCGCGGTCGGCCGCGCCGAGCTGACCACCCTCAAGCTCGCCCGCTTCGGCGACAACATGCGCGACGTCGCCGTCACCGAGGGGGACAAGGTCGAGGCCCAGCTGCGGTTCGGCGTCTCGGTCAACACCTACGGCGTCAACGACCTGGTCGCCGCCGTCGACGCCGCCGACCAGGACACCGTCACCGCGCTCGTCAAGGAATACGAGGACCGCTACGCCCTCGCGCCCGAACTGCGGACCGGCGGGGAGCGCCACGACTCGCTGCGCTACGCCGCCCGCATCGAGGCCGGCCTGCGGAGCTTCCTCACGGAAGGCGGCTTCCGCGCCTTCACCACCAACTTCGAGGACCTCGGCGGTCTGCGGCAGCTGCCCGGCCTCGCCGTGCAGCGCCTGATGGCCGACGGCTACGGATTCGGCGGCGAAGGAGACTGGAAGACCGCCACCCTGCTGCGCACCCTCAAGGCGATGGGCCACGGCCTGCCCGGCGGCACCTCCTTCATGGAGGACTACACCTACGACCTCACGCCCGGCGAAGAGCTCATCCTCGGCGCCCACATGCTGGAGGTCTGCCCCTCGCTCACCACGGGCACGCCCAGCTGCGAGATCCACCCGCTCGGCATCGGCGGCCGCGAGGACCCGGTCCGTCTCGTCTTCGACGCCGACCCCGGTCCGGCCGTCGTCGTGGGCCTCGCCGACCTGGGCGACCGGTTCCGCCTCGTCGCCAACCACATCGACGTCGTCGCCCCGCCCGAGCCGCTGCCCCGGCTCCCCGTCGCCCGCGCCGTCTGGCGGCCCCGCCCGGATCTCCGTACCTCCACCGAGGCCTGGCTGACGGCCGGAGCACCGCACCACACCGTCCTGACCACCGCCCTCGGCGGCGAGGAGCTCGACGACCTCGCCGAGATGCTGCGGACCGAACTCGTCGTCATCGACGAGGACACCACCGTCCGGCGCTTCACCCGCGAACTGCGCTGGAACCAGGCCTACCACCGGCTGGCCCAGAGCCTGTGACCACCCCCACTCCCACCAGGACGGAGTCCTCCATGAGCCAGACCGTGTCCGAGGAGCTGCGCCGAGAGGTGTTCGAGGCCAACCTCCGCATCCCCCGAGCCGGGCTCGCCACCCTCACCTGGGGCAATGTGAGCGGGGTCGACCGAGAGGCCGGCGTCTTCGTCATCAAGCCCTCGGGAGTGGCCTACGAGGTGCTGAGCGAGGACGACCTGGTCGTCGTCTCCCTGTCCGACGGGAGCGTCGTGGACGGCCGGCTGCGGCCGTCCACCGACACCGAGACCCATCGCAGTCTCTACCTCGCCTTTCCCTCCATCGGCGGGGTGACCCACACCCACTCCACCCACGCCGTCGCCTTCGCCCAGGCCCGGCGTCCGATCCCGGTGCTCGGCACCACCCACGCGGACACCTTCAACGGCCCCGTCCCCGTCACCGCGCCGCTCACCCCCGAACAGTGCGCCAGGGACTACGAGTTCCACACCGGCCAGGTCATCGTCGACCTGCTCGACGGTGACGACACCCGGGCCCGGGAGGTCCCCGGCGCCCTGGTCGCCCACCACGGCCCCTTCACCTGGGGCGCGAGTGCCACCGCGTCCCTGGAGCACGCCGTGATCTGCGAGGCGGTGGCCGAGATGGCCCTGCACACCATCGCGCTCGGCCCGGTCGAACCCCCGCAGCACCTCCTGGACCGTCACTTCACGCGCAAGCACGGCCCGGACGCGTACTACGGAAACCCGTCGGCACCGTCAGTTCCGCGCCCGTCGCGGCCCTGACCTCGTCGACCGTGACGCCGGGGGCGAGTTCGGCCAGGACGAAGCCGTCCCCGGTGATGTCGACGACGGCGAGGTCGGTGATGACGCGCTGGACGACGGCCCGGCCGGTGAGCGGCAGGCCGCACTCGGCGACGAGCTTGGGCGTGCCGTCCTTCGCGGTGTGTTCCATCAGCACGATGACCCGGCCGGCGCCGTGGACCAGGTCCATGGCGCCGCCCATGCCCTTGACCATCTTGCCGGGGATCATCCAGTTGGCGAGGTCGCCGGCGGACGAGACCTGCATGGCGCCGAGCACGGCCGCGTCGATGTGACCGCCGCGGATCATCCCGAAGGACAGCGCGGAGTCGAAGAACGAGGCGCCGGGCAGGGTGGTGACGGTCTCCTTGCCCGCGTTGATCAGATCGGGGTCGAGCTCGTCCTCGGTCGGGTACGGGCCCACCCCGAGGATGCCGTTCTCGGACTGGAGGACCACCTCGACGCCCGGCGGCAGGTGGTTGGGGATCAGGGTCGGCAGGCCGATGCCGAGGTTGACGTAGCTGCCGTCGGTCAGTTCGCGGGCGGCGCGGGCCGCCATCTGCTCACGGGTGAGGGCCATCTCAGGCGGCGCCTTCCGGTCGGACGGTCCGGCGCTCGACGCGCCGTTCCGCGGTGGGGTCGCCGGGGGTGACCCGGACGACGCGCTGGACGAAGATGCCGGGCAGCTGGATCTCGTCGGGGTCGAGCTCGCCCGGTTCGACGAGATGGTCCACCTCGGCGACGGTCACGCGGCCGGCCATCGCGGCCAGCGGGTTGAAGTTGCGGGCGGACGAGCGGAAGACGAGATTGCCGTGCCGGTCGCCGATGGTCGCGCGGACCAGCGCGAAGTCGGTGGTGATGCCGCGTTCGAGCAGATACGGGCGTCCGCCGAACTCCCGGGTCTCCTTGGCGGGCGAGGCGACGGCGACCGTGCCTCCCCCAGACTCAGTCCGGGAGGTGCCCCCAACCGCGTACCGCCAGGGCAGTCCGCCCTCGCCGACCTGGGTTCCGGTGCCCGCCGGCGTGTAGAAGGCGGGGATGCCGGCGCCGCCGGCCCGCAGCCGCTCGGCGAGGGTGCCCTGGGGGACGAGTTCGACCTCCAGCTCCCCGCTCAGATACTGGCGGGCGAACTCCTTGTTCTCTCCCACGTACGAGCTCGTCATCCGGGCGATCTGACCGGCGGCGAGCAGCAGGCCGAGGCCCCAGTCGTCGACGCCGCAGTTGTTCGAGACGACCTCCAGGCCGTTCACCCCGCGCTGCCACAGGGCGTTGATCAACGTGCCCGGTATCCCGCAGAGGCCGAAGCCGCCCACCGCGAGCGAGGCGCCGTCGGGGATGTCGGCCACCGCCTCCGCCGCGCTCGCGACCGTCTTGTCCAGACCCATGGACGGATCCCTTTCCCTCGGGCAGCCGGACGACCTCGCTGGTCGGAGCCGGTGCCGGTACTGGCGACGAGCACACAACCTAGGCAGCGGTCCGGTGGCGCGACCATGGCTGCCGTCGCCATAGCAACCGGGTCCGGTGTGTGGGTGACCGCTGCCTCCGCGGTACGCGGCCGAGGCAGCGGCCGGCCATGGGTCTCAGGCCGAGCAGCCGGAGTCCGCGAGGACGTAGTAGCCGGGTGCCGTCTGCTTCAGGGTGTGCGTGGTGAAGGTGTTCCACAGCCCCATGGCCTGCTGGGAGCCGTTGGCGTAGGTGTAGCCGCCGCTCTGGTAGGCGCGCCCGGCCGTGGTGTGCGCGTAGTTGCTCGCCGTGTGACACGTCGGCGTGAAGCCGGTGGTGACCGCGGTGACCTGCGCGGAGACCGCGCCCGTCGCCCCCGCGGCGTCGACGGCCGCGACCGTGTAGCCGTACGTGGTCCCGGTGGCCAGACCCGTGTCGGTGTAGGCGGTCGACGTCGTCGTGCCCACCTTCGTACCGCCGCGGTAGACGGTGTACGAGGCGGCCCCGGCGACCGCGTTCCAGCTCAGCGACACCGTGGCGTCCGTGGTCCCGCCGACCGTCAGACCGGTGGGCGCGGGCAGGGCGCCCGGATCCTCCCCGCCGTCCCCGCCGCCGCCCTCGCCGTCGAGGCCCCAGAAGCGGGCGGTGTGGTAGCTGGAGCAGATGGTGTCGAGGTAGTACGTGCCGGTGGTGCCGCACTGCTCGGGGCCGCTGCCCGGGTCGACGGCGAGGCCGTGGGCCATGCCGGAGATCGAGTAGACCGACACGGCCGGCCTGCCGCCGGCGTCGTCGTACTCGGTGAGCGTGGTGCCGCCGGAGAGGCTCTCGGTGCGGGAGGGGGTCTGGCCGATGCCCCAGACATTCGTCCACTGGTCGCGCAGTTCGGTGGCGTTGGCCGGGGCGACGGTGGTGTCCGAGGTGCCCTGCCAGACCGCCACACGGGGCCAGGAGGTGGTGCCGGTGGGCGCGGCGGAGCGCACGAGGTCGCCCCACTGGGCGGGCGTCTTGTCCGGCGGGCTGTACATGCAGGTGTACGCGGCGCTGAGGGCGGTCGCGCAGGAGGCGGGCAGGCCGGAGTCGACGGAGCCGCCGGCGAAGACGTCGGGGTAGGCGGCGAGCATGTTCGCGGTCATCCCGGCGCCGGCCGACAGGCCCGTGATGTAGACGCGCCGTGTGTCGCTGCCGTAGCGCGCGACGGCGGTGTCGACCATCTGCTTGATGGACAGGGCCTCGCCCTGGCCGCGCGTGCTGTCCGCCGCATCGAACCAGTTGAAGCAGGAGTTGGCGTTGTTCGCGCTGGTGGTCTGCGGGAAGACCAGGGCGAAGCGGTACTGGTCGGCGAACTTCGGCCAGCCGGAGTGGGCGTGGTAGTCGCTCGCGCTCTGGGTGCAGCCGTGCAGGGCGACGACGAGCGGTGCGCCCGTGGCCAGGCCGTCCGGCACATAGGTGTGCATGGTCAGATTGCCGGGGTTGGAGCCGAAGCCGGTGACCTGGGTCAGTCCGGCGGCCGTGGCCTGGGGGCCCACGGCCATCAGACCCCCGGTGAGGGCGAGGGCGCCCGCCGCGGCGGTGAGCCAGCGGCGGATGCCGCCGAACACACGGCCCCGTGCGGGGCGGAACGGAGGGTACGGCTGTCCCATGGCTGATGCCTTCCGATGGGGGATGAGGATGGAGAGACACCGGCGGCGAAGGCGGCTCGCGCCGCCGGTGTGGCGTGCATCATGCGGGCCCGTTCACCGGCGGCGACATGGGCGGGACAGCCAGCCTTGGCGGAGGCCGAGTGTGACGGCGCTCCATGGTCCGGCCCGCGCGCGGCCCGGTAGAGAAGGACCGGCACGAGGCAAGGCGTCTTCCGGCCACCTGACAGGGTGGTGTTCGAACCCACCAGCTGTCAGCGGATGGTGGGCCGCACACCCATATCTGACGCACGATCGGCGTCATAGCCTCCCGCGGGTCCCTGTCCATGAGCCTCGGAGGCACACCGATGCACCGCCCCACCTTCCGTTCCGCACCCCGCCCCTGGCGGCGGGGCGCGCCGGCGGCCCTCGCCCTGGCCGCCCTCACCCTCACCCTCGGCACCGTCCCGGCGACGGCGACACCGTCCGCCCCCGGCGGACACTGCGCCGGCCTCGCCCAGCTCCGCGTACCGGGCGCCGACCGCCAACAGACCGCCTGCCTCGACGAATTGACCACGGCCGGCACCGTCGCCTCCGGCCACACCGACCCGGCCGACTGGGCCGGACTCACCCCCAAGGACCTCGCCGTCCCCAGCGGCGTGCCCGGCATCCAGATCGACGGCTACTTCCCCGACACGTCCACCACCAACACCAACCACGGCTGGAACCACGACGCCCAGTTCGTCCTCCGGATGCCCGACCGGTGGAACGGCGGCCTGGTCGTCGCCGGCACCCCCGGCAACCGCGAGCAGTACGCCAACGACCGGGCCATCGCCGACTGGGTGCTCTCCCGCGGCTACGCCTACGCCGCCACCGACAAGGGCAACACCGGCCTCGCCTTCTACCGGGACGGCACCGCCCCCGGCGACGCCATCGCCGAGTGGAACGACCGGGTCACCCAGCTCACCCGCGCCGCCCGCGCCACGATCGCCCAGCGCTACCACCGCCCGCCGGCCCGCACCCTGGTCACCGGCCTGTCCAACGCCGGCTACCTGGTCCGCTGGCAGCTGGAGAACCACCCCGAGCTCTACGACGGGGGAGTGGACTGGGAGGGCACGCTCTGGCGCTCCGACGGCCCCAACCTGCTGGACTTCCTGCCCCCGGCGCTGCGCCACTACCCCGCCTACGCCGCCGGCGGCGAAGGCGCCGAGCAGGCCCGGGACGCCCTGCACGCCGCCGGGTTCCCGGCCGGGTCGGAGTTCCTCTGGCCGTACCACCACAAGGTCTACTGGGACCTGACCCAGCGCATCTACCGCGAGGAACTGGACCCCGGCTTCGACGGCACGACCGAGGCCGGCACGCCGTACTGCGCGAGCGGCACACCGGGCTGCGACACCGACTACGACTACGCCGCCCGGCCCGACGAAGTCCGGCAGGCCGTGGCGAGGATCGGCCTGACCGGGCGGATCGGCAAGCCGCTGCTCACCCTGCACGGCACCCTGGACGTCCTGCTGCCGATCAGCCGCGACTCCGACGTCTACGCCCGCATGGTCCGCGAGGCCGGCCGCGGCTCCCTGTTCCGGTACTACCGGATCGAGGGCGGCACCCACACCGACTCCCTGGTCGACTCCTTCCCCGACCGGCTGCGTCCCCTCACGCCGTGCCACCGCACCGCGTTCACGGCCCTGGAACGCTGGCTCGCGACCGGCCAGCGGCCGCCCGCCTCCGGCACCGTCGCCCAGCCCGTCGGCGCCGACCCGGTCACCCTCGCGAACACCTGCTCCCTCGGGTAGATCACGCCGTTCCATGGTGTCCGCCACCACTGAAACGCAAGTGTTTATGGCTGGCAGGCACATGGGAGCGGCCCGGAGCTCTCCCTACTGTTTCCGGCCATGACGAACACATTTCCCACGCCGGTCCCCCTGCCGCCGCCGGCCGCCGCGATCGACCTGAGCGGGCGGACGGCGCTGGTGACCGGCGGCGGCAGCGGCATCGGCCGGGCCTGTGTCCTCGCCCTGGCCCAGGCCGGCGCCCAGGTCCATGTGGTCGACCGGGACGGCGCGGCGGCCAAGGCCGTCGCCGAGATCGCCGGCGGCACGGCGCACGTGACCGACCTCGCGGACGGGGGAGCCGTCGACCTCCTCCCGTCCGCGGTCGACATCCTGGTCAACAACGCCGGCCTCCAGCACGTCGCGCCGCTCACCGAGTTCCCCACGGAGCGGTTCGAGCTGATCCAGAAGGTGATGGTCACCGCACCGTTCCTGCTGATGCGCCGGACCCTGCCGCACATGTACGCCCAGGGCTGGGGGCGGATCGTCAACGTCTCCAGCGTCCACGGACTGCGGGCCAGCGCCTACAAGTCGGCCTATGTCGCCGCCAAGCACGCCCTGGAGGGGCTGAGTAAGGTCGCCGCGATCGAGGGCGCCCCGCACGGCGTGACCAGCAACTGCGTCAACCCCGGCTATGTCCGCACCCCGCTCGTCGAGGGCCAGGTGCGCGACCAGGCCGCCGCCCACGGCATCAGCGAGACCGACGTGCTCACCGACGTCATGCTCGCCCGCTCGCCCGTCAAGCGGCTCCTGGAGTCCGACGAGGTCGCCGCCGCCGTCCTCTGGCTGTGCAGCCCGCACACCGGCTACCTCACCGGCGCCTCCCTCCCGCTCGACGGCGGCTGGACCGCGGGCTGACCCCGCCCCCGTAACCCGCACCCGCCCCCGTACCCCGCATCACCCCGTACCCCGCATCACTCGTACCCCGCACCACCCCCTCCCGTCCGTTCGTGAAACCGGTGAACCCATGTCTGACACCACCACGCCGAGAAGCGGCATCAGCCGTATCGTCGCCGCCAGCCTGATCGGCACGACCATCGAGTGGTACGACTTCTTCCTCTACGGCTCCGCCGCCGCCCTCGTCTTCAACACGCTGTTCTTCCCCAGCGCCGATCCGCTCGTGGGCACCCTGATCGCCTTCATCACGTACGCCATCGGGTTCGCCGCCCGGCCGCTCGGCGGGATCGTCTTCGGCCACTACGGTGACAAGATCGGCCGCAAGAAGCTGCTCGTGGTCAGCCTCCTGATGATGGGCGGTGCCACATTCGCCATGGGCCTGCTGCCCACGTACGAGACCATCGGCATCGGCGCGCCGATCCTGCTGACCGTGCTGCGCCTGGTCCAGGGCTTCGCGCTCGGCGGCGAGTGGGGCGGCGCCGTCCTCATCGTCTCCGAGCACGGCGGCGACAAGAACCGCGGCTTCTGGGCCTCCTGGCCGCAGGCCGGCGCCCCCGGCGGCAACCTGCTCGCCACCGGCGTCCTCGCCCTCCTCGCCGCGTTCCAGTCGGAAGCCGCCTTCCAGTCCTGGGGCTGGCGCGTCCCGTTCCTGCTGTCCGGTCTCCTCGTGGTCATCGGCCTGTGGATCCGCGTCTCGGTGTCCGAGTCCCCGGTGTTCCTCGCCGCGCAGGCCAAGGCCGAGGCCGCCGCCGCGCAGGGCGTGCAGGAGAAGGCCCCGGTCGTCGAGGTGTTCCGGCGCAGCTGGCGCGAGGTGCTCTCCTCCATCGGCACCCGGTTCGGCGAGAACATCTCGTACTACATCCTGACCTCCTTCCTGCTCGTGTACGTCACCACCCATCTGGAGCTCCCCAAGAGCACCGCGCTGAACGCCGTCCTGATCGGCTCCGCCGTCCACTTCGTCACCATCCCGCTGTGGGGCGCCCTGTCCGACCGCGTCGGGCGGCGGCCCGTCACCCTCATCGGCTCCGTGGGCATGGCCGTCTGGGCGTTCGTCTTCTTCGGCCTCGTCGACTCCGGGTCGTTCGCCGTCATCACCCTCGCCGTCACCGCCGGCCTGCTGCTGCACGGCGCGATGTACGGGCCGCAGGCCGCGTTCATCTCCGAGATGTTCGACACCAAGGTCCGCTACTCCGGCGCCTCGATGGGCTCCCAGCTCGCCTCCATCCTGGCCGGCGCGCTCGCCCCGATCATCGCCGTCGAACTCCTCAAGGACTACGCGTCGTCCACCCCCATCGCCGTCTACCTCTGCGCGGCGGCCGTGGTCACCACCGTCACCGTGGCGGTCACCCGCGAGACCCGCGGCCGTGACCTCGCCCGCTCGCGCGACGACCGGGGCGACGCCGCCCCGGCGCCGGCCGACGCCGAAACCGGCTCCGACGCCGTCGCCGCGGGCGACCGGGCCTGACCGCGCCCCGCAGCGCACCCGCGCCGCCCGGTCCGCCGTGAGTGAGGGCACGGCGGACCGGGCGACGCCGTGCACACACCCCCCACAGCCACCCGCCCGAGACGAGGCCCCATGACCGCGGACCGCAGCGCACAACCCCGGACGCCGAACGGGCCGCGGACCCGGCCGCCGACGGCCGGCGAATCGGCCGCCCGCCGCCTGGTGGACCTCCTCGCCGCCGACGCGCCCGCCGAGGAGCTCGCGCTCCAGCCGGCCCGCTCGCGTGCCGACGGAGCCGAACCGGCCGAGGCGGCCCGGATCGCGGAGACCACCGAGGCCGCCCTCGCCGTGCGGCGGGTGCTCGACCAGTACCGCCGCCGCGAGACGGAACTGGTCGCGCTGTTCGACACCGCCGGCGACCTGGCCGCGCTGCGCGACCTCGACGCCGTGCTGCGCGCCATCGTGCGCCGGGCGCGCACCCTCCTCGGCGCCGACATCGCCTATCTCACCCTCAACGACCCGGTCGCGCAGGACACCTTCATGCGGGTCACCGACGGATCCGTCTCCGCCGCCTTCCAGCAGCTCCGGCTCGGCATGGGGGAGGGCCTCGGCGGTCTGGTCGCGCAGACCGCCCGCCCCTACGCCAGCACCGACTACCGCTCCGACCGGCGCTACCGGCACACCGGGACGATCGACGACGGTGTGGCCGAGGAAGGGCTGCGCGGCATCCTCGGCGTCCCGCTGCGGCTCGGCGAGGAGATCATCGGCGTGCTGTTCGCCGCCGACCGGACCCCGCGCGAGTTCACCCCCGACGCCATCGCCCTGCTCGGCTCGCTCGCCGACCACGCCGCCGTCGCCATCGACGGCGCACGCCTCCTGGAGGAGACCCGCGAGACCCTCACCCGGCTCGAAGCCGCCAACGCCACCGCCCGCGCCCACAGCGAGGCCCTGCACCGGGCCTCCGACGCCCACGACCGGCTGACCCGGCTGGTGCTGCGCGGCGCGGGCATCGACGACATGGCCGCCGAGATCGCGGCCCTCCTCGGCGGCGGAGTCGCCGTCCACGACACCGACGGCAGCGAACTCGCCCGGGCCGGCACCGCACCCGTCACCCCCTGTGCCGCGAGCCTCGCCGCCTCCCGCACCGAGGGCCGCGCCGTCCACGCGGACGGCGTCTGGACCTGCGCCGTGCTCGCCGGCGCCGAACCGCTCGGCGGCATCGTCCTCACCGGACGCGGAGACCTCTCGGAAGCGGACCGCCGCCTCTTCGAACGCGCCGCACTGGTCACCGCGATGCTGCTGCTCATCCGCCGGTCCGTCGCCGAGACCGAGGACCGGGTACGCGGCGAACTCCTCGACGACCTCCTCGCCGGCCCCGCCTCCTCCGCCCACTGGGACGGCGGCAGCCACACCCTGCGCGCCCGGCGCCTCGGCGTCGACCTGGGCAGGCCGCACGCCGTCGCCGTCCTCGACTGCGCGCCCGCACTGCGCCCCCGGCTCGCCGCCGAGACCGCCCGCACCGCCCGCCGGCTCGGCGGCCTGGCCGGCACCCGGCACGGCCGGGTCGTCCTGCTCGCACCGGCCGACCGGCCCGGCGCCCTCGCCCGCGGCCTCGCGACCGACCTCGCCCGCGTCCTCGGCGCGCCCGTCACCGTCGGCGCCGCCGGCCCCGGCACCGCGCCCGAACAGCACGCCGCCCTGCACGCCGAGGCCCTGCGCTGCCTCACCGCCCTCCACGCCCTCGACCGCACCGGAGACGGCGCCGACATCGCCGACCTCGGCTTCCTCGGCGTCCTGCTCGGCGACCGGGCCGACGTCGGCGCGTACGTCGAGCGGGTCCTCGGCCCGGTCATCGCATACGACACCGAGCGCGGCACCGACCTGCTGCGCACCCTCCACGCCTACTACGAGCAGGGCGCCAGCCTCTCCCGCGCCAAGGACACCCTCCATGTGCACGTGAACACGGTCGTCCAGCGCCTCGACCGGGTCGCCCAACTCCTCGGCCCCGACTGGAACAACCCCGCCCGCGCCCTGGAGACCCACCTGGCGCTCCGCCTCCACCAGCTCACCCGCGGCGGCGGTGCCGGGCGCGGTGATCTCGGTTGCCCCGGGGACGCCCATCGGTGATGATCCCGCTCATGTCCGCATCCATAACCGCCCTGGTCATCGGCCTTCTGGGCGTGCTCATCGCCCTCTACCGAGACCGCTCCCGAAGATCCGGCGGACCCACCGCCGGCTTCGCGCCCGCCGCGTACGGCCTGGCGCCGTCCGAACTCCTCGACGCCGGGCGGGCCGGGCCGGCCGCAGCCGGCCCACCGCCTCCAGGAGATGCAGGCCGTCGCCGACGCGGCCTGGGGCGGCGACTGGCGTCCGGCCGCCTCGTACGTCGCGGCCGCCGGCGACGACTGGGACGCCCGCTGGTCCCGTACCGAAGTGCTCCAGGAGATCGCGGGCCAGGGCGACTCCTGGGTGGAGAAGTGGCGGTACGCGGAGCCGGAGAACGCCGACGCGGCCACGCTGTACGCGAGCCTGCTGCTGCACCGGGCCTGGCAGATCCGGGGCTCCGGGTACGCCGACGAGGTCCTGGACTCGGACATGAACCGGTTCAAGGCGATGCTGCCGACCGCGATGGGCGCCGCCGTCGACGCCTCGAAGCTCGACCCCCGCAACCCCGGCCCCTGGGTCGTCATGATCACCGCGGCGCGCGCGATGTCGTACTCCCACCAGCAGTTCCGCACCCTGTGGGAGGAGCTGACCGCCCGCGCCCCGCACCACTACTCCGGTCACTGGCAGGCCCTGCAGTACTGGTGCGGCAAATGGCACGGCTCCAACCGGCTGATGCTGGCCTTCGCCCGGCGGGCCGTCGACCGCGCCCCCGCCGGAAGCCCGCTCGCCGGCGTCTACCTGCACGCCCTCCAGGAGCTCGACAAGCGCGGCGGCACCGGCGGTCTGCGGGCCCGCAGGTCCCGCGCGGTCCTCGCACGGGTCGCCCGGTCCCTCGGGCAGGTGGACCCCGACGACGAGGCCCTGCCGCGGCTGCGGCACCTGCTGGCGCACTACCTGCTGAAGGCGGGCAGCCACGAGGCGGCCCTGGAGCAGTTCCGGCTGATCGGCCGCTGGTGCGGCGCGTCCCCGTGGACCGGGACCGGCGACCCGGTCGCGGCCTTCGACCACGCCCGGGCCGTCGCCGCCACCCGGGCGAAGCCCCGGACCGGCTCCAGGGGCACCACGACGATGCCCCTGTAGCCGGGCCGGCGGCCCCGGCTCAGGCCTGCGCCGCCGGCTTCAGGACGACGAAATCGGCGTTCGCCCGGTCCAGACAGACGGCGAGCCGGCCCACGCCCTCCGCGTCCTCCGGGCCCATCTGCACCGTGCCGCCGTTGCCGGTGGCCGCGGCGACCGCCGCGTCGCAGTCGTCCACGGCGAACACCGGGTGCCAGTACGGGCGTCCGCCGGCCAGCGCGAGATCGTCCTTCGACAGCTCCATCAGGCCGCCCTGCATCCGGTCCTCCGGCAGACCGGCGGGCGTGATGAGGGTGTACGTGCCGTCGGCGCCGCCGCCCGGCAGCGGCATGTCGCTGAACTGCCAGCCGAAGACGCTCCCGTAGAACTCCTTGGCCGCGGCGGCGTCGCTGGTGTACAGCTCGGTCCAGTTCAGCGAACCCGCCTTGTCGACCAGCTCGACGCCGGTGTCCTTGCCCGGCTGCCAGACCGCGAACTGGCCGCCCAGCGGATCGCTGTACTGGGCCATCCGGCCCCACTCGCCGAGGTCCCGGGGCGCCACCCGGACCGTGCCGCCGGCGCGCTCGACGGCCTCGGTCGTCGCATCCGCGTCGGCGACCGTGTAGTAGATCATCCAGGCCGAGCGGGCACCCTCCTCGGTGAGCTTGCCGAGCCCGGCGACGGTCTTGCCGTCCTTCCGGAACATGCCGCCCTCCATCTCCTCGTCGCCCTCGCCGCCTTCCATCGGCTCGTACTCCCAGCCGAGGACGGCGCCGTAGAAGTCCGCGGCGGCGGCGACGTCGGGCGCGCCGAGGTCGAGCCAGCAGGGGGTGCCGGGAGCGAAGTCAGTGGTGATCATGGCCCTTGCCTTTCACGGGGCCCGGCGCTCGCGAGCGGTGGCCGGCGTGCGCCCAGGCCCTCACGGGGTGGAATCCGTACCACCTCACAGCCTGGCATCCGGCACTGACAGGCGCCGCTCGGCCGCCGAAAGGGAGGGGCGCACGGGTGACACCGCGCGGTACGGTCCCGCCATGCCCCGAACCGCCGCCCGCGCCGCCGCGCACACCGCCGCCGACGACCTCCACGACACCGTACGGCTCGCCGTCGCCGCCCTCCGCGAGGCGCCGCCGGACGCCTGGGAGGGCAGGGCGGGCACCCTGGAGTGGGACTGCTGGGAGACGGTCGAGCACCTGGCCGACGACCTCTTCGCGTACGCCGTCCAACTCGGCCCCGCCGCACCGCCGCTGGACGGCGACGTGCCGTTCGTCTGGCAGGCCCGGCGCCCCGGCGGGCCCGCGAACGCCGTCCACGCCGACCACGCCGCCGGCCCCGCCGGACTGCTCCAGGTCCTGGAGGCGTGCGGCGCCCTCCTCGTCGCCATGGTCCGCACCACGCCCCCGGAGACCCGCGCCCACCACGCCTACGGCGTGTCCGACCCCGCGGGCTTCGCCGCGATGGGCCTGGTGGAGACCCTGGTCCACACCCACGACCTCGCCGCCGGCCTCGGCCTGCCCTGGACCCCGCCCGACGCACCCTGCGCCCGCGCCCTCGCCCGCCTCTTCCCCACCGCCCCGACCGGCACACCGCCCTGGCCCACCCTCCTCTGGGCCACCGGCCGCGCGGAGCTCCCGGGCCACCCGAGGGTCACCGCGTGGCGGTGGGACAGCTCGGTCCGGGACGACGGGGCCGCCGGTCCGGCCTGAGCGTTCCGGCCTGACTGTCAGACCCCCCTCGTACCGTCGAAAGCGATGGGTCCGGCAGCGGCCGGACCCCGGGAGCGAGGGAGTGGGCATGGGTGAGATCAGTGTGGACCGGCGGCAGCTCGACCGTCTGCTCGCGGACAGCCGCAGCGGGTACGCCGTGCCGTACCAGGAGGCGTTCGCCGGGCTCGCCGTGTCGTACCGGGGGCGGCCGGTCGAGGTGATCGTGCCGCTCCTGAAGGAGGCGGCGGAGCGGGCGCTGCTCGGCTTCACCGGGGCCGACCTGCTGGACCAGGCGCGGGCCATCAGCAGCGGCGCGCCGTACGAGCTGCGGATCCGGGTGACCGGGAGATAGCCGGGGGGCGCCCCGGCGCGGAAACCGCCGGTCAGCGCGCGGTGCGCAGCCGCTCGTGGTCGATGCCCAGTTCGCGGACGAGCGCGTCGTCCACCCACTCCAGCATCGTGGTGCGGGAGAGCGAGCCGGTATACGAGGTCATCTGCACCGCCAGCCCGTCGAGCAGGGCGGTGAGCCGCCAGGCCGTGTCCTCGGGCCGCTCGCAGTGGAACTCGCCGGCGGCGACGCCCTCCGCGACGACCTCGGCGATCGCGGCCTTCCACTGCCGGTCCAGGTCATGGGTGACCTCGCGCAGCGCGGGCTCCCGCAGCGCCGCCGCCCAGCCCTCGATCCACAGCCGCCAGCCCTTGGCCTGCCCCGTCGGCGCGTACCAGCGGACCGCCGCGCGCAGCCGCCGGGTGGCGCTGCTGCGGGGTTTGCCGAGGAGTTCGCGGAGCCGGGCGAGGTCGCCTCGGGCGGCATGGGCGAAGGACTCGGCGACCAGGAGTTCCTTCGTGGAGAAGTGATAGAGCACCAGGGAGCTGCTGACACCGAGCTCCTTGGCGACGTCCGCGATCCGCACGTTGCCCACGCCACGGGCCTCGATCTGCTCGACGGCGACGCGCAGGATCTCCGCGCGTCTCTCCTCCACGCTCAACCGGACTCTGGCCACGGCCTCACCCTACACAGCCCCCGGAAGCCCCCTGGTGGCCGGCGGAGCGGCTCACGCGTACCAGCCGAAGCGCTCGGAGATCTCCGGCAGCCGGTCGGCGACGAGCCGGTGCGCCGCCGTGCGCGCCGTGGTCCCGTCCCGCTCGGCCCGGGTCAGCACCTGCTCGACCAGGGCCCGCATGGAACGCCGGATGTGCGCGAAGGCCTCGTCCGGGTCCGCGCCGATGTCGCCGAACAGCGTCCACCACCACCAGGCGTTGGTGGCCGAGTTGATCACCACGTCCGGCAGCACCGCGATCCCGCGCGCCGCGAGCAGCTCCTCCGCCTCCGGCAGGACCGGCATGTTGGCCGCCTCGACGACCCAGCGGGCCGTGATCCGCCCCTGGTTGTCCGCGTCGATCGCGTACGAGACGGCCGCCGGCACCAGCACGTCGGCGTCCGCCGACAGCCAGGCGTCGCCGGGCAGTTCGGCGTCACGGGGCCGGAGCGCGGCGCGGTCCACCGTGCCGTACGCGTCCCGGGCGGCGAGCAGCGCCTCGACGTCCAGGCCCTCCGGGTGGGCCATCGTGCCCTTCACGTCGGCCACGGCCACCACCCGAAGCCCGGCCCGGGCCAGGAAGCGCGCGGTCGCCCCGCCCATCGTGCCGAAGCCCTGCACCGCCACCCGCGTCCCCGCGTGCGGCACGCCCGCCCGGTCCAGCGCGGTCAGGACGGACTCGGCGACCCCGCAGCCGCCCGCCAGCTCGTCCAGACCGATCCCGTCGACCTCCACCGCGAAGGCGTCGGCGAGCCGCCGCCGCGCCTCCGCCTCGTCGTCGAGCAGCGGGTACACGGCCTGCACCGACGACACCAGACCGGCCTCCGCGGCCGCCCGGTCGACCAGGTCCTGGGTGAGCCCCAGGTCCTCGCCGGTGGTCCAGAACCGCTCGACGTACGGGCGCACGGCCCGCAGATAGCGGACCAGGACGCCGTACGCCTCGGGGTCGCGCGGGTCGCAGTCGATGCCGCCCTTGGCGCCGCCCAGCGGCACGTACCGCGCGCTCGGGTCGTAGTGCAGCGCCTCCTTCATCGTCATGCCGCGGGCGAGCCCGGCGACCTCGTCGAGCGTGCAGCCCGCGCGCATCCGCAGCCCGCCGCTGGACACGCCGCGCACCAGCCGGTCGATCACCAGATGGCCCTGACGGCCCGTCACATGGTCGGTCCAGGTGACCGAGACCAGCGGCGCGCGGGGAGTGGTGGGAGAAGGGGATGTCATCGGGGATCCTCCTCGGGAACGGTGACGACGGTGGGACCGGGGGTGACCAGCGCCTCGGCGAGCGCGGCGGACAGTTCGCCGGGGGTACGGGCGACGGTGCCCCGCCCGCCGTACGCGCGGGCGAGCGCGGGCAGGTCCACGGCCGGCAGGTCGACGGCCACGGGCCGGTCCCCGCGCGCCGCCATCTCCTCGCGGATCTCGCCGTACCCGCCGTTGTCGAAGACCACGACCGGCAGCGGCAGCCCGGTCTGCGCGGCGGTGGCCAGCTCCTGCACCGAGAACTGCAGACCGCCGTCCCCGCTCAGGGCCACCACCTGCCGCTCCGGGCAGGCCGTCTTCGCGCCGACGGCGGCGGGCAGCGCGTAGCCGAGGGTGCCGAAGCCGGTCGGGTGCAGATAGCGGCCCTCCGGGCCGACGGGCAGATGGGGCAGCGCCCCGTAGTAGCAGCACTGGGCGCTGTCGGAGGTGATCACCGCGTCCTCGGCGAGCACCCGCCGGATCGCCCGCAGATACGGCACCCAGCGGGCGTCGCGCTCCCGGGTCTCGTCGTCGCGGGCGGTCCGCAGGGCCGTCACGTCCGCCGCCACGTCCGCTCCGTCGTCGCGCGGGCCGGCGGACCCCGGAGGCGTGCCGGTCAAGGCGCCGGTCAGGGCCCCGGTCAGCGCGTCGAGCAGCGCGCCGAGCACGGTGGGCGCGTCACCGACCAGCGGGACGTCCGCCGGGAGCCCCGCGTACATCTGCGCCGGGTCGACGTCGACCCGGATCAGCCGGCCGGCGAGGGCCGGCAGCGGCCCCCACGCGTCGGACTCGGCGAGCTCGGTGCCGACGGCGAGCACCGCGTCGCGGTCCGCGAGCCAGCTCCGGACGGCCGGGCTGTGCAGGGACACGCCGAGCGACAGCGGGTGCCGCTCGTCGACGACGCCCTTGCCGTTGGCGGTGGTGACCACCGGCGCGCCGAGCAGCCCGGCGAGCGCCCGGCACTCGGCCGCCGCCGTGCGCGCACCGCCGCCGAGCACAAGGGCCGGCCGCCGGGCCGCGCCCAGGACCCGCGCCGCCGCGCGGACCGCCTCCGGGTCCGGCGCCGGGGGAGCGGCGGGCGGCGCGAGCCGCGGCGCTCCCGCCGGTTCGACGGCCTCCAGGAGGTCGAGCGGCACCTCGATGTGCACCGGCCGCGGCCGGCCCGTACGGAACAGGGTGAACGCCCGGGCCACCGCTACGCCGATCTCGGCCACCGACGCCACCCGGTGGCTGACCGCCGCCACCCCGCGCAGCGCCTCCGTCTGGCTGCGCATCTCGTGCAGCAGACCGGTGGACTGGCGCGGGTGGCGCAGCGGCATGCCCGGCGACACCACGAGCAGCGGCACGCTGTCGGAGTACGCCTGGCCGACCGCCGCCGCGATGTTCAGGAGCGCGGGCCCGGTCGTGGTGATCGCGATTCCGGGCCGTCCGGACACCCGGGCGTACGCGTCGGCCGCGTACCCCGCGCCCTGCTCATGGCGCGGCGTCACATGCCGGATGCCGTACGGCCGCAGATGCCGGTAGATCTCCAGGTTGTGCGTGCCCGGGATGCCGAAGGCGTCCGTCACGCCGTGCGCGGCGAGCGCCCGGACGACCGCCTCGCCACCGGTGAGCGCGGGCGCGGCGCAGGGTGCGGGGCCGGGTGCGGGGCCGGGCTGCCCGGGGAGGCGGGCCTGCTCGATGGTGAGGTCGGGCACGGTTCCTCCGGGCGGCGTGGGGCATGACTACTGACTGACTCATCAGTCAGTATCGGGAGCTGTGGGCGGCGCTGTCAACGCATCGTGCGGCGCGTGCACCGAGCCGCGCGGGGCGGGGCGCGAACGACGGCGCCACCGATCCCGTAGGGTCGGAAAATGGCCAAGTACTTCGATGTGCACCCGCAGTCCCCGCAGCCGCGCACCATCGGCACCGTGGTCGAGAGCCTCCGGGCCGGAGCCCTCATCGCCTACCCCACGGACTCCTGCTTCGCGCTGGGCTGCCAGATCGACAACCACGAGGGCGTCGAGCGGATCAAGACCATCCGCAAGCTCGACGACCGGCACCACTTCACCCTGGTCTGTGAGAATTTCGCCCAGCTCGGGCAGTTCGTCCAGGTCGACAACAACGTCTTCCGCGCGGTGAAGTCGGCGACCCCCGGCAACTACACCTTCATCCTCCCGGCCACCCGCGAGGTCCCGCGCCGCCTGCTGCACCCCAAGAAGAAGACTGTCGGCGTCCGCATCCCCGACCACCCGGTGGCCCGCGCGCTGCTGGCCGAGCTCGGTGAGCCGCTCCTGTCGAGCACCCTGCTGCTGCCCGACGAGGACGAGCCGATGACCCAGGGCTGGGAGATCAAGGACCGGCTCGACCACCTGGTCGACGCCGTCGTGGACTCGGGCGACTGCGGCACGGAGCCGACGACGGTCGTCGACTTCTCCAGCGGCGAGGCCGAGATCGTACGGTACGGGGCGGGCGACCCCTCCCGCTTCGAGTGACCCGGCCGGCGGCGCGCCCCCGCGCCGCCCCGGTGCCCGGCCCCCCGTTCCCGGTCTCCTCGTACACCCGACCTGCTGCGTTGTCAGTGGGTCGGGTTAGTGTGCCTTCGCAGGACACGTGGTAACGACAAACCGACAACGCGACGAGACGACAAGCCGACACCAGGCGCCGCGGCAGGCGCCGGCGAAACGGAAGAACGGAGGCCGACCGTGGGCAGACCCCGTGCCGGCCGGCCGCCGGGCACCCGGATCAACCACGACGGGCTGACCCAGCGCCAGCAGCAGATCCTCGACATCATCCGCACCCACACCCGGCGGCACGGCTTCCCGCCCTCCATGCGGGAGATCGCCGCCGGTGCCGGACTGCTCAGCACCTCCAGCGTCTCGCACCAGATCCGGGCCCTGGAGAAGAAGGGCTTCCTGCGCCAGGACCCGCAGCGGCCGCGCGCCTATGTGATCGCCGAGCGGCCCGGGGACGAGTCGGCCGAGGGTGCCCGCGAGCGGCGTCTCGAGCAGGAGGGTGAGCGGCAGGCCGTGACCGTGCCGCTGGTCGGCCGGATCGCCGCCGGTGTCCCCATCACCGCCGAGGAGATGGTCGAGGACACCCTGGTGCTGCCCGCCCAGGTGGTCGGCGCGGGCCGGCTGTTCGCCGTGACCGTCGTCGGCGACTCCATGCGCGACGCCCACATCGAGGACGGCGACGTGGTGGTCGTGCGCGCGCAGGACACCGCCGACGACGGCGACATCGTGGCCGCCATGCTGGACGGCGAGGCCACCGTGAAGCGCCTCTCCCACGACGGCCCGCACGTCTGGCTGAAGCCCGCCAACGCGAACTACCAGCCGATCCCCGGCGACGAGGCGGTCGTCCTCGGCAAGGTGGTGTCCGTCCTGCGCCGCCTCTGAGCCCCCCGTCCCCGCCGCCGAACCCGCCCGGGGCGGCCCCCCGCGCCGTCCCGAACGCGTTCCGCCGGGCGGGTGCGGCCCGGCGCGGGAGTCAGCTCAGCGCGGCGGCGTCCGGCACGACGACGCCGTACAGGTCGTCGATGGTGGCGAGCGCGCCCAGGTGCAGCTGCTCGGCGGAGACCGTGCCGCCCGTGGTGGCCAGGGCGCGGGTGGCGCAGGCGTCGGCGACGACCGTCGGACGGTTGCCGCGCAGGAAGGCCCCGGCGGTCGTGAAGGCCACGCACATGTGGGTCATGAAGCCGGCGACGACGAGGTCCTTGTGGCCGGCCTCGTCGATGCGCTCGGCCAGGTCGGTGCCGACGAAGGCGTCGGGGACGGTCTTCACCACGACCGGCTCGCCGTCGACCGGCGCCACGCGCGGGTGGATCTGCCCGATCTCGGCACGGATGTCGTACGGGGTGCCCTCGCCCCCGTCGTTGATGACGTGGACGACCTTCGCCCCGGCGGCGCGGGCCGCGGCGAGCAGCCCGGCGGCGGCGTCGAGCGCGGCCTCCCAGCCCGCCAGCTCCATCGCGCCGCGGGTGTAGGTGTTCTGGTAGTCGATCAGGACCAGGGTCGATCCGGCGAGCGGGGCCGGGGTCTGGTCGAAGCCGCTGAGCTCGCGCAGGCTGGCCGACGGCGTGGTGGTGGACATCGCGTGCCCCTTCTCAGGGTCGAGGGTGTGAGGCAGTCGGAACACGGCCGCGCACGCGGCCCGGTGACTGTGCCTCCACGCTACGAACCCCACCCGGATGGCGGCAATGTCATGTGAGTTGCAGATCCGGACATCGCCGCCGGCCGGGCGGGGCCATCGCTCAGGTGTGGTGCGGTGCGGTGCGGTACGGCCAAGGGCCGTGAGCTGCGCCTCTCGTGCGCCGCCCGGCGGGCTCAGCGCCCGCCGGCGCTCTCCCCGACCGCGTCGAGCCGCTCCTCCTGCGGGCCGCCGGCCGTCTCGGAGGGCGCCGCCGGTCCGGCCGGGCGGCGGCGCAGAGCGGTGAGGCGGGTGGCGACCGGCTCGGTGTAGCGGGCCGTCAGCGGGCCGAGCACCACCAGGATGAGCACATAGGCGGTGGCGAGCGGGCCGAGCGAGGGCTCGATGCCCGCGGTGACCGCGAGTCCCGCGATGACGATGGAGAACTCGCCGCGCGCCACCAGGGTGCCGCCCGCGCGCCAGCGCCCGCGCGCGGAGATCCCGGCGCGCCGCGCCGCCCAGTAGCCCGTGGCGATCTTCGTACCGGCCGTGACGACGGCGAGCGCGAGCGCCGGGAGCAGCACCGGCGGAATGGTCGCGGGGTCCGTGTGGAGCCCGAAGAAGACGAAGAACACGGCGGCGAAGAGGTCGCGCAGCGGGCTGAGCAGGTTGTGCGCGCCCTCGGCGACCTCGCCGGACAGGGCGATGCCGACCAGGAACGCGCCGACGGCGGCGGAGACCTGGAGCTGCTGCGCCACACCGGCCACCAGCAGGGTCAGACCGAGGACGACGAGCAGCAGCTTCTCCGGGTCGTCGCTGGAGACGAAGCGGGAGATGAGCCGCCCGTAGCGGAGGGCGAGGAAGAGCACGAGACCCGCCACGCCGAGCGCGACGGCCAGGGTCAGACTGCCCGCCGCCAGGCCCGCGCCGGCCAGCAGGGCGGTGACGATCGGCAGGTAGACGGCCATGGCCAGGTCTTCCAGGACCAGGATGCTCAGCACCACCGGGGTCTCCCGGTTGCCGAGCCGGCCGAGGTCGCCGAGCACCTTGGCGATGACGCCGGAGGACGAGATCCAGGTGACGCCGGCGAGCACGACGGCGGCGACCGGGCCCCAGCCGAGCAGCAGCGCCATGGCGGCGCCGGGCAGGGCGTTCAGGGCGGCGTCGACGAGTCCCGCGGGGTACTGGGTCTTGAGGTTGGTGACCAGGTCCGTCGCGGTGTATTCGAGGCCCAGCATCAACAGCAGCAGGATGACGCCGATCTCGGCGCCGATGGCGACGAACTCCTCGCTGGCGCCGAGCGGAAGGAGCCCGCCCTCGCCGAAGGCGAGACCGGCGAGCAGATAGAGGGGTATCGGGGAGAACTTCAGGCGTCCGGCGAGCCGGCCGAGGAGGCCGAGGCCGAGGATGATCGCTCCGAACTCGATGAGGAAGACGGCGGACGAGTGCATGGATCACTCCCTTTCGAGTATCAGGGCGGCGGCGTCGGCCCCTTCACGGGTGCCGATCACGATGAGGGTGTCGCCCCCGGCGAGGCGGAAGTCGGGGCCGGGGGAGGGGATGGCGTCGGCGCGGCGCAGCACGGCCACGACGGAGACGCCGGTCTGGGTCCGCATCCGGGTCTCGCCGAGCCGGCGGCCGTTCCAGTGGGACGCGGCGGACAGTTCGATCCGCTCGGCGACCAGACCGAGGTCGGTGGTGGAGAGCAGGCTGGGGCTGTGGTGCGCGGGCATCAGCGCGTCGATGAGGGCCTCCGACTCCCCGGCGGTCAGCCGGACCGACAAGGAGCATTCATCGGGGTCGTCGCGCTGGTACGCGCTCAGCACCCGGGACCCGTCGCGGCCGGCGACCACCGAGAGCCGGCGGTCCTCACGGGTCGTCAGGTCGTAGCGGACGCCGATTCCGGGCAGCGGGGTGCGGCTCATGCGGGTGGAGGGCACGGGGAACTCCTGGCGGGGGAGGCGTGAAGCGGGCATGCGGAAGAGGACGTCCCGGGAGGCGGGCGTCTTGGCAATTACTTTACCCAGGCAGCCAAAAGGCCCTAGGGGGTCGGGAGCGGGACGAACCGGTACGCTTCCGCGCGTACGAGCGGCAAGCGGAGGGAACGATTCGGCTCATGGGGCGTCAGAAGCAGCGACACATATCGGGATTGACGGCCTTGGCGGCAGCGCTGCTCGTCACCGTCACGGGCTGCGCCGGCCAGACCGACTCCGGCCAGGCCGACTCCGGCCCGAACGGAAAGGGACCGACCGCCCAGCCGACCGCCGAGCCCACCCGCGGCGCGCCCGGCGGCCCGCCCGCCGGCGCCGGCACCCTGCCCGGGCTGCCCGGCGCCGCCGAGGCCCGCGCCCGGCTCGCCGCGCTCAAGGTCGCTCCGCAGGGCTCGATGACCGGCTACAGCCGCGACAAGTTCCCGCACTGGGCCGAGCAGGGCGAGAACTGCAACACCCGCGAGACCGTGCTCGAACGCGACGGCACCGGCGTCCGCCGCGACTCCCAGTGCCGCGCCGTCTCCGGCAGCTGGCTCAGCGTCTACGACGGAAAGACCGTCACCAAGGCCTCCGGCCTCGACATCGACCACATGGTGCCGCTCGCCAACGCCTGGCGCTCCGGCGCGAACACCTGGACCCAGGAGAAGCGGAAGGCCTTCGCCAACGACCTCACCCACCCCCAGCTCCTCGCCGTCTCCGCCGTGACCAACCGCTCCAAGGGCGACCAGGGCCCCGAGGAGTGGCAGCCGCCGTCCCGCGCGTACTGGTGCGTCTACGCCCGCGCGTGGACCTCGGTGAAGGCGACCTACGGCCTGACGGTCACCCGCGCGGAGAAGACCGAACTCGGCACCATGCTGGACACCTGCGGCTCCTGACCGTCACCCACACCCCCGCCCCCACCCCCACCATTCGCGGCGGGTGGGGGCCGCCGGATTATGGGGGCGGAGCTCCCATGTGCGGGGGCGGCGGATGGCGTTGACTGGCGCATGCCGAACGGCCGGCCGGTACGGACACCATCCACTGCGTGCGCCCCAGGCGCACCGCAACCCGAGGAGACGATCCGCATGAGCAGCGTCCTCAAGCTCCAGAACCTCGAGGCCACGGCCGCCACCAACAGCGCCGCCGTCGTGAGCCTGACCAGCTCCAGCAGCAGCTGCTGCTCCACGAAGCCCGAGGCCGTCTGACGAAGCGGCCGGTGATCCGCGCGGGGGTGCACGGGGCACCCCCGCGCGGATCCCGCGCCGTTCCTTCGCGGTACCCCCGGTACCGACCGGTATTCCCGGTACTCCCGGCCGTCGGCGGGCGGCGGCCTCCGGACGAACGCAGTGGCTGAGCTGAGGCTGAGATGCGCAACGAACGATGGGTCAACCGGTTCCTCTTCGCCTGGAACGACACGCTGTTCTTCGATCCGCTCGACGTCGACTACATCCCGCGCGAGGACCACTTCCTCGCCGGCCTCGACCGGCGGACCCGGGACCGCTTCGTCCGCAGCGGCATCTGGTGGAGCCACCGCCACGACCCCGAACTGCCCGCCCAGGGCTGGAAGATCCACGTCTCGGCCAACCACCGCAACGTGCGGGAGGTCGCCGCGACCGTGATCGGGTATCTCACCGCCCACGGCCACGACTTCAAGATCGCGCTCGACCTCAACATCTTCGAGATGCTCAACTCCAAGGGCATGTCACGGGGCAGCGGCGGCAAACTCGTCACCGTCTACCCGCGCGACGAGGAGCGGTTCCGCAGCTGCCTCGCCGACCTCGCCCGCCTCCTCGAAGGCGCCGAGGGCCCGTACGTCCTGTCCGACCTGCGCTACCGGGACAGCAAGGCGCTCTACTTCCGCTACGGGCAGTTCCTCGACACCCACACCGTCGACGTGCTCGGCCGCCACGTCCCGCACATCACCGGACCCGACGGCGCTCCCGTACCCGACGACCGGCGGCCCGGCGCGGCCCACCCCGCGTGGGTGCCCTGGCCGTTCGACGACTGGAAGCCCGAGGACTACGAGGACGACGAGTCCGGGGACGGGCTGCTCGGCGGGCGCTTCCGGGTGACCGGGGCCATCCAGTTCTCCAACAGCGGCGGCGTCTACACCGCCGAGGACACCGCCGACGGCGACCGCAAGGTGGTCCTCAAGGAGGCCCGCCCGTACACCAACCCCAACCCGCGCCGGGACCACGACGCCCTCGACATCCTCGCCCGGGAGTGGACCTTCCTCAACCGCCTCGACGGCACCGGCTTCTTCCCCGCGCCGCTGGCGAAGTTCACCCACTGGGAACACCACTTCATCGCCGAGTCGTTCGTCGAGGGCTCCGACATCCGCTCGGTGCTCCTGGAACGCAATCCGCTGGCCCGCCCCGGCTTCGACGTCGAGCAGTCCAAGGAGTTCCTGCGGATCTTCCTCACCGTCTTCCGCAGCCTCGCCCGCGCCGTGCGGGCCGCCCACGAGCGCCATGTCGTGCTCGGCGACCTCACCGCCGCCAACCTCCTCATCGACCCCGACACCCACGAGGTGACGGTCGTCGACCTGGAGGCCTGCCGGCTCTCCGACGACGCGCCCGACGCCGACGCGGACGCCCCGGACCAGGGCACGGACGCCGCGAAACACGGACTCGCCCAGCCCGTCGAGCTCTTCACGCCCGGCTTCAGCCTGTCCCGGCACATCTACCGGACCTTCGGCTTCGAGGGCGACCTCTTCGCCCTCGCCACCACCATGGCCTACTTCGTCTTCCCGATCGCCGCCATGTCGTACCTCCGCGCGAACGTCCTCGACAGCTACCGGCTGTACCTCGACGACCTCGGCTGGCCCCCGGCCCTGCACACCCTCATCACCGACCTGGCCGCCGCCCGGATCGGCATCCCCGAGCTCCTCGACGCCCTCGCCGACCCCGAGAGCCTGATCGGGCAGGTCCGCGAACCCGCGCCCCGTACCGTCGACCCGGCGCCGCTCGCCGACGCCACCGACGGCGTCGCCGCCTTCATCACCGCCGCCGCCGACCCCGGCCGCGCCACGCTCTTCCCCACCGACCCCTTCGCCCATGTCACCAACCCGCTCAGCCTCGGCTTCGGCGCGAGCGGCGTCCTCTGGGCGCTGCACGCCTCCGGACACGCGATACGGCCCGAGTGGCGGGAGTGGCTGCGCGAGCGAGTGGCCGAAATCGATCCCCGGGCCTACCCCGACGGACTGATGAGCGGCCTCGCCGGCCTCGCCTGGGCCACCGACGCCCTCGGGCTGCACACCGAGGCCCGCGCCCTCCTCGACCAGGCCAACCGGCGCACCCGCGCCGCCGGCCACGAGGCCGCCGACCACACCTTCTACTACGGCCTCGCCGGGCTCGGCATGACCAACCTCCGCTTCCACCTGTACGGCTCCGAGCCCGTCCCCGCCGCTCTCGACGCCGCCCGCGCCTGCGCCGAGGCCCTGCACGCCACCGCCCACCACGACGGCGCGCACGCCTACTGGCTGAACGCCGCCTCGCCCGAGAAGCCGCTCACCGGACTCGGCTTCGGCCAGGCCGGACCCGCCCTCTTCCTGCTGCGCATGCACCAGATCACCGGCGAGGAGCGGCACCGACGGCTCGGCCGGGCCGCCCTCGACTGGGAGATGGCACACGCCCGGCCCCTCGACGAACACGGCGGCCCGCTGATGTTCGCGCACGAGGGCACCATGGAGCCGTATCTGGAGGTGGGCTCCGCCGGCGTGCTGCGCGTCCTCCTCCGTTACGGAGACCTGGACGCCGCCCGGACCGTGCTGCGCGGCCTCGACGTCGGCCACTCCGTCCTGCCCGGCTACTCCTTCGGCATGAGCGGCATCGCCGACGCCCTCCTGGACGCCGCCGAGTTCACCGGCGACGCCCGCCACCGGGAGACCGCGCTGCGCCAACTCGACCACGTGCGCCAGGTGTTCCTCTTCGAACCCGAAGAGCGCTTCGGGATCCCCCGCGACCCCGCCGGACCCGCCCCGCTCGGCGTCCCCGGTGAAGGACTGCTCCGCTGCGCCACCGACTACCTCACCGGCTCGGCCGGCGTCCTGCGCGTCCTGCACCGCCTCCGGCACGGCGGCCCCGCCGACTTCCTCCTCGACGAGGTGGCCCGGTGAACCAGCTCTGGCACACCCTGCGCGGACACCGCGGCCCCTTCACCGCCCTCCTCGCCGCCGAGGCGCTGACCGGCGGCGCCGAGGCCCTGCTGCACCCGCTGCTCCTCAAGGCCCTCTTCGACCAGGCCATCCTCGCCGCCGACTTCCGCCGCTTCCTGTTCCTCGGCGGCTGCTATCTGCTCCTCGGCCTCACCCTCAACCTCGCCGGCTACGGCACCACGCTGTGGCGCAAGCGCTTCGAGAACGCCTACGTGCTCGCCCTGGAGACCGAACTCCTCGCCCGCACCCTCAAGCTGGAGGGCCGCAGGCTCGCCGGGCCCGGCAGCGCCTCGTACGTCAGCCGCATCCACAACGACGTGCGCGAGGGCGTCCTGCCGGCCGTCGACGTCGCGCTCCGCATCGCCCGCCAGGCCGTCGCCTCCACCGTCTTCCTCGGCGTCCTGCTCTACCTCTCCTGGCAGGCCAGCCTCATCCTCCTGGTGATCGTGCCCCCGCTGGTCCTCGCCAGCAACCGGCTCGCCAAGCGCATCGCCGAGAACACCGACGCCGAACGCGAGGCCGAGGCGACCTACGTCCACGTCCTCACCCGCACCCTCGCCGCCTTCCACGCCCTGCGCGGACTGCCCGCCCTGCTGCCGGGCACCCGCGCCGCCAACCGCGAGGCGCTCGGCGGCTTCCTCGGCATCACGTACACCAACCACCGTCTGACACAGCGTCAACGCACGCTCAGCGACCTGGTGATGAACCTCTCGGACACCGCGTCCATGGTCATCGGCGCGTTCTTCGTGCTCTCCGGCCGGATGACCTTCGGCAGCTTCCTCGCCTTCGTCAACTCCCTCTGGCGGGCCGTCACCGGCATCTTCGACCTCGTCAACATGATCCCGCAGACCCGCCGCAGCACCGCCGTCCTGCTTCGCATCGAGGCCCTCCGCGAGGCCCCCGCCGGCCCGCTGCCCGAGGAGAGCCCGCTGATCCGGGTGCACGACGCCCGCATCCGGTACGGGGAAGGGGACGAGCGCCCGGCCGAACTGGCCCTGCCCGAACTCGTCCAGCGGCCCGGCGAGCACGTGCTGCTCCGCGGCGCCAACGGCTGCGGCAAGACCACCCTGCTGCAGGTCGTCGCCGGCACCCTCGCCGCCGACACCGGCCACGTCACCCGGCCGGCCCGGGTCGCCGCCCTCACCGCCCCCGTCGACCTGCCCCCGCTGCCCGTACGCGCCCTCGTCACCGACCCCGCCCTGCGCACCGCCCTCGACCTCGACGAACTCGCCGACCGGCTCCCCGCCGACCTCTCCTCGGGCCAGCGCCAGCGCGCCGGCATCGGCGCCCTGCTCTCCGAGGACGCCGACGCCTACCTCGCCGACGAACCCTTCGCCAACCTCGACGACCGCAGCCGCGCCCGTGCCCTCCAGCTCCTCCACGACCGCACCGCGGGCCGCGCCCTCCTGGTCGTCCACCACGGGGACGAGGCCCTGGACGACACCTTCGACCGGGTCGTACGGGCCGGGGCACCGGCGAGGGCGGGCACGCCCACCCCCTAGGGGGTGACACGGCCTACGGCGCCGAACCCGTCACCAGATCCCGGGCGGCCGACGCGAACGCCGCCCGGTTCGGGTGCCCCGTCTTCTGCAGGAGGCTCGACACATGCTTCTCCACCGTGCGCGGCGAGATGTGCAGCCGGCCCGCGATGTCACGGTTGCCGAAGCGCTCCGCGAGCAGCCGCGCCACCTCGAACTCCCGCACCGTGATCCCGCACCGGCGCAGCGGCGCGGGCACCCGGTCGGTGCCGGAGCGGCGCTGCCGCACCGGGGCGCCCATGGCGCGCAGCAGTCCGCGGCAGGCACCGGCCACGGCCGGCAGGGCGGCGGCGTGGAAGAACTCCTCCGCCTCGCGCGCCCAGTCGGCCGGGGCGCCCCAGCCGTCCTCGTACGCGGCGGCCGCCACCAGCCGCATCCCCAGCCGGCCCGCCAGCGGATAGGGCGCCGCGGCGGCCAGCGCCGCCCCGGCCGCCGCCGTCGCCTCCGCCGCCCGCCCCTCACGGCCGAGCAGCACCGCGTCGGCGAGCCCCGCGAACGGCCGGTTCCAGCGGGCCGCCGCGGCCCCCGCCGCGAGCGCCCGGTCGTGGTGCCGCCGCCCGGCCCGCCCCGCGAGCACACCGCACAGCAGCGCCACCCCGTGCCGGCCGAAGTCACCCGTCGCCGGATTCTCCGCGTCGTACGCGAGGGCCTGCGCGAACTCCCGCTCGGCCGCCTCGTGGTCCTCCTCCAGGAGCGAGCAGAACCCCCGCGCGAGCCCGAACTCCATCGCCCGAAGCCCCGGCGCCGCGTCCGCCACCGGCGCGAGCCGTGCGAGGGCCTCCCGCAGCTCGTCCCGCCGCCCCCGGTGCGCGACCCGCACCGCCTCGGCGAGCCGCCACAACGCCACCGCCCGCCCCATGCCCCGGCGCGCCGCGTCCTCCTCCCCGTCCCGGATCAGCTCCCCGGCCGCCCCGAACGCCCCGCGCCGCACCCCGTCGAGCGCGAGCGCGAACCCCGTCTCGTGCGCCTGCGGCGCGAGCCCCGCCCGCTCGGCCGCCCGCCGGGTCTCCTCCACGGCCGCCGTGAGCCCGTCCCGCCGCATCGCGAGCCGCGCCAGACACCCGTCGGCGGCGATCCGCAGCGCCCCGTCGCCCGGCGTGAGCGCGGCAAGCGCCCGCGCCCTGGCGAACCGTTCCGCCGCGCCCTGCCCGTCCTGGTCCTGGGTGAGCCGCCCGAGCGCGAGCAGCGCCCACCCGGTGGCCCCGGGCAGGCCCGCGGCATGCGCGGCGTCGACCGCCCGGCGGGCCGCCCCCGTGGCGGTGCGAAGCCGCTCGGGCGCGAGCCGGCCCGGCTCGACCCGCGCCGCGGCCAGCTCGACCAGGGCGGTGGCCCCGTGGTCGCCGCCCGCCTCACCCAGCGTCCAGCGCGCCAGATCCAGGCGCCGCAGCGCCTCCTCGGGCCGCCCGGCCAGCGCGTGCACCTGCGCGATCCGCGCGTGCAGACCGGCCCGGCGGGCCGCCGCGAGCCCGGGCCCGTCGGCCGGCAGCTCCAGGGCCTCCCCGGGGAGGGCGTCCAGCCGCCCGGTCAGCAGGACCGCGTCCAGCAGCCCCTCCCACACCTCCGCCCGCAGCTCCGCCGGAACCGCCGGGGACAGCAGCCCGCGCGCGGTGGTGAGCAGCGTCAGCGCCTGCTCCGGAGCCCCCTCGGCACCGGCCCGCCGCGCCCCCTCCACATACCGCCGCAGCGCCTCCGCCGGGTCGCCCGCGCTCGCGTGCAGCGCCGCGGCCCGGGCACACCACGGGCCCGGCAGCCCCGGGTGCAGCTCCGCCACGGCGAGCGCGGCGCACCGGGCGGCCCGGACCCGGTCGGCCGGGGGAAGGACGGCGGCGAGGGCCCGGGCGGCCAGGGGATGCCGGAAGACGTAGGCCGCGGGATCGTCCGGATCGGGCGCCAGCAGATGCGCGTCGGCCGCCGCCCGCAGCAGCGCGCCCGCCCGTGCCTCCTCGACGCCTGCCGCGCGCGCCACCTCGTACACCGCGCACCGCTCCCCGAACAGGGCGGCCACAGCGAGGAGTCGCACCGCACCCGGCCCCAACCGCTCGGCCCGCCGCCGCACATTCGCCGCGACCGCCTCCGGCACGTCCGCGGGGCCGCCCTCCCGCCCGTACTCGCGTACCAACTCCCGTACGAGAAAGGGAAGTCCGGCGGACTCGTCGCGCACCCGGCGCAGCAGCTCAGCCGGCAGCGGCGTCCTGCCGTACTCGGCCGCGGCCAGGCGCCGGACGTCCTGCGGGCCGAGCGGCGGCAGGTCGAGACGGTGGTGGGCGCCGGCGGCGAGGGCGTTCGCCGGGCCCGGGCCGGGGGAGACGGTGGCGAGCAGCACCACCGGCACCGACGGCAGCTGGTCGAGGAGGTAGTCGACGACGGCGAGGGTTCCCGGATCGGCCTCGTGCAGATCGTCGAGCACGAGCAGGAACCCCCGCCGTCCGGCGGCCGAGGCGACGGTGCGGAGGACCGCCTCGGCCGCCGCCAGGGGCGGCACGCCGCTCCTCCCCCCGAGGAGCCGGGCCAGGACCCGCCGGTGGCCGCCCGTTCCCCCCGGTGCGGGCAGTCCCTCGGTCCTCGCCAGTGCCAGCAGCGCCTCGGCCAGCGGCCGGTAGGGGACGGCCGGGCCCACGGTCCCCGTCCTGCCGTGGGCCGCGCCCATCCCCGCGGCCCGCGCCGCGGCGACGGCCGAGCCGGCGAACCGGGTCTTCCCCACGCCCGGTTCACCGCTGACGACCACCACCGCGCCCCGTCCCGAACGGGCGTCCCCGAGGGCCGCGGCGACCCGGCTCATCCGGTCGCCCCGGCCCACGAGTCCGCCGGGTCCCGGATCGGTACAGGCGTACGGCTCCGTCATCTGCGCCTTCCCCTCCGGCCCCGCCCGGCGGCGCGTGCCGGGGACGACGATAGGAAGGACGGGGGTGCCCCCTGCAGCCGTCCGTTTGGGGGGCTTGCGTGCCGGGGGCACCCGGCGGGGAGACTGTCCCCGTCGCGGAGGTCAGGCCTCGAGACTGTCCTCGCGGACCCGCCGGGCCAGGTCGATCTTGGTGTAGGCGGGGCGGCCGGCCTGCCGGTACTTGGCCTTGACCCGGTCGAGGTAGTCCTTCGCGGTGTGCACGGTGATCCCGGCGCGCCGGGCGGCGGACTTCAGGGTCAGGCCCGAGGCGTAGTCGAGCAGGATCTGCCGCTCGCGCGGCGAGAGGCTGGGGCGGGAGGGGCTGCTGTCGTGCGCGCAGGCGAAGGCGAGTTCGGGGGAGTGGGAGCCGTGGCCCGCCACGATGTCCTGGACGGCGGCGACCAGGGTGGACAGGTCGTTGTCCTTGGTCAGATAGCCGTCGGCGCCGGCCCGTACGGACTCGATGATCCGGGTGCGGTCGGGCACCGTGCTGATCATCAGGACCCGGGTGCCGGTGGCGACCAGCCGCCGGATGTTGTCGGTGGGCGTGGAGCCGTCGCGCAGCAGCAGGTCGAGCAGCACGATGTCGGACGGCGGGCCGGCCTCCGACCCCGGTGTGCCGGCCAGGAGTTCGCCGACGGTGGCCGCCGTGGCGACCACCCGGAGCCCGGGCACGCCGCCGAGCCAGGACCGCATGCCGTCGAGCAGCATCCGGTCGTCGTCGACCACGGCCACGCTGATCACGCCGCTCACGCCGGCCATCGCAGCTCCACCCGTACGCCCTCGCCGGGCGCGGTGTCGACGACGGCCCGGCCGCCGACCTCGGTCATCCGGGAGTGGATCGAGCCGCGCAGCCCGAAGCCGGGCACATGGTCCTCGGGGTCGAAGCCGGGGCCGCGGTCGACGACGGTGATCACCGCCCCGCTGCCGTCGGTGTCACCGGTCGCGGTAAGCCAGGCGTGTCCGGTGCCGGCGTGCCGCCGTACGTTGTTCAGGGCCTCGCGGGCGGCGTCGGCGAAGGCCCCGGCGACGGCGGGCGGCACCTCGGGGAGCCGGTGGTACTGGGCGGTGACCCGCAGCCGCAGGCTCTCCACGGAGCTGACGGCCTCCTCCAGGGCGGCGCCCAGGCCGGGGTGGTGGACCTCCTCGGCGGTCTGCTGGACGAGCCGCCGCAGATAGGCGGCCTCGCGGCCGCAGCGCTCGCGCACCTCGGGGGCGTTGGCGTCGACGCCGCCGGCCGCGAGGGTGGTGAGGGTGGCGAGCACGGTGTCGTGCAGGGCGCGGTGGTGGTCGAGCCGTTCGGCGTAGCGGGCCTTCTGGGCCTCGGCGGCGAGCGCCCGGGCGTTGGCCTCGTCGAGCAGCCGGCCCTGCCGGCGCAGGTACCACCACATCACCCAGGCCATCGCGGCCGAGGACAGCAGCGAGTTGAGGTGTCCGCCGAGCACGGCCCGGCCGGCGCCGACGAGGTGGTAACCGGCGAGATGGGTCGCGACGAGCAGCCCGAGGCCGGCCAGGGCCTGGGCGCGGGGGAGCGCGACGGCGGCGACGGCGCTGGCCGAGCCGCCGAGCAGCATCGCCCAGCCGATCGCCGGGGTCTCCCGGACCCCGCCCCAGGCGTAGAGGGCGAGGGGCAGCGCGCAGCCGGTGACCAGGACGTCGGCCCGCACGTGCCGCGGGTCGAACCAGCCGCGCCGCAGCCCGCTCCCGTAGGTGAGCAGGCTGAGCCCGAGGGCGGCGGCGATGCCCAGGTACGGGACGGGGTGCCCGTCGCGGCGCTGGGCGACGGCGAGCACGCCGACGGTCAGATGGCTCGCCCGGTACAGCAGGGTGGTGAGCATCATGAAGGACCGGGCCCGCTGGAGGGCCGAGCCCACTCCCTCCGGCCGGCGCAGCGCGCGTGTCCACCCCATCGATAAGGACCCCACCGGCAAGACGTGCCTCCCATACCACCGTGCCCGACTGCCCCCGTCGCCCCGCATTGTGCCCGAGCGGGCATCCGCCGACAGGGCTGCTACCAGCCGTTTTGCGGACGGTGTGAAGGCGGTGTGCGCGAGCTGTGGCGACCGGTCGTACTCGGGGGTAACAGGCCCGTACCGAGGGCTTGTTGAGGGCGGCAGGTCCATGCTTCCCTCGGGGGGACCAGCCTGCTTACCGCGGGTAATGCCTTGTCCGGAGCCGGAAGAAGGAACCCCCATGCCCTCACCCCGTGAGCCTCGTCCCCGCCCCCGCCCCGGGTCCCCGCGCGGCCGGGTCCGCCGGCGCCCCGTCGGCTCCCTCGCCGCCGCGCTCGCGCTGCTCGCCGCCGTCGCCGGCTCCGGCGTCGTCGCCTCCCCGGCCGCCGCGGCGCCCGCCCCCGCCCGTACCACCGCCGACGGACTGCTGCGCGAGGTGATGTTCGTCGGCAACAACTGGGACGGCACCGCCGATGTCATCGAGTCCGCGGGCGAGTTGCGCCGGATCGGCCGGGTGAACGTCATCCCCGACCGCGAGGAGCGGATGCGGGAGATCTACCTCGACCCGATCAAGCTGGCCTTCTTCCTCGGCGTGCGCAGCGGGCCGGGCGAGGGCCACGACCAGTTCGTCGACGACATGTACGCCACCCCCGACGGCTCCGCCATGGTGGTCTCCCGGCCCAGCTTCGCCGACGTCGTCTCCGTCGACCTGCGCACCGGGCGGATCAACTGGCGGTTCCCGGTGGCCGGTTACCGCTCCGACCACATGGCCGTCTCGCCCGACGGCACCCGGGTCGCGGTCTCCGCCTCCACCGCCAACACGGTGCACGTCCTCGACATCGTCACCGGCCGCCAGGTCGGCTCCTTCAAGACCGGCGACAAGCCCCACGAGAACGTCTTCACCTCCGACGGACTGCTGTGGAACATGTCCATCGGCGAGGTCACCACCGCGCTCGACGCGCCCTGGCTCGACTGGACCAAGGGCGACCGCAGGATCACCGTCGTGGACGCGAACACCTTCCAGACCGTGCGCGTCATCGACATGCGCGAACGACTCGACGCCTTCGGCCGCGGCGACCTCTCCGACGCCGTGCGCCCGCTCGTCTTCACCCCCGACGAGAAGAAGATCTACTTCCAGGTGTCCTTCTTCAACGGCTTCCTCGAATACGACGTCGCCACCGACCGCGTCACGCGCCTGAAGAACCTGCCCGGCAACCCGGACCTGAACCCCGACCGCACCACCTGGGTCAACGACTCCCGCCACCACGGCCTGTCGATGAGCCCCGACGGCACCAAGCTGTGCGTCGCCGGGACCATGGACGACTACACGACCGTCGTCGACCGCGCCACCCTCCAGGAGGGCCCGCTGGTCGAGACCGCCAAGCCCTACTGGGCCACCGTCAGCGGCGACGGCCGCTCCTGCGTGGTCTCCGAGAGCGGCGCCGACCGGGTCAGCGCCATCGACTTCACGACCGGGCGGCGGGTCGCCTCCGTCCAGGTCGGCGACCACCCCCAGCGGGTCCGGCTCGCCCACGTCCCCGCCGACTGGACCGGCCCCACGGCCCCCTGAACGCTCCCTCCCTCCCTCCCCGTTCCTCACCCGAAGGACACCGTGAAGAGAACACTTCTGGGGGCCGCGCTCGCCGCGGCCCTCCTGGCTGCCGGGACACCGGCCGCCGCACCCGCCTCCGTCACGGAATCCGTGACCGTCACCGACGCCGGCACCGCCCTCGCCGACAGCTGGCAGCCCCCGCTGAGCACCCGCGGCCGCCATGTCGTCGACGCGAACGGCAACCGCTTCAAGCTCAAGTCCGGCAACTGGCACGGCGCCCAGGGCTCCTGGAACGGCTCCGGCGACCTCGCCGACCCGGCAAGCCACCACGACGCCGAGAAGTCCGACCAGCTTCCCCTCGGCCTCGACCGCAAACCCCTCGCCGGAATTCTGGCCGACTTCCACGCCCTCGGCCTCAACAGCCTCCGGCTGCCCTTCTCCAACGAGATGCTGCACGACACCCGGCCCGTCCCGGACGCCGCCGTCGCCGCCAACCCCGAGCTCCGCGGCCGCACCCCGCTCCAGGTCTTCGACGCGGTGATCGCCGCGACCACCGCCGAGGGCTTCGCGGTCGTCCTCAACAACCACACCAACACCTCCCGTTGGTGCTGCGGCCTCGACGGCAACGAACGCTGGAACACCAGCCAGTCCACCGCCCAGTGGGAGAACGACTGGCTGTTCCTCGCCCAGCGCTACAAGGCCAACAAGCGGGTCGTCGGCGCCGACCTCTACAACGAGGTCCGCCGCACGATCATGGACGACGCCAACTGGGGCTGGGGCGACGACCACGACTGGTGGACCGCCACCCAGCGCCTCGGCGACCGCCTCCTCACCGAGGCCAACCCCGACCTCCTCGTCATCGTCGAGGGCATCAACTGGCAGGGCATCCCCGCCGACGGACTCTTCCACTGGCGCCCCACCCTGGAACCCGCCCGCACCCTCTCCCACACCCTCGTGGCCTCGAACAAACTGGTCTACTCGGCCCACTTCTACGGCTACACCGGGCCGAACCACACCGGCGCCACCGGCACCGGCGAGACCCACGACTGGCGCTACCAGGAACTCTCCCGCGACGAACTCTTCGCGACCCTGCACCGCCAGGCCTTCTTCGTCACCGCCGACACCGAACGGCACTACACCGCCCCCGTCTGGATCAGCGAGTTCGGCATCGGCGCCGACGAGACCGACCCCCAGGCCCGCGCCTGGTTCACCCACTTCGTCGACTACCTGATCGCCACCGACGCCGACTTCGCCTACTGGCCGCTCGTCGGCTTCACCGGCCACGGACGCTGGAAGCTCCTCGACTACGACCCCGCGGGCCGGCGTTCCGGCCTCCTCGACGGCACCGACTGGCGGGCCCCCGACTGGCAGCGCCTCGTCACCGCCCCCGCCACGACCGGGCCCGTCCCGGTCACCGACACCTGGGACATGCTCAACCTGGACCACGCCGACGCCGTCCAGTCCCTGCGCACCCGGGCCGGCGGCGACTGGGACTCCGGCGCCCGCAAGGGCGTCTGCCCCGACGGGCAGCGGCTCATCGGCCTCGCCCACCGCGACGGACGCGGCCTGTGCACCGACGCCGGCGCACGCGGCCTCACCGCACCCACCGGACCGGTCACCGTGGTCCGCGACGAGCGCTTTGTGAAGGAGGGCGACTGGGCCGGCGGCTACACCAAACTCCAGTGCCCCCAGGGCCAGTTCGCGACCGGCTACAGCGTCCGCGGCCAGGCCGTCTCCGCCCTGCTCTGCACCGGAGCGAGCCGCGCCCTGCCGCTGACGGGCCGCACCCTGTGGTTCGACCGCGGCGACAACCGCCCCGCCGGCGCCACGGGCGCCCCCGGCGGCGAGTTCGCCGAGGGCGACTACAAGGGCCAGTGCGCCACCACCGAGTACGTCGCGGGCCTCGCCTTCACCGGCGCCTGGGCCAAGGGCAAGACCCCCGACGCCCTGCTCTGCCGCACCCTGTAGCACCTGTCGCGACACGACGAAGGGCCCGCCGGACAAGCGCCGGCGGGCCCTTCGTACGTACGTCGGCTGATTAGGTCCGGGTGACCTTCACCTCGTACAGCGAATAGCCCCAGCCGGTGCCCCGCTTCTCGCCGTGCACCCGCACATAGCGGGCCTGCTGCGAGGCGAACTCGGCCGTGTCGTAACCACCGTCACCGGCGTCCGTGGACCACACGGAACGCCAGTTCGCGCCGTCGTCCGACAGCTCGATCCGGTAGGCCTTGCCGAAGGCGGCCTCCCAGTCCAGGGTGACCCGGCCGATCCGGCGCGACTCGCCCAGGTCCACCTGCCACCACTGGTCGTCCGACCACTCGCTGGCCCAGCGGGTGCCGGTGTCGCCGTCGGTGGCGAGGCCCGGCGAGTAGTCCACGAACGGGTTCCACCACTGGGTGGTCGACGCGCCGGTGGGCCGGCCGGAGGCCAGGTTGACGCCCATCTCGTGCTGCTCGGTCGCCTTCCACGTGCGCAGATACGACTCCGCGCCCTTCGCCAGCTCGTCCACCACACCAGGACCGCCCGGGGTGAGCCGGATCTGCTCGACCCAGTCCGGGACCAGGCCGTTGTGCGCGGCGCCGTCCTTGTTCAGGTCCCAGGTGCGCTCACCCGTCACCTGCCGGTCGAGCGTCGCACCGCCGTCGAAGCTCTTGAAGGGGTACTTCACGGCGTTCGGCGCGTCCTCGCCGAGCGCGCCCGGCCAGCCGCCGACACCGTTCATGTCGGTGCCGTAGCCGAGGCCGACGCCGTACTTCTTGCGCAGGTCCGCCTTCTGCGCGGCCTCGCCGATGAAGCCCTCGGCGCCGTGCATGTACTCGGCGACGAAACCGCCGAGACGGTAGACCCGCTCGGTCCAGTCCAGGTCCATCCAGCTGTGGCTGGAGATGACGCCCGGGTACTCCTCGGCCTCGAGCATGTCGAGCGCCCGGCCCGCGGCCTTCACGCTCATGTGGTCGAGCTCCAGCATCATCCCGCGCTGCATCATCCCCTTCAGGGCGTGCTCGCCGAGCCGGGTCAGACCGCGGGTGTTGCACTGCGCGTCCGAGGCGTACGAGGGCACGGTCACGCCCGCCGGCAGCTTCTCGGCCATCGCGGCGGGCGCCGCCGCCAGCCCGATCGGGTTGTCGTGCTGCGGGCCCGCGCACTTCTCGGTCGCCCAGAAGGTGCCGGTCGACAGGAACTGGCCGATGTTCACGGCGACACCGGTGGTGCCGCTGTCGAAGCGCACACCGCACAGCGCGTTGTCGAACTTGTGGCACAGGAACATGCTGCGCACGCCGAGCCCGTACAGCTCGTCCAGGCCCTTGTCGATGTCGGCCTGGCTGCACTGCGGGACGTCGAGGATCATCTTGCAGCCGAACGGCTCCGAGGTCTCCACGCCGAGCACGACCGCGAGCTTGCCCTGCTCGATCACCGAACGGGCCTGCGCCGCGTCCGTGACGATGCGGAACCAGCCCTTGCCCGGGCCGCCGTACATCGAGTCGACGTAGTCCTGCAGCTCGTAGGACTTCCGCGCCTCCAGGCGGATCGCGTCCATCTCGTCGCAGCCGCGGTCGCGCGGCAGGATCGAGCAGATCAGCCCGTTGGTCACCAGGTCGTTGACCAGGACCCGCTGGCCGCCGCGCCAGGCGCGCTCGACCCAGGCGTAGTAGTTCTGCTGGTGGCTCAGCGAGTTGTTGGCGGGCCAGTCCTTGAACGTGGGCCAGCCGACCGGGTCGTGCTTGCCGTTGTCACCGCCGGTGAGGTGCTCGAAGAGGGCGCCCGAGCCGTCGGGGTAGTGCTCGGGACAGTCCTTGAGCGCCTCGGCGATTCCGGCCGTGGAGAAGGTCTGGCCGCAGATCATGCGGCCGCCGAAGCCCTCGTTGGACATCAGGTGGTTGTGCGCGTCGACGAAGCCGCGCACGTTTCCCGACGCGTCCGTCCCCTTGAACGGGGCGCCGGTGACGTTGATCTGCGAATCGGGCGCCGGCCGTGCGGTGGGCTCCCACCACTGGCCGCCGGTGTCGGCGGCGGGGACCGGGCCGGCGCCGAAGACGACGGTGGCCAGTGCGATGAACAGGGCCACGAGGGCGAATCGGCCGCCCGGCCCGCGTGTGGATGGTCGAATCATGGTCATCGATGCCTTCGGTCATGGGGGATACCGGGCTGCGAGCCGTCCTGGGTGTTTCTGGCGGTAACAGTGGGCTCGCGCCGAGGATCGCGGTGAACCACCAGTGAGTCAAGAGTCCGGGTCAAACGACCTGTTGGCGATCGAGAGCCGCCCTCAGCCGCCGATCAGCGCCACCAGCTGATCCGCCGTCGCATCGAGGAGCGCCTCGGCCGCCTGCTCGTCGCCGAGCACCAGATACTGCAGCGTCAGCCCGTCGATCGTCGCCGCGAGCACCCGCGCGACCAGCTCCACCGGCACCTTCGGCGTCACCCCGAGCACGGCGCACACCTGCCCCACCAGGACCGCGGCGGACGCCACGTACTGCTCGTACTGCGCCCGCGCCAGATGCTCGAAGCCCTCCTCGCGCAGCGCGTACTGGGTCAGCTCGTACGTCAGCATGTGCTCGGCCGGATGAGCCCGCACATGCTCCCAGTACGTCCCGAGCGCGCCCCGCACGGTCTCGCGCAGCGTCGCCCGCGGCTCGACCGCCGACATCACCCGGGCCACGTAGTTCCCGGTGATCGACCCGATGGCCGCCTCCAGGAGCTCCTGCTTGGAGTCGAAGCAGTAGTGGAAGACGCTCAGCGACACCTCCGCCTCGGCGCAGATCGCCCGCGTCGTCGCCCGCCCCACCCCGTCCCTGGCCATGACCCGGACCGCCGCCTCCACCAACTGCCGGCGCCGTTCCGCCGACGGCATCCGCCCCATGCTGCCTCCTCGCGTCGAGGCGCCAGGTTAACCGCACCGCCGGTCACATCACCGGGTACGCCCCCTGGAACGCGAGCCGCGCGTCCGCGTCGGCGCCGATCGCGTCGAGGAGCCGTACGGCGGCGTCGTGCACCGCGCGCAGGTGTGCCACGAGCCGGGGCGGGGCGGACAGCCGGATCAGGAGCTCGGCCGCGGCCTCCGGGAGCGGGGGCAGGGGCGGGTCGTCGAGGGCGTCGAGGGCGAGCGAGCGCAGCGCGGGCATCGGGTCAAGGTAGCGGGTGCCGCGAACTGATGGGTGCACAACTCTTGTCAGTGCAATTTCACATTACTATTTTACTGCTCAGCCGGTGAACCCGACATCCGTCAACTCCCCTATGAGTCAGGGGAGTTCACCGCGCATGCAGCCATCCCCCACGCCCTCCTCAGGAGCCCAGGTGTCCCAGCGCAGACTCGTGCGTACCTCCCTGCTCGCCACCGCCGTCGCGGTGACCCTCCTCGCCGCGGGCCAGGCCACGACCCAGGCCGCCGAACCCGCGGCCGCCCCGGCCCCGGCGCCCGCCCCGCTCCCCGCCGCGTTCGGCGCGCCCGGGCAGAACCCCTTCGACGAGGTCGAGCACCTCGCCAACCCCCGTACGGCCAAGCCCACTCCGCCCACCGCCCCCGGCGGCGCCGGGGCCAAGGCCCGGATCCCCGGCCCCGCGCCCAAGGCCAAGGGTGCGAAGGCCCGCACCGCCTTCGCCGCCGGCGTGCCCTGCACCCTCGACGGAGTCACCGGCCTCTCGCCCGAGCAGTTCGCGGACTTCCTCGCCGACCCGGCCGTCACCGCCGACGGCTGTCTGCGCGACCTCATCTGGACCTGGGACGCCCGACTGGCCCCGGTCATGTCCGACGCCCACGTCCAGGCCGTCTCACGCCGCATCTCGTCCCTCGCGGCCGCCCACGACGGACGCAACTCCACCCATCTGGAGGAGATGTTCACCTACCTCCACGCGGTGGCTTACCACGACTTCTCCCGCACCGAGATCGACATCACCGACGCCCCGACCGTCGACGCCGTCCGCCGCGCCATCGCCGACTTCGGCAACGCCGCCCACACCTTCGACGTCACCGCCACCAACGCCGCCACCCTGCGCGAGGCCCTCTACATCGGCAGCGCCCCCGGCCTGCGCCAGTACCAGCTCGGCCTGATCGTGAAGGTCCTCGCCACCATGGACGGCGCGCACTCCGCGACCAACCAGGACCCCACCTGGGCGGGCGCCGCCCTCGCCGCGCTCTCCGTCAACTACCTGGGGATCTACCCGGGCAACCAGGACACCGCCTTCCACGCCGCCGCCAAGGCCGACCCGGCCTACCGCGCCGCCTTCAAGGCCTTCTCCGGCTACACCCACCTCAAGGGCACCGCCAACGCCTGGGTGGTCCGCGACGCGCTCTCCGAGTACGGCCGCTTCGGCCAGATATCCGGCCTCCAGCCGGCCGTCGTCGCCGACCTCGGCGCCCTCCTCGCCTCCGTCGAGTCCGGCTTCGGCTACGGCAGCCAGCCGTGGGCCAAGATCGTCAGCTGGCTCAACACCTACGACGCCTGCGCGCCCTACAACGTCTGCAAGGCCGACATCGAGAAGCGCCTCTTCCCCTACACGTACAGCTACGACAACGGCGGCATCAAGGTCCGCACCGCCCTCGACCGCGCCACCGTCGACCAGCTCTACTACGCCAGCAAGCAGGTCAAGGCCCAGTTCCACCGCGTCCTCGGCACCGACACGCCCCTCACCGGCGACCCCAACAGCACCCTGAACATCGTGCTGTACGCCTCGCGCGCCGACTACGAGAACTACCACCCGCTGCTCACCGGGTACGACACCAACAACGGCGGCATCTACATCGAGAACGGCGCCACCTTCTACACCTACCAGCGGCGCGTCCCGCAGGACTCCACGCTGACCCTCGAAGAGCTCTTCCGGCACGAGTACACCCACTACCTCAACGGACGGTTCGCCGTCCCCGGCTTCTTCGGCGAGGGCCCCTGGTACCAGGGCGACCGCACCACCGCCATGGACGAGGGCACCGCCGAGTTCTTCGACGGCGCCACCCGCGACAACGGCATCGTCGTCCGCAAGTCCCTGGTCCGCGGCATCATCAACGACACCGCCGGCGGCGGCCCCCGCATGAACGTGCGCCAGCTCCTGCACGCCACCTACGACGGCGACGGCTTCCGCTTCTACAACTACGCGGGCACCTTCTTCGAGTTCCTGTGGGCCGAGCGCCCCAGCCTGCTCCGCGAGATGTACGGGCGCCTGCGCGCGAACGACGTCGCCGGCTACGACGCCTGGCGCGAACGCCTCAGCGCCGACCCCGGCCTCCAGGCCGCGTACGACCGCTTCCTGGACACGCAGATCGCCAAGGTCGACGACCTCTACGTGCCCAACACCACGTTCACCCCCAACGACCGGCTCACCTACTCGACCGTCGTCGGCGTGAAGACCGCCTTCGAAGGGGCCACGTACAGCAACCCGGACTGTGTCGAGAACGGCGACACCGGCAAGCGGCGCTTCATCTGCACCGGAAGGATCACGGCGAACCTGAGTAACTGGAGCAGCGACGACCAGAACTTCAAGGACATGTCCGAGACCGTCGACTACTTCGTCCTCGACCGCGCCCGTGAGTCCGGGCTGAACAACCTGGCCGACATGAACTGCAGCTTCGGACCGATCGAGATCTGGTCCAACCGGGTCGCGGGCACGTCGAGCTACCGCTGCGAGGGCCCGCTGCGCAGCTGACCGACCGTCAATCGTGCCCAGGGGCAGCAGCCCCTGGGCACCGCCTGAAGAATGTGACATATTACTGCCGTGCCCAAGAGACACTCCCTGGACGCCGTGATCATCGGTGCCGGCGTGATCGGAGCCGCCTGCGCCTACTTCGCGGCCCGCTCCGGCCTCTCCGTCGCCGTCGTCGACCGCGGTCCCGTCGCGGGCGGCACCACCGGTGCCGGGGAAGGCAACCTGCTCGTCTCCGACAAGGGGACGGGCCCCGAGCTCGACCTCGCGCTGCTGTCCACGAGACTCTGGCGCGAACTGTCCGACGCACTCCCGCCGGACATCGAGTACGAGCCGAAGGGTGGGCTCGTCGTGGCGCACGACGAGCCCACCCTGAAGGCCCTCAGAGCCTTCGCCGAGTCCCAACGAGAATCGGGCGTACGGGCCGAGGAAATCCAGGCTCAGGACCTGACCGCACTCGAACCCCACCTGGCCCCCTCCCACACAGGCGGCTTCCTCTACCCCCAGGACGCCCAGGTCCAGCCGGCCAAGGCGGCGGCCCACCTGCTCGCAGCCTCCGGCGCCACGACCTACCTGGGCGAAGAGGTCACCGGGATCCTCCGTACCCCCTCCGGCACCGTCACCGGCGTCCGCACACCCCGCCGCGAACTCCTCGCACCCGCCGTGGTGAACGCCGCGGGCACATGGGGCGGCGAGATCGCCGCACTCGCCGGCGCGCACCTGCCCGTACTGCCCCGCCGGGGCTTCGTACTGGTCACGGAACCGCTGCCGCCGCTCGTCCGCCACAAGGTGTACGCGGCCGACTACGTCGCCGACGTGGCCAGCGACTCCGCGAACCTCCAGTCCTCGGCCGTCGTGGAGGGCACCCCGGCGGGCCCGGTCCTGATCGGCGCGACCCGCGAACGCGTGGGCTTCGACCGCACGCTCTCCCCGCAGGCCCTCCAGCGCCTCGCCGCGCAGGCGGCCGCACTCTTCCCGATCCTGTCCGACGTGGACGTCATCCGGGCGTACCACGGCTTCCGCCCCTACCTCCCGGACCATCTCCCGGCGATCGGCCCGGACCACCGGGTGCCGGGCCTGTTCCACGCGTGCGGCCACGAGGGAGCGGGCATCGGCCTGGCCCCGGCGACGGCGGCACTGATCGCAGCCGCCCTCACGGGCGCGGAACCCCCCCTCGACCTGGCACCCTTCGCACCCCACCGGGACTTCGACGGACACGGCGGGGGAGCGGAATGAGGAACGGAAGTGGCGGCCACCGGAGCGGCCACCACGCACCCACCCACCCACACCGGAGCGCCCCGTGTCCTACACGCTGACCTTCGACGGCCGTGAACTCCCGGCCCAGGAGGGCCAGTCCGTCGCCGCCGTCCTCTGGTCGGCCGGCATCCTCGCCTGGCGCGCCACCCGCACCGACGGCGCGCCGCGCGGCGCCTTCTGCGGTATCGGCCAGTGCTACGACTGCCTCGTCACCGTCAACGGGCGCCCGAACCAGCGCGCCTGTCTGCTGCCCGCCCGCCCCGGCGACACCGTCACCACCCAGGAAGGAACGGGCCGTGCCGCGCTCGAAGACTGAACTGGCCGTCGTCGGAGCCGGCCCGGCCGGACTCGCCGCCGCCGTCACGGCCGCGGACCTCGGCCTGACCGTCACGCTGCTCGACGCGGGCGCCCGCCCGGGCGGCCAGTACTACCGCCACCCCGCGCCCGAGCTCGCCGCGACCCGCCCACAGGCGGCGACCGCGCACCACGACCACCGCACCTTCACCACGCTGCTTGCGCGCCTCAGGTCCCACCAAGCGGCGGGCCGCATCAGCTACCTCCCGCACCACCACGTCTGGTCCGTCACCCGCACCGACCCCACCTGGACCCTCCACACCCGCACCACCGAATCGGCTCCGTCCACCAGCAGCCCGCCCACCCCCGTCACCGCCCCCGCCGTACTCCTCGCCACCGGCTCGTACGAGCGCCACCTCCCCTTCCCCGGCTGGACCCTCCCGGGCGTGGTCGGTGCGGGCGGAGCGCAGGCGATGCTGAAGGGCGGCCTGGTGCTCCCGGGCCGCCGGATCGTGGTGGCCGGCAGCGGCCCGCTGCTGCTCGCGGTCGCCGGTTCGCTGGCCGGCGCCGGAGCCCGGGTCCCGGCGGTCGTGGAGGCCGCCGCGTACACCGCCTACGCGACCGGCGGCGCGGCCGCCACCGCCGCGCTGCTCCGCAACCCGGCGAAGCTCGCCGAGGGCGCCCGCCACGGCGCCGCGCTCCTGCGGGCGCACACCCGCCTCCTCACCCGCCACGCCGTCGTCGAGGCGCACGGCACCGACCGGGTGGAGGCCGTCACGGTCGCCCGCCTGGACCGCGACTGGCGGCCGGTGCCCGGCACATCCCGCCGCATCCCGTGCGACGCGCTGGCCGTCGGCCACGGCCTGGTCCCCGAACTGTCCCTGGCCACCGCCCTGGGCTGCGCCACCCGTACGGCCCCGGACGACACGGTCGCCCTCGCGCTCGACGCGGACCTGCGCACCTCCGTCCCGGGCGTCTGGTCGGCGGGGGAGACCGGCGGCATCGGCGGCGCGCAACTCGCCGTCGCCGAGGGCACCTTGGCGGCCCACTCCATCGCGCACGCACCCGCCCCGACCCGCCTCCGCCGCACCCGCACCCGCCTGCGCGCCTTCGCCGACGTGATGGGCGCCGCCCACCGCCCCGGCACCGGCTGGCAGCACTGGCTGCCCGACGCGACGGACGTGTGCCGCTGCGAGGAGGTCCCGGCGGGCCGGATCCGCGAGGCCCTGGCGGACCTGGGCGCGCGCGACGCACGGACCGTCAAACTGCTGACCCGCGCGGGCATGGGCTGGTGTCAGGGCCGCATGTGCGGCCCGGCGGTGTCCGCGCTGTGCGCGACGGCAGACACAGGCACAGGCACCGCCGCCGGCGCAGACACCGGCGCAACGGACCAGGAGCAGCCCGCCCCCGACCGCCGCCCCCTCGCCTGCCCCGTCCCGCTCCGCGACCTCGCCCAACTCCCGCCGCCCGCAGCGGATTGATCGCCTCCGGCCCCCTTGTGGCCGACCCGCACCCACCAATAAAATGTCACACACTACTAAGGAGCTGCTGATGAGCGTCACCACCTCGCACTGGAGTCCCGCCCGCCCCTGGCGCGGCATCATGGTCGCCACCACCCTTCCCCTCCGCCCCGATCTCTCCGTCGACTACGACGCCTATGCCGAGCACGTGCGCTGGCTGATCGACAACGGCTGCGACGGCGTCGTCCCCAACGGCTCGCTGGGGGAGTACCAGACCCTCACGCCCGAGGAGCGGGCCCGGGTGGTCCGTACGGCGGTCGAGGCGGCCGGCGACGGCGCGCGGGTGATGCCCGGGGTCGCCGCGTACGGCAGTGCCGAGTCCCGCCGCTGGGCGGAGCAGGCCGCTGAGGCCGGCGCCGGATCCGTTCTGCTCCTGCCGCCGAACGCCTACCGGGCCGACGAGTCGGCGGTGCTCGCGCACTACGCGGAGGTCGCGGGCGTCGGCCTGCCGGTCGTCGCGTACAACAACCCCATCGACACCAAGGTCGACCTGACCCCGCCGCTCCTCGCCCGGCTGCACGCGGCCGGACACATCGTGGCGGTGAAGGAGTTCAGCGGCGATGTGCGCCGGGCGTACGAGATCGCCGAACTCGCCCCGGACCTCGACCTGTTGATCGGCGCGGACGACGTCCTGCTGGAGCTGGCCCTGGCCGGTGCGGTGGGCTGGATCGCCGGATACCCGAACGCGCTGCCGGCCTCCTGCGCCACCCTCTACCGCGCCGCCACCGCCGGCGACCTCGCCACCGCACTGCCGCTCTACCGGGCGCTGCACCCGCTGCTCCGCTGGGACTCCAAGACGGAGTTCGTCCAGGCCATCAAGGCCTCGATGGACCTCGCCGGCCGCCCCGGCGGCCCGACCCGGGCGCCGCGGCTCCCGCTGACCGGCACCACGGCGAGCGCCGTGCGCGCCGCCACCGAAAAGGCCCTGGCCGACGGCCACCACTGACCGGCCATGACTGACCGGCCATCACTGAGACGGCGCCACCACTGACCGGAGGGAACCGACCCATGCGCACCCGTCACGTCTTCCACGCGGTGGACTCGCACACCGAGGGCATGCCCACCCGGGTGATCACCGGCGGCGTCGGGGTGATCCCCGGCGCCACCATGGCCGAGAAGCGGCTGCACTTCATCGAGCACCTGGACCATCTGCGCACGCTCCTCATGTACGAGCCGCGCGGGCACGCCGCCATGAGCGGCGCGATCCTGCAGCCGCCCACCCGCCCCGACGCCGACTACGGCGTGCTGTTCATCGAGGTGTCCGGGCTGCTCCCGATGTGCGGCCACGGCACGATCGGCGTCGCCACCGTCCTCGTCGAGACCGGCATGGTGCCGGTCACCGAACCCGTGACCACGGTCCGGCTCGACACCCCGGCCGGCCTGGTCAGCGTGGACGTCCGCGTGGAGGACGGCGCGGCGACCGCCGTCACCCTCACCAACGTGCCCGCCTTCTCGGTCGGCCTGGACCTCAAGGCCGAGGTCCCCGGCTTCGGCACCGTCACCTACGACCTGGCCTACGGCGGCAACTTCTACGCCTTCGTGGAACTCGACGCGCTCGGCCTGCCCTTCGACCGGGACCGCAAGGAGGACCTGCTCGCCGCCGGGCTCGCCCTGATGGAGGTGGTGAACGCGGGCCCGGACCGCCCGGTGCACCCGGAGGACCCGGCGGTGTCCGGCCTCAAGCACGTCTATCTCGCCGCCCCCGGCTCCGACGCCCGCCGCTCCCGGCACGCGATGGCCATCCACCCCGGCTGGTTCGACCGCTCCCCGTGCGGTACGGGCACCAGCGCGCGGATGGCGCAGCTGCACGCGCGCGGACTCCTGCCGCTCGACACGGACTTCGTCAACGAGTCCTTCATCGGCACCGAGTTCACCGGCCGACTCGTCCGCGCGACCACGGTCGCCGGCCGCCCGGCCGTCGTCCCCACCGTCACCGGACGGGCCTGGATCACCGGCACCGCCCAGTACTTCCTCGACCCCACCGACCCCTTCCCCGCGGGATTCCTCCTGTGACCGCCACCCCTTTCCCCGCACCCTTCACCGGGGTGCGCACCACCGACTACCACACGGCCGGCGAGCCCTTCCGCATCGTCGACCTCGCGGACCTCACGGGCTCCGGCCTCCCGCCGGTGCCCGGCGACACCGTCGCCGAACGCCGCGCCACCCTCCTCACCCCGCCCCGGCCCGGCAGCGCCGCCGGCCACGGCGGGGGCACCAACCCGCGCCCCGGCCCGCACGACGACCTGCGCCGGCTGCTCGTCCGGGAGCCGCGCGGCCATGCCGGGATGTACGGCGGGCTCGTCGTCCCGCCGGACGACGACGGCGCCCATCTGGGCGTCCTGTTCTGGCACAAGGACGGCTGGTCCACGGCCTGCGGACACGGCACCATCGCGCTCGGCGCCTGGGCGGTCGACTCCGGCCGGGTCGCCGCGCCCGCCGACGGCGACGCCCAGGTCCGTATCGACGTGCCGTCCGGCCGGGTGACCGCGACCGTGCACCGCGCGGGCGGCCGCACCACCGGGGTCACCTTCCGCAACGTGCCCGCGCGGGTCGCGGCCCGCAAGGTGCCCGTCACCACCAGCCTCGGCACGGTCGAGGTGGACCTCGCACACGCCGGCGCCTGCTACGCGGCGCTGCCCGCCGCCGCACTCGGCCTCACCGTCGAGGTGGCCCGGCTCGCCGCCCTGACCCGCGCCGGTCAGGAGATCCGCACGGCGCTCGCGGACCACCCGGCGACCCGCGACCCGGCGGACCCGCGGCTCTCCGGGGTGTACGGCGTGATCCTGTACGAGGAGCTGCCCGACACCCCGCGCGGCCCGCACCAGCGCAATGTGACCGTCTTCGCCGACGGCCAGATCGACCGCTCGCCCTGCGGTTCCGGCACCTCCGCCCGGCTCGCCCTGCTCGCCGACGAGGGCCGCCTGACGGAGGGTGAGGAGCTGACCCACACCTCGATCATCGGCACGGTCTTCACCGGCCGTGTCCTGCCGGCGCGGCCGGGCGCCGCCGGTAGGGTCACGGAGGTGACCGGCACCGCCCACCGCACCGGCGAGCACCGCTTCGTGCTCGACCCGGACGACACCCTCGGCACGGGATTCACCCTGTGAACCCCGAGATCCCCGATTCCCCGGAGGTCTCCGAGTCCTCGGAGACCTCCACCCCCCTCGTCCTCGACGCGGCAGCCGTGACCCGGCTGCTGCCCCCGGCCGCGGCCGCCGACGCGCTCGCCGCGGCCCTCCGCGACGGGCTCGACCCGGAGTCCGCCGCGCCGCGCACCGCCGTACCGGTGCCGGCCGGTGAACTCCTGCTGATGCCCGCCGCGTCCGCGTCCTGGGCCGGGGTGAAGGTCGCCGGGGTGGCGCCCGGCAACCCGGCCCGCGGCCTGCCCCGGATCACCGGCAGCTATCTGCTCCTGGACGGGCCGACCCTGCGCCCGGTGGCCGTCCTCGACGGTGCCGCGCTCACCGCCCTGCGTACCCCGGCGGTGTCCGCCCTGGCGATCCGTCACCTCACCGCGCCCGGCCGCCCGGTGCGGCTGCTGCTTTTCGGCTCGGGGCCGCAGGCGTACAGGCATCTGGCGGCGGTGCTCGCCGAACGCGGGGTCGCCGACGTCGTGGTGGTGGCCCGCGACCCCGGCCGGGCGGCCCGGCTCGCCGCGCACGCCCGGGACCACGGCGTGCCGAAGGCCCGTACGGGCACGGCCGGGGACGTGCCGGACGCGGACCTCGTGGTGTGCTGCACCACCGCCCGTACCCCGCTCTTCGACGGGCGGCTCGTCGCGCCCGGCGCCACGGTCGTGGCCGTCGGCTCGCACGAACCGGACGCGCGCGAGACCGACTCGGAGCTGGTGCGGCGGTCCGCCGTCTACGTGGAGTCGCGGGCCGCCGCGGCCCGCGAGGCCGGTGATCTGCTGATCCCGGAGGCGGAGGGGGTGATCGGCCCCGGTCACCCGGCCGGCACGCTCGCCGATCTGGTCACCGGCCGGGCGGCCCCGCCCGGCCCCGCCGTTCCCCGTCTCTTCAAGAGCGTCGGCATGGCCTGGGAGGACCTCGCGGTCGCCGTCGCCGTGTACGGCGCTGCCCGCACCGCACAGGGCAGGTCGGCCTGAGAAACGTGACATTGTACGCTGTCCTCCGGCGAGTTCTCGGAGGATCAGCGTGGGTGACCTGAAGCAGCACAGTCTCATCAAGGCCCAGGAGCGGCTCCGCGACCAGGTCGGCCACGCCCTGCGCGCCGCCCTGATAGCGGGCGAACTCCGCCCGGGCAGCATCTACTCGGCGCCCGGACTCGCCGCCGAACTCGGCGTGTCGGCCACCCCGGTGCGCGAGGCGATGCTCGACCTGGCCCGCGAGGGCCTGGTCGAACCCGTCCGCAACAAGGGCTTCCGCATCACCGAGGTCAGCGAGCGCGAGCTCGACCAGTGCACCGAACTGCGCACCCTGATCGAGGTCCCCACGGTCGGCCGGGTCACCGAGACCGCCACCGAGGAGCAGCTGGAGGCGCTGCGCCCGCTCGCCGAGGAGATCGTCACCAACGCGCGCGAGCACAACCTCATCGGCTATCTGGAGGCGGACCGCCGCTTCCATCTCACCCTGCTCGGTCTGGCCGGGAACGACCGTCTCGTCGAGACCGTGAACGACCTGCGCAAGCGCTCCCGGCTGTACGGACTGACCGGCCTCGACGAGGCGGGCAAGCTGGTGTCGTCGGCGGAGGAACACGTGGAGCTCCTCGACCTGATGATCGCCGGCGACCGGCAGGGCGCCGAGGAGTGCATGATGCGCCACCTCGGCCATGTGCGCTCGCTGTGGGCCGAGGCCCGCGACGAGCCGGTCGAGCGCCCCGCCGGCCGCCTCGGCCCGGTCCGCAAGAACTGACCGGGCCGCACGCCGGACTCAGCGCAGGGACTGTCCGTAGACGTGGTCGACGGACATCCGCATCAGCACCCGCCGGTCGGCGACCATCGCCGCCCGGTACTCCTCCCAGTCGGGGTGCTCCCCGGCGGCCAGCCGGTAGTACTCGACGAGCGCCTCGACCTCCGGGCCGTACGGGTCGGTGCCCGGCCCGGTCAGCGTGACCGTGCCCTCGGCGGTCGCCCACGCCCGGCCGTCCTGGGCGGTCACCTCCAGGGCGGCGCGCGGGTCCCGGCGCAGATTGGCCGTCTTGGCCCGGCCCTCGGTCATGGACACGTACAGCGTCTCGGTCTTCGGGTCGTAGAACGGCATCACGGGGGACAGTTGCGGGCGTCCGTCGGCCTTCAGGGTGGCGAGGACGCCGAGGCGGCTCTCGGCGAGCAGGGTGCGGGTGTCGAACGAGGAGGTCGTCATGTCCTTCTTCAAGTCCCTTGAGGAGCCCGGTTGTTCCCGCCGGCGCGGGGCCGGTCAGTCCCGTTCCGGCAGCAGCGCCTCGGTCGCGGCCAGCGAGGTCACCGCGGCGGCCAGGCCGAGCACGGCGCCGGCGGCGACATCACCCGGGTAGTGGACACCCGTGTGGACCCGTGAGTAGCCCACGGCGCTCGCCAGGATCCCCAGCGGGACCGCCATCGGCGGCAGCACCACGCCCACGGCGGTGGCGAACGCGATCGCCGACGCCATGTGCCCCGACGGGAACGAGGCCGACGAGGGCATCGGCACGTGCCGCGCCACGATGACCCGGGCCGCCTCCCGGTCCGGCCGCCGGCGCCGTACGAGACGCTTGCCGAGCAGGTTCGCCGAGACCGAGGCGATCGCGATCGCGCCGGCCCCGGCGATCGCCGCCCGCCGCGCCCGGCCGCCCGCCAGAGCGAGCGCCCCGGCCACCGTGAACGAGATCTTGGAGTGGTCGGCGGCGGCCGAAAGGAGCCGCAGCGCCCGGTCCAGGGTCGGGGTGGGCGTGGCGGCGACCGCCGCGTACAGCGCGCCGTCGATCGCCCGCAGATCGGCGAGCACGGCGCGGACGGTGTCCGGGGGAGCGGGCTCAGTCATGGGAGGTCCTTCCTCGGCGCGGGCCGCAGGCGAGCGCGACGACCCGGCGCCAGCTCAGCGGCGGAGCGGCGGGCAGGGTGCCCGGCCGGTCGCGCGGCACCAGGACCCGCAGGGCCCTCGGCCGCAGGGTGCAGACGACCGGCGTCGGCAGGGTCAGGGCCTCGCCGTCGACGGCCACCGCCAGTTCGGTGGACGCGGAGACGACCTCGACCCGGACGGCCGTCAGCACGTTCAGACCGGCCGACTGCGCCCCGCGCACCGCGAGGTCCGCCGCCTGCGCGGCGCCGTCCACCCGGATGCCGACCACGCCGAGCGCGCCGCCGTCGAGCCGGGGCCGCTTGCCGCCGCCGAAGGGATCGGGCGAGTTGTAGGGGTTGTTGGAGACGAGCAGCGCCTGCTGGTCGGACAGCTCGGTGGCGTCGGCCCGTGCGTCGAGGCGCCGACTCGAGCCGGCGGCGAGCAGGTCGGGCATCATGCTCAGCGCCGTCTCCGCCTTCGCGTTCCGGTACTCCGGGCGCTGCACCACATCCGCGTACACGCCGAAGGACACGGTGTTGACGAACGGCCGCCCGGCCACGTCCCCGAGGTCCACCCGCAGCTCCTCGCCGTCGGTGAGCGCGTCCAGACAGCGCGACGGGTCGGCGCGGTCCAGGCCGAGGTCCATCGCGAAGTGGTTGCGGGTGCCCGCGCTGATCACCAGGAACGGCAGGTCGTGCTCGGCCGCCACGGCCGCCACCAGGGCCTGGGTGCCGTCGCCGCCCGCCACCCCCAGCAGGTCCGCCCCGCCGGCCACGGCGGCGCGGGCCAGTTCGGCCGCGTCCGGGAACGCGCCGCCCGGCTCGGCCGGGGCGAGCAGCAGCACCTTCGCGCCCAACCGCTCGGCCTTCCCGACCAGATCGAACTTCTCGACCTTCCCGCCGCCGGACTTCGGGTTCATCAGGAGCACCGGCCGCGCGGGCCGCGCGGCGGGCCGCGCCCGGTGCCCGAGGCTCGGCCGGTGCAGGGCACGGCGGGCGCAGGACAGGGCGACGCCCCACAGCGCCAGGGCGGTCAGCGCCGACGGCCACAGCCCCCCTGCCACGTACAGGAGCATGACGCCGACCGGTGTGCCGGCCGCGAGCAGCGCGCCGAGGAACCGCACCGGGCCGCGGTGCGCCAGGAACCACCAGACGCCCGCCGCGCACAGCGCGAGCCCGGCGAGGCCGCTGAGCACGATCAGCACGCCGCCCTCGCCGAACGGCAGGAACAGCGTGAGCACGGCGACGACGGCCGCCAGCATCGCGCAGCGCGCGAGCAGCCGGGACCGGGCCGCGGCCCGCACCCGCGCGGGATCGTCCGTACTCACCCTCGGCCTCCCCGTCTCGACGCTCCCAGCCTGCGGTCCGCCGGGGGAGCGCACCGCCCCGGGCGCCCGTTAGGGTGACGGCGTGGCATGATGCCTCCGCGTGTCCGTCCGGATACCGATTGTGGCACGGGCGGATAGGCGACAAGATCGCTCAGGTGCGTGAAGAATCGAAGCTCTCGGACGGGGTCGTCACCCTGTCGCCCCTCGGCCCCGACGACCCGGGCCGGACCCCTGCCCCCCACCCCTGGGAACCGTGGCGCGCCCACGGCCCCGTACGGATCCTCGGCATCCGCGCCGGGCGGCTCGTCGGCACCGTCGAGCTGCGCCCGGCGGCCGCCGGGTTCGCCCGCGGCGACGTCGACCTGTGCGTCTCCCTCCGGCCCGAGGCCCGCGGCCGGGGCCTCGCGACCCGGGCCGTGCTGCTCGCCTGCGACCACGCCCGGGCCGCGGGCGCCCGTCGCGCGGTCGTCCTCGCGCCGGCCGAGACGCCCGGTGCCGACACCGCCGCCGGTGCCGGTGCCGGTGCCGGTGCCGGGGCCGTGGCCCGCCGGGCCGGCTTCGCCCGGCGCGGCCAGATCAGCCGCGCCGACGGCGCCCTGCTCGACTGGCACGTCAAGGAGCTCGACACGCCGGAGGGCTGAACCAGGCCGTACGGGGAGACGCCGTACGGGGGTCAGGCCAGGATCCCGCTGCCGTGCGGGGCGTACAGGTCGAGCAGCCGGACCCGGGTCACCTGGAGCCGGTGGGCGAGGATCTGGCCGACCCAGAACATCACCGACGAACCGAACTCCGGATCCGTCCGGCACATCGACCGCACCGCCGCGCCGTCGAACTCGTAGGCCCTGACCGGCGTCATCGCCTCCGCGCCCGACTGGCACAGATACGGCGGGAACAGCCACGACAGGCCCACCAGCTCGCCGTGCCGCAGCGTCTCGATGACGGGCGCCCCGCGCCCCGGCACCCTGGCGTCCAGGGTGACCGCGCCCGTCTTCACGATCCAGAAGCGGTCGGCGCGGTCCTGTTCCTCGAACAACCGGTCGCCCGCCTCGAAGTACACGTCCTCGGCGAAGGCCATCAGGCGTTCCCGGTGCTCGGGCGGGAGCGTGCTGACCTTGGGTGCGGCGGCGCTCATGGCGGGCCTCCTCTGCGCGGTGGCGGCGTGCGTCCCGCCTCCAGTGTCCGCCGCCCGCGCCCCGTGCGCAGACACCGCACCCGGGCGGTCACACGGACGCCGTACACGCGTCGCGGCGCCCCCCGAACGGCCGGTGGCGGGCCGGTCACCGCCCGCATACGGTGAGCTCGTCCCGGGGGGATCTCCACGCAGAACGGTTTCCTCTTCATGGCCGACAGGCCCTCGATCGTCCTCGTCCACGGATTCTGGGGCGGCGCCGCCCACTGGTCCAAGGTGATCGTCGAACTGAACAGGCGCGGCCACGACCGGCTGCACGCGGTCGAGAACCCGCTCACCTCGCTGGCCGACGATGCCGAGCGCACCCGCAAGATGATCCGGCAGATCGACGGACCCGTGATCCTCGTCGGCCACTCCTACGGCGGCGTGGTCATCACCGAGGCCGGCGACCTGCCCAACGTCTCGGCGCTCGTCTACATCGCGGCGTTCGCGCCGGACGCGGGGGAGAGCCCCGGCCAGATCAGCCAGGAGATGCCGCCGGCGGGCTTCAGCAGCATCGTGCCCGACTCGGACGGCTACCTCTGGATCAAGCAGGACGAGTTCCACGAGACCTTCTGCGCCGACCTCACCGCCGACGAGGCCCTGGTCATGGCCGTCACCCAGAAGGCGCCGGTCGGCTCCACCTTCGGCGACACCGTCACCGCACCCGCCTGGCGCACCAAGCCGTCCTGGTACCAGGTCTCCGCCCAGGACCACGCCATCCACCCGGACAACGAGCGCCGGATGGCCCAGCGGATGAACCCGCGCAAGATCGTCGAACTCGACGCCAGCCACGCCTCGCTTGCCTCCCGCCCGGCCGAGGTCTGCGACCTGATCGAGGCCGCGGTCCGCGAGACCGGCTGAGCCCCGGACGGCACCACCACAAGACGCGGCCCGCCCCGTCGGCCGAACGGGGCGGGCCGTCACTCCTTCTACGGCTCGGTTCGCCGCACCAGCTCCCCGTACGCCTCCGCGAGGCGCAGCGTCGTCTTGCCGACCGTGAACGCGCGGTCGTCGACCGTGCGCACCGGCTGCACCTCGTACGCCGTGCCGGTGAGGAACACCTCGTCGGCCAGGGCGAGTTCGGCCGGGTCGATGCCCCGTACCCGTACCGTCAGGCCGAGGTCACCGGCCAGGGCGATGACGGTCTGCCGGGTGATGCCGTCGAGGAAGCCGTCCGGGACCGGGGTGTGCAGCTCGCCGTCGATCACCAGGAAGAGATTGGCGCCGGTCGCCTCGGCGAGCCGGCCCCGGTGGTCCAGGAGGAGCGCGTCGTCGAAGCCGGCCGCCTCCGCCTCGTCGCGGGCCAGGGTGCCGATCGCGTACAGCGAGGCCGCCTTCGCCCGGACGGGGGCGGTGTCCGGCGAAGGGCGACGCCAGCGCGAGGTCTTGAGCCGGATGCCCCGCTCCTGCGCCCCGTCCGCGAAGACGTGCGGCCACTCCCAGGCGGCCACCGCGACATGGACGCTGTTGCCGGCCCCGGAGACGCTGATCTGCTCGGCGCCGCGCCAGGCCACCGGCCGTACATAGCCGTCGGTGATGCCCTCGCGGGCCACGATCTCCCGGGTGACGGCGTCGAGTTCGGCCGCCGCGTACGGGAGCGCGAAGTTCAGCTCGCGGGCCGAGGCCCGCAGCCGCTCCGCGTGCTCCACGGACTTGAACGGACGCCCGCCGTACACCCGCACGCCCTCGAACACCGCGCCGCCGTAGTGCAGTCCGTGCGAGAGGACGTGCAGCCGGGCCTCCCGCCACGGCACGAAGGCGCCGTCCAGCCAGACGCTGCCGTCCCGGTCGTCGAAGGGTTCGGGGCTCACGCGGTGGCCTCCTCGGCGTAGTCGATGCGGATCGCCCGCTCAAGGAGGGCGTGGAACTCCTCGGCCTCCGCCGTGCTGCCGTGCCGGGAGATCACGAAGGCCGGATAGCCGGTGAAGTCCGGGTACGGGCGCACCTCGTCGCCCGGGAACAGCATCTGCACCACGTGGTCGACGCGCGGGTCGTCCCGCAGTGCCGCCAGGCCGTGCACGGCGCTGATCCGGCCGTGCCCGCCGCACGGCACGATGTAGTTGGCGGCGGCCCCGACCGGCTCGGCGAGCCCCTCCCCGTACCCGCCGGCCGGCGCACCGCCCACCGCGATCCGCAGCGCCTCGGCGGCCAGGTCGACCCCGCTGACGTGCGAGGCCACATAGTGCGAGACCCCGGAGCCGCCGATCCGTGCCCCCATCTCCAGGAGGTACGGCTTCGTGCCGCCGCGCAGCCGCAGTTCGGTGTGGGTGGGGCCGTCGGCGATGCCCAGCGCCGCGTGGGCGGCGGTCACCTCGCGCACCACCGCGTCGCGGACCGCGGCCGGCAGGACGGCGGGCGCCCGGTAGACGCTCTCCTCGAAGTACGGGCCCTCCGGCTCGCCCTTGTAGCCGATCGACAGGATCCGGACCCTGCCCCCGGACACCAGGGACTCCACGGCGAACTCGGGCCCGTCCAGATACTCCTCGACCACGAGCGCCGCGTCCGTCACGCCCAGCTTGGCGGCGCACACCCGGCGGACCTCGCCGACCGTGCCGCGCAGCGCGTCCGGGGTGTCGGCGCGGGTCACGCCCAGACTGGAGAAGCCGTGCGCGGGCTTCACCACGACCGGGAAGTCCAATTCGCCGGCGGCCGCGAGGCCCGGCTCGGGGTCCGGGCCGTCGACCCGGGCGAACCGCGGCACGTTGAGCCCGGCCGCCGCGAGGCGTTCCCGCATGACCCGCTTGTCCTGGGCGCCGAGCGCGGTGTCCCGGCCGATGCCGGGCAGCCCGAGCAGCTCGGCGGCCTCCGCGACGAACGGCACCAGCGGGTCGAACAGGGTGGCGACGCCCTGGAACGGGCGGGCCTCGTGCCGCTTGCGCAGCGCGTCGAGTGCCCCCGCCGGGTCGCCGTCCACGTCCAGCGGCAGCACCTCGACGACGGCGGGCGGCAGCCGGTCGGCCGGCACCTCCTCGTCGGGCCGGGGGACGAGCACCACGTCGACGCCGGCCCGCGCGGCGCCCTCGAAGATCCAGGGGAGCGAGACGCGCTGGTAGAGCAGGACGACGGTGGGACGGGCTTCGGTCATGAACGGTTTCCTTGCCTCGGTGCGGTGGTTTCGGCGTCCTGTTCGCCGGCGTCCCGGGTCTCCGCGTCCTGGTCGCCGGGCCGCTGCGGCGCCGGTACGGGCCGGGGCGGCGCGGCGCGCCCGCCGACGGTCAGCCAGACGCCCGCCGCGCAGACCGCGATGAGCGCCACGACCAGCGGCCCGGGCGGGCCCGCCGTGCCCAGCGCCCACTCGCCGAGCCGTACCAGGAACGGCACGACCAGCGCCACCGCCGAGGTGAACAGCGGGCCCTTGCGCAGGATCAGCTCGTGCGAGATCACGAACACCGGCGCGGTGAGCACCGCGCCGAGCACCCCGATCCCCGCCCAGTCGGCCGCGTCCACGGAGCCCAGCGGCACGAAGAGCAGCGTCGCGGCGCCCAGCATCACGGTGCCCGCGCCGGTGATCGCGGGCAGCGCGGCGAGCGGCGGCACGTCCGCCATGCGCTGCCGGTAGACATAGCCGTACAGCGCGTACGTGAAGGTGCCGCCGAGCGCCATCAGACCGCCGGTCAGCAGCGCGCCCGTGCCGACCGTGTCGCCGCCCGCCCGGCCGTCGGCGACCGCGTACCCGCAGGCGGCGGCCACCGCGAGGAGCGTGCCGAGCAGCTTGCGGCGGGTGGACGGCTCGCGGAAGGCGGCGATGCCGATCAGGAAGGTGAGACAGGGCAGCAGGGACACGATCAGACCGACCCGGGACGCCCCGATCCGGCTGGTGCCGAGCAGCGTGCCCGAGTAGTACGCGAAGAAGCCGAGGAACGCGAGCACGGCCACCGCTCCCGGGCGGGCCGTGGCGGTGCGCACCCCGGCCCAGGTGCGCGGCAGCACGGCCGCGACCGCCGTGATCACCACGAAGCTCGCCGCGGTCCGGCCGGCGGCGACCGCGAGCGCGGGCGCGCCGCTCACCAGATGCCCGGAGAGCAGCCAGCCGGTCGCGAGCAGCAGCACCATCAGGGCGGCGAGCCCCGGGACGGCGAGCCGCCCGCCCCGCTGCCCGTGCCCCGCCCTGCCGTGCTCCGTGTCGTGGTCCGTCACCACTCCGCCCGCGCGAACTCCAGCGGCGGCAGCCGGTCGAGCCCGCCCTTGGCGCGCCGCAGGACCTCCTGGTCGGCGGTGAAGGCGTACCGCAGCCGGCGCCCCGAGGCGTCCCGGTCCGACTCCGGCGCCGGCAGGTACTCCCGTACCAGCTCGCGTGCGCGGGAGCGGTATTCGGCGTCCTCGGTGACCTCCGCCTCCAGCTTCTCCATGGTGGCCACATAGGCGCGCAGCGCCTCGACGGCCCGTTCGAGGTCGAGCCGGAGCAGTCCGCCGCCGGCCGGGTCGCCGGTGAGCGCGCCGTGCTCGCGGAACCAGGAGTAGAGGAAGACCCCGGTGCCGGAGTCGAAGTTGCCGGTGGCGTCGTCGGCCTGCGGATAGCGGAAGACCCGCTCCATGAGGATCATCGCGATCTGTTCCGCGGCGTACGGCACGAGCCCGCTGTCCGCGCAGGCGAGCACCGTCTTCGCGTCGACCTTGATCTCCTCCAGGAGCCCCACGAACCAGTTCATCTTGAGCGCGATGTGCTCGTCGAACGGCCACAGCCCCTGGTAGTGCATCGCGTCGTGGAGATAGCCCCAGATCGCGCGGGCCTCGAAGCACACGTCGGCCGCGAGCCCGCCGGACGCGCGGGGCAGCGAGTCCGCGGTGAGCACCGCGGCGGCGGCCGGCAGCGCGTACGTCTCGTGGATCTTGCGCATCTTGTTGAAGAAGAACATCGCGTACGGCTGCTCGGTGACCTTGTCGTGCGCGGCCACGTTCTCCGGGAAGAACACGATGCACGAGCCGTGCGCGAAGCCCGCGCTGCCGGTGAGCAGGATCAGCGACTGGCAGTTGTTCTTGGGGTGCGGAAAGCTCTCGGCGAGCACCGGCAGCGCGTCGGGCTCCTTGCGCAGGGCGAAGAAGCAGTCGAGCCGCTTGCCGACCGGCGGCGCGCTGTTGGTGGTCTGGATCGGCGCCAGGAAGAACGTGGTCTCGCCGTCGGCGGGCGCGGCGAGCGCGTCCCGGGAGCGCCCGAAGTGCGGGCGGGTGTCGAGCCCGGCGGCCAGCCAGCCGTCGACGTCGGCCTCCAGGGCCGCCGCCTGCCCGTCGAGCGCGTGCCGCCGGTACCAGGCCGCGCCCTCGTCCCGTATCCGTGCCAGCAGTTCCCGGTCGTCGGCCGTGGGCGCCGGCACCGTGCCGTCGTCGGCCTGGCGCGTCCGGAAGCGGTTCACCAGCGGGATCAGCGAGTCCATGAGCACGGTCGCCTCGGCGAGCAGATACTCCGGCACGGGCGCGGTGGCGGGCCGTCCCGCGGCGGGCGTCGTACGCAGGCTCATCGGGCGGCCCCGGCGAGCGGTGCGGCGGTGTCGGACGCGATCGCGGCGGCGTCGGACGAGAGGTCGACGGCGAGCACCTGGTGCACCGTGAAGACCATGGGCACCGGCCCGAAGTCGCGTATCACCCGCAGTCCGTGGCGCTCGGCGGCCACGATGGTGGTGATGCAGCCGTCCACCCGGCCCTCCGCGCAGTCGATCGCGGCCTGGGAGTTGCTCAGCACCTCGAGCACCTCGACGCCGGCCGGGGCGAGGGCCGGCCGGACCAGGCCCTGGGGCGCCGGGTGCGAGGCGACCACGGCCGGGGTGTCCGTACCGCGGCTGGCGAGCACCATGTTGTGGGTCGGCATCACAAAGCTGTCGATCATGTGCAGCCGGTGCAGATTGGCGAAGACCAGCGTGTGCAGGGCGGGGTAGACGGCGCACGCGGTGAGCGCGTGCCGGCCGTCGTCGGGGACGGCCTCCAGGGCCTCCTCGATCGAGGCGTGCAGGGTGACGGAGCCGTCGGTGACGCCGCGGCGGCGCAGCCACTCGTGAGAGGCGGCCTCCAGGTTCGTCCCGTGCGGACCTAACGTGTGCAGATGACGGACGTCGTCCGGTCGCGCGTGCATCGGTGTGGGGGCCTTTCCGTGGGCTGCGTGTGGCACCGGCAGGTCGTGCGCTGTTCCTGGTTCTGCGAGCGGACAAGATCCAAGCAAGTGCGGGCGAGCGAGGGCAAGGCCTTTCGGGCGCGTCCCGGATGGTGAAATACGGACGTTGCGCCTCCGCCGCCCGCCGTTCACCCGCGCCGTTCCTCTCGCGCCGTACGGCCGCCCCGCCACGCTCCGTGTCCGCGCGCCCCGGCCCGGCGTGCGCCTCCCGGGCGGAGGGCGGAGCATGAACGTGGGGAGGAAGCGGCGATACGGGGGCGGTGACCCAGGAGGGTGTCATGGCCGTCCCGGACGGTGGCGACGCACTCGTCGTCCTGAGCGACGTCGACAAACACTTCGGCGCGCTCCACGTGCTCCAGTCCATCGACCTCACCATCCACCGTGGGGAGGTCGTGGTCGTCATCGGGCCCTCCGGGTCCGGCAAGTCCACGCTGTGCCGTGCCATCAACCGGCTGGAGACGATCGACTCCGGCACCATCACCATCGACGGCCGGCCGCTGCCCGCCGAGGGCAAGGCGCTGGCCGCGCTGCGCGCCGACGTCGGCATGGTCTTCCAGTCGTTCAACCTCTTCGCCCACAAGACCGTCCTCGCCAATGTCACCCTCGGCCAGATCAAGGTCCGCAAGAAGGACCGCAAGAAGGCCGAGGAACGCGCCCGCGCCCTGCTTGAGCGGGTCGGCGTGGCCAACCAGGCGGACAAGTACCCGGCGCAGCTCTCCGGCGGACAGCAGCAGCGCGTCGCGATCGCCCGCGCGCTCGCCATGGACCCCAAGGTGATGCTGTTCGACGAGCCGACCTCGGCGCTCGACCCGGAGATGATCAACGAGGTCCTGGAGGTCATGCGGCAGCTGGCCAAGGACGGCATGACGATGGTGGTCGTCACCCACGAGATGGGCTTCGCCCGCTCGGCGGCCAATCGTGTGGTCTTCATGTCCGACGGCCGGATCGTCGAGGAGACCACGCCCGACGAGTTCTTCAGCAACCCGCGCAGCGAGCGCGCCAAGGACTTCCTGTCGAAGATCCTCAAGCACTGACCCGCACCGTACCCCCACCCGAAACCCGTACCCGTACCCGCACCACCGTGGAGTGAAGACCATGAACCCGCACAGGAACCGCAGGATCACCGTCGCCGCGGCCGCCGCGGTCGTCCTCGCCTTCACCGGCGCCGCGTGCAGCGACGACGGTGGCGGCGGCGGGGGCGGCGACGACAAGATCACCGTCGGGATCAAGTTCGACCAGCCCGGCCTCGGCCTGAAGACGCCGGACGGCAAGTACACGGGCTTCGATGTCGACGTCGCGACGTACGTCGCGAAGGAACTCGGCCACGATCCGTCCGACATCGTCTGGAAGGAGGCGAAGAGCGCCGACCGTGAGACGCTGCTCCAGCGCGGCGACGTGGACTTCATCGCGGCCACCTACTCGATCAACGAGAAGCGGCAGGAGAAGGTCGACTTCGCCGGTCCCTACCTCCTCGCCCACCAGGACGTGCTGATCCGCGCGGACGACAACACCATCACCAAGCCCACCGACCTCAACAACAAGAAGCTCTGCTCGGTCACCGGCTCGACCTCCGCCCAGAACGTCAAGACGAAGATCGCCCCGAACGCCCAGCTCCAGGAGTACGGCGGCTACTCCGAGTGCCTCACCGGCCTGGAGAACGGCGTGATCGACGCCCTGACCACCGACGACTCGATCCTGGCCGGCTATGCCGCGCAGCCCGAGTTCAAGGGCAAGTTCAAGCTCGGCGGCTTCAAGCTGAGCAACGAGAACTACGGCATCGGCGTCCAGAAGGGCAGCGAACTCAAGGACCAGATCAACAAGGCCCTGGAGAAGATGGTCGCCGACGGATCCTGGCAGGCCGCCGTGGACAAGAACCTCGGCCCCGCCGGTTACCAGAACGAACCCGCCCCCAAGATCGGCGTCATCGTCCAGTGAGCAGGCCGCCGTGTTCGACTTCCTCGAGGGCTACGACATCCTGGGCGCCTTCTGGACCACCATCCAGCTGACGTTCTACTCCGCCATAGGCTCCCTCATCTGGGGAACGCTGCTGGCCGCCATGCGCGTCAGCCCCGTTCCCCTCATGCGGGGCTTCGGCACCGTCTACGTCAACATCGTCCGCAACATCCCGCTCACCGTCATCATCGTCTTCACCTCGCTCGGCCTCTTCCAGACCCTCGGAGTCAGCCTGGGCGCCAAGGACTTCACGACCATCAACTTCCGGCTCGCCGTCCTCGGCCTCACCGCCTACACCTCCGCCTTCGTCTGCGAGGCCCTGCGCTCCGGCATCAACACCGTGCCCCTGGGCCAGGTCGAGGCCGCCCGCGCCATCGGTCTGAACTTCACCCAGACCCTGCGCCTCATCGTGCTGCCGCAGGCCTTCCGCTCGGTCGTCGGCCCCCTCACCAACGTCCTCATCGCCCTCACCAAGAACACCACCGTCGCCGCCGCCATCGGCGTCGCCGAAGCCGCGCTCCTGATGCGCGAGATGATCGAGAACGAGGCGCAGCTCCTGCTCATCTCCGCGATCTTCGCCTTCGGCTTCATCTGTCTCACCCTGCCCACCGGACTGTTCCTCGGCTGGATCGCCAAGAAGGTGGCGGTGAAGCGATGAAGGAGAAGCCGACCGTCCTCTACGACGTCCCCGGGCCGAGCGCCCGCCGTCGGAACGTCCTCTTCACCGTGCTCTTCCTGGTCGCCATCGGCGCCCTGGTGTGGTGGGTGGTGGACAGCCTCGCCGCCAAGAACCAGCTCGACGGGACCAAGTGGGATCCGTTCTTCACCGACCCCCGGATCTGGAACACGTACATCCTGCCGGGCCTGAAGAACACCGTCATCGCCGCCGCCCTCGCCATGGTGATCGCCCTGCCGCTCGGCGCGCTGTTCGGCATCGCCCGGCTCTCCGACCACACCTGGGTACGGGCGACGGCCGGCACGGTCGTGGAGTTCTTCCGCGCCATCCCCGTACTGATCCTGATGCTCTTCGCCAACGCCGCCTACTCGGAGTTCACCGACGTCAGCCCCGAGAACCGGCCGCTGTACGCGGTCGTCACCGGGCTCGTGCTCTACAACTCCTCGGTCCTCGCCGAGGTCGTCCGGGCCGGCATCCTCGCCCTGCCCGGCGGGCAGACCGACGCGGCCAAGGCGATCGGCATGCGCAAGGGCCAGACCATGGCGTACGTGCTGCTCCCGCAGTCCGTCACCGCGATGCTGCCCGCCCTGGTCAGCCAGCTCGTCGTGATCGTCAAGGACACCGCGCTCGGCGGCGCGATGCTCGGCTTCTCGGAACTGCTCGCCTCCGTGCGCCCGATGAGCGCGAACTACGGGGCGAACACGATCGCCTCGTTCACCATCGTCGCCGTCGTCTTCGTGATCCTCAACTTCCTCCTCACCACCTTCGCCTCCTGGCTGGAGGGCCGGCTGCGCCGCGGCAAGCGCTCCACCGGAGCCGTCGTCGGCGTGGAGGCGGTGGAGGAGCTCGCCGTACCCGGCGAACACCCGCCGGGCGGCGGGGAACGGCCCTGAGTCCGGACGAACGACGCCGCGCCCCGGATGCTCGCCCCGGGGCACTCCGGCGCCCAGAATCGGGGCATGACCGCCGCGCCCCCGCCGCCCACCCGTACCGACCGGCTGCTCGCCGCTCTCGCCGGGATCCTCGCCGGATACGGCGGGCTCGCGGTCGCCGCGCTCGTGGCCGTCGTCGTGCGCCCCGAGGCCGGGCCGGTGCCCGCCGTCGGCGACGCGGTCGTCGACCGCACCCCGGCCGGGGTCAAGGACTGGGCCATCCGCACGTTCGGCGAGAGCGACAAGGCGGTCCTGGAATTCGGCATCCTCGTGCTGCTCGCGCTGATCGCCGCCGGTCTCGGTCTGCTCGCCCTGCGCCGCCGGGCCGCCGCCCTCGCCGGCGTGGGGCTGCTCGGCGCGCTCGGGGTGCTCGCCGCCGTCACCCGGCCCGACTCCACCTCCGCCGGCGACGCGCTGCCCTCGCTCGCCGGCGCGGCCACCGCCGCCGCCCTGCTGTACGTCCTGATCGCCCGGCTCACCCGGCCGCGCCCCGCCGCGGCGCCCCGCACCGACCGCCGCGGCTTCCTGCTCGCCGGGGCCGGCGTGGCCGCCGGCGCCACCGCGGCCACCTTCCTGGCCCGCAGCCTGGGCTCCACCCGCTCCGAGCACGCCGCCGCCTCCCGCAGCGCGCTGCGGCTGCCCCGGCCCGCCTCGCCCGCCCCCGCCGTACCGCCCGGCGCCCAGCTCCCGGTCGAGGGCATCAGCCCCTTCGTCACCCCGAACAAGGACTTCTACCGGGTCGACACCGCGCTCGTCGTCCCGCGCGTCGACGCCGACACCTGGAAGCTGCGCGTCCACGGCAGCGGCGTACCGCGGGAGCGGGTCTTCACCCTGCCCGAGCTGCTGCGCCGCGAGGTCGTCGAACGCGACATCACTCTCGCCTGCGTCTCCAACGAGGTCGGCGGCTCCCTCGTCGGCAACGCCCGCTGGCTCGGCGTCCGCCTCGACGCCCTGCTCCGCGAGTGCGGGGTCCGCCCGCCCTCGCAGGGCGGCCCCGCCGACCAGCTCGTCGCCCGCTCCGTCGACGGCATGACCATCGGCACCCCCGTCGAGGCCGTGATGGACGGCCGCGACGCGCTCCTCGCCTTCGGCATGAACGGCGAGCCGCTGCCCTTCGCGCACGGCTTCCCCGTCCGCATGGTCGTCCCCGGCCTGTACGGCTACGTCTCCGCCTGCAAGTGGCTGAGCTCCCTGGAGCTCACCACCTTCGCCGCCTACGACGCCTACTGGGTGCCGCGCGGCTGGTCCGCGCAGGCGCCGGTCAAGACCCAGTCCCGGATCGACACCCCCCGGCCCCTCGCCAGGATCACCGCGGGCGGCCGCCCGGTCGCCGTCGCCGGCGTCGCCTGGGCCCAGCACCGGGGCGTCTCCCGGGTGCAGGTACGGGTCGACGACGGGCCCTGGCAGGACGCCGAGCTCGGCGCCGAGGACGGCCGCGACACCTGGCGCCAGTGGGTCCACCGCTGGCCCGCCACCCCCGGCAAGCACACCCTCACGGTGCGCGCCACCGACGGCACCGGCGCCGTGCAGACCGACCGCCGCGCCGACGTCATGCCGGACGGGGCGACCGGCCTGCACTCCGTCGAGGTCACCGTCACGGAGGACTGAGCGGCGGCACCGGGTGGCCGATGCGTCCCCGCCCACGGCGGCCGGGCGCCACCGGCGCGCGAGCGCCTTGCACCTGCCGGGCGGCAGCGGTACGCCCCGCCCGCCTCGCCCACCACCGAACCTGCCCAGTGCCCCGGGCCCGCCGTCGGTGGCGCGGCACCGGTACGTCTCGTCGACGGCGGGCGTCCGAGGAACGCCGGCCCGCGGGCGCCCGGCCGGGCCGCGGCCCGGCGGCCCCCAGCGCGGCACCCCGGCCGAGACCGCCGGCTGCCCCGCCCCGGCGGATGCCGCCGGGGCCCGTACGGCGCACCATGAGAAGCATGGACCGTACGCCGCGACTCGGGGAGGTCAGCGCGCCGGGCCGCGTCGCCGGGCCCGACGAGGGCATCAGCACCGCCGAACTGGCCCTCGCCACCCGCAACCACGGCCTGCCGCTCGAAGCGCTCGCCCACGACACCAGCCCGCCCGGCCTGCACTACGTCCTCGTGCACTACGACATCCCCGCCACCGACCCCGACACCTGGCGGCTCGACCTCGACGGCCTCGTCGACCACCCGCTCTCGCTCGACCTCGCGGCGCTCCGCGCCCGCCCCGCCGTCACCCACCGGGTCACCCTGGAGTGCGCCGGCAACGGCCGGGCCCGCCTCACGCCCCGCCCGGTCAGCCAGCCCTGGCTGGCCGAGGCCGTCGGCACCGCCGACTGGACCGGCGTCCCGCTGGCCGCCCTGCTCGCCGAGGCGGGCCCGCGGGCCGGCGCCGTCGAGGCCGTCTTCACCGGCGCCGACCACGGCGTGGAACGCGGAGTCGAACAGGACTACCGGCGCAGCCTCCCGCTCGGCCCGGCCGCCGACCCCGACCGCGGCGTCCTCGTCGCGTACGCCATGAACGGCGCCCCGCTGCCGCCCCAGCACGGGCACCCGCTGCGCCTGGTCGTGCCCGGCTGGTACGGCATGGCCTCGGTGAAGTGGCTCCGCTCGGTCACCGTCACCGACACCCCCTTCACCGGCTTCCAGCAGGCCGTCGCCTACCGCTACCGGCGCGCCACCGAGGACCCGGAGGACCCGGGCGAGCCGGTGACCCTGATCGCCCCGCGCGCCCTGATGATCCCGCCCGGCTTCCCCGACTTCATGACCCGGGCCCGCGTCGTCCGCCCCGGCCCGGTGCCGCTGGCCGGCCGCGCCTGGTCCGGGCACGGCCCCGTGGTCCGGGTCGAGCTCAGCGCCGACGGCGAGGAGAGCTGGACGGACGCCGAGGTCACCGCCGACCCGGACCGGCCCTGGGCCTGGGCGGCCTGGCGAGCGGGCTGGACGGCGACCCCGGGCACGTACCTCCTCAGCGTCCGCGCCACCGACGCCACCGGCCGCACCCAGCCGCTCACCGCCCCCTGGAACCGCAGCGGCTTCGGGAACAACCTGGTGCAGCGGGTCGAGGTGCACTGCCTGGCGGAGTGACCCGTCCCACCCGGTCGCCGCCGCGGGGGTGTCCGTACGGCCGGATAGAGTCGACCGGGACCGACCGTCACCACCGGCCGGACATCGCAGGCCAGACACCGCAGCACCGAGGAGCATTCCGTGACCGACCCGGAGACCACCGCCCTGCAGCAGCAGACGGCCCTGCAGCAGCAGATCGCCCGGGAGCTGGAGGTCGGCGAGACCTTCGACCCTAAGACGGAGATCGAGCGCCGGGTGGCCTTCCTCGCCGACCGCCTCACCTCCACCGGGCTGCGCTCCCTGGTCCTCGGCATCAGCGGCGGCGTCGACTCCACCACCGCGGGCCGGCTCTGCCAGCTCGCCGTCGAGCGGGCCCGGGCCGCCGGCCACGAGGCCGTGTTCCACGCGATGCGGCTGCCCTACGGCGTCCAGGCCGACGAGCACGACGCCCAGCTCGCCCTCGGCTTCATCCGGGCCGACCAGGTCCTCACCGTGGACGTGAAGCCGGCCAGCGACGCCGCCCTCGACGCGGCCCTGGCCGCCGGCGTCTCCTTCCGCGACGCGCACCACCAGGACTTCGTCCAGGGCAACATCAAGGCCCGCCAGCGGATGATCGCCCAGTACGCGGTGGCCGGCGCGCACGACGGCCTGGTCGTCGGCACCGACCACGCCGCCGAGGCGGTCTCCGGCTTCTTCACCAAGTACGGCGACGGCGCCGCCGACCTCGTCCCGCTCACCGGTCTCACCAAGCGCCGGGTGCGCGCGGTCGCGGCCGAGCTCGGCGCCCCCGCCGAGCTGGTGTGGAAGACCCCGACGGCCGACCTGGAGACCCTGGACCCGGGCAAGCCCGACGAGGACGCGCTCGGCGTGACGTACGACGAGATCGACGACTTCCTGGAGGGCAAGCCGGTCGGCGAGGCCGCCTTCGACGCGATCGTGCGCCGCTACCGGCTCACCGACCACAAGCGCGGCCTGCCGATCGCGCCCTGAGCCGATCGCGCCCTGAGGCTCCTGGGCCCCCGCCCCTTCCGGGCACGGTCACCCGAGGGTGACAGGCGGGGGACCATCCGGCCGTTTCCGCGTGGCGGGGGCGGCCGGGCGCCCGGGCCGTGGTGCCCTGTGGGGACGTCAGCAGACGCCCCACCGAAGGGAGATCACCCGTGTTGTTCGGCAGCACCACGGCATTCAGCAGCTTCTCGGTCGACGACCTCGACGCGGCCCGCGCCTTCTACGGCGACACCCTCGGCCTCCAGGCCGACGTGGAGGGCACCGGGGAGATGCGGATGCTGTTCCTCACCCTCGCCGGCGGCGCGAGGGTCATGGTCTACCCGAAGGGCGACGCGCACAGCCCGGCGAGCTTCACCGTCCTGAACTTCCAGGTCGACGACATCGACGTCGCCGTCGACGCCCTCGCCGACAAGGGTGTCGAGTTCCAGCGCTACGAGGGCTTCGAGTTCGACGCCAAGGGCATCTGCCGGGACGAGCGCGGCCCCGCCATCGCCTGGTTCACCGACTCCGCGAAGAACGTCATCGCGGTGCTCCAGCGCTGATCCGCCGCTTCCGGCCCTTGGGCGGCGTGCGCCCCCGTCATGTGATCCACTGTCCTGGCGGGGGCGCACACGAACAGGAGCCGTACGCCGTGTCCACGTACCGTCAGCCGGAACTCGTCCTCACCGACCGCCACTACACCGTCCCCCTCGACCACGCCCGCCCCGACGGCGAGACGATCGAGCTGTACGGACGCGAGGTCGTCGCGAGGGACAAGGCCGACCGCAGCGACCTGCCCTGGCTGCTCTACCTGGAGGGCGGCCCCGGCTTCGGCGCCCGCCGCTTCATCGGCCCGCAGGCCTGGCTCGGGCGCGCCGTGCGCGAGTTCCGCGTGCTGCTCCTGGACCAGCGCGGCACCGGCCGCTCCACCCCCGCCAACCGGCAGACCCTGCCGCTCCGCGGCACCCCGCGCGAGCAGGCCGCCTATCTGGCCCACTTCCGCGCCGACTCCATCGTCAAGGACTGCGAACTGATCCGCCGCGAGCTGACCGGCGGCGCCCCGTGGACCGTCCTCGGCCAGAGCTTCGGCGGCTTCTGCGCCACCCACTACCTCTCCACCGCGCCCGAGGGCCTCGCCACCGTCCTCATCACCGGCGGCCTGCCCTCGCTCGGCGCCACCGCCGACGAGGTCTACCGGGCCGCGTACCCCAGGATCCTGCGCAAGAACGAGGCACACTACGCCCGTTACCCCGACGACGTCGAGCGGGTCCGGGCGATCGTCGCGCACCTGCAGGAACGGCCCGCCGCCCTGCCCGGCGGCGGCACCCTCACCCCCGAGGCCTTCCAGTCCCTCGGCATCCTCCTCGGTACCGGCCAGGGCACCCACCAGCTCCATCTGCTCCTGGAGGACGCCTTCGTCCCCACCCCCGCCGGCGCCGCGCTCTCCGACGCCTTCCTGGAAGCCGTCCGGGCCCAGCTCTCCTTCGCCGGACACCCGCTCTACGCCGTGCTCCACGAGGCCATCTACGCCCAGGGTCCGGGCCACGGTCACGGCGCCACCGACTGGGCCGCCGAGCGGGTCCGCGCCGAGTTCCCCGCCTTCGACGCGGCCAAGGCGCTCACCGGCGACGGACCGGTCCTGCTCACCGGCGAGAGCATCCACCCCTGGCACTTCACCACGGACCCGGCGCTCGCCCCGCTGCGCGAGACGGCCGAGCACCTGGCCGCCCGCGCCGACTGGGCGCCGCTGTACGACCCGGCCCGGCTCGCCGCCAACGAGGTGCCGGTCGCCGCCGCCGTCTACCACGACGACATGTACGTGGACACCGCCCACTCCCTGCGCACCGCCCGGACCATCCGGGGCCTGCGCACCTGGGTCACCGACGAGTTCGAGCACGACGGCGTCCGGGCCGGCGGCCCGCGCGTCCTCGACCGGCTCCTCGCCCTGGTCCGCGACGAGGTCTGAGCGCGGCGCCGGCCCGGGGCGCGGGTGGCGGGTGGCGGGTGGCGGAACCGGTCGCTCCGCGCCGGGGTCCGCCGCCCGCGCCCGGCGATAGGATGCGCGCGCAATCGGTGAGCAATCGGCGATCGCCCGCCGCCCGTTCGAGCACCAGGGGGACCGTTGGCCGCAGGGGGACCGGTGACACCCGGCGGGATCCCCGTGCCGTCGTCCGGACGCGAGCTGAAGTTCCGCGCCCTGACGGCCCGGCTGCGCCAGGGCATGCTGGACGGCACCTGGCCGCCGGGCAGCAAACTGCCCACCGAGCGGGCCCTCGCCGCCGACACCGGCGTGTCCGTGACGACGGTCCGCCGCGCGTACGAGGAGCTGGTCGCCCTCGGCCTGGTCGAACGCCGCCAGGGCGCGGGCTCCTTCGCCGCCGCGCACCCCGAGGAGCCGCGCGGCGGCCGCACCGTGGTCGGCGTCCTCGTTCCCGACACCGCCTTCTACTACCCCCGGGTCCTGCACGGCATCGAGCATGAACTCACCGCCGCCGGGGCCCGGTTGGTCCTCGCCTGCTCCCACTACGACCCCGCCGAGGAGGACGCCGCCGTCGCCCGGCTGCTCGGCTCCGGCGTGCACGGACTGCTCCTCGTGCCCACCCTGCACACCGCCACCGACCCCGGCCGGCGCGCCGAGGAACTGCTCGCCCTGCCCGTGCCCGCCGTCCTCGTCGAACGGCGGCTCGCCGCGCACGGCCCCGGCGACCCCACGGAACACGTCTGCACCGACCACGAGGGCGGCGCCTACGACGCCGTGCGGCACCTGCGCGGCCTCGGCCACCGCCGAATCGGGCTCCTGGTCCGCTCCGACGCCCCCACCACCGCCCCGCTCGAGTCCGGCTTCGCCCGAGCCGTCGCCGATCTGCACCTGCCCGCACCGCACTGCGAGCGCGCGACGACGGTGGAGTGGCACGCCGCCCGCGCCGACGCCGCCGTCGCCGCGCTGCGCGCCGCCCGGGTCACCGCCGCGCTCTGCTTCGGCGACCGCGAGGCCGCGCTCGTGCTCGCCGCCGCCCGCCGCGCCGGGCTCCGGGTCCCCGACGACCTCGCCCTGATCTCGTACGACAACGAGCTCGCCGACGTCGCCGAGACCCCGCTGACCGCCGTCTCCCCGCCCAAGTTCCAGGTCGGCCGGCTCGCCGCGCAGATCCTGCTGCGCCGCCTCGCCGAGGGCGACGCCTCCCCGCTGCACCAGGTGCAGCTGCGGCCCCGGCTCGTGGTCCGCGCCTCCTGCGGCGCCGCGCCCGCCCCCGTATCCGCTGCCGGAATCGCCGCCGGCGCGCACAAAAGTCCAAGCGGTGCTCACTGATTGCTCATGGCTGCGCTCCGGTCCGCCGGGATAGAACTCCGTCCGAGCCCCCGGTCCCTCAACGGGCGGCTCACCGCGCCGAGAGAGGACGGACATGACCACCCACGTCGAGAACGAGATCGCGAGCCAGCCCGACTGCTGGCGGCGGGCCGCCGAACTCGCCGCCGAGCGGGCCGACCTGCTGCCCCGGACGGGCGAGCGGATCGCCGTCGTCGGCTGCGGCACCTCGTACTTCATCGCCCGCGCCTACGCCGCGCTGCGCGAGTCCCTCGGCGGCGGCGAGACCGACGCCTTCCCGGCCTCCGACCCGACCCCGCTCGGCCGCGGCTACGACCGGATCGTCGCCCTCACCCGCTCCGGCACCACCACCGAGGTCGCCGCACTCCTCGCCCGCGCCGCCGGCCTGATCCCCACCGTCGCCCTCACCGGCGTCCCCGACAGCCCGGCCGGCCACCACGCCGACGCCGTCGTCGACCTCGGCTTCGCCGACGAACGCTCCGTCGTCCAGACCCGGTTCGCCACCACCGCCCTGCAACTCCTGCGCGCCGCGCTCGGCGTCGGCCTCGGCCCCTCGATCGCCGACGCCGAACTCGCCCTGTACGAGCCGCTGCCCACCGCCTGGGAGAAGCACGGCCAGTTCACCTTCCTCGGCACCGGCTGGACCGTCGGCCTCGCCGACGAGGCCGCGCTCAAGCTGCGCGAGGCGGCCCGCGCCTGGACCGAGTCGTACCCGGCGATGGAGTACCGCCACGGCCCCATCAGCATCAGCGACCCCGGCAGCCTGGTCTGGTGCCTCGGCCCGGTCCCGCCCGGCCTCGCCGACGAAGTCGACGCCACCGGCGCCCAGTTCGTCGCCGACGCCGTCGACCCGGTGGCCGGCCTGGTGCGCGCCCAGCGCCTCGCCGTCGCCCTCGCCGCCCGCCGCGGCCTCAACCCGGACCGCCCGCGCAACCTGACCCGCTCGGTGATCCTGGCCGGGGCCCGGTAGCGCCTGTTCTGCGGATCACGGCGGGGCCCGGCTCGTATCCTGCCCCCATGACCGAGAACAGCGAGAACGGCGAGAACAGCGAGAACGTCGAGAACGGCCAGGACACCGAACAGGCCCCGCCGCTGGCCGAGATGCCCGCCGACTGGCAGCGCGCGCTCGCCGTCGTCGCCCACCCCGACGACCTGGAGTACGGCTGCGCCGCCGCCGTCGCCGGCTGGACCGACCAGGGCAAGGACGTCGGCTACCTCCTCGTCACCCGCGGCGAGGCCGGCATCGACACCCTCGACCCGGCCACCTGCGCCCCGCTGCGCGAACGCGAGCAGCGCGAGAGCGCCGCGATCGTGGGCGTGACGAGCGTGGAGTTCCTCGACCACCGCGACGGCGTCGTCGAGTACGGGCTCGGGCTGCGCCGGGACATCGCCGCCGCGATCCGCCGGCACCGGCCGGAACTGGTCATCACCCTCAACCACCGCGACACCTGGGGCCCCGAGCCCGGCGGTTTCTGGAACACCCCCGACCACAAGGCCGTCGGCCGCGCCGTCCTCGACGCGGCCGCCGACGCGGGCAACCGCTGGATCTTCCCCGAGCTCGCCGAGCAGGGCCTCGACCCCTGGAACGGGGTCCGCTGGGTCGCCGTCGCCGGCTCGAACCTGCCCACCCACGCCGTCGACGCCGGCCCCGGCCTGGAGCGCGCCACCCGCTCGCTGCGCGCCCACCGCACCTACATCGAGGCGCTGACCGACCAGGACGTGGACGCGTACTGCCGCTCGTTCGTCGCCGAATCCACCGGCCGGGCCTCGGCGCGCTTCGGCGGCCGTCCGGCCGTCGCCTTCGAGGTGTTCCCCCGCTAGGGCCGGTCCGGGCCGGTGCGTCCCGGCCGTGGCTACATGTTGGGGTCGGGCCGCAGCACCGCGAACGGCGCGCCGAACGGGTCCGTGAACCAGGCGAGCCGGCCGACGTCCGGGACGTCCGAGGGCGGCAGCAGCACCGAACCACCGTTCTCCTGCACCGTCACCGAGGTGCGGTCCGCGTCCGCCACCATGAAGTACGGCACCCACATCGACTTGTCCATGCCCTCCTGGCGCGGCGCCGCCCCGCCGAACGAGGCGTCCTGCGGCTCGCCCTCGGCGGTCAGCAGCACGCGGTAGGTCATGCCCGAGGACTCCATCTCCTGCCAGCGCCAGCCGAACAGGCCCTGGTAGAAGCCGAGGGTGGTCTCCGGGTCGGGCACGTGCAGCTCGACCCAGACCAGGGTGTCGTTCTGCGAGGTGCGCTCCAGGCCCTTGACGGCGTTCGGCTGCCACACCGCGAACTGGGCGCCCGCCGGGTCGGTCAGTGAGGCCATCCGCCCCGCGTCCATCACGTCGAACGCCGCCGCGCGCACCGTGCCGCCCGCCTTCTCCGCCGCCTGTGCGGTCGCCTCGGCGTCCGGGGTCTGGAAGTAGACCGTCCAGGCACTGCTCGCGCCCTCCTCCGTCAGCGGGCCGAGCGCCGCGACGGTCTTGCCGTCCTGCTGGAAGAAGCCGTAGCCACCGGCGTCGGGTCCCGCCGAGGCGAAGTCCCAGCCGAAGACCCGGCCGTAGAACTGGGCGGCGGCGGCCGTGTCCGGGCTGCCGAGGTCGAGCCAGTCGGGGGAGCCGGTGATGAAGTCCGTACCGAGCATGGGGTGGGTCCCGTCCTTCCGGGTGGGAGGCCGTGCGGTGCCGTGGGCGTCGTACGGGGCCGGGGTTTCCGGCCACCATGGCCGATCCTCGCCCTCCGCCGGTGCGGGCGCAGCCCCGCCCGCCGGGTTTCATCCGCACGGCGCAGCGCACCGGCCCCGGGCTCACGCCCGGAAGGGGGTGCGGGTTCCCCCGGGTCGGCGCCAGGTCCCGGCCCGGCGCCGACCCGACGCCCCTCACGCGCCCGGCGCGCCCGCGGCCTCCGCCACCCGCCGGTCCAGGTCCGTCATCAGGAGGTCGGCGTTGATCGCGGCCGCCGCGCGGTAGCCGCCACTGGCCGCGTTCACGACCTGTTCGAAGGGACCGATCGCGTTGCCGGCGGCCCAGACGCCCGGGACGGAGGTGCGGCCGGACTCGTCGACGGTGACGAAGCGGCCGAGGGGCGTCTCGTGGGTGTCGGCGCCGAGGGCGGTGAGAAGGCCGTCGCGGGGGACCGTGCGGGTGCCGACGAAGAGGATCTCGCGGGGGACGATCCGGCCGTCGGCCATCCGTACGCCGGTCAGCCGGTCGTCCTCGACGACGATGCCGGCGACCTCGCCGGTCACCACCGTGACCCCGGCCGCCGCGAGCCGGGCCGTGTCCTCGGGGGAGGGGTCGGGGGCGGTGTGGAGGAAGAGGGCGACGTCGGGGGACCACTGGGAGACCATCAGGGCCTGGTGGGCCGGCATCACGGGGTGGGCGAGCACGCCGAAGGCCCGGTCGCGCACCTCCCAGCCGTGGCAGTACGGGCAGTGGATGACGTCCCGGCCCCAGCGCTCGGCCACCCCGGCCAGGTCGGGCAGCTCGTCCACCAGGCCCGTGGTGACGACGAGCCGCCGCGCGCGGACCCGGCGCCCGTCGGCCAGGTCCACCGCGAAGCCCTCGCCGGGCTCCGGCGTCGGCGTCGCGGCGGTGACCAGGCCCTTGGTCCACTCCACCCCGTACGCGGCGATCTCCTCGCGTCCGGTCGCCAGGAGCTCGGCCGGGCTCGTGCCGTCGAGGCCGAGATAGCCCTGCATATGGGCGGCGGGCGCGTTGCGCGGCTCTCCCGCGTCGACGACCAGGGTGTGGCGGCGGGCCCGGCCCAGGACCAGGGCAGCGCTCAGGCCGGCCGCGCCGCCGCCGACCACCACCACGTCGTACTCGGACTCGTGCTCGGACTCGTATGCGCGCTGCGCGCTGTGTGCGTTCATGCCGCGAGGTTCGCCGAGCCCGCAGCCGCTTGACAAACAAAGTTGCCGTTTCTGCAATGAAGAGCATGACCGCTGACGACCACACCGCTGACGACCGCACCGCTGACGACCGCACCGGCGACGACCGCACCGGCGACGACCGCACCGGCGACGACCGCACCGGCGACGACCACACCGGCGACGACCGCACCGGCGACGACCGCATCGACGACGTCCTCACCGAGGTCGGCCCCCGCCTGCGCCGCATCCGCCGCGAGCGCGACGCGACCCTGGCCGACCTCTCCGCCGCCACCGGCATCTCCGTGAGCACCCTCTCCCGGCTGGAGTCGGGGCAGCGCAAGCCCAGCCTGGAGCTGCTGCTCCCGATCGCCCGCGCCCACCAGGTCCCGCTCGACGAGCTCGTCGGCGCGCCCCCGGTCGGCGACCCCCGGGTGAAGGCTAAGCCGATCCGCCGCCACGGCCGCACCCTGTACCCGCTCACCCGCCAGCCCGGCGGCCTCCAGGCGTACAAGGTGCTCCAGGAGCCCGGTGCCGAGCAGCCCGATCCCCGGGTGCACGAGGGCTACGAGTGGCTGTACGTGCTGTCCGGGCGGCTGCGCCTGGTGCTCGGCGACCACGACGTGGAGCTGGGCGCCGGCGAGGCGGCGGAGTTCGACACCCGGGTGCCGCACTGGTTCGGCCCGGCGGGGGACCGGCCGGTGGAGTTCCTGAGCCTGTTCGGCCCGCAGGGCGAGCGGATGCACGTACGGGCCCGGCCGAAGAAGTCCTGAGAGCCTGTTCCCCACGGGCCAAGCGACCGCTTAGTATGCGGTCGACCGCGCAGGACGCACGACGGCACGTGGAGGCCCCCGATGCAGGCATGGCGAGTGCACGAGAACGGCGAGCCGGGCGAGGTGATGCAGCTCGACGAGGTCGCGGCGCCCGAGCCCGGGCCGGGGCAGGTGCTCCTGAAGGTCCGGGCCACCGGCCTCAACTTCCCCGACGCGCTGCTGTGCCGCGGCCAGTACCAGGTGCGGCCGCCGCTGCCCTTCACCCCCGGCGTGGAGATCTGCGCCGAGACCGAGGACGGCCGCCGGGTCATCGCCACCCCCGCCCTCCCGTACGGCGGCCTCGCGGAGTACGCCGTCGCCGACGCAGCCGCGCTGCTCCCCGCCCCGGAGGCCCTGGACGACGCCCAGGCGGCCGCCCTGCACATCGGCTACCAGACCGGGTGGTTCGGGCTGCACCGCAGGGCCGCGCTGAAGGAGGGCGAGACGCTGCTCGTGCACGCCGCCGCGGGCGGCGTCGGCAGCGCCGCCGTCCAGCTCGGCAAGGCGGCCGGCGCCACCGTGATCGGCGTCGTCGGCGGCGCCGACAAGGCGGCCGTCGCCCGCGGGCTGGGCTGCGACACGGTCGTCGACCGGCACGCCGAGGACGTCGTCGCGGCCGTCAAGGAGGCCACCGGCGGCCGCGGCGCCGACGTGATCTACGACCCGGTCGGCGGCGCCGCCTACCAGCAGTCCGCCAAGCTGGTCGCCTTCGAGGGCCGGATCGTGGTCGTCGGCTTCGCCAGCGGCACCGTGCCCGCCCCCGCCCTCAACCACGCCCTGGTGAAGAACTACTCGATCCTGGGCCTGCATTGGGGCCTGTACAACCTCAAGGACCCGGCCGCCGTCCTGCGCTGCCACGAGACCCTGTCCGAGCTGGCCGCCAAGGGCCTGATCAAGCCGTACGTGAGCGAGCGGGTGCCCTTCGCGGGCGCCGCCGACGCCGTGCAGCGGCTCGCCGAGGGCGTCACCACCGGCCGGCTCGTCGTCCTCCCGGAAGGAGCCCGCGCATGAGCGCCCACCCCGCCACCGCCCCGGCCCCCGACGCCGCCGAACTGCTCGACCGCACCCGCCGGTTGCTCGCCGAGCACCCGCCCGCCACCACCGACCGCACCGACTTCCTGCGCGCCCGCTTCGACGCCGGCCTCGCCTGGGTGCACTACCCGGTGGGCCTCGGCGGACTCGGCGCCCCGCGCTCCCTGCAGGCCGTCGTCGACGCCGCACTCACCGCCGCGGGCGCCCCCGACAACGACCCCCGCCGGATCGGCATCGGCCTCGGCATGGCCGCCCCCACCCTCCTCGCCTTCGGCTCCGACGCCGTCAAGGAGCGCTTCCTGAAGCCGCTCTGGGTCGGCGAGGAGGTCTGGTGCCAGCTCTTCAGCGAGCCCGGCGCCGGCTCCGACCTCGCCGCGCTCGGCACCCGCGCCGTACGCGACGCTGGGGGCACCTCCGGCTCGGGCGAAGCCGCGAGTGGGGGAGACTGGGTGATCAACGGGCAGAAGGTGTGGACCTCCAGCGCCCATGTCGCCCGCTGGGCGATCCTCATCGCCCGCACCGACCCCGACCTGCCCAAGCACCGCGGCATCAGCTACTTCGTGTGCGACATGACCGACCCCGGCGTCGAGGTCCGGCCGCTGCGCCAGATCACCGGCGAGGCCGAGTTCAACGAGGTCTTCCTCACGAACGTGCGCATCCCCGACGCGCACCGCCTCGGCGAGGTCGGCGACGGCTGGCGGGTCGCCCAGACCACCCTCATGAACGAGCGGGTCTCCATCGGCGGCGCCCGCATCCCCCGCGAGGGCGGCATGATCGGCAAGGCCGACGCCACCTGGCGTTCCCGCCCCGAGCTGCGCACCCACGACCTGCACCGGCGGCTGCTCGACCTGTGGGTGGACGCCGAGGTCGCCCGGCTCACCGGCGAGCGCCTCCGCCAGCAGCTGGTGGCCGGCCAGCCGGGACCCGAGGGCAGCGCGATGAAGCTCGGCTTCGCTCGGCTCAACCAGGCCATCAGCGCCCTGGAGGTCGAACTCCTCGGCGACGAGGGCCTGTTGTACGGCGACTGGACGATGGTCCGGCCCGATCTCGTCGACTTCACCGGCCGCGACGCGGGCTACCGCTATCTGCGCGCCAAGGGCAACTCGATCGAGGGCGGCACCACCGAGGTGCTGCTCAACATCGTGGCCGAGCGGGTCCTCGGACTGCCGCCCGAGCCCCGCAACGACAAGGACGTCGCCTGGAAGGACCTCGCCCGATGACCGAGACGCCGAAGCCGACGGCCGCCCAGCTCGATCTGCTCTACTCCGAGGCCGAGGAGGACCTGCGCGCCGCCGTCCGCTCGCTGCTCGCCGACCGGGCCGACCCGCAGGCGCTGCTCGCCCGGATCGAGGGCGAGGCCCCGTACCTCCCCGGCCTCTGGGACGCCCTCGCCGGCGGCATCGGCGCCGCCGGACTGCTGGTGCCCGAGAAGCTGGGCGGTCAGGGCGCGAGCCACCGCGAGGCCGCCGTGGTCCTGGAGGAGCTGGGCCGGGCCGTGACCCCCGCCCCGTACCTCACCAGTGCCGTCGTGGCGACCGAGACGCTGCTCGCGCTCGGCGCCGACGAGGGCGGCCCGGTCGCGGAACTCCTCGGCGCGCTCGCGGCCGGCGAGAAGACCGCCGTGCTCGCCGTGCCGCTGTCCACGGCGCCGGGCGCCGACCCGGTGACCGACGGCCCGGTGCCCGCCGTCGCCGACGCGGCCGCCGCAGACGTGCTGCTGGTGCCGCGCGCCGACGGGCTGTACGCCGTGCCGGCCGCCGAGGCCCGGATCACCCCGCAGGTGCCCCTCGACCTGACCCGTCCGCTGGCCGTCGTCGACACCACGGGCGTCGCCGGGACCCGGCTCGCCGGACCGGAGACCGGCGGGGCGGCGGTCCGGCGCGGGCTGCTCGCCGGTGCCGGGCTGCTCGCCTCCGAGCAACTCGGGCTCGCCGCCTGGTGCCTGGAGGAGACCGTCCGGCACACCAAGGAGCGCCACCAGTTCAACCGGCCGATCGGCTCCTTCCAGGCGCTCAAGCACCGGATGGCCCAGCTGTGGCTGGAGCTGGTCGGGGCCAGGGCGGTGGCCCGCGCCGCCGCCGACGCGCTGGCCACCGGCGCCCCGGACACCGAGCTGACGGTCGCCGTGGCCCAGGCGTACTGCGCGAAGGTCGCCGTGCACGCCGCCGAGGAGTGCGTCCAGCTGCACGGCGGCATCGGCATGACCTGGGAGCACCCGGCGCACCTGGCGCTGAAGCGGGCCAAGTCCGCGCAGACCGCGCTCGGTTCGGCCGGCCGGCACCAGGACGTGATCGCCGCCCTGGTCGACCTGCGCGCCCCGAGGTAAGGGGCGCCGGAGTCCACACCCCTCTACATACTGTTTAATTGCGAAGTCTTCGCAATAACAGTTGATCTTCAAGAGGGGTGTGGACTTCATGGCCGCCCGACCCGTCCGCCGTGCGACCGCCGCGATCCTCACGGGGGTGACGGCCCTCACCGCGGCGGCCTGCGCGAACCCCGACGGCGCCGCCAAGGGCCAGGGCGGGCCCCGTGACTCGGCGGTCGTCGGCATCGCCGCCGAACCCGACACCCTCAGCCCGCTGCTCGGCTACGGCAAGGACGGCAACTCCAAGATCTTCGACGGGCTGCTCGCCCTCGACGCCGGCATGCGGCTCCGGCCCGCCCTCGCCACCGCACTGCCCGCGGTCAGCGCCGACGGCCTCACCTACACGTACACCCTGCGCAAGGGCGTCACCTTCAGCGACGGCACGCCCTTCACCGCCCGGGACGTCGTCTTCACCTACCAGGCGGTGCTCGACCCGAAGACCAACAACCCGTCCCGCAGCGAACTCGACGCCCTCAAGGACGTGCGCGCCACCGGCGACCACACCGTCACGTTCACCCTGAAGTACCCCTACGCGCCCTTCGCCCGGCGCACCGTCCTCGCCATCGCCCCCGAACGCGTCGCCGGCAAGCAGGACGTCAACAGCGGCCCCTTCACCACCCGCCCCATCGGCACCGGCCCCTATGTCCTCACCGGCTGGACCAGGGGCGAGAAGCTCACCTTCCGCGCCAACCCGCACTACTGGGGCGGCGCACCGGCGGTCGAGAAGTTCACCATGGCCGTCGTCAAGGACGACGACGTGCGCGCCACCCGGCTGCGCGCCGGCGACCTCGACGCCGCGATCCTGCCGCCGAACCTCGCCGCCGGATTCAAGGCCGACAAGACCCGGAAAGTGCACACCGCCACCACCTTCGACTACCGCACCGTCACCCTGCCCAGCCACAACCGGGTCGCCGGCGACGTGGCCGTCCGCCGCGCCCTCGACCTCGCGGTCGACCGGCAGGCCATGGTCGACAAGATCCTCGAAGGCGCCGGCCGGCCCGCCTACGGCCCGGTGCCCACCGACAGCCCCTGGTTCGCCAAGGGCACCGAACGCCGCCACGACCTCGCCGGCGCCCGGAAGATCCTCGACGAGGCGGGCTGGAAGCCCGGCCCCGACGGCATCCGCGTCAAGAACGGCGTCCGCGCCGCCTTCCCCCTCTGGTACCTCTCCGGCGACAAGCTCCGCCAGGACCACGCCCTCGCCTATGCCTCCGACGCCAAGAAGGCCGGCATCGAGATCGCCACCCAGGCCGGCACCTGGGAGGTCATCGAACCCCGGATGAAGACCGACGCCGTGCTCGCCGGCGGCGGCTCGTCCGGCGACCCCGACTTCGACCAGTACCTTCTGCTCAAGTCCGAGCTCGCGGGCGACGGCTTCAACAACATGGCCTCGTACGCCAGTCCGGCCGTCGACCGCGCACTGGAGGACGGCCGCCGCACCGGCGACCCCGCGCGCCGCCGCGCCGCCTACGACACCGTCCAGCGCGAACTGGTGAAGAACCCCGGCTACACCTTCCTCACCCACGTCGACCACGTCTACGTCGTCGCCGACCGCTGGACCACCCCCGCCGGCCGCCTCACCACCCAGGTCGAACCCCACGAGCACGGACTCGGCTCCGGCCCCTGGTGGAACGTCGAGGACTGGACGCCGAAGCAGTGACCCGCGCTCTCCCGCTCCGGGCCATGGCCCGGATGACGGGACGGCGCGCGCTCGCCGCCGTCCCCGTCCTCCTCGGCGTCACCCTCGCGGTCTTCGCCGTCGCCGCCGCCTCCCCCTTCGACCCCGTGCAGGCCTACGCCGGCACCGCCGGACTCACCGCCTCACAGGAGAACCTCGACCAGCTGCGCGCCAACCTCGGCGCCGACCAACCCTGGTACACCCGCTGGTGGGAGTGGCTCGGCCACGCCCTGCGCGGCGACCTCGGCGACTCCGGCGTCATGCGCCGGCCCGTCGCCGACGTCGTCGCCGAACGCATCGGCTGGTCCGCGCTCCTCGCCGGCACCGCCTTCCTCGTCGCGATCCTGCTCGGCACCCTCCTCGGCGTCCTGGCCGCCCGCCGCCGCGGCGGCCTGCTCGACCGGGCCGTGTCCTCGCTCGCGTACACCCTGGAAGCCGCCCCCGCCTTCTGGCTCGGACTCCTCGCCATCTGGTTCTTCGCCCTCGAACTCGGCGCGCTGCCGCCCGGCGGCCTCACCGACACGGCGGGCGACACGGTCACCGCCGGACAGGTCGCCACCCACCTCGTGCTGCCCGCCCTCGTCCTCGGCGTCTCCCAACTGCCCTGGTTCTTCCTGTACGTACGCCAGGGCGTCGGCGACGCCCTCGACGAGGACCCGGTGCGCGGCGCCCGCGCCCGCGGCCTCGCCGAACGCACCGTCCTCACCCGCCACGCCCTGCGCTCCGGAATGCTCCCCATGCTCACCCTCGTCGGCTCCCGGATCCCCGAACTCATCACCGGCGCCCTCCTCGTGGAGACCGTCTTCAGCTGGCCCGGCATCGCCGCCGCCACCGTGCAGGCCGCCCTCTCCGCCGACTTCCCGCTGCTCGCCGCACTCACCGTGCTCGCCACCGCCGCCGTCCTGCTCGGCAACCTGCTCTCCGACCTCCTGTACGGGCTCGCCGACCCCAGGGTGGGCTTCGATGGCTGACCCCCGCACCCGGCGCCTCCGGCTCCGGAGCTCCGCCCTCGTCACCGGCACCGTCGTCCTGGCCGTCCTCCTGGTCCCGCCGCTCGTCCCCCTCGACCAGCAGGCCGTCGACCTCGGCGCCAAACTCCTCCCGCCCTCCTGGGCACACCCCTTCGGCACCGACGACGTCGGCCGCGACCTGCTGCTCCGCTGCGTCTACGGACTGCGCGTCTCGCTCCTCGTCGGACTGGTCGCCGCCCTCGTCGCCACCGTCATCGGCACCGCCGTCGGCGCGACGGCCGGCGCGCTCGGCGGCCGCGCCGACCGTCTCCTCATGCGGATCGTCGACGCCTTCTCCTCCGTGCCGCACCTGCTGCTCGGCATCTTCGTCGTGGCCATGTTCCGGCCCGGGGTCTGGCCGGTGATCGTCTCCGTGGCCCTCACCCACTGGCTCTCCACCGCCCGCATCGTCCGCTCCGAGGTGCTGTCCCTGCGCTCCCGGCCGTTCGTCGACGCGGCGATCTCCGGCGGCGCCACCCGCTGGCGGATCGGCGTCCGCCATCTGCTCCCCGCCGTCCTCCCGCAGGCCGGCCTCGCCGCCGTCCTGATGATCCCGCACGCCATGTGGCACGAATCCGCCCTGTCCTTCCTGGGCCTCGGCCTCCCCAGCCACCAGGCCAGCCTCGGCAACCTCGTCCAGACCGCCCGCTCCTCCCTCCTCACCGGCCACTGGTGGCCCACCCTCTTCCCCGGCCTCCTGCTCATCGCCCCCACCCTCGCGGTCGCGGGCCTCGCCGGCGTCTGGCGCGACCGGCTCAACCCGCGCCGCCGATCGGAGCTGATGCTGTGACCGCCGAGAACGTGCTCCGCGCCCTCCGTGCCCTCCGGGCCGGCTCCGCCGAACGGGCCGAGGACGCCCTGCTCAGCGTGCGCGGGCTCACCGTCCGCTTCCGGCTGCGCGGCGGGCGCGAGGTCGCCGCCGTCACCGACGCCGACTTCGACCTCGCGGCGGGGGAGTGCCTCGCCCTGGTCGGCGAGAGCGGCTGCGGCAAGTCCGTCCTCGCCTCCGCCCTGCTCGGGCTGCTGCCCGGGAACGCCGAGACCTCCGGCAGCGCCCTCCTCGACGGTACGGATCTGCTCGCCGCCGACGAGAAGACCCTCGCCCGCACCGTACGGGGCCGGCGCATCGGGCTCGTACCGCAGAGCCCCGCCGCCCACCTCACGCCGGTGCGCACCGTACGGGCGCATCTGGAGGAGACTGTACGGGCGCTCACCGGCACCCGGCGGGGCGAGCGGCGCGCGGCGGCCGAGGCCGCGGCCGAGCGGGCAGCGTTCCCCGCCGGACATCTCGACCGGCACCCGCACGAGCTGTCCGGCGGGCTCGCGCAGCGCGCCGCCACCGCGCTCGCGCTGATCGGCGACGCGCCGCTGCTGCTCGCCGACGAACCCACCACCGGACTCGACCGCGCCCTCGTCGACCGCACCGCCGACGAACTGCGCCGGCACGCCGACCGCGGCAAGGCGCTGCTGCTCATCACCCACGACCTCGCGGCGGCCCGCCGGGTCGCCGACCAGGTCGCCGTCATGTACGCCGGACGGATCGTCGAACTCGCCCCCGCCGCCCGCTTCTTCGGCGCCCCCGGCCCCCGCCACCCGTACGCCCGCGGTCTGCTCGACGCCCTCCCGGAACGGGAGTTCACCCCGATCCCCGGGTTCCCGCCCGAGCTGTCGGACCTGCCCGCAGGCTGCGCCTTCGCCCCGCGCTGCGCCCGCGCCACCGAGGCGTGCGCCGCACGGCCCGCGTTCCGGGCCGGCGTCGCCTGCCACCACCCCCACGGAGCTCCGGGAGCCGCCCGTGCTTGAACTCCACTGCGTCACCGCCGGATACCAGCGGCACGCGCCCGTCGTCCGCGAGGTGTCGCTCACCGTCGCCCCGGGCGAGTCCGTCGGCCTGCTCGGCCCCAGCGGCTGCGGCAAGTCCACCCTGGCCCGGGTCGCCGCCCTGCTGCACCGCCCCGACGCCGGGCGGGTCGTGGTCGACGGCACCGAGGTACGCGGCTGGCGGCACCGTGCCCCGCGCGCCCTGCGCACCGCCATCGGCGTGGTGTTCCAGCAGCCGCGGCTCTCCGCCGACCCGCGCCTGCGGCTCGCCGACCTGATCGCCGAGCCGCTGCGCGCCACCGGGCGCCGCGCCGAGGTCCCCGAACGCCTCGACGCGCTCGTCCCCGCCGTCGGCCTCACCCCCGACCTGCTCGCCCGGCGCCCGCACGAGGTCAGCGACGGCCAGCTGCAACGCGCCTGCCTGGCCCGCGCCCTGGTGCTTCGGCCCCGCTGGCTGATCTGCGACGAGATGACCGCGATGCTCGACGCCTCGACCACCGCCGCGCTCGTCGCCGCCGTCGAGAACTACCGGGCGGAGACCGGCGCGGGCCTGCTCGCCGTCGGCCACGACCGGGTCCTCCTCGAACGCTGGACCGACCGCACCGCCGACTGGGACCAGCTCACAGAAGGGCCGGCCAAGGGCTAGACGCCCGCCAGGGAACGGCCCGCTCCGGAACGTCACCCGGATGGCCGCCACGCCATACCGCCGTCCGGATCGTCCCTTCCGTCACACTGTCCGCCGAACGCCGCAATTCCGGTGCGGCGCAAGGAGGGTGAGCCCGGTGGCCATTTCCGTATCCGTCGTCCTGCTGCTGCTGATCCTGGCCGTGATCTTTCTCCGCAGCGGCGGCCTGAAGGTCTCGCACGCCATCGTCTGTGCCCTGCTCGGCTTCTTCCTGGCCAGCACCAGCATGGCGCCGACCATCCAGAACGGGGTCGCCGCGACCGCCAACGTGGTCTCCAGCCTCAAACCCTGACCGTTGCGCACGCGTGAAGTGCCATGAAACGGCGGGCACTCGCGAACCTCAGTATCCGGTGCCGCGCTTGACCTGGGCCCGCTCGGCATCGTGCGCGGCACCCTTGTCGTCCAGGGTCCGGCAGGCATCGGTGATGTCCTGACTCAGGCGGTCGATGTGTTCGCGGCTCAGGGTCTCCTTGACGAGGGCACGCATGATCTTCACCCGCTCCGCGTTGGGCGGGAGCGTGTACGCCGGCACCATCCACCCTCGTTCGGCGGAGAGCTGCCAGGCGATGTCGGACTCGTCGTAGGAGCGCTTTTCCGCGAGGCGGAACGCGACGAGCGGCAGCTGTTCGAGGTCGCTGCCGATCACTTCGAAGCGGCCGCTGCTCCGCAGGTTGTCCGCCAGGACGCGGGCGTTCTCCTGCATCATTTTCATGACGTACGTGTAGCCCTGACGTCCGAGCCGCACGAAGTTGTAGTACTGGGCGAGCACCATCGACGCGCCGGTGGAGAAGTTCAGCGTGAACGTGGCGTCGGTCTTGCCCAGGTAGTTCTCGTAGAACACGAGGTCCTTGGCCAGGCCGGACTCCTCACGGAAGATCAGCCAGCCGATACCGGGATAGACCAGGCCGTACTTGTGGCCCGAGACGTTGATCGAACGGACCTGCTCGAGCCGGAAGTCCCATGCGGAGTCCGGGTAGAGGAAGGGCCACACGAACGCGCCGCTGGCGCCGTCGACGTGGATCGGGATGTCGAGGTCCCGCTTTTCACGTACCTCCCGCAGGAGCGCGTCGATGCCGACGACGTCGTCCTTGTGGCCGGTGAACGTGGTGCCGAGGACGGCGACGACACCGATCGTGTTCTCGTCGAGGTGGGGTTCCACGTCCTCCGGGCCGATCGTGTACCGGCCCTCCTCGAGCGGTACGATCCGCGGCTCGACGTCGAAGTAGCGGCAGAACTTCTCCCACACCACGTGGACATCCCCGCCGAAGACCAGATTGGGCCTGTCGGTCGACAGGCCGGCGGCCTGACGGCGCTCACGCCACTTCCACTTCAGCGACAGCGCTCCGAGCATGATCGCCTCGGACGAGCCCTGGGTCCGGCACCCGGCGGTGTCGCCCGGCGCGTGGAAGAGGTCGGCGAGCATGCGCACGCAACGCTGCTCGATATCGGCGGAGATGGGGTACTCCGCGTGGTCGATGAAATTGCGGTGAAGGTTCTCGGCGATCAGCCGTTGCGCCTCCGGCTCCATCCATGTGGTGACGAACGTAGCGAGGTTGCGCTGCGGATCGCCCTCCATGGCGAGATCCACGTCCACGAGTCGCATCGCGTCCGTCGCGGCCATGCCTTCGTCGGGGAATCTCTGGGAGGGGGCAGGCGCGGTCAGGAATCGGTTGCCGAAAAGAACCGCGTCATCACGCTTGGTCATATGAGGATTCAAACAGCGCGAGTTCCCGCCTCGGTGAGGGACACGCCGAGAGGCAATTGCCGGGCACATGGCATGGTTCGTGACGGTCGGCCCGCCGCGAGAACGGCCGGTGGAGTGGTGGCCGGGTTCGCCGACCGGGGCGCGGCCCGCCCCACCGACGGCGTTGCGTTCGGCCGACGACTGGCAGGACGTCTAGCCTCGGCCCGTGGACCAGCCCGATCAGCGGACCGAAGGCGCAGGACCGTTCACGACCCGCCTCACCTGGCGGCCGCCCGGCGGCGGCACGGCCGTTTGGGAATCCCGGCCCGCCCGGCGCCGAGGCATGGTCGCCGTCCGTCCGCCCGGCGCGGTCGGCGCCCGTCAGGTCAGCGCCGACGGCCCCGTCCTCGCCCGGATGCGCAGGCTCAACGCCGTGGCCGCCACCGCCTTCATCATCGGCGGAGCGCTCTTCGCGGCCGGCGCCGCCGTCGCCCAGTTCGGCTCCGGCTCCGCCACCACCTGCGCTTCGATCTACTTCGCCGGCGGCCTGTTCTTCAACACAGGTGGCTACCTGTCTCTGCTCCAGGTCGTCAACGCTCCGCGCCATGTGCCCGGAGGGGAAGGCGCCCTGGTCGCCCGACGGTGGCGGTGGTGGAGCTATGAACCGATGCGGGTCGACTGGCTGGGCGCCTTCGTCCTGTTCGCCGGCACTCTGGTGTTCGCCGTCGACCTGCTCGATTCCTTCCTCCAGGGCCTGACCACCCAGCAGATCAACCGACTGATCTGGGCACCCGACGTGATCGGCTGCGTGCTCTTCCTGATCTCCGGCCATCTGGCGTTCGTCGAGATCTGCCACGGCCGGCCGTGCATCCGACAGCGCAACCTGGGCTGGTGGATCGTCGCTGTGAACCAGTTGGGCTCCGTCCTCTTCATGGTCTCGGCACTCGCCGCTTACACACGCCCCGCCACCGGCAGCCTGATCAACGCCGACATCGCCAACTGGGGCACCCTCACCGGTGCCCTCTGTTTCTCCGCGGGCGGGATCCTCCAACACTACGAACGTCCCTGACCTGACCTGACCCGACCCGATCCGAAGCGGCGAAGCGAAGAGCGAGGCGCTGAAGGCTTCCTTCATCCGCGTCAGGTGACCAGCTCGTAGATGCTCACGGCCGTCAGCCACAGGCCGGCGAGGAGGGAGAGCGTGACGATCAGCTGCTCTTGATGCCGGCTCAGCCAGTCCCGCAGGGCGTTCAGCCGGGCTTCCGCGACCGCAGGTGCCCAGACCGCGTACATCTCCATGACGATGAGGCTGAGGGTGGCCAGCAGGCAGTAGCCGGTCAGCGCGAGCCAGTCGGCGGCGGTGGAGAGATTCGCCTGAAGGGCCGTGGCGGCGCCGGCGCCGACCAGTCCCCAGGGCTGCAGCAGCCACGCCAGACCGGCTGCCGTGATCCAGGAGGCGTTGTCGATCCGGGCGGCCCAGCGCGGGGGGCCGTGCGGGCGGGGCGGCCGGCGTCGCCGGTGTGCGCCGTACAGCACCAGCCCAAGACCGATGGCGAGTTTCGCGGCGATCGCGGCGGTCGAGGGCGCGCTGTGGTGGGCCGGGGGCTGACCGCCGGTCAGCAGCACCACGACGGCGATCACGGTGATCAGGTTGGCCAGCCACGACAACAGGAACGCCAGGCCCTTACGGACGCCGCGCCGCGAGGAGAGCAGCAGGATGAAGGCGCTGTTGTGCAGGGGCCCCAGGGTGATGGCCGTACCGATCACCACCAGGTCAAGGACCATCGGGCCAGTCGCTCCTAGCATCAAGGCCGTCCGCCACCCATGCACCAGGGATCGGCCGGCAGAGGGATCGGCGCTGTCACGGTGCCGCATCCCGACTGTGCAGGCGGCGGCCTGGCGGGTCAAGCAGGCCACGCCCACGCCGGTCGGAGTTTCGGAGGGCGGAGCGCGACCTGGTCCGCGAGCCCCCCTCGTGCACAAGGGTGCCCGGGGCCCCGCGGTCCCGGGCACCCTCGCGCGGGGGAGGGCGAGGTCACTCCATCTCGGGCATCTCGCCGACCGTCGTCCGCACGTCGATCACCGCGAACGCCGCGCCCTGCGGGTCGAGCAGCGCCGCGAAGCGCCCGAAGGGGCTGTCCATCGGGCCGAAGACCTTGCGGCCGCCGGCCGCCTCCGCCTTCTCGACGGCCTTGTCGCAGTTGTCCACGCCGAAGTAGATCTGGATGTACGAGGGGATCTCCGGCGGGAAGTCGTCCGCCGTCATCACCATCCGGCCGAGCAGCGGATCGGCGCCCAGGTCGAAGATCCGGTAGTCGATCTGGTCGTCCTTCATCTTCTTCGAGCCGTAGCCGAACACCGTCGTGTAGAAGGCGTCCGCCTTCGCCGGCTCCCGCGTGAACACCTCGGCCCACACGAAGCTGCCCGTCTCGCCCTGCAGCTCGAAGCCCTCGTGCTGACCGGCCTGCCAGACGCCGAACACCGTGCCCGTCGGGTCCTGCGCGAGGCACATGGAGCCGAAGTCGCCGACCTGCATGGGCTCCATCAGCAGCGTGCCGCCCGCGCCCTTGATCTTCTCGGCGGTGGCGGCGACGTCGGGCGAGGCGAAGTACAGACACCAGGCCGACTGCGCCTCGCCGTCCTGTCCGGGCATCGGCGGCACCACCGCCGCGACGGCCTTGCCGTTCTTGAGGGCCTGCGTGTAGTTGCCGAACTCCGAGGAGGCTTCGCCGAAGGTCCAGCCCAGCACGTCGCCGTAGAACTCCTTGGCACCCTCGAGGTCGGTGAACATCGCGTCGGTCCAGACCGGCGTGCCTTCAGGTCGTGAGGCCATGACGGGACTCTCTCTTCCGCTCGATGACGTCCTTGTCTCGCCTGCCACGCTAGCCAGGTCCGCCCCGGCCCGCTCGGTGACGCACGGTGGCCGGGCCGGAGTCCCGGCACCTCAGCCGCCGGAGAAGACTCCGATGCCGTTCGGCACCGGCCGCTCGGCGCCCCCGCTGGGATGGTTGCGCACCGTCACCGCGGGCTCGCCCGCCGCCCGCCCGACCAGCGTCGACGAGCCCCCGCCGTCCAGACCGAACGCCTCGCTCGCCCCGGACCCGGCGAGCAGCGCCGCCACCTCGGCCGGCGTCATGCCCGCCCGGAGCCCCGGCGCGCCGTCCAGGGCCATCAGGAGCAGCCCCCGCCCGCCGTGGGTGATCCCCGCCGCGGTCCGCACGGCCGCCGTCACCGCGTCCAGGCCGGGCAGCGGTGTCCCGTCCCGCAGCAGCGGAAAGCCGCCGACCGCGAAGCGGTACGGCACGCCCGCGCCCTCCGCGACAAGCCGGTGCCGCACCCGCACCCGGTCGCCGACCGCCAGCGCCCGTAACCGCCGGGCACCCTCCTCCCGGCCCACCAGGACCTCGGTGCCCTCGGCGACCGGACCGCGCCCCGGGGCGTCAGCGACCCCGACCACCCGCCCGCCGCGCACCGTCACCTCGTACGTCTCCGCCGAGCACGCCGCCGCCCGGTCGGCGTCCGTCCCGCACACCGCCCGCGCCCGCGAGGCGGCGCCCCAGTCGGCGGTGAAGACACCGACCGAGCCCACCGGCAGCGCGTACTGGTTCAGCCCGCCCAGCGGGAACGAGCCCGCCGGGTCGGTGACCGCGCCGTCCAGGGTGAGCCGGCCCATCCGCGCCCGGTGGTCCGCACCCACCCCGAACACCTCACGCGTGTCGGTCCCCGGCGGCAGCGCGGGACCGAACCGCTGCCCCGCCGGGACGGCCGCCTTCAGCTCCCGGCCGGCGCCGATCGCCGGGCCCACCGGCGCGCCGGTGGCGTCCACGCCCGGGTGCTGAGCCTCCGAGATGTGGAAGAAGTCCCCGTTCACCCCGGCGATCGCCCCGCGCGCGTCCGCCAGCGCCGACAGCGGAGCCCGCGCCGCCACCGCGCCCGGATGCAGCAGATCCACCTCCACGCCCTCGGCCCGCAGGTCCACGGAGAGCAGATGCACCCGGACCGGGCCGTGCGCGGCGCTCGTCTCGTACGTGCGGTACGCGACCCCCGGCGCCAGCGCCTGCCACGGGTCCGTGCCCGGGACGGCCGCCGTCGCGCCGGGTGCGAGACCGAGGGCCGGCACGCACCAGGCCAGCAGCAGTGCAACAAGCGTCCGAAGCCGCGCGTACGCATCCGTCACAGTCGCCCCCCCCGGGTCCCCTGTCGTCCCCTCAAATGTCCCAAGGGACACGAGAGCTGACCAGGCACCCGATCGGGTGAACCGTCAGCGGCGGAACTCCCGGGCCTGCGGGAACAGTTCCTTCACCAGCGTCCAGAACACCGGGAAGTCGGGGATGTCCTTCGCCTCCCGCGCCCAGCGGCCCGCGCCCGCCGTGCGCACCACCACCAGGCCGTCCCCGCGCCACTCGCAGCCCCGCACCCGCTCCCACGGCGCCGTCCCCGACGGCAGCGCGATGCCCTCGCCGGCGAGCGCGACCTCGCCGAACGCGACCCGCTCTCCCGCCTCCAGGGCGGTCACCGCCGGCTGCAGCGCACGGCGCACCGTCTCGTCCAGGACGATCTGGGCCAGCTCACGGATCTGCGAGTCCGCCGGCCGCGCCACGACCTCCTCGTTGAGGAACCCGCCGACGGTGACCCCCGTCCGCCCGTCGGTCAGCAGCCGGTAGGCGTAGTGGGTGCCGGTGTAGCCGCCGTTGACATAGGTGCGGGTCACGTCCTGGTGCATCGCCGTGACGGACCGCCAGGGCACCGCCCGCGCCTCGCCTGCCTTGCCCGGACACACCAGACCCCGCTCGTACAGGTACACGTACTCGCCGGGCAGCAGCGGGGGCGGCGCCGGCGGGCGGAAGGAGCGCCACAGGAACCAGCCGAGCGCCCCGAACGGTACGAGCAGCAGCGGGATCCCCAGCCAGGGCCCCGCCCACCGGGTGGCGAGCGCGGGCAGCGCCAGACCGGCCGCCGCGAGCAGCAGCACCGGCAGACAACGGCGACCCCGCCCCCGTAACTCCTGCGCACCGTCCCCGTGCCGCGCCCGGAAACCGCGCAGATACACCCCGAGCCCCGCCTCGCGCGCGGCCCGTGTCGCCGCCTCGTCCGGCGGCGGCACCGTCACCCGGTCGATCCGCTCCATCGCGCATCCCCCCGACGCCATGATGTCAGCGCCCCGCGGCCGGCGCCATCGGGTAGCGGTGGAACGAGCCCTTCGCGAGCGGGAGTTCGGGGTAGGCGAAGGCGAGGGTCTGGGCCGAGGGGTGGAAGAGCGGGGCCGGCAGGCCGGTCGGCGGGAACCAGGACCAGCGGGCGATCTTGTCCGGTTCGGTCACCTGCGGGGTGCCGGTGTGGGCGCGGACCGCCGTCGCCGCCGTCACGCAGGTCAGAGCAGTAAAGCTCGCGGTGTCGAGGATCAGACCGAGCACGGAGACGTCGGCGGGGTCGGCCACCAGGCCCGTCTCCTCGGCGAGTTCGCGGACCGCCGCGGCCTCCAGGGACTCGCCCGGCTCCACCTTCCCGCCCGGCAGCTCCCACACCCCGGAGTGGTGCAGCCCGAGCAGCACCCGCCCCTCCGGGTCGGTCACGACGACGCCCGCGCCGAGCGAGGCGTGGGCGGGCGGCGGGGTGGTGTTGCGGTCGGCGATGCTCATCGGACTCCTCGGCCGGGGACGTACACGTACGCCGCCACCCAACACCACGCCAGTGACAGCGCCCTCCTTCAGGCCGTCAGAGGACGGCGATGCCCAGCGGGCGCGAACCGGCCGGCAGGCGGTGGGTCGCGCCGGTCCGCAGGTCGACGATCGAGAGGCCGTCCCAGGAGCCGTCGCGGGTGAAGCCGCCCGTGACATACGCGGTGCGGCCGTCCTTCGACACCGCCACGTCCTCGTGCGGGCCGTCCAGCGGGAAGACCCGCTCGGTGCCGTCGGGGGCGCGGACGGTGAGGGAGGGGCCGCGGTCGCTGGCCGGGTCGATGGGGCCGGTGCCGACGGTGAGCAGGGTGCCGTCGGGGGTGATCGTCGTGCCGTGCTGATGGGTGTCGGCGGTCATCTCCTGGATCTCGGAGCGACCGGTGCGCGGGTCGACCACCACCAGGCGTTCGCCCTCGAACGGCAGCAGCAGCCGCCCGTCCGACGGGCGCACGGCCGTGTAGTGCGGCTTCAGCCAGGAGCCGAGGCCGCCCTCCGTGCCGTACGGCGCCACCTCGATCCGCCGGGTGGTCAGGTCGTCGGCCCGCACCACGGTCACGTCGAAGGAGTCGTGGTTCGTCGCGTACACCTCGGAGCCGTCGCGCGCCACGTCCACGTCGAACGGGCGCCGGCCGACCGGGACGCGGTCGACGACCTTCAGGGACGCGGTGTCGAGGACCTCCAGGGTGCCGTTGCCGCCGGGCACGTTGACGCCCACGTACACCCGGCGCCCGTCGGGGGAGAGCGCGATGCCCATGCCGCCGCCCCGGTACTCGCCTGTGGTCGCCGGTCCGCTCGCGGTGCGGTACGGGACGAGCGCGAGGCGCGTACGGGCCTCGGTGTCCACGACGGCGACGCCCTCGGCGGTGGCGACCCAGGCCCGCCCGTCCGCGCCGACGGCCAGGCCGTACGGGGCGGTGCCGACCTCGACCGAGGCGAAGGCGCCCCGGGCCGGGTCGACGAAGCTCACCGTGTCCGCGCCGAAATCGGCCACGAGCAGGGTGCCGGGCGGGGTGCCGCCCGTGGCGGGAGCCGGGACCGGGGCCGGGGCCGTCGTGGCGGGAGCCGCGTTGGCGGGGGCGGCGGACCCGGCGGGCTTGCCGCCGCCCTGCGCGCAGCCGGCGAGCAGTGCGACGGAGGCGGCGAGCACGGCGAGGGCACGGGATCGGATCATCGGCGGGCTCCCAGGGGCACGAGCGGACAGGCAAGCAGGCAGGCAGGCAGCGGACGGGCGGACGGGTGGCAGGTCCGCCCCCGGCACCCATGCTCCGCCCGGTCCCGCCCCGCCCGGGTCAACCGATCGGCCGACCCGGCCGTCAGCCGTCGGGCGCCCGGCCGTCCACCTGTCGGGCCCCGCGCCCGCCCGAACCCCACCCCTGCGGCATACTGACGCCGCCTTGATCAACAGATTGTTTAAGGAGAAGTCTTGGCCGCCAGCTTCAAGACCGTCATCGAGGTGGGCCCCGCCCACCGTGCCCAGGCCGAGGGCCTCGCCCGCGCCTTCCAGGACGCGATCGCCCCCGCCACCGTCAACTTCGACTTCGAGCACATCCACACCGCCGCCGCGGCGCTCCCCGACAGCACCGTCGTCCGGATGGTCCGCGGCTGGGGCCTCCAGGAGGAGGCGCCCGTCCTGGTGATGGTGCTCTCCCTCAAGGAGGCGGTCCGCCAGGCGCTGCCGCCCGAGGCGGCCGAGGCCGGGTTCTGGGACACCGTCGAACGCGAGCTGGTGTCCGCCTTCACCGGCCTCGCCGGGCAGGAGGGCCGGCCCGGCCTCTCCTACTACGAGGAGGGCCCCGACCGCACCCGCTACTACCGCGACCTCTTCTTCGCCCTCCAGGACGCGGAGACCGGCGCCTACCTCTACGCCATCGCCTTCTGCGCCGACGTCACCGTCGGCCTCGCCAAGGCCCGGGTCGGCGCGCTCGCCATGACCGACACCGTGCCTTTCGCGCTCCGCCTGAACGCGATCGTCGTCCGCCAGGAACTCGCCCTCGCCGCCGCCTGACGGCACGGAGTCGCCGTACGCCACAGGTCCCGGCCCGCCGTCCCGGGCCATGGCCAACCGCCGTACCGGACGGTAGCGTCCGTGCCCCAGGGGGACCCGGTCGGCAGGCGAAGGGCGAAGGGCACGATGAACCAGCGGTTCGGCGACTACCAGAACGAGATCTACCTGAACGGACTCTTCGGCACCCTGCCGAAGCTCCCCATGGACTTCGCCGAACTCGAACGGCGCGCCCAGGCCGCGCTCCCGCCCTCGATCCGGTCCTACGTCGCCGGCGGCGCGGGCGACGAACGCACCCAGCGCGCCAACACCGAGGCCTTCCAGCAGTGGGGCCTGGTGCCCCGGATGATGGTCGGCGCCGCCCGACGCGACCTCTCCGTCGACCTGTTCGGGATGCGGCTGCCCACCCCGCTGCTCATGGCCCCGGTCGGCGTCATCGGCCTGTGCGCCCAGGACGGCCACGGCGACCTCGCCACCGCGCGCGCCGCCGCCCGTACCGGCGTCCCCATGATCGCCTCCACCCTGAGCGTCGACCCCCTGGAGGAGGTCGCCGACTCCCTCGGCGACACCCCGGGCCTCTTCCAGCTCTACACCCCGACCGACCGCGCCCTCGCCGAGAGCCTGGTGCGGCGCGCCGAGGAGGCCGGCTACCGCGGCATCGTCGTCACCCTCGACACCTGGGTCACCGGCTGGCGCCCGCGCGACCTCGCCACCGGCAACTTCCCCCAGCTGCGCGGCCACTGCCTCGCCAACTACACCTCCGACCCGGTCTTCCGGGCCCGGCTCGCCAAGGCGCCCGAGGAGGACCCGCAGGCCGCCGCCCTGGAGTGGACCGGCATCTTCGGCAACCCGCTGACCTGGGACGACCTGCCCTGGCTGCGGTCCCTCACCAGGCTGCCGCTCCTCCTCAAGGGCATCTGCCACCCCGAGGACGTGCGCCGCGCCCGGGACGGCGGCGTCGACGGCGTCTACTGCTCCAACCACGGCGGCCGCCAGGCCAACGGCGGACTGCCCGCCCTCGACGCGCTGCCCGACGTGGTCGCCGCCGCCGACGGACTGCCCGTGCTCTTCGACTCGGGCGTCCGCAGCGGCGCCGACGTCGTCAAGGCCCTCGCCCTCGGCGCCACCGCCGTCGCCGTCGGCCGCCCGTACGCCTACGGGCTCGCCCTCGACGGCACCGACGGCATCGTCCACGTGCTGCGCTCGCTGCTCGCCGAGACCGACCTGATCATGGCGGTGGACGGCTACCCGGCCCTCGCCGACCTGCGCGCGGAGGGCGCCCTGCGGCGGCTCCCCTAGGCGATACGGGACGGCTTAGGGCCTGTGCGGCGGGCGAGGACCTCGGCGATCCGGGAGAAGCCGTCCGCGCCGTGCCCGAGGGCGACCGTACGGCGGGCCAGGCCCTCGGCCGCCCGCATCACGCCCGTGTCGATGCCGTGCGCCTCCGCGGCGTGCACGATGTGCGCCATCGTGGAGACCGCCGAGGTCAGCGGATTGCCCTCGCCGGAGAAACCGCCGTCCTGCACGTCCCCGGCCAGCTCCTCGAACAGCGGCGGCAGGATCGCGCCGATGCCCTGGGCGTACGGGGCGAGTTCGCGCGGGGTGATGCCCTCCGCGCCCGCCACCGCGAGGGCGTGCACATAGCCGGCCATCGCCGTCCAGAAGACGTCGAGCAGCGCGATGTCGTACGCGGCGGCCCGGCCGACGTCCTCGCCGAGGTGGCTGTGGGTGCCGCCGAGTGCGTCGAGCACCGGACGGTGCGCACGGTACAGCTCCTCCGGGCCGCTGTGCAGGAAGACCGCGTGCGGGGTGCCGATGGTGGGCGTCGGGGTCATGATGGCGCCGTCGAGATAGCCGATGCCGTGCTCGCCGGCCCAGCGCCCGGTGTCCCGGGCCCGCTCGGGGACGTCGGCGCTCAGATTGACCAGGGTGCGCCCCTTGAGCGCCGAGGTGACCGCGTCCTGGCGCAGGACCGCGTCGGTGGCGTCGTAGTTGACCAGGCAGATCACAGTCAGCGGGCTCGCGGCGACCGCCTCGGCGGCGCTCGCCGCCCCGACGGCGCCGCGCTCGACCAGCTCGCGGTCCCGGCCCGGCGTACGGTTCCACACCGTCGTCCGCACTCCGGCGGCGACGAATGCACCGGCCAGGGCGCGGCCCATCGGGCCGAGCCCGAGCACGGTGACGGCGGAGGCGGATGCGGGCGCGGATGCGGGCAGCGGGGAAGAAGACATGGCGGAACTCCCTTGTAACGAGGAAAGACTGGGCAGAGGGCATGACAGAGGAAGACGAAGGACGGGACGGATGACGCGCAAGCGGGCCAGGGACACCGACGTGTGCGGAGTGACCGCGGCCGTCGCGGTGATCGACGGCAAGTGGAAGACCCTGCTGCTGTGGCTTCTGGAGGCCGGCCCGCACCGGCCCGGCGAACTGCGCCGGAAGATCCCGGACATCAGCGAGAAGGTGCTGACCCAGGCGCTGCGCGAGATGGAGTCCGACGAGCTGGTGCACCGCGAGGTGCACGACGTGGTGCCGCCGAAGACCGTCTACTCGCTGACCGAGGAGGGTCGCGCGCTCTCGGCGGCGCTCGCCCCGGTCGCCGCGTGGGGCCACCGCCGGATCGACCGGCTGGTCGCGGAGCGCGTCGTGCCGTCCTGAGGTTGCTGGTGGGGTCTGGTGGTGCGGTGGTTCCTTCGTTCGTCCCTTCGCTCTTCCTTCGGTCCGTTCCCTCGGTCGTGCTCAGCCTCTCCCGGGGGCGGTGGGGCGACAAGTACCCACCTATTTGTGGGTACCTGCCGCCGCGCTACTCCGCCTGCACCGCCTCCGTACGGGTACGGTTCCGGCGCAGCCACCGGCGGCGCCGGGGCCGGTCCGGCAGCCAGCCGAAGGCCAGCGAGCTGCCGACGAGGCCGAGCAGCATGCCGATGAAGAAGCCGCCCAGGTTGGACGTGACCCAGCTGGCCAGCGAGGCGAGCACGCCGATCACCGAATAGAACAGCCGCTGGCGGGGGTTGAACACGATGAGCAGTCCGCAGACCGTCATCACCATCGGCAGTACGTAGCCCGCCAGGCTGTCGGCGCCGGCGGCGAGGACCACCGAGATGCTGGCCCGCTGGGTCAGCAGGATCTCCGCGCCGCCGAGCGCCAGGGCGAGGCCGGCCCCGAAGGGCCGCCGGTGCCGCCAGCGCCGGAAGGCCCGCCAGGGATGGCGGCGGCTGTCGGCCGGCTCGCCGCTCGGGGTCCCGGGGGCTTCGGCGACGGCCTCGTCCGTGCCCGGTGCCATGGTCAGCAGCCCTCCGAGCTGAAGTTCATGTGCAGGTCGGGCAGGGTGAAGCGGACCGCCGTGGTGGCGTAGTTGGTCTGCCGGAGATCATTCAGCCTGACCGTGTCCGCCTGCTGGCCGAAGGAGCCGAGCGGGCCCTTGACCGGCGGCTTCTCGAAGGTGCTGGCGTCCCCGCCGATCTCGATGTTGTCGAAGTCGGCGAGCTTGCCGGTGATGTCGGTCGAGTCGGTGGTCAGCCCGGAGGCCTTGACCGGGGTGCCCTTGTTGCCGGCGGTGATGTGCAGATAGGTGCCGCCGAGCTCCACGCTCTGGCACAGGTTGGTCAGCTTCGCCTCGCGGATCGCGGTCACGATGACCAGGACCTGGCCGCCGGTGTCGCCCGCGTTGGGGCTGCCCTCGGCCATGTTGTCGAGCGCGCCGAACTGCCCGAATCCGGTGCCCTCCAGGGAGTCCGCGGAGACCACGAACGGCATGCCGGAGATGGCGAACTGGGCGGCGAGCGCGCCCTGGGCGGTGAGCACCACCAGGGTCGACGCGGCGAGGAAGGCGGGGACGCCCATCAGGGCGGCGCGGCGGTAGCGCACCCCGCCCCGTCTGTCGGATGCGGCGGCGCGCGCGGGCTTCGCGCCGGGGTCGGTGGTGCCTTCGGACAGGGCCATGCGTTGCTCCTGACATGGATGAGGAAACGGAGCGCGGCGACGTCCTGGCGCGGACGGTTCCCCATCCACCTGGGTCTTCCCGGGATCGTGCGGAGGCGGCGGTGCCGCAGGGAACCGAAACGGACCGTACGCGCCGTTATAAGGCGCGTCAACTACCCAGTAACAAATCCCTGTTGACGATCATTCAGGAATCGAGGGCGCGGTCCCGCAGGGCCATCCGAAGGGCGCCACGACCACATGCACGAGCACGTCCAGGAGCGCCCCGAGCCCCTCGACCGGTGCCGGTTCGGCCCCTTCTCCGAACCGCCCCTCGTCCACCGCCCGCAGCAGTGCCGCGTGCACCGCGCCCACCACCGTGTCCACCAGCTCGCCCCGCGGCACCCCCGGCGGCCCCGCCGGCGCGTCCGCGAAGAACAGTCGAAAACTGGCCAAGAGTTCGGCGCGCGCCCGGCGCCCGGCCGGGCCCACCGACTCGATCTCCACCACCATCGTGGCGAAGGCCGGATTGCGCGCGAGCAGGCCGAGGAGGACCCCGAGCCCGCCCCGCACCGCCCCCGGCCAGTCGACCGCGCCGCCGGTCTCCTCGTACGCCCGCTGCATGGCCCGCAACACCGTCTCGGTGCCGCCCCGGAAGGCCGCGAGCACCGCGTCCTCCTTGCCGGAGAACAGCTCGTAGAAGACCGGACGGGTCACTCCGGCAGCCCGGCAGATGTCGCTGATCCGCGCGCCCGTGTAGCCGTTGGCCGCGACCGTGCGCGCCACGCCGTCGAGCAGCCGCTCCCGCTGCCGCGAGGCCACCTCCTCGGGCGTCAGCCGGCGCGGCCCGGGCCGCAGCGAGCGCTCGGGCTCGCGGCCCGTGCGGGCCCCCGGCAGGACCAGTTCCTCCTCGGCGCCCCGAACGCTCGTCATCGGCCACATCCTTCGGCGGTTGTTGACGTCACATACCCGGCAGGATTACAACCCTCGTGGGTTTTCCTCTCGGTGCTCCGGGCGAACACCGGTGGAACCGCACCCCCGTGGGACGGGATGCGGCGCCGCCGCGCACCGCACACCGAGTATTACGCTCCACCCCGTATCGCGACACCGCTGCCGGAGATCCGTGGCGCCGGATCGTTCCGGCGGTGGCCGTCGCCGCACGGCGCCGCCGCCTCACCATGTCACCCGCATCAACGCCCCGCCACGGCCGGGCAGGTGCGCCTGACGTGATCCCCCGCGCGGCGCGCCCCTTCGTACCTCCCCCCGTGCCCACGTCCCCCGTGCGCACGGGCCCGCGCAGCCACGCGATCCGCCGAGTTCTCTCTCACCCTCCGCCTTCGTGCGAAAGGAACCCCCATGGACAAGCGTGCTCTCTCCGCTGCCTTAGGTGCCGCCGTCGCCGCCGTTCTCGCGGTGACCGCCTCCGCCTCCGCGACCGCCGCGGCCGGCGAGGTCCTCACCACCGGAAGCTCCGGCGGCCCCGCCGTGGCCGTCGGCGACGTCCTGTCGGCCTCCCTCGCCACGGGCACCCAGGCGCGGATCGCCACCACCTCGGGCGGCAGCACCGGCATCACCTGCAACACCTCGGCCTTCACCGCCACGGCCACCGCCAACCCCGCCGCACCCGGCACCGCCACCGAGTCCGTCACCGCGCACACCCTGAGCAACTGCACCACCAACATCATCGGCGCCACCGGTGTGCAGAGCATCACCGTCAACAACCTGCCGTTCAACGCGGCGGTCAGCTCCGGCGGCAGCCTCACCGTCACGGCCGGCGCCGCCGGTCCGATCCAGACCACCCTCAAGGTCAGCACCATCCTCGGCACGTCCACCTGCGTCTACCGGGCCGGCAGCCTCACCGCCACCCCGAACAACGCCGACAACTCGCTCACCTTCTCCAACCAGCTCTTCACCAAGTACAGCGGCCCCGGCACCTGTCCGGGCAGCGGCTACTTCAGCGCGAAGTACGGCCCGGTCCTCGACACCAGCCAGGCCGGCAGCCCGGCGGTGTTCGTGAACTGACGCCAAGGCGAAGGGCGGCCCCGGAGCCTGCGGGCTCCGGGGCCGCCCCTCCGCCGTCTGCCGAGGTCAGCGGCGGCCCCGCCGCGCCGTGACGTGCCCTCGCGCGGCGAACTCCGCGAACCAAGGGAGCAGGTCGGCGTGGGTGACGGCGCCGGGGGCGCAGACGTCGGCGGGGCGCGCACCCTGCAGGATGCGCTTCACGGGCACCTCAAGGCGTTTTCCGGTCAGGGTGCGTGGCAGCGCGGGCACCCTGACGATCGTGTCCGGCACATGGCGAGGGGACAGCTGCCGTCGGATGGCGCCGACGATCCGCTCGCGCAGGGCGTCGTCGTCGGGCCCGGCGTCTTCGTCCTGGTGTCCGCCCTCGTCGACCACCACGAACAGCGGCATGAAGTAGCCGCCGTCGTCCTGCTCGACGCCCACGACGAGGCTGTCCGTGATGCCGGCCAGTCGCTCCACCACCGCGTGGATGTCCGCGGAGCCCATGCGCAGGCCCATGCGGTTGAGCGTGGCGTCGGAGCGCCCGGACACGACGACCGACAGGTCCTCGTCGACGGTGGCCCAGTCGCCGTGCCGCCAGACGCCGGGGTACGTGGCGAAGTAGCTGTCCCGGTAGCGGGCGCCGTCGGGGTCGGCGACGAAACGCAGCGGCATGGACGGCAGGGGTGCGGTCACCACCAGCTCGCCCTGCTCGCCCGTCAGGGGGCGGCCCGCGTCGTCCCAGGCCGCCAGGGCCACCCCCAGCGCGGGGCCCGGGATGCGACCCACGCGTACGGGCAGCAGCGGGGAGGCGCCCGCGAGCACCGAGCAGACGTCGGTGCCGCCGCAGATCGACTGCACTTGCGCGCCGGGGACGAGGTGCTCGTGGACCCAGGAACGTGCACCCGCGTGAGAGCGAGGAGGTGCTGTACGAGCACCCCGCGGTCGCCGAGGCCGCGGTCGTCGGCACGCCCCATCCGTTGCACGGCGAGGAGGTCGCCGCGGTCGTCGTGCTGCGGGCCGGCGCCGAGGCGACGGCCGAGGAGATCCGCGCGTACGTCAGGGAACGCGTCGCCGCCTACAAGTACCCGCGCGTCGTCAGCCTCGTCGGCGAACTCCCCAAGGGTCCGACCGGCAAGATCCTCAAGCGCGAGATCACCGTCACCGTGCCGCGCACCCGGGTGTGACGCGGGCGTCCGGCGTCACACCCGGGTGTGACGCCGGACGCCCGCCGGGTCCACGCGCGCCGGAGGGCGTCAGAGCGCGTCCGGGCCCCGCTGGCCCGTGCGCACCCGGACCACCGTCTCCACCGGCACCGCCCACACCTTGCCGTCGCCGATCTTGCCCGTGTGGGCGGCACGGACGATGGCGTCGATGACGGGCTCCGCGTCGGCGTCCTCGACGACGACCTCGATCCGGGCCTTCGGCACCAGGTCCACCCGGTACTCGGCGCCCCGGTACACCTCGGTGTGGCCGCGCTGGCGCCCGTAACCGCTGGCCTCGGTGACCGTGAGCCCATGGACGCCGAGCGCCTGGAGCGCGGTCTTCACCTCGTCGAGGCGGAACGGCTTGACGATCGCGGTGATCAGCTTCATGCGGAGGGCTTCCTGTCCTTGACGGGGGAGCTGGCGGGCGAGGCGACGGGCGAGACGACGGAGGACGCGGAGTGCAGGGGCGCGCCGCCGTGCCCGAGCACGCCGTGATCGTAGGCGGTCTCCGCGTGCACCGTCTGGTCGAGTCCCGTCAGCTCCTCCTCGGCGGAGGCCCGCAGCCCCATCACCCGGTCGAGGGCCTTGCCGATCCCGTACGTGACGAGGAAGGTGTACGCCGCCACGGCCACCACCGCGACGGCCTGGCGGCCGAGCTGGCCGAGCCCGCCACCGTAGAACAGGCCCTCCGCCCCACCGGTCATCACCGGCGCCGCGAACAGACCGATGAGCAGCGTGCCGACGACCCCGCCGGCGAAGTGCACGCCCACCACGTCGAGGGAGTCGTCGTAGCCGAAGCGGAACTTCCAGGCGACCGCGTACGAGCAGACGACCCCCGCCGCCAGACCGACCGCTGCCGCGCCCGGCATCCCCACCACCCCGCACGCCGGAGTGATCGCCACGAGCCCGGCCACCGCGCCGGACGCCGCGCCGAAGGTGGTCGGGTGGCCGTCGCGCCGCTGCTCGACGAAGAGCCAGCCGAGCAGACCGGTGCACCCGGCGACCAGGGTGTTGAGGAGGGAGGCGGCGGCCAGACCGTTGGCGCCGAGCGCCGAACCGCCGTTGAAGCCGAGCCAGCCGAACCACAGCAGACCCGCGCCGAGCAGCACCATCGGCAGGTTGTGCGGCCGCATCGCGTCCTTCTTGAAGCCGATGCGCGGGCCGAGCACCAGACACAGCGCGAGACCGGACGCGCCCGACGCGATCTCGACGACGAGTCCGCCCGCGAAGTCGAGGGCGCCGAGCGAGTGCGAGATCCAGCCGCCGGGGCCCCACACCCAGTGCGCCACCGGAACGTATACGAGCAGCGTCCACACCGGTACGAAGACCAGCCAGCCCGCGAACCTGGTGCGGTCCGCGACCGCGCCGCTGATCAGCGCCGCCGTGATGATCGCGAAGGTCAGCTGGAAGGTGCTGAACAGGAACGTGGGAACCGTGCCGGTGAGCGTGCCGGGACCGATGCCCGCCAGGCCGACGTGCCCCAGACCCCCGACCAGGCCGGCGAAGGCGTCGTCGCCGAACGCGAGCGAGTAGCCCGCGACCAGCCAGACCACCGTGACCAGGGCGATGGACACGAAGCTCATCATCAGCATGTTGAGGACGCTCTTCGTGCGGACCATGCCCCCGTAGAACAGGGCCAGGCCCGGGGTCATCAGCAGTACGAGCGCGGTGGCGGCGAGCAGCCAGGCGGTGTCGCCGGTGTCGAGCCGGGGTGCGGCGGCGAGGGGCATCAACGGTCTCCTCCTACGGGGTCGGGGGAGAGCCTCACGGCCGCGCGTTTCGCGTTGCCTACGCCGGAGTTTCCGCCGTGTTTCATTGCACGGGGGTTACCGGACCCTCACCGGGGGCGGCGGCGGACCGGCGCAGGCGAGACGATCAGGCGTTGTGCCGGGCCCAGTACCGCGTGTGCGGCAGGTCGTCGTCCAGCCAGTAGGCGTCGTCCTCGGTGACCACCAGCAACTCCTCCCACTTCACCCCGATCTCGCCCTTGCCGATGTGCGGCTCGACGGCCCACAGACCGGGCTCGCACGGCCGGTCGGAGCCCTCGTTCCACAGCGGCGTCCGGTTCAGGCGCGGACGGATCGCGGAGGAGAGGAGATGGCCGCTGAGATAGGCGAGGGCCTGCGGGCTGAAGCCGTTGATCCGGAAGGTGGGCAGGCGGGTGCCCGGGACCTTGCCGACCCGGTGGGCGATGACCGAGCCGGGGTAGTAGCTGTGGATGTTCTCGAAGCCCTGGTCGGCGATCAGTTCGTCGACCTCCCGGTAGATCCGGGCCTGCGTGGCACCGCTCCTGACCAGGTCCAGGATCAGTGCGCGGTGCGGCTCGAGGGCCATGCGCGCCTCGTGGAACTCCTCGCTGTCCTCGCCGCCGAGCGTGCACGAGTACCCCATGTCGCAGGCGATGTCGCCGACCACCGGACCGACGTCGAGGATGACGGCCTCGCCGTGCCGCAGGGGACGGTCGGTCGGCTGGAACTGCTTGCCGAAGTGGGCCATCTTCGGGTTGAGCAGGCTGCCGAGCGCGCCGCCCTTGGGCTTGGCGAAGTCCCGGAACCGGGTGCGCTCCCCGAACCACGCGAAGCCGTAGTGGAAGAAGCGCGTCACCCCGTGGTCCCGGAGCCAGTCCTCGACGGCCCGCGCGGCCTGCCTCTCGGTGATCCCCTCGTACAGCTGCGCCTCGACGGCCGCCACCGCGTCGTAGGCGAGTCGTTGGGCCGCCTTGAAGTCGGCGAGTTCCTGCGGGGTGAAGTGTTCCTTGGCCATGGGAGGGGAGCCTCTCGGAGGAGTGACGGGTGGGTGGGGTCTCTGAGGGAAGCGGGGTTGCGAGGCGGGGGTTACGACGCGGGGGCGTCCCGGAGCGCGCGCTTGAGGATCTTGCCGGTGGCGTTGGTGGGCAGGGCGTCGCGGAACTCCACCAGGCGCGGGTACTTGTAGCTCGCCATGGTCTCCTTGCACCAGGCGACGAGTTCGTCCTCGGTGAGCGCGGCACCGGGAGCCCGTACGACGCAGGCCTTGATCTCCTCGCCGTGCCGCTCGTGCGGGACGCCGATGACCGCGGCCGTGCTCACCGCGGGGTGGGTGTGCAGGACCTCCTCGATCTCCCGCGGGTAGACGTTGAACCCGCCGCGGATGATCAGGTCCTTGGCGCGGTCGACGATGTAGTACCAGCCGTCGGCGTCCCGGCGGGCCAGGTCGCCGGTGCGGAACCAGCCGTCGCGGATCACCTCGGCGGTCGCGTCGGGGCGGCCGTGGTACCCCTTCATGACGTTGTGGCCGCGGACGGCGATCTCGCCGACGGCGTCGGGGCCCTCGACGGGGGACCAGTCCTCGGCGATCAGGGCCACGTCGACTCCCCAGATCGGCCGCCCGATGGAGCCGGGGCGGACGGCCTCGCCACGGGGCGAGAAGGTGGCGACCGGGCTGGTCTCCGACAGGCCGTACCCCTCCCGGATGGTCACGCCGAACCGCTCGCCGAAGCGCCGGTGGATCTCCACCGGCAGGGCGGCGCCGCCGGAGACGGCCGTGCGCAGGTGCGCGGCGATCCGCTCCGCGTCGGCGGTCGCGGCGGAGGAGTCCTCGCCGAGCAGGGCCCAGTACATGGTGGGCACGCCGGCGAAGAACGTGACGGAGTGGCGCCGCATGAGGGCCAGGGCGTCGGCGGCCTGGAAGCGGGGCAGCAGGACCAGGGTGGCGCGGGCGGACAGCCCGGCGTTCATCTGCACGGTCTGGCCGAAGGAGTGGAAGAGCGGCAGCGTGACGAGATGGACGTCGTGCTCGGCCTCGCCGAAGAGCTTGTGGCAGGCCAGGGCGTTGAACGCCATGTTGGCGTGGCTGAGCTCGGCGCCCTTGGGGCGGCCGGTGGTGCCGGAGGTGTAGAGGATGACGGCGGTGTCGTCGGCCTCGGTGGGCACGGTGTCGACGTCGCCGCGCTGGTCGGCGAGCGCCGCGCCGAGCGACTCGGCGCCGGGGACGGGCGATTCGGAGCTCGCGGCGTCCGCCGTCATCAGGAAGAAGTGCTCGCAGCCCGGGGTCTGCTCGAAGGCGGAGAACCCTTCCTGCCCGAGGGGCAGTTCGGCGGAGCCCTCGAAGCAGAAGTAGGCCTTGGCCCCGGAGTCGGCCAGGTGGTAGGCGATCTCGCGGCCCTTGAGCAGCACGTTGAGCGGGACGACCACGGCACCGGCCTTGAGGATGCCGTAGTAGACGATCGGGAACCACGGCAGGTTGGGGCAGGACAGGGCGACCTTGTCGCCGGGCCGGATGCCGCGGGCCCGCAGCAGGCCGGCCACCCGGCGGGCCTCGGTGTCCAGTTCGGCGTAACTGAGCCGCTGCTCGCCCAGGACGACGGCGGTACGGTCGGGGACGGCGCGAGCGCTGTCCTCCAGCATCACGGCGAGGTTGTACATGGGAACTCCGTACGGGTGCGAGGGGCGAGTGGGCGGAGACGGCGGGGCCGGGGATCGAGGGTCCGGGGACCGGGGGTCAGAGGGCGGCGGACTGCGGGGTGGCGCCGTCGGCGTCCGTGCGCAGTTCGCGTTCGTAGCTGCGCGAGGCGGTCCACAGCGCGGCGGCGGCGCCGGCGCAGAACAGCGGCATCAGGGCGAGCGCGGCGGCGATGCCCAGGGTGTCGGAGAGCCAACCGGTGAGCAGCGGGCCCACCGCCAGGCCGAAGAGGTTCTGGATCAGCGTGACCATGCCGAGCGCGGTGGCGCGGAGCTTCGGGTCGACCACGTCCATCACGACCGCGGGGACCGGGCCCACCGCCGCCGTCACCGTGAAGGCACCGGCCACGATCAGGACCAGCTGCACGGGGCCGGCCGGTACCCACGCGAAGGCGGAGGTCAGCAGGACGAGCGCGAGCAGAGCGAGACCCGCCGGCAGGGTCAGCTTGCGCCGGGCCCGGGCCGCTCCGGCCCGGTCGGCCGCGTAGCCCAGGACGACGGTGCCGACCGCGCTGGCGACGACCGCGGCCGCCGACACCGCGCCGGCCTTGGCGCTGGTGTAGTCGTGGGTACGGGTGAGGTAGCTCGGCAGCCACGCGTAGAGCGTGGAGAGCACCACCAGCTGCATGGCGCCTCCCAGGTACGAGGCGACGGCGGTACGGCTGCGGAAGAGCTCGGCCAGGGCGCCCCGGGTACGGATCGGCGCCGCGTCGGCGGGGGCGGCCGCGTCGGCGGGGCTCGCCACCGGCGTACGCCCCTCCCGCCCCTCCCGTACCTTCAGGAACAGCAGGGCCAGGAGCAGACCGGGCGCGGCGAACACCGCGAGCGTCATGCGCCAGCCGAGCGAGGGCACCATCAGCCCGCCCAGGAAGACGCCCAGGACGACACCGAGCGGTCCGGCCGCCTGGAGGGCGCCCACCACCGTCGCCCGCAGCCGCTGCGGGAAGAGACCGGCCATCAGGGCGCCGCCGGCCGGCCCGTAACCGGCCTCGCCGAGCCCGATGGCCGCCCGCGCCGCCAGGAGCTGGGCGTAGTTGCCCACCACGGCACAGGCCATGGCCGCCAGGCTCCAGACCGTGCCCATCACGGCGATGGACTTCGCCCGGCTCCAGCGGTCGGCCACCAGCGCGAAGGGCAGCGCGCCGAGCGCCACGGTCACGGAGACGACCGAGACCAGGGCCCCGAGCCGGGTGTCCGACAGTCCCCACTCCTCCTTGAGGAGGGGGAAGGTGGCGACGATGATCTGCCGGTCGACGAAGTCCGTGAGCATCAGCGCGAAGGCGAGGGCGAACACGGTCCAGGCGTACCGCCTGGACACCGGCGGCTTCTCCGAGCCCGGCGAACCCGGTGCGTCCGGCGAGCCGGGCGCCGGGAGCACCGCCGGGTGGGGCGAGGGGCTGTCCATGGGAGACCTCCGGGGCAGGGGCTGTCAGGTGGTGGGTGGCCGGGTCAGCCGACGCGGCGGACGGCCGGTGCGTGCCAGGTGCCGCCCAGGACCGCGGGCCCGGGCCAGAACAGGCGCATCATGAGGTTGAAGGAACCCTCGGGCGCGGGCAGCCAGTTGGACTCCGGACCCTCGGCCGGCGCCGTGTGCTGGATCAGCAGCGTGAGCGAGCCGTCGGCGTCGAACTTCAGCGCGTCGCGGTCGCCGACGGCGTAGCGGTCGATCGGGTTGTCGACGAAGAACTGGCGGTCGTTGTACATCGTCAGCGACCAGAACGCGTTGACCGGCGGCAGGCCGTCGGCGGCGAAGTGCAGCCGGTAGCGGTGACGGCCGTGCAGCGGCTCGCCGTCGCCGTCGACCCGGCACACCGGATAGACCGCGTCCTCGGGGAGGTTGGCGCCCAGGCCGATCAGCGTGACCGCGGCCCGCTGCAGGTAGTCCGTCCCGTAGGCGCCGATCTCGACCGGGGTCATCCAGCCGTCGCGGACCCGCGCCCGCGGGCTGCGGCCGGCCGCCTCCACCCGGGCGATGCCCTCGGCGGCACCCTGGGCGATCGCCTGCTGGTCCTCGGGGCTCAGGGAGTCCCAGTCGAAGGGCCGGCCGGGGACGACACCGAGCCGGGCCAGCCGCTCGACCATGGGGGCGTCATCGGGCTTCGCCGGGTTGGCCGCCATCAGGTGGGCGGTCATGGCGAAGAACGTGGCGGGATCCAGCGCGGCCACCTGGTCGACCGGAGCGGTCACCAGGTCGACCGGGCCGGGGCCCGCCGCCACGGCCGAGGCCGAGTCGGGGTCGGTGCAGGTGCCGGTGAGCGGAGTCAGCCGGTAGCCGGCCTGGACGGCGTGCACCGCCGGGTAGTCCGCCACACCGTTGACCTGGGTCCGGCCGATGATCGCGACCATGGAGGTGGGGGCGTCGATCCGCTCCACCCCGGCCGGCAGTTCGCCCGCCCAGCCGGGGCCGACCAGGGCGAACTCACCGGCGGTGCTTCCCGTCGTACGGGAGCCGGGGCAGGCGAAGACGTTGGTCCAGGCGTCGTACAGCGGGAGCAGGAAGTACCGCCCGCGGGTGTCGGGCACGGAGAGCCGCACCGGCCCCGCCGACAGGTCCAGCCAGGCCAGCGAGTACAGCGTGTCCGCGTTCGGGCTGACCACGCCCTCGAACGACGCGTCCGGAGTGACCGGCAGGTGCGCGAAGGTGTTCGGCGCGGCACTGCCGGGGACGACGGCACCCGGAGTGGTCATCTGGCGCCTGGTCAGCTCCATGGTGACCAGCGGATAGGCGAAGACGTACGCCTCGGCGGCCAGTGCCGTCAGCGCGGCGGACTCCCCGGTGGCCTGGGTCTCGGTCGTGGTCACGGGATCTCCTCGGGTGGATGGGTGGCGTGGCAGTGGCGTGGATGCCCGGCCGGCGCGCCCGGTATCGAGGGCGGCTCGGACGCCGGAGCGCCTGGATCCGGACGCTACCCGGCCGAAAGACGACGTGCTTTGCTTCAGGCGACGAATCGTTTAGCATTTCGCGACAGCCGTCGGAGCTGGGGAGACCACTCGGGAGACCACCGTGGAACTGCGGATGCGCACCACCGGCCTGGCCAACTACGTCGACCTCACCCGCTCCCTCGGGGCGGACCCGTCGGCACTGATGCGCGGCGTGGGCCTGGACCCGGCCGCGCTGGCCGCCGCCGACCGCTGGCTCCCCGTGGCCGCGGTCGCCCGGCTCCTGGAGGACACCGCCGCCGCCACCGGACGCCCCGACTTCGGCCTGCGGCTCGCCGAGCTCGCCCGCTTCTCGAACCTCGGCCCCATCGGCTTCGTCGCCCGCGAGGAGCCCTCCGTGCGCAGCGCCCTGGAGCTGCTGATCCAGCACCTCCACCTCTACAACGAGGCCCTGCGCGCCGAGATCACCCTCAGCAACGGCCTGGCCGCGATCTGGGTGGACCTGGCCCTGGACTCACCGCCCGACAGCCGCCCCCAGGCGACGGACATGCTGGTCGGGGTCTGCCACGGGCTCATCGGCCGACTGCTCGGCGCCGACTGGACACCGGTCGGCGTACCGCTCGGCCACAGCGCCCCCGACGACCCCGGCCCCCATCACCGGATCCTGGGCCCCGCCGTCACCTTCGGGCAGCCGCGCTCCGGCATCATCCTGTACCCCTCGGACCTCGACGCGCCCAACACCCTCGCCGACCCCCGGCTGCGGCCCTACGCCCGCCAGTTCCTGGAGAACATCGCGCCCTCGCCCGCCAGCGCCTTCACCGACCGCGTGCGGGAGGTCGTCGAGGCTCTCCTGCCCACCGGCCGCTGCTCCCTGGAACAGGTCGCCCGCACCTTCGACATCGACCCGAGAACCCTCCAGCGACGCCTCGCGGAGAGCGGGGAGGGCTACTCCTCGATCGTCGACTCGGTCCGCACGGCACTGGGACGGCGCTACGTGGGAGGCTCCGACCGCCCGCTCACCGAGATCGCGGGCCTGCTCGGCTTCTCCTCCCTCGCCACCTTCTCCCGTTGGTTCCGCACCCGCTTCGACACCAGCCCCAGCATCTGGCGCACCCAGGCGGTCAGGGGCTGAGCCGTCACCGCGGCCGCCGCCGCCCCGTACGCGAGGGTGCCGCCCACCGGGCCGGTGACCGGGCCCGCGAGATACGCCACCGCGCCGGCGAAGGCGACGCCGAGCCACTCCCGGCGCCCGTCCAGGGCGACCAGGGCGACCAGCAGCAGCGCGTACCAGGAATAGCCCGGCGTCAGCAGCAGGAACCCCGTGCCGATGGTCGACAGGGCTCCGTGCCACGGGCGTTCGGGGTCGCCGCGCCACCACACCGCCACCGACACCGCCGCCATGCCGAGCGCCGCCGCGGGCAGCGCCCACGCGTCGGGCAGCACCAGTCGCAGCAGGGCGTACCGCCCGCCCGCGCCCGCGTCGTCGTAGCCCTCCTCCCGCGCGTAGCCGCCCAGATAGCCGAGGACGGAACCCTCGGAGAGCAGCACGTACGGCAGGTAGGCCAGCGCCACGGCCGCCGCCGCCGACAGGGTGACGGCCGCGATCGTACGGGGCCGCCGGACGCCGGACAGCGCGCCCGGCAGCAGCACGGCGGGCAGCAGCTTGGCCGCGACCGCCAGACCGAGCAGCACCCCGCCCGTGACATGACGGCGGCGGGCGACGAGAGCGAGCGCGCCGACCGAGAGCAGCACGGCGAGGACGTCGACGTGGGCGTTGTCGACGGCCTCGACGGGGACCGCGGGGCACCACGCCCACAGCGCGGCCCGGCGCGGATCGCCCCGCCGGCGCAGCACGCCGATCAGGAGCCCGCTGACGGCCAGCGAGAGCAGCGCCGCGCCCGCCTGCAGCCCCTTGTGGCGCACGCCGTCCGGGGACAGCTCGTGGACGAGCAGGAACCAGCCCTCCGCCACGGGCGGGTAGATCGTGTGCACGGCCGGACGGTTGATCCGCGTGCACCCGCCGGAGTCGAGCGGTGCGAGGTCGGCGTCGCCCCGCGCGCAGGCCGCGGCGCCGGGGAAGAGCCAGTCGTCGCGCAGCCCGGCGAGCGCGGGGTCCGCGGGCGCGTGGTCGTACGGCGAGATGCCGGCGGCCTGCACGCGCCCGTCCCACGCGTAACGGTACGAGTCGGTGCTCGTCCGCGGGGCCGCCGCCAGCCCCGTCGCCGTCACCGCGACCGCCCCCGCGAGCAGCAGCGGTACGACCTGCCGGCGCGGGACCCGGCGCAGGGCGCCCACCGCCGCCGCGAACACCGCCCATGCGCCCGCGTACCCGGCCAGGAAGGCGGGCCCGTGGGCGTCCCCGCGGAGCAGCAGGGTCAGCGACACGGCAAGCAGCGAGAGGAGAAGGGCGGTGACGACGACGGGGACGGGGACTGGGATGGGGCCGGGGAGCGGAAGACGGCGGGCGCGGGTCATGGGCGCAGACTGGCAGCGCGCGCCACGGACGAGGAGGAGACCCGGCGAGGCGTTCGGGTTTCGTAAGGTGTCGGGCGCTCCGCGCGGCCGCTCGCGGCGGTGTCATGGACGGCATGACGTTCCGCAAGCCCAGGCTGCCGCGCCGGCCTCGCCTGTCACGCCCGTCTCGCCTGTTGCGCCCGCCGGGCCCGCCTCGCCTGCCGCGCCCCGCGTTCCGGCTCCCGGCCGTCCGGCCGCCCGCGTTCACCGGGCGGCTGCACGACGCCAGGACCGCGACGGCCGTCGGCCGGTGGCTCGGCGCGGCCTTCGCCGTCTGCTTCGCGACCGGCCTCGTCAGCCACTACCTCCAGCAACCGCCCGACTGGCTCGCCGACCGGCTGCCCGCCCGGCCGGTGTGGGGCTACGCGCTCACCCAGGGCCTGCACGTCGGCACCGGACTCGCGGCGATCGTGCTGCTCCTCGTCAAGCTGTGGGCGGTGTACCCCCGGCTGTTCGCATGGCCGCCGGTGCGGTCCGTGCGGCACGCCCTGGAGCGCCTGTCCGTCGCCCTCCTGGTGGCCGCCGCCGTCTTCGAGGTGCTCACCGGGCTCCTCAACATCGTCGAGTGGTATCCGTGGCCCTTCGCCTTCGTCCCCGTCCACTTCGCCGTCGCCTGGGTCGTCACCGGCGCGCTCCTGCTGCACATCGCGGTCAAGGCCCCCGAGATCAGGGACCATTGGGGCCGCCGCTCGGCCGGGACGCGCGCCCTGCCGGCCGAGGACGCGGTCGACCGCCGCTCACTGCTCCTCGCCACGGGCGCGGCCGTCGGCGTCGTCACGCTGACGACGGTCGGCCAGTCCTTCACCCCGCTGAAGGCGCTCGACCTGCTCGCGCCCCGGCACCCCGACCACGGCCCGCAGGGGGTGCCCGTCAACCGGACCGCCGCCGCGGCCGGTGTCACGGCGCGCGGCCTGGCCGGGTGGCGGCTCGAAGTCTCCGGGCCCCGGCCGTACGTCCTCACGCTCGACGCCCTGCGGTCGATGGCGCGGGGCCGGGCCCGGCTGCCGATCGCCTGCGTCGAAGGCTGGAGCGTCGACGCGGACTGGGGCGGGGTACGGGTACGGGACCTGGTCGAGCGGGCCGGCGGGCGGCCGGGCCGGGACGGGGTACGGGTGACCTCGCTCGAAGTGAGCGGCGCCTACCGGGTGATGGAGATGGGCGCGGAGTACGCGGACGACCCGCTCACCCTGCTCGCCCTGACCCTGAACGGGCAGCCCCTCTCGCTCGACCACGGCTTCCCGGCCCGGATCATCGCCCCCGGCCGGCCCGGGGTCCTGCAGACCAAGTGGGTGCACCGGCTGGAGGTGTTGTGAGCGTGACGAGTGGGGCTCAGGTGCTGCGGTACGCGGTCGGCGGGCTCGGTCTCGCCCTGATCGGGCTCGGGGCCTGGCTGGTGGTGGCCGAGCCGGATCCGCTCGGGGTGCTGCTGTGGCTGGCCGGCGCGCTCGTGCTGCACGACGGGATCCTCGCCCCGCTGGTGTTCGGCGTGGGGCTGCTGCTCGTGGGTCGGCGTCAACGCGGGCTGTGGCGCGGGGCGTTGCTGGTGGCGGGCTGCGTGATCCTGATCGCCCTGCCCCTGCTCGTACGGCCGGGAGCCCCGCCCAACCCGTCGGCGCTGCCCCTCCCGTACGGCCGGAATCTCGCGATCGTGCTGGCGGGCGTCGCCGCCGCGGCGGGAGCGGTGTATCTCGTACGGCGGGGGCGGGATCGACTGCGGCGGGTTCGGCCTCAGCGGGACCCTGGCGCCGACGCCCGAGCGGAGGACTGAAGCACCAGGGACAGGAAGGGGCGCCCGTCCACGGTCCACTGTTCGTGGACGGCCCAGCCCGCGTTCCGGGCGTGCGCGGCCAGGGCGCGGACGCCCACCCGGGCCCAGGGGAACGGCGTTCCACGGCCGCCCCGGCCGTCGTCGACCCGTACGTCGCAGCACTCGTCGACGTCGACGGGCGCGCACTCGGCGATGACGTGTCCGGAGCGCGACACGACCTGGCACAGTCTGCGCAGCAGCGCGGCCGGGTCTCCGCCGATGCCTATGTTGCCGTCGATCAGCAGCGCCGTGTCCCACCGTCCCTCGGCGGGCAGCGGGTCGAAGACCGACCGGCACAGCGCCGCGGCGCCGAGTCGCGCGGTGCGGGCCACCGCCGCCGGGCTGATGTCGATGCCGAGGGCCCGCCGGCCCTCGGCGGCCAGGGCGGCGACGAGCCGTCCCGGCCCGCAGCCGATGTCGAGGACCGTGCCGCGGCAGCGGTCGAGCACGGAGCGGTCGGCGGCGTCGGGCGCCTCGCACCAGCGCTCGACCTCCAGGGGCAGCAGCCAGCCGTCGTGGCGGCGGAGGAAGAGGGGCCCCCGGCCGGCGAGCAGGGCGTCGGTGTACGGATCGGCCCGCCAGGCGGTCGCCGCCGTGGTCGTGGTGGTCGAGGTGGTCAACGGACCGCTCCCGCCGTCGCGCCGGTCGACTCGGCGTACCGGGCGGCGAAGCGGGTGCCGGGCGCGGCGGCCGCGACCCGCCGGGCGTCCGACGCGGTGTCCACGTCCCGCAGGACGGGCAGGCGGCCGACGCGCAGCCCGGCCTTCCGCAGCCGGGCGTACTGGACGGCGCCGGTGTCCGGCCGGGACATGGGCACGCCGAGCAGCAGCGAAGGGTCGGGGCGGGCGAGGCCGAGGGCCCAGAAGCCGCCGTCGGCGGCCGGACCGAACCAGGCGTCGTGCGCGTCCCAGCACAGGGCCGGGGCGAGCAGGGAGGGGGTGACCTGCGGGGTGTCCATGCCGATGAGCAGGGCCGGTCCGGCGCAGGCGGCGAACGCGGCCGCGAGCCGTGCGTCGAGCCCGCCCCCGGCCTGGGGGACGACCTGGAACCCCGGCGGCAGCCAGGGGCCGGGCGCCCCGTCGAGCACGAGGACATGCCGGTCCGCCGGCACGCGGGCGGCCGCGGTGAGCGTGTCGGCGAGGGCCGCCTCGGCGAGCGCCGCGGCCTGCTCGGGCGTGAACGGGGGAGTGAGCCGGGTCTTCACCCGGCCGGGCATGGGCTGCTTCGCGATGACGAGGAGGGCGGTCACGGGCGCACTCCGGCCGTCGGGGTCCCGCGCGTCGGCGCCGGCTCGTCGAGCACCTTGCGCATGTCACGGACCGCCTGCCAGGTGCCCCGCCAGGTGCCCGTGACCTTCGACCGTCCGGCCCGCGGCAGATACGGCACGTCGACCTCCCGCACCCGCCAGCCCGCGTCGGCCGCCCGCACGACCATCTGGAGCGGGTAGCCGCTGCGCCGGTCGGTGAGCCCGAGCCCGAGGAGCGCCTCGCGGCGGGCGGCCCGCAGCGGGCCGAGGTCGTGCAGCCGGAGGCCGGTACGGCGGCGCAGCAGCCAGGAAAGCGCCAGGTTGCCCGCCCGGGCGTGGACCGGCCAGGCGCCGCGCGCGGTGGGGCGGCGGCGGCCGAGCAGGAGGTCGGCGGAGCCGTCGGCCACCGCGGCGACGAGGTCCGGCAACAGGCCGGGGTCGAGGGAGGCGTCGCAGTCGCAGAAGCAGACGAACTCGGCGTCGGAGGCGAGCAGCCCGGCGTGGCAGGCGGCACCGAAACCGCGCCGGGGCTCGGTCACCACGGTGGCCCCGAGGCCGGCCGCGATGCCGGCGGAGCCGTCGCTGGAGCCGTTGTCGACGACGATCGCCCGCCAGCCGGCCGGGACGCGGGAGAGCACCCAGGGCAGCGCCTCGGCCTCGTCGAGACAGGGAAGGACGACATCTACGGTCATGAGTGTCACGGCTCCCACCGTAGGAAGCAGCCGGTGGATCGGGGGCGCGGAAGTCCTTACGAAACGCGGACGGCGGCCCTCGTACCCCCGGGTGGCGGTGACCCCGGGTGCGGCGGATGCGACGCTGGGCGGCATGAACGAGCACAGCGCCCCCGGGTCCGTGGACCGGACCGAGCTCCGGGCCGAGCCCCGGCCTGTGGACCGGCCTGAGACCAGGCCCGAGCTCCGGGCCGAGCCCCGGCCTGTGGACCGGCCTGAGACCAGGCCCGAACTCCGGCCCGAGTTCCGGGCCGAGCCCCGGCCCGAGGCCCGGCCCGAGCCGCGGCCCGCGGCCCGGATCCTGGTCGTGGACGACGACCCGACCGTGGCCGAGGTGGTGACCGGCTACCTCGACCGGTCCGGTTTCGCCGTGGAGCACGCGGCCGACGGCCCCGAGGCCCTGCTGCGCGCCGGTGAGCGGTGGCCGGACCTCGTGCTCCTCGACCTCATGCTGCCGGGCCTCGACGGCCTGGAGGTGTGCCGCAGGCTGCGGGAGACCGGGCCCGTTCCGGTGATCATGCTGACCGCGCGCGGTGACGAGGAGGACCGGATCACCGGCCTGGAGGTCGGCGCGGACGACTACGTCACCAAGCCGTTCAGCCCGCGCGAGCTGGTGCTGCGGGTCGAGTCCGTGCTGCGCCGCAGCCGCGCGGCCACCGGACCGGCGGCTCCCCGGCCGGTCCTGCGCGCCGCCGGTCTCACCGTCGACCCGGTCACCCGCCGGGCCACCCGGGCGGGCCGTGAACTCGCCCTCACACTCCGTGAGTTCGACCTCCTCGCGTACCTTCTGGAGCACCCCGGCGCCGCGCACACCAGGGAGGAACTGATGCGGCAGGTATGGGGCTGGGACTTCGGCGACCTGTCCACGGTCACGGTCCACGTGCGGCGCCTGCGCGCCAAGATCGAGGACGACCCGGCCCGGCCCCGGCTCATCCGTACCGTGTGGGGCGTCGGCTACCGCTTCGAGCCGGAAGGCGACGGGACGGAAGGCGGAGCGGCATGAAGGACCTCCTGCTGATCGCGGGGTTCGCCCTGGCCGGGGCCGTGTGCGCCGGGATCGGCGGAGCGCTGGTGCTCCGCCTCGTACGGCGCCGCTCGGTCGCGGTCTCCCTGACCGTGGTCGCGGCCGTCACGGTGACCGCGATGCTCGCTGGGACGCTCGCGGTCGCCCAGGCGATGTTCCTGTCCGCGCACGACCTGTGGGTGGTGACCGTCGTCGTGGCCATGGCGGCGCTCGTCTCGCTCGGCACCGCCCTGGTCCTGGGCCGCTGGGTGGTGGCCCGCAGCCGCGCCCTCGCCCGCGCCGCGCGCGACTTCGGCGACGGCGGCAGCTTCGCCGCCCCGGACGGCGCCGCCACCGCCGAACTCGCCGCGCTCACCCGGGAACTGGCCGCCACCAGCGCGAAGCTGGACGCCTCCCGGCGCCGTGAGCGGTCCCTGGAGGCCTCCCGCAGAGAACTCGTCGCGTGGATCTCCCACGACCTGCGCACCCCGCTGGCGGGACTGCGGGCCATGGCGGAGGCCCTGGAGGACGGAGTGGCCGCCGACCCCGCCCGCTACCACCGGCAGATCCGCACCGAGGTCGAGCGCCTCACGACCATGGTCACCGACCTCTTCGAACTCTCCCGCATCCACGCCGGCGCGCTGGCCATCAGCCCGAGTCGCATGTCCGTGTACGACCTCGTGGGCGACGCCCTGAGCGGCGCCGACCCGCTCGCCCGCGAGCACGGGGTGCGGCTGGTGGGGGAGGAGGTCGAAGCGGTGCCCGTCGAGGTGGACGGCAAGGAGATGACCCGGGTCCTCGCGAACCTGCTCGTCAACGCCATCCGCCACACACCGGCCGACGGCACGGTCGCGGTGGCGGCCGAACGGCGTGCCGGCGCCGTCGTCCTGTCCGTCACGGACGGCTGCGGCGGCATCGCCGACGACGACCTGCCCCGCGTCTTCGACACCGGCTGGCGCGGCACCGAGGCCCGCACCCCACCAGGCGGCGCCGGCCTCGGCCTCGCCATCGTCCGCGGCATCGTCGAGGCCCACGCGGGCCGCACCGAGGTCCACAACGTCCCGGGCGGCTGCCGCTTCGAGGTCACCCTGCCGGTCGCACTGAACTGACCCGGCACCGGCCTCGACGCGGGCCCTCCGCCGGGCCCGGCGGCCCCGCACCCCGACGCTGGGCTCCGGCCGCCCTGCGCCCTCCGGCCGGGCCCGACGGCCGGCCCGGCCGGCCTCGCCCTCGTCCACCCAGCTCTCGCCCCCGCGCCCCGGCCCGGTCCAGGCCCGCCCGGGCCGGAGGGGCTCGTGCTGCTCCGGCGACCGGGCCGTCAGGGGGTGTCTCACCGACCTGCAGCGCTTCGCCTGGGTGGTGCCCCCAGCACGGCACGCCCCTGGGCCCTGCGGGCCCGGTGGTGTCCACACCCAGGCGGGGGCTGTGGGGGAGCGGCTCCCCGATCCGGCCTGATCGACAAGACAGCCGCTAGCGCAGCTCCGCGCGCGCGAACTCCCGCATTCCGGCCTCGAATCCGACCTGCGGCTTCCAGCCGAGCTCCCGGCGGAGCCGGGACGAGTCCGCCGTCACGTGGCGGACGTCGCCGAGCCGGTACTCGCCAGTGGTCACCGGCAGCGGCCCGCCGTACGCGCGGGCGAGCGCGCGGGCCATGTCTCCGACGGTACGGGGATCGCCGCTGCCGGTGTTGTAGGCGGTGAACGAGCCGTCGGCCAGGCCGTGCGCGGCCTCCAGGGCCAGGACCGCCGCCTCGGCGACGTCCCGGACGTGGACGAAGTCGCGGCGCTGACCGCCGTCCTCGAAGACGCGGGGGGCCTCGCCGCGGGCGAGCGCGGAGCGGAACAGGGAGGCCACGCCGGCGTACGGGGTGTCCCGGGGCATGCCGGGGCCGTAGACGTTGTGGTAGCGCAGCGACACCGTCCGGCCGCCGGTCGCGCGGGCCCAGGCGGCGGCGAGGTGTTCCTGCGCGAGCTTCGTCGCGGCGTAGACGTTGCGCGGGTCCGCCGGCGCGTCCTCGGTCACGAGGCCCGGCGTGAGTGCGGCCCCGCACAGCGGGCAGCCGGGTTCGAAGCGGCCCGCCGCCAGATCCGCCTCCCGGCGCGGGGCCGGCCGCACCACACCGTGCCGGGCGCACTCGTAGCGGCCCTCGCCGTAGACCACCATCGAGCCGGCGAGGACCAACTCCCGCACGCCGGCCCCGGCCATCGCGGCAAGGAGCACCGCCGTGCCGAGATCGTTGCACCCGACGTACTCCGGCGCGTCCGCGAAGTCCTTGCCCAGGCCCACCATCGCCGCCTGGTGGCACACCGCGTCCACGCCCCGCAGGGCCTCCGCGACGGCCGTGCCGTCCCGGACGTCCGCGACGACCAGCTCCTCACCGGGGCGCGCCGCGCGCGGCGGACCGGAGTGCGCGGACGGCAGCAGGACGTCGTACGAGACGACATCATGGCCGCGCGCGAGGAGCGCGTCGACGATCTGGGTTCCGATGAAACCGGCTCCGCCGGTGACCAATACCCGCATACCGCCCCACGCTAGAGGGCCGAGGCCCGGTCCGGCCCGCACCACGGCCTCCCGTCACCTTTCCGTAAGAGCTCGCCGCTCCCGTCTCCAGTGCGGGTGCTCCCGCGCGGCCCAGTCGCGGTCCACCAGACCTGTGCGCATCCCGAGCCGGGCCTCCGGATCCCGCGCCGCCATCCGGATGTGCCCGGCCGTCACCACGGCGACCGCCACGGCGAGCCAGTCGTGGACGAACGTCGCACCGGTCCGCGCCGACGGCGGCGCGAGGTGGGTGAGCCACATCAGCAGTCCCGTACCGACGAGCACGAGCATCGTCCCGAGCGTCCACTGCGCGTACAGCTTCTGCCCGGCGTTGAACTTCCCCGCCGGGCGGTACGGATCACGGGACCGCACCGCCCGCAGCCACGCCCGGTCGAGCGGGGTGAACCGGCTGAGCCGGGCCGCGTCCGCGCGCAGCGCCCGGAAGAGCAGTCCGCACAGCAGGGGTACGGGCAGGGCGAGACCGCACCACACGTGCACGGTCACGACCAGCCGGCGGCGCCCGACCAGTTCGGCCAGGGGCGTCACGTACAGACAGGCGGCGGTGGCCAGGCACATCAGCATCAGCGCCGCGGTGGTGCGATGCGCCCAGCGCACGGGGCGGGCGAAGCGCAGCAGACGGCCGGATTCGGAGCCGGAATCGGAGCCGGATTCGACGTCGGAGGCGGAGTCAGGCGGTCGGCGCATCGTCCCGCCCGTTCGACCGGCCGACCCAGGCGTCGACGTCGTAGCCGTACCGCTCCCAGTAGCCCGGCCGCACCGTCGGGGTGACGGTGATGCCCGACAGCCACTTGGCGGACTTGTAGAAGTACATCGGCGCCACATACAGCCGTACCGGCCCGCCGTGGGCATGGGAGATCGGGGCGTCCTGCATCCGCAGCGCCAGCAGGACGTCGTCTCGGCGTGCCTGATCGAGCGTGAGGCTCTCGGTGTACGTGCCGTCGAAGCAGGTGAACCGCACCGCGCCGGCCCCCTCTCGTACCCCCGCGACGTCAAGCAGGTGCGCGAGGGAGACGCCCTCGAACGGGGTGTCCGGCACCCGCCAGCCGGTCACACACTGCACGTCCCGCACGATGCGGCGCTGCGGCATGGCCCGCAGGTCGGCCAGGCGGTGGCGGGCCGGCCGCTCGACCAGGCCGTCCACCGTCAACGTGTAGGTCCGCTCGGTGCGGGCCGGCACCGAGGAGACCACGGAGTAGTAGCGGAAGCCGCCGCCGCCCGGCAGCAGCGCGGTCAGCCCGGTCGGATCCTTGGCGGCGACGGCGCTCTGGGCCTGCTGGAGGTACGGCCCCGCCGCGACGCCGGCGGCGCCGAGCCCGAGCAGACCGAGGACGACGCGGCGGCCCACGGGGGTGCCTCGGGGGTGTTCGTCTGTGCTGTTCACACCCCCGATACGACCAGCTGTCCCCGCCCGGGAACAGGGCCGGCGCCGTTCCGTCAGACTTTCGTCATCAGTCCCTCGCGGCTACTGCCGCTACTGCCGGGCGGCGGCCTGTTCGTCGGGGGCCGTCACGGTCGCCGCCTTGCCGTCCTGGAGTTCCTGGAGGCGCTTGAGCGTCGCGGCGAGCACGGCCTGGGTGCCCGACGGGTCGCCCGCGGTGCCGCCCTCGGTGCGCACCCGGATGTTGACCTTGCCCGAACGCACGTACCCGTAGACGGAGTCCTCACTGAGACCGGGGTTGATGACGAGCGTGTTCTCGTCGCCCACGGGGACCTTCGGCTTCTGCTGCTTGCTCGTCTCGGTGCCCTTCCAGGCCACGTACTGGCGGTGGGCGTCCTCGGCCGTCTTGAACAGACAGATGTGTATGTGCGTCATGTCGACCGTGGAGCCGTTGTACTCGTACGAGGCGTCACTGCCGCGCACCCAGCCCGCCGGGACGGAGTCGTCGTCCCGCGAGCCGTTGCAGTACTGCCCGTCCGTCACCGACTTGTCGTCGTGCAGGGTCCAGCCGGGAAGGGTCTCGCCGTCGCCGAGCAGGGCCTGCGAGAGGTGGGCCTGGCTCAGCTCCTCGGTGATCGGCCGCGGAGCGGCCGCCGGCTTCTCCTCCTTCTTCTGCGGGCCGTCGGCCGAGGCGGGCCCGTCGCCGCCGGAGGAACAGGCGGTGAGCGCGGCCACCCCGACGAGGGCGGTGGCGAGGGTGAGACGTATGCGTGACATGGACACACACTATCGACTGATGATCTTGCTGACGGCCATGTCCGGGCCATGTCCGGGCCGTGCCGGGCGGCCCGGCACGGCCCGGCCCGGGGGTCAGTGGCCCGCCGTCAGATGCCGTACGACCGAGGCGGCGGCCCCGGTCACCGCCTCGCGGGTCTCGGGGAGGTGGTCGATCGCCTCGAAACCGTGGTGGGCGAGCGGCACGTCGATCAGCTCGACCTCGGCGCCCGTGCGCTTCGCGACCGCCAGGAACGCGTCGACCGTCTCCTGGAACGGCGGATGCTCCAGGCCCGCCCGGGTCAGCACGACCGGCGGGCTCGCCGCCGACAGCGCCTCCGCAGGGCGGAAGCGGGCGTCCACCTGGCGCCAGTCGGCCAGCGGCGCGAGCACCGGATAGTTCAGCGCCACGCAGCGCAGCCACGGCGGCGGGGCCGCGAGCCAGTCAGCCGCGAGCAGGCCGCCGCCGGAGAAGATCCACAGCGCGATCCGCTCCGGGTCCACCCGGGGGTCCGCCCGGACCAGCTCCAGGGCCCGCGCCAGGTCCTCGGCGGCGTGCGGATAGTCCGCGAGGCCGTACAGCCGGTGGTCCAGGGTGACGCCCACGACGCCGAGACCCGCCACGTAACGCCCGTACCCCTGGAAGAAGTCGCTGTCCCGCGGCGTCGGCTTCTGGTCCGGCGACACCGGTCCGCCGTGCACGAACAGCACGGCCGGGCGCGGCTCCTCGGCCTCCGGGAGGTACAGGTCGATCGGTCCGTGCCGCTCGGACGGCCGCTCCGGCACGTCGAGCAGGAAGCCCCGGCCCTCGAAGGGGGACGCCGTCTCCGGTACGGAGAGCCGCACGCCCTCGTCCGCCGCCGCCCGCAGCAGCACCTCGGCGAGCGGGCCGGGCGCGGACAGCATCGGCCAGTGGCCGGTCTCCAGCTCGAAGAAGGTCACCGTGGGGGACGCGAGCACCCGGAACCGCGGCGGGCCCGCGGCGAGCAGCATCTCCACGCCCGAGATCCCCGGGCCGTTCGCGGTGCACAGCACGCCCGTCGTCGGCCGGCCGAACGGGCTGCCGGTCAGCCGCAGCGGCTGGGTCAGGGTGCGCACCGGCTGCGGCGCGGCCAGCCGGTCAAGCCGGGCCAGAACCGCCGCCGACAGCCCCTCCGTACTGCCCCACCGCGCCCACTCGGCGCCCGACGGCGGCGGTACGAGCCTGTCCGCGCCGGCCCGCCCGACGGCGGTCGGGTCCGGGACGAAGGCGCTCGCCGGGTCCCCGTCGCCCGGCAGCCCCGCGTCCAGGTAGACCACCCGCGCGACCCGCCCGGCCCGCCGGTCGGCGGCCCCGAGCACCGGATGGATGCCGTAGTCGTGCCCGACGAGGACGACCTCGCCCGCGTCCGGGCCGGTTCCCGCCTCGTCGATCGCCCGCAGCACGTCCCCGATGTGCGTCTCCAGATCCGTCTCCAGATCCGTCTCCGTCTCTGCCTCCGTCTCCGTCTCCGGCTCTGAAGTCTCGGCCCCCGCCATGCCGGTGAGCGTCACCGGGTACGCGGCGGCCCCGGCCTTCCGCAGCCGCTCCGCCACCTCGTCCCAGACCCAGCCGCCGGTGAAGGGCCCGGACACCAACACGAAAGCGGTCATCGCCCTCTCCTCTCCTCGCGTCGCTCGTTCCGTGGAGAGGACCGTAGGAACTCCCCCAGGGGGAGGTTCAAGGCGAGCGCCGTTAGGGTCGGGAGCGTGGGGGCCGAGGACGAGGTGTGGAGCATCGGGGAGCTCGCCGAACGGGCGGGCGTCTCCGTCAAGACCGTGCGCTACTACTCCGAGCGCGGGCTGCTGCCGGAGGGCGGACGGACCGGCGGGGGACACCGGCGGTACGGGCCGGGGGCGTTGGAGCGGCTGCGCTCGATCCGGGCGCTGCGCGCCCTGGAGCTCCCGGTGACGGACGTGGGCCGGGTGCTCGACCAGGGGTCCGCGTGGGAGGACGTCGTCGCGGGCCGGCTGCGCGAGGTCGAGCGGCGGATGACGGCGCTGCGCTGGCACGAGGCCTCGCTGCGGCTGCTCCGCGACGCCCCGGCGGCCGAGCGGGCCGAACGCCTGCGGCTGCTCGGCGGGTTGGCGACGCCGCCGGACACGACCGCGCTGGCCCGGTTCTGGCGGCGCACCCTGCCCGTACGGTTCCCGGCGCGGCTCGCGGCCGCCGTCGTGGACGTCGCGGTCCCGGAACCGCCCGCCGACCCCACCCCGGCCCAGGTCCTCGCGTACGCCCGGCTCCACGCCCTCGTCGCCGCGGCACCCGCCCCGGCCGTCCACCTCGCCGGCGTGGCGCACCGAGCGAGCGCGCTCTACGAGGGCCTCGCCGAGGCGTACGACCTGGCGGCGGCGCACCGCACCGAGGCCCTGGACCGCTTCGTCGCCGCCTATGCCGACGCCCTCGCCACCCGCGACACCCCCGCCTTCCGCCGCCGCCTCGCCCGCCTCCTCGCCACGGGCGCGGACCCCCTGATCGGCCGCTACTGGCACCTCGTCGCCGAACTCCGCCCGCCGGAACACGGCCCCACGGCGGGCGCCCTCCACGGCCGCATGTGCCTGGCCCTCAAACGGGAGGTCACGGCGGAGGCGGGCGCGGTGACGGAACCATGGCCGGATCCGTCGGCCGGGGTGTGGGGCGAGTAGCCCCCCGCCCCTCCCGTCATCCGCGGCGCGTCAGCCCCCGACCGTCTCCCGCAGGCGCCTGAGCTCCTTCTCCGCGCGCTGAACCGTTTCCTTGTAGCCGTGCGCCAGGCCCAGTTCGAGGGCGCGGGTGAGAGCGGGTGCGGCGGCGGTGGGGTCGCCGAGGTCGAGGAGGGCGGCGCCCATGGTGGCGGTGAGCATGCTGTGGCGCACGCCGAGGAGGCCGTTGACGGTGTCGCCGTCGAGGGTGAGGCCGCGGCGGGCACAGGCGAGGGCGCCGGCGGGGTCGCCGGCGGCGAGGAGCTGCTGGGCGCGGTGCTCCAGGGCGAGGAGTTCGGTGATGACGTCGTCGCCGTCCCGGACGAGGGCGATCGCGCGGGCGGTGTGCGCGAGGGACTCCTCGGAGACGCCGGAGGCGTCGAGCGCGACCGCCAGGTTGACCAGGGCGGTCGCCTCGCTGGACGGCTCGCCGGCGCGGGCCGCGAGGCCGGGGGCGAGGCGGAGGTGGACCAGGGCCTCGGGAAGGCGGTCCTCCTGGGTGAGGAGCCAGCCGAGCAGCGCGCGGGCCCGGGACTCGGCGTCCGGGTCGTGCTCGCGGGCGGTCGAGTCGACCGCCGCCTCCAGGAGCGGCACCCAGCCGTCGTGGCTGTTCCACAGCATGTACGGCCACTGGAGCAGGGCGAGCCGCCAGGCCCGGTCGTGGTGCCCGGCCGCCCGGGCGGCGGCGACCGCCGCGGCGAGGTTGTCGCGCTCGGCCGCGTACCAGAGCAGCGCCGCGTCACGCCCCGCGAAGTGCGGCGTGGCGGGCGGCCGGTGGGCGTTCCCGGGCAGTGTGCAGCACGGCAGGTCGTCGGGCTCGGCCGTCTTCGTCGCCGCCATCGCCGTGTACATGTAGTGGTCGAGCAGCCGCAGCAGCGCCGCGTCGTCGGGGCGCAGTCGCCGCGCGTAGAGCCGGACCAGATCGTGCAGGGTGTGCCGGCCCGGCGCGTACTCGGTGAGGAGGTGTGCGTCGCAGAGCCGGTCCAGGGCCTCGGCGGCGACCGCCGGCGGCCGTTCGAGGAGCGCCGCCGCCGCGTTCCGGTCCAGATCGGGGCCCGGCAGCGCGCCGATCTGCCGGAACAGCCGGGCCGCCTCCTCCGGCAGCCCCTGCACCGTGAGGTGCAGCGCGGCGGCCACGCCCTGCGCGTCGGGGCCCGCGCAGCCGTCCACCGACAGCAGGGCGAGCCGCCGCTGTTCGTCGGCGAGTTCGGCGGCGAGATCGGACAGCCGCCAGTGCGGGCGTGCGGCCAGCTGCGCCGCCGTGACCCGCAGTGCGAGCGGCAGCCCGTCGCAGAGCGAGGCGAGCAGCCGCGCGGCGGCCGGCTCGGCGGCCACCCGGTCGGTGCCGACGGCCGCCGCGAGCAGCGCCGCCGACTCGTCGACGCCGAGCACGCCGAGCGGCACCGGCCGGGCCAGTTCGGAGACGACGAGCCCGCCGAGCCGCAGCCGGGAGGTCACCACGGCGGCGCTGCGCGCGCCGGCCGGCAGCAGCGGCCCGGCGGTGTCGGCGCCGCGCACGTTGTCGAGGACGACCAGCAGCGCCCGGTCCTCGGTCAGCGAGCGGTACAGCGCGGCGGCGGCCGTCGGCGACTCCGGCACCCGGCGCGGCGGCACGCCGAGCGCGAGCAGGAACTCCCGCAGGACATCGGCCGCGTCCAGACCCTCGTCGGGGCTGAAGCCGCGCAGGTCGGCGTAGAGCACGCCGTCGGGGAAGCGCGGCGCGCGCCGGTGCGCCCACTGGAGGGCGAGCGCCGTCTTCCCGACCCCGGCGGGGCCGGTGACGATCGCGACGCGGGCGGCGTCCACGGCCGCGTCCAGCTCTTCCAGTTCGCGTTCGCGCCCGAGGAAGCCGCGCGGGGTGCGGGGCAGCAGATCGGGCGCGGGCCACTGCGGGGCCCCGGCACCGGCGCCCGTACCCGTACCGGGTCCCGTTCCGGTGGCCGCACCATCGACCGGCATCTCCGCCAAGGCGTGATGACCGGCCGGGCCGGGGACGGCGCCGGCACCAGGGCTCGCACCCGCATCCGTACCCGCACCGGGGCCCGTCCCGGGCCCGGCGTCCGCGTCCCGTACCGCCGCCACGGAGGGCGTGATCTCGTCGGTCGCGGCGGGCCGCGGCGGGTGCTCGGCCCGTACCGGCCCGTCGGCGACAGCGGCGACGGCGACCGTCTGCGGGGGCGTGGTCGTGAGGCCGCGCAGCACGGCCTCGTACGCGGCGCGCAGCGCCGGGCCCGGGTCGACGCCGAGCTCGTCGGCGAGCAGGCCTCGGGTGCGGTGGTAGCAGTCGAGCGCGTCCGACTGGTGGCCCGCGCGGTACAGCGACAGCATCAGGGCCGCCGTCAGGGACTCGCGCAGCGGGTTCGCCGAGGCCTCGGCGCGCAGGACGGCCGCGGCCCGGGTGTGCTCGCCGAGCCGCCCGTACGCCGCCGCGAGCTGCTCGACCGTGACCAGCCGGGTCTCCTCCAGGGCCTGCGCGGCGACGAGCAGCGGCTCGCTGGCCACCGTCCCGGTCAGCGCCGGGCCGCGCCACAGCGCGAGTGCCTCGCGCAGCATCAGGACGGCGTCGCCCGGGTGCTTCTGGTGCCCGGCGAGCTGGACCAGCTCCTCGAAGCGGTGGGTGTCGAGGAGCCGGTCCGGCATGCGCAGCTCGTAGGCCTGGGAACGGGTGGCCAGCTCCACCCCGTAGTCGTCCGCGCCCCCCTGCTCGAACAGCGCGCGCAGCCGGGAGACATGCCCCTGGACGACCGTGCGGGCCCGGGCCGGAGGGTCCTCCGCCCACACCGTGTCGATCAGCCGGTCGACGGGTACGACGGAGTTGGCGCGCAGCAGCAACGCCGCGAGCACGCTTCTCCGCTTGGCGGGGCCGAGCGGCAGCTCACCCGCCTCGGCCGTGATGGACACCGTCCCGAGCAGGCGGAACTCCACCCAGCCCTCCCTGTCGCCTCGATCCCGTGGGCCTTCCAGTATCCCCAACGCCGGGACCGGGTCGTTCGGCAGGCGGCCGGTTTCGGCCCCTTCCGGGCGTGTCTAGGCGTTCGGGTCGAAGGGGATGCCCGCCGGCTTGGCGTTCGACAGGGCGTACGAGAAGTCGGCGTCGTCGATCTTGAGGGTGGCCGAACCGAAGTTCGCCGCCGTCAGCCGGTCCCGCAGTCCCGCTGGGTAGCCGTTCCAGCCGACGAGGCGCGGGTAGAACCAGCCGCCGGTGGAGTTCTCGATCTGGTCGTCGGAGGAGTTGGCGAAGCGGTAGCAGTGGGTGGACAGACCGTCCTTGTGGTAGACGATCTTGGGGTGGGTGCCGTCGAAGCGGATCGTCGAGCGGTCGGCGATCTGGTAGCCGCTGTGCTGCGAGGCCGACACGTACTTGACCTGGTTGTCGCTGATCCAGACGACGATGTGCTCCCAGTCGTGGGTGTGGCCGATCGCCAGCGGGCCCCAGGTCGCCTGGTCCTTCTCGTAGTAGCCGGCGTAGATCACGGCGCACCAGCCGTTGTTGCACTTGGCGCGCGAGTAGCTGTTCGCGGCGGCCAGCTGGGCCGGGTCGTGGCACTGGCCGTTGACCGTGCCGCCGAGCTTCAGACCGGGGTTGAGCGTTCCGTCGGAGCCGATGGCGGCGGTCATGTAACAGCCGTCGGTGTCGAAGTCGTACGCCGGGGCGAAGGTCTGGTCGAGGCCGTCGGCGTTCTGCGGGAGCGGCGGGAGCACGGCCGCCTGGGCGGTGGCCGGGACGCCGACGACGAGTCCGAGGGCGCACAGCAGGGCGGCGAGCGCCGTACGGCGGCGCCGCCGCGGCGCGGAGGTCAGGTGCACGTCAACTCCTTGAGTGGGGGTGGTGCCAGACCTTCGCAGTCGCCCGTACGGAGCGTCAACCACCCTGCGGGGAACAGGGAGTGACGACTCCGGAAGCGCCGCCCGGAACCTCCGTGCCCCGCCGGTCCGGCGGGCGCGCGGCGGGGCGCGCGGGCCGTCAAGGCGCGCCCCCGGCTTCCCCGGATCGTGTGGGAGGGGCCCGTCGATCATCGAACCGGGCGCCGGGACACGGCAGGATCGGAGGTGCCGGGGTCGTTTCCGAACGAGAGCCGTGGGGGCTCTCGGATCCCGTGCCGAGCGTCGTGCGCCGACATCGCCGCTCATCGCCGCCCCCGGGACGAGGCTCCGCTCCGGGGGCGGTGGCGTGTCCACTGGACCCGAGAGGGCGGGGCGGATCCGGGCGGGGATCGGTCCCGGGATCCCGGTCAAGTACGCGGTCGCGCCAACCTTCTGACAATCCATCAGCAGTGGCGGAAAACCTGCCTGGACGTCACTACCGGTCGGTTCTACTCTCAAGTCACTTCTCTTGAGCCACCGCGCGTGTCCCCCACCCCACGCGCATCCGCACCTCCTCGCTCCCCACACACCGCAACCGAGGAGATCCCCATGTCCAAGCTGCTCGTCTCCGCGACCGGACTCGCCGCGGCCGCCGCTCTCGCCTTCGGCGGCGCCGGCACCCAGGCCGCCGCCTCCACCACACTGCTGCCGGCCGGCCACTCCTTCGCCGCCAAGCTGACCGGCAAGGCCACCTTCGTGGCCGGGTCCACCACCATGACCTGCACGGTCTCCGCGTCCGTGCCTGGCACCGGCGCCAACAACCAGGTCCCCGCCGCACCCGCCAACCACAACGACGCCGGGCCGGTCAGCGCCACCATCAACCCGCCCACCTTCAGCGGCTGCACCACCAGCGTCTTCGGCGTCAGCGTGAGCGTCACCGCCAACGCCACCAACGGCGCCTGGACGCTGTCCGCGCAGAACGGCGCCCCGGCCACCGGAGGCTTCACCATCCCCAAGGGCGGTGTCGTCCTCAAGACCAGCGGCTTCGCCGCCTGCACCATCACCGCCTCGCCCGCCGGCCCCACCGCCGTCAACGGCGCCTGGACCAACGGCGCCCCGTCCACCCTCGCCATCAGCGGCGCTCCCGTCCCCGCCACCGTCACCGGCGGCTTCCTCTGCCCGACCGGCGACCAGTCCGCGACCTTCAGCGCCACGTACCAGATCACCGACACCACCGACCCCGCCCAGCGGATCACCGTGACCGGGTAACCGCCCGGTTCCCCCGACCCGATGCGCACCCCGCCGATCTTCGGCATCCTGGTGGCCTGAAGTACGCCCCCGGCGGGGTGCGTTGGGGGCCCGGTGGGTGATCCGCGGCGGGGGCCGTGGAGGGGGGAGACGCGGCCATGAGCGCGCACGACATGCAGGAGCAGGCGGAAGGGCGGGAGCCCGCCGCAGAGCAGGACGGCGTGGAGCGGGACGGAGTAGAGCAGCCCGCCGCCGAGCAGGACGGCACAGAGCAGGACGGTGCCGAGTCGGACGGCGCCCCGCAGGGCCCCGCGCCCAGGAAGCGGCGCCGCCCCAAGGGCCGGACCGTCCTCCTGAGCGCCCTCGCGCTCTTCGTCGCGGCGGTGCTCCTGACCGCCGGGGCGGGCTACTGGGCGTACCAGCACTACACCGACCGGGTGCAGCGCATCCCGCAGACCTTCCCGACCGACGCGCCGGTGCCCGCCGCGTCCAAGGGCGGCCAGAACTTCCTGCTCATGGGCCTCGACTCGCGCTCCGACGTGCCCACCACCGGCAGCGACGCCAAGGGCAGACTGTGGAAGTACGGCGACCAGCGCAGCGACGCGATGATGCTGGTGCACATCCCGGCCGACCACTCCGCCGCCTATGTCGTCTCGCTGCCCCGCGACTCCTGGGTGGACATCCCCGGCCGGGGCCGGGCGAAGCTCAACGCGGCCTTCTCCTGGGGCGGCCCGCCGCTGCTCATCGACACCGTGCAGCGGCTCACCGACGTCCGGGTCGACCACTTCGCCGTCATCGACTGGAACGGCTTCCGCAAGCTGACCGACGCCGTCGGCGGCGTCGACATCATCATGTCGGACGGCGAGCGCCGGCACCTGAACGGCGAACAGGCCCTGGACTACGTGGGGGAGCGCAAGGACCTGCCCAACGGCGACTTCGACCGCACCCACCGGCAGCAGAACTATCTGCGCACGGTCCTGGAGAAGGTGATGGACTCCGCCTCCCTGAAGGATCCGCTGCGGCTGAAGGAGACCCTCGACATCTTCACCGAGACGGTCTCGGTCGACGAGCGCTTCGGTGACGACGAGATGCGCGAACTGGTCTGGAACATGCGGGAGGTGCGGTCCGGGGACATGACCTTCATGAACGCTCCGGTGAAGGGCACCGGCATGGAGAAGGGCCAGTCGGTGGTCTACCTCGACCGGGCGCGCTGCACGGCGCTCTGGCAGGCGTACAAGGACGACGAGGTCGGGGACTACGTCGACACCCATCCGATCGACCGGCTTCGCCCTGCCACCAACTAGGCAGGTCAGACAGGGAGTCGAGGCCCCGGTGGCGTGCGGAAAGCGGGCGGGGAGTGAGACGGGGGCTTGACGGACGCATTGGTCCAGTCCAATCTGTGACGCGCTTGTCCTCCCGCACTCCCCGGCAGTCCCCGCACGCTCCCCCGCCCCCACAACTCCCCCTGGAGGTACGGTGCTCGTCCGCAACCGCCTGGTGGCGACGCTCGGCGCGTCGCTCCTCGGCGCGGCGGCCCTGGTCGCCCTGCCCGCCCCCGCTCAGGCCGCCGAACTGCTGAGCAACCCGGGCTTCGAGTCCGGCACCCTGTCCGGCTGGAGCTGTTCCGGCGGCACCGGCTCCGTCGTCACCACCCCCGTGCACAGCGGCACCAAGGCCCTGGCGGGTGCCGCGAGCGCGTCCGACAACGCCCGCTGCGCCCAGACCGTCGCCGTGCAGCCCAACACCACCTACACGCTGTCCGGTTGGGTACGCGGCACCTACGTGTACCTCGGCGTCGACGGCGGCACCTCGACCTGGACCGCGTCCGCGCCCTCGTACCAGCGCCTGTCGCTCAGCTTCACCACCGGCGCGAGCCAGACCAGCGCCACCGTCTACACCCACGGCTGGTACGGCCAGGGCACCTACCACGCCGACGACATCAGCCTCGACGGCCCCGGCGGCGGGGGCGGCGGCACCGACACCCAGGCGCCGAGTGCGCCCACCGGTCTCCAGGTGGCGTCCAAGACCGCCTCCGCGGTGACCCTCAGCTGGGCAGCCGCCACCGACAACGTCGGCGTCACCGGGTACGACGTCTACCAGGGCGCCACCAAGGTCAGCACGGTCACTGGCACCTCGGCCACCGTCGGCGGGCTCGCCGCGAGCACCTCGTACACCTTCACCGTGAAGGCCCGGGACGCCGCGGGCAACGTCTCGCCCGCCTCCAACACCGCCACCGTCACCACCGAGGCCGGCGGCGGGGGTGGCGGCACCGGCTTCAAGCAGGCCGCGCCCTACCTCTACCTCGGCTGGGGCAACCCGCCGGCGCCCGCCACCGTCATGAACGCCACCGGCATCAAGACCTTCACCATGGCCTTCATCCTCTCCTCCGGCGGCTGCAACCCGGCCTGGGACGGGCAGCGCCCGCTGACCGGCGGCGTCGACCAGTCCACCATCGCCGCCGTCCGGGCGGCCGGCGGCGACATCGTCCCGTCGATCGGCGGCTGGTCCGGCAACAAGCTCGGCCCCAACTGCTCGACACCCGAGGCCCTGGCCGGCGCCTACCAGAAGGTCATCGACGCCTACGGCCTGAAGTCGATCGACGTCGACATCGAGAACACCGACGAGTTCGAGAACGCGGCCGTCCAGGACCGCATCCTCGGCGCCTTGAAGATCGTCAAGGCCAACAACCCCGGCCTGCGGACCATCCTCACCTTCGGCACCTCGACCACCGGCCCCACCTACTACGGCAACCGGCTGATCGAGCAGTCCAAGGCGCTGAACGCGAACATCGACGTCTTCACCATCATGCCCTTCGACTTCGGCGGCGGCGCCGACATGTACGGCAACACCGTCAACGCCGCCAACGGCCTCAAGAACAAGCTGAAGTCGGTCTACGGCTGGGACGACGCCACCGCCTACGCCCACGTCGGCATCTCCGGCATGAACGGCCTCTCCGACCAGCAGGAGGTCACCACGCAGCAGATCTGGACGCAGATCCGCGACTGGGCCAACGCCAACCACATCGCCCGGCTCGCCTTCTGGTCCGTCAACCGCGACCGCGGCTGCGCGGGCGGCGGCGTGACCGAGACCTGCTCCGGCATCGCCCAGAGCGACTGGGAGTTCACCCGGATCACCGCCGGCTTCACCGGCTGACCCGGGTCCCCGGGACCGGCGGCCCTCCCCGGGACCCGGCCGGCCCCCCGTGACCGGCCGGGCCCCAGGACTCAGCCCCCCTCCGGGAAGTGGCAGGCCACCTCCCTCGCCTCCCCCGCCGCGGTCCGCCGCAGCGGGGGAGACTCCGTCCGGCACAGCGCCTGCGCCTTCGGACAGCGCGGATGGAAGGTGCAGCCCGGGGGCGGCGCGGCCGGGCTCGGGGGGTCGCCGAGCAGGGTGATCCGCTCCCGGGCCCGCTCGGCCGCCGGGTCCGGCAGTGGCACCGCCGAGAGCAGCGCCCGGGTGTAGGGGTGCGCGGGCGCCCCGTACACCCGCTCCTTCGGGCCGATCTCCACGATCCGCCCCAGATACATCACCGCCACCCGGTCGCAGACCCGCCGCACCACCGACAGATCGTGGGCGACGAAGAGGTACGACAGACCGAGGTCCCGCTGCAGCCGCCCCATCAGATTGACGATCTGCGCCTGTACGGACACGTCCAGGGCCGACACCGGCTCGTCGGCGACCACCAGCCGCGGCCCGGTCGCCAGGGCGCGCGCGATGCCGATCCGCTGCGCCTGACCGCCGGAGAACTCGTGCGGAAACCGGTCCAGATGCTCCGGGAGCAGCCCCACGAGCTCCAGGAGCTCGGCCGCCCGCGCCCGGGCCTCGGCGGCCGAACTCCCCTGGACCAGCAGGGGATCGGCGATGATCCGGGACACCGTACGGCGCGGGTTGAGCGAGGAGTGCGGGTCCTGGAAGACCATCTGGATCTCGCGGCGCAGCGGCTTGAGCGCCCGCGCGGAGAGCCGGCTGATGTCCCGCCCGTCGTACGTGACGGTGCCGGAGGTGGGTTCGAGCAGCCGGACGATCATCCGTCCGGTGGTCGACTTGCCGCAGCCGGACTCCCCGACCAGGCCCAGGGTCTCGCCCCGGGCGATGTCGAAGGAGACGCCGTCCACGGCCCGCACCCGGGCGGAGCGGGACCCGCGCCCGGGAAAGGTCATCGCGAGGTCGCGGACGGAGAGGAGGGGAGGTGTGCTCATGAGGCGACGCCTTCGTACGCGGGGAAGTGACAGGCCGTCGGATGGTCCGCCGGACCGCTGAGCACCGGGCTTTCCTCCCGGCAGCGGTCCCGGGCCCGCGCGCAGCGCGGCGCGAAGGCGCAGCCCGGCGCGGGGGCGAGCAGGGACGGCGGGGAGCCGGGGATGGCCCGCAGCGGGGTGTCGTCCGGGTCGTCGAGCCGGGGCAGCGAGTCGAGCAGTCCCTGGGTGTAGGGGTGCGCGGGGGAGGCGAACAGGGCGTCCACGGGGGCCTGTTCGACCGCCCGCCCGCCGTACATCACCAGGACCTCGTGGGCGACCCGGGCGACCACGCCCAGATCGTGGGTGATGAGCACGACGCCGAGGCCCCGGTCCTGCTGCACCCGGGCGATCAGGTCCAGGATCTGGGCCTGCACGGTGACGTCGAGCGCGGTGGTCGGCTCGTCCGCGATCAGCAGGTCCGGCTCGCACACCAGCGCCGTCGCGATCATCACGCGCTGCCGCATCCCGCCGGAGAACTGGTGCGGATACGCGCCGGCCCGCCGCCGCGGCTCCGGGATGCCGACCTCGGCGAGCGCCTCGACGGCGCGCTCGCGGGCCACCCGCCGCCGTGAGCCGAAGTGCACCCGGTGGTGCTCGGCGATCTGCTCGCCGACGGTGTAGTACGGATGGAGGCTGGACAGCGGGTCCTGGAAGACCATCGCCATCCGCCGGCCGCGCAGCCGGTTCAGCTCCCGCTCGCGCAGCCCGGTGAGCTCCTGGCCGTCGAGGACGACCGAGCCGGTCACCTCGGCGCCGGTGTGCAGGCCCATCACCGCCATCGAGGTCACGGACTTGCCGGAGCCCGACTCGCCGACGATGCCGAGGGTCCCTCCGCGCGGCACGTCGAAGGAGAGCCGGTCCACGGCGCGCACCGGCCCGCGCCGGGTCGGGAACACGACCGACAGGTCGCGCACGGACAGCAGCGGCGGCATCAGAACCTCACTCGCGGGTCGACGACGGCGTAGAGCAGGTCGACGCACAGGTTGGCGACGACGATGAAGGCGGCGGCGAGCAGCGTCACCCCGAGGATCACCGGCTGGTCGCCGGTGGAAAGGGCACCGTAGAAGAGCCGCCCCACGCCCGGCAGCCCGAACAGCGACTCGGTGATCACCGCGCCGGCGAGCAGCCCGCCGAGGTCCATGCCGAAGAGGGTGAGGATCGGCGTCATCCCGGCCCGCAGCCCGTGCTTGACCACCACGGTCCGGCGCGGCAGGCCCTTGGCGCGGGCGGTGCGGATGTACGGCTCCGCCATCGACTCGATCATCGAACTCCGGCTCTGCCGGGCGTACATGGCGGCGTACAGCAGGGCGAGCGCCAGCCAGGGAAGCAGCAGGTTCCGCCCCCAGTCGAGCGGGTCGGCGCCGAACGGCACGTACTGCGGATAGGGCAGCAGGCCCGCGACCCGGATGAAGCCGTAGATCAGCATCACCGAGGTGAAGTAGACCGGCAGCGAGGCGGCGGCGACCGCCCCGACCATCAGCGTCCGGTCGGTCAGGGTGTCCTTGCGCAGGGCCGCGGTGACCCCCGCGCCCAGGCCGAGCGCCAGCCAGATCACGGCCGCGCCCACGGCGAGCGAGGCGGACACCGGCATCCGGTCGACGAGGAGGTCCCAGACGGGCTGGCTGTTCTCGTACGAGTAGCCCAGGCACGGGAAGTCGCAGCGCAGCGCGTACGGGCCGCTGCCGACCGTCCGTCCGGTGAAGATGCCGGTGACGAAGTCGCCGAACTGGCGCCACAGCGGCTGGTCCAGGCCCATGTGGGCGCGGATCGCGGCGAGACGTTCGGTGCTGCAGGACTTGCCGCAGGCCGCGGCGGCCGGGTCGGAGGGCAGCACGTAGAAGATGAGGAAGGTGATGGCGGCGACGGCGAGGAGCACGCCGAGCATCCCGAGGAGTCGGCGGCCGACATAGGGGATCAGCTGTCTCACGCGCGGCCTCCGCGCGGGTCGAAGACGTCCCGCAGCGCGTCCCCGAGCAGGGTGAAGGCGAGGACGGTGAGGAAGAGACAGAGGCTCGGCACCATGAAGTACATCGGGTCGGTGTCGTAGAAGGCGACGCTCTCGGCGATCATCTGCCCCCAGGACGGGGTCGGCGGGCGCACCCCGACGCCGAGATAGCTGAGCGCGGCCTCGGTGGCGATCATGCCGGGCACGATCAGGGTGGTGTACGCGATGACCGGCCCGGCGACCCCGGGCAGCACGTCCCGGGTGAGCACCCGCCAGGTGGAGGCGCCGCCGACGCGGGCCGCGTCGACGTACTCGCGGTGTTTGAGCGAGAGGGTCTGGCCGCGGACGATCCGGGCGATGCCGGGCCAGCCGAAGAGGCCGATGACCAGGACCATCAGCAGGATCCGGTTGACGTCCCTGGCGACCGACATCGCCGCGATCATGAAGATGAGGGACGGGAAGGACATGGTGAGGTCCATGAGCCGGGAGAGCACGGTGTCGGTGCGGCCGCCGAAGTAGCCGGCGGCGACGCCCGCGGCGACCCCGACGACGACCACGATGGCGGTGGCGGCGAAGGCGATGAGCAGCGAGACCTGCGCGCCGTGCACGACCCGGGCGAACAGATCGCGGCCGGTGACGGGTTCGACGCCGAGCCAGTGCTCGGCGGACATCCCGCCGAGCGGCCCGATCGGCAGTCCGCCGAGGTACGGGTCGACGGCCGACTTGTCGAACTCGTCGGGGCGCCAGCCGCCGAGCCCGCCGATCAGCGGGGCGCCGGCGGCGAGCACGGCGAAGAGGACGACGACGGCGAGCCCGGCGAGGGCGGAGGGGCGGCGGCGCAGTTCGGCCAGGGCGAGCCGCCAGGGGCTGCCGGCGGCGGCCGGCGGCGGCGCCGCGGTGGCTTCGGGGCGCGTGTCGGTGGTGGTCACGGCGGTTCAGCTCCCGCTCTTCGCGGGGTCCTTGAGGCCGATCGTCGCGTAGTCGATCTGCCCGCCGAAGGAGCTGTGGCCGAAGGCACCGGCGATGTTGGGGCCGACCAGCAGCGGCATGCGCTCGATGACGACGGGCGCGGTCGGGGCCTTGGCGAGGATCTGTCCGTCGAGCTCCTGCCAGGCCTTGTTGGCCTGGGTGGCGTCGGTCATGGCGGCGATCTCGTCCATCCGCCGCATCGTGGGCTGGTCGCGGAAGAGGGAGTGGTTGCCGGAGTTGCCCTTCTCCTTGATGTAGCGGCCGTCGAAGACGAAGGGCAGGAAGGTGGAGCCGGAGGGGTAGTCGGGGCACCAGCCGGTGTAGACGAGGTCGGTGCGGTTCTTGGTGTCGCCGATGGTGTCGTAGAAGGCGGAGGGGTCGACGGTCTCGATGACGACCTTGATCCCGGCGCGGCCGAGGGCCTCCTGTATCGCCTCGGCGACGCCCTTGTCGCCGGTGGCGACGGTGAGGCGGGTGGTGAGGCCGTCGGCCTTCCCGGCCTCCTTGAGCAGCTGCTTGGCCTTGGTCACGTCGCCGGTGAGCGGGATCTTCAGGGTGTCGGGCTGCTTGCCGCCGGTGAAGAGGGAGCCGGGCATGAGCGCGGTGGCCGGGTCGTTGAGCGCCGGGCCGCCGGAGGCGGTGAGGATCGCCTCGCGGTCGAGGGCGTACTGCACGGCCTGCCGCACCCGCACGTCGCCGAAGGGCGCGCGGCCGGTGTGCATCTGCACCATCTCGGTGCAGTTCTTGGACTCGGCGAGCAGCCGGGCGCGGATGTCGGGCTTGGTGAGCACCTTCGGGGTGGACTCGGGGCGCAGGCCCGCCCAGGGGACGGCGGAGGCGTCGGCGCCCGCGCCCGCGACGAGCCGGTCGTCCACCTGACCGCCCTTGAGGCCCATGGTCACGACGATCCGGTCGGGGTAGGCCTTGCGCACCGGGTCGGTGGCGGCGTCCCAGTGCGGGTTGCGGACCAGGACCAGCCGCTTGTCCCGGGCGTACGACTCGATCTGGTACGGCCCCGAGGAGAACGGGCGGTTGTCGTACTGCGGGCCCTTGTCCTGGGCGGCCGGCACCGGGGCGAAGGTGGGCAGCACCGTGGCGTAGCGGAACTCGGCGAAGGGCGTGCGGAGTTCGAAGACGATGGTGCGGGCGTCGGGCGTCTTGATGGACGCGAGGTGCTTGCCGCCGGCCGGGCCCTTGTAGCCCTCGGCGCCCGCGAGGTAGCGGGCCGCGTAGTCGGGGCCGCCGGGCAGGTCGGGGGAGAAGGACCGCTCCACGTTGTACTTGACGTCCTGCGCGGTGACGGGGGATCCGTCCTCGTACTTCAGGCCCTGCTTGAGGCGGAAGGTCCAGGTCTTGGCCCCGTTGGATGAGGTGCCCAGGTCCTCGGCGAGGTCGGGGGCCAGCTCGCTGCCCTTGGCGCCGGGTTCGGCCTTGTAGGTGAGCAGGGTGCGGTAGAGCAGCCGGGTGCCGAAGTCCATGTCGCCCATGACCCAGTTGCGGGCCGGGTCGAGGTGGGTGAAGTCCTGGTTGGACAGCACGTTCAGGGTGCCGCCCTTCGCCGGGGTGCCGCCGACGACCCGGCCGAGGTTGCCGGTCGCGGGGTTGGTGCCGGACCGGCCCCGGTCCGAGGCGCCGCCGGAGCCGGAACAGGCGGTGGCGGTGGTGCCGAGCGCGAGGGCCGTCAACAGGGCCGCGGCGAGGGTGATGCGAGGGTGCTTGTCCATCAGGGGTCACTTCCGGGTGGGGAGTCCAAGCAGAAAATGTGACCCGTAAAATAGTAATGTGAAATTGTACTGCGCAAGCCCTTGGACATGACCAAGCCCTCGCACCCCGGAGAAGGTTCGCCGCATGAGCGTCATCTCGCGCAATCCCGCAGACCCGTCCGACGTCCTCGTCGAACTCCCCGCCCCCGGCGCCCGGTTCACCGCCGACGCGGTCGAGCGGGCCCGCGCCGCGCAGCCCGGCTGGCTGCTCGGCGGGGCCGCCGCCCGCTCCGCCGCCCTCACCGGCGTCGCCGCCGCCGTCGAGGCCTCGAGCGCCGAACTCGCCGCGCTCGCCGTACGGGAGGTGGGCAAGCCGGCCGCCGAGGCACGCGCCGAACTCGCCCGTACCGTCGCCGTCTGGCGCTACTACGCGCAGGCGCCGTACGAGCCCACCGGCGCCGTCCACGAGCCCGCCGCCGGCCCCGGACTACTGCTCACCCGGCGCCGCCCGCACGGCGTCGCCGGCCTGATCACCCCCTGGAACTTCCCCTTCGCCATCCCCAGTTGGAAGGCCGCCCCGGCCCTCGCCGTCGGCAACGCGGTGGTCCTCAAGCCCGCCCCCGAGGCCACCGCCTGCGCCCTCCGCCTCGCCGAACTCGTCCAAGGTGCCCTGCCGGAAGGGGTGTTCACCGTCGTGCCCGGCGGGGCCGCCGAGGGCGGGGCGCTGGTCGGCGCGGCCGACGCGGTCTCCTTCACCGGCTCCACCGGCGTCGGCCGCGAGGTCGTCCGCACCGCCACCGCCCGGGGCGTCCCGGTCCAGGCCGAGACCGGCGGACTCAACGCGGCGATCGTGCTGCCCGACGCCGACATCGAGCGGGCCGCCGCGCACATCGCCGCCGCCGTCGCCGGATACGCCGGCCAGAAGTGCACCGCGACCAGCCGGGTCATCGCCGTCGGCGCGGCCCTGGACCCGCTGCGCGAGGCGCTCGCCGAGGCGCTGCGGGCCCTCCCGGTCGGCGACCCCGCCGAGGAGACCACCGTCTGCGGCCCGCTCATCGGCGAGGCCGCCCGCGAGGCCGTCGGCGGCGCCTGGCAGGGGCTCTCGGTGCTCGCCGGCGGCACCGTCCCCGACCGGCCCGGCTGGTACGCGGCGCCCACCCTCGTGGAGAAGGCCCCGTCCGGGCACCCGCTGCTCACCGAGGAGGTCTTCGGCCCGGTCGCCGCCCTGCTGCCGGCCCGCGACCTCGACGAGGCGGTACGGATCGGCAACGGCACCCGCTACGGCCTGGTCACCTCCGTGCACACCGCCGACCTCGGCGCCGCCCTGGACTCCCTCGACCGGCTCGACACCGGCATGATCCGGATCAACGCCCCCACCACCGGCGTCGACTTCCATCTGCCGTTCGGTGGGGCCAAGGCCTCCGGCTCCGGCCCGCGCGAACAGGGCAGGGCCGCGCTCGACTTCTACACCTCTTCCCGCACCTACACGCTCACGCCCGGCTGACCCCGCCCGAATCCGCCGGAGGGCGGCGCGCGCGGGCGTGCGCGGCGGGGGTCCACGCGGTCGAATGGGGTGCGGGCCCCGCGGCGGGACCCACGGCGGAAGGGCAGGACATGAGCGAGCTCATCGCGGTGACCGGGGCCACCGGGCGGATCGGCCGGCGGGTCGTGCGCCGGCTGGCCGAGGCGGGGGCGACCGTCCGCGCGCTGGGGCGCGACCCGGAGAAGCTGGCCGCTCTGGCCACCGGCGACACCCGGGCCGCGTCCTACGCAGACGCCGGGGCGATGGAGGCCGCGCTGGAGGGCGCGGCCACGCTCTTCCTGGTCTCCGCCCACGAGGCGCCGGGCCGGGTCAGGCTGCACGCCGGCGCCGTGGACGCCGCCGTGGCGTCCGGGGTGCGGCGGATCGTCTACCTCTCGTACCTCAACGCCGCACCCCATGCGACCTTCACCTACGCCCGCGATCACTGGCACACCGAGCAGCACATCCGCTCCACCGGCCTCGCCTTCACCTTCCTGCGCGACAGCACCTACCAGGCCGACCTGGCCGCGATGACCTCGCCCGAGGGCGTGCTGCGAGGACCCGCCGGGGACGGCCGGGTGGGTGCCGTCGCCCATGACGACATCGCCGACTCGGCCGCCGCGGTGCTGCTCGACTCCGGCGGTGGCCACGACGGCGCCACGTACGACATGACCGGCCCCGAGGCGCTGAGCTTCGCGGAGATCGCCGCCGCGCTCACCCGGGCCAGCGGGCGGCCGGTCGCCTATGTGCCCGAGACCCGGGAGGAGGCCTACGCCTCGCGCGCGGTCTACGAGGCGCCCGACTGGGAGGTCGAGGGCTGGGTCACCTCGTACGAGGCGGTGGCGGCGGGCGAGATGGCCGACGTCTCCGACGACGTGCGCACCCTGACCGGGCACCCGCCGCAGGCCTTCGCCGACTTCCTCGCGACCCACCCGGAGTGCTACCGGCACCTGCTCCCGCACTGACGGCGAGGCCGTGACCGAAGAGATTCGCTCGTGTGTTCGGTTTCTGGTCTAGGCTGGAGCCATGACCACGGCGCGACCCGACATCCCCGGACTCCAGGGCTCCCTCTTCGACCAGGGCGCCGAGATCGGACCCGGACCCCTCACGGGCCTCCGGCGCACCGTGCTCGGCGCCGGCGCCTGGGTCGACCACCTGCCCGGCTGGCTGCACGGCGCCGACGCGCTCTTCGAGGAACTGGCCGCCGGAGTGCCCTGGCAGGCCGAGGAGCGCCGGATGTACGAGAACGTGGTCGCCGTGCCGCGCCTGCTCGCCCACTACCGGGAGGGCGCCCCGCTGCCGCACCCCGCGCTCGCCGAGGCCCGCGACGCGCTCGGCGCGCACTACGCCCGCGAGCTGGGGGAGCCCTTCGCCACCGCCGGGCTCTGTCTCTACCGCGACGGCCGGGACAGCGTCGCCTGGCACGGCGACCGCACCGGACGGTCCGCCACCCAGGACACGATGGTGGCCATTCTCGCCCTCGGCGACCCGCGCGACCTGGTGTTCCGCCCGCGCGGCGGCGGGCCGGTGGCCCTGCGGCTGCCGTCCGGGCACGGCGACCTGCTCGTCATGGGCGGTTCCTGTCAGCGCACCTGGGAGCACGCCGTACCGAAGACCACGCGGGCCGTCGGCCCCCGCATCAGCGTCCAGTTCCGGCCGCGCGGAGTGCGCTGACCCCGCGCCCGGCAGGGCGGGGCGGCCGGTCCGGGTCGTCAGTCCTCGCCGAAGCCGCGGTAGGTCCCGTCGCCCTCGTCGGCCGTGTCCGCGAACTCGGCGAAGTCCATGTTGGCGAGCGACAGGTTCGCCGAGACGTCGGGGAACCAGCGCACCGGCACCCGGAAGGTCCGCCCCGGCTCGTCGGCCAGGTCCACCGCGAGCAGCGGGTGCTCCGGATCGGCCAGCGCGGTCGCGTCGGCGAGGAACACGTAGTGGATCCGCTCTCCCTCCGGCGCGGCCGAGTCCCAGGCGACCAGCTCCGCCACGCGCGCGTCGGCGAACCGCCGTTCGGCCACGCAGGTGGCGTGCGGGTACGCGTCCACGGCGTCGAGCGCGGCGCGGACCGCCTCCCAGGTCGGCTCGTCGGCGAAGTCCGTACGCAGCACGAGCGAGGTCAGATCGGCGGGTTCGGGAAGCGACATGACCAAGATCCTCTCATTTCGAACGCCCGAGCGGTCCTGACGCGGCAACGCAATTCTTTTGCGGGATTTGCGCTAGCCTTGCGCGTATGACGCGACGACTTGCTCAGGTTGCCAAGAAGGTGGGGGTCAGCGAGGCCACCGTCAGCCGGGTACTCAACGGCAAGCCCGGGGTCTCCGATGCGACACGGCAGTCCGTCCTCACCGCGCTCGACGTGCTCGGCTACGAGCGGCCCACCCAGCTGCGCGGCGAGCGCGCCCGGCTCGTCGGCCTGGTCCTGCCCGAGCTGCAGAACCCCATCTTCCCGGCCTTCGCCGAGGTCATCGGCGGCGCCCTGGCCCAGCAGGGCCTCACCCCGGTGCTCTGCACCCAGACCAAGGGCGGCGTCTCGGAGGCCGACTACGTGGACCTGCTGCTCCAGCAGCACGTCTCCGGAGTGGTCTTCGCCGGCGGTCTCTTCGCCCAGGCCGACGCCCCGCACGAGCACTACCGGCGGCTCGCCGAGCGCAAGATCCCGGTGGTCCTGGTCAACGCCCCCATCGAGGGGCTCGACTTCCCCTGTGTGTCCTGCGACGACGCCGTGGCGGTCGAGCAGGCCTGGCGCCATCTCGCCTCGCTCGGGCACGAGCGGATCGGCCTGGTCCTCGGCCCGGCCGACCACGTGCCCTCCCGGCGCAAGCTCGAAGCGGCGTACGGCGCTTCGCGGGCGGCGGGCCGTGAGCTCGCCGAGGAGTTCGTCGAGCGCTCGATGTTCTCCCTGGAGGGCGGACAGGCCGCCGCCGGACGTCTGTTGGAGCGCGGGGTGACCGGGATCGTGTGCGCGAGCGACCCGCTCGCGCTCGGCGCGATCCGGGCCGCGCGCCGGCGCGGGCTCGCCGTCCCCGGCGAGGTCTCGGTCGTCGGCTTCGACGACTCCGCCTTCATGAACTGCACCGAGCCGCCGCTCTCCACGGTCCGCCAGCCCATCGAGGCGATGGGCCGGGCCGCCGTCGAGCTGCTGTGCGCCCAGATCCAGGGCAGCCAGACCCACTCCGGCGAGCTGCTCTTCGAGCCGGAGCTGGTGGTGCGCGGCTCGACCGCGCCACCGCCGCTCGGCTGAACCGCCGTCCCCGGCGGCCCGCCCGGCGCCCCGCTCCCTTCCGGAGCGGGGCGTCTTTTTTCTTGTCCCGGTCTTGTCCGGGGGCGTAGACGACTCGACAGTCCTCTGGAACTCTCTGAGCGTTCATTGCAAGGAATGAACAGCATCGTGTTTCCCGTAGACGAGATCGAGGAACTGATGAGACTACGCACACTATGGGCCCGGACCACGGGCGCGCTCGTCGCCACCTGCCTCCTGATGCTCGGCGGCCCGCTCGCGCCCGCCGGCGCCGCCGGAGGGCCGAACGCCGCCCTCGGCGAGCCGGCCGCGGCGAGCAGCTCCCAGTCCGGGTACGGCGCCGGCGCCATCACCGACGGCAACCAGGGCACGTACTGGGAGAGCGCCCCCGGCAGCGCACTGCCGCAATGGGTGCAGACCGACCTCGGCACCACCCAGCGCATCGACGAGGTGGTCCTGAAGCTGCCCGCCGGCTGGGAGAGCCGCAGCCAGACCCTGTTCGTGCAGGGCAGCGCCGACGGCACCGCCTTCACCACCCTCAAGAGCTCCGCCGCCCACACCTTCGGCCCGGGCAACGGGAACACCGTCACCGTCGGCTTCCCCGCCGCCCTCACCCGTTTCGTGCGGATCGACGTCACCGCCAACACCGGCTGGCCGGCCGCCCAGCTCGCCGAACTGGAGGTGCACGCCGCCGACGGCTCCTCCGGCAACCTCGCCGCCGGCCGCACCCTCACCGCCAGCAGCCACACCCAGACGTACACCGCGCCCGGCGCCAACGACGGCAACCGCGCCACCTACTGGGAGAGCGCCGGCGGCGCCTTCCCGCAGTGGCTGAACGCCGACCTCGGCTCCGCCGTCCGCGTCGACCGCGTGGTGCTCGCACTGCCCGCCGGCTGGGAGGCCCGCAGCCAGACCCTGAAGATCCAGGGCAGCACCGACGGCTCCACCTTCACCGACCTCACCGCCGCCCGCGCCTACGCCTTCGACCCCGGCACCGGGAACACGGCCACGATCACCTTCGACGCCGTCACCACCCGCCACGTCCGGGTCCTGGTCACCGCCAACAGCGTCCAGAACGCCGCCCAGATCTCCGAACTGGAGATCTACGGCCCGGCCGGCGGTGACACCCGGGCTCCCACCGCCCCCACCGGCCTCGCCTACACCGAGCCCACCACCGGCCAGATCCGCCTCACCTGGAACGCCGCCACCGACGACACCGCCGTCACCGGCTACGACGTCTACGCCAACGGCGCCCTGCTCACCACCGTCGCCGGTGACACCACGACCTACACCGACAACCGGCCCGCCGGACAGACCGTCTCCTACACCGTCCGCGCCCGCGACGCCGCCGGCAACCAGTCCGGCGACAGCAACACCGTCACCCGCATCGGCGACGCCGGCGACACGCAGGCGCCCACCGCGCCCGCGAACCTCGCCCTCACCGAACCCGCCGCCGGCCAGATCAGGCTGACCTGGACCGCCGCCACCGACAACACCGGCGTCACCGGCTACGAGATCTACGCGAACAACACCCCGCGGGCCACCGTCGGCGGATCCACCACGACCTACACCGACACCCAGCCCACCACCGCGACCGTCACCTACACCGTCCGCGCCAAGGACGCCGCCGGGAACCGGTCCGCGCCCAGCAACGCCGTCACCCGCGACGGCACCGGCGGCACCGGCTCCGACCTCGCCGTCGGCAGGCCCATCACCGCCAGCTCCACCGTGCACATCTACGCGGCGGAGAACGCCAACGACAACAACCCCGCCACCTACTGGGAGGGCGCGGGCGGCAGCTATCCGCAGACCCTCACCGTGAAGCTCGGCGCCAACGCCGACCTCACCCGGCTCGTCCTCAAGCTCAACCCCGACCCCGCCTGGTCCGCCCGCAGCCAGACCGTCGAGGTGCTCGGCCGCGAGCAGAACGCCACCGGCTACACCAGCCTGGTCGCCGCCAGGAGCTACTCCTTCGACCCGGCGAGCGGCGGCAACTCCGTCACCGTCCCGCTGACCGCCCGGGTCGCCGACGTGCAGCTGAAGTTCACCGCCAACTCCGGTGCCCCGGCAGGACAGTTGGCCGAACTCCAGGCGATCGGCACCCCCGCCCCCAACCCCGACCTGGAGGTCACCGGACTCACCGTCAGCCCCGCCGCACCCGTCGAGTCCGACCCCGTCACCGTCACCGCGACCGTCCGCAACAGCGGCCCGGTCGCCGCCCCGGCCAGCACGCTCGCCGTCCGCCTCGGCGGCAGCAAGGTCGCCACCGCGCAGGTCGGCGCCCTCGCGGCCGGCGCCCAGACCACCGTCAGCGCCGCCATCGGGACCCGCGAGGCCGGTACGTACGCGCTGAGCGCCGTCGCCGACGAGCCCGGCGCCGTCATCGAACAGAACGAGACCAACAACACCTACACCAGCCCCACCGGCCTCGTCGTCAAGCCGGTCGCGGGCTCCGACCTGCTCCCCGCCACCGTCACCACCACCCCGTCCAGCCCGGCCGCCGGCGACACCGTCACCTTCAAGGTCACCGTGCGCAACCAGGGCACCGACGCCAGTGCCTCGGGCAGCCACGGCGTCACCCTCACCCTCGCCGACGACCGCGGCACCGTGGTCAAGACCCTGACCGGCGCCCACTCCGGCGCCCTGGCGCCCGGGGCCTCCGCCGACGTCACCCTCGGCCCGTGGGCCGCCGTCAACGGCTCGTACACGGTGAGGACCGTGCTCGCCGACGACGCCAACGAACCCGCGGTCAAGCGCGCCAACAACACCGCCGTGCAAGGCCTGTTCGTCGGACGCGGCGCCCACATGCCGTACGACATGTACGAGGCCGAGGACGGCAGCACGGGCGGCGGCGCCACCGTCGTCGGCCCCAACCGGACCGTCGGCGACATCGCGGGCGAGGCCTCGGGCCGCAAGGCCGTCAGCCTCGACGCGACCGGCGAGTACGTCGAGTTCACCACCCGGGCCGCCACGAACACCCTGGTCGCGCGCGTCTCGCTGCCCGACGCACCGGGCGGCGGCGGAATCGACTCCACCATCGACGTCTATGTCGACGGCGTCCTCAAGAAGGCGCTGCCCGTCACCTCGAAGTACGCCTGGCTGTACGGGGCGGAGACCGCGCCCGGCAACTCCCCGAGCGCCGGCGCGCCCCGCCACATCTACGACGAGGCGCATCTGATGTTCGGCGAGACGATCCCGGCCGGTAGCCGGATCCGGCTCCAGAAGGACGCCGCCAACTCGCACCCCTACGCGATCGACTTCGTCAACCTGGAGCAGGTCGCCCCGGCCGCGAACCCGGACCCCGCCACGTACACGGTGCCGGCCGGATTCACCCACCAGGACGTGCAGAACGCCCTCGACAAGGTGCGCATGGACGCCACCGGCAAGCTCACCGGCGTCTATCTGCCGCCCGGCGACTACCAGACGTCGAGCAAGTTCCAGGTGTACGGCAAGGCCGTCCAGGTGGTCGGCGCCGGGCCCTGGTACACGGTCTTCCACGCCCCGGCCGGGCAGGAGAACACCGACGTCGGCTACCGGGCCGAGGCGACCGCGAAGGGCTCGCTCTTCAAGGGCTTCGCCTACTTCGGCAACTACACCTCGCGCATCGACGGCCCCGGGAAGGTCTTCGACTTCTCGAACGTCTCCGACATCGTCATCGACGACATCTGGAACGAGCACATGGTCTGCCTCTACTGGGGCGCCAACACCGACCGGATGACCATCAAGAACTCCCGGATCCGCGACATGTTCGCCGACGGCGTCAACATGACCAACGGCTCCACGGACAACCTGGTGACCAACAACGACGCCCGGGCGACGGGCGACGACAGCTTCGCGCTGTTCTCGGCGATCGACGCGGGCGGCGCGGACGAGAAGAACAACGTCTACGAGAACCTGACCACCACCCTGACCTGGCGGGCGGCGGGCGTCGCCGTCTACGGCGGCTACGACAACACCTTCCGCAACATCCACATCGCCGACACCCTGGTCTACTCGGGGATCACCATCTCCTCGCTGGACTTCGGCTATCCGATGAACGGCTTCGGGACCGGGCCGACGACCTTCGAGAACATCTCGGTGGTCCGGGCCGGCGGCCACTTCTGGGGCGGGCAGACCTTCCCCGGGATCTGGCTGTTCTCCGCGTCCAAGGTCTTCCAGGGGATCCGGGTCAACCATGTCGACATCGTCGACCCGACCTACAGCGGCGTGATGTTCCAGACGAACTACATCGGCGGGCAGCCGCAATTCCCCATCAAGGACACGGTGTTCACCGACGTGTCGGTGACGGGCGCCCGCAAGAGCGGTGACGCGTACGACGCGAAGTCCGGCTTCGGACTGTGGGCCAACGAGCTGCCGGAGGCGGGCCAGGGCCCGGCGGTCGGCGAAGTGACGTTCAATGGCCTTGAGTTGAGTGGAAACGTGGTCGACATCCGCAACACCACCTCCACCTTCACCATCCACCGCAACCCGTAGTCGGGAGCCCTTCGGGCAGGCCGGTGCACGTCGTTCGCGCGACGGGCACCGGCCTTGCCTGCATGGGGAGTTGCATGTCCCTGTCGAGCATTTACGAAATCAGCGCGATATCTTGCGTCCATCTGTCGGCGGTGGTTGAGTGTGCCGCACCCCGCACGCCACGCACGCCCAGCCCGAAGGGGACCCCCATGAGAGTTGCCCGGTTCCGCCGCAGCCGCCGCGCCGGCGCGGCCGCCCTCGTCTCCGCCCTCGCGCTCACCGCGCTCGCCGCCTGCGGCACGAGCAGCAGCGGCGACGACGGCGGATCCGAGGGGAGCGGATCGACCGACCCGTCCGCCCCGCTGGACCCCAAGACGAAGGTGACCCTCACCATCGACTGCATGCCCCCGGCGGCGAAGGCGGCCGAGCTCAAGGAGTGGAAGGAGGACGTCGCCGCGTTCAACAAGCTCTACCCGAACGTCACCATCGAGGGCCGCTCCACCCCCGGCCAGTGCCTGGAGCCCCCGCGCTTCACCGCGATGCTCAAGGCCAAGTCCCAGCCCGACGTCTTCTACACCTACTTCACCGACCTGCCCCAGGTCCTCTCCGAGGACGGCGCCGCCGACATCAGCGCCTACGTCAACGACAAGACCGTCCCGGCCCTCGCCGACATCGACACCGACGTCCTCGGCTCGCTCAAGCAGGACGGCAAGCTCTACGGCCTGCCCACCAGCAACTACACGATGGGCCTGCTCATCAACCGCAAGCTCTTCCAGCAGGCCGGTCTCGACCCCGACAACCCGCCGCGCACCTGGGACGAGGTCCGCGCCGCCGCCAAGAAGATCGCCGGCCTCGGCGGCGGCATCGCCGGCTACGGCGAGTACAGCGCGGGCAACACCGGCGGCTGGCACTTCACCGCCCAGATGTACAGCCTCGGCGGCGACGTCGTCGACGCGAGCGGCAAGAAGGCCGCCTTCGACAACGAGCTCGGCAAGCAGGTCGCCAGGAACCTCCACGCCATGCGCTGGGAGGACGACAGCATGGGCAAGACCCAGCTGCTCAAGTGGGGCGACCTGCAGAAGCAGATCGCCACCGACAAGCTCGGCATGTTCCTCGCCGCGCCCGACGACATCGCGTACATGGTCCAGCAACTCGGCGCCAAGTACGAGAACTTCGGCATGGGCCCGATCCCCGGCGGCAAGAACACCCTGGCCGGCGGCAACAACTACATGATCAAGCAGGGCATCTCCGGCGACAAGATCAAGGCTGCCGTCGCCTGGCTGAACTTCAAGAACCTCACCGTCGGCAAGGGCCAGTTCGACTGGGCCCGCACCAAGGCCGACGGCCTCCCGGTCGGCGTCCCGCAGCCCAACTTCTGGCGCGGCCAGTCCAAGACCACGGACGACGCGGCCCGCGTGCAGAACGCCACCATGCCGGTCGCCAACTTCAAGACCTTCATGGACAACCCGGTCCCCGGCAAGGCCGAGCCGCCGCAGGCCCAGGAGATCTACAAGGTCCTCGACAACGTGATGTCCGGAATCCTCACCAACAAGGACGCCGACATCGACAAGCTGCTCGCCACCGCCGCGGCCCAGGTCGACCAGGTCCTCGCCCACGGATGACCCCGCCCGGGCGGTCCAGCCCCGCAGCCGGACCGCCCCGCGGGCCCCCGCACCACGCCCCACCCCACCCGTACCGAGGAACCCCGACCCGTACCGAGGAACAAGGAGCGCCGATGTCGGTCACCGGCCTGACCCCGCGCACCAAGGGATCCCCCCGACCCGCCCCGCCGCCCCGCACCGAGGCCGCGCCCGCCGGCCGGTTCGCCCGCAGCCTGCGCCGCAACCTCACCGCCCACGGCTTCCTCATCGGCGCCGTCGTCTGCTTCGCGCTCTTCTCCTGGTACCCGATGGTCCGCGAGGTCCTCCTCGCCTTCCAGAAGACCGAGCACGGCCACAGCACCTGGACCGGCCTCGACAACCTCGCCACCGTCGCCGCCGACCCCGCCTTCTGGCAGGCCTGGCGCAACACCCTCCTCTTCACCCTGCTCGCCCTGGTCCTCGGCTTCGCCGTCCCCTTCGTCACCGCCCTCGTCATCAACGAGCTCCGGCACGGCCAGGGCTACCTCCGGCTCCTCGTCTACCTGCCCGTGATGCTCCCGCCGGTCGCCTCCGTCCTCCTCTTCAAATACCTCTACGACCCCGGCTACGGACTCCTCAACGAACTCTTCCGCCTGCTCCACCTGCCCGAACAGCAGTGGCTCCAGGACCCCGCCCTCTCCCTGCTCTCCGTCGTCATCGCCGCCACCTGGATGAACATGGGCGGCGCCACCCTCGTCTACCTCGCCGCCCTCCAGGGCATCCCCGGCGAGCTGTACGAGGCCGCCGAACTCGACGGCGCGGGCCTCCTCCGCAAGATCTGGCACGTCACCATCCCGCAGACCCGGCTGGTGCTCTCGCTGATGCTGCTCATGCAGGTCATCGCCACCATGCAGGTCTTCGTCGAACCCTTCCTGCTCACCGGCGGCGCCGGCCCCGAGGGCTCCACCACGACCGTCGTCTACCTGATCTACCAGTACGCCTTCAACTTCAACGACTACGGCGCGGCGGCCGCCCTCGGCCTGCTCCTGCTCGTACTCCTCGCCGGATTCTCGGCGGTGTACGTGAAGCTCAGCCGCGCCGAGGACGCCTAGGAACCCGGGGGAGACCGGCATGACCACCCGCACCCTCATCGCACCGGCCCGGCTGAACCGGCCCCGCGGCAAGGCCCTCTACCGGGCCGCCCTCGCCCTCGTACTCGCCGGCTTCACCCTGGTCTTCCTCGGCCCGCTCTACTGGATGGCCTCCAGCGGACTCAAGGACACCCAGGAAGCCGTCGCCACCCCGCCCACCCTCGTCCCCGGCAGCTTCGAGCCGGAGAACTACCGCCGCGCCTGGGAGGTCATGGACCTCTCCTCGCTGCTCCTCAACACCCTCTACTACGCGGTCGGCGCACTCCTCTTCCAGCTCGTCCTGGACATCGCCGCCGCCTACTCGCTCTCCAAGCTCCGGCCGGTCCTCGGCAAGGCGATCCTCGGCATGATGCTCGCCACCCTGATGATCCCGGCGACCGTCCTCGTCGTCCCGCAGTACCTCACCGTGCTCGACGTGCCGATCGTCGAACGCAATCTGCTCAACACGCCCTGGGCGATCTGGCTGCCGTCCGTCACCAACGCCTTCAACATCTTCCTGCTGAAGCGCTTCTTCGACTCGATCCCCCGGGAGCTCCTCGACGCCGCCGGCCTGGACGGCGCCTCCCCGCTGCGCGTCCTGTGGTCGGTCGTGCTGCCGATCTCCCGCCCCATCCTCGGCGTCGTGTCCATCTTCGCCGTCGTCGGGGTCTGGAAGGACTTCCTCTGGCCCATGCTCACCCTGCCCGACCCGGCGAAACAGACCCTCAACGTCGGCATCTACTCGCTGTCCAACGGAGTCCCGGTCAACGTCCTGATCGCCGCGCTCACCATCGCCTCCGTGCCGACGCTGATCCTCTTCCTGATCTTCCAGCGCAACATCATGAGCGGTCTCACCGCCGGCTCCCTCAAGGGCTGAACAAACCCCGCACCCGACGGAAAGGACCTCACGTGTCAGCCGACTGGTGGCGCGACGCCGTCATCTATCAGGTCTACCCCCGCAGCTTCGCCGACGGCGACGGCGACGGCACCGGTGACCTCGCGGGCGTCCGGGCGAGACTGCCCTACCTCGCCCAACTCGGCGTCGACGCCGTCTGGTTCACCCCCTGGTACGTCTCGCCCCTGGTCGACGGCGGCTACGACGTCGCCGACTACCGCACCGTCGACCCCGCCTTCGGCACCCTCGACGAGGCCGAGAAGCTCATCGAGGAGGCCGCCGCCCTCGGCCTGCGGGTCATCGTCGACATCGTCCCCAACCACGTCTCCGACCAGCACGCCTGGTTCCGGGCCGCCCTCGCCGCCGGACCCGGCAGCCCCGAACGCGAGCTCTTCCACTTCCGGCCGGGACGCGGCGCGCACGGCGAACTCCCGCCCAACAACTGGCCCTCCCAGTTCTCCGGACCCACCTGGACCCGGGTTCCCGACGGCGAGTGGTACCTCCACCTCTTCACCCCCGAACAGCCCGACCTCAACTGGGCCCACCCCGCCGTCCGCCGCGAACACGAGGACGTGCTCCGCTTCTGGTTCGACCGCGGAGTCGCCGGCGTCCGCATCGACTCCGCCGCGCTCCTCGCCAAGGACCCCGCGCTCGCCGACTTCGAGGCGGGCGTCGACCCCCACCCGTACATCGACCTGGACGAACTCCACGACATCTACCGCTCCTGGCGGACCGTCGCCGACGGCTACGGCGCCGTCTTCGTCGGCGAGGTCTGGCTCCCCGACGCCGAACGCTTCGCCCGCTACCTCCGCCCCGACGAACTCCACACCGCCTTCAACTTCTCCTTCCTCGCCTGCCCCTGGGAACCGGAGCGGCTGCGCGCCGGCATCGACGCCACCCTCGCCGAACACGCCCCCGTCGGCGCCCCCGCCACCTGGGTCCTCTGCAACCACGACGTGACCCGCACCGTCACCCGGTACGGCCGCGCCGACACCGCCTTCGACTTCGCCACCAAGGCCTACGGCACCCCCACCGACCTCGCCCTCGGCACCCGCCGCGCCCGCGCCGCCGCCCTGCTCACCCTCGCCCTGCCCGGCTCCGTGTACGTGTACCAGGGCGAGGAACTCGGCCTGCCCGAGGCCGACATCCCGGCCGGCCGCGTCCAGGACCCCATGCACTTCCGCTCCGGCGGCACCGACCCCGGCCGCGACGGCTGCCGCGTCCCGCTGCCCTGGACCGCCGACGCCCCCTGGGCCGGCTTCGGCTCCACCACCGAACCCTGGCTGCCGCAGCCCGCCGACTGGTCCCGCTACGCCGTCGACCGGCAGAGCGCCGACCCGGACTCGCTCCTCACTCTCTACCGCACCGCCCTCGCCCTGCGCCGCACCGAACCCGGCTTCGGCGACGGCCCCATGGACTGGCTGCCCGCCGCCCCCGGTGTGCTCGCCTTCCGCCGCCCGTACGGCCTGCTGCACGTCACCAACCTGTCGGCCGAGCCCGTCCCACTGCCCCCGCACGCGCTGCTGCTCCTGGCCAGCGGCCCGCTCACCGAGGCCGGGGAACTCCCGCCGGACACCTCGGTCTGGCTCCGGGAAGACTGAGAACCGGAGCGGCGCTCACGTCAGCTGACGCCGGACCAGCTCATGGAACAGACCCGTCGGGTCCGCCAGCAGCTCGGCGGGCGAGCCGTGCTGCACCACGCGGCCGTCCGCCATGGCGATCACCCGGTCGGCGCCCATCACCGTGGAAAGCCGGTGGGCGATCACCACCCGGGTGGTGCGCAGCGCGCGGGTGGACTCGATGACCACGCGCTGCGCCTCGTTGTCGAGGGCGCTGGTGGCCTCGTCGAGGAAGAGGACGCGGGGCTTGCGGATGAGCGCCTGGGCGATCATCAGCCGCTGGCGCTGACCGCCCGAGATGGTGCCGCCGCCGTCGGAGAGCATCGTGTGCAGCCCCATCGGCATGGCCTGCACGTCCTCGGCGAGCCCGGCCAGGGTGATCGCCTCCGACACCTCCTCCAGGGTGTACGCCTCCGCCCCGCGCACACAGTCCAGGATCGAGCCGGTCAGCGGGCGGGCGTCCTGCAGCACCACACCGCACTGGCGGCGCACGGCCGCCCGGTCGAGCGCCGCAAGGTCCTGCCCGTCGTAGAGGACACTGCCCTCGGTGGGCCGGTCGAAGCCGATGAGGAGCCGGAGCAGGGTCGACTTGCCGCAGCCGCTCGCGCCGACGATCGCCACGAACTCCCCGGGCCGGACGGACAGATCGACCCCGTCGAGGACCAGCGGCCCGTCCTCGGTGTAGCGGTACGACACCTGGCGGGCCTCGATCGCCCCGCTGAGCACACCCGGCCGGACCGTCCCGGCCCGCACCTCGGGCTCCGCCGCCAGAATCGGCTCGACCTGCTCGTACACCGGCAGTACGGCCGCCACCGAAAGGAGCGCGCCGGTCAGCTGGGTCACCGAGGAGAGCAGCAGGGTGAGCGCGGTGGAGAAGGTGAGGAAGCCCGCCGCCGACATCGCACCCCGGGCCGGGCCCGCGAGCAGCGCGAACATCACCAGGGTGCACAGCGGCAGACACACCGCGCCGATCACCGTGACCGTGTTCTGGATCCGGCCGACCCGCTGCTGGAGCACCCGGGTGCGGGCGAACTCCCGCGCCCAGGCCGCGTAGGCGAAGCTCTCCGCCGCCGCGACCCGCAGCTTGGGCAGCCCGCGCAGGGTCTGGAAGGCCTGGTTGTCGAGCCGGTTGCCCAGCTCGACGAGACGCCGCTGATAGCGCAGCTGCCACAGCCCCAGGCCGAGCAGCACCGCCCCGACCACGAGCAGCATCGCCATGGCGAGCAGCCCGAGCGCGACGCTGTGCGCGAGCAGCAGCACGAGGTTCACGGCGCCGACCGCGGTCGACTGGAGACACACCGGCGCGATCCCGGACAGCATCCGCCGGATCACCCCGATGCCGAGCGCCGCGTTGGCGAGCTCGCCGGTGGACCGGCCGGCGAAGAAGGGCGCCGGCAGCCGCAGCAGCCGGTCCCACACCGCCGGCTGCAGGGTGGCCTCGATCCGGCCCTCCATCCGCAGCAGCGCCACGTTCTGCAGCAGCATGAACGCCGCCTGCAGCACCGCCGCCGCGCCGAGCGCCACCGCCGTCTGCACGATCAGACCGCGCTCGCCCGCCGGCACGTACGCACCGAGGATCCGGCCCGTCGCCAGGGGAACGGTCGCCCCGAGCACCACCGACACCAGACCGCCGAGCAACAGCGCCCGCAGCTCACGGCGGGTGCCGCCGGCGCTGAAGCGCAACAGCCGGAGCAGGGTCGGCCGGCCCTCCGGCAGCGGCCGGTAGAACATCACCGCCCGAGGCTCGAAGTCCGCCGCGTTGTCGGCGCCGACCCGCTCCCGGCGGGCGCCCGCCCGGTCGACGGCCAGATAGCCGCCGCGCCGCCACAGCAGCGCCACCGGAGCCCCGTCGGCCTCCCGCCGCCCGACCAGCGGCCCGCAGTCCTCGCGCCACCAGCGGCCGTGCAGCCCGACCTCACGGGTGCGGACCCGCGCGGCCAGCGCGATCCGCTCGACCGGGTCGAGCCGCTCGCCGTCCACACCGGCGCCCGCCGCCACCCCGGCCGCCGACTCCGCGAGCACCACCCCGGCGTCCGCGGCGACGAGCCGGCACACCGCGAGCGTCGCATCGACCCCGGCGGTCCCGCTCACGGCCCCGCGCCGGCCGCCGCGCCCGCCGGACCGGCCGAGGGCGGCGAGCAGCGTCCGGTCCGCCTCGCTGCCGGCCGCCCGGCCGGCCGCGAGACCGGCGGCCGTCCGGTCCTCCTGCGCGCGCTCGCGCTCCTCGATCCAGTCGTCGAGGGCGTAGAGCAGCCGGTACTGCTGCTCCACCATGCCCTGCCACAGCGCCGCGTCGACGAGCAGCCCGCCGGCCGTGCCCGCCTCGTACGCGGCGCCGTACGCCACGCTGCCCGGCGGCACCTGCATCCACATGACCTCGTCGTCGCCGGCCGCCCGCCCGTCGCCGGGCCGGGCGTCGAGCGGCGCCTCGTACAGCACCCGCAGGCCGCGGCCGACGCCCAGCGCGAAGGCGTCCTCCAGCGGGCTGGCGACCGGGACCTGCGGGGTGCCGTACGCGTCCCAGCCGCCCGCGTAGCCGTAACTCCCGTACCCCTGGCCCTCGTACCCATGGCCGTCGTACCCCTGGGCGTACGTCTCCGGCCGGTGCAGCTCGCGCAGCTCGATCCGGCGCAGCAGGCACTCCCGGGACGGCCGGCCGACCAGCGTGTGCCGGGGACCCTCGGCGGGCCCGAGGAGCAGCGCGCCGCTCTCCACCCGGCCGAGGAAGTGCCAGGCACCGGCCTGCCCGGCGTCCACCGCGAACAGGTCGAGGCTGCCGTGCACGACCAGCCAGAGCACCGACGGCCCCTCCAGGGACAGGCTGCGCAGACCCGAGCAGTCCAGCGGGGCGCCGAGGCCGCCGAGCGCGGTGAGCACCGGATCGGCCGGGCCGGGCGCCGCGGCCTGCGCCGCGTAGGGGGAGGGGGTGGCGGGGGTGGTCATGTCAGTGCTCCTTGACCAGTTCGGCGTACGGGCCGCCCGCCGCCACCAGTGCGGCGTGCCGTCCGCGCTCCACGACCGTGCCCCGGTCCAGGACGAGGATCTCGTCGCTGTCGCGCACGGTGCTCAGCCGGTGGGCGATCACCACGCACGCGCAGCCGCGCCGCCGCAGATTGTCGATGACCTCCCGCTCGGTGACCGCGTCGAGCGCGCTGGTCACCTCGTCGAGCACGAGGACGCCGGGGTCGCGGACCAGGGCCCGGGCCAGTTCGAGCCGCTGGCGCTGTCCGCCGGAGAAGTTCCGGCCGTCCTGCTCGACCCGGCTGTGGATGCCGCCGGGACGGCGTGACACCACGTCGAGGACGGCGGCGTCCGCGAGCGCGGCGCGCACCGCCTCGTCCGGCACCGACGGATCCCACAGCGCCACGTTGTCGCGGACCGTGCCCTCGAAGAGGAAGACGTCCTGGTCGACGAAGGCGACCGAGGCGGCGAGCGCGCCGCGCGGCACGTCCGCGATCCGCATCCCGTCGATCCGGACCGTGCCCTCCCACGGCGCGTACAGGCCCGCGATCAGCCGCGAGACGGTGGACTTGCCACTGCCCGAGCCGCCGACGAGCGCCACCTGCCGGCCCGGGCCGACGGAGAGGGAGAAGTCCGCGAGCAGCGGCGCGTCCAGCGGGTTGTAGCCGAAGGTGACACCGTCCAGCTCGACATGGCCGGTGAGCCGGCGCGCCCCGGTGGCCGGCTCGCGCCGGGTGTGCACGGGGTCGACGGGGAAGTTCTCCACGTCCTTGAGCCGCGCCACGTCCGCGGTGAGGTCCTGGATCCGGCCCGCGACCCCGCCGAGCCGCGCCACCGGCGCGGTGAAGCCGGTCACCAGGGACTGGAAGGCGACGAGCAGACCCACCGTCAGATGCCCCTCCACCGCCCGCAGCCCGCCGACCAGCAGGATCAGCGCGCTGTTGAGGGCGGCCAGGGTGGGCGCGACGATCGCCAGCCACGCGCCGGGGACGCCGAGCCGCTGCTGCACGTCGAGGGTGACCGCGTGCTGCCCCGACCAGCGCCGGAAGAAGCCGTCCTCGCCGCCGGTCGCCTTGATCGTCTCGATCGTCTGGAGGCCGCCGTACGAGGTGTTGGTGAGCCGGGCGCTCTCGGCGCGCAGTTTGTGCGCCCCGGTGGCCCGCACCCGTACCGTGATCCGCAGCGCCGCCACGTTGAGCAGCGCCACCCCGACGCCGACCAGGGTCAGCTGGGGGTCGTACGTCCACAGCAGCGCCGCGTACAGCAGCACCACGACCGCGTCCACGCCCGCCGCCGACAGGTCACGGGCCAGCGTCTCGGCGACCTGGTCGTTGGAGCGCAGCCGCTGCACCAGGTCGGCGGGACTGCGCTGGGCGAAGAAGGCCACCGGCAGCCGCAGCAGATGCCGCAGGAACCGGGCCCCGCCCAGGGTCGAGGAGACGATCCGCCCGCGCAGCAGATTGCCCTGCTGCAGCGCGGTGAGCACCGCCGTGAGCACGAGCGCGCAGGCCATCGCCGCGAACAGCACGCCGAGGAGCGAGGACTGCCCGCCGATGAGGAAGGTGTCGATGTACGTACGGCTCAGCGCCGGCACCCACGCGCCGACCGCCACGAGCAGCACGCTCGCCAGGATCGCCGCCGCCATCGTGCCCGAGGTGCCGCGCAGCCGGCCCGACACCCCGCCGAGCACGCCCGGGCGCTGCCCGCCGCGCCGGAACCCGGGCCCGGGCTCCATGACCAGGACGATCCCGGTGAAGGCCCCGTCGAACTCCTCCATCGGCACGAAACGGCGCCCCTTCGCGGGGTCGTTGACGAACACGCCGGGGCGCCCGAGGCGCCGGCCCATGCCCTCGTACACGACGTAGTGGTTGAACTCCCAGAACAGCACCGCGGGCCCCGGCACCTCGGCGAGCGCCGCCAGGTCCATCTGCATGCCCTTGGCCGCAAGTCCGTAACTCCGCGCCGCCTTCAGGAGGTTGCTGGCCCGCGAGCCGTCCCGGGACACCCCGCAGGCGATCCGCAGCTCTTCCAGCGGCACGAACCGGCCGTGGTGCCCGAGCACCGTGGCGAGCGCCGCCGCCCCGCACTCCACCGCCTCCATCTGGAGCACGGTGGGGGTACGGACGGGGCGCGGCCGGCGGCCCTTCGGCAGCGCCAGGGGGCGGGCCGAGCCACGCCGGGCACGGGCGGAACGGGCGTTCTTCTTGCGCGGGTTCACGGGAGGAGCCAGTCGATCGGGCGCTGCGCGGAGAGATGGACGGCTGCCGTGACCGGCGTGCCGGAGTCGGCGGCCTCGGGGCCCGCCGGGGGAGCGGGGAGCCGGACCAGGACCGCGACCGGGTTGCCCTGCCGGGTGAACTCGGCGGCGAGTCCGTCGTCGCCGAGGAAGCCGCCGATCTGCGCCCGCGACTGCGGCGCCCGGCCCACGGCGGTGACCCGGCCGCGCAGCGCCCCGTCCCGGCCCTGGCCGGCGGTGCGGACGGTGACGTCGACCGTGGCACCGGGGCGGATCCCGGCGACGGCGCCGGCCGGCACGTAAACCACCGCCACCAGCGGCTCGTCGGGGTCCGTGCCGCGCTCGACGGCGGCGACATCGGCGCCGGCCGTCACGACGGCGCCGGTCCGGGCGTACAGGACCGCGAGCCGCCCGGCCGCCACGGCCCGCACCTGGCGGTCGCCGTCGGCCGTACGGACCACGATCAGCGGATCGCCCGCCGCGACCGTCCTGCCCTCGGCGGCCAGGACCTCGGTCACCTGGCCCGCGACCGGACTCTGCAGCAGATAGCGCCCCTCGGCGCGGCTGAGGACGCCGGTGGCGGGCACCTTGGACGTCACCGTCCCGGTGAACGCCCAGAACGCGGCCGCGGCCGTCACGAACACCGTGACGGCGAGCACGAGCCGCCCCTGCGGGCGCGCGAAACGCACCGGCAGATCAAGTTCTTCGGGCGATTGCAGCTTGGAAAGAGCCTTTTGGCGAAACTGCATGGACTATTCCTTCGACTGCCTTCGACCGCATTTCTCCGCCCGCCGCGCAAAAGGGGCGGCGGGCGTCCGGCGGGCCGGGCACCCCGGGGCGGTCGTACCCCGAAGTGCCCGGCCCACCGTTCAGTCCGCTCAGAGACCGGCGACGCCCGTGTTCACGGAGACGCCGGTGACGCCCTGCACCAGGCCGGGGACACCCTGCACGAGGCCCTCGACGTTCTGCACGGTCTGCAGGTTGCCGACCACGCCGAGGACGTTGGTCACGTCGCCGGCCACGGCGCCGACGAGACCGCCCTGGATGCTGACGAGGCCGCCGGAGACGGCGTCCAGCTCGGTGTCGGCGATCTCACGGGTCTCGAGGTTGTTACGCATGAAAGCGCACCTTTCATCTGATGGGGGGAATCCACTGCCGCGGCGGGCCAGATCAAAGCACGCGAACGGCTATGCGAGCCAATTCTGTTGACGCCCTTTCGGCGCCGGAACAACACCGGGGGAAGCCCCGCGTGCACCGTTTTTCACGGAACACCGACACCTTCTCCGCAGGAACGAGTAACAAAGTCCGGGGTGGTGCGCACCGGCCCGGACGAACCGGGGTGAATTCCGACAGTGCGGTCGCCGCCTTGTGCCGGACCGGGAGACGGCGGGGGAGGTGCGGTTCAAGCCACGTACACAATGTGCAGGTTCTCGGCAGGGCCCGCCGCGCGCCCCACGCCCGTGGGCCTGTGCCGGAAGCAGCCCCCTACAACCACCCCGCCCGCTGCGCCTGCAGCGCCAGCTGGAAGCGGTTCGCCGCGCCCAGGCGCGCCATCAGGATCTGCAGGCGGCGGAACAGGGTCCGGCGGCTGACGCCCAGTTCGCGGGCGATGGCCTCGTCGCTCGCGCCGCCCGCGAGGAGCCGCAGCAGCCGCCGGTCGGCGGGCGCGAGGCCGGCCGGACGGGCCGCGCCGCCGTGCAGGGGCAGGGCGGCGTTCCAGCTCTGCTCGAACAGCGCGACGAGCGCCGACAGCAGCCCGCAGGGCTGCACCACGAGCATCGAGTTGACGACGTCCGCCTCCCGGATCGACAGCGACACCAGCGCGTACGCCTCGTCGATGATCAGCAGCTTCACCGGCACCGAGGGCAGCACCCGGGCCTGCTCGCCCGCCGCGACCGTCGGCTCGATGGAGTCCCGCAGATGGCCGGGGTGCTCCAGGGACTCCCGCGAGTAGACGACCCGCTGCCGCACCCCGCGCGCGAGGGTGGCGAGGGCGTCCTCGGTGGCGCCCGGCAGCTTCACGTACGGCGGGGACTCGAACTGCCGGATCTGCTCCCGTGCGCTCGCCCACGCCTGCCGCATCCGCGGCCCGATCGCGTCGCCGGTCACCACCTCCACCAGGTCGTCGTTGTACGCGGCCAGCCGGTGCCGCCGGAACGCCTCGAAGGCGCCGCCCACCGCGATCCGCGACTCCTCGACGGCCGCCGCCCGGTGCCGGGCGAGCACCTCCAGGCCCGCCGCCGGCGGCACCGGCGCCACCGGCTCGCCCTCGCCCCCGGCGGCGCTGGCCAGACCCGCGTCGACGAGCTCCTCGTACGCGGCGGCGAGCTCCGCACCGGAGAGCCCCGCCGCCCGCCCGATCGCCCCGAGCGGGGCCGGCGCTTCGTCGAGCAGCGCCGCGTACACCCGCCCGGCCGCCGCCCCGAGCCCGAGCAGTCGCAGGGCCTCACCCAGTCTCGCGTTCGTCATGCCCCCATTCTCGGCCGCCGCGAGCCCCGCGGGTGTCCGATCCGTGCCACTGGCACTCCCGTGCACCCACGGGCCGCCGCGCCCACTACCGTCCGGGTCGGACCGCACACCGACCGGAGCGGTCCCCTCCACCCGGACGAAGGGGTACGACGTGGCCAAGGCCCGCAAGAACGGTCTCTACACGGGCATCTCCGAGGAGCTGTCCGCGCTCATGCGCACCGGCTGGGCGGACACCGAGCGGCACGACCTGACGCCCGACCCGCAGGCCCCGTACGCGGCCCGCCGGCGGGCCGCGCTGTCCGCCCGGTTCCCCGGCGAGCGCCTGGTGATCCCCTCGGGCAACCTCAAGGCCCGCTCCAACGACGACACCTACCCGTTCCGCCCGTACTCCGGCTATGTGCACATGACCGGCGACCAGGCCCGCGACGGCGCCCTGGTGCTCGAACCCCGCGCCGACGGCGGCCACGACGCCTACTGCTACCAGCTGCCGCGCGACGCCCGCGACAACGACGAGTTCTGGAGCGGCTACACCGCCGAACTCTGGATGGGCCGCCGCCACTCCCTCGCCGAGGCCGAGACCGTCCTCGGACTGCCCTGCCGCGACGTCCGCACCGCCGCCGCCGACCTCGCCGCCGCGGCCGGCACCGTCCCCACCCGGATCGTCCGCGGCGTCGACCCGGCCCTGGAGGCCGCCGTCACCACCGACGAGGACCGCGACGACGAGCTGGAGGAGGTGCTCAGCGAGCTGCGCCTGATCAAGGACGAGTGGGAGATCGGCGAGATGCGCCGGGCCGTCGACTCCACCGTCCGCGGCTTCACCGACGCCGTCGGCGAGCTGTCCCGCGCCGTCGAGACCTCCGAGCGCTGGATCGACGGCACCTTCTACCGCCGTGCCCGCCTGGAGGGCAACTCCGTCGGCTACGGCTCCATCTGCGCGGCCGGCGACCACGCCACGATCATGCACTGGACCACCAACGACGGCCCGGTCCGCCCCGGCGAACTGCTGCTCTTCGACGCCGGCGTGGAGACCACCACTCTCTACACCGCCGACGTCACCCGCACCCTCCCCATCAGCGGCACCTTCAGCGACGTGCAGCGCCGGGTGTACGACGCGGTGTACGAGGCCCAGGAGGCCGGCATGGCCACCGTGAAGCCCGGCGCCGCCTACCGCGACTTCCACGAGGCCGCGCAGCGCCACCTCGCCGCCCGGCTCGTCGAGTGGGGCTTCATCGAGGGCCCCGCCGAGCGCGCCTACGAACTCGGCCTGCAGCGCCGCTTCACCATGGCCGGCACCGGCCACATGCTCGGCCTCGACGTCCACGACTGCGCCCACGCCCGCAACGAGGAGTACGTCGACGGCGTCCTGGAGCCCGGCATGGTGCTCACCGTCGAACCCGGCCTGTACTTCCAGCCGGACGACCTCACCGTCCCCGAGGAGTGGCGCGGCATCGGCGTCCGCATCGAGGACGACCTGCTCGTGACCGAGGACGGCCACGAGAACCTGTCCGCCGCCCTGCCCCGCTCCTCCGCCGAGGTCGAGGCCTGGATGGCCCGCGTCGCCGGCTGACCCGCCCGGCCGGTCCCGCTCGCGGCGCCGCGTCACGGGGGCGCGGCGCCGCGAATGGTCGCCTTCACCGGTTGGGGCTAGGGTCGATACGTAGGCCATAAGTGCGCCGACGCTCCCGCGGTCGGGCGGATTTCGCAGCCCCACAGTCCCGCGGTGAAGGGACGGAGGGCGCGCGGAAGGAGCCGGCCATGACCCGTACATTGCGAGCGGCGATCAGCGTCGCGGGAGCCGTGGCGCTGTCCCTGAGCCTGGGCGCCTGCAGCTCCGACGCCGACCAGGCGACGAACTCGGGGACGAGCGCGGCGCAGGCCGGGCAGGTCAAGATCGGCCTGCTGCTCCCGGAGAGCAAGACCACGCGGTACGAGAAGTTCGACCGCCCCTACATCGAGGCGAAGATCAAGGAACTGGCGCCGGGCGCCCAGATCGACTACTACAACGCGGCCGAGAGCGCCACCACCCAGCAGCAGCAGGTCAACACCGCGCTCGCGAAGGGTGACAAGGTACTCATCCTGGACGCGGTGGACTCCAAGTCGATCCAGTCCTCCGTGCAGAAGGCCAACGCCGCGGGCGTCAAGGTCGTCGCCTACGACCGGCTCGCGCAGGGCCCGGTCGACTCCTATGTCTCGTACGACAACAAGAAGGTCGGCCAGCTCCAGGGCCAGGCACTGCTCGACGCCCTCGGCGGCAAGGCCCAGAGCGGCGTGATCGTGATGCACAACGGGTCGCCCACCGACCCCAACGCCGCCGAGTTCAAGGCCGGCGCGCACTCCGTCCTGGACGGCAAGGTGAAGATCGGCAAGGAGTACGACACCCCCAACTGGGACCCGAACAACGCCAACCAGCAGATGTCCGGCGCCATCGCGGCCCTCGGCAAGGACAACATCGTCGGTGTCTACTCGGCCAACGACGGACTGGCCGCGGGCATCTCCACCGCCCTCAAGGCGGCCGGCCTGAGCGTGCCGCTCACCGGTCAGGACGCCCAACTCGACGCCATCCAACGGATTCTGATCGGCAATCAGACCATCACGATCATGAAGCCGTACAAGCCCGAGGCCGACATCGCCGCCACGATGGCCGTCGACTTGGCGCAGGGCAAGCAGCTCACCAAGGACCTGGTCCCGACCACCGTCACCAGCGGCAGCGGCAACAAGGTCCCGGCCAACCTGCTGACTCCGATCGTGGTCGACAAGAGCAACATCGGTGACACCGTCGTCAAGCAGGGCCTCTACACGGTGAACGAGATCTGCACGCCGACGTACGAGGCCGCGTGCCAGCAGGCCGGTCTGAAGTAACCGCCCGGGAAACGGGCCTGGCAGGGGTCGGAGGCGGTCGCCGTGCCGGAAGCACCTGTGCTGTCACTACGGGGGATCTCCAAGCGGTTCGGCGCGGTCCAGGCCCTGTCGGGCTTCGACCTGGAGGTGCGCGCCGGAGAGGTCGTCGCCCTCGTCGGTGACAACGGCGCCGGCAAGTCGACCGCCATCAAGGCCATCGCCGGGGTGAACCCGCCCGACGAGGGCGTCATCGAGTGGGAGGGCCGGCGGGTCTCCATCGGCCGGCCCCACGACGCCCAGCACCTCGGGATCGCCACCGTCTACCAGGACCTCGCGCTGTGCGACAACCTCGACGTGGTCGGCAACCTGTTCCTCGGGCGGGAACTGCGCCGCTTCGGCGTGCTCGACGAGGTCCGCATGGAGCAGCGTTCCCGCGAGCTGCTGCACACCCTGTCCATCCGCATCCCCTCGGTCCGCATCCCGGTCGCCTCCCTCTCCGGAGGGCAGCGCCAGACCGTGGCCATCGCCCGCTCGCTGATCGGCGACCCCAAGGTGGTCCTGCTCGACGAGCCCACCGCCGCGCTCGGCGTCGAACAGACCGCCGAGGTCCTCGACCTCGTCGAACGGCTCCGCGGGCACGGCCTGGGGACCATCCTCATCAGCCACAACATGGTCGACGTGATGGCCGTCGCGGACCGGATCGCGGTCCTTCGGCTCGGCCGCAACAACGGCGTCTTCGACAAACGCTCCACCACCACCGAGGAGATCATCTCCGCCATCACCGGAGCCACCGAGAGCGCCGTGACCCGGCGTCAGGCCCGCATACGCGAGGAGCGGGAGGCCCGCGGGGAGGAGTTGCCATGAGCCGCGACCGGAAGGCGGGCGGGAACGAGCGCCCCCAGAACGACACGACCCCGGCGCCCGCACCCGAGGCCGTGCCCGCCGTCGACAGCCGGCTGATCGCCCGTGAGGAGGGCGTCCGCGGCTACGTCAAGGAGTTCCGGCGCAAGATGCGCAGCGGCGAGCTCGGCTCCCTGCCCGTCGTCATCGCCCTGATCATCATCTGGACGGTCTTCGGCAGCCTCGACAGCACCTTCCTCTCCGCGCAGAACCTCTCCGACCTCAGCCAGCAGATCGTCGGCACCGGCATGATCGCCGTCGGCATCGTCTTCGTGCTGCTGCTCGGCGAGATCGACCTGTCCGTCGGCTCCGTCAGCGGCCTGTGCGCGGCCATCTTCGCCGTGCTCAACGTCAACAACGGCATGAACGAATGGCTGGCGCTGCTCGTCGCGGTCGCCGGCGGCGCGGCGGTCGGCCTCATCCAGGGCTTCTTCTTCGCCAAGGTCGGCGTGCCCGCCTTCGTCGTCACCCTGGCCGGCAACCTCGCCTGGAACGGACTCATGCTCCAGGTGCTCGGCAGCACCGGCACCGTCAACATCCCCAGCGACACCGTCGTCGCCGAGATGTACTCGACGATCTTCCACAGCCCGGCCACCGCCTACATCACGGCCGCCGTCGGCGTGGGCCTCTTCCTGCTCGCCTCGCTGCTCGACGCCCGGCGCCGGCAGGCCGCGCGGGTGCCGTTCCGGCCGATCGCCGAGATCGTGCTGCGCACGGTTGTCATCGCGGCCATCGCCTTCGTCGCCGCGTACATCCTCAACCAGTACCAGGGCCTGCCGCTCGCCCTGCTGATCTTCCTGATCCTGCTGGTCGTGCTCGACTTCGTGCTGCGGCGCACCCGCTACGGGCGGCAGATCTTCGCGGTCGGCGGCAACATCGAGGGCGCCCGGCGGGCCGGCATCAGCGTGCCCTTCGTACGGATGAGCGTCTTCACCATCGCCGGCACCATGGCCGCGGTCGGCGGTCTCTTCCTCGCCGGGCAGATCCAGTCGGCGAGCCAGACCTCCGGCGGCGGCAACCTCCTGATGAACGTCATCGCCGCCGCCGTCATCGGCGGCACCAGCCTGTTCGGCGGACGCGGCTCCGTGTGGTCCGCGCTGCTCGGCGCGCTGGTCATCGGCTCGATCCAGTCCGGCATGAACATCATGGGCGTGAGCAACGCCGTCCAGTTCATGATCACCGGATCGGTGCTGCTCGCCGCCGTGGTCGTCGACTCCCTGTCCCGGCGCAGCCAGAAGGCCGCGGGCCGCGCCTGACCGGCACCGCCCCGCGACCCCCGACTGCCCGGGCAGTGTTCTACGGCTGCTGGAAGTGCACCTCCGGATGCAGCGGGCTCGGCCCCGCGAGCAGCGGCTGCGGCAGTCCGCGCAGCTGCTGGTCGAAGAAGGCCGTGACATACGCGCGGGTCACCGCGAGCGCCCGGTCGGCCGGGATGTCACCGGCCGGCAGCCCGAAGTACCGCTGGAGCACCGGCGCGTCGGTGAAGGTGAAGTGGTCCGCGCCGGTCACCGTCAGCCACCGCTTCCAGCCGTCGAGCGCCCTCCAGGTGGTGTCCCAGGTCTTGTCGATGCCGCCGGGGCGGTGCATCTCGTCGTCGGTGCCCAGCATCAGGAACGGACGCCCGCCGAGCCCGCCGGCCGGCAGCGTGTCGTGGAACGAGCCGTCCATGTTCAGCCCGGCGTCGACCCGCCGGTCCGCGAGCATCGCGGCCGCGGCGGCGGCCCCGCCGATCGAGTGCCCGGCCATGCCGACCCGGCTCCGGTCGATGGTCCGCGCGTACGGCCAGGTGGCGACGGCCCGCGGCCCGGTCAGCCGGTCGAGCAGGAAGCGCACGTCCGCCGCCCGCGCGGCCGTCACGTCGGCCCCCTTGATCCGGCCCGCCTCCAGCGCCTCGCAGGCCACGCAGCCGAGCGTCCGCCCGTCCGGGAGGGCGATGGCCGAGGCCTCGTAGGCGTGGTCGACGGACGCCACCGCGTAGCCGCGCGAGGCGAGCTCCGTCGCCAGGTTCGTCAGCGTGAAGCGCGGCACCCCGAAGCCCGGCGACAGCACCACCAGCGGATGCCGCCCGGGCGCCGGGCGCACGTCGACACTGCTGTACGCCGTCATCCCGGCCACGGCCTTCACCGCGGCCGGATCGGTCACCCCGACGCCCGACAGGACGGTCCGGGCGACCTCCTCGGAGACGTACGGAGCGGGCGGCCCCTGCGTCCCCCGCGCGGCCGGGTAGTGCATCGTCACCATCAGTTCCCGGCCGTCCGCCGTGGGCACCCACGGGTCGGGCCGTGACCGGTCGACGAGATGGAGCACGGAGCTGCCGACCGCGAACCGGCCGGTCGGGGCGGGCAGTTCCAGCGCCGGTACGGCGGGGGCGGCGGCGCGGAGGGATGCCGCGGGCGCGAGGGGCGTCGCGGCGTGGGCGGGCAGGGCGGTCGCGGGTAACGCGACGGCACAGGCGAGAAGGGCGGCCGCGGCCGCCCGGCGAAGTGCGATCATGCCCAGGACGCTACGGCGCCCCCCAACCGCCCCGCGTCAGACCACGGGCGGAATCCGGCGGCCGGGCGTAGACCCCCGGTCGGACCGTCCCCTCCGCCTCACGGCGGCCTGCGGATGCGTACCACGGGCGGGTCCGGGATGCTGGGACGGACCAGGGGGGCCGTCCGAGGAGGGCCGCGATGTCCGTGATGGACAAGCTCAAGCAGATGCTCAAGGGGCACGAGGACCAGGCCGGCAAGGGCATCGACAAGGCCGGCGATTTCGTCGACGACAAGACCCAGGGCAAGTACAGCAGCCAGGTCGACACGGCCCAGGAGAAGCTCAAGGAGCAACTGGGTGGCACCGACGCCGGCACCGAGCGCCGGGACCAGCCCCCGCAGTAGCGAGCCGCGCCCCCATGCGTCCGGCCGGGCCCCAGCGCCCGGCCGGACGCACGCGTACCCGGATGCCGGCCACCCCCTCCCCGCTGCTCCATTCGTGTCAAACCGGACCAAACAGGGAATCCTTCTGACAGGACGCTCGACCGACGGACCCCCGCCGCCGCCCCCACCGGCCGGCGGCGCAGGCCCACCGCCACCGTCGAAGGAGCCTCATGTCCGCCACCGCTTCCGCTTCCGCCCGGGCCCCCGCAACCGCCCGGGCCCCCGCCCCCGCCTCCGCCGCCGAGACCCGGCGCGCCGCCCTCGCCGGGCTGCCCGAGATCGACCGGCCCACCCGGGTCTCCACCGACGAGGCACAGACCCTGTCCGCCGCCCTCCTCGTCCGGCTGCGCGAACTGGAGCCCGGCACGCCCGCCCACGCGTACGTCCGCAACACCCTGGTCGAGCTCAACCTGAGCCTGGTGCGCTTCGCCGCCCGCCGCTTCCGCAACCGGCCCGAGCAGCGCGAGGACATCGTCCAGGTCGGCACCATCGGCCTGATCAAGGCCATCGACCGCTTCGACCCCGACCGCGGCATCGAGTTCTCGGCCTTCGCGCTGCCCACCGTCGTCGGCGAGATGAAGCGCTTCTTCCGGGACACCAGCTGGGCCGTACGGGTGCCCCGGCGGCTCCAGGAGCTCCGCATCGACCTGGCCAGGACGAGCGACCTCCTGGAGCAGCGGCACGGCCACCGGCCCAGCCGCGCCGAGGTCGCCGACCACCTCCAGATCGGCGTGGCGGCGGTCGCCGAGGGCGAGCTCGCGGCCCGCGGCTACACCGCCCGCTCCCTGGACGTCGCGTTCTCCGAGGACGACGACGCCCCGCCGCTCGTCAGCCGCCGGCTGGCCGCGCCGGAGCCCTCGTACGACCTCATCGAGGACCTCACCGCGCTGAAGCCGCTCATCGCCCGAATGGGCGAACGCGACCGGCGCATCCTGTCCCTGCGCTTCGGCCAGGAACTCACCCAGGCCCAGATAGGCGAACGCCTCGGGCTCTCGCAGATGCACATCTCCCGGCTGCTCACCCGGATCCTGGACGAACTCAGGGCCGGCCTGCTCGCCGACGACGGCGCCGCCGTCCCGCCCCGCCACGCCTGACCGGCCGCGCGGCCGGTCCGCGTGGCTTTCGTGCGGCCGTCCTCCGACACGACGCACGAAAGGGTGCATCCGGCATGCTTCTCCGCATACTGGGTGAGCCGTCGTCCGCCCCGCTCATGCCGTCCGGCATGCCGCGAGGCGGGGGCGGCCACCGGGCGGCGGAAGGAGATCGTCAATGCTCATCAGCCACGCCTTCGAGGACGGCGTCCTGCACCTGTCGTTCCTGCGCGACCTCGACGTCACCAGCAGGGCCGCGGCCTTCCTGGAGACCGAGGCCCTCCTGCTGTCCCACCGGCCGCGGCTCGTCCGCGTGCAGTTGCCCACCGCCGACCCCTCCCCGGCCTCCCTCAGCGCCCTCTCCCGCGCCCGCCGCCTCTGCGAGCACCTCGGGATCCCGCTGACCGTCGTGGGCCCGGTCCGCGTCGCCCACACACCCCCGCACCCCACGGCCGCCTAGCGGCCCCCTCACCAGCCGAAGCGGCGGTTCACGATCGCGGCGAACTCCTCGAAGCTGAGCACCTTGTCGCCGTTCGCGTCGGCCTCGTCGAACAGCGCCGAGGAGGCGTCGGCGTCCCCGACGCCCCACGCCGGAACCACCCCCTGCGCGACCAGCGTCGGCCCCTTGGCGTGCAGCGCGGCGATGACCTCGGCGCGCGTCAGGGTGCCGTCGTGGTCGAGATCGAGCGCGTCGAAGAGAACCCGGGCCTTGTCGCTCATCGCGTGTCCGTCCTGTCGTACGTGACGTCGTACGTGCTGTCGTACGGAAGGACGCCGGGGGCACCTCGCGAGTTGCCCCCGGCGTCCCGGCGTCCGTACGCCCCTCACACCACGCTACGAGGCGTCCCGTACGGTCCCCGTGACCTCCGCACCCGGCACCTGCCGCCACTCGGCGTCGTACGTGAAAGGCACGCCCCGCAGCGTCTCCACCGGCTCGGCGACCCCGTCCCGCACGGTCGGCACCCGCACCTCCGCGACCGTCTCCCCGGCCGGCACGGCGAACCCCGCGTACGCGTCCGGATACTCCGGCCGGGACAGAAGCCGGGCCGGGTCGGGCACGGAGCCGTAGGTGTCCCGCACCCACTCCGGGTCGACGTCCGCCGTGGACAGCTCCGGCGCCCCGCCCGCCGGGGCCAGGAAGGAGACACCGCCCATGACGTCGGCGTCGGCGGGCTGCGACAGCGTGACCCGCCACACCAGCGCCTGCCCCTCGGTGACGGCGTCGGCGACGGGCGTCACCCGCACCTCGGGCATCGGGTCGTCGTCGCGCACCGTCACACCACCGCGGTGCGCGCCGACGACGGTGCCGCGCACGGCCTTCACGAACGCGTCGTGGCTCACCTCCCAGCCGTACCGCGTGTTCCCCTCCACCGGCACCCGCACGTCGATGTCCTGATGACCCGGGCGGACCGTGACCACGCGGGAGGTGAACCCGTCGGTCCCGTCGGTCCCGGGCGTCGGGGTGAACAGGCGCACCTGGCCGCTGCCGGAGCCGGACACCGTGACCGGAACGCGGTAGGTCCGCACCCCGGAGTCGCCCTCGTCGACCGTGAGCCGCCCGACGTCCACCCGCGGCAGCGGGGCCGGACGGACCGCCGGCAGACCCGGGCGGAAGCCCCAGGAGTCCACCAGCCAGGCCCGGCCCTCAGCGGTGCGCGGGGTGAGTTCGAGGGCGGCGACCTTCCTCAGGTCGAGGCGCGCCCGGACCGCCGGGGACAGCGGGACCCGGACCTCCCGCGCCCAGTACGAGGCGGTGCGCTCACTGCCCGGCAGCCCGTCCACCCGCACCCGCCCGAGCGGCGCGCGGCGGCCCGAGGCGTCGGCCACGGTCACGTCGAGCTCCGTGCCCTTGGTGTTCGGCGGCACGACCAGGCGCAGGGCGAGCGACTCGGTGCCCGCCAGGGACACGGGCCGTGCCGTCCGCACCGTGACCGGCGTGCCGGCACGGGTCCAGCGCAGCGCGACGGCGTCGCGGCCCGGCTCGGGCGAGGTCTCCCAGGACGCGAAGTGCGGTGACTGCCCGCCCTCGTCGGGCGACAGGCACGAGCGCGCGGCGTCGGGGTCGATCTGCGCGCACAGCCGGCCCGCGCCGGACACGGTCAGCGCCGCGCCGGTGTCGGGCGAACCCGGGACGAACGCCGGGGTGCGGCCGGCCCCGACGGCGTGCGCGAGCACCCGCGCCGGGCCCGCCGACGGCGCCCGCCGGCCGGTGCCGTCGAGCAGCGGCCGCACCCGGTCGTCGCCCGCCACGAACAGCCGGGCGGCGGCCGCGATGTAGGCGGCGCCCGCGGTCTGCTGCCGCGGGGCGGTCAGGCGCGTCGGGGCGCCGGGGGAACAGACCGGGTCGGGCTGCTCCCCGTCGGACCAGAAGTCGTCCACGGCCGGCGCCTTCGCCTGGCCAGGCGTCCACTCGCTGTTGAAGAAGTTGTGGTTGGCGCCCACCACGTACACCGCGCTGTGCAGCGCCGCGCCCCGGCCGACGCCGCGCGTGGCGTCCAGATACATCTGCCCCTGCAGATCGGACACGTCGCCGTCGCAGCCGGGCAGGATCGTCATCGACGGCACGTCCGGAACCGGGTTCTGGCCGAAGATCGTCGGTCCGATGAGGACGTTGCCGCGGATCTTCCACCGCACCGGCCCCCGGTAGCCGTCCTGGCTCGCGGGCGGCGCGGACAGGCTGTCGAGCGCGGCCCGGTTGACGCCCTCGCCGCCCCGCGAGTGCCCGACGAGCAGGACCCGGGACAGATCGGCGGCCGCCGCCTTCCGCACCACCGCAGGCGCCTTGTCCGGGTGCGCGCCCCACTCCGCCCAGCGGGCGAGATGCTGCCGGACGAGGGAGGAACGGGCCTGCGCGCCGCCGTCGTCCGCCGCATGGTCCTGCCCGTTGACGCCGTTCGCGGACACCGACACCGTCACGTACCCCTGCGAGGCGAGCAGCCGCTGCGCCGCCCCGTACCCCTGATGACTCGGTATCGGCCGCATCCCCGCCGGGCACGGCCACGCGCCCGAGTCCTCCTCCGTGCCCGGCTTGTAGCAGGTGCCGTGCCGGCCGTGCAGGAACAGCGCCACCGGCCGCTTCCCCGGCGCGCCGGCCGGCGCCGTCACGGCGGCGCGCATCTCCACGGGCTCGGGGAAACCGGGCAGCCGCACGTCCTTCAGCGCGTACTCGCCGGACACGGTGCGGTACGGGCCGGGCACCCCCGGATCCACCGGATTCGCCGGCAGCGGCGCCTCCGGAGCCGGGGGAGCCGCGGGTGCCTTCGGCCGCAGACGGGGCGCGAGGGCCGGCGCCCCGGCGGCGTCCAGCCGCCGCCCGCCCGCCGTCACGCTCAACCGCGCCCCGCCGTCGACCCGTTGATCCCCGAGCCGCAGCCGGAACGACCGCCCGTCCGCCGCCGGCTCCGGATACCCGAGCAGCCTCCCGTCGACCCGGAACTCCACCCGGGCATCGCCCATCGGCACGGCCTCCCCGGCCGTCCGCCACACCAACTCCCGCCCGGCACCGGACCCGACGACCCGCCACCCCTCGGGCAGCCCCGCCGCGGCGGATCCGGCGACCCCGGCAGTGGCGGGATCCGGTTGTGCGTACGCGAGCCCCGGCGACACGCCCGCCAGGGCCATCAGCGTCACGGCGGTGGTCACGCCGCGTGTGACACGTATCAAAGCGCTCTTCCTCACGATCTGGTTCTCGTCCAGCACGCCCACGGGCGCCCTGTGATCCCCCGGGGCACCCTCTTGCCCCCGGAGGACGGGGGAGGACGAGACGGGGTTGCCCGGCGGGGGAGGGGTGGCCGGTTCTGATGCCTGGTGGTGGAGGGCGGGGGCGTTCCCCGGCCGGTTCCCGCGGCGCCGTTAGGGTCGGGGTACGGGTCGGCGCGTGCGCGGGTCGCCCGCGGACCGACGAAGGGACACACCGTCATGCCGGCCGACGCCGCCACGTCTTCCGCCTCCGGCGGGCCGCTCGCGCGGTTCGGGCTCGGAACCGCCGCCGTGGGGCGGCCCGGGTACATCACGCTCGGGCGGGAGCTCGACCTTCCCGGGGACCGGAGTGTCGCGGCGCTCCGGGAGCGGACGGACGCGCTCCTGGACGCCGCCTACGCCGCGGGCGTGCGGTACTTCGACACGGCGAGGTCGTACGGGCGGGCCGAGGAGTTCCTGGCCGGATGGCTGGACGCGCGGCCGGAGGCGGCCGGTTCGGTGCGGGTCGGCAGCAAGTGGGGGTACACGTACACCGCCGGCTGGCGGACCTCCGGCGTCGCCGCGCACGAGGTCAAGGAGCACTCGGTGGCGGTGTTCGAGCGGCAGGTCGAGGAGACCCGGGCGCTGCTCGGCCGGCACCTTGACGTGTACCTGGTGCACTCGGTCACCCCGGACAGCCCCGCGCTCTCCGACCCCGCCCTGCACGCCCGGCTCGCGGAACTCGCCGACGAGGGCGTACGGGTGGGGCTTTCCACCAGCGGCCCGGCGCAGGCCGACACGATCCGCGCCGCCCTCGGCGTGACCGTGGCCGGGCGGCCGCTGTTCACGGCCGTGCAGTCCACCTGGAACGTGCTCGAACCCTCCGCCGGACCGGCGCTCGCCGAGGCGCACGACGCGGGATGGCTGGTGGTCGTCAAGGAGGCCATGGCGAACGGCCGGCTCGCCGGACGCAACGCCACCGGCCCCGACACGGCCGCCCTCCGCGCCGTCGCCGCCCGCACCGGAGCCGGCGGCGACGCCGTCGCCCTCGCGGCGGTGACCGCCCGCCCCTGGGCTGACATCGTGCTCTCCGGCGCGGCCACCGAGGCACAGCTCGCCTCCAACCTCACCGCCGCCGGACTCGCCCTCGATGCAGGGGACTTGGCCGAGCTCGCCACCCTGACCGAACCGCCCGCCGCCTACTGGAGCCACCGCGCCGACCTCGCCTGGTCCTGACGCCCGACCCGGCTCTCCGCCCGGGCCCGCTGGGGCTTGATGCTCGCATGGTGACGGGGGAGGCGCCTGACCGCTACCGGCTCGACGAGCCGCTCGGCTCGGGCGGCATGGGCACGGTGCGGGCCGGACACGACCTCCTCGTACACCGCGAGGCACGGGCGACCTGGCCTCCCGCTACTCCGCCGACCCCCTCGCGTACCAGCGGGACCACGAGCCGGAGCTGCGGCCCGGCCGCTACCACCTGGTCATCGTGCTCGGCCCGGTGGACCGCAGCGAGGCGGTCGAGCAGCACCACGCGCACGTCCGGGCGAGCCACCGGGCCGCGGGCGGACGGCCCGAGCCCGCCGGCGCTACAGGTGCGCAAAACGGGCGATGTCCGGTTATTGCATTGCAATGCCGGAATGCCGAAGTGATGACCGAAGGGGGTTATTCGGGTGAGAAAGGCAAGGGAGCGGCGCAGGGTGATGTGAGTCACCTCGCGCCGGTCGCGGGGAGGGATTCCGGACAGCTGTCGCAGCGTCAGGAACGGCCGCGCGGAAAAGGATTGGCGCGAGGCTCGCGGGTGGGCGGAATGATCCTTCCGAATTCCCCCGTAGATCAATTCCGTGCGATGAATTCCCTCCTTGTTTTCGATATTTGTCTTCGCATACGGTCGCCCCGAAACCGGACGGAAACGCCGAATCCTGCCGCCGCCCGGTCGACCGCACTCACCACACTTCCGGCAGGAGCGGGGGACCCAGGTTTGCCGCCGGCCCCGGTCTCCGGGGACGGCTCGGGGTGAAGCCGCGCGCAGCGCGGCCGGGCATCTCCTGCCCGAACCCGACAGCTCACCTCGCAGGCGAAGGAGAGGACTCGCCATGCGTGGACCCGGCAAGCACCGCCGCCCGAAGAACACCCCGCTCGCCCGCGGCATCGCCGCCGTCGGCCTCACCGGCAGCGCCGCCCTCGCCCTGCCCCTGGCCGGAGCCGGCACGGCCGGTGCGGCTACTCCGACCGCCGCGGCTCCCTCCGTCGCAGTGGCAAAGCAGACGATTCAGATAGCGCCCGCCGCGGCCCCGGCGGCCGTGAAGTCCGGGCCGGTGAAGTATTCCGTCGTGGCCGGTGACTCGCTGTCGAAGATCGCCCACGAGCACGGGGTGCGGGGTGGCTGGAAGAAGCTCTACAAGGACAACCGCCGCGTCGTCGGCGACGACCCGCGCCTGATCCACCCGGGCCAGCAGCTCTCCGTCGCCGGCACCGCCACCCGTACCGCCGGGAAGACCGCCGGGAAGACCGCCGCGAAGACCACCGCCAAGGCCGCCACCGGTACGAGCGGCGCCGCCGCCTCGGCCCCCGCGAAGGCCGTCCAGCCGAAGGCGGTCCAGGCCGTCGCGACCTCGGCCGGCTCCGCCACCTCCGCGGGCTACACGTACGCCGACAACCTCGAGGGCTGGATCCGCGAGTCCCTCGACATCATGGCCCGCGAAGGCATCCCGGGCACCTTCGACGGCATCTACCGCAACATCATGCGCGAGTCCTCGGGCAACCCGCGGGCCATCAACAACTGGGACTCCAACGCCGTCGCCGGCACCCCGTCCAAGGGCCTCCTCCAGGTGATCGACCCCACCTTCAGTGCCTACCACGTGGCCGGCACCTCCTTCGACCCGTACGACCCGGTCGCCAACATCACCGCGGCCTGCAACTACGCCGCCGACCGCTACGGCTCCATCGACAACGTCTTCGGCGCCTACTGACGGACCATCGCCCGCGGGGTGCCGTGCACGGCACCCCGCGGGCACGTCAAGCCGGCCTCGCCCACCCGGCGCGTATTCCTCACCCGATCAGGTGAAACCTTCTCGGCCGTTCCTCCGTCCTCTCCTCCGGGAGACGTCGGGACGAACACGGGGAGTGGGGCATCACATGGGGCAGAAGAAGAAGTACACGCCGCAGATAGCCGCGGTCGCATCGGCGGTCGCGCTGAGTCTGGCCGCCTGGGGGGCCGCCGTGTTGACGGACACGGAGGCGGAGGCGCGCGACGGGGCAGGCGCGGGAGCGCAGCACGAGCAGCGCGTACCGCCCACCCAGGACGGCAAGGCCCCGGCGCAGGTGAAGCCGGCGAAGGTCCCGGAGAGCATCGCGCACGCCACCGAGGCGGGCGGGAAGTCGGTGAACATCACCATCGACGACGGCCCCGACCCGAACTGGACGCCCCAGATGCTCGACATCCTCAAGGAGAACGGCGTCAAGGCCACGTTCTGCATGGTCGGGCCGCGCGCCAAGGAGTACCCGGCGCTCGTGAAGCGGGTCGTCGCCGAGGGCCACCGGCTCTGCGACCACACCATGGACCACGACACCACCATGGACAAGAAGTCGGTCGCGTACCAGAAGCAGCAGATCCTCGACGCGAAGCGGCTGATCGAGGAGGCGGCCGGCGGCGCGAAGATCGACTACTACCGCGCACCGGGCGGCGCCTTCACCCCGGACAGCCGGAAGATCGCCGCCGCCGAGGGCATGCGGCCGCTCGGCTGGAACGTGGACACCAAGGACTTCGAGCGCCCCGGCACCGCGGCGATCGTCGGCGCCGTGAAGAACGAGCTGTCCAACGGCCCGACGATCCTCTTCCACGACGGCGGCGGCGACCGCAGCCAGACCGTCGAGGCCCTCCGCCAGGTCCTCCCCTGGCTCAAGCAGCAGGGTCACCCGACCAGCTTCCCGGTCCGCACCGCCCCCTGACCGGGGCCGATGCCGCCCCCCGGCCCGGTGGCTCACCCCACCGGGCGGGTTGCCGATTTTCGCAATTCATTCGGCTGCTCATAGAATCGAGGGGTGAACGAGAACCTTCCCCCGTGCCCCGAGTGCTCCGGCGTCTACACCTACGAGATGGGCTCGCTGCTCGTCTGCCCCGAATGCGGCCACGAGTGGTCGGCCTCCGCCGGTGAGGCCGGCTCCGACGACGCCGCCGGCGGCGAGAAGGTCATCCGGGACGCCGTCGGCAATGTCCTCGCCGACGGCGACACGGTGACCGTGGTCAAGACCCTCAAGGTGAAGGGCAGCCCCAGCGGCATCAAGGCCGGCACCAAGGTCCGCAACATCCGTCTGGTCGACGGTGTCGACGGCCACGACATCGACTGCAAGGTCGACGGCTTCGGCCCGATGCAGCTGAAGTCCAGCGTGGTGAAGAAGGCCTGACCGCCGAGGGCGTTCATCGGGACGCCGTGAAGGCGCGAGGATAGCCCCATGACGAAGAGTTCTGACTGCACACGATCGACGTGGCGAGGGAGCGAGCGGCCGGGCGCGTACGCGTCGGCGGCGCTCCCCGGGAAGGGGCGGTGGGCACCATGAGCGCGCCGCTCTACCAGCTGAAGGCGGAATTCTTCAAGACGCTCGGCCACCCCGTGCGGATCCGCGTCCTGGAGCTGCTCAGCCAGCGGGAGCACGCGGTCTCGGAGATGCTGGCCGAGGTCGGCGTCGAGCCCGCGCACCTCTCCCAGCAGCTCGCCGTGCTGCGCCGCGCCAACCTGGTCGTGGCGCGCCGCGAGGGCTCGGCGGTCCACTACACACTGACCGATCCGCAGGTCGCCGAGCTCCTGGTGGTCGCCCGCTCGATCCTGTCCGGCGTCCTCGCCGGCCAGGCCGAGCTCCTCGCCGACCTCCGCGCCAGCGGAACGGCGATCGCGCCGCCCGAGTAGCGCCGGAAACCCGCGCAGCGCCGGAAACCCGCGCAGCGCCGGAAGTCCGCACGGCCGGGGAAACCCGAGCAGCCGGCAGGCCGGGCAGCCCGGGGAAGCCCGAGTCGGCCGGGTAGTCCCAGGCACGCCGGGTTATCCCGAGCAGGCCGGGTAGTCCGTGCAGCCCGGGGAAGCCCGAGCCGCCGCGAAGAGCGCCCCCGCAGCACCGGCCGCCGACGACGGCACCCGTTGTCAGTGGCCGGTGCCATGCTGGCCCCCGTGACGATCACCTGGAATCTCCTCGATCTCGACCGCGCCCTGCGCGCGTCCTGGGCGGCCGACACCAGCTCGCCCGACTACCAGACCGAATGGGTGCCCGACAATCCCGCCTGGGGCCACTGCGACATCACCGCCCTCATCGTGAACGACCTCTTCGGCGGCGACCTGGTCGTCGGCGAGGTCCACCTGGACGGCGAGCAGCACGGCTACCACTGGTGGAACCGCCTCCCCAACGGCGTCGAACTCGACCTGACCCGCGAGCAGTTCCTCCGGGGCGAGCTCGTCGGCGCCGCGCGCGTCGTCGAACGGCCCCCGGGCCCGCTGCCCCGCCGCTGGGACGAGTACCTCCTGCTCCGCACCCGGGTCGCCGCCCGCCTCGGGGAGCTGCCCGAGCCCGCGTAGGCCCGTTGTGCGCACCGGCACCCTGTTAGCCTCACCGGCATGATCACGACAGGAATCGGGAAGCGCTTACGCGGCGGGGCGGAATCCGGTCCGCAGCGGGCTCTGATCATCTCCAGTTTCGTCAGCAGGATCGGCAACGGGCTCTTCAACACCGCCGCCATCCTCTACTTCACCTTCGTCGTGCACCTGCCCGCCGCCCAGGTGGGAGCGGGCCTGACGATCGCCGGACTCTGCGGCCTGGCGGCCGGCGTACCGGCGGGCAATCTGGCCGACCGGTACGGTCCGCGGGTCGTCTCGCTGATCGCCCAGGCCGTGCTGGCCCTCACCATGGCGTCCTTCGTCCTCATCGACAGCTGGCTCGCCTTCACCCTCGTCGCCACCCTGGACCGGCTGGCCGCCACGGCCGCCGGCGCGGCGGGCGGTGCGCTCGTCGCCCGCGTCGGCGGCGAGCGGCCCGCCGCCTTCCGGGCCCGGCTCCGGACCTACGTCAACCTCGGCGTCGTCGTCGGCACCCTGGGCGCGGGCGTCGCCCTCCAGATCGACACCCGTGCCGCCTACACCGCGCTGATCCTCGCCAACGCCGCCAGCTTCGCCCTCGCCGGACTCATCGTGCTGATCGGCGTCCCGAACTACCGGCCCCTGCCCAAGCCCGAGGACCACCGGCAGTGGAGCGTCCTCGCCGACCGGCCGTACCTGTCCTTCGTCGCGCTCTACAGCGCCATGGGCCTGCAGTACCAGACCGTCTCCCTTCTTCTGCCGATCTGGCTCGCCGCCCACACCGACGCACCGCGGTGGACCGTGGCCGCGGTCTACGCGGTCAACAGCGGGGTCTGCGTCCTGCTCCAGAGCCGCCTCGGCTCCAAGGTCGAGACCCCGCACCAGGGCGGCCGCGCCCTCCGCCGCGCCGGACTCCTCTTCCTCGTCAGCTGTCCGCTGATGGCGCTGACCGCCGACGTCCCCATGTGGGTCGCACCGGCCCTCGCCGTCCTCGCCGTGTGCCTCCACAGCATCGGCGAGGTGTGGGAGTCGTCCGGCGGCTACGCCCTCGGCTTCGGCCTCGCCCCCGACCACGCCCAGGGCCAGTACCAGGGCCTCCTCGGCATCGGCTTCAACGCGGGCCAGGCCCTCGCCCCGCTGATCCTGACCGGAGCGGTCCTCGCCCTCGGCCACACCGGATGGCTCCTCCTCGCCCTCTTCTTCGCGGCCCTGGGCCTGGCCGGACCCCCGGTCGCCGCCTGGGCCGAACGCACCCGTCCCGCCCCACCGGCCGAGGACACCGCGACCCCGCGGGCCGAGGCCGAGCGCTGAGGCGGCACCGGCGACGCGGCCGGGGCGGCCGGAGCGAACGCGGGTTCGGGCCGGCCCCCCGACCCTTGGCCTTCACCGGCGCGCGCCCCCGTGCGCCCGCCATCGCGCCCGCCCGTACGCCCGCTGGCGCCGTCCCGGCGGAGGGTGTAGAGCCGCCGGCGGCACCGGAGGGGCCCGTGTGGCGCCCCGTTCGTCACGCGCGCCCCGCACGCCGACGCCCGGCACAGAGAGCGCACACAGAACGAGCAGCTTCGGGCCCCTCGCTATCAAGGGCGAGCGGAATAAAGCCAGTTGGGGTTGTAGTTCGGCCAAGGTGGGCAGGTTTGGGGTTCAGGACCTGGGGAAGGGTCCGGCGTCAGTGACTGACATTGCCCGTGGCAGTGGCAGTTGCCAGTGGCGACGGAGGGCGGTCCGGTGGGGCGGAAGAAGCAGGAGTGTGCCGCGGCGCGCCGTGGTGGAGCAGCGCGTCCCTCCGGGGGATGCCATGCCGACGCAGCCCGGGCGCCCCGAGGTGAGAACGACGCGATGGTGGTCCGCACAGTGGAACGGGCCGGAGAACGAAGGAGGTTGGTCCCATGACAGTGCGTGCCGTCGAGCTCCCCGAGCTGTGGATGCCCCACCCGCTGCGGGTGAACCCGTATCTGCCGGGTCTGCGCGCGGAGACCGAGACCTGGGCGCGCGAGATGGGGATGCTGCACGGCGAGGGGAGGCTGAGAACGTACGAGGGGATATGGACGCGGTCCCAGTTCCACGCCATGACCGTGGACCAGCTGACCGCCTGGTGTCTGCCCGACGCCTCACCGGCCGATCTGCGGCTGAACCACCGGTTCAACATCTGGGCGCTGGCCTGGGACGACTATTTCGCCAACGCCTTCAAGCGGACCGGTGATCTCCCGGGCGCACTCGCCTTCACGGCCCGGCTGCACGATTTTCTGCGCCCCGAGATCCCGGCCCGCCTCCCGTATCCGGAGAACGCCGTGGAACGCGGAATCGCCGACCTCCAGGCGCAGTTCTTCCCGCCCCGGCTCGCGCACTGGCGGCTGGAATTCAACCGGGCCCTCGCGAAATACATCGACGCGGGAGTGACGGAACTCGCCAACAGCCTCGCCGGCCGCGTTCCGAGCCTCATCGAATACGCGCCGTTCCGCCGCGAGAGCTTCGCCGCGCACACCGCGCCCTATTCCGTCGAACTCTCCACCCGTGCGCGAATACCGGAGGCGATACGCGACAGCGGCACCGTCCGCGGTCTGCTCGACGCCTTCATGGACTTCATGGGCCTCGCCAACGACCTCGCCTCCTACGAACGGGAGGTCCACGAGGAGCACGACGTCAACAACCTGGTCGTCGTCATCGGCGAGTCCCTCGGACTGCCCCTCCACGACGCCGTGCCCGCCTCCGTCCACCTGGTCAACTCCCGCCTCCGCGACTTCGAGTACCTGCGGACGCATGAACTCCCGCTGCTCGTACGGCAGTCGGGGCTCCATCCCGACGAGCGCGACGAGCTCGACGCCTGGCTGGCGGGCGCGTGCGGGTTCCTCTCCGGGCTGCACGCCTGGTACACCGGGGCGCCCCGCTACGTACCGGCCGACCACACCGTTCCGGAACAGCGGAGCCTCGACGAGCGGTACCCGCCGGGCGCGTGAGAGCCCGGCGCAGGAGCGCCCGTACCCGCCCGTACCCGCCCGGACACGCCGGAGGGGGCGCCGGCACCCGTGTGCCGACACCCCCTCCGTACTCCGGAAACCGCGCAAACCCCTAGCGGCGGGAGAGCAGCCGCCGCAGCCGCGCCCACCACGAGGCCGGGGCCGCCGCCGGGCGCTGCTCCGGGACCGGCGGCGCGGTCTCGGGCCACAGGCCGGGCGCCGGCAGCCCGCTGCTCTGCGTCGGCGGCGCAGGCAGCGGCGCCGGCAGGTCCTGCGCCCGCGGCTGCCGGGGCGCGAACCGCACCGGAAGCGCCGTCAGATGCCGCGCCCAGGTGGAGGAACGCCAGGACAGCTCCTCCTCCGGCACCGCGAGCGCGATGTCCGGCAGCCGGGTCAGCAGGATGTCGATGCCGGTGTCGGCGATGATGCGGCCGATGTCCTGGCCGGGGCACTCGTGGCTGCCCGCGCTGAAGGACAGGTGCGCCCGGTTGTGGTGCACCGGGGTCGCCGGATCCGGCCGGATCGTCTCGTCGACATTGCCGGCGGCCAGGCCGAGCAGCAGCATGTCGCCCGCCTTGATCTGCTGCCCGCCGAGCGTGGTGTCGCCGTTGGCCCAGCGGCCCGGGCACACCATCAGCGGCGGCTCGTCCCACAGCACCTGCTCGACGGCCTCCGGCAGCGTCATCTGACCGCCGGCCAGCGAACCGCGGAAGCGGTGGTCGGTGACCACCATCCGCAGCACGTTGGACATCAGGTTGGCCGTCGTCTCGTACCCGGCGAGCAGGATCAGCCGCAGGTGGTGCATCACCTCCTCGTCGGTGAGCCCGGCCGGGTGGGCGAGCAGCGCGGACGCGATGTCCTGCCCCGGCCGCGAGCGCTTGGCGACGACCAGCTCCTCCAGGGCCTTCAGGACGAAGGCGTTGCTGGCGAGCGAGGTCTCGGTCGCCTTGAACAGGTCACGCGCGGCGTGCACCAGCTCCGGGCCGGACTCGTCCGACATGCCGAGGAGATGGATGAGGGTGAGCATCGGAAGGTGTTCGGTGAACTGGTTGACCAGCTCCGACTCGCCGCTCTCGCAGAACCCGTCGATCAACTGGTGGGCGAAGCGGGTGATGTGACGGCGCAGTCCGCGGTGGTCGAACTGGTCGAGGCCCGCCGTGACCGCACCGCGCAGCCGCTGGTGGTCCTCGCCGTCCGCGCACACGCAGTCCGGCCGCCAGCCGATCATGGGGATGAGCGGCGAGGTGGCGGGGTCGATCTCGCCGCTGCGCCAGCCGTGCCAGACCCGCGGATCGCGCGAGTACTGGGTGGCGCGGGTGGCGACGTCGCGGTTCTCGGTGTAGCCGAGGACGAGCCAGGCGCGCACGTCGCCGTCGAGCAGGACCGGCGCGACCGTTCCGTGCGCGGCGCGCAGCTTCTCGTACAGACCCATCGGGTCGGTGGCCGCGGTGGGGCCGTACAGCCGGGTGGTGCCGTCGGGGCCGGTGGCCGCCGCGTGCGCCGGGCAGCCCGGCGGCGGCAGGAGGTCGGTCTCCGGGCCGGCGTGTTCGGAGGGTGGGACGGTCATACGGGGGTCTCCTGGGCGGCGAGGGTGCACAGGTAGACCATCAGCGAGAGCAGCGCGTCACGGCAGGACGCCCGGTCGCGGGCGTCGCAGGTGACGATGGGGACGGACTCGCCGAGGGCCAGCGCGGTGCGCAGTTCGGGCAGGGGGTACTGCGGGGCTTCCGGGAAGGTGTTGACCGCCACGACGAAGGGGACACGGCGGTCCTCGAGACGGGTGATGACCTCGAAGCACACCTCGATCCGGCGGGTGTCGACGAGGACGACCGCGCCGAGCGCGCCTTCGAAGATCCCGTTCCACAGGAACCAGAAGCGTTCCTGGCCCGGGGTCCCGAAGAGATAGAGGACCAGCTCCTCGTTGATGCTGATCCGTCCGAAGTCCATCGCGACGGTGGTGGTGCTCTTGCCAGCGGCGCCGGGGTTGTTGTCGATCCCGACACCCGCCTGGGTCATGTTCTCCTCGGTGGTCAGCGGCTTGATCTCGCTGACCGCCCCGACCATGGTGGTCTTGCCGACGCCGAAGCCGCCGACGACCACGACCTTGACTCCCCGGGCGCCGTGCGGCAGCAGCACGTCGGTGCCGCGCGGGCTGGCCAGGGAGGCCTCAGAGCTTGCGTAGTCCATGGATCACCGCCTCCAACAGACCGCGTTCGGGAAATGCCGCGACGGGCACGGGTGCGATGGCTTCCACACGTTCGTCCTCGACGAGTTGGGACAGGAGCACGGTGACGACACTGAACGGGAGGCTGAGGTACGCCGAGACCTCGGCGACCGACAGCGGGTACTGACACATGGTGAGGATGGCGGCGGTCTCGGGCTGCATCGAAGGCTCGGGCGAGGACCGCGACGCGATCAGGGTCACCAGGTTGAACGCCTTCTCCCCGGAGCCCTGGCCGCCGGTGATGACGTAAAGCGGAACGGGAGTGCCTTCGTCCCAAGGGCCTTTGCGCTCTGATGTCACATCGCCTGCCGCACGTCATCACGGGGCGGACTCGTCATGTGCTGACCGATCCGCACCACCAGGGTCCGCATCCGGTCGCCGAGCAGCCCCGCGTCCACCTCCTCGTCGGCCAGGACCGCGAGGTACGCGCCGGGGCCGGCCGCCATGAGGGAGAAGTAGCCGCCGTCGGCCTCGATCCCGACCATCCGCGTCGAGCCGTCGCCGTGCGGGAACATCTGCGCGATGGCCTTGGCCAGGCTCTGGATGCCGGAACAGGCGGCCGCGATCGCGTCGGCGGTGTCCGGGGTGGTGTTGGCCTGGCCGATGCACAGGCCGTCCGAGGAGAGGACGACCACGTGGCGCACGTACGGAACGCTGCCCACGAGCTCCGTGAGCATCCAGTCAATGTTGGGCAGTGGCTGCATGGTTACTCGACCTCATCTGACGGATCGCTGTGGGGAGTGGAGGGATCGGCGGCCGTCCGCTTCTCGCCGTTGAACGCCTCCCACATCAGGCCCGGCTGGCGCGGCGTGCCGTTGCGCCGGGGGAGGGCCGGCGCCTCCGGGGGAGTGCTGCCCGTGCGGACGACCGGGGTGGGGACGGGCGACGCGCGGCGGCGCTGCGGGAGCCCGTTGACGGTCTTGCCGGGCTCGCCGGCATCGGTGGCGCCGGAGTCCGCCGCGGCCGTGAACGGCGCGGTGGTGAACGGCGCGGAAGGCGACGCGGAAGGCGACGCGGAGGGCGCGGCGGGGGCCGTCGTCGACGCCGTGGGGGCGGCGTGGCGCGCGGTGGAGGCCGGAGCGGGAGCGGGCACGCGCTTGGGCGCGGGCGCCGGTGCGGACGCGCGCTCGGGCATCGGAGCCGGCGCGGGCGGAATGATGGTGGGAGGCGGCGGAGGCGTCGGGAAGCCCGGGCCGCCGGAGCGCTTCCGTTGGTTCTCGTGGGGGGCTCTCATGACAGGCTGGGGCACCGTGGTGATCAGGCGTCGGGGTACGAGGATGACGGCCCGCACACCGCCGTACGCGGAGGTGCGCAGGTCCACCTCGCAGCCGTGCTCGCGCGCCAGCCGGCTCACGACGGGCAGACCGAGCTGGGTGACCTCGCCGAGACCCGCCAGGAAGATGCCGGTGGCCGACTGCGTCATGACGCGGTCGATGCGCTGCCGGACCTCCTCGGTCAGGCCGACGCCGCGGTCCTCGATCTCGATCGCGATGCCGGAGGGCACCTCGCTCGCGGTGACCTCCACCGGGGTGTGCGGCGGCGAGAAGGTCGTGGCGTTGTCGAGGAGTTCGGCGAGCAGGTGGATCAGCGGCTCGGCGCCGGGGCCGATGACGGCCACCTCGGTCACCGCCTGCAGCCGCACGCGGGGGTAGTCGACGATACGGGACATGGCGCCGCGCAGGACGTCGTAGAGCGGGATCGCCTTCGACCACTGGCGGCCGGGCCGGGCGTCGCCGAGCACGGCGATGCTGGCCGCGAGGCGGCCGATCAGCGCGTTGCGGTGGTCGATGTCCTGCAGACCGCGCGAGACGACGATGTCCGTGCCGTGCAGGATCTGCATCGCGTGCAGGTCCTTGGCGAGCTGGTGCACGATCGCCTGGACGCGGCGGGCGACGGCGACGAGCGCGCGCTGGGACGAGTCACGGGTGCTCTCCTCGGCCTCGACGGCCTCCAGGAGGGTTCGCAGGGCGCCCTTCAGCGCCTCGGTGAACTCGTCGTCGAGGTGGTCGCCGAAGGAGACGGACTGCATGATGTCCGACGCGCTCTCGCCCTTCTGCAGCCGGGCCACGGCCGCGGGGAGCAGCTCGTCGGCCATCCACCGGGTGGTGGACCGCTGGTCCGCGAGGCGGCCGAGCAGCGCGGCTTCGCGCCGGGCGTAGTACTCCCGCGCCTCGGCGGCCGCCTGGGTCCGGCGGGCCGAGTCGCTCGTACGGAGCCGGCGCATCGTCACGGCCGAGGTGACGGCCGTGAGGGCGACGGCCACCAGGCCGTACCAGGCGAGCGACGACCGTATCTGCGCGGAGGAGAAGAACAGCCCTATGGCGAGGACGCCGGCCAGGGCCCCGGGGGGAATGAGCCACACCGGTGCCGCGTTCCGCGGCCTGGCTCTGGAAGTCGAAGCTGCACGAACCATCAAAGGGTCCCTCAACAGACGGAAATGAGCGGACTAATGAACGAGGGGAACGAATGAGCTGGCAAAGGGTGTGCGAGCGGAAGAGAGTGCTGCGACCGACTGATGGGCTTTTCGTTTCGCGGCCGGTTTTCGTCCGTGGCCGATTCCGCACCTGTTTCCGCACGCGTGACTCTGTGTGAGCGCGTCGCAACACATGTGGGGAGCATAGTCAGTTCGGGATTGGCATGTGCCCCGGATGGAGCGGAAGCCTCCATCGATCCCTCCGGGCCGATAAAGGGAAAGAAACTCGAACTGAAAATGTCATCAGGCGATCAAAAATGATCGCGGTGGTGGCATGGATGTGCGTGCCGTACGGCACGGGGCGGCGTCGAGGCGGGCCGGGCGCGGGCAAGGGGGCGCACGGGGGTGGGGCGGGGCGTGCGGGGGTGATCGGGCGGTGGGGCGAGCCGATGGGGCCGGTGGGCGAGGAGAGGCGATCGGGCGTTCGGGACCCGGGTGCCTGTGTGCCGCGCTGGCCGTCGGCCGTCGGCCGCCGCCTCCGGCCGGGAAACGCGGCGGCCGCCCTCGGCCGGCTCTCGGACGAGAGCCGGCCGGGACGGCCGCGGGGAGACGAAGGGGATGAGGGGGAGGGGGAAGGGCGCCGGACGAGACGGTCAGGACGGTGTGGCGGCCCGGTCGGACGCGCTGCGCAGCACGCAGAACTCGTTGCCCTCGGGGTCGGCGAGGACCGCCCAGCCGGAGCCGTCGGGATTCCGGTGGTCCCCGACGAAGCCGGCGCCGAGCGCGAGCAGGCGCTCCACCTCCTGGTCGCGCGAGGTCTCCGGGCGCAGACACAGATGGATCCGGTTCTTGACCGTCTTCGGCTCGGGCACCTGGTTGAAGTACAGCACCGGCCCCTCCGCGAGCATCACCTGGACCTCCCGGTCACCCGGCCGGTCGTCCGGATGCAGCGGACGGCCGGTCACCGCGCTCCAGAACCGGGCCAGCTCATAGGCGTCCGCACAGTCGATCGCCACGTTCTGCACTACCGAAACCATGGGCGCGAGCCTTCCCGATTTCCGGCTCGGACGCCACCGCCATGACCGTGATCTCTGCCTCCGCCTCCGCCCCGGCCGCCTCCGCCTCCGCCGGCGCGCCCGAGCAGCGCGGTCAGCAGGACGGCGGTCAGGGTGCCCGCGACCACTCCGCTGCCCAGCACGGTGCGCGCCCACCCCGGGAACCCCGCGTACAGGTCCGGGCTCAGCATCGGCAGCAGGCCCACCGCGAGCGCGAGCGCCGCCACGAGGGTGCCCGAGCCCGAGCCCGTGCCCGTACCGCCTCCGCCGCCGAGGTCGGCGCGGCGCAGCATCTCGACGCCCAGGACGGCGATGACGGCGTACACGACGAGCGAGGAACCGCCCACCACGGCCTCCGGGATGCCCGCGAGGACGCGGGAGACGGGCGTGGCCAGGCCGAGCAGGACGAGCAGCACGCCGGCGCCGGCCGTCACGAACCGGCTGCGCACCCCGGTCAGGCGCCCGATGCCGATGTTCTCGGCGCTGGTCACCATGAGGGAGGTGCCGAACAGGCCGCCCAGGAGGGACACCAGGGCGTCGGCGCGGGCGACCCGCGGCACGTCCCGCCCCGGGGCCGGTGCGCGCCCCACGGTCTCGCTGTTGAGGACCGTCTGGCCGGTGATCTCCGCGAGCGTGGTCAGCGCGAACACCAGCAGGGGCAGCGCGGCGAGCACGTCGAACTCCGGTGCGCCGTACGGGAGAAGGGACGGCAGCGCGAAGCCGCTGCCCGCCGCAGGGGCGAAGCCGCCGAGCCCGGTCACGGCGGCGAGCGTGGTGCCCGCGGCCATGCCGAGGAGCACGGCGGTCTGCCGCCAGACCCCGCGCAGCACGACGTACGCGGCGGCCGTCGCCGCGACGGTGAGCGCCGCGAGCAGCACCGCGCGCGGTGCGCCCGTACCGTCCGGGCCGGTCACGAGCCGCGCCGCGACCCGGATCATCGCGATGCCGATGAGCAGCACGGTCACGCCCATGACCAGCGGCGGGAAGAGCCGCACGACCCGCGCGTACAAGGGGAGCACGGCGAGCAGCAGCGCCGCGGCGAGCAGCACCGAGCCGGCGGCGGTCGGCGCCCCGTGCTCCTCCGCGATCTGCAGGAAGAGCGCGGTCGCCGCGCCGCCGGGCAGCATCACGAACGGCAGCCGCCCGCCGAACCGCCACAGCCCGAGCGACTGCAGCAGCGTGCCCGCCCCGCACATCAGCAGCACGGCGCTGAGCAGCGAGGCGGCCGCGCCGGGGGACGACCGCAGGGTGCCGGCGACCAGGAAGACGGTGGAGACGGGCGCGGCGATCATCGCCAGGACGTGCTGGGCCGCGAGCGGCGCCAGCCGCCGCAAGGGGACCCGCTCGTCGACCGCGTCGGGCGCGTCGACCGGGCCGTCGGCGACGGTACGGGCCGTGCCCGGGGTGTCCGTCATGCCCCGGCCCCCAGCCACGGGATGTCCTGGGGCGCGTAACGGTAGGCGCGGAAGACCGCGTTGGGCTCGGACGGGAAGAGGCCGCGGACCTCGCTCTCGTGGTAGGCGGCGAAGTGCGGGACCACGTACTCCCAGCACAGATAGCCGTCGCGGGTCACCTCGAAGAGGCGCCCGGAGGGGGAGTCGGTGACCAGCGTGTTCCCGTTCGGCAGCCGCTGCGCCGAGCCCATGAAGGGCGCGAAGAAGAACTCGCGGGCCGGGTCGTGGTACTCCCACACGACCTCGCCGCTCGCCCGGTCGAGCTCGACGACCCGCGAGTACGGCACGTCGTGCCCGGGCCGGAAGACGCCGTTGTCGAAGACGAGGAGCCGCCCGTCGGCGAGTTCGGTCGGCGCGTGCTGCTGGCTGACGCTGCCGGGGCGGCTGCGCCAGAGGATCTCGCCGGTCTCGCGGCTGATCACGACGACCGCGGACACGCTGCGCAGGCTGGCCAGGACGTTGCCGTCGCGGAGCGGGGTCACGCTGTTGACGAGGGGCCAGTGCTCGCGGGCGTACGCCTCGTGCAGCGGGAACTCGGCGCGGTCGAGGTGCTCGGCGGCCCGCCAGGACCAGAGGAGCTCGCCGTCCGGACCGACCTCGCGGAGGGTGTCGGCCCATACGGTGCCGCCCGCGGCCTCGGAGCCGGGCACCCCGCCCCGTACCGCCGCCGCGTCCGCGCCGGTGAGCGGTTCGAGGGCGGAGTAGAGGATGCGGCCGTCGTCGAGGTGGTGGGCGTCGTGGTGCTGGAGCGGGTCGCGGTGCTCGCGCAGCACCGTGCCGTCCGGCGCGGCCCGGAGCATCACACCGCCGCGGTACTTGTGCCACATCGGGAAGAGGGCGGGCTCGCCGGGGAGCACGCCGTTGAAGGCGAGCGTTCCGTCGGCGAGGAGGCGGGCGTGCCGGCCGGGGCGGTACGGCAGGTGCCACTGGTGGACGGTGCGTCCGTGGAGGTCGACGAGATACACCTCGCCGCTGCCGGTGAGGGGCGCGTAGAGGGTGAGGCCGGGGAAGGCGGCGGTCTCGTCGAGGGCGATCAGGCCGGTGGGGCGGCGGCGCCGTGAGTTCTGGTCGACCGTGGGCATGGCGGAGCTCCCGTCGGAGGTGGTGGAGGGGTGGCGCCCGTCATCAAACTTTCTTTGATGAGAGCAACCGGCTTTGAAACTAGGGGCCTCGTGTGACGGGCGTGTGTCGGGAGTACGAAACCGTCCCGGGGCGGCGGGAGAAGGCCGCGTAAGGTGCTGGGGGAAGGCATCCGAGTGCAGGTGGGGGGCGACGGCGATGGTGGCCGAGGGCGGCGCGAGGACGCCGAGGGTCGGCGCGGCCGTGCGCCGGCGGCGGCGCGCGCTCGACCTGACCCTCGCCGAGGTGACGGCGCGCAGCGGCCTCTCCTCGCCCTTCCTCAGCCAGATCGAGAACGACCGGGCGCGCCCCAGCATGCGTTCGCTGCAGCGGATCGCGGACGCCCTGGACACCACGGCGGTACGGCTCCTCGCCGCCTCCGACGAGTCCCGTACGGTCGACCTGGTGCGCGCGCACGACGACAGCGGCCTGCGGGGCGACGCCCTGGGCCGGGTCCGGCCGGTGGTCCGCGGCCGGCACCAGCTGCACGCCCTGGAGTTCACGGGCGAGCAGGAGGCGCACCGCGAGTACCGGCACCGCAACGACGAGCTGATGTACGTGGCCGACGGCGGCGTGGAGGTGGAGGCGGACGGGCGGATCCACCGGCTCGGGCGCGGCGACTCGCTGCTGCTCTCGGGCGGGGTCCGGCACCGCTGGCGCACCACCGCACCCGGCACCCGGGTCCTGGTGGTGGCGGTGGCCGAGCACATGGAGGTCCTCGGCCCCTGAGCCCGGCCGGTGCGGGGGCGAACCGCCGGCCGGTGCCGGGGCGAACCGCCGGCGGGTGCGTACGAGGCCCGTCCGGCGGGCAGAGCGTGATCATGACAGACACACCTTCGGTCCCGTCCGCCACACCCGCCACAGAGACGACACGTGCCCAGGCGCCCCCGACCGCACGCCCGTTACGCCAGCTGCTCGCCGCCTCCGTCGGCAACGCCGTCGAGTGGTACGACTGGTACGCGTACACCTTCCTGGCCGCCTACCTCGCCCGCCAGGTCTTCCCGCCCGGCACCGGCAACTCCCTCGTCCCGCTGCTCTCCACGTTCGCGGTCTTCGCCGTCGGATTCTTCATGCGGCCCGTCGGCGGCCTGCTCATGGGCGCCATCGCCGACCGGCGCGGCCGGCGCACCGCGCTCACCGTCACCATCCTCCTCATGGGCGCCAGCAGCCTGCTCGTCGCCATCACCCCCACCTATGCCGCCGCCGGAGTCCTCGCCCCGGTCGTGCTCGTGACCGCCCGACTGCTCCAAGGCCTCTCGGTGGGCGGGGAGTTCGCGGCCTCCACGACCTTCCTGGTGGAGTCCGCGGGGCCCGGCCGGCGCGGCCTCTTCTCCTCCTTCCAGTACGTCTCCACCTCCGTCGGCCAGCTCGCCGCCTCCGGCGTGGCCGCGCTGCTCGTCGCCGTACTCTCCGACTCCGCCATGGACGGCTGGGGCTGGCGGGTGCCGTTCCTGCTCGGCGCCGTGCTCAGCCTGGCCGGCTTCTGGATCCGGCGCGGCGCCGAGGAGACCCGCGCCGAGCGGCCCGCGGACGAACGCCGCCCCGGACTCTTCGACGCGCTCCGGTACCACCCCCGCGCCTCGCTCCTGATCGGCGGCATCACCGCGGGCGGCACCCTCGCGTACTACACCTGGACCTCCTACCTGCCGACCTACGCCGAGCTCAACACCGGCATCGCCAAGGAGGACGCCCTGCTCGCGGGCACCCTGTCGCTCGCCTTCTTCGCCCTCCTCCAGCCGGTCGGCGGCCTGGTGTCCGACCGCTTCGGCCGCAAGCCCACCCTGCTCTTCTTCGGCCTCGGCTTCGCCGTCCTCGTCGTCCCGCTGCTCCGCGCGCTCGACGGCTCCTTCCTCACCCTCCTCCTCGTGCAGTGCGCCGGCATGGTGCTCCTCACCGGCTTCACCTCCATCTCGGCCGCCGTCAACGCGGAGACCTTCCCCGCCCGCGTCCGCGCCGCCGGCATCGGCTTCCCGTACTCCCTCACCGTCGCCCTGTTCGGCGGCACCGCCCCGTACGTCGGCACCCTCCTCAAGGAACTGGACCGCCCGCACCTCTTCCCCTGGTACGTCGCGGCCCTCTGCCTCGTCTCGTCCGCGGTCTATCTGCGCCTGCCGGAGACGGCCCACAAGCCCCTCGACCGCTGACCCTTGACCGGCGACCGTTGACCGTTGAGCAGTGACGGAGTCCCGCGTGGACTACGTGCCCGGTGCGGCCGGTTCCGGCAGCCAGCCGGTGCGGGTGAACGAGGCGGCGCTGCGGGCGACGAGTGCGGCGCCGTCCCCCCGGGCGGACCACGTCGGTGCCCGCGAGCAGGGCATCGGCGGCGGAGGCGTCGAGGCGGAGTGTCCCCTCCGACCCGCCGCCGGTGAGCTCCTCGGCCAGCGTGCCGAGGAGCGGGAAGGCGGGGTTGTCCGGATCCCCGCCGATCCGGCGCAGCCACTCCCGGGGTTCGACGGCCGGCAGCCGGTGGCCCATGCCGCGGAGCACGTCGAGCGCGGCGTCGAGGCGGGTGAGCCGCCCGGCGGCCAGGTGGAAGGTGCGGCCGGCCGCCTCGGGCCGGAGGGACAGCGCGACGACGGCCTCGGCGACGTGGTCCACCGGCACCAGTCGAACGCGGTGTCCACACCGGCCGGGGCGGCCTCGACGAGCCGTTCCGCCACCCATTTGCTCCGGGTGTAGCCGTGCCGCAGGGCGCCGGGCGGACCGGTCGGGTGTCCGGGGCCGACGGGGAGCTCGCCGCGACCCGGGTACACGCCGCGCGGGCGTGGCCCGCCACGGATTGCCCCCTGTCGTTGTCCGCGAGCACGAGAAGGAGGAATGATGCACCAGGATCAGCACGAGGACCGGTTCCACGTGGTCGTCAAACACGAGGAGCAGTACTCGGTTTGGCCCACCTACCACGACGTTGCCCGGGGCTGGCGGAGCGTCGGGGAGCCCGCGCCGCGGGAGGAGTGCCTGCGCAGGATCAGGAACTGTGGACCGACATGACGCCGAGATCGCTGCGCGAGGCCGAAGCGGCCGGATGACGGACTGAGCGACAGCCACCCAGACCAGGAAACGCAGAGAGAATGATGCTGGAACAAGTTCGATGGCCGTTACGCCACCGCGCGTTCCGAGCGGTGTGGTGCGGTGAGACGCTGTCGATGCTGGGCGACTACAGCTTCGAAGTGGCCTTCGTCTGGCTGGTGTTCCAGGAGACCGGTTCGGCCGGCGCCCTGGCGGCCGTACTGCTGGTGCAGACGGTGCCGCGCGGGGTGCTGCTGCTCGTCGGGGGCGCGGTCACCGACCGGGTGTCGCCCCGGACGGTCATGCTCTGCTCCCACCTGGTCAGGGGCACCGCGGTCGGACTGCTCGGGCTGCTCGCGGTGATGGACGGGGTGCAGGTGTGGCACCTGTACGCGCTGGGCGCCGTCGCGGGCGTGGCCGAGGCCTTCTTCATGCCGGCCCAGGACAGCATCCTGCCGTCCCTGCTGCCCACCGAGCAGATCCCGCGCGGCAACGCGCTCGTGGGATTGGGCGAGCAGGGCGCGCGGTTCCTCGGACCGCTCCTCGGCGCGTCTCTCGTGGGCCTCGTCGGCACCCCGGCGGCGATCCTGCTCAACAGCGCCACCTTCTTCGTGGCGGCCTGGACCGTCCTCGCCGCGCCCAGGCGCGGAGCCGGGGGCGAGGGCGAGGAGTCGAAGCCGATCTCCGTCATCGGCCACGAGATCGTGGACGGGCTGCGCCACGTCCGGCGGAGCCGGGAGGTCCGGACCGTCCTCATGATCATCGGCGCCGCGGCGCTGAGCTACAGCGGCCTCTTCGCGGTCGGCCTGCCCGCCCTCGCGAAGTCCTTCCCCCAGGACTCGATGGCCCTGGGTCTGCTCCTGTCGGCATGGGGACTCGGCCAGCTCGCCGGCACCGTCGCCGCGGTCTTCACGGGACTGCCCCGGCGCTGGGGCATCCTGATCATCGGCATGACCCTCACCGAGGGCGTGACCTTCGTCCTCCTCGGCGTCCTGCCCAATGTCTGGCTCGCCGCGACGGTCCTGGCCCTGCTCGGCGTGGGCGTGGCCTATTCCAGCGACGTGGCCCTGCCCACGTTCATCCAGACCCGGACCCCCGAGGACGTCCTGGGGCGCATCAACAGCGTCATGTACCTGCCCCGGGTCGTCCTCGAACCCGTCTCCCTGGCGGTCATGGGCCTCCTGGTCACCGGCGACCTCCGCTGGGCCTTCGCCGCGGCCGCGGTTCCCGTCCTGGCCGTCGGCATCCGGCTCGCCTTCGATCGCGAGGCCCGCGGCCTCACCACGGCAAAGGAGCCGCAGCCGGCCGGCGCCACGAGCGCTACGGGCGCTACGGGGTAGGCAGCCGGACCGTGACGAGCAGACCGCCGCCGGGGCGCGCGGCGAGCTCCAGCGTTCCGTCGTGGGCACGGACCACGCTGTGCACGATGGCGAGGCCGAGACCGACGCCGGGGTGCTCGCCGGGCTCTCCGGCGCGGACCCGCTCCGCACCGCGCTGGAAGGGCTCGGTGAGGGTCGGGAGCAGTTCCGGCGGCACCGGGCGGCCGGTGTTCTCGACCCGCAGCACGCTCGTGCCACCGCGCGACTCGGTGTGGACCGTCTCGGTGTGCACCGTCACGGTGCCGCCGGCCGGGAGGTTGTGGACCACGGCGTTCTGGACGAGGTTCGTCACCATCCGCAGCAGAAGCTCCGCGGAGCCGCTGGTGGGCGCCGGTCCGCCGGTGACGTCGAGGGTGATCCCGCGCCGCTCGGCGAGGGGGAGCAGTGTCTCGGCGGCCTCCTCGGCGACGAGGGAGAGATCGACGCTCTCGCGGGTGAAGGTGCCGCGGTCGCTGCGGCTGAGCAGCAGCAGCGCCTCGGTGAGACCGATCGCCCGCGCGTTGACCGCCTGCAGGCGTGCGACGAGTTCGCCCGGGTCATGGGTGGGATCCTTGCGGGCGACATCGAGCAGCGCCTGCGTGATGGCCAGCGGGGTGCGCAGTTCGTGCGAGGCGTTCGCGGCGAACCGCCGCTGCTCGGCGACGTGCGACTCCAGTTCTTCGAGCATCGTGTCGAACGCGTCGGCGAGCTCGCGGAACTCGTCCCGGCGGCCCTCAAGGTGGATCCGGTGGGACAGCGACCCCTGCCCCGCCAGGCGCGCCGCGTCCGTGATCCGGGTGAGCGGTGCGAGCATCCGGCCGGCGAGCAGCCAGCCCCCGACGAGGCCGAAGACGAGCAGGAAGGCCATCGCCACCGCTGCCGCCGGGGCGAAGGTGTGCACGAGGAGATAGCGGTTCGGCGAGATCCCGAGCAGGCCCTGGTCCTTGTCGGGTACGTAGCGCAGGATGAACACCCACACCACCGCCAGGAGCAGCGCACCGGCCACGGCGAGGAAGCCCGCGTAACTGAGGGTCAGCTTCAGCCGGACGCTGAGCCCGGGGCGTCTACGCACGGGGACCGTCGGTACGGGCGGGGGCCGCGTCGATGCGGTAGCCGACGCCCGGGACCGTCGCGATGACCCAGGGCTCGCCGAGCCGCTTGCGCAGGGCGGAGACGGTGATCCGCACGGCGTTGGTGAGGGGGTCGGCGTTCTCGTCCCAGGCCCGTTCGAGCAGCTCCTCGGAACTGACCACCCCGCCCTCGGCGGCGACGAGGACCTCCAGGACGGCGAACTGCTTACGGGTGAGCGCCACGTACCGCCCGTCGCGGAAGACCTCCCGGCGGAACGGGTCGAGCCGCACGCCCGCGATCTCCCGGACCGGCGGCCGGGCGTAGGCGCGCCGGCGGTCCAGCGCCCGCAGCCGCATGACGAGCTCCCGCAGCTCGAACGGCTTGGTCAGGTAGTCGTCGGCGCCGAGCGCGAACCCGGACGCCTTGTCGTCGATCCGGTCGGCGGCGGTGAGCATGAGGATCGGGATGCCGCTGCCCGAGGCCACGATCCGCCGGGCCACCTCGTCGCCCGAGGGTCCGGGGATGTCGCGGTCGAGGACGGCGAGGTCGTAGGAGTTGACGCCGAGCAGCTCCAGGGCCGCGTCGCCGTCGCCCGCGATGTCGGCGGCGATCGCCTCCAGACGAAGACCGTCACGGACGGCCTCCGCCAGATAGGGCTCGTCCTCCACGATCAGTACACGCATGCCGGAAGCCTAATCAGCACGACATATCGCCGGTGTATGCGACTCGGCCCCGGCCCAGCTCGGCCCCGGTTCAGCCCGCCGGTACGAGCACGGGCCCGGACCGGTCCGACGGCGCCCCCGCCCCCGTACGCCACCAGCGGCGCGAGGCCAGCGCGGCGAGCCCGGCGCCGGCGGCGTTGACCAGCACGTCGTCCACGGAGGAGACCCGGTCGAGCCGCAGGACGTACTGCGCGGTCTCCACCAGGACCGAGCAGCCCGCCCCGAGCGCCAGGACCCGCGGCAGGGACGCGAGCGCCGCGAACCGCATCGGGGCGAAGAACCCCAGCGACGCGAAGACCAGCAGATTGCCGGCGATCCCGAGCGACCCCATCGTCACCAGGTCCCGCAGCGGCACCAGACTGAACCGCCCGGGCACGACGCCGGCCCCGGCGCCCGGCATCAGCGTCAGCCACAGGAACGGCACCGTCCCGTGCACCATGCCCACCTCGGCCACCGAGAGCCGCAGCGCCGACGTGCCGTCGGCCGCCGCCCGGCGCAGCCGCGCCAGCGCCCACACCACCAGGCCGGAGAGCGGCAGCGCGACCAGCGTCATCAGCACCACACCGTTGAACGTGTCGTAGCAGCCGTGCCACCGCCCGGCCAGGCACCGCGGAGCGGACATCATGAGCGGCCCCCGCATGAAGAACAGGATGCCCGCCAGCGCGAGAACGACGAGGCCGGGGAGCACGATCCCTCGTGTGCTCCCCGGCGACGGCGTCGGCGTCGGCGACGGTGATGCGTTTCGGTTCATACCCCTCATTGGAGACGAGGGGCTGTTGTGACCACGTATGCGATTTTCGATACGCCCGCGATATACCGGCTACAGGGGACCCTGAAAGCCGTCCGGGCTCAGCAGCTGACGGTGCCCCGGCGGATCGCGTGGCCGCCGGTGTTGCCGTCGTCGGCCCAGTAGACCGGCTTGGTGCCGCCGGCGCACTCGTCGGCGGCGGCGAGCGTGAAGCCCTCGTTGTTCAGGTTGGACATGCCGGCCGGGCGGTTGTAGACGGCGGCCGGGCCGAAGGTGCCGCCGGTGCCGATCTTCATGGTGCGGTGCTGGCCGGAGCAGGTGTCGTCGCAGACCAGCCACAGGCGTGCGGCCTGCGCCTCCCACTGGAGCTCCATCACACCGGACAAGCCGCTGCTGAAGGTGGCGACCCGGGTGGCGGCTCCGCCGTCCTCCAGGACGTAGGCGTGCACCGAACCGGTGCCCTCGACGCCGAGGAAGAAGACGCCGCCGGTGTGCGCGCCGAACCGGCCCGGGTCGTAGGCCGCGCCCGTCGACTCGTCCTTGAAGCCCGCCGCGGTGAGCGTGGCGTCGGGGATCCAGGTGATCGCCTCGAAGCCGGCGTTGGAGCCCACGGCCGGCAGACCGGCGGTCAGGTTCCACTCCTTCGTGGCGGTCAGCGTCGTGCCGGTGCCGGAGCCGACCTCGTAACGGAGGACGGACAGCCAGCTGGTGCCGGACGCGTCGCCGTTGCGCTCGGTGGCGACGTACGCGCCGCCCGCGGCGCCGCCGGAGGTCAGGGTGACGGCCTCGCTGTCGGGGGAGCCGCTGCCGCCGGGGTAGCGCAGGGTCTTGCCGGAGGTCCAGCCGTTCGCGGTGTCGGGCCTCCAGCCGCCGGAGCCGTCACGGACGAGCCGCCACAGCTTGCCGGAGTTCTGGGCGCCCCACAGCACGGAGCCCTCCTCGTACAGGCCGCTGAGGTCCGGGCCGAAGACGTTGGAGCCGTCGGCCGTCGCCACCGTGCTGCCGCCGGGCCAGGCCACCGCACCCGTACCGCCGCCGCCGGAACCGCAGTCGTTGAGCGCACCGAGCGTCAGGGTGGCCCCGTTCACGAAGGCGCCGGTGCCGTCGGGGCAGCGCGACCAGGACGGGGCGGAGTGGCTGCTCCAGGAGAAGCTGTCGACCAGGGTGGAGCCGCCCGGAAGATACAGGCGGGCCTTGTCGCCGGAACCGAGACCGAACGACCCCGACACGTCGAACGCGCGGACCGCCCCCGGGGCGAGCGTCGTCCCGGACGGCACGGTGAACTTCGAGCTGTTGTTGTCGTCCTTCAGGATCCAGCCCGAGATGTCCACGGCGGCCGTGCCCTTGTTGAACAGCTCGACCGAGTCGTCGACACCGCCGGTCGTCACCACTTCGTTGATGCGGATGTCGTCCGCCGGGGCCGCCTGGGCCACGGGCGTGAGCAGGGCCGCGGCGGCGGCCATGGTGGCGCCGGCTACGGCGACGCGGAGCGGGGCGCGTCGACGACGCCCTCGGGGAGCGCGTACTTCGGGCACGGTGTCCGTCCTGGGAGGCAGGGGAGTGCTGACTGGGCGAGACGAGGGTCCCGGCCGTTGCCGAACGGCGGTCGGCAACGGCCCGGTTGCCACGTGAACGCCCGTCGAACGGAAGCCCCCTGAACCCTCAGTGCGCCGGTCACGCGTCGGGCCGGACGAAGGACCGGCTTCAGATGCTTCTCCGGCAGCGCGTCCGGCAGGTCGTCCCAGTCGAGGACGTGGGAGACGACCCGCTCGGGGGCGACGGTGCCGGTGGCGGCGACCGGTGCGACGATCGCCTCCCCGGCCGACCGCACGACGGGGTCCGGGGCCTCGCGCCATGCGACCGTGCGGCGGGCGACATACGTCAGTTCACGCATCGGCCGGTCCCTTGGCCAGGGCGACCAGGTCGGCGTAACGGACGACGGAGCCGCCCGCGCCCCAGGTGCCGTCCGGCTGCTCGTGCACCAGCACCCAGACGCGCAGGGCCTCGGCCGGGTCGAGTCCGGCGGCCGACAGGACGGTCCGCGTCGCGTCCTGGACCAGGCCGGCCTTGCGCCGCTCGGAGAGCGCGCCCTGCGGCACCGTCACCTCGACCAGGAAGCGGGGGGCGTCGTCCTCGGCGGTGGTCTGGGCGTCCGCGGGCAGCTCGACGAGGTAGCTCCAGGCCTGGGCGCGGAAGAACGCGGTGTCCGGCGCGCCCTCCCAGCGCAGCAGTACGGCCGCGAGCTCGCGCTGGACGGTGGTGCGGCCCTCGGGGGTGAGGGCGCCGGCCGGGACGGTCAACCGGATCATGGGCCTGGCTGCTCCTGTGACGATCGTTATAGACGGCGCTCACGGTAGACTATGACGGTCGTTATATCCAGGGGAGTTCGGAAGAGGTGTGCAGGTGACCAGGGGCAGTGCGAACGCGCCGTCGCGCGAGCGGATCGTGGCCGGAGCGGCCGACATGATCAGCCGGCGCGGGCTGAGCGCCACGAGCATCCGGGAGATGGCCAAGCACGCCAAGGCGCCGCTCGGGTCGACCTATCACTTCTTCCCGGAGGGCAAGCAGCAGCTGGCGGGCGAGGCCGTCCGCCACACCGGGGAGTGGGTCGCCCGAAGCCTGCGCAAGGAGCTGGAGGCGGGGCCGGCCGCGGGACTCCGGGCCTTCCTGGATCTGTGGCGGAAGATCGTCGTGGACAGCGACTTCCATGCCGGCTGCCCGGTCCTGGCCGTGGCCATCGAGGAGCCCCCGGCCGACGAGGTTCCGCCTGCCCTGGCCGCCGCGGCCGAGGTCTTCGAGCAGTGGGAGACCCTGCTCGCCGCCTCCCTGCGGGACCACGGTGCCGGGGGCGAGCGGGCGGCGCAGCTCGCGACCCTCGTCGTCGCCGCCGTCGAGGGCACGGTAGCCATGTGCCGCGCCAAGCGCAGCACGCAGCCCCTCGATCACACCGCCGCACAGCTCCAGGTCCTCATCGCGGCGGCCGTCGGTGACTGACCGGGGCCGGCGGGGTGGTTTCGAGGTCCGGAGCGTCCGGATCAGACGCCGAGCGCGGCGCGGACGGCCCTGGCCTTCTCCTCGGTGAACACGCCGCTGTCGAGGAGCGGGAGGACCGACAGCACCCCGCCGCGAGAGCCCCAGCTGCCCTCGTCGATCACGCGGAAGTTGACCCACCAGGCCGGTGACGGCTCCGCGAGGCCGCAGCTCTCGGCCAGCGCGCCGAGGATGCGCTCGATGACGGCTGCCCTCACCTCCTGGCGCCAGTCGCCGTCCATCACGGCCACGTCGATCGCCATGACGTCGGCGTCGGGGCCCAGGTCCGCGAGGAGCCGCCCGCCGATGGCCATCATGTCGGGCTCGCGCTCGACGAAGTGCACCTGGAACCCGACGCGCGCCGCCGGTGCGAACTGTCCCACCTCGGGTACGAGAACGGCGTCCGTCAGGGTCTCGGCCAGCTTCCGGCGCTGTTCCGGGTTCAGCCGCCCGGTCGGGGTGTTCACGGTGATGATCGTCACGGCACTCTCCTATGACACTCGTTATAAGACGGCTCCAGGTTACAGCCTTCTATAACGAGTGTCATAGCGATGGTGTCAGGATGCTGCCGAGACCGACTCGACCAGGTCGCCCACCTCCTGGTCCGGCATGTCGCGGGCGATGTCGGCCTGGGCGATGATGCCGACGAGGACGTGCCCGTCGATGACCGGGACCCGGCGGATGCGGTGGTCGCTCATCACGCGCAGCACGTCGTCGGCCGAGTCGTCCGCGCCCACGGTGACGATGTCGCCGCCGGCGAGGTCGCCGGCCGTGCAGCGGGCCGGGTCGATCCCCTGGGCGACGACCTTCAGGACGATGTCGCGGTCGGTGAGCATGCCCTTCAGCCGCTCGTCCGGGCCGCAGATGGGCAGGGCGCCCACGTCGAGTTCGGCCATCTTCCGGGCGGCGTCGACCACGGACTCGGTCGAGCGGATGCAGGTGGCGTCGGGGGTCATCAGATCGCGTGCGGTGTTCATGACCGTGCTCGCTCTCATGTGGGGGAACCCTCACCCGGCCGCTGCCCCTGCTCCGGGCATTCATGCGGGCCATGGCGCGCACCGGAGCAGCCAGTGGGCGTACGGCATCGGCACCCGCGGTCGTCGAGTCCATCGGCCGGGACCGGGGCCGGCCCGTCGGCTATCCCCACAGCGCGAACACGGCGGTCAGCGCGGCGAGTCCGGCGAGCAGCCAGGCCACGTAGTCGCCCACGTGCCCCGAATGCTGCCGCCGCACGGCCAGGACCACCGTCCGGTCCACGGCGTCCGCGCCGGCCCGCGCCGTGCGGGCGAGCCGGCCGTGCAACGCCGGGCCCCACAGCGCCCCGGCCGCGCAGCCGGCCGCCAGGGCCGTCGAAAGGAGTCCGAACAGGATGCCCGGCAGCGACCACGCCACCTCGGGCGGCGGCGCCGTACCCGTGCCGCCGCCGCCCGGGACACCGGTCACCGCCGCCCCGTACCCCGCCGGATCGTGGAAGAGCACCGAGCCCGCCGCCACATAACGCCACAGCGCCGGCACCAGACCCACCGCCAGCGCACCCGCGAGCAGCACCGCCGGCACCACCAGCATCGGCCGCGGCACCTCCCGGCGCGGACCGCTCACCTCCGGCTCCTCACCTGCGCCGGTCGTCTCCGCGCCCGAGTGCCGCTCCCGGGGCTTCGTCCCGGCGCCCGCGAACACGCGCGCCGCGGCCCGCAGCACCGCACCCGCCGTGACCGCCGGTACAAGGACGAACAGCGCCACCAGCCACGGGTCTTCGTGCGCCGCGTGTTCCACCAGCGACTTGCCGAGCCCCGTGCCGAACGGCGGAAGCCCGGCCAGCGCGCACCCGCCCACCGCGAACAGCACCCCCACCAGCGGCATGTCCCGCGCCCGCCCCCACAACCCGTGCTCGTCGACCGAGGCATGCCGGTCGAGCAGCACCCCGGCCAGACAGAACAGCGGGCCCTTCACACCGGCGTGCCCCGCCACGTACAGCGCCGTGCCGGCCGTCGCCTCCGCGTCGAGCAGCCCCGCACCGCACAGGAACAGGCCCATGTGCCCGACCGTGGAGAAGGCGAGCAGCCGCTTCAGATGCCGCTGCTGCCAGCACAGCAGCGCACCGGTCAGCGCCGTCACGGTGCCCACCGCGATCAGCGTGCCCCGCATCACCTCGTGCGGGACCCCGCCGGTCCCGGAGAAGACGGTGAGGTACACCCGCAGCAGCCCGTACAGGCCCAGCTCGACCATCACCCCCGAGAGCAGCAGGCAGACCGGGGTCGGCGCCTCCGCGTGCGCGTCCGGCAGCCAGAAGTGGAAGGGGACCGCCGCCGCCTTCACGAGCATGGCGCAGCAGAGCAGGGCGGCGGCCGTGGTGACGAGGGCGTCGGCGGGCTGCCCGGCCAGCTCCCGCGCGATCCCGGCGAACGAGAGCTCGCCCGTCCGCGCGTACAGCAACCCGACCCCGACCAGGGCCAGATAACCGGCCAGCGAACCGGTCACGGCGAACGCCAACGCCCCCTGCAGGGGCCGCGGCTCCTCGACCCGGTACCCCGTCAGGGCGTACCCCGCCACCCCCATCAGCTCGAAGAACACGAACGCGTTGAACAGATCACCGGTCAGCGCGAACCCCGTGGTCCCCGCCTCGAAGAGCAGCAGCAGCGCCGGGAAGCCGCCGCCGTGCCCCCGGGCGCGCTCCGGCTCCTCGAAGTACCGCCAGGCGTAGCCGAGCGCGGCGAGTACGAGCAGCGCCACCAGGACCGCGAGGCCGAGCCCGAGGCCGTCGGCGACGAGGACGATGCCGACGCTGCGGCCCTCGACCGGAGTCCAGCCGCCCACCCAGGTGACCGTCCGGCCCGCGCCGCCCGTCGCGGCGGCCAGCCACCAGACCAGAGCGAGCTGCCCCGCCGCCCACGCGGTGGCGAGCGCGTCGGTGCCGGAGCGCGGCAGCCGGCGACCGAGCACGGCGAGCAGCGCGGCCCCGGTCAGCGGGCAGGCGACGGCCAGCGGGAGGAGCTCGGAGGCGGCCGGGGAGGCGGCCAGAGAGACGGTCACACGGGTCCTGAGGGGTCAGCCCCGCAGCCCGGTGAGGGCGTCGGGGTCGGTGGTGCCGTGCCGCTTGGCGGTCTGCAGCACGAGCGCGAGCAGCAGGGCGGTGAGGGCGGCGCCGACGACCACGTCGGTCAGCGTGAGCGCCTGGGCGACCGGATCCACCACGGGAGTCCCGGCCGGGATGTCCGTGAAGTACGGCGCGGTGCCGCCGCGCCGGTAGCCGACGGCGAGCAGCAGGACGTACGTGCCGGACTGCACGACCGTCAGACAGCCGACCGCGTGCACCGCGTTCCGGCTGGTGACCAGGCCGTGCATACCGACCAGGAGCATCCATCCGGCGGCCAGGTACGGCAGAGCGGACAGGAAGGGCATCAGGACTCGATCTCCAGGGCCTGGTCGATGAAGCCGGCGAGCACGACCACGAGCGCCGAGGCGACCTCCAGGCCCACCGAGGCGTTGAGTACGGGCACCTGGCCGCCGGAGGCCAGTTCGCCGAAGGTGCCGAGCGGCAGCACGTTCTCCAGGAACGCCCCGGCCCGCACCAGACCGATCAGGCCGAGCAGCGCGAACCCCCCGGCCGCCACCGCCTCGGCGACCTCCAGGACGGCCCGCGGCCGCACCCTCCGCAGCACCCGGTAGTCGGCCGCGAGATACGCCAGGTGCAGACCCGTGGCGAGGACCACGCCGCCCTGGAAGCCGCCGCCCGGCGTCAACTGCCCGTGCGCCACCACAGAGACACCGGTCACGAGGACGACGGGCAGCAGTACCGTGCCGGCCAGCCGGACCGTCGGCAGCACCCGCCCGGGGCGCGGCGCCGAGACGTGCTCGTCCCGGGTCCTGCGCAGCAGCAGTACGGCCCCCAGCGCGGCCGTGAACAGCACGAACTCCTCGCCCAGCGTGTCGAATCCGCGCAGGTCGAAGTTGACCGAGGAGACCGTGTTCGCCGTACGCCGCCCGAGCGCGGCCGCGACCGCCCGCTCGCCGTACGGATGGAACGGGCCGCCCAGCGGCGGCAGTTCCAGGCAGGCGACGGCGTACCCGGCGGCGAAGAGCAGCGCCGCCGCCCAGAACAGCCGCACCCGGGCCGCGCGGCTCACCCTCCGCCCCCCGAGCCCTTGCCGCCCTCCGGTTTCCGCCCGGTCTGCTGGGCCGCCCGGCGCCGGATCGCCCGTACCGTGAGCAGGATGAGCAGCGGCGTGATCGCGGAGCCGACCGCCAGCTGGCTCAGCGCCACATCCGGAGCCTGGACCAGCAGGAACAGCACCGACAGGACCAGGCCGAGGGCGCTGAGCACCACCGCCTGCCGCACCGGATCACGCGTACGGGCCGCCGCGGTCGCGACCGCGGCCGCGAGCACCACGGCCACGGCGGCGAACACCTCGGCCGGGTTCGGGACCGCGCCCGTCACGGCGGGTCCTTCCGGGGGATGCGCCCCTCGTGCTGCGCGGTGCACCGGCCCAGGGCAGGGGCCGTCAGCGCACCCCCGACACCGACGAGCACCGCCACCACGAGCAGCGGCGCCGCCCGCCGGGCCGACCCCTCGGCCACCGCGAGCGCGAGGAGGACCAGCGGCGCCCCGAGCGAGGTGGCGGGCGACAGGGCGTGCAGCCGGGCGTACGGACCGGGCAGCACCTGCAGCGCCAGGACCGCCAGCAGCAGCACGGCGACCCCGGCCGTCAGCAGCACGGCCGCGCACACCGTACGGGCGTCCACGTCAGCCCCTCCCGGCCCCGTCGCGAGCCTCCGACTCCGACCCGCCGAGGAAGCGGGCGAACACCAGCACGCCCACCGGGCCGAGCACCGCGAGCACCAGACCGAGATCCCCGTACGCGTCGCGGCCGAACCCGCGCGCCGCGAGCAGCGGCATCACCGTGACCAGCGTGCCGGTCAGACTCAGCCCGGCAAGGCGCGCCGGGGGAGTGCCCCGGCAGGCGGCCAGCAGCGCCGGCGGAAGAGCGAGGACCAGGAGCACCCCGAAGGCGATCAGCCAGCCGTTCCACTCCCCGGCGGGGTTCGCGCCGGTCACCCGCGACCGCCGGCGGTCAGCGCGGTCTCCAGGGCACCGGCCCCGCCGGGCAGGGTGTGCACGAGCGCCGCGCGCTCCGGGCCCTGGTCGACCACGTAGGCGCCCGGCGTCGTGGACAGCAGCCCGCCCGCCCACGCCGGACCCGTGCCCTCCCGCCAGCGGACCGTGACGAAACGGCCGACGACCCGGTGCCCGCGCAGCGTCCGGACCACCGCCCGGGCAAGCCGCCAGGTGTCGGCGACCAGCGCCCCCGGCCACATCAGCAGCGCGTGCGCCCACCCGGCGGTGCCGCCGAGCCGCGCCCCGGCAGCCACCCGCACCGCGCGGGCGGCGAGCGCGGCGAGCAGCGCCCCGGCCGCCGCCACCGCGAACTCGGGCCAACTCGCCGAACCGATCAGCAGCATCTGGAGGGCGACCAGCGGAACCCACCAGGCGAGCACCTCCACCGATGCCCGTGCCATGGCGCCTCCCCGTCCTCGTCACCCGCAGCCTGCGGCCCCGACGGCCGGCCCGAGGGGCGAGCGGCCCCGCCCGTCCCGGCCGCCAGATCTACCGCGCCCGCCACCCCCGCGGTCCGCCCCGCGCCGCCCGCGGCCGCACGGCTCACCGGTCCGGAGTAGCGGCTTCCGGGCTCAGACCTTCGACGTCGGGCCGGATCCGGGTGCGGCCCCCTCACCGGCCGGCGGATCCGTCGCGGGGTGCGGGGCCGGCTGGGGGACCAGGCGCATCCGGTGGCGCAGCGTCAGCAGCCCGTCGCCGGCGCCGTCGGTGAAACGGCTGGTCACCACGTACACCCCGCAGTGCGCCCGGCCCAGCGGCAGCCGCTCGGCCGGGAGCCGTACCTCGTACGGGCCACCGGTCCGGAAGCCGCCGAGCACGGTCCGCGCGGTCGAGACCACCGTCCCGTCCCTGACCCGGGTCTCCTCGAAGGTCAGCCCGTCGATGTCCCGGCCGAGCCGGAACGTGAGTCCGACGCTGATCACCGTGCCCTCCGGCAGCTCCACGGGCTCCACGCCCTCCCCACCCTCCCCGTCGTCGCCGTCCCACAGGGCCACGTCGAGGCGCCCCAGATCCTCCGTGTGCAGGCAGAGGTCCACCAGTTCGAAAGCCTTCATCGCGATGCACCGCCTCGTGCGCCGGAGCCGCCGGGCCGCCCGTGCCGTGGGTGCAGGCTCCGGGCCGCCAGCGCCGCCGCACCCACGGCCACCGCGCCCGTGACCGCCGGATGACGGGCCAGCGCCGCGTACGGCGAGTGCGCGACCGCCTCGTCGTCGAAGGCGCCATGGGCTCCGTGGTCCTGTCCGTCGGGCCCGTCCAGCGGGGCCCACAGATTGTGCGGGTCCTCGCCCCCCGACGGCTCGCCCGTCTGCTGGGACGCGTAACCGGTACGGGCGACGTAGCGGTCCAGGAGACCGGGCACCGCCCGGTGGGCGAGCACCGCCGCGGCCGTCGAGGCCCCGACCCGGTACTCCTTGCGCCGCGGCCGGCGCGCGGCGTGCAGCACGGCGCGGGCCGCGACCTCCGGCTGGAACACCGGCGCCACCGGGCGCGGCCGGTGGGGCAGCCGGGACAGCGCCCACGAGAACTGCGGGGTGTTCACGGCCGGAAGCTGCACCAGCGTGACCGCCACCCGGCTGTGCCGGTGCAGGAGTTCGATCCGTACGGAGGCGGTGAAGCCGTTGATCGCGTGCTTGGCCCCGCAGTACGCCGCCTGCAGCGGCACCGCGGCCTCGCCGAGGGCCGAGCCGACCTGGACGACCGCGCCGGAGTCCCGGGGCAGCATCCGCCGCAGCGCGGCCCGGGTCCCGTTGACGCAGCCGAGGTACGTCACGTCCGTGACCCGCTCGAACTCGTCCGGAGCCGCGGCGAGGAACGGCGCGAAGACGGACGTGAACGCCGCGTTCACCCATACGTCCACCGGACCCAGGCGGCTCTCGACGCGGTCCGCGGCCTCCTCGACCATCCACGGCACCGCCATGTCCACCGGCACGACCAGCGCCTGACCACCGGCCCGGCGCACCTCCTCGGCCGCAGCCTCAAGCCCCACCCGGCCCCGCGCGAGCAGCGCCACCCGGGCCCCGCACGCCCCGAAGGCACGCGCGGTGGCCCGGCCCACCCCGGCGCTCGCACCCGTGATCACCACGGTCCGTCCGTCGAACGTCCGACGCGCCGGCTCGCGGGACGACAGCAGCACGACCAGGCCCTTCAGATGTGGGGCGCGCCGGGAGGGGCGTCGGGGAGCGGTCCCGGGTAGGGGCCCGGGCGCTCGGGAGGTTCAGGGGGCTCGGGCGGTTCCGGTGACTCGCCCGTGCTGTCGGCGGGCCGCAGCCGGCCGCGCCAGCCGCTGTCGGTGCCGTCGCTCTCCTCGACGTACCGCTTGAAGCGCTGCAGATCGCCGCGGACCCGTTCCTCCAGGAAGCCGAGGGCGTCACCGGCCTTCTCGATGATCCCCTGCGGCTCGACCTCCATGGCCAGGCTCACGCGCGTGTGCTCGTCGTCGAGGCGCCGGAAGCTGACGACGCCCTTCTGCTTCACGCCCGCGCTCACCGTGCGCCAGGAGATGCGCTCGTCGGGGAGCTGGTCGACGATCTCGGTGTCGAACTCCCGGGTCACCCCCGCCACCCGGGTACGCCAGTGGCAGAGGCGGTCGTCGAGTTGCCGGACTTCCTCGACACCCTCCATGAAGCGCGGAAACTCCTCGAACCGCGTCCACTGGCCGTACACCGTGCGCAGCGGGGCGGTCACCCGGATCGTCTCCTGCACCATGCTCATGGTCTCCTCCTCCCGGCTGCGTTCCGCGCGCGGCGCATCCGCGTTCCGTCGCCCGGAATTTCTCGGTGGACGCCTGCGACTACCCCGTCCGACGGCGTGTACGCATCCGCCCCGGGATATCCGGGGCCGAAAGGGGTCCTGCGCGCCCTCGGGTTCGACCCCGCCTACGGGCCGATTTCATCGGCACCGTTCGGGTAGTCGCGGTCACGGAAGGCACTGCGGCGCCGCGGGCGCCGAGCGCACCGAGATCGACCGAGCACCGGAGACCGAGATGACCACGCCACAACGCGGCAGCAGCAAGTCCGGGCCGCGCCTGGACGACGCACGCAAGAAGGAGATCGAGGGCCAGATGCGCGCCGGACACCCGACGCGGACCGAGGACTGGCGCGAGCCGGAACCCATGGTGGAGCCCCCGCCCTACACGGAGAAGGAGAAGGACGAGGAAGAGCCATGACCGCGTCGCAGAACTCCGCGAAGGATCATGCGGAGCCCCCGGCGGAAGCCCCGGCGGAGGCCCACACCACAAGAACGGGCCCGCGCGGTGACGATGTGTACCAGCCGGCCGGCTCGGACGCCTCCAACCGGCCCAGCGACCCGTTCGACCCGGAGAACGCACTAGGGGTCGAACCCACCGAGGCGCCCGAAGAGCCGGGCTACTCGCCGCCCGACCGGCCGGTCGCGGTCACCCGCAGCGGTACGACCGCCGGCGAACAGCGGGCGGGCGCGTCCCTCGACGAGCGGCTCGCGGAAGAGCAGCCGGACGTGACACCCGACGACGCCAACGGCATCGGTGACGTGCCCGGCGGGGAGGGCGAGCCGCTCGACGCCGAATCCGGTGCCGTCCGTGCCGGGCGCATCGTCCCGGCCGACCCGTCCGTGCCGGGCCGGGTCGCCGCACGCGACGTCGGGCCCGACGACGGGGCGGCGGCCGCCGAGGAGGCGGCGATGCACCGGGAGACGGCGGTCGACGGCGGCGCGGACCGGCCGCTGCCACCACCAGCGGACTGAGGCACTGAGGTGATGAGGGTGAAGCTCGACTTCCTGGAACCCGTGACCCGTGAAGGGCCCTGGGCGTCCGTGTACGCAACGACCGGGCCGCCCGACGAGGCGTCGGCGGAGCGCCGTGAGCTCGTGTGGCGCGAGCTGTGCCGGTCCCTGGAGGAGCAGGGCGCGGACGAGCGGACCGTCGGCGCGGTGCGCGAGGAGCTGGACCGTGCCGGTCCCGAGGCCGGGCAGCGGGGACTCGCGCTCTTCGCCGCCGACGGCCGCGTCGCGGTCACCTGCCACCTCGACCGGGCGCCCGGCGTACCGTCCGCCCTCTGGGCGGAACTGCCCCGCGTCACACCACTCCTCGACCCCGCCCGCCGGGAACCCGTCTGCCTCGTCGCGCGCGTCGACCGGAGCGGAGCCGACTACCGTACGTACGGCACCGGTACGGGTGCCGGCACGGCCGCCCGCACGGGCAAGGACGCGGGCGCGGACGCCGACGCGGGTGAGCGGCAGGGCTCGGTCGACGGCCGCGACTGGCCCCTGCACAGCGCCGCCTCCGGGGACTGGTCGGCCATCCACTTCGAGGCCGCCGTCGAGAACACCTGGCAGGAGAACGCGGCACTGACCGCCCGCGAACTGGCCGGCGTCTGCCGCGAGTCCGGCGCGCAGCTGATCATGCTCGCCGGCGGCGCGCGCGAATGCCACGCCGTACGCGAGCAGTTGCCCGAGGAACTGCGGGAGATCACCATGATCAGCGGCCACGGCGGGCGCGCCGCGGGCGCCGAAACGGCCCTGCTCGCGGCCGATGTGGAAGCCGCGCGTCTGGAGATCGCGGCTCGGCACACCGAGGCCGTGCTCGACCGCTTCCGCGCCGGCCGGGACGACAGCGGCCGGCACGTCACCTCGGTCGAGGGCGTCCCCGCGGTGACCGACGCCGCCCGGCAGCACCGGGTCGACGCCCTGCTGATCAACCTGGCGGGCGCGGACACCGGCCGGGAGGTCTGGCTCGGCGACGAACCGGACCAGCTGGCCGTACGGCGTACCGAGGCCGCCGCCGCGCCGGGCACCGCCCAGCCGCGTCCGGTCCGGGCCGACGACGCCCTGGTGCTGTGCGCGACCACGACCGGCGCCGAGGCGGTCATGGTGCCGGGCGACCGCTCGGACGGCGGCCCCGCCGGAGGCATCGGAGCGATCCTGCGCTGGCCGCGCAGCGAGCCGGAGGCGACGGCCGACCGCTGATCCGTCCCGCCGCCGATCCGTTCCATAGCCCATCCGTCCATCCGCCCACTCGTCCTGGAGGCGTCATGACGGCCTCGTCCCCCTTCCTCCTCCTCTCGGGCGGGCATCTTCTCGTCCGGGCGGACCAGATGACCGCGCTGCTGCGGCACGTCGCGGCCGTCTGGCTGCAGGCCACGGACCGGGGAGAGACGGACTACGATCCGGCCACCGTCCTCACCCTCGCGAACGGGCTCATGGAGGTGGCCGACCAGATCGACGCCGAGTGCATCGCGCTGCTGCCGCCCAAGGACGTGGAACCCAAGGCCGTGGAAGAAGACGACGCGGAAGACGCGGAAGGCGCGGAGGGAGACGCCGAGGACTGACCACGCCGGATCCCGGACGCCGGTGGGCCCCCTCGCGAGGGGGCCCACCGGCGTCCGGGGATCTGTTGTCCGGGATCGTCCGGGGATCTGTTGTCCGGGATCAGTGCCGCACGTGCTTACGCGGCCTTGCTCTCACCGCCGTTGCCCGTGACACGGATCTTGTACGGCCGAGCCGCCTCGGACTTGGGCACCCGTACGGTCAGGATGCCCTCGTCGAGGTCGGCCTCGACGTGCTCACTGTCGATGCTGCCCGGGAGACTCGCCCGGTAGGAGAAGGAGCCCTTGCGCCGGGTGAGCATCTTGCCTTCGGACTTCTCGTCCATCTCGCCGGTGATGCACAGCTCGTTCCCCTTGAGCTCCACGTCGATGTCGTCACGGGGAATGCCGGGCATCTCGGCCTTGATGACGTAGGCGTCGTCGGTCTCGTTCATCTCGGCGGTCGGCGTCCAGCCGCCTCGCTCGGCCATCGTCATGCCGGGCCCTGCGGCCTGCTCCAGGTATCGGCCCATCTGGCTCCACATGTCCTCGAAGTCCCGCCAGGGATCCCACGTGCCCCAGACGGGGCGAGGCATGAGTCCGCCGCCGGTGCCGCGTCGAACCGGGAAGTTCATGGCCATCTCCACTTCCCTCGATCTGCTGCGCGCGCGCCGCGCACACTCTTCCGTTCGGCGACTGCCCGCGCCCCGCCCAGCCATGCGGCCGGCCGCCCCCTGCGACCCGCCGCCTAGCCGGTGGTGCCGGAGCCGTTGGTGCCGGACGTCACCGACGGCAGGTACCGGGGCGCGCGCCACGTGTCCAGGCGCTGCTCCACCGCCGCACCCAGCGACAGCAGCGCCGCGTCCTGGTGGTCGCCGGCCATCAGGAGCAGGCCGACCGGCAACTCGCCGACGAACCCGGCGGGCACGGACAGCGAGGGGTAGCCGGACACGGCGGCCGGGGTGGAGGAGGGGATCACGTCGTTGTCGCCCCGGGCGCAGTCGGTCGTCCAGGCGGGCGGGTTCGCCGGGGAGGCGATGGCGTCCAGGTCATGGGCGGCCATCGTCTCGTCGATGGACCGCCGGGACAGATCCTTCAGCTCGGCGCGCATGGCCTGATAGCCCGGGTCCGTGACCGGCGGCGCGGCCAGCGCCTGCTCGAAGAGTTCCTGACCGGCGAAACAGGTCCGCTCGGCCGGGTGCGCGCGGTTGAACTCGATCAGCGCGGCGAGGTCGCGCGGCCCGTTGCGGGTGGCGAGGTAGGCGTCGATGTCCCGGTGGAACTCGCTCAGCAGGGCCGGGAACTCCAGCTCGGCCAGCCGGGCCTGGTACGGCGGCGTCACCTCGACGACCTGCGCCCCGGCGGCCCGCAGCCGGGCCGCGGTCCGGGTCATCAGGGCGTCCACGTCGGCGCCGAGCGAGGGGAGCCGCCAGAGGCCGATCCGCTTGCCGCGCAGACCACCCGGACCCGCGGCCGCGTCCACGGCCTCTGCGGTCCCGGCGTCATGGCCGCCGCTGAGCACCGACAGGGTGATCGCCGTGTCGACGACATTGCGTGCCATGGGGCCGGCCGTGTCCTGCTCGGCGGAGATCGGGACGACGCCGGACCGGCTGACCAGGCCGAGGCTGGGCTTGTGGCCGACGATCCCGTTCATCCCGGCCGGACACACGATGGAGCCGTCCGTCTCGGTGCCGATCGCCACCTGCGCCAGCGAGGCGGCGAGCGCGGCGGCCGAACCGGCGGACGATCCGCAGGGATTGCGGTCGAGGACGTACGGGTTGCGGGTCTGCCCGCCCACCGCCGACCAGCCCGACGTCGGCTTGGCCGCACGGAAGTTGGCCCACTCGGACAGATTGGCCTTGCCCAGGATCACGGCTCCCGCCGCACGCAGCCTCGTCACCAGCTCCGCGTCCCGGACCGGCGGGCTTCCGGCCAGTGCCAGCGACCCGGCCGTCGTCGGCATGTCGCGGGTGTTCACATTGTCCTTGAGCAGGACGGGGATGCCGTCGAGCGGGCCGCGGACCTTCCCGAGGCGATGCCTGACATCACTGGCGCGCGCCTGGTCCAGGGCGGTGGGGCTGGTCCGGAGCACCGCGTTGATCTTCGGGTCGACCGTCTCGATCCGGCGCAGGTACGCCCGGGTCAGCTCCGCCGAGGTCAGGGACCCGCGCTTCATGCGGGCCTGCAACTCGGGGATGGTCACCGTGTCCAGGTCCACCCCGCGCAGGGTCGCCGACGCGACGCCGGACGGGGCACCACCGGCACCGGCCTCGGCGGCCGCCGCCCGCTGCCCCGGCGCACCCGCCATCAGAAGGGGCGCCACGGTCAGAGCCGCGGTCACCGCCGCAACGCTTCTCTTCCTCTTCATGGGGGACAGCCCAGTGGAGGCGGGCCGGGGGCACAAGAGACTTCTGCGCCGGAATCAGCTGGTGCGCCTGGATATACCCCTACCCCGTATAATCCGGTGGGTCGAGGACGGAGATCGAAGTGACAGCACGCCGGAGCACCGCGCCATGGGTGGGCCGTTGTCTGCTCGCCGTCGCGCTGCTCTTCGGCGTCGTGCTGATGCACGCCCTCGGCCACCCCGGCGAACATTCCGGCCCCGGCCCTGCCGAGCAGCACGCCACGCACATGACGGCGGAGCGGTCGAGCAGTGTCGCCCCGTCGTCTCACTCGACGCACCCCGCACCCGCCCACGGGGCCGAGGCCGCCGCCGTCTGCCTCGCCGTGCTCGGCGCCGGCATCGGGGCCCTGCTCCTGAAGGGGGCCGCCCGGAGGCGCCCGTTCACCCTCGACGTGCCGCCGCCCTCGACCCGGCTCGCGTACGCGCTCCGCGCGATCCCGCCACCTGCCCCGCCCGGGTCGCTGCTGACGCTCCTGTCGTTGTCGCGCAGATAGCACGCGCCGCCGCTCCTCGCCACGAGCGGAACGCCGTCTTCTGCATGCCACGACCACGTCAAGAGGTTCCACGAACATGTCCCGACCCACCCGCCGTACCGTCCTCGGCGCCGGACTCGCCGCCGCCGGCGCCGGCCTCCTCACCGCCTGTTCCACCGGCGGCTCCGCCACGCAGCCCGCCCCCGACTACCTCACCCCCGACAGCAAGGAGATCGGGGCGGCCGAAGCACTCCGCAAGCCCGGCCCCGAGCGCAAGGTGCGGCTGACCGCCGTCGAGACCCCGATCGACCTCGGCGGCGGACGCACGGTCCGCACCTGGGCGTACGGGGACCAGCTCCCCGGCAAGGTGGTGCGGGTCACCGCGGGCGACACCCTCGCGCCCACCCTGGCCAACCACCTGCCCCGGGCCACGAGCATCCACTGGCACGGACTCGCGCTGCGCAACGACATGGACGGCGTGCCCGGCCTCACCCAGCGCGACATCAGGCCCGGCGGCTCCTTCACGTACCGCTTCGCCGTCACCCACCCCGGCACGTACTGGTTCCACCCGCACTCCGGCGTCCAGCAGGACCGCGGCCTGTACGCGCCGCTGATCGTCGAAGACCCCAGGGAGCCCCTGGCGTACGACAAGGAGTGGGTGATCGTCCTCGACGACTGGGTCGACGGCGTCGACGGCTCCACCCCCGACGCCGTCCTCGCCGAGCTCGGCAAGGGCATGGGCGGCATGGACCACGGCGCCATGGGCGCGAGCGGATCAGGCGGCCCCTCCCGCATGCTCATGGGCGCGACCAGCGAGCTCCTCGGCGGCGACGCCGGAGACGTCGGATACCCGCACTACCTGATCAACGGCCGTACGCCGCAGAACCCGCAGACCTTCACCGCGAAGCCCGGCGACCGCATCCGGCTGCGGATCATCAACGCCGGCGGCGACACCGCCTTCCGGATCGCGCTCGGCGGCCACAGGCTCACGGTCACCCACACCGACGGCTTCCCGGTCCGGCACGCGCAGACGGACGCGCTGCTGCTCGGGATGGGCGAGCGTGTCGACGCCCTCGTCACCGTCGGCAGCGGTGCCTTCCCGCTGACCGCACTCGCCGAAGGCAAGCGCCGCACCGCCCTCGCTGTTCTGCGCACCGCCGGCGGAGCCGCGCCCACCGCCTCCGTACGCCCGAAGGAGCTCGACGGCGAGGTCGTGCACGGCGGCCGGCTCAAGGCCGCGGAGTCCGTCCGCCTGGAGGCGCGCCGGCCCGACCGCACCATCGAGTTCAGGCTCACCGGCTCGATGACGCAATACGACTGGGCCATCAACGGCACGACGTACGACCCCGCCCAGCGCCACCCCGTCCGCTCGGGCGAGCGTGTCCGGCTGGCCTTCGTGAACCGCACCACGATGTGGCACCCCCTGCACCTGCACGGCCACACCTACGCACTCGCCGACGGCGGCGCGCGCAAGGACACCTCGATCGTGCTGCCGGGGCAGCGCCTCGAAGTCGACTTCGACGCCGACAACCCGGGCCTGTGGATGGTCCACTGCCACAACGTCTACCACGCCGAGTCCGGGATGATGACCGTCCTCGGCTATGTGAAGTAGCAGCGCTCGGCTCCCGGGCGGTGCCGCCGCCGAAGAGCGGCGGCACCGGCCCCGCGGGAGGCCCGTCAGCGGTGGGCGAGCCGGCCCGCCGCCGGAAGGAGCCGGTCGGCGTAGTCGAACAGCGCCTGGTTCTCCCAGCCGTTGCCGGACGCGGGGTCGGCCGGGTCCCAGCCGTTCCCGGCGACCGCCGTCCACGTCGGCTCCCAGTGGACGACGCCGAGGCCGCGGCCGCCCGGGACCGCCTCGACCACGCTCATGACGTCCCGCAGCCACGCCGACTGGCCCGCTGCGCCCGCCGGGTAGCCGGAGACGAGCTCGGCGGTCGTGTCGATGATGTTCTCGTGGCCGTCCTCGCTGTCCAGGCGGAACGGATAGGCCGTCTCCACGACCATCACCTTCTTGCCGTACCGGGCGGAGACGTCGTCCAGGTTGGCCTGGAGCGAGGACAACGGGCCGTGCCAGTAGCTTCAACGTCCTGCTCCGCGGCTGCACCCAGGCGCTTGCCGCGCAGGACATCCCGCTCCTGCTGATGATCGCCGGTACCGAGGACGAACGCCGGCGCAACCTCCGCTACATCGAGGCCGGTCACGTCGACGGCGTCCTGCTCGTCTCCAGCCACTCCGGCGACCCGGTCGTCGACCGGCTCCACGCGGCCGGCGTCCCCGTCGTCGCCTGCGGCAAACCGCTCGGCCAGACCGCCAGGATCGGCTACGTCGCCGCCGACGACCGCGGCGGCGCCCAGGACATGGTGCGCCACCTCCACGCGACCGGCCGCCGCCGCATCGCCACCGTCACCGGCCCGCTCGACACCCCCGGCGGCGTCGAACGCCTCGCCGGCTACCGCGAGACCCTCGCCGAGTGCGGACTCCCGTACGACGAGGACCTCGTCGCCACCGGCGACTACAGCCGCCGGGGCGGCGAGGCGGCCGCCCGGCTGCTCCTCGACCGGGCCCCGGACCTCGACGCCGTCTTCGTCGCCTCCGACCTGATGGCCCTCGGCGTCCTGGACACCCTCGACCGGGCCGGCCGCCGCGTCCCCGAGGACATCGCGGTCGGCGGCTTCGACGACTCCCCGGCCGCGCTGGCCTCCCGTCCCTCGCTCACCACCCTCCGCCAGCCCTGGGACCGCATCAGCGCGGAGATGGTCCGCACCCTCCTCGCCCGCATAGCGGGGGAGGACCCGGTCACGGTGATCCTCCCGACGGAACTGGTACGGCGGGATTCGGCCTGACGGGGCGCCAGACGGGTGGGGTGAACGGGTGGTGTGAGCGGACACCGGCAGCAGTACCCGTCTGGGTGACTGCGGATCAGGGCCGCTCCGGGCCAAGATCGTCGGCATGCGAGCCTCCCTGACGCGCCGTGCGTGCGCCGCAGCCCTGCTTCTGTCCTCCACGCTCACCCCCGCGGCGGTCGCCGCCGCTCGACCCGCCGATCCCGCCCGGCCGGTGGAGCGTGCGGCGCAGGCCCGCCTGCTCGGCGAGAAGATCGTCCCGTACAAGCTGGACGTCCAGGGCACGACGGTCGGCGGCCTCTCCGGCGTCGACCGCGACCGCTGCACCGGCGAGTACGTGTTCATCAGCGACGACCGCTCGGCCCTCCAGCCCGCCCGCTTCTACACCGCCAGGCTGGACGTGGACGCCGACGGCGTGCACTCCGTCGACTTCACCGGCACCCACCCGTTCCTCCAGCCGGACGGCTCGGTCTATCCGTCCCCGTCCCTCGGGGACGGCAAGGCCGTCGACCCGGAGGAGATCCGGGTCGACCCGCGCCGCTGCGACTACTGGTGGGCGCAGGAGGGCGACCGGCCGTCGGCGGCCGGGGCCCCCGTGATCCAGCCGTCCATCCAGTCCGCCTCGCCCACCGGCGCCTACCTCGGCAGCCTGCGACTGCCGTCGAACTACGCGATCACCGACGAGCGCGGACCGCGCCGGAACCAGTCGATCGAGGCGATCACCTTCGGTGACCGGGGCCGGGTGCTGACCAGCGCGGTCGAGGGCCCGCTCCTTGAGGACGGCCCGTTGCCCGACACCGAGCACGGCGCGCTCGTCCGGGTCACGCAGCAGACGCGTACCGGCCGGGTGCTCGCGCAGTTCGCGTACCCCGTCGAGAAGATCTTCGCCGTGAACGACCCGAACAGCCCGTGGGGCCCGGACACCGGCGTCCCCTCGATCCTCGCCTTCCCCGACGACCCCGACCGCTACCTCGTGCTCGAACGCACCTGGGTCGCCGGCGCGGGCTACAAGATCCGTGTCTTCGATGCCACCACCCGCGGGGCGACCGACGTGCGGTCGACGGACTCCCTGGCCGGACCGGACGGGGAGAGCGTGGTGCCGATGCGCAAGACGCTCGTCGCGGACTTCGACACCCTGGGCCTGTCCACCGTCGACAACACCGAGGGCATGACCTGGGGCCCGGTCCTGCCGTCCGGCGAGCGGTCGCTGATCCTGGTGAGCGACGACAACTTCGTGGACGACGCGGTGACGCAGATCGTCGCCCTGGCCATCCGCTGACCTAGTGCTCGCAGAGTGAGAACGCCCGCTCGAAGAGCTGCTCGTTGTGCTCGTCCACGAAGAACTTGCGCTCCCGCATGAGCTGTTCGCGGTACTCCTTGGCCTGATCGAGCGTCATGGTCGAGGTCTCGGACCAGGGCTGCTGCGGCGGCACGTCGGAGGTCGAGACGATCCGTTCCGACGGGTCGACCAGGAAGAACGCGAGAATCTTGCGATGTCCCGGACGGGTCGGGTCCGCGAGGCGGAACGAGCCGACGCGGTGCTGCAGCACGTTCGGGAACGCGAGGCAGCGGCCCTCCGGGGTCGCCGCCGACCCGAGCAGCTGGTTCAGCGCGTCCTCGTCCTCCAGGCCGTAGACCTCGCGCAGGCCGTCGTCGTCGTTCTGCTCGTAGTGCGGGTCGTCGAGCGCGGCCCGGAAACTCAGCCGGCTCTCGGTGATGTTCTCGCTGTCCCAGTAGTAGATCCCGGTCGACACGATCCGCTCGTTCAGCATCCCCTCGACATGCCAGGAACCGCCGGCGTACTCCGGCCGGTCCGGGGTGAGATGAATCGTGGCGAGCTTGACGATGACCTGAAGGCGGCGGCCACGCAGATCGACCCGGGCGGAGCCCTCGGGCACCTCGGGCGGGGTGAAGGCCGGGGCGTCCGGCACGATCGGGCTGCGGTTCTCCCACCAGGCGTCCATCGCCTCGTCCCAGGCGCTCCGGGCCTCCGCGTAGGCGTCGTTGTCGCTGAAGGAGGCCCGGTCCGGATACTCCGGCTCCGAGTCCCCGTACCACCCGAACGGATCGGCCTTGATCCGCACCGGCCGCGGATGCCGCAGATCGGTGAGCACGTTCTCGAACAGCGGGCGCACGCACGCGAACAGGTCCGGCAGGACGGCGGCCAGTTCGTGATGGGCCTCGGGGTGCACGTTGTTCACGTACGAACGGAAGGCGACCCCGCCGTCCTCGTGGACGTCGACGTCCGTCGGCAGCCACTGGAACTGCTCCGAGAACTCGTACTTGGAGTAGCGGTTCGTCGGGTTCTCCCACGCCCGCTCCGGCTCGCCGCTCACCCCCTTGACCAGACAGAACAGCGAGGGATGCACCAGATCAAGGACCTGGTTCCCGGATCCGGGATGCCAGTCCCGCTCCGCCTCGGGCACCTCCTCAAGCACCCGCACCGCCTCGCGCAGCCGGGCCCTGAGCTTGTCGTCGACCAGTCCGTCCGACTGCCACACCCCGTCGACGGCGGACACCTCGATGCCGCTGCGCCCGTCCCGGAGCGCCGCGTAGTGCGCGAGTTCGTCGAGCACGTAACGAACCTGCGCCTCGGTGAGGCCCTGGGCGACCGCCTCCCGCGTCCACCTGGCGACGATGCCGGCGTCGTTCATCTTGTCGAACCAGCCGGGCTTCGCCCGTATGTGTGCGCTGCATTCCATCATCTGAAGTTCCCGCAGCGTCCGGGGCGTCGCGAACGCTGTGGAACGGGACGCGTGAAAGGGCAGCGGGAAAGCGGTCAGGCCGGTCAACGCTCTTGATCCTCCGAGTCGGTGTGCGGTGGCCGGAAGGATACGTGAGCGGACTGACACCGCCCCCGCCGTGACCCCTGCGCCGGGCGGACGACGGTGCCCCCGCCCCGATGCCGGGCAGAGGCACCGCGTCCGTTCACCGCGACTGCGCCGCCGTACGGGCGAGGGCGTCCCGGGCCGCTGCTTCGGCGAGGGCGCGGTCTTCCGGGACCACGCCGATGCGGGTGCGCCGGTCGAGGAGGTCGGCGGTGTCGAGGGCGCCTTCGTGGCGGACCGCCCACACCAGTTCGGCGCCCGTGACCGGGTGGCCGGGGACGACGGGCGCGGCCAGGGCCGGGTCTTCGAGGCCGAGGGCGTGGACGGCCGGGGCCTCGGAGCCGTAGCGCTGGACCAGGCGGGGCGGGACGTCGAGACCGGCGAGGGCCTGCGGGCGGGCCGCGCCGACGAGCGGGACGGACGCGGTGCGGCAGGCGCCGGCGGTCAGGCCGCGGACGGCGACGGCCGCGTCGACGGCGTCCTGGGCCATGCGGCGATAGGTGGTCAGTTTGCCGCCGACGACGGTGACGATGCCGTCGGGCGACGTCAGCACGGCGTGCTTGCGCGAGATGTCGGCGGTGCGGCCCTCCGCGTCCCGGGTGTCGAGCAGCGGCCGCAGTCCCGCGAAGGCCCCGACCACGTCGGAGCGGTGGACCGTGACGTCGAGGGCGGAGCCGAGCACGTCGAGCAGGAAGCCGATGTCCGTCTCGGGGACCTCCGGCACGTCGGGGATGTCGCCGTCGACGGGCTCGTCGGTGAGACCGACGTACACCCGCCCGTCGCCCTGGGGCAGGACCAGGACGAAGCGGTTCGTCTCGCCGGGGATCGGGATGTGCAGTCCGGCGGAGAGCCGGCCGAGGGTCTCGGAGCGCAGGACGAGATGGGTGCCGCGCGAGGGCCGCAGTCGTACGTCGTCGATGAGGCCGCCCGCCCAGACCCCGGCCGCGTTGACGACCGTACGGGCGCGGACGCGCAGCTCCTGGCCGGTGGTCTCGTCGCGCACCAGCGCGCCGTCGCCGTGGAGTTCCAGGGCCCGGGCGCGGGTGAGGACGCGGGCACCGTACGCGGCCGCGGTGCGGGCGATCGCGGTGACCAGGCGGGCGTCGTCGGAGAGCTTGCCGTCCCAGGAGAGCAGGCCGCCGCGGAGCCCGACGGGGCGCAGGGCGGGGGCGAGGTGGCGGGTCTCGACGGCGGACAGCGTGCGCGGCTGCGGCAGCGTGCGGCGCGAGGTGCGGGCGCCGACCCGCAGCAGGTCGCCCGCGGCGAATCCGGCGCGGGCGAGGGCGGCCTGGCCGCGGCTGACGAGCGGGGTGAGGGGGAGCACGAAGGGCTGGGCGCGGACCAGGTGGGGGGCGGTGCGTTCCATCAGGATGCCGCGCTCGACGGCGCTCTCGTGGGCGACGTCGAGCTGCCCGGACGCGAGGTAGCGCAGTCCGCCGTGGATGAGCTTGGAGCTCCAGCGGGAGGTGCCGAACGCGAGGTCGTGGGCGTCGATCGCGGCGACGCTCAGTCCGCGGGTGGCGGCGTCGAGGGCGACTCCGGCTCCGGTGGCGCCGAGCCCGACGACGAGCACGTCGACCGTCTCGCCGTCGGCGAGCCGGTCCAGTTCGCGCCGCCGCCGCTCGGCGTTGAGGGAGGAGCCGGGCAGGGCGGTGCCGCTCGTGGGGTTCACGGAGTTCATGGCGTGAGGGTCCTCTCAAGGAGGGTGCGCAGCTCTTCGAGGAAGGCGGCTTCGCTCAGTTCGGGATCGTTCTCGTCGGCTATGGTGCGCAGCGAGAGCGTGAAGGACTGGACGACGAGCAGCAGGGACCGGGCCTGCAGGTCGGGGTGGGCGCGGCGTACGGAACCGTCCTCGTGTCCTTCCTCCAACGCGGTGAGGAGCAGCCCGAGCAGGGCGTCCTGGCTGGCGCCGCGCCGGTCGAGGACGTACGGCAGCAGCAGCTCGGGGTCGACGTCGAGGATCTTCCGGAACAGCGGATGGGACCGGAACGCGGCGACTCCGGCCACCAACCCCTCGACGATCCGGGCCCGTTCGGGCCGGTCGTCGTCGGAGGGCGGCATGGCGCCGGCGGCGACCGCGATCCACTCACGGGTCATCAGGTCGCCGACGAGGGTCCGCACGTCGGGCCAGCGCCGGTACAGCGTCATCCGGGACACGCCGGCCCGCCGGGCGACATCGGTGAGGGTGGTCCGTCGTACGCCGACGGCGAGCACGCAGTCCCGTGCCGCGTCGAGTACGGGATCCGCGTCCGCATGGTTGTGACGAATGGGCGTCATCTGTCACAGTGTAATGCCAGTGCGGGCCGAGCGGCAGCGCCGTCCGTGAAACAGACCGTGAGGAACCTCTCGAAGTGGACATGTTGTGGAGCGGCTGGGGCGACCCGGCCAAGGCGGCGCCCCTGCCCGACTCGGTGACCGGCCTGCTGCGGGACCTGCTCGGCGTCACGCCGCGCGAGAGCGGCCCCGCCGACCTCGCCGACATCGACGTCCCCGCCCCGGCACTGACCGGCGAGGCGAGGGGAGCACTGCGCGCCGCCGTCGCCGCACCCGACGGCCTGCGGGACGACGCGGAGAGCCGCATCCGGCACACCCGCGGCAAGTCGACCCCCGACCTGCTGCGCATCCGCGCCGGAGAGGTCGACGACATCCCCGCCGCCGTCGTGCTCCCCGGCAGCCACGACGAGGTCCTCGCCGTCCTGCGGGCGTGCGCGGACCACGGCCTGTCCGCCGTCCCGTTCGGCGGCGGCACCTCCGTCGTCGGCGGCCTCGCGCCCACCACGAAGCGGCCCTTCGTCGCGCTCGACCTGCGGCGCCTCGACCAGCTGCTCGCCGTCGACGAGGTGTCGCGCACCGCCACCCTGCAGCCCGGCCTGCGCGGCCCGCAGGCCGAGGCGCTGCTCAACGAGCAGGGCTGGACGCTCGGCCACTTCCCGCAGTCCTTCGAATGGGCGACCGTCGGCGGCTTCGCCGCGGCCCGCTCCAGCGGCCAGGCCTCGGCCGGCTACGGCCGCTTCGACGAGATGGTCCTCGGCCTGACAGTCGCCACCCCCGAGGGCACCCTGTCGACCGGCCGCGCCCCCCGCTCCGCCGCCGGCCCCGACCTGCGCCAGCTGATCCTCGGCTCCGAAGGCGCCCTCGGAGTGATCACCTCGGTGACCGTACGCATCCGGCCGCTGCCGCCGAAGCGGATCTACGAAGGCTGGCGCTTCGCCTCCTTCGAGGCTGGCACGGCGGCGCTGCGCCGCCTCGCCCAGGACGGCCCGCGCCCCACGGTGCTGCGCCTGTCGGACGAGTCCGAGACCTTCATCGGCCTCGCACAGCCGGACGCCATCGGCAGCGCCGCACTCCCGGAGAACCCCGGCTGCATGGCCATCGTCGGCTTCGAGGGCACCGAGGCAGACACGGCCGCCCGCCGCGCCGCCGCCCGTGCGGTCCTCCTCGCCTGCGACGGCGAGTTCATCGGCGAGGAGCCCGGCGACAAGTGGGAGCACGGCCGCTACAACGCGCCCTACCTGCGCGACGCGCTGCTCGACGCCGGCGCGTTCGCCGAGACGCTGGAGACGGCCGCCTTCTGGTCCGCGATCCCCGGCCTGTACACGGCCGTACGGGAGGCGCTGACCAGCACCCTCACCGAGGCCGGGACCCCGCCGCTCGTCATGTGCCACATCTCGCACACGTACGAGAACGGCGCCTCGCTGTACTTCACCGTCGTCTCCGCGCAGGGCGAGGACGCCGTCGCGCACTGGGCGCCGGTGAAGCGGGCGGCGAACGACGCGATCCTGGCGGCGGGCGGCACCATCAGCCACCACCACGGCGTCGGCACCGACCACCGCGACTGGTACGCCCGCGAGGTCGGCCCCCTCGGCATCCGTATGCTCCAGGCGGTCAAGGCCGAGGTCGACCCGTCCGGCGTGCTGAGCCCCGGGGTCCTGATCCCGGTCCGCTGATCCCGCTCCGTCCGAACCCTTCCCTCCCGAACCCTTCCCTCCCCACCTCTCCTTCTGCCGCCCGGAGGCCAGATCCATGCGACAGTTCACCGCCGTCGTCAACCCCACCGCCGGGGGCTCCAGCGGCACGGCGAGCCTGCTCCCGCTGGCCCGGCTGCTGCGGGAGGCGGGCGCGCGGCTCGACACCGTCTACAGCCGCAGCCTGGAACACGCCCAGGAACTCGCCCGGGACGCCGGAGGGAAGGGCCACATCGTGCTGGCCGTCGGCGGCGACGGCATGGCCGGCACCGTCGGCGGCGCGCTCAGCGGCACGGACACCGTCTTCGGCCTGGTCCCCGCGGGCCGCGGCAACGACTTCGCGCGCGCCCTGGGGCTTCCCACCGACGCCCCGGGCCTCGCGAAGGTGCTGCTCGACGCCGTACCGCGGGCCGTCGACACCATCCGGGTGGAGTCCGCCCGGCACCACGGGATCTGCGTCCTCGGCAGCGTGTACGCGGGCGTCGACGCGGTGGCCAACCGCCACGCCAACGCCTCCCGGCTGCTGCGCGGCGCGGCCTCCTACTACGCCGGCGGCCTCCGGGCGGTCCTCGCCTGGAAGCCCGCCGCGTACCGCATCACGATCGACGGCGTCCGGCACGAGCGCACCGGCTACACCGTCGTCGCGGCCAACTCCGGCTTCTACGGATTCGGGCGGAACGTCGCACCGGGCGCGCGGGTCGACGACGGCCTCCTGGACGTCGTGGTGATCAAGGAGGCGCCCAAACGTCTCTTCTTCGCCATGATGAACGAGCTGAAGACGGGCGCGCACGTGAAGCGTCCGCAGATCGAGATCCTGCGCGGCAAGGAGATCCGCATCGAAGCCGACCGCCCCCTCCCGTACGGCGCGGACGGCGAGGTCGACGCGACCCTGCCGGTCACCCTCAGGGCGATGCCCGCGGCCCTTCGCGTACTGGCCTGACCGCGCTCTCCAGGGACTCTCTAGGGCTTGCTCCACCCGGTGGTGCGGGAGTACACGTCGACCAGGTCCACCACGAAGACCAGCGTCGAGCCGGCCGGGATCGCCGGCGTGGGCGACTGATCCCCGTAACCGAGACGCGGGGGGACGATGATCTCGCGCCGGCCGCCGAGCCTCATGCCCCGCACCCCGCGGTCCCAGCCCTTGATCACCCGGCCGGCGCCGAGCGCGAACTTGAACGGCTCGCCGCGGTCCCAGGAGGCGTCGAACTCCTTCCCGGACTCGAAGGTCACCCCGACATAGTGCACCCTGACCACCATGCCCGGCTTGACCTCGGCCCCGTCCCCGACGACCAGGTCCCGGACGGTCAGCTCGGTGGGAGCGTCACCCTCCGGAACGGCGACCTCGGGCTTCGTCGGTTCACTCATTGCAGCATTATCTCGTGGGCGGCGAGTACCCCGATCGGCCGGGAACAGGTGCATGCTGGGCACCAGCACGGTCGATTTCCAGTCTGGAGGCCGAAAAGGTGAACGGCGGCAAGGGGAGACGACGTCTGGCGGCCCGCGCCTCGGCCGGGAGGGGCGCCGGATCGCACCGTACGGCCGCCGCCCGCAGGCGGCTCGGACGGACCGGCGGCGAGGTCCCCCTGGACCGGCTCACCACGCGCGGCCGGCTCGCCTGGCTGAATTCCGCAGGCTCCAGGATCGGCACCAGCCTCGACCTGGAGCGCACCGCCCAGGAGCTGGCCGAGTTCACCGTGCCCGGCTTCGCCGACGGAGCCGCCGTCGACATCCTGGAGAGCGTCCTGCGGGGCGAGGAGGGCTCACGGTGGACCGGAACGGGCGTTCCGCTCATGCGGGCCATCGCCGTGTGCGCCGTCGAGGCGCTGTCCTCCCTGGAACCCACCCCGGTGGGCGAGACCTTCGTCCGCGCCGAGGAGTCGCACGAGACGCTGCTCCACCGCTACTGCCTGCGCCAGGGCAGGCCGGTCCTGGTGAGCCGGATGCGGAACGACGACTTCATCAAGGTCGCGCCGACCGAGAGCGCGGCGGCGAAGATGCGCGCCGCCGGGGTGCACAGCTACCTCGCCGTGCCGCTGATCGCCCGCGGGCTGCTGCTCGGGAGCGTGGACTTCGTCCGAGGCCCCGGGACACCGCCGTTCTCCACCACCGACCTCGCACTGGCGGAACAGCTGGCCTCCCAGGCCGCCGTCTACATCGACAACGCCCGGCTGTACGGGCGCGAGCGCGAGCACGTCGTCTCGCTGCAGCGGACGCTGCTGCCCCGCGCGACCCCGGTGACGCCCGGGCTGCGCGTCCAGGCCGAGTACGCGCCCTCGACGGGCCACCACGGCGTGGGCGGCGACTGGTACGACGTGATGGCCCTGCCCGGCGGGCGGACGGCCCTCATGGTGGGCGACGTCATGGGGCACGGGCTGCCCGCCGCCGCCACCATGGGGCGCCTGCGGGCCGTGGCCCGCACCCTCATGACCCTGGACATGTCCCCGGAGCGCGTCCTGGCCCGGCTTGACCTGGCCACGCGCGACCTGGAGGACGAACAGGTCGCCACCTTCCTCTGCGCCGTGTTCGACCCGGCCGATTCCACCTACACGCTGGCCAGCGCCGGGCACCTGCCACCGCTGCTCCTCGACGGCCAGGGCTCCGCAGAGTTCGTCGACGTGCCGGTCGGCGCGCCGCTCGGCGCCGGAGTGATCCCGTACGACCGGATCCGTCTCGAAGTCCCGGCGGGCGCCCATCTGGTGATGTACACCGACGGGCTCGTCAAGTCCCGGCACGAGGACGTGGACCACCAGTTGCACGGTCTGCGCTCCGCGGCGCGCGACCTCTCGCCCGAGGCCCTGGAGAGCGGCGGCCTGTTCGAGCGGGCTCCCGCCGACGCGGCCCGCTTCGACGAGGTCGTGCTCCTCGTCGCGACGACCGCGACGCCGGCCACGACCGCGTCGGCCCCCTCGGACACCCCGGCCGACCTGCGCGAGTGGCCGCTGCCCCAGGAAGGCCGCGCGGCATCCGTCGCCCGGGGCCTGGTCACGGACCAGCTCGCCGTGTGGGACCTGACCGAGCTCGCCGATGTCTTCGAACTCGTCGTCTCCGAACTCGTCGGCAACGCCCTCCGCTACGGCAACGGCCCCGGCCGACTCCGCCTGCTGCGCGGCGACCGCCTCATCGTCGAGGTCTCCGACACCGGCCCCGACCTGCCCCAGATCCAGCACGCGGACCTCGGCGACGAGGGCGGCCGTGGCCTCCAACTCATCAACATGCTCTGCCGCCGCTGGGGCTCCAGCCGCACCGCGACCGGCAAGGTGGTCTGGGCGGAACACGACCTGCCCCACTGAGGGCAGGTCGTGCGGGGGTTAGCTAGCTGGTCCGGCGCAGCGCCGGCGGGGTCCAGCCGCCGGTGAGGGCGGGCTCCTGGGGCCAGTAGAGACGCAGAAAGACGTTGAAGCTGCCCGCGGGGGCGGGGAGCCAGTTGTCCTCGCGCTCCGGGCCGGGGTTCGCGTGCTGGACGTAGATGTCCAGGGAGCCGTCGGGGTTGGTCCGCATGCCGCTGCGGTCGCCGATCGCGTAGCGGTTCAGCGGGTTGTCGGCGAAGAGCTGACGTTCGTTCATCATCGTGAGGGACCAGAAGCCGTCGACGGGCGGGGTCTGCCCGGCGTCGAAGTGCAGCACGTAGGTGTGGGCGCCGTCGAGCGGCCGGCCGTCGGAGTCGGTCGTGGCGTGCGGGTAGAGCGCGTCGGCGTCGAGGTTGGCCCCGTACCCGAACCGGGTGATGACCGCGCGCTTGGCGTAGTCGGTCCCGTAGGCACCGAGACCCCGGTGCACGGTCCACCCGCCGGAGCCCGCGGACTCCGCCTTGGCGAGCAGTTCGCGCAGCACCTCCGGACCGCGCCGCGCGCCCGCGTCCAGGGCGGCGAGCTGCTCGGGGGACAGGTCGTCCAGGCTCGCGCCCGGTGCGATGCCGAGCTTCGCGAGGGTGCCCAGGAACGGGGCGTCGGCGGGGTCCGGAGGGTTGTCGACCATCATCCGGTTGAGCAGCGTGAAGTACGCGCGGCCGCTGAGCGCGTGGACCTTGTCGACGGGTGCCGTCGTGGTGTCGGCACCGGCCGGGACGGGGACGTCGGTGGGAGGGGAGTAGGCGTCGGGGTCGCCGGTCCACTCCGACAGCGGGATCAGCCGCGTGCCGTCCTGGAGCCGGTTGACGGCCGGGAAGTCCGAGGGGCCGCTGGTCGCGTACCGGGCGATGATCCAGTTCACGGTGGTGGGCGACTTCAGCAGGGTCAGGCCGGCGGGGGTCGGGCCCGACCAGGACGGCCCGGCGATCAGGAACGGGCCTGCGGACGAACCGTACGTGCGCCGGCCGACGACGGCGCAGACGTTCGACCAGGCATCCAGGATCGGGACCATCCAGAACCGGTCACCGAAGTCGGGCAGCGCCAGGACCAGCGGCTCCTCGGACAGATCGAGCCAGGCACTGGAGTACAGGGTGTCGGCGTTCGGCGAGACGACCTCGGTGAAGGCGGCGTCCGGCGTGGACCGCATGTAGCAGAACTGATTGACCGGGGCCTTCCGGCGCGCGTCGTCCCGGGCCGGGACCGCCGTCATGTCGCTCTTCGTCAGGGCCGCCGTGACCAGCGGATACCCGTAGAGCCAAGCCTCCGTGGCCGTCTTCTCCATCGACTCGTCCGTCATCGCTTCTCCCAGGTGCTGCGGCGGTTCTCGTCCGGGCCCGACGCTACGAGCGCCTCCCGCCACCCGCGCGGCGAGTCCTCCGAACGGGTGGGGCATGGTCGCTCCGGGCCCTGATGGGTCACCCGACCGCGCCGCGGCGAGGCGGTCGCCGGGGTCGCCACGAAGGTGCGTGCGCGGTCGCCCGGTGTTGGAATGGGAGGCGGCAATGGGTGCGGCCGGGGGCCGTGGGCGCCGCACCGTCGGAGGCAGTCAGCCGCCGGCGAAGTCAGCCGCCAGCGAGGAGTCGGAATGAGCGTCGACGAACTCTCCGAGATGGGACCCGTCGATTACCTGGTCCTGGAGTTCCCGGGCAATCGCATGACCGGAGAAGGCCTGCCCCTGCTGCTCGATCTCGTCGAGCGGCGCATCATCCGCATCCTCGACCTGTCCTTCGTCCGCAAGGACGAGGACGGCACGGTCACCGCGCTCGAACTCACCGACCTGGACGGCGACGGGGAACTCGACCTCGCCGTCTTCGAGGGCGCCTCCTCCGGCCTGCTCGGCGAGGACGACCTCCAGGAGGCCGCCGGCGTCCTCGAACCCGGCAACTCCGCCGGCGTCATCGTGTACGAGAACCTGTGGGCCGCGCCGCTGGCGGCCGCCCTGCGCCGCAGCGGAGCACGCATGGTGGCCAACGGAAGGATCCCGGCCCAGGACCTGCTCGAAACCCTGGAGGCCGTCGAGGCCGGCTCCGCCTCCTGACGGCCGACGGCCGCCCCGACAAGAAGGAAACTGTCATGCCTGGTCTTCTTCGCGGTGTCGCACGCACCGCGGTCGTCGCTGGTACCGCCACCGCCGTGTCCAACCGCGTCTCCCGCCGGCAGGCGGGCCGGTGGGCGCAGCAGGACTACGAGCGAAGCGCCGCGGCGGCGCCCCAGCAGGCCTACGCCGCCCCGCCGCCCGCACCCGCACCGCCGGCCGCGGAGTCGATGGACGCCAAGATCTCCCAGCTGAAGGAGCTCGGTCAGCTCAAGGAGCAAGGGGTGCTCACCGAGGCCGAGTTCGAGGCCCAGAAGAGCCGCATCCTCGGCTCCTGACCGCTCCTGACCTCTCCTGAACCTTTGCTCACCCCGCCGCCCGCGCGCACGCCTCGCGCGGGCGGCGGGGTGAGCGGCGTGAGCGGGTTCAGGAGGACTGCCCGCCGATGCCCTGGTGGTCCGCCTGTTCCGCCACGGCACGGCGGTCCGGATCGGTGAACTCCCGCTCGACCGACTGCCGCAGCAGGCGCAACTGGGCGTGCACCGAGGGGTGCAGCTCCGGCGGCAGGGTGTCGAGCAACCCCTCCAGCATGGCCCGCAGGCGCCGGCAGATCTGCACGGACGAGCTGCCGTAGGCCATGATCTCGCAGGTGGCGAGCTGTAGATAGCTCTCCCAGTCGCGCCCCGGCAGCACGAGCCGTGCAACCCCGTGCCGGTCGGCCAGCACGAAGCGGCCGGGAAGACGCGTCCTGCCCACCGTGTGCAGCAGCCACTCGATGTAGTTGATCACCTGCACGGCGGTCGTGGGGTCGTTGACCGCCGGGGACAGTGCCCGGATCGCGATGTCGACGAGGACCCGCAGCGCGAAGGCGGCGTCCTGGTCGATCGTGCGCTCGGGGCCCAGGGCGACGAGACCGGTCACCCGCGCCGGGTCCGGCACAGACGCGGATGCGGACGCGCCCCCGGCCCGGTGGACCTCGACGAGCACGGTGTCCGGCGCTACGAAGTCCCCGATCAGCCGCGTCACGACGAAGACGCAGTCGTGGCGGGCCGCCTCCGCGACCAGGCCCGGCACGTCGAAGGCCTGCAGGGCACCGCCCCGTTCCGTACGGACGCGCAGCATCGGACCGTCCGCCGGCACGGCCTCGGCCCCCCGGGCGGACATGCCCCGGATCTGTGCCGCGCCGCTCGTGAAGACGGCCTCTCCCATCGCCGCCACCAGCTCCGCCACGGCCACCGGCCGTAGATTGTGGATGAACCGGTTCAGATAGATGAGCAGCAGCACGAGACTGACGGCCACCGCCAGGCCGGCCAGCGCCACCCCGGCGTCAGGCACCGCGTCGGACTCGACGCTGCGCAGCAGGGAGAAGGCGAACGCGAAGGTTCCCGTGAAGGTCGCCAGAACCGCTTTCTGCAGCCGGTCCCGGTACCACAGGCGCATGTACCGGGGCGAGAGCGTACCCGTGGCCTGCTGCACCACAAGCACCCCGATCGTGACGACGAAGCCGAGCAGCGCCACCATCGCCCCCACGATGGCGGTGAGCACACCGCTCGCCGTCGTGGCGGAGTAGTCCCAGTCACCGGGCAGCCACTTCGTGTCGTCGGCGGTCAGCGCGAGCTCGGCGAGCAGCGTGCCGAGGGCGAGACCGAGCATCGGCACGATCCACAGGCTCGATTTGACGTACTGCCGCAGTCGGAATCTGGTGGCCCACGACATCATGCGCACCACGCTAGGGCGATTCCCGCACCGGCGCAGTGGCGGCGCGGCCCCGCCGTCACCTGGGGCGACGGTGCCGTCAGGACGGACCGGCGACGGCGACCTAAGCTGATCGGGTGCGCCGGGTCCGCTCCGACCGCGGCGCGACGGTGCCCCGAGTGCGGTCGACCGGGGCTGAAAGGGGTCGACGATGGACGACTATCCCCTGATCGAGGACCACGGCCTGATCGGTGATCTGCAGACCGCGGCCCTCGTGACGACCGAGGCGACGATCGACTGGTTCTGTTGTCCACGGTTCGATTCGCCCAGCGTCTTCGGCGCTCTGCTCGACCGGCGCGAGGGCGGTCACTTCTCCGTGCGGCCGGCGGTGGACACGTACACCACCAAACAGCTCTACCACCCGGACACCGCCGTTCTGGTGACCCGCTTCATGACCGAGGACGGGGCGGGGGAGGTCGTCGACTTCATGCCGGTGACCGGACGGACCGCGACCGACCGGCACCGGATCGTCCGCATGCTGCGCTGTGTACGCGGCAGCATGACGTTCGAGGGGGAGATCGCCCCGCGCTTCGACTACGGCCGCAAGCCGCACCAGGTGCACCTCACCGAGCACGGGGCCCTGTTCACCTCGGAGGATCTCACCCTCGCCGTCCACGCCGTCCGCGAACCCGCGGACGAACGGCTGGCGAGCACGCTCCGGGCCGGCGACAGGGACGTGCGCTTCTCGCTGACCCTGCGGGCCGGCCAGCAGCGCGGCCTGGTCCTGGAATCGTCCCCCGCGGGGCCGCCGCAGGAGGTCCACCTGGAGGAGTTCCAGCGGCTCTTCGACGAGACGGTCGGCTTCTGGCGCTCGTGGCTGGGCCAGTCCACCTACACCGGCCGCTGGCGGGAGGCGGTGGAACGTTCCGCCGTGACGCTGAAGCTCATGACGTACGCACCGACCGGTGCGCTGGTCGCCGCTCCCACGGCGGGACTTCCCGAGCAGCTGGGCGGCGAGCGCAACTGGGACTACCGGTTCACCTGGATCCGTGACGCCTCGTTCTCGGTGTACGCCCTGCTGGGCCTGGGATTCAAGGAAGAGGCGGCCGCGTTCATCGACTGGCTGCACGACCGGGTGAAGCAGGATGCCGGCCAGGGTAACGGCTCCGGACCACTGAACATCATGTACCGCGTCGACGGCACCGCCGACCTGGTCGAGGAGACCCTCGACCACTGGGAGGGGTATCGCGGCTCCGCCCCCGTCCGGATCGGCAACGGGGCCGCGACCCAGCTCCAGCTGGACATCTACGGCGAGGCGCTCGACAGCATCTACTTCGCGCACGAGCACGGCATGCACCTCGACCACGGCGGCTGGACCGCGCTGCACACCCTGCTCGACTGGCTGGTCGACCACTGGGACCAGCCCGGCGAAGGGCTCTGGGAGACCCGGGGCGGCCGCAAGGACTTCACGTACGGCCGGGTGATGTCCTGGGTGGCCTTCGACCGGGCCCTGCGGATCGCCTACGACGACGGCCGCCCCGCGGCCGGCGGGCGCTGGGTGGACGCGCGGGACGAGATCTACGCGCAGGTGCTCGACCGCGGCTGGGACCCCAAGAAGCAGGCCTTCGTCCAGCACTACGGCGACGACGTGCTCGACTCGGCGCTGCTGCGCATGTCGACCGTCGGCTTCATCATGCCGGACGACCCGATGTGGAAGTCCACCCTGGACGCGATGGAGAGCGAACTCGTCAGCGACAGTCTCGTCTACCGCTACAACCCCGAGGCGTCTCCGGACGGGCTGCGCGGCTCCGAGGGCACCTTCTCGCTCTGCACCTTCCTGTACGTCGACGCCCTGGCCCGGGCCGGACGCATCGACACGGCCCGACTGGTCCTGGAGAAGATGCTCACGTACGCCAACCATCTCGGCCTGTACTCCGAGGAGATCGACCTGACCGGCCGGCAACTGGGCAACTTCCCCCAGGCGTTCACGCACCTGGCGCTGATCGACGCGGCCATCACCCTGGATTCGATGCTCAGGGAGCATCGGTAGCCGCGGGCCCGAGGAGGACGAGAGTGTCCCCGTCCCGGGGGGCGCTCTCGCTCCGCTCCGTGACCGGATCCAGCTGGTGGTCGGCCCGCACCACGAACAGCGTGTCGTGCTCGGGCGGCAGCGGCTCGCCGGCCGGCAGCACCACGAACCGGGCGCCGCGCCGGTAGCGCTCCGCGAGGACATGGCGCACCAGCGAGCGCCCGAAGAGGATGTGGGCGCCCGTGTACGGGGCGACCACGCCGTGGCTGTCCTGCGGCGGGCCCACCCGGTAGACCGGCCCGTCGACGTTGTCCTGCATCACGATCGAGGCGAGCGCGTTGAAGTCGTCGTCGTCCGTGGCCAGGAAGACCGCCGTCACGCCCTCGAGCCGGGCCCCGGGGTTGATGGCCGTGGCGAGGAGTTCGCCCTTGGCCAGTTCGATACCCGTGTCCCTGATCCTCTCCCGCTCCTCGTCGAGACCCGCCCACATCAGCACGTCGAGGCCCGCGGACCGCAGTGCTCTGCCGAGGTCGACCACCCAGGGCTCGCCGCCCACGAGCAGCACCCGGGTACCCGTGTCCTTGACGACCCCGAGGCGCCGGGCCATCGGCGCCGCCGTCAGCGCGTAGAGCAGCACGGTCCCCACGATCACCAGGAAGGTCACCGGAAGGATCTTCGACGCCCCGGTCACCCCCCGCTCGACCAGACCGGCGGAGAAGGCCGAGGCCGTGGACGCCGCGACGATGCCGCGTGGGTCCATCCAGCCGATGAAGCCGCGCTCTCCCCGTGACAGATCCGTGCGCGCGGTCGCGCCGAAGGCCACGAGGGGGCGCACGACCAGGACGAGGATCGCGATCAGGCCGAGCGCGGGAAGGATCACCGGCACCACCGACGCCGGGGTGACGGTGGAGGAGATGGAGACGAAGAGCAGTCCGATGATCAGCTGGACGAGCGTCTCGAAGAAGGGCCGGCGCGCCGGCATGTCGAAGCCGCGGATGTTGGCGACGGCGAGGCCCGCCACGATCGCGGCGATCAGCCCCGTGTCGTCGCGCACGATGTCGCAGCCCGCCGAGATGGCGATCACGACGGCGAGCTGCGCCAGCGTCCCCAGGATCTCGCCGAGCCGCAGGACGCGCAGGGTGAACCAGAGCAGCGCGATGCCCACGACGCCGCCGACCAGACCCACCGCCAGGCTGATGAAGAACTGGCCCAACTGGTAGCCGCGGCCGAGGTCGATCTGGTGCGAGGTGGCCACCGCGTGGAAGGTCAGCGCGCCGAGGATGCCACCGATCGGGTCGGTCAGCGTGCCTTCCCAGATGAGGATGCGCCGCACTCGGTCGGTCGGCCGCACGAAGTCGAGCAGCGGCCCCACGACCGTGGGCCCGGAGACGACGAGGATCACGCCGAGCATCGCCGCCACGCGCAGGTCCATGCCGAACATCGCCGGTGACACCGCCGCGACGACGAGGAAGGTGAGCAGCACGCCGTACGCGAGCAGCCGGCCCACGACTCCCCGGGTGGGGTGGACCAGCTTGCGCAGGTCGAGCCCGAGCCCCGCGTCGTAGAGGATCACCGCGACCGACAGGGACACCAGGTCCGAGAAGGCCGACCCGAGGAGATTGTCGGGGTGGATGACGTCCGTCAGCGCGCCGGCGGCGAACCCGACGGGCAGCAGCACGACGAGGGCCGGGACGCGCAGCTTGCTCGCCAGGATCTGCGAGGCGGTGGCGAGCACCACCGTCAGGGCGAGGCCGAGCAGGATGTCGTTCTCGCTCATTCCGGCTTCCGCAGTTCGGAGTCGGAGAGCTCCGCCAGCTCACCGCGGGTGTCCAGCCGGTAGAGGAGGACGACGGCCGGCATGACCACGAGCAGGGCCACCAGGGTGACGATCGCCAGCCAGGTCAGCGTGGCGGGCGCGCCCGCGGCGTCGGACACCGTCAGCGAGGTCGGGAGGAGGTACGGACGCTGGGCCATGCCCCAGGCGACGATCGCGCACGCGACGACGCCGACCGCCGTGACGCGCACCCAGGCGCCCGGCGTACGCAGCAGCAGCCAGGCCGTCGCGAGGGCGGCCGCTCCGGACACGACGACGAAGAACAGCCCGAGGCCATGGGTGAGTCCGTGCCAGACGTAGGGGGCGTCCTCGTGGGTGACGAACCCGGTGACCACGGCGAGGACGGTGAGCACGGCGAGACTGGCGAGCGCCCGCCGTCTGAAGTAGCCGACCAGATCGGGCGCGTCGAACCTGCGGGCGTCCCCGGTGAGGAACACCGCGCCGAGGAACGCCGTGGTCGCGACGGCGACCAGGCCGAACACCACCGAGGTCGGGCCGGCCCAGACGTCGGCCGAGGCCTCGGTGCCGGGAGCCACCCGTTCCGACGCGACCCCGCCGACGGCGGCCCCCAGGAAGAACGGCGTGACGAGCGAGGCGCACGCGAACACGGCACCGTACAGGCGTCGGCCGGCGAGACGTCGCGTGGGTTTGCGGAGTGCGAAACCGCCGCCCCGCAGCACCATGCCCACGGCGGCCAGGGCGAGCGGGAGCCACATCGCGGAGAACACGGTCTGGAAGAGGACGGGGAAGCCGGTCCACATGATGACCAGAACGAAGATCAGCCAGACGTTGTTGACCTCCCACACGGGAGCCATGGCCTGGTCGATGAGCCGGCGGGGACGCCGGCCGCGTTCCGTCCCGCCGGCCGTCAGGTCCCAGAAACCGGCCCCGTAGTCCGTGCCGCCCGCGCAGGCGTACGCGGTCACGGCCAGGAGCAGCACCACGGCGATGAGGTCGGCGGTCACGGGCCCTCACCCCCGGACCGGCCGGCTCCGGGGCCGCCGGCGGGCACGTCACCCGCGGGAATCGACGCGCGCGGACCGTAGGGGATGTCGTCCTCCGGCGTGTGGGCGCCCGCCGCGGCCTGTTGTTCGTCGGCGAGCCGCCAGCGGGTGCGCATCTTCAGCAGGACGACGAGGAACGAGCCGAACAGGAACACGTACACCGCCGCCACCACCCCGAACATGATCCACAGGCTGGTGGACCGGGTCGCGGTCACGGCCTCGGCGACCCGCATGTTCTCGTAGACGATCCAGGGCTGGCGTCCCACCTCGGCGGCGATCCAGCCGCACTCGACGGCCACGACGGAACCGACGCCGGCGCAGGCCGCGGCGCCGTAGAACCAGCGGGAGGCGGGCAGCCGGCGGTGCCGCAGCCAGACGAGCCCGTACCAGAGGGCGAGCAGGACGAGCGCGGACCCGATGAGGACCATCAGGTCGAAGGCCCAGTGGGCGATGGTCGCCTGAGTGGCCGTCGGGCGCTGATCGGCCGGAACGGAGGTCAGCCCGACCACCTCGGTGTTCGGGCTGAATCCGGCCAGGAAGGAGTCGAGCAGCGGGATCTTGAGGCCGCCCTTGACGCTGCCGTCCTCCTGCAGGCGCCCGAAGAGATACTCCGGGACCCGCGTGTCGGTCTTCCAGACGATCTCCATCGCGGCGAACTTCACCGGCTGCTTGTGGAACACCGACCGGGCGATGGAGTCGCCGAGGACGAACTGCACCGGGGCGGCGACGGCGGCGATGGTGAACGGCACGGCGAACCCGAGCCGGTGGTAGCGGTCCCGGCGGCCGCGCAGCCAGCCCGTGGCGTAGACACCGGCCACCACGAAGCCCGCCGTGAGGATCATCCCCACGACGAAGTGCCAGTACTGCGGGCCGAACATCGGCGTGAAGATCGCCTTCCAGACGTTCACGTCGACCGGGTTGCCCGCCGCGTCGAGCGAGAAGCCCTGGGGCGTGTTCATCCACGAGTTGGCGGCCAGGATGCCGAACGCCCCGAGCAGCGCGGCCAACGGCAGGGGCAGCCCGAGGAGGAAGTGCGTGCGCGGCCTCAGCCTCCGCCACCCGTACAGATAGATGGCGATGAGCACGGCCTCCAGGAAGAAGGCCCAGGCCTCGACGCCGAATCCGACGCCGAAGACGTCACCCCACCGTCCCATCAGGCCGGGCCACAGCAGACCGAACTCGAACGAGAGGACCGTGCCGGTGACGATGCCGAGCGCGAACTGCACCGCCATGACGGCCGACCAACGCCGGGCCAGGAGCAGGGCCGTGGCGTCGTTCCGGCGCAGCCCGCGGTAGTGCATGACCAGGGTGATCAGGGGAAACGCCACGCCGAGGGGGACCAGGATGATGTGGGCGGCCAGCGTGAAGGCCATGAGCTCCCGGGCCGGCAGGAGCTGGGCCGGGGCGTCCGCCAGCAGATGGAGCGAGAGGGGCATGACCGCCTTCGTCGGATCGGTGGGTGACGGGCCGGGAGCGGTTCAGCCGCCGGTGGCGAATCCGGGGAAGAGGGTCATGCCGCCGTCGACGTACAGGGTGGTCCCCACCACGTAGTCCATGAGATCGGAGGCGAGCCCGACGACGGCGTGCGCGATGTCGTCGGGCTCGCCGATCCGGTCGTACGGGATGAGCCGCAGCAGGTCCTTCTGCGCCTCGGGCGTCTCCCAGGCCGCGCGGTTGATCGGGGTCTTGATCGCCCCCGGGGCCACCGCGTTCACCCGGATCTTCTCCGGCGCGAGCTCCTGGGCCAGGGTCTGCATCATCATCTGCACACCGCCCTTGGAGGACGCGTAGTTCACGTGCCCCGCCCAGGGGATGATCTGGTGCACCGAACTCATGCAGATGATCTTCCCCGCGGCCTTGGACACCTCGGGGACCACGCCCCGGCGCCGGAACTCCTTGGCCGCCTCGCGCGCGCACAGGAACTGGCCGGTGAGATTGACGTCGATGACCTTCTGCCACTGGGCGAGGGTCATCTCCATGACCGAGGCGTCACGCTGCAGGCCCGCGTTCGCCACGAGGATGTCGACGGTGCCGAACTCCTTCACCATCCGGTCCGTCATGGCGACGACCTGGCCCTCCTGGGACACGTCGGCCTCGTAGGCCGCCGAGCGCACCCCGAACGAGGCGATCTCCTCGGCCACCTCCTCGGCGGCGTCGCGGCCCGCCACGTAGTTCACCACCACGTCGGCGCCGGCCCGGCCGAGGGCGATGGCCGTGGCCTTGCCGATGCCCGAGTTGGCCCCGGTGACCAGAGCCTTCTGGCCGTGCAGCAAACGCGCCGGGATCACGCCCTGCGGCGCTCCCACCGTGGAATCCATGCCGTCCTGCCTCCTCGCTGCGCGGTTGCGCCGATCCCGGCCGGTCGGGCCGGACTCAGCCACGCAATCACCCGATGAGGTGGTCGGCATCTTCTCGGAAGGGCTGTTGGGCCGTTGGGGGCGGCGGCTTCGTCCGTACGGACCACCGGCCGGCCCCCTGCGTGCCCCGTGCCCGGTGCCCCGTGCCCGCCGTCAGCCTTCAGCCGAGCCGGGCGAGCAGGTGGTCGCCGACCCGCAGCGCGTTGGCGATGGCCGTCAGGGACGGGTTCACCGCGCCGATGCTCGGGAAGAAGCTCGTGTCCACGACATACAGATTGTCGACGTCGTGGGCCTTGCAGTTCACGTCGAGCGCGGAGTCGGCGGGATCGGTGCCGAAGCGCACCGTGCCCGCCTGGTGCGCGGTCGCCCCGATCGGCATGCCCTTGTGCAGATAGATGCTGTGGGACAGCAGATGGTGCTCGTGCATGCCCAGGTGGCCGAGCATCCCCTGCAGTTTGTGCCGCAGCCGCTTCAGGCCCTCGATGTTGTTCTGCTCGTCGAGGGCGAGCCGGATGCGCCCGTCGCCGTCGAGGGTGACCCGGTTGCCGGGCATCGGCAGGTCCTCGCCGCACAGCCAGAAGTCCACGGCGTGATGGGCCAGCACCTCGAACGGCAGGTCGGGGGTCACGGCACCGGCCCACCGGGGTGCCTCGCCGTGGATCTGCTCGGCGTCCGACTTGCCCAGCATCTGGATGCCGCCCAGCGGGAAGTCCCAGTCGTCCGCGCCGAGATACCAGTCGTGCAGGGCCAACGTCTTCTGGAACTGGGTGTCGTTGGGTTCCTTCGACACGGCCATCAGGGCCATGTTGTTGTGCCGCATGTAGTGGCGGCCGACCACGTCGGAGCTGTTCGCAAGGCCGTGGGGATGGTGCTCGTTCGCCGAGGCCAGCAGCAGTGCCGCGGAGTTGACCGCCCCGCAGGAGACGACCACCACGTCCGCCGTGAACCGGACCTCCGAGCCGTCGGGCAGCCGGCCGACGACCGCGCTGACCCTCCGCCCCCGCTCGTCGGTCTCCAGGCGCACCACCTGGGTGTCCGTGACCAGCTCGACGTTGGAATGCTCCAGGGCGGGCTCGACGCAGATCACCTGGGCGTCGGACTTGGCGCGCACCAGACAGGGGAAGCCGTCGACCCGGTTGCACCGGATGCAGACGCTGGAGTGGGTGGGCCGACCCCCGTCCTCCTGGCTCAGATTGACGCCGATCGGCAGGTGGAACGGGTGCAGGCCGCGCTTCTCCAGGTCGTCGCTCAGCTGCTGGATGCGCGGCTCGTGCTCCACGGGCGGATACGCGTACTGCGCGCTGACCGGACCCTCGCCGGGGTCCTCGCCGTGCCGTCCGTGGACCAGGTACAGGTGCTCGGCCTGGGTGTAGTACGGCTCCAGGTCCTCGTACCGGATCGGCCAGGCGGGGGAGAGGCCGCCGTGATGGCGGAGCTCGCCGAAGTCCTCGGGCCGCAGCCGGAAGAGGGCGGCTCCGTAGAACTTGGTGTTTCCGCCGACGTAGTAGTTGACCTCGGGCGGGAACTCGGTGCCGTGCTTGTCGAGCCAGAACTCCGGGGCCCGGTACTTGCCCTTCACGAACACGGCCGTCGAGTCCCAGTTGTCCCGCTCGCGGGGCAGATAGCCGCCGCGTTCGACGAGCAGTACCCGTTTGCCCGACGGGGCGAGGCGATGGGCGAGAGTCCCTCCGCCGGCGCCGGTGCCGATGATGATGACGTCGTAGTGAGGGGCGTCGCCCACGGCGACCACCGTCCTTGGGATCATGGCCCCGACCTGCTGTCAGGCGCCTGGCGCCCCGCTGGGCGAGGCTCCAGCGGTCCCACCTCCCTCGAACGTATCCGCCTTGCCGCGGGACGGCGACCGGAGCGCGCATCCCAGGAGCGCGGCCCGGCTCACAGGACCGCGAGCGGGTTCACGGGCGACCCGGTGGCTCCGGTCAGCCGCAGGGGAGCGACGACGCACAGGAAACTCCAGCGGCCGGCCCGCGCGCAGACCGGGACGAGATCCTCGAACTGCAGGTAGTCCATGAGGTGGATGCCCAGGGCGTGGATGGCCAGGACGTGTACGGGGAAGGCGACGTCCCGCACCGCGCTGGGCGCGGTGTCGTTGTTTCCGTCTCCGCCCAGGGCCGCGACCTCGCGCTCGGCCAGGAACTCCACGGCCGCCGGGTGCAGACCCGCCCGTGCCTCCGCCGCGTTCCACGGCCCGAGTTCGGTGCGCCGGAGACGGTGTCCCACCCTGACGAACAGCAGGTCGCCCGCTCCGACGCGGACGCCCTGCGCGGACTCGGCAGCCGTCAGATCGTCCGGGGTCACCTGGTCGCCCGGCTTCAGCCAGCGCACGCCGCGCAGCCGCGGGATGTCGAGGAGGACGCCCCGGCCGACGATGCCGTTCTCGACCAGGGACACGGAGAGACTGCGGGCGCCCTCGGCCGTCACGGTGCCGGCGGGCACCCCGCCGTAGAGCTCTCCGTCGAACACGACATGGCAGAGGGCGTCGAGATGGCTGTCCGCGTCGCCGTGCACGTTCATGGCGAAGCGGTCCGTGGCGAAGCACAGTGCGCCGGAGGCGACATCGCCCGGGCTCGGCCCGGTCATCCGGTGTACCGCCGGCTCGGGATCGTCGGGCCCGCGCACGGTGTCGATCGGAGCCGCCAGCGACACCGAGCGTCCGAGGCGGACTTCGGCGGCGGCCGCCGCCACCCGTTCGGGAGTCAGATGGCGGAGCGCGCCGCACCGGTCGTCCACCGCCGGCCGGGCCGCCTCTCGGGCCGTCTGTCGTCGCAGGCGCTCGTAGAGCTCCCGGAACTCGTCCGGGGTCATGAGTACCCCCAGGGGCTCAGCCCCCACCGGAGGACGTGCGTCTCGCCCGGCCGCAGCACGGTGAGGTCCGTGCCGCTGCGGAAGGCGTCCGGCGGACAGGACATGGGCTCCACGGCGACGGCTCGCCGCCGTTCGGCGGCCTCGGGCAGCGTGTCACCCGTGTACACCTGCACCCAGCGGGTTCCCTCGCCGAGCCGGAGATCGACGCCGTGCTGTCCGGAGGGGTGCGCGAGCCGTACGGTCGCCGGCCCGTCGGGGAGGCGGTCGAGCCCGGTGAAGGCGGTGTCCAGGCGGAGCTCGCCGATGGGCCGGGCGGTACGGAAGTCGTACGGCGTGCCGTCGACGGGCTCCCGGCCGACGGGCAGGCCCCTGTCGTCGGTACGGAGCAGGTACCGCGCGGGGACCGTCAGCACGGCGCTGTCGACGAGGTCGGTGCCGACCGTCAGATACGGATGCTGCCCCACTCCGTACGGTGCGGGCTCCGTACCGGTGTTGGTCGCGCGGACGGCGGTACTGAGCCCGTCCGGGCCCAGCCGGTACTCGACACGGACGTCGAGGAGGAACGGATAGCCCGGCTGGGGGCAGAGCGTCGTATCGAGCAGCACCGAGTCGTCGGTGCGGGCCAGCGGCTTCCAGAGGGTCCAGCGCAGCAGTCCGTGGATCGCGTTGCTCTTCTCCACTTCGGTCAGCGGGAGTTGCAGGCTCCTGTCGTCGAAGCGGTAGCGTCCGTCGCCGACCCGGTTCGGCCAGGGGACGAGCAGTTGCCCCCGCCCGCCGGTGATGGCGGACCCCGCGGAGAACCCGTCAAGGAGCGGTCGGCCGTTCACGACGTACTCGCGCAGGGTGCCGCCCAGTTGGACCACGACCGCGCTCTGCTCTCCCCGGACCAACCGCCACGAGGCGCCCGTGGGGCCCGGGCACCAGGCCGGCGGTGTCCCGACAGCGGACTCCCCGGGCATCAGCGACAGCACCGCCGCGACGACGGCCTCCGGAGACTGGTCGATCTCCACCACCAACGGGTGCTCGTCGGGCTCCGGTTCCTGGAGCGCCGCGAGCTGGCTGTCCAGCAGGTCCGCCGGGAAGAAGTGACCGTGCCGCGCGGCCAACCGGGACTCCAGCAGCTCGCGCGAGCCGTGCAGGTACACCAGAAGAACCTCGGGGCGCCCTGCGAGGAGTCCGTTCCGGTAGTCGCGCTTGAGCGCCGAGCAGGTGACGACGGCCTGCCCGCCGGCTGCGATCGTCCGGTCCATCCAGGCCCCGATCGCCTCCAGCCACGGCCGCCGGTCGCTGTCCGTGAGGGGACGACCGGCGGCCATCTTGGCGCGGTCGGCCTCGGAGTGGAAATCGTCCGCGTCCCGGTACGCCCAGCCCAGCCGCTCGGCGAGCAGGCGGCCCACGGTCGACTTGCCCGAGCCGGCGACACCGATGACGAGGAGCAGCGTCGGCCGTGCGGGCGTCGTCGCTTCGCATGCCACGGCGGCCGTCCCGGACGTCAGTTCCGCACCGGTCGGGGAGCGACGCACCACTCGCCGCCGCGTGTCTGCCCTCCCGGACCGGGCGCGTTCGTGTGGGTCGTCATGCCGGGCTCCTCCCGCGTCTGCCCGCCGAGACGTCCCCGTCCGGTGGGTCGGCTACCTCCAATCTGACCCGCGTCGTCCCCCGACGCATGTCGGCGGGACGAGCAGGCCGGTGCTCGGTACGGCGTCTTTCCGCCCGGAATCGCGCGCTTCATGGCTGGCAAGCCTTTGCCATGGCGAGGACTTGCCGTCACGGGGCCTTCACGACGGTGTTCACCGGTCGATAGACCCATGGCATGTCCTCCCCCTCGTATCTTTCCGCCCTCCGGCGCAGGCGCCGGCAGCTGATCTCGGCCGCCGTCGCGGTGCCCCTCCTCGCCTCGGGTCTCGCCGTCGCGCAGGCACCGGCCCAGGCTGCTCCGAGCAAGCCGGCCGTCCCCGCCAAGCCCTCGGCGACCCACCGGGTCACCCTGGTCACCGGAGACGTCGTCACGGTCACCACGACCGCCGACGGCAAGCAGATGGCCGACGTCGACCGACCGGACGACGCCTTCGGCGGTGTCAGACTCCAAGAGATCCAGGGCGACCTGTTCGTCATCCCGGACGAGGCCGGGCCGCTGCTCGGAGCCGGCACGCTGGACCGGCGGCTGTTCAATGTCACCGACCTGATCGAGATGGGCTACGACGACGCGAAGTCGGGCGCGGTGCCGCTGATCGCGACGTACACCCCGGCGAAGTCCCGCGCGGCCGTCGAACCGACCGCTCCCCGGGGAAGCAGGCTGACCCGCAAGCTCAAGGGCATCGGCGCCGCCGCGCTCAGCACCGAGAAGCGCCAGGCCCGCACCTTCTGGAACACCGTCGCGCCGCAGGGCGGCACACAGTTGGGCGCCGGCGTCGCCAAGCTGTGGCTCGACGGCCGGGTGAAGCCCGCCCTGAAGGAGAGCGTGCCGCTGATCGGCGCGCCCGAGGCCTGGGCCGCCGGCTACACCGGCAAGGGTGTCAAGGTCGCGGTGCTCGACACCGGCGTCGACGTCAACCACCCCGACTTCGCCGGGCTGATCGACGGCACGACCAGCTTCGTGCCGGGGGAGGGCGTCACCGACGTCAACGGACACGGCACGCATGTGGCCGGCACCATCGTCGGCTCGGGCGCCGCTTCCGGGGGCGAGAACAAGGGCGTCGCGCCCGGCGCCGACCTCTACGTCGGCAAGGTGCTCGGCGGCGCCGAGGGTTCCGGCCAGGACTCCTGGGTCATGGCAGGCATGCAGTGGGCCGCCGAGTCCGGCGCCGACGTCGTCAACATGAGCCTCGGCGACTCCTACCCCACGGACGGAAGCGACCCGATGTCGCAGTTGGTCGACGCGCTCTCCGAGCAGTACGGCACGCTGTTCGTCATAGCCGCCGGCAACGCGGGTCCGGAGAGCATCTCCGCCCCGGGCGCGGCGGCCGCGGCGCTGACCGTGGCGGCCACGGACAAGCAGGACGGGCTCGCGTCCTTCTCCAGCACCGGCCCGCTGGCGTACTCCGGTGGCATGAAGCCGGACATCGCGGCGCCGGGCGTGGACATCACCGCCGCCCGCTCGCAGGAGATGACCGACGGTGGCGAGGGCCTCTACCGCACCCTGAGCGGCACTTCGATGGCCACCCCGCACGTGGTCGGCGCGGCGGCGCTCCTGGCACAGCAGCACCCGGACTGGACCGGCGCGCAGCTCAAGGAACACCTGATGAGCACCGCGAAGGGCCTCGACGCCGCGTATTCGCCGTACGAGGTCGGCACCGGCCGTCTTGACGTGACCGCCGCCGTGCGCACCGCCGTCCGCGGCACCGGATCGCTCTTCTTCGGCAACCACACCTGGCCCCACGAGCCGAGTGACGTGGCCGTCACGAAGGACCTGACCTTCACCAACTCCGGTTCCGCCGACGTCACGCTGAACCTGGCGCTGACCGGCACGGACGGCCCGTTCTCGCTGGGCGCCGCCACGGTGACGGTCCCGGCGGGCGACAAGGCGACCGTCCCGGTGACCGGCGACCCGCAGGCCGCCTCGGCCGGACGGCACGTCGGCTACGTGATCGGTACCGACGCGGCCACCGGACGGCCGGTGACCCGCACCTCCGTGGCGCTGCTCAAGGAGGAGGAGCGCTACGACCTGAACATCAAGCTGGTCGGCCGGGACGGCAAGCCCGCCGCCGGCTGGGTCTCGGTCAACCTGGCGGGCGACGGCTGGCCCTGGTCGCTCTACGTCGACGGCTCCGCCACCATGCGCATGGCCCCCGGCCGGTACACCGTCGCCGCCTACCTCGACGTGACCGGCGAGCGGGCGGACCGTTCGGGCCTGGCCGTCCTCGTCGACCCGGAGACCGTGCTCAAGGACGCCTCCGCGGACGTGGTCCTCGACGCGAGCAAGGCACACCTGCTGCGGACCGAGGCGCCGCAGCGCGCCCAGGACCGCCAGCGCAAGGTCGACTTCAACGTCCACTACACCGGCTTCGACGCCTGGTGGGACTACCGCGGCGCGTACGTGCTGCCGCCGACGTACGACGACGTCTACGTCTCCCCGACGGAGCCGATGACGCAGGGCGAGTTCACGCTGATCACCCGCTGGCGCAAGGGCGAACCGCAGCTCGGCCTGAGCACGGTCGACGGCCGGCTCGACCTGGAGACCCTGGTGCAGGGCGGCAGTGCCCTGGGCACCGCCACGGACCGGCTGACCGCGGTCTACGCGGGCAAGGGCGCGGCCGCCGACTACGCGGGGCTCGGCGTGAAGGGCAAGGTCGCCGTCGTCGAGCGCAGCGACGAGGTCGCGCCGGAGGAGCGCGCCGCCGCCGCGGCCGCCGCCGGGGCGAAGGCCCTGATCGTGGTCAACGACGCGGTCGGCGGCCTGCTGGAGTACGTCGGCGAGTCCGCCATCCCGGTCGCCACCGTGCACCGCGACGCGGGTCGCGCCCTCGTCGCGCAGGCCAGGGCCGGCAACCTCAAGCTGACCGTGCGGCAGACCGAGTACACGCCGTTCGTCTACGACCTGACCCGCGACTACCCCGGCCAGGTGCCGGACCGGGCCCTGGTCTACCAGCCCACCAAGGCCGAGCTCGCCCGGATCGACGCCCGCTACCACGCGGCCGCGGGCGGCCGCCTCGCCGAGGGCTACCGGTCCGACTTCACCCTCAGCCCGTCGTTCAACTTCCCCGAGGCCGAGTGGCACCCGGGCACCCGCACCGAATGGGTGACCCCGGGTCAGGTCTGGCGGGAGTTCCACACCCAGGGCATGGACACCGCCCTGCCATGGTCGATGGTGTCGGGCGACAACACGTACGCCGCGGGCAGCACCACCCGGCTCGACTGGTTCGCTCCGGCGACCCGTCCCGGCCAGAGCGAGTCCTTCGGCGTCTACAACTCCCGCTGGCAGAACTACATGACCTGGAACGTGCAGCCCTGGGCCTCGGCCAGCGACACCATGCGCCTCGGCGGCTACCTGCCGTGGGGCGAGACGCCGACCCACCTGCAGATCTTCCAGGGCGACACGCTCATCCACGACAACCCGAACGGCTCCGACATGCAGTGGGCGGAGGTGCCGGCCGGTGACCTGCCCTACCGTGCCGTCCTCGACGCGGAGCGGCCCGCCGACCTCTTCCGGCTGTCGACGCGCACCCACACCGAGTGGACCTTCAGGTCCGGCACGGTGGACTCGGAGTTCTTCGAGCCGTTCTCGGTGCTGAACCTGGACTACCGCCTGGAGACGGACCTGCACGGCGACGTCAGGGCCAACACCACCCAGCAGATCGCGCTCAAGCCGGTGTCGACGGACCTGGGCGCCGTGCCGGGCAAGGTCACCACCGTGACGCTCGACGTCTCGTACGACGACGGCGCCACCTGGCAGAAGGTGACCCTGGCCAAGGGCACCGACGGCTCCTGGACGGGTTCCTTCAGGACGGCCCGGAAGCCCGGCGGCTTCGTCTCGCTCCGCGCGGGTGCCGGGACGGACCGGGGCTTCGGCGTCAAGAACGAGATCATCCGGGCGTACGGCCTGCGATGAGCCCCACCCTCGGGCCCCGGGGCGGCGACGCCCCGGGGCCCTTCCCCACGCACCCGCTCCCATCAGGGTCTTTTCACGGTCTGCCACCGTGGCGCATACTCTCCCCGCTGCGGCAACCGGAAGAGAGTCGATCGCCGATGCTGGATGTTCTGGGCCTCGAACCCGACGAGGAGCGTGTCTACCGGGCGCTGATCGGACGGCCCGACACCACCGCGGCCCTGCTCTCGGACCAGCTCGCGCTGTCCCACGCCCCCGTCGACCAGGCCCTGTCGCGCCTGGTCGAGTGCGGCCTGGCGACCCGGTCGGCGGACGCCCGCTTCACCGCCGCGCCGCCGGCCATGGCCCTCGGCGCCCTCATCGGCCGGCGCCGGGACGAACTGCGCACGGCCGAGCAGGCGCTGGTCACCTTCGCCGAGGAACACCGGGCCGCGATGACCGGCAGCAGCATCACCGATCTGATCGAGGTCGTCACCGGCGTCGACGCCATCCGGCACCGCTTCCTCCAGGTGCAGCAGGCGGCCCGGACACAGGTCCGCTCCTTCATCACCGCACCGTTCGTCGCCCTGCCGCCGGACGAGAACACGGCCGAGCCCATGGCCCTCGGCCGCGGGGTGCACTTCCGCGCCGTACTGGACCGCGAGGTCCTGGCCGAGCCGGGCATCGTCCAGGACGCCATCGAATCCCTGCGCAACGGTGTGGAACTGCGGGTCGCGGACCACGTGCCGATGAAACTCGTGCTCGCCGACGCCGATCTGGGCCTGGTCCCGCTCGCGGTCACCCCGGCGGGTGAGCCCGGCGCTGTGCTGCTGCACCGCAGCGGCCTGCTGGACGCGCTGGACGCCCTGTTCGAGACGGTGTGGCGCACGGCCCAGCCGCTCCGGTTGTCGGGCACGGAGGGCGAATCCGAAGCGATCACCGAGGTCGGCCCCGAGGGCCCCACCGAGCTCGACCGCAGGATCCTCGCGCTGCTCCTGGCCGGCTTGACGGACCTGTCGGCCGCGACCCAGCTCGGTCTGTCGGCGCGTACGCTGCACCGGCGCCTGCGTCATCTCATGGACCTGGCCGGGGTGCGGACCCGGATGCAGCTGGGCGCCCACGCCGTGCGAGCCGGCTGGCTGGAGCGCTCGGGCCTCTGATCGAGGATCAGGCGAGGACGTTGACGGCGCGGGCGACCACCAGTCCGAGAATGAGCAGGGAGACCAGGGACTGAATGCCCATGGCGATCTTGGCCCAAGGAGCCAGGGGCATCACGTCGGTGGGGCTGAACGCGGTGGCGTTGGTCAGCGCGAGGTAGAGGTAGTCGACGAAGCGGGGCCGCCAGTCGGCGTCTGCCACTTCGGGGTTGAGCTGCTGCGGGAAGGCGAGCGCGGGCGTGGCGGGCATGTGGTGGAGACGGGCCGCCGCCCCACCGCAGTCGAGCTCGAAGTACAGCAGGGAGAAGGCCAGAACCGTACAGGCCCACACCGTGCCGCCGCTCTGCAGCAGGCTGGTGGCGGAGCTGGTCTCCTTGCCGCCCTGGAGGATGTCGTCGACCAGCTGGGCGGTGGACCAGACGGCGCTGAGCGCGAGAACGCACACCAGGGCGATCGACATGGTGCGCAGCACCGTCGATCGTCGGTCGATCCGGCCCGGGTCGCCGGCGATGAGCGCGAGCAGGAGCAATCCCTCCACGGCCGGGAGTACCCAGTGAGGCGCGAGGCGGAGGTCGTCGGGGAGGAGGATGGTCAGCACCATGGCGGCGACGACAGCGGTGGCCATCGGCCACCGGCTCTCACCGACGGGCCCGTGCGCACTCGAACTCTCGGGCGGCTCGGGGATGCGTCCGGTCACGGTGGCGGGCCCTTACAGTCGAGTGCCAGCGGTTGTCGTCGTCCTGCGCTCGGAAGATGCGGCGGGCGTGTCAACGGCACCCGTGCTGCAGAACCTGCACCTTCCCGTTCCACCGTGCCACGCCAGTCAGCGCTCTGCCGCCTGACCGGCTGGCGGCCTACGGCACTCGCACGGGCACTTCCAGCGGCGCCCGGAACGACAGCAGGCCGAGCATGGGAGGCTCCGCCGGCCCGTCGGCGTCGGCCGGCAGGATGCCGGGAAGGGCGCGTGCCGCCGCCCGCAGGGCCACGGTCGCCTCCGTGCGCGCCAGGGAGGCGCCCGGGCACCGGTGACGGCCGGCACCGAAGGCCAGGTGATGGCGGATGCCGGACCGGTACGGACACATCGTCGCGGGCTCCGCGAACACCTCCGGATCGGACCCGCTGCCCATCAGCATGAGGAGCAGCGGGGCGCCGGCCGGCAGGCGTACCCCGCCCAGCGAAACGGCCCGCGCGGTGAGCCGGCGCCACGTCGTCACCGGCGGCTCCCGGCGCAGGACCTCCTCCACCCACGCCTCGGCGAGCCCGGCTTCGTCGGCCACCCGGGTCCACAGGCCCGGTTCCGAGGACACGCGGCGAAGCACCGTGGCGATGAGCTGCCCGGTGGTGGACTGACCGGCGATGAAGACGAAGAAGCAGGCGGCGACCGCCGTCCGCACGTCCAGCGGCTCGCCGCCGGGCAGCCGATGGCGGCGGAGCGCCCCGATGAAGGAGTCCTCGGGAACCGTGCCGCTCCGGACGGTCGCGGTGAGCCATCGGTGGAAGTCCGCGACGAGTTCCGCCAGCGCCGGCTGCCGTTCCGGAGACGGCCTGCCGTAGAACAGCTCCAGCGAGGCGTCGCTCCAGCGGATCAGGGTCGTCGGCTCGATGTCCTCGATGCCGAGCAGCTCCATCAGGACCCGGCACGGAAGGATCTGCGCGTACGAGGCGAACAGGTCGCAGGAGCCGGCGGCGTCCAGCGTGGACCGCACCCGGCCGAGCAGCTCCCCGGCGATCCGCTCGATCACGGGCACGGCTTCTTCCACGCGCCGCGCGTGGAAGAACCGCGTGACCAGGCGGCGCAGTCCCGCGTGGCTCTCGGTGCCGTTGTTGGCGAGCGCGGGCGGAAGCGTGAAGCCCGCGCGGGCGAGGATCCTGAGCACGGAGACGGGCAGCGGGGTGACGGCGTGCTGGGCGTTGTCCGGCAGGAAGTCCTCCGGTTCCAGCAGGACCCGCCGGATGTCCCGGTGCCGGCTGACCAGCCACAGTCCGGTGCCGGCGTCGTGGTGGACGGGGGAGTCGGTCCGCAGGAGTTCCAGCCAGGGGTACGGGTCCCTGACGAAGGGCTCGCCGAACACGTCGAGCAGCCCGGGCGGACCGGAGCGGCCCCAGGCTGCTCCGGTGCCGGGTGGGAACGCCTCCAGGGCCGGGGAAGTCACGGCCGGAGGTTACACGCGGGAGATGCGCTCTCCGGCCGGATGTGCCCCGCATCACTACACGAAAGGCGCAGGTGAGACCGGACCGCTCCCCATGGCACGCCGTGCGAGGGGCGGGATCGCGCCAACTGTGAACGGGACCCGCACGCAACTTCCGGGACCGGTGGGACACCCCTATGCTCCTGCGTCGGACATCGGGTTACCGCCGGTAAAGGGGTTGGGGTATGGATCGTACGGGAACCTCGCGACGCACCTTCGTGGCCGGCGTGGCCGCCACGACCGGAGCGGCCGCCGTCGGGGCGGTCGCGCCCGGCGCCGTACCGGCCGTTGCCGCGGAGTCGCCCGCGCCGCAGTCCGTGGCCGTGCTCGGCGGTGGCGTCGCGGGACTGACCGCGGCCCACGAGCTGGCCGAGCGCGGCTTTCGGGTCACCGTCTACGAGCGCCGGGCGCTGGGCGGCAAGGCCCGCTCCATGGACGTGCCGGACAGCGCGCACGGCAGCCGGCGCCCGCTCCCCGCCGAGCACGGCTTCCGATTCATCCCCGGCATCTACCACAATCTCCCCGACACGATGCGGCGCATCCCCTTCCCGGGGAACGCCAACGGAGTCTGGGACAACCTCGTCGCTCCGGCCGAGATGTCCTTCGCCCGCACCGGCCGCGAGGACCTGCGCATCCCGCTCCCCTGGCCGGGGCACAGGCCCGCCGAGCTCACCCTCGACGAGATCCGCCGCGCCCTGACGGCTCTCCTCGACACCGCCCGTTCCATCCCGCTCCACGAGGCCGCGTACTTCGTCAACCGCTTCCTCGTCTTCCTGACCAGCTGCGACGAGCGGCGCGACGAGGCGTGGGAACGGACACCCTGGTGGGAGTTCCTGCGGGCCGAGCGGATGAGCTACGACTACCAGCGCATCCTGGCGGTCGGGCTGACCCGCAACATCGTCGCGACGAAGGCCGAGGAGGCCAGCACCCGTACGGTCGCCACCCTCCTGGAGGCCTTCACCTTCAACGCCTTGGGGCGCGGCGCCGACGGGCCCCTCGACCGGATCCTGAACCTGCCCACCAACGAGGCCTGGATCGATCCCTGGGCGGCTCATCTGACGAGCCTCGGGGTGGAGTTCCGCATCGGCTGGACCGTGCGGGAGCTGGACTACGACGCCGGCTCCGGGCGGATCGGCGCGGCCGTCGTCGAGGACCCGCAGGGCGTCCGCCGCTCGGTGACCGCCGATCACTACGTCTCCGCGATGCCGGTGGAGCACGCCCGGCGGACCTGGAGTGCGGCCCTGCGGGCGGCGGATCCGCAGCTGGCACGGTGCGACAAGCTGGAAACGGACTGGATGACGGGCATCCAGTTCTATCTCACCGAACACGCGCCGCTCCTCGCCGGACACGCCAACTGCATCGACTCCCCCTGGTCCTTGACGGCCATCCAGCAGGCGCGCCACTGGCCCTCCCGCGACTTCCCCGCCGACTACGGCGACGGAGCCGCTGTCGACTGCCTCTCGGTCGACATCTCGGAATGGGACCGACCCGGCATCCTCTACGGAAAGACAGCCAAACAGTGCACCCGCACAGAGGTCGCCCGAGAGGTCTGGGCGCAGTTGAAAGCCGCGTTCAACGACACCGGCCGTACGGTCCTGAAGGACAGCGCGCTGCACTCCTGGTTCCTGGACCCGGGAGTCGACGGCCTCGGCACGCCGAACCCGACCAACGAGGACCAGCTCCTCATCCATCCGGTCGGCACCTTCCACAATCGCCCGCAGGCCGCCACCAAGATCCCCAACTTCTTCCTGGCCGGCGACTACGTGGCCGTCGACATCGACCTCGCGACGATGGAAGGCGCCAACGCCTCCGCCCGCCAGGCCGTCAACGCCCTGCTCGACAGCACCGACTCGCCCGCCGCGCGCTGCGCGGTGCGACCGCTCTTCCGCGCCCCGGAACTGGAGGGACTCAAGCGCCACGACCGTCTGCGCTACCGACTCGGCCTGCGCAACGCGCTCGACATGGGCTGAGGACGATGACAACCAGGGTCCGGCCCATGACCAGGTCCTGGGTCGGACTTGGGGTCCGCTGCAGTTCATGGACGGCTTTTCGGATCGCCCGAGTCTGAGCCGAGGATCGCGGATCCCGGAGAGTGCTCGGTGTGATGGGGCGATGATGTCCGTGAGCGGTGTGCCTTCCTGAATCCACCGCCCCAGGCCCTCGCAGTCTACGAGCCGGACCCGGTCACGCTCCTCCGCCCACATCTGTGCCCCCGCCCGTGAACCGGCCGTTCGTGACCACGATCGGCAGCGTCGAGGGATGGTCCGCCATGGCCCCGCCGTACAGGTGCTGTACGACCGGTTGCCCTACTGGTCCGTTGCCGTCCCGGCGACGAGCTGTTCGAAATCGGAGTGATGGACGGTGTCCACGGCTGCCATGTCCAGCGCCGGTGGCTTCGACAGGAGATCGAGGAGCGAGGACACCATGCCCCAGAGGTCGTCCCCCCCCACTCCTTCAAGGTTCCGTACCGAGCGGGTAGGGCGGCCACGTCCTCGGTGTACCGCTGCACGAACTCGGCGGTGGGCTTGAACGGCTGCCCGCCCTCGAACCTCAGCAGCAGTGTGGAGGCATACGCGAAGGTCTCGCCCATTCGCTGGATCTTCTGCCAGTCAGCCGGCTGGAGAAATGGCGTGACGGAGGCGAGGTCGTGCAACTCCCGCGCCTGAGCTGTACGGCGAATCGATGTGAGGTCTAGCGTGACGACCTCCCGCAGGAGACCGACGAGGGCTCGATGAATGTCATCGAGTGCCGCGTCGCATTTCGCGACATCCTGGAAGACGGCGAAGTCTGAACGTATGCGGCCAGGTTCAAACCCGCCCTCGGCGTGACCTTCGCCGACGCGGAGCAAGGCAGGCCGTTGACCTTCGCCCTCATGGCAAAGTGGCAGCGAACCGTGCTGGGCCACGATGGCGGCGGTTTCAGAGAGCTTTCAATCTGATCTGCCCATCCCGTCACGCGCTGCCCGGACCTTCCTCTACATCCTCTTCTTCCATCCGTTCGAAGACGGCAACGCCCGTGCGGCCATACTGGCGTTGGCCTTCGTCCTGGCCTGCAAAGGCGTTCTCCTCGACCAGGGGCCGACGACGCCGAAGGCGCGGCCGACCTGGCGGTGCTGCTCGGAATCCTGATCACCGCCGCGGAACAGCGTCCGTCCCACGGGAGGCAGTCATGAACGAACGCGATGTCCTGCTCAACGAGCTCGCGCAGGAGATGCGCCCGATGTCAGACGGCGTTGAATGGTTCGACGCCCTCAGCCAGGAAGAGCAGTCCGAAGTGCTGCTGCTCCTGCGTCATCACTGCATCCAGGCGCGCGCCGTCGCCGAGGACGCACCAGAGAGCATCCGCCGTTCCGGGCTGCGCCCGACGCATACGCCCGCAGTGCTGCTCTCACGAGGCCGGATCGACGAGCAACTGGGAAAGATCGCCGGCCTCACACCCTTGGACGAGCGCCGGAAGGCGTTCAGGCTACTGACCGCGGTGCTCACCGTTGCCGACGCGCGGCGCCGCGAGCGCCTTTGCTCCGAAGGCTGCAGTCACTGGTGGCACAGACTGTCCGTCGTCGCTTGAACCAGCACCGCATCCCTGAAGGCCGGTTCCCGGTTGAGCGTCCTCCGTCGAGTGGATCAGTCCCACCAGAAGTCCCATTGATGGGCGCCGGCGATCCGCTCGGCGTATGCGGCCACTGTGTACGGCCTGCTGCCCTGCCAGATGTTGTCCGGGCAGAAGGCGAAGTGCTCGGCTGCGACCAGGAGAGCCTCGTGCTCGTCCACAGGTGGCGCGGCGACGCTGAGGCGCAGCGTGGAGAAGCCGACCGCGATGACCCGGGCGCCGAAGCGGTGTTCCCAGTCACGGACGACCGCGGAGAACTTCGCGGTGTCGTTGTCGTAGTTGCAGGGCCCGGACCAGCCCACAGCTGCCAACGCCTCCGCACCGGATGCCGCGGCGACCAGCCCCAGTCGTGTCTGTGGGTGGTCGGCGAGGAATGCCTGCGCGTACTCGGCGGCCAGATGGTCGGGGTCCGTTGCCGTCTCCCGGCTGAGCGCGGGGCCGGGCCAGCTCTGTCCGAAGGGGGCCGTGACGGCGAAGCGCCTGTCGGTGTCGAGCATGTCGTCTTCGTCGACGGCTGTGTAGGTCGCCCACCACTGCGCGAGGAGGCCGGCAGAGTCGTGGTTCGCCGGGGACGACATCTGCTCGGGGAAGACCTCTCCGGATCCCCATGGGCGGAACTCGCCATCGCTCGGATCCAGCGAGTCGAGTAGCAGCGGCCACAGTCCGGAGCGCGTGTGCTCGGCGTGCATCCGCGTCCACAGCTCGGCCGTGGCCGGGTCGTCGCTGAGCCACAGGGGCTGTACATCTCCGTCGCCCTCATCGGATGTGACCATCCGACCGGGCGGAAGGCCCCATCGGGTTTCGGAGTGCAGGGGGCGGCTGCTGGTGCTGTGACCGGGAGTTATCACTGAGAGGATCCCATCACTCGATCGCGGAACTGCTGGAAAGCGTGCCAGCCCGAGGTCTGACCCGGAGCGATCAGGTCCCCTTCGGCGCAGTCGAGCGCCTTGCACCGCAGAGCCTCGGCGAGACGGAGGACGGGCGCCAGCACGCCGTCGCCGGAGCCCCGGATGTGGAGCACCTGCACCGATGTGACGTCGTCGGGCAGGCGTAGGAGGATCACGTCCCAGCTCATGGTGGCCTTCCGGAGAGGACTTGAGGGGCGGTTACGGTGGGTCAGCTCAGGCCGGGCTCTGTCGGGAGCACGGGATGTTGCTGTCCGCTGTCAGTACAAATAAAGCGCGCTCAAGGCGGGGAGCCTGCGAGCCATCTCTTCACGATCGTCAAAATCGAAGTCCCAGGCAGGGTCCAGGTCCGGGTACCGGATGGTGAAGACATCGGCGGGAAGTCCCTGGCCGGTGGCCTTCCGGTGGGCGTTCCAGGCGATGCTCAGCATCTCTTCACAGTCGAAGACCCCTTCAGGCGCGGCAGCGCGGACATCAGGGAGTACGGCAAGTGTGTCGGCGTCAGCAACGGCGCGCTCGAATACCGTGCGGCCTTGCGCGATCAGCCAGCCGCGAAAGTAGTCGAAGCCATCGTCCGAGCACCCGCCGTTGAGAACGTAGGCGGCGGCCCACAGCGGATTTCGGTAGGAGTCGGCCATGAGATCCCAGAGGATCTGCTCTGCTGCGGTGATCTCTGGTGACGAGCGGCCGGCAAGCAGCTCGGAGGCACGGCAGGCGATGCCGGAGGCGTCCCTGGTGTCGAGCACCTGCTCGCGGGCTTCCTCGATCAATACCCAGAACTGCTCCCTGTTCATGGCCGCGAGCATGCCACCACGTACTGACATCGACCTCCAGGGGCATGGCTGTCAGGGGGCGCGGCTACCGTGCCGACGTGGCGAACTCTTATACGACGTTGTGGACCAACGGCTTGTGCCGGGAGCTGGAACGGTCGGGCCGGACCGGGCAGCGGCTTACGATGCTGTTCGGCGGGCCGCACCAGTCACTGCCGAGCTTCCTGCGTGCGGGAGTGCAGCCTGGCGACCGTGTCTACCCTGTGCGAGCCAACCGCACCTGTCTCTACGTGCTGGGAGCGCTGGAGGTAGCTCAGATCGTCCCCTACGAGAACGCCGGCTCGGCGCTTCCCGATGACGACTACGTGAAGTTGCTGGACTGGCGCCCGCTCAAGACCGGATGTGTCACCGAAGTTCTCATCGGGCCGCCAGGTGCCCCGCTCAGGTTCGACACCGTCGTCCCAGGGGACCTCCTGGAGCGGCTGACCTACACATCCCGCCGGGGCGAGCGACTGCTCAAGCACGTCGAGGACGGACGCCTGATCCGTTCAGCGAGCCTCCAGGGCATCTACCGCCTCGCCGCCGACTCCGCCGCAGAGATTGACCGGCTGGTTCGCGGCGATGGCCCGAGTGGAATGGCCGATGACGTTTGATGAAATCAGTCGCGCGTCAACAGGGCGGAAACGGGCCTCGTGGTGGCCGTCCGTGGGGCGTGGTCGACGATCGGGTCGCCCGGGGCGAAATTGAACGACCCCTGGAACGGCTCGATGGTGTCCCACTTCGTCTCGTTCTCCGGGGTGATCATGGTGAATTCCCGGTCGAGAACGGTGGAGTACGTCGAGTCGCCGAGCTTGGCCGCGGGTACCGAGGTGCCGAAGCAGCGGCCGCTGCCGGCTGCTGCCGCGCCGAGCGCGCTCGCCCCGGCGTGAGCCGCGGGGCTGGTGATGGCGACTGTGATCATGCCGACGGCCGTGCACCCGGCTGTTGTCCGGACCTTGCGGAGACGGGGTTCCCGTTGAGTCATGGCATGACGGATCGCTCTCCTTGGGTGGGGGATGCCTGCATGCCGGTCGGAGGCACAGCCTCGTCCTGGCGGTCCTGTGAGCGCATACGCCCCCAGGCCGTTCCTGCCGGGCGGCGTACACGGGGCGGGAGAGAGTCGAGGGGATTGGGTGGGTGCGGTGCCGGGCTCCTCGCAGGGAATGTTAGCGCTAACATTCCCTGCGAGACAAGCCTCTGCAAGATTGCCCCCGCTGAAACCTTCGTCAGGCGCTGCATGTTGTCGGAACTCCGCGCACGGGGCCGCCCCGGGGAGGCGGCCGGGGCGCGTCCTCCGCTCTCGGCGGCCGGCCCGTGTGCGGCTTTCACCGCGTACGGCGGGACTTCCTGGTCCGGCCGCCGGCGAATCCACAGGTGGGCGGAGCGGGCCCGCCCGGCCACCGTAAGGTCGCGGCGCGGTTGTTGACGGAAGCGGCGGACCGGCGCGAGTATCGGTGGCGCTGCTCCGCGGTGGCGCCGGACCTCCTCACGCTCCTGGCCATCCCGACGGAGAGGTCCCATGTCCCGATCCTGCTCGCTCGCGTACCGGCTGCTCGGCATCATCACGGTGCTCGGCCTCGCGGTCGGCCTGAGCCTGCAGACGGCCCCACGGGCCGCTGCCGCCTCGCTGACGCAGATCACGAACTTCGGCACCAACCCGACCGGTCTGCTGATGCACCTGTACGTGCCGAACAACGTCAAGCCCAACCCGCCGATCCTGCTCGCCCTGCACGGCTGCCAGGGAACGGGCCCCTACATGTACTCGAGTACGGACTTCGCCTCCCAGGCCGACAAGTACGGGTTCCTCGTGATCTACCCCTCGACGAACCCGAGCGGAAGCTGCTGGGACGTCTCCTCGGACCAGGCGCTGACCCGCAACGGCGGCAGCGACCCGGTCGGGCTCATGTCGATGATCACCTACGCGGAGCAGCACTACGGCGGCAATCCCAACGCCGTGTACGTGACCGGGGAGTCCTCGGGCGGCATGATGACGAACGTGATGCTCGCCGACTACCCCGACGTCTTCAAGGCGGGCGCGGCGTTCATGGGAGTGCCCTACCACTGCTTCGCCACCGGCTCGGTGCGCGGCTGGAACTCGGCCTGCGCCCAGGGCCAGGTGTCCATGACCCCGCAGCAGTGGGGCGGACTGGTGCGGAACACCGGATACCCCGGCTACACCGGCCCGCGGCCGCGTGTGCAGCTGTGGCACGGGACCGCCGACACCATCCTGAACCACACCAACCTCGGCGAAGAGATCAAGCAGTGGACCAACGTCCTCGGCGTGAGCCAGACGCCGTCGGCCACCGACACCCCCGCGACCAACTGGACCCGGACCCGGTACGACAACAGCGCCGGCGCCACCCAGGTCGAGGCGTACAGCATCGCTGGGGCCGGACACCAACTGCCGGTCCAGGGCTCGGGGATGGCCGCCGACGCGGTCCACTTCATGGGACTGGACGCTGCCTCCTCCGGCGGTACGACAGGTGCGCTGCGTGCGGTGGCCGCAGGTAAGTGCCTGACCGACGCGAACGCGGCGCCGGGCACGCAGCAGCAGATCTTCGCCTGCAGCGGCGGCGCGAACCAGACCTGGACGCGTACGGCGTTGAACCAGCTGACCGTCACCGTCGGTGGCGGCACGCTATGCCTGGACGCCAGCGCCAAGGGGACCACCAACGGCACCAAGGTGATCGTCTGGTCCTGCAACGGCCAGCCCAACCAGCAGTGGCGGGTCAACCCGAACGGTACCGTCACCGGGGTGCAGTCGGGGCTCTGCCTGGACGTGGCCGGCCTGGGAACCACCGACGGCACGCCTGTCCAGCTGTGGTCCTGCAGCGGCGGCGCGAACCAGCAGTGGACGATGGGGTGACCCGGCGGCCGGCCTGCAGGGGCACCCCGGGTTAGGCGCTCCTGCGGGCTGGTCGTACGGGTTCGCCTGTCGCCCGGGCTCTGCTGATTCGTACCGGCCCCGGGCAAGGAGCCGGTCCGGTCCCCACCCACCCTTTCCGGCCCTGGCAGGTCGCGTGGCGGAGCTGGGCCATCGGGTGGTGTTGAAATGTTCGTTCACGTCTCTACTATTCGGGGGACGCCGAAGTCTCGAAATAGAATTCGAAATTCCGAACACTCTCTCTCTTTTCCTGAAATGTCATGAACGTGACATTAGGAATGTTTATCCACCCACCTCATGCTGCCTTTCCGTAGAAGGAGTTCCTGGTGTCCAGACGATTAGGCGGACGACTGCTCCGCCTCCTCGCGACCGCCGTGCTGACGGTCACCGCGTCCGTGACGGCCTCTTCCCACTCCACCGCCTCGGCCGCGCCCGGCAGCCCGGCGCTCACGCCGCCCCTGGGCTGGAACAGCTGGAACAGCTTCGGGTGCGGGATCACCGAGGCCCAGGTTCGCCAGGCCGCCGACGCGATGGTGTCCTCGGGCATGCGCGACGCCGGCTACCAGTACGTGGTGGTCGACGACTGCTGGTTCGACCCGCAGCGCGACGCGGCAGGCAACCTGCGGGCAAATCCGGCCAAGTTCCCGAGCGGGATGAAGGCGCTCGGGGACTACATCCACGACAAGGGGCTGAAGTTCGGCATCTACCAGGTGCCGGGTGAGCGCACCTGCGCGCAGGCCACGGGCGGCTACCCGGGGTCCACGGGCAGTAAGGGGCACGAGGCTCAAGACGCCGCCACGTTCGCCTCGTGGGGCGTCGACTACCTCAAGTACGACTGGTGCTCGTCCAGCGGCACCCGCGACGAGCAGGTCGCGCGGTTCACGCTCATGCGCGACGCCCTGCGTGCCACCGGGCGGCCGATCGTCTACAGCATCAACCCCAACAGCCTGCACGCCATCACGGGTGCCACGTACAACTGGGGCGAGGTCGCCGACCTGTGGCGGACGACCGAGGACCTGCTGGACATCTGGCAGAACGGCAACACCAACAGCTATCCGATGGGCGTCGGCAACGTCCTGGATGTCACCGCGCCGCTGGCGGCACAGTCGGGGCCCGGGCACTGGAACGACCCCGACATGCTGGTCGTCGGCCGTCCCGGCCTGTCACTGACCGAGTCCCGCACCCACTTCGCCCTGTGGGCACTGATGGGCGCCCCGCTCATGGCAGGCAACGACATCCGCACCATGTCCGCCGACGTCAGCGCCATCCTGCGCAACCCGCGTCTGCTGGCGGTGAACCAGGATCAGCTGGGCGCGGGCGGACGCAGAGTGCGTGACGACGGCAGCACGGAGGTGTTCGCCAAGCCCCTGTCCGACGGCTCGGTCGCGGTGGGTCTGTTCAACCGAGGAGGCGGCACCGCGACGGTCACCACGACGGCCGCACAAGTCGGCCTGTCTGGTGGGACGTTCACCCTCGCCGACCTGTGGACCGGCGGCACGGCGAGCACGACCGGGCAGATCTCGGCGAGCGTCCCCGCCCACGGCGTGGCCGTATTCCGGGTGACCGGTGGCAGCCCGCAGGCGGCCACCACCTCGCGCCTGCGGGGCAACGCATCCGGCCGCTGCCTGGACGTGGACAACGCCTCCACCGCAGCTGGGGCCACGGTACTGATCTGGGACTGCCACACGGCCGCCAACCAGCTGTGGACCACATGGGCGGGCGGCGAGATCCGCGTCTTCGGCGACAAGTGCCTGGACGCCTACAACCAGGGCAGCACCAACGGCACCCGCGTCATCACCTGGCCCTGCAACGGCCAGGCCAACCAGAAATGGACAGTCGGCTCCGACGGGTCGATCCGAAACGTCCACGCCGGGCTGTGTCTCGACGTCAACGGGGCCGGCACCGCCAACGGGACCCCGCTGGTCCTGTGGACGTGCAACGGCCAGACCAACCAGAAGTGGAGCCGGGCCTGAGGCAAGCGCCTCCTTCAGGGCGATCCGGTCGAGCAGGTCGTCAACCCGGCAGCTGTGCGGCAGCGCACCTCGGCATGTCGCCTGGCCTCTACCGCGTCGTCGGCGCCCTGGAGGTGGCCGGAGCCGTCGGACTGCTGCTCGGACCGGCTTCCGCCCCACTCGGGGTGGCCGCCGGCATCGGGCAGGTTCCGCTCGACCCGGCCCTGTTCACCCGGCTGCGGGTGACGGAGGAGAAGTTCGTCTGCAGGGCGCGATTGCGGCTGAAAGCAGCGTGGTTGGGGTGAACCAGGAGATACGCGTTGGTAACTTACGGGAGTTGATCAAGGTCGACGCCCCGTTCACGGATCCGTTGGCCCGAGCCACCCCCCCCCAGCAAGGAACCACATTGGCCCGCATCATCCGTACGACGGCCCTTCCGCTCGCCCTCTCCACCCTTCTGCTGTCCGCTGCCCCAGCGTTCGCCGACGCTCCGACCCCGCACCTGGACGCGGTGGAGCAGTCCCTGCGCCAGGTCTCTCCCGGCCTGGAGGGCTCCGTGTGGGAGCGCACGTCGGGGAACCGGCTGGGTGCCTCCGACCCCGGCGCCTCCGACTGGCTGCTCCAGACCCCCGGCTGCTGGGGCGATCCCACCTGCGGCGACCGCACCGGCTCCCGACGCCTCCTGGAGAAGGTGCGCGAGGACATCGCGAACGCCCGGCAGAGCGTGGACATATCCACGCTGGCCCCGTTCCCCAACGGCGGCTTCCAGGACGCGATCGTGGCCGGCCTGAAGGAGGCGGCGGAGAAGGGCAACCGCCTCCAGGTCCGCATCCTCGTCGGCGCCGCGCCGGTCTACCACGCCAACGTCATCCCGTCCTCCTACCGCGACGAGCTGGTGAACAGGCTCGGCTCGGCAGCCGCGAGCGTCACCCTCAACGTGGCCTCGGCGACGACGTCGAAGACCGCCTTCTCTTGGAACCACTCCAAGCTGGTCGTGGTGGACGGGAACTCGGTGATCACCGGCGGCATCAACAGCTGGAAGGACGACTACCTCGACACCACCCACCCGGTGAACGATGTCGACCTCGCGCTGTCCGGCCCGGCGGCGGGCTCCGCCGGTCGCTACCTCGACACGCTGTGGGACTGGACCTGTCGCAACAAGAGCAACTGGACCGCCGTCTGGTTCGCCTCCTCCAACGGTGCGGGCTGCCTGCCCACCCTGCCCCGGTCTGCCGCCCCCTCCGCCGACGGTGACATTCCCGCCCTCGCGGTGGGTGGCCTCGGCGTCGGGATCCGGCAGAGAGACCCGTCCTCGTCGTTCCAGCCCGTCCTGCCGAAGGCCGCCGACACCACCTGTGGATTCGGTGTGCGTGACCACACCAACTCCGACCGCGACTACGACACGGTCAACCCGGAGGAGAGCGCCCTGCGGGCACTGGTCGCGAGCGCGACCGAGCACGTCGAGATCTCGCAGCAGGACCTGAACGCGACCTGCCCGCCGCTGCCCCGCTACGACATCCGGCTCTACGACACACTCGCCGCGAAACTCGCCGCCGGTGTGAAGGTGCGCATCGTCGTCAGCGACCCGGCCAACCGGGGCACCATCGGCAGCGGCGGCTACTCGCAGATCAAGTCGCTGTCCGAGGTGAGCGACGCCCTGCGCGGCCGCCTCACGGCACTGACCGGTGACGTGCCGAAGGCAAGGGCCGCGATGTGCCGGAACCTGCAGCTCGCGACCTTCCGCGCCTCGGACAAGCCGACGTGGGCGGACGGCAAGCCGTACGCCCAGCACCACAAGCTGGTCTCGGTGGACGACTCGGCCTTCTACATCGGCTCGAAGAACCTGTACCCCTCCTGGCTCCAGGACTTCGGCTACGTGATCGAAAGCCCCGCCGCCGCGCGCCAGCTGGCGGACGGGCTGCTCGCGCCGCAGTGGAAGTACTCGCAGGCGACGGCGACGTACGACTACACGCGCGGCGTCTGCCAGGGCTGACGTTCGCCCGACCGGCACCTCGGGTCAGCGTGTGCGCTGACCCGAGGTGCACACCCGGCGCTGCGCACGGAGGCGGTGGACCCGCGCGGCTGGCCGGCTTCGCGGCCCAGCTCGGCGGCGACGTGCGCGTCGGGGGCGGCCGGAGCGGCCCGTTCCACCACCACCACCAGCCGCCTGCCGTGGCGGAGTGGGCGCGCATCACGGTGAGATACGAAGACCTCCGTGCGGTGTGGTCCTGGACGCCTCCACCACACCGGAGGTCTTCGCGTGATCAAGACCCGGTCCCGTCAGCAACCCTGCGGGTCAGTGCCCCTGGGGCCGGTGCCAGTCGGGACGGCGGCCGCTGAGGCCGATCACGCGGTCCAGCAGGGGCGCGCCGTCCGGTACCGCGACGACCGGCCCGAAGAACCCCTCGCCGGAAGCGTCATCAGCCGGAGTCAGCAGAGCCTCGGAGACCCGGAGCTCCTCCTCACTCACCTCGTAGCTCTGGCCGCTCGCCCGTGCCAGGTCCCAGCCGTGGATCAGCAGTTCGTCGAGCGCGACCCGGCCCATGACAGCGGCCGGCAGGTCGACGCCGCCCGCCTGCGTGTTCGCCTCCCATGCGTCCGGCTCCCGCCAGGCGGCCGCCAGCTCGTTCAGCGCATTCGGCAGGGCCGTCCGCCAGTCGTCCGCCAGTACCGGACGGGCTGAGCCGGGCGGTGTGCCGGTCGTCGGCCCGAACTGCTTGCGGGCCGCGTCGCGGAAGGCGACGCTCAGCCCGGCGACATGAGCGAGTAGCTCCCGTACCGCGTACTCGGGGCAGGGCGTCGGGTCGTCGAGCCGCTCGTCGTCGATGCCCTCGACGAGCCGGGCGACGCGCTCCGCGGCCGCCCCCAGGTCGATCGGTGTCATGCGTGATGTGTTGTCCATGCAGGGCGGACCGCCGGGTCACCGGAAACTCATCGCTCGGCGCCCATCTGTTCTTTGCCACCCCGAAGGTTCCTGCCCTGGGTGGCCCGGCACCGCCGCCTGATCTGGTGGTCGATCACCTGCGGGCCTCGGATATCGGGTCATCTGTTTGACTGTCGCCGAGTTGCCATGATCTCGCGGTCGGTGCGCTCCTCGCTCGGGTGGCCGGTGTCAGTCAGCTGGTGCCGGGCGCCGGGCTCCAGAAGGGGGATCTCGAACTGCTCGAAGCAGTGCCCGCGTCCCGCCCACTGTGCCGTGGACAGGATGCGTACGTCCTCAGGAGCCGGGAATCCGCCCAGCCGCTCCTGGGAGAACCCTTCCCACCGCTCGTCGAACGCGGATGAATCCTCTCGATGCCCGTCATGACGAATCAGAGTCTGGGAAGAGCATCCGACAACCGGTGCCCCGCACCCGGCGTCGGACCGCGTCGCTTCAGCTGCTGCTCCGGGTGCGCGGGGCCACGCGTCCTTCGGCCTCCGGCGTCGGTCGTCCCACCCCGCCCGACTCGCGGAAGGCGTCGAGGAGCGTGTGCAGGACGGGCTGTTCAAGGGAACCGGCCCGGCACACGGCGTGGATCGCCCTGACCGGCTCGGAGCGCCTGACGCGGCGGATCGCGACGCCGGGGTGAGGGGCGCTCAGTCCGAGCTGCGGGACGAGGCTCACGCCGAGACACGCGGCGACGAAGCCCTGTGCGGTGGCGTAGTCCTGCGGCGTGGCCGCGAAGTCAGGGCTGAAGCCTGCCGCGGCGCAGGCGTCGGTGACCGGGGGCCGGCACGGGTGGTCGGCCTGCTGCTGGGATTCGCCGGGGTGGTACTCATCTTCGCGCCGTGGCAGGCCGGCGAGTCGGGCGGCTGGGGAGCCCTCGCCATCGTCGGCGCGGCGGCCGGTTACGCGGTCGGTTTCCTGTTCATGAGCCGCCACCTGGTCGGCAAGGGGATCCCGACCCTCGCGCTGTCCGCGGCGCAGCTCACCGCCGCGACCGTCCTCACCGCACCGATCCTGGCGGCGGACGGCCTGACACCGATCGAGATCACCCCGAGACAGCTGATCGCCACGGTGATCCTCGGCGTCGTCGCCACCGGCGTCACCTTCCACCTCACCTACCGGAACATCGCGGCCGAAGACGCCACCCACACGGCCACCATCGGCTACCTGCTGCCCGTGGTCTCCGTTGCCCTCGGCGCCGTCGTCCTCCACGAGGACTTCAGCCTCCGGATCGCCCTGGGAATGGCGGTCGTTCTCACCGGCGTCGCCCAGGGCGAAGCGGTCCCACTACCCGCGCCCGCCGGTCTCCGGACCGGCCCGCTCCTCGCGGTCGGCCTCGGGCCCGCGGTCAGGAACACGCACGACCGGGGCGCGCTGCTCGACACGTACCGTTCGCTCGCCCAGCCGGCCAGCCCCCCCCAGCCCGCCAGGGCGAACGTGGCAAACCCGGTCCGAGATCCGCGGATGCCCGCCGGAGCACGGCTTTCCGATCCCCGTCCTGCCCCCGGCACCGGCTCCGACGCCGCTTCTGTTCGACCGCCGCCCACCCGGCGTCAGCGATCGCCCCGCTCCTCGCCCCCCCCCCGGACCAACGGCCCGACTCCGACCGCCGCAGCCACCGTTGAACGGATCGGTCGCGGACGCGGAGGGTCACGGATCCGGGTGTCCGCCGGGTGGGGCTGCCCGGCTCTCGGTGGGCTCGGGCGGGGGCCCGGCGGCCGGACCCGGCGAGGGCTCGCCCGCCGCGAGGTGCTCCAGGACCTCCGCCAGTTCCTCGCAGGCGCGGCGCACCGAACGGCGGGTCGCACGCTGCTCGGTGATGACGGAGGCGAGGAGCAGAGCGGTCAGGGCGGCGGAACCGTTGAACGTCTGGAGCTTGACCATGATCTCGACGTCCGACAGGCGGAAGAACGCACCCTGGTCAGAGGTTGCCACGAAGGTGGCGAGTACGGACGCGAAGAGCGCGCACAGCACGCTGCCGGCGAGCTGGAAGCGGAGGGCTGCCCAGACCAGCAGGGGGAAGACGAGGAAGAGCAGGCCCATCGGACTGAGCACGGCCAGGGGGACGAGAACCAGGGTCGTCAGCCCCAGAAAGGCCGCCTCCTTCCAGCGCCGTACCTGGAACCGTCCGGCCGGCCCCGCGAGTACGAGCAGGAGCGGAGCGACGAGCAGAACCCCCATCGTGTCGCCCGCCCACCAGGCCAGCCACACGGCCCAGAACTCGCCCCTGTCCAGGGAGCCTGTCACCACCTGCAGTCCGACCCCCGCGGTCGCGCTGATCAGCATGGCGCCGAACCCGCCGAGGAAGACCAGCGAGACTCCGTCCCGCAGCCGCGCCACGTCGAGCCGGAAGCCGACCCGACTCAGCAGCAGGAAGGCGCAGAGCGGCGCGACGGTGTTGCTCACCACGGTGACCACTGTGGTGGGCCCAGGGGTGGTCAGGGAGGCGATGACGAGGAAGGAGCCGAGGGCGATCCCGGGCCAGACCCGCGCGCCGAACAGCAGCAGGGCGGCGACTGCGACGCCGGTGGGCGGCCAGATGGGGGTGGCCACCACGCCGTCGACGACGAGGCGGCCCAGCAGGCCGAGCCGTCCGGCCGCGTAGTAGCAGACCGCCACGGCCAGCGAAATCAGCGCCGCCTCGGTAAAGGGCCGGAACTGCCGAATATCCAACACGCAAGCCATCAGACACCGGCCGGGCCGCCACGACCGGGCAAGGACCCCTGCGTGTCGGGCGCCGCCGTCCGGCACGAGTCCGGGCCGGCTGGAATTCGGGCCGGATGGAGTCCGGATCCGCTGGTGGATTCCGGACCGGCCCGAGGTCTGGCCCGAACCGGGGCGTGCCGACCCGGGGCGAGCCCCCGTCACCCCTCGACTGTCGACCGGGCCGGACCGCCGTCATGGCCGACGACCAGGACGGCTGCGTCGTCCTCGTGCCCCACCGTGGCCGCCAGCTTCATGACGGCGGTGGCGAGCGCGTCGACGTCCAGCCCGGCGACGGCGGTGATCCCGGCGAGCCGCGTCACCCGGTCCAGACCCTCGTCGACGTGGAGCGAGGGCCCCTCCACCACCCCGTCGGTCAGGAGGACGAAGACACCGTCGGCGGTGAGCCGGTGGCGCGTGGCCGGGTAGTCGACGTCGCGGAGCACACCGAGCGGAGGCCCGCCCTCGCTGTCGTCGATGCCGGAGCGGCCGTCGCTGGTGGCCCAGATGTAGGGGATGTGACCGGCCCGGGCGCACTCCAGGGTGCCGGCAGCGGGATCGAGCCGCAGGAAGGTGCAGGTGGCGAAGAGGTCGGCGCCCAGAGAGATCAGCAGGTCGTTGGTGCGACCGAGCAGCTCTCCCGGGTCTCCGGTGACGGAGGCCAGCGCGCGCAGTGCCACGCGGACCTGTCCCATGAAGGCGGCGGCCTCGATGTTGTGCCCCTGCACGTCACCGATGGACATGCCGATCTGCCCGCCGGGCAGGGAGAAGGCGTCGTACCAGTCACCGCCGACGTTGAGCCCGTGGTTGGCGGGCTCATAGCGGACGGCCAGCCGGGCGCCCGGAAAGCTGGGCAGGTCCGAGGGCAGCATGCCGCGCTGCAGGGCCACGGCGAGCTCGACACGGGAACGCTGCGTCTCGGCCAACTCCCGGGCCCTGGCGGTCAGCGACCCGAGCCGGACCAGAAGGTCCTCGCTGTTGTCGGCCGGCCGTCTGCGGAACATCGATCACTCCGACGTCACGACAATCCTCGCATCACTCCGTCCCGTCTCCAGCACGCGGGACCAAGGGGGACCACCTCGGTACGAACAGGTCCTTCCCCACTCTGCCCCGAGGGTACGACGCCCGCATCTCATCGCCCCCGCACCCCGGCCCGAAGGCGCCGCCAGGAGATCCGGACCCGGATCCAGGCGCCCCTCCTGGCCATCGCCGATACAGGACGTGACCCCGCGGGACGGCATGCACGCCGTACGCCCCCGCTACCCCGTCGACCAGGCCCGCACCATCGCCACCGGGGCTGTCCGCAGGCAGAGCCATCGACAGGAGGAGTGACCCGTTGACGAGAGCGAGGTGGACGCTCTCGCCAGTTGGCTCAACAGGAAGCCCGAGGTGGCGGAGGACATCGAGGTCAGCCGGGACACGACCATCGTCCGCCCCACTGGGGATCCCCCTCCGCACCGTCATGCGGAAGGGGAAGCGCGACAGAACCCTGAGCCGTCCACGCTCGCCGTGTCACCGCACCTGTCAAAGGATTGCCGCCTGGCTCGCCTCGGGCGGGAGTCCGGTCCGTGACTGGTCCGGAGACGAGCGCTGAGCGATCGAGCCGACTGCTTGAGGTGCTGGACGGGAGTCGGACGATGACTGATTCGGCGCTGGGCTGGATGAGCAGTTTCGGGACAGGTGGACAGACTCGGCGTGCTAGAAGAACCCCAGCTTCTTGGGGGAGTAACTCTGAAGGATGTTCTTCGTCTGCTGGTAGTGCTCCAGCATCATCTTGTGGGTTTCCCGTCCGACCCCCGACTGCTTGTACCCGCCGAAAGCGGCATGCGCCGGGTACGCGTGGTAGCAGTTGGTCCAGACGCGGCCCGCCTGGATCGCGCGGCCGGCGCGGTAGGCGGTGGTGGCGTCGCGGGTCCAGACGCCGGCGCCGAGGCCGTAGAGGGTGTCGTTGGCGGTGTGGACGGCGTCGTCGAGGTCGGTGAAGGAGGTGACGGCGACGACGGGGCCGAAGATCTCCTCCTGGAAGACGCGCATGCGGTTGTCGCCCTCGAAGATGGTGGGCTGGACGTAGAAGCCGCCGGCCAGGTCGCCGCCGTGCTCGACGCGCTGACCGCCCGTCAGGATCTTGGCGCCCTCCTGCTGGCCGATCTCCAGGTAGGAGAGGATCTTGGCGAGCTGGTCGGCGGAGGCCTGGGCGCCGATCATGGTGTCGGTGTCGAGGGGGTGGCCGGGGACGATGGCCTCCGTGCGGGCGATCGCCGCCTGCAGGAAGTCGTGGTAGTGGCCGCGCTGGACGAGGGCGCGGGAGGGGCAGGTGCAGACCTCGCCCTGGTTGAGGGCGAACATGGTGAAGCCTTCGAGGGCCTTGTCGCGGAAGTCGTCGTCCGCCGCCGACACGTCGTCGAAGAAGATGTTCGGCGACTTGCCGCCCAGCTCCAGGGTCACCGGCTTCAGGTTCTGCGCCGCGTACTCCATGATCAGGCGGCCGGTGGTCGTCTCGCCGGTGAAGGCGATCTTCGCGACCCGCGGGGAGGACGCGAGCGGCTTGCCGGCCTCCTCGCCGAAGCCGTTGACGATGTTGACCACGCCCGGCGGCAGCAGATCCGCCACCAGGCTCATCCAGAAGTGCACGGAGACCGGGGTCTGTTCGGCCGGCTTGAGGACGACCGCGTTGCCCGCGGCGAGCGCCGGCGCCAGCTTCCACACCGCCATCAGGATCGGGAAGTTCCACGGGATGATCTGCGCCACCACACCCAGCGGCTCGTGGAAGTGGTACGCCACGGTGTCCTCGTCGATCTGGCTGAGCGCGCCCTCCTGCGCGCGCAGTGCCCCCGCGAAGTAGCGGAAGTGGTCGATGGCGAGCGGGATGTCGGCGGCCAGCGTCTCCCGTACCGGCTTGCCGTTCTCCCAGCTCTCCGCCACCGCCAGCGCCTCCAGCGAGGCCTCCATCCGGTCGGCGATCCGCAGCAGCACCTGCGCCCGCTCGGCCGGCGCCGTGCGCCCCCAGGCCGGGGCCGCCGCGTGCGCCGCGTCCAGGGCGCGCTCCACGTCCTCGGCGGTGCCGCGGGCCACCTCCGTGAACGCCCGGCCGTCGACCGGGCTCGGGTTCTCGAAGTACCGGCCGCCCGCCGGGGCCACGTACTCCCCGCCGATCCAGTGGTCGTAACGGCTCGCGTACGACATGAGCGAACCCTCGGTGCCGGGTGCGGCGAAACGGGTCATGGGCAGGACCTCCCTCGGACCGCGCCGGCCGCCCTCGGCCGGCGTTCACGGCCGATGGTGCGCGCCCCGACGTTGCAACCCCGTTGCACCGGCGCACAGTTCCGCGTCCAGAGCGGCCAGCCGGGCACGTACCGCCGGCGCCTGGGCCGCCGGTACGGCCGAGGCGAGCGCCCGCCACACCGTCACGTCGTCCTCGCCCCACGTGCTGTACGCCCAGTCCGCCAGCAGCCCCGGATCGCCCCGGTCGACGAGCGCCGCCCGCAGCCGCCCGGCGAGCCGTTCCCGCAGCCGTACGACACCCGGCGCGCAAGAGGACGGCAGCAGCGGCCCCGCGTACCCGCCGAGCGCCGTCGCCACCGCCCCGGAGGACAGCCGGCGGTCCACCGCGGCGAAGTCCGCGTCGACGTCCGCCGTCAGACGGTACGGACGCGAGGCGAGGAGCTCCGGGCCGAGCAGGCCCCGCAGCCGGGACAGCTCCGCCCGCAGCGTGACCGGCGTGACCGACTCGTCCTCGTACAGGAGCGTGAGCAGCTCCTCCCCGGACACCCCCTCCGGGCGCTGCGCCAGGATCACCAGGAGCTCGCTGTGCCGCCGGCTCAGCCGCAGCCGCCGCCCCGCGACGTGCAGCAGCGCCTCGTCCCGGCCGAGAGCCGTGAGCCGGGGCCGGCCACCGGCCGCCGGAGCGGGGGAGACCAGCGCGAGCTGCGACTCCGCCGCCCGCGCCACCGCCTGCACGAACGCCAGGCTGTGCGGATGCGCGAGCCCCGCCCCGCCGGTGATGTCCACCGCCCCGAGCAGCCGCCCGCTGTGCGGATCGTGCACCGGCGCCGCGGCGCACGTCCAGGCCTGCACCGGCCGCCGGAAGTGCTCCGCCGCGCACACCTGCACCGGCCGGTCCACCGCCATGGCCGTCCCCGGGGCGTTCGTCCCCGCCGCCGACTCCGACCAGCGCGCCCCCGCGACGAAGTTCATCCCCTGCGCGAGCCGCAGCGTCCGCGGATGCCCCTCGACCCACAGCATCCGGCCCGCCGCGTCGCACACGGCGAGCAGATGCTCGCCGTCCCGCGCGTACGCCCCCATCAGCTCCCGCACCACCGGCATCACCGCCGCCAGCGGATGCCCGTCCCGGTGCCCGGCGAGCTCCTCCTCGTCCAGCTCCACGCGTGCCGCGCCGTCCGGGCTCACGCGCGCGCGTGCCGAACGCCGCCAGGAATCCGCGACCAGCGGCCGCACGGACGGGGTGTCCGGCGGCGCCCCGGGAGCGGTGCCGGCCGTGAACGCCTCGTGCGCCCGCCGTACCGCCGCGCCGTCCGTGCCCGCCGCCGATGTCGTCCCGATCAACTCGGCCTCCCCGTCGAGGTCGTCCGCACCGTGGACGTCATCGTCATGCGCGCACGCCCCGCCGACAAGCGTCCGGACCGGACCGCATATGCACCCTGACCGATACCTGACACACGCCCTGACCGATACCTGACACACGCCCTGACCGATACCTGACACGCGCCCTGACCGATACCTGACACGCGCTCCGGCGGATACCGGATACGCGCGCCGGCCGATGCCCGACCCGGTCCTGACCGATACCGGGCCGGTATCTCTCACCTGGGCGTCACGTAGAGTGGTGCGCGGGCCGTGACTGGCGCTTGAGGTGGATCACCACCGGGGAGCGGCCCGGCGGACGCGCGCATTCCGTGCCTCCGTGCCGCTGCCGTGCGCCTGGGCGATCAACCGGTCAACGACGACGCTCAGGAGCTCCCATGCCCACCAGCACCGCACGCCTCATGGACGGCACCGCGCTCGCCCGCCGCACGGTCGAGGAGACCGCCGCCCGCGCCGCCGAGATCACCCGCCGCACCGGCACCACCCCCTGCCTCGCCACCGTCCTCGTCGGCGCCGACCCCGCCTCCGTCACGTACGTGAAGATGAAGCAGAACCGCTGCGCGAAGGCCGGAATCCGCTCCAAGCACGTCGAGCTGCCCGCCGAGACCAGCACCGAGGAACTCGTCGCCGCGATCACCGCGCTGTCCGAGGACCCCGACGTCCACGGCATCCTGCTCCAGCACCCGGTCGGACCGCACATCGACGAGCGCGCCGCCTTCGAGGCCATCGCCCCCGAGAAGGACGTCGACGGCGTCACCATGGCCTCCTTCGCCGCCATGGGCTTCGGCCTGCCCGGCTTCGTCTCCTGCACCCCCGGCGGCATCATGCGGCTGCTCGACGCGTACGACGTCGAGCTCAGCGGCAAGCGGGCCGTGGTCGTCGGCCGCAGCGCCATCCTCGGCAAGCCCGCCGGACTGCTGCTCCTCGGCCGCGACGCCACCGTCACCTACTGCCACTCCCGCACCACCGACCTCTCCGCCGCCGTCCGCGAGGCCGACATCCTCGTCGCCGCCGTCGGCAAGCCCAACTTCATCAAGGGCGAGGACATCAAGCCCGGCGCCGTCGTCATCGACGCCGGCTACAACCCGGGCAACGTCGGCGACGTCGACTTCGACAGCGCCGCCGAGCGCGCCTCCCTCATCACCCCCGTCCCCGGCGGCGTCGGCCCCATGACCATCGCCGTTCTCCTCGCCCAGACCGCCGACGCCGCCGAGCGACAGCTCGGCCTGGCCGCCCGCTAGGCCGGACGCGCCCATGGGACGGCGACTGCGACGGCAGGCAGCACGGGGGCACGGCGCGGATCCCGTCCGCGCCGCGCAATTGTCACGGTTCTGTACGAGCGCCGCCCAACTCACCGGTATCGGTCGCCACATGGGCGCGGCCGGGTGACCCTGGATCCCATGCTCCACCCGCCGACGGAAACCCCGTCCCGCGACGCCCGGCCACCGAGACGGCCGGGCGTCGTCGTCCTGCCGGTCGCGGCGCTCGCCGCGGTCCTGGCGCTCTCCGTCGCCGTCACCGCGCGCGGCGGAACCGCCGACGGCCACGCGCGCGCCACCGCGGCCACCCCCGCGCCGGCCGTCCCCAGCAACACCTCCGGCATGGCCGTCCGGCCGTCCGATACGGCCTCCGGCGCGTCCGGGCAACGGCCCGCCGCGCGCACCGGCACGCCCTCGACGCGGCCCACCCGCGGCGCCCGGCCCACCGCCACGCCCGGCGCGGACCACGCCCGCCCCGGGCACCCGACCGCGACCGGCACGCCCGCCCCCACCGCCCGCGCCACCGGCACCGCCGGCCCCCGCCCCCGTACCACCGCGGCCCGCCGCGCCCCGGCAGGCCCCGAGCCCCGCCCGTACGACGTGCTGCGCGTCGGCGACTGCTTCGACATCGACCGCGACGCCCCCGGAACCGTCGTCCCCCGCGACTGCCACACGGCGCACGACGCCGAACTCGTCGCCCGGATCACCCTCACCGGCCGGTACGCGGACGACGACGCCGTACGGGACGCGGCGGCCGAACTGTGCCGCGCCCCGCTGCGCGCCAAGGCCGCCCTCCAGCCGCTCGGCACCCGCTGGACCACCTTCGTCCAGTACCCGTACCTCACCAGCTACCTGCTCGGCGAGACCACCGTGGCTTGCTCCCTCGCCGTCCCGTCGGGCAGCGAGCGCAAGCTCACCGCGCCGCTGCGGTGACGCGGGGCGCGTGAGCGGGGAGCCCCCGGACCGAAGGCGTGGATAGCGCTGCTATCCACGCCCCCCAACGCTGGACGATCCCCCGGGCCAGAGCCCCGCCCCCGGACCCGCACCGGGGCCCGCGGCCTCTCCGCCCCTGATCCGCCGGAGATACCCCTAGTCGCTCGCCGCACCCGCCAGCGCCGCCGCCGGGTCCGTGTCCGGCGGGCCCGCCGGGGCCCAGCCGGCGGACTCCTCGCGGTACGGCCACCAGCGGCCGTCCTCGCCCAGGCGGAGCTGCAGCCCCGCGTCGTCCACGGTCCAGCGGGCCGGGGCGGACGCGTGCAGGGCGGGGCGCTCGTCGTCGTCCCAGGCCTCGGTGAGCCGGGTCTCGGCGCGTCGCAGGGCCTCCGGGTCCGGGGTCCAGTCCTCGGCCAGGACCGCGAGGCCGGCCGGGCCGCCGGTGCGCCAGGCCCGCACCGCGAGGTCGAGCTCGGCGCGGGTGCGGCCCGAACCGGTCGCCAGGCGGGTGGCGAGCCAGGAGACGGGGGAGCCGGCGGCGAGCCGGACCGCGTCCTGAGCGGCCGTCAGCGGCGGCTCGTCGAACGTGGCGGCCCCCGTGAGGAGCCGATGGGCGCGGGCCGCCGCGTCCGCCGCCAGGAACTCCAGGGCCGCCGGGTCCAGACCCGGTGCCGGCTCGGTCTCGGTGTCCAGGGACGGCGGCTCGCCCGGCGCCGCCGCCGGCACCGGCGGGGCGGGCAGCGGCGGCAGGATGCCGCCCACGGCGAAGGCCTCCGCCGCCGGCACACCCGGCACCCGCGACCGGCCCGCCGCCCGCGGGCCCGCACCGTCCGTCGCGCCGTCCCCGCCGCCCGGATCCGCGAGCCGCGCCGCGCTCCGCTCCTGCAGCGCCTCGATCACCGCCCGCTCGCCCCGACCCCGCATGAGCAGCAGCACGAACGGATCCTCGTCGAGCAGCCGCGCCACCTGGTAGCACAGGGCCGCGGTGTGCGGGCAGTGGTCCCAGGCCTCGCAGCCGCACTCCGGCTCCAGGTCGCCGATGCCCGGCAGCAGGTCGAGCCCGGCCGCCGCCGCGTCCTCCACCAGGTGCGGCGGCATCTCGCGGTCGAGCAGTGCCGCGATGTGCCCGGCGCTGCCGACGGCCAGGTCGATCAGCGTGTCCCACTCCGACTCGGACAGCTCCTGCAACAGCACGTCGCTGCGGTACGCGGTGCCGTCCCGGTCCTGCACCACCGCCGTGATCCGGCCGGGGCGCACCGACACCGCGCCGACCGCCCCGGCCCGCGCGTGCCGCCGGCCCTGCTTCAGCTGCTGATTGTCGAGCGCCGTGTCCTCAAGCGCCTGCAGCCACGCCCGGCCCCACCAGGTACGGGCGAACGCCCCGCTCCCGGCCCGCGGCAACGCCCCGAAGGTCCGTTCCTCGCCGCCCCGACCCGCGTCCCCGCTCATGTGCCCCTTCCCGCCGCCGTACTCGTACTCGTGCCCGTGCTCGTTCTCGTGCTCGTTCTCGTTCTCGTGCTGGTCCCTGTCCCGGGCGCTCATCGGGCGTCCTCCTCGCCCCGCAGCCGCACCAGCTCGGCCAGTTCGCCGTCGGTCAGTTCGGTGAGCGCCGCCTCGCCCGCGCCGAGGACGGCGTCGGCGAGGGCCTGCTTGCGCTCCAGCATGGCCGCGATCCGGTCCTCCACCGTGCCCTCGGCGACCAGCCGGTGCACCTGCACCGGCCGGGTCTGCCCGATCCGGTACGCGCGGTCGGTCGCCTGCGCCTCCACCGCCGGGTTCCACCAGCGGTCGTAGTGCACGACATGCTCCGCCCGGGTCAGGTTGAGGCCGGTGCCCGCCGCCTTCAGGGACAGCAGGAAGACCGGCACCTCGCCCTCCTGGAAGCGGGCCACCATCGCCTCCCGCTCGGCGACCGGCGTCCCGCCGTGCAGGAACTGGGTCGGCACGCCCCGCGCCGCCAGGTGCGCCTCCAGGAGCCGCGCCATCGACACGTACTGCGTGAAGACGAGCACGCTCGCCCGCTCCGCCAGGATCGTGTCGAGCAGCTCGTCCAGCAGCTCCAGCTTGCCCGAGCGCCCTTCGAGGCGCGGGTGTTCCTCCTTCAGGTACTGCGCCGGGTGGTTGCAGATCTGCTTGAGCCCGGTGAGCAGCTTCACCACGAGCCCGCGCCGCTCCATGCCGTCGGCGTCGGCGATCGTGGCGAGAATCTCCCGCACCACCGCTTCGTAGAGCCCCGCCTGCTCCGTGGTGAGCGCCACGGCGTGGTCGGTCTCCGTCTTCGGGGGCAGCTCGGGCGCGATGCCCGGGTCGGACTTGCGCCGCCGCAGCAGGAACGGGCGCACCAGCGCGGCGAGCCGGGCCGCCGCGGCCGGGTCCGCGCCGCCCTCCACGGCGGAGGCGTACCGCCTGCGGAACGGTCCGAGCCCGCCCAGCAGCCCGGGCGTCGTCCAGTCGAGGATCGCCCACAGCTCGGAGAGGTTGTTCTCGACCGGCGTGCCGGACAGCGCCACCCGCGCCTTCGCACCGACGGTGCGCAGGGCCCGCGCGGTCGCCGAGTACGGGTTCTTGACGTGCTGCGCCTCGTCCGCGACGACCAGACCCCACGGCTGTCCGGCGAGCCGGGCCGCGTCGAGCCGCATCGTGCCGTACGTGGTGAGGACGAAGCCGCTGTCGGGGAGCCCGTCGCCCGCAGGCCTCTCGCCCGCGGGCCCCTCGCCCGTGAGCCCGTCCAGGGACCGGGTCGCGCCGTGGAAGCGCCGCACCGGCGTGCCGGGCGCGAACTTCTCGATCTCGCGCTGCCAGTTGCCCATCAGCGAGGTCGGGCAGACCACCAGGGTGGGGCCCGCCGTGGCCGGGTCGGTCTGGCGGTGCAGATGGAGTGCGATCAGGGTGATGGTCTTGCCCAGGCCCATGTCGTCGGCGAGACAGCCGCCGAGCCCGAGCGAGGTCATCCGGTCCAGCCAGCGCAGTCCGCGCAGCTGGTAGTCGCGCAGCGTCGCGGCCAGCGCGGCGGGCTGGGCGATTTCCCGCTCGTCGCCCGCGCCGCCCGCGTCGCCCTCGGGGTCGGCGAGCCGTTCCCGCAGCCGCTCCAGGGCGCCCGCCGCCCGGACCTCGACGCGTCGCCCGTCGATCTCGGTGCTGCCGGTGAGTACGGCGCCGAGCGCGTCGACCGGGGTCAGCTTGTGGTCCTGGCCCGCCCGCGCGTGCCGCAGCTCCTCGGGGTCGACGAGCACCCACTGGTCGCGCAGTCGCACCAGCGGCCGGCCGGCCTCGGCGAGCCGGTCAAGCTCGGCACGCGTGAGCTCGCGGTCGCCGATCGCGTAACGCCAGTTGAAGGCGAGCAGGCTGTCGGCGGACAGGAAGGAGGGGAGCGCGTCGCCGCCCCGCCCGCCTCGGCCCGCGGTGCCTTCGGTGTCGTCCGGCAGGCCGATGACGGCGCGCGCGGTGAGCCGGTGGGCGAGTTCGCGCGGCCAGTGCACCCGTACGCCGGTTGCGGCGAGCGCGCGGGCGGCCGGGCCGAGGAGTTCGGCGATCTCCTCGTCGGCGAGGTCGACGGCGTCCGGCACCGCCGCCGTGAGCAGCGGCGAGAGCGGGGGCCAGGCGCGGGCGGCCCGGCGCAGCGCGAGCAGCGCGTCCATCCGGGCCCGCGGCCCGAACGCGGTGCCGCCGTGACCGCCCGGGCCCGCCGGGGCCGTACCCGCCCACACGTCCGCCGCGTCCGCGACCAGCGCGGGATCGGCCACCGCGTGCATCTGCAGCACGGCACGGAACGACGGCACCTCGTCGGCGGCGTCCGCCGGCGCCCCGGCCGTCACCAACTCGACGCGCAGCGAAAGCCGTACGCCCGCGTCGTGCCCGGCGGCCACGTCCGCCGCCCACGCCCGCTGCTCCGGCAGCGGTACGGGCTCGGCCCGGCTCTCCTCGGCGGCGAAGCCGGGACCGCCCGCCAGCAGCGGGGCGGCCGGGGTGCGCGGCAGTACGTCGGCGACGGCGTCGGCGAACGCCCGCAGCAGCTCCTCGGGGTGAGGGAGCATCAGCTCCGCGCCGGAGCCGTCGGTGTTCCCGGAGCCGTCGGTGTTCCCGGAGTCGTCGATGTCCTCGGAGTCGTCGATGTCCTCGGCGTCTTCCGCGGGGAGCGGTACAGCCTGGGCCGACGGCGGCATCGAAGCGGCGAGGTCGCGCAGCGCGGCCACCTCCTCGGCACCCAGCGGGCCGACCCGCCAGGCGTCCAGGTCACCGGCGGTGAGGCCGGGCAGGAGCAGGCCCCGGGCCACCAGGTCGAGCGAGAACAGCGCGGCCGCGCCCCAGAACGCCGCCGACGGCGAGGCGTCCGCGGCGGATCGCGCCCGGACGAGGATCGACAGCGCCTCCCGTACGGGGAGGACGAGCGCGGGCACGGTCAGCGGCCGCACCTCGCCGTCGACGAGGTCGACGATGTCGAGGACGGTCGGTTCGGCGGGCTCGCCAGGGCCGACGGCCGGGCCGTCGGGTGGCCCATCGGGGGACCAGAAGGCGATCCGGCCGGCGCGGGGCGGCGCGGCGGGCAGGAACAGGGTGGAGCAGCGGGCGAGTTCACCCGTGGGGGTGTGCGGGATCGAGGACGACAGTGACTGTGACGGAGACTGCGACAACGCATTCCTCAAATTTGACTACTGATGCCGAGCCGCCGATGATACCTAGCGGAAAGGCCTCCGCGTGCGACTCTAGCGAGTGATCCGCGACACACCCATGTGCTCGGGTGGGGAAGACCCCACCCCCGCCCCCGGGACCGCCCCCGAGCAGGTCCGGGTGGTGACGCCATGGTCGCGGACGATCGCCGATCCGTACGTTTTCGGTAGCCGGCGCGGCCTACGCGACGGCCTCCCAACGGACTTCAACGGACTCCGGAGACCGCCATGTCCCAGGCCGCCGCGACCCTCGCCGCACCGCTCGCCGCGCCCACCCCGCCGCCCTCCGCACGCGCCTCCCACCGCCCGCGCCGCGGCGGCGGCAGCGAGTTCGCGCCGCTCCTGCGCACCATCAAGGAACAGGGGCTGCTCGACCGCCGGCCCGGCTGGTACGCCCGCGACATGGCGGTCAACCTCCTCGGCATCGGCGCCGTCGTCGCCGGCCTCGTCCTCCTCGGCCCCTCCTGGTGGGCACTGCTCCTCGCACTGCCGCTCGCCCTGCTCTCCGCCCGCGCCGCCTTCATCGGCCACGACGCCGGGCACGCCCAGGTCACCGGCAACCGCCGGCTCGGCCGCGCCGTCCAGCTCGTGCACGCCAACCTGCTCCTCGGCATGAGCCGCGAATGGTGGAACGACAAGCACAACCGCCACCACGCCCACCCCAACCACCTCGACAAGGACCCGGACGTCGCCGCCGACATCCTCGTCTTCGCCGCCCACCAGACCACCGACCGCACCGGCCTGCGCCGCTGGCTCACCCGCCACCAGGCCTGGCTCTTCTTCCCACTGACCACCCTGGAGGGCATCGCGCTCAAGGTGTACGGCGTCCAGGCCCTGCTCTCTTCGGACGGGCCGTACCGCACCCGGCGCGAACGCCTCCTGGAGGGCGCCCTCCTCCTCGCCCACCTCGCCGGCTACGCCGCCCTGCTGCTGACCCTGCTCAGCCCGCTCCAGGCCCTCGTCTTCGCGCTCCTCCACCAGATGCTGCTCGGCGTGCACCTCGGCATGGCCTTCGCCCCCAACCACAAGGGCATGGAGATGCCCGACGCCCACCCCGACGGCGACTCCTGGGGTCATCTGCGCCGACAGGTCCTCACCTCCCGCAACATCCGCGGCAGCCGTCTCACCGACTGGTTCCTCGGCGGGCTCAACTACCAGATCGAGCACCACCTCTTCCCCAGCATGCCGCGCCCGCACCTGCGTCTCGCCCAGCCCGCCGTCCGCGCCCACTGCCGTGAACTCGGCATCCCCTACACCGAGACCGGCTTCGTCGACTCCTACCGCCAGGCCCTCGGCCACCTGCACGAGGTGGGCGCCCCCCTGCGCGAGGCGGACGCCGCGTAGGGTCGGAGGGCGCGACACGACAACAGAGAAGGGGAGCTCTGTCCGATGAGCCAAGGCACCGTCACGACGGTCAGCAGCAATGGCGTCTACTCGTTCACCAAGCCCAACCGGGAGGGCATCACGCTCCTCGCCGGCCTGGGCGTGGAGGGTGACGTGCACTCCGGGGTCACCGTCAAGCACCGCTCGCGGGTGGCCAAGGACCCGACCGCGCCCAACCTGCGCCAGGTCCACCTGATCCACGCGGAGCTCTTCGACGAGGTGGCGGAGGCCGGCTTCGAGGTCACCCCCGGCGACCTCGGCGAGAACGTCACCACCCGCGGCATCGACCTGCTCGGCCTGCCCACCGGCACCCGGCTCCACCTCGGCCCCGAGGCCGTCGTCGAGGTCACCGGCCTGCGCAACCCCTGCGCCCAGATCGACGACTTCCGGCACGGACTGCTCAAGCAGGTCGTCGGCCGCGACGAGGAGGGCCGGCTCGTGCGCAAGGCGGGCATCATGTCGGTCGTCCTGACCGGCGGGGAGGTGCGTCCGGGCGACACCATCCGGGTGGAACTGCCGCCGGAGCCGCACGTCCCGCTCGACCGGGTCTGAGCGGGCGCAACCCCCGGAGCGCGCCGCCCCGCGGCGCCGTCAGCTCGGGCGTACCGCCATCGCGTCGAGGGACCGCAGCAGATCCGGCAGCCTGGGGCCGGGTGTCACCGGGAGCACCTGGTGCGGCTCGTCGTCGAGGAGCACGAAGGCCATGTCGTCGGTGCGTGCCACCAGCGACCAGCCGGGGCCGTCGGCCCGCAGCATCCGGGCTTCGCCGCCGGCGAAGCTGGACCGCACCCGGCCGACCGGGGGCGCCTGCTCGACGTACTCGCCGAGTTCCGCGAGGACGCGCCGCACGCGGGTGTACGGGTCGGCGTCGCCGCCCTCCGGGTCGGCGGCCGGGTCGACCTGATCCTCGCCGGCGGCGGCCTCAGCGGTGTTCCCGGGGCTGCCGGAGCTCTCGGGGCTCACGTCGCCGATCTTGGCGCGCCACTCGGCCCACTGCAGGGCCACCATGTCGGCGCCGAGGCGCCGCTGGGCCGGCCCCCACCGGTCGCCGGCGGGCGGGGCGAGCGGCTCAGGGGCGCCGGCCTCCGGGGCGGGGTCGTGGGGTTCGGGCAGTCCGGACGCGGACGTCGCGACCGCGAGCGGCCAGCCGGGCAGCGCGGACACCACCGAGCGGTCGTCGGGGGAGAGGTCGTACTCCATGCCGCAGTCCCAGGAGGCGATGGCGACCGCGACCAGCGACACGTCGTCGACGACCACCGTCCACCGCGCGCCGGTGCCGTCCTGCCCGAGCACCAGGCCGTAGCCCTCCGCGTACGGTTCGAGGCGCAGCGCCGCACAGGCCGCCGGATAGTCGTCGCCGAGCACGCTGGGGAACTGCGCGGGCGTGAGCAGCGCCGCCGTCAGCACGTACAGCGCGTCCTCGTCGCTCTCGGCGTCCCCGTTCGCGACGACGTCCTCCGCACCGGTCACGGCGGATTCCGTTTCGGCCACGTCAGCCTCCCCATCTGGTCGTCGGCGCACCCTAACCAGTGAGTAACCCGCCCGTCGAGAGCCCGGGAGCCTCGGGTGCCGTGCCCGGCCGGGGCCGGCCCGGGCGCCCCGGGCGACCCGGTGGCGCCGGGACTCCGTGCCGAAGCCGTGCTTCGTGGCCTCCCCGGCCGGCGGGGCGGCCTCGGCCTCCGGCCGCCCGGCGCGGGATCCGGACGCCCGGTCGGTGGCGCGCCGCGCGGCGGGGCCGCCACGGAGTGCGCCGCGGTCACGGCCCCCGTACCACCCCGTCCGTGCCGCCCGCCCAGTCACCGCCCGCGGCGGACCGCCCCCGTTTCCGACGCGTCGCCCGCCCCACCGGACCGCCGACAGGAGCCCCGCCGTCATGGCGCGAGCGTGCGCACGGGTTCGCGGTTTCGCGATTCGCCGGAACGATCACCCCGTACGGCGCACGGCGAGCGCCAGATAGCGCTCGTCCTCGTCCGTGTACGAGACCAGCTCCCAGCCCGAACGGGCAAGCAGCGGGCGCAGGTTGGGCTCTGCCCGCAGGTCGTCGTCGGTGATCTGCCGGCCGTGCCGGGCGGCGAGGGCCGCGCGCCCGATCGGGTGGAACAGCGCGAGCCGCCCGCCGGGCCGGACCACCCGGGCCAGTTCGCGCAGGTCCCGCTCGGGGTCGGCCAGGTGGGAGATCAGCCCCGCGCCGAACACGGCGTCGAGCCCGCCGTCGCGCAGCGGCAGCCGGGAGACGTCCGCGAGCAGCAGCGTGCCCGCCGCGTCCCGGCCCGCCTTCGCCGCCTCCGCGAGCATCTCGGGAGTCAGGTCCGCGCCCAGGACCGTGCCGCCGGGCCCGACCGCCTCGCGCAGGGGCGGCAGCGCGCGGCCGGTGCCGCAGCCGGCGTCGAGCACGGCGTCGCCGGGCCGCAGTCCGAGCTCCGCCACGGCGGCGGCGTAGGCCGGACCGTCGTCGGGGAACCTCGTGTCCCAGCGAGCGGCGCGCGCGCCGAAGAACTCGCGTACCTGTGTGGGGTCATCGCTCATGCGATCCATGATCCCTCAGGTGTGGGTCACCCACAGGGGTGAGTTCCTCGTATGGAGCGCCTCCGATATCGCCCGGGCGAGTGAACGAACTGCGCGCATGTTCGAGGTCGCGGCGATCGTTCGGGAACATCTCTGTGTCATATTCCATCAGCTTTCGAAATGCGCCCCCGGTGCGCCCCCGGATGCGCACTAGCGTCCCGGAGCCATGGGACACCTGGACCACGCCACCTACGGCTGGCTGACACCTGTGCTGTCGTACGCGATGGCCTGCACCGGCGCCGCCCTCGGACTGCGCTGCACCGTACGCGCCCTCGACACGACCGGCCGCTCGCGCCGCAACTGGCTGCTCACCGCCGCCTCCGCGATCGGCACCGGCATCTGGACGATGCACTTCGTCGCGATGCTCGGCTTCGGCGTCACCGGAACCGACATCCGCTACGACGTCCCCCTCACCCTGCTCAGCCTGCTCATCGCCATGGGCGTCACGGGCGTCGGGGTCTTCGCCGTCGGGTACGGCCGCGACCGGATCCGATCGCTCCTGATCGGCGGACTGACCACGGGCGTCGGCGTCGCGAGCATGCACTACATGGGCATGGCCGCCCTCAATCTGCACGGCCAGGTGCGCTACGACCCGCTGCTCGTCGCCCTCTCCGTCGTCATCGCCGTGGTCGCCGCCACCGCCGCCCTCTGGGCCGCCCTCAACATCCACGCCCCGGCGGCCGTGGCCCTCGCCTCCCTCGTCATGGGCGCCGCCGTCAGCAGCATGCACTACACCGGTATGTTCGCCGTCGACGTCACCGTCACCCCCTCCGCCGCACCCCTTCCCGGCGCTTCCGTCATGCAGTTCATCTTCCCGCTCGCCGTGGGCCTCGGCTCCTACCTCTTCATCACCTCCGCCTTCGTCGCCCTCTCCCCGACGGCGGGCGAACACGCCGCCTACGCCTCCGCCGAGCGCCTGACCGAACCCGACGAACGCGCCGTGGACGTCGCACCCCCGGGCTTCCGCCCGGATCCGGACACCCCGTCGCCCCGCCCGACCGCCCCCAGCCCGGCCTACGCCCATCCGTCGGGGCCTGTGCACAGCCCGACCGATCCCCACGATGCCAGGGCGCACTGACACCGCCTCCCCACGGCGTCCGGCACTCCGCTCCCGCTGCCGCACCCGACGGGCCGCCCGTCCCCACGGCCCGTCCCACAACCCAGTCATCCCTGCCAGCCCGCCCGATCCCCAGCACCAGCGGTCCCGCCGCCCCACCGGGGCCGTGAACGAAGGAACGAGGAGGCCATGCGAACTCCCCGCAGGACCCCGGCCCCCGGGGCCCCCGCCCAGCCGCCCACGGCGGCCCGCGGGCGCCGCGCGCACGCCGGGCCGCCCGCCGACGAGACGGCCCCCGGCGGACCCGCGGCCCCCGCCTCCGCAGGCCCGGCCGCCCCCGGCCCCGCCGGCCAGGCGGTCGCAGCGACCGCCCCCCTGCCCGTACCCGCACCCGCTCCCCCCACGGGGGCCACCGGGGCAGTCGCACCGACCCCGACACCGGCCTCCGCCCCGGCCCCCGCCCCGACCGCGCCGCGCCGCAGGGGCCGAGGTATCCGTCCCCGTACCGTCCGCGCGAAGATCGTGTCGCTGCTCATGGTGCCGGTCGTCTCGCTGCTCGCCCTGTGGGGCTTCGCCACCGTCTCCACCGCGCAGGACATCGCCCGCCTCCGTCACCTCCAGTCCGTGGACACCGAGGTCCGAGGGCCGGTCACCGTCGCGGTCACCGCCCTCCAGGACGAGCGACGCGCCGCCGTACGTCAGGCGGCCGCCCCCGGCGCCACCCGTGCCGCCGAACTCGACAACCGCGCCCGGGCCAGCGCCGCCGCCGTCGCCCGCCTCCGCCTCGACGAGCGGCACACCGTCGGCGACAGCGGCAGCCTCCCCGGCGACGTCGCGACCCGCGTCGCCTCCTTCGTCGGCCAGGCCGAGGCGCTCAGCGCACTCCGCACCGAGGCCGCCGAGGGCCGCGCCGACGCCGGCCGCCTCTACGACGCGTACACGGCGGCCATCACCACCGGCCTCGGCATCGGCGGAGCCCTCGCCGTGGCCGACGGCACCGACGCCGGCGCCGAGGCCCGGGTCCTGCTCGAACTCGCCCGCGCCGGCGAACAGCTGGCCCGGGAGGACACCCTCCTCGGCGCCGCTCACCTCACCGGGTCGCTGGACGCCGACCGGCTGCGCGCCTTCGGCGGCGCCGTCGAGGCCCGCCGCGCCCTGACCGAGTCCGCCACCGCCGACCTGCCCCCGGCCCAGCGCGCCGCCTGGCGCAACCTCACCGCCCAGCCGGACTACCGCCGGCTCCTGGCCGCCGAGGACCGGGTCCGCGCCGCCGTACCCGGGCGGCGCGCCGCCCAGGCCGTCACCTCGGGGGAGTGGGACACGGTCCACGCCTTCGTCCGCGAGGGCACCGCCGGCATCGAGCGGGCCGCGCACACGGACGCGGCCGCCCGCCACGATCCGCTCGCCGGCGGCGCGTTCAGCGCCGGCGGTGCCGCCGTACTCCTCGGCCTCGCCGCCGTCGCCGCCTCCCTCGTCATCTCCGTACGCATCGGCCGCGGCCTCGTCGTGGAGCTCATCAGCCTCCGCAACGGCGCTCTGGAGATCGCCCGCCGCAAACTTCCCGCCGCCATGCGCCGGCTGCGGGCCGGAGAGGAGATCGACGTCCGGGCCGAGGCCCCGCCAGGGCCCGCCCCGCAGGACGAGATCGGCCAGGTCGGCGAGGCCCTCACCACCGTCCACCGCGCGGCCCTCTCCGCCGCCGTCGAACGCGCCGAACTCGCCAGCGGCATCTCCGGGGTCTTCGTCAACCTCGCCCGGCGCAGCCAGGTCCTGGTGCATCGCCAGCTCAACCTGCTCGACAGCATGGAACGGCGGGCCGACGACCCGAACGAACTCGGCGACCTCTTCAAGCTCGACCACCTCACCACCCGCATGCGCCGCCACGCCGAGAGCCTGATCATCCTCTCCGGCGCCGCCCCCGGCCGCGCCTGGCGCCTGCCCGTACCCCTCACCAACGTCGTACGCGCCGCCGTCTCCGAAATCGAGGACTACGCGCGCGTGGAGATGCGCAGACTCCCCGAGACCGCCGTCGTCGGCGGCGCCGTCGCCGACCTCACCCACCTGCTCGCCGAACTCATCGAGAACGCCGCCCAGTTCTCCCCGCCCCACACCAAGGTGCGGATCAGCGGCGAACCCGTCGGCAACGGCTATGCCCTGGAGATCGAGGACCGCGGCCTCGGCATGGGCCGGGAATCCCTCGCCGAGGCCAACGCCCGGATCGATCGGTCCGAGGCGCTCGACCTCTTCGACAGCGACCGGCTCGGCCTGTTCGTGGTCAGCCGCCTCGCCTCCCGGCACGCCGTCAAGGTCCACCTCCGCACCTCTCCGTACGGCGGCACCACCGCCGTCGTCCTGCTCCCCACCGACCTGCTCCAGAACACGGCGCCGGAGGAGGAGTTCACCACTCCCGCGCCGCCCACGGTCCCGGCTCCGGCCTTCGCGCCGGCGGCGGCGCCGTCCGTGCCGGGGCCCCGCGCGCCGCAGGCGCCCGCCGCGAGCGCCGAGCCGGAGCGGCCCCCGGCCGCCGTCACCGCCCTGCACCACCGCGGCCGGAACCTCGCCCCGGCCCCGTCCCGTACGCCGTCCCCGTCCGTACCGCCGCGCCCCCAGCTCCCGGCCGGGCCCCCCACCACGGGCACTGTGTCCGCGTCCGGAGGGCCGGGCGAGGACCCGGGCGCCGACCTGCCCCGGCGCGTACGGCAGGCCAGCCTCGTACCGCAGCTTCGTGAGGCACCGCCCGCGGCGCCCGCCGGTCCCGGGACCGCTCCGGGCGGTGCCGGTGGCGCCGCCGGTGCGGGCAGCGGCGCCGACGAGCGGACACCGGAACAGGTCCGCGACCGCATGTCCGCGTACCGCGACGGCTGGCGCAGGGGCGGCGGCCCCGCCCCCGGCGCCGCCGTACCCCCGGTCCGACGCCCGCTCGGCCCTGGCCACGCCATGAGCACAGGCGACGGCACCAGCGCAGGCCACGGCACCGGCGCAGGCCACGGCACCAGCGCAGGCCACGGACCGAGTCCCGGCCCGGAAACCGATCCCGCCCAGGGGCAGGGCCAGGGCCAGGTCCACAGCCGGGGCCACGCCCCAGGCGAGCGCCCCGCATCCAGCGAACCCGGCAGCGAAGGAGACGACGAATGATCGACCACGAGAGGATTTCCCACCACCGCTCCGGCGAACTGGACTGGCTCCTGGACGACCTGGTCACCCGTGTCCGCGAGGTCCGCCACACCGTGGTCCTCTCCAGCGACGGCCTCGCCGTCGGCGCCTCCAGCGGACTCAGCCGCGAGGACGCCGAGCACCTGGCCGCCATCGCGTCCGGCTTCCACAGCCTCGCCAAGGGCGCCGGACGGCAGTTCCACACCGGCGGCGTGCGCCAGACCATGGTCGAGATGGACGACGGCTTCCTCTTCGTCGCCGCCGCCGGGGACGGCTCCTGCCTCGCCGTCCTCAGCGGGATCCACGCCGACATCGGCCTCATCGCCTACGAGATGGCCCGCCTGGTCAAACGCGTCGGCGAGCACCTCTACACCCCGCCCCGGCTCACGGTCACTCCGCCGGCCGCGGGCTGACCGCCCCGGGCCCCGCACACCGCGCGCCCGTGCCCAACGCGCGCGTGCCCCATGGCGCGCCGGACCCCCGGACCACGGAGACCCCATGAACAAGGACAGCGCCGGCGGCGGACCGCCCCTGCCGGGCAGTCAGTGGTACGACGCCGACGCCGGACCGCTGGTCCGGCCGTACGCCATGACCGGCGGCCGGACCAAGCCCGGACCGAGCAACGTACGGTTCGACCTCATCGCCCTGGTCGTCGTCGACGACGACCCGCCGGACGGGGCCGAAGAGGCCCTGCTCGGCCCCGAACACCGCGCCCTGCTCGCCCAGTGCCGGGCCGAGACCCAGTCCGTGGCCGAACTCGCCGCCGACGCCGACCTCCCCGTAGGGGTGGTCCGGGTCCTCCTGGGCGACCTCCTCGAAGCGGGCTTCGTGAAGGTCAGCAGACCCGTCCCGCCCGCACAGCTGCCCGACGAACGGATCCTGAGGGAAGTCATCGATGGCCTACGAGCGCTTTGAGAGCACCCGGGCGGGCGGCCCGGACACCACCGCCCTCGCCCTGAAGATCCTGGTCGCCGGCGGCTTCGGCGTCGGCAAGACCACCCTCGTCGGCGCGGTCAGCGAGATCCGCCCGCTGCGCACCGAGGAACGCCTCAGCCGGGTGGGGGAGGGCGTGGACGACACGGGAGGGGTCGACCAGAAGAGCACCACGACCGTGGCCATGGACTTCGGCCGCATCACCATCCGCGCCGGGCTCTCGCTCTATCTCTTCGGGACACCCGGCCAGGACCGCTTCTGGTTCCTCTGGGACGACCTGTCGCAGGGCGCGCTCGGCGCCGTCGTCCTCGCCGACACCCGCCGCCTGGAGGACTGCTTCCCCGCCGTGGACTACTTCGAGCACCGCGGCGTTCCCTTCGTCGTCGCCGTCAACTGCTTCGCGGGGGCGCGTACGTACGGCGCGCACGACGTCTCACGCGCCCTGGACCTGGACCGGGGCACCCCGGTGGTGCTGTGCGACGCCCGTGACCGGGACTCGGGCAAGGAGGTGCTGATCCGCCTCGTGGAGTACGCGGGCCGCATGCACACCGCCCGGCTGCTCGACTCGGTGGGCAGGGCGGATGCGGCGGATGCGGCGGACGCGACGGACGCGACGGGCTCGTCCCGCCCGGTGGGCTAGGCGGGTTGGGCGGGGCCCGGTGGCCTGTTGTGGTCTGCGGCGGCCGCCGGGCGGCACGCGAATGGCCACGGATGCTTGCCCTGCTCACGACAGTGCGTAAGGCTGACCGGAACGGAATACGGTCGGCCGGTACCCGCGTGACCGGCCGCGGACACGCGACCCCCGGGCCGCGGGCACCACGGGGAACCACGGGGCGACGGGGACGCACCACACATGGGGGAGGACCACGCATGGCGCTGGACAGAGGACTCGACTGGCTTCTGGACGACCTGACCCGACGGGTCGGCTCGATACGGCACGCCCTCGTACTGTCGAACGACGGCCTGGTGACAGGCGCGAGCAGTGGACTCGAGCGTGAGGACGCCGAGCATCTGGCCGCCGTCTCCTCGGGCCTGCACAGCCTGGCGCGCGGCTCGGGCCGCCACTTCAAGGCCGGCCGGCCACGGCAGACCATGGTCGAGTTCGACGAGGCCGTGCTTTTCGTGACGGCGGCGGGCGAGGGCAGCTGTCTCTGTGTCCTGAGCGCGGCGGAGGCCGACATCGGCCAGGTCGCCTACGAGATGACGCTGCTGGTGAACCGGGTCGGTGAGCACCTGGGCGTGGCGGCCCGGCAGCCGGGCGGCGCGGACGAGTCCTAGCCCCGGACGGTCCGTCCCGAAAGTTATCCACAGGGCAGGCGAACTGTCGTCACTGTGCGTTACGGTCATCACCGAAAGTGTTCGCAGGGCGCGACACGACACACGGGGGAGGGCCGCTCGTATGACCACGCACGAGACGACAGAGACCACGGAGCGGACGGAGTCGACGGAGACGACAGAAGCGACAGGTGTGGCGCGGCGGGAGGCGAGGGGCGCGGCGCCTGCGGGCGCCGTCGCCCCGGGGCGCGCCGCCGAGGAACTGGAGCTGAGGCGCGACGAGTTCCGGCTCGCCGTCGACCTCGGAATCGTCCGTACGGTGCCGGGCCCGGCGCCCGGCGCCCCGGACGCCGCCCCGGGGGAGAGAGCCCGCCGCCGCGTGCCCCGCGACGAGATCGAACGGCTCCGGGCCGCCCCGGACTTCCCCGACGGACTGCGTGAGCGGGTCCGAGCCGTCGGTACGGGAGAGGGTGCCGAACTCCTCTCGGTCACCCGCGATCGCTTCGCCCGCCTCGCGCGCACGGGCCACTTCAGCCCCGTCCGCTTCTACATCAACCGCTACCGGGCCGTCGTCTGGCTCTACCCGGCCGCCGAACTCGCCGAGTTCGCGCTCAACCACCCTCGGCTCCTGGCCGGCCGGCTGCCCCTGGACGTCCGCGCCCAGGCGGCCACCGACCACCTCGACTGGCGGCCCCGGAACTGGCGCGCCCGGCGCCTCGGCGTGCTGCTGCGGGCGAGCGACGACCCGTGGGTGCGCGCGGCCGCGATCGCCTCGCTCCTCGACCCGTCGCATGTGGCCGAGGTCGTCGACGACCCCTATGAACGGGCCCATCTGGAGCGGCTGCGGCCCGCGCCGCCGAGCTGGCGGCCGAACGCGCCGACGCCCCGGGAGATCGCCGACCGGCTGATGGTCGCCGACGACCCCGACGAGATCCTCTGGCACCGGATGAGCCTCGCGCTCGCCCTGGACGAGGCCCGCGCGGACCGCGAGGCCCCGCGTCCGGGCGCCTGGCCGCCCGTCCAGGCCCCGCCTCCTTCCCTGCGCCTGGCCCCGGCCCCGGGCTCGGATCCGGGCTCGGATCCGGCCCCGGGCTTGGACCCGGCCCCGGACTCGTGCTCGGGCCCGGATCCGGCCGTCCCGAGCCCGCTCCCCCTCCGGGGCCCGGCCCGGGACGTGGTCCTGCCGCCGGCCCTGAGCCCGGCCCCGCCTCCGGGCCCGGACACGGAGCCGGACCAGGCCTCGGCCTCGGCCCCGACTTCGGCTCCGACTCCGACTTCGGTCCCGGACCCGGGCGCCGGACTGGTCGGGGACGCGGCACCGTGGCCCGTTCCGGCTCCGGTGCCGCGGGCGCGGCATGTCGACCGGTGGCCGCCGCGTCCGGCGGCGGTCACGAGGCCGCCCGGCAGACGGGTTCGGCGGAGTCTGCTCGACCGGTGGCGCAGGCGGAAGGAGGCGGTGCGCGGGCCCGGGGCGTGAGGCGGGCGCCGGGGTGCGGGGTGTTGGGCGCGCGGGCACCATGGGCCCATGCTCCTGGCCCGCGTCGCGGAGGTGTCCGGGCAGGTCGCCGCCACGTCGGCGCGGTCCCGGAAGATCGCTCTGCTCGCCGGACTGTTCACGGAGGCAGAGCCGGAGGAGAGCCCGCTCGTCATCGCCTACCTGTCCGGCCGCCTCCCCCAGGGGCGGATCGGGGTCGGCTGGAGCGTGCTCAAGAACGTGCTGCCACCGGCCGTCCCGCCCGCCGGGCGGCCCGCGCTCACCCTGGCCCGTACCGACGCGACGATGACCGAGCTGGCAGCGGTCTCCGGATCCGGGGCGCAGGCCCGGCGACTCGGCCTGGTCCGTGAGCTGTTCGGCGCCGCGACGACGGAGGAGCAGGAGTTCCTGCTGCGGTTGCTGTCCGGCGAGGTCCGGCAGGGCGCGCTCGACGCGGTCGCGCTCGAAGGCGTCGCCCGGGCGGCCGAGGTGCCGCCCGGGGACCTGCGGCGGGCGGTCATGCTCGAGGGCTCGCTGCCGCCGGTCGCGCGCGCCGTGCTCGCCGAGGGGCCGGACGCACTGGAGGCGTTCACGCTGCGGGTCGGCAGGCCGGTGCAGCCGATGCTCGCGCTCACGGCGGGCAGCGTCACGGAGGCCGTCGAGGCGCTCGGCCCGTGTGCGGTGGAGGAGAAGCTCGACGGCATCCGCATTCAGGTGCACCGGTTCGGCGACGAGGTGCGGGTGTACACCCGTTCCCTCGACGACATCACCGGGCGGCTGCCCGAGGTGGTCGACACGGTCCGGGAGGCGGCGGGGGACCGGCTCGTTCTGGACGGGGAGGTGATCGCCCTCGACCCGGCGACCGGACGGCCGCTGCCGTTCCAGGACATCGCCTCCCGCGTCGGCTCCCGGGTCGATGTGACCACGGCGCGGGCCGCGCTGCCGCTGACGCCCGTGTTCTTCGACGTGCTCGCGGCGGACGGGACGGTGCTGCTCGACCGCCCGGGGCGCGAACGGCACGCCGTGCTCGCCCGTCTGCTGCCCGAGCACTTCCGGGTGCGCCGGAGGCCGGTCACCGACCCGGCGGACCCGGTCGCCGTCGAGGCGGCCGAGGACTTCTTCCGGGACACCCTGGCCCGTGGCCACGAGGGCGTTCTGGTGAAGGGCCTCGACGCCCCGTACGTCGCCGGCCGGAGGGGCCGCACCTGGCTGAAGGTGAAGCCGGTGCACACCCTCGACCTGGTGGTCCTCGCCGTCGAACGCGGGCACGGCCGCCGCACCGGGCTCCTGTCCAACCTGCACCTGGGCGCCCGCGCGGCGGACGGCACCTTCGTCATGCTGGGCAAGACGTTCAAGGGCCTCACCGACGAGATGCTCCGCTGGCAGACCGAGCGTCTCACCGAACTCGCCGTCTCCGACGACGGGTACACCGTCCGCGTCCGCCCCGAACTCGTCGTGGAGATCGCCTTCGACGGCCTCCAGCGCTCCACCCGCTATCCCGCCGGCGTCACCCTCCGCTTCGCCCGTGTGCTGCGCCACCGCCCGGACAAGCGAGCCGCCGAGGCGGACACGGTGGAGACGGTTCTCGCGGCGGGGTGACCTGCCAGGGGGAGTCAGCCGCCGGGACCGGACGTGTGGCGGTGGCGGACCCAGATCGGGAGCACGAACCAGCACAGGAGGTACCAGGCGAGGAGTCCGGCGACGAGCCAGGGGACGAAGGTGGCGCCGGTGGCCACACGGAGCACGAGGAGGAGCGCGGCGCACAGGGTGGCGAGGAGGAGCACCAGGCCCACGAGGGTGAGGCGGGAGGCCCAGCTGACCGCGCGGGGCTTGAGGCGGCGCCCGGCGACCATGCGGTGGAAGGAGACCGGGCCGATGAGGGCGCCGGTGGCGGCGGCGCTCAGCGAGACCGTCACGATGTAGATCGTCCGGTCGGTGTCCGACAGCTCCGGGAAACGCGGGGTGAAGACGACCGTGAGGAGGAAGCCGAAGAGGATCTGTACGCCCGTCTGGGCGACCCGGATCTCCTGCATCAGCTCGGTCCAGCGCCGGTCGGCGCGTTCGTCGGGGGTCTCGTGGCGGCCCCGGACCAGGCCGTCCCCGTCCGGCCCCGCGGGCTTCCCTGGCCCCTGGCTCGTACCGGACACGCCGCCTCCCGAGGACGCTCTTCTTCCACCGTGCGGACCTCGCGACCGGTCCGCCACCCGGGGCCCTCGCGGGCGGCCGTGCCACGAGGGATGCTGGAATCGGGCACACGAGGAGATGAGCGCCGTGTACGACTTGCACATCGACACCGATGTCACCGTGCAGCTGAGCGACTGCTGCCGGGAGGACGCCCAGGCCGTCTTCGACGTCCTCGACCGCACCTATCAGCTCGAGGACATCGTGACGCCAGGCCCGGAGGCGGCGACCTCGCCCGCCACCACCGTCTGGATGGCCACCTTCGACACGGCCGGCGGCCGCCACGAGGAAACGGCACCCGTGCCGCTGACCGGCATGGTCGGAGCGCTGCTCACCGGTGGGTACCACGCCGTCGACGAGGTCGAGCGGGTGCTCGCGCGCACCTTCGACATCCAGTCCCTCCAGTCCGTCTCCGGTGACCAGGAGACCGAGGCCCGCCTCCTCCTCGCGTCCCGCTGACGGGCGAGGACATCCCTCCATCGACCCTGGGCGTCGCGGACGGGCGCCGCCCGGGGCCGCCATGTGCACGCCACCGACCCCCGCCCCCTCCCCGGCTATACACCGTGTGTAGAGTCGTCGACGAGCCGCAGGGCCTCCGCCATGACCAGGCGGGGGCCCTTGCTCGCGAACCAATCTTTCGGGGAAAGCGGGTTGCACATGTTCCGAACCAAGCCGGGCCGACGACACCGGGGCGCCGCCCTCGCGCTGCTCGCCGCGGCGACACTCGTCGCCTCCCTCACCGGATGCTCGGCCGACACGGTCACGCCCGGCGAGGCGCGCGAGCAGGCGCCCACGGACGGCAAGGCCGGCACGGGCGGAAGGTTCGGAGCGGCGGCGCCCGACGCCGTCGACTGCGCCAAGGCCAAGTGCATCGCCCTCACCTTCGACGCGGGCCCGGGCGAGGACACCCCGAAACTGCTCGACATCCTCAAGGAGAAGCAGGTCCACGCGACCTTCTTCCTGCTCGGCCAGAAGCACGTCCTGCGCTATCCGCAGGTCGTCAAGCGCATCTCCGACGAGGGGCACGAGGTCGCCAACCACACCTGGACCCACCAGATCCTGACCGGCCTCGACGCCGCCGAGGTCCGCGACGAGCTGTCCCGCACCCAGGACGCGATAGCGAAGATCACGGGCAAGAAGCCGACCCTGATGCGCCCGCCGCAGGGCCGGACCGACGACACCGTCTCCGACGTGAGCCGCGAACTCGGCCTCTCCCAGGTGCTGTGGAGCATCACCGCCAAGGACTACTCCACCGAGGACACCGCCCTGATACGCCGGCGCGTCCTCGACCAGGCCCACGGCGACGGCATCATCCTGCTGCACGACATCTACGGCGGCACCGTCCCCGCCGTGCCCGGCATCATCGACGAGCTCAAGCGCCGCGGCTACACCTTCGTCACCGTGCCGCAGCTCATCGCCCCCGGAAAGCCCGAGCCCGGGACGGTCTACCGCCCCGAGAAGGACGACTGACCGAACGGGCAAAACGGGGTGAGCAGGCTCACACCCGACACCGGGCGCAAGGCGGAACATTGGGTGAAGGTTGACCGTTCATCCTTATGTGACGGCGAAGGGGCCCGGTCCCCTGGTCCCCCCTCAGCGGCGACCGCTCTTCACCACGTCACGGCAAACGGCCCCGGCTGGAACCCCCCGTCCAGCCGGGGCTCTGTCGTTCCTGCGTACGCGCCGCACGACCCGCGACCACCCTGTTGGCGGCGCGCGCCCCGGCGCGTTCGACCCCTTCGAGTGAGTCGCCGCAAAGCCCCGCATGGCCACCCCGGCACCGGGCATTGATCGCCACGACACGGCGGCGATCACACCGCCGGACACCACCGCCCAGGCCCGCCACCAGGGGGAACCATGCGCCTCGCGTCCCGCCGCGCGCCCCGCTCAGCGCACCGCCACGCACTCCTCACGGCCGCCGCCGCGCTCGTCCTCGCCGGCTGCGCCACCGTGCACCCGCACTCCGCCGCACCCGCCCCGCCCGTCGGCACGGCCGGGGCGCCCGCCTCCGCGCTCGCCACCCGCCAGGCCCAGGACCGGCTCCTCAAGGCCGCCGAGCAGCGGCTCGTCGCCGACTGCCTCGACGCCCAGGGCCTCACGCTGCCCCCTGCCCCGGTCTCTCAGGCCCGCGCCCCCGCGCCCGCCCCCGGCCCCGCGGCCGCCGACGCCGACACCCGGCTCCAGACCGCGCTCTTCGGCCGCGACCCCCGCGAGCTCTCCCTCACCCTGGCCACCGGACACACCGTCACCGCCAACAGCGACGGCTGCGTCGCCGCCGCCCGCGCCGCGCTGTACGGCGACCAGCACCGCTGGTTCCGCGCCCAGGTCACCGTCGACAACCTGCGCGCCGAGGCCCAGGCCCGGATGAAGGACGACCCCGCGCACCGCGCCGCGCTCGACCGCTGGACCCGCTGCGCCGCACCCTCCGGAGGACCGCGCGCCGGCCGCCCCGACCCCGCCGTCGCCGAACGCTGCACCCGCGAGAGCGGCCTCGCCGACGTCCGCGCCCGGCTCGAACCCGCCGAGCTCGCCACCGTACGCACCCTGCACCGCGACCAGGTCGCCACCTACGAGCAGCTGCGCGCCCGCGCACTGCGGCGGGCAGCCGAGCTGTCCGCGCACCCCACCGGGAAAACCGCGACATCCGAGAAGAAAGGCATCGACGCTTCATGAAGCGACTCCTCGGCCCCACCACCGCAGCCCTGCTCGCCCTCGCCGGCGGCCTCGCCCTGACGGCGCCCGCCACCGCCGCCGAATGCCCCTCCGGGGACTTCTGCGCCTGGCAGGACGCCGACTTCGGCGGCCAGCGCGCCAACTGGAGCGGCGACGACGGCTGGTGGGAGAGCTGGATCGCCGACACCGACTCGTCCTGGGCCAACCACGGCATCTCGGGACCCGGGATCAAGGACTACGTCCAGGTCTACGAGTCCGCCTGGCAGGGCGGCTCCATGACCATCTGTCTCGCCCCCGGCCAGGAGGTCGGCTACAACGGGGCTGCCAACGACCGCGGCGACTCCCACATCTGGGCCACCGGCTGCTGACACCCCGGCCCGTCCCCCCCCTGGCCACGGGGCGGAGGGACGGGCCGGCGCACGCCGTACGCCGGCCCGTCCCCGCGTCAGTCCCGGCGCGCCGCGCCCGGATGCCGGAGCGTCGAGGAGAGCAGCAGGCCAGCGCCGCGGACCGTGCTGGTCGCCGGGTCGTTGGCCAGCCGCAGCCGGACACCGAGCTGCAGCGCCAGCCGGCTCGTCAGATCCATCCGCAGGGCGCCGCCGCCCGCGACCAGGATCCCGCGGCGCAGCGCGCCCCGTACCGCCCCGGTGCGATCGCGGCGCCAGAGGTCCATGACCATGTCGGCGGCCGTGTGGACCACCGCGGCCGTCGCCGAGCCCGGTTCCGGCAGATCGTCGAGGCCGAGCTCGGCGAGCCGCGCGTCCTGCACCATGCCGTCGACCAACAGGGTGACCTCGGTCAGCTCCGCGCCCAGGTCGACCACGAGCAGCGGACCGCCGCCGCTGGGACCGGCGTACGCGGCGGCCGCCCGCGCGCTGTCGACGGAGACCACCCGGGCGGGCCCGAGTTCGGCCACCATCCGCCGGGCCGCCGCCCGCTGTTCGGGCCCGGCCAGGACCGGATGACACAGCATCACGACGGTGCCGGCCCGGTCGTCGCCGAACGCCGAGTCGGCCACCTCGCGCAGCAGCCGCTGGTGCGGGGTGGCGTCCGTGACCCGGCCGCGCCGGACCGGGCCGCTCGGCACGTCCGCGAGGACGCCCGCGCCCGGAGCCCACACCCGGGTGCGGGAGCTGCCGATGTCGACGGCGAGCCCGCGGACCCTGCCCGCCGGCTTCCGCAGCGCCTCGTACGCCGTGGTCATCCGCTCACTCCCGCCACTGATCATGAGGTGAATTCGCGGCTTCACTATGCAATATCCGGGCGGATTGCGCCATGGAGCCCAGGATCCGCAGGCAAGGCCGAAGCCCGGCACCCCTACGGGCGCCGGGCGGGAGGGGGTGGCGGTCAGGCCGCCGCACCGAGCCACAGGTCGGGGCCGAAGACCTCGTAGTGCACGTCCGCCGCGGCGACACCGCGGCCGAGCAGGTCGCCGCGCACCGCGCGCATGAAGGGCAGCGGGCCGCACAGATAGGCGGTCACGCCCTCCGGCAGGTCGAGCGCGGTGACGTCGGCGCGGCCGAGGCGGGCGTCCGCGGCGCCCGGCTCCTCGTACCAGAGGTGCAGCGAGCCCTGCGGCAGCGCGTCGACCAGACGGCGCAGCTCCTCGCGGTGGGCGTGGCCGGCGGGGGAGCGGTCGGCGTGGACGACGGTGACCGGGCGGGTCGAACCGGTCGCGACGAGGTGGTCCAGCATCGCCAGCATGGGGGTGGAGCCGATGCCCGCCGAGGCGAGCAGCAGCGGGCCGTCGCCCTCGGGAAGCACCAGGTCGCCGAAGGGCTCGGACACCGCGACCCGGTCGCCGACGGTGCCATGGGCGTGCAGCCAGGAGGAGACCTCGCCGGCCGGGTCCCCGTCCACGCGCTTGACGGTGATCCGCCAGTCGGGGCGGCCCGGGGCGGTGGACAGGCTGTACTGGCGGATCTGCCGGGCGCCGTCGGGCAGCGTGACCTGGACGCTCATGTACTGGCCGGGCCGGAAGTCCGCGGTGGGCCGGCCGTCGGGGTGGCGCAGCGTGAAGGAGACGGTGTCGGCGGTCTCCTCGTCCCGTCCGGCGATCTCCATCGGGTGCCAGACCTCGCCCTCGGCGACCCCGCGCCCCTCGTAGAGCCGGGCCTCCAGCGCGATCAGGGCGTTGGCCATCAGCCAGTACACCTCGTCCCAGGCCTGGGCGACCTCCGGCGTCACGGCGTCGCCGAGGACGGCGACGATCGCGGCGAAGAGATGCTCGTGGACGATCTTGTACTGCTCCGAAGTGACGCCCAGCGAGGCGTGCTTGTGGGCGATGCGCGAGAGCATCACGTCGGGGCGGCTGTCCGGGTGCTCGAGCAGGGCGCCCGCGAAGGCGGCTATGGAGCCGGCCAGCGCCTTGCGCTGGTCTCCGGTGGCCTGGTTCCCGCGGTTGAACAGATCGCGCAGCAGCTCGGGGTGGGCGGCGAACATGCCCGCGTAGAAGCGCTCGGTGATCTCGTCGAGAGCCCCGCCGACGGCGGGAAGGGTGGCGCGGACGACCGGTACGGACTGCTCGGACAGCATGGGGGCTCCTAAACTGGTAGATGATCTACGTATTTAAAGGCGAGAGGAAACCGCCCGGGGGAGGGCGGGAGTCTGAGGGAGGGAAGGCGGGGCGGGAGTCCGGTGGGTCAGTCGCCCGGTGGGCGGGTCGAGAGCGTGAGGAGCACCGGCCCGGTGGGCGACTCCACGAGATCGGCGACGGTGAGCGGATCGAGCGTGCGGTAGAACGCCTCCTGCGCCTGGCGCAGCACGCCGCGCAGCCGGCAGGCCGTCCGCAGCGGGCACGGCGTGTCGCCCTCGCAGGCGACGACCTCCTCGTCCCCCTCCAGGGTCCGGGTCAGCCAGCCCACCGAGGACTGCCGCCCGAGCTCCGTGAGCGCCAGCCCGCCGCCACGGCCCCGGCGCGCCTCGATCACGCCGAGGTGCTGGAGTCGGGTGACCACCTTCGCCATGTGCGCGTACGGAACGGCCATCGAGTCCGCGACCTCCCGGGTGGTGGGGGTCTCGTCCTGATCGGTGACCGCCAGGCGCATCACGGCACGCAGCGCCAGGTCGGTGAATCTCGTCAACCGCACGATCCGACCGTATCAAAGGCGTATTTCAGATTCGTATTCAGGGGTGAGTGATGCGGACCGCATTCCCGGTCAGCTGTGCCAGCGGCGCCACTGCCGCCGGGCCCACCATCCGCCGACGCCCACCGAGCCGACGATGAGGACGATGCCGAGCACCGGCCAGTGGCTGCCCGCGATCCGCGCGTCCGCGATCAGCACTCCGAGCACCCCCACCACCGGCACGAGCAGAGACAGGGCGGCCCGCGTGAGCGCGAGGACCATCGCCGCGTCCAGCCGTGTGCTGCGGCGCGGGATCGGCTTTCCCGCGTAGAAGACCGTGGCCCGGTCGAGCAGCTGGAGGGTGTTGCGCCGATAGGTGTACGCCAGATAGGGCAGCCACACCAGCGGCGCCACCAGGCCCACCAGGAACACGGCCCCCGTCAGCGTGTACTGCCCGAACCGGACGAACCAGCGCGCGCCGTCCGTGGACGGCGTCAGCACCCCGAGCAGCTTGGCCATGCGCATGCTCAGGCCCCACTGCGCCGGGATCCGCCCCCGCCGCGTTTCGACCCCGTCCTCCCCCTCCTCCTGCTTCTCCTCCGTCGCCGCGTCGGTGGTGAGCGCGGCCCGGGCGGTGTCCGTGCCGGCGTACACCCCCTGGAGGACGAGGAATTCGGCGGCCCGCTCGGGATCCGCCGGGTCCCGGCCGGTGAGCGCCGCCAGTTGGAGGACGGTGCGCGCCTGTGACAGCAACGCCGCGCAGAACGCGAACGGCACGAGCAACAGGAACGGCCCGCCGACGAACGCGCCCTCGGTGTACGCCGACCGGGTGCCGCGCCGCACGAGCCGGGCGTGCAGCTCGTCCGGCGTCGCCTCCGGAAGACCGGCCCGCAGCTGCCGCACCGTCCGGTCCGCTCCCGGACCGAGACGGCGCGGCGCGAAAGCGGCGAGCACCTCCGGCAGACGGCCCGGCGTGGCCACCGCCTCGCGCAGCAGTGACCGGACCAGCCGGGCCGACGCGTCCTCCCGCTCGCCCTCCCGCCGGGTCAGGACAGGACCTTGGCCTTCGCCTGCTGGAACTCCTCGTCCGTGATGGCGCCCCTGTCCTTCAGTTCGGCGAGCCGCGCGAGTTCGTCCACGCCGCTGCCCTTGCCGCCGGCCGGCGCCGTCCCCGCCGTCTTGCGGATGTAGTCCTGGAAGGCCGCCTCGGTGTCCTTCGCCTGCTTGAGGTCCCGCTGGGTCATGCTCTTGCCGCGCGCGATGACGTACACCAGCACGCCGAGGAAGGGCAGCAGGATGCAGAAGATCAGCCAGCCCGCCTTGCCCCAGCCGCTCATCTCGTGGTCACGGAAGATGTCGGTGACGATCTTGAAGAGCAGGAACAGCCACATGATCCAGAGGAAGAACCAGAGCATGGTCCAGAAGACGTTGAGCAGGGGGTAGCCGTCCATGCCGAAACTCCGTTTCCGGCCAGGCCGTGGAGGCCTCGCGCAGCAGCGAGTCTCGCCGAACCCCAGGGACCCCGCATGTCGTGATGTGCTGCGGGTGCGGCCCCGCGGGCCCCGTGTTCGGATGGGACGGCGTCTTCCGTCTCTCAGGCCTGACGGGCACGCAGCGCCGCGAGCGCCTTGTCCGCGTGCGCGGACATCCGCAGCTCGCTGCGCACCACTTCGAGCACCCGGCGGTCCTGGTCGATGACGAAGGTGACCCGCTTCGTCGGCGCGAGCGTGAAGCCCCGCTTCACCCCGAACCGTTCGCGGATCTCGCCCGAGGGGTCGGACAGCAGCGGATAGCCGAGCGAGTGCCGCTCGGCGAACTCCTGCTGCCGTTCCACCTCGTCCGTGCTGATGCCGACCGGCCGCGCCCCCACCGCGTGGAACTCGCCCGCGAGGTCCCGGAAGTGGCAGGCCTCGGCGGTGCAGCCGGGCGTGAGCGCCGCCGGGTAGAAGAAGAGCACGACGGGACCGTCGGCCAGCAGGCCGGAGAGGGAGCGGGACCGCCCCGTTTCGTCCGGAAGGGTGAAGTCCTCGACCAAGTCACCGACGTTCATGGAAGCGGACGTTACCCCACGGTAGTGCCGCCCGTCACCCGCCCGGCGTCGCCGACGTCGGCGGCATCGCCTGCATCGGCGGCGGACCGCCGCGCCGCGCGTTCGCCGAGGACCGCGAGGGTCCGCTCGCCCCAGCGCACGTTCTCCTCCTCGAAGGCCATGCCGCGCAGCAGCGTCAGATACGGGCCGACCCGCTCGGACTCGCGGAGATAGGTCTCCTCGTCCTGCCCGTCGAGCATCCGCTCGCGCATCCGCCGGTAGCGCGCGAGCTTCCCCCGTGCCCCTTCCATCCGCTCCCGTACGTGCTCGCGCACCGCCGCCGTGTCTCCCGCGTCGCACGCCTGGACCTGCACGAGGAGGTCGTCGCGGACCGCCGTCGGCTTGGGCTGGTGGGCGGTGTACGCGAGGAGTTCGGCGAGGCCCGTGTCGGTGAGGGTGAACATGCGCTTGTTGGGGCGGCGTTCCTGCTGCACGACCCGCGCCGCGATCAGACCGGCCTCGGAGAGCCGGTCCAGCTCCCGGTAGAGCTGTTGCGGCGTGGCCGCCCAGAAGTTGGCGACGGACACGTCGAAGAGCTTGGCCAGGTCGTACCCCGACGCCTCGCCCTCCAGGAGAGCCGCCAGGACCGCGTGCTTGAGAGACATCCGGACAAACTAGCAGTCCGCCGAAGTGTTTCCGCCATGCCTATTCACGCACGAAAGCGCTGGTGAGAGGCGGGGTCCAGGCGGCGTGCCGGAGGATCGCGCGGACCGCGGCGCCCGAGGGTGCGAGCCGCAGCAGCGCGTTGCGCACCGGCACGGCGAGCGGGTGGCTCAGCTGCTGGCCCATCCGCCCGGCACGGCGGGCCGCCGCGGCCACGGCGGTGGTGCGCGGACGGCGCGCGGCGTCGTACCGGGCGAGCGCGGCGGCCACGTCCGCGGCCCCCTCCAGCTCGGCCGCCAGGACCACCGCGTCCTCAAGCGCCTGGCAGGCGCCCTGCCCGAGGTTCGGGGTCATCGCGTGGGCGGCGTCGCCGAGCAGCACCACCCGGCCCGCGGTGAAGGACGGCAGGGGAGTGGCCAGTTCGGTGATGTCGTGGTGGAGGACCGCCTCGGGACGGGTCGCGGCGAGCAGCTCGGGCACCGGCGCGTGCCAGCCGGCGAAGCGCCGGCGCAGTAAGGCCAGCGGATCCGTGGGGCGCACCCCGGCGGGCGCGTTGAGCACCGCGTGCCACTCGGCCCGCCCGTCGGCGAACGCGATGTGCCCGAACTCCGCCCCGCGCCCCCAGGTGATCTCGAAGTCGGTACGGAGATCGAGCGGGCGGTCCGTGATCGCCCGCAGCACGGTCGAACCGCTGTACACCGGGCCGGGATGCGCGGGGAACAGGGCGGTACGGAGGCGGCTGCCGACCCCGTCAGCGGCGACCACCAGATCCGCCTCCACGGCCTCCGCCGTATGAAGGGTCACCCGGGCCCGCGCGCCGCCCGGGAGCGTGCCCGCACCCGTCACCGTCACGCCGGTGCGCGGCGCCCCGTCAGCGTCCAGGGCTTCGCGCAGCAGTCGGTGCAGCTCGGCGCGCGGGATGCCCACGATGGGGGAGCCCAGGGCGCGTTCGAGCGCGGCGCCGTCCATCCGGGCCAGCCAGGAGCCGTCCGGGGTGCGGGTGCCGCCGGTGTACTGGCCGCGCCCGGCTGCCCGTACGGCCGCGCCGACGCCGAGCACGTCGAGGGCGCGGATCCCGTTGGCGGCGAGGGAGATCCCGGCGCCCGCGTCGGCGAGGACGGGCGCACGGTCGAGCACCGTCACCTCCCAGCCGATCCGGCGGAGTCCCACGGCGGCGGCCAGGCCGCCGATCCCGGCGCCCACGACGACGGCGGTACGTCCTCCCATGCTTCCACTCCCTGCGATCGCTAGGCTTCTACAGGTGTAGAAGCCTAGCGCGTGTCCTCTACAGGTGTAGAAAGAGGGGGTGACATCCGAGCATCCCGCCCCCGCCCCCGCCCCCGCACGCGCCGTGCCGTCCACCCGCCGCACCCTGCTGGCCGACGCCGCCCTCGGCGTCCTCGCCGACGCCGGGATGCGCGGCCTCACCCACCGGGCGGTCGACGCCGCCGCGGGTCTGCCGGCGGGCACGACCTCCGCGTACTTCCGCACCCGTTCCGCGCTGCTCACCGCGCTCGTACGGCGCCTCGTCGAGCTCGACCAGGCCGAACTGACGGCGGCCGCCGAGCACGCCCCCGTACTCCGGACGGCCGACGACCTCGTGCACGGTCTCGCCGCGCTCGTCGCCGCCCGGACGAGCGGCGAAGGGCGCCGGCGCTCCCTCGCCCGCTACGCCTGCGTCCTGGAGAGCGTGCGCGACCCCGAACTGCGGGACATCCTGGTGCCGAGGGAGAACGCCGGTCGCGATGCCGTACGGGCCTTCCTCACCGCCCGGGGCGTGGCGGACCCCGAGGCGCGCACCCTGACCCTGCTCGCCTGTGTGGACGGGCTCGTCCTCGACCGGGTGGTCGCCGGGCCGGACGCGGCCGGCGGCGGGACCGGGGCGATCGAGGGACTGGTGGCCGCGGCCCTCCGGCCGTGACCGCGCGGGCGCCCGCCCACCCGCCGATCCGATGCCAGCAATGGAGCAGCCCCGATGGACAGCAGACACAGCGGCGACCGCGGAGACCACGCGGCGTTCGTCTACACGACGTACATCCGCACCACGCCCGACGAGCTGTGGAAGGCGCTCACCGAGCCCGGTCTGACCCGCCGCTACTGGGGCGTGGCCTTCGAGACCGACTGGGCCGTCGGCTCCCCCATGGTCTGGGACGAGGGCGGGCGCACCACCGCCGACCCCGACCAGGTGGTGCTCATCGCCGAACCGGGCCGGATGCTCTCGTACACCTGGCACACCTTCACCCCCGAATGGGCGCAGGCCGTCGGCATCGGCGAGGAGGTGTACGCGCGGCTCGTCGACGAGGGGCGCTCCCGGGTCACGTACACCATCGAACCGGCCGGGGACATGGTGAAACTGACCGTCGTCCACGACGACCTCGCCGCCGGCGGCACCATCCGCGGTCTGGTCGGCGAGGGCTGGCCCGCGCTGATCTCCAGCCTGAAGTCGCTCCTGGAGACCGGCGAGGAGCTGCCCGAGGTGCCCCGCTGAGCTCTCCGGCGCCGCCGGCGTTGGTGCTTTCGAGTCGTCTCGACGGCCTCTCGTGCGCCACGCCCGGTCGGATGATCATCCTTTTCGCCCTCGATCCGTTTTGATGCAGCGGTGCAGTGGTGCCGTGGCACAGCGGTGCAACGGTGCAGTGGTCGGACCGAGAAGGGGCGGGTGTACGACGTGATGTCACGCCGAAGCGTCAAGGGGTGGAGCGCGCTGTCCGTCGCCGTCGGCACCGCGCTCGCGCTCGGCGCGGCCCCGCCGGCGGCCACCGGCGGGACGGCCGCCCCCGCCGGCGCCGCACTGCTCTCGGTCGGCTCCTGCCCCGCCCGCGGCATGTGCAGCGCCGCCCGGCGCACCCTGGTCCTCGACGACAGCGCGACCACCCTGGACCTGGACGCCGCCGCCGGACCCGTCGACCTCGCGCTGCGCACCGCCGGACGGTTCGCCGACGTCACCGTCACCGACCACAAGGGCCGCCGGGTCGCCGGGACCGTGAGCCCGGACGGCGCCCGCTGGACCAGCGTCGGGCCGCTCGGCGCCGCCGGCCGTTACACCGCCCGCCTGCTGGTCGAACGCACCCACGGCGCCGAGCAGATCGTGCACCGCACCCGCCTCACCCTGCGCACCCCGGCGGCGCCCCGCGGCGAGCGGCTCACCGCAGAATTCGGCCCCGGCAAGGGGACGTACGGCGTCGGGCAGCCGCTCACCGCCGAGCTCAGCCACCCGGTACCCGCCACCGACCCGGAGGCCCGCCGCGCCGTCGAACGCGCCCTCCACGTCAGCTCGGTGCCCCGCGCCGACGGCGCCTGGCACTGGGTCGGGCCCACCACCCTGCACTACCGCCCGCGCGGCTACTGGCCCGCCCACGCCACCGTCCGGGTCCGCAGCGCGCTCGACGGCGTCTGCGTCACCGGCGGTCTCTACGGCGGGCCCTCGGCGCCGCTCACCTTCATCACCGGCGCCCGGATCGAGGCCGTCACCGATGTCGCCGCGCACACCATGACCGTGCTGCGCGACGGCGAGGTGGTCCGCACCATCCCGGTCACCACGGGCAAGGCCGGCTACCGCACCCGCAGCGGGGTCAAGGTCGTCCTCGGCAAGGAGGCGACGGTCCGGATGCGCGGCGACTCCATCGGCATCGCCCGGGGCAGCGGCGACTTCTACGACCTCAAGGTCCGCTGGGCCACCCGGGTGACCTGGAGCGGCGAGTACCTGCACGCCGCGCCCTGGTCGCTGGACGCGCAGGGCAGCGAGAACGTCAGCCACGGCTGCACCGGGATGAGCACCGAGGACGCCGCCTGGCTGTTCGCCACCGTCCGCGAGGGCGACGTGGTGCGGGTCGTCAACGGCTACGGGGAGCGGATGACCCCGTTCGACAACGGCTACGGCGACTGGAACCTCAGCTGGCCCGAGTGGCGGCGCGGCAGCGCCCTCGGCACCGCGGCCGCCGGACCCGGGGCGGGACCCGGATCCGCGTCCGGGGCCCCCGAGGGCGTGCTCACGCCCGCCCTCTGACGTACCGAGGACACGGAAAGGAGACGCAGATGACCGAGACCGGACCGGAGACCGGACCCGGACCCGAGACCGCGATCGCGAGAGTCGCCCTCGACAGCGGCGTGCTCTACGTGGAGGCCCGGCCTCTCGGCGGCCCGGCGGACCGGACCGACGACCTGGAGGGCCTGGAAGGCCTCGGGGGCGGCCGGCTGCCCGATCTGTCGGGCGTCACCGCCGCGCTCGCCTCCTTCGCCGACCAGATCGGCGACGCCCTGCACCGGGCGGCGCCCGACCGGGCCACCGTGGAGTTCGGCTGCCAGCTCGGCCTGCAGGGCGGCAAACTCACGGCCCTCGTCGTCCAGGGCGGCGTCGACGCCAGCCTGCGGATCACCCTGGAATGGAACCGCGACCAGGAGCGGGGCCGGCCCGGACTCCACCCCGTCCCGGTGTGACGCGCCCGCGGCGGCCCGCGGCGGCCCGCGGCGGCCCGCGCCGACCGCCGCGGGCGGCCGGCTCAGACCCGGCCGCCGCCCGCCGTGTCCGAGGACAGCCGCTGGGCCGCGTAGATCGGGACCACCGAGAGCAGCACGAGCAGCGCCGCCACCACGTTCACCACCGGCGCCTGCTGAGGCCGGGTCATGTTGTCGAAGATCCACAGCGGCAGGGTCTGCACCCCGGGACCGGCGGTGAAGGTGGTCACCACCACCTCGTCGAAGGACAGCGCGAAGGCGAGGAGCCCGCCCGCGAGCAGCGCGGAGCGCAGCAGCGGGAAGGTGATGTCCCAGAAGGTGCGGAAGGTGTGCGCGCCCAGGTCCGTCGCCGCCTCCTCGTACGAGCCGGGCAGCCGCCGCAGCCGCGCCACCACGTTGTTGAAGACGACCACGATGCAGAAGGTGGCGTGCCCGACGACCACCGTGAAGAGCCCGAGTCCCACCCCCAGCGGCTCCAGGACCACCCCGAACGCGGAGTTGAGCGCGATGCCGGTGACGATGCCGGGCAGCGCGATCGGCAGCACCACCGCGAACGACACCGCCTCCCGGCCGAAGAAGGTGTGCCGCTGCACGGCGAAGGCGATCAGGGTGCCGAGCACCAGGGCCACGGCGGTCGCCGCGAGGCCCGCCCGGACCGAGGTCCACAGGGCCTCGCGGGCCCCGTCGTTCTCCCAGGCCGCCGCCCACCACTTCAGGGTGAGCCCGGGCGGCGGCCAGCTCGCCGAGCGGTCCGGGTTGACCGAGCCGACGAGGACGAGCAGCAGCGGCAGATAGATGACGGCGAAGCCGAGCCCGGCCGCGGTGCGCAGCGCGATCCGGGCGGGGCGGGAGAGGTTCATGGGGGCGGAGTCCTTCCGGCCTCGGGGGAGTTCACGGGCGGTCAGAGGCTGCGCAGCGCCCCGGTGCGCCGCACCGCGAGCAGATAGAGCACGATCACGGCCACCGGCACCGTCCCGAGTGCCGCGGCCAGCGGCAGGTTGAGCGTGACGTTGGAGTAGACGAGGTTGCCGATGAGCTGGGTCTTGCCGCCGACGATCTGCACGGTGATGTAGTCGCCGAGGCTGAGCGAGAAGGTGAAGACCGACCCGGCCGCCATCGCCGGCCACACCATCGGCAGCACCACCGACAGGAACGTCCGCCCCGCTCGCGCGCCGAGGTCGGCCGAGGCCTGCAGCAGGCTGTCCGGCAGCTGTTCGAGCGCCGTGTGCAGCGGCAGGATCATGTACGGCAGCCAGAGGTAGGTCAGGACCAGGACGGTGGCGGTCAGTCCGTACCCCGGCCCCTCGATGCCCAGCGGCCGCAGCGCCCAGTCGAGCGGCCCGCCCTCGGACAGGATCAGCCGCCACGCGTACACCTTGACCAGATAGCTCGCCCACAGCGGGGTGAGGATCGCGACCACGAGCAGCGGGCGGCGCCGCGGGCTCGCCACCCGGGCCGTGTAGAAGGCCAGCGGGACGGCGATCACCGCGCACAGCACCGTCACGGCGAGCGCGACGCCCACCGTCCGCAGGGCGACCGTGCGGTAGAGCGAGGAGCTCACCAGCTCCTGGAAGTTCCGCGTCGACCAGACCCGTACGACCTCCGAGGTGAAGGAGTCCGTGGTCCAGAAGGCGGAGAGGAACAGCGCGGCCAGCGAGCCCAGATAGGCGAGCACCAGCCACAGCAGCGGCGCGGTGAGCAGCGCGGCGAGCCGGACCCGGGGCCTGCGGTGCAGGGCCCCGGCGAACCGCCGGACCGAGGCGGTGGCCCGGTCGGCGGCGGTCCGGCGGTCCGCGGCGGTCCGCGGAGCGGGCGGGGGCGAGAGGGTGGTCATGGGGAGCGGTCAGCCCTTGATCTCGTTCCAGGCCTGCACCCAGGAGGCGTACGGCACGCAGCGCACGTCCGTGCGGCCGTCGAGGCACTGCTCGATCGGCGTGGTCCAGAAGCGCACCTTCTTCCAGTACTCCTCGTCGCTCGCGTGGAAGGTGGCGCAGTGGTCCTTGGCGGCGGTCTCGGCGCAGGACCTGGCGTTGGCGGGTGCCTCGCCGAAGTACTCGGCGACCTGGGCGTTGGCCTTCGGCGAGACGATCCAGTCGAGCCACTTGTAGGCGCAGGTGGGGTGCTTGGCCTTGGCGGACACCATCCAGGTGTCGGACCAGCCGGTGGCGCCCTCCTTCGGCAGCACGGCCTCGACCTTCGCGCCCTCGGCCTTGGCGAGGTTGGCGATCACCTGCCAGCTGGTGCCGACCGCGGAGTCGCCGCTCTTGAAGGCGGAGATCTCCTTCAGATAGTCGCTCCAGTACTCGCCCACGTGCTCGTTCTGCGCCTTGAGCAGCGCGACCGACGCGTCGAACTGCTTCTTGTCGAGCGCGTACGGGTTCTTGATGCCCAGCTCGGGCTTGGTGGCGGAGAGATAGAGCGCGGCGTCCGCGATGTAGATGGGGGAGTCGTAGGCGGTGACCTTGCCGCTGTGGGCGGAGGCGCCGTCGAAGACCGCGGACCAGGAGTCGGGCGCGGGGGTGACCTTCGCCGTGTCGTACATCAGGAGGTTGGCGCCGCGGCCGTGCGGGATCCCGTAGGCGACGCCCTTGACCGAGTTCCACTCCTGGTTCTTCAGGCCGGCGAAGACGTCCGCGTAGTGCGGGACGAGGGCGGTGTTCACGGGCGCCGCGTCGCCGGACGCGATCAGGCGCAGCGAGGCGTCGCCGGACGCCGACACCGCGTCGTACGCTCCGGTCTTCATCAGCGCCACCATCTCGTCCGAGGTGGCGGCGGTCTTGGCGTTCACCTGGCAGCCGGTCTGCTTCTCGAAGCCGGAGACCCAGTCGACCTTCGGGTCGTTGGAGCCGTCCTCGACATAGCCGGCCCAGGCGATCAGATTGACCTGCCCCTCGGGGGAGCCGAGGGCCGTCGGCGCCTTGAGGGGCGGCGGGTTGAGTCCGCCGGACGTGCCGCCGCCGGCCGGGTCGGCCGAGCCGCAGGCGGTGACGAGCAGCAGTCCGGAGACGGCGGCGGCCGTCAGGAGCGAGCGGTGCAGACGCACGGGGTCCTCCGTTGCGTGAGGGGACGGTACGGGGAGGGGAGGCAGGAGCGGTACGGGTACGGGTACGGGTACGGGTGCGGGAGCGGATACGGCCACGGGAGCGGGGGCCGAGGCCCGGTCAGGGCGCCGCTGGGGCCGGCACTTCGGGCACGGGCACCGGCACCGCGTGCGCCGGCCGCCAGCGCAGGCCCACCCGGGCGCCGCGGAAGGCGGCGAGGTCGGCGGCCGAGGTCTCCAGGTTCTGCTGCACGGCCGTGAGCCGGCCGCCGGCGTCCAGGTCGACCAGGAAGCGGGTGGCGTCGCCCAGGTAGACCACCTCGGCGACGGTGCCCGCCGCGCCCGTGAGCCCCGGCCCGGCCGGCTCGTCCGGGTCCTCGACGACGCGGATCTTCTCCGGCCGGATGCTGTACGTGCCGGGGGCGCCGACCACGGTCCGCGCGGCCCTGCCGCTGAGCAGGTTGGAGGTGCCGACGAAGCCGGCGACGAACGGGGTGGCCGGGCGCTCGTAGATCTCGCCGGGCGGGCCGACCTGCTCGATCCGGCCCTGGTGGAAGACGGCGATCCGGTCGCTCATGGTCAGCGCCTCCTCCTGGTCGTGGGTGACGAACACGAAGGTGATGCCGACCTGCCGCTGGATCGCCTTGAGCTCCACCTGCATCTGCTCGCGCAGCTTGAGGTCGAGCGCGCCCAGCGGTTCGTCGAGCAGCAGCACCCTGGGGCGGCCGACGAGCGCCCGGGCGAGCGCCACGCGCTGGCGCTGCCCGCCGGACAGCTCGGCGGGGCGGCGCCGGCCGAAGCCCTCCAGGCGCACCTGCGCGAGCGCCGCCCGGGCCCGTACCAGCCGCTCCGCCTTGGGGACGCGGCGCACCTTGAGCCCGTACGCGACGTTCTGTTCGACCGTCATGTGCGGGAAGAGCGCGTAGTCCTGGAAGACGGTGTGCACATCGCGCTCGAAGGGCGCGAGCCGGGTGACGTCCCGGCCGGCCAGCTCCACCGTGCCCGCGCTCGGCGTCTCGAAGCCGGCGATCATCCGCAGCACCGTGGTCTTGCCGGAGCCGGACGGGCCGAGCATCGAGAAGAACTCGCCGTCGGGTATCTCCAGGTCGACCCCGGCGACCGCCTCCGTCCGGCCGTAGCTCTTGCGCAGTCCGGAGAGCCGGATCGCCATTCCCTCCATGGCCGGGAACCTTTCTGGTGCGGGGAGCGTTCTGACGAGCGGCGTAAACATATGAAGTCATAGTTCAAATCTCAAGACCCCCGTAAGGTAAAGCCTGAGTCAACGCGTCGGCGTGCGTGAGGTGGTGCAGCGTGAGACCGGACGGCAGACAGGGCGGACCGGGCGGGTCCGGCGGGCCGGGCCGCAGAGGGGGTGCGGGCGCGCGGGGGAGCGCCCGCACGGCCGTGTTCACCCCCGTCGACACCCGCGCGCGGGTCGACACCGTCGTACGCCGGCTCGGCGACGCCATCGAACTCGGCCTGCTCGCCGACGGCGAGCAACTCCCCGGCGAGACCGAGCTCGCCGGACAGCTCGGCGTCTCCACCGTCACCCTGCGCGAGGCCCTCATGGCCCTGCGGCAGCAGGGACTCGTCACCACCCGCCGCGGCCGCGGCGGCGGCAGCTTCGTCACCGTCCCCGAGGGCCCGCCCGAGGACCGGATCCGCGCCCGGCTCGCCGACTGGTCCACCGAGGAACTGCGCGACCTCGGCGACCACTGGGCCGCCGTGTCCGGCGCCGCCGCGCTGCTCGCCGCCCGCCGCACCGAGCCCGGTGAGCTGCGGCAGCCCGCCCGTACCGTCGAGGAGTTCGCCGCGGCCGCCGACCCCGCCGCCCGCAGCCGGCTCTACGGCCGCTTCCACGTCGAACTCGCCGCCGCGGCCCAGTCGGCCCGGCTCACCCGCGAGGAGATCGCCCTCCAGGCCGAGTTGGGCGCCCTCCCGGTCCTTGTCCTGGACGATCCGGGGTATGTCTCCCGCGTGGCGGATCGTCACCGCTCCGTGATCTCTGCCGTGCACGACGAGGCCGACGAGCGGGCCAGAATGCTGGCCGAGGAGTGCGTGCGCGAGACCGTGGGCCGACTGGTCGCCCTGCGGCTCGCGCCGCCCAGCCGCGCCCCCGAGCCGCGTCCCGAGGAGGACACCGATGGCCAGGACCACCGGGCTCGCCCGACCCGACGAAGCGGCGCCTGACGCGCCGTCCGCCACCCCGCCCCGCCTCGACGGCGTGCCGCCGCAGCCGCGCGCCGCGGCCGGCCGCCCCGGCCCGGGCCTCGAACCGGGCCTCGAAAAGGGACGCGCCCCGGGCGCCGCCGCGGACCTCGACCCGGACCCCGTCGCGGAGCGCGTCCGCGCCACCCTCGACGGGGTGTTCGCGGCCGTCGCCGCCACCGGCGAGGAGACCGCGGCCCTGCTCGTACGGGCGGGCGCCGGAGGCCGCCGTCCGCTCCGGGACGACCTCGCCGCGCTCCGCCCGGGCCTCCACGCCCGCCTCGGCGGCCTCGTCTCCGGCATCGGCTTCGTCGCCGCGCCCGGCCTCCTCGCCGACGTCCCCGCCTGGCTGGAATGGTGGCAGCGCGGCCCCGACGGCAGCGTCCGGCCGCTCGTGCGCGACCTCGACCCGGCGCACTCCGCTTACTCCGACTACACCCACTGGGACTGGTACGCGCTGCCCCGCGAGACCGGCCTGCGGGCCGTCGCGGGACCCTACGTCGACTACCTCTGCTCCGACGAGTACGGGCTCACCCTCTCCGCCCCCGTCCACGTCGACGGCGCCTTCGTCGGGGTCGCCGCCGCCGACGTCTACCTGCGCCACTTCGAGGCGGCCGTGCTGCCCGTCCTCCAGGAACTGCCCGTCCCCGCCCGCCTGGTCAACGCCCGGGGCCGGGTCGCCGCCTCCACCGACCCGGCCCACCTCGCCGGCTCCCTCACCAAGGGCCCCGACGTCGCGGCCGTCCTCGCCGCGCCGCCGGCCGTCCACCACGACCGGGGCCTGCGCCTGACGCCGTGCCACGGCACGCCGCTGGTGCTCGTGACCCCCGAGCCGGAGCGGCTCAGTCGTTGACGGCGGTCAGCAGCACCACCGCGTCCTCAAGCGCCGTCAGGCCGTGGCGCTCCTTCGGGAGCATCTGGAGCTGGCCCATCGCCAGCTCCTCCGACCGGCCCGAGGCCGTCAGCTCCACCCGGCCCCGCAGCACCTGGAGGCTCGCCGCCGGCGGCGCGTTGTGCTCGTCCAGGGACATGCCGCCGATCAGGGCGATCACACTCTGCCGCAGCACCCCGTCGTGCACCACCAGATGCGCGCTGCGGCCGTGCGCGTCCGCGCGCGCCTTCTCCAGGTGCTCGTCGACCAGGGCGCCGAGGTCGAAGGGTTCGGGCTGCTGCATGGCGTCTCCCTGCGGGGTGCGCGGACGGACGTACCCAGCCTTGCGCGTACCGGGCGTCACGCAACTCGGGGCCGCCGCGCCCCGGCCGGCAGTCCGACCGCGGTGAACCCCGCCGCCGCGAGCACCACCGCAGTCCAGCCGTACGCCCCGTACAGCCAGGCCGCCGTGAGCGAGCCGAGCGCGCCGCCGCCGAACGTGGCCAGCATGAACACCGTGTTCACCCGTGCGGCCACCGCCCGCCCGAGTCCAAGCACCCGCGACTGGTTCGCCACCTGGCAGGAGCTCGTGCCCAGGACCACCAGCCCGGCCCCCGCCACCAGGGCGACGGGGGAGCCGGGCGCCAGGCCCGCGACCGCCAGGCCGAGGGCCACACAGCCCAGCGCCCACCGGCCGACAGGCCCCGCGCCGAGCCGGTCGGTGAGCGGCCCCGCGTACGCCGAGGCGAGCGCCGCCGGCACGGTGAACAGCCCGAACAGACCCACCGCCCCCGGCCCGTAACCCAGCGGCGGGGCGGCCAGCTGGAACACCAGCGCCGCCCAGAAGACGCTGTACGCGGCGAACACGCACGCGCCCCTGAGTGCCGCGACCCGCAGCGCACGGTGCGCGCCGAGCAGCCGGGGCAGCCCGGCGAGCATCCGCCCGTACGGGACACGGGGCCGGTCCGCCGCGGCGAGCCGCTCCGGGAGCGCGCGCGGCAGCACCCACAGCAGCGCCGCCGTCGCCGCCGCGGCCACCAGATAGGCCGCCCGCCAGCTCCCGCCGGCGTCGGAGACCGCGCCTGAGACCGTACGGGACAGGGTCGAGCCGAGCGTCAGGCCCAGGCCGATGACGCCGACCACCCGGCCGCACCGCTCGGGCCCGGCGAGGGCGGCCGCGACCGGGGTGAGGATCTGCGGGAGCACCGTCGTCGTCGACAGGGCGAGGGTCGCGAGCAGCAGCGTCAGGACGTTCGGGGCCGCGGCGGCGACCAGCAGGGCGCCGGCGGTCAGCGCGAGCAGGACACCGGTCAGCCGGCGCAGCCGTGCGGTGTCGGCGAGCGGGACGAGCAGCAGGATGCCGAGCGCGTACCCCAGCTGCCCGGCGGTGGCCACCAGACCCGCCGTCCGGTCGGAGACCGCGAGTCCGCGGGCGACGGCGGCGAGCAGCGGCTGCGGGAAGTAGACGTTCGCCACCGTCACGGCCCCGGCCACGGCGAGGACGAGGACGTTGAGGGGAGCCGGAGCCGAGGCGGTCCCGGAGGGCGTGGCTGTGCGCGGGTGGAGGGAGAGGAGGGTCACGCATCGAGGCTCCCTTGGCCGCACAGGCCCATCAAGGTGCGACAATGCAATCGGCGTTGAGCGAGACTCAACGATCGGAGGCCTGGCTCGCAGGCGGAGGGCGGACGCGGCACGGTGCTCGAACGACACGAACTCGAGGCCTTCCTGACCCTCGGCGACGAGCTGCACTTCGGCCGCACCGCCGAGCTGCTCGGCGTCTCCACCGGCCGGATCAGCCAGACCATCAAGAAGCTGGAGCGGCGCGTCGGCACCCCGCTGTTCGCCCGCACCAGCCGCAGCGTCGCCCTCACCCCGGTCGGCCGCCGCCTCCACGAGGAACTGCGCCCCGCCCACACCACGATCCTGGCCGCGCTCGAACGCGCCACCGCCGCCGGCCGCGGACTGCTCGGCACCCTCCGCGTCGGCTTCGGCTCGCCGTGGGGCGGCGAGCTCCTCACCGCCGCGGCGGACACCTTCCTGGCCCGCCACCCCGGCTGCGCCCTCACCCTGCGCGAGGTGCCCGTGGACGCCGGGACCCGACCGGTCGAGGACGGCGAACTCGACGTCCAGTACGTGGCCCTCCCGGTCGGCGTCACCGGACTCACCACCGGGCCGGTCCTCGTACGGGAGGAGCGGGTGCTGCTCGTCCCGGTCGGCCACCCGCTGGCCCGCCGCGCCTCGCTCGGCCTGGAGGACCTCGCGGGCCAGACCCTCGTCACCACCGGCCGCACCCGCTCCCGCGCCTGGCGCGAGACCCACTACCCGACCCGCACCCCGTCCGGCGCCGCGATCCACCACGGCCCCGCCGCCGGCACCTGGGAGGAGGTGCTGTCCCTGGTCGGCGCGGGCCGCGGCGTCGCCCCGGGCGCTGCCCGCGGCGCCCGCTACCACCCGCGCCCCGGCATCGCGTACGTCCCCTTCCACGACGCACCGACCCTCGACTACGGCCTGGTCTGGCCGACCGCGAGCGAGAACGCCCTGATCAGGGCCTTCGCCGAGACGGCGGCGGCCTCGGCCTGAGAGCCTCAGTGTTCGAGCACGGCCGGCGGCGGGCTCCAGCGGCGCGAGCGGTTCACCGTGGACGAGACGCCGTAGCCCTTCTTCAGGTGCTCCGGGATCGCGTAGTGCATGGCCCGGCCCCGGGTCAGCGAGGACAGTTCGAACACCGTGGTGAGGTGGCCGAGGAAGCGGCGCGCCTCGCCGAGGTCCTTCGGCACCGCCTCCTGGTCGACCCCAGCGGTCCTCCGCCCGAGGTGGTGGCGGATTGACGCGTGCAGGAGCCGCACCTTCTGTGCGGCGGGCACGAAGCGGCCGCCCGCCTCGAAGGCGTCCGGCCGCATCAGGAAGCGCGTACGCAGAGTAGCCCTTGCTCAGCCGCGCCGCCGCCCCCGCGAGCGTGCCGCCGATCAGCAGCGGCTGCTCCACCGCACCGTGTACTTGGCGGTCTTTTGACTTCCGCTCCCCGCCCTACGGGCGGGGATTCCTGCCACGGTCATCTGACCCTCTCGGTGGGTTCCTGCTTCACCGCGCTGTGCCGGTACGGGTACCGGTCTTACCTGCGCTCGACAGGCTGACACCGCCAGTCCGGCGGCCTTGGCGACGTTGACCGCCGCGTTGATGTCGCGATCGAGGACGGATCCGCACGCCCCGCATTCCCAGATGCGGACGTGGAGGGGTTTGGGCTCGTCCTTGACGCCGCACACGCAGCAGACCTGTGAGGTTGGCTCGAACCGCCCGATGCGGTGGAACACGCGGCCGTACTTAGCGGCCTTGTACTCCAGCATCGCGACGAACGCGGACCATCCGGCGTCGTGGACGGACTTGGCCAGGCGTGTACGGGCAAGTCCCTTGACCGCCAGGCTCTCCACGGCCACCGCTTGGTTCTCGCGAATGATCCGTGTGGAGAGCTGGTGGTGGAACTCGCGGCGTGCGTCGGCGACCTGCGCGTGAGCGCGGGCGACCTTGATGCGGGCCTTGTCCCTGTTCTGCGATCCCATGGCCTTGCGGCTCAGGCGCCTCTGTTCGCGCCTGAGCTTCTTCTCCGCCCGGCGCAGGAAGCGCGGGGCGTCGATCTTCGTGCTGTCGGAGAGGACTGCGAAGTGTCCAAGACCGAGGTCGATACCGACGACGGACTCGGTCTTGGGCAGCACCTCCGGGTAGGTCTCGACGACGAAGGACGCGAAGTACCTGCCGGCGGCGTCCTTGATCACGGTCACCGCGGAGGGAACCGAGGGCAGGTTTCGGGACCACTTCACCCGCACATCGCCGATCTTCGGCAACGACAGGTCTCCGCCGATGGTGATCTTCCAGCGGGCGTTCGCGGTGAACCGCACGGCCTGCCGGTTGTCCTTACGGGACCTGAACCGAGGCGCGCCCGTACGCGGGCGCTTGCCCTTCAGCCCGTCGAAGAAGTTCCGGTACGCCGTATCCAGGTCCCGCAGAGACTGTTGCAGGACGACGGCGGAGACCTCTCCGAGCCAGGCGCGCTCGTCGGTCTTCTTCGCCTCGGTGATCAGAAGCTTGGACAGGTCCCCGGTCTTCGGGAACGGCTCACCGGCGGCGCGGGCGGTCTCACGAGCGCGCAACGCGTCGTTGAACACGACGCGGGCACACCCGAACGCCCGGGCCAGCGCAGTGCGCTGAGGACCGTTCGGGTACAGGCGGAAGCTGTACCTCAACTGCATGCCGATCACGCTACTGCGATTGGTTTATGGCTGAGCATCAGAACATCCGTACTGGTCGTCACTGTGCCTTGAGAACAACCACGTCCACCTGCTGGTGAACTGCCCACCTAAGGTGGCCCTGTCCAGGCTGGTCAACTCGCTCAAGGGTGTCAGCTCGCGCAGGCTCCGCCAGGAGTTCCCGGCGGGGCTCCACTGTGGGTCGTGAAGCAATACATCGAGCAGCAGAACCGACCCGTCTGAGCCAAGGTCAACAGCGCAGACCCATGCGCACAGCACAGGGCAGAGCACTTCTCAAAATCGCTTCATCACCGGGCTAGAACCCCGTGCACTGCGATGAGACCCGGTAGCGGACCACCTTGAGCGAGGCGGCGGTGTCGGGAGCCGCGCCCGTGCGCAGGATCTCCAGACACTCGCCCGCGACCAGGTCCCGCGCCAGGGCCGCCCACAGCGGCCGGGCCCGCGACAGGTACGCGGCGGGCAGCCCGCTGGTCACGAACAGCTGCCCGGCCAGGGACATCAGCAGGTCCCCGACCAGCATCGCGAGCGACCGGGCGGCGGCGCCGCCCCGCGGATGGTGCGGCACGGCCGCGCGCAGCGCCCGGTGCGCGGTGGGCCGCCCGTGCCGCAGCGGGCTGTCGTCGATCAGGTCGTCGTGCACCACGGCCGCCGCGTGCACCAGCTCCATGGACGCCGCCGCGCGCAGCAGCGCCTCGCTGTCCGGCTGCCCGGCGCCGCGCCAGCCCCAGTAGCAGAACGCCGCCCGCAGCCGCTTGCCGTGCGCGACCGCCGCCTCCAGCTCGGCGGCGACCGGCCCGAGCGAGGCATCGACGTCCACCAGGAGATCGGCCTCCTCGGCCACGAAACGGTGCAGCACCTCGTCGATCCGGGCCCGGAAGGCACCCGCCTCCCAGGCCTCAGTCGTCATCGCCCGGAACCGCAGCCGTAGCCGTAGCCCTGTCCGTACCCGTGTCCGCGCTCGTCTCCGCTCCGCGCCGGCTCAGGACGTGCTGGGCCAGCACCTCCAGATGCGCCGGCGGCACCGCCGCGTACCGGTCGAGGGCGAGCCGCCCGCGCGCCCGCAGGTCCTGCTCGGCGTCCTCGACCAGCTGCGCCGTGTCGGAGCGCCTGAGCAGCCCCCGTACCGTCCCCAGGGCCGAACCCAGCGTGCTCGCCGCCAGGTCCGCGAGCCCCGCCACCAGCAGCACCGCCTGCTCGTCCCTGCCGCTCTCCCGTGTCACACCGTTCCCGTTCTCCGTGATCCGCCGTGGTCGCGCACCAGGGTGGGGGCGCGTTCAGTGGTCCGTACGGGAAACTCACCAACGGGTGAAACGGATCAGGTCACATCGGATCACGCCACGTCGGCGGAGTCGACGGTCAGCACGCCGGTCAGATGCGCGTACGCCATGTGCGCGTGCAGCCGCACCCCGGTCACCAGGGTGTCGTCGTCCGCGTAGAAGCGCGGGTTGTGGTTGGTGACCAGGCCCCGGCCGCCGGGGACCGGCACCGGTCGGCCCGCCTCGTCGAGGGTGGCGTCCTGCACGCCGAGCATCACATAGAGGCCGCCGAAGCGGTTCACGAACTCGGACACGTCGTCGTAGCCGAGGGTGCCCCCGGTCTCCACCACCCGCTCCTCGCCCACCACCCGGCGCAGCGTCGGCAGGCCCGCCGCCACCCACGCGGCCGAGTTGTGCACCGGCGGCACCGGCTGCAGGAAGTCGACGGCGGCCATCGCCCCGTACGCGGCGGCCGTGTGCTCGGCGAGCACGGCGAGCCGCCGCTGCACCTCGGCCATGTCCGACTCCACCGCGCAGCGCACGGTGCCCCACAGGGTGACCGTCTGGCCGATGATGTTGAACCGGCCGACGTCCTCCACGTGCCCGATGCTCACCGTCACCGGGTCGAACGCGGAGACCTGACGGTAGATCTGGCCGATTCCGGTGAGGATCCCGCCCGCCGCCGGCATCGGGTCGATGCCCTGCCAGGGCGTGGAGCCGTGCGTCTGGTGCCCGGTGACGACGATCCGCACCAGCGTCGACGCGGCGTACTGGTTGCCGATCCGGTAGCCCACGTACCCCTTGGGATACGGCGTGACGTGCAGGCCGAACACCATGCTCGGCACCGGGTCGGCGAACGCGCCCGCCGCCAGCATCGCCCGCGCCCCGCCGTCCTCGTCGACCGGCGGGCCCTCCTCGGCCGGCTGGAACACGAACAGGACGGTGCCGGGCAGCCGTTCGCGCACCCCGGCGAGCACGCTCGCGGCGCCCATCAGCATCGCCGTGTGGCAGTCGTGCCCGCAGGCGTGCGAGACCGGGAACGGGCCGCCCGGATAGTCCGCGTCGACCGTCTCCGACGCGAAGTCGGCGCCGCACAGGTCCTTCACGGGCAGGGCGTCGATGTCCGCGCGCAGCGCGACCGTCCGGGCCCCCGGCCGGCCGCCGCGCAGCACCCCCACCACCCCGTGGCCCGCGATCCCGGTGCGCACCTCGTCCAGGCCGAGCGACCGCAGATGGCCGGCGACCAGGGCCGCTGTCTTCTCCTCGCGGTTGGACAGCTCCGGATTGCGGTGCAGGTGGTGGCGCCAGGCGACGACCTGCCCGGCCGCCGCCTCCGCCGCCCGGTCGAGCGCGCCGCGGATCTCGTCGTGCGTCGGTTCCGTCGTCGGTTCCGTCGTGGCTTCCGCCGTCGGGTCCGTGCTCACCAGGGCCTCCGTAGGGCTCGGTTCCAGGGACGGACGTCCCGCTCGCGCCCAGCCTGGCACGCCGCGGCCGCCCTCGTGGCGAGGACGGCCGTACGGCGCACGCTCCGGGTCAGACGCCCGGGAACACCGGCGCCGCGCGCTCCAGGATCGCGGCCGTGTCCACGCCGTGCGGCAGGGTGCCGAAGGCGATGCCCCAGTCGCCGTCCAGACGCGAGGCGCAGAAGGCGTCGGCGACCGCCGGGTGCCCGTGCCGGACGAGCAGCGAGCCCTGCAGCACGAGGGCGAGGTGCTCGACCAGGCGGCGGGCACGGAACTGCAGGGCCGTCGGGTCGCCCAGGCCGGCCAGGTCCTTGCGGAGCCGGGCGACCGCCGCGTCCAGCCGCCGGTCGGCGCCGGCCGCGAGTTCCACCTCGGCGAAGAAGGCCTCCACGGCGGCGGGCTGCTTGGCCATCGCGCGCAGCACGTCGAGCGCGGCCACGTTGCCCGAGCCCTCCCAGATGGACGGCAGCGGCGACTCGCGGTAGAGCCGGGGCAGGTCGGAGTCCTCCACATAGCCGTTGCCGCCCAGGCACTCCAGCGCCTCGGCCGCGTGGACGGGGGCCCGCTTGCACACCCAGTACTTGGTGACGGCGAGCCCGAGCCGGCGCAGCTGGTCCTCCTGCGCGTCACCGGCGGCCGCCCGGTCCACCGCGCCCGCGAGCCGCAGCGCGGCGAGGGTCGCGGCCTCGGCCTCGACCGCCAGGTCGGCGAGCACATTGGTCATCAGCGGCTGCTCGACGAGCCGGGCGCCGAACGCGCTGCGGTGGGTGGCGTGGTGCACCGCCTGCACCAGACCGAGCCGCATCCCGGACGCCGAGCTGATCGCGCAGTCCAGCCGGGTCATGTTCACCATCCGGATGATGGTGGCGACCCCGCGGCCCTCCTCGCCGACGAGCCGGCCGAGCGCGCCCTCGTACTCGATCTCGCTGGAGGCGTTCGACCGGTTGCCCAGCTTGTCCTTGAGCCGCTGCAGCCGGATCGGGTTGCGCGAGCCGTCCGGAAGCACCCGCGGCACCAGGAAGCAGGACAGACCGCCGGGCGCCTGCGCGAGGGTGAGGAAGACGTCCGACATCGGCGCCGAGGTGAACCACTTGTGCCCGGTCAGCGCGTACGTCCCGGGCTCGCCGGTCGGCACCGCCCAGGTCGTGTTGGCGCGCACGTCCGAGCCGCCCTGCTTCTCGGTCATCGACATTCCGGCGATGATCCCGCGCTTCTCCGTCGGCACCCGCAGGCCGAAGTCGTACGTCGTGGAGGTCAGCAGCGGCTCGTACACGGCGGCGAGCTCCGGCTCGGCGCGCAGCGCGGGCACCGCGGCGTACGTCATGGAGACCGGGCACAGATGCCCCGCGTCGGCCTGGCCCCAGACGAACACCTTCGCGGCGCGGGCCACGTGCGCGCCGGGCCGCTCGTCGGCCCACGGCGCCGCGTGCAGGCCGTGCCGGACGGCCGTCGTCATCAGCTCGTGCCAGTACGGGTGGAACTCGACCTCGTCGATCCGGTGCCCGTAGCGGTCGTGGGTGCGCAGCACGGGGGGGTGGCGCTCGGCGAGCCGCCCCCACTCCTGGGCCCGGGCGTCACCGGCGAGCCGGCCGAGCTCGCGCACCTCGTCCTCCGCCCAGCCGGCGCCCTCGCGGCGCAGCGCCTCCAGGAGCGCCGGGTCGCCGGCGACGTCGTAACCGGTGAGCGGCGGAACTTGGTTGGTGACCTCATGCGTGGTCGGCATCGGGAACTCCCAGGGCTCGCAGGGTGAAGGTGACCAGTGCGGGGACGGTGCCGGGCCCGGGGGCCCCGCCCGTCAGGGGGCCGATCAGCGCCTCCGCGCCCGCGCCGACGAGCGCGGAGGCGGTCAGGACGGCGTCCTGGGGCGGCAGTTCGCCCGCCCGTACGCCGGCCGTGATCCGTTCGGCGAAGACGTCGCGGAACGCGCGCCGGAAGACCAGGCGTTCGGCGTCGACGGCCGGGTCGACCGGCTCGGCGAGCAGCGCGTAGGCGAGGCGCGGCGCCTTGAGGGCGCGGCGCGCGAAGGTCTCGATGACCGCCACGACCCGGTCGGCGGCCGTCCGGTGGGCGCTGAGCGCGGCGGCCTCGGTGACCGCGGCGACCTCGCGCTCCACGACGGTCCGGAACAGCTCGACGGACAGCTCGGCCTTGCTGGGGAAGTGGCGGTACACGCTGCCGGTGGCGATGCCCGCCCGCGCGGCGACGGCGGCCACGGTGCAGCCGGCGTAGCCGTGTTCGGCGAGCAGACCGAGGCCCGCCTCGACGACGGCGGTGCGCTGTGCGTCGAGACGGGCCTGGACGGCGGGCGTGCGGCGGTAGACCATGCAAGAAGTGAAGCAGTGATTCATAGCTTCAGCAAGGGTCCGCGCCGCACCTCCGCGGGAGGGGGCGAGGGATGGGCGGCCCGGCCCGGCCACGGGGTCAGCCGGTGAAGATCTCCACGAACGACCACAGGGCGAGTCCGGCCATGCAGATGCCGCCGATCCGCTGCACCGTCTTCAGCGGGACCCGCTTGGCGATGAACCGGCCGGCGATCAGGGCGAGCGCCGAGACGGTCATCAGGGCGGCGGCGGAGCCGATCGCGGTGGACCAGGTGCCGTTGGTGGCGGCGAGGTTGGCGGTGGTGATCTGGGTCAGGTCGCCCCACTCGCTGATGAACACGGCCATGAAGGCGGTCGAGTAGACCGGCCAGAAGCCGGTGACCGTCCTGCCGCCCGCCTCGTCCTCGTTGTCGTCGTCCCCGCCGCCGCGCAGCAGCATGAAGGCGCCGAAGCCGAACAGGAGGGCCGAGACCAGCTTGACGGTCCAGCCGGGCAGCAGCCCGATGAGGCTGCCGGCGCCGACGGCGATGGCCACGTGCACGATGAACGCGGACGAGGTGCCGAACCAGACGTACAGCGGACGCATCCGCGTGCCCATCGCGAGGGACGCGAACATCGTCTTGTCGGGGAGCTCGGCGAGGAAGATCAGCCCGAAGGCGGTGACGATCGCCAAGGGGTCGAGATGCATAACCGGAGAGGCTCTCTGCTCGGGACCGGGCCCGGGACCGACACGGCGCCTCGGCGGGCGACGGGAGGACCACTCGGCCCGGCATGACGAACCACGCCCACGGAATGCGGACGCGGCGTACTGCCTGGCCGAAGGTCTCGCCCGTCCGCGCTGTTCACGCGGACCCGGTCACCGGGAACCCGGGGGCTCCAGTGTGTCGACGACCGGTTCGCAGGGCTACTCCCCTTCGCTGCCCACCAGTGTATCCGACCTCGTGTTTCGGCTTCGTGGACGCTGTCGACCAGGCTGCCCGCAGGGAAGTAGACAGTGTCTACGAAGATCGGATAGACAGACCCCATGCCCGCAGACGCACCACACCACCGCCCGGAAGGCGCATCCGACGCCGCCCCCGAGGAGACCCTGCGCGACCGACTCGTCCGCACCGGCGTCGCGCTTGTCGACGCCGAGGGCGTCCAGGCGCTCACCCTCCGGGAGATCGCCCGCCGCGCCGGGGTCTCCCACGGCGCGCCCCGCCGTCACTTCCCCACCCACCTCGACCTGCTCTCCGCCATCGCCCGCGAGGGCTTCGCCGAACTGGGCGCGCGTGTGACGGCGGCGGACGACCCGGCGGGCGCGCCGCGCGCCCGCATCGAGGCGCTCGCCCGCTGCTACCTGGACTTCGTCCGGGAGCGGGGCGGGATGTACGAGCTGATGTTCCGGCACGACCTCCTGGAGAGCGGCCGGCTCGGCCTGCGCGACCTCAGCCTCCCGCTCTTCGCCCACCTCACCGACCTGGTCGCCGCCACCCGCCCGGACACCGCCGACCCGGTCGCCGCCACCGGCGCCCTGTGGGCCAACCTGCACGGCATCGCCCAGCTGTGGCGCTGGGGCAGCCTGCGCCTCGCCACCGGCGCGGAGGACCCGGCACCGCTGCTCGCCGCCGCGCTGGACGCCCACCTCGGGCGGGCGGCCGGGGCGGCTGGATCGGCCGCGTCTGCCGGACCGTCTGGATCGTCTGGACCTGCCGGACCGTCGGGACCGTCTGGATCGGCCGGATCGACCGTGTCCGCCGGACCAGCCGCGTCCGCCGGACTGTGCGGACCTGCCGGATCGGCCGCAGCCGCCGGCCCGGCTGGATCCGCCGGATCCACCGGACCGTCTGGACCGTCCGGACCGTCCGGACCGTCCGGACCGTCCGGACCGTCCGCGTCCGCCGCCCCGGCCGGGGGTGCCCGATGAGCCCGCGCCGGCCCGTCGCCCTCGCCTGCAGCGTCATAGGCGCCGGCGTCGTCGCCCTCGACGGGACGGTCCTGACGATCGCCCAGCCCGTGCTGCAGCGCGACCTCGGCGCGGACACCGGCCAGGTGCAGTGGACCAGCACCGGTTATCTGGTCGCCGTGGCGAGCCTGCTGGTCTTCGCCGGGCGGCTCGGCGACCGCTACGGGCACCGCCGGCTCTTCGTCATCGGCTGTCTCGGCTTCGCCGGCGCCTCCGCCGGCATCGCCGCCGCGCCCGGCATCGGCTGGGTCGTCGCCCTGCGCGTCCTCCAGGGCGTGGCGGGCGCGCTGCTGCAGCCCGCCACCCTCGGCATGCTGCGTGCCGTCTATCCGCCCGACCGGCTCGGCATGCCGGTCGCCGTGCGCACCAGCGTCATCGGACTCGCCGCGGCGGCCGGCCCGCTGATCGGCGGTGCGCTGGTCGACGCGTACGGCTGGCGCGCGGTGTTCCTGCTCGGCGTTCCGCCGACCCTCGCCATCGCCCTGCTCTGCCTCGCGGTGCCGTACGAGGAGGCCGCGCCGGGCCGGCGAAGCCAGGAGGCGCGCCTCAAGCGCGGCACCCCGCCCCCGGCGGCCCCGGTGGGCCCGTCCCGTCCCGTCCTCGCCGCCCTCCGCGCCCTCGACCTGCCCGGCGCCGCCCTGCTCGGCCTCGCGCTCGCCGCCCTCGTCCAGGGGCTCGTCCACGGGCCCGCCGCCGGCGCCCTGCCCGCGCTCGCCGTCGCCGCCACGGCCGGCATCGCCTTCGTCCGCCACGAGCGGCGCGTGCCGGAGCCGCTGGTGCCGCCCGGGATGCTGCGGCGGGGACCGGTCGCCGCCGGGCTCGGGGCGCTGCTCGCGGTGTCGGCCGCGCTCTCCGGGACGCTGTTCACCGCCACGTACCTCTTCCAGGACACCCTCGGCCTCGGACCGCTGCCGACCGCCCTGCGGATGGTGCCGCTCGCCCTCCTGATGATCGTCGGCGCGCCGGTCAGCGCCGTCCTCGCCAAGCGGTACGGGGCGCGGCGCACCGCCACCACCGGGGCCGGGCTCCTCGCCGCCGGGGTGCTGCTGCTCGCCCGGCCCGAGGTCACCGGCTCCGCGCTCGCCACCGGCGGCTGCGCGGCCCTGATCGGCGCCGGATTCGGGGCCGTGATGGTGACGGCCACCTCCGTGGTCGTGCACCGGGCCGCCGAGGCACACGCCGGGGTGGCCGGCGGGCTCCAGCAGACCGCGATGAACACCGGCCCCGTCCTCGGTGTCGCCCTCGCGAGCGTGCTCCTGCCGTCGGGCACCGCCCTGCCCGCGCTGGCCGCGGCCGCCGCGCTCGCCGTCCCCGCCGCCCTCGCCCTGCCGGGAGCCGCCCGGGCCGCGGGTGAGCCCGCCGGAGACGCCGGCGAGCCCGCCGGACACGCCAGCGGGGCCGCCACAACGGGCTCCGCCGCCGCCCCGAACGTACGATCATGAGATGCCCTCCGGTGGTCACCGCCTTCCCGGCACGACGGGGACGCGCACCCAGTTCAACCTCGGTCTCGCGCTGCCCTTCCTGGCCCTCGTCCTGGTCGTCGTCGCCGACCTGATCACCGCCGAGACGCAGCACTTCGACCGCCTGCTCGTGATCGGTCCGGCGCTGGCCGCCATCACGTGGAACGTACGCGGCACCCTCGTCGTCGGAATCCTCGCCATGGTGCTCCGGCTCGTCCTGGCCGTGGTCCAGGGCGATCCGGCCACCGACACCGTCTCCGCCGAGCTCGTCCTGGCCGCCGTCATCGCCGCGTCCGTCTGGGTGAGCCAGGTCCGCACCCGCTACGAGCGCGACCTGAGCGAGGTGACCGCCGTCGCCGAAGTGGTCCAGCGGGTGCTGCTGCGCCCGCTGCCCCCGCGCCTCGGCCGGGTCGAACTCCACCTCCTCTACGTCTCGGCCGCCGCCAAGGCCCGTATCGGCGGCGACTTCTACGAGGCCGTACGGGTCCCCGGCGGCGTCCGCGTCATGCTCGGCGACGTCCAGGGCAAGGGCCTCGGCGCCGTCGAGACCGCCTCCGTGCTGCTCGGCTCCTACCGCGCCTCCGTCACCGACGCGCCCGACCTGGCCGCCCTCGCCGACCGCCTCGAAACGGGCCTGCAGCAGTACGGCGCCTGGGATCCCGACTCCGACGCCGCCGAACGCTTCGCCACCGTCCTGCTCCTCGAACTCCCCGACGACAGCGACGTCGTCCGGCTTGTCAGCTGCGGCCACCCCGCCCCGCTGCTCCAGCACGCCGGGCGGGTCCGTCCGGTGGCCTTCACCGACCCGTCGCTGCCCCTCAACCTCGCCGGTCTGTACGCCTCGCGGCATGTCGTCGAGGAGGTCCCCTTCGGGCCCGGCGACCGGCTGCTGCTGTTCACCGACGGGGTGAGCGAGACCCGCGACCGGGCGGGCGAGTTCTATCCGCTGCGCGCCCGTCTCGGCGGCTGGACCGACGAGCCCGCCGACCAGGTCCTGTCGCTGCTCCACCAGGACCTCACCGACTACGGCGTGGCCGGCCTCGACGACGACGTGGCCGCGCTGCTCCTCGTACGCCCGCCGGAACCGGCCGCCGTGTCCGCGCCCACCGCACCCGAAGCCCTGCCGTAACGGGCCCGGGGCATTTCAAACGTGCGAAACCGGGCAGCCGGTGTCGCTCCTGCCCCGGTTGGGTGTCTCACGCGCCCTTCATGCGCTCTCTGGTGGATCTGTCCGCAATGGGCCAGGCTTGCTGACCGTGCGCCGGCGGCCCGTCGTCACACGGGCACCTCCCATGTCTCCGCCGCGGGCCGCCGGCGCACGTATCGCCGGACCAGACGAGAGGAACGGGTGCACGTGCCCGACGAGACCACCTTCAGCTCGTTCATCAGCGAGGCCGTCACCGAGGCCGACCTCGCCCGGGTCGCCGCGCGCGGCATGTGGGCCGCCGACGGGCGGCTCGACCCCGACGCCGCCCGCCTCGGGCAGACCCTGGCCGCCGCCCTGGAGGACGAGACCCGGGCGGAGCTCCTCCCCGACGCCCTCGCCGATCTGGTCGCCCGGGTGCGCGGCCTCGCCCTGCCGGGCTTCCCGCGCATCGAGACCCACGACGGCCTCCGGCTCTCCGCCTTCACCCTCCGGCAGACCGCCCCCGGCCCGCACCCGCTGGTCGTCATGCCCGCCGGCTGGCAGCCGCTCGGCTGGGCGCTCTTCATGTACGCGTACCTCACCCTGGCCGCCAAGGGCTACCACGTCGTCGCCTACACCCCCCGCGGCCTCGGCCTCAAGGGCCTGCCCTCCACCTCGCCCGGCTTCATCGACGTCGCCGGGCCGAACGACCGGGCCGACGGCTCGGCGGTCGTCGACCACGCCGTCGAGCACTTCGGCCCGAGCGCCATCGGATTCCTGGGCGAGTCGTACGGCTCCGGCATCAGCCAGCTGGTCGCCGCCCACGACGAGCGGGTCCAGGCCGTGGCCGCCCTCAGCACCTGGGGCAACCTCGCCACCTGCCTGTACGCCAACGGGGTGCGCCACACCGCGGCCGTCGCCGCGCTCCTGCGGCTGACCGGCGGCCGGGTCGAGGAGAAGTTCGACGAGCCGACCCGGGAGATCCTGGCGACGTTCGACGCGGGCGTGGACATGGCGGAGGTCGTCGCGTGGGGCACGGAGCGCGCGCCCTGGTCGTACCTCGCCGAGACCAACGAGAAGGGGACGCCGACCTTCATCTCGAACACCTGGCACGAGGGCCTGTTCGCGGCCAACCAGGTCCTGGAGACCTTCGACGCGCTGACCGTGCCCAAGCGGCTCAACATGTGGATCGGTGACCACGCCGTGCCCGAGGGCAGCGGGCTGATCGCCCCGCCCGCCGAGCCCGGCGACGTCAACATCCCGATGCGCGAGGCGTACGCGTGGCTCGACCACCACCTCAGGGGCGAGCGCAACGGTGTGGAGGACTGGGCCGCCGTCAGCAACCAGGTCATGTTCACCTACCGCACCGTCCCGGTGCGCGACCCCGAGACCGGACGGCCGACCGGCGAGAACGAGATCGTGGAACCGGCGCGGCGCGAGGACCGGGCCGACTGGTCCGAGGTCACGACGGGCACCGAGCTGCTCGCCCTGACGGCCGGCGGCGCGGGCGGCGCCGACGGCGGTCTCGTGCCGGGCGGGGGAGCGGAACCGCCCGTCTGGGAGCGGTCCTTCATCGCGGGCGTCGACACCGAGGCCACCGCCATGGACAAGATCATGGAGACCGGGAAGGCGGAGTGGGCCGGCAATCCCAAGGTCTACGACACCCGGAAGATCGACCGCATCCACGCGCTGGTCTGGACGACGGAGCCGCTGACCGGGGTCGGGGCCGCATCCGGGGACGGGGCCGGGGGCGCGATGGAGACCGGCGTCGCCCGCCGGGTGCGCGGGATCCCGGAGCTGAGCCTGACCGTACGCTCCACGGCCCCCGCGGCGACCCTCGTCGCCCACCTCCTCGACGTGGACGAGGAAGGCCTCGGCCGGATCGTCACCCATGAGCCGCTGAACGTACGGGATCTGACGCCGGGACAGCAGCGGCGGGTCTCCTGGCGGCTCCAGGCCGCCGCGTACGACATCCCCGAGGGCCACCGGCTGATGCTGGTGATCGACAGCAAGGACCCGCTGTACGCGGACGTGTCCGAGGAGGTCGCCGCGGTCTGGACCCAGACCACCGTCGGCGCGTCCGAGGACGCCCCGGCGGTGCTCGCGCTGCCGCTGGGCTGAGCGGCGGCGTTCGGTCACGCGGAGGGGGCCGGGCACGCGGAGGGGGCCGGGTACGCGGAGGGGGCCCGGGCGGATCGCGCGGGCCCCCTCCGGCGCTGCCGGGTCAGGCCCGTGCCGGCCCCAGACCCAGGTGCTCGCGCAGCGTCGTCCCCGTGTACGCCGTCCGGTAGGCCCCGCGCTCCTGCAGCTCGGGCACGAGCAGGTCGACGATGTCGTCCAGACCGTCCGGGACCAGCGACGGCGTGATGTTGAAGCCGTCGACCGCCCCGTGCCGCGCGAAGTGCGTGAACCGGTCCGCGAGTCCGGACGGCGTGCCCACATGGCTCCGCTGCGGACCCAGCTCGATCACCGTCTCGCGCAGCGACCAGCCGTTGGCCTCCGCCTTCGCCCGCCACTCGGCGGCCAGCGCGCGCGGATCCGCGATCCGCACCGAGCCGAACGCCCCGGTGTTCTCCACGACCACCGGGTCCTCGGCGGGCAGCGGACCGTCCGCGTCTTGGTTGGACAGATCCCGGTTCCACACCCGGCCCGCGATGGCGAGCGCGGTCGCCGGAGTCACCTGCTCCAGGCGGATCCAGCGCGCCTTCTCCTCCGCCTCCTTCTCCGTCGCGCCGATGACGATCTCGGTCCCCGGCAGGATGCGCAGTGCGTCCTCCGCCCGCCCGGCGGCCCGCAGTCGGCGCCGGATGTCCTCGGCGAAGGCCAGCGCGTCGTCGAACTCGTGACCGTGCGCGGAGAAGACGACATCCGCGTGGCGGGCCGCGAAGTCCCGGCCGTCCGGCGAGTCGCCCGCCTGGAAGATCACCGGATGCCCCTGTCGGGAGCGCGGCACGGTCGGCGCCAGGTCGACGTCGAACTGCGCGCCGGCGGCGCGCACCCGCCCGATCCCGCCCGGCACCGCCCAGGACCGGGCGTCGGCCGAGGCCGCCACGACGCCGTCGGCCCAGCCGTTCCAGATCGCGCGGGCGAGGCCGAGGAACTCCTCGGCGCGCCGGTAGCGGTCCGCGTGGTCGAGGAAGCCGCCGCGCCGGAAGTTGGCGCCGGTCCAGGCGTTGTCGGTGGTCACCACGTTCCAGCCGGCCCGGCCCCCGGACAGCAGGTCGAGGCCGGCCAGACGGCGGGCCAGGTCGCCCGGCTCGTTGAAGGTGGTGTTGGCGGTGGCGACCAGACCGATGTGCCGGGTGACGGCGGCGAGCGCGGACAACTGCACCAGCGCGTCGGGCCGCCCCGCCACGTCCAGCTCGTGGACCGCGCCGCCGGTCTCGCGCAGCCGCAGCCCGTCCCCGAGGAAGAAGGCGTCGAACAGTCCGCGCTCCGCCGTCTGCGCGACCTTGCGGAAGGACGCCGGATCGATCTGCGAGCCGCTCTCCGGGTGCGACCAGACCGTCCAGTGGTTGACGCCCTGGAAGAACACCCCGAAGTGCAGCCGGGCGTCGGGGCGGGGGACGTCGTACGGGTCGGTGGCGGTCATCGGTTCCCCTCCCGCGTGATGGTGGTGGCGAAGCGGCTCTCCGGGCGGGGGAGCCCGAGGGTGGTACGGAGGGTGGTGCCCGGCAGCGGGCGCGCGGCGACGCGCCGGACGAACAGCTCGGGCAGCACCAGCCGGGACAGCACCGACAGCTCCTCGTCGAGCACCAGCGGACGCAGCCGCACCCCGTCGACCAGACCGCTCAACTCCTCCAGGAGCTCGACCAGGCCGGCGGCCGGACCGGTGTAGCGAAGCCGCCCCGGCGGCCGCCCCGGCGCCGTGTCCCAGGACGCGTACCGCTCCAGGTCGGCGATCCGCTCGGCGGCGGTCTCGCGCGGGGTGTCGAGCGCCACCTCCAGCTCGGCGAAGGCCAGCGGCGCACCCGAGGCGGCCGCCGCCCTGCCGAGCAGCGCGGGGGAGTGGCCGTCGACCAGCGCGACGTCCACCAGCTCCGGCGGGACCAGCCCCGCCGGGGCCAGGACCACGGGCCTGCCCTGCGGCGGACGCGGCACGATCGCCGGGCCCTTCACGCTGTACGTCTCCCCGGCGAAGTCGACGTAGTGCAGCCGCCCGCCGTCCAGATAGCGGCTCGTGGCGACCGAGCGCACGACGGCGTCGTCCTCCCACGAGTCCCACAGATCACGGGCCACCGTCAGCCCGTCGACCGCCTCGCGGCGCAGCGCCGCCACGCCCTCGACCGGCGGCCGTCCCCAGGCCCGGGCCGCCTCGGGCCCCTCCTCCACACCGACCACCCAGCCCGCCCGGCCCACCGAGACATGGTCCAGCGAGGCGATCCGGGTGGACACATGGAACGGCTCGGCATACGTGGTCGCGACGACCGGCGCCACCCCGAGCACGCTCGTGCTCGCGGCGATGTACGCGGCCCGCTCCACAGACCCGATCCGGCCCGCGGGCCCGGCGGCCCCGGCCGAACCGGGCGGCAGGATGCCGTCGTCCAGCGTGACCAGGGTGAAGCCGGCGTTCTCGGCCACGGCCGCGACCCGGGCGACCCGCCGCGGGGTGAGCAGCTCACCGGGCTCGTGCGCGGCCCGGCGCCAGGCGGCCGGATGCGCACCGTCGCCGTCGATCTCGACGGCCAGATGGAGGGTGGGGTGAGACATCGAAGTCCTTCCGAAGGGCGGGGCACGGCAGGGCGGCCCGACGCCTCGGCGCCACGAGGACACGGGGGCACGAAGGTGCGGCGTGTCAGCGGACGCGCTGGGGCGGGCCGGGGATCAGCGGTGCACGGAAGGACAGATCGCGGACGCCGTACGGCAGAAGTCGACATGCCGCCGGCAGCTCAGCCGCGCCCCCACCCGCACGCCCCGACGACCACGACGCTGCGCGGCGAGCGGTGCGTACACGGGAGACCTCCACGGACCCGGAAGGGAATGCCTCAGCTTAGGCAGGCGCGATGACGGCCTGTCAAGGGAGCCCAACGGCAGGCGGCCGAGGACGTGTTGGGGGTACGGGGGGCGGGGCCGCTGGCCCCTGCCCGTACCGCAACCGCGGCCTCAGCCCCGGTACGGGGTGTTGGACTCGGCCCAGTCGGCGAGGGCGCGGGCGCATGCGGCGACCGAGTCGCGCCAGCTGCGGGCGGCGCCCTCGCCGGCCTCGTCGCTGACGTGCTTCACCAGGCGCAGCGGGACTCCGGCGAGGGCGGCGGCCGAGGCCAGGGCGTAGCCCTCCATGTCGACCAGGGCGGCGCGCAGGGCGAGGCGTTCGCGGGCCGGCTCGTCCGCGATGAAGGCGTCGCCGGTGGCGAGCACCACGTCACCGCCCGCGGGCAGGGTGATCGGCGCGCCGTAGGTCTCGCCGGTGAGGGTCGCGAGGAGCTCGCCGTCGAAGTCGTGCTGGATGACCGTGCCGACGACATGGGTGCCGGTCCAGCCGGGGCGCAGCGCGCCCGCCGTGCCGAGGTTGACGATCTCGGAGGGGCGGGTGCCGCGCCCGAGGACGGAGGCGAGCGCCGTGGCCGCGTTGACCTTGCCCATGCCGGTGAGCAGCACCGGCAGGTCGGTGTCGAGGTGCTGCGCCTCCTCCTTGACCGCGAGGACGAGCAGGGGACGGCCGGCGGTGATCTCACCCATGAGTTCCATGCAGGTCACGCTACCCGCTGTCGCCCGATCGGCTCAGACCGGAAGGAGCCGTCCGACGATCTCGGCGAGCTGCGCCGCGTTGCGGCAGGCACGCATCTCGACCAGCTCCGCGTAGGCGTGCGCCACGGAGTCGCCGGTCGACCACAGCGCCGGCTGCTCCGGGTTGAGCCAGTACACCCGGCGGGCCCGGTCCGCGATGAGCCGCAGGGCCGGGAGGTTCGGGTCGCTGCGGTTGGTGCGGGCGTCGCCGAGGACGAACACCACGCTCCGGGGGCCGAGCACGTCGACGTACCGCTCGGCGAACTCGCCGAGGGCCGTCCCGTAGTCGCTCTGCCCGTGCCAGCCGGTCAGCGTCGCCTCGGCGAGGATCCGCTCGCCGAGCCCGGCCGGGTCGGCCCGGCCCCGGGCCACCAGGTCGGTCACCTCGTCGACCCGGTTGACGAACGCGAACACCCGCACCCGGCTGAACTGGTCGTGCAGCGCCTGCACGAGCAGCATCGTGAAGTGGGCGAATCCGGCCACCGAGCCGGACACGTCGCACAGCAGCACCAGCTCGGGCCGCCCCGGGCGTCGCCGGCGCAGCACGGGCCGCACCGGCACACCGCCGGTGGACAGCGAACGGCGCAGGGTGCGCCGCAGATCGATCTCGCCGCGCGCCGCCCTGCGCCGGCGGGCGGCGAGCCGGGTGGCCAGCTTGCGGGCCAGCGGCCGCACGGTACGCCGCAGCTCGTCGAGCTGGTCGCGGCCGGCGAGCAGGAAGTCGATCCGGTCCGGGGTCGCCTCGACCGCCCGCCGGGCCACCCGGTCCCGGCCCTGCCGCAGGGCCACCCGGCGCCGTGCCTCGGTCCGCACCCGCTCCCGGAAGTCCTCGATGCGCCGCCGGATCTCGTCGTCGGCCAGCCGGTCGGAGAACTCCGGCTCGGCGTCGCCGCCGCCCCGGAGCGTCGCCCGGATCCGTGCCAGCAGCGTCTCGGGGCGCAGCCGGGACAGCGTCTGGTACGAGGACCAGCCGTCCGAGCCCGGCGTGGCACCGAAGCCGCCGAGCGCCCCCACCGCCTCGCCGGCCAGCAGGTTCAGCGCGGCGTCGTCGCCCGCGGCGAGCGCGGCGGCGAGCCGCTCGCGGAGCCCGGCCACGTCGGGACCGGAGGGCGCGCCCCGCTCCCGGGCGTCTTCCTCCCGCCCTTCGACGAGCGGGAAGTACAGGTCGAAGACCCGGTCGAACACCCGCCGCTGCCCCGCCCCGTGCAGCAGCGTCGCGGCCAGCGCCTCCCGCATCCGCTCGCGGTCGTCGAAGCCGACCGCGGCGAGCGCCTCGGCGGCGTCCACGGTCTCGCCCGTGCCGATGCCGAAGCCGTGCGCCCGCAGCGCCCGTACGAGGCCGGTGACCCGGTCGCCAGGAGTGGCGGGGGCGGCGGGGGCGGGCGGGGCGGCGGGCTCGGGGCGGGCGGTCACAGCGTGTCCAGGTCGAGCTTCGCCGCCGCCTTCCGGATGTCCTCCTGGTGCTTGAGGATCACGCCGAGGCTGCCGCGGACGACGTCCTCCGAGAGGGTGTCCGCGCCGAGCGCGAGCAGGGTACGGGCCCAGTCGACGGTCTCCGCCACGGACGGCGCCTTGCGCAGGTCCATCGCGCGCAGCGCGCCGACCACCCGTACCACCGAGGCGACCAGGGCCTCGTCGAGGCCCGGCACCTTGGCGCGGACGATCCGGCGCTCCAGGTCCGCCTCGGGGAAGTCGATGTGGAGGAAGAGACAGCGGCGGCGCAGCGCCTCGGAGAGCTCACGGCTGGCGTTGGAGGTGAGCACGACGAAGGGGCGGCGGGTGGCGGTGATGGTGCCGAGCTCGGGCACGGTCACCTGGAAGTCGCTGAGCACCTCCAGGAGCAGCCCCTCGATCTCGACGTCGGCCTTGTCGGTCTCGTCGACGAGCAGCACGGTCGGCTCGTCGGAGCGGATGGCGATGAGCAGCGGGCGGGACAGCAGGAACTCCTCGCCGAAGATGTCCGTGCGGGCGTCGTCCCAGCTCTCGTCGCGGCCCGCGGTGATCCGCAGCAGCTGCTTGGCGTGGTTCCACTCGTAGAGCGCGCGGGCCTCGTCCACGCCCTCGTAGCACTGCAGCCGGACCAGGCGCGCCCCGGTGACGGCGGCGACCGCCTTCGCCAGCTCCGTCTTGCCGACGCCGGCCGGGCCCTCGACGAGCAGGGGCTTGCCGAGCCGGTCGGCGAGGAAGACCGTGGTCGCGACGGCCGGAGAGGCCAGATAGCCGGTCGCGGCGAGGCGCTCGGCGACGTCGTCGACGGAACGGAAGTACCCGGTCGTCATTGCTGTTCCCCCGGAGTTCCCTTGGGTTACCCACCAGTAGAAGCAGCCTACCGGCCGGTATGCCGCCGGTCACGCCCCTCCGGGCGGATCGGATCGCCGGGGGTGCCGCGCGCGGCGCGGGCGGGGCGCTGATGGAATGGGGGAAGGCGAACGGGTGTGGAGGTGCGGTGTCCGGACGAGCTGGGGAGCGGCCCCCGCCGGAGGGGGAGTACGAGGCCGTCCTCGCCCGTCTCGACGCCCTGGAGCACGCCGCCACCGAGATAGGCACCCGGCTCGACGAACGGACCGTCTGCGCCGAGCTCGCCGACTTCCTGGTGCGCCGGGTGGCCGACGCCGCCGCCGTCGAGCTCCGGCCGGTGGACGCGGGCCCCTCCGGTGGGCTCCGCCCGGCGGCCCCGGACACCCCTACCCCTGTCTCCCCGCCCGGCCCCGCCGCCTCCGCCGGAAAGACCGCCCTGCTCGACCGCGCCGACCCGGACGGGGCCTCGGTACTCGCCGTACCGCTGCTCGCACCCGACGGGACGGAGCTCGGGCGGGTACGGGTGGCCAGGGCGGCCGGCGGGTTCGGCGCGCACGAGGCCGCCGTGGCCGCCCACGCCGCCCGGCTCGCCGCCGTCCACCTCGGGCACGCGCGCCGGCTCGCCGCCACCGAGGCCACCGCGCTGCACCTGCAGCGCGCCCTGGTCGCCGAACCCGGCCGCCCGCATCCCAACCTGGAGATCGCCGGCCGCTATCTGCCCGCCGGCGCCCGCACCCTGGTCGGCGGCGACTGGTTCGAGACCGTACGGCTCCACTTCGGGCGCAGTCTGCTCGTCGTCGGCGACGTCATGGGCCACGGCCTCGACGCCGCCGTGGACATGAACGCCTACCGCAGCGCCCTGCGCGAGGTCGCCGCCACCGACCTGCCGCCGCACCGGGTGCTGCGCCAGCTGGACGCCGTGGTCGCCGAGGACGCGGGCCGGCGGCCGGCCACCTGTCTGCTGATCCAGGTCGACCCGGCCCGCTCCACCGCCACCTTCGCCAGCGCCGGCCACCTCCCGCCGGTCGTCTTCGCCGCCGACGGCTCCGCCGAACTCGTCGACCTGCCGGTCGGCCCGCCGCTCGGCACCGGATTCGGCGGCTACGAACCCGCCGTCCGCACCCTCGCCCCGGCCGACACCCTGCTGTCGTTCACCGACGGCCTGGTCGAACGGCGCGGCGAGGACATTGATGTCTCCCTCGCCCGCCTCGCCGCGCTGCGCCTCCCCCCGGGCTCAGGGCCCGAGGAAGTGGTCGACGAAGTGCTGCGCCGGCTCGACGCGCACACCGCCGAGGACGACGTCGCCATGCTCGCCGCGCGCTGCCGCGAACGCCCCACGAGTTGAGGCGAGTCGACGGGTTTCACACCCTGGCCGAATTGTTTCCGTCGGACGCTTGTGTCGTCCCGTCCGGCGCGGCACGCTCCTCGTATGAACACAGCCAGGCACGCCAGTGAACGCCTGATGAGCTGGCCCTCGCTGATCGCCGACCGCGCGCCCTGCGGCGCCGAACTCGGACTCCGCACCGCCACCCAGGAGATCGTGCACTTCCACGGAGAGCACGAGGCCGACGTCCATCTCACCCGCGCCATGATCGCCCGGCTGCGCCCCGCCCTGCTCGGCTCCAGCGCGCTACGACTCCGCGCCGGATCCGGCTGGGTGACGGTCCGTCTGGACGCCGGCTCGGACATCGATCTGCTCGCCACCCTGGTGAGCGCCGCCCTCCAGGCCACCGGCGCCCCCTACCCGGCGGGCGACCCGGCTCCCGACCACTGCACCCGTACCGGCCGCCCGTTCGTCTGCTCCTGAACGGCCGAGCGGCCGAGCGGCTCAACGACTGAACGGCTCCCCGGCTCAGCCCACCGGGAACAGCATGCAGGTGCTGGTCGCGTGGGCGAGGAGCCGGTCCCGGTCGTCGTACAGACCCGCCTCGGCGAGCGCCGTGCGCCGGCCCTGGCTGATCACCGTGCCGATCGCCCGCACCTTGCCGGTGTCCAGGGTGATCGGGCGCAGGAATCGCGTCGACAGGTCCAGCGAGGTGTACGCCGTGCCCCGAGGCAGCGTGGTGTGCACCGCGCAGCCCGCGGCCGAGTCGAGCAGGGTTGCGCAGACCCCGCCGTGCACGCTCCCGATCGGGTTGTAGTGCTCCTCGCCGGGCGCGAACGAGAACACCGCCCGGCCGTGCTCGACCTCCTCGAGGGAGAAGCCGAGCAGCGCTCCGATCGGCGGACCCGGCAGCCGTCCGGCGATCATCTCGTGCAGGAAGTCCAGGCCCGCCATCGTGCCGGCGGCCTCGGCGGTGGCCGCCGCGTCGTGCCATCGCACCGTCCGTGTCCGCTCCATCACCGATGTCCCTCCGTCGGGGCCGTGTGCCCGCGTTCCCCACTACTGGCTTCGAAGATCGAAGCTAGATGCCGGGGCGGCTGACTGTCAACGGAGAAGCCAGCTGGCTAGAGTGTGACGATGGAGTGGCTGGAGATCGACACCGAGAACTGCCCGGTCCGCCGCGCGCTCGACCTGGTCGGCGAGAAGTGGTCCCTGCTCATCCTGCGCGACGCCTTCAACGGGGTGCGCCGCTACGAGGACTTCCGCCGCCACCTCGGACTCTCCGAGGCCGTCCTCGCCGACCGGCTCCGCAAACTCGTCGCCGCCGGGATCCTGCGCGTCGAGCCCTACCGCGAACCCGGCGCCCGGACCCGCTCCCAGTACCGGCTCACCGCCCGCGGCCGCGACCTGTGGCCCGTGCTGCTCGCCCTCAAGCAGTGGGGCGACACCCACGCGGCGGACCCCGACGGCACCCCCCTCGACATCCGCCACGCCGACTGCGGCTCACCCGTCCGCGTCGAGGTCGTCTGCACCGGCGAGGAGCACGCCCCGCTCACCCCCTTCGACGTGACCGTCCGCCCAGGCCCCGCCGCCCGCCCCCTCCCGCACTGAAACTCACCGGCCGACCGCGAACCCTCCCGGGCCCGCAGTGACCCTCCCCGGTCCCGCTGCACCCGTTCGGCCGCATGCCGGACGGGTTCGGCCGGCCGGCGGGGTACTCGACGAGGCATGCCCCCCACTTCCGGTGCTCCCCACGACGGTCCGCCCGCCGAGCACGGCCACTGGTTCCACCGGCTCCACGACCGGGTCCTCGCCTCACCGGCCGGACTCGTCTGGTACCGCGGCCGCGAGGTGGAACTCATGCACCGCGCCATGGGGTTCGCCGCCCTCAGCCTGCTCACCCTCGTCCCCCTGCTCATCGTGGTGGCCGCCGCCGACCTCGCCAGCGGCCAGGGCTTCGCCCGCTGGCTCATCCAGGGCCTCGGCGTCTCCGAGGTCTCCCAGGAGGAGGTCGAACAGCTCTTCGGCCAGCCCGGACAGGCCCTCCAGCGCACCACCGCCTTCGGCCTCGCCGCCCTCGCGGCCTTCGGCGTCACCTTCGGATCCGCCGTTCAGACCGGCTACGAACGCATCTGGAACCTCCCCACCGCCCGCTGGCACACCATGTGGCGCCACGTCGTCTGGCTCGCCGTCCTCGTCGCCGCGCTGCTCCTCTTCGTCGCCAACCCCGCTCCCGAGAGCTCCCCGGCCGCCGTCACCGCCCTGGTCGCCGTCGGCGACGTCGCCGGCAGCTTCCTCTTCTTCTGGTGGTCGCAGCGCTTCCTGCTCTGCGGCCGGATCCGCTGGCGCGCCCTCGTCCCCGGCGCCGTCCTCACCGCCCTCGGCCTGCTCGGCCTGCGCGTCTTCTCCCAGCTGGTGTTCTCGCCCCTCATCGCCTCGAATGCCGTCACCTACGGCCAGTTCGGCACCGTCCTCGTCCTGCAGTCCTGGCTCGTCGGCGTCGGCTTCGTCGTGTACGGAGGCGCCCTGGTCGGACGCCTCGTCCACGAGGGACTGGTCCTGCGCCGCCTCCGCCGCAGGCCCCCGACGCCGCCACCCGCCGGCTGACCCTCACTGGTCCCGGTGGTGCACCGCGCACACCGCGACCAGCGCGGCACCCAGCGCCCACGCGCCGTACACCAGCCACGCCCCGCCCGCCGTCCACGGGAACGGCGCCGGCCAGTCCCCGGTCTGCAGCAGCCGCTCCCACGCCACCCGCGGCTGTAGATGCGCGAGCACCGCCGACCAGTACCGCCTCTCGCTCGTCACGGCAGGCAGCAGCAGGAGCACCACCACACTCGCCACGATCGCCGCCGCGCCGTTGCGCAGCAGCGTCCCGAGGGCCATGCCCACAAGCCCGCTCACCGGCGCGAGCAGGGCGGACGCGGCCACGACCCGCCACGCCCCGGGATGGCCGATCGGCAGCCCGGCGCCGTGCACCGAGAGGATCGCCTGCGTCGCCCAGAACGAGCCCAGGGCCACCACCGCGCCGAAACCGGTGAGCACCAGCGCCGTCACGAGCACCTTCGCGCCCATCACCGACCGCCGGGCCGGCACGGCGGCGAAGGTCGTACGGATCGAGCCGCTGCTGTACTCGCCGGTGATCCCCATCGCCCCGATCCCCGCGGTCGCGAGCATCAGCACCATGACCGCGTTCCCCGTGAACGCGTCCCACAGCGCCATCCCGTCCCGGACGAACGCGACCCGGCTCTCCTCGTCGTACGCGTTCCAGTACCGGTGGTGGTCCCAGGCCTGGCCCACGTTGAACGCCGCCACCGCCAGTCCGGCGAGCAGCAGCGACCAGCCGGTCGACCGCAGCGACCACAGCTTGCACCACTCCGCGGCCACCAGGTCACGGAAGCGGGCCCGGGGCTCGGACACGGGCAGGACGAGAGCGGTCATCGGGCATCTCCCGCGAGGTATTCGACGCTGTCGGCGGTCAGTTCCATGAACGCCTCCTCCAGGGAGGCCGTACGCGTGGTCAGCTGATGCAGCGCCACTCGGTGTACGAGTGCCAGCTCGCCGATCCGCGCGGCCGTCAGGCCCGTCACGGTGAGCAGCCCGCCGTCCTCCCGCGCCACCTCGGCACCCGCGGCGAGCAGCAGCGGGGCCAGCCCGCCGGGATCCGGCGTGCCGACCGTGACGCTCGGCCGGGCACCGCGCGCCGCGAACTCCGCGAGGCTCTCCGCCGCGATCAGCTCACCCCGGCCGACCACCACCAGCTCGTCCGCCGTGTGCTCCATCTCGCTCATCAGATGGCTGGAGACGAAGACCGTGCGGCCCTCCGCCGCCAGCCTGCGGAACAGCCCCCGCACCCACTTCACGCCCTCCGGGTCGAGCCCGTTGAGCGGCTCGTCGAAGAGCAGCACCGGCGGATCGCCGAGCAGCGCCGCCGCGATCCCGAGCCGCTGCCGCATGCCCAGCGAACAGCCGCCGATCCGGCGCCGCGCCGCACCGGCGAGGCCCACCTCCGCCAGGAGCTCGTCGACCCGCGCGAGCGGAATCCGGTTGCCGCGGGCGAGCGCGCGCAGATGCGCCCGGGCGGTCCGGCCGCCGTGCATGTCTCCCGCGTCGAGCAGCGCGCCGACGTGCCGCAGACCCCGCGGACGGTCGCGGAACGGCACGCCGCCGACCGTGACCGAACCGCCGGACGGGGCGTGCAGCCCCAGGATCATCCGCAGCGTCGTGCTCTTGCCCGCGCCGTTCGGCCCGAGGAAACCGGTCACCCGGCCCGGACGGACGGTGAAATCAAGCGCGTTGACGGCGGTCGTCGCACCGTAGCGTTTCGTGAGCTCCCTGACTTCGATCATGGCTCCACGGTGCCGTTCCGGCGCCGTCCGCCACATCTGACCGGTGACGACAATCCGGCCCGCCCGCTGTCCTCCCGGGAGGTACCTCTCAGGGCTGACGGCACCGGGAGCGCCGCCGGGTGATCACACGATCCGGTGACGAGCGCGCGCGGGGCCCGCCGGGGCCCGCCGGGCCGCTTGGATGGATGGTGATCCTTTCGCCCTCGACGTGAGAGAGCCGCCCTCATGACGCACACCTGGCTGCCGCCCGCCGAGTACATCGCGACGCTCCCGAGAGCGACCGCGTACGCCTGCCTCTACTTCACCGACACCCGCGGACGTCCGTTCCAGCTGCGCGCCACGCAGGCGTCCGAGCTGTGGCAGTGGCCCGGCGGCAACATGGACCCGGGGGAGACCCCGTGGGAGACGGCGCTGCGGGAGTGCCGGGAGGAGACCGGCATGGTGTTCTCCGGCGAACCCCGGCTCCTGGGCGCCCATTTCACCTCCGACCGCGGCCAGGACTGGCCGGCCAACCACATCGGCTTCATCTTCGACGGCGGTGAGCTGACCGACGAGCAGATCGCCGGGGTGGTCCTCGACCCGGCCGAGCACAGCGCGTACCGGGTCCGCTCGCTCGACGAGTGGGAGCGGGAGATGAGCCCCCGCGGGTTCAGGCGCCTCGTCGCCGTCGACCGGGCCCGCCGGGCGGGCACCACGATCTATCTGGAGGCCGCGGACGCGTCCTGAACAGGGTGGCGGGGCGGCGGCCGGCCGTGGATCCGGACCGGTCGCCGCCCTGCCGCCGGTGGCCCTTCAGCGGCCGCAGACGGGCGCCGGGTGGGCGACGTCGAGCACGAAGCGCTCGGGGGAGTGCAGGGTGAAGGTCTTGTAGAAGGGCTTGGCCGAGAAGGCGGCTCCTACGGTGACCACGCCCTCGAAGTCGCCGGTGAGGGCGACGCCCTTGAGCGCGGGGAGGGAGAGTCTCACGAGCCGGGGTCCCTTGTAGACGGACTGTCCGGACTCGTTGTGGGCGGCGGCGGGCGAGAGTCTGATCTCCAGGAAGTACTTCCCGGGCAGCGGCACCCGCTGGCCCGAGCCGTCGTAACGCAGCACCTTGACCGGAGTCACCTTCACCGGGGGCAGTGTGCCCCGGACGTCGATGACGAGCCGGTCGAAGGCCGGGTGGGTGCCCCAGCGCACGTTCACGACCTGGGCCGTGGCCGGCGGGGTCGTGGAGCGGGGCGGGGCGGCGCTGGCGCCGGCGGGGACGGTGGTGGCACCGATCCCGGCGGCGAGGAGGATGCCCGCGGCGCCGGCCGCGAGGCTCTGACGGTGAAGCATGACGTCCCCCGGTTTTCTCGAGCGGTGGGGACTGTGGTGTCACTGGGAAGGACATTCATCCGGATGGGGATGGTTCCACCCGAGTTGCGTGGATTTCCTCTGTTCTGCAGTATGCGCGCCGCCGGGCGCTCGGGGAATCGGTGGGCCCGCCGCCGTAACCTCAGGGCGCCCCGGCAGTTGACCAGGCCATGAAGAAGCGCAGCATGCTCGCCATCGCCTCCCTTGCCGCGGGCGTCGTCACCGCCCTTGTCACCCCGCCGCCGAACGCCTCCGCCATGGAGCCCGGCGACGCGACCGCCGGTGTCACCGGCCTCCTCCAGGAGGACCAGGGCGTCGGCGCCCTGCTGGACGGGGCGGCCGAGGGTGCGGGCGACGGCCTCGCGCCCGCCGAGGCGCCCCAGGCCCCGCTGCCCGGCGGCCTGCTCTGACCTCCGTAATCCCCGGACGGGGGTGGCCCGTGCGCGCGCAGTGGCCGAGGAATGACAGGATGTCCCTATGAGCAACAACGTTTACTTCGACATCACCATCAACGGCAAGGACGCCGGCCGGATCGTCTTCAAGCTCTTCGACGACGTCGTGCCGAAGACCGCCCGCAACTTCCGCGAGCTGGCCACCGGCAAGCACGGCTTCGGCTACGCCGGCTCCCCCTTCCACCGCGTCATCCCGCAGTTCATGCTGCAGGGCGGTGACTTCACCAACGAGAACGGCACCGGCGGCAAGAGCATCTACGGCGAGAAGTTCGAGGACGAGAACTTCCAGCTGAAGCACGACCGCCCGTTCCTGCTGTCGATGGCGAACGCGGGCCGCAACACCAACGGCTCCCAGTTCTTCATCACCACGATCATCACCGACTGGCTGGACGGCAAGCACGTCGTCTTCGGCGAGGTCGTCGAGGGCCAGGAGCTCGTCAAGGAGATCGAGTCCCACGGCTCCCGTTCCGGTGCCACGGACGCCGAGATCCGCGTCGCCAAGTCCGGCGTCGTCGAGGCCTGAGCCCGGACCTCCCGGCTCTGACCGTGCGGCTCGCGCCGCGCGTCGACCACCGCCCCCGCGCCGACCTCGGCCGGGGGCGGTCGCACGCCCGGAAGCGCACGCCCGGAAGCGCAGGGCCGGAGGCCGGCGCCGGGCGGTCAGCCGAGGGCGCGGGCCAGCGCCCGGGCGAAGCCGTCCGGGTTGTCGATCATCATGTCGTGCCCGGCCGCCGGCACCTCCAGGACCGGTATGCCCAGGGCCGCCACCTTCTCCGCGTCGGCGTCCGGCAGACTCCGCTCGCCCACCAGGAACGCCCGCGGCCGCCGCAGCCCGGCGAGCAGCTCGCCCCCCGACGGCACCGTGCCCTCCACGAGCGCCACCGCGCTGCGGTGCACGGCCAGCGGATCGGCGAGCCGCAGCCGCGCCGCGTAGTCCGCGCGGTCCTGCGCGGCCACCATGGCGGCGAAGCCCTCCCGGACGAAGGCCTCCTCGCTCTGCGCGGCCACCGGGGAGGAGAACAGGCCGCCACCCGGGTACAGGTTGGGCTCCGCCACCACCAGCCGGTCCACCAGATCGGGCCGGGACGCGGCCAGCCGCACCGCCACGGCACCGCCCATCGAGTGCCCGACCAGCTCGACGCCCGTCAGCCCCTCGTGGTCGAGGATCCGGGCCACCACCGCCGCCTGCGACTCCATCCGGTAGTCGAAATCACCCGGCCGGTCGCTCAGCCCGAAGCCCAGCAGATCCACGAGCAGCGAACGGCGCCCGGCCAGCGCCGGATGCACCGCGATGTGCGCGAAGTCCGAGGCGCCGGTGCAGCCGAGACCATGCAGGAACACCCGCGCGGGCCCCTCCCCGGCGCCCGGCAGGTCGATCCACCGCACATGCCCCCTCGCCTCCGCCAGATACAGCTCCCGCATGGCCCTCGCCCTTCCCATGACTCCCCGTCGGACCGGCTCCCCACCGGTCCGATCACCCTACGGGCGGCCACTGACAACGCCCCCGTGCCGGGGCGAGGGGCCGGGACGCCTCAGCCGTCGCCCTCGCCGTACTTGCGCTCGAACTTGGCGATCCGCCCCTCGCTGTCCACGGTCCGCGCCTTGCCCGTGTAGAACGGATGGCTCTCCGACGAGATCTCCACGTCCACCACCGGATACGTGTTGCCGTCGTCCCAGTCGATGGTCTGCTCGCTGCTCGCCGTGGACCGGGTCAGAAACGCGAACCCGGCCGAGCGGTCCCGGAACACCACGGGCCGGTACTCCGGCTGCTTGTCCTGCTGCACTTGTCCTCCTCGGACGGCCCTCGGGCCGCCGTAGCCGGTCGCCCCCCGGTCCGCCCAGCCTCCCCGCCCCCCGCCCCCACGACCAGCGCCGCACGTCCGACCGGGTGAGCGACGGCCGCCGGCCGCCCCCACCTCACCCACCGCGCGGCGGCGCGCCCCACCTCGCCGCGAGGAGCAGGGCGATGTCGTCCGGGCGATCCGGGGCCTGGCGGGCCTCGCGGATCAGGCGGTCGGCGGTGTCCGCGAGTTCGGCGGAGCCGGTGGCCGCGAAGGTGCGGCGCAGGCGCTCGACGCCCTCGTCGATGTCGGTGCCCGGCCGCTCCACGAGGCCGTCCGTGAACAGGGCGAGCACATCGCCCGGTTCGAGGCGGAACCGGGTCACCGGGTAGACGGCCGCACCGTCCACCCCGAGCACCACCCCGCCGGCCAGCTCGACCACCTCCGTTCTGCCGTCCGCCCGGCGCAGCAGCGGCTGGGGATGCCCCGCCCGGGCCGCCTGCATCTCGCCGGTGGCCGGGTCGAGCACCACGTAACAACAGCTCGCGAACTGCCCCGGATCCAGGTCGATAAGGAGCCGGTTGGTGCCCCGCACCACGTCCTGCGGCCGGTGCCCGCCGAGCGCGAAGGCCCGTACCGCGCTGCGCAGTTGCCCCATGGTGGCCGCCGCGGCCACGCCATGGCCCTGCACGTCGCCGATCACCAGGGCGAGCCGCCCCTGCCCCGTCTCGATCACGTCGTACCAGTCGCCGCCCACGTCCATGCCCTGCGTGCCGGGCAGATAGCGGCCCACCGTGTCCACGCCCTCGTACACCGGAAGCCGGTGCGGAAGCAGCGCGTCCTGCAGCCCGCGGGCCAGCGCGGACTCGGAGTCGTACCGCTGCGCCCGCTCGAGCGCCTGGGCGATCAGCCCGGCGAGCGCCGTGAGCACCGTGCGCTCCTCGGCGGTGAATCCGCGCGGCTTGTCGAAGCCGAGGATGCACGAGCCCACCGGCCGGCCCGAGGCGATCAACGGCAGGAACGCCCGGGCACCCGTGTGCGCGTCCAGGGGCAGCCCCGGATAGGCCGCGCCCAGCTGGTCCATGGACTCGAAGAACAGCGGCCGCCCCGTCGTCAGCGTCTCCACACCCGGCACCCGGGCATCGAGCCGCACCCCGTCGAAGGGCTCCAGGAAGCCCGGCGGGAAACCGGTCTCCCACGCCAGGTACAGATGCCGGTCGCTCAGCAGATAGATCGCCAGCTGCCGCCCGCCGAAGGCCGGCAGCAGCTCCTCGGTGACCACCGCCGACACCTGGCGCGCCGTCACCGCCTCCGACAGCGCGATGGCAAGCGCCACCGGCCGGTACAAGGCCGCAGCCCGCCCCTCCGGCGAGGCGAGCCCGTCGTCGTCCTCCGTGGCCGTACGCGGCGGCAGGTCGGCCGCCGCCGGATCGCTCGAAGGCACCAGGACCAGCGTCACCCCGTCCCGGCCCGGATAGAGCGACACCGACAGCCACTCGCCCTGCCCGGGGTGCGCCAGGAAGTGGATCGGCCGGTCCGAGAGCAGCGCCCCGCGCAGCTGCTCCTCGTGGTACGGATGGGCGAACCACGGCACCGCCTCCCACAGCCGCTGCCCGGCGAGCGTGCCGCGCGCCAGACCGAGCAGCCCCTCGGTGCGCTCGTTGACGTACGTGATCCGGCCCAGCCGGTCGATCGCCAGGATTGCCCGGGGCAGCCGGTCGGTGGCGTCCGAGCCGAGGAGCCCGGTGCCCAGGTCGACGAGCGAGCCGGTGAGGACGTGCCCCGCCCGCCCGTCGGTGAGCGGCCGCGCCGTCACCTCCAGGAGGTGCAGCCCGCCGTCCGGACCCTTCAGCCGTAGCCGGCGCGCCGCCGGGCCGCCCGAGCCGGCGGCCTGGCGCGCCAGCGCCCCCAGCGCGTACGCGTCCTCCGGCACGAGCCGCGAGGTCAGCGAGGCCACCGTCCACGGCAGCGGTCCCGTCTCGCCCAGGATGTCCCGCAGCCCCGCGTCGGCCCGGAGCGTGCCGCTGTCCAGGTCCCAGTCGAAGTAGCCGATCCGCACCGGCGGCGCGGTCCGGCTCGGCAGCTGCACGGACACCGGCTCGCCCGGCCAGGCCACCCGGGACCCGTGCCCGGCCAGACCGGCGAGCGTCGTGCCCAGACGGCGTGCCTCCTGCATCATCCGGCCCCGGTCCTGCGCGTCCACCGGCACCCCCGGCGTGGGCGTGCGCAGCACCACGAGCACCCCGAACCGCTCGCGGCCGTTGACCACCGGCGCGTACAGGGAGGCGAAGGGGAACGGCAGGCTCGCCACCAGCTGCGGGAACTGCCGCATGGCCTCCTCGACGTCCCCGAGATGCACCGGCTGGCCCGAGCGGTGCGCCTCGGCCACCGGGAACGGCCGGTTGGCGTGCATCCGCCACCACGGCCGGAACAGCGGCCCCGGCAGCCCCGCGAGCACCGCGAGCCGCAGCAGTCCCGGCGTGCCCGAGCGCAGATAGACCCCGCCCGCATAGCCCCCGGCCGCCTCCACGGCCCGCAGCACCGACTCCGCGAGCACCACCGTCAGGGCGTCGGCCGCCCACCCGGCGGCCCGTGGCTCCGGGCGCGGCGGCCCGGTCCCGTCCGACGGGGCGGTGCCTGCCGCGCCGTACGAGGTCACACAGCAAGGATGCGCCCGGCCGGAAGGGCCACGCATCCGGAGCAACGGCGCACCCGTCCGGCCCCCGGCCCCCGCCCGTACCGCCGGGAACCACCCCATGGGGGCATTGACCGGGGCCGCCGCGGCTCGTCAGACTCCCGTCGTCGGCTGCCGCGGACGGCGCGCAGCCCCTCGTGACCAGGGGGATGAATGACCGGCCGGGTTCTTCCGTACGACGTCCAGGGCACCGGGCCGCACCGGGCCCTGGTCCTGCACAACTGGTTCGGCGACCGGAGCAGCTTCGCGCCGCTGCGCGAGCACCTGGACGGGGCCGCCGGCTCCTACGCCTTCCTCGACTGCCGCGGCTACGGGGAGGCGATCGACGCCGACGGCGCCTACACGATGGAGGAGGTCGCGGCCGACGCCCTCGCCGTCGCCGACGACCTGGGCTGGGACACCTTCTCGGTGGTCGGCCACTCCATGGGCGGCAAGGCCGCCCAGCTGATGCTGCTCGACGCACCCGACCGGGTGCGGTCGATCGTCGGGATCTCCCCGGTCTCCGCGGCCGGCTTCCCGCTCGACGACGCGACCTGGGAGCTCTTCGCCGGTGCCGCGGAACAGCCCGGGAACCGGCGCGCGATCATCGACAACACCACCGGCGGCCGCTACGACGACGCCTGGCTCTCCGCCCTCGTCGACCGCTCCCTGACCCGCTCCTCGCCCACCGCCTTCCGCGCCTACCTGGACTCCTGGTCGCGCACCGACTTCCACGAGCGGGTCCGCGACAACCCGGCGCCCGTCCTCCTGGTCGTCGGCGCCCACGACCCGGCGCTCGGCGCCGAGGCCATGGAGGCCACCTGGCTGCGCTGGTACCCGAACGCCCGGCTCACCGTGCTGCCGGACGCCGGCCACTACGCGCCGGAGGAGACCCCGAAGGCCGTCGCCGACGCCATCGAGGCCTTCCTGGCCGCCTGACCCGGCGGGCGGGTCCGACGGGCGGGTCGACGGGCGGGCCCGGCGGGCGGCGGGGAGACTGGTCGCGGACGCGCCGGTCCGGCCGGCGCGCGGCACGGAGAGGCGGTGGGCACGGCATGGTCCTGGCCCTCACGGCGGCGGTCGCCGCCGCCCTGCTCGTCGGCCGGCTGGCCCTGCGCGAGCGCGCCGCGCCCGGCAGCGCCCGCCGCGCCCTCGCCTTCACCCGCGATCCCCGCGCACTCGCGGCGGGCCTGCTCGCGAGCCTGCTCCTGGCCGGTCCCGCCTGGCGGGCGGCCGGCGCCGGCGCGCTGGCCTGGGCGGCCCTCGCCGGGGTGCTGGTCGCCGGTCTCACCTCCGCCGCCGGGAACGGGAAGGGCCCCGCCCCCGGCGCTCGCGCGGCGGGGACGGGGCCCGAGGGCTCCCGGGATCAGGAGTAGTAGCCGAACAGGTCGGCGATCACGTGCACCGTTCCGGTGTTCGCCCGGAAGTCGATCTTCCCGTTGACCACGGGCACGGTGACCAGGTTGGCCGTGGTCTGCCCGGTGGTCCAGTTGAGGTTGGACGCGGTGGGCAGGGTCGTGCCGTCGGGCCACACCGTCAGGAAGCCGCCGGCGCTGGGCGCGGTGACGGTGACGTTGAGGACCACCGCCTTGGCCGTCGACAGGGTGTGACCGTCGTTCAGGTTCAGCACCAGCGGGGTGCCGCCCTTGAGCGGGGTGGTGCCGGAGGTGCCGAGCGCGTACCGGGTGTCGAGCAGCCGGGCCGGGCCAGCGCTGTGGAAGGTGCTGCCCTCGGCGCCCGCGGTGTAGTAGCCGAAGACGTCGGCGATGAAGTGCACGGTGCCGCTGCCGGCGTTGTACAGGTTCACCTTGCCGTCGGGGCCGATCGGCAGCACGACCGCGTTCGGACGGGTCTGGCCGGTGAGCCAGTTGATGTTCGAGGCGGTCGGGCGGGTGGCACCGCTCGGGTAGGCGATGAGGTAGCCGTTCGACGTCGGCGCCGTGGCGGTGACGTTGAGGACCACGGCGGTGGCGCCCGTGGCCGGGACGCCGCCGGCGCCCGCGACCTGCAGCGACACGGTGCCCTTGCCGGGCACCGGCGAGGTGCCGGCGCGGCCGATGGCGCTGCGGGTGTCGAGGATCCGGGCCGGGCCCTTCGGCACGTAGGTGGAGCCGCCGGCCTCGGTGGAGAAGTAGCCGGAGATGTCGGCGACGAAGTGGGCCGTGTAGCCGCCCGCGTTGAACAGGTCGACCGAGCCGTCCTTGCCGACCGGGACGGTGACCAGGTTCGGAATGGTCTCGCCCTTGAGCCAGTTCATGTTCGAGGAGGCCGGACGCGTGGTGCCGCTCGGGTACGCGATCAGGTAGCCCGGGCCGGTCGGGGCGGTCGCGGTGACGTTCATGACGACCGCGGTGACGCCGGAGGCCGGGACGCCGCCCACGCCGGTCACCTTGAGCTTGACCGTGCCGTTGACGCCCACCGGCGAGGTGCCGGCCCGGCCGATGCCGGCCCGGGTGTCGAGGATGCGGGCCGGGGTGAGCGCGTTGAACGCGCTCGCGGCGGAGGGGGCGACGGCCTTGCACAGGCCGGCGACGATCTCGCGTCCGTTCGGGGCGCCGAGGCCGGTGGCCAGGTCGTAACCCGCGCCCGCCGCGTACAGACCGCTGAAGTTGCCCGACTTCGTCAGGTTGGTGTTGCCGCTGGTGACGTCGCGGAAGGCGGTCGCCGGCAGCTGGTACAGCGCGCGGTGGACGTCGCCGACCGCGCCGTTGGCCTGGCACGCGAGGTCCTGGTTCGCCTGGGCGAGCAGCGCGGCCCAGACCGGGGCGGCGCCGCTGGTGCCGCCGATGACGCCCCAGTAGTCGCCGCCGCCGAAGGCGATCGGGTAGCCGGTGGCGGGGTCGCCGACGCCGGCGACGTCCGGGACCTGACGGCAGGTGGTGCCGGCGGCCGCGGCGCAGGCGTCGGCGTAGCCGGCGCCGGTGCGGCCGGCCTGGAAGCCGTCCGCCGGCACGGAGATGCCGCGGGCGACGCCGCCGCCCGAGCCCGGCCAGGTGGTTTGCTGGGTGATGTCCGTCCGCATGGTGGTGCCGCCGACGGCGAGCACGTACGGGGAGACCGACGGGAAGTCGGCGACCAGCTGGTCCTGGTCCGGGACCTCCGGGTCCGGGGTGCCCTGGGCGTCGATCGGCACGTAGCAGCCGGTCGAGCCGCTGTCGCCGGAGGCGACGACGACGCTCTGGCCCTGCGCGGCGGCCTGCTGGAAGATCAGGTTCTGCGCGGTGCGGACGTCGTCGGGCGTGTGGATCTCGCACAGGCCCCAGCTGACCGAGATGACCTTGGCGCGGTTCTCGTTGACGATCTGCTGGTACGTCAGCGTGGAGTCGTTCCAGGTGTTCTTGCCCTGGTAGACGAGGATCTTCGCCTGCGGCGCGAGACCGATGATGGTCTCGACGTCCAGCGCGGTCTCCATGCCGGCGCCGGTGCCGAACGGGTCCACCGGCTCGGTGGGGCCGCCGTTGACGCGGACCGCGCTCACGGACGCCCTGGTGCCGTGGCAGCGCTGGTACTCCGCGATGTCCTTCGGGTCGTAGTTCTCCAGGGAGTAGACCGCGACGGTGGTGCCGGTCTGCACGTTGACCTGGTTGGCCATGTTGTACGCCGTGGCCAGGGAGCGGGCGCTCCAGTAGTCGGTCTTGTCGTACAGCGGCGGGTAGGCCGGGTCGCTGGCGTCGGCGAGGTAGTTCTGCACCTCGGTGCAGAGCGCCGGGGTGGTGCCGGTCAGCCGCGGCTGCAGGGCGCGCGGCGCGGTGGCCGTCTGCTTCTTGTGCGCCTTGCCCTTGAGGCCGGTGTTGCGCGGCTGGTACGTGGCCAGGGTGTTGAGGCCGACCACTGTGCTGACCTCGCCGGCCACCCGGCCGCCGAAGGACGGGGCGCGGGTGTTGAGCACACCGGCCTTGCCGTCGGGCATCCGGTAGCCGTCGAACTCGGTGCCGAAGGCCTTCGCGGCGTCGGCGACGGTGGTCTTCACCAGCAGGGTGAGGCCGTCCGCGCCCAGGGCGCCGACGGTCAGGCCCTTGGCCTCGAGCTCGGCCCGCACCCGCTGCACGGTGGCCGGCTCGGCGCCGAAGACCTTCGCGAACTCGCCCGTACCGAGGTACTGGCGGTAGCGCGGCGAACCGGGGGTGGAGACCTCGGCGACGAACCGCTGCAGTGCGGCCGGGTCACGGGGCTCCAGGACGACGCTCAGGTCGAGCGCCGCGCCGGGGGCCGGATCGGCCGTTCGGACGGCGCCCTTGGGCGCCTTCGGGGCCTTGCCGACCCGCTGCGGGCCCGGGTCGCCGGCCGGGGCGGCCGTCGCGGCCGAGGCCGGGACGGCGGCCGTGGCGACGGCCAGGGCGGCGACGGCGGCCGCACCCCATCTGAATGCCTTGCTACGGGCGGTTCCGCCCATGCACACGCTCCCTCTCACGTTCCGCGTCGCACGCGGCCAGGGGCAGCGGGCAGCCCGGAAGGAGAAGCGAAGGCGGAAATGCGGGCACGGCGCGGCAGCGCCGAAGCCCGTTCTGCGTGAAACCCCCCCGGTGCCGTCCGCGCGCGCGAAGGCGCAGAGCGACGACCAGACGTGAACATTTATCAGGCCCGCACTCGCGTTCGACACGCGGGGTGGGGGTTCGTTGCGGGACCGTGATCACGAACGGCTGTTTTCGGCCGAAAGTTACCGGGCGGTTTCTCGTGACTTCCCAAGAACCCGCCAGTAGAACATGTTCCCATTACCCCCCAGGGTGAGGAACATCACATGAGTGACAGATCCTTTTCGGCCTCGGGTTCCCGGGGTCTGACCCGTCGTCGGTTCGTCAGTGGAACCGGTTCCATTCTGGGTGGCCTGGCGCTCGCCGGGCACACCGCCGCGGCGAGCGCCGCCACCCCCGCCGAGGTCACCGCCGCCCTCGCGCCCATCCCCTCCGGCGCCCGCGTCCCCGCCCTCGTCATCGGCTCCGGATACGGCGGCTCCGTCGCCGCCCTCCGGCTCGCCCAGGCGGGCGTCGACGTCCACCTGATCGAGATGGGCATGGCCTGGGACACCCCCGGGTCCGACGGCAAGATCTTCGCCAACACCACCCAGCCCGACTACCGGTCCTTCTGGCTGCGCACCCGCACCAAGCAGCCGCTGAGCCAGTTCCTCGGCTTCCCGCTCGACAAGGACGTGCCCCGCTACACCGGCATCCTCGACGCCGAGGACTTCGCCGGGATCACCGTCTACCAGGGCCGCGGACTGGGTGGCGGCTCCCTCGTCAACGGCGGCATGGCCGTCACCCCGCGCCGCGAGCTGTTCCCGAGCCTGCTGCCCACCGTCGACCCCGCCGAGATGTACGCCACCTACTACCCGCGCGCCAACGCCGGACTCGGCGTCACCGAGGTCGACCAGACCTGGTGGGAGAACGCCGACTGCTACCAGTACGCGCGCGTCGGCCGCAAGCACGCCCAGCGCTCCGGCTTCCCCTTCGTCTTCGTGCCCAACGTCTACGACTGGGACTACATGAAGCAGGAGGCCGCCGGCGCCGTCCCCAAGTCCGCCCTCGAGGGCGAGGTCATCTACGGCAACAACCACGGCAAGAAGAGCCTGCAGAAGACCTACCTCGCCCGGGCCGCCGCCACCGGCCGGGTCGCCGTCTCACCGCTCCACCGGGTCACCACGGTCACCCCGGCGTCCGACGGCGGCTACACCGTCACCATCGAACGCATCGACACCGCCGGCACCACCGTCGAGACCAAGACCGTCACTGCCGACCGGGTGTTCTTCGCCGCCGGCAGCGTCGGCACCAGCAAGCTGCTCACCCGGCTCAGGGCCACCGGTGCGCTACCCGCCCTCAACGACCGGGTCGGCAAGAACTGGGGCGACAACGGCAACGTCATGTGCGGCCGGGCCAACCACATGTGGGACCCCACCGGCAAGCTCCAGTCCTCCATGCCCACCGCGGGCATCGACAACTGGGACGCCGGCGGCGCCTTCGCCGAGGTCGCCCCGCTGCCCACCGGCATCGAGACCTACGCCTCCTTCTACCTCTCCATCACCCGCACCCCGCACCGCGCCGAGTTCAGCTGGAACGCCGCCGCCGGCCGGGTCGACCTCAGCTGGGACCGGGCCTGGAAGCAGACCTCCATCGACGCGGCCAAGACCATCTTCGACAAGATCAACGCCAAGGAGGGGACGATCTACCGCACGGACCTCTTCGGCGCCTACAAGATCTGGGGCGACCATCTCACGTACCACCCGCTCGGCGGCGCCGTCCTCGGCGAGGCCACCGACAACTACGGCCGGCTGCACGGCTACGACGGCCTCTACGTCATCGACGGGGCCCTCATCCCCGGCAGCACCAGCGTCAACCCGTTCGTCACCATCACGGCGCTCGCCGAACGCAACATCGAGAAGATCATCGCGACCGACCTGTGAGGGCGGGCATGAAGAGGGGCCGGCCGGGAGAACCCGGCCGGCCCCCTTGTCGTACGGCCTCAGTGGGTCGGCAGCACACACACCGTGTCGAGCCCGAGCACCCGGTTGAGCCGCCCGAACGCCAGCCACGACCCCAGGCTCATCGTCAGCTCCACGATCTCCACCTGGCTGTACGCGCCCGTCATCCGCGCCCAGAACTCCTCGCCCAGGCCGTGGTGGTCGAGCGCGTACCGCTCCGCGTACTCCGCCGCCAGGCGCGTCCGCTCGTCGAAGACCTCCGTCGTGCGCCACTGCGCGACCGCGTCCGCGAAGGACTCCTCGACCTTCTCCCCGTCCCGGTCCGTCCGCCAGTCCAGACAGAACCTGCAGCCGTTGATCTGCGCGATCCGCAGCCGCGCCGCCTCGAACTCGCGCAGCCCCAGGGTCGTGTGGGCGTACACCGACAGCGAGAAGTTCGCCGCCGCCATCCCGATCCCGGGCACCATGTCGCCCCACACGTACCCGATCGGCTCCTGCCCCTCGGGAATGTCGATGATCACCGCGTGCTCCTTCCCAGCCTGCCCACCGCCGGGCGCAACGGCACGTCCAGCGCGTCGTAGAGCCCCGGCTCCGCCTCCACCAGCCAGTCGATCGAGCCGACCAGCCGTCCCACCGCGGTCGCGTTCCCGCCCGCCGAGCGGTTCTCGCCCTCGTCCGAGGCCTCGACCGTCACCACGATCCGCGGCCGCCCCTCCACGATCACCCGGTGCGCCCCCGAACCGTCCGGCGGCACCGGCCAGTCCGGCGCGCAGTCCGGATGGATCCGCGTCACATGCTCGATCACCAGACGCGGCTCGCCGCCGACGATCCCCTGCACCTCGAAGCGCACCGCGCCCTGGGTGCCGGCCGCGAACTCGCCCATGGTCCGGGTCCGCACCGTCGCATCGAGGGGGCGCCGCTCCAGCGTCTCCCGGATCTCGTCGAGCTCGACCCCGAGCGCCCGCGCCATCAGCCGCAGCTGCCCGCCCCACACCATCGTCGGCACCGACGGAAGCAGCATCGGCGGCTCGTACTCCATCGGCTGCCCCATGCCGACCAGGAGGCGCACCGACTCCTCCTGCTCGTACGTCGAGTAGTCGAAGATCTCCTGGCAGCGGATCGCCTCCACCGTGCTGCCCAGACCGCTCACGAGCAGCGGCAGCACGTCATTGCCCCAGCCCGGGTCCACGCCCGAGGCGAACAGCGACCCGCCGCCCTCCTTCACCGCCGCCAGGACCGGGTCGCGGAACTCGGGCGGCGCGCCCCGGTGGTCGTACAGCGGATAGAGCGACGGCGTCACCACCACGGCACCCGCGCGGACCGCCCGGACCACGTCGGCGAGCGCCTCGTCCGGGCGCAGGTCCCCGGACGCCGCGTACACCACGGCGCCCGGGCCCTCGGCGAGCACCGCCTCGACGTCGTCCCGCGCGGCCACCCCGAGCAGGCGCCCGAGCCCGGCGAGCTCGCCCGCGTCGCGACCGACCTTGGCGGGGTTCGCGACGAGGACGGCCGAGAGCGCGAGCGCCGGATGGGCGTCGACGGCCCGGATGGCCGCGCGCCCGACATTTCCGGTTCCCCATACCACGGTCGGAATCATGCGCGGAGGGTAGCGCCGGGCGCGCGAGGTTCCCAGAGCCGCGACGGGACGGATCTGACGGAGCGTCAGTACGGTGCGGGCGTCACGATGTACGGCCCGGCGGGCCCGGTCACCGGATTCCGCCCGGTCACCGGATCCCGCCCGCGCAGTGGGCGAAGCCGCGCGGGTCCTCCGTCGCGAGCCTGCGCAGCGCGGCCGCCGCGCGTTCGGCCGGCGGCGTGCCGTCGTCGGGCAGCTCCCAGCGGAACTGGATCCACGGCCCGTCCTCCGTCGCCGTGCCCTCGAAGGTGCCGGGCCGGTAGACGAACCACACCTCGGTGGTCTCCGGAGTGCGGGTCGGTGACATGGCATAGCTGAGGCGGCAGTCCCAGCGGCCCAGGAGTTCCCGACGCGCGTTCAGCTCCTCCTTGACCAGCCGCGCGGTGACGCGGGCCGACCACGACCAGCGGGTCTCCGCGCTCGCCCGGGCGACCTCCGCGTCGTACGCGACGGCGTCGAAGCGGTACGCCGGGAGTACGGGCGCGGGCGCGCCGCCCGGGAGCAGGCTCGGCAGCCGCCAGTCGCGCCACACCACCGCGTCGCCCTCGCGCACGACCGTCACCCACAGCGCACCGCAGCAGCCCTCGGTGCACCAGGCCTCGGCCAGCTGGACGTCCCGGGGCTCCTCCGTCGCCCGCAGCCGTCCGTCGCCCAGGAGGTACTCCGGGGAGTTGCCCGCGCCCCGCCCGAACACCGCGGGCACCAGCGGCTCGCCGTCGAGCAGGAAGCGGGTCTCCAGCGGGTCGCCGTCGTCCGGATCGCGCGAGAGCACCTCGATCCGCAGCCGGCCGTCCGGCGGCGGATCCAGGAACACCCGGTCCCGGGTGTACCGCAGCCACTCCGCCCGGCGCCGTACCGCCGGAGACAGGTCGGCCTCGACCGCCGGGTCCGGCTCGGTGAACACGCCCTCCCACGCGGGGGAGTGGAGCAGCGCACCGAGCGCGTCGAGCAGCTGCTCGACCTGCCCGTCCCGCCACGTCAGCAGCCGGGTCGCCCCGCTGTGCAGGTCGACGGCGAGCGAGAGCAGCACGGCGGCGTGGTCGACGCCCGACGGGAGCGCGGCGGCACGCCGGACCACGAGCTCGCAGACCTCGACCGCCTCGCGGTACGAGCGGACCTCGGCCGCGTAGTCGCGCGGGCTCGCCATCCGCACCAACAGCCGGGCCGCACGGGCGAGCAGCCGCGGGTCCACCGGCTTACGGCGCAGCAGCGCCGCGAGGCCGATCGCCTCGGCGATCCGACGGGCGGGGGAGGGACCGACGGCACGCAGGTCGGCCGGCAGCCCGATCAGCAGCGCCCGCACATCGCACGCCCCGCCGGAGAGCAGCGCGTCCACGAACGGACGCAGGCGGTCGGTCTCCCGCGTCCGGAGGTCCAGCCGGCGCAGCGCGGCGGTGCGCGGGTCGAGCGGTTCCAGGGCGGTGAGCGCGAGCTCCAGGAGCCCGTCGAGATGGGTAAGAACCCGCAGTACCGGGATGTCCTCGGGCTCGCCCAGCCGCCGGAGCAGCGCGAGGCCGACGCACACCGGCTTGCTCAGGGTGCCGGTGCGCACCAGACGGCGGGCCACCGCTCGGGCCGCCGCCGGATCGTCGAGCGGCATGGACAGGACCGCGCCGACCACCGCGCCGGTGTGCATGGGGAGTTCGGCGAGACGGCGGTGGACCTCTTCGGCCGCCTCGGGGGTGTCGGGCCCGGCGAGCAGCGGGCCGAGGGCGGCCCGGACGGCGGCGAAGCCCTTCTTGCCGCGCAGTCGGGGGCCGTCCGGCAGCGGTGGCTCGGCGGGCAGCGGGAAGCCCTGGCGGCGGGTGACCGCGCCCGAAGCGGGGCCCTCTCGGGGGCCGGCTTCGATCAGGCTCAGGGCGTAGGCGTACAGCGAGGGCCGGTCGGTGAGCGCCGCGCGCTCGTCGCGGGCGCTCACCGGCTGGTGGGGTGCTCGATTCTCTTGATCATGCCCCGAGGATGCCGTACCCCGGGGCCGTCGTCCAGGGGGTTACGCGTCCCCGCCCGGCGCCTCGTCGGCGAGCCGCAGTGACACGAACGGCACGGTGTCGCCGGGCAGTACATAGCGCTCGGTCTCCACGAACCCGCGCGCCAGCGCGAACGCGAGCCCCTCCTCGTTGGTCGCGAGGACCACCGTCTCCACGCCCGCGTCGCTCAGCGTCCGGGCGTGCGCGAGGCCGCGCTCGTACAGCGTCGTGCCGAAGCCGCGGCGCCGGTGTGAGGGCATGATCCGGGAGATGACCGTGGCCGCCGGGGTCTCGTCGTCGGGCGGGCGGACCGTGGAGCAGCCGACGGCCACGCCGTCCAGATAGGCGACGTCCAGCCGGTTGCGGCCCGCGCGTTCGCGCACGTCGGCCTCCGACAGCGGCGCCGTCGGGATGATCGTGTTGTGGATGAGCCGCCAGTCCGCGAGGAGGGCGGGGGCCGCCGCCGGGTCGGCGGGGTCGATGGTTTCGATGCGCAGCTCGTGCGGTTCGCTCATGCGGGCAGGAAATCCCGCCGCCGTACAGGGAGTCAACCGCAATCGGGCCTCGCCCGGACGGGTGAGGCGGCACCGGCCGCGCGACAGGGCCGGCGCGCACCGGGTACGGATTCCGGCATTGCCCCGAGCCCCGGAGGAGCCCTCCCCATGCCCGTCCGCAAGGGCACCACCGTCACCCTCCCGACCCGCGCCCTGACCGGCACGCTGTTCTCGGCCCTGGTGCTGGCCGGCGTCCTCACCGGCTGTACCGCCGGCGAGCCGAGGCCCGCGCCGCCCGCCCCGGCACCCGCCGCCTCCAAGGCCCCCGCCCAGGAGCGGCCGGACGCGGCGAACCGGGCCCCCTCGCGGATCCCCGGCATCGGCCCGCGGACCCACGGCCGGATCCCCGACGGCACCACCCAGGTGCTCGTGGTGACCGGCGACGGCCCCGACGGCAACGTGGCCACCGCCGTGCTCCACCAGCGGGACCCGGCGGGCCGCTGGCACCGCACCGCGGGACCCTGGACCGGACACAACGCGCTGCGCGGCTGGACCGACGCGCACACGGCGGGCGACCTCCGCTCGCCGATCGGCGTGTTCCGGATCGGCGACGCGGGCGGCCGGCTGCCCGACCCCGGCGCACGGTTCCCGTACGACCAGGACGAGGAGTTCGCGGTCTCGGGAACCGGATTCCTCGGTGAGCCCCTGGAGGGCTCCTTCGACTACGTCGTGGCCATCGACTACAACCGGATCCCCGGCACCACCCCGCTCAACAAGGAACGCCCGCTCGGACCGGAGGCCGGCGGCGGGGTGTGGATCCACGTCGACCACGGGGGCCCCACCCAGGCCTGCGTCTCGCTGCCCCGCGAGGACATGACGGAACTGCTGCGCGCCCTCGACCCGGCCCGTGAACCGGTCGTCGTCATGGGGCCGGCGTCGGTGCTCGCCGGCTGAGCGGTGCTTGGTCGTCCCGTTCGCGCCACGCCGCGAAAAGGCTTGGCCGGTACGTCCGTTCTGCCGCATGGTGTCCCCTGCGTCCGGAGCCGCGCCGTCGGGGGTCGCGGCCGGGCGGGAGTGGTCCGGGGGGACACATGGAACACGCCGCATCGGCGGGACACGGAGACACGCCGGGACACAGAGCCACGCCGGGGCGCGGAGACACCGCGAACCGGGGCGGACGGGGCGTCCTGGAAGGGGCGTTCGCGCTCCTGGAGGCGTTACGGCGACACGGCGACGAGCCGGCGGGCGTCACCGAACTCGCGCTGGCCTGCGGGGTGCCGAAGGGCACCGCACACCGGCTGCTCGACCAGCTCGTGGCCGTCGGCGCCGTCGAGCGCCGCGACCGGCGATACCGGGTCGGCCCCCAGCTCTACCGCCTCGGCCTCGCCTGGGAGCCCCACCCGGGCCTGCGGGCCGCCGCGCGCCTGCCGCTGCACCGGCTGCGGGCGTCGACCGGGGCGAGCGTGCTGCTCGTGGTGGAGCGGGAGGACCAGGCCCTGACGGTGAGTTCGGTGCCGGGGGAGCTGGAGCCGGTGGTGCCGGTACGCGACGGGGTCGGCTTCCGCCTCGACACGGCGGCGGGCCTCGCCCTGCGCGGGCCCCGCCGCGCGGGCGCCGTCCTCGACCGCGAGGACGTGATGGCCGGGGTGTGCTGCGCGGCCCTTCCCGTACGGGCGCCGGACGGCCGGACGGTGGCCGCGGTTGCCGGCATGATCCGCGCCGGACGGGCCCTGGAACCGCTGGCCGAGGCCGTCGCCGAGGCGGCCGGCGCGCTGGCCCGCGGCCTCGCCCGGGGGATGCCCGCGGTGTCTCCCGCCGGGCTGTTCCGTCCAGCGGAACGCGCGTAGAACCGGCCTCCGCGGGCCGGGCACAGTGAGGGACGTGCCGGGGGGAAACGGCACGACACCGGACCCGCCGGCACGGCGGGGACGCACACCGCACGTCACACACCGCACGTCACCCGAGGTGACGTCACGACACTGGGGGAATCACCATGAACAAGAGCCGCACCGTCCGGATGGCCGCCGCCGCGCTGCTCGGACTCGGCAGCCTCGGCGTCTTCGCCGGCACCGCCCAGGCCGAGCCGATCGACTACGTGAAGATCGAGCTCCTTGAGCTGACCTGCCACCAGAACAGCGAGGGCAACCACGACGAGGCCTACCTCAACATCACCGACGCCAACGGCAACCAGGTCAAGGTGTGGCCCGGCAACGGCATCTCGTACCAGACCATGGGCTCCGGCTACGTCCGCTCCCTGACCGACGGCAACGGCAACTCGGCCCTGATCCTCGGCCGCGAGCAGGCCCGCACCCTCACCCTCTGGGACAAGGACACCTTCGGCTCCGACAAGCTGGGCGCCACCCTCGTCACCGGCACCGAGGCCGGCGCCGAGGTCCAGTACCGCTCCCTGGAGGGCTCCGGCGGCGTCTACACGATCGCCTACCGCGTGATCGACATCTGAGTCCCGTCCGTCGCCTCCGCCCTGCCCCGCCGGTGCGCCGCGACCCGCTCCCGGGTGGCGCACCGGCGGGAGCAGTAACGGCGCCGCACGCGGCGCTGACCCGCGCCTCGGTCAGGACGTGGCGGCGCGCAGCGCGGCGGTGTGTGCGCGGACCTGGTCGGGGGTGAGGTAGGCGTCGGTGTACTCGAAGTCGCGGAGTGTGCCGGCCTTCGAGGCGAGGAAGCCGGTGCGGACGTAGTCGTCGCCGGCGATCGCGTTGAGCAGCCAGTTGGTCATCACGCGGGTCTTGGCGACGTTGGTGCGGAGGGCCGCCCAGTGGTAGCCGCGGGCCACCGCCTGCGCGGGCATGCCGTGCAGTTCGATGCCCAGCGGCTTGGACACGCCGTCGAGTCCGCCGAGGTCCACCACCAGGCCGAGGTCCTTGTGCACGTACGGACGGGTCGGCTCGCCGCGCAGGGTCGCGACCAGGTTGTCGGCGATCACCTTGCCCTGGCGCATGGCGTGCTGGGCGGTCGGCGGGCAGATCGCGTTCTCCTCGCCCTTCGCCAGGTCCGGCACGGCCGCCGCGTCGCCCAGCGCGTACACCCCGGGAAGGCCCGGCACCACCATGTCCGCGCCGACCACGAGCCGGCCGCGCATCGTCTCGGCGCCGAGGGTGCCGATGAGCGGGCTGGCCGCGACGCCGGCCGTCCAGATCAGGGTGCGGCTGGGCAGCACACGCCCGTCGGTGAGCGTCACGTTCTCGTCGTCCACCGAGGCCACCGACACCCCGAGCGACACCTCGATCCCGCGCTTGCGCAGGATCTCCAGGGCCGCGCCGCCGAGCTTGGGCCCGAGCTCGGGCATCAACGTGGGCGCGATGTCGATCAGATGCCACCTGATCAGCTTCGGGTCGAGCCGCGGATAGCGCTTGACCGCGTTGTGGGTGAGCAGCTGGAGGCAGGCGGCCGTCTCGGTGCCCGCGTACCCGCCGCCGACCACCACGAACTGCAGCCGCGCCGCCCGCTCGGCCTCGTCCTGGCTGGCGTCCGCCAGATCCAGCTGGGCGATCACATGGTCGCGGACGTACGCGGCCTCGGCGAGCGTCTTCATGCCGCGGGCGTGCTCCGCCAGACCGGGGATGTCGAAGGTGCGGGTGACGCTGCCGGGGGCCAGGACCAGGTGGTCGTACGGCTCTGTCTCCGTCTCGCCGGTGATCGTGCGCACCACGACGACCTTGGCCTCGGTGTCGATGCCGATCGCGCCGCCGGGGATGATCCGGGTGCGGTGCCGCTCGCTGCGCCGCAGCGACAGCGCGACCGACTGCGGCGTCAGCACCCCGGACGCGACCTGCGGAAGCAGCGGCAGGTAGAGCTGGTACGAGAAGGGCGAGAGCAGCGAGATCGCGGCCTCCCGCGGGGTCAGCCGCCGTTCGAGGCGCCGGACGCACCCCACCCCGGCGAAGCCGGCGCCCACCACGAGGATCCTCGGTCGAGACACGGTGAAGTCCGCCTTTCCACGCCTTGCGCCGTGCGCCTTGTCCTGACCTCACCCATCATCCGGAAAGCGTGCATATCCGGCAAAAGGGTGGCGCTGTTCGAGGGACCCGGCCCCACCCGCCCGGGTCGCCGACCACCCCGGACCGGGTTAGCTTCGCCAGGGACGTCCCCCTCTCCCCGCGAAGACGAAGGACGGCATCCGCATGACCACGTACAAGGTCGGCTACTTCGTCGGCAGCCTGTCGGCGAAGTCCATCAACCGGATCCTCTCCAAGGCCCTGATCCGCGTCGCGCCGCGCAATCTCGACTTCCGCGAGATCCCCATCAAGGACCTGCCGCTCTACAACCACGACTTCGACGCGGACTACCCGCCCGAGGGCACCGCCCTCAAGGAGGCCATCGCCGCCTCCGACGCGATCCTCTTCGTCACGCCCGAGTACAACCGCTCGATCCCCGGCGGGCTGAAGAACGCCATCGACTGGGCCAGCCGGCCCTGGGGCACCAACTCCTTCACCCACAAGCCCTCGGCCGTGATCGGCGCATCCCCGGGCAAGATCGGCACCGCCGTCGCCCAGCAGAGCCTGCGCTCGGTGCTCTCCTTCTGCAACTCCCCGCAGATGAACGCCCCGGAGGCGTACATCCAGTTCACCCCGGGGCTGTTCGGCGAGGACGGCGAGGTCAGCGACCCCACCACGCAGCAGTTCCTCACCGACTTCATGAGCGACTTCGAGACCTTCATCGAGCGCGTCCTGACGGTCCTGCCGCCCCGGCGCTGAACGGCGCGCCGGAACGGCAGGAGTGCGCGTGCTCAGCTGCCGGTGACGCTCGGCGCGCCCGTCTCGATGTGGCCGGTGTAGCGGCGCGACCAGGTGCCGTCGATGTCGGCGAGGACCGTGAAGTCGTACCAGCCGTCGGTGTAGGCGACGGCGTTGAAGTAGTCCTCGCGGGACGACTTCGCCGGCACGGTGTACGTCCAGGGGCCGTCCGACCGATAGGCGTCGGAGCGGATGGTGAAGGTGACCGCGGCGGACGCGTTGTTGGTCATCCTGAACCAGATCGCGGTCTTCCCGGTGCCGGGCTCCGTCGCGTAGCGCGCCGCGACCTCGACGTCCTTGCCCGCCTTGGAGGCGTCGCCGATGAAGCGGCGCAGGAAGCGGTTCGGGCCCATCATCGAGATGTCGTACTTCCCGGAGCCCGAGCCGAACCCGATGTTGAAGTAGTCGCTGGCCGTCGTGCCCGGGTCCACCGTGTACTGCCAGGCGGCGGTGTCCCGGTACTGGTGCGGATGGATCGAGAAGTGCGCGGACCGGCGCGCCTCCGTGCCCTGGTTGGTCATCGAGAACCAGGCGAGGATCTTGCCCGCGGCACCGAACTCGAAGCGGTCCAGATTGCCGTTGACCTGGTACGGCACGGAGCGCGCCGGCCGCGTGCCCGGCTCCTGCTGCGGCAGGGCGTTGTCCTGCGGCGCCGGGTTGGGCAGCGGGCCGCAGGTGGACTGGCCGATCACCTTCGCGGTCGACGGCAGGTTCGCCGGCACCCCGTACACCGGGTGCGCGAAGTCGAAGACCCCGGTCAGGTCGCCGCTCACCCTGCGGCGCCAGGCGCTGATGTTCGGGCAGGTCGCCGGGGTGCCCAGGGCCGCAGTCCAGACCTCCATGAAGCGCAGCACCGAGGTGTGGTCGAAGACCTCGGAGCTCACCCAGCCGCCCCGGGTCCACGGCGACATGACGATCATCGGGACCCGGTAGCCGAGACCGATCGGCACCCCGTCGATGTACTCGCCCGCCGTGCCGGGCGGCGCGACCGGCGGCGGCACGTGGTCGAAGAAGCCGTCGTTCTCGTCGTAGTTGAGGAACAGGACGGTGGAGTCGAAGACCTCCGGGTTCGCGGCGAGCGCCTGGTACACCAGGTTCACGAAGTGCGCGCCGTCGCCCGGCGGGGCGTACGGGTGCTCGGAGAAGGCCTCGCTGGCCACCACCCACGACACCTGCGGCAGGGTGCCGGCGACCACGTCGGCGCGGATCGCGGCGGCGATGTCGTCCGGGGTCGAGCCGGTCACCTTCGGCACCGAGCCCATGCCCCGGTCGTACAGCGGGTCGCCCGGCCTGGCGTCGGTGAACTTCTTGAAGTAGGCCAGACCGTTGTCGCCGTAGTTGTCCTGGGCGTTCTGGTAGACCTTCCAGCTCATGCCGGCGCGCTGCAGGGCCTCCGCGTACGTCTCCCAGGTCAGCCCGGACTCCTCGCCGCCGTCCTTGCTGGCGGCGTCGACCTTGCCGCTCCACAGGAAGGTCCGGTTGGGGCCGGTCGCGCTGAGCGTCGAGCAGAAGTAGGCGTCGCAGACGGTGTAGTGGTCGGCGAGCGCGTAGTGGAAGGGTATGTCGCCACGGTCCAGGTAGCCGAGGGTGCGGGTGTTGCCGACGCCGGTGACCCAGTTGTCGAGCCGGCCCTTGTTCCACGCGGCGTGCTGCGAGGTCCAGCTGTGCGGCAGGTCGCCGTTGCACTGCGCGAGCGTCTCGCCGTCCACACCGCCGGCCGGGGGAGTGGCGCTCAGCTTCCACGGGTACTGCCGCCCGCCCCAGTTGGGCTGGTTGAACATGCCCCAGCCGCCCGGGATGTTGCCCGCGGCCCGGTCGCCGAAGCCCCGCACACCGCGCAGCCGGCCGAAGTAGTGGTCGAAGCTCCGGTTCTCCTGCATGAGGATCACCACGTGCTTGACGTCGGTGATGTCGCCGGAGGCCGCCTGCGCGGCCGCCGACACCGCCTCCGCCTCCGCGGGTGCCGCGCCGGCCGGCGCCCCCGCCCCGGCGACCAGCCCGGCCCCGAGCCCCGCCCCGATCCCTACGAACCCTCTGCGGCTGATGGGAGTCATGTCCCGCCTCGCCCACCTCTCGTGTCCCGCGGTGCCCCGGTGGCACGCGAGGACAGGATGAGGGAACCGGTCCCAAAGGTATACAGCCGTGCAGTAATCGATGGGTGAACTTCCCGAGGACGGTGAGGTGGTGCTACAGGGAGGGACGAGAAGCCGGGCGGGAATTGGTTCGACCACGAACCAATGTGTGCGGTGGTCCGGTTGTCAGTGGGGTCGTCCATCATGGGCGGCAGGGAGGGGAACATGACGGAGACCATGACGGGGACGTGGACCGGGCTCGGTGAGGTGACGGCGCCGTCGGGGGTGCTCGTGCTCGGCATGGGCGGCTGGATCGACTGCTGGTCCGAGACCGGCCCCCCGCTCTCGGAACGAGCCCGCGAGGCGGCCGCCGCGGGCGGCGGGCAGCTGCGCGACGGGGACTGCGAGGCGGTCGCGGTCCCGGCGCGCCCCGACCGGCCGCTGGCCGTACGGGCGCTCACCGAGTGGTCCCTCTTCGACGAGGTGCCGGTCATCTCCGTCCTGGAGACACACCTCGGCGTGCCGTGGCCGGCGGGCCGCGCCCCGGAGGCCGTACGGCTCGGGGACCTGCCCGTCGACCGGTGCGGCATGGTCGTGGGGGACGCGGTCGCCCTGGACGCGTGGACGGGTCTCGGGGCGCCGTCGGACAACGGGCTCGCCGACCTCGGCTACTGGGGGCTCCATGCGGAGGCCGCGTGGGCGCACTTCGGCGGTGAGCCGGTCGGGCAGCGGTACGAGGGCGGTCCGCGCGGCTGGCTGGACCTGCCCGTCGCGGAGGCCGAGCGGAGAGCCGAGGCACTCGCCGACTGGACCCGTGAACACCACCGGGGCATGGGCCTCGTGTGGTCCGTCGACCCGCACACCGACTACCACCGGGCCCAGCGGGCCGGCTGGGACCACCCGCTGGAGGCCGGCGTGATCGAGGTGGCCGGCTGCCGGGTGCTCGGGATCGGCTGGAATCCTGGGGACCACGCGGCGCGGCACGCGGGAGAGCGCTTCTACGGGCGGGTCTACCCCGTGACCCTCCACCCCGCCGCCGACGGCGGTACCGTCCTGCGCTGGACCATCCCGGCCTGGGAAGACGACGAGCAGCACGACGACGAGCAGGAGGACCGGGCGTGAGCGACGACCCGTATCTGTGGCTGGAGGAGGTCGAGGGGGAGCGCGCCCTCGACTGGGTGCGGGAGCGCAACGCCGAGACGGCGGCGGAGCTCGCCGGAGGAGACGGCTTCGCCGGCCTCGTCGCCGAGCTGCGCGAAGTCCTCGACGCGCCGGACCGCATCCCGTACACCCGGCGGCGCGGACCGTACCTCTACAACTTCTGGCAGAGCGCCGAGCACACCAAGGGCGTCTGGCGGCGCACCACCCTCGACGAGTACCGCACCGACGCGCCCGCGTGGGACGTCCTGCTCGACCTCGACGCGCTCGCCGCCGAGGAGGGCGAGGACTGGACCTGGGCGGGCGCGCAGGTGCTGCGCCCCGCGTACCGGCGGGCCCTGGTGAGCCTCGCGCGCGGCGGCGGCGACGCCGTGGTCGTACGCGAGTACGACCTGGCGGAACGGGCCTTCGTGGCCGACGGGTTCACCCTCCCCGAGGCCAAGACCGACATCGGCTGGATCGACGAGGACCACGTCTTCGTCGGCACCGACGAGGGCCCCGGCTCCCTCACCGCCTCCGGCTACCCCCGCACCGTGCGCCGCTGGCGCCGCGGCACCCCGCTCGACGCCGCCGAGCTCGTCCACGAGGGCCAGGAGTCCGACCTCGTCGTCTCTGCCTGGCACGACCCCACCGAGGGCTTCGAGCGCGACTTCGTCGTCCGCTACCGCGACTTCTGGCACCACGAGACCCATCTGATCGACGACGAAGGCGAGCTGCGCCGCCTCGACCTGCCCGAGGACGCCGACAGCTCCGTGCACCGCGAGTGGCTGCTCGTCACCCCCAAGGCGCCCTGGCTCGGACAGCCCGCGGGCGCGCTCCTCGCCTTCCGCTTCGACGCCTTCCTCGCCGGGCGGCGCGAGCCCGAGGTGCTGTTCACGCCCGACGACCGCACCGCGCTCGCCGGACACTCCTGGACCCGCAACCACCTGATCGTCGAGACCCTCCAGGACGTCGCCAGCCGTCTGCACGTCCTCACCCCGCCCGCCGACCCCGCCACCGCCGGCACCGGCACCGGAGCCGGCTGGAAGCGCCAGGAGCTCGCCGACATCCCGCCGCTCTCCTCGGCCGCCCTCACCGACACCGACCCCGACACCGGCGACGAGTACTTCCTGTCCGTCACCGGCCACCTCGTCCCGCCCACCCTGCACCGCGGCGAGATCGGCGGACCGGGCGAGACCATCAAGCAGGCCCCCGAGCGCTTCGACGCCGACGGCCTGGAGGCCCGGCAGTACTTCGCCGTCTCGGCCGACGGCACCCGCGTCCCGTACACCGTCGTCGGCCCCGGGGACCGGCAGGGCCCCCGGCCCACCCTCCTCAACGGGTACGGCGGCTTCGAGGTCTCCCTCACCCCCTCGTACGACACCGTGCGCGGCCGCGCCTGGCTCGCCCGCGGCGGCACCTTCGTGGTGGCCGGCATCCGGGGCGGCGGCGAGTACGGGCCGCGCTGGCACCGCAGCGCCCTCAAGGCCGACCGGCCGCGCGCCTACGAGGACTTCGAGGCCGTCGCCCGCGACCTGGTCGCCCGGGGCATCACCACGCCCGAGCAGCTCGGCATCACCGGCGGCAGCAACGGCGGCCTGCTCATGGGCGCCATGCTGGTCCGCAGTCCCGAGATGTTCGGCGCGATCGTCGCGCACGTGCCGCTGCTCGACATGCTGCGCTTCCACCGGCTGCTGGCAGGGGCCAGCTGGATCGCCGAGTACGGGGACCCCGACGACCCGGCCGACCGGCCGCACCTCGCCGCGCTCTCGCCGTACCACCGGCTGGCGGCGGGCCGGCCCTACCCGCCGGTCCTTCTCACCACCTCGACCCGCGACGACCGGGTGCACCCCGGACACGCCCGCAAGGCCGCCGCCCGGCTGCGCGAGCTCGGCCACCGGGTGCTGCTGCACGAGACCCTGGCCGGCGGCCACGCGGGGGCCACCGACCACGAACAGACCGCGTACAACAGCGCGCTTGAGCACACCTTCCTGTGGCGGACCCTCGGAGGCCGCGACAGCTGACTCAGACCAGGGCTCCGTCGCGGGCCACCACCCGGCCCGCCCGCACCACGAGCTCACGGCGCGGCAGGTCGACCACGGCCTGCGGCAGGCACTCGCCCTCCACCAGCATGAAGTCGGCGGGCGCGCCCGGCCGCAGGTCGGCGCGGGGCAGTCCGAGCAGCTCCGCGCCGCCGTGCGCGGCCAGCTCGAAGCAGGCCTCGAGGTCCTCGTCGAGGCGGGCGTCGAGGGCCCAGCCGGCCAGCCACGCCCGGTGCAGCATGTCGGCGTTGCCGAACGGGCTCCAGTTGTCCCGCACCCCGTCCGAGCCGAGGCCGACCCGCACCCCGCGCTCGGCGAGCCGCCGGAACGGCAGGATCGTGACGGCGGACAGCGCGACCGTGGTCAGCGACACCCCGGCGTCCGCGAGCAGGTCGGCCGTCTCGTCGAGCTCGCGGCCGGACAGCTGGGCGACCGCGAAGGCGTGCGCCACGCTCACCCTGCCCCGCAGGCCGAGCGCCTTGGTGCGGGCGGCGATGTCCCGGAGCGGGACCAGACCGGTCTCGCCGCGGTCGTGCAGATGGATGTCGAGGCCGAGACCGTGCCGTTCGGCGAGCCCGAAGACCGCGCCCAGCTGGTCGCCGTCGGCGGCCTTCGCGTCCCCGGTCGCGTCGAAACCGGCCGGGTCGATCCCGCCGACATGGGTGATCAGCCCGCCCTCGGCCGCCTCCGCGAGCAGTTCCAGGGTGCCCGGCTCCCGGACCAGGCCGTGCTGCGGGAAGGCCACGAGCTCCACGTCCACGATGCCGCGCAGCCGCTCGCGCGCCTCGGCGATGCCCGCCAGGCCCGACAGGCCGAAGGCCGGCGCGACGTCGGCGTGCGCCCGCATCGCCCGGGTGCCCTGGGCGGCCGCGTGGGCCATCAGGCGGTACGCGCGCTCGCCCACCGGCGTGGGCAGCGCCCGGGACAGCTCCACGTCCCCGGCCACGAACCCGGCGATGCCCTGCGCCGCCCGGCGGCTGTACCAGGACTCGCCCCACGAGGTCTTGTCCGGGTGGATGTGCGAGTCGACCAGAGTGGGCAGCGCCATCCGGCCGCCGCCGTCGACCACCTCGACCGCGGTGCCGTCCGGTACGGCGTCCACCAGCACCCCGTCGACGGCGACCAGGTCCGTGACCGGGCCGCCGAGCGGGCGGACCCGGCGGAAGACGGTGGCGGTGCGAGGAGACGCGGCGGACGTGGCGGACCGGGAGGTCGGGGAGGACAGGGAGGGCACGGGCGGACTCCTCGGCTCGGGGGCGGCACGGGCGCACACGAAAGGGCGCCCACTTGGTATACCGTTTTTTGTATACCAAATGAGCGCCCGCGAGGAGCGGAAGCGCCGGCTACTGCAGCGGGGCCATCGGCGAGACCTGCGCCATCGGAGCCATCTGCCCGCCGTTCGGGCCGAGCCCGGCCGGCGGCATCTGGATCACGCGGCTGAGGTCGCGCATCACCTCTTCGGCGGTCCGCCGGACCTCACCGGGCACGTCGCCCTGCTCCCGTATGAGCTCGGCGTAGATCGGGGCGGTGGTGTCCGCGTAGTTCATTGCGCTCGCTTCCTCGGCTTCTGCGACGTCCTTCGGGCGGCGAGTCTACGGGGCCCCACCCCGGCCGAGGGGCCGGGTCCGGAAGCCGGACGCCCGCCTGGACAGCCGCCCGGCAGGGGAGCTCGTGCCCTTTTCCACCGGTATCGGAGGCCCCGAGCGGCCCCGGCCGTCCCGGATCGGTCACGGACCGGTCGCGGTCCGCTCCGGCCCGCGCCGCCGGGATGTGTCCTATCCCTCGCCCCCGCCGCAAGATCGGCCCGCCCGCTAATTCGCTGGTCGGCGCGGCGGGCGCACAGAAGAATGGGCCTCCTTGAACACGGGAGGGAACCCATGAGCCAGGCGCACCTGACTCTCGACGCGCTGCTGCCGCCGGACGAACTGGCGGCGGCGGTCGCAGCAGGCCACGTGACGCGCAAGCCGCACCCCGAGCTGCCGCTGTCCATCTACACGTACACACGGGCCTGCCAGTACGAGGGCGTCTGGAACCGGGTCACCGTCCGCTGCCGCGGCCTCGTCGCCGACGACCGCACCGGCCGCGTCGTCGCCCTGCCGCTGCCCAAGTTCTTCAACGTCTCCGAGCACACCCACGGCCGCGCCTACGCGCCCGCGCTGCCCGACGAGCCCTTCGAGGTGTACGACAAGGTCGACGGCAGCCTCGGCGTCCTCTTCCACTACGAGGACCGCTGGCGCGTCGCCTCCAAGGGATCCTTCACCAGCACCCAGGCCACCTGGGCGCAGCGCCGCCTCGACACCGCCGACACCTCGGCGCTCGTCCCGGGCACCACGTACCTGATGGAGATCCTCTACCCGGAGAACCGGATCGTCGTGGACTACGGCGACCGCCGCGACCTCGTGCTGCTCGCCGCCTACGGCCCCGACGGCACCGAGACGCCGCTCGCCGAGGCCGCCGGCGCCTGGCGGGGCATCGGCTCGGTCGTCACCCTGCACCCGCCGATGGACCTCGACGCCCTGCTGAAGCTGACCGCGTCGAACACGCTGCCCGACGGCAGCGCCGCCACCGGCACCGACGCCGAGGGCTTCGTGCTGCGCTTCGCGTCCGGCGTCCGCGCCAAGGCGAAGATCGCCGAGTACGTGCGGCTGCACAAGGTCGTCACCGGAGTCACCGAGCGCGACATCTGGCGCGGCCACGGCATCCAGCGCTTCGCCGGCACCTCCGCCAAGATCCTGGCGAGCGGCCTCGGCCTGTCCATGGCCGAACTCGGCGGCATCCGCGCCGACGGCGGCCGCCCGCTCGACGCGCTCCTGGAGCAGGTGCCCGACGAGTTCGACGCCTGGGTGCGGTCCGTCGTCGAGCGCCTGGAGACCGAGTTCGCCGCCCGCGAGCAGGCCGTCGACGCGGCGTACGCCACGCTCGCGCACCTCGCCGGCGACCGCGCCGCCTTCGCCCGCGCGGCGCGCGCACTGCCCGACCGGCAGCTGCGCTCCGCGATGTTCCTGCGCCTCGACGGGCGCCGCACCGACCTGATGACCTGGCGCGCGCTGCGCCCCGAGAACGCCGACCCGTTCGCCACCGACGAGGAGAACTGACCGTGCCCGTGGTCCATGTGATGACCGGACTGCCGGCCTCCGGCAAGACGACCGCCGCCCGCGCCCTGCAGGAGCGGTCCGAGGGCCGGATGCGCCGGGTGAACCTCGACGACCTGCGCGGGATGCTCGACCTGCCCGGCGGCACCACCGGCGGCGACCGCCGCTCCCGCGCCCACGAGCAGACCGTGCTCGGCATCCAGGACGCCGCGATCCGCGCCGCCGTCGACGACGGCTTCGACGTCGTCGTCGACAACACCCACCTCACCCCGCACATCCCGCGGCGCCTCAAGGCGGCCCTCACCGGCCGCGACGCGGTCTTCGTCGTGCACGACTTCACCGACGTGCCCGTCGAGGAGTGCGTGCGCCGCGACGCCGCCCGCGAGCGGCCGGTCGGCGAGGAGATCATCCGGATCCTCGCCGACAAGCACACCAAGGCCCGCCGCGGCGGCTGGCGGCTCACCGACGCCTGGCTCAACGAGCGCCCCGGCGTCACCCCGTACGTCCCCGACCCCGCACTGCCCAGCGCCGTCCTGTGCGACATCGACGGCACCCTCGCGCTGCGCGGCGACCGCGGCCCGTACGACTTCACCCGCTGCGACCTCGATCTGCTCAACCCGCCCGTGCGCGACGCGCTGCGCGCCTTCCGCGCCGCGCACCGGGACCGGATCGTGCTGCTCTCCGGGCGCAGCGAGGACCACCGGGAGCTCACCGAGGCCTGGCTCGCCCGCCACGAGGTGCCGTACGACGAGCTGTGGATGCGCGGTAGCGACGACGGGCGCTCCGACGACCTCGTCAAGGCCGAGCTCTTCGACGCGCACGTCCGGTCGCGTTACGCGGTGCGCGTGTCGCTCGACGACCGCGACCGGGTGGTCGCGGTGTGGCGCCGGATGGGCCTGCCGACCTGGCAGGTCAACTACGGCAACTTCTGAGCACCGGTCGTGACCCCCGGTCGCGGGCGGCCCTGGAGTCGCGGACCGGTCTCGGTCGCGCGGCGGAGGCCGTCTGCGACCGGGGCCGGATGCCGGGCCGCCGGGCGCCGTCCTAGGGTGGTCATCGGCCCACCGGCTCGCGACCGACCGCCCGACCGAGGAGATGTACTCGCGCATGATCCGCCGCACCGACGAGGTCGAAGACCTCATGCACCGCTTCCCGCACGTCCCGAAGGAGGCGGTGATCAAGGAGGACCTGCTGCGCGGCGGCATCGCCTTCGACGACTCGGCCCTCACCGACTCGGGCGACGAGGCGGCCGGCGAGGTCAAGCCGAAGTCGTACTTCATCTTCTCCTTCGACCACCGCACCCTGCCCGAGCTCGGCCAGGCCGCCCTGCGCCGCCCGCCGGAGGAGATCGTCCTCACCGGCGGCCCGTACGAGCTGCGCCGCACGGTCGTCTCGGTGCGGGTCAACCCCGCCTCCCCGTACCGCGTCGCGGCCGGCGACGACGGCATGCTCGGCCTGTACCTCGACGGGCGCCGGATCGCCGACGTCGGCCTGCCGCCGATGCCGGAGTACTACCGGCACACCCTCTCCAGCGGGAAGTCGGTGATGGAGGTCGCCCCCACCATCCAGTGGGGCTACCTCATCTATCTGACGGTCTTCCGGGTCTGCCAGTACTTCGGGGCCAAGGAGGAGTGCCAGTACTGCGACATCAACCACAACTGGCGCCAGCACAAGGCCGCCGGCCGCCCCTACACGGGCGTGAAGGACGTGGAGGAGGTGCTGGAGGCGCTCTCGATCATCGACAAGTACGACACGGCCGGCGCCTCCACCGCCTACACCCTCACCGGCGGCGCCGTCACCTCCCGTGTCGGCGGCAAGGACGAGGCCGACTTCTACGGGCAGTACGCGCAGGCCATCGAGGAGCGGTTCCCCGGCCGCTGGATCGGCAAGGTCGTCGCCCAGGCGCTGCCCAAGGCCGACGTGCAGCGCTTCAAGGACTACGGCATCCAGATCTACCACCCCAACTACGAGGTGTGGGACAAGCGCCTGTTCGAGCTGTACTGCCCCGGCAAGGAGCGCTACGTCGGCCGCGACGAGTGGCACCGCCGGATCCTCGACTCGGCGGAGGTCTTCGGGCCGCGCAACGTCATCCCCAACTTCGTGGCGGGCGTGGAGATGGCCGAGCCCTTCGGCTTCACCACGGTCGACGAGGCCATCGCCTCCACGACGGAGGGCCTGGAGTACTTCATGTCGCGCGGCATCACGCCCCGCTTCACCACCTGGTGCCCCGAGCCCACCACCCCGCTCGGCAAGGCCAACCCGGCCGGCGCGCCCCTGGAGTACCACATCCGCCTCCTGGAGGCCTACCGCGCCACGATGGAGTCCAACGGCCTGAGCTCGCCCCCCGGCTACGGCCCGGCCGGCCCCGGCCGCGCGGTCTTCTCGGTGAGCTCGTTCATGGACAGCCTGCCCGCCGAGGACTGATCGGGAGAAGCGTCAGAGGTGACGTGGGCGGTGTCATGCACAGGCTTTAGCATGACCGCCCATGGGAACGAGTGAGGACGACAGACCGCTGGTGGACGGGCGGTTCCGGCTGGTCGGCCGACTGGGCAGCGGCGGCATGGGGACGGTGTGGCGGGCGCGGGACATCGCCCTCGACCGGGACGTCGCCCTGAAGGAGGTCCGGCCGCCGGACCCGGCCGTCGAGGAGGCGAGCCCCGGCTTCACCGCGCAGCTGCGCGAGCGGGCGCTCCGCGAGGCCCGCGCCCTCGCCCGGCTCTCCCACCCGCACGTCGTGACCATCCATCACATCGTCGAGCCGGGCGACGGCGCCCACCCGTGGATCGTGATGGAGCTGGTCTCCGGCCGCTCGCTTGCCGACCGGCTCGCCGACGGTCCGATGACGCCCGCCGAGACCGTCACCCTCGGCCGCCAGGTCCTGTCCGCGCTGCGCGCCGCCCACGCCGCCGGCATCCAGCACCGCGACGTCAAACCCGCCAACGTGCTGCTCCGTGAGGACGGCAGCGCCGTCCTCACGGACTTCGGCATCGCCGCCTTCAGCGAGAACACCTCGCGGCTCACCTCCACCGGCGACGTCATCGGCTCCGCCGAGTTCATCGCTCCGGAGCGACTGCGCGGCGAGGAGGGCAACCCGGCCTCCGACCTGTGGTCCCTCGGCATGCTCCTGTACGTGGCGGCCGAGGGCCACCACCCGCTGCGCCGCGCCACCAGCCTGGCCACGGTCGTCGCCGTGCTCGACGACCCGATCCCCGCGCCGGTACGGTCCGGGCCGCTGGCCCCGGTCCTCGCCCAGGTCCTGGTGCGCGACCCGGCGGCCCGGCCGGACGGCGCGCTCCTGGACCGGCTGCTCGCGGAGGCCGAGGCGCCCGAGGCCCCGAGCCCGGCTCCGGCACCGGCCGCTGTTCCGGCACCGGCCCCCGTACCGGCTCCGGCCGGGTTCGGGGCGCCGTACGCCCACCCCGCCTACGGAACCCCGGCGCCCGCTCCGGCGCCCGGCCCGTCCCCGTGGGGTGCGCCGACCGCCCCGGCCGCCCCACCCCGTACCCGTACCACCGCCACGGCCGGCCGCCGGGCCGTGCTGGTCGCCGGGGCCGCGGTGCTCGTCACCGCCGTGGTGGTCGGAGTGGTGAAGCTGCTGCCCGACCGCGGCGACGGCGGCGACGGGGACGCCGGCGCCAAGGGCGGTTCTACGCCGTCGACGGCGGCCCGCACGCCCGGCGGGGGCACGACCGGCACCCCCACCCGGACGCCCACCGCCACTCCGACCGGCTCCGCCGCCCCCGCGCCCCAGGGCAGCCTGCTCACCCCGGCCAACGTCCGGGCGGTGCTCAAGGCGTTCCGCGACGCCACCGGCACCACCACCATGAAGGAGTTCAACGTCTACGAGGAGCACGCCTCCGCCGAGATCCCGACCAAGCCGGGTGCGAAGACGTACGACAACTACGCGTACCGCGACGGCGTCGTCACGAAGACCGGCCCCGGCGGGACCATCGACGCCGCGGACGAGCAGCCCTTCGATGTCGCCGCGATGTCCTGGGACACGCTGCCCGCGCTGATCGCCCGGGGCGAGCGCGAACTGAACGTCGAGAACCCCACGCAGCGCTATGTGATCGTCGACCGCTGGACCTTCAACGAGGACCGGCCCTCGATGCGCTTCTACCTCCTCAACGCCTACCACGCGACCGGCTATCTGGTGGCCGATCAGAAGGGAAAGGTCGTGGACACGTACGCGGCGGACTGAGCCGGGCCCGTCCGCGGTGAATCATGGACGGGCGCGGAGCCGCCGGGCCGCGCCCCCCTCGCGGAAGGAGCCTGACGAGGATGCGAACGCTACTCGTGGACGCGGCCCGCGCGCTGGTCCCCCCGAAGGGGGACCGGCACGGCCCGCTGCCCCCGCTGCTCCTCGCCCTGACGGTGCTGACCGGCCTGGTGGACGCGGTCAGCTATCTGGGCCTCGGGCACGTCTTCGTCGCCAACATGACGGGCAACGTGGTGTTCCTCGGCTTCGCGCTGGCCGGTGCCCAGGGCCACTCCGTCCTCGCCTCCGGCGTGTCGCTCGCCGCCTTCGTCACCGGGGCGGCGGCCGGCGGGCGTTTCGGGGGGCGGCTCGCCGCGCACCGCGGGCGCCTGATCGCCGGGGCGATGACCGTGCAGGCCGCGCTCTTCGCCGCGGCGCTCGTGGTGTCCGTGGTGGTCGGCAGCCTGGAGGGGCGGCCCGCCCGCTTCCTGGTGATCGTGCCGCTCGGCCTCGCCATGGGCCTGCAGAACGCGGTCGCCCGCCGGCTCGGCGTCCCGGACGAGACCACGACCGTGGTGAACCAGACCCTGACCGGTCTGGTGGCGGACACCGCCGACGTGGGCGGAGCGACCCACCGTCGCGGCCGCCGCGTCCTGTCCGTGCTCGCCCTGGGCCTCGGCGGACTGACGGGCGGTCTGCTCCTGTTCGGCTCCGGCATTCCGCTGGTCCTCGGCGTGGGCCTCGGCCTGCTTGCGACGGCCGCTGCCGTGCTGTGGCGGCTCTCGACCCCGGACGCGGTGTGGGCGACCGCCCCCTAGCGAGAGCGGCCTAGCGGCGGACGGGGGTGTCCCGTACCGGGTGCTTGCTGAGGATCGAGACCCGGTTGAAGGCGTTGATGGTGATGGCCACCCAGATCACCGCGGACAGCTCGTTCTCGGTCAGCGCCTCCCGCGCCTCGGCGTAGGCGTGCTCCTGGGCGAGGGCGTCCGCCGGGTGGGTGGTCGCCTCCGCGAGGGCGAGCGCGGCGCGCTCGCGCGCGGTGAAGAGCTCGGTGTCGCGCCAGGCGGCGAGGACGCCGATCCGGCGGGTGGTCTCGCCGGCGCGGAGCGCGGCGCGGGTGTGCACGTCCAGGCAGTACGCGCAGCCGTTGAGCTGCGAGACCCGCAGGTTCACCAGCTCCACCAGAACGCGGTCGAGGCCCGCTTCGGCGGCGGTCGTCCGGACGGCCTCGGCCGTCTTCACGAGCGCCTGGTAGGCGGCGGGGCTCTGCTTGTCGACGTACACCCGCTGCTCGCTCACGGTCTGCTCCTTCGCCGTCGTCCCGGGACCGTTGTCCCGGGTTGTCCTCGGGACTATTATCGCCCATGATTGTTGAATCAGAAACTATCTTGTTCGGTGAGACCGGTGAGACCGGTGAGAGGGGTCGGGAATGGGTGCCAACGAGGTCGAGGTCCTCACCGCCCGGGACGTCCCGCTGGGCGGCCCGCGCGCCATGACCGTACGACGGACCCTGCCGCAGCGGTCGCGCACCCTCATCGGCGCGTGGTGCTTCGCGGACCACTACGGCCCCGACCGGGTGGCCGTGTCCGGCGGCATGGACGTCGCCCCGCACCCGCACACCGGGCTGCAGACCGTCAGCTGGCTGTTCACCGGCGAGATCGAGCACCGCGACAGCCTGGGCACCCACGCGTACGTCCGCCCGGGCGAGATCAACCTCATGACCGGCGGCCACGGCATCAGCCACTCCGAGGTCTCCACCTCCGACACCAGCGTCCTGCACGGTGTCCAGCTCTGGCTCGCCCTCCCCGACGCCCACCGCCACACCCCGCGCGCCTTCCAGCACCACGCCCCGAAGCCGGTCCATGTCGACGGCGCCGAACTCCGGGTCTTCCTCGGCACCCTGGCCGGCGACACCTCCCCGGTCCGCACCTTCACCCCGCTGCTCGGCGCCGAACTCCTCCTCGACCCCGGCGCCACCGTCACCCTTGACACCGACCCCGCCTTCGAGCACGGCCTCCTCGTCGACGAGGGCGACATCCGCCTCGACGCCACCGTCCTCCACCCCACCGAACTCGGCTACACGGCCCCCGGCCGCACCTCCCTCACCCTCACCAACACCTCCCCGCACCGCGCCCGCGCCGTCCTCCTCGGCGGCACCCCCTTCGGCGAGGAGATCATCATGTGGTGGAACTTCATCGCCCGCACCGACGCCGAGATCCGCCAGGCGAGGGAGGACTGGATGACCGGCACCCGCTTCGGCGAGGTCCACGGCTACCCGGGCGACCGCCTCCCGGCCCCCGAACTCCCCACGACCCCGCTCAAGAGCCGCCGCAACCCACACTGACCTGGGAAGGCGGGCGTCCGTCGTGTCGGCTCAAGGCATCGTGCCCGCTGTTCGGGGGATCAGCGGGCCCCGACCGTCGATGAAACACTGGATGCCCTGGGCAGAGCCGGGCAAGTCCGGTACCGGGCTCCCGGCGCGGAGCGGTGAGTTCGCAGTGGTCCCCGTTTGGGTTGGCCGGATGAGCTGTCCCGGGTTGCCCGTCATTCGGTGACGCGGACCGCCAGGGCCGGGCGGATGGCGGCCGCGCGGCGTGCCGGTCCGATCGTGGCCAGGAGCGACGCGACGAAGGTGGCTGCCGCCAGGCCGCCGACGCCGGCCCATTCGACGGGGAACCCGCCTTCGAGGCCCTCGAACGCGGCGCTGTTCCGGTACATCAGCCAGGTCGTCAGCACGCCCAGCAGGGATCCGAGCACGATTCCCTCCACCGCGACGAAGGCGCTCTCCCCCAGGAAGGACCGCTGGACGGTCCGCGCCCGGAAGCCGAGGGCCCGGAGGATTCCGATGGTGCGGCGGCGTTCGCGTACGGCTCGGACCATGACGACACCGAGACCGGTGATGCCCACGCCGAGGCCGAGGACGAGGAAGCCCTGCATGAGGCGGAAGAAGGCGGTGCTGGAGTCGAACTGGCGGCGGATGTCCGACTCGATGGGCGTGGCGACCAGGCTGGACGACAGCTGCTCGCCCTGCAGTCGGGTCGCCAACGCGTCGGGTGCGGTGCCAGGGCTGGTTCTCACCAGTGCGGAGGCGTTCTGTGCCTGGTCGCCGAAGAGTTCGTGCGTGGCCCGCTCGCTCATCACGACCGGGTAGGTGGTGGAACTCGCGCCGGTGCCCGGGTAGAAGACCATGCCGTTGCTGAGCACGCCGGCGATGACCTTCTGTTCGCCGCGGCCCGTCCGGGGATCCGTCAGCGTGAGGGTGTCCCCGGGGTCGTAATAGTCGCCGGCCGGGCCGCCGGTGCTGCCGAAGAAGCCGTCGAGCACGACGTAGCGGGGGTCGGAAGCCAGGGCCCGCCATACCGCGGGGTCGTCGGCCAGGCCGGGCAGCCGCTCGCGGAACGTGATGCCGGTGATCGCCCCGTCGGGTACGCCGACGACAGCGGTGTCCAGGGGCTGAGGGCCGCGGCCACCCGGATCGGTGGCCCGCCCCGTGGCGTTGAGCAACGGTGTCACGGCGGAGATCCCGGCGGCCGAAGGGCCGGCCCGCAGATCGGAGACGAGTCGATCGCCGGCGACCTCCGGGTTGTAGTCCAGCCGAAGGGAGTATCCGGCGGTGGCATCGGCGACGACGCCGTCGACGCCGGCGCGGAGAATGCCCGAGATCTCCGTCAGGAGCACCAGGACGAACACGATCAGCGTGTACATCACCAGCGTCGCGCCGGTCCTGAAGCGCTTGGCCAAGGGGTACGCGACGGCGAGCCGCGCCGCGAGGCCGCCTTCCGTCGGCCGCCGGAGGAGCCGCCGTACGGGGCGGAGCAGGGTCTTCTGGTTGTCGCTGACGAGCACCACGGCGGAGAAGGCGGCCAGGGCGCCCTGGATGACGTACACGGACATCGACGGCGTGTCGAAGACCCGGGGACGTATGACGGGCGCCAGCAGCGTCCAGGCCAGCACGGTCCCGGCGACCAGGGTGGTGACCGTGTGACGGGGAAGGACGCGCAGCAGCGCCGGAGCGGCGAAGGCGAGGGCGAGCGCCGGCATGAGGTACGTCGCGTCGGGCTGGCTGCGTGCCACGGCCGGGACGGCCACGAACGCGCACAGGACGGCCAGGGTGGTGGAGACCGCGAGCAGACGGCGGCGTGGACCCTGTCCGGGCGTGGCGGGAAGGTCGCGGATGGCGGCGATGATGTTGAACCTGCTGATGCGGACGCTGGTCGCGAGGATCGCCGCGAAGGCGATGAGCAGGCCCATGGCCAGTCCGTTGAGGACGCTGGTGGGTGTGATGGCGAAGGCGATGCGGATGCTGCTGCCGCCGACCGACCAGCCCTGGAAGATCTGCGCCGCCACCACGGCGACACCCCAGCCGACCGCGACCCCGACGGCCACGCCCGGCAGCGCGGACAGCAACGCGTACGTCGCCCCTTCGAGGGTGAAGGACCTGACCAGCCGCGAGCGCTTCATCCCCACGGCCCGCACCATGCCCATCTGGGACTTCCGCTCCTCGCCGAGCATCACGAAGATGTTCACCAGCAGCAGGGCGCCCGCGATGATGCTGAAACTGCCGATCATGAGGAACAGGGCTCCGAGGGAGTCCCCGGCCTGCTTGGCGTCCCGCAGCACGGTGTGCTTCGGAGTGTCGATCGCCGTCTGGCCGGAGAGCGGGCCCAGAGCCTGCCGGATGTCGGCGGTCACCTGTTCGGTCAGGGCCTCGCCGCTCTCGACGCCGCCCCGGTTGGACACGAAGGTGACCGAGCGCGGCTCCGTGCCTGCGGCCCGGGCGGCGGCGTCCAGGGCCTGCGGCGGCAGGAAGACGTCGCGGTTCAGCCTGCCGCCGAGACCCACACCGGCGAGGCCCTGCTCCGGGACCACACGCTCGACCCGGTACGTCCGGGGTGCGCCGAACAGGTACACCGTGACCGGGTCACCGGCTCCCACGCTCAGGGACCGGGCCAGCGGCTCGTTGACCACGACCTGACCGGGCTCCGGGTTCGGTCCGCCGAGACCGGAGTCGCCACCCGGCGCGCCGAACCGCGAGGCCTCGCCGAAGTCCATCTGCCAGGCCAGGACCCGCGGCTCGGCGACCTTGCGGCCACCGGCACCGCTGACGGCGGATGCCTGCGCGGCCCCGGCGTTCAGAACACCGTCGACATCGGGATCGCCGACCAGGCCGGCCAGCCGTTCCGTGACGACGCGCCCGGTCGGTCCAGGGGGTGCGACGACGCGCTCGTCCACCGGCCCCAGAGTGCGGTACGCCTCCTGGCGCACGGAGAAGTTCAAAGTGTCACCGACGACCAGGGCACCGATGACGATGGCCGTGCCGAGCATCGATCCGCCGATCACCAGCGCTGCCTCGGTGCGCCGGCGGGCGACCTGCCGGAAGGCCAGCCGTCGTGACACCGGCTGCCGGACGGCCACCAGCAACAGGGCCGCGAGGGCGAGCGCGAGGGCGCCGAGCAGCGGGATGAGGAGGTTCGGGTACATGGTCAGCCCATGGGGAGGTCACGGATCGCGGCCGGAGCGGTGACGGCCTGGCGGACGTCGTCGACCAGCTGCCCGTCGCGCATCCGGATCAGCCGGGGGACGCGCGCGCCGATGGCGCTGTCGTGCGTGACCAGGACGATCGTCTGGCCCTCGTCCTGGTTGAGCTCGCACAGCAGGTCCATGACCTGGTCCGCCATCGCGCTGTCCAGGTTGCCCGTCGGCTCGTCCGCCCAGACGATGGCCGGGCGTCCGGCGAGGGCGCGGGCGATGGTCACCCGCTGCTGTTCACCGCCGGACATCTCGCTCGGCCGGTGCTCGACCCGGTGACCGAGGCCCACCCGGTCGAGCATGTCCAGGGCCCTGCGGCGCGCCTCGCGCGGCCGGGTGCCCACGAGCAGCAGGGGCAGTTCGACGTTCTCCACGGCGGAGAAGACGGGGATGAGGTTGAACGCCTGGAAGACGAAGCCCATGGTGTGGGCCCGGTGCTCCGTGCGCGCGGCGTCCGACATGGCGAACAGGTCGTGACCGTCGACCTCCACCCGGCCGCCGTCGATGTCGTCCAGGCCGGACAGGCAGTTCAACAGGGTGGTCTTTCCGGAACCGGACGGACCCATGACCCCGACCATCTCGCCGCGGCGTACGAGGAGGTCCAGGTCGAGCAGGGCGGTGACCGCGACGGAGCCCGTCCGGTAGATCTTGCGTACCCCGGTGGCGACGAGGAGTGCCCGTTCGCTGTTCATGGTCTCCATCCCAACCTCCGGAGGAAGCGCTGCGCTACGGCCACCCAGGCCCGACAGGGGGCCGAAGGGCCCAATCGCCGGGCCGCCGGGAGGACTGACTCTTCCGCTCACTGGACCGCGCCGCGGGACGGCCTCGGGGTTTCGGCCCCGCGGCGTCGGCCGAGCAGATCCTGGGCGAGCGGCTGGCGCGCGGTGAGATCGACGAGGAGGAGTACCGCCGGCGCCTGACCGCCTTGCGCAGCGCGGGACCGTGACCGGTCGGGATGCGGGCGCGGGTGCGGCCGCTCACCATGGGACCATGGCCGGTCGGACGCCCGGGCAGCCGGGCAGACGCCCCGACGCGCTCCGTGAGCTGACCGCTCGGCACGGAGGGCGCGGAGGGCTGTTGCCCGCCGCGCTGGAACGGGTCAGGGCGGGCACCGCCGAAGGACCCGAGGAGTGGGCGCCCCAGGTCGCGGCGGCAGCCGGACTCCCGGCCGCCGCGGGGCTCGGCCCCGCCACCTTCTTCGCCGATCTCGCCGCCCCGCGCGGCGAGCGGCATGTGCGGGTGTGCACGGCGACGGCGTGCTTCGCCGCGCGGCGCGGGGAGCATCTGGCGGAGGTGGAGCGCGCTCTCGGCGTGGTGGCGGGCACGGTCGACGAGGCGGGCTCGACCTCGCTGCAGACCGTGCACTGCCTCGGCTACTGCTACGCGGGCCCCGCCGCCCTCGACGGCACCCTGCCCCGTACGGGCCCGGACCTGGCCGACCAGCTCCGCGGGCGGACGGAACCGCGCGCGCCGGGCATCCCCGCGGCCGACACCACGGGGGCGCCCGTCCTGCTCGCCGGGATCGTGGGAGGTCAGGACGCCTGGGACGTGTGGCGCCGGGCGGTGGCCGGACTGCGGCCCGACGACGTACGGCGGGAGACCGCCGCCTCGGGACTCCGTGGGCGGGGCGGCGCCGGTTTCCCGGTGGCCGACAAGTGGGCCGCGGCTGCGGGGAGGCCGGGCGCGGTCGTCGTCGCCAACGGGGACGAGGGCGACCCGGGCTCGTACGCCGATCGGCTGCTCATGGAGGAGGACCCCGAGCGCGTCCTCGCGGGACTCGCCCTGGCCTGCTTCGCCTGCGGCGCCCGGCGCGGGACCGTCCTGGTGCGCTCCGAGTATCCGAGGGCCATGGCCCGGCTGCACCGGGCGGTGGAACGTGCGACGGAGGCCGGCGACCTGGCTCCCTCGGCCGGGGCGGCCGGTCCGCGGCCGTTCGTCGAGGTCGTCGAAGGAGCGGGTTCCTACGTCTCCGGCGAGGAGACCGCCCTCATCGCCCGCCTCGAAGGCGGTCGCGGCTGTGCGCGCCCCCGGCCGCCCTACCCCACGGACCACGGCCTGTGGGACAGGCCGACCGTGGTCAACAACGTGGAGACGCTGGCAGCCGTGCCCTGGATCGTCGCCCACGGCGGAGCGTCCTACGCCCGACGCGGCGTGCCGGACGAGACCGGCACCAAACTGGTGTGCCTGTCCGAGCGCTTCGCACGGCCGGGGGCGTACGAGGTCGAACTCGGCACTCCCGTGGACGAGGTCGTCACCCGGTTCGGCGGTGGTCTCAAGGACGGGCGCGAGCTCGTGGCCCTCCAGATCGGCGGACCCCTCGGCGGCTTCCTCGCCGGGACCGCCCTCGATGTCCCGCTCACCACGGCGGCGCTCGCCGAGCACGGCGCCGCCCTCGGCCACGGCGGCACGGTCGCCTTCGACGCCGACACCGATCCTCGCGAACTCATGTGCCACATCTGGGAGTTCGCCGCCGACGAGAGCTGCGGAGCCTGCTCGCCCTGCCGACTCGGCACCCGGCGAGGGCTCGGACTCGCGCGGGACCGGGGCGGACCGGGGGAGACCTACGAGCGACTGGCACGGGTGATGGGCGAGGCGAGCCTCTGCGCCTTCGGCCGCCGAGTCCCCGCCGCCGTCCGCAGCCTCGCCCGCGCCTTCGGGCCGGCCCTGGAAGGTTGGGACCGATGACCCGGCTCCAGGTCGACGGCGTTCCGGTCGAACTGCCCGCCGGGGCCTCACTGCTCGACGCGGTACGTGCGGCCGGAACCGACCTGCCCGCCCTCTGCCACGACGACCGCCTCCGGCCGGCCGGCTCCTGCCGGACCTGCCTGGTCCGCGCCGACGGCCGGACCGTCGCCGCCTGCGTCACACCCGCGACCGCGGACCTCACCGTCGACACCGCCGACGAGGGCCTGCGGAACCTGCGCCGGGACGCGGTCGCCCTGATCGCCTCGGCGCTCCCGCCACACGCACTCGCCGACAGCGCGCACAGTGAACTGGCCGAGACCTGCCGGGCCTTGGGGATACCGGCGGACACGGCCGCCGGCGGCTCCACGCGCGGGCGGGACGAGAGCCACCCGTACGTCCACCTCGACCGCGACCTGTGCATCGCGTGCGGCCGCTGCGTCCGGATGTGCTCCGACGTCCAGGGCACGTTCGCGCTCACCCTCACCGGGCGCGGCGCCGACACGGTCGTCGCCCCGGGAACCGGCGGCCCCTGGGCCGAATCCGACTGCGTGTCCTGCGGCGGCTGCGTCGACACCTGCCCCACGGGGGCGATCACCCAGCCCGGACCCGGCCAGGGCCTCACCTCCCGGCAGACACCCGCAGACCGCGTGCGCACCACCTGCGGCTACTGCGGAGTCGGCTGCACCCTCGACGTCGTCGTCCGCGAGGACCGCGTCGCCGCCGTGCTCCCCGCCGGGGACGGCCCCGTCAACCGGGGCCACGCCTGCGTCAAGGGCCGCTTCGCGTACGGATACCTCGGCTCCGCCGAGCGCCTCACCGAGCCCCTGCTCCGTGAGAACGGGGTCCTGCGGCCCGCGAGCTGGGCGGAGGCCGTGGACCGGATCGCCGACGGTCTGCGCGCGGCCGTCCGTGACGGCGGCCCCGACGCGGTCGCCGCGATCTCCTCCGCCCGTGCCACCAACGAGGAGAACTACCTCGTCCAGAAGTTCCTGCGGACCGTCATCGGCACCAACAACGTCGACAACTGCTCCCGCCTCTGCCACGCCCCTTCCGCCGCCGGCCTCACCGCCTCCTTCGGACGCGCCGGCGGCACCGACCCCTTCGACGACGTCGAGACCGCCGACTGCCTCCTGGTCGTCGGCGCCAACCCCGTCGAAGCCCACCCCGTCGTCGGCGCCCGCCTCCTCCAGCGGGCGCTCTCAGGCGCCTCCCTGATCGTGGCCGATCCTCGAACCGTCGGACTCGCCCGCCATGCCGACCTGCACCTGCGTCCGCGCCCCGGTACGAACGTCGCGCTCTTCCACGGCCTTGCCCACGTCCTCGTCGACGAAGGCATGACCGACCGGGGCTTCCTCCGCGAACGCGCCACCGGGCTGGACGAACTCAACGACCTGCTGGCTGGCTACCCGCCCGGGCGGGTAGCCGAGATCACCGGCGTCCCCGCCGACGACATCAGGAAGGCCGCCCGGCTCTACGGTCGCGCGGAGCGCCCCGCCGTCCTGTACGGGCTCGGCGTCACCGAGCACCTGCACGGCACCGACGGCGTCCGGACCCTGGCTAACCTGCCCATCCTGCGCGGCGCCGTCGGAGGCACCGGCCGCGGGTTCGGCATCAGCCCCCTGCGCGGCCAGAACAACGTCCAAGGCGCGTCCGACATGGGCGCCCTGCCCGATCTGCTGCCGGGCTACGGCCGTGTCACCGACCCGGAGGCCCGTGCCCGCGCCGAGGCGGTGTGGGGGCGTCCGGTCCCCGAGCGGCCCGGGATGCGCATCCCCGAGATGTTCGCGGCGGCCCGGGATGGCAGGCTGCGGGCGCTGTGGGTCATCGGCGAGGACGTGTGCGCGACCGATCCCGACAGCCGGCGGGTCGCGGAGGCCCTTGACGCCTGTCCGCTGGTCGTCGTCAACGAGCTCTTCCTCAGCGAGACCGCCCGGCATGCGGATGTCGTCCTGCCCGTGGCCTCGTGGCTGGAGAAGGACGGGACCTTCGTCAACTTCGACCGCCGCTTCCAGCGCGTACGGCAGGCGGTGAACCCGCCTGGAACGGCGCGCTCCGACTTCGAGGTGGTGCACGCCGTCGCCGATGCCCTCGGTGCCGACCTGGGGTGCCCCACCCCGGCGGCGGCTCTCGCCGAGTGCGGACGTGTGACACCTCTCTTCGCCGGTCTCTCGCACGAGCGGATCGACCGGGAGGGGGCCGTGCCCTGGCCCTGCCCCGCACCGGACCAGCCGGGCGAACGCACCTTGTACGGCACGGAGTTCGCTACTCCCGGCGGGCGCGCGCACCTGTCGGCGGCCCCCTACCTGCCGCCCGGCGAGGAGCCGGACCAGGACTATCCGCTGGTGCTCGTCACGGGGCGCCGCTGGGCCCACTACAATTCCGGAAGCATGACCCGGCGCGGCGGCAACCTCCTCCTCGACGCGCACGACCGCCTGGACCTGCATCCCGAGGATGCCGCACGCTACGGACTGCGGGACGGCACCCCTGTCACCGTCGAGAGCCGCCACGGACAGGCGCGACTCATCGCCCGCATCGGCACGGAACTCGCTCCGGGACAGGTCTTCTGCGCCTTCCACTTCCCGGCCAGCGGCGTCAACTCCCTCACCTCGGAGCACGCCGACACCGTGACCTCGTGTCCGGAGTACAAGGTCACGGCGGTACGGCTGCGGCCGGCCTCATCCCACGACTCGTCGGCCCCGAGGTCAGCCGTGGGGGACGAGAACGACCGGTGACTGACTGCGGCCCGTTGCCGAACCCCTGGTGCGCCGGGTCATGATCGTCCACCTCCTTGTGCGGTGTCGTCGGTGTCGTCGATGTCGTAGGTGAGACGGGTCGAGGAGACCGAGACCACTCCGTCGACCGTCGCGCACATGCGCTCGACGGCCGGGATCATGCCGCGGAAGCGCAGCTTCCCCGTGAGGCCGACCCGCCCGTCACGCACGTCGACCGTGAGCGAGGCCGGGTCGAGACGCAGAGTGGCGCCGAGCACGTCCTCGACGATCTCCCGGCGGATGTCGTCGTCCTGGCGGAGGAAGATGCTCAGGAGGTCGCGGCGGCTCACGATGCCCACCAGGCGGTCGTCGCCGTCGACGACGACGAGCCGCTTGATCCCTTGGACCTCCATGAGCCGGGCCGCCTCCGCCACGGTCCAGTCGGGGCGGGCGCACACGGCGGGTGCGGACATCAGGTCCTCCGCGCGCGTTCCCTCGGCCTTCGCGCGCTCCCACGCCTCGAGCCCCGGCACGCCCGGCAAGTCTCCCGAGGTGATGGCCCGGTCGGCCGTCTTCCGCATCAGATCGCCCTCCGACACGACTCCGATCACCCGGTTCTCCCCGTCCACCACCGGCAGCGCGGTGACTCGATGCTGCGACAGCACCCGCACGATCTCCTTGAACGGCGCGTCGCCGCGGACGCTCACCACCTCACGGGTCATCAGCTTGTCGATCCTGCGGTGTCGCATCACCCGCTCCTTTCCTGCGCGGACGCACCCGCCCCGGCCACCAGGCGCCGATCAGTTCGAGTACGGACCCCTCACGCTCGGACAGCACCGCAGCCGCTCGTCCTCGGGCGGCTTCGCCGCCACCGGGTCCCGAAGCGAGACCGAGACATTGCCCGTCACGGAGCGTCTCAAGGGGCACCGAGATCCATGCGGACGTCGACGACGCCCTCCACGGCCCGCACCGCGCGGGCGACC
>NZ_JAHTMW010000048.1 GCF_026236535.1 Streptomyces sp. SKN60 | reverse complement strand
CCCCACACACACTTCGTGGCCGTCGCGCGCTTACCCGGCGCGGGGCGGTTTGGACAGGGAGAAACGACAGGTGGCAGCACCGAAGAAGGGCCGAAGGCCGGCGGGGGGCCAGAGCCGGCCGGGCCGCGCCCTGGCACTCATTGTGATCGCCATGGTCGCGCTCACCGGCGGCATGTTCTGGTCGGGGCACACCACCCCGCGCCTGGGCATCGACCTCGCCGGCGGCACGTCGATCACGCTCAAGGCGAAGGCGGAGCCGGGCAAGGAGTCCGCCGTCAACGAGACCAACATGAACACGGCCGTCGGCATCATCGACCGCCGTGTCAATGGTCTGGGTGTCTCCGAGGCCGAGGTCCAGACCCAGGGCCGCGAGAACATCATCGTGAACATCCCGCGAGGGACGAACGAGAAGCAGGCTCGCGAGCAGGTCGGCACCACCGCCCAGCTGTACTTCCGGCCGGTCCTGGCCGTCGCTGCGGCCGAGCAGCCCGCGCCGAACCCGAGCGCCACCCCGAGCGGCTCGGCCACTCCGTCGGCGAAGCCCTCCGGCGCCACCGCGGACCAGGGCAAGGACAAGAAGTCCGCCACCCCGTCGGCTAGCGCCTCCACCCAGGGCCGCGCGGTCTCCGAGGCCCTGAAGGCCCCGAGCCCGACGCCGACCGCGAGCGCCTCCGGCGCGCCGAAGGCCACCACGCCGCCGGCCCCCACGCCGACGGCCGACGCGGCGACCGCCGCCCTGCAGCAGAAGTTCGCGGCGCTCAACTGCCTCGACCCCAAGCAGCGCAGCGCCGCCGGCGTGGGCGTCAAGCCCACCGACACCACCGTCGCCTGTGGCAAGAACTCGATCGGCCAGTGGGAGAAGTACCTGCTCGGCCCGGCCGAGGTCGACGGCAAGGACGTCGACGACGCCGCGGGCGTCTTCGACCAGCAGCGCGGCATGTGGATCGTGACCATGGACTTCACGGACTCCGGTTCGAAGAAGTTCCAGAAGATCACCAGCAAGCTGTCGGCGCAGACCGAGCCGCTGAACCAGTTCGCCATCGTCCTCGACGGCGAGGTCGTCTCGGCCCCGTCCGTGCGCCAGACGCTGAGCGCCAGCGCCGAGATCTCCGGCAGCTTCAACCAGCAGTCGGCCCAGGACCTCGGCAACATCCTGTCCTACGGTGCCCTGCCGCTCTCCTTCGAGACCCAGAGCGTCGACACCGTCACCGCCGCCCTCGGCGGCGAGCAGCTGCAGGCCGGTCTGATCGCCGGCGCCATCGGCCTCGCCCTGGTCATCATCTACCTGGTGGCCTACTACCGCGGCCTGTCGCTCATCGCGATCGCCAGCCTCGGCGTCTCGGCCCTGCTCACCTACGTGATCATGTCGCTGCTCGGCCCGGCCATCGGCTTCGCGCTGAACCTGCCGGCCGTCTGCGGCGCCATCGTCGCCATCGGTATCACCGCCGACTCGTTCATCGTGTACTTCGAGCGCATCCGCGACGAGATCCGCGAGGGCCGGACCCTGCGCCCGGCCGTCGAGCGCGCCTGGCCGCGGGCCCGCCGCACCATCCTGGTCTCCGACTTCGTGTCGTTCCTCGCCGCCGCGGTGCTCTTCATCGTCACCGTCGGCAAGGTCCAGGGCTTCGCGTTCACCCTCGGTCTGACCACGCTGCTCGACATCGTGGTGGTGTTCCTCTTCACCAAGCCGGTGATGACGCTGGTGGCCCGCACCAAGTTCTTCGCAGGCGGCCACAAGCTGTCCGGCCTCGACCCGAAGAGCCTCGGCGCCAAGCCGCCGCTGCGCCGCACGCGCCGCACCTCCGCCCCCGCCGGCCCCGTCGACCCGAAGGAGGCGTGAGATGTCGAAGCTCGGCGATCTCGGCGCCCGACTCCACCGCGGTGAGGTCGGCTACGACTTCATCGGCAACCGCCGTATCTGGTACGGCATCTCGATCCTCATCACCATCACGGCCATCGTCGCCCTCGCGGTGCGCGGCCTGAACATGGGCATCGAGTTCCAGGGCGGCGCCGTCTTCACCACCCCGAAGTCGGACGTCTCCGTCTCCCAGGCCCAGGAGTACGCCGAGGAGGCCTCCGGTCACCCGGCGGTCGTCCAGAAGCTCGGCAGCGGCTCCCTGCGCATCCAGGTCGGCGGCCTCGACACCGCCAAGTCCGACCAGGTCCGCGCGGAGCTCGCCAAGGACCTGAACGTCCCCGAGCCGAAGATCGCGGCCGAGCTGGTCGGCCCGAGCTGGGGCGAGCAGATCGCCAACAAGGCCTGGACCGGCCTCGGGATCTTCATGATTCTCGTGGTGATCTACCTGGCGATCGCCTTCGAGTGGCGGATGGCCGTCGCGGCGCTCGTCGCGCTGATCCACGACCTCACCATCACCGTCGGCATCTACTCGCTGGTCGGCTTCGAGGTCACGGTCGGCACGGTCATCGGTCTGCTGACGATCCTCGGTTACTCGCTCTACGACACGGTCGTCGTCTTCGACTCGCTCAAGGAGCAGACGAAGGACATCACCAAGCAGACCCGCTGGACCTACAGCGACGTCGCGAACCGCTCGATCAACGGCACCCTGGTCCGTTCGATCAACACCACGGTCGTGGCCCTGCTCCCGGTCGCCGGCCTGCTGTTCATCGGCGGCGGCGTCCTCGGCGCCGGCATGCTGAACGACATCTCGCTGTCGCTGTTCGTGGGTCTCGCCGCCGGTGCGTACTCCTCGATCTTCATCGCCACCCCGCTCGTCGCCGACCTCAAGGAGCGCGAGCCGGCGATGAAGGCCCTGAAGAAGCGCGTCCTCGCCAAGCGGGCC
>NZ_JAHTMW010000047.1 GCF_026236535.1 Streptomyces sp. SKN60 | reverse complement strand
GCCACGTCCACCGTGACCTTCTGCGACAGATCACCATTGGCCACCGCCGTGGTCACCTGCGCGATGTCCCGCACCTGCGTGGTGATGTTCCGGAAGACCGTGTTGACCGAGTCCGTCAGGTCTTTCCACGTCCCCGCCGCACCCGGCACCTGCGCCTGCCCGCCGAGCAGACCCTCCGCGCCGACCTCGCCCGAGACACGGGTCACCTCGTCCGCGAAGGTCCGCAGCGTCTCCGTCATCTGGTTGATGGTGTCCGCCAGCTGCGCGATCTCGCCGCGCGCCGACACCCGTACCTTCTGCGACAGGTCGCCGTTCGCGACCGCCGTGGTGACCTCGGCGATCCCCCTCACCTGATTGGTGAGATTTCCCGCCATCGTATTGACGGAGTCCGTGAGGTCCTTCCACACACCGGCGACCCCGGCCACCTCGGCCTGACCGCCCAGCTCGCCCTCCGTGCCCACCTCGCGGGCCACCCGGGTCACCTCGGACGAGAACGAGGACAGCTGGTCCACCATCGTGTTGACGGTGTTCTTCAGCTCCAGCATCTCGCCGGCCACGTTCGCCGTGACCTTCTGCGACAGATCACCGTTGGCCACCGCCGTCGTGACCAGGGCGATGTCCCGCACCTGCGCCGTCAGCTGGTTGGCCATGGTGTTGACCGAGTCCGTGAGGTCCTTCCACGAACCGGACATGCCACGCACCTGCGCCTGACCGCCCAGCTTGCCCTCGGTGCCCACCTCAAGGGCCACCCGGGTCACCTCGTCGGCGAACACCGACAGCTGGTCCACCAGGTTGTTCACGGTCCGCGCGACCTTCAGGAACTCCCCGCGCAGCGGCCGCGTCGACCCGTCGCCGCCCTCCGAGCGCAGCTCCATCCGCTGCCCGAGATCACCCTCGGCCACCGCGGACAGCACCCGCCCGACCTCGGACACCGGCCGCGCCAGCTCGTCGACCAGCGCGTTCGCCGCCTCGATCGTGGCCGCCCAGGAGCCCTCCGCCGCACCCGCCTCAAGGCGCTCCGACAGCTTGCCCTCGCGGCCCACCACCCGGCGCACCCGCGTGAACTCCCCGGTCAGATGCGACTGCCGGTCCGCGACCTCGTTGAAGACGGCGGAGATCTCCGCCATCATCCCGTCGCCCGAGACCGTCAACCGCTTGCGGAAGTTGCCGTCCCTCATCGACACCAGGGCGGCCAGGAGCCGCTGCAGCGCGGCAGCGTCCACCTGCACCGTGCCCCCGCCCCGGGACCGGCCGCCGCCCTTCGGCCGCGAACCGCCACCGCGCCGCGTCGTCGTGCCAGACTCCACCGTGTCCCTCCCGAAGGGGTCGACCGTACGCTCGGTCTCTCGCTATCAGCCTGCCCAAGTACAACCTGCCCAGTGTTTCACCGGGTCGGAACCAGGCCATAACAGTTCGGCACCTTCGCACAACGTCCCCACGTCCGGGGGACGGATCCGCGTGACCGGCATCCGCTGGGACAGCGAAGGTAAGTAACCTGGCATCCGGCTGTCCAACCGCCCCGGTCCGCCCGGCGGGGGCGGGACGGCGCGAGAAGCAGCACCGGGCAGCGGGAGGGGCAGACCGACCATGGCAGAGCCGGGCGTCGAGACGCGTACGAGGAGTTCAGTGATCACCGCGCGGGCGGCTGCCAGTTTCGAACCGATGGGCCGGTCCGTCGCGACCGCCCGCGCCTTCGTCCGGGACACCCTCCAGGGCTGGGGACACAACGAGATCGTCGACGACGCCGTCGTCCTCACCAGCGAACTCGTCACCAACGCCGTCGTCCACGCCGGCACCGCCGCCGACGTCCTGTGCCTGCGCGGCGACGACGGCGTCCGCATCGAGGTCGCCGACCGCTACCCCGAACGCGAGATCCCCCTCCAGCAGCCCCGCACCATGAGCAGCCCCGACCGCGAGAACGGCCGGGGCCTGCTGCTCTGTGCCGCGCTCGCCACCCGCTGGGGCGTCGACTACAGCCCCACCCGCAAACACGTCTGGTTCCACCTCGACCTCCCCGAGCGCCCCGTCGGCACCCGCTCCGCGGGCCCCGTCCTGCCCGACCCGCTGCTCCCCGTCACCGACAGCCGGGTCCGCGTCGCCGTCGTCCAGATCGACGCCGCCGGCGCCATCTCCGCCTGGAACGAGGACGCCGAGGAACTCTTCGGATACGGCTCCGAGCAGGTCACCGGCAAACCCCTCGGCGACCTCGCCGCCTGGCCCCACACCCCCGGCATCGGCACCGGCCTCGCCGAAGCGCTCCGCCTCTCCCGCTGGGAGGGCAGCTACGGCATCCGCTGCGCCGACGGCCGCGTCATCCCCGTCTACGCCTCGCACCTGCGGGTCCGCGACGCCCAGGGCGAACCCTCCACCGTCTGCCTCCTCGTCCGCGAGCACGAGCGCGCGGTCCTGCAGACCCCGCAGCGCCCCGCCGCCACCGAGACCGGCGCCGAGAGCCGCGGCACCGCCGCCGACCCCTTCGAGGTCTTCATCGGCTCCCCCGCCCCCGACGACCTCGACGGACTCCTCCAGCGCACCGTGGAACGCGCCCGCGACATGCTCGACGGCGACTCCGCCTTCCTGCTCCTCGCCACCGACGACGAGACCGAACTCGAGGTGCGCGCCACCACGGGCCTGCCCTCCGCCCGCCAGCGCTTCGCCCGCGTCCCCGTCGAAACCGGCGCCAGCCGCTACGGCTCCGCCCGCATGCCCGCCGTCCACGAGGACCTGGCCGCCGTCCCCGGCGCCGTACCGCTCCTCGAAGGCACCGGCATGCGCTCGGTCGTCACGGTCCCGCTCAAGGTCGAGGGCCGCCTCACCGGCTCCCTCGGCGTCGCCGCCGAGAGCGCCAACCGCTACTCCAACGAAGAGGCCCTGCGCCTCCAGTTCGCCGCCGACCGCATCGCCCTGGCCGTCGAGTCCGCCCGCCTCGGCGAACTCGAACGGCTCCGCCGCGGCTCCCTCAGCTTCCTCGTCGAGGCCTCCGACCTCCTGGCCGGCACCCTCGACCGCGACCAGACCCTGGCCCTGATGGCCCAGATGACGGTCCCCACCCTGGCCACCTGGTGCGCCGTCTACACGATCGCCGACCAGGCCTCCGACCCGTACCTCTCCTATGTCCTGCACGAGGACGAGGACCTGATCGACGGTCTGAAGGCCCTGCTCGTCTCGATCTCCCCGCCCGACCCGGTGCCCACCCCCGGCGCCCGCGTCTGGACCGCCCCGGGCGAGGCCGCCCACCGCGCCGCGCTCAGCGCCTCCATGCGCGAACTCGGCGGCCCCGGCAGCCCGGTGTCCTCCGGCATCAACACGGTCCTGGCGACCGCGGCGGCCGTCGGCGGCGAGACCGTCGTCCTCCCGCTCGTCGCCCGCAACCGCGTCATCGGCATGCTCACCCTGGGCAAGCCCACCGACGACCACTTCCGCCAGGAGATCCTGGAGCTCGCCGAGGACCTCTCACGCCGAGCCGCCCTGGCCCTCGACAACGCCCGCCTCTACTCCGAGCGCATGGCCATCAGCCGCTCCCTGCAGCGCAGCCTGCTGCCGCCCGGCCTCCCCGACGTCCCCGGCGTCGAGGTCGACGTCATCTACCGCGCCGCCGGCGAGGGCAACGAGGTCGGCGGCGACTTCTACGACCTCTTCCCCATCCGCGACGGCTCGTACGGCTTCGCCATCGGCGACGTCTGCGGTACGGGCCCGGAGGCGGCCGCCGTCACCGGCCTCGCCCGGCACGCCCTGCGCCTCCTCGCCCGCGAGGGCTTCGGCGGCCCGGCCGTCCTGGAGCGCCTCAACGCGGCCATCCTCGACGAGGGCGCCCGCAGCCGCTTCCTCACCCTGCTGTACGGCGAGCTGCGCCCGCAGGACGACGGCTCGGCGGTCCTGAAGGTCGTCTGCGCCGGCCACCCGCTGCCGCTCCGCCTCAGCCAGGACGGCACCGTCCGCCCGGCCGCCGACCCGCAGCCCCTGCTCGGTGTCATCGACGACCTGGAGCTGTACGAGCAGACCATCACCCTCGACCCGGGCGACGTCCTGCTGTGCGTCACGGACGGCGTCACCGAACGCCGCGAGGGCACGAGGATGTTGGGCGACGACGGCCTCACCGAGGTCCTCCGGTCGTGTACGGGCCTGACGGCCGGCGCGATCACCTCCCGCGTGCTGCGGGCGGTCGAGCGCTTCGCCCAGGAGCCGGCCTCCGACGACATGGCCATCCTGGCCCTGCGCATCCCGGAGCCGCACCGGCCCTGAGAACGGGAAGAAGTCGAGCCGGCCCCTTCGGGGGCCGGTCTTCGTCTGTGTCCAGGAAACGCAAAAAGGCCCCCGCCTGATGGCGGGGGCCTTTTCTCTGAGCCCTTTAACGGAATCGAACCGTTGACCTTCTCCTTACCATGGAGACGCTCTACCGACTGAGCTAAAAGGGCGGGTTGTTCGGCGGCGTCCTACTCTCCCACAGGGTCCCCCCTGCAGTACCATCGGCGCTGAAAGGCTTAGCTTCCGGGTT
>NZ_JAHTMW010000046.1 GCF_026236535.1 Streptomyces sp. SKN60 | reverse complement strand
GCGATCAACAAGGACGCCGAGGCGCCGATCTTCGACCTGGTCGACTACGGCGTGGTCGGCGACCTGTTCGACGTCGTCCCGCAGCTCACCGAAGAGGTGAAGTCCCGCAAGGGCTGATCCGCCGCCCGGAGGCCCGGTGTTCCAAGTGCCCCCTGTTCGGGGGTGCCGGACGCCGGGCCTTTGCGATGTGATCAGGCACGAGGACGACCTGTACAAGAGAGGGATGTGTACCTTGGAAGCCACACCGCTGCAGGACCTGGCAGCGCCCGACGGCGTCTGCTTCGGGTGCGGAAGCGCGCATCCGACCGGCCTGCGGATTCTCAGCCACTGGGACCCGGACGGCGTCCACGTACGCTGCACCCATCTGCCCGACCCGCAGTACACGGGGTGGCCGGGCCTTGTGTACGGCGGCTTCCTGGCGATGCTGGTCGACTGCCATTCGAATTGGACGGCGATGGCGTACCACTACCGTGCCGAAGGCCGTGAGCCCGACAGCCTGCCGCGCATCGAGTGCGTGACGGGCGAACTCGGAGTCAAGTACCTCAAGCCGACACCGATGGGAGCGGAGCTGACCCTCACCGCCCGTGTCGACGGCCCCTTGGCCCGCAAGAGCCGGGTGATCTGCGAGATTCACGCGGGCGAGACGCCGGTCGATGTCGGCGACTCCGTCTTCGTACGGGTCGACACGGCGAGGCTCGCCGCGACCGCCCACGGCACGAAGCCGAGCTGACGATCCCACAAGTCCCCTTCCGTCCACGCACAGCCGTGCCCGCGGCCGCCCGATGCTCATGGAGCGGGGCGGCCGCGGGCGCGGTGCGTTCTCGGGGGGTCAGCCCTTGAGGTCGGGGAAGTCCGACTCCCAGTACTCGTTCGGGCGGCGCTGCTCGTCGCGCTGCTGCTCCTGCCCACGCAGCTCGACCCGCCGGATCTTGCCCGAGATGGTCTTGGGCAGGTCGGCGAACTCCAGGCGGCGGATGCGCTTGTAGGCGCTGAGCCGGTCGCGGGTGAACCGCAGGATGTCGCGGGCGAGTTCCGGGCTCGGCTCCTGGTCGCCGGTGAGGATCACGAACGCCTTGGGGACGGCGAGGCGCACCGGGTCCGGCGACGGCACCACGGCGGCCTCTGCGACCGCAGGGTGCTCGATCAGGACGCTCTCCAGCTCGAACGGGGAGATCCGGTAGTCGCTCGCCTTGAACACGTCGTCGGCGCGGCCCACGTACGTGACGTAGCCGTCGGCGTCCTGCGAGGCGACGTCCCCGGTGCGGTAGAAGCCGCCGCGCATGGCCTCGGTGGTGCGCTCCTCGTCGTCGCGGTAGCCGCGCATCAGGCCGGCCGGGCGACGGGCCAGGTCGAGGCCGATCTCGCCCTCTCCGGCCGGATTGCCCTCCGGGTCGAGGAGCGCGATGTGGTAGCCGGGGAGGGGGCGGCCCATCGAACCGGGCTTGAGCGGCTGGCCGGGGGTGTTGCCGATCTGGGCGGTCGTCTCGGTCTGTCCGAAGCCGTCACGGATGGTGAGGTTCCAGGCCTTGCGGACCTGGTCGATGACCTCCGGGTTGAGGGGCTCCCCGGCGCCGACCAGCTCGCGCAGCTTGACGTCGTACTTTTCCAGGTCCGTCTGGATGAGCATGCGCCACACTGTGGGAGGGGCGCACATGGTGGTCACCTCGCAGCGGACCAGAACGTCGAGCAGCTGGGTGGCGTCGAAGCGGCCGTAGTTGAACACGAGCACCGTGGCCTCGGCGTTCCAGGGCGCGAACAGGTTGCTCCAGGCGTGCTTCGCCCAGCCGGGGGACGAGATGTTCAGATGCACATCGCCGGGCTGGAGCCCGATCCAGTACATGGTGGACAGATGACCGATCGGATACGAGGTGTGGCTGTGCTCCACCAGCTTCGGCTTCGAAGTCGTCCCCGAGGTGAAGTACAGGAACATCGGGTCGTCCGCCTGCGTCTCGCCGTCCGGCGTGAAGCCCTCCGCGGCGGTGTCGACCGCAGCGTACCGCTGCCAGCCCGCGGGCGTGCCCGCTCCGACGGCGATCCGCAGCTCCGCCCCCGCCAGACCCGCGAAGCGCTCCGTGACGTCCTCGGCGGCGATCACGGCACGCACCTGCCCGCGGTCCAGCCGGTCGGCCAGATCGTCAGGGCTGAGGAGCAGCGTGGCCGGGATGACCACGACGCCGAGCTTGATCGCGCCGAGCATGACCTCCCACAGTTCGGGGACGTTGCCGAGCATGACGAGGACCCGGTCCCCGCGCCGCAGGCCGAGGGCCCTCAGGTGATTGGCGACCTGGCTCGAGCGCCGGGACAGCTCGGCGAACGTGCGCGTCTGCTCGCCGCCGTCCTCGTCCACGACCCACAGTGCGCGCCGGTCGTTGCCCTCGGCGATACGGTCGAAGTAGTCGAGGGCCCAGTTGAACGTCGTCGGCCGCGGCCACTCGAACTCACGGCGTGCGGTGTCGTAGTCGACCCGATGGCGCAGCAGCACCTCGCGGGCGGAAAGGAAGTCATCGACCGAGCCCATGGCCCATCTCCTTGATGTTTCGGTACCGTCACCCCGATATTTCATCCCCCTGGCCCGTTCCGGTTCCTCCAGGTGGAGAGGAGAGTTCATCAACGTGGTACATGTTTCCGCAGGACAAACCGTGCGGCTGCTCATCGTCGACGACCATCCCGTAGTCTGCGACGGAGTCCGCTCGCTCGTCCGTGACGCCCCCGACCTGGAGGTCGTGGGCTCGGCCCGTACGGCGCGCGAGGGGATCGAGCTGGCCGCCGCGCTCCGGCCGGACGTCGTCCTGCTGGACCTCAGGCTCCCCGACATGCTCGGGAGCGAGGCGCTGCCGCGCGTGCTCGCCGTTTCGCCGGCCACCCGCGTCGTGATCTTCACCGCATTCGAGGACCACGCGGCGCTGGACGCGGCCATGTCGGCCGGCGCCCATGGCTGTCTGCTCAAGGACGTCACTCACACGGACCTCGTGGAGCAGCTGCGGCGCATCGCCGCGGGAGTCCGGGTGGTGGACCCGCGTCTGAAGGAGTCGGGCGGGGCGATGCTCCAGGCCCGTCTGTTCCAACTGTCCCTGAGCCGACGCGAGTACGAGGTCGTACGGCTGGCCGCGACCGGCAAGACGAACCCCGAGATCGCCGAGGATCTCGGCCTGGCCCGCAACACCGTCAAGACCTACCTGCAGACGGCCATGCAGAAGCTGGGCGCCCGTAACCGGGTGGAGGCGGTACGGCGGGCCCGGGAGGAGCATCTGCTCTGACCTCGCCCGGACGGGAGGGCCCGGACCCGCCGGTACGAAGCGGCCGTCAGGACTCCGACGGCCGCGGGAGCGGCACATCGCACCGCAGCGTCGTGCCGTCCTCCTCCCGCACCAGCCGCAGCGAGCCGCCGAGCCGCTCCACCCGGGTGCGCAGGGCGGGCAGCCCCGCGCCGGTGCCACGAGCCGCCGGGCCCCCGTCCGCCGTCCCGGCAGGGCCCTTCACCTGGTCGTCCGGGCTCTCGTCCGGTTCGGGGCGGCCCACGCCGTCGTCCATGACGGCGACGCTCACACTGCCGTCGTAGGCGGCGAGCGTGACGACCACGGACCGGGCCCGGGCGTGCTTCTCCACGTTGAGCAGCGCCTCGTCCACCGCGCGGACCAGGACCGCCCGTCGCTCGGGGTCGAGATCAGGCGCAAGACCGACCGGGACGAAGCTCGCGGGGATGCCCGTACGGAGCTGAAAACTCTGCACGGACACCGCGACATCGGCCGCCAGGCGGCCGGGGTCACGGTCGGACCGTGCGTCGTGCAGCCGGGAGACGGACTCGCGCAGCGTGCTGCCCGCCAGCGACAACTGGTGCTCGATCGCGGCGAGCCGCTGGGCGACATGCGGAGTCTCGCGTGCCTCGGTCTGCAGCTGGCGCAGGGAGGAACCGATGCCGAAAAGCATCGCGCCGACGCTGTCGTGCAAGGACTCGGCGATCCGCCGCCTCTCCGCCGCCACCGAGGTGTCGGCGAGCGTGGCGGCGCCGTCGGCCACGTCCACAGCGAGCGTCGCGAGGCGGGACATCCGTCCCAGGGCGTCGACGGTCCTGTCGCTGATCTCCGTCGCATTCCGCTGGGCACCGTAGATCACGCCCCGTGCCGTCCCGCTGCCGATCGGCAGCCCGACCATGCCGGTGACCCGCTCCCGGCTGACCTGGGAGTCGAAATCATGCGTGATCCGGTCGGAGCGGCAGTAGTCGCCGACGACCACCGGTCGGCCGACGGCGGCGACCCGGCCGCCCACACCGAGACCCAGGGGGATGGGCAGGTCGTGGAGGGCGTCGTGCTGGGTTCCCGCCCAGATGCGCAACACCAGGTCACCGTCCTCGACCAGGCCGGCGAGGGCGATGTCGAAGCCGTGCTCACGGCGTACGCGGTCGGCGAGGGCGCGCAGCACCGCGTGTGTGTCGAGGAGACTGAGCCGCTGCTCACGCTCCGTGTCCAGACGGAAGAGCTGGTCCAGGCCTTCCAGGACCTCCTGCTCGCGCTCACCGTGACCGCTCATGTCGGAGCCCTTCTCGTAGGGGCATGGTACGTGGGGCCCGCCTCGCCAGCCAGAGGCGCCCGCGACGGTTCGTCGGCCACCTTGGCGTGGCGCAGGTCACAGCACCACCTCCAGACGGAGAGGCGGTTCCCTCATGGGCTGTGCCCGGTCCGGGAGCCGTTGCCCGTGGCCTCCACACGTGATCTTCTCTGCGAGCCGCGGCGGGTGCGTGGCCAGCCGGTGCCGGGCGATCTGTTCACGCGTGGCGACCCCGCCCCACCCCGCCGAGCGCGCGAAGCGGCCGGGCCGGCCGATGATCTGGCCGTGCATGCCGACGCTCATCATGCGGGGGGCGTTCGGCGCCCTCCGCCCAGCTCCAGCCGCGCCCGGCCACCTCCCAGCCGGCGGCGCTCATAGCGCGGGGCCGCGTCCGGATTGCGCTCAAGGCGGGCCCTCGACCCAAGCCAGGCCCACGAGTCCCCCAAGCCAGCGGCTCGGTCTCCCCCTCAGACCGAACTCGCGACACTCTCGCTGACGGTTGTGACGCCGGCTCTGCGGGATGGGGGAGTGGCGGCGGATCGGCCTTCCCAGGGGCGCGCCGATGCTGACTTTTGCTGACTTTGAGGGAATCGATAGGCGTTGACCTGCGGAAACGTCGACTGATCACGTGGTGGTGGAACTTCGTGGGCCGCACGGACGAGGAGATCCGCGCCGCACGCGACGCGTGGATGACCGGCGACCGCTTCGGCGAGGTCGTCGGCTACGCCGGCCCCCGCCTGGACGCTCCGGAGGTGCCCCCGACCCAGCTGAAGGCGCGGGGTCGGGTGTGCTGACCTGGGCCGCAGGAGTCCCCGAGGTCAGTAGCCGTAGATCATCTTGTAGGCGACCTCGGGGAGGAACTGTCCGGCCGTGGAGCCGGTTCCGACGCCGCAGTTGCCGTCGGACTCGCCCGGGGCCTTGATCCACAGCAGCATCTCGGCGCCGCCGCCCAGCTGGGTGGGCGTGCCGATGCGGCGGCCGGCCGCGTTGCACCACTCGCCGTTGGAGCCGTTGCCGTTGCGGCTGGTGTCGACGACGAACGGCTTGGTGTAGCCGTAGCGGGCGGCCAGTTCGCCGTTGACGGCGTTGCCGTAGGCGGTGTTCTGGGCGGTGGTGAAGTAGTTGGAGACGTTGAGGGAGAAGCCGTGGGCCTGGCGCAGACCGGCTTCGTGGAGCCGCTGGGCCATGGTCCCGGCGCTCACCCAGCCGGAGTTGCCGGCGTCGAGGTAGACCCAGGTGTTCGGTGCCTGGCGGTTGAACTCGGCGAGGGCGCCGCTGATCATGCCCTGTCGCTCGCGGATCTGATCCTGGGTCAGGCAGCCGTAGTCCGCGAGGGAGTCCGGTTCGAGGATGACGACGGCCGGGCGGTTGGCGATCCCGCCGGCGAACTGCGCGATCCAACTCGCGTAGGCGGACGGTGAGGCGGCTCCCCCTCCGGAATGCCCGCCGCAGGAGTCGCGGTGGTAGATGTTGTAGGCGACCAGGATGGGCAGCTTGTCCCGGGAGTCCGCCGCCCCGGCGTACGCGCCCGTGGCGGTGCCGATGGTGCCGCTCCAGGAGCCGAACCAGTGCGCCATGGGCGTGTTGGCGAGGGACGTGTTGATCGCGGCGGCCCGGCCGTCACCGGGGTTGGCCGCGACCCACGACTTCGCGCTCGAGTTCGGGTCCACATAGAACCCGCTGGTCATGGTGGTCGGGTCGGCCGCGTGGGCGGACGGCGCGACGGCGAGTGCCAGCGGCAGTGCGATGAACGCTGCCGCGAGGGCGCGGATTCGGCGGCGCATGACGGTACCTCGATTCCAGGTGGGGGGCACCACACGCTCTCGTCCCGAGCGTGCGACGAACTGAGTGATGGTCAGGTGCGGGTCCAGCGCTGGTTGTCGCCGCCCCAGCAGCTGTAGATCTGGACCTTGGTACCGTTGCCGGTGCCGGCGGCGTCCAGGCACTTGTTGCCGTAGACCCTGAGCTCACCGGCGCTGGTGGACGTCCACTG
>NZ_JAHTMW010000045.1 GCF_026236535.1 Streptomyces sp. SKN60 | reverse complement strand
CACCTTCGACGGCCGGCTCTCCGCAGCCCGTCAGTAACCCCGAACACCCTCGTTACACCGTTCGATTGACAGACCCCGCCGACCTTGACAATGCCTGAGCCAACGAACTGACGGAAGGTCCCGTGACAGAGAAGTGGACCGGGTGCGGCGGCGGTTCTGCCGGAACGCTTGATACGCAGGGCCTCGCGGGCGAATCTGGAGTCGACGGCAGGAGAGAAGAACCCCGGCGAACCTGACGAGGGCCACTGCCCCGATCACCCGGTGGGACGCTCGCTCAGCGGGCTCCCCGGGGCCAGCAGTCCCGGAGTCAGCTGATAGGGGCCTGATAGAGGCCGCGGCCGGCGCGGGAGGCCCGTGAGGTGGCTACGAGCCGGTCAAGTGTGCTGCGGACAGTGTTGATAGCGGCTGTGGACGAACCCCGGCCGAGCGCCTGCGCGACGTCACGGGCACGCATCGGACTGTCCGGCGATTGCGAGAGGACAGCCACCACCTGCTCGGTGAGACCGCCAGGTGCTGCTGCCGCAGATGCAGCCGCCTGTCCCTGGGCCGGGGTGTGAAGCTTCTTCGTCGAGGTAGGCTCGGTACGTCCGCCCTCACCGGAGGCGGTTTTACGCCTGCCGGTGGAGCGTGACCTGGTGACCTTCCGAGGCGCGGGGACCGGGCCGGAATCCTGTGGCGCCGCTGTCCCAGAAATCTCAACTGCGGCTTCGTTTTCGGCCGCAGGCGGTTCTGGCGCCTCCTGTACAGCGCGCGGGGTGGGCGTGTCGGCCAGGGCCAGCAAGGCTGTGAGTGCCGTGCGGACCGAGAGTACGCGTTCGGAAACCGAGGCCAGTTCCTTCTCGAGGTCCTGCTGAAGCCGCTCCAGCAGAGGAAGTTCTTTCTGGAGTGCTGTAGTTGTCGCATCGATGTTGTCAGTCGCGCTGCTAGTTGAAGGCATGAAACGCTCCTGTGTGAGGGGGCCGGGCAGAAAGGGCACGGACCGTGTGCTGTGCAGGGTACGTCCTGCTTGGCGGTGCACAGAGGTTGAGGCGCCGGATTGCTGTCCCCCAGCGAGAGCTCTCGCAGCACTCGGCGATTGCGCTGGAGCCAAGCGGAGGTACAGGTTCCGTGTGTGACCCGTTCGTGCCTCCCTTCACTTTGCTCCTCGCGGGCGCGGAATCCGTCTCGGCGATGGGTGCAGCCGCCGTCGACAATCCGAACAAGATCTGATGAAGGTGTGCAGGCGCGAGAGCCGCGGGAGGACTGGTTCGGGCATCCAAACAGGAAGCCAGCCCAGGGTGGCCCGATCCCACGGAGGTCTTCGCTCACTACTCCCATACTTCCGGCAACGGATACCGCGAACGGATCGAGGGCGAGACAGTGACGTTCGCCTCAGGGCCAGAAGGGCCCGCAGGCCGAGAACATGCCTGCAGCTGAGCCCCGCTCCAACTTTTGGCGGCGCCTGACAGTCTCCTTGCCGAGACCTCGATCCGGTACGGCGGCGTCCGCCCGCCAACGCGTCGCCGACACCTGTGTCGCGCTCTTCTCCAGATTCGTGCCCTGCGGCGTATGGGAGGCCATCTAGGCCCTGTGTCGAAAGTGGATCTTGGGCTGTGAATGATCACGGTTCATGGGTCGGGGAGATCTCACGGACGAGCAGTGGGCGGTGCTGGCGCCGTTGTTGCCGAAGGGTGCCAGGACCGGGCGGCCGCCCGTCTGGCCTCGGCGGCAGCTGATCGACGGCATACGGTTCCGGGTCCGGACCGGGGTTCCGTGGCGGGACGTCCCCGCCGAGTACGGGCCGTGGAACCGGGTCTATGACCTGTTCCGCCGGTGGCAGCGCAACGGCACCTGGCACCGGATCCTCACCTGGCTCCAGACCCTGGCCGATGCGAAGGGCGCGATTGTCTGGGACCTGAGCGTCGACTCCACGGTCTGCCGTGCCCATCGTGGTCACGGCCGGGCAGCGCGGGGACTCGCCGCAGTTCGAACCGGTGCTGGAGAAGGTCCGGGTGCCCCGCATCGGACCGGGCCGGCCTCGCGTCCGCCCCGACCGCGTGCGGGCCGACAAGGCATACGCCTCCCGCAGGACCGGTCCTACCTGCGCCGCCGCGGGATCCGTTGCACCATCCCGGACAAGGCCGACCAGGCCCGCAACCGCCGGAAGCGCGGTTCCCGCGGAGGCCGGCCGCCGCGCTTCGACCCGGTCGACTACCGCCAGCGCCATGCGGTCGAGTGCGGGATCAACCGCCTCAAGAGGAACCGTGCTGTCGCCACGCGCTACGACAAGCTCGCCGTTCGTTTCGAGGTGACCGTACTGGTCGCAGCGATCAACGAATGGCTATGACATCTGAGGTGTACGCGTGTGTGACGTCATGGGCGGATGCCTTGTTCGACTTGTGTGACGCGCTTCTGTGCACCGACGGACCGGTCCGGACCCTCGTGGACCTGGCGCTCGCGCCGGAACATCGCCGGGATCGTCCTGAACCCCGACGAGCACGAGACGTATGGGCACTGACCGTGGCCCAGTGGCGGGAGCTGATGCCGAGGCGGGACCACGCCCTGTCTCGAATCGGTCATGGCCGCCCGCCGCAGCGGCACGCCCGCGTACTTCGACACCCGGGACTGGGAGGGGAGTAGACGACCGGCCGGCAGCCGAAGCGGCGGGCCGTCAGACCGGTTGGCACTGCACTCGTTCGGCGGTCTGCGCGGACTGGGGAAGCGTCACGGAGTACCGGCCGACATTGTTGTTCTCGTTGGTTTCCCGGATGGTGTTGTCCGGGTCGATGGTGATGGTCACCGTGATCGTGCGGCCGAGGTCCGCTGGGCTGAAGGGGACGGCGAGGTAGGCGGTGCCGCCTCGCCCGCCGGGCTCCGAAGCGAAGCGGCCGTTGACCTGTGTCCCGTACTTCTCGGAGCGGAAGGGGATCATCCACCCGGTGTCGGGGGAGGGCTGCTGCGTGCCGGACCACCGCAGGTTCAGGCCCACCGCGACCCAGCCGCCCTCGTGGTTCGGGTCGTAGACGCAGCCTTCGAGTCCGGCGGACCACAGGTCACCCGCGGGCGCAGGGCCGTCGTCCCCGGGGCCGTCCGTGGGCCCGCCACTGGCGGTGGGGCCCTCCGTGGGAGTGGGACGCCCGGTCGTGGGGGCGGGAGTCGGAGGTGTCGGGGCCGTTCTGGTCGGTGTGGCGGAGGAGGTGGTCCCGCCGCCACGCGTGGTGGACCCGCCTGTGGGCGAGCCGTCCGTGGAACCGCCTGTCGTGGAACCGCCCGTGGGGGTTCCTCCGGTGCTGGAACCGCCCCCGGAGGAACCGCCCCTGCTCGCTGTCGGTGTGGTGCCCTTCCCCTCCGTGGCCCCCGGCACGCAAGCAGCCAGCAACAGGGCCAGCGCGCAGGCGGTGGGCGCGGCGAATCTCTGGGTGTGGTGGCTTCTCATGGCGTCTTCCCTGTCGCAGTGGGCGTCCTTCTTCTCGAGCGGTCGCCGTGTCATCGTCGGCCCGCACCCGCGCCGCCACCTGAGTAGGGCACCACTCAGCCGCAACCCGCCCGCGGGGAGCCACAATCAGGGCATGGACGCAATCATCAGCGGCGTACGCCACATCAAGATCTTCGTGACGGACCTGGCGCGCAGCGCGCAGTGGTACGAGCGGGTCTTCGACCTCCGCCTGGAGCTGAGCTTCCAGGACGACGACGGGGTCGTCCGCGGCATGCAGTTCGGCCTTCCGGGCACCGATCTCAAGATCGCTTTGAGGGAGCACCCCGCCTGGGTGAACTACGATGCCGACCCGTTCGCGCTGGCCACCACCCGTGAGGCGCTCGACGCGTGGGACGTCCGCCTCGGCGAACTCGGGATCCCGCGCACGCCGGTGCTGCGTGCGTCAGGAGGTCATGGCCTCGGGTTCCGCGACCCCGACGGCATGCAGATCCGGCTGTACGCGCCGGACGAGACGGTCGCTGCCGAGACTGTCGTCCAGGGCACCGTCATCTCCTCCTCCAACCCGGTCGATCCTTCGACCCTGTTGCGCTAACCGAGCACGCGGTCGAGGTCCGGCGGCCGCAGGACCTGCTTGAGTTCCGCACGGCTCGTGACGCCGAGCTTGACGTAGGCGGCGTGCAGGTGGTTCTCCACCGTGCGGACGGACAGCACCAGACGGCCGGCGATCTCCTTGTTGCTCGCGTCGTCGGCGGCGAGGCGGGCGATCTCCCGTTCACGGTCGGTGAGCTGGGGCGCGCTGAGCCGGGCGAGAGCGGGCGTGATCGCCCCTTCGCAGGCCGATGCCAGGACCCATGCCCGGGTTGTCGCCGAACGGGCGGAAGCCTGGCGTCCGGAAGCTTCGAAGGCCGCGGCGGCCTGAGCCGAGGCCTCCGCGGCGAGCAGGACGAACCCGAGCCGCTCGAACGCGTCGGCCGCACGGACCAGCGCCGCACCGTCATCTGCGGCGGCCGCTGCCGCATGGGCGGCGGCCACGGCGACGAACTCGCCCTGGCAGGTGCCCGCGAGCTCGGCGAGCCGGTCCGCGACGGAGCCTGCGCGGGACCTGGCGGCGGATCCGGCGGCGGGCCCCGCGACCGACCCCGCGGCGCCGAGCCGCACCGCGTCGTGGAGCGCCACGACCTCCTGGCTGTACGCCCCCGCCTCCCTCATCCGCCGCGCGCCGTCCAGGGCGAACTCGGCGGCGCGTCCCGGTTCGCCGCGGGCAGCGGCGACCCACGGCCGGGCCAGGTCCGCGCCGAAGCCCAGTACGACCAGCGGAGCCGACTGCTCGGCCGACTCCAGGGCGGCGACGGCGGTATCGGCGTCCCCGGCGAGCGCCGCGGTGATCGCGACCTCGGCCGAGCGCTGGATGTGGTGGTCGCTGAGCGCTGCCGCGGCGTTCTCGGAGGTCAGCAGCCGCAACGCCGTCCTCACCCGGCCCCGGTGCCTCTCCAGGACGCCCTCGGCCTGATCGCTCTCCGACCGGGCCACCGCCCAGTCCCCGGCCCCGGCGCCGACGGTCTTGATCTCCTCGACCACCTCGGCCGTCCCGGCGAGATCCCCCGCGAAGATCGTCGCCATCCGGCGCAGTTCCAGGAGCGCCCGGTGGTACACGGGCACCGCGTCCTGCCACTGCTCCCGGGTGGCCAGCGCGCGGTCGGTCGCCGCGATCGCGTCCAGCGGACGCCCCGTGAACCCCAGGATCCAGGCGCGCTGCCCGTGTCCCTGCGCCTCCATCGGGACGCTGACGGGAGCGGCGACGATCGTGTCCGTCAGGGCGAGGGCGGCCTCGAAGTCGCCAAGGGCGAATTGCACCCCGGCCTGCCAGAACGTCATCTCCTGCCGGTTCTCCTCGTCCGTGAGCGTGCGCGCAGCGTCCTCCACCAGGGCAATCGCCTCGTCGGTCCGTCCGAGTACGGCGAGGGTGTTGAGCCGGGAGGAGATCATCAGGGTCCGGGTGCGTTCGTCGCACGGCTCGTCCCAGACAGACGCCAGCACCGCCTCGGCCCGGTCGAGTTGGCCGCCGTACCCCAGCACGGGCGCGTACAGGACCGCCGCCCGCGGCCCGCCGCCCGCCTCCATCGCGGCCCATCCGAAGCGCTCGGCGAGCGGGTAGTCGTGGGCCGCCCAGGCCAGCCGCAACGCCGCGATCAGCGGCTCCGGGTCGGTGGCCGTCCCGCTCTCCAGACGCCACAGCGCCAGGCGCATCGCGTCCTCCCGCCGGCGCAGCCCGGTGGACTCGGCCATCTCGGCGAGCTGCCGGTAGCGCCGCAGGCGGCGCAGGCGCGGCATGCCCGCGCGGACTGCCTCCCCGTACAGGGGATGCCCGAGCCGGATGTTCGTGCGCCGCCCCTCCTCCGGGGCGACGTGGATGAGGGCGCGCTCCTCGACCTGCTCGAGCGCCGTCTCGTCGGTGTGCGCGGCCAGCGGGAGGAGTCCGAGCGGCTCGCCGAGCGCGACCAGCTCCAAGACCTCCAGCTGTACGGGGGTCAGGTCGCCGATCCGGGCGGCGATCAGCTCGGACAGCCGGCCGGACAGCTCGACCGCCCCGTCCATCCGCCACAGGCCGTCGACGGTGGCCAGCGTCCCGCGTTCGAGCGCACCGGCCACGAGCTCGCGCAGGTACAGCGGGTTCCCCCGGCTCAGCTCGGCGAGCCGTCCGGCGGTCCCCGCCGCGACCCGCGCGCCCAGCACGGACTCCAGTACGCCGGCGACCTCCTCGGCCGGGAGCGGACCGACCTCGATGCGCGCGGCCTGGTCCTCCTGCCACAGGGACGCGACCGCGTCCGGGCACGGCTCCCCGGTCCGTACCGTGACGACCATCCGCATCCCGGCGTCGGACAGCTGCCGCAGCAGCGCGGCCGACGCCGGATCGAGCAGGTGGCCGTCGTCCACGACCAGAACGCCGTCCCCGACCGCGGCCCGTACGGCCCGGGCCGCCCATCCGAGCAGGTTGTCCCCGGCGTCCCCGGCGGGCAGCAGTGGGGCGAAGGCGCCGAGCGGCAGCGAAGCGGCCGCCTCCGTCGCGCGCACCCGCGGTGCGCCCGGCGCCGCCTCGGCGGCCAGCCTGCTCTTGCCGACCCCGGCCGGACCGGCGAGCACCACACTGCGGCCCTCGCCCAGGACCTGGCGGATGCGCTCGGTCTCCTGTGCCCTGCCCCCGAACGGCCACGTACGCGACATGGAGCCGAATATACAAACCGACGGGAGGATCCTGGCCCGGCTTCACACCTGCCGGGCTCATCACCCGCCGGGCTTCGATCCCGCGACGACCCGTCACCGGCGGGGGCACCGCGGGTTCGAGCCGCGAAACCCGGGCGAAGCCCGCTTGCCGCAGCTCCTCGACGATGTCCGCGGCACCGTCCGGGGTTCCGCCGTCGCGGACGACCCGCCAGCGCGTCACGGCGTCCGCCAGCGGACCCGCCCCGTACGTCGGCACCTGCAGGGTGAACCATCCGCCGGGCCGCAGCGCGCGGTACACGGCGGGAATCGCACGGAACAGGACGGAGGGCGGGGTGAGGAACGTCGGCACCACGACGGAGTCGACGGCGTCGGCCACGTCCAGCCGGTCGACGTCCCCGGCGAGGAGCCGCACGCGACCGGCCACCCCGGCGGCCTCGAAGACGGCCGCGGCCCCTTCCCTGTCCTCCTCGCACGGCTCGTAACCGACCGCCCATGCCCCCGGGTACGCCAGGCAGAGCGCGGCAGTAGCCTCCCCAGTGCCGACACGCGCGGCGAAGAAGACCGCCTCCGGCCCGGACAACCGCTCCTCGAGCCCCTCCATGAGCGAGAACACCTGCTCCCGCAGATATGCGACGCCCTGGATGGCCTCCCCAATCCGCTCCTCCGGCGTCTGTACCGCCCGTGCCGTCCGGGCGGTCGAGGGGCGCGCAGCGGCGGCTTCGGCGGCCATCCGCCGCACCGCGCCGCCCAACCCCAGGCGCTCCACGGCCATCGGCTCGGCGAGCAGCCCGGCCAGCCCGGGCGCAGGCTCCCACCGCCGCCCGTCACGCACGGCGAGCCCCAGCTCTCCCAGTACCGCTCCGAGCTCGTCACCGAACTCCTGCCCTTCGACGAAGCACGCGACCGCCACCAGCGCCCACCCCTGCGTGAACAGCGAGTGGATCCGCTCCGCCGCCTCGTCCCTACTCACGACCGTCTTCTCTGCCATGCCGTCAGACTCATCCACCGTCCCGGCCCGCACCTGAGTGAACGCCCACTCGGCTTGACTCTGGGGTCTGTCAATCGAACGGTGTAACGAGGGTGTTCGGGGTTACTGACGGGCTGCGGAGAGCCGGCCGTCGAAGGT
>NZ_JAHTMW010000044.1 GCF_026236535.1 Streptomyces sp. SKN60 | reverse complement strand
CCCGGCTCGCCCAGCTGCTCGGCGGGATCCCAGTCCCGCAGCGCGTCCGGCCCGTAGACCGGCTCGATGGGCAGCCCCGATTCGGACTGACGTGGTGTCGCTGTCATGTGCGTTTCCTTCCTCAGGCGTCCAGGCCGTGCAGCCAGGTACGGACGCTCTCGTCGTGTTCGCCGAGCCGGGGCGGGGCGAGGTGCCGCGCCCGCCCGCCCTCGTCGAACCGGACGGCGGGGCCGGGGAGTTCGATGGTGCCCAGGGAGGGGTGGTCGACCTCGATGACCAGGCCCTGGGAGCGGGTCTGCGGGCAGTCGTAGACCTGGTCGAGGGTGCGGACCTCGCCGGCCGGCACCCCCGCGGCGTCGAGGAGGGCCAGCCAGTGGGCGGCCGGCCGTTCGAGCAGCGCCTTCTCGATGTCGGCGACGAGCTCGTCGCGGTGGGCCACGCGGCGTACGTTGCCGTCATAGCGGGGGTCGGCGGTGTCCAGGCCGAGGATCTCCGCGAACCTCACCCACTGGGCGTCGTTGGCGGCCGCCACCTGGATCGCACCGCCGTCGCAGCGGAACAGCCCGTACGGGGCGATGGCCACATGGTGGTTGCCGGCGGCCCGGCCCACCTCGCCGGCCACTGTGTACCGGGTGCCCTGGAATGCATGGACGCCGACGATCGAGGCGAGCAGCGAGGTACGGACGACCTTGCCGCGACCGGTGCGTTCGCGCTCGTACAGCGCGGACACCACCCCGTACGCGCCGTTCATTCCGGCGAGTACGTCCCCGATGGGCACCCCGACCTTCGACGGGCTGTCGGGGCCGGGCCCGGTGAGGCTCATCAGGCCGGCCTCGCCCTGGGCTATCTGGTCGTAGCCGGCGCGTCCGCCCTGCGGTCCGTCGTGACCGAAGCCGCTGATGGAGAGGATCACCAGGCGGGGGTTGAGCTCGTGCAGGTGGGCGGCGGAGAAGCCGAGCCGGTCCATCACGCCGGGCCGGAAGTTCTCCACCAGGACGTCGGAGTGCCGGATGAGGCGGATCAGCAGGTCGACGCCCTCGGGGGACTTCAGGTCGGCGGTCACCGACTCCTTGTTGCGGTTGCAGGACAGGAAGTACGTCGACTCGGGCGCTTCGTCGGGACCGACGAACGGGGGTCCCCAGCCGCGCGACTCGTCGCCGGTGCCCGGGGCCTCGACCTTGATGACCCTGGCCCCCATGTCGCCGAGCATCATGGCGGTCTGGGGCCCGGCCAGAGCGCGGGAGAGGTCGACGACAACCACACCCGTCAGAGGACCTGTCGTGGCGGTGGCCATGGCTCAGGGCTCCAGGTGGACGGAGACGTGCTTGCGCTGGGTGTAGCTGTCGAGCATGCCCTCCAGGGAGAACTCCCGCCCGATGCCGCTCTGCTTGAAGCCGCCGTACGACTGGCCGAGCACCTGGCCGCCGCCCTGGTTGACCTGGACCCAGCCGGCCTCCAGGGCGTGCGCGGTGCGCAGGGCGGCGCCGAGGTCGTGGGTCCAGACGTATCCGGCCAGGCCGTAGTGGGTGTCGTTGGCCATGCGGATCACGTCCGCCTCGTCCCGCCACGGGATGGCGCAGACCACCGGGCCGAAGATCTCCTCGGCGGCGATCCGCCAGGAGTTGTCGACGCCGGCGAAGACGGTGGGCCGGTGGTACCAGCCCTGGGCGAGGGGTCCTTCCGTGGGAGGCAGGCCACCGAGCGCGAGGTGGACGCCGGGCTGCGCGATCCCCTCGGCGATGTACTCGCCGACCCGGTCGAACTGGCGGGCGTTGACGATCGTGCCCAGGTCGCTGGCCTCGTCGAGGGGATCCCCGACGACCAGCTTGGACAGCCTGTCCACGAGCTTCCCGACGAAGGAGTCGAAGACCGACTCGTGGATGAACAGCCGGGATCCGGCGGTGCAGGACTGGCCCTGACGGAAGAACCGCATGCCGGCTATGGTGCCGTCCACCACCCAGTCCTCGTCCGCGTCGGGGAACACGATCTGCGGGCTCTTGCCGCCCAGTTCGAGCGACACGGGGACGATCCGCTCGGCGCCCTTCTCCATCACGCGGCGGCCCACGGCGGTGGAGCCGGTGAAGGAGAGCTTGGCGACCTTCGGGTGTGAGGTGAGGGCCTCGCCGGCCTCGGAGCCGTATCCGGTGATGACGTTCAGCACGCCCTTCGGCAGGAACTCCTGGCAGACCCGTGCGACGGCCAGCACCGCCAGCGGGGCGTCCTCGGCCAGTTTGAGGACCAGGGTGTTGCCGGTGACCAGGGCCGGGGCGATCTTCAGCGCGGAGAGCATGAGCGGGGCGTTCCAGGGCACGATGGCGCCGACGACGCCGAGCGGTTCGCGCCGTGAGTAGTCGAGGACCTGGGGGTTGAGCGGGATGCTCTCGCCCTTGGCCTCGCCGGCGACTCCGGCGAAGTAGCGGAAGGCGTCGACGACGAACTGCATCTCGCCGCGCGACTGGGTGCGGATCGCGTTGCCGTTCTCCAGCGAGAGCAGCCGGGCGATGCGCTCCTGCTCGGGCTCCAGGGCGTCGGCGATCCGGCGGAGGAGGTCGCCGCGGTCGCGGGGCCGCAGGTCCCGCCACCCGGGGAAGGCGCGGGAGGCGGCGTCCACGGCCCTGCGGACGTCCTCGGCTCCGCCGCGCGGGACCCGGCCGAGGACCGTCCGGTCGCGCGGGCTCTCGACGTCGATCCACCAGCCGTCCGCGGCCTCGGTCCACTCACCGGCGATCAGCATGAGCGTGTCACCGACGTGGTGCTCGGACAGGGGGATGGTGGTCTGCTGGGTGGTCATGGTGGTCCGGTCCTTCGGGGCGAGAGGTGCGAGAAGTGCGGCGGGGCAGGCGTACGCCGGGCGGGGGCGGGCGTACGCGAGAGGGGCGGCGGCCGGGTCAGTCCCGGCCGCGGATCTCGCGGATCACCGCGGACGCGTCGAGGTGGCCCTCGGCCGAGGCGAGAGCGGCGAACACCGCGTTCGCACGGCCCGAGACGGGCAGGTCGACCCCGGCCTCCTCGGCGGCGGTCAGTGCGAGCCGGAGGTCCTTGCTCATCAGGGCGGCGGCGAAGTTGGCGCGGTAGTCGTTGTCGGCGGCCGAGCCCTCGACGAGGCCGGGCCAGGGGCAGAAGTTGCGGAGCGCCCAGCTGTCGCCGGAGGAGGTGCTGACGATGTCGTAGAGGCTGCGGGCGTCCAGGCCGAGGCGTTCGGCGAGGACGAAGGCCTCGGCGACGGCCGTCATGGTGGTCCCGAACAGCATGTTGTTGCAGATCTTGGCGGCCTGGCCGGCGCCGGCGGAGCCGGTGTGGACGATGTTCGCCCCCATCGCCTCCAGATACGGGGCAGCGAGCGCGAAGGTGGCCGGGGTGCCGCCCACCATGAAGGTGAGCGTGCCCGCCTTGGCCTTGGCCACGCCGCCGGAGACCGGGGCGTCCACGACGGGCAGCCCGCGGTCGGTCAGCGCCGCGTGGACGGCGCGCGCGCTCTGGATGTCGATGGTCGACGAGTCGATCAGGAGAGTGCCGGGGGCGACGTGCGCGAGCACGCCGTCCTCGCCGAGGACCACCTCCTGCACGTGTCGCCCGGTCGGCAGCATCGTGATGACGACCTCGGCCTTCGCCACGGCGTCCGCGACGGAGCCGGCGATGGTGACCCCGGCCTCGCGGGCGGCCGTGACGGCGTCGGCCGAGAGATCGAAGCCGTACACGTCGTGCCCGGCGGCCACGAGGTTGGCGGCCATGGGGCCGCCCATGTTGCCGAGACCGATGAATCCGACGGTCGTCATCGCTACCTCCGGGAGTCGTGGAGTTCGTGTGGGGTGTTGGCGTCCAAGGTCGGACCTGCACACCTGCACGAGCAAGAGGCACTTCGGCACAGGTAGTGTGCAGATATGCACAGCTACGGAAGGGTCAACCTCGATGACCTGCGCTTTTTCCTGGCGCTTGCCCGCCATGGGCGCATGGTCGCGGCCGGCGAACGGCTCGGCGTCGAGCACACCACGGTCTCCCGCCGGGTGGCCGCCCTGGAGAAGGCCGTCGGCCACCGGCTCTTCGAGCGCACGCCGACGGGCTGGACCATGACCGGAGCAGGGCGACGGCTGCTGCCGCACGCGGAGCGGATCGAGGCGGAGGCGGTCCTCGCGTTCACCGACGCGGACGACGAGAGCAGACCGGTCTCGGGTCTCGTACGGCTCATCGCCACCGACGCGGCGGGTTCGCTGCTCGTCACGCCCGCGCTCGCGCCGCTGCACGCCCGGCACCCGGGCATCGACCTGGAACTGGTCACGACCAGCGCGCTGATCAGCCACCAGACAGGCCAGTTCGACGTGGCCGTCACGCTGCACCGGCCGGAACTGCCCAGGATGCACGCCAGACCGCTCGGCGCGTACGCCCTGCGGCTGTACGCGTCCCCCGGCTATCTGCGGGAGCGCACGCCCATCCGTACCCCCGACGACCTCGCTGAACACGAGATGGTCTGGTACATCGAATCCCTGCTCGACCTGCCTGAGCTGCGGGTCTTCCACCAGGTCTCCGAGACGGCCGCCTTCGCCTTCCGCAGCAGCAACGTCTTCGCCCAGCTGGAGGCGGTCGCCGCCGGGATGGGCGTCGGCCTGCTGCCGGCCTTCCTTGCCGAGGGCGACCCCCGGCTCGTCCCGGTCCTGGCGGCGGACATGGAGGTCACCCGCGCGTTCTGGATGATCGTGCCGTCCGCCCTGCTCAACGTGGAGCGCGTACGGATCGTGTGCGAGCACCTGGCGGAGTGGTTCGAGGAGCGGGCGGACGTGCTGCGCCCCCGCTGAATTGTTCCCTCTCTATCCGGAGGTACTGGGTTCTCCGCCGCGCACCCAGCATGAGCGCATGACTGGCACACCCATACCCCCCGGACGGTGACCCTGTGCTGACCACCAACCTCACCGACGACCAGCTGGCCATCGTCGAGACCACCCTGGACTTCGCGCAGGAACACCTCGCCCCGCAGGCCGACGCCTGGGACCAGCAGAAGCACTTCCCCGTCGACGTCCTGCGCAAGGCCGCCGAACTCGGACTCGGTGGTGTGTACGTGGGGGAGGAATGGGGCGGATCCGGCCTCACCCGCTCCGACGGCGTCCTCGTCTTCGAAGCGCTCGCCGTCGGCTGCCCCACCATCGCGGGCTACCTCTCCATCCACAACATGGTCGCCTGGATGATCGACCACTTCGGCGACGACACCCAGCGCGCCCGCTGGCTGCCCGGCCTGTGTTCCATGGACGCCCTCGGCAGCTACTGCCTCACCGAGCCCGGTGCCGGATCCGACGCCGCCGCACTACGCACCCGCGCCGAACGGCACGGCGACCACTACGTCCTGACGGGCGTGAAGCAGTTCATCTCCGGCGCTGGCGCCACCGATGTCTACATCGTCATGGCTCGCACCGGCGAGGACGGACCCCGCGGCATCACCGCCTTCGTCGTCGAGCGCGACGACGCAGGGCTGTCGTTCGGGCCGAACGAGAAGAAGATGGGCTGGAACGCCCAGCCCACCCGCCAGGTGATCCTGGACGGCGTCCGCATCCCCGCCGACCGCAGGATCGGCGGCGAGGGCGACGGGTTCCGCATCGCCATGAAGGGCCTCAACGGCGGCAGGCTCGGCATCGCCGCCTGCTCCCTCGGCGGTGCCCAGAGCGCCCTCGACCGCAGTCGCGCCTACCTCGTCGATCGTGAGGCGTTCGGCGCCCCGCTCATCGAGTCCTCCGCGCTCCAGTTCCGCCTCGCCGACATGGCCACCGAACTCGCGGCCGCCCGCGCCCTGGTCCGGCAGGCGGCCGGCGCCGTCGACCGAGAGGACCCCCAGGCCCCCCAGCTGTGCGCCATGGCAAAGAAGTTCGCCACCGACACCGGCTTCTCCGTCGCCGACCGCGCGCTCCAGCTGCACGGCGGATACGGCTACCTGAGCGAGTACGGCATCGAGAAGATCGTCCGTGACCTCCGGGTCCACCAGATCCTCGAAGGATCCAACGAGATCATGCGCCTCATCGTCGCCCGGGGTTTGATCGGAGCCGCCCGATGACCGGCGCCGCGTCCCCGGTGTCTCCCCGGATCACCGACGACTCTGTCCTCGTCGAAGTCAGGGGCCGCACCGGATACCTCATCCTCAACCGCCCCAAGGCCCTCAACGCCCTCAGCCACATCATGGCGCGCCGCATCGACGACGCGCTCACCGCATGGGAGACCGATCCCCGGATCGACACCGTGGTGATCAGCGGGGCCGGGGAGCGGGGGCTCTGCGCGGGCGGCGACATCCGCTCCATCCACGCCGACGCCCGCAGCGGCGGCATGGCCTCGGCGGACTTCTGGTACGACGAGTACCGGCTCAACGCCCGGATCGCCCGCTACCCCAAGCCGTACGTCGCCCTCATGGACGGCATAGTCATGGGCGGTGGCGTCGGGATCTCCGCCCACGGCAGTGTGCGCGTAGCCACCGAACGCTCCCGGATCGCCATGCCGGAGACCGGCATCGGCTTCGTCCCCGACGTCGGCGGCACCTACCTGCTCTCCCGCGCCCCCGGCGAGCTCGGCACCCACCTGGCACTCACCGGCGCCCCCGTCGGAGCGGCCGATGCGCAACTCTGCGGCCTGGTCGACCACTTCGTCCCGTCGCAGCGGCTCCCCGACCTCCTCGCGGCCCTCGGCTACACCCCCGCGAACGAAACCGTCGATCATTACGCCGCCGAGCCGCCGCCTGGCGAACTGCCCGAGCAGCGCGACTGGATCGACGCCTGCTACGCCGCCGACACAGTGGAGGAGATCGTCAGCAGACTCCTCGACACCGGCGTCGCCGCCGCCAAGGAGGCCGCCGGAACGATCCTCACCAAGTCGCCGACCGCGGTCAAGGTCACCCTCGCCGCCCTGCGAACCGCCCGCGAACTCGACTCCCTGGAAAAGGTCCTGGAGCAGGAGTACCGCATCGCCTGCGCCGCCCTCTCCTCCCCGGACCTGGTGGAGGGCATCCGCGCCCAGGTCATCGACAAGGACCGTGACCCCCACTGGTCCCCGAGCAGGCTCGCCGAGGTGACGGACGCCGACGTGGCGCGCTTCTTCGCGCCGCTGGGCCGCCGCGAGCTCTCCTTCGACGAAGAGACCGGAGCACAGTCATGACGGACACCGCCGCCGCAACGCCGTACGAGACCATCCTCGTCGAACGCAAGGGCAGGATCGCCCTGCTCACGCTCAACCGGCCCAAGGCGCTCAACGCCCTCAACCTCCAGATCATGGAGGAGGTCGTGGCCGCCACCGAGGCACTGGACCGCGACCCGGAGATCGGCTGCATCGTGCTCACCGGCTCCGCCAAGGCCTTCGCCGCCGGCGCCGACATCAAGGAGATGCAGCCCCAGGGCTACATGGACATGTACCTCAGCGACTGGTTCGGGGCGTGGGACCGGCTCGGGCAGGTCCGTACGCCGACCGTCGCGGCGGTTTCCGGGTACGCCCTGGGCGGTGGCTGCGAGCTCGCCATGCTCTGCGACATCCTGCTCGCCGCGGACACGGCCGTCTTCGGCCAGCCCGAGATCAAGCTCGGTGTGATCCCCGGCATCGGTGGATCCCAGCGACTCACGCGTGCCGTGGGCAAGGCGAAGGCCATGGACCTGTGCCTGACCGGCCGCACCATGGACGCGGCCGAGGCCGAACGCGCCGGCCTGGTCTCCCGCGTCGTCCCCGCCGACCAGCTGCTCACCGAGGCGCTCACGGTCGCTGAGACCGTAGCGGGCATGTCGAAGCCCGTCGCCATGATGGCCAAGGAAGCCGTCGACCGCGCCTTCGAGACGACCCTCGCCGAGGGGGTGCGGTTCGAACGTCGCCTGTTCCACGCGGTGTTCGCCACCGCCGACCAGAAGGAAGGCATGGCGGCCTTCGCGGAGAAGCGCCCTCCCACGTTCACGCATCGCTGAAAGGAACAGTGCTATGAAGATCGTTGTCTGTGTGAAGTACGTGCCGGACGCCACGGGCGACCGGAAGTTCGCGGACGACCTGACGGTCGACCGCG
>NZ_JAHTMW010000043.1 GCF_026236535.1 Streptomyces sp. SKN60 | reverse complement strand
CTGCCACCTGTCGTTTCTCCCTGTCCAAACCGCCCCGCGCCGGGTAAGCGCGCGACGGCCACGAAGTGTGTGTGGGGCCTCTTCCGGTACCCGGGCATGGCCTGAGCGCGGCTCAGATCGTGAGGCCGAGCCCGCGCAGGTACGCGAGGGGATCGATGTGGGCGGCGTAGCTGTTGCTTGTACGCACCTCGAAGTGGAGGTGAGGGCCGGTGGAGTTTCCCGTGCTGCCTGACAGGCCGATTCGCTGCCCTGCAGTGACCCTCTCGCCTTCGGCGAGGGAGGCGGTGCTCAAGTGGGCGTAGAGGGAGTACATGCCGTCGTCGTGCTGGATGACGACCGCGTTGCCGTAAGCACCCTGCCAGCCGGCGGAGATCACCGTGCCAGGAGCCACGGCAAACACGGCGGTACCGGCGGGGACAGCGAAGTCGACACCGGTGTGGAATCCCGCTGCCCAGCTACCCGCCTGTCGGTACGGAGTGCTGATAGTCCCGCCTGACACCGGCAGCCATGCCTGCAGGCGCGCGGATACGGACCCTGTGCCGGCCGAGGCACTCACGGAGACAGCCGCAGGACGCGGTATGTCGTCCGGTGGTGTGGTGCCTGTGTCAGGGGTGGGCATCTCCTCTTGAGGTGCGTCACTGCCGCGATTGAGGCCTGCCTTGACCGAGCAGACCGGCCACGCGCCCGGGCCCTGGCCTTCAAGCACCTTCTCGGCGATGGCGATCTGCTGTTCCTTGGTGGCCAGATGCGCGTTCGGTGCGAAGGCCTGGCCGCCGAACTCCGCCCAGGTGCTGGCGGTGAACTGCAGACCGCCGTAGAACCCGTTCCCTGTGTTGATCGACCAGTTGCCGCTGCTCTCGCAGGAGGCGACTCTGTCCCAGGTGTCCAGGGAAGCTGCCGCGGCTGGCTGTGTGGTCGCGGTCAGTGCGAGTGGAGGAGCTGCACAGACTGCCAGGAATGCGGAAACCAGACGCTGCCGTCTGCGGATTGCGGTAGATGACTCGGGACGATGCATGAGATTCCTTCAGGGCAGGGCAGGGCAGGGCAGGGCAGGCAAACGGCGAGGGCGAGAGGGGTGTGCTAGAGGCCGTCGTCTGACTGGAGATCCGGGCCCTTCCGGCGAGCGTGGCGGGTTGTCTGTGCGATCAGCCGGCGAAGGGCGCGTTCCTCGAGCACCGTGTAGGAAGACTCGATCAGATCCAGGAAGAGAGACTCGACGGCGCGTGCGCTGAAGCAGCAGACACAGCGGAGGCCAGCAGCAGGGCAATTGCTCATGACACGCGCTGCGTTCCGGGACCCGGGCCGCGCCGTGCTTGGAGCCGCGAAGCTGACAAGAGCCAGATGCGGAGCGCTATTTTCACCGACCTTCTTTCTACGGGGCTCTTCCAGGACAAGGCAGTCGGAACCGATGCACGTGAACAACAGCTGCTTTGCCTTCTTCGGCCTGGTCTCCTGGCACCTGCGCACCGGATCAGTCAGCGGCGTTGTGCCCCTTCGCGCGGCTCCCGTCAGGCCGTGGACGCCCGGGGTGTGACAAGCCTTCCTGAACTCGCCACTTGGCAAAGCCGCATCGGTTCGCGACGCACAGGAGCGGGTACGGCCGCCCTCGTGCGAGCGTTGTGGTCCAGTCAGCGCAACGAGCAGCCATGGAACGGAACGTCAACGATGTCGGCCTGCGAACCGAACCCGCGACTCCGGGCTCTTGGCAAGAGCTGTGGCGATGGGCTCAAGCGCGCCCGCGATCCTGGAGTGGATCTGGTCGGCGACCACATGGATGCTCAGATAGGGCAGCAGACTGCCCGGCTCCACGGCCTCCAGTACGCCACTCATCGCGCGGCTGCCAGCAGCTGCCCAGCGGGCGTAGTCGTGCGCATCCGCGGAACCCTCGTCGATACGGCGCAGAACCTGCACAAGCCAAGCCGAGGCGGAAGCCCCGTCCGTCACGTCCGCAAGGCGGAGGCGGATCGTCTCATGGAGAGTTTGCAGGTAGTACCTTCCCAGGCTGTCCGGTGGCTTCGGTGCATAGCGCAGGCGCGCCAAGGCCCGCAGGATTTGCCTTGAGCTGAGGCGAAGCAGCTCCCGGTTCGCGATGTCAGCGGAACCGGTGGCTTCGGAGTACACAGCTGCGAGGGTCAGGTGGAGGGAAGAAGCGGCGGCTTGCGGGTGGGCGGCCATGGCGACCTCTGGATCACATCAGGCCCCGGGGGAGGGTTCGACTCACGGCGAGCCGTCCGCCCCGCAGCGGGCTCGGTTCGGTACATGCCTCCAGGATCGATTTATAGGCATATCTCCGGCATGAGTATTCGGTACTCGCCTCGGACATGGGAAACGCGCCTGAAGTCGCTACGGCGCCGCTTTGACCCGCTGCGTGCCAGCCGTATCCGGCAACCGCGGCTGGTTTGATCTGGACTCGGCGAGATGTGACGCGTGCCCGGCGGGCCAACGCGATTCGAGGGGAGCGAGGGGCACTCTCAGGTTGAGTGAGCTGTCGGCTGCTGCCGCACATGGTGACGACGAACCTCGTCGAGGTGCTTGTTGCCCAGCCGCGGGCCGGCGTCGGCATAGGGAGGCTGCGGCTGGGCTGGCCCGGACCGGCTGGACCAATGGAGGATCGTCTCGAAAGCCGCCTCGATGCCGCGCTCGCCAGCTCCTCGGCGTCACGCAAGCTCAGGCTGAGCAGGGGTACCACCATCCGATCAGGCCGACTACAGCAGTCGTGTAGGACTGGAAACCCTATGCGTGCGCGCTTCCGGATTGTCAGGCAGGGAGTCCCCGGGGTAGGCACCGGAAGCCGAGCTGCGGCCACCCTCGTCTGGCGGGTGGTGAAGGCGCGTTCTGGGACCGCATTTTGGGCTTCCGAGAGAACCGGGCCGCACTGCAACGTCTGCTGCGAGGCAGTTGCCGACGGGGACGGGACGGTGGGGCGGTGGCCCATCAGGACCGTCCGCCCGGTTCGGCGTCGGCTGACTCAATCGTCTGTGTCCACGTGCGGCGTCACCCTTGAGGGCAACACCCAGAAGCTCGGCAGCCGTGATGAGCTGCTTGAGCACTCCATGTCTCTGGTGACCACGTTCGCCGGCAGGACGTACGGGCTGAGGTCGGCGGAGGCCTGGAAGTGGCTGCTTGCCGAGTCCGGGCCGACTCAACGGCGGTGACCGTTGAGTCGTAACTCCATCTCGTCGGCGGCGAGAGATCCCGTACCGTGTGCGGCCGCGCCGCGTGGCATGTAGCCGCCTTCACGCGGAAGTGCTCCGTGTCCGAGGCCGAAGTGTCGCCGGATATCGCCCGCATGCTTTGCCTGTCGGCCTGCGACGGGCAACAAACACCGATCGAACGGGCTAGCGAGCAGAGGCGGCGCTGCTACAGCAGCCGTCTGCCAGGCCCGATCCTCGGTCGTACAAAAGACTGGAGGCAGGCGGCCTGCGGGGTGCTGCCGCCCGCCGTTCTCAACCTCTGCGGTGCTGCATCTGCCGACCCTGCGCCCCAGGGCAAGGTCCATGCCGATGTGGCGTTTACGCGCGCAGCACCGAAAGCTCAGCCCTCCGGACACACGTCGCCCGGCGTCGACCAGGGGACTGAACACACTCCTCAGCGCGGGCGCGGCCCGACTTCACGCTGAAGGCATGATCACCGCACCGGGCCGGGCTGGAGTCGACACGACAAGGGGGCGAGATCCCGCAGGGCCGGTTGGGGACCCCGCCCCTGGGCCCGATCCGCCGCGTGTCCCCTGGTGCGGTCGGGCCGGCCGGCCCCTTGTGGTTGTCAGTGAGGGGCCGGGCTCTGGAAGGGCGGTTACGCTGCGGTCAGGCGGGCCCAGTGGGTGGCGCCGCCGGCGTGGCTCCGGACGCCGTGGACGTCGGCCAGCATCGATACGATGCTGAGCCCGCGTCCGTGCTCGTCCTGGGTGCAGGACGAGGTCCACGCACCGTCGTGCGGTGCCGGGCCGCCGTCGGTGACGCCCACCCATACCCGACCACCGGACCGCTCACGGTGCAGGTGTAGGGACAGCGGGGCGCGAGCGTGCTCGACAGCGTTGGTGACCAGTTCCGAGACGACCAGCACCACCGCGTCGATCGTCTCCGAGCCCACACGCCACGCCTCGAGAACGGTCTGAGTGGTGTGCCGGGCCTCGGCTGCCGCTTCCGGGCGATGCTCCAGCGCCTGTGCGACATCGTCGTCGATCGGCTTACGGGGAGCGGGGACGCGCGTTGTGGGAGTGCCCCCGGTGTCAGCACCGTCCCTCTGCTGCCGCATGCCTGCGCCGCCAGGCTGGCCGGTGAGGCTGTCGAGAACGGTGGTGGCATACATGGCGATCACTTCCGGGAGGAACTGCCTCAGGTCTGGGGAGCAGATCATCAGATGTGTCCGGGATCTGCATCCCTCTATTGACCACCCTCCTCCGTCCCCGCCTGCCGCCACCTGAGCAACCGATACCTAAACCGATCAACAGCCCATCGAGTGCCATCGGGAATGACATTCCCGGGCGGCTTGGCGGACAATTCGGGGTTCCGGCTTGCATAGCGGGTGCAGATAGAGGGGAGTACCACGCACCCCGATGCTGCCCTCTACCAGGCCTTCCGCCAGGCAGGGCGCGTGCCGTGCACCGTGACGGCCAGGACGGCAAGCTGGAGATTCGCGACTTGGTGGGCGGACCACCAGTGCCAGGGGACGTGATCAGCGGCCCGCGAGAGGGACAAGTCGAGCGGGTCGAGCCGCGAAGACTCTAGCCGTCGACCGCGACCGTGTGTGGTTCCTTGGCCGGGAGGCCCTTCGGCTGGCGGGTCGGCAAGTCGGCGTCGGCCGAGCGCATGACCGTCGACCCGCGCCAGGACCCGGCGGCTGGCCGCCTCGCCAGATGCCGGATGGCGCCCGGTCAGCGGCTCGCGCCGGGCGCCGAGTTGCGGTGCTCGTATGCCTTTCGGTCGAAGCGGGCGGCCGCCGCGACTGCCTCGCCGGGCTCAGTTGCCGGCCTGGTCGGCCCTCTCGGGGACCGTGTGAGGGATGTCGCGGCGGTGCAGGGCCAGGTGCGGATGGCTTTCGAGGCGTGGCCTTGTCGCACAGGACGTGATAGCGCCGGACCCGAGGGCGGCCCGATCCGATCCGGAGCCCCCGGTCGCTTCCATCACGGCGGTGAACTGGGTTCAGTCATTGGCGGGCATTGCTGCCCGTGAGACGAACGCGAGCAGCCAGCAGGCCAGGCCGTACCGATGACGGCACTGGCATTAGCGGATGGGCACACTGGAAAGCAGATATCGAGTTTTCACGCCAAAGGCCATACGCATGCGTGAGAACACAGCCATTGGCCATCTCGCTTGAAATATGTATCCAGGTATCGGCTGTACTTGCCGGACCCGCTTGATACTCGGGCAGAGATGGCTGCGACCTCCCCGTCGACATGAACAACAACCTGGTCTATCTCGATTTTTGGGATCGCATTTCCCTCGAGGTCGATGGCGTAGGAATGGCGGTCCCAAACTTCGCCAGTTGATCCATCCAGGTAGGAGAATGAGTCCGACAGGATTGGCCTCAGGATTTCCCATGAACCCCTCCTGAAGGCCTCTATGAACTGCAAATTGATCTTGTTCAGGATCTCGACATCTTCCATGGCGTCCTCAGAGTAGCTACTGTTCGGGAAGGTGGCATTTCGGTCTAGAGTCAGATCGGGTGTGTCTTTCCTTCGAAACGGCTCGGGCTTCTGCCGGGAGCCTGAGCAGAGTGCGGCTCCCCCTGGTTCGCATCTACGTAAATCGACCTTGACAGTCGCGTGAACTGTTGGAATTGTCCATATGGGGCTGCCTGCTCGAAGGGTTTCCTTTTCTTGACCCTCGCGAGTTTATATGCGCCTCAATCGAATCGGTCGACCTTGGATGCGCTGTAATGACTGAACTGCGGTACGGGTTCAGGAAACCATGAAATTGTCGAGTAGATCATGAGTATCCGGCACCTAACTCAGGATGTTGTGAGCTTGAGTGATTGCTCGGGGTATGAGTCGGTTAAGGCCTGTCTGGCCGTGGTGGTGGCGATGGTTCAGGCTGTGGTGCAGGTCGGCGGCCCGCGTGAACTGGTCCCGGATGGTGAAGCGGATGAAGCCTCCCTTGACCGCGGCACCCGGAGACGGGGACCTTAAGCTGCAGGGAAACAGCACCGGATGGGAGGCAAGTCACGAAGCGGTACACCGAGGAGTTCAAGCGGAACGCGATCGCGCTTGTCGACTTCTCGGGCAAGAGGGTCACTGCCACCGCCTGGGAACTCGGCATCAGCTCCGAGTCCCTGCGCGGCTGTACGGCCAGGCAAGGCAGACGGGGGAGGACCCCGGCGAGCCTGACCAGTACCGACGGGCTCAAGTGGCTCCACAAGGAGAACCGTGAGCAGCAGACGATCGAGATCCTGAAGGCGACCGCGTATCCACGCCGAACTGTGTCGTCTGGGGAAGCGGGTGAGCCGCAAGTGCATCGCCGGCATCATGCGCGAACGCGACATCCGCGGGTCACCCGGCCGCAAGCACCGCTTGCTGGACCGGCCGGACGAGAAGGCGAGGCCTGCCGAACTCGTCGTCGATGCTGCCGCGGAGAGCTTCTGGGCAGTACTCGACGAGGAGATCGGCACCCGTACTCGGCCCGACCGGGTCACCGCCTTCGGCTACTCCCGGCCGAGACCAGGCAGCGCCGTCAATGCGCCCTCGCGGAGTACCCATCACGTGCTCAAGTTCACGGGGAGTCTTGGCCGCCCTCCCTCTGCTTGCCGCATCGGCATCATCATCCAAGCCGTTCATGTTTCCTGAACTGCGACGATTCAGGATGAAAGAAGCTCACCGGGAAGGTCATGGAAATTCCATGCAGATCCAAGTTCGCCAGCGTATGCCGCTGATTTGATCTGCATGGAATTTCCATTCGTGCACGGCTAGAGGCTCGGTCGGTTCATGCGCGGGTGATGGTGGTGCCGGTAACGGCGATGGGGGTTTGCGCTAGGGGGCGGGTGGCCGGTCCCTTGGCGACGGTGCCGTCGGCGAGGCGGAACTTACTGCCGTGGCAAGGGCAGTTGATGGTTCCCGATTCAACCGTCGCGACCGTGCAGCCGGCATGGGTGCAGACGGCAGAGAACGCTTTGTACTGTCCGGGCTCGGGTTGAGTGAGGACGATTCCTTCTTCGGCGAGGATCTTGCCGCCGCCGACGGGGATGTCGTTGGTGGAGGCCAGGGCAGCTGCCGAGGGCGTCACGCCGCTGTTGTTGTCACTTGGGGTGGTGGCCGGTTGGGCTGGCGCGTCCGGCGCAGTGCCTTCGCCGTAGCGGCTACAACCTGTGATGGCGGCGGCGGTAACGACCAGGCCGGCCAGGGCAGTGCGCCGCGTCGGTCCAGCCGCCGCGGGGGGCGGCGCCGTGTCACCGTCGGATGCGTACGTCTGAGGGCAAAGGGGCTGATCAGGCATGGTGTCTCCGAGAACGGGGCGGTTAGTAGTGAATTCCGTTGAGGGTGAAGAACCACACGGCGGAAGTGAGCCACAGCACTATCAGCGCCGTGAACACGGCTCCGCCGATCAGCGGCAGTGCCCAACCGGGCAGTCGCCTGGTGCGCAGAAGGAGCATTTTGGTGGTGAAGGCGCCGAAGAAGAAGCAGCCGGCCAGAGAGTGCCCCAGTGTGCGGATGTCGAAGGCCTGGTAGCCGAGGGCGTAGAGGCAATGGGCGGCGACGGGGACGGCGGCGAGGAAGGCCAGGCGCCCGGACCAGCGGTGCAGGGAGGCAGGCCAGGAGACAGAGGCCAGGTGCGAGGCACCGGGAAGTTTGCCCCACATGGCCTGCGCGGTCAGGAGTTGGATGACGGCGAGTGCGGCGGCGGCGGTGGCGAGCCAGGACTTGACCGACTGCGGGTTTGAGAAGCCGGCCACGTTGACCGACACCCCGCTGGGCGTGTGAGTGCGCCCGTAGACGCCCATGGCCACTGCCACTCCTGCCCCAATCAGCAACGGCGCGACAATACGGAGGGCATTGGAGCGCGGCTCGTCGGGATGTGCAGGTGGTGGGGGCGGTGATGTGGGGGGCAGAGGAGGGGGAGATGCCATCGTATGAGGCTCCTTCACCGGATGGCGGTGTCGACTCGGCCCGGCAAGGTGAGAGACCATACTCGGGATGTCGCCGGACGATGCAAGGTCAGAAGTCTGCGGGGTGACTTGTCGCGGGGCTGGGAGGGGTTGCGTTCAGCCGGAAGCCTCCGATCTCGACCTGGCCAGTAGCGGTGTCGAGTTGAGGGGCGGGGGAATGGGTGTTGCCCAGGCTGACAAGGCCGGTCTGCGTGCCATCAGGCAGAATGACCCAGCCGGCTCGTAGCTGCTTGCCTGCGGTGGTGCCGGTGGCGCGGTAGATCGCGCCGGGCTTGTCCGTCTTGGCCAGGTCGAAGGCCCAGGTGCGGCCAGCTGCGACGACAGTGCCGACGGCGTGTCCGTTGGCCCGCTTGCCGTTCAGGGCGGCACCGTTCTTACCGGCCAGTTCGAGTGTGCCGTCTGCACCGGCGGTGCCATACATCCAGGCCTCGACCGTCTTGCCGTCGCACAGATAACCAACTGCCTTGCCACCTTGTACGGAGATCGCAAGCGCGATCTTGCCACCGGTGACTCGCCCCGCATAGTCGACAGGCGGCGAGAGCGGCGCAGACGAGCTTGCTGCTGGAGCCGGGATGGAAGCATTCCCGGGCGTGGGCACCGGTGCGGTAGAAGTAACGCTGCTCCCGCCGGGGGTGGTACTCGTGGGGGCAGCCGGTGTGGCAGCAGCGGCTGCCTGCCGGTTTGCCGTGGGTGTCGAGGTGCCAGTGTTCGCAATCGCGATCCCTGAGGCCAGCAGCGCGCCGGCCCCCAGTGTGATCAGAGGACCTAGCTTTCTCATCGTGCTCCCTAATTTTCCGTGACGATTACGAGCCGCTACGCGCGGGCCGGGTAAGTGGCTGATTGCTTCCGCCCGGTCCCGTAGCGGGGTGTCCGTGGTCCGCATCAGGCGCAGGTCCATGTGCGGTCCTACCGGATCCTGTGCCGGTGGCGGTGCCTGCAGGTGTGTCAGACAGGGATGGTTGCCAGGGTGCGACCGCTGGTGGTGCGTACTTCCAGGCGAGCAAGTTGGTCGGGAGTCAGGTCGGTGGCGGCATTGACGGACAATGATTCGGGGTGTTCGGGGGTGCCATAGCCGGTGGCTGGCACGCTCCAGTACCCGATCGGCTGGGCACTGCCGTCCTTTCCTATGGCCATCAGCCTGCAGCGTTCCGGCCCGGTGACACCGGACAGGCGGACCGTGATGGCGCTGCCCCAGCCCTTGCCCTGGATCCCGGCAGTGGCCGTGACGCCGCTGTCGGTGTCCCGGACGGTGCGCACCTGCCCGGCCAAAGCCGGCGCAGAGGCAGCGGCCGAGTCGGTCGTAGCGGCGCGGTCCGAAGTGACCGCCAGAGTGGCCAGCGGACCCGCGATGATCGCGCCTGCCGCCGCCAGCCCCCACATCGCACTCCTACGCCTGGACTTGTTCTTTTCCCGGTTCGCCGACTGCAGGATTCGCGGCAGCAGTTCCTTGCTTGGTATCGCTGCGGCGAGCGGCTCCGCCTGTTCCTCTGCGGCAGTGAGAGTGCCCCCGTGCACGGCGTCATCAGCTCTGACCGCAGACACCCCAGGTCCTTGTCGGCCGGGTGGAGTCAAGGCGTGCAGGCGCATGGCCGTGTCCCCAAGGAGTTCGCCCTCGCGTACACAGGCATGGCAGGTGAGAAGGTGTTCTTCGAAGGCCTCGGTGTCGGCCGTGTCCAGGACACTGAGGACGTAACCGGCTACGTCCGGGTGGAAGTGTGGTGTCGTGGTCACGACCAGGCTGCCTTTCGTTCGTCGCTTTCTTGCAGGGCCAGGCGCATGGCGTGCAGGGCGTAATAGATCCGCGACTTCATGGTCCCGGCCGCGATACCCAGGTGAGCGGCGGCTTGGGCGACAGTGCGGCCTTCCAGATAGGTCTCCATCAGAGCCTGCCGATGGATCTCGCTCAGGGTGTCCAGCGCCTCGGAGACCACCATCGTCGCCATCGTCCGGGCCACCTCATCCGGTCCCGCGACCAGATCCAGGGGTTCCGGGCCGCTTTCAGCCGGCCGGGCTTGGCGCGCCCGGTGTGCGTCGATGACCAGTCGGCGTGCCACCGTCACCAGCCACGGACGCACACCGGCCGCTTCCATGGTGGCCAGCTTGTCAGCGTGCTTCCATGCCCGCGCCATCACCTCCTGCATGATGTCCTCCGCCTGCTGCCGGTCCCCGCCGCACTGCCCGACCAGGAACCTCAGCAGAGCAGGCCCATACTCCCGGTACACCGCCTCCAGCAGCTGCTCCGCAGCCATTGCGGACACACCACTGTCGGAGCCCTGCGGCTGGTTCACACCCAGGTCCTTCACACTCATGCGCTCTCCAACTGCCGTACAGCGGACGATCTCTCATGCCCAGATACGGGCCGAACGGTCTTTACAGGTTCACCGCAGCAGCTGACCCCAGCCCGCCCCCGAGCAGGCTCTCAGCGGTACTCGACTCAGTGCACTTCACATCGGAGCAGCAGGCACTCGACGATGCGCGCCCGCCATTTTGGAGCACCTGACCGTGCTGATTCGGGCACTCGGGGTTGACTCTGGCGCCTGTGGCGGGGCCTTACCCCAGGCGCTGTCTACACGGCACGGAGCCCATCAGCAGCACGGCGTCGACTACGCATCCGTCAGCGGACGGACCAATCAGAGCCTGGCGGATGGTGCTCCAGGTCTGTCTGGCAGCCCGGAACCCGCGCTCAGGGCGGGCACGGTATCCCTGCAGGCCACCGCGGATTCCGCCTGGCCCCAAGCCGACCAGCAGTCCCCTCACCAGCCCTGCCACGGTGAGGACCCGTTCCTGTCGCCGAACACCATGGAAGGCGTAAGGCCGGACCGCATGCGGACACGGCATCGAAGCGGCGATGGGGGTCTCGGGGGGGCATAGAGAAGAAGGCGTCCATGAACGTAGTTCCCATTCGAGAGAGCGGGCGGCACAGCCGCTATCTATTGGGCGGAGCGCCACCCCACCGGCAACGGCCACGGCTCTGACACTCACCCTGCACCGCACGCGAAGGCAGCCATCGAGTAATCACTACTCAAACCCGTGCCAAGCGGGTGCGCTCCCGCGATATTGGACCTGGTCTCCGCAGAAGGCTGACCACCCTGGTGTCTGCCGGCGAGCCCTGCCCGCAGGCAGACGTCGTTCACCACCTCCCTGCCACGTCGAGGGGTCTGTCAATCGAACGGTGTAACGAGGGTGTTCGGGGTTACTGACGGGCTGCGGAGAGCCGGCCGTCGAAGGTG
>NZ_JAHTMW010000042.1 GCF_026236535.1 Streptomyces sp. SKN60 | reverse complement strand
CGCTCCCCTGCCTTGGTCTTTCCGGCTTCGCCTTCAAGCCGGGCCCGCTTCGCGGGCGGCTGGCTGCAGGGGGCGGCGGGGCTGGTGTTGGGACTGCCTGCCGGTCTTCCTCGGTGTGGCCGGCGCTTTCGTCAAGCTCGTACGGGTCGGTGGTGGTCCTGTCATAGTGGGTCTGAGCCCTGCCTTGCGGCGGTGCAATCAAAAGTCGGCCCAGATAAAGTCTGCGCTTAGCGGGTAGTGCCTCTTCCGGTGCCGGAGGAGGCAGGAGGTGGTGTGCTGTGTCGGCTCGGGTGACTCTGCGTCCTCATCAGATCGAGGCTGTCGATGCCGTGGTGCGGGCTCTGGAGTACGTACCTGAGGGAGAGTCATCGAGTGGAGCCCGGGCCCAGGTTGTCGCGGCTACCGGTACGGGAAAGAGCCTGATCGCTGTGCATGCGGCGCGGGCTCTGCGTGCGAAGCGGGTTCTGGTGCTGGTGCCCACGCTCGGTCTGCTGGCGCAGACAGTGTCGGTCTGGCGTGAGGCAGGGCGGCGGGGTCCGATGTTCGGTGCCTGCTCGCTGTCGGGTGAAGACGTGAGGGATCTTCAGTGCACCACCGACGAGGCGGAGTTGGTGGGATGGATCTCGGGTCTGGAGTCGGTGACCGTTTTTGCCACCTACGCCTCGCTGGGACTGGGAGTCCTGGAACGGAGCCATCGCGTGGGGCTGGGTGCGTGGGATCTCGTGGTGGTGGATGAGGCGCACCGAACGTCTGGAGCGTTGGGGAAGGCGTGGGCGGGGGTTCATGACGATGGGCGGGTGCCGGCGCTGCGTCGGTTGTACATGACGGCTACGCCGCGGTTGTGGGAGGTGCCGGATCGGGAGGGTCCGGAGGGGGGTGGTGAGCTGGTTGCGTCGATGGACGATGAGGCGGTGTTCGGGCCGGTGGTGTATCGGCTGTCGTTGTCGGAGGCGATTGAGCGGGGGCTGATCGCTCGTTACCAGGTGGTGTGCGTGGACATCGCGGATCCTGGTTTGCCCGTGGTCGAGTTGGCGGGAGGTGCGGGCAGGACGGCGCGGGTGCGCGGGGCGCGGCTTGCGGCGTTGCAGACGGCGGTGATGAAGGTGGCTGCGGAGCGGCAGTTGAGGAGATTGCTGACGTTCCATTACCGCACGGGTGAGGCCGAGGCGTTCTCCAGTGGCCTTGGTGCGGTGGCGAAGGAGCTGCACGAGAGTGATCCGGGTCTTTACCAGGGGGCTGATGGGGTGTGGGCGGACTGGCTGTGCGGGGAGCACAGGCCGGCGCACCGGAGTGCGGTGCTGGCCGGTTTCGCGTCGGAGCCGGATGTAGATCCGGGGGCGGCGTGGGTGCGGGTGCTGTCTTCGGTACGGGTGCTGGGTGAGGGGGTGGATACCAAGGAGTGCGATGCCGTCGTGTTCGCGGATGTGCGGGGGTCGGCGGTCGACATCGTCCAGGCGGTGGGGCGGGCGCTTCGGATGCATCCGGGCGAAGGCAAGGTGGCTTCCCTGGTCGTTCCTGTTTTCCTCGGGCCGGGTGAGCAGCCTGACGAGATGCTGGTGTCGCGGGCCTATGGGGAGCTGGTGAAGGTCCTCACGGCACTTCGGGCGCATGATGCCCAGGCCGTGGAGCAGTTGGCTGCCCCTCAGGTGGCCGGGGGCCGGCCGGCTGTGGGTGGGGTGGTGGAGGGTTCGGGCGAGGTGGGCGCAGTGGCTGCTGAGCTGTTGTCGTTCTCCCGGCCGCGGGATCCGGCGCAGTTGGCGGCGTTCATCAGTCTGCGGGTGTTGCAGCCGGAGAGGCAGTTTTGGAGGCGGGGTCTGGCGGCCGCGCTGGCGTATCGCAGTGACCGGGGTGATCTGGCGGTTCCGTATGAATACCGGACTGCGGACGGGTTCGCGCTGGGGGTGTGGATCGCCCGGCAGCGCAGTGCCCATGCGCGTGGGGAGCTGAGCCGGGAGCGGGTGGGGCAGCTGGAGGAGCTCGGCATGATCTGGTCGCATGCCGAGGTCGCGTTCGCCGAGGGGCTGTCGGCGGCACGCGGGTGGGCGGCCGAGCACGGGCACCTGCTGGCGCCTGCCGACGCCATGTGGGAGGGGTACGCGGTGGGGGTCTGGCTGAAGAACCAGCGAGCGGCCGCGCGGCAGGACAAGGACAAGCAAGGGGCGGGTGGGCTGAGTACTGCCCGGCGGCATGCCCTGGAGGACATCGACCCGTCGTGGTGCCCTGCCTGGTCGGTTGCCTGGCAGCGGTGCTTCCACCTCGCCCGTCTGCATGTCCAGAGCGTGCATCCGCTGCCTGAGGAATCGGGGCAGGTGGTGGTCCAGGGAGAGGACCTGGGACAGTGGGCCGGCCGGCAGCGGCGCCAGTGGGACACCCTTGAGGTGGCGCAGCAGTGGCTACTGCGGGAAACACTCGGCCTCGGCCCGGTCCAGGACAGTGAGCGGGGCGTGGCGGCGCCGCGGCGTACGCGGGCTCAGGTGTGGGCAGCCAACCTGGCTGCAGCCCGCCAGTACCGGGAACGGGAAGGGCACCTGGAAGTACCCCACCGGCATGTCGAGACGGTCGGCGGGGACGAACACGCGCTCGGGGTGTTCATCGCCAACAGCCGCTCCCGCCAGGCACGCCTCGCATCCGAACGGATCGAGGAACTGAGCTCACTCGGCATGCGATGGACCTGAGGGCTGAGCAGCGGGTTGTTGGGGATGCGGGTGTGGTCTGGAGCGGCTCGCGATCAGTGCGAAACGGCCCTGGGGGTTTCCGGGGCCTACGGTGGCCTTGATCGGCTGTGGTGGGGGCGCGCCTTGAGGGCCGCTGCACAAGCGGCTCACAGACTCACAGCACCCCTGTCCACCGGGGGAAACGGCCTGTGAGCCACACATCCACGTGGCCCCGCTAGGACGGGCCTCTCGCTCACCACGCCCCGGTGCAGGGCGTCTGGGGCCGCTGGATCGGGTGGGCAACGTTCGTGTGTTGCCCACCCGATGCGGTGCTGTGAGGGGGTGTCCCGGCTCCCTGTGCGCGGGTGGGCCGTTGGGTTCTCGACGGTGCGGCCAGAGAACCCGAGGGAACCGCGATGGCAAGAGACTTCTTCTGTGAGCGGCTCGTGCTCACCTCGGACGGCGGGGTGCGGGAGGTCGACCTCGCCTATCCGGTGGTGTGTGTCTTCGGGCCGATCGACACAGGCAAGACCACGCTGGTCGACTGCATCCAGTACGCGCTCGGCCTGCCGGTGGCCTGGCGCGAGGTGCCGGAGAAGCGTCTGCAGACGGTGACGCTGTTCGTGCGGATCGAGGGGATGCGGATCGGGCTGCGCCGTTCCCTGGTGAGGGACACGAAAAGTGTCGAGCTGCTGGACCGGGCCAGCGGGCAGGTCGAGGAGATCCTCGACGTGGAGGCACGGGAGGGCAGCGACCGGCGCATCGTGGGCGAGGTGCTGCTGGACCTGCTCGGCCTGGCCGAGATGTTCGCGCCTCCCTCGGCGGTGGCCCTTCTGGGAGCAGGGGCGCGGCTGACGTTCGAGCAGCTGTATGCGATGTGTTACCTCACCCAGGACCTGGTGGACGGCAGCGAGTCGGTGAGGGGCAAGGCGAATACCGCCCAGTCCTACCGGACCGTCGTCGAGCTGTTGCTGGGGCTGACCGACGGACCGATGCGGGTGCTCACGGCCCGCAAGGACGAGCTGACCCGTACCCTCGGTGAGCTGCGCAGGCGGGCGGGAACGATCGGCGATTTCCTGACCGGCAGTGCTGCCGGTCTCGAAGCGGAGCTGGCGCGCTGGCAGGGCGAGGAGCGGAACGCTTTGCGGTCGCTTGAGGAGTTCAAGGGCCGGATGCGAGCCGCCACCGCGCATGCGGATCCCCTGCGGCGCCGTGTGCAGGAGCTTGAGCAGGTCCTGGAGCGGTGCCGGCGGGCGGTTGCCGACGCCGAGTACGTCCTGGTGGGGGAAGGCCGGCGGGTGCAGCGTCTGGCAGGGCAGCGGCAGCATGGTCCGCAGCCGGTCTCCCCCTGCCCGGCGTGTGCGGCAGACCTGAGCGGACGGCCGGTTGCGGACGGGGACTGTCCCCTATGTCTGAGCGAGCTGGACCCCGATGTTCAGGCGCGGGCGCTGCAGTCGGCGCAGGCCGCACTCGCCGCGGCTGAGCGGCACTCGGTGGAGCGGGTCAAGGCACTGGGTGAGGCGCAGACGGCGTGGGAGCAGGCGCGGGCCGAGCTCGATGAGCGCACGCGGGAGGACATCAGTCCGCTGGCGGCGCGGATCGAGCAGCTGGCCGCGGCTCATGCGACGGCCCGCACGCGGACGACGATGCTGGAGCGGGAGCTGGATCCGCACCGTCGGCTGGCCGAGCTGCACCGGGCCGCTCAGGCCACCGAGGAGGAGCTGAAGGGGGTGCGGGAGGACATCCGTACGCGCAAGAACCTGCTGGCGGGGCGGAAGGTCACTCTCGGGGAGTTCGAGGAGCACTTCACCGGGCTCATCGATGCGGTCGGCCTGCCGGGCGATCCCGGGGCCCGGATCAGCCACAGCTCGCTGCTGCCGCAGGTGAGGGCGGGCAGCCTGACCAAGGTCGGACACGGGGTGCGCAGCGCGATCAACGTCGTGTACCGGATGACGTTCCTCAGCTACGCGCTGGTGACCGGAGCGACCGACCTGCCGTCACTGCTGATCATCGACTCGCCCCGCAAGAACGTCGGATACGGACAGGACGACCAGGAACTCATCGGCCGGCTGTACGCGCACTTCCTCGATCACATCGCGGGTATCCGTAGCGGTGCGACCCGTACCCGGCCGCACCAGATCATCATCGTCGACAACGACCTGCCCAGGCTCCCCAAACGGCTGCTGGACCAGATGCACACCATCGAACTGACCCGGGAAGACCCCCTCGTCCCCTGAGCGGCTGGGTGTCGACAGCGACGAGCGAGGCACTCCTGGACGCCGCGCCTCGCGGTGTGTCCGCCTTGGGTCAAGAAGCGTCGGTGGCGCTGCTGGTCGCCCACGGCACCTTTGTGCTCTCGCCCACGTATCTGTGGCCTGCGGCCATGCTGGTGTAGGCGCCCTGGTAGCCGAGCGACTCCAGGATGAGCAGGGTGAGGTAGTGGATGGTGAGAAGCCAGGTCTCGGTCAAGGCGTGGGGTGGTGCAGCGGGAGCGCGCCGAGGAGTTCGTGCTGGCCGTGGTGGAGGGTGGGCAGGGCGTCGATCTGGGTGTCGAGCCAGCGGGTGAGAGGGGTTCGGGGCGCAGGTCGGGGAAGGGGAGGTTGCCGGCGCGGGCCATCGAGATCGTCAGCTTCGTCAAGCGCACCGACAAGGCGGCCATCGCCAAGTTCGCTTTCCACGGCCGCGAACGCCTCGGACTGCTGCGCGTACGGGGGACGCGCTCCTGCTGGACGTTCTGCGCTGGGAGCCGAGATCCGGGACTCCGGTCGACGGGTGGTGCCGGAGGCGCCGTCGCGGCCTCAGGGCGGTGGGCGGCGCCGGCATGGCGATCGGGAGGTGCTGGCAGCGATCGTGTTCGTTGCCACGTCGGGTTGCACCTGGCAGCAGCGGTGTCCGCAGCGGGCTGGACTGGTCGCGATGCGCGGTCGACTCCGTGAACATGCGGGCTCCCAAAAGGGGGGAGCTGACGGGTCCGAATCCTATCGACCGGGGGAAGTACGGGTCGAAGATCCACGGAATAGAACGGCCTGCCCATATCCATCGTGATCTCGCGTACGAACCTGCACGACAGCCAGGCCCTGAAGTTTCCCGTCCGCGGTATTCCGCCAATCCGGTCCCGCCGCGGCCCACGCCGGCGGAGACCTGGCAAGCTCCATGGCGGCAAGGGCTACAACTACCCCCACCTGCGCGGATGGCTCCGGAAACGCGGCATCCGCCTCGCATCGCCCACAGAGGGATCGAGCCGTCGAACAGGCTCGGCCGGCACCGATGGGTCGTGGAACGGACGGTGTCCTGGCTCGCCGGCTGCCGCCGCTTACACCACCGCTACGAACGCAGGGCCGAACACTTCCTCGCGTTCGCAGGCATCGCCGCAGCCCTCATCTGCTACCGCCGACTCACCAAATGAGATGACGTCTATGGGCACCTCGTCGTCCGGCGCGTCCGGGGCACAGCTCCACCGGCTCGACCAGCCAAGCCCTCCCGCAGACCACCCCAGGCACGAAGATCGCGATCTCGACCAAAGCACTACCCAATGCCCGATTTCTGCGTTTTTAGGTATTGACTGCTCAGGGTTTCCGTGCTCCACGGGAGTGTGCTGGAAGTACCAGAAAAGCATTCCGGCCCCCTTCCGGACAGGCAGTGATCCCGATGACGACCACCACGACCTCCCCCGCTCGGCGGCCACGCCCCGCGACGCAGGCCGTCCCGGCCGGTGAGCACGCGTTCGACCTGCCGCTGGAACACGGGCCGCTCGCACCCGGCGCTGCCCGCCACGCCGCCCGCCCGGTCCTGGCCGCCTGGGGACTGGATGAGGACCAGACCTACGACAACCTGCTGGTCATCTCCGAGCTGGTCACCAACGCCGTCACTCACGCCCTGCCGCCCGTCGTCCTCCACCTGCACACCACGGCGGACGGTTCCGGCCATGTACAGGTCCGCGTCAGCGACGGCGGCCCCCAAACCGCCGCAGCCGCCACCAACTGGGCCGCCACTCGCCCCGACGACGAACACGGCCGCGGCGACACCATCATCACCGCCCTCGCCCACCACACCGGCACCGACTCCGACATCGACGGGCTCATCGACCACTGGGCCGACCTCACAGCGACCTGATCTACTCGAGAAGCCCGCGCCTCCGACACTGGACAAAGGAGAAAAATCTCCGAACCTTGCCCCACTCCAAACCGGAGGTGGCCGTGCGAGCCGACGAACTGCTGCTGGCCCACGGTCTGTGGTGCGAGGACACGGTCCTGCTCTGCCTGACCGGGGAACTTGACCTGGCCACCGCTCCACTCGTCGACCAGGCGGTCACCACCGCGCTCGCCGCAAGCCCCCGGGGGCTCCTTCTCGACCTCACCGGCCTCACCTTCTGCGACGGGACGGGACTACGCGCGCTCAACCGGCTCGCTTATCGGGTCCACACCGCCCACGTGCCCCTCCACGTAACCGGCCTCCACCCCAACCTGTATCGAACTCTTGACCTGCTCAAAACCACATCCCCCTGGCTCTCGCCCGCTTTCCTGTACTGACACCACAAGCAGCAGCCGGCCGCCACGACCGCGGCCCGTCGGCGAAATGGCGGGCCCTGCACGCGTGAGCGTGATGCGCACAGAAGACCGCAGCGCACAAGGCGCCGCCCTGACCGTCCGCGACATCCCGCACCAACTCACGCAGCTGCTGCGCTGCATCCCCCACACCCTGCCCGTAGAACCAACCGACCCACATGACGTGCCTGCTCGCGAGTTCCCTGCCAGCAGCAGGTGAGCGCTGCAGAGCAGCGTTTTCACGGCAGTTCGCCGAAGCGCTTCGGTGACCGGCGCGGGAACGATGTTCACGACGACGAACAGCACCGCCTGTCGGCAAGGCCTCTGCCGTCGGCGTCGCCATCGGTCGGCGGGCAGCGGGGGTGGGGCGGGTTTGCCCGCACTCAGCGCGGGGTCAGGTGTTTGATCTTGATTCAGTCGCGGGTACGGCGGCCCGGCAGGTAGGGGCTGGAGAGCCGTTTGGCGACCACGCCGTCGAAGTCCTCAGCGTGGGTCTGCTCGAGTGCCTGGGCGGCAGGCGAGGGCCAGGCAGAGGGTACGGCGATGTGGGGCCGGTCAGAGCGAGGTCGTCGAGGAGGTCCCGCCGCGACGTGTAGGGCAGCTGCACCGACGGCCGGCCGAGGTACAGGATGTCGATAACCATCAGCTGGACGGGAAGATCTTCACGGGTATGGGCGATCGCGTCCGAGTGGTGCAGGCTCATCCGCTGCTGCAGACGTTCCACCGATGGCTGCTGCTTCACCGTCGCGCTCCAGACCGTCTGTGACCAGGTCCAGGCATCGGCATCGTCTCTGACGAGCCAGGCTGATCGGTCGGCAAGTCTCGGCAGTTGCTGCGCCGTCAGGTCAGGGGCGGCTGCGGTAGACGGTGAGGGTGTCGAGCAGAAGGAAGCCCGCGCCCGCCAGGAGTCGGGCAGCGGCGGTGCCGCCTTCGGGGATGACAGCGGTGACGTGGCCGGCACCGTTCGCGTGGGCATGGTGGAGGCACTGGGCCAGCAGATGGCTGCCGATACCGCGGCGTCGACGCCGGGGCTGGACTGTCAGCTGCGACAGCACGGCCATGCCCGCAGTGGCCGGTGCGGGGGCGAGCAGGGTCGCGCTCGCGAGGGGTTGGCCGTCGGTGTCGGTGAGTTCGAGGCGCCACCCGGCGGGTTCGGTCAGGTCGGTGACGTCCGCGAGCGGGTACGCCGGCGGCGGGGGCGGGGCGCCAGCCAGGTCGCGCAGGAAGTAGCGCTGCGTGGAGGCGGGGGTGAAGCCGGCGGCTGTTAGGGCGCGTGCGGTGACGGGGCGGTGCCCGGTGGGCAGGCCGGGGATGCCGGTCGCGGTGGCCGGGCCGGTGCACGCGTGCAGCAGCCTGTCGCCCAGATGGGCCTGGGCCAGCGTGATCAGGGCGGCGATCGTCTCGGAGTCCTCACGGCCGTGCAGCCACACGATCAGCCGCGCCCCGTCCGCGGCCCTCACCTGGCAGCGCACCACCCCCGCCACCGTGCCGTGCAGATCGCACACCACGAGCGTTTCCGCCTCCTGCGGGCTCTCCCCGGCAGGTGTGAGCAGTTCGTGTGCCGGCTGCTGGCCGGGCAGCCAGTCCGTATCGATCAGCTCCAGCACCGCAGGTTCGTCGTCCGGTGCCATCGGACGGCTCAACAGGCTGCCGCTGCTGGCAGCCGGTCCGGTCGGGACGTTCATACCGCCCGCACTTTCCTCTCCGAAGATCACGGGCGGACATCCGTGCTGCGGAAGGGCCACGTACGGGCTCTCAAGGGCGTCGGGTGTAGATGTGGAGCTGGTCGATCTCGGCGAACCCGGCCGCCGTGTGCAGGGCCAGGGCAGCATCCAGGTCCGGCCGGCCGTCTACGGGAGCGGGCAGGATGGTAGTCACCTCACGGACGCCGCGGTCGGCGAGATGAGCCAGGCACTGTTCCAGCAGGATGTTCCCCATGCTGCGGCGCGCCGGTGTCAAACTCACCCACTGCAGTGTCGTGGTCCCTTCGATGGGCAGGCCGACAATGGCCTCGCCGATACGGCTGCCGTCCCGCTCCCGCAGCTGCAGCCGCCAGCCGGGAAGCTCCGGACACTCCACCACGTCCGCGACCGCATACAGCCGGCCGCCACGGTCATCCAGGCGGCGGTGCAGGTAACGCCAGCGGTCGAGGCCGGAGAACCCGCACGCCTCCAGCGCCCGGCGCGTTCCGGGACGCATGCGTACCGGAAGGCCGGCGGGCGCCAAGGTCGTGGGTTCCACGAACGCGTGCACTGTCCGCCGCCCCAGCCCGGTCACCGCACGCTCGAGCAGCGCCCGGGCCAGGTGCTGCTCGTCCTCCAGACAGTGCAGCCACAACAGCTCCCCTGCCCCGTCCGAGGGCCGCACCGCCCAGGAAACTGCACCCACAGCCTGCCCGTCCGCCAAGGCGAGCACCTCGGTACGTACGTCCTCCAGCCCAGCACGCACTACAGGGCCGTTGAGACCGGTACCCTCCACCGCCAGGTCGAGCTCGGCGAAAGTCGGACCGGTCAGGCCCGGCAGCAGATCCGCAGCCACGAGCTGCAGCACCGCCACGCGGTCCCCGGACTCAAACGGCCGCACCATCGTTTCCGCACCCGGCCCTGCCACCGCCGTGACCACCCGAATCCACCTCTCCCGCGTCGCGCTGATGGCCAAGCTTCACTCCGCCCGCCCGCAAAACCGCCGCATGACACGCACAAACAATCCCGCCACGTCGCCATCGCGGCCTTCGTCTCCGGGCAGATCTTGAGGTCGCGTCCGTCGGAGGGCGATGAGCGGGATCTCGCGACGGGAGTTGATGACCAGGCACCTCCGGCAGAACCGAAGAGGCCGGTGGTGCAGGAAGGCACTCCGGGCCGAGGCTTCTTCTGCGTTCGAGGTCAGGTGGGAGTGATGTTCTCCGCCTGCGGACCCTTCTGGCCCTGCGCGATGTTGAAGCTCACCCTCTGGCTTTCCTGGAGCTCACGGAAGCCCTGGCCGGCAATGTTCGTGTAGTGGGCGAAGACGTCGGGGCCGCCACTGTCCTGCTCGATGAATCGGTCGCGCTGGCGGCCGCGGAGGCTGGCGTGGGTCAGGGCCGAGACGACCGCGGTGTGGCTGCAGCCGGTGGCCTTGGCCATCTCCTTGTAGGACAGGCCCTGGTCCTCATACATGGCGCGGAGGTGCTCGGTGCGAGCTCTCCCTGGAGCGGCAGGAGGCGGCCCCGGGCGTGTGGTCCGGCCTCGCCTTCGGGCGCCGTCATGACGTTCAGAGCGGTGAAGAGCCGGACGTGTTCCGGGGTCATGCCCAGTGCGGTGGCCGCCTTCGTCGTGGTCTTGCCGGTGCTGATCGCGTCGCGGAAGGCGGTGCGGTCGACGTCGTCAGGTTCCACTCCGGACCAGTCCACGTCGGTGACCCAGTGGGGCGAAGGCTCCCAGTGAACAGGTTCGTCGATGTGGTGTCCGGCGAGGTTGGCGTGGGCCTGGTCCAGAAGGAAGTCGCGGAGCCAGACGGGCAGGGCGGCGGTGAACTTTGCGGTACTCGGAGACGAAGGTGATCGACGCCTCGGCGAGCTTGAAAAAACGATGCTCGGTGACCTCCTTCTCCATTCGCGCCCCGATCCAGTGCACCGTGGAAATCAGCAGCTCCACCAGCGTGTCCGCGATCTCCCGCTCCTGCTCGTGCAGCAGCGTCACGCGCAGCGGTAGGGCGTGCGTCTGCCGATGGGACCGGTACTCACGGAGGCGGTGCTGCGGACCGGCTGCCTGGACGCGATCACCCCCGTCTCAGGCGGCGGCAGCCTTTCCGCGGAGGTCGGCGGACCGCCTGCGCTGTCGTCTACGCCTACGGAACGAACACCGGGATCAAGGCCGTGGGCATCCAGCGGCCACGGCCACGCCGAGGGCGAACTGCGCTACGTACGCTGGCGGTATCTGTCGGCGGAGGCTGCTTGTGGCCTTTGCTACTCAGATCGTGAGCGCCGCCTTCGCCGCCCGCAGCACCGAGCTGCAGGGCCAGGGCTCCACTGTGGTCGCACCCACATCCGCGCCTACGACCAGAACTTGTTCACCAAGCCTTGCGGGCCACGGTGTCGAGCCAGACAGGCTCGTTCCCGTCAGCGAAAGTCACTTGATCACCATCAAGTTCACCAGCAACGGACACGTCCTTACCAGGCTGCAGGTAAACCGCGATGCGGGACCGGGCCACCCGAATGTCAGGCGTACCCGGCTCGTCGACGGCCGAGGTAGGCGGCGAGTCCGACTCCCAGGATGAGCGCGGCGCCGTTGACATAGCTGGCGACATAGGGGGGCGCTCCGGCCAGGTTGAGCCCGTTGTTGAGTACCGCGAGGAAGAAGATGGCGACGAGTGTGCCGCCGACGTTGTACTGTCCCGGCTTCACGGCCGCGACGCTGAGGAATGCCGCCGCGAGAGCGGGGAGGGTGAAGGAGCCGCCTACCCGGGGGTCCGCCCCGCCGGCGCGCGCGATTTGCACGAGCCCGCCGATCGCGGACAGCGCGCCGGAGAGGACGAAGGCGAACCCGAGTAGAACGTTCGTGCGGAGCCCGATCAGACGCGCCGCGGTGCTGTTGGATCCCAGGGCGTAGATGCTGCGTCCGGTGCCGGTCTGCGTGAGCGCGAAGTAGAGGGCGGCCGTGACTGCCGCCAGGACCCAGTCCGGGCCCGGAACGCCCAGGAGAGTGCCGCTTCCGAAATCGGTCAGGGCGGCCGGGATGTTGCTGACGACGGCCGTGCCGCCGGTCTTCTGGGAGACGATGCCCGACATCACGGTGGCGGTCCCCAGGGTCGTGATGATGCCGTTCACTCCCCCTCGTGTGACGAGCAAGGCGTTGATCAAGCCCGCCGAGGCGCCCAGGGCGATGCCGAGGATGATTCCGTAGGCGAGTGGTGTGTCGTTGGAGAGCGCGTCCGCGACGAACACGGCCGACAGGCCCGCGATCGCCCCGACCGAGAGGTCGAAATCACCGCAGATGAGCGGTACTAGGGCCCCGAGCGCGATAATCCCGAGGACGGCCTGGTTCGCGGCGAGAACGCGGAGGTTCGGCACGGTGAGGAACGTGTCCGCTGTCTCGGGCCACAGGCTGAAGAAGGCGGCGATCGCGATCATGCCCAGGAGAAGACTCCATGCCTCGCCGATCTTCAGGAGGCGATGGTGTCGCCTCGCCGTCCAAAGGCCGGTGTGCCGATGCTTCACGGCTGGCTCGGCATTCGAGGCGCCCTCTGGTGCCTTGTTCACTGGTATCCCGTCCTCAGGAAGAGCGCCTCGTTGAGGTCGGTCTCGGTGAAGCCGGTTTTGTCGAAGGATCGGACGACTCGGCCGTGCTTCAGTACGAGTGCTCGGTCGCACAGCGTAACCAGCTCCCCGAAGTCGGACGAGGCGACCACCACCCCGGCTCCGCGTGCCGCGCTGTGACGGATCATGTCGTAAATCTCCTGCCTGGAGCTGACGTCGACTCCCTGAGTCGGTTCGTCGAGCAGTAGCACTTTCGGTGTCATGTGCATCCAGCGTGCCAGTATTGTCTTCTGCTGGTTGCCGCCCGACATGACCGCAAAGCGCTCTTCCGGTGATGCTGTGAGGATGCGGTACCGGGCGACCAGATCGAGCACCTCGCGGCGCTCCTTGCCGCGATTGATGCGCAGCAGTCTGCGGTATCGCCGCAGGTCGCCGATCGAGATGTTCTCCCGGACCGAAAGGGTCGGGAATGCTCCGTCCGACAGGCGGTCCTCTGAGAGGTATGCGATGCCGGCGCGGATCCCGTCGCACGGACTTCTGAGCCTGAGTGGCTCACCGGCAAGGAAAACAGTGCCGGCTTCCATCCGCGTCTCGCCGAAGAGCAGGCGAAGCAGCGTGGATCTTCCCGAGCCCAGAAGACCGGCCAGGCCGAGAATCTCGCCGCTCCGCAGGGCCATGTCCACGTCGCGCACCACAGATCCGCGCACGCCGCGGGCTTCGAGCAACAGCTGCCCTGCCGTTCCGGGGGTCGCTGCCTGCAGCGCGGTGTGCGTCGGCCACCTCCCGGTGATCATGGCCACGAGCCGGTCGTGCCGGATTCCGTCCCGGTCGAGGGTTCCGGCAACCCTGCCGTCGCGCAGCACCGTTGCCGAATCGGCGATCCTTTCGACTTCGTCGAGACGGTGGGTGATGAACAGGATGGCCTGTCCTGCGGCCGCATAGCGGCGCAGCGCGGCGAGCAGGATGTCGACTTCGCGGCGGGTGAGGGTTGCGGTCGGCTCGTCGAGGATCAGCAGGCCCTGTGCTGTCGCCTCCTGGTCCTGGAGGGCGCGTGCTATCGCGACCATGGTTCGGGTCGCGGGACCCAGCGTGCGGACCTCGTCGTCCGGAGAGGCGTCTATGGCGAACCGCTCAAGGACATGCCGGGCTCGGTGCCGGAGCTCGTTCCATTTGATCCGGCGACTCGCGCCATGCTCGAAGCCTCGTCCCAGCGCCAGGTTCTCCGCGACCGAGAGGTCGAGGAAGGTCGACGGTTGCTGGTGGACGAAGCGCAGCCCGAGGTCATGGGCGCGGACGGGAGTATGGCCGGCAAGATCCTGGACACGGCCACCAACATTCAGCTCTCCGGCATCGGCGTGGTGCACACCGGCCAGAATCTTGACGAGCGTCGACTTGCCGGAGCCGTTGCCGCCTACCAGCGCGTGAACCGTGCCAGTCCCGATCTCGAACGAGACCTCGTCGAGTGCCCGGGTGGTTCCGAAGGACTTCGACACCCCTTGTACCCCCAGCGCGGAATGCCAGGAAGCGCCCTCACCCAACGCCCCATGCCTTCTGGTACGCGGTCTTGAAGTCGGCCGGCGGCACGTACGAGCGACCGGCCGACTGCTGGTCGATGTTGGTCGCGTCGACCAGGCCGAAGCCCTGTCCGCTCGCCTCTCCGGGTCGGCCGTTGAATAGCCGGTTGAGGTTGTCCATCCCGGCGTATGCCTCCCACTCCGGCACCAGCCCCAGGGTTGCGGCGACGGTCTTGGCACGAATGCCGTCGAGCGTTGCCTGCTGCCCCTCGCCCGCGATCAGCTTCACGTCTCGGCCAGCCTGGCGGACCGCCGTGCCGACTCCGCCCGAAACGAGCGCGTCGTACGGAACCGCGACGACGTTGACGTCAGGATGCTGCTGAAGCGCCGTCGCGACCTTCTGTTCCAAGGTGGTGCCGATATCGGCGCCGACGAAATCGACCGGTACGGGCTTGCCGCAGCTTCCACACTTCTTCAGCTCATCGTTGAACGCACGGGTGTTGACCGGACCGAAGGCAGAGTCGGTCTGATTGAGATACATGCCGACCGCGTGTCCGTCCGTGGCGGCGATCGCCCACTGCGCCTGCGCGACCGCGAGAGCCACCGTCCACTTGAGATATTCCCCTTGCTGGTAGTGGACGTTGTAGTCGAAAAGGGGCTTGCCGGTCCCGCCAGCATCGTTGCAGTCGACCCCCTCCACAGCCACGATCTTGATCCCGGCCTGCTTCGCATCCTGGAGCGCGCTCTGCGTGGAGGCGCAGTCGATCGAGTACTGCAGCAGGCCGTCTGCGCCGGCCGCAATGCCCTGCCGGATCAGATCAACCGCCGTGCTCGGAGTGTAGGCGCTGTCAGTGACTGTGACGTCCCAGCCGAACATCTTGCCTGCTTCTTTGGCTGCCTCCGCGAACTCGCGGCCGCCGGGCGCGTCCAGCGAATAGGCGACCCCCCAGATCTTCTTGCCGGGCTGCGGTTTGGGCGCGCTGGACGGTGGCGCCCCGAACTCCTTGCCGGCACGCATGTCCGCGACCTTGTCGCGTGCCTGGGCGGCGGCGCTTGCATCGTTTGTGACTGGCGCTGACGACTCTCCGACCGGCCCGCCACCGCTCGACGTACCGCACGCGACGGTAAGAACGGACACCGCGAGGCAGGCGGCGCCCAGAACCAGCTGCCTGCGCCCGCTCCGTGTCGTGCTCCATTGTTGTGCTTTCATCGCGTCCTTCCCTACCGACTGCACCTTGACTGCTGACATCTGGAACTGCCTGGCAAAGACGCAGATCGCGACTGGGCCGCTGTCAGACACCTGCTCGATGCCGCTCCGTGGGCGTAGCCCAGTCCCCAGCACTGTGAACAGCAGGCCTCCTGGGGTACCAGGCCAGCCCACTTCACCGGTTTCTGTCCTTTCCTGTGAGAGCCGCGTGAACGAGATCGTCGAAATATTGTGTTGTGATGTCACTCACAGGCAGTAGGTGGCCGTATGGAAGAATCCCGGAATCAATTCCACGCTGGACGGATTCCACAGCCGACAGGTCCTCGGAACCGAACTGATCGGAGAAGTCACAGATTCGCTGACGGAAGTCCTCATCGGCCTCGTCGCCGAACAGGTACTGGAAGCAGCCGATGGTTCGGTCGCTAGAGACGGGCCTGAATGTGAAAACCATGAGATTTCTGGGTCCAGGAAATGATGTGAACTGGAAGTTCGGCCAGAGGAACGGCAGCGGGACGCAGGTCTCGTTGGTCTCTGGGTCGTACGGCGGGGATCCGCTCGGACGCCTCCCAGGGGGCTGAAGATCTTGCTCGCTGATGATCCCATAATCATCACAGGAGGTACGGAAGGCGTCGTGCGTTACCTTGAGCCATTTGCCGATTGTCTCCGAATGGATCGTCGGGCAATGGTAGCATTCCAGCGTATTTTCGACAGCTACCTTCCAGTTCGCCCGGAATTCAAACTCGGTCTCCTTCCAAAGGCTCAGGCCGTCCAGCGGGACCCGTGCCCGTCGAGCCGAGTCCATGACAGGGCGTAGCCACTCGCGAAGTGATCTGGCGTCAAGGTCGAAGTTGACGAACACAAACGGCCCCCACGTATCAACCTGAAGTGGCAAGAGCCCCCACTGCGAAGTGTCGAGATTCTCCTCGAGACGGCCGCGGGTCACCGCTTTCAGGCAGCCGTCGAGGCCATAGATCCAGCCATGGTAGGGGCACCGAAGACTCGAACGATTGCCAGCATCCGGCACCACGAGGTGCCCACGGTGCCGGCAGATGTTGACGAAGGCACGCAACTCGCCGTCCTTGCCGCGGGCCAGCACAATCGGAATGTCGGCGACACTCGTGGGCACCGTGTCACCCGGCTCCCCAAGCTGCTCAAGCAGCGCCGCGTATTGCCATGAGCGCTTGAAAATCAGCTCCCGTTCACGCTCGAAAACGGCCGGGTCCCGGTACCACTCAAAGGGGAGTGTAGCGCCCCGCTGAAGGCCACCAGAGGATTCCGGCCGCGCCAGGATGTCCCCATCCGCCACGCCTGCCTCCTGTCATCCAGCACCAAACGAGGCTGCTGACCTGTACAAGGCCACACCCGATCGTGTCACGCCCCAAGGAGTTGCCTAGGTCAGGTGCCGCTGCCTCGGCACCACATCTTTCAAGAGCCGATCAATGGCCCGACGCTCGTACGGCCAAAAGGAGGCGTGACCTGACCACGCTTTCGTGGGCCCTATGACTGACGCACACTGTCAAATTGAAGCGCAGGTGTCCACCAATATCAGTGTCCCGACTTCGGCAGCACACACCGTGCCCCGCAAACACGTCGGGCCCTGCACGCCATGGCCTGCATCGAAGCCCGGGTATCGACGATTTCACCACCGGGCAACCGCTTGAATCCGAGCTATCCGGCAAGGTGCGGCGCAGTAGAAGGGACTGTAAATCGTTCGGTGTAACTCCCGATCATGGAGGATGCACCGATGACCAGTGAGAACGTGACCGAGGCCG
>NZ_JAHTMW010000041.1 GCF_026236535.1 Streptomyces sp. SKN60 | reverse complement strand
CCGAACCGCGCGGTGGAAACCGGGTCGGTGCAAGCGGTACGCGCTTCGTACGACAGGAGGGACCGCTGTACCCCATAGGGTGGGACCTCCAGGTCCCCCTGATCACCGGTTGCTGCGGTGTCGAACAGCGGCGAGTGCATGGACAGCATGTCCAGGGTATCCATGGAGGCCTCCCGGATCCGACACCACCAGTCTGGCCCACAGGCGAGCCGTCTCGCTGGGGCCGAATGGTCCCCGCCGACCGTCCACGAGGGGCAAGGGCGTGATCGCGCTGCCCCCACCCGGTCGGACCGGCGCAGGCTGAGTGGTCATCTATGCTTCTGAGCGGCCACGAGGCGATGGACCACATGACACCGATCATGAAGATCCTGGGGAATCGAGTGACCGCCGCAACGTGCCCGGGCGGTGCGGGTAGCCCGGCTCTCGCCGCGAACAGAAGTCCCAGGGAGAAGTGAGGTATGTCAGTGATCTGCGTCGGAGGCATGATCGGGATCGGCAAGACGAGCGTGGCCGAGCTGCTCGCGAAGGAGCTCGGCAGCCATGTCTTCTACGAGAGCGTGGACGACAACCCGATCCTGCCGCTCTTCTACACGGCGAGCCCCGAGGAGATACAGGCGAAGCGCTACCCCTTCCTGCTGCAGCTCTACTTCCTGCAGACGCGGTTCGCCGCGATCAAGGAGGCGTACAAGCAGGGGGACAACGTCCTCGACCGGTCCATCTACGAGGACTGGTACTTCGCCAAGGTCAACCACGACCTGGGCCGCATCAGCTCCCTCGAGATGCAGGTGTACGAGGGGCTGCTGGAGGAGATGATGCGCGAGATCGACGGCCTGCCGTACCGCAAGGCGCCCGACCTCATGGTCTACCTCAAGGCGGACTTCGAGACCGTGCTGCACCGCATCGGGCTGCGCGGCCGTGACTTCGAGCAGGACGAGGCCCTCGTCGAGTACTACCGCACGCTGTGGTCCGGCTACGACGACTGGGTGCACAAGCACTACTCGGCCAGCGACGTCCTCGTCATCGACATGAACCGCACCGACGTCGTGAACAACCCCGACGACGCGGCCCGCGTGGCGCGGGAGGTCAAGGACGCCCTGGCCGCCGCCAGGTGCCGCGCCTGACGCCGTAACACCTAGGATGTCGGCCGTCCGGGCGGATATGACCGGACGGCGGTTCCTACGGGGGAGTACATCGGTGTTCGGAATCATCAGGCCGTGCCGCCATCGCCTGGGCGAGGGCCTGCGGGTCGAGTGGATGGCGCATCTGTGCGGGCTGTGCCTGGCGCTGCGCAGCGAGTACGGGCAGTTCGCGAGGGTCGCCACCAACTACGACGGCCTGATCGTCTCGGTGCTGACCGAGGCGCAGTCGGAGCGCACCGGGGACTGGCGGCGCGGAGCCGGCCCGTGCCCGCTGCGCGGGATGCGGTCGGCGGACGTGGCGCAGGGGGAGGGCGCGCGGCTGGCGGCGACGGTGTCGCTGGTGCTCGCCGCGGCGAAGATACGTGACCATGTGGCCGACGGCGACGGTCTGTTGGGGCGCCGGCCGATGGCCCTTGCGGCACGCCGGATCGCCCACGGCTGGGACCGAGCGGGCGCCGCGGGCGGCGAACGGCTCGGCTTCGACACCGCCGTGCTGCTCGGGGCGGTCGAGCGTCAGCCGGAGGTCGAGCGGTCGACCGGCCACGGGGGCTCGCTGCTGACGGTCACGGAGCCCACGGAGACGGCGACCGCGGCCGCCTTCGCGTACACCGCGGTGCTCACGGACCGTCCGGGCAACGCCGAGCCGCTCGCGGAAGCCGGCCGTCTGTTCGGCCGGCTCGCGCACCTGCTGGACGCGGTGGAGGACCTGGACGCGGACCGGGCGTCGGGCGCGTGGAACCCGATCGCCGTGACCGGCGCGGACCTCGCCGAGGTGCGCCGGCTGTGCGACGACGCCGTCCACGGCATCCGACTCGCTCTGTCCGACGCCGTGTTCGTCGACGGACGGCTGGTACAGGCGCTGCTGGGCGGCGAGTTGGAACGTGCCGTCGACCGGGTCTTCGACCCCCGGCATCGCCAGCATCAGCAGCAGCCCGGTCGGCAGGCGCGGGGCCTGCGCATGGTGCCCTGGCTGGGACGTCGTACGCCGACGGAAATGCCCCTGGAGTCGGCTCCGGAGACCGGTGCGGGTGCGGGTGCGGCCTGCGGCGTCGGGGCGATGGCGTCGGGCCGGCCGCAGGAGGGGCAGTGCCGGCGGTGTCACGAGTGGCGCAGGCTGTGCGCGGACTGCCGGCTGTGCTACAGCTGCTGCCGCTGCAGCGACGACGACGGCGCGGACGACGGTGAGCCCATTCAGTTCGGCGACGGCAACAGCAGCGGCGGTTCGAGCCGGGACGGTTCCGGCGGTGACGGCTGGTTCGGCGGGCGGGGCGGCGGCAACTCGGGCGGCGGCTCGGGTGGTTCGGGTGGCGGGCACGGGTTCGGCGGCTCCGGTGGTTCCGGCGGCTCCGGCGGTGGTTCGGGCGACGGCTGCGGTGGCGGTGGTGGTGGCTGCTGCAACCCGTGCAAGTGCTGCTGCGACTGCTGCGACTGAACCGGGACTCCCGCCACTGCGCGGGGCGGTCGCCTACCGGGTGTCGTCCCGCAACCACGCCAGCTTCTCCTCGGCCGCCTGCTCGCGGGGGTGCCCCGGCCCGTAGATGCGCCGGTAGTCGCGGACGCAGCGGTCCAGGAGCGCGGTGGCCTCGGCGTACCGCCCCACGTCGATCAGGACGTTGGCGAGGTTGTCCCGGGTCGACACGGTGACCGGGTGGTCCTCGCCGTTCAGGGCGACCCGGCCGGCCAGGACGTCGCGCAGCACGGGTACGGCGTCCTCGTACCGCTCCATGGCGTGCAGGACGGCCGCCAGGTTGTTGCGCGCCGTGAAGGTGTTCTCGTGGTGGGGTCCCACGGTCGCCTCGAAGGACCGGATGACCGCCCGGAGCTGCGTCTCCGCCTCGGCGTGGCGATCCAGCCGTACGAGCACGGCACCCAGGTTCGCCCGGGCCGCCGCCGTGCGCTCGTGGTCGGGACCGTAACGCCGCTCAAGCCGGGGCACGAGGCCGCGCAGTGCTCGCTCCGCCTCCTGATGGCGGTCGCACTTGATCAGCGAGGCCGCGTGGGAGTTGGCGGCGGTCAGCACGTCCGGATGGTCGGGCCCGAGCAGCCTGGTGCGCCGCTCGAGCACGTCCCGGGCCAGCGGTTCGGCCTCGGGCGCGCGCCTGAGGTCCTCCAGGACGACCGCGAGCCCGGCCGCGCTGCGCAGGGTGTCGGGGTGATCGCGGCCCAGGGTCTCCGACTGGCCGCGGAAGGTGTCGCGCCAGGCCGATTCGGCGAGCTGCAGCTGACCGGTCCTGTGGAGCAAGGCGGCGAGTTCGGCGGAGGTGCGCAGAGTCTCCTCGTGGTGGGGGCCCAGCACCGTCCACTGGCCCCGCGCCACCTGCTGGTAGAACGCCACCGCCTCCTCGCCGCGACCGGGCATCGAACCGAGCACCCGGGCCAGTTCGCGTACGGCGTCGAGCGCGTCCGGGTGCTCGGGGCCCAGCCGTTCGATGGCCGCACGGGCGCGCATGAGGTGCCACTCCTCGGGGGAGATCTCGACCCGCACGATCTCCTGCTCCGGGCCGCCGTCCGTCACCTCGGTGAGGGTGATGTGCCCGCCGACCGGCCGCCAGGCCGCCCCGTCCGCCTCCTCCTGTCCTGGTCCCTGTCCCTGCTGCTGTCCCTGTTGCTGTTCCTGGCGCTGTTGCTGTTGCTGTCCTTGATCTTCCTGAGCAGCCTTGCGCCGCCACCACCGGCTCATCGCGACTGTCTCCTTCGGTCCGGGGGGGGGGGGCGCCTCAGGCGCCCGCGTGTATGTGGGCGGCCCACAAGCTCGGGCTGGCGGCGAACGCGGCCCGGCACTCCCGGACCGCCAGGTGCAGCGCGGCCGCCGTCCGGCTGTCGTCAAGCGCCGGCCCGCCGTCGCCGTCGCCGTCGGTACGAAGCCGCCGGTAGAGGAGGCGGGTGACACGGACCGCCACGGCGTCGTGCACCGGCCAGAGCGTGCCGACGGCATGGGGATACCCCGCGAGCTGGAAGGCGGAGGTGATGTGGATGGACTCGTCGGCCAGGTGCCCGTCGGCGCGCGCCGTCTCGCAGGCCGAGAGCACCACGAGCCGCGCGGCCGGCAGGTCGAGCCGGGCGATCTGCCGGACCGTCAACGGCCGGGTCGAATGGTCGTGCACCAGGAGCCGACCCGCCGAGGGGGCGGCGGGTTCGCTGACTCCGTGGCAGGCGAAGTGGACGCACGGGTGATCCGGCAGGGCGGCCATGACCCGGTCGAAGGTGGCCTCTTCCCCGTACAGCACATCGGTCGGCAGCAGCGCGCGCAGCGTCTCCGCCTCGCGTCGTGCCCCACCGAGCGGCCGGGCACCCGGGGTGTCGGGGAGCGCGACGGCGAGGAGCCGGCCGGCCGGGCACGGGGCGGCGGCCCGGTCCCGGGCGTACCGGAGCGCCCGGACGGTCGGCGTGTAGGAGGAGACCACCCGGTCCATGACGGTCCGCGGCGCCGGCCCAGGCCCACCAGGCCCCGGCCCACCCGTCCCCTGCGGTACGACGCCGCTGCTGTCGTCATGGTGGCCTGCCGCGTGCAGGGGCAGGGCGGCCAGCGTCCCGCCCGGCGACCACCACAGCCGGGGCAGCTCGCCCCCGGCCCCGCCCCCGGCCCCGGCCCCGGGAGCACCGGAAAGGCCGAGCCGGTCGAGTACGGGGCCGGTGACGTGGTCCCAGGTCCATGCCAGGACCTCGGCGACGGTCCGCTGGGCGGCCTTGTCGCGGGCGGGGTCCATCGCGTCGGCGAGCGCGCGCCGGAGCCGGTCGGCCTGTGCGCCGACCGCGTCCGGCGTGGCCCGCGGCAGGGGTACGAGCAGGACGCCCTCCGGGCGCAGGACGAGGGCGTCGCTGCGGTAGCCGCTGCAGTAGGCGAGCACCACCGGGCCGTCCTCCGCGCAGGCGAGCAGCGCGTTCTCGTCCGGCGCGCCGAGGAAGTCGGCGAAGCCGGGTGCCCGGCGGATCTCCGCCACCAGCTCCTCCAGGCGGCTCGCGAGCGTGTGCCGCTGGTCCGCGGTGGCGGGCGGCAGCCGGCCCAGAGCGGCCTCCGCCGCGTCGACGGCTTCGAGCGCGTCGAGCCGGTCACGGATCGAGACGAACCGCTCGGCGAGACCCGGATGGGCGCCGCGCAGCCGCCCGATCCCGTCCCGGGTGTCCATGGCCCGGCTCAGCAGCACGCCCCGGCCCTGCTCCAGGAGCGACACCGCGTGCTCGGGACGCCCCGCGTTGACCGCGCAGGCGGCGGCCTCGGCGGCGAGCCCCCGCACCCGGGACAGGCCGCGCTCCTGGTCGCTGCGGGCCAGCCGGCCGGACGCGGCGAACGGCAGGAGTTCCAGGGCCGCTTCATGACCCCGCAGCGCCTCGCTCCAGCGGAGGCCTGCCGCCGCGGCGGCTCCCCAGTCCCAGGCCGCGAGAACCCGCTCGTAGGCAGGCAGGGTCCTCGTACCGGCGGCCTGCCGGTAGGCGTCCTCGGCGGCCCGCAGCACGGCCGGATCGCCGTCCTGGTGGTGCAGGGCACGTAACGCGTCGCCGTACGTGTGCAGATAGGTGCCGTGGGCCGGGTCGCCCTCCGGGGCGGACCAGACGGCGCGGCCCAGGTCGCTGACCGCCTGCGCAAGGAGTCCTTCGCGGGGGCTGTGGTGATGCTTCGTCAGACGGGTGGAGCCGAGGTTCGAGAGGACGAGCGCCAGTGCCGGATCGCCGTACGGAATGTGCCCGGCGGCCTCCTCGAGGAGAGCGGCCGCCTCGTCGAGGTCCGCCACGTCGCGGTGTGCCCTTTCGGGGTTCGTCACGTCGGGGTCCGCGATGCCGGGGGCGACCGTCTCGGGGGCCGTCCCGTCGGCGGGCCCGCCGAACCGCCCGCGCAGGGCGTTGGCCAGGTGGTTCAGCCGGTCCGCGCGGACCGCCCCGGTCCGCGGGGCCAGGGCCAGGGCGCGACGGGCGGTGTCGACCGCCTCGTCGGCGGCGGCCGGGTCGCCCGTCGCGCCGTGCCAGCTCTGCAGCACCACGCCGAGGTTGGCGAGGCGGGCGGCCTGCGCGGCGGGGGAGGCCGGAGCCGCGTCCAGCGCGGTCCGGGCCAGCCGGGTGGCTTCCCGCAGGGAGTCCAGGTCGTCCGTCTGCAGGCCGCGCTCCCGCAGGGTGACGGCGAGATTCGCCAGGGTGTCGGCGTACGGGCCGGTGCCCGGCCGCTGCTGGGCCAGGGCGGACCGCAGGACGGCGATCGCCTCGTCGAGCACCGTCGCGTCCCCGGTCGACTGGGCCAGCCGGTGCAGGGTGTTGCCGAGGCTGTTCATCCCCATGGCCCGTTCGGGGGCGCCGGCGTCGCACAGCGGCAGGGCCTCGCGCAGCAGCTCGGCGGACTCACGGAGCAGCCCGGGATCGCCGTTGTCCTCGGCGGCCAGCCGCAGGGCGACGGCCAGACCGGCGAGCCGCGCGGGGTGTTTCGGGTGGCCGGCCCGGCTCTCGGCCAGGGCGGTGCGGTGCACCTCCAGCATCTCGGCGCGGTGCGCCTCGTCGGTGTCGTGATCGTGCCGGCTGCGCAGGCCCTGGGAGAGGTTCGCAAGGACGAGCGGGCGCACCTCGCTGCCCGGCGGGCTCTCCCGCAGGGCCGTCCGCCACTGGTCCAGGGCCTCGCGCAGCGCCGCGGTGTCGCCGCTGTGCAGATAGGTGCTGTGCAGTGCCGTGGCGAGGTTGTTGCGGTAGCCGGGCCGGTCGGGCGAGCCGGGCGGAAGGATCTCCAGCGCGTCCCGCAAGGCGCTCGTCGCCCGCGCGAGATCCGTCCCGTCGGCCGTCCCGTCAGTCGCCTCGTCGGCCGACCCGGGGGCCGTCCCGCGGGCCTCGACGCCGCCGCCCGCGCCGCCGCGCGCGCCGTTGTCGTGCCGTTCCTGCAGGGCCTCGCCCAGCGCGGCGAGCGTCTGCGCGCCGGTCGTGGCGTCCTGCGGCAGGCCGGCCGCCCGGTCGAACAGCTCGACCGCCCGGTCGAGATCGCTCGCCCGCCCGTGGAGGTCGAAGCATCGCCGGTACGTCAGGGCGAGGATGACCACGTCCTGGGGCCGCACGGGATCGACGGACACCCGCTCGTGCCCGAAGGCGACCAGCGCGCCCAGATCGCCGGCGTCGAGGGTCAGTTGCCACCGCCGGTGCAGGGCGATCAGGAGATTGCCGGCGCGGCCCGGCACGGTCGGGTCGCCGGGCTCCGTGGCCGCGAGCTCCCGGCGGTACGACCGGATGGCCTCGTCGAGCGCGTCGCGGTCGCCCGTCCTCAGATGGCGCAGCAGCAGGTGATCGCCACTTGGCCGCGTGCCGCCGGGTCCTCCGGCTGCCGTCGCATCCGCCGCGCTGACCACGACCACCCCCCCGGTTGACGCCGCCCCGGACCGTACGCCCTCCGCGCCCTCCGCGCGTCCCGCGCCCTCGCGAGTCCCGCACGTACCGGCCTGTGTTCACGATAGCCAAGAAGCCCTCGGAACGCCGGGGTTGGGACATACAATCGGCGACCAAGCGGCAACCGGCGTCCGAGGGGGAGCGGAAGCGTGGCGAACACGGCCGACGGAGCGACGAACACGGACCCGGGCGACGCGCGGCTGCAAGAGCTCTGCCGCCGGCTCGCGGATCCCGCGGCCTCGCCGGAGCTCGACGCGCTCGGCGAGCCGGGCGCGCGGCTCGTCGACGCCATCGCCTCCGCCCTGCGCGACGGCCGTTCCCTGCAGCAACTCGGCGATCACCTCGACGAGCTGGAAGAGCTGTTGCTGGCCGCGGGGCACAGCGCCGGACTCGGCTCGTACCGTACGACGCCCCCGCCCACCGGCCCCGTGTTCCAGAGGTTGCCGGTGGCCGGACCGGCGCATCCCGCCCTGTACTTCCTGGCCTGTCCCACGGGCCGGTGCGGTCGCGTGGAGGCGCCGGACGACGGCGCCCCGGATCAGCCCGCCTGCGGTCTCCTCGGCCGCCCGCTGAACCCGCTGCCGCTCCGGTGACCAGCGCCTTCCTCAGCGCGCTGGGGGGCCGGATCGCGGAGCGGTGGCTGACGCTGCTCGCACTGCCCGGACTGCTCTTCGTCGCCGCCGTCACCACGGCGACGGTGCTCGGCCACGAACACTGGGCCGACGTGGGGAAGTTGCGGACCTGGCTCGACACGCTCGCCGCCTCCCCCGCGTCCCGGAGCATCGGTACCGTCGTCCTCGTGGCCCTGGGGGTGCTGCTCGTCGCGGCCGCGATCGGCGCGGCCGCCCAGGCCCTCGGCGCCGGAGTGGAACTCCTCTGGTGCGCCGAGCCCCGCGGACCCCTCCTGCGGCGCCTCGCCGACCGCCGGCTGCGCAGATGGCGGGCCGCCGACGCCGCGTTCCGCGCGGCCCTGGTCACGGCCGGCCGGGCCCGCGTTGCCGGGGCGGACGACGCCGACCGGCTCGCCGGGCTCGCGGAGCGCCGCTTCGCCGAGCGGGACCGCATCGCCGCCGCCCCGCCCCGCCACCCCTTCGGCATGGGCGACCGGCTCGCCGCACCCGGGCAACGGCTGTGGCGCGCGTACCGCCTGGACCTGGCGGCGGCCTGGCCCCGGCTCTGGCTCGTCGCCGCCGACGGCACCCGCGCCGAACTGCACGCCGCCCGCCTCCGGTTCGGCGCGGCGGCGCGCCTGTGCGCCTGGGGCGGCGGGTATCTGGTCCTTGGCGTGTGGTGGTGGCCGGCCGCCCTGATCGGCATCGTCTCCGTCGCCGCCGGCCTGCACCGCGGCCGGGCCGCCGCGGACGCGTTCGCCGAACTCACCGAGGCCCTCGCCGACCTTCATGTCCGCGACCTGGCGGCCGCCCTGGGCATCGACTCCGCGGCCTCCCTGGACCGCGCGCTCGGCGAACGCCTCTCCCGGGCTCTGCGCAAGCCCGGCTGAGCCCCCCCCGTATCACCGTCACTGTCACCGTCGCCGGTCCTGACCCCGACCCCACGCGGCTCGTGATGTATCGTTTATCGATACTATCGATAAACGATAGGTCGGAACGACCGGTAAGTGACGGCCCCGGACCGGGCCGTAGGGGGAGACATGGGCATGAATGCGTGGTGGAGCCGTCTCGACGGGCGGCTGCTGGAGATCGCTCTCGGGGTGGCGCTGGCGCTGGTGGCGACGTTCGGAATCCTGCTGCCGCTCCTGGGAGTGGCCGGGGTGACCGAGCCGATGGACACCCGGGCGGTCGAGACCACGGCGCTCACGCGGGTGCCGGGCTCGCCGGCGGAAGAGGGCCTGACGCTCACCGGCGGCCGTCAGGCGGAGGTCGTCCTCGCCGCCCCCGACCTCGGGCAGCGGGTCCTGCTGGCCCTCCCCGAGGTCACGGACAGCGGGCTGCTGGTGCTGATCCTGGTGCTGCTCCTCCGCATGGCCCGTACGCTGCGCGAAGGCGACGTCTTCGTGCCGGTCAACGCCCGGCGCCTCAACGTCATCGCCCTGACCGTCCTCGCCATGGGCGTCCTGAGCCCTCTGGTGGCGGCCGTCACCACGAGCCGGCTGGTCACGGGAACGCGCGTCGGCGACGCGGTCGTCCTCTCGTACACTTTCGAATTCAAGGTCATCCTGCTGGGCCTGCTCGTCGCGGCCCTCGCCGAAGCCTTCCGCCGCGGCGCGAGGCTTCGGGCCGACACGGAAGGGCTCGTCTGATGCCACCGGATGAGGACCACCACATCGCGGTCCGCCTGGACCGGTTGCTGGCGGACCGGGAGATGACGCTGGCCCAGCTGGCGACCCGGGTCGGCGTCACGGTGGTCAACCTCTCGGTGCTGAAGAACGGGCGCGCGAAGGCGATCCGCTTCTCCACGCTCAGCGCGATCTGCCGGGAACTGGACTGTCAGCCGGGTGACCTGCTGAGCTTCGAAGGCCCCTGAAAGCGGGGCCGCACCGCCCTGCGGAAGACCGGGAGAGGGAGGAGGCGCGACATGGACGAGTCCGCGAGCGGGTCCGTGCAGGGGTCCGTGGAGGGGGCTGCGGGAGGGCTCGGGCTTGAGCGGATCGATCTGGGCGAGGTGCCGTACACCCAGGCGGGCGAGGAGATGAAGGGCTGGGTCGAGCGGCGGCGGGCCGGGGAGATCCCGGACCGGCTGGTCCTGCTGACCCACCCGCCGGTCATCACGTACGGCTCGCGCACGCCCGCCGACCAACTGCCCCGCGCCGACTCGCCGATCCCGCTCGTCGAGGTCGACCGCGGCGGCCAGGCCACCTACCACGGGCCAGGTCAGCTGATCGGCTACTTCGTGCTGCACCTGGGGGAGCGCGGTCCCGGCGACGTGGTGCGCTGGGTGGAGAACGGGCTCGTCGCCGCTCTGGACTCGCTCGGCTTCGAGACCGTACGGCGCGACACCCCGCCCGGCGCGCAGAGCCTGGTCGGCGTGTGGACGCCCCGCCACGACAAGCTCGTCTCCATCGGCATGCGCATCCGCAACAAGGTGACGAGTCACGGCTTCGCTCTCAACATCTCCTCCGACCTCGACGAGTTCACCCGCTTCACGGCCTGCGGACTGCCCGAGGTCGCCATGACCTCACTGGCCGAGATGGCCGCCGAGCAGGGCCGGCCCGCACCCACGGAGGCCGCCGTCCGCGACGCCGTGGCCCACGCCTTCGGCGCCGTCGCACCCGCCACCGCCGCGCCCCGCCACGACTGAGCCGTTCCCGTACGCACACAACCGGACCCAACCCGAACTCCCACCCCAACCCCCGGTCACCACAGGAAGGTTCCTCATGACCCAGCCCGCCGGCACCCCCGCCGTCCGCCTGAACGAGCCCCGGCACCGTTACGAGATCCTGGTCGACGAACAGCGCGCCGGGCTCACCGCCTTCCGGGACCGCGGCGAGCAGCGCGTCTTCTTCCACACCGAGGTCGACGAGGCGTACGCCGGGCAGGGCCTGGCCTCGATCCTCGTCGAGCAGGCGCTGAACGACGTGCGCGCCACCGGGAAGCGGATCGTGCCCGTCTGCCCGTACGTCGCGAAGTTCCTGAAGAAGCACGACGAGTACGCCGACATCACCGACGCGGTGACCCCCGAGATCCTGGAGTGGCTGGACGTCCAACTCGCCGGCCGCTGACCGTCGCTGACCGTCGCCGGCCGCTGTCGGTCTGAACCGTCCCGGCCCGGGCCTCCCGCCTTGCAGCAATTCCCTGCAAGATCTTGCGCGGCGGTCTGGGCCGCTGTTTGACTGCCCCGCATGAGCAGTGACGCCTCCACCGCCCCCCACGCCGCCCCCGGCCGGGACATCGACGTCCTCGTCCTCGGCGGCGCCGGCGTCGACACCATCGTCTACGTGCCCGAGCTGCCCCTGCCGCTCGCCGACAGCCACATGATCGGCACCGGGATCGTCACCCGCGCCGGCCAGACCGGAGACTTCGTCGCGCTCGGACTGCACCGCCTCGGCCTGCGCACCCACCACCTCGACCTGCTCGGCGCCGACCCGGAGGGCGACCTCGTCCGCGCCCTCCACCGTGAGCACGGCATCGCCCTCACCGACGTGCCCCAGCCCACCGGCACCAAGCGGGCCGTCAACCTCGTCGGCCCCGACGGACGCCGGCTCTCCCTCTACGACGCCACGCGCGGCAGCGACACCGACCGGCTGCCGCCCGAGATCGTGCGCGCCCTCGCCGCCCGCAGCCGGCACGCCCACGTCTCGATCACCCAGCCCTGCGCCCACGCCCTGCCCGAGCTCCGCGCCGCCGGCGTCACGATCTCCACCGACCTGCACGACTGGGACGGCCGCGACGCCTACCACGAGCCCTTCGCCCTCGCCGCCGACCTGGTGTTCGTCTCCGCCACCGCGCTCGACGACCCCGAGCGCACCCTGCGCGGCCTCCTCGCCCGCGGCCGCGCCTCCATCGCCGTCGCCACCGACGGGGCCGCCGGCGCGTACCTCCTCACCGGCCCCGGCGAGCCGCTCGTGCACGTCCCGGCCGTCGCCCCGACCGCGCCCGTCGTCGACAGCAACGGCGCGGGTGACGCCTTCGCCGCCGGATTCCTGCACGCCTGGCTGGCCGGCGCCCCCGCCCGTATCTGCGCCCTCCACGGCAGCATCGCCGGCGCCCATGCCTGCACCGTCCCGTCGACCCGTGCCGAGGCCATCGGCCGCGACGCGCTGCTCGCCGAGGCGGCCCGGCTCGGTGTCGATGCCGATGTCGATGCCGCGGACGCTGCCGCCGCCGGTGGTCCGGGGCACGGTGCCCGGCATGTCAGGATCGAGGGATGACAGAGAAGATCATCGCGGCGTGCGACGGCGCCTCCAAGGGCAACCCCGGACCTGCCGCCTGGGCCTGGGTCATCGGGACCGAGGACGGCGAGATCGCCCACTGGGAGGCCGGACCGCTCGGCACGGCCACCAACAATGTGGCCGAACTCACCGCCCTCCTGCGTCTGTTGGAGCGCATCGACCCCGCCGTGCCGGCCGAGGTGCGGATGGACTCGCAGTACGCGATGAAGGCCGTCACCACCTGGCTGCCCGGCTGGCGGCGCAAGGGCTGGAAGACCTCGGCCGGCACCCCCGTCGCCAACAAGGAGCTGGTCGTCCGGATCGACGAACTGCTCGCCGACCGGCGCGTGGAGTTCGTCTACACCCCCGCCCACCAGGTCGACGGCGACCCGCTGAACGACGCCGCCGACCGGGCCGCGAGCCACACCGCGCGCAGTCAGCAGCCCGCCGGCTCGGACGAGGGCTCGCCGCTGCCCCCGCCGGAGCCCGCCTCGGCCCGCCCCGCCGCCGCCAAGCGCCCCCGCAAGGCCACCGGCGCCCCCGGTTCGCCGCGCGCCGGTACGCGCTCCGGTGGCTCCGGTACGCGTTCCGGTTCGTCCGCGCCCAGCCTCAAGGCCCGCTTCCCGGGACGCTGCCGCTGCGGCCAGGCGTACGCCAAGGGCGACACCATCACCAAGAACCCCGACGGCTGGGGCCACCCCGCCTGCGCCGAAGCCGCCTCGTAGGCGCTGGCCAGGCATTTCACGGGCTCCGGCGACCGCCGCACAGGGCGGTCGCCGGAGCCCTTTCCGGTGCCGGCCGCCGGGCCTGCGGGGGCCCTCGTCCAACCTGCGAAACCCTCCGCTGGGCCGAATGAGGGATGGGGTAAACCGGACATTCACTCAGCCGTGCGCGCGGGTTCGTGTGGGGTTCTGTTCTCAGGGGCCCCGGGGCTGCATACTGTTCCTCCCGCCACCGATGGCGAACCGTTTCACTTGCCCATTTCCCCTTGGGCAAGGTGGTCGTCACCGGGCCGGGAACCCCTCCCTTGCGTCGCCGCCGCGATCCGGCGTGCGATGACCCCTGCCCGTGAAAGACCCGAGGACCCGTGCCAGTACCTGTCGTCCTTACCGGGCGCACCGTGCGCCTGGAGCCGCTGGCCATGCGCCACGCCGAGGGCATCGCCTGGGCGGGCGCACTGGATCGTGCGGCCTATGCGTACACGTCCGTGCCCCACGGCCTTGATGCCTCCTGCGACTACATCGCCCGCGCTCTCGCCGAACAGGCGCAAGGCCGGGCCCTGCCGTTCGCCCTGGTCGACCCGCATACCGGCCGGGTTCTCGGATCGACCCGCTTCCTGGAACTCGACTACTGGCGCGGGCCGGTGATCTGGCCGCCGGTCACCGGGGTGCCCAACGGCGACCCCCTGACCGCGGTGCCCGACGCCGCCGAGATCGGCAACACCTGGATCTCCAGCGAGGCCCGCGGCACCGGCGTCAACACCGAGGCCAAGTACCTCATGCTGCGGCACGCCTTCGAGACCTGGGGCCTGCGCCGGATCTCCATGCGCGCCGACGCCCGCAACACCCGCTCCCGCGTCGCCATCGAGCGGCTCGGCGCGAGCTGCGAGGGCGTCCGCCGCGCCCACTCGCGCGGCCTGGACGGTGTGGTCCGCGACACCGCGTTCTACTCGATCCTCGACGAGGAGTGGCCGGCCGTCCGCGGCATCATCGAGCTCCGCCTCCCGGGCATGCGCCCGCCGGCGCCGCTCCCGGCGGCGGGGTTCCCGGGCCAGTCCCTGGAGCCCGGCGGCGCGGGCGAACTCCTGCCCGCCTGACACCCGGACCGGCGTTCGTGGCCGCCACCACAGGCGGCCGCGAACGCCGGACCCGGGCTCCCGGACCCGGGCTCCCGGACTACACCCGGAGCCGCCCCGGCTGGGCCGCCGCCTGCGGCCCCGGCGGCGGAGCCGTCGGCGGCGACGGGCACAGGACGTCGTCGAGGCCGGCCAGCCGCACCAGGCGCAGGATCATCGGCTGGTCGCAGACGAGCCGCCAGGCCGCGCCCCGTTCCCGGACCCGCTGCGCGCAGCGCACCAGGAGCCCGAGCCCCGACGCGTCGCAGAACGTGACGTGGCGCAGATCGACGGTGAGTGCGGACGCCTCGCGCGCCAGCACGTCGAGTTCGGGCCGGATGCGCTGCACCAGCACCAGGTCGAGCTCTCCGTACAGCTCGGCCGTGGTCAGGCCCTCGCTCGACCGCACGGCGAGATCGGCCTCGCCGGTTCGGATCAGATGCATGGACACGCTCCACTGGATCGGTCCCCGTGCAACGAGGTTCCCGGCACGTCCGGAGGCAGACACGTTTCTCCATGTCCGCCATCACCTGAAGAGGTGAAAACCTCCCTTTCCCGCCCGCGCACCCGCGCCGGCTGCTCGCTCACCGCTTCGGCCCGCTCAGCGCTTCGGCGCCGGCGGCACCACCGCGACCGGGCAGTGCGCGTGATGCAGCACGGCATGCGCGACCGAGCCCATGAGCAGCGTCTCGATCCGGTGCCGGCGGTGCCGCCCCACCACCACGAGCCCCGCCTCCAGGGAGTCCTCGACCAGCCGCCCGGCCGGATCGGCGGGCGTGACCGTCGGGATCACCTCGACCTCCGGACGGCGCTCGGTGAACGGCAGCAGCCGCTCCTCCTGCCGCCGGGTCGTGCTCTCCACCAGTTCGGGGGTCTCGTCCGGCATCGGCGGCGGCACTTGGAGCGCGGGCGCCGGCGCGCCGATGAGCAGCGCCGGGGACGGCGGCACCGGATACGCGGTCACCACCTCCAGCGGCACCCCGCGCCGCTCCGCCGCCTCGAACGCGAACTCCACGACCTCGTCGGCGGTCTCGTCGGTCTCCAGGCCGAGCAGTACCCGCCCCGCCGCCGTCCCGCTCTCCAGGGACGCGGCCCGCGCCTCGTGCGGCACCACGACCACCGGGCACGGCGCCGCCGCGGCGAGCGACCGGCTGTTCGAGCCCAGGAGCAGGCTCTTGAAGCCGCCGCGCCCCCGCGACCCGACGACGAGCAGCCGGGCCCGCTCGGCCGCCTCCACCAGGGCGTCCACGACGGAGCCGTCCAGCGAGGCGTACCCCACTTCAAGCCCCTCGGCCCGCGGTCCGACCTCGGCGGCCAGCGCGTCCACGACCGTGTCGGGCAGCTCCGGCGACGGGCCGAGCGAGGCGATCCGGGCGCTCCCCAGCTGCAGCGCCTCCGAGCGCACATGCGCGACGGTCAGCGGGGCGGACAGGCTCCGCGCCTCCTGCAGCGCCCACTCCAGGGCCCGCAGACTGTGCTCGGAACCGTCGACCGCCACGACCACAGGCGAATTCTCACTCGTACTCATGTCGTGCACTCATATCGGGATCATTCACCTCGATACGGGTGCCACGCCGAAGCCCGTACGGGAGCCCCCGTACGCACCCCGATGCGCGGGCGGTACGGCAAGGGGGCGCGGGTCCGCCCCCCACGCCCCCCTACGCCCGCCGCTGTCGGCTCAGCCGGCCGCCCGCCGCCGTCCCCGCGCCGCCGCGACCAGCTCCGGCAGCGAGCCCAGCTTGACCCGCGGCCGGCCGGCCTCCTCGCCGCGCGCCCGCTCCGCCCGCTCGATCGCGGCGAGCCCGCGCGCGTCCACCACGTGCCGGGCCCGGCTCCGGGCGAGCCGGTCGAAGCCGCGGGCGGTGCCGGCCGGCTTCGGCAGCACGCCGGCGACGGCGTCCGCGAGCAGGGTGCCCACGGTCTCCGCCGCGCACGTGCGGTTGGCGCCGATGCCGCCCGAGGGGCCGCGCTTGATCCAGCCGACGACATACGTGCCGGGCCGCCCCTCGACCCGGCCGCCGGTGTGCGGCACCGTGCCGGTCGTCTCGTCGAACGGCAGGTCCGCCACCGGCAGTCCGCGGTAGCCGACCGCCCGGAGCACGAGCCCGGCCGGGATCTCCGCCGGACCTGGAGCGCGGTCCGGACCCGCCGGGCCCGACGCGTCGGCCCCGCCCGTGACCCGTATCGCGCCCTCACACACCTCCTCCGGCGCCGAGTGGAAGCGGAACACGATGCGCCGCTCCCCGCCCGGCGGGCGCGCCCAGTCCACCCGCTCGCGGACGGCGCCCCGCAGCAGCGCCGCCTTGTCCCGGGGCTCGGCCGCCTCAACGGCCGCCCAGACCCGCGGGTCGTGGTCGTCCACGACCAGCCGGACGCCCGGCAGCTGTCCGAGGGCGAGGAGTTCGGGCGCGGTGCACGACAGGTCCTCGGGGCCGCGCCGGGCGAGGAGCACCACCTCGCGCACGGCGGAGGCGCGCAGCGCCGCGAGCGCGTGGTCGGCGATGTCCGTGGCCGCCAGGGTCTCCGGGGCCGCGACCAGGATGCGGGCCACGTCGAGCGCGACGTTCCCGGCGCCCACCACCACGACCCGCTCGGTGCCCGACAGGTCGATCGCGTCCGGGCCGACCTCCGGGTGCGCGTTGTACCAGGCCACGAACGCCGTCGCGGAGACGCTGCCGGTGCGCTCCTCGCCCGGGATCCCCAGCCGCCGGTCGCCGGCCGCGCCGACCGCGTACACGACGGCGTCGTGGTGCGCGGCCAGCTCCTCGTCCGTGACGTCCGTACCGACCTGGACGCCGAGGTACATGCGGACCCGCGGGTGGGTGTGGAAGCGGGCGAAGGTGTCGCCGATCCGCTTGGTCGCCGGGTGGTCGGGCGCCACTCCGTAGCGCACCAGACCGCCCGCGACCGGCAGCCGGTCGATCAGCGTCACCTCGGCGCCGGTGTGCAGGAGCAGGTCCTCGGCGGCGTACATGCCGGCCGGCCCGGTGCCGACGACCGCGACCCGCAGCGGCCCGAAGTCGGACGGCAGGCTGCGCTCGAACGCCGGGGCGCCCCAGGCGTGGAAGACGGGCCCGCCCGCCGGCGCCTCGCGTGGCGCGCGGTCCTCGTAGAAGGCCGCGTTCACGGCCGCGTACGCCTCCTGTCCGGGGCGCAGCGCGTCCGCCGGGAAGATCGCGTCGACCGGGCAGGCGTCGGCGCAGGCACCGCAGTCGATGCAGGACTTCGGGTCGATGTAGAGCATCTCGGTCCGGCCGAAGTCGGGCTCTTCGGGGGTCGGATGGATGCAGTTGACCGGGCAGACGGCGATGCAGGTCGCGTCGTTGCAGCAGGTCTGAGTGATCGCGTAGGTCATGGCGTCGTCAGCTCGCGGGCTCCGGGAGGGGGCGGGGGACTGGTGGTGAGGGGGAGGGGCGTCAGATGAGGTGGGCGCGCCGGTAGACCGCCACCGCCGGGCGGGTGAGCAGCCCGGCCGAGGCGAGGAACTCCATCAGCCCCGCGCAGCTCGACCGCATCATCGACTTGTAGTGCTCGTTGGCCTTCGCCTCGGCGAGCGCCCGCTCGACGTCGAGCCCGGCCTTCTCGTACACCTCGCGGCTGACCATGCTGGTGACGATGAAGTACGAGGCGATCGAGACCACCAGGGCCTGCGCCCGGCGGCGCAGCCGGCCGGCGCCGCGCAGCCGCGCCCGGGTCTCCTCGCGGGCGAACTTCATGTGCCGGGACTCCTCCACGACATGGATGTTGTTGATGGTCCGCACGAAGGGGACCACCCGCTCGTCGCGCATCCAGTCGCGCTGCATGACGTCGAGCACCTCCTCGGCGACGAGGATCGAGGCGTAGGCGGCCTCGCCGACCGCGAGCGTCTTGAAGGCCCGGCCGAGCTCGCGGACGAAGCGGCCCGGGCGGTAGGCGGGGGCGCCGAGCTTGGCCGCGCCGCGCCCGAACATGATCGAGTGCCGGCACTCGTCGGCGATCTCCGTCAGGGCCCACTGGAAGCGCGGGTCGGTCGGGTCCTTGGCGTACATGTCCCGGAGCACCATCTGCTGCAGGATCATCTCGAACCAGATGCCGGTGCTGGCCACGCACGCCGACTCCTGCCGCGTCAGCTCCTTGCGCTGGGCCTCGGTCAGCTCCTGCCAGTAGCGGGTGCCGTAGAGGGTGCTCCACTCCGGGCTCATCCCGTGGAAGTCCTCGTCCAGCGGGGTGTCCCAGTCGACCTCGGTGGCGGGGTCGTAGGACAGCTTCGCGGAGGACTCCAGCAGCCGGCGGGCCGCCTCTCGTTCGGGCTGCCGGGTCTGGTCCGCCGGCTGGACGGTGCTGCTGGCCATGGTGCGGCTCCTCGATGACCTCGGGGGCGGGAATCGGGCGTCGTTCACGAGGCGCTTGTTAGACATCGTGTCTAGCAAGCTGTTGGACGGACCGTATAGCAAGACGGCGCGCACGCCTACCCGTCGGTACGGAATTTCGTTGCCAAGGGGTCGGGGCCGGGAGAGGATGCGCTCATGATCGACACGACCGGCACCGCCGAGGAACGGGCCGCCGTCGCCGCGGCGACGGACGGTGAACTGCGCCTGCACGACCTCGCCGTACGGGCCTCCGCCGACGGCGTCCGGCTCTTCGACCCCGAGTTCGTCGAGGTCGGCGCCTCGGGACGGCGCTGGACGTACGAGGAGATGGTCGCGGCCCTGCCGACCTTGCACGGCGGGGCGGACAGCCCGCGCATCGAGGTCTCCGCCCTGCGCGGGGTGCTCCTCGCCCCGGACCTCGTGCACCTGACGTACGAGAGCGTCATCGCCGGCCGCCGGGCGCGCCGCAGCTCCCTGTGGCGCAAGGGCACGGGCGACACCGGATGGCGGCTCTACTACCACCAGGGCACCCCCGTCCCCGAGGGCTGAACGCCCGTGCTTTGATGAGGCGTTCACGCAGGTGGGGCGAGCGGGGGAGCGGCGGGACATGCGGGCGACGGACGACGGCGCGGCGCTGACGGAACGGTTCGAACAGGACCGGCCGCACCTGCGCGCGGTCGCCTACCGGATGCTCGGCTCCCTCGCCGAGGCCGACGACGCGCTGCAGGAGGCCTGGCTGCGGGCCAACGACGCCGGGGTCGCCGGCGTCGAGAACCTCGGCGGCTGGCTCACCACCGTCGTCTCCCGGGTCTGCCTCAACATGCTCAGGTCCCGCGACCGGCGCCGCGAGGACCCCCTCGACGCCCGGCCCGGCGCACCCGGGGGCGGGCGGTCCGGGTACGACCCCGAGGAGGAGGCCGTGACGGCCGACTCCGTCGGCGTCGCCCTGCTCGTCGTCCTCGACACCCTCGCCCCGGCCGAGCGGCTCGCCTTCGTCCTGCACGACCTGTTCGCCGTGCCCTTCGACGACATCGCGCCCCTCCTCGAGCGCACCCCGACCGCCGTGCGCCAGCTCGCCAGCCGCGCCCGCCGCCGGGTCAGGGGCGGCACCGCCGCGGCCGCCGCGGGCCCCGACCTCCTACGGCGACGGCGTGTCGTCGAGGCCTTCCTCGCCGCGACCCGCGGCGGCGACCTGGAGGCGCTGGTCGCCCTCCTCCACCCCGACGTCGTCCTGCACGCCGACCGGCTGGTCGTCCCGACCCCCGAACCGATCGTCGTCAGCGGCGGCCGCACCGTCGCCCAGGGCGCCCTTGCGGCCATGGGCCGCGCCCGCTTCACCGGCCTCGCCCTCGTCGACGGCGCCTTCGCCCTCGCGATGGCCCCGCAGGGGCGTCTCCGTCTCGTCCTCACCTTCGCGGTGGCGGATGACGGCCTCATCACCGGCATCGAGATCGTGGCCGAGCCGGACCGCCTGGCGGCGATGGAGCTCACCGTCCCGGCCTGAGGCCCCGGCGAAGCCCGTTCCCTACGCCTCGCCGTGTCTCGCCCGGGCGGTCGTGGACCGCCCGGGCGAGACGCCGGCTCGGATGCGGGCCGGGATGGGACCTAGACCGCGCCGTTGCGCCAGACCGTGAGGTCCAGCGTCACGTAGGTGCTGGGCGAGTCGTCCGGCGAGAAGGCCTTGAGCGTGACCAGGCCCATGTGGCCGGTGCCGGTGATGACGCACATCTGGCGGCCGGGCGACAGCTGGCTGTCGTACACCTTGTTCGTGAAGCGGGTCTCCGCCCGGCACACGTCGAGGGTGCCCTCCTGGCCCGGGTCGAGCAGCACCAGTTTGCCGCCGGTGGCCTCGGCGTCGAGGTGTCCGCCGGTGCTGTAGGACAGTTCGTAGTTGCTGTCCTGGCCCTCCTGCGGCCGGACGACCTCGTCGCCGAGCGTCAGGTGGTAGCCGGCGGTGAGGTTGATGTTCTTGTAGTCGACCGGCGTCGGATCGGCCTTCTCGGACGGCTTCCCGGACGCCGACGAGCCGCCGGAACCGCCGCCCGACGACGAGCCGTTCGACGGCGCGCTGCTCGACCCGGCCTTGCCGGTGCTCTGGCCGCCCGTCTTGTTGCCGCCGCTCGCCGAGCTGCCGCCCTTGTTGTCGTCCTTCGTGAGGAAGTAGACGGCGCCCGCGCCGCCCCCGCCGAACACGAGCGCGGCGGCCAGTGCCACGAGCAGCGTCCGCTTCGCGGTGCTCTTGGGCTTGGCCGGCGGCTGCCCGCCCGGAGCGCCCGGCGCGCCGGGGTACGGCGTCGGGTATCCCTGCGCGTTCGGGAAGCTGCCCGTGACGGCCGGATACGAGCCCGTGCCCGGGTACGGGACGGGGGCGGGCCCCGGCGTGGGCGTCGGGGCGGCGCCGGTGTGCGTCGGGGCGTAGGCGTGGCCCGGGTGCGGCGGCGCGGCGGCCGGCCCCTGGGGCGTACCGGGGGCGCCGGCCGCGGCGGTCGGGGCGTACCCGGCGGGCGGCGTCGCGTGGGCCCCTCACCGCCCGTGCGGGCAGCGGCTTCGTCACCCGGCCCACCGTGCTCGCCGTCGACGCGGCCGGCAAGCCGGTC
>NZ_JAHTMW010000040.1 GCF_026236535.1 Streptomyces sp. SKN60 | reverse complement strand
CGGCCTCGGTCACGTTCTCACTGGTCATCGGTGCATCCTCCATGATCGGGAGTTACACCGAACGATTTACAGTCCCGTACCCGGTCCGCGTGGAGGATCGCCTGCAGCGGCAGGGGCGGTGTCCGTGGGCGGTGTGTGCCATGGCTTGGCGGAGTTCGTCCTCGACACTAGAGGGTGTTGTGCGGCAAGGTCCTGGAGAGTCTCCGGAAACGCGGTGGGGGTACGGGAGGCTGGTCGGTGCTCTCCGTTGGGGTGCGGCAAGCGGCTGGTGGTTGTCCGCCGTGGGGTCCACGGGTCTGGGATGGTGGGGGCCGGCTGAAGGGATCGGACGGTCCTCGCTGTACTGGGTCAGCGCCGTCAGCCATAAGGTGTCGTGGCTCATACGCTGGCTGTCGGTGGTTGCGGCGGCTACGGCCGTGGCCGCCACGTACTTCATGCCTCGTGTCATGAGCAAGCTCCCGCGGATGTGAGCGAACCGGGCGGAGGGCGCCACTCCCCCTCTACAACCCCGTACATGCCGACCCTGGATGTCACAAGATCGAAGAAATCTGTCGGGTGTCCCACCCGCGCATGCACCGACAGCGGCAGTGCCTTTTCATGGTGAGCCCGGAGCCGCCACCGGCCGCCGTCACGGAGCGCCTTCCCTGACCGGTCGAGCGTCGTCTGCTCGACCACACGGCGATGGACGGGCGTCGAGTTTCATGACGACGCTCGCTTCTCCCCCGGCCGGGAAGCAGGGGGTGTCTCGAAGTGGTGGTAGTCCTTCTCGCTCCAGCGCCCGCCCCACTGCAGCCCACGGTTTTCGAATGCTCGGACCACCGGGCTCTCGGGCCCTTGGAGTGCGGCCCGGTGCGAACGACTGCGGTCCAGGTAGTAGGGGTGCGGGAACACTCCTGTCCGGGCCTCGAAGGGGTTCTCCCAGGTGTTGATGTCGATCGCCATCCCCCAGGCGTGCGGGGAGAGCACGCGCTGCTCTTCCTTGCCGTCGACGTAGCGGCAATTGAACCCGCTGGTATTGTCCGCTGCCATCGACGCGTAGTCGTCCGCGCCCTTGAGGGGGTCTTTGCCGAAGTCGTCGGCCAGCCTCATCTGACGGATGGGGTAACGCAGGCGATAGAGATCGGCGAAGATTGCCGCTGCCTGCTCGGCTATGGATTCGTGGACGACGATCTCCCCTCGGTAGCGGTATCCGTCGAAACCCCAGTAGTTGACCTGGACATACCTCAGATCTCCTCGCCCCACGGGACAGTTCTCTGCGAAGGAGACGCCCGTCATGCGTGCCCACACGGGATCGGGAATCAGTGAGACGACCGCGTTGGCCCCTTCCCCGATGGCGCGCGACCGCCGGGCTGGATCGGTAGAGGGACTTATGTGCGGCTGCGGAGCCCCCGGCGGATGGGCCACCTCCACTCCCGCGGGGCGGGTGTCGACCCGAAAGGCCTCGCTAGCCGCGGGGGCGACCGCACGGCTGCCGGGAAACACCGCGCGGTACTCGGCCGCCTTCCACGGTGCCACCCGCACCGGCACTTTGCCATCGGAGTCGAGGCGCAAAGTGTCGATGGTGCGCCACGAGGAGGTTCCGGTCACGCGGGTCTGCCAGTCGAGCCGGCTTCCACTGATCTCCATATGTGGGGCGGACACCGCAACATGCAGGATCTCGGTCTGCTCGCTCACGACCGTGTGGGACCCTGTGACGACCACCGAAGCATCCGCCACCGAAGCCGGCTCATCCGGCAGCACAGCAGACAAGCCGCTCTGCAGTACAGAACCACCCACGATGGCCACCGCGAACAGGGCACTGGTGCTCAGCAGCGAGACCACAGGCCGGTATCGTTGCGCCTTGGGGCGTTTGCACTTCAGCAACATCGATCATCCCATCCGGGCAGGTACGCCGTCACACCAACGCAACGGTCACCGGAAACAAATGGAAGGTCCCTCGCAGAGACGAGGGAAGCATTCCCTCCTCTACAACCCCGCCTGTGCCAGAGCTGGATGACATCGGCAGAGAGATCCTTTGAGCTCGTAACATGATCTTGCTGAGTGCTCCTGGTCGGCCGGTGACCGGTATGACGATTCGGCCGTTCGGGATGGTGTGAGTACCCGGCCGTGGACCGTGGACGATCACCTGTGGGCGCTGATCGAGCCGTTGCTGCCGCCCTGGCCCGAGAAGGCTCCCGGCCCCCGGCCGGTTCCGGACCGGCTGTGCCTGCAGGGCATCCTGTACGTGCTCCGCAACGACATCGCCTGGCAACTGCTGCCCTTGGAACTGGGGTTCGGCTCGGGTCAGACCTGCTGGCGGCGGCTGGAGCAGTGGCAGAAGACCGGGGTCTTCGACCGGTAGCACCAGACCCTGCTCGCCGAGCTGAGGGCAGCCGGCGAGCTGGACTGGTTCCGGGCGTGACCTTGGCGGCCTCGCTTGGCGATGCCGCCGCAGGGGGCTGGGTTCGGGACAGGCAGGAGGTTCTGGCAGCCAGGCTCCCGTCAGATCCTGGTCCGCCTACTCAAAGCGCGAGTCCGAGCCTCGTACATGGTCTCTTCCAACGGCACTCCCTCGTGGCAGTGCTGGACCTCGTACCCCCCGGTCCCGTCCATGGTGTCAGCATAGAAGTAGTTGCCGGTACCCGTGCCTGGATCGCTCCAGTAGTCGTAAAGGACGAGTTCCGGGTCGTCCTCCGCGGTGATCCGGGCCAGGAAGACTTCCACGCCGGCTGCCGATTCACCATACGACTCGCCAAGCAGTACGAAGATCTCTTCAGGGGTGCCCACTTTGCAGCTAAACCAAGGTTCTGCCAGAGACTTGAGTTGACAACGATGCACTTCAGGCAGGGTATCAACGTTGGCCAGGCTGACATTCATGGTGGTAGTCATGCGGACATCTTCCAACGGCGCGGCAACTGTCGTGGTCTGGGGTTGGGGTTGGGTCAGCACAAGTGTGATGCGCCCGAGATTCGCAAGGTTAGTTGATACCCTCCTTTTCTCAATGGCGCCGTCCTGTTGCTACGTAGATCGTTCTCTCTGAGGACGATCACGTCGAACTAGTGCACCGGGTCGGCGCACCGCTGGGCGGGCCCGGATCATCCTGGCGTGCGCTGACGGGACGCTACACCGGGAACATAGATGTCGCCGATCCCGAACGATGAGAGTCATCGATACTCATCAACGCCGATCCCGCCCCAGCGAAGGCCCCCACGGCGGTGAGAACTCGGCGCATCCGATCAAATCGCCGCACCCCGACCACTCACTGCAAAGAAGCCCCACGTCTCGCACAGGGTGAGAAGGCAGAACTGGACCCCACGGTGAGGCTGCGGCTGATCGGTGGTGCCTGGCCGCATACCGCCCAGAGGTGCCGACCCGAATAGTGATCCGCAAGACACGACAAAGGTCCCTAGCGGAGAGGTGCTGGCCGGTCACTAATCGGAGGCGGGCGAGCCTGTGGAGTGGGGAGGTGATGCATGGAGTGCGTGGGCGAGTTGGCGGCGGATGGTGACGCCCAGTTTGGTGCTGAAGGTGGTTGTCGACGGTGCGAACGGACAGGTGGAGGAGCTCCTCACCCTGGCCCATCTGAGGTGCGGTGATCACCGAGATCGGCCTGAAGTGCTGGGCCGACAAGGCATACCAATGCGCCGGCGGCTCCATCCGGGTGGCCTTCCGCGGACGTCGCCTCAAACGGTGGCAGCACCGCCACAACAGCACACACGCCAAGATCCGCTGGTTCGGCGAGCAGACCATGGCCACCCTGAAGGGTTGGCGCCTTCTACGGAAGCTCCGCTGCAGCACCAATCGCATCACAGCGATCGTCCAGGCAGTCCTCTTCCTTCACCACGCGTCAGCGCGAGGTTTGAAAAGGCTCACTGCATCTCGTCGCCCGACCGGTGACCGAACTGAAAGGGATCAGCGAATGCTCGGGTCGCCTGAGCAGAGCGCTGGCGACCCGAGCACTGTCCACTACGGAGCAATCATGATGGCGATGTCAGGAAATGCCACGTGATACTGAGCAATCTGCTGGCGAGACAGTGGACCCATTTGCACCTGGAAGTCATAGAAGTTAGTAATGCCATTCTCGACTCGGAAATTGAATGCGTGAGCACCATCCTTGCCACGCCCACTAACAATTCCCACGGTCCCATTTGGGTGATTGCGGGCAATTGAAAGCCACGCCTTGGCCAGACTCGGGGACGGAACAAATGGCTTACCAAAGAAGTTGGAAAGTGAACCCAGATCCCTGTAGTCCCTCGCTGCAGTCGTTGGTTCAACATTGGCGGCCATTGCAGGCCTACCCTTCAGATAGCCGACGCCTGCCTGTGAAGTGCACTGACAGTTCTCTGTCCCCCCGAAGCCATTAATGCCATTTTCAAACGAGCGTCGAGTCGGAGTACCAGTGGCACTAGGGAGGCCTCTTGCGTTACGCAAAGTGGCGGCCCCTTCGGGAGTCGGTGCTGCGGCTTCTGCGTGCGGCAAGGCTGCGTTCGTTGTCGCAAGGCTAGATGGCATTCCTGGTTCGATGAGTCGTCCAGGTTCGAGGGCTGATTCGTCGATGGGTCCTTCATTCATTGCGCTGAAGAAGATGTCGGTGACGGTGACGGCGAACCCGAGGGGGGGAAGGACCGCTCCGCCCCAGGCCTTTACTGGAGCCGTGAGCGTGTTTGCCGCAGCGTTTGCCTGCAGTTCTTGCTCGGTGGTGTTGAGGTTGGGCGTGGGTCCTGCTCCGGAGGCTCCGCCGTAGAGGTCTTCTGCGGCCATTCCGCTGGTTGCTGGGGGTATGTATCCGGCGCTGTCGGATCCGGCGTTGTTGGCGCAGGCGCTGAGCGAGTTGCTGCCGCAGGTGGCGGTGGGGCCGGCGTCGCTGTAGCCGGCTTCTGTTTCTTGGGGCAGGGGGGCGGGTGCGACGAGTGGGGGGGCGCTGCCGTATCCGGTGGAGCCGTCGGCATTGATCATTTCGGGTTCGTATCCGGTGGGGTCGGTGTAGTTGGTGGGGTTGGAGTTGACGTAGGCGTAGGCGTGGTTGGCGGTGACGGGGTCGGTGGTGAGGAAGGTTTTGGCGTAGGGGTCGTAGACGCGTCCGTTCATGTTGATGAGGCGGAGGTTGTCGTCGTGTTCCTGGCCGGTGAAGCGGTGGGTCTGGGTGGGGGTGGTGCCGGTGTATTTGGTGCCGTCGGGGTTGGTCTGCTTGCCGTAGGGGTCGTAGAAGAAGGCCTGGGTCTTGTTGCCTGCGGCGTCGAGGACGGTGCCGGTGGAGCCGAGCTGGTCGGTGAGGGTGTATTCGATCTTGGTGGTGGCGCCGTCGTGGACGGCCTGGCCGACGCCGGCGATGTAGTAGGTGTAGGTGGTCTTGCCGGCGGGGTCGGTGCGCTTGTCGAAGAGGCCGGGGACGGTGAGGGTGGTGCCGTCGGAACCGGTCTTCTTGATACGGGTGCCGAACGCGTCGTAGGCGAAGGTGGTGGTCTTGCCGGCCATGTCGACAATGGTCCTGGGCAGGTCGAACGCGGTGTAGGTGACCTTGCGCAGGGTGCCGCTCTGGGTGTCGGCTTGGATCATCCGGCCTTGCTTGTCATACGTGTAGGTCTCGGTGCCGGTTGTCTTGTCGGGGCTGGTGTCGGTGGCGAGGGCGTGGGGGCCGGCGTTGCGGGTGGTGTTGCCGTAGTTGCGGGTCTCGGTGGGGGCGATGCCGGTGGTGTTGGCGACGCCGGTGAGGTTGCCGATGGTGTCGAGGGTGTAGGCGGTGGTGGACTTCGCGGCGGTGTTGTTGGTGAGGTCCCAGCCGGTGAGGCGGTTGAACTCGTCGTAGCGGTAGGCCTCGTTGCGCTTGCCGCTGGTGTCGTCCTGGTCTCGGGTCTTGACCAGGCCGTTGTCGTAATAGGTGTAGTGCAGCTTCTGCAGGGTGGCGTTGCTGACGGTGTTGCTGACGAACTGGTCGGTGCGCCGGCCGGTGGCCGGGTCGTAGGTGTTGGTCACGCGGACGTTGGCGCCGAGGTTGCCGGCGGTCAGGGCACCGTCGTTGTTGCGCTGCCCGGTGTGAGCGAGCGTGACCGGACTGGTCGGGGTGGAGATGTCGTTGACGTCGACGGGGTAGTCGTTGCGGTTGTAGGTGGACTGCAGGGTGAAACGCGGCCTGCCCGGCGCGTTGGGGTAGAAGAGCTTGTCGGGACGGCCGGCGCTGTCGTAGGTGTTGATGGTTTCGTAGGTGGCGCCGTTGCCGCCGGTGGAGTTGTCGGTGATCAGCGTGTTGCTCGGGCGGGACAGGTTGTCGTAGCCGAACAGGGTCTCGATGCCGTCCGGGCTGGTGGCCTTCAGCATCTTGCCGATGCCGTGCGCGGCATCCCACACGAAGCTGGTGACCTTCTTGCCCGCGGCGTCAAAGTCCTCCCGGGAAGTGGTGCGGCCCAGGTCGTCGTAACCGAAGGTGCTCTTGTTCCCGGTCCCCTCATGAGTGAGGGTGTCGACCAATCCGTCGCCGTAATACGTGCTGGAGGTAGTACCCCGGTCCGGATCAACCGACTTGACCGGCCGTCCCAGCACATCGAACACCGTCGACGTCACATTGCCCTTGTCATCCGTCACCTTGTCCACCAGACCAAACGGCGCATAGTGATACGTAGTCTGGGCGCCGACAAATGTGGTGTCGGTGGGGTTCTTCTTGTAGAGGGTTACCTGTTCTGCCGGCCGCCCGTGGACGTCGATGTGGGTGTTGGTGTGGTTGCCCCGCTCATCGGTGGTGTCCACGAAGTCACGGTTCGGAGTGCGCACATAACGCCAGCTGACCGCGGTGTTGTCGGGGTTGGTGGTGGTGAGGGGCTGGTTGAGGGTGTCGTAGGCGGTGGTGGCGTTTTTAGGTGTGTCGGTGGCGGTGAAGGGCCGGGATGCTGAGGTTTGGCGGCCGAGGTGGTCGTAGGTGGTGGTGACGGTGACTGGTGTGCCGTCGAAGCGTGGCGCGGTGGCCTTGCGGGTGCGGCCCGCCATGTCGGTGATGACGTCGCTGCTGGATCCGCCGACGGTCTGGGTAAGGACCTCCAGGCCGTCGCGTTTGACCAGGGTGGCGGGGTCGGTGCTGTGGATGGCGCCGTAGGTGGTCAGCACGTCCCGCACACCGTCACCGCTGGACTTCACCGGCCGGCCCAGGTCATCGAGCTGGACGGTGGCCCGTACTCCGTTGACGTCCTCAGTCGCCACCGTCACCCCGAATGCCGGGTGCACGGCCTGCCAGGCGGAGGGCCGGGTCGCGGCGTTCTCGTGCTTCGACCAGGTCTGCGAAGCGTAGATCTTCTCGTCCGGCTGGCCGGGGAAGACCGGGGTGTACTCGATGTGATCCACACGGTCCACCCGGGCCGGACGGTCCGGGCGGTCCGGCACCCAGGTGGTTGCCATCGTCGGCACACCGAGCTGGGGGTCCAGGGTGTACGTCGTCTTGGACCGCACCTGGTCGTCGGTGTCGTTCTTCTGCTGCTCGACCACCGTCAGCCGGCCCTTGCCGTCGAACTCGTAGCCCGTGGTGCGGCAGGTCACCTTGATGGTTGCGGTGGAGGTGCAGCTGACATTGCTGCCCTCGGCCTGCGACTTGGCGCCTTCCGCAGCCGCCTGCGTGACCAGGGTGGGCAGACCGGTCAGCCAGTCCTTTTTGCGCTGGTCCGACAGGTCGTAATCAGTGTGCGTGTGAGTGAAAGCACCACCGATGGTGTAGGAGACGGCATCGACCTGATTGCCGAAGTCGTCGTACTGCTGGAGGGTGTCGGTCTGCCGGTCCACCGTCGGCGGCGCATTGTCCGGAACATCCCCGATGTGCGAGACGGCGTCGGTGCCAGCGAGGTTTTCCTCCCAGTGCATGGTGACCTGCTGGTCCCACTGCTTGGTAACCCCGTCATGCGGGAAAACGGCGTAGTTCCCGCCGTTATGGCCCGGACGGATCTCGTAGTTGCTGACGGTACGCGTGACGCGCGCCTTCACCGTGGCCGGGTGTCCAGGCACATCCGCGGACTTCATGATGGGCGTCACCGAGGTGACTTCCTTCGGAAGGGACGCCAACGGATAGTGGTTCTGGACCGCGGTGCGGTGGTCATATGTCGTCACGGTCTCACTCGGCTGATCCGGGTCCCATGCACGGACCACACCAAAACCGAGGAAGCCCTGCCGGGCATGCATCACCGGATCCCGGTAGGAATGCAGAACGGTGCGCGGCTTGTCATCCGAGGTGTAAGCACCCTGACGGGACACCACCTTCCGCACCACCGGCATGCCCTTGCGCACACACACCAGCGGAAAGGCACACTTGTCCTTGTCCATCAGCTCCGGCCGGTCGGTCCACTCGGTGCTGTACGAGACCGGACCCACCTCATCCCACGAGGCACCCTCATCCCGCACCGAAATAATCCGGTCGGTGAGAGGGGCCGCCGTCTGGGTCATGACGCGCAGATGACCGTCGTTCTTGACGATGTCCAGCCGGCCGTCACCGTTGAAGTCACCCAGCTTGGAGAACGTACGGCCCGCATTCGGGTCTGCGACACCGGCCGAGGTGTTCATTGAGGTGTCGGCACGGAAGGAACCATCCCCCTTAGAGTAGGAGATCTGGATCCGGTCCTGGCCGCCGGTGGTGTCGATCTCGTCATAGCCGAGTGCGCCCTCCAGTTCCGGGCGCGCGGCCCGCTCCAGGCAGGCCTTCTTGTCGTCCGCATCGCCGAAGCCAGCGCAGGTGACCTTCCGCTTGAGCGCGGTGTTGTAGAACGAGACCAGGTCATCGCGGCCGTCACCGTTCATGTCACCGATCTCGACATCGGCCAGCTCGTCGTGCGCAAAATCAAACTGCGTCCCGTCGTAGCGCAGGCCCCGCCCCGTGTTCCACAGGATGACGGCCTTCCGGTCCCACTTGCCGGCATCCGCCGCATCATGCTTCGTCGGAATCAGCAGCGCATCCAGCAGCCCATCCCCGTTGAAATCACCCAGCTTCGTCTCCCACCCATGCAACCCGTTGAACATAGGAGCGCCTACGGGCTTGGGGCCGGGGAAAGTGAGCTTCATCAGGCCAGCGCGCTGCTCGCCGATCGGCGGGTACTGCCAGTGCTCGTTGTTCTCCACCGTCTGGAAAGTGCCGTCATCAGCGAACCGGAAAGCTCGTGTCAGCTTAGCCTCCACATGCGACGGTTCCAGGCTCTCCCCACACGCCCATTTCGTGACCTGCCGGTCAACGTCCTGTTCCCACTGAGCGACGGAGCGGGTCATGCCGCTGGCCAGGATGTCCGCGCGGCCGTCGCCGTCCACATCCTCCACCCGCGTGTCACAGATGGGATCAACTGTCGCCGTCACCGGAACGTCCGTGTTGCCGGCCGTGCCCGTGAAAACCCCGGAGCCCTGGTTCAGACGCACCGTCAGCTTCGACTTCGGGACGTCGCCGGGCCGGTCTTGAACCATGTGAGGCTCGCCATAGGCACCCATGTTGATCGCAACATCACCGGGGCAGTCGTAAACCTTGTCCGGGTGGTTCGTAAAGCCGCACGGCTCCGACGGGGGCAGGTCGGTGGGAACCAGATCCTTCTGCGGGGGTTCCTGGCCCACCCAGTCCAGCAGCCCGTCGCCGTTGACGTCAGCAAACTGGCCCTGACGCTGGAACAGGCTGAAGAACGGGAACTTGATCTCCGTGTTCTCGAACTCGTGCTTGGCGTCGTTCCACCGCACAATCCGGGAGAACACGCCATCCAGGCCTGCCGATAGCACCAGATACTCGGTCTTGCCGTCCCCGTCGATGTCGACCGGACGCTGCTGATCCATGTTCGGAGGCAACCCCGGCCAGTCCCCCACCGGAGACACCCCGTCCGTCAGCGTGTACTGCGAGGCCAGCGGCTTCATCACACCATCGGCGTCCCGGCTGCCCAGCCTGACATCCGCCCGGGCCGCAGGCCCGCCGCCACCGGAATACACCAGATCATCGGCGCCGTCCCCGTTCAGATCCTGCACATGAACACCCGAACGCGTAAACGCGTCCTTGGAGGCGTCCTGCTTCACCTCACCCAGATCCGGAGAAGTGAACGCGGGCAGCCCCGACGCACTCCACGTGAACTGCTTCGCCGGAAGACACCCGTTCTTCGCGCCGCACTCCTGCACCGACGACAGCAGGGAACGCTGCCGGTTTTCCGAATCCGTACCGATGCCCAGGTATTTGAAAATGTACTGCCGCACCATCGAGGGGGCACCCGGGTTCGGAGCGATCATCTTGATCGCCTTCACCCGCTGCGTCAGATTCATCTGCACGCCGTTCACAAAAGAGAACGACTTATCAGCGCGGTCCTCATATTCGAACGAAACCGTGCGCTGAGCTTCCCGCCCCGTACCATACGTGTACTTGATATTCGACAGGACGAACTCATTACCCGATGTCCCGTTATTTGGAAGGCGCGAGTACGAAAAACGCATCTCGTCACCCGAGCGGTTCTTCTCACTCTCCAAAACCCACGAAACACGCGGCGTATCCGTCGCCACCACACGATTCGACGGCGCCGGATGCTGATCACGCTTGAAACAGTTATCCCCCAGCGTACTCGCATCATCCGCACATCCCGGGATATCCGGCACAGGCACTGGCGCATCGTCCTCGGTCAGGTCGACCGTCTCCGTCAGACGCGTCGCCGTCCGTGCCTCATACGTACGAATACGACCGTCCTTCGTGAACACCACGAACCTGTCCGGGCCCGCCTTCAGGTCCCCAGACGAATTCACCGAGACAATCTTGGCGAACGACTCCTCCTTGGTGAAGTACTCGGTGCTGTCCCCGCCGTACTTCCCGGTGCCGGCCGCGATCAGCTTCGCCCCGTCCAGGCAGAACCGGTCATTCTCATCGAAGTGGACACCCGACCGCGTCCCCTCCGTATCCCGCTCCTTGCCGCACCGGGTGATGGCCGAGCCCGTACCCGACAGCGACCAGCCCAGACCGAACACACCATCCCCGCCACCACTGGAATACCCCAGCGACAGACGTGGCTCAACCCCTCCACGCCCCCTCGGCACATCCAGCGGAATGCTGTAGGTGAACTGTCCCTGCGGCGACACACCCGCGGAACCCGCAAGCGAACCCGCCTTCACCCCCGCGCCCGGCGCACCCGGCAGCACAAGAGGCTTCGGCAAAGACGGCGGAACATCAGCCGCCCCGGCAGCAAAAGCCACCGCCGGCGCACCGGCAGCCAGCAACACCCCCACCACCGCCACGGCAAGGGCCCGCCTCACCGGCGACTCCCCCGGACTTCTGCGCGTAATCAAGATCAACTCCCGCTGAACAGAGAAAAGATTCCTGCACCTATTGACACGCCGCACCAAGAAGGAAAGGAGATCAAGGCGGGCTCTGGCCATTCACCAGAGACCTAGCAGTCGACGCTTCTCCCCCAACAGTCCGGACCGTAAGGCCTGTGCATCGGTCCGCGAGCCAGCAATCATTACTCAGAAGGGGGTGGGCGGGGTGTCTGAACCGTTCCGGGTTTCGGTTGAAATCTTGATGTGCCCGTGAGGTCTATTCACGGGCTTTCCGGGCTGCCTGTTCTTGATCACGAAGGTGGCCCTGCTCGGCGTTGGCGGTTGAGAGATCGTCAGTGCGTCGCCGAGGCAGGGCCGTTGAGCTGGAACGTTACGACCGGGCTGGAGAGGGATCAACTGGACGGGCTGATGGCGCGGGTTCATCGCGGGTGCTGGTGGAGGATCCGGGCCCGCCGGTGACGCCAGGCGGATGTGGGCGCTGGGCCTGTACTAGTCCGTAGTGCTGGTGCTGCTCCTGCTGCGGGCCAGGCCAATGCCTCCAGGCGATGGACCGCGTTGCTGCCGGTGGTGGAGAAGGTCCTGGCCGGCCATGTTCCCGCCCCGCCGAAGCGTCGGCTGGCCGAGTTGTCCTGATCGACGGGACTTTCGTCACGACTTGGGACTGGGCGAGCGAGGGCACTTCGATGTGCGCCAGATCTGGTCGAACAATCCGCAGGAACGACTGAACAAGGAGATCCGCTGGCGCCCCGACGTTGTCGGGATCTTCCTCGACCGCATCGCCGTGCTCCGGCTCGGCGGCGCGGTCCTGGCCGACCAGAACGTCGAGTGGACCCGAGGCCTGCCGCTCCATGGGCCGTGAACTCCTCGCCAAGGCCCGCCCCCACCCGATCGAGTCGCAAACCGACAAGACCGTCCTGCCCACCGAACTCACCGCATAGCTCAAAGACGAGATCACCGGGTGGCTGTCGATACACCACTCCAGCGGACGTGACTCCCGTCGATCCCAGCTGCAATCCCGGTCTAAGGTGCACCTGTGTCCGCCAACGCCAACTCACCAGCAGGTCCTGCAGCAGCGAGGGAGCAGTTCCGGGTGGCCATGCTCTCCCGTTTCACGGGGGGCCTCGTGCGCATAGCCGTACATACCGCACACTGCCCAGTGGTCCCAAGCGACGGAAAGGTCGTGGACAGCAGCGGCATATGGCATGTTGCGGACTTGGAGGGTAGCGAGGTCCCCCGGCAGCTTGCTCTGGCTAGAAGGAGGGGACTGCCCATATTGACGTCGTGTCGACGCTGCGGCGGATGGCGCACTTGACCCCCAGCGGCCGGACACCCGGTGACGAACGTCGACGTGGAACGTGTCCCGCGCGGGGCAGAGGCGTTGGTCCAGGCATGGTCTCCCATGCGGCAGGGCGCGGTGACACGTCCTGACTGCGATCCTAGGAAGCCGGACATGCCCCTGCTGCCACCCGAACCGCGGCCGCCCTCGAGATCGAGGCACTCGTCCGCACCCACAGACCCCCGCCGTGTCACCGTCCAGGTTCCCGCCGGCGAGCCGGCCCCGGCACCCTCAGCGCTGTGGCGCGTGCCCACCGCATGTGCGAGAAACCGGTGTTGGACAGTTTCTCTCCTGCGTACGGCGCTATGCTCCACCCGGCAATCCTGATCGTGAGATCAGGTACTCAGGGCGTACTGGAGTCTTGTTGAGTTCCAGGCCGGTCGCGTTCCGGATCGCGGCGAGGACGGCCGGGGTGGACGACAAGGTCGGGGCTTCGCCGACGCCACGCAGCCCGTATGGGGCGTGTTCGTCGGCGAGTTCGAGCACGTCGACCGGGATGGTCGGCGTGTCGAGGATCGTCGGGATCAGGTAGTCGGTGAAGGAGGGGTTCTTGACCTGGGCCGTCTTCGGGTCAAGGATGATCTCTTCCATCATCGCGATGCCCATGCCCTGGATGGTGCCGCCCTGGATCTGACCGACGACGGAGAGCGGGTTTATCGCCTTGCCCACATCCTGGGCGCAGGCCAGCTCGATCACCTTCACCAGGCCGAGTTCGGTGTCGACCTCGACGACCGCGCGGTGCGCGGCGAAGGAGTACTGGACGTGGCCGTTTCCCTGGCCGGTGTGCAGGTCGAAGGGTTGTGTGGGACGGTGCCGCCACTCGAGTTCTACCTCGACGTCCTTGTCTCCCAGCACGTCGACCAGGTCGGCGAGTACTTCGCCGCTTTCTGTGACGACGTTGCCGTTCTGGAGTAGCAGCTCTGCTGTGTCCCAGGCTTGGTGATACGAGCCGAACCTGCGTCGTCCGAGCTCCACGATTCTCTCACGTACCGCCTCACAGGAATGTTTGACCGCGCCGCCGCTGACATAGGTCTGGCGGGAGGCGGATGTCGAGCCGGCGGAGCCGATCTGGGTGTCCGCCGGGTGGATGATCACCTGGTTGACGCCCAGCTCAGTGCGGACGATCTGTGCGTGGACGGTGATACCGCCTTGGCCGACTTCCGCCATCGCGGTGTGCACGGTCGCGACAGGCTCGCCGTTGATGACTTCCAGGCGCACCTTGGCGGTGGAGTAGTCGTCGAATCCTTCCGAGAAGCCGACGTTCTTGATGCCGACCGCGTAGCCGATCCCGCGGACGATGCCTTCGCCGTGCGTGGTGTTGGACAGGCCGCCGGGCAGCTGCCGTACGTCGGTGCCCTCGCTGGTCTCCCACTGGCGCTCCGGCGGCATCGGGCGGTCCTTGACCCGGCGCAGGAGTTCGGCGACCGGGGCCGGCGAGTCCACGACCTGCCCGGTGGGCATGATCGTGCCCTGCTCCATGGCGTTGAGCCGGCGCAACTCCACCGGGTCCATGCCGAGCTTGGCGGCGAGTTTGTCCATCTGGGCCTCGTAGGCGAAGCAGGCCTGGACCGCGCCGAAGCCGCGCATGGCGCCGCAGGGCGGGTTGTTGGTGTAGAGCGCGAGCGCCTCGATGTCCACGTGGTCGACGGCGTACGGACCGACGCTCAGCGAGGCGGCGTTGCCGACGACCGCTGGGGAGGAGGACGCATAGGCACCGCCGTCCAGGACGATCTTGCACGTGATGTGCGTGAGTTTGCCGTCCCTGGTGGCACCGTGCTCATAGTGCAGCTTGGCCGGGTGGCGGTGGACATGTCCGAAGAAGGACTCGAACCGGTTGTAGACGATCTTGACGGGCTTGCCGGTGCTCAGAGCCAACAGGCAGGCATAGGTCTGCATGGAGAGGTCTTCGCGGCCGCCGAACGCGCCGCCCACGCCGGCCAGTGTCATGCGCACCTTCTCCTCGGGCAGGCCGAGGATGGGCGCGATCTGCCGCAAGTCGCTGTGCAGCCACTGGGTGGCGATGTAGAGGTGGACGCCACCGTCCTGTTCCGGCACGGCGAGACCGGACTCGGGGCCGAGGAAGGCCTGGTCCTGCATGCCGAAGGCGTAGTCACCCTCGACGATCACGTCGGCCCGCTGACGGGCCTCCGCCACGTTGCCGCGGACGATCGGCTGGCGATGCAGGATGTTCGGGTGCGGGACATGGCGGGAGTGGTGGTCGTCCCGGTTCTCGTGGATGAGGATCGCGTCCGGGGCGAGCGCGGAGGTCTCGTCGGTGACGACGGGCAGCTGTCTGTATTCCACCTTGATCTTGGCGGCGGCGCGGCGTGCGGTCTCCGGGTGGTCGGCGGCGACGATCGCGACCGGCTCGCCGTGGTGGCGTACCTTGCCGTGGGCGAGGACCGGGGTGTCCTGTATCTCCAGGCCGTAGTTCCTCGCCTCGGTCGGCAGGTCGTCGTAGGTCATGACCGCGTAGACGCCCGGCGTGGCCATGGCTTCGGAGGTGTCGATCGACACGATCTCGGCGTGCGCGACCGGAGAACGCAGGATCTGTCCCCAGAGCATGTCTGCGTGCGACATGTCGGATGAGTAGGCGAACTCTCCGGTGACCTTGAGGGTGCCGTCCGGGCGGAGCGTCGATTCGCCGATCCCGCCCTTGCTCTGTGCGTCCTGCGTGATCTTCACGGGAGTGTGGTTGGTCGGCACGGTCAGACGTCCTCGGACTGCCGGGCGGCCGCCAAGCGGACCGCGTCCATGATCTTCTCGTAGCCGGTGCAGCGGCACAGGTTGCCTGACAACGCCTCGCGGATGTCTGCATCGGTCGGGTTCGGGTTGTGCTCCAGCAGCTCATCGGAGGCGACCAGCAGTCCTGGGGTGCAAAAGCCGCACTGGACCGCGCCTGCGTCGAGGAACGCCCGCTGGATCGTGGAGAGTCCGGTGCCCCCGCCGGTCGAGTCGCTGATCTCGGTCTCCTGCTCTTCGGCCTCGTCCGGCGGCGAGCCGCAGGCGGCGCGGGAGCGCTCTGTGACGTAGTCCGCCAGGCCCTCCACAGTGACGACGTGGCGGCCCTCGGCCTGGCCGGCGGCAACGAGGCAGGAGCAGACCGGCACGCCGTCGAGGCGCACGGTGCACGCACCGCACTCGCCCTGCTCGCAGGCGTTCTTGGAACCAGGCAGACCGAGGCGCTCACGCAGCACGTACAGCAGTGACTCGCCCTCCCAGACGTCGTCTGCCACCTGCGGACATCCGTTGGCAGTGAAGGTGACGCGCATTAAGCGGCTCCCTTCGAGGCGCGGCGGGAGCTGCGGTACGACTCCACAGTCCACGTCAGCGTTCGGCGGGCGATGACGCCAACCGCGTAACGCCGGTAGCTCGCAGTGCCCCGGGCGTCGTCGATCGGGTTGCAGGCAGCCGAGCACAGCTCGGCGAACCGCTTCACGACCGACGGAGTGATGATCTTTCCGTTGTCCCAGAAGCCGCTCTCCTCGAGTGCCGCGTTCAGGAACTCCTCCGCGGCCCTCGCCCGGACCGGGGTGGGCGCCGCCGAGCCGATGCCGGTGCGGATCACACGGGTCTCGGGGTGCAGAGCGAGGCCAAAGGCGCAGACGGCAATGACCATGGCATTGCGGGTGCCGACCTTGGAGTACTGCTGTGGGCCGTCGGCCTTGTTGACGTGGACGGCGCGGATCAGCTCGTCGGGCTGAAGCGCGTTGCGCTTGACACCGGTGTAGAACTCGTCGATCGGGATGAGACGGATACCGCGCTCAGCCGACTCGACCTCGACCTCGGCACCGGCCGCGAGCAGCGCGGGGTGGGCGTCGCCGGCTGGGGACGCGGTGCCGAGGTTGCCGCCGACGCCACCACGGTTGCGGATCTGCGGGGAGCCCACGGTGTGCGAGGCAAGCGCCAGCCCCGGTGCCTCGGTCCGTAGGTGCTCCATGATCTTGGCGTACGGCACGGAGGCGCCTAGCCGAACGCTCGCCTCGCCGACTTCCCACTCATAGAGGTCGCCGATGCGGTTCAGGTCGAGGAGGCACGCCGGCCGACGGTGGTCGAAGTTAATCCCGACCATCACGTCAGTGCCACCAGCGATGGGCACGGCGGCGGGGTGCTCTGCCTTCGCAGCAAGCGCCTGTTCCCAGCTGGCGGGGCGGAGGAAGTCCATGACCGGTTCACCCTTCTTCATCAGGCCTGGGTCAAGATCAAGCATCTTGGGGCTCGCACACAGCCACTGTGCCGTCGCACCTCGGCCCCTCGGCCGGCCTGCGCCCCAAAGGCATGGCAGGGGGTAGGGCGAGATCCAGGGGCAGAGTTCGGATCCCGCCCTACCTGCTGGCCCGCCGTGTGGGGGCGACACGGCGAACCCCAGCCGGCCGTGTCGTCAGGAGCGGCCGGCGGTCTGTGGCTATGCCGCGGTCACGCGGGCCCAGTGGGTGATGCCGCTGGGGTGCGCACGGGTGCCGTGAGCATCGGAGAGGGCGTCAATCACGTCCAGACCGCGGCCGTGCTCTTCACGGCTGCACGAGGAGGTCCAGGGCCCGTCATGTGCGGCCGGGCCGCCGTCGGTGACTCCCACCCACACCCGTTCGCCCGCGTGCTCCCGGTGCAGGTGCAGCGCGAGCGGCGGCCGGGCGTGTTCGACGGCATTAGTGACAAGTTCTGAGACCACCAGCAGCACCGTGTCTACCGTCTCCCGGTTCACCTGCCAGGCTTCCAGCACGGACTGCGCGGTGTGCCGGGCGACGCCAGGCGCCTGCGGACGGTGCTCCAGAGTCCAGGAGACGTCGCCGCCGCAGTCGCGATCGTCGACGGGTTTACGCGGAGCGGGGACCCGGGCCCGGCGGCCGTCGTCGGCGGCCGACAGCGTCGCCCGCCGCCCGGCGGCCGCACAGCCGGCGGGGCCGGTGCGGTTGTCATGAGCGGCGACAAACATGGCGATCACTTCCGTGGCAAGACGAGCGGCCCAACGGGCCCGGGCGGAAGGAAGCCGGTAACGGGACCTGCCTCCCTTGCTTCCCTCTATGGACCACCCTGCGCCGACACCACTCCACGACACCTGAGCAATCACTGCCCAATCCGAAGACCTTTCACGGTTGGCTGTGTCACTCTCAGGGGATGTCGTTTCAACGTAATTCCGGGAGTCCGTGACCACGGGTCCCGCAAGATCAATGTCACCGACTCCGGATGTCACTACGGCCCTTCCTCGCGGGCCGATTGTGGCCGTCGCCCGCCGACAGCAAAGGCCCGCAGCAATCGAGCAAGGGGCCGGAGAGCCGCGCGTCGGGGACCAGTGCGCAGGTGCCCCGAGTCGCTGACAGCGCTTCCGGCCCCAACAAGGTGACTCCCGCCGTCACCTCGGAACGACTCCCGCACTGAGATGCAAAGCCAGCTGGCCACCTTTGATCTGGACCCGCGAGAACGGCTACCAGCTCGGCGCCGAACGGGCCGCCCTGGAGGCATACGAACGGGCTGTGGTCAACGACAAGCTGACCGAGTTCCGCAGGTTCATCACCGGCACAGTCGCCCCGGAGGGGACAGCAGCACCGTCAGCCGCCAGCCTGACACGCGTTGGGTATCAGCTACTCATGACGGCATCTGATGGCGCCAAGGAACGTGGGACTCCAGGCCCGGTCTGCGTTGACTGACCGTGTGCAAACCGGGCAGACCCCACGCTGGGAAGGTGGGCCTCCGTGAATAAGGCCGCTGAACTTCCGGCCCGACTGCCGGACAAGCAGGTAATCCAGGTATGGGCGCAGGCCCTGTTCTGCTCCCCCCTACGTCGGCAAGACCCGATCAGTGCGGGGAAAGTATGGGCGACGGTCGCCGAAGAGCTGACCCGCCACGCGGCAGTGCCCGGCGGATGCGCCGGAGCAGTCGCGCAACGGGCCGGGGACTATCCCGAGCTCTTCATCGAGCGGATGACCTGGTGCCTGGAACAAGCCGCCGGCGCCTTCGCGGCTCCCTGCTGCAATGGATGCCAGACCCCATGAACAGCACCGCGGCCCTCCGGCCCCGCAACGCGGTCATCTGTCCCACAATTGCGGGAGGCGCGGCATGCGCGGCAGAGGAGGCCGCCCGCAGCCAGCTCTGGTGGACGGCTCATCTTGCTGCCGGCGGATCCGGCCACGTGTCCGTCCACGTCGATACCCTGCGCCGTTGGTCAGGTGTACTGATCGACGCTCTCCTGGCTTTCCACGACAACATGACGCACCTACCTGGGCCTGAGGCTCGTTTCTGGCAGCGGCATCTCGTCACGTCTACCGAGGAGCGTCTGCAGCCGGTCACCAGCGGCCTGCTGATCCGCCGGTGGCTCGTCCATGCCCGCCACCGCACGCAGTCCCGCATCTACCCCAGGCATGACAAGCAGCTCTACCAGTCCTGGGTCCCCCACCTGGTAGTTGCGGTCCGTGACCTGATCGGCGACATCGCCGCAATCGTCGCACACATGATCCACACCGGGCAGGACCCGGCCACCATCGCCCATCTCCGGCAAGCCCGCCATATCCTCCAGCACGCCTGCTGTCACCTGAACAGGCCCAACACACTCCGAGCCACCTCGAATGAGGGCCAGTAAGTGCCAAAGGGCAAGGCCTGTATCGCGCAGGGAGCGTGACAGGCTCGGCAGGTCTCGTGCATGCCGGTGACGGCGACCCGCTCGGTGCCTAACCGGGAAAAATCTTGCTGTACACCTCCAGTCGGCAGGCAAAGCGACGCCGGCGTCAGGTAGTGAGGCACGCCGCTCATCGAGGAAGCTCGAGAGCAGGGCCGTTGGATCGGATGCGCTACGCATCCGATCCGCAGGCGGTAACTCTTGCGCCCATGGCCGGTACGTCGACGACCAGGAAGTACGCTTCGTACTTGAGCTTCACGATCACGCCAAGCTCGTATTCCGTCTCGACGCCGAAGTGAGGCTCGACCCGCTGATCGGCGAACATACCGAGCGCACTGCCCTCGAACTCGTACGCCACATACCGCTGCCTTCCCGCCCGAGCCCGCTTGTTCAGTCGGCGTCGGCCTCACCCAGCGCTCCGTGCCCGCGCCGATCGCGATAGGAGACGTCGAGGCCTGTGGGCAACGCGCCCTCGACCCGCCTGATCCTCGGCTTCGGCGTCTGCCTCATCCGCAGACGTTCGCAGACCGCCCGGAGAGTGCAGCCCTGGACAGCCGGTCATGGGGACCGTCCTGGGAGTTGGTCTTCCAAGATTTTCATAGGTGTTGACCGTCCCGGCGAGGGCGTCAGTTGAGCAGGATGAGCTGGCGGAGGAGGCGGTCGCGCACAGTGGGCAGCAGTCCAGGGGAAGGCGGTAGATCCAGACTCGAGGGTCTCGGCCTGGTCTGTTCAGGATCTTAGCCACGGTGTTGTCGAGTAGGGCGGCGCTGGTGTCATGGGGGTATCTAGGGCCTCGGCCTTGTGACAGTCGATGCGGATGCAGTCGGTGATACGCAGTTCGAGGAGGACGGCTGCGGCGAGGCTAGTTCGACGCTCCAGGACAGCATCGTGCTGCCGAGCAGCTCGTGCGCTGGCAGGAGGAGGTCGTCCGGCCGGGATACGGTCTGCATGCGGGTCAGGGCTCCCGGCCCGGCACGGGTTCTCCAGGAGAATCCGTGCCGACTGCTGGGTGGGGCGGAGCGATGCCGAGGAGGCGGGCGGCATTTCCTTGCAGCAGGTCCGTGCGCGTTGCGGGCTTGAGGTCGAGTCGCTCCAGGGACTCGTTCAGACGTGGCCGTGCTGGCGAGTGCGCCCGCCAGGTGGAACCCAAGGCGACCTCCAGGACGCCGCAGCGTCAGACCTTGCGGCCTTCCGAGTAGCTGTCGATCCACGGGATGGTCGAAGGAGCGCGCCGAACCACAGCCCGGCGGTCGGCTGACGGCCGAAAGAGGTTGGGGCGGGATCTCCCCGGGCGTGTGGGAGGTCCCGCCCCATCTCCCCCCTCATGTCGGCCTGGCTGTGGGCGGTGTGGCCAGGCCGGCCCGGTCCCGGGTCAGGTCGGGGCCGGGGGCTTTGGGTTCAGGCGGCGGTGAGTCGAGCCCAGTGGGTAGTGCCGCCAGGGTGGCTGCGGGTGCCGTGAGCATCGGCGACTTTTTCGATGATGCCGATGCCGCGGCCGTGTTCGTCCTCGGCACACGAGGAGGTCCATGGTCCGCGGGTGGAGGCGGGACCGCCGTCGCTGACGCCGACCCACACGCGGTTGCCGGCTCGCTCGCGGTGCAGATGCAGAGCGAGAGGCGGCTGGGCATGCTCGACGGCATTAGTGACCAGCTCGGACACCACCAGGACCACCGCGTCGGTGGTCCGCTCGCCCATACGCCAGTCGTGCAGAACTTCCTCGACCGTGTGACGCGCGGCCCCAGCCGCCTGCGGGTCGTGTTGCAGTGTCTGGGACATGTCACTACTACCCGAGGGCGTTCGCGGCTGCGGGACGCCCACCCTGGCGTTGCTGCCGGTGCCCTTCTGCATACCGACTCGCGGTCCCGCCCCAGCGCCGTGGCCGCTGTGGCCGGTGGGGCTGCTAGTAGCACTGATGGCGTACATGGCGCTCACTCCCAGTGAGACGGTTCCTTGAGGCGGGGAGCCGAACCCGAGGGCTTCGGGATCGATCTCGGATTCCCTCACCACCACACTCCGCCCACCCCTGTCTCCGTACCTGAGCAATCGCTGCTCAAAGCAATGGACCGACAGGGCATCGAGACACACTCACACCAAGGACTGAGAGGAGGCGACTGCCCAAGGTCACAGAAACTGCTGGTCAGAGGCCAGAAAGCTTGTCCGAGCGGGCCGGGTCCCGATGGGCTGGCCGACGGCTTCGGCGAGCTTGGGGCGTGCAGTGGCGTCGCGCCTGCCGCCGACGGGCCACAGGTGACCATAGCGGCTTCGGTGGCCTGGCGGAGGGCGGCGGTGCCTTTGACGACGCGGACGGCGGCATCGATGTCGGCCCTGGCTCCGTCGGGGCCGCCCGAGCCGACGACGTCGCGTATGGCACCGGTAACCGACTCTCCCGGAGACGACCCGCGAACGGGGCGGTGGTCGGCGTTGGCCTGCGGCTGGGGCCGCCGAGGGGTTCTGCAGGAGGGAGTCGATGAGCTAGGCCGTGTATCGAAAATGGATCTTGAGTGTTGAATGATCATGGTCCATGAGTCGGGGAGATCTCACGGACGGGCAGTGGGCGGTGCTTGAGCTGCTGCTTCCTCACGGCTGCGGCCTTGGAGTTCGACAACCGCCCCAGCCCGGTACGCGACGCCATCGCACACACCACCGACCGCTGGCTCACCCACCTCACACACCTCGCCATGGACGCGGTCGAAGCCGGAGATCTCCCGCCCGACACCGGCCCGGCACAAATCGCCTTCGAGCTCAACGGCATCGCCATGGTCGCCAACCAAGCCAGCTCCAGCACGACCCCGCCGACAACGGCATGCGCCGCTGCCGCTACCGAGGACAGAGCAAAACCCACGTCCAGCACGTCCTGACCGCCATCGCCATCAACATCGAGCGCCTCGGCGGTCTCTCACCGACCGAGGAAGCACCCCCTACCCGCCGGCCGACCGCCTTCCAGAACTACCTCGACCAGCGCGAGATCCCCCGGCCAAAATCCTGGCGCACCCTGGGCACCTGACCTCAGCAACTCCAAGATCCCCGACAGAGTCAGGGACTGTAAATCGTTCGGTGTAACTCCCGATCATGGAGGATGCACCGATGACCAGTGAGAACGTGACCGAGGCCGA
>NZ_JAHTMW010000003.1 GCF_026236535.1 Streptomyces sp. SKN60 | reverse complement strand
GCACGCACCAGACACCGCGAGCCCTGCCCTGCGGGCAGACTGGGGGTACCTCCCGGCGAAGCCAGGGGGAGCTACTTCCCGGACAGGCCCTAGCGCTTGTAGTTGATCTTCATCGTGTCCATGTCGGTGACCTTGGACTTCAGGCCCCCGAAGCCGTGCCCCAGCGCCCCCAGCGCCCGCTCCACGCGGTCCTCCGCGATCGCGCCCGCCATCTCGTCGCCGTCCGCCGCGTCGGAGAGCACGACCAGGCGGTAGGAGAAGTGCTTCAGGGTCCGGTCGTAGGCGAGCGAGCCGTCCTCGGTGAACTGCATCGCGGAGAGGCCGTGGTCGTCGGCCTCCGCGAGGAGCCGGGTGCGGCTCTCCTCTGAGAGGTTCTCGAACGTACCCCGGACGATCACCCGATAGGTGTGCTGCTCGCTCACTGCTCGCTCATTCCCTCACGTCTTGCTCGACAACGGATCAACCCTACGGAGGCGCCCGCGCCGCGCAACGGGATTTCCCGGTCAAGCCGCCGCGGGCGCTTGTACACCCTCTGGCCAGCGGTGGTTCCGGCGTGTTCCATGGTCGGCATGACGACCGTACGACGTGCCGTACTCACCCTGCCCGCGGCGCCGTTGGGCCCGGACAACCCGCTGCCCGCGCTCCACCGCCTCGGCGCGGCCGCTCCCTCGGTCGACGAGCGGGACCGCGCCGGGCTGCCCCGAGACATGCGCCGCCAGCTCGGGCACGCCCCGCTGCGCACCCTGCTCCCCACCCAGGTGCGCGACGGATACGGGCGCGAGCGCACCCCGACCGCCCTCGACACGGTCGAGATCGAGAACGACCACCTCAAGGTGACCGTGCTCCCCGGACTCGGCGGCCGGATCCACTCGCTCCTGCACAAGCCGACCGGCCGCGCCGACCGCGAACTCCTCTACCGCAACCCCGTGTTGCAGCCCGCCGCCTTCGCCCTCAACGGCGCCTGGTTCTCCGGCGGCATCGAGTGGAACATCGGCGCCCGCGGCCACACCACCCTGTCCTGCGCCCCGCTGCACGCCGCGGTCGTCCCGGCGCCCGACGGCGGCGAGATGCTGCGCCTGTGGGAATGGGAGCGGCTGCGCGACCTGCCGTTCCAGGTCGACCTGTGGCTGCCCGCGGACTCCCCGTACCTGCACGTCGGCATCCGGATCCGCAACCCGCACGAGCGGGCCGTGCCCTGCTACTGGTGGTCGAACACGGCCGTCCCCGAGGACCGCCGGATCCTCGCCCCCGCCGACACCGCCTGGCACTTCGGATACGAACGCGCCCTGCGCCGGGTCCCGGTGCCGTGCGACGAGGACGGCGCGGACCGCACGTACCCGCTGGAGAGCACCCACGCCGGCGACTGGTTCTACGCGCTGCCGGACGGGCAGCGGCGCTGGATCGCCGCGCTCGACGCGCACGGCGAGGGCCTGGTGCAGACCTCCACGGACGGGCTGCTCGGCCGCAAGCTCTTCGTGTGGGGCACCGGGCGCGGCGGGCGCCGCTGGCAGGAGTGGCTGACCGAGCCCGGCACCCCCGGCTACGCCGAGATCCAGGCCGGCCTCGCCCGTACCCAGCTGGAGCACCCGGTCCTGGAGGCGGGGGAGGAGGTCTCCTGGCTGGAGGTGTACGGGCCGCTGGGCGCCGATCCGGCGACCGTGCACGGCGCGGACTGGGCGGCGGCCCGCGCGGGCGTCGAGTCCGCGCTCGCCGAGGCGCTGCCGCGCGCCGAGGTCGACACGGCGTACGAGCGGTGGCTGACGGCCGCCGCCGACACCGAGCCGGGCCCGCTGCTCGCGCGGGGCTCGGGCTGGGGAGCGCTCGAAGTGCTGCGCGGGGGTCATGTGCTGCCCGGCACGCCGTTCGACCCGGCGCTGCTGGGGGACGAACAGCGGCCGTGGGTCGAGCTGTTGCGCACCGGCGCCCTGCCCGTGCCCGATCCGGGTGCCGCGCCGGAGCCGGGTGCCGCGCCCTGGCCGACGCCGGTCTCCGACGCCTGGCGGGACATGCTGGAGACCGCCCCCGCCGAGCCGGTCACCGAATACCACCTCGGCGTCGCCCAGTGGGCGGCCGGGGATCTCGCCCAGGCGGTACGGAGCTGGGAGCGCGGCCTGAAGAACGCCGCCGAGCGCTGGCCCCTGCTCTACTGCCTGGCCGTGGCCGACCGGGAGGACGGGCACCGGGAACGGGCCGCGGACCGGTACGCCGAGGCCTTCGAGGCGCAGTACGGCGGCGACCCGCTGGTCACCGCCGCCCTCGGGCGCGAGACGGTCACCGTCCTGCTCGGCGCGAACCGGCCCGCCCAGGCCCGCGCCGTGCTCTCCCGGCTCCCCGACGAGGTGCGCGCCCGCGGCGCGTTCCGCTGTCTGGAGGCCCGGCTGCTGCTCGCGGAGGGCCGCCCGGACGCGGCCCGCGCGGTCTTCGAGGCGGGCTTCGAGGTCGCCGACCTGAAGGAGGGCGCCGAGGAGCTGGGCGAGCTGTGGTCCCGGCTCACCGACGAACCCCTGCCGGACGCCTATGAGTTCCGCATGCGCCCCAGCTGACGGAACGTCACAGGCCGTCAGTGTGCCGGGCGGTGGCTCACGGCCGGCACAGGATCTGGCCGTGCGGCACCAGGAACCACGCGTCGTCGTCCTTCCCCCAGGCCCGCCAGGCCTCGGCGACGGCGGTCAGCTCCTCGGGCGTCGCGTGGCCGCCGTCCACCGCCAGGCGCGCGTACACCGACTCGGTGGTGCGGTCCGCCCACAGACCGCTCCACCAGGCGCGCTCCTCCGGGGAGGCGAAGCACCACACCCCGGCGGAGGCGGTGACGTCGGTGAACCCGGCCGCGTGGGCCCAGGACAGCAGCCGCCGGCCGGCGTCGGGTTCGCCGCCGTTCGCCCGGGCCACCCGCTGGTACAGCTCCTGCCAGGTGTCCAGGCCGGGCGTGCGCGGGAACCAGGTGAAGGCGCCGTAGTCGCTGTCCCGGGCCGCCACCACTCCGCCCGGCCGGCACACCCGCCGCATCTCGCGCAGCGCCTGCACCGGGTCGCCGACGTGCTGCAGCACCTGGTGGGCGTGCACGATGTCGAAGGAGTCGTCCGGGAAGTCCAGGGCGTGGACGTCGGCGACCGCGAACTCCACGTTGGCCAGACCCCGTTCGGCCGCCACGGCCCGCGCCTTGTCCAGCACGTCCTCGGCCGCGTCCACCGCGGTCACCCGCCCCGGCGCCACCCGCTGCGCCAGGTCGGCGCTGATGGTGCCGGGCCCGCACCCGACGTCCAGGACGTCCAGACCGGCGGCCAGTTCGGGGATCAGATAGGCGGCGGAGTTCTCGACGGTGCGCCAACTGTGCGACCGCAGCACGGACTCGTGGTGTCCGTGGGTGTACGTGGCGGTCTCGTGCGCAGGGGTGGACGACGACATGACCGGACTCCTTCGGATGAGCGGTTGCTGTGCTGCTGTGAGCTCACCGTACGCCGAGTGTTCGTATCCCGAGACCCCATTCTCATGATGTGGACAGTCGGTCCGAACGGGTGGCCGGCGGAGGTCAGTTGGGAGCCCTGAGAGTCCGCCATTCCCAGCGCCGCTCCCCGTCCTCGAACACCTCCGTCGGCGCCAGACCCGCCGCCGCGGCCACCGCCGCCGACGCGCGGTGCTCCGGATGCACATGCGCCACAAGGGCCGGAGCGCCGCGCTCCCGCAGCCAGTCCGCCAGGACCACCGCCGCCTCCCGGGCCAGCCCGCGGCCCTGCCAGGGGGTGCCGAGCACCCAGGCGAGCTCGGCACCCCCGGCCGCCACCGTGGCCTGCACGGTGCCGATCGCCGCCCCGGTCTCGCGCAGCCGCAGCACCCAGTTGCACCACACCGTCGTCGCCGGGTCCGGCGGACCCGCGAGCAGCCGCGCGTAGCGGGCGGTCAGCTCCGGCCCGGTCAGCGGGGCGCCGCCGATGAAGACGTGCAGGGCCGGATCGGCCAGGGCCGGGGCCGTCTCTGCGGCGTGGTCGAGCCGCAGCGGCTCCAGGTCCAGACGGGGGCCGCGCAGCGGGACGGCGGCGAAGTGTGCCGGGTCGAAGGCGTTCATCCGCCCAGTGTCGCGGGACCGGCCCCGCGCACGGCGCTCGCCGGGCGGATCCTGGTAGGAGAGGCCCGTCCTCGCAGTCCTGCGGATACGGAGGCCCGCAGGCCCGCACCCACACGCCCACACGCCCACAGGCCCGATATTGCAGGCGCGTGAAGGAACCGCCGCGGGCACCCCGCGCCGGCCCCGTCCCGTGCCAAGGTGTGCCCGTCCGCCGTCCGTCCCGTCCCCGACGCGCCGAGGAGAACCACCGTGCCCGCCCGCCGCACCCTCCTGAAGGCGCTCGCCGCCGCCCCCGTCCTCTCCGCCCTCGGTGCTTCCCCGGCCGGCGCGGCCGGCCCCACCCCGGGGCCCTCCGCCCCCGACCCGGCCCCCGGCATCGTCAAGCCGCTCCCGCCCGCGTACTTCACCGTCCGCGGCACCAACGCCGAGTCCCGCTTCGAGACCTTCCGCGACACCGGCCGGGTCACGCCCACCGACCGCTTCTTCGTCCGCAACCACACCTCCACACCCGTCCTCGACGCCGCCGGCTGGCACCTCACCGTCTGGGGCGACGGACTGCACGGACGCCGCCCGTCCGTGCGGATCGGTTACGGGCAGCTGCGCGACCTGCCGGCCGTCACCCGGACGGCCCTGATCGAATGCGCCGGGAACGGCCGCAGCCTCTACGCCACCCAGCAGGGCGAGTCCGTCAGCGGCACGCCCTGGACCCTCGGCGCGGTCGGCGCCGCCCACTGGCGCGGCGCCCGGCTCTCCGACGTGCTGCGCCTCGCCGGCATCGCCGCCGACGCCGTCGCCGTACAACCGCGCGGGCTCGACGACCCGTACGTCGCCGGTGGCGCCGACCTCGGGCACGTGCGCCGCCCGCTGCCCGTCGCCAAGGCGCTGGACGACGTGATCCTCGCGTACGAGATGAACGGCGAGCCGCTGCCGTACGACCACGGGCACCCGGTCCGGCTCGTCGTGCCGAACTGGGTCGGCATCGCCTCCGTCAAATGGCTCGGCGACATCGAGGTCTCCCGCGGCCCGCTCTCCTCGCCCTGGTCCACCGACTACTACCGGTTCTTCGGCGAGGCGTACCCGGCCGGCGGCAGCGCCCCTCTCGGCCCGCAGACCCTCAAGAGCGCCTACGAACTCCCCTTCGGCGCCCCTCTCGCCGCGGGCCGCCCCCACCACCTCACCGGCCGCGCCTGGTCCGCGCTCGCGCCGGTGCGTGCCGTGGAGGTGTCCGCCGACGGCGGCGCCACCTGGCACCCGGCCCGGCTCCTCGACCGGCCGCGCTCCGGCGGCTGGGTGCGCTGGACCACCTCCTGGCGGCCCGCCGCAGCCGGGCCCGCGACCCTGCTCTCCCGGGTCACCGACACCGCCGGGAACGTCCAGCCCGAGCGGGCCGTCCACAACACCCAGGGCTACCTCTTCAACGCCGTCGTCCGGCACCCCGTCACCGTGGAGTGACCACCGGCCCGAGCACCGGCCCGAGCACGGGCGTGGCCGGCGCGGCCGCCGTGTGCGTGCCGCGCGAGCGGCGGAACCCGGCAAACCTCCGTATAAAGGTCACTGGGGCGCCGCTCGCGGGCGCCCCGGTGCAGCCGTGGGCAGGAGGAGGTGCGGGTGATGCGGCAGACGGCCCCGGAAAGCCGCGGACCCGTGCGTTACGGGCCGCCCGCACCGGAGCCCGGCCTCCCGGTGCTGCCCGGCCTCGCCGCCCTGCTCGCCGCCGCCGCCGACCGCACCGGACCCGAACCGCCCGGCGGCGGACCCGTGCTCCGCGAGGCCGCCGCCGGCTACTGGTGGCGCCGCGGACTGCGCACCCACGCCGAGGACGTGGTCGCCGCCCCCGGTGCCCAGCCCCTGCTGCTCGCCCTGATCGCCGCGCACGGCGGCGACCTGCTGCTGCCCCGCCCCTGCCCCGCCTGGTGGACCCCGCAGGCCCGGCTCCTCGGCCGCCCCGCCTACCACGTGCCCACCCCCGCCGAGTGCGGCGGCGTCCCCGACCCGTACGCCCTCCTGGAGACCGTCCGCCGGGTCCGCGCCGAGGGCGGCCACCCGCGGCTGCTGCTGCTCTCCGTCGCCGACGACCCCACCGCCACCGTCGCCCCGCCCGAGATCCTCCGCGAGGCCTGCGAGGCCGCCGTCGCCGAGGGGCTGCACATCATCAGCGACGAGACCTGGCGCGACACCCTGCACCGCCCGCAGGACACCGTGCTGCTCAGCCCCGCCGAGATGTGCCCCGACGACGTCACGGTGCTCACCGACCTCGCCGGCGCCCTCGCCCCCGCCGCCTGGCCGTGCGCGGTCGCCCGCTTCCCGCCCACCGCCGCCTCGCGCACCGACCGATACGGCGACCACAGGGCCCGCACCCTCGACATCCTCACCGCCCTCGGCGCCCTGGTCCCCGGCCCGTTCGCCCCCGCCGCCGCGCACGCCCTCGACGAACCCGAGGACGTCACCGTACGGGCCCGGCTCACCGCCCAGGCGCACGGCCGGGTCGCGGCAGCCGCCCACCGGGCCGTGCTCGCCGCCGGAGCCCTCGCCCGGCCCCCGCAGGCCGGCCGCCACCTCTACGCGGACCTCGGCCCGCTGCGCGCCGGGCTCGCCGCCCGCGGGGTCACCGACTCCCTCGAACTCGAGAACCACCTCACCGCCCGGCTCGGCACCCCCGTCCCCGGCGGTCACCGCTTCGGCGACGAACTCGGCGCGCTGCGCGCCCGGTTCGACACCGCAGCCTTCCTCGGCGCCACCGAGGCGGAGCGGACGGAGACCCTCACCGCCGCCCGCCCCGAGGAACTGCCCCACGTGGACCGCGCGTTGAGCGCCTTCGGAGCCGCCCTCGACGAACTCGCCCACTGAACCGCCGCGACAGGCATCCACTGAACCCCACGACAGGCACCGACTGAACACCTCGACAGGCACCGACGGTTGACGGAACACACGGAGGCCGCAGAGATGACGGAACAGACGGCCCGGCCGGCCCGGGCCCCGCACTCCGCCCGCACCCCGCACGCCCCTGACGCCCCGCAGGCCCCGCAGTCCGCGCCCGTGCTCCAGCCCCTCGGGCGGGTCCGGCACGACTGGCCGCGCAGCTTCGCCGACCGGCTCACCGCCCCGCTGCCCGGCGTCCGCGCCATGGCCCGGCTCGCCCGCGAGGGCGCCGTGCGACCCGCGGCCGAAGGGCTCCGCGACATCCCGCTGCTGCCGTTCGCCCCCGGACCGCTGCCCGAGGCCGGGACCGACACCCTCGCCGTCACCTGGGCCGGCCACGCCAGCTGGGTGGTACGGGCCGGCGGACTCACCGTCCTCACCGACCCCGTCTGGTCCCGCCGCATCTTCGGCACCCCGGCCCGCCTCACCCCCGTCGGCGTCCGCTGGGAGGACCTGCCGCCGGTCGACGCCGTCGTCATCAGCCACAACCACTTCGACCACCTCGACGCGCCCACCCTCAAGCGGCTGCCCCGCCGCACCCCCGTCTTCGTGCCCGCCGGACTCGGCCGCTGGTTCACCCGCCGCCGCTTCACCCGGGTCACCGAGCTCGACTGGTGGGAGGCGGCCGAACTCGACGGCCTGCGCTTCGACTTCGTCCCCGCCCACCACTGGTCCAAGCGCACCCTGCTCGACACCTGCCGCTCCCTGTGGGGCGGCTGGGTGCTCACCGACCGGGCCGGCCGCAAGCTCTACTTCGCCGGCGACACCGGCTACGGCCACTGGTTCGCCGAGATCGGCCGCCGTCACCCCGGCATCGACCTCGCCCTGCTGCCGATCGGCGCCTACGACCCGCGCTGGTGGCTCCGCGACGTCCACACCGACCCCGAGGAGGCGGTCCGCGCCTTCCAGGACCTCGGCGCGCGCCGGATGGCCCCCATGCACTGGGCCACCTTCGTGCTCTCCTCCGAGCCCGTGCTGGAACCCCTCACCCGCGTCCGCGACGCCTGGACCAAGGCCGGACTGCCCCGCGAGGACCTCTGGGACCTGCCGGTCGGCGCCTCAGGCGTGCTCGTTCCCTGAGCGCTCCGGCGTGTCCCGGCGCGGTCGGCGCGTTCCGCGCAGCCGGCGCCACAGCGCCGGCACCGCGCTGATCAGCACCGTCAGAGCCACCGCCGCCACCACGCCCTGCCAGGGCTCGGGGAACAGCGAACCGCCCAGGATCCCGATCAGCTGGTACGTCGCCGCCCACGCCAGACACGCCGGCAGATCGCCCCGGGCGAACCGGCGCAGCGGCATCCCGGCGAGCAGACAGGCCAGCATCACCGGGATCCGCCCGGCCGGCACGAGGCGGGAGAGCACCAGGACCGGCACCTGGTGGCTCTCCAGGCGCTCCTGCGCGTGCGCGAGCCGGTCCGGGGTGACCCGGGAGCGCAGCGCCGCCAGCCAGCGCGAGCCGTTGCGCGATCTGACCCCGCGCTGCCCGAGCCAGTACAGCGCGAGGTCGCCGAGGAAGGCCGCGCAGGACGACACCAGGAAGACGAAGAGGAGGGAGAGCGGCGTCGTCTGGTGGAAGGCCACCACCGCCGCCGACGACACGATGGCCCCCGTCGGCACCACCGGCACCAGCGCGCCGAACGCCACCAGGAGGAAGAGCGAGGGATAGCCGACCGCCTGCTGCGTCGACTCCGGCGGCAGCTCCCGCACCACCGCCATGACCCGGTCGATCACCGGGCGACCTCCGGCCGGACCCGCTCGCCGTGACCGAGGAGGTGGACCGTGACCTTCGGGGCGAGCCGTGCGGCATGGCGGACGAAGTCGTCGCCGGGGGCGTGGAACTCGTGCGGACGGACCGCGTCCAGGCCGATCGGCCAGTACGTGCCGTAGTGCACCGGCACCGCGGCCGCCGGCGACAGCGCGGCCAGCGCCTCGGCGGCACGGTGCGCGTCCAGATGGCCGTGGCCCAGGTAGGGGCCCCAGCCGCCGACCGGGAGCAGGGCCACGTCGACCGGCCCGACCGCCTCCGCCATCTCGTCGAAGAGCCCGGTGTCGCCCGCGAAGTAGGTGCGGGCCTCGCCCTCCACCACGTAACCGAGCGCGGGGGAGCGGTGCGGCCCGTACGGCAGCCGGCGTCCGTCGTGCCGCGCCGGCACCGCCCGTACCGTCACGCCCTCCACGGACAGCTCCTCGCCGGCCGCCAGCTCGGCGAGCCGCAGGCCCTGCCGGGCGAGCCGGCGCAGCGCCGGGACGGCCTCCGGCGCGCCGGCCGGCACGACGAGGAGGGTGCCGGGGGCGAGCCGGGCCAGTGAGGGCGGATGCAGATGGTCGGCGTGCAGGTGCGAGACGAGGACGACCTCGGCGCGGGCCGCCTCGGGCGGCGGCAGCGCGCCCCGCCGGCGCCGCAGATGGGCCAGCCGGCGCGCGAAGAGCGGGTCGGTGAGCAGGCGCACCCCGGAGTCCTCGACCGTGCACGTCGCGTGGCCCCACCAGGTGACTTCCACCGGTCCGCCGCCCTCTCCCGTCGCCGCCGGCCCGCAACCGGGACCGGCCATCCGTATCGAGGGTAGATGTCCGAGGGCGCGGGAGGGGCGGGACTTCACCGGAACGACCCCTCTTGGTATACCGGGACCCTCCTCCGGGGCCCTCCGACGCAGTAGGGTCGCCCCATGGACGACGTTCGGGTGGCGGCGATCGCCAGCCTCACCCCGCTCGAAGAGCTCGACGAAGACCCCTTCCTGGTCGACACCCGCAGCCAGCACGCCATGTGCGTCCGCTGGGCCCGGGAGCGCGGCTACGTGGTGACGAGGCAGCTGCTCTTCTACGGCATCCGGCCCGACCACGACGCCCTGTGGGCCGATGTCGATGAGGGGGCCGTCGACCTCTTCGTCGCCCCCAACGAACGCGTCCTGGCCCGGGCGTTGACCGATGTGCCGGGCTTCCGCGCCGAGTGCGGGCGGCGCGGCGTGCGCCTGGAGACGGCCGGGCTCGCCGAACCGGCGTACGACGCGCCGAAGAAGGCCGGGGTGCACCGCCGGCTCTCCATGCCGACCGCCGGGTACGACGGGTCCTGAGGCCGCACCGGGACCCTGCCGGCCGCCGCGCCGACCGAACGCCGCTCGCCCGCCCCGTCGCGCCGCCGTTGTGCCACGCTGGGGGCAGGAATCGGGCGAAAGGCGAAAGGCGAACCAGGCGTGGGTGAACGGCGAGGACGGGCGGCCGCGGGCCCGCACCGGGACCCGGACGCGGACCCGGACCGGGGCCGGGTCCGCGGCCGGGTCCTGGGCCGGTTCCGCTGGCGGAGCGCGAGCCGCGCCCTGCTGCGGGTGATCACCGTGTGGGCGGTCTCCACCCTCACCCTGCTCCTGCTCGCCGCCCTCCTCCCCGACTTCCAGCTGCAGTCCGCCGACGGCGAGAGCCTCACCACCGTCGCCTTCACCGCCGCCTGGTGCGCGGGCGCCTTCGGTCTGCTCAGCGCCCTCGTCTGGCCGCTGATCGTGCGCGCGCTGCTGCTCGTACCGGCCCTGGTGCTGGGCCTGTTGGTGTTCTTCCTCAACGGCTCGCTGCTGCTCCTCGCGCTGCGGCTCAGCACGGACGGACGGGCCGCCGCCGCGCCCGAGACCGCCGTGGTGGTGGCCGCCGTGATGTCGGCCGTCGCCTCCGCCACCTCCACCGCGCTCGCCGTCCGGGACGACGAGGCGTACCGGCGCCGCCTCTACCGGCTCGCCGACCGCAAGCGGCCCCGGATCGCCCGCGCGGGTGCCGAGCCGGTGCCCGGCACGGTCTTCCTCCAACTCGACGGCGTCGGCCACCGGGTGCTGTCCGACGCGGTCGCCGCCGGCCGGATGCCGACCGTGGCCGAGTGGCTGGCCACCACCCACACCCTCACCCCCTGGCGCACCGACTGGTCCAGCCAGACCGGCGCCAGCCAGCTCGGCATCCTGCACGGCTCCAACGAGGACGTGCCCGCCTTCCGCTGGTACGAGAAGGACACCGGCCGGCTGATGGTGTCCAACCGGCCCGCGAGCGCGGTCGAGCTCCAGCGCCGGGCCGTCGAGCGCACCGGCGACGGCGGACTGCTCACCCTCGACGGCGCCTCGCGCGGCAACCTGTTCAGCGGCGGCGCCGACCAGCTCGCTCTGGTGCTCTCGATGGCCGCCCGCCGGGGCCGCCGCAACCGCTCCCGGGCCGGCTACTTCGCGTACTTCTCCGACCCCGCCAACGCGGTCCGCACCGCGGGCTCCCTCGTCGCCGAGGTCTTCCGCGAGATCGCCCAGTCGGTCCGCGCCCGGCTGCGCCGCGAGACCCCGCGGGTCTCGCGCGGCGGGCTCTACCCCTTCGTCCGGGCCTTCGCGACCGTCGTCGAGCGGGACGTCGTGGTCGCCGCGGTGATGGGCGACATGCTCGCCGGACGTACCGCCGTCTACGCGGACCTGGTCGCCTACGACGAGGTCGCCCACCACTCCGGCCCGCGGGGCCGCGACACCGACCAGGTGCTCGCCCGGCTCGACCGGGCGCTCGGCCTGATCGCCAAGGTCGCCGAGCACGCGCCCCGCCCGTACCGGATCGTGCTGCTCTCCGACCACGGGCAGAGCCCGGGGGAGACCTTCGAGTCGGCCTACGGGCTGACCCTGAAGGATCTCGTACGGGCCGGGTGCGGGCTGCCGGTGTCGCGCCGGGTACGGCGTACGTGGGGGTCCCCCCGGCCGGAGCCAGGGGGAGGCTCGGAGGCCCGCGACGCCGCGCGCGACGCGCTGCGCAGCGCTCTGCACCGTCCGGTGGACGAGGCGGGGGAGGCCGGGAAGGACGGCGCGGAGGCGGCGGCCGTGGCCGCGGCCCGCGCGCCCGAACCGGTCGTCCTCGCCTCCGGAAACCTCGGCCTGGTGTCCTTCCCCGGTGTGCCGCACCGGATGACCCGCGAGGAGATCGACCGCCTTCACCCGGCCCTGCTGCGCACCCTCGCCCACCACCCCGGGATCGGCTTCCTGCTTGTCGCGAGCGAGCGGCACGGTTCGGTGGTGCTCGGCGGGGACGGGGCCGAGGTACCGGTCGCGGGCCTGGCCGACGACGAGGGGCCGCTGGCCGGTTTCGGTCCGGGCGCGGCCGATGCCGTACGCCGCACCGACGGCTTTCCGCACGTCGCCGACATCATGGTCAACTCGATGCACGACCCGGCCGCCGGCACCGTGCACGCCTTCGAGGAGCAGATCGGCTCGCACGGCGGACTCGGCGGCGACCAGTCCCGCCCCTTCCTGCTGTGGCCGCGCGAGCTGACGCCGCCGCCGGCCGATGTGGTCGGCGCCGAGCGGGTGCACGAGGTGCTGCGCGGCTGGCTGCGGGAGGGCGAGGGCCCGCAGGTGCCGCTGGAGATTTCCCCGTCCAGTGCCGATACGGAAGCGTTTCTTCCGGTCGAAGGGCCCGCCGCGCGGGACAAAAACGGGTGATTTGGAGCGTCGTCCCGCCATCCGGACCATGGTGGCGTTTGTACGACGAGAGGCGCATCACCCCCCATGAGCACGGCCACCACCGCACCCCCCACTCAGGACGCACGCGAACCGCGACCCAGCAAGCACGCCCGGCGCTTCGGACTCCCCGTCGCGACCGCCCTGGTCATGGGCAACATCATCGGCGGCGGCATCTTCCTGCTCCCCGCCTCCGTCGCCCCCTTCGGTACCGTCAGCCTGCTCGCCTTCGGCGTGCTCACCCTCGGCGCGATCGCCCTCGCGCTCGTCTTCGGCCGGCTCGCCCGCCGCCTCCCGCAGACCGGCGGCCCGTACGTCTACGCCCGCGCCGCGTTCGGCGACTTCGCCGGCTTCCTGGCCGCCTGGTCGTACTGGATCACCGCCTGGGTCTCCAACGCGGCCCTCGCCGTCGCCGCCGTCGGCTACCTCGACGTGATCGTCCCGATCCACGAGTCCACGCTCGCCACCATCGCCGCCGCCCTCGCCTTCCAGTGGCTGCCCGGCCTCGCCAACCTGGCCGGCACCCGCTATGTCGGCGCGGTGCAGATCGTCGCGACCGTGCTGAAGTTCGTACCGCTGATCCTGGTCGCCGTCGGCGGACTGTTCTTCTTCGACCCCGACAACCTCGGCCCCTTCCAGGCGAGCGGCGGCAGCGCGCTCGGCGCGGTCTCCGCCTCCGCCGCGATCCTGCTCTTCAGCTACCTGGGCGTCGAATCCGCCGCCGTCAGCGCCGGCGAGGTCCGCGACCCGCGCCGCAACGTCGGCCGCGCCACCGTCCTCGGCACCCTCGGCGCCGCCGCCGTCTATCTGCTCGGCACCCTCTCCGTCTTCGGCACGGTCGCCCACGACAAGCTGGTCGGCTCCACGGCGCCCTTCTCCGACGCCACGAACATCATGTTCGGCGGCTCCTGGGGCGGTGCCGCCGTCGCCGTCATGGCCATGGTCAGCATCCTCGGCGCGCTCAACGGCTGGACCCTGCTCAGCGCCCAGGCCCCCTACGCCGCCGCCCGCGACGGCCTGTTCCCGAAGGCCTTCACCGTCAAGCGGCGCGGCGTCCCGACCGTCGGTGTCGTCGTCACCGTCGCCCTCGCCTCGCTCCTGACGGTCTACAACTACACGGCGGGCACCGAGGGCGTCTTCGAGATCCTCGTGCTCGTCACCACCTTCACCGCCACCGTGCCCTATCTGCTGTCCACCGCCGCCCAGATCCACTTCCTCCTCTCCGGCCGGTCGGATCAGGTCTCCAAGGCCCGCCTCGCCCGCGACGGCGTCCTCGCCCTCGCCGCCTTCGGCTTCTCCCTCTGGCTGGTCGCCGGCGCCGGCTACGCCGCGGTCTACCAGGGCGTGCTGTTCCTCTTCGTCGGCGTGCTGGTGTACGCGGTGATGTCGGCCCGCAAGGGCCGCGCGGGCGCCGCGGGCGTCACCCCCGAGGGGTGAAAAGCGCCCCTGCGGCGTAGGCCGGCCGGGCGGATCTTCGGCCCGGCCCGGAAGCTCCCGCGCCGGGCGGGGCAGTACGGATCACCGTGAGCCCCCGAGCCCGTGTCCGGAGCGCCGCGCCGTCTGCCCCTGAGGGCGGGGCGCGGGGCGGTGGGCGCGTGCCCGGGCCTGGCGGAGAGCCGTCTTCGCACCGGGCGCACCCGGGCGATCCGGCCTCGCCCCGGGGTGCCTCTCGTGCCCGAAGGGCTACGGGGGAGGGCGCGGCAGACGTCGCGCGCCGCGGGCACTCCCGCTCGGGCGGAGCCCGTGGGCCGGAGGCACTTCCTCCCGTGCCGCGGGTCGTACCCCCGCCCGGGCACAGCCCCGGGGGAGCGCGATCCGGGCACGGTACGGGCCGGACCGCCCGGTTCGCGCTCGCGGTGCTGCTCGTGCTCGCCGCGCTGCTCGGCGTGGGCGCCGGCGGGGCGGCGGCCTTCGGCGAGGGCGAGATCCGGTCCGTGTCCGCCGCCGCGGACCCCGGCGGCGAGACCCACGAGACCACCGAGCACCAGGCCACCGCGCCCCTCCGCCGTGCGCACCCGCGGCCCGCGCCGCCGCCCTGCGCGGTACGGCCCGCCGCGCCCGCACCCGTCCCCGTACCCGCCGCGCGTGGCGCCGCTCCCCGGTCGGCGGTGATGCGGTGCTGAGAGGCCCTGCCTCCCAGCACCCCACACCCCCCACCGCAAGGAGCGCACCCCCATGCCCGTCGACCCCTTCGCCGTGCTCAACGCCCTGCTGCGCGCCGAGGCCGCACGCAACCGCACGCCCGAACCGCCCGCCCCGGAACCGGCCCCGACACCCGAGCCCGTCCGGGCCGAACCGACTCCCCGCCGGGAGGCCCGCCCCGAGTGACGCCCGCCCCGGCGGACCGGCGCGCGGTCAGGCCTCCGCCGCCGGTTCCGGCCGGGCCGCCGCCCCGCGCCCGTGCACCAGCACCAGGGCGAGGACCGCCGCCGCGAGGAGCGCGAGGGAGAGCAGGGCCGGAACCCGCTGGACCAGGGGGCCGGCCGCGAGGCCGAGCGCGCCGGCGACGAGGAGGGCGGTCGGGCGGCGGCCCGTGGAGCGCAGGACGATCGCCGCGGCGCCGAGGAGGAACACGCCGACGCCGCCGGCGAGCGACCAGGCCACCGTGCCGTGCAGGGGCTCGGTCAGGGCGTAGTGGCCGGTGTCGGCGACCTGGGTGAGGACCTTCTTCATGCCGAGGGCGCACAGCACCACGCCGGCCACCAGCGGCAGATGGAGGAAGGTGTAGACGTCGCGGGCGAAGCGGGTGCGGTCGTCGCCGTCGAGCGCGCCGAGCCGGTGTTCGGCCGGCTCGCCGAAGCGGCGGAAGTAGAGCGCCCACAGCCCGGCCGAGAGCAGCAGCCCCGCCGCGCACGCGCCGATCACCGCCACCGTCAGCGGGAAGTCGGCCACGCCGACGCCCATCGCCACGATCGACTCGCCGAGCGCGATGATCACGATGAGACCGTGCCGTTCGGCGAAGTGGCCGGGGGAGTTGACCCGCCAGCCGGACGCGCCGGTGACGTAGATGCCTCCGTAGTCGATCAGGACCGCGCCCAGCCAGAGCAGCAGCCGCGGCGTCCCCTCGTACGCGCAGCCCGCGAGCAGCAGGGCCAGCGGCGGCGCGACCGAGAGCAGTGCCGTGCGGCGCAGGGTGCGGTGCAGGGCCGTGTCGCCGGGGCTGGCGATCCGGTACGAGACCAGGTGCAGCACCCGCACCAGGCCGTACGACGTCACGAACACCAGCGGCAGCGGCAGCCCGCCGGTGGCGTCCGCGAACAGCTCCGGCACCGCGAGGGACACCACGAACACCACCGCCATCACGGTCACCAGGACCCCGAACAGCGCGCCGGCGTCGGCCCGTACGACATTGCCCAGCCAGGCGAAGCAGCACCAGCACCACCACAGCAGCGCGAGCACCACCATGCCCTCGACCACCCGGGTCGGCGACGGCGCGGCCGCCATCAGCGCCGTGACCTGCGTGATCGCATAGACGAAGACCAGATCGAAGAACAACTCCGCGGGCGTCACCTTGTGATCGCCCCCGGTCGCCACCATGCGTGACCGATTCCCGGCCGCCATGCCGCGCCCCCTCGTTTCCCGGCCGCGCCCCGCCGGCCGTCCCGGCGCGCACCCTACCGGCCCGGGGCGGCCCGCCGGTCCGCATTACCCCGGACGTAATCGACGCACCGGCCCGCCCCCGGCAAGCTCAAGGCACCGGTTCCCGGGCGGCGCACTCCGTCCGGGCACCGGGCACCGGGCACCCACGCCCCACCCCCTCAACCGTTCTGCCAGGAAGGTGATCTCCCATGTCCCAGGCCCTGCTCGCCGGTCTCTCCCGCACCACCGAGCCGCGGTCCATGGTGCGCCGGTTCCTCGCGCTCGACGCCGTCGTCACCGGCGCCAACGGGCTCGCCTACGCCGCCGCCCCCGGACCGCTCGGCGAACTCCTCGGCGTCGACCGGGGGTTGCTCTTCGAGCTCGGGCTCCTCCTCGTCGCGTACGCCGCCGGGGTGGCCTGGCTGGCGAGCCGGACGCGGCCCGCGGCCGGCGGGGTGAAGGCCGTCGTCGACATCAACCTGCTGTGGACCGTGCTGAGCGTGGTCGCCCTCGTGGCCTGGCTGGAGCCGACCACGGCCGGCACGGTGTGGACCCTGCTCCAGGCCGGCACCGTCGCCGGCTTCGCGGCGCTGCAGTGGTCAGCGCTGCGTGCCGACGCCGCCGATACCGCCGGTACCGCCCGCTGATCAGCCGTCGAGCGAGTGCAGATAGGCGACCGTCGCCGGGTCGGCCGGCAGCAGGGTCTCGATGGCCAGCTCGGCGACCGTCACGTCCATCGGCGTGTTGAAGGTCGAGATCGACGACACGAAGGACAGCACGTGCCCGTCGTGCTCGATCCGCAGCGGCAGCGCGAAGTACGGGTACGGCTCCGGGTCCTCCCGGTCGTCCGGGTCCGTCGTCCCGTCCGGCAGCGGATAGGCCGCCACCTCCTCGTACAGCGCCCGCAGCGCCGCCGAGCGGGCCAGGCCGATCTGCCGCTCCATCTGCGCGAGCAGATGCCCCCGCCACTCGCGCAGATTGCGGATCCGCGGCGCCAGGCCCTCCGGGTGCAGCGTGATCCGCATCGCGTTCAGCGGCGGCGTCAGCAGCTGCTCCGGAAGCCCCGCGAGCAGCAGCTGGATCCCCCGGTTGGCCGCCACCACCGTGTACGAGCCGTCGACCACGAGCGCCGGGAACGGCTCGTACCCCTGCAGCAGCCGCTCGATGCCCTCGCGCAGCGTCTCCAGCTCGGGCGCGTCGAGCGCCGACTCGGCGTAGCGCGGCGCGTAACCCGCCGCGAGCAGCAGGGCGTTGCGGTCGCGCACCGGCACGTCCAGGTGCTCCGCGAGCCGCAGGATCATCTCCTCCGAAGGCCGGGAGCGGCCCGTCTCGACGAAGGAGATGTGCCGCGCGGACGAATCCGCCCGCAGCGCCAGTTCCAGCTGGCTCAGCCGCCGCTGCTCGCGCCATCCGCGCAGCAGGGGCCCCACACCCGTGTCGGTCGCGACAGTCGTCATGGGCAGACGGTATCCCAGAGGGGGACCCGGGTACGTTCTCCCCGGGACCGCTCCGTCACCACCCCGCACACCTACCGGAGGGAGCACCACGTGCCCACTGAGCCCCTGTCGCAGAAGGAGATCGAGGACCGCCTGCGGGAGCTCCCCGGCTGGACCCTCGACGGCGACCGCATCACCCGGAGCTACGAGCTCGCCGACCACTTCGCCGCCACCGCGCTCGTCGTCCACGTCGCCCAGATCCAGCAGGAGCTGAACCACCACAGCGATCTGACGCTCGGTTACAACACGGTCGTCGTCTCCGTGAACACCCACTCCGCCGGCGGGGTCACCGAGAAGGACTTCGAACTCGCCGAACGCGTCGAGGCCGTGGCTCCCGGCCACGGCGCGCACTGACGCCCGCGCCGTACCATCCCCGCATGGGGGAGACGATTCTCGACTACGAGGCCGAGGCCGCGCGCTACGACGAGACCCGCGGCGGCGTCCCACGGGCCGAGGCGGCTGCGGAGGCCGTCCTGCGGCTGCTGCCGCCCGGCACCCGCACCCTGCTCGACGTCGCCTGCGGCACCGCACTCGTCACCGAACGCGTCACCCGCCCCGGCCTCACCGCGTACGGCGCCGACGCCGCCCACGCGATGCTGCGCACCGCCGCCGCCCGGCTCCCCGGCCGGGCGGTGCGCGCCGACGCCCGCCGGCTGCCGCTGCCGGACGGGTCGGTCGACGCCGTCAGCGCGATCTGGCTGCTCCACCTGGTGCCGTTCGCCGAGGAGGTCGTCGCCGAGGCCGCCCGGGTGCTCCGGCCCGGCGGGGTGTTCCTCACCACTGTCGACAAGGACGCCTGCCACGACGTCGGCAGCGACATCGACGCCCTCCTCCGCCCGCACCGCACGGCCGCGGCCGGCTCCGGCTCCGGCTCCGACAGCGCGGCGCGCATCACCGCGTACGCCGCCGCCCACGGCCTCGACCCGGCGCCCGGCACCGAGTTCACCGGCCACGGCCAGGGCGCCACCCCGCGCGGGACGGCGCGGAAGCTGCGCCGCGGCTACTACGCCTCCTGGTACCGCGGCACGCCCGCCGACACCGACACCCTGGACGCGGCGCTCGCCGCCCTGCCCGACCAGGACCGGTCGCGACCCGACCCGGTCTACCGGCTCGCCCGCTACCTCAAGAGCGCTCCCCGCGGCTGAACTCCATCACCCAGTTCACCACCCACTCCTCCTCCGTGCCCTCGGTGCCGGCCGGCGCGAAGGACTGCTCCCAGCGCGCCGTGTCCGGACCGATCCCGGTCCAGCGGAACCGCACCCGCACCGGCCGCCCCGCGTAGTGGTCGTCGCCCAGGAACAGCCCCGTGCCGTCCGCGCCGAACCGGCCCCGCACCGGCGGATCGAGCCGGCCGGTGCGGCTGTTGGACCAGTTCAGCGTCCACTCGCCGGTCTCCGGCTCGTACAGGCGCAGCGTCAGTCCGCTGAAGCCCTTCGACGGGAAGACGATCTCGTCGGCGTGCGCCCGGCCGCCCCAGAAGAGACGCCCGGTGGTGTGCCCGTCGAACTCCTCCCAGCCGCTGTCCGGATCGAGGAAGTCGGCGAGCCGGCGGTTGCGCACGGTCCACCGGCCGTCCAGGAAGTCGAAGTCCCCGCCGCTCACGCGCACACCCCCGTGGTGCCCGTGGTCAGCGCGTCCGCGACATAGCCGGCCAGGTCCGGGGTCTCGGGCGCGAGCATGTGCCGTACCCAGGCCGCCCGTTCGTGCCCGAGCGGCGCCAACTCCCACACACAGCCGATCCAGTTGCGGGCGCCCGGCTCGATCCGTACGAAACGGGCCGGGTCCAGGTCCGGGCAGTCGAGCGCCGGCTGCCCGGCCGCCGCACCCGCGAAGTGCAGCACGTTGTCCCACACCCAGCTGTAGACGTTCAGATACGCACCGGTGTCGCCGCCCCGGTGCAGCACCACGAAACCCGCCGCCGGGGTGGTGCCGTCCGGCTCCGGGAGCAGCTCGGGAAGCAGCGCGTACGCCGCCTTCTCCACCTCCGGCTCGATGCCCGCCGGGTCGGCCGTGACGTGGTAGCGCTTCAGCTGCCGGCCGGCGACCACGACCGGCGGCAGGACGAACAGATTCTTCTCCGTGAAAGCCATGGCTGGACTGTAGGAGCGGTTCACTGACATCTTCTGTCAGTGAAGTCCAGCCGACTCCTGACGATCCTGCTGCTGCTCCAGACCCGCGGCCGGATGACCGCCGCCCAGCTCGCCGAGGAGCTGGAGGTCTCCGTCCGCACCGTCTACCGCGACGTCGAGGCCCTGCACACCGCCGGCGTCCCGCTCTACGGGGACGCCGGGCACCGCGGCGGCTACCGGCTGCTCGCCGGCCACCGCTCCCGGCTCACCGGCCTGTACGCACGGGAGGCCGAGGCCCTCGTCCTCGCCGGGCTGCCCGCCGCCGCCGACGAGCTCGGGCTCGGCGGACACTTCGCCGACGCCCAGCTGAAACTGCGCGCCGCCCTCCCCGCCCCGCTGCGCGAGCACGTCGACCGGCTGCGCGGCCGCTTCCACATCGACGCCCCCGGCTGGTACGCGGAGGACACCGGGACCCCGTTCCTGCCGCAGGTCGCCGACGCCGTACGGGACGGGCGGGTGCTCGCCGTGCGCTACCGGCGCTGGAAGGAACCCACCGACGTCGACCGGCGGCTCGCCCCGTACGGTCTGGTGCTCAAGGCCGGCCGCTGGTACCTGGTCGCCGGGCCGGGGCCCCGCACCTACCGGGTCGACCAGATCCTCGACCTCACCGTCACCGACGAGGACGCCGACATCCCCGAGGACTTCGACCTCGCCGCCCACTGGCGCGCCACCCAGGCCGACTTCCACGCCCGGCTCCACCAGGGCGAGGCCGTCGTACGGATCTCCCCGCGCGGCGCCGCCGCCCTCACCGGCGCCGCGGCCCGCGCCCTCGCCGAGAACGGCACCCCCGAACCCGACGGCTGGACCCGGGCCACCCTCCCCGTCGAGGGCCCCGACCACGCGCACGCCACCCTGCTCGCGCTCGGCGCGGAGGTGGAGGTCCTCGCCCCCGAGGACCTCCGCGACCGGATCGCCGCCACCGTGCGCACCCTCGCCGCGCGCTACGCCTGACCGAACGCCCGGGCCGCGTACGCCGAGAAGTCCCGCGGCTCCCGGCCGAGCACCCGCTTCACCCCGTCCGTCACCGGCGTGTTGTGCCCGTCGAGCAGCATCGTGAACAGGGCCGCCAGCCAGGCCGCTTCGGACTCCGGAAGCCCGAAGCCGGTCAGCATCCCGGCGAACTCGGCCTCGCCCATGGGCACATACGCCACCTCACGGCCCGCCGCCCGCCCGATCTCCGCCGCCACCTCGGCGAAGCCGAGGGCCCGCGGTCCCGTCAACTCATGGACCAGACCCGCGTGTTCGTCGTCCGTCAGGGTCGCCACGACGACCTCGGCGAGGTCGTCCACGTCGAGGAACGGCTCGGCCGTGTCACCCGCCGGGAAGGCGATCACCCCGGCCGCGACGCCCTCCGCGAGCAGCCCCTCGTCGAAGTTCTGCGCGAAGAACGCCGCCCGCACCACGGTCAGTTCGACCCCCGAGGCGCGCAGCGCCGCCTCCGCCCGCACCGCCTCCGGCTCGCCGCGCCCGGACAGCAGCGTCAGCCGCCGCACCCCGCGCGCCGCCGCCAGTTCGCCGAAGGTCCGCATGGCCTCCTCGGCGCCCGGCGCCGCGAGGTCCGGGTAGTAGTTCACGTACGCGGCGTCCGCGCCGTCCAGGGCCGGGCCCCAGCTCGTCGGGTCCGCCCAGTCGAAGCGCACGGCCCCGGCCCGGGATCCGGCCCGCACGCGCACCCCGCGCGCCTCAAGGCCGGCGGCCACCCGGCGCCCGGTCTTGCCGGTCGCGGCGGTCACGAGGACGGTCGAAGTGCCGTCGGCACGGGTGCTGTTCGTCCGCTGGTCGCTCGTCTGCGGGTCGCTCGTCCGCTGGTTGTTCGTCTGCGTCGTCATGGGTCCAGACTCGTCGCCGGGGCCCGCCGTTCCCATGCTCCACAGGCTCGCCCGCATACGCGTGCGTCCACGGGCCCGTCGCCTACGCTGGCCGGCATGGACGCACTCGCCGGTCTCCTCGACGGACCCCGGGCCAAGGGCGCCTTCGTCCTGCGCATGGTGATGGCCCCGCCCTGGTCGGTGCGGATCGCCGACGAGGCTCCGCTCTGCCTGATGTGCGTGACCGACGGCGAGGCCTGGATCGTGCCCGAGGACGGGGCGGCGCCGGTGCTGCTCCGGCCCGGCGACCTCGCGATCGCCCGCGGCCCCGACCCGTACACCGTCGCCCACGCCGCCGACGCCCCGCCGACCGCCGTGATCGGCCCCGGTGGCAGCTGCGCCACCCTGAGCGGCGAGCCGCTGGCCGAGTCGATGAGCCTGGGCGTACGGACCTGGGGCAACGCGCCGGACGGCGGCACCACCGTCCTGGTCGGCACCTATCTGCTTGCCGGCGAGGTCAGCCGGCGACTGCTCGACGCGCTGCCCGGGCTGCTCCACCTGCCGGGCGAGGTCTGGAACTGCCCGCTGATGCCGTTCCTGGAGGACGAGATCGGGCGCGACGAGCCCGGCCAGAGCGTGGTCCTCGACCGGCTGCTCGACCTGCTCCTGATCGCCGCCGTCCGCGCCTGGTTCGCCCGGCCCGGCGCGGCGGCGCCCGCCTGGTACCGGGCGATGGGCGACCCCGTGGTCGGCCGGGCGCTGCGGCTCCTGGAGAACGACCCGGCGCACCCGTGGACCGTCGCCTCCCTCGCCGCGAAGACCGGCGTCTCGCGGGCCGCGCTCGCCCGCCGCTTCACCGACCTGGTGGGGGAGCCCCCGATGGCGTACCTCACCGGCTGGCGCATCGACCGGGCCGCCGACCTGCTGCGGCAGACCGAAGCCACGGTGGAGGCGGTGGCGCGGCAGGTCGGCTACAGCAGCGCCTTCGCGCTGAGCGCCGCGTTCAAGCGGGTCCGGGGGATCAGCCCCCAGGAACACCGGGGGCGCGGCTGAGCCGCGGAGATCGGCGGATCCGGAGATCCGGGAATCCGGTTTTGCCGGTCCGGCAAGTTTTCTCGCGTGTACGGCACCGGGCGCGCACGCTGTCCCCATGAGCGCTGACCACCACTCCGGGCACGACCACGGCTCCCACGACCACGACCACGGCTCCCACGGGAACGGACATGGCCATGGCCACGGCCACGGTTCCCACGGCCACGACCACACCCACCTCGACTGGGCCGAGCTGGCACCCCTCCTGACCGTGCAGGCGGAGACCCAGAGCCCTCTCTACGCGGCGGCCGCGGCCTGGCTCGCCTCCCTCTTCCCGGACGGCGCGGTCCGCCGGGTCCTCGACGTCGGCAGCGGGCCGGGCGTCGTCACCGCCCTGCTCGCCGAGGCCTTCCCCGAGGCGGAGGTGGTCGCCGTCGACGCCACCCCGGAACTCCTCGCACTCGCCCGGGAGCGGGCCGAGGACCGCGGCCTCGGCGACCGGGTCGGCACGCTGCGGGCCGAACTCCCCGGCGACTTCGGCTCCCTGGGCACCGCCGACCTGATCTTCGCCAGCAACTCCCTGCACCACATCGGCGACCAGCGGGCCGCGATCGCCTCCTTCGCCGGACTGCTCAACCCCGGCGGTGTGCTCGCCCTCGCCGAGGGTGGCCTGCCGGAGCGCCATCTGCCGTGGAACCAGGGCGTCGGCCGGCCCGGTCTCGAGGCGCGCCTCGACGCGGCGCACGCCGAGTGGTTCGGCGAGATGCGGGCCTCGCTGCCCGACAGCAAGGAGGAGATCGACGACTGGGCCGCTCTGCTCACCGGCGCCGGGCTCGACCCGAGCGGCACCCGCAGCTTCCTCGCCGACGTCCCCGCTCCGGTGCCGGACGCGGTGCGCGGGCAGGTCGTCGCGCACTACGAGCGCCTCCGCGAGGGCTTCGGCGACCGGCTGCCCGACGAGGACCGCGCGGCCGTCGAGCGGCTGCTCGACCCGGCGGAGCCGCTGTCGCTGCACCGGCGCCCGGACGTGTTCCTGCTGCTCGCCCGCACCGTCCACACGGCCCGTAAGTCCTGACCGGCCCGGACACGGAGAGGGCGGGGGCCCGGCGGAAGCGGATCCGCCGGGCCCCCGCCCGTTCAGCTGTACGCGATCAGGCGCCGAACTCGCCCGGGTTCGGGCCCAGCCGGCGGCCCTCGTCGAGCACGGCGAAGGCGGCCAGGTCCTCGGCGTCCAGCTCGAAGTCGAAGACGTCGATGTTCTCGCGGATACGGGACGGGGTGACCGACTTCGGGATCACCACGTTGCCGAGCTGCAGGTGCCAGCGCAGCACCACCTGGGCCGGGGTGCGGCCGTGCTTCTGGGCGATCGCCACGATCGCCGGCACCTCCAGGAGGCCCTTGCCCGAGCCGAGCGGCGACCAGGCCTCGGTCGCGATGCCGTGCTTCGCGTGCGCCTCGCGGGACGCGGTCTGCTGGAGCTGCGGGTGCAGCTCGATCTGGTTGACGGCGGGCACGACCGAGGTCTCGCCGAGCAGCCGCTCCAGGTGCTCGGGCAGGAAGTTCGACACGCCGATGGCGCGCGCCCGGCCGTCGGCCAGGATCTTCTCGAAGGCCCGGTAGGTGTCGACGTACGCGTCCTTCGCCGGCACCGGCCAGTGGATCAGGTACAGGTCGACGACGTCGAGGCCCAGCTTCTCCAGCGACGCGTCGAACGCGCGGAGCGTCGAGTCGTAGCCCTGCTCGCTGTTCCACAGCTTCGTCGTGACGAAGAGCTCCTCGCGCGGGAGCCCCGACGCGGCGAGCGCCTTGCCGGTGCCGGTCTCGTTCCCGTAGATCGCCGCGGTGTCGATCGAGCGGTAACCCGCCTCCAGGGCGGTGGCGACGGCCGTCTCGGCCTCGTCGTCCGGCACCTGCCAGACGCCGAAGCCGAGCTGCGGCATGCGCACGCCGTTGTTCAGGGTGAGGAAGGGGACCTTGTTGTCCGTGCTCACGGGGGATGGATCCTTACGTCGTCGGGGGGCTTCGGAGGCCTTGGGGAGTAGTCCTCACAGCGTCAACGATCACGACGGTGATCGCATTCCGCCCGCCCCCAGATACGCGGCCCGGACCGCCGGATCCGCCCGGACCGTCTCTGCCGGGCCCTCGGCGAGCACCCGGCCCAGGTCGAGGACGACGACCCGGGCGCACAGGTCCATGACGAACGACACGTGGTGCTCGACGAGCAGCACCGCGCAGCCCTCCTCGGCCGCAAGGCGGCGGACCACCGCGGCCAGCCGCGCCCGTTCCTCCGCCGACATGCCGGAGGCGGGCTCGTCGAGCAGGAGCAGCCGGGGCGGGTCGGCGACCGCGCGGGCGAGCTCGGCAAGCCGGGCCCGGCCCACCGGGAGGACGCCCGCGCAGGCGTGCGCGAGCGGACCCAGGTCGCAGGCCCGCAGCACCTCGGCGGCGCGGGCGCGGCGGGCGGTGGTGACGGCGCGCCCGGCGCCACGCCGCCACTCCTGGGCGACGACCAGGTTGTCCTCGACCGTCAGCTGCCCGAAGAGCTGCTGCCGCTGGAACGTGCGCCGCACCCCGTGCCGGGCCCGCCAGACGGGGGAGCGGCGGGTGATGTCGGCGCCGTCCAGAAGGATCCGGCCCCGCTCCGGGCGCCGGATGCCGGACAGCACGTCGAAGAGCGTGGTCTTCCCCGCCCCGTTCGGCCCGATCAGCCCGCAGATCTCCCCGGCCCGCACCACGAGCGACACCTCGTCAAGCGCCCGCACCCCACCGAACCGAACCCCGATCCCGCGCGCCTCCAGCAGCGCGGCACCGCTGGGCGTATCGCGCCCCGGCCCGTACGTCATGAGCGCACCCCCATTCCCAGATAGGCGTCGGCGAGCCGGTCGGGGTCGGCATCGGCGCGGGGGCCGTGCCACACGATGCGGCCCTCCGCCAGATACGCGACGGTGTCCGCGATGCCCAGCGCCTCTGCCGCCTTCTCCTCCACCAGGAGCAGGGCGGTGCCCCGCTCCCGTACCTCGGTGAGCAGGGCGAACACCTCGTCGACCACCTTCGGGGCGAGGCCGAGCGAGGGCTCGTCGGCGATCAGCAGGGCCGGTGGGCGCTGGAGCAGCGGGGCGAGGGCGAGGAGTTGCTGCTCGCCGCCGGAGAGGGAGCCCGCCGGGACGGTGCGCCGGGCCGCGAGCGCCGGGAAACGCGCGTACACGGCCTCCCGGTCCTCGGCGGCGGGCAGTTGGAGCGCGAGGTTCTCCTCGATGGACAGGCCCGCGAAGATGCCCCGGCCCTCGGGCGCGAGCCGCACCCCGCGCCGGGACCGCGCCACGGGGGAGTCGCCGCGGCTCTCGGCCCCGCCGATCCGCACGGCGCCGTCCCGGCACCGCAGCAGTCCGCTGGCCACCCGGCAGAGCGTGGACTTGCCGGCGCCGTTCGCGCCGAGGACGGCCACGATCTCGCCCGCGCGCACGGTGAGGTCGACCCCGTGCAGCACGTCCGCCCCGCCCCCGTACCCGGCACGGACCCCGGACAGCTCAAGCACGGCGCCCTCCGCGCCCGGGGCATCGCCCTCCCGCCGCGGCGGAGGTACGACAGCGGCCGCCGCCCCACCCGTACGCCGCCGCGCCCACCGGCTCGGGACGGCCGCCACGTACCCGTCCGGATCGTTCGCCAGGGCCAGGCCCGCGAGGCCGAACAGCACCACCGGCAGATGGGCGGAGTCCGTGACGTAGGTGGCGAGCAGGTGCGGGGCGACCGCGAAGACGAGCCCGGCGACCACCGCGTACTGCGGCCGCCGCACACCGGCCGCGACCACCACCGCGAGCCACACCAGACCGGCCATGGCGGGGAAGTCGGTCGCGGTGATCCGGGTGTTGTACGAGGCGTAGAGCACCCCGCCGAATCCGGCGAGCCCGGCCGACACGGCGAACACCAGGAGCTTGGTGCGCACCACCGACACCCCGGAGGCCGCGGCGGCGGCCGGTGCGGAGCGGACCGCGAGCATCGCCCGGCCGCGCCGCGAGCCGCGCAGCCGGCTGAGGCCCGCCACGCCCGCCGCGCACAGGACGACCAGGACGACGCCCATCGCCCGGTCGTCGGACAGGTCGAGCGGACCGATCACCGGGCGCGGGATCGCCCAGCCGGTGTCGCCGTTGCGCAGCCACCCGAACTGGAAGAGCACCTGGTCGGCGAGGAAGGCGAGGGCCAGGGTGGCGAGCGCGAGGGAACGCCCGCCGAGCCGCAGCGCGGGCAGCGCCACGACCGCGCCGAGCAGCGCCGCCACCGCCGTGCCGGCGAGCGCCGCCGCGGCGAACGGCCAGCCGTGGCTCATCAGGAGCCCGGCGACCAGCGCGGCGCCGGTGACGAAGGTGGCCTGGGCGAGCGACACCATCGCGCCGAGCCCGGTGACCACGGAGAAGGACAGAAAGATCAGGCCGATCGCCAGCCCCTGGGCGAGGATGCCGCTCCAGAACGGGGTGGTGACGGTGTAGAAGGCGGCCGCGAGCAGTGCCGCGGCTGCCGCCCACGGCCCCCAGCGCCGTACCGCGCCCGCCTCCGCGAGCCGGTCGTCGGGCGGCGGGTCGGCGGCCGCGGTGCCGGCCACCCGCTCGCGCCGGGCGAGCAGCACGAGCCCGGCGAAGAGGATGAGGAAGGGCACGGCGGTACGGAAGCCGGTGATGCCCTCGGCGAAGCTCGCGTAGCCGGCCACCAGGTTCTGGACGACGCCGAGCCCGAGGCCGCCCGCGAAGGCCAGCGGCACGGACGCGAAGCGGCCGAGCACGGCGGCCGTCGCCGACACGAACAGGAAGAGCGTGTAGTCGTGCGCGGAGAGCCCGAGCAGCGGGGTGGCGAGGACACCCGCCAGGCCCGCGAGGCCCGAGGACAGCATCCACGCGACCGACGACAGCCGGTCGGCGTCCACGCCGCGCAGTTCGGCGAGCGAGCGGTTGTCGACGGCGGCCCGCAGCCGCAGGCCGAGCCGGGTGTGCCGGAGCAGCACCCACAGGCCGGCCGCGACCGCCGCCGTCACCAGCCAGGTGATCAGCTGGTCGGAGTCGACGCCGACCCCGTCGATCCCGAGCGCCTCGAAGGGCTGCCAGGAGACGGCGGGACTGGGCCCGACGCCGGGCAGGCCGAACTGGTTCTCGGCCGGCTTCACCGGTGCCCCGGCCCGCTCCAGGAGCTCCACCGCCCACAGCCCGGCGGCCGGCAGCGCGACGAGCAGGCCGATGGTGGCGGTGATCTGGGCCGTCTCGCCGACCCGGGCGAGCCTGCGGAACATCAGCCGGTCGAGCGCCCAGCCGAGGCCGGGCGCGACGACCAGGACGAGCAGCAGGGCGGTCGGGACGGCGGGCCAGGACAGGCCCGAGTGGAGTTCGTAGAAGGCCAGTGCGCACAGATAGGCGGTCGCCCCGTGCGCGAAGTTGAAGAGCCCGGAGGCGGCGGAGGAGAGCACGAGCCCGGTCGCGAGCAGCGCGTACAGCGCGCCCGAGACCAGACCGCTCAGGACGAAGCCCAGCAGGTCACCCACGGCACCGCGCCCCTAGCGGAAGGGGATCGGCGGATAGCAGCGGAAGGGCACGGCGACCTCGTAGCGCCCGCCGGTGAGGCGGACGAGCGCGCCGCAGCCGAAGCTCTCCTTCTGCCCCTTGGGCTCGCTCCGGTCGCCGACCAGGGTGCCGGTGTCGGAGAAGCCGTTCGCGGCCTCCTGGAAGGACTCGACGGTGAGGTTCCTGCCGGCCCTGGCGGCGACGGCCAGAAACAGATCGGCGCTCATGTACCCGGTCATCATGTGCATGTTGAGCGGAACTTCCCTCCCGCCCGCCGCCTTCCTCACATCGGCCTTGAACTGCCGCATCGCCGGGCTGTCCGCCTCGAAGGGCTGGAACTGGAGCAGCACCAGCACCCCGTCGAGGGCCTGCCGGGTCGCGTCCTTGGCGAGCAGCCCGGGGTCGTAGTCGGTCGGGTCGGAGAGCACGCCCCGATACCCGGCCCGCTTGAGCGCGGTGAACAGGCCGATGTTGTACGGTGTCTGCATCACGGACACCACGGCGTCGGGCTGCTTCCCGCCGGGCCCGGAGCGCAGGATCTCCTTGGTGTACGCGGACCAGTCGCTCGGCAGGGAGCCGGCGGGCACCGCGGCCTTGGCGTAGGCGAGGTCGAAGCCGGCCGCCTCGAAGCCCTGGGTGAAGGTGCGGATGCCGAACTTGCCGGCGTCGTTGTCCCCGGCGATCAGCGCGACCGAGCGGCCCTTGGCGCCGCCAAGCACCTGCGCCAGGCCTTCCGGCCAGGTCTGGTTGAGGGTGCCGCCGGGGGTGGGGACGAGGCAGCCGTTGAAACCGTAGATGTGCTTCGGCCCGCAGAAGGAGGGCAGGGTGCCCCAGCCGACCGTGGGCACGGCCCGGGAGTCGAGGAAGTCGGCGCCCGCGAAGGTCACCGAACTCATCGGCGCGACGGCGAAGACCCTCTTCTGCTGGACCAGTTCGCGGGCGGCGGCGAGGTTGCGGGCCGGGTCCTGTCCGTCGTCCTCGGCGCCGAGGTAGTCGATGCGCCGCCCGTTGACCCCGCCTTCGGCGTTCGCCCGGTCGTAGCGGGCCCGGGCGCCGAGGTCGGTGTCCTTCTTGGAGTAGCCGCTGGCGCTCGTCATGGAGACGATCCCGCCGACCTTGATCGTGTCGGCGGTCACTCCCCGTACGGTGCCTCCCGCGCCGCCCGGAGGGCCTGAAGTCCCTCCGGTGGAGGCGGAGTTGCAGGCGGTGGCGAGGAAGAGCGCCGCCGCCGCGGCGGCCAGGGTGCGGAGCGTTCTGGACACGGTCGGTCATCCCTCCGTCGGGTGACCCGCATTCTGTGACCGACCTGACGACCCGTCAATAACTGACGCTCCATCAGTTGATGATCCATCAACAATCCGGAGGTCAGCGGTACAGGGCCTCCACCTCGGCCGCGTACGCCTGCTCGATCGCCTTCCGCTTCAGCTTCAGGGACGGGGTGAGCAGCCCGTGCTCCTCACTGAACGGATGCGCCAGGATCCGGAAGGTGCGGATCGACTCCGCCTGCGAGACCTTGGTGTTCGCCGCCACCACCGCCCGCCGGATCTCGGTCTCCAGACCCGTGTCGTGCACCAGCTCCGCGGGCGGCAGAGAGGGCCGGTTCTGCATCGCCAGCCAGTGCTCCACGGCCTCCTGGTCGAGGGTGACGAGCGCCGCGACATACGGCCGGTCGTTGCCGACCACGATGCACTGGGACACCAGCGGATGCGCCCGCACCCGCTCCTCAAGACCGGCCGGCGACACGCTCTTGCCGCCCGAGGTCACCAGGATCTCCTTCTTCCGCCCGGTGATCGTCAGATAGCCGTCCTCGTCGAGCATGCCGAGGTCCCCCGTGGACAGCCAGCCGTCGTTCAGGACCGCGTCCGTGGCCTGCGGATTGTTCAGATAGCCGGCGAAGACATGCCCGCCGTGCAGCCACACCTCGCCGTCCTCCGCGATGTGCACCGTGGTGCCCGGCACCGGCTGCCCCACGGTGCCGTACCGGGTGCGCTCCGGCGGGTTCGCCGTCGCCGCCGCCGAGGACTCCGTCAGGCCGTACCCCTCGTAGATCGTCACGCCCGCGCCCTCGAAGAACAGCCCGAGCTGCCGGTCCATCCCCGAGCCGCCCGACATCGCGTGCCGCACCCGGCCGCCGAGGGCGTCGCGCACCTTCCCGTACACCGTCTTCTCGAAGAACTGGTGCTGCATCCGCAGCGTCGCCGACGGCCCGGGACCGATGCCGAAGGCCTTGTGCTCCATGGCCTCCGCGTACTTCACGGCCACGTCCACCGCCTTGTCGAACGGTCCCCGCTTCCGCTCCTGCTCGGCACGCCGGCGGGCGGCGTTGAAGACCTTCTCGAAGACGTACGGCACGGCGAGCACGAAGCTCGGCCGGAAGGCCTGCAGATCGGGCAGCAACTCCGCGGCGGCCAGCACCGGCTGGTGGCCCAGCTTCACCCCGCTGCGGATCGCCGCGACCTCCACCATCCGCCCGAAGACGTGCGCCAGTGGCAGGAACAGCAGCGTGGACGCCTCGTCGCCCGGCTTGGAGTGGAACACCGACTCCCACCGCCCGGTCAGCATCTCCGTCTCGAACATGAAGTTGGCGTGGGTGATCACGCAGCCCTTGGGGCGGCCCGTGGTGCCCGAGGTGTAGATCACCGTCGCGACCGACTCCGGCGTCACCGCCCTGCGGTGCCGCTGCACGACGTCCTCGTCGATCTCCTCGCCTGCGGCCGTCAGCTCCTCGACCGCGCCCGCGTCCAGCTGCCACAGGCGCTGCAGCCGCGGCAGCCGGTCGACCACCGAACCGATCGTCATCGCGTGGTCCTCGTGCTCCACCACGCAGGCCGTGACCTCGGCGTCGTGCAGCATCCACAGCACCTGGTCCGCGGACGAGGTCGGATAGATCGGCACCGGCTGGGCGCCGAGGGTCCACAGCGCGAAGTCGAAGAGCGTCCACTCGTAGCGGGTACGCGCCATGATCGCGACCCGGTCGCCGAACCGCACGCCCTGCGCGATCAGCCCCTTCGCGAGCGCGAGGACCTCGTCCCGGAAGGCCGCGGCCGTCACGTCCTGCCACTGCCCGTCGGCGTCCTTGCGGCCCAGGGCCACCCGGTACGGGTCGTTCTCGGCGTGGTCGAACACGGCGTCCGCCAGACCGCCGACCTGAGGCGCCGCCTCGACGGGCGGCACGGTGAACTCGCGCACTGACCTGCTCCTCACCCGCTCGATGTGGCACTCCGTACGGCGCGGGTGAAACTACCCCACGCCGCAGCCGGGCGGGAGTGCCTTCACCAAGCCGCGACATAACGCATCCGCACAGGTCAGCGACGGATGTACGGGCAAGCGAGAGCCTCCCGGGCCCGGTTGCCCGACCGCCGGTAAGCCCCGGAGGCCGGAATCTCCACCGAATCTGTACGGGCTGATCACTGCGGCACCCGACGGGACCGAGGCCCGGCACGAGCCCGCACCGGGGAGGAGACCTGGGCCGGGCGGCCCCCGGAACGTCCCCCACGGCCCCCACCCACCAGCCGTCCGGCCGAAGCCGCCGTCACCGCGGCCGGTGCAACCGGTCCCCGCCCGCCAGGATCGCCGCCGCCAGCGCGTCCGCCGCCTCCTGCGTCGCCCCCCGCCGCCGCCCCTTGCGCAGGACGAAGTTCACCGCGCCCAGCTCCGGCAGCCCCGCCCGCGCCGGTACCTCGACCAGGCCCGCCGGCAGCAGACCCCGGGTGTGCGCCATCACCCCGAGCCCGGCCCGCGCCGCCGCCACGTTCGCGCTCAGGCTGCTGCTGGTGCAGGCGATCCGCCACGGCCGGCCCTGCGCCTGCAGCGCCTCCAGGGCGCGCGCCCGGGTGATGCCCGGCGGCGGGAAGACGATCAGCGGCACCGGACGCTCCGGGTCGAGCCGCAGCCGGGGCGCGCCGATCCACACCAGCACGTCCTGCCAGACCAGCTCCTCACCACCCACGCCCGCCTCCGCCCGGTCGCCACCGCCCGACTCCGCCCGGTCGCCGCGCCGCTTGGCCAGGACGAGGTCGAGCCGCCCCGCCTCAAGCCGCGCCTGGAGCGTGCCGGACAGCTCGACCGTGAGCTCCAGGTCGACCTCCGGGTGCTCGCGCCGGAAGGTCTCCAGGATCTCCGGCAGCCGGGTCGTCACGAAGTCCTCCGACGCGCCGAACCGCAGTCGCCCCCGCAACCGCGTCCCGGTGAAGAAGGCCGCCGCCCGCTCGTGCGCCGCGAGGATCGTGCGGGCGAAGCCGAGCATCGCCTCGCCGTCCTCGGTCAGCTCCACGCCGTGCGTGTCGCGGACGAAGAGGGGCCGGCCGGCGGCCTCCTCCAGGCGCCGCACATGCTGGCTGACCGTCGACTGGCGCAGCCCGAGGCGCCGGGCGGCCTGGGTGAAGCTCAGGGTCTGGGCGACCGCGAGGAAGGTGCGCAGCTGGTTCGGCTCGTACACACCCCGACGATAGCCCCGTGAGCGCCGCTTATCACGATTCGTGATGACAGTCAGTGCGCTGTACGGCGTTCCCGATCGCCGGGGCGTCGACCAGGATGGACCCATGAGCTCCCGTCCTCCCCGCCGCCCCCTCCTCCCGTCGTGGCTGCCCATCGACCCGTACATCCTGGCGCTGCTCGCCACGGTCGGGCTCGCCGCGCTGCTGCCCGCCTCCGGCGGGGCGGCGACGGCCGCGAACGGGGCGGCGACCGGGGCGGTCGCGCTGCTCTTCTTCCTCTACGGGGCGCGGCTCTCGACCCGCGAGGCGCTGGACGGCCTGAAGCACTGGCGGCTCCACGTCACCGTCCTGGCCTGCACCTTCCTGGTCTTCCCGCTGCTCGGCCTGGCGGCCCGGGGACTGGTCCCGACGGTCCTCACCCCCGACCTCCACAGCGGTTTCCTCTTCCTCTGCCTGGTGCCGTCGACGATCCAGTCCTCGATCGCCTTCACCTCGATTGCCCGGGGCAACGTGCCCGCCGCGATCTGCGCGGGCTCGTTCTCCTCGCTGGCCGGCATCCTGGTCACCCCGCTGCTCGCCGCACTGCTCCTCGGCCACAGCGCGGGCGGCTTCTCGGCGGACTCGGTCCTCAAGATCGTGCTGCAGTTGCTCGTGCCGTTCCTCGCCGGGCAGTTCCTGCGCCGCTGGGTGGGCGGCTTCCTGGTCCGGCACAAGAAGGCGCTCGGCTATGTCGACCGGGGCTCGATCCTGCTCGTCGTCTACACGGCGTTCAGCGAGGGCATGAACCGCGGCGTCTGGCACCTGGTGACCCCCGCCCGGCTCGGCCTGCTCCTCGCCGTCGAGGCGGTGCTGCTCGCCGTGATGCTGGGGCTGACCTGGTACGGCGCGAAGCGGCTCGGTTTCGGCCGGGGCGACCGCATCGCGATCCAGTTCGCCGGCTCGAAGAAGAGCCTGGCCGCCGGACTGCCCATGGCCAGCGTCCTGTTCGGCGCGCAGGCCTCGCTCGCCGTGCTCCCGCTGATGCTGTTCCATCAGATGCAGCTGATGGTCTGCGCGGTCATCGCCCGCCGCCGGGCCCGCGACCCGGAGGCGGCGGAGCCGACCGGGGCGAACGACGAGCGGATCGCGGTGCCGGCCCCGTAGGCTCCACCGATGGACAAGATCGCCGCACGGATCACCTCGGACGCCACACCCACGGCCCCCGCCCTCGTCCTGCGCCCCTGGCAGCCGGCCGATGCCCCCGCCCTGGTCGAGCTGGGCCAGGACGCCGCCCTGCGCCGCTGGACGAGCATGGCCGTGGACGACGAGGCGGGCGCGGCCGACTGGATCCGCACGCAGCGGCGGGGCCGGGAGGCGGGCACGCGTTTCGCGTTCGCCGTCCTGGAGCCCCGCGAACAGGGCGCGGCGGAACGGGTGGTGGGCCACGCGGTCCTCAACGGCCTCGCCCCCGGCGCCTCGTCCGCCGAGGTCGGCTACTGGACGGCCGCCCACGCCCGTGGCCGCGGCGTGGCGCCCCGGGCCCTGGAGGCCCTGACGGACTGGGCCTTCGCCACCTTCGCAGGCGCCGGACTGACCCGCCTGGAGCTCCTGCACCAGGTGGACAACACGGCGTCCTGCCGCGTCGCGGAGAAGTGCGGCTACGTACTCGGCGGGATCCTGCCCGCGGCGCCGCCCGCCTACCCCCGCGACGGCCACGTCCACGTACGGACCCACGGGGCCTGACCGCCCCGGCGCCGCTCGCACCCGAGCCCGACACCAGCCCCCGCCCGCGCCCGGGCCCCCGCACCCGCCCGTGGCCGGGATCGCACCCCACCCGCCCCGGGAAGATCATCGGGCCCGATACGGTGCTCCCATGCCCGCACTCGATCCCGGCCGCACCGCGCTCGTCCTCGTCGACCTCATGGAACGCATCGTCGCGCTCCCCCTCGCCCCCCGCCCCGGCAGCGACGTGCTCGCCGCGGCCGGCCGGCTCGCCGAGACCTTCCGGGCCGCCGGCGCGCCCGTCGTCCACATCCGGGTGGAACGTCCCGGCGTCGACACCCAGCCGCCCGGCAGCGACCTCGTCGCCGACCTCGTACACCCCGGCGACGAGATCGTCGTCAAGCGCACCATCGGCGGCTTCCACGACACCGGACTGCACGAACTGCTGCGGAAGCACGGGGCGACGACCCTCGTGTTCGGCGGCATCGCCACCAACCTCGGCGTCGAGTCCACCGCCCGCGCCGCCGGAGACCTCGGCTACGAGCTCGTCTTCGCCGAGGACGCCATGACCGCCCTCACCGCCGACGAGCACCGCGCCTCCGTCCAGCTGGACTTCCCGCGCCTCGGCACGGTCACCCCGGCCGACGCCATCATCCTGGCCGGCGCCGAGTGACCCGGGTGCCGATACGGTACGGGGCCCGCCCCTGCTCCCTCGTGGTGTGCCGCGGCTGCTGCTGCGGCGACGCCCGCAAGAACCCCGGCCAGGACCACGACGGCCAGCTGGCCCGGCTCCGGGCCGCCGCCGCGGAATCCGGCGGCCGGCTGGTCGTCCGTACCAGCGACTGCCTCGGACCCTGCGCGCAGGCGAACGTGCTCGTCGTGCAGCCGTCCACCGAAGGGCGGCGGCGCGGCGGCCGGGCCGCGTGGATCGGCTGGAGCGCCGACCAGGACTGCCTCGACGAGGTCCTGGCCTGGACGGAGGCCGGCGGCCCCGGCCTCGTACCGCCGCCGGCCACCCTGGAACTCCAGATGATCGACCCGCCGAAGAACTAGGAAGGACGAAGGACTGGGAGGAACGAGGAAGGACTAGGACGCCGGGGCCGCCGTCTCCAGTTCGATCCGGTGCTCGCCCGCGTACACGTTCATGTCCTGCCCGCGCAGGAAGCCGACCAGCGTGAGGCCCGACTCCTGCGCCAGGTCCACGGCGAGCGAGGACGGCGCCGACACGGCCGCGAGCACCGGAAGGCCCGCCATCACCGCCTTCTGCGCCAGCTCGAACGAGGCCCGCCCGGACACGAGCAGCACCGCCCGCTCCAGCGGCAGCCGGCCCTCCTGAAGCGCCCGCCCGACCAGCTTGTCGACCGCGTTGTGCCGGCCCACGTCCTCCCGTACGTCGAGCAGTTCGCCGTCCTCCGAGAACAGCGCCGCCGCGTGCAGCCCACCGGTCCGGTCGAAGACCTTCTGCGCCGCGCGCAGCCGCTCCGGCAGCGCCGCGAGCAGCTCCGGCGTCAGCCGCAGCGGCGGCGTGTCGGCGATCGGGAAGCGGGCGGTGGTGCGCACCGCGTCCAGGCTCGCCTTGCCGCAGAGCCCGCACGACGAGGTCGTGTAGACGTTCCGCTCCAGGGAGATGTCGGGCACCACGACGTCCGGCGCCAGCTGCACGTCCACCACGTTGTACGTGTTGACGCCGTCCGCCGTCGCCCCCGCGCAGTACACGATGTTCCGCACGTCCGAGGCCGCCGCGAGGACCCCCTCGCTGACCAGGAAGCCGGCCGCGAGCGCGAAGTCGTCGCCGGGCGTGCGCATGGTGATGGCGATCGGCCGCCCGTTCAGCCGGATCTCCAGCGGTTCCTCCGCCACCAGGGTGTCCGGCCGGGTGCTGACCGCCCCGCCCCGTATGCGCACCACACGCCGTCGCTCCGTGACCCGTCCCATGGTCGCTGCACCGTTTTCCGTCCGAGCGGGGACGGCACTGTCCCCGCGGATCGCCCCCAGGGGCCTGACCGGGCCATTCTCCTCTTGTCACGGTCGAACAGGCACTTCGGGTGAATCTTGGTGGTTTACGTCACCGGTTACCCATCAGTCGCTGACAAGACTGGGTCCTCCCGCTGCCGCAACGGCGCATCAGCATCACCATGCGTCACGCGGCCGCCACGCACCGACCATCGAACGACCGAGGGGGTCCCGGGATGACCGGCACTCGTATCGCCGCGCTCGGGCACTACCAGCCCGCCAAGGTGCTCACCAACGACGACCTCGCCACCCTGGTCGACACCAGCGACGACTGGATCACCAGCCGGGTCGGCATCCGCACCCGGCACATCGCGGGACCCGAGGAGCCGGTCGACGAACTCGCGGCGCACGCCGCCGCCAAGGCCCTCGCCGCCGCCGGTCTCGGCCCCGACGACGTCGACCTGGTGCTCGTCGCGACCTCCACCGCGATCGACCGCTCGCCGAACACGGCCGCCCGGGTCGCCGCCCGCCTCGGCATGGGCTCGCCCGCCACCATGGACCTCAACGTGGTGTGCGCCGGCTTCACCCACGCCCTCGCCACCGCCGACCACGCGATCCGGGCCGGCGGCGCCCGCCGCGCCCTGGTCATCGGCGCCGACAAGATGACCGACGTGGTCGACTGGTCCGACCGCACCACCTGCGTGCTGGTCGGCGACGGCGCGGGCGCCGCGGTCGTCGAGGCGACCGAGACCGACACCGGTGCGATCGGCCCGGTGCTGTGGGGCTCGGTCCCCGAGATGGGCCACGCCGTCCGCATCGAGGGCACCCCGCCGCGCTTCGCCCAGGAGGGCCAGAGCGTCTACCGATGGGCCACCCAGCAGCTGCCCGCCCTCGCCCGCCAGGCCTGCGAGCGCTCCGGCGTCCGCCCCGAGGAGCTGGCCGGAGTGGTGCTCCACCAGGCCAACCTGCGGATCGTCGAGCCGCTCGCCGCGAAGATCGGCGCGGTCAACGCGGTCGTCGCCCGCGATGTCGTCGACTCCGGGAACACCTCCGCCGCCTCCGTCCCGCTCGCCCTCGCCAAGCTGGTCGAACGCGGCGAACTCCCCTCCGGTGCGCCGGTGCTGCTCTTCGGCTTCGGCGGCAACCTCTCCTACGCGGGCCAGGTCGTCCGGGTGCCGTAGCGGAGGCCGGGGGCGGTTCTCGGCCGGTCCGCGGGCGGTTGACCCGATCGGCGGAGCCCGGTGGCGGGGCACCCGGGGCGCGCCTAGCTTCGAACGCGACGAGGGCCCGCAATCGGCCCGCCGCGGAGCGTGAGCTCCGCGTCCGCCCTCGCGTCATCTGGAGGACCCCCATGCGCGCGATACGCGCCGCCGCTTCCGCCGCCCTGCTCGCCCCCCTCGCGACCGCCGCCCTGGTCCTCGCCGCGCCAGGGGCGTCCGCGGACGACGGGGGCTTCGGCCCGGCCGACCTCGGCCTCCTCAAGGACGAGCTGCTGCTCAAGGAGGACGACGCGGCCCCGAAGGACGACGGCGGCGGCGCCCCGCCCAAGGACGCGTTCCCCAAGGACACGGCCCCCAAGGACGGCGGCACCGGGCACAACATCACGTCCTTCGGCTTCTCCGTCACCCCGTCCACCGTGGCGCCCGGCGGCACCGTCACCCTCAAGGCCGACGGCTGCGAGGTGCCCAGCGTGAAGGTCGAGTCCGGGGTCTTCGACACCGTCACCCTGAACGAGGGTCACCAGGGCACCGCCACCGTCGACTTCGACGCCAAGGTCGGCGCCCAGTACGAGGTCACGTTCGACTGCAAGGGCGAGCGCGGCACCACCACCCTCACCATCGCGGGCGGCGGCGGGCACAAGCCCGACACGTCCACCGGCGCCCGCAAGGGCGTCAGGGCCGGCTTCGGCAGCGGCGGCACGGACGGGATCGGCACCACCGAGACGGTCACCGGCGGCGTCCTCATCGCCGGCGCGCTCGGCGCCGCGGTGGTCCTGATGCGCCGCCGCGAACCCACCGGCACCGACGGGTCCTGAACCCGCCGGTCTCCCAGACGGCTCCTCCGCCCCGGTGTGACGAGGTCCGGGGCGGGGGAGCGCCATCTCCGGCACAGATCCGACGCGAAGGGGCGGCAGACACGTGCAGGGCTCGGAAGGGCACGGGCGCCGCGGCGCCTGGGGCGTGATCGCCGTGGTCCTCCTGATCGGCGTGCACCTGGTGCGCGGCGGGGCGGGGGAGTGGCCCGCCGACGGCCCGCCGCAGCCCGCGACGGCCGCCGCGGCCGGCCGGGCCGCCGACGCCGCGACGACCGCCGATCCGCTGCCCGCCTCGCCGCCCGTACGCGTCAGGGTGCCGTCCGTCCGCATCGACGCGCCGGTGACCCGGGTGGGCCTGGACGCCGAGGGCTGGATCGAGGCCCCCGCCCCGTACGACCGCAACCTCGCCGGCTGGTTCACCGGCGCCGTCACCCCCGGCGAGCGCGGCACCGCCGTCGTCGTCGGCCATGTCGACGTGCCCGCCGGCCGGGCCGTCTTCTACGACCTCGGGGCGCTCGCCACCGGCAAGCGGGTCGAGATCGCGCGCACGGACGGCCGGACGGCGGTCTTCACGGTGTACGGGATCGAGGTCGTCCCCAAGGACGACTTCCCGGCCGCACGGGTCTACGGCGCCACCGGTGCCCCCGAGCTCCGCCTGATCACCTGCGGCGGCCGCTATTCGCCGGACGGCGGCTACGAGAGCAACGTCGTCGTCTCGGCCCGCCTGACCGGGCTCCGCTGACCTGACGGACTCCCCCGCCGCACCTGGACCAGGACCGCTCGGTGGTGGTGAGAGTGACCCTCACGGAGCCGGCGTCGGGGGGCGCCGGGTTCCCCCTGACCCCTAAGGGCCACGGCACCGGCGTGCGCCCCGAGTCGTACCCGGAACGGTCCCGCGGAGGTACGGGAAGCGGCCGGACCGGCGCCCACGATGGAACACATGAACCGCACCCGCATCGCCCTCGCCACCGGCGGCGCCCTCGCCGCCCTCGCCTTCACCGGAGTCGTCGCCGTCCCCGCGGTCGGCGACTGGTGGGACTCCCGCCACGACGAGTACGGCGCCTACGCCACCGGCGCCGCCGCCAAGTCCGACCGGGCCTCCGTGCCGCGCTGGCTGCCGGACGCCGCGGGCCGGATCGAGTACGCGATGCGGACCACCGGCGGCGACCGCGCCCTGAAGGCCACCCTCCCCGGCCCCGCCCTCCCGGCCGCCTGCACCCCGCTCCCCGCCACCACCGCCCGCCCCGCCCCCGCCCTGGCCCCCTCCTGGTTCCCGCCCGACGCCCCCGACCGGGCCACCGTCCGCTGCGGCCTCTACTACGCGTACGCGGACGGCGACACCCTGTACGCCTGGCAGGACCACCGCGACTGGGTCGCGGACAACACGGCGCACGCCCCGCACTGACCACGGAAAACGCTGGTGAAAGGCGCCTCGAACCCCTGGTAGAGTTATCCATGTCGCCGCGGGGAACACCCCGCGCAACACCACCGGTCCGGGTGGCGGAATGGCAGACGCGCTAGCTTGAGGTGCTAGTGCCCTTTATCGGGCGTGGGGGTTCAAGTCCCCCCTCGGACACCAGTCAGTACGGAAGGACCCCGACACACGTCGGGGTCCTTCCGCGTTTCACGCCTTCAGGCCCGGGCCCTTGCGGGCCACCACCAGCCGGCAGCGCGGGCTGCCGTCCTCGCGGGCGCCCAGGGAGCGGATCGGCAGGGTCTCCACCGTGAAGCCGGCGGACGCGAGGCGGGTGCGGATGTCGGCGAGGCGGAAGGTGCGGTAGTACATCACGAAGGGCGGCCGCCACAGCGCGTTGCGGACCCGCATCGCCGCGTCGAAGCCCCAGAGCGTCCAGTACGGGGCGGAGCCCACCCGGGGCGGGGCCGGGAGCGGGAAGGCGAAGGTGCCGCCGGGGCGCAGGGCGGCGTGGACGCCGGCGAAGAGGACGCGCTGCTCGGCGGGGAGGAAGTGGCCGAAGGCGCCGAAGCTGACCGCCAGGTCGAAGACCGGTGCGAAGGGCAGGGCCAGGGCGTCGGCCCGTACCAGGGTGGCTTCGGGGTGGGCGGCGCGGGCGCCGGCGAGCATCCCGGCGCTGAAGTCGACGCCCGTGATCGGGCCCGCGCACACCGAGCGCAGCACCCCGAGCCCCGCCCCGGTGCCGCAGCACACGTCCAGGCCCGAGTCGAACGGGCCGAGCGGCTCCAGGGTCTCGGCGACCGCGCCGAGCAGCCGGTCGGAGGTGCGGAACGGCGTCGCGTCGAACTTCGCGGCGAGCAGGTCGTAGCCGTGCTCGACCGACGACAGCGCCTGGCGGGTCAGTTCGTACAGGCTGGGGCCCTCGGGGGAGAACATGCCCCCGACCCTATGGCCTGGAGACGGGCTAGAGCGCGCTGCGCACCTGTGACGGCATGCTCCAGGCCGGCGCGATCCCGGTCAGCTGGCAGGTCAGCAGATAGAGGGGGATCGGCGGGGTGTAGGGGGAGCCGCCGTCGGGGTGGTGGATGAGCCGCGCGCGGCGGTCCGGGATCACGGCCCCGGGGGCGTAGCAGACGGGCAGCGGCCAGGTCAGGTTCAGGTCCGAGCCGGCCGGGACCAGCCACCACCACCAGTCGCCGTCGGCGTAGACACAGCCCTTGGCGGGCAGCCGGGACAGGATGCGGAAGCCGTAGCGGGCGGGGACGCCGACCGCGTCGCAGCCGAGGGTGGCCGGCAGGTCGACGGGGACCGGCAGCCGGGTCTCGCCGAGGGGCGCGGGCACGGGGGAGAGGGCGGGGGACTTGCGGGGGGCGTTCTCGGGGCTCTTGCGGGCGCGCGGGACCAGCAGCGTCGCCATGGTCCTCAGCACGGCTCGCCCATGCCGTGCGCCAGTTCCGCCCAGACGATCTGCGCCGTGCCGTGGCCGGTGCGGTCCGCGCCCCAGGACGCGCACAGGGCGTCGACCAGGATGAGGCCGCGGCCCCGCTCCTCCTCGCCGCACTCGCGTATCCGCGGACCGGCGGGTCCCCCCTCGTCGCGCACGGCTATCCGCAGCCGGTCCTCGCCCTCCCGGATCTCGCAGACGATCCGCGCGCTGGCGGTGTGCACGACGGCGTTGGTGACGAGTTCGGAGACGACCAGGGCGACGGTGTCGCGTATGTCGCCGTCGCAGCCCCAGAGGATCAGCCGTTCCTCGGCCAGCCGCCGGGCCCGGGACACGGACTCGGTCCGCGCGGGCAGTTCGAAGGCGAAGCGACGGAAGGGGACGTCGTGGGGGCGTGGCCGCTGGTTCATGACGCGAGGGCTCATGAGACCTGAGGAGTGCGCGTTACCAGAAGCCACGACCGGATCCTCACAAAGTGGGCAGGAGTGCCGTACACACCCCTCCGGGGCGATTCGCCCGGCGGCGTGCGTACTGGTTCACCGGAATACTGTGCTCCTGAGTCCGACACTTGGCAAGTGGCACTCTGAAAATTGCAGAGTGCGGTGTTCTCTCTGGCGGGGTTCGTGGCACACTCCTGGAAACAGCGCGTCGGGGAGGTCTGAGAGTGAGCGAGCCGCGGTCCGCCCCCACGGTGGGACAGGTCGTACTCGGCAAGCGTCTGCAGGATCTGCGCGAGCGGGCCGGCCTCAAGCGGGAAGAGGCCGCCAAGATCCTCCGGGTCGCCCCGGCCACGATCCGGCGCATGGAGACCGCCGAGGTCGCGCTGAAGATTCCGTACGTACAGCTGCTGCTGAAGGCGTACGGCATCACGGACTCCGAGGCGGAGGGCTTCGTCGCCCTCGCGGAGGAGGCCAACCTCCCCGGCTGGTGGCAGCGGTTCCACGACGTGCTGCCCGGCTGGTTCTCCATGTACGTCAGCCTGGAGGGGGCCGCGAGCCTCATCCGGGCCTACGAACCGCAGTTCGTCCCCGGTCTGCTCCAGACCGAGGAGTACGCCCGTGCCATTCTGCGCAGTGGGGCCGTCGGCGGGAGGAACGCCGAGGAGTCCGAGGAGACCGAGCGTCACGTCGCCCTCCGCATGGAGCGCCAGTCCCTGCTCACCAGGGAGGGCGCGCCCAAGTTCTGGGTGATCATGGACGAGACGGTCTTCCGCCGACCGGTCGGTGACGGGCCCGAAGTGATGCGCGACCAGCTCGACCGGCTGCTCGAGGCTTCGGAGCTGCCGAACGTCACCCTGCAGATCGCGGAGTTCGCGTCCGGACACCACCCCGGTACGTACGGACCGTTCGTCCTCTTCCGCTTCGCCATGCCCGAACTCCCGGACATGGTCTACAGCGAGTACCTGACCGGTGCCGTCTATCTCGACGCGCGCCCCGAGGTGGCTTCCCACCTCGAGGTCATGGACCGCATGGCGGCCCAGGCCGCGACTGCACAACGCACGAAGGAGATTCTCCGGAATCTCCGCAAGGAGCTGTGAATGGATCGCATATACAACGGCATGCCCGCCGCCGAGCTCGGTGCCGAGGGCTGGCACAAGCCGTGGAGCGGCGGGAACGGGGGCAACTGCGTGGAGGCCATGAAGCTGGCCGACGGCAGGGTCGCCGTGCGACAGTCCGCAGACCCTGAAGGACCCGCGCTCATCTACACCCACGGAGAGATCGCCGCCTTCATCCAGGGAGCGAAATCCGGTCAGGCTGATTTCCTGCTCACCTGAACCCTTCCGTCCCACCCCGTGCATCGCGTAACTCTTGCTGCAAGCAGCACCGTTCGACCCGTCGAGGAGAGCCGATGACCCCCCAGGACCCCGTACCCCCGCAGAGCGGCATACGGATCGACACCAGCAAGCCGCATCCCGCGCGGATGTACGACTGGTTCCTGGGCGGCAAGGACAACTATCCCGTCGACGAGGAGATGGCCCGCCAGCTCCTCACCGTCGACGCCCGGGGCCGCGACATGGCCCGGGTCAACCGGGCCTTCATGCACCGCGCCATCCGCTGGCTCAGCGCCCACGGGGTACGCCAGTACCTGGACATCGGCACCGGCATCCCCACCGAGCCCAATCTGCACCAGATCGCGCAGGGCGCCGCGCCGGAGTCCCGGATCGTCTACTGCGACAACGACCCGATCGTGCTCGCGCACGCCGCCGCCCTGCTGCGCTCGACCCCGGAGGGGGCCACCGAGTACATCCAGGCCGACGCCCGCGACCCCGAGCTCATCCTCGAAAGGGCCGGAAAGGTCCTTGACTTCGACCGGCCGATCGCACTGTCGATGCTCGCGCTGTTGCACTTCGTCGGCGACGAGGACGGCGCCTACGAGCTGGTCGGCAAGCTCGTCGACCAGCTGGCCCCCGGCAGCTATCTGGTCCTCTCGCACGTCACCGGCGACTTCAACCCCGAGGGCGCCGAGCAGGCCGCCGCCATGTACAAGGCCCGCGGACTGACCCTGCGGCCGCGCTCCCGCGACGAGCTCGCCGCCTTCTTCGACGGCCTCGACCTGGTCGAGCCGGGCGTCGCCCTCACCGCCGAGTGGCACCCCGAGCTCGGCGAGCCGGTCCCCGTCCCGGGCGACGAGCCCATCCCGGGCTGGGCGGCCGTCGGCCGCAAGCGCTGACCCGCACTCCCGCCGTACGGGAAGGGCCCCCACCGGATCACCGGCGGGGGCCCTTCCCGTATTCCGTGCCGCGGCGCGCTACGGCTTCTTCTCCAGCGTCACCAGGAAACGCTGCGCCCGGCCCACGTTCCCCGCCGCGTCCACCGTGCGGTACTCCACCGTGTGCGTGCCGTACTCCGGCGTCGCGTCGTCCCACGGCACCGCGCGCGGCCGGCCCAGCTTCCCGTACACCAGGTCGTCGATCACCGTCCCCGACGGCGAGAAGCGGAACGGGGCGGCGGCGTCCGTCGGCCAGCCGTAGTACGTGTACCAGCCGTCGCCGTCCACCCGGAACTGGCTCACCACCGCGCCCGCCCCGTCGTCCCGCGCCGTCAGCCGCATCGTGAACGCGCCGTCGTACACGTACTCGACCGGCCGCCCCGGCCGGCGCACCGTGCGCAGCGGCTCCGACAGCTCGTACGCGACGGAGGCCGGCGTCGCGTCCACCGTCCAGCGCAGCACCTCGCGCGTCCCCGGGATCCGGGCGGTCAGCGCGTGCGATCCGGGCGCGAGGCGCAGCGCGGCCAGGTCGAGATCGCGGTCGTTGCCGGGGTTCGGCACGGTACGGCCGTCGAGCGCCCAGACCACCGCCGGGGTGCGGCGCAGCGGGTGGGTGGTGTCGGCGTACACCACGGACCGGGCGCCGACCGGGGCCGCGGTCGCCGTGTGCCCGGTGAACGCCGCCGGTACGGCGGTCCGCGCCGTGCGCAGCGCCGGGTCCACGGTCCACCGGACGGTACGGGTCAGGGCGGCCGAGCCGCGCACCGCCGGGTCGCGCACGAACGGGGTGGGGTCGGTGACCGTCGCCGTCAGCGTGTACGTACGCCCGGGGGACAGGCCGTCCACGGCCCGAAGGTCCAGCGTGCGGGCGCCGCCGGTGCCGAGCGGCCGCCCGTCGAGCCGCCATTCCACGGCGAGTTCGCCGCCCGTGGGGTGCAGGGTGTCCACCCACACCGTGCGGTCGGCGCCGATCGGGGCGGTGTCCGGGGTGTGGTCCTGCACCAGGTCGACCTTGCCGGAGACGGCCTTCACCATCACCTCGCGCTCCACCTGGTCGAAGGCGTAGCCGAGGGTCTTCATCATCGAGTGCCGGCTCGGCCGCCATATGCCCCGGGTGCTGTACATGCCGCCCTCGTACCGCCCGACGACCCCACCGGACTCGCTCTCCTCGCCCAGCCAGCGCCACCACTTGGCCCGCTCCGCCCACATCTGATCCTCCGTCAGAAGCGAGTGGTGGGCGGAGGCCGGCTCGCCGTCCGCGTAGGCGCCGCCGGGCACCCCGCGCGCGTAGTAGTCGTACTCGTCCTGCAGCCCGCCGAGCGAATGGCCTATCTCGTGCGGGGTGATGAGCGCCGACAGGGCGTTGCCGCCGGACGCGGTGGCGTAAGTCCCGCCCGCGCCACCGTAGGTGGAGCTGTGCGCGAGCGCCACGATCTGCCGGTTCGCCGGCCGGGTGCCCGGCACCAGGTCGGCGAACCCGGCCGCCTTCGCGCTGTCCACGGTGAGCAGCCGCTGGACGCTCCCGGGATTGCAGCCGCCCCAGAAGCCCATGTCGAGGGCGGTGTCCCGGGCCGGTGCGTCGAGCGAGGGATCGCAGTCGACGCCCGACTCCTCCGACGGCACCTCCACCGCCCACACGTTGATGTACGAGCGGTACGACGCGAACGGCTCGATGCTCCACAGCGTGCTCAGATGCCGTTCCAGATCGGCCCGGAACGCCGGCATCTCGTCCGCCGTGTAGCCGTCGCCCATCACCACCAGATTGAACCGGCGGTCGGCGGGACCGGTGGTCTGTACGGGGACGACGGTCGCCCCGCCGGACTCGGCGGCGGCCGGCCCTCCGTCGGCCACGGTCCCGGTGGCCACCAGGCCGGCCGCGAGCAGACAGCCCACCAGAAGCCGGGCCACCCCTCGTCTCGCACCCCATCGTCGCGGTGAAGTCATGGGGCGCGAGCCTAGGCCGAGCGCCCCCACTCGTAAAGGTGTTCGCCGGACGACGTCGGCCGGCCATGTCAGCGACGCAAATAGGCAAGCCCCGCGTGCTCGGCCGTGTAGCCGTCGAGCAGGCGGCGGGCCACCGCCACCGAGTCGACCAGCGGATGCAGCGCGAAGGCCTTCACCGCGGTCGCCCGCGAACCGCTCTCCGCCGCGGCCAGGGCCTCCCGCTCTACGGCCTTCACCGCCGTCACCAGCCCCACCGCGTGATACGGGAGGGGGTCCACCGACACCGGGTGCGCGCCGGCCGCGTCCACGAGGCACGGCACCTCGATCACCGCGTCCGCGTCGAGCACCGAAAGGGTGTGCCGGTTGCGGACGTTGAGGATCAGCGTGGCCCGCTCGTTGCGCGCGATGGCCCGCATCAGGGCCAGCGCCACCTTCTCGTAGCCGCCCGACTCCAGGTCCTCCTCGTCCCGCTCGCCGACCCCGGCCGCCTCCCGGTTGTGCGCCATGTAGGTCGCCTCGCGGTCCGCGAGCACCCGGTGCCAGGTGCCGAGCGGCGGGGTGTCCGGCTTGCCCATCTCCTCGTAGAAACCGGCCTGTTGATCCAGGAGGTAGGCGCCGCGGGTCTTCTCCGCCTCGCGGTAGGCGCGGACCGCCTCGCGGTTGAAGTAGTAGTAGTGCAGATACTCGTTGGGGATCGCGCCCAGCGAGCGCAGCCACTCCGTGCCGAAGAGCCTGCCCTCCTCGAAGGAGCCCAGCAGCGCGTCGTCCTCGAAAAGCCGCGGCAGTACGTCATGTCCGCCGACCTTCAACCCCCGTAGCCAGCCCAGGTGGTTGAGGCCCACGTAGTCGATCCACGCCTCGTCCGGGCGGGCGCCGAGCACCCGCGCCACCCGGCGGCCCAGCCCCACCGGCGAGTCGCAGATGCCGATCACCCGGTCGCCGAGGATCCGCGACATCGCCTCGGTGACCATGCCCGCCGGGTTGGTGAAGTTGATGACCCAGGCGTCCGGGGCGAGTTCGGCGATCCGGTGCGCGATGTGCGTCACCACCGGCAGGGTGCGCAGCCCGTACGCGATGCCGCCCGCGCCCACCGTCTCCTGCCCCAGCACGCCCTCGGCCAGCGCGATCCGCTCGTCCGCGGCCCGCCCCGCGAGCCCGCCCACCCGGATGGCGGAGAACACGAAGTCCGCCCCGCGCAGCGCCTCGTCGAGATCGGTCGTCGCGCGCACCACCGGCGCGTCCGGCACCCCCTCGCCCTGCTCGCCCAGGACCCGCTCGATCGCCGAGAGCCGCCCGGCGTCCAGGTCGAACAGGGTGACGTGGGTGACCCGCCCCTCGGCGTGGTCGCCGAGCAGGGCGCCGTACACGAGCGGCACCCGGAATCCGCCGCCTCCGAGAATCGTCAGTTTCATGCTCGTACGCTATCGGGATGCACGTCCTCAGCAGCAGGATCCTGCTCCGCCCGACCGACCCCGAGCGGTCCCGGCGCTTCTACGGCGAGACCCTCGGGCTCCCCGTGTACCGCGAGTTCGGCACCGGCCCCGACCGGGGCACCGTCTACTTCCTCGGCGGCGGCTTCCTGGAACTCTCCGGCCGCGCGTCCGCCCCGCCGCCGGAACCCGGGGCGCGGCTCTGGCTCCAGGTCGCCGACGTGCACGCGGCCCGCGAGGAACTGCGCGGCAAGGCGGACGTGCGCGTGCTGCGCGAGCCCGTCACCGAGCCCTGGGGGCTGATCGAGATGTGGCTGGCCGACCCGGACGGCCTGCGGATCGCGGTCGTGGAGGTGCCGGAGCGGCACCCGCTGCGCTACCGGCCGTAGGGCCGGGAAAAGCGTTCGTCGCGTGGTGCGGTGAAGGCCTAGGGTCCGGAACATGCTGCCTGCTGTGGAGACGGACGAGGAGTGGGACGCGGTCGTCCGGGACGAGGCGGTGATGCGGCCCGGCGCGGCGGAGCTGTGCGCCCGGCTCGGGCTCGCCGGTGCGCCGCTGACCCGCTTCACCGAGGGGTCGCAGCCGGTCTACGCGGTCGGCGACGCGCATGTGCTCAAGCTGTTCCCCGGTTCCGCCGCCCGCGACGGCGTCGCCGAGGCCGGCGTCCTCGCGCGGGTCGAGGGCCGGCTGCCGGTCCCGACCCCGCGGGTCCGCGCGGCGGGGGAGTACGAGAACGGCTGGCGGTACGTCCTGATGTCCCGCCTCACCGGCGAGAACCTCGCCCACGCCTGGGAGCGCGTCCCGCCCGCGCACCGGCAGCGGCTGGTCACCGAGATCGGCGAGACCCTGGCCGTGCTCCACGGCCTCGCCCCCGGCCCGCTCGCCGACCTCCTCGGCCCCGGCGACTGGGCCGCCTTCGTCGACCGCCAGAGCGCCGGCGCCGTCGCGCGGCAGCGGAGCCGCGGACTGCCTGCGGAGTGGCTGGAACAGATCCCCGGATTCCTCGCCTCCGTGACGCCGGCGCTGCCGCGCACCCCGCGGCCCAGCCTGCTGCACACCGAGGTGATGCGGCAGCACTTCCTCGTCGACCCCGACGGGTGGCGGCTCACCGGCCTCTTCGACTTCGAGCCCGCCATGATCGGCGACCGGGCCTACGACTTCGTGGGCGTCGGCCTCTTCGTCACCGGCGGCGACCCGGCCCTGCTGGGACGGCTCGCCCGCGCGTACGGGGAGGGCTTCGAGCCGGACGTGCTGCTCGCGTACACGCTGCTGCACGTCTACAGCAATCTGCCCTGGTACCTGCGGGAGCTCGGCGACCGGGGCGCGGGCGATCTGCGGGAGCTCGCCGAGGCGTGGTTCGGCACGGTCTGAGCGGATCGCGGAAGAGAGACCCCGGTCGCCCGTTCAAGATCACTTGTGGGGAGAATGTCCGCATGGCGAACACGAACATGCCCAAGAAGGCTGTGCTCGCGGACGCCGGGGACATCAGCCACACGCTGGCCCTGGCCTTCGACGACGACCCGATGATGCGCTGGTTCTTCCCCGAGGCCGCCTCCCGCGAGGCGACCCTGGGCCGCTATTTCTCCACCCTCTTCACCCGCCAGTACCTGGCGAACGGCGTGTGCGAACGCACCGACGGCGCCGCCGCGTTCTGGGTGCCGGCCGAGGCGCAGGAGAAGGCCGTGCCGGACGGCGACACCATCCAGGAGCTGATCGCGATACTCGGCGACCGGGCCGGCCTCTTCAAGGAGGCCGTCGAGACCGCCGCCGGGCACACTCCGGGCGAGCCGCACTGGTCCCTCGCCCTGATCGGCGCCGCCCCGGCCGCCCAGGGCACCGGCCAGGGCGCGGCCCTGCTCCGCTCCGGGCTCGCCCAGGCGGACGCGGCCGGTACGCCCGTCTACCTGGAGTCCTCGAAGGCCGCCAACCTGCCCGTGTACGAGCACTTCGGCTTCCGCGTGCGCGAGGAGTTCGCCCTGCCGGGCGGCGGCCCGCTGCTCTGGGGCATGTGGCGCGACCCGCGCTGACCCGACATCTCGGCGGGGCGGGGGGCCGTCGGCACGCGACAATGAGCCCATGTCCCGACGCAAGACCCGCCCCGCCCGCCCGGCCCGTCCCGCGCCCAGCGCCCCCACCGTGACCGCCGAGTCGCCCTGCCCGTGCGGCCTGCCCGCCCCGTACGGCGCCTGCTGCGCCCGCTTCCACACCGGCCCGGCCACCGCCCCCACCGCCGAGCTGCTCATGCGCTCCCGCTACAGCGCCTTCGTCGTCCGCGACGAGCCCTATCTCCTGCGCACCTGGGCCCCGGCCACCCGCCCCGCCGACGTCGACTTCGACCCGACGCTGCGCTGGACCGGCCTGACGATCGAGGCCACCACCGACGGCACCGCCTTCCACCAGCACGGCACCGTCACCTTCCGCGCCCGCTTCACCCACGCCGGCACCCCGGGCGAGCTCCACGAGCGCAGCCGGTTCGCCCGGCACGAGGGCGCGTGGGTGTACGTGGACGGGGACTTCCTGGACTGAGGGAGGGGCCGTACCGGGCCCCGCCCCGCCCTGCCGCACCCCCGGCCTACCGCACCCCGACCCCCACCGTCTCCCGGTCCCCCTGCGGCAGGCCCTGCGCCAGGTCCTCCGCGATGAGCTTCTTCGCGATGGCGTCCGTGGCCGCCCGCAGTTCGGGGCCGCTCGGGCGGCCGCGTTCCTGTTCGACGCGGGCGCAGAGCCAGTCGCCCCAGGCCTTGGTGATGACGTCCGCCTCGCGCTTGCCGGCCTCCGTGTGGGTCAGCAGATTGCCGTGGCGGGTGAGGAAGCCCTCGTCGACCATGCGGTCGAAGACCGGGAGGAGGACCTCGGGCGGGACGCGGCGGCCGGCCGAGATGAGGCCGAGGCTGGCGTGGCCGACGATGCGGGTGAAGAGTTCGACCTGCATGACGGCCCACGCGCCGGCGGTGTCGAGCCGGGTGTCGGAGTCGGCGACGATGCGTTTGGCGGTGTCGTAGTCGGTCTTGCGGATGATCCGGCCGACCGAGAGTTCGAGCAGCTTGGCGGAGTCGCCGGCGGTGGTCGGCGAGGCGAAGCCCTCGCCCATGTCGGGCGCGCTGGCGCGGGCGGTGTCGCGCAGGGCCACCTGCTTGAGGAAGAGCGCGACGACGAAGCCGACGCCCGCCACCGGCACCGTCCACAGGAAGACGGTCTGCAGGGTGTCGGCGTAGGCCTGGACGATCGGTTCGGCGATCCCGCCGGGCAGCGCGTGGAGCCCGGACGGGCTCTGCGAGCCGCGGACGACGGCCGCCGCCGGGTCGAGCCCGGCGGCGGCCGCGAGCCCCGAGGCCTGGGCGACCGCCTCGGTCAGATGGGGCTTGAGGGTGTTGGTGTAGATGGTGCCGAAGACGGCCGTGCCGAAGGAGCTGCCGAGCGTACGGAAGAAGGTGACGCCCGACGTGGCGGTGCCCAGGTCCGCGTAGTCCACGGTGTTCTGCACCGCGATGGTGAGCACCTGCATGCACAGGCCGATGCCGGTGCCGAGCACGAACATGTAGAGCGAGGCCAGCCAGGCGCTGGTGTCCGGGCCGAGCAGGGAGAGCAGGAAGAGGCCGAGGCCCATCACCAGACAGCCGACGATGGGGAAGATCCGGTACCGGCCGGTCTTGCTGACCACGTTGCCGCTGAAGATCGAGGCGATGAGCAGACCGATGACCATCGGCAGGGTCCGGATGCCGGAGATCGTCGCCGAGTCCCCGTCCACGTACTGCAGATAGGTCGGCAGGAAGGTCATCGCGCCGAGCATCGCGAAGCCGACGACGAAGCTGAGCACCGAGCACACGGTGAAGACCGGATTGCGGAACAGGCGCATGGGCAGCATGGGTTCGGCCGCCCGGGTCTCCGCCACGCAGAACAGCGCGAGCGCGATCAGCCCGCCCGCGAAGAGCCCGATGATGACGCCGGAGCTCCACGCGTACTCGTTGCCGCCCCAACTGGTCGCCAGGATCAGGGCGCTGGAGCCGACCGCGACGAGCGCGATGCCCAGATAGTCGATCACCGGGCGGCTGGCGGAGCGCACGGAGGGGATGGAGCGGGCGGCGGCGATCACGACCAGGATCGCGATCGGCACGTTGACGTAGAACGCCCAGCGCCAGCTGAGGTGGTCGGTGAACAGTCCGCCGAGCAGCGGCCCGATGACGGTGGAGACGCCGAACACCGCGCCGATCGCGCCCTGGTACTTGCCGCGCTCGCGCAGCGGGATGACGTCCGCGATCAGCGCCATCGAGGTGACCATCAGACCGCCGGCGCCGATGCCCTGGAGGCCGCGCCACACGATCAGCAGCGTCATGTTGGTGGCGAGGCCGCACAGGAACGAGCCGGTGATGAAGACGATCGCCGAGATCTGGAAGATCACCTTGCGGCCGAAGAGATCGCCGAACTTGCCGACGAGGACGGTCGCGACGGTCTCCGCCAGGAGGTAGGAAGTGACCACCCAGGACATGTGGGCGGCGCCGCCGAGGTCCGACACGATCGTCGGCAGCGCGGTGCCCACGATCGTCTGGTCGAGCGCGGCGAGCAGCACGCCGAGCATGATCGTGCCGAAGACGACGTTGCGACGGCGGCTGTCGAGCACCGGGGGCTCGGCGGCGGGGGGCGCGGGCGGCGCTGCTTCGCTGGTGGTGGTCACTCTCGCAGGGTCACACCGACGGCGGCGTCCCGCATGTGGAGGACACCCGAACCGGTGCGTACGCAGACGGCCCAGGGCGTACGCCGACGGCGCGGCCCGGCCCGGGCGGGCGGCCCGTCAGTAGCCGGGGCGCACCGGCAGCTTGGGGTGGTGCTTGGCGAGGATCTTGTTGGCCCGGGCGAGCGCGGCGAGCGCGTGCTCCCGGTCGGCCCGGTCCTCCGCGCACAGCGGCCCGCGGAAGCGGTACACCTCGCGCGCCGCGCAGTCGGCGTCGACCTCGGCCTGCAGCACGTGCAGCGGCAGGCAGGAACCGATCAGCGCGGCGACGCGGTCGGGGATCGGCACGGGGACGAGGGTCGAGGGCGAGGCGATCACGGTCGGTCCTTGTGGGGGTCGCGGGCGGGGCGGACGAGGGTTTCTCTCCGCCGTACGTACTTCCATACGTACCGGATGCCGGTGCCGGTTCGCCGACGGCCCTGTCACCGCCGCGCAACACCCGGGGCGCCGCCTCGCCGCGGCGTACGGGCGGGCGCGCCGGTGCCCCGGACGTTCCCGCAGGTGCGGCCGGGTGCGCCCGTCCCGTCGAGCCTCAGTCCATCGAACGAAGTGGCGGGAAGCGGCCGTTGCGCGCAAACATGATGTGGGGCATCTCACGTCCGCCCGGCGCCGTAACGATCTCCGTGTGGTAATGGGGCGCCGCGAGTCCGCGCCGCTACGCGAGGATCTCGCCGAGGTCGTACGAGACCGGCTCCTCCAGCTGCGCGTAGCCGCAGGACTCCGGGGTCCGGTCCGGGCGCCAGCGCTTGAACTGGGCCGTGTGCCGGAAGCGGTCGCCCTCCATGTGGTCGTAGCCGACCTCGCAGACCCGCTCCGGCCGCAGCGCCACCCACGACAGGTCCTTCTTGCCCGACCAGCGGCTCGGCGCGCCCGGCAGACGCGAGGACTCGTGCGCCGACTCGTCCGTCCAGGCCGCCCACGGATGCCCGTCCGGCGGGTCCATGACCAGCGGCGCCAGCTCCTCGACCAGTTCGGCCCGGCGCTGGGCGGTGAACGCCGCGCACACGCCGACGTGTTGGAGCGCGCCCCGGTCGTCGTACAGGCCGAGCAGCAGCGAGCCGATCACCGGCCCGCTCTTGTGGAAGCGATATCCGGCCACGACCACATCGGCGGTGCGCTCGTGCTTGATCTTGTACATCAGGCGCGCGTCCGGCCGGTACGGCAGGTCGAGCGGCTTGGCGATCACCCCGTCGAGCCCGGCTCCCTCGTACTGCTCGAACCAGCGTGCCGCGAGCTCCGGATCCGTCGTCGCGGGCGCGAGGTGCACCGGGGGAGTCACCCCGTCGAGCGCCCGCTCCAGGGCGGCGCGCCGCTCGGCGAGCGGCGTGTCGAGGAAGGCCTCGTCGTCCAGGGCGAGCAGGTCGAAGACGACGAACCGGGCCGGCGTGGTCTCGGCCAGCATCCGCACCCGCGAGTCGGCCGGATGGATCCGCTCGGTGAGCCGGTCGAAGTCCAGCCGCCCGCCGTGCTCGATGACGATCTCCCCGTCCACCACGCAGCGCTCCGGCAGCCGGGCGAGCAGCGCCTCGACGAGCTCGGGGAAGTACCGGGTCAGCGGCTTGCCGGTGCGGCTGCCGATGAAGAGCTCCGGCCCGTCCCGGTGCACCAGGGCGCGGAAGCCGTCCCACTTGGCCTCGTACTGCATCCCCGGCGGGATCTTCTTGACGGCCTTCGCCAGCATCGGTTTCACGGGCGGCATCACCGGCAGGTCCATGCCCGCGATTCTAGGGAGGATCCAGATGATTCGTCCCGATATGCGCGCCATGGGTGCCCGCCCTAGGCTGACCGGCATGGCAGGCAAGGCGGCAGCGGTGGAGCTCGAGGTCGGCGACCGGACCGTGAAGGTGTCCAACCCCGACAAGGTGTACTTCCCCGAGCCCGGCTACACCAAGATGGACCTGGTCCGCTACTACCTGGCCGTCGGCGAGGGCATCACCCGCGCGCTGCGCGACCGGCCCACCACCCTGGAGCGCTACCCCGACGGCGTGACCGGCGAGTCCTTCTTCCAGAAGCGCGCCCCCAAGTACCTGCCCGACTGGATCCCCACCGCCCACATCACCTTCCCCAGCGGCCGCTCCGCCGACGAGATGTGCCCCACCGAGCCGGCCGCCGTGCTGTGGGCGGCCAATCTGGGCGCGGTCACCTTCCACCCCTGGCCGGTGCGCCGGGGGGACACCGACCACCCCGACGAGCTGCGCCTCGACCTCGACCCGCAGCCCGGCACCGACTACGCCGACGCCGTCCGCGCCGCCCACGAACTGCGCGCGGTCCTCGACGAGCACGGGCTGCGCGGCTGGCCCAAGACCTCCGGCGGCCGCGGACTGCACGTCTTCGTGCCGATCCTGCCCAACTGGACCTTCACCCAGGTCCGGCGGGCCGCCATCGCCTGCGGCCGGGAACTGGAACGGCGCATGCCGGACCGGGTCACCATCAAGTGGTGGAAGGAGGAGCGCGGCGAGCGGATCTTCGTCGACTACAACCAGACCGCCCGCGACCGCACCATCGCCTCCGCCTACTCCGTCCGCCCCCGCCCGCACGCGCCCGTCTCCGCGCCGCTGCGCTGGGAGGAGATCGACGACGCCGTCCCGCGCGACTTCGACATCCGTACGATGCCGGCGCGGTACGCCGAACTCGGCGACGTGCACGCCGACATGGACGCCGAGCGCTTCAGCCTGGAGCCGCTGCTCGAACTGGCCCGGCGGGACGAGGCCGAGCACGGCCTGGGCGACCTGCCCTATCCGCCGGAGTACCCGAAGATGCCGGGCGAGCCGAAGCGGGTCCAGCCGAGCCGCGCGAAGAAGGACTGACCTGCGGCCGGTTCGGTACGCCCGGCGCCCAGGGTTTACGCCTCCGGCGCGCGCCGCTCGCCGGGCGGGAGCAGCAGTACCTCCAGGGCACGGGCGCAGGCCCCGGCCCGCGCCAGGAACCAGTCGAGCCTGGCGTCCGCGAGCAGCCGCCGGTCGGCCCGTACGGCCAGGGCGAACCGGGCCCGTCCCGACCGGTCCAGGACCGGCACCGCGAGCGTGCGCTCCCCGGGCTGCGGGTCGTCCTCGGCCAGGGCGTGCCCCCGCTCCCGTATCCGCGCCGACTCCGGATCCGCCGCGCCGCCGCCCGGCTCACCGGGCCCCGGCCAGGCGAGCAGCACCCGGCCCTGCGCGGTCGCGCGCAGCGGCCGGCGCAGCGAGACCTTCGGGGTGACCGCCCCGCCGGCCACCGTCACCGCGTACGGGCCGCTGCGCAGCGCCAGGGTGACGGTGCCGCCGGTCCGCTCGGCGAGATCGCCCAGCTCGGGCCCGGCCAGATGCAGTCCGCGCTGGTGGTACGAGAGCCGGCCGAGCTCCGTGACCACCGGGCCGAGCCGGTAGCGCGCCGTGCGCGGGTCCTGCTCCAGGAAACCGGCCGAGAGCAGCGTCCGGGCGAGCCGGTGCGCGGTCGACGTGGACAGACCGAGCCGGCGGGCCAGGTCCGAGGCGCTCGGGTCGGGCCCGTTGTCCTGGAAACAGCGCAGGACGTCCAGGGCCCGGCGGACGGCCTGCGCCCCGGCGGGCGCGGCGGCGGGCGGCGCCGAGGGCGACGGCACGGACTCGGGCGTTCCTTCGGGCGCGGTGAACGACTGGGCGGCCTGGAGGGTGGTCATGGCCCCCACGCTGCCACATCGCGGGAGGCCCGCAGGGTGGGATCCGGCGACCGGAAACACACCGTTCACGCGCCCTCCCACCGGCTGGGACGCGGCCGGCCCCCGGATCCGCAGATCATGGCCGAAACCGGTCGGACCGGCGCGTCGGAAACCCGCTCCGGCGCGCCGTGTTGACGTCCGGACGGTGCCGTTGATCGGACGTTGATGGCGCGTTTAGAGCCCCGGACCACAGTGGTTCCCATGCAGAACGACACCATGACCCTCGCCCCGCTGCCCCTCGTGGCCGACGACCTCTCGTGGCAGGAGGACGCGCTGTGCGCCCAGGCCGGGCCGGAGTTCTTCTTCCCGGCGCCGGGCTCCTCGACCCGCGAGGCGAAGCTGCTGTGCGGGGCCTGCGAGGGCCGCATCGCCTGCCTGGAGTACGCGCTGACGCACGACGAGCGGTTCGGCGTGTGGGGCGGCCTCTCGGAGAAGGAGCGGATCCGGCTCAAGCGGCGTCGGGGCTGATCCCGCGCGGGGAGTCAGCCCCCGGCCACGGGGGCTCAGCCGGCCGCGGGGCTCAGCCGGCCGCGCGGGCTTCCATCCGGGCCTTGCGCGCCGCGAGCCGCTCGTCGAACTTGCGGGCCTCGGCGTCCAGGCCGTTCATGTACAGACCGAGCTCCTCCTGGGCGCGCAGACCGTCCGGGCCGAGCCCGTCGATGTCGAGCACCTTGAGGAAGCGGAGCACCGGCTGCAGCACGTCGTCGTGGTGGATGCGCAGGTTGTAGATGCCGCCGATGGCCATCTGGGCCGCCGCGCGCTCGAAGCCGGGCATCCCGTGGCCGGGCATGCGGAAGCCGACGACCACGTCCCGTACCGCCTGCATGGTCAGGTCGGGGGCGAGCTCGAAGGCCGCGCCCAGCAGGTTGCGGTAGAAGATCATGTGCAGATTCTCGTCCAGCGCGATGCGGGCGAGCATCCGCTCGCAGACCGGGTCGCCGGAGTGGTGGCCGGCGTTGCGGTGCGAGATGCGGGTGGCGAGCTCCTGGAAGGACACGTACGCGATCGAGTGCAGCATCGAGTGCCGGTTGTCGGACTCGAATCCCTCGCTCATGTGCGCCATGCGGAAACGTTCAAGCTCGTCCGGGTCGACGGCCCGCGAGGCCAGCAGGTAGTCGCGCATCACGATGCTGTGCCGGCCCTCCTCCGCGGTCCAGCGGTGCACCCAGGTGCCCCAGGCGCCGTCGCGGCCGAAGAGGGTGGCGATCTCGTGGTGGTAGCTCGGCAGGTTGTCCTCGGTCAGCAGGTTCACCACGAGGGCGATCCGGCCGACGTCGGAGAGCTTCGACTGCGAGCGGTCCCAGGCCTCGCCGTCCTCGAAGAGGCCCGGGAAGTTCCGGCCGTCCGACCACGGGACGTACTCGTGCGGCATCCAGTCCTTGTAGACCTTCAGATGCCGGTTGATCTCCTTCTCCACGGCCTCTTCGAGAGCGTACAGGAGCCGTGCGTCGGTCCACCCTGAAGAAGTACCGAGGTGGGGAGAGGTGAGCGTCACGGGGACTCCTGGGGACGGAGAAGGGCATTCGAACTACCTACGGCTTCGTAGGTTACGAGACCGTAGGTTAAGGCCCCGTAAGGCGTCGGCCAAGCCCGTCTCGGCGATGTCCGGTTACGTTCCGCTATGCCCCCAGGTCCCGTACCACGGAAGAGACCCAGGTCACGCGTTTGTTCGCCGGGTCCCCCGTGGTCGGGCGGCTACTCAGAGCAGACGGTCGGCCGTCGTCGGCCGCAGGGTGCCGTCGAGGGTCAGCCACCGCGTGATCCCCAGCGATTCGAGGAACGGCAGGTCGTGACTGACGACGACCAGCGCGCCCTCGTACGCCTCGAGGGCGGACGTCAGACTGCGGACCGAGGCCAGGTCCAGGTTGTTCGTCGGCTCGTCGAGGAGCAGCAGGCGCGGCGCGGGCTCGGCGAGCAGCAGCGCCGCCAGCGTCGCGCGGAAGCGCTCACCGCCCGACAGCGTCCCCGCCGGCCGGTCCGCCCGAGCGCCCCGGAACAGGAACCGGGCGAGGCGCGCCCGGATCTCGTTGGGCGTGGCCCGCGGCGCGAACCGCGCCACGTTCTGCACCACGCTCAGCCCGTCGTCCAGGACGTCGAGTCGCTGCGGCAGGAAGCGCAGCGGCACGTGCACCTCGAACTCGCCCGAGACTGGGGCGAGTTCACCCGCGAGCGTCCGCAGCAGGGTCGTCTTCCCGGCCCCGTTCCGGCCGAGCAGCGCCACCCGCTCGGGTCCCCGCAGCTCGAACCCGCCGTCGACCCGTGCCCCGTAGGGCAGTTCCAGATCGCGCAGGGTCAGCACGTCCTGCCCCGGATGCACGGTGGTACGGGGCAGCTCGACGCGGATCTCGTCGTCGTCCCGCACCAGCTCCACCGCCGCGTCGAGCCGCGAACGCGCCGCGTCGAGACGTTCGGCGTGCAGCGCCCGGTGCTTCCCCGCGGACACCTCGGCCTGGCTCCTGCGGTTGTTCGCGACGATCTTCGGCACCACCTTGTTCTCGAAGCTCTTCTGCGCATAGCGCCTGCGACGAGCCAACTTCGCCTGAGCGTCGGAGAGTTCGCGCTTCTGCCGCTGTACGTCGGCCTCCGCGACCCGCACCATCCGCTCGGCCGCCTCCTGTTCGGCGGCCAGCGCGGCCTGGTAGTCCGACCAGGCGCCGCCGTACCAGGTGACCTCGCCGTCCCGGAGGTCGGCGATCTGGTCGACCCGTTCGAGGAGTTCGCGGTCGTGGCTCACCACGACGAGGACGCCCGTCCAGGCGTCCACCGCCTCGTAGAGCCGGCGCCGCGCGGACCGGTCCAGGTTGTTGGTCGGCTCGTCGAGCAGCAGCACCTCGGGCCGGGCGAGGAGCAGCGCGGCGAGCCGCAGCAGCACGGACTCGCCGCCGGACAGCTCCCCGATCGTGCGGTCCAGGTCGATGTGGCCCAGGCCGAGCTGGTCGAGCACCGCCCGGGCGCGCTCCTCCACGTCCCAGTCGTCGCCGACGGCCGCGAAGTGCTCCTCGGCCGTGTCGCCCGACTCGATCGCGTGCAGGGCGGCCCGCGCCGCGTCGATGCCGAGCGCCCGGTCGACCCGCAGCGCGGTGTCCAGGACCAGGTTCTGCGGGAGATAGCCGATCTCGCCGGCCGTGCGGACGGTGCCGGATGACGGGGTCAGCTCGCCGGCGAGCAGCTTGAGCAGGGTCGACTTCCCCGCGCCGTTGAGCCCGACCAGACCGGTCCGGCCGGGGCCGACGGCAAGGCGGAAGTCGTCGAGGACCCGAGTGCCGTCGGGCCAGGAGAAGGAGAGGGACGAACAGGTGATGAAGACGGGGCGAGTTGCCAAGAGGGCCTCCCGGATGCGAAGCGTGGAAAAAGGGGCATCGCGTGAGACACCGGGGCGCGGCGGGATGTCGGGACCAGGAGATCCGGGCCGGAACGGAGACCGGAGCGGCAGGAGCGCTCGTACGCCGAGGTCGGACGACGGCACACGCGGCGGCAGCAGGCAACAGGCATGGCGGCACGCGCGGCACGGTGTCTCAGGACCTCAGACGTTCAACGGCCTGCTCCGATCTGGCGACGACAACGACGCGGACGACGCTACGGGCGGGGTCCGGGGGAGGGCAACCGATTTATCGGAGGGTGGCCGAGCGTCTAGGGGTGCTCCTCCAGGAGCTGCGCCAGGTCCTGGTCCCAGTCCACGTACTGGTGCTCGCGGCCGGACGGCACCACGTGCTGCGAGCGCTCCAGGAAACTGCGCAGCTCCGAGGTGCGGATGTGCACCATGGCCACGCCCTCGGGCGCGTGGAACTCGACCACCGTGCGGTCGTAGCCGTACGGCCGCAGCCGTACGTCCCCGACGCCGGCCGGCCCGTCCACGCCCTGCACGAGCAGCTCGCGGGCGAACGCCCAGGACACCTCGACGCCCTCCAGGGTCGCGGGCGGCGGGAAGGCCATGCTCACGGCGTACGGGTCCGCGCGGTCGTAGCGCAGGGTGGCGGCGACCGACTCCGTGCGGGGTGCGGACGCGACCAGACGGGCCTGCACGGCCTGCTCGATGACCTTGGACATGGGCCAGCCTCCTGTCGCGGTGCCTTGCATCCGCTGCCTCTGCCTGACACAAGGAGAGACGATCCACGGGGCCGGATCGTGCACCGGAGGGGTACGTGAGCTGTGTCACCGCCGGGGCGCGCGGCGCCGTCGGGGCTCCTCGGGGTCCTCGGCAGTGGCCTCAGCGGTTCTCGGCCCGGTCGAAGTCGCCGCCCGCGCAGGGGCCCGAGTGGTCGCAGTACGGCTGGTTCCCGGAGGCCCCGCAGCCGCACAGCACTGCCCGGACCTCGTGCCGCTCGCCGCTGCCGGTGCGAACCCGCAGGTCACCGCGGATCAGCAGGCGTCCGTCCGGCATCCGGCGGACGGTGGTCGGGTCGTCCGGCGGTTCGGTCGTGCCGTCCGCCAGGTGGTAGCGCAGCGCGCCCGAGGGGCAGCGGCGGACCACCTCGGCGACCTCCGAGGGCGCCGCCTCGCCGGGCCGCACCCAGGGGCGCTTCTGCAGGTCGAAGACGGCCGGGAGACCGCGCACGCACTCGGCCGCGTGCAGACAGCGGCGTGGCTCGAAAGTGACGGTGATGCCCTCGCCGTCGTACTCCTTGAGCTTCGGCGCCTCGTCGGGGACGGGGTCGTTCACGCGGTCCGTCATGCGCACCAGCCTAGGAAGGCGGCGGCCGGTGCGCACTCCGGCCGTACGCCTCCGGCCGACGACGCGGTCTGGACGGGGTCTTCGCCGTGGGCTAGCTTCCGGCGCCATGACGTCCATGGGGAAGACGAGACGAGTGGTGGCGGCGGGACTGGCTGGGGCGGCGCTCGCGACGGCCCTGACGGTGCCGGCCGAGGCGGCGGGGGCCGCGGGGGCGGCCGACGGGCACGCCACCGGCGCGTGGCCGGGCTGGCGGCTCACCGGGACCGGCACCGACGCCCGCTTCCGCGGTCTTGCCGCGGTCAGCCGCTCGGTGGCCTGGGCCGCCGGGTCCAAGGGCACGGTCCTGCGCACCACCGACGGCGGAGCGAGCTGGCGGAACGTCTCTCCGCCCGAGGCGGCCGGTCTGGAGTTCCGCGACGTCGAGGCCTTCGACGCGCGGCGGGCCGTGGTCCTCGCGATCGGCGAGGGCGAGGCGTCCCGGGTCTTCCGCACCGAGGACGGCGGGACGACCTGGACGGAGTCCTTCCGCAACACCGACCCGCGCGCCTTCTACGACTGCATGACCTTCTTCGACCGGCGGCACGGGCTCGCGATGAGCGACCCGGTCGACGGCAAGTACCGCATCCTGTCCACCCGCGACGGCGGCCGTTCCTGGGAGGTCCTGCCGAGCGACGGCATGCCGGCGGCGCTGCCCGGCGAGGCCGGGTTCGCGGCGAGCGGCCAGTGCCTGGTGTCCGCCGGCCCGCGCGACGTGTGGCTGGCGACCGGCGGCGGCGCGGCCGGGCGCGTGCTGCACTCGGCGGACCGCGGGCTGACCTGGACCGCCACCGAGACCACCGTCCCGGCGGGCGAGGGCGCCAAGGGCGTCTTCGGGCTCGCCTTCCGCGACCGGCGGCACGGCATCGCGGTCGGCGGCGACTACCGCAAGGACCAGCCCTCGCCGCTGGCCGCCGCCGTCACCGGCGACGCGGGCCGCAGCTGGACCGCGTCCACCACCCCGCCGCCCGCCTACCGCTCCGGCGTCGCCTGGCTCCCGCACAGCGGGTCCGCCGCGCTCGCCGTCGGCCCCACCGGCACCGACCTCACCACCGACGGCGGCCGCACCTGGCGCACGGTCGACCCCGGCTCGTACGACACGGTCGACTGCACCACCGACGGCGCCTGCTGGGCCGCCGGCGAGAAGGGCCGCATCGCCCGGGCGGAACGCCGCTAGCGAAGCCGTCCGGGGGCCGGGCCCGGCCCCCGGACGGTCAGGCGGGCAACTCGTCCCGGAACGGCGCCAGTCCGTCCACCGACTTGGTGGCGTAGAACTGCACGATCCGGTACGCACACACCCCGGCGACGACGAACGGATCGCCCGCCACGATCTCCTCGATCTCCGCCCGCCCGACCCCACCGGCCAGAATCACCCCACCGTCCCGCGGCTCCTTCCGCCCGGACGCCAGGAACACCCCCTCGGCATACCGCGCGTTCAGCCACTCGACATGCGCGCCCAGAAGCGCGTCGACCCGCTCGATGGGCGCGGTGTAACTCAACTCCAGTACGAACATGATCGCCAGGCTACCGGCCCCCTCGAACCCCACGGCCGCATAGGGTTGTGGACCGTGACGATCATCGAGATTCCCGAGGGATGGCCCGCCGACGAGGACGCGGCGCTCGCCGTGCAGCAGGAGCTGCGGGGGCGGCTGGTGCTCGGGGAGGAGGGGCCCGGGGTCGGGGAGGGGAACGTCACCGGGGTGGACGTGGCGTATGACGACGAGCGGGACCTGGTCGCCGCGGCGGCCGTCGTGCTCGACGGGCGGAGCCTGGAGGTGGTGGAGGAGGCGACGGCGGTGGGGCGGGTGTCGTTCCCGTATGTGCCGGGGCTGCTGGCGTTCCGGGAGGTGCCGACCGTGCTCGCCGCGCTCGGGCGGCTCTCCGCCGACCCCGGGCTGCTCGTCTGCGACGGCTACGGGATCGCACACCCGCGCCGGTTCGGACTCGCCAGCCATCTCGGGGTGCTCACCGACCGCCCGGCGATCGGTGTCGCCAAGAACCCGTTCACCTTCACGTACGAGCAACCCGGCGCCGCCCGCGGCGAGTTCAGCCCGCTCGTCGCCGACGGCGAGACCGTCGGACGGGCCCTGCGCACCCGCGCCGGCGTCAAGCCGGTCTTCGTCTCCGTCGGGCACCGCGTCTCGCTCGACCGGGCCTGCGCGCTCACCCTGCACCTCAGCCCGCGCTTCCGGCTGCCCGAGACCACCCGGCACGCCGACGCGCTGTGCCGCCGGGCGCTGCGGGACGCCCTGAGCACGAGCACCCCGTGACGCTTGGGACGACTGAGTACCCGTACGGATATCGAGCCGTGACACCGCGGCGGCAGAGTGTGGGCATGACATCCCCCGGCACGACCCGTCCCACCCCCATCGGAACCCTGCAGTGCGTCGTCCTGGACTGCCCCGACGTGATGGAACTCGCCGTCTTCTACCAGCGGTTGCTCGGAGGCGAGATCAACCGCCCCGACCCCCAGTGGGCCGTCGGCGACGCCTGGGCCACCCTGCACGGCGCCGGCGGCACCCCGGTGCTGGCCTTCCAGGGCGTGGCCGACCACCGGCCGCCGGTATGGGGAGCGCCCGAGCAGCAGTTCCACATCGACGTCCGGGTCGCCGACCTCGACGCCGCGCACGAGGCGGTCCTCGCGCTCGGCGCCTGGCGCCTGGACGGCGACGGCGGCGAGGACGGGAACGGCGACGACCGGGCCTGGCGCATCTACGCCGACCCGGCCGGCCATCCCTTCTGCCTCGTCCGGCACTGACCGCCCCAGGAAAGGACGCGGTCAGCCCGAGTGCGCCACCCGGAAGCGCAGGCCTGCCGCCCGCAGCCGCTCGATCAGCGCGTCGCCCATCGCGACCGCCGTCGTCACCTGCCCGGCGGTCTTCGGCAGGGTGTCGTGCGCCAGGCACAGCGCCGACTCGGCCAGCATCTTCGCCGTCTCGTCGTAGCCCGGATCGCCGCCCGACACCTCGGTGAAGACGCGCCGCCCGCCGACCTCGCCGACGAACCGCACCGAGAACCAGCTGCGCGCCCGCCGCTCCGCGCTCGGCCCCTGGCCCGGCTCCCAACGGTCCATCAGCCAGTCGCGTACGAAGGGGAGTTGGGCCGCGAGCACGCCCGCGCCGACCACCGCCGAGCCGCCCAGCGCCATCGGCAGCGTCTTCACCGAGGCGTAGTGGCGGTAGCGGAAGTCCGGCCCGTAACGCTCCAGGCCGCGCGCCGAACGCGCCACCACCTGCGGGTCGATCGTGGGCAGCGGCAGCGCCCAGGTGCCGGTCTCGCGGCTGAAGCGGGGCCGGCCCAGCGGCGCCCGGGCCCGCCGGGTCACCAACCGCGGCTCGTACAGGCGGCGTTCGCGCGCGGCCCGGAGGATCTCCCGGCCGCGCCCGAACGCGGTGAGCGCCGAGGCGAAGGTGCCGCCGGAGAAGATCGCGCCGGCCCGTACGAACCCGTCGATCCGCAGCGGCACGCCCTCCGGCAGCTGCCGCACGGTGAAGTACACGCCCAGGTCGTGCGGGACCGAGTCGAAGCCGCAGGCGTGCACGAGCCGGGCGCCGGTCTCGCGGGCGACGGCGTCGTAGCGCACGTACATCCGGTCCACGAACTCGGCCTCGCCGGTCAGGTCCAGATAGTCGGTGCCGGCCTCCGCGCAGGCGGCGACCAGCTCCTCGCCGTACCAGACATAGGGCCCGACGGTGCTGGCCACCACCCGTGCGGACCCGGCGAGTTCGCGCAGCGCGGCCGGATCGGCGGAGTCCGCGACGAGCAGCGGCAGCTCGGCGCAGCGCGGCCACCGCGCCGCGAGCCGGTCGCGCAGGGCGGCGAGCCTGCCGCGGCTGCGGCCGGCCAGGGCCCAGCGGGTCTCCGCGGGGGCGTGCTGGGCGAGGTACTCCGCGGTGAGCTCCCCCACGAAACCGGTCGCTCCGAAGAGGACCACGTCGTACGGCCGTGCGGCCGCCCCTGTCTCCATCCAGCCCCTCGCCTTCGCCCCCGCGCCGCACCCGGCGCGCGTGTCGTCGGCGGACTCTAGCGGACGCGGTCCGGTGGGCGGACCGGGCGGTACCCGCCGTGCGGACCGGGCGGTACCCCTCGGCAATTTCCAAGCGCTTGCTCGGCTCGGGGGCTTGTGCCGAGTGGAACACGTTCCTAGCATCTTCGGTGTTACATCATCACTGTCACACACGTCTGGGGACTCGATGGGTACGAGGAGCACGACGCAGACCGAGCGGACCGGCCCGCTCTCCGGCGTCCGCGTGGTCGAACTCGCCGGGATCGGCCCCGGCCCCTTCGCCGCCATGCTGCTCGCCGACCTCGGCGCCGACGTCGTCCGCGTCGACCGCCCCGGCGGCGCCGCCCTCGGCATCGACCCCGCCCACGACCTCACCAACCGCAACAAGCGCTCCGTCGTCCTCGACCTCAAGACCGACGGCGGCACCGGCACCGTGCTCGACCTGGTCGCCCGGGCCCACATCCTCATCGAGGGCTACCGGCCCGGCGTCGCCGAACGCCTCGGCCTCGGCCCCGACGCCTGCCTCGCCCGCAACCCGCGACTCGTCTACGGCCGGATGACCGGCTGGGGCCAGGACGGCCCGCTGGCCAAGGCCGCCGGCCACGACATCGCGTACCTCGCCGTCACCGGCACCCTCGGCATGATCGGCCCCGACCCGGACGGCCCGCCCACCGTGCCCGCCAACCTCGTCGGCGACTACGCGGGCGGCTCCCTCTACCTCGTCATCGGCGTCCTCGCCGCCCTCCAGCACGCGCGGACGCACGGCGAGGGCCAGGTCGTCGACGCCGCCATCGTCGACGGCGCCGCGCACCTCGCCACCATGATCCACGGCATGCTCGCGGCCGGCAGCTGGCAGGACCGGCGCGGGGTCAACCTGCTCGACGGCGGCTGCCCCTTCTACGGCGTGTACGAGACCTCCGACGGCGGCTTCATGGCCGTCGGCGCCCTGGAGCAGCAGTTCTACGACGAGTTCGTCCGCCTCCTCGGCATCGAGGAGGCCGCCCCGGCGCGCCGCGACCTCGCCCGCTGGGACGAACTGCGCGCGGCCGTCGCCGCCCGCTTCCGCACCCGTACGAGAGAGGAGTGGACGGGCGTCTTCGAGGGCACCGACGCCTGCGTGGCCCCCGTCCTCTCGATGCGCGAGGCCCCCGCCCACCCCCACCTCGCCGCCCGCGGCACCTTCGTCGAGCACGGCGGACTCGTCCAGCCCGCGCCCGCACCCCGCTTCTCCGCCACCCCCGGCGCGGTGCGCACCGGGCCCGCGCGGCCGGGCGCCGACGCCGACGAGGTCGCCCGCGACTGGGCCGTACCCGCCCTGCACACCCCGGACGCCCCGCCCGCCCCCGACGCCCAGGAGCCGAAGAACGCATGAAGCGCACGCTCTACACCGACGACCACGAGGCCTTCCGGGGAGTCGTCCGGACCTTCCTGGAGAAGGAGGTGCTGCCGCACTACGCGCAGTGGGAGAAGGACGGCATCGTCTCCCGCGAGGCGTGGCGCGCCGCCGGCCGGCAGGGGCTCCTCGGCATCGCCGTCGAGGAGGAGTACGGCGGTGGCGGCAACCCCGACTTCCGGTACGCCGCCGTTCTCGCCGAGGAGTTCACCAGGGCCGCCGCCCCCGGTCTGGCGATCGGCCTGCACAACGACATCATCGGCCCGTACCTCACCAAGCTCGCCACCGACGAGCAGAAGCGGCGCTGGCTGCCCGGCTTCTGCAGCGGCGAGCTCGTCACCGCGATCGCGATGACCGAGCCCGGCGCGGGCTCCGACCTGCAGGGGATCCGGACGACCGCCGAGGACCACGGCGACCACTGGGTCCTCAACGGCTCCAAGACCTTCATCTCCAACGGCATCCTCGCCGACCTCGTCGTGGTCGTCGCGAAGACCACCCCCGAGGGCGGCGCCCACGGCCTGTCGCTGCTCGTCGTCGAGCGCGGCATGGAGGGCTTCGAGCGCGGCCGGAACCTCGACAAGATCGGGCAGAAGTCCCAGGACACCGCCGAGCTGTTCTTCAAGGACGTCCGGGTCCCCAAGGAGAACCTGCTCGGCGAGCTCAACGGCGCCTTCGTCCACCTCATGACCAATCTGGCTCAGGAGCGGCTCGCCATCGCCGTCGCCGGCATCGCCGGCGCCGAGCACCTCCTTGAGCTGACGACGACGTACGTCAAGGAGCGCGAGGCGTTCGGCCGGCCGCTGGCCAAGCTGCAGCACGTGCGCTTCGAGATCGCCGAGATGGCCACCGAGTGCGCCGTCACCCGCGCGTTCGTCGACCGCTGTATCGCCGAGCACGCCGATCCGGCCGGCCTCGGGCTCGACCCCGTCAACGCCTCGATGGCCAAGTGGTGGGCGACCGAGCTGCAGAAGCGGGTCGCCGACCGGTGCCTGCAACTGCACGGCGGATACGGCTACATGAGCGAATTCCCGGTGGCCAGGGCGTTCACCGACGGCCGTATCCAGACCATCTACGGCGGGACGACCGAGATCATGAAGGAGATCATCGGCCGCTCCCTGCTCACCTGACCCCCGCCGACCCGCCGACCCGCCGACCCGTCGAACCCGCCGACCCTCCGAAACCCCTCTGTGACTCGCCCGAAAGGCAACACCGTGACCACCGAAGCGTACGTCTACGACGCGATCCGCACCCCGCGCGGCCGCGGCAAGGCCAACGGGGCCCTGCACGGCACCAAGCCGATCGACCTCGTCGTCGGCCTCATCCACGAGATCCAGGCCCGCCAGCCCGGCCTGGACCCGGCGGCGATCGACGACATCGTGCTGGGCGTCGTGGGCCCGGTCGGCGACCAGGGTTCCGTCATCGCCCGGATCGCCGCCATCGCCGCGGGCCTGCCGGACACCGTCGCCGGCGTCCAGGAGAACCGCTTCTGCGCCTCCGGCCTCGAAGCGGTCAACCTGGCCGCGATGAAGGTCCGCTCCGGCTGGGAGGACCTGGTGCTGGCCGGCGGCGTCGAGTCGATGTCCCGGGTCCCGATGGCCTCGGACGGCGGCGCCTGGTTCGCCGACCCGATGACCAACATCGCCACCAACTTCGTCCCGCAGGGCATCGGCGCCGACCTCATCGCCACCATCGAGGGCTTCTCGCGCCGCGACGTCGACGAGTACGCCGCGCTGTCCCAGGAGCGGGCCGCCGCGGCAGTCAAGGCCGGGCGCTTCGACCGCTCGATCGTCCCCGTCAGGGACCGGGCCGGGCTCACCGTCCTGGACCACGACGAGCACCTGCGCCCCGGCACCACCGCCGACTCCCTCGCCCGCCTCAAGCCGTCCTTCGCGGACATCGGCGAGCTCGGCGGCTTCGACGCCGTCGCGCTGCAGAAGTACCACTGGATCGAGGAGATCGACCACGTCCACCACGCCGGAAACTCCTCCGGCATCGTCGACGGCGCCTCGCTCGTCGCGATCGGCTCGAAGGAGGTCGGCGAGCGGTACGGGCTGACGCCGCGCGCCCGGATCGTGGCGGCGGCCGTCTCCGGCTCCGAGCCGACCATCATGCTCACCGGCCCCGCCCCGGCCACCCGCAAGGCGCTGGCCAAGGCCGGTCTCACCATCGACGACATCGACCTGATCGAGATCAACGAGGCCTTCGCCGCCGTCGTCCTGCGCTTCGCCAAGGACATGGGCGTCTCCCTCGACAAGATCAACGTCAACGGCGGCGCCATCGCCCTCGGCCACCCGCTCGGCGCCACTGGCGCGATGATCCTCGGCACCCTCGTCGACGAGCTGGAGCGCCAGGACAAGCGCTACGGCCTCGCCACGCTGTGCGTCGGCGGCGGCATGGGCATCGCCACCATCGTCGAGCGCGTCTGACCACCCGGTCCGCACCCCTCTTACGGATCCAACGGAGAAGCATCAGTCATGAGCGAGAGCACCACCATCCGCTGGGAGCAGGACGAGACCGGCGTCGTCACCCTCGTCCTCGACGACCCCGACCAGTCCGCGAACACGATGAACCAGGCCTTCCGGGCCTCCATCAAGGCGATCGCCGACCGCGCGGTGGCCGAGCAGGACTCCATCCGCGGCATCATCTACACCTCCGCGAAGAAGACCTTCTTCGCCGGCGGCGACCTCAAGGACATGATCAAGGCCGGCCCCGAGGACGCCCGGGCGATCTTCGACACCGCCATCGAGATCAAGGACTCCCTGCGCCGCATCGAGACCCTGGGCAAGCCGGTGGTCGCGGCGATCAACGGCGCGGCGCTGGGCGGCGGTTACGAGATCGCGCTCGCCTCCCACCACCGGATCGCGCTCGACGCGCCCGGCTCCAAGATCGGCCTGCCCGAGGTCACCCTCGGCCTGCTGCCCGGCGGTGGCGGCGTCGCCCGCACCGTACGCCTCATGGGCATCACCGACGCGCTCCTCAAGGTGCTCCTCCAGGGCACCCAGTACAACCCGAAGCGCGCCCTCGACAACGGGCTCGTGCACGAGCTGGCCGCCACACCGGAGGAGATGCTGGCCCAGGCCCGCGCCTTCATCGACGCCCACCCCGAGTCGCGGCAGCCGTGGGACGTCCCCGGCTACAAGATCCCCGGCGGGACCCCGTCCAACCCGCGGTTCGCCGCCAACCTGCCGGCCTTCCCCGCCAACCTGCGCAAGCAGCTGAACGGCGCCCCCTACCCGGCCCCGCGCAACATCATGGCCGCGGCCGTCGAGGGCTCCCAGGTCGACTTCGAGACCGCGCTGACCATCGAGTCCCGCTACTTCACCGAGCTGGTCACCGGCCAGACCGCGAAGAACATGATCCAGGCCTTCTTCTTCGACCTCCAGGCCGTCAACTCCGGCGCCAGCCGCCCCAAGGGCGTCGAGAAGCGCCAGGTGCGCAAGGTCGCGGTGCTCGGCGCCGGGATGATGGGCGCGGGCATCGCCTACTCCTGCGCCCGCGCCGGCATCGAGGTCGTCCTCAAGGACGTCACCGACGAGGCGGCCGCCAAGGGCAAGGCGTACTCCGAGAAGCTGTGCGCGAAGGCCGTCGCCAAGGGCCGTACGACCCAGGCCAAGGCGGACGCCCTCCTCGCCCTCATCACCCCCACCGCCGATCCCCAGGCGCTGGCCGGCTGTGACGCGGTCATCGAGGCGGTCTTCGAGGACACCGCCCTCAAGCACAAGGTGTTCCAGGAGATCCAGCACGTTGTCGAGCCCGACGCGCTGCTCTGCTCCAACACCTCCACCCTCCCCATCACCGTCCTGGCCGAAGGCGTGGAGCGGCAGGCCGACTTCATCGGCCTGCACTTCTTCTCGCCCGTCGACAAGATGCCGCTGGTCGAGATCATCAAGGGCGAGCACACCGGCGACGAGGCGCTGGCCCGCGCCTTCGACCTGGTCCGCCAGATCAACAAGACGCCGATCGTCGTCAACGACTCCCGCGGCTTCTTCACCTCCCGGGTGATCGGCCACTTCATCAACGAGGGCGTCGCCATGGTCGGCGAGGGCGCCGAGCCCGCCTCCGTCGAGCAGGCCGCCGCCCAGGCCGGCTACCCGGCGAAGGTCCTCTCCCTCATGGACGAGCTGACCCTCACCCTCCCGCGCAAGATCCGCAACGAGACGCGCAAGGCGGTCGAGGAGGCCGGCGGCACCTGGGTCTTCCACCCCGGCGAGCTCGTCATCGACCGCATGGTCGACGAGTTCGGCCGCCCCGGGCGCAGCGGCGGCGCCGGCTTCTACGACTACGCGGAGGACGGCAAGCGCGGCAAGCTCTGGCCGGGCCTGCGCGAGCACTTCACCAAGCCCGAGGTCGAGATCCCGTTCCGCGACATGCAGGAGCGGATGCTCTTCTCCGAGGCCCTGGACACGGTTCGCCTCATCGAGGAGGGCGTGCTGACCTCGGTCGCCGACGCCAACATCGGCTCCATCCTGGGCATCGGCTTCCCGGCGTGGACCGGTGGCGTGCTCCAGTACATCAACGGTTACGAGGGCGGCGTCGCCGGCTTCGTCGAGCGGGCGCGCGAGCTGGCGGCGACGTACGGCGAGCGCTTCACCCCGCCGGCGCTCCTCGTGGAGAAGGCCGAGCGCGGCGAGGTCTTCACGGACGCGCGGTAGTACGTGGAGTGCCGGTCGTCCTGAAGGCGGTCCTCAGCTCCTCGCTGAGCGACCGCTGGAAGGCCGTCACGAGGGCCTGGACCACCATCGGCTGCATGTGCGCCGACAGCGACTTCATCGCCGTCAGGTGGTCCGGGTCCGCGCCGCTCTCCCGGTACGGATTCCACACCTGCTCCTGGAACAGGCGCGCCAGCTCCTGCGCGGCGCTCCGCGCGTGCTCCAGGAGCACCGTGCGCGAAGCCAGGATCGTCTCGTGCTCGATCGGCACGTCGAGCAGCTCCACGCCGAGCCGCAGCAGCGCGCCGTCCAGCCGGAACACGTCCGGGTCGGGGCCCTTGTCAAGGACGCCCATCGCGGCCAGCCGGTCCACGTCCCGGTCCGCGAGCGGCCGCCCGGCCCGCCGCTCCAGCTCCTGCCGGGTGATCTCCTCGGCCGACTCCGGCGCCCAGGACGCCACCAGCGCCCGGTGGATCGCCAGATCCTGCGCGCTCAGATCCGGCGGCAGCTGCTCCAGATACCGCTCGATCGCCGCGAGCGTCATCCCCTGCCGCTGCAGCTCCTCGATCAGCGCGAGCCGGGAGAGGTGCGCGGGTCCGTACCGCCCGACACGCCGCGCCCCGATCACGGGCGGCGGCAACAGACCGCGCGTGCCGTAGAACCGCACGGTCCGCACCGTGACGCCGGCCCGGGCGGCCAGTTCGTCGACGGTGTAGCCGGGCTCGTCGGCCCGTTCCTCGCTCGCCTGCTGCTGCATGGTTCAACAGTATTGCTGTCTCACCAGCCTTGTAAAAGAGTTCCGAGGCTAGAGGGACGGCTCTCCCGGGGCGAGTCGCTCGACCGCGACCAGCGCCGCGTCGTCGCCGAGGTGCCCGCCCGCGTACGCCTGGAGGTCGGCCCGCAGCCGGGCGAGCAGGGTGGGCGGGTCGTCCCCGGCCCAGGCCGGCAGGCGCTCGGCGAGCGGGTAGAAGGCCCGGGTGTGGTCGCGGGCCTCGACGACGCCGTCCGTGTAGAGCAGCAACACGTCGCCGACGTCGAACGGGAAGGTCTCCACCGTGACGTCGGGGACGCCGGGAGCGCCGGGGGAGAGGACGTCGGACAGGCCGAGGGGCGGGCTGGCGTCGGCGGCGTCGAGGGGGATCACCTGCCCCTCGCGCAGCAGCAGCGGCGGCGGATGCCCGCAGTTGACGAGCCGTACGACCGGTTCGGCGTCGGGGATGTCGAGGACCAGCGCGGTGACGAAGGCCTCGTCGGCGCCGTCGTCCTCCGGGTCCGCGCCGCCGCCGCCGTCGTCGTCGTCCGCCGACACCATCCCCGCCTCCAGCTGCCCGATCAGCTCCGGCAGCTCCCGCTCGCGCCGCGCGGTGACCCGGAACGCGCCCAGGACCAGCGAGGCCTCGCTGATCGCGTCGAGACCCTTCCCCCGGGCGTCCCCGATGAGCAGCCGCGTCCCCCGCCCCGTACGCGCCGCCGCGTACAGGTCCCCGCCCATCTGCGCCTCCTCCTCGGCCGCCAGATACACCGACGCGATGTGCAGCGGCCCCGCCCGGTGCGGCAGCGGGCGCAGGACGACGCTCTGCGCGGCGTGCGCGACCGCCCGCAGCCGGGTCACCCGGCCCTCGTCCCGCTCCCGCAGATGCGCGAAGAAGGTCACGATCACCGAGATCAGCACCAGCGCGATGATCTGGTACGTGTGGTTCAGGTCCGTGAGACTCGTCCGCGCCACCCCCACCACCGACTGTGCGAGGACCGCGACCGCCCCCACCAGCGCCGTCATCCGCGGCCCCGCGAACGACGCCGCCAACGCCGGCGCCGCCACCAGGAACGGCCCCAGATGCACCTCGGGCGGCGCCAGCACGTCCACGACGGTGACCGCCGCGATCAGCCCGAACGGCACGCAGAGCAGCCACCGCCCGCCCCGCCGGGACAGGCGGAGCCGCCGATCACGCCGGTGGGCCTCCATGGGACAGGCATACCCGAGGACCGGGTACCTGTCCTGTTACGGACCGGTGAGCCGGCGGACCACGGCCTCCGCCCGTTCGGGATGCGCCGCGCGCCAGGCGGCGAGGTGTTGTCGTACGGCCTCGGCCACGGTGCCACGTACGCCGTCGCTGCCGAGCCGTTCCCGGGTGACCCCCTCGAAGACCGGGTCGTCCAGCTTCACCGAGACGACCGCCGTCAGGCCGCTATCGGGTGCCGTCCGCAGGCCGAGCGCGGCCGCCACCCCGTCTCGGAAGCCCTCCACATGCGCGCCGCCCTCACAGGTCGGCGCACTGTTGTCGAAGGACCGGATCCCCGCCCCCGGCCCCTCGCTCCACCTCAGGGCCACCTCCACCGCCCCCGCCAGGCGCGAGTCCTCCCGCTCGAAATGCACGATGTCGGGGTGTACGGGGTTGTCGGCACCCGAGTCGAGGAAGGCGACGAAGTCCCGCGCCCCGCCCGGGAACCGGCAATGCTCCTGCCGCGGGGCATCGCTCTCGGCCCGCTCGTCGGTCAGGGTGAGCGTGAGCTCCCGGTTCAGGAAGGCCAGCTCCCTGAAGCGCTCCAGAAGCTCGTCGAACGAACACTCCACCGTCTCGAAGACGTCCGCGTCCGGCCGGAACACGATCGTGGTCCCGCTCCCCGTGGCGGGCCCGGCGGGCCCGGTGGTGACGGCCGGCGCAAGCGCGATGCCCCGCTCGTACCGCTGCACCCGGCGCACACCGTCGCGCCGCACCTCGGCGGTCAACTCGCTCGACAGGGCGTTGGCGACCGGAGCGCCGACGTGACTCAGGTCCATGGTGCGCCGGTCCCGTGGCCGCACCCCGGCGCGGACGTGCGTCATCATGCCTTCGAGTCCGAGCCCGCCGCCGTCCCCCGCCCCGTCGTCCTCGACCCGGATCCGGCCGTCGGCCATGAGGGTGACGTCCAAGCGGGTCGCGCGCCCCGCCAGGACCTCGTTCACCGGCCGGTCGAGCACCCCGTACAGCAGATTGTGCAGACCCCGTTGGCTCGTCGACCCGACATACATTCCGGGCCGCTGCCGAATCGCTTCCGGCCATTCGAGCACCTTGACGTTCGCGGCGCTGTACATGTTCGGGCTGTCGCTCACGAATCCCCCCTCGGGCGTGTTCCGCGGTTCCCGTCAGCCTAGGAGAATTCCCGGAAAAGGCCAGGTCAGAGCTGGTTGGCGGAGGAATCGCGGAGGCGTGTACGGGCCGGTGGGCGCCGTCTGTGAGCGTGCGGACCGGAAGGGGTGCGGGGCACGGGTGACGGCGGTGCGGGGCACCGGCGCAGGCGCGCACGGGCCTGTTCAGGGCGGCCCCCGCGGCACTGATTTCGCTGTGGCCCCGGGGCCCCGCCGCGGCCTACCCCCGGTCCGGGACGTCCCCGCCCGGCCGCACCAGCCCCGACTCGTACGCCAGGACCACCAGTTGCGCCCGGTCCCGGGCCCGGAGTTTGGTCATGGCGCGGTTGACGTGGGTCTTCGCCGTCATCGGGGTGATCACCATGCGCTCGGCGATCTCGTCGTTGGACAGGCCGCGGGCGACCAGGGCCACGGCCTCGCGCTCTCGGGCGGTCAGTTCGTCGAGGCCGGGGCCCGGGCGGGCGGTGGCAGGGGGCTGGGCGAGGTAGCGGTGGATCAGTCTGCGGGTGATGGACGGCGCGAGCAGCGCGTCGCCGCGGGCCGCGACGCGGACCGCGTGCAGGAAGTCCTCGGGCAGGACGTCCTTCACCAGGAAGCCGGCGGCGCCGGCGCGCAGCGCGTCGAGGACGTACTCGTCCATGCCGTAGTTGGTGAGGATCACGACATGGACCCCGGCGAGCGCCGGGTCGGCGGCGATCCGGCGGGTCGCCTCGATGCCGTCCACGAGCGGCATCCGGATGTCGACGAGGGCCACGTCCGGCACGTGCGCGCGGGCCAGGGCCAGGCCCTCCGCGCCGTCGGCGGCCTCCGCGACCACCTCGATGTCGTCCTCCAGGTCGAGGAGCGCGCGGAACCCGCTGCGGATGAGCGGCTGGTCGTCCACCAGCAGGACCCGGATCACCATCCCCGCCCCCGCCCCGCGGCACGCTCGCCGGCCGGGTCGGGCGCCACCGGCAGTTCGGCGCGCACCGCGAAACCGCCCTCGGCGCGGGGCTCGGCCCGCAGCCGCCCGCCGAGCGCCGTCACCCGCTCCCGCATGCCGAGCAGCCCCAGACCGGGCGCCGGTGCGCGGCCCGGCCGCGCCCTGCCGTCGTCCTCGACCCGTACGGACACGGCGTCCGGCCGGCAGGCGACCCACACCGACACCGTGCGGGCGTCCGCGTGCCGGGCGACATTGGTCAGGGACTCCTGGACGATCCGGTAGACGGTACGGTCCACCGCGGCCGGCACCTCCGGCCGCCGCCCCTCCGCCTGCCCGCCGCCCTCCACCGTCAGTGTCGCGTCCAGACCGAACGCCCGCGCCCGCTCTACCAGCTCCGGCACCGCGTCGAGCCCGCGCGGCGGCGCGGTGTCGTCGTCCCGCAGCGCCTCCAGCGTCGCCCGCAGCTCCCGGCTCGCCTCCCGCCCCGCCTCCTGGATCGCGAGCAGCGCCGGCGGCACCTCCTCGCCGCGCCGCCGCGCCACGTGCACGGCCACCTCCGCCTGCACCTTCACCACCGAGATCTGATGGGTGAGCGAGTCGTGCAGCTCGCGGGCGATCCGCAGCCGCTCCTCGTCGGCCCGGCGCCGCGCCGTCTCCTCCCGGGTGCGTTCGGCCTCGTCCGCGCGCCGCTCGGCCTGGCGCAGCGCCTCGCCCGCCGCGCCGGCCGCGATCAGCCAGGCGAGTTCGAGCGCGCCGCGGGCCCGCGCGAACGCCTCGCCCGTGTCGTCCAGGCCCGAGACCAGGGCCGCCACCGGCAGCGCCGCGATCATGGCCACGCTCACGGCCGCCGTGACGGCGCGCCGGCCCGCCCGAACCGCCGCGTACACCGCGCAGAGATAGCCGACCACCGGCACGTCGAAGCCCGCCGCCTGATACCCCACCGCGCACAGCCCGGTCATCACGAGCACCGCGACGGGGGCCCGGCGGCGCGCGAGCAGCGCGAGACCGCCGGCTGCCAGCAGCCCGTATCCGAGCAGGCCGACCCACGTCGTCCCCTGCGCGGGCCGCTCCGACACCCCGGTGACCACCAGTGCCGCCGCCACGCCGACCGCGATCACCGGGTCCCCGAACCGGGCCCACAGCCTTGCCGCACCCGCCGAACCTGCCTTCATGCGCGCACCCTAACCGGCCGCCCCGCGCCCCCGGATCCTCCGCACGGACCGGGCCGGCTACCACGGACGCGGTAGGCGGCGGGTGCGCTGCCGCGGGCGCGGCAGGGAAAGAGTCCACGCCGGCCGGACGACCGGACAGGGGCGCGCGGGACAGGCTCGGGACACACCGCGACAGGAGAGATGAGGAGCCCACGATGTCCGACCTGACCACGCTCGCCGCCAGCGTCTACACCCTCAGCGCCGGCCGGATCGGCGCCAGCGCCGCCGCCCTGATCGGCCTGGCCGCCGCCGTCACCGCCTGGCGGGCCCTGACCCGCCCCACCGGCCGCCTCGCCCGCTTCGGGGGCGGGCCCGCCCTGGCCGCCGGACTGTTCGCGACGGCCCTCGGCGCCCTCGTCGCGACCACCGCCGACGGCGGCGTCGGCACCGGCAACGGCCTCGGCGGCGCCTACGTGGCGCTGCTGGTGGGCGCGCTGGCCACCGGCCTGGCCGCGGCGGTCGTACGGCGGTCGCGGCGCGGGCCTCAGGTCCGGTGACCGGGTGATCCCGTGCCCCGTGGCAGCCTTGCGCCCATGACGACGAACGGCCGGCCGGACGGGCCCGCGCGGGGAGCCCTGGAGACCGACGGGCGGCGGCTCTCCTACCTCGACCACGGGGGACCCGGGCGGATCCTGCTCGCCCTGCACGGGCACTTCGGCGAGGGGCGCACCTTCGCCGGGCTCGCGCGGGCGCTGGGGCCGGGGCACCGGGTGATCGCACTCGACCAGCGGGGGCACGGCGACTCCGACCGGGCGGAGGAGTACTCCCGGGAGGGGTACGTCGCGGACGTCGGCGCGCTGCTCGACCACCTCGGGCTCGGGACCGTGGACCTGCTCGGGCACTCGCTCGGCGGGGTCAACGCGTACCAGTTCGCGGCCCGGCACCCCGGGCGGGTGCGGGCGCTGGTGGTGGAGGACGTCGGGGCCGAGGTCGACGGCGACCTGTCCTTCTGCCTCGACTGGCCGCGCCGGGCCCCGACCCGCGCCGCCCTCGTCGCGGGTCTCGGCGGGTCCGCGCCCCATCTGACGGACGCGATCCGCGAACACCCCGACCCTGGTCCACACGACACGGCCTCGCCTTCCGGCCGGAGGACATGGTCGTCTCGCAGCGCGCGCTCAACGGCGTGCACTGGGACGACTGGCTGGCCGGCGCCTGCCCCGCCCTGCTCGTACGCGGCACCCGGAGCGGTGTCCTCGGCGCGGAGCACGCCCGGGCCATGACCGAGCGCCGCCCCGGCACGCGGCTCGTCGAACTGCCCGCCGGCCACACCGTCCACGCCACCGACCCCACCGGCTTCGCCGACGCCGTACGCCGGTTCCTCGCCGTCGCACAGGCGTCCCCGGCCGGTTGTCAGACCCGGCCCGTACGGTTGTTTCATGAACGCGATCGAGTACGTACGGGGGGACGCCACCGCGCCGCGCGGCAAGGGCGTCAAGATCGTGGCGCACGTCTGCAACGACCTGGGCGGCTGGGGAAAGGGCTTCGTGCTCGCCGTGTCGCGGCGCTGGCCGGAGCCGGAGGCGGCCTACCGCCGCTGGCACCGCGAGCGCGCGCGGAACGACTTCGGGCTCGGCGCCGCGCAGTTCGTCCGGGTCGAGCCGTATGTGTGGGTGGCCAACCTGGTGGGCCAGCGGGGGATACGGACGGGGCGGAGCAGCGGGGTCCCGGTGCGGTACGAGGCGATCGACGCCGCGCTCGCGCTGCTCGCCGCGAAAGCGGCGGAGCTGGGGGCCTCCGTGCACATGCCCCGGATCGGCTGCGGCCTGGCCGGCGGGCGCTGGGAGCGGATCGAGCCGCTGATAACGGAGCGCCTGGTGGCGCGCGGGACACCGGTCACCGTGTACGACACGGGGGCGTAGCACGCCCCTGGCGAGGGGCGTGGCACGGCGGACGCTAGAGTCATGCGCCTGTTCGAATCAGGGGCATGACACAGGGGGAGGGGTATGCAGGCGCAACTCAGGGAGAAGGCCACCGAGTTGGCCGAGGTCCTGTGGAAGGAGCACACCGTCTACCGCGAGCGCGGCGGCGGCGTGGTGATCCGCGGCGATCATGTGCGCCGGTGGATAAGCCTGGCGCCGACCGGGGGCAAGGACCAGGCGCTGATGCGCGCCGGGCGGATCCTGGACGGTGGGACGACCGCGCCCGCACGCCTGGAGGTGGTCGTGGACCTGGCGTCCGGCACCGCCGAGCTGGCCGCGGTCTGCCGCCGGCTGCTCGCGGAGACCGCGGCGGACGCCGCGCCTTCCACGGCCGGCGCCGCCCGGCCGCCCAGAGCCGCCCGCGCGACGAAGGGGAAGACGAAGGCGAAGGCGCCGCGGGGGCCGCGCGCGGGGCGTCACACGGGCATCGGCTCGTGGGTGGTGCTGCTGTGCGTCGGGGGTGTCGTCGCCCTCTGGGCGTACAGCGTCTTCGGCGGCGCCTACTAGGCACGCGCCGCACCGCCAGACCGCACCGCCCCGGACGCGCGGCGGCGCCGCGAAACCCTCGCCGGGTCCCGCGGCGCCGCCGGCCGGGGCGGGGGCGGTCAGCCCGCCACGTAGGCCGTCACCGGGTAGTGGTCGGACAGGTTGGTGTACGTGTACTGCGTGCCCCAGCTGGAGACCGTCCAGGGCGCGGTCGTCTCCGGGACCACGTTGTTCGTCCAGCCCGCCGGGCGGGCGTGGCCGGCCCGGAAGAGGACGTGGTCGAGGTCCTCGCGCGGGTCGGTCGGGTAGCGGTCGTGGGCGATCGAGTTCAGCGCCGTGTCGAAGGAGTACGGGTGACCGGTGCGGGCGTCCGCGCCGACCAGGTCCGCGTCGGCGAGCATGGTGCCGTACTCGGGCGTGCGGGAGTCCACGTTCATGTCGCCCGTGACGATGACCTGCTCGTTCGCCGGGATGTTCTTGGCGTCGAGGAAGGCGTCGATGTTCTTGAACTGGCGGCTGCGCATCTGCGCCGCCTCGCCCGCCGAGCAGCCCGGGTCGGTGGACTGGGCGTGGGTGCCGACCACGTGCACCTTGGTGCCGTTGACATCGAGCACCGCGTAGACGAAGCCCTTGTTCGAGTACCAGTCGGCGCCGCAGGCGTCCTTATACACGTACTGCTCCTTGCGCACGATCGGCCACTTGCTGAGCAGCGTCACGCCGCCGTCCTCCGGCGTGGTGGTGGAGTAGGCGCCGCCGGTGGCGTCCCAGCCCGACTTCGAGCGGCCCACGACCGGGGTCTGGTAGGGGTACTCCGCCGCCGCCTTCGTCTTCAGGGCGTCGGAGGAGGAGTTGTCGAAGGCCTCCTGGAGGACGACGACGTCGTTGCCGTGGAAGAAGGACGTCGTGGGGATGGTGGCGGCCCGGTGGTCCTGGCCCCAGTTCGGGTAGAGCGTCTTGGACATCAGGAAGACGTTGTACGTGAGCACCTTCAGGCTCGGCGTCGCGGTGGCCGTCCCGGTGTCCGCGGCGGTGGCGGCCGAGGCGGCGGTCGCGGTCCCGGTCAGGGTGGCGGCGGCCACAGCGATCGAGAGGGCCGCGCCGGACATGCGGCGGAGAGCGGAGAACTGCACGTGAAACTCCCAACGGAGAGTGGGGGGTTGGGCTCGGGCGCGGCACATACAATCAGCCGTGGTTACCTTCCGGTAGCCGTCGGATGCCACGAATCTTTCGCCGCTCGCACAATCGCGCCAACTCTTAGGCAAGTGTCCGAATTGCGAGTTTCGCGACCAGGTAAGATGCGCTCATGACCCTCGCGCAGAACTCGAAGATCTTTCCCACCGACCTGGGCCCCCTGAACCCGGTGTGGGCGGAGCTCATCCTCGGTGCCGTCCTCTTCGGCCTCACCTTCCTGATCCTGGCCAAGGGGATCCTCCCGAAGATCAAGCGCACCCTCGAGGAGCGCGAGGACGCCATCGAGGGCGGCACCGACCGCGCCGACGACCTGCGCGCCGAGGCCACCGCGATCCGCGAGCAGTACGAGGCCGAGCTGGCCGAGGCCCGCCACGACGCCGCCCGCATCCGCTCCCAGGCCACCGAGGAGGGCTCGGCCGCCATCGCCGCCGCCCGCGCCGAGGGCATCCGCGAGCGCGAGGCCATCCTCGCCGCCGGCCACGAGAAGATCGCCGCCGAGCGCGACGCCGCCGAGCGCGAGCTCTCCGCCGACGTCGACGCCTGGGCCCACGCCCTGGCCGGCCGCATCGTCGGCGAGCCGGTCGGCGCCGACCGAGCCTGACGCACCGCACGCACACCCGTACGGGGCCGCGCCCCGGGCCGCTCAGCAGGCCCGGGCCGCGGCCCCGCGTCGTATCCGCCCCCGGAGCGCGTTTGCCCGCCCCCGGGTGACCCGGGCAGCCTGGAAGAACGAGAGGAGAGCGCGTTGACGGACCACGGCCACGGCCACGACCACGGCAAGGGCGTCGAAGGCGAGTCCTTCGAAGGCAGGGACGCCGAGCACGCGCGCACGGCGACCGCCACCGCCCCGCGCCGTGACCCCGCCCGCCGTGCCGAACCCGTCCCGCCGCCCGTCGGCGGCGCCCTGTGGACCCTCGCCGGTGACGTCCGGGCGCTGATGATGCTGCCCGCCGCGCTCACCATGCAGGTCGCGCACCCCGCCGTCGGCGCCGGCGTCGACGCCCACTCCGTCTTCCGCACCGACCCCTGGGGCCGCGGCGAGCGCTCCCTGCGCTCGCTCCAGCTGTGGATCTACGGCGGCGAGCACGCCGCCGAGGAGGGCCGCAGGCTGCGGGCGCTCCACAAGACGATCGGCGGCACCGACGTCCACGGCCGCCGCTACCACGCCCTCGACCCCGCCTACTACGCCTGGGTGCACGCCACCGGCTACCCGGTCTACCGCCACGGCCTCGGCTATCTCTTCCGCCCGCTCACCGAGGAACAGGAACGCCGGCTCTACGCCGAGTGGCTCCAGGTCGGACGGATCCTCGGCATCCACGACCGGGACATGCCGCAGACCATCGAGGACTTCTGGCCGTACTACCGCCGGATCCTCGACGAGGAGCTGGAGGCCACCGTCGTCGTCCGCGAACTGCTCGCCACCGACCTCCCCGTCCCGGCCCCCGACCGCGGCCCGCTCCCGGTCCGCCTCGCCCTGCGCGCCCTCTGGCCGCTGCTCCGCCGGCCCTTCCTGCGCGCCCGCGCCTTCCTGACCGTCGGCCTGATGCCGCCCGAGGCCCGCGCCGCCATCGGCCTGGACTGGACCCCCGCCCAGGAGCGCCGACTGCGCCGCCTCGGCCGGATCGTCCGCGCGGTCGTCCCGGTCCTGCCGGAACGGCTCCGCTACCTCCCGCTCGCCCGGAAGGCCAGGGCGGAGGCCAGGGCGGAGGCGCGCCGTCGCGCGCTATGACAGGGCGGCGGGAGCGGCGAAGGGCGGCAGGCCCTTGAAGCTCTCGTGGAGGGCCAGGCTCGGGGTGATCCGGCGCAGCACGGCCCGTACCCGGGTCAGCGGGTGGTCGGGGAAGCGGGCGTCCCAGCGCTCGTCGTCCGCCGCGTGGGACGGCAGGCCGCCGGTGATGTCGGCGCCGTAGGGGTGGGCGGTGAAGTAGCGCATCGGGCCCACCTCGTTGAGTATCAGGGCCTCACGCAGCCCGGTCGTCCGCCCCTCGCCCGCCTGCACCTTCACCACCACGCTGCACCGGGCCCGCGGGATGGTCCAGGAGCCGACGAACGCCTGCCCGTGCCCCTGCGTCTGCGGCACCTTGACCAGCTGGCGTACGGCGGGCAGCGAGTCCACCTCGCCGAGCTCGGCCTCGATCAGCCCGGCGCCCGCCCCGGCGGCCGACCGGGCCAGACCGTACCGCAGCCGGTCCGGCTCGCCGAGCGAGGCGGGCAGGTCGGGCACGAGGTCGAAGAAGTGGACGGAGAGCAGCAGCCCCTGCCCGTCGGTCCACACTCCCGGCTCCAGCGCGCTGAATCCGGTGAGGTCGAGCCCGGTGATCGGTGTCATGCGTCATCTTCCCTTGTGCCTGGTGCTTGTACGGTCTTCGTGGCGGACGGCAACTCGCGCGCGGGGCGCCGGGCCTCGACGTCCGGGTGCGGCAGTCCCGCGAACGGGCCGTCGGACACCATCGGCGCGGCGAGGCGAGCTGGACGTCGTGTGGGTGCGCGGGCGGGTTGGCGGCGCCGCGACGAGCGGCGCCGTACGCGTGTTCCAGGGCGGCCCGGTCGACGGCGTCGATCCGGGAGTCGATCCGGCGAGCGATCCCGGCATCGGCTCCGGGGCCCGCGAACTCCCCCTCGATGCCCCTGTGTTGTGCCCCTCGCTCCGGGCGCCCGTGCCGCATGCCGGGACCCTACGCGATTACGAGGACAGCGGCGGACCGGCGGCCAGGGCGGCGAGGTAGTCGTCGAGGAGGACGGCCTGTCGCTCGGGCGGGAACTCCGCCGGGGCGAGCAGGGCCTGGACGACCAGGCCGAGGGCGAAGGACTGGGCGCCGAGGGCCAGCCGGTCCGGGTCGCCCGCCGGGAGCTCGCCGCGCGACTGGGCCGCCGCGATCAGCTCCGCGAGGCGGGCCCGGCCGCGGGCGTAGCGGGCGGCGTGGTCGCTGCTCAGGGTGGGGTCGGCGAGGGCGGTGTCCCAGGAGGAGACCCAGATCCGGTTGCTCGCCGTGGCCTCGGGGTCGAGCGGCAGGACGTCGAGGAGCGCGGCGCGCACGGCGGCCAGGCCCTCGCCCCCGGCGCGGCGCGGCCGGGCGGCGGTGCGCTCGTCGAGGAGGTCGAGGGCGTGCCGGACCAGGTCGCGCTTGGCCGGGAAGTAGTGGGTGAGCAGCCCCGTCGTGGCGCCCAGTTCGGCGGCGACCGCGCGCAGCGTCAGCCCGTCGAAGCCCTGCGCGGCGAGGACCCGCCAGACGGCCTCGGAGACCTCGCGGCGGCGGGCCTCGTGATCTCCCTTGGTGCGTGCCATGCTGCTACGGTAATAGTCATAACGCTTGTTGTGTGAATGGGGTCACGATGTTCACCCTCCCGCTGCGGGACAACGCCGAGCTCCGCCCACTGGAGACCTGGCACGCCGAGGAGTTCGCCGCCCACCTGGACCGGGCCCGCGAGCACATCCGGCCGTGGGTCGGCCCGGCCTTCGTCACCGACGACGTCGCGGGCGCCCGCGACACCCTGGTCCGGTACGGCGAGCGCCGCGCGGCCGACGGCGGACGCCTCTACGGCCTCTGGCTCGACGGCACCCTCGTCGGCGGCGTCATGTTCGTCGCCTTCGACGCCGCCTCCGGCGGCTGCGAGCTGGGCTGCTGGCTGGAGCCGGCCGGGGAGGGGCACGGACTGGTCACCGAGGCCTGCGCCCGGCTGCTCGACTGGGCCTTCGACGAGCGCGGGATGCACCGCGCCGAGTGGCACTGCCGGGCCGACAACGCCCGCAGCTCCGCCGTCGCCGAACGGCTCGGCATGACCCTCGAAGGCACCCGCCGCGAGGCCTGGCCGTACGGCGGCGCCCGCCACGACAAGCAGCTCTGGGGCCTCCTCGCCCACGAGTGGCAGGCCCGCCGCGCCTGAGCCCCGCATGCGCGGGAGCGCCCCCGTCCCACCCGACCGTGGGACGAGGGCGCCGGACCGTGCCGTGCGGTGCGGGTCAGCGCCCGCCGCGCTCGCCGTGCTCGTGCTCGTCGTGTTCGTGGATCGTGTTCGTCGCCGCGATCTTCTTCCACGACTTCGGAGCCACCGGCGTGCGCGGCGCGGCCGCCAGGCCGGCCACACCCGCCGCCGCGGCCGCCGTCCCCGCCGGCTTCACCGGCTGGAAGAGCCAGGTGTCGAAGAGGCCGGAGAGCGGCTTGCCCGAGACCCGCTCGGCGTACCGCACGAAGTCGGCCACGTGCGCGTTGCCGTACGCGTGCTCCTGCGGCCAGCCCTTGAGGATCGCGAAGAAGTCCTCGTCGCCGACCTCGTCGCGCAGCGCCTGGAGCGCCAGCGCGCCCCGGTCGTAGACGGCGACGTCGAACTGGTTCTCCGCGCCCGGGTCGCCCGGCTTCACCGTCCAGAACGGGTCGTCCGCCGCCCGCGACCGGTACACGTAGTCCGCGAGTTCCCGCGCCGTCCCCTCGCCCTCCTTCTCCGACCACAGCCACTGGCTGTAGCGGGCGAAGCCCTCGTTGATCCAGATGTCCTTCCAGTCGGCGACCGACACGCTGTCGCCGTACCACTGGTGGGCCAGCTCGTGCACGACCACCGAGACGTTCGCGCCGTTCGCGAACTGCCGCGGGCTGTAGAACGGCCGGGTCTGGGTCTCCAGGGCGTAGCCGCTGGTCACGTTCGGGACGTAGCCGCCGAGGGAGTTGAAGGGGTACGGGCCGTAGACCGACTCCAGCCACTCCGCGACCTCGGCCGTGCGCTCGATCGAGGCGCGCGCCGCGCCGTCGTTGTCGCCGAGGTCCTTGCTGTAGGCGTTGAGGACCGGCAGGCCGTTCGCCGTCGTGTCGGTCGTGATGTCGAACTTCCCGACCGCCAGCGTCGCCAGATAGGGGGCCTGCGGCTTGTTGGAGCGCCAGTTGAAGCGGGTCCAGCCCAGCTTGGTGGACTGCGACTGCAGCACGCCGTTGCTGATCGCCTGGGTGCCGTCCGGGACGAGCACCGACACGTCGAAGGTCGCCTTGTCCAACGGGTGGTCGTTGGACGGGAACCACCAGACGGCCGAATCCGGCTCCTGCGCGGCCACGCCGCCGTCCGGGGTGCGGTGCCAGGCCGTCCAGCCGCCGATCTTCAGCTCGGACGGCTTGCCCGCGTAACGCACCACGACCGAGAGGGACTTGCCCTTCGCGAGCGGGGTGGCCGGGGTGACCTCCAGCTCGTGCTCGCCGGAGGTGGTGAAGGCCGCCGGGCGCCCGTTCACCCGTACCTCGCTCACCTTCAGACCGAGGTCGAGGTTGAAGCGGGACAGGTTCTGCTTCGTCGTGGCGACGAGGGTCGCCGTGCCCTCCAGGAGGTCGGTCGCGGGCTGGTACTTCAGCCGCAGGTCGTAGTGGGAGACGTCATAGCCGCCGTTGCCGCTGGCGGGGTAGTAGGAGTCGCCGATGCCCGGCGCGCCAGGAACGAAGTCGGCCGCCGATGCCGGGATCGCCAGCAGCAGCGAGGCCGCGAGGGCGCTCGGAACGATGATTCTGCGGTGCACAGGTGCTCCCCTAGTGGTCCGGTCGTCAGAGAGAGGTAAGACGCACAGGTGGTCGTCGGTCCTTAGCGACACTATTCAGGGCCCCGACGGCCCGTCACGTCCAGAGCACCCCCTGTCACATGAACGCCATTCGGCCGACACGAACCTCCCGTTCCGGCCGTCGCATCCGCACCGCTTGTCCGTGACGGCCCTCTTTTGCGCGGCAGTCGACAGCGGTACGTTCCGCCCCATGTCGATGACGACGACCCGCACCTTCCGCGGTCCCCGGCGCGCGCTCCTCATCTCGGCGTGCGCCGCCGCCCTGGCGCTGCCGCTCCTCGCCGCCCCGACCCCCGCCGCCGGCAGTGCGCTGCCACCGCCGCCCCCGCGCACCGGCTTCGAGGAGAGCGGCGGCGCCCGCTGGACGAGCGAGGCCGAGGAGGCGGCCTTCCTGGCCGCCGTCGACCGGGGCAGCGAACGGCTCGCCGTCCGCACCATCGGCACCACCGCGCAGGGCCGCCCGCTGCGGCTCGCCACCCTCGGCACCGGCCCGACGCTCGTACTGCTCATCTGCTCCCAGCACGGCGACGAACCCGCAGGCCGCGAGGCCTGTCTGAGTACGGTGCGCGATCTCGCCCACGACCGGAGCGAGGCCACCCGCCGCTTCCTGGCCCGCACCACCCTGCTCGTGGTGCCCACCGCCAACCCCGACGGACGCGAGGCGAACACCCGCGGCAACAGCGCCGGCATCGACATCAACCGCGACCACCTCGCGCTGCGCACCGCAGAAGCCCGCGCCCTCGCCGCCGTCCTCCGCGACCGACGGCCGGAACTCGTCTACGACCTCCACGAGTACGGCGCCACCCCGCCGTACTACGACAAGGACCTGCTCGCCCTCTGGCCGCGCAACCTCAACACCGACCCCGCCGTCCACGCGGAGTCCCACACCCTCTCCGAGGCGTACGTACGGCCCGCCGCCGGGCGCGCGGGCTTCAGCAGCGGCATCTACGGCATCTGGACCGACCCCTACACCGGCGAACCGGTCAAGCAGGTCGCCGGCGACGGCCAGGAGCGCATCCTGCGCAACACGGCGGGCCTCAAGCACGCCGTCGGCCTGCTCGTCGAGACCCGCGAGGACGCCCTCGACCCGGCCGAGAAGGACGACCCCGCCCGTAACCACCTGCGCCGGGTCGCCACCCAACGCGCCGCGCTCAAGGGCGCGTTCGGGTACGTGGCGGAGCGCGCCGGCCGACTCGCCGCGGCCACCCTCCACGCCCGCCGCACCGGCCTCGCCGACCACGGCCCGGTCCTCCTCGGCGGCGCCGACAACGACCCCGCCGAACCCGCCGAGATCCTCCAGGACCCGCCCTGCGGCTACCGCCTGACGGCGGATCAGTACGTGGAGACCGGCGACGAACTCGACCTGCACGGCATCGCGGTGGTGCCCCGCGCGGACGGCGGGGCGCTCGTCCCGCTGCGCCAGTCGCAGCGCGCGCTCGTGCCGCTGCTGCTCGACCCGCGGGCCGCGTACGGACTCACTCGCGGAGCACCTGTGGAGAAGTGCTGAGGACATGGTGAGGAGGCGGTGAGCGGCGTCAGTGGTGTGCGGGTCGGATGATCATTCCGGGTTAGGGTCGCCAATCGGTATTGACCATACCTGAACGGGCGCTACCGGCCCGGAAGTTGGAGTTAACCATGACGAACGCGACGCCGCTGCGCCGCACCCTGACGGCCCTGGCCGCCACGACGCTGCTGGCCGGGGGCCTGCTGCTCGGCCAGACCGCGACCGCCCCGACCGCCCACGCGGCCGGCAAGACGGTCGTCTGCAGGGTGGCGGAGCTGCGCCAGCAGGCCGCCCAGCTGCGCAGCAAGGCCGCCAAGCTCGACCGCCTCGGCGAGAAGGCCGCGGCCCGCAAGGCCCGCGACCAGGCCGCCGCCCTGGAGCGCAAGGCCAAGGCCTGCGAGGCCGCGGACGACACCGCGCCGAAGCCGTTCCCGCGCTAGGAACGACGGCACCGCCGCCGACCTGACCGCCCGCCCCGGAGCCGTACGGCTCCGGGGCGGGCGCTCGCGTACGGGTCCCGGCCCCCGGGCCGGCCAGGACAGGTCCGCCGCGACATGCCCCGGCGACTCTCGCCTAGGATTCATCCCCTGATGACTGCCACCCTCGTCGCCAAGAACCTCGCCGCCGGCCACGGCGAACGCTCCCTCTTCTCCGGGCTCGACCTCGTCGTCGCCCCCGGGGACGTCATCGGCCTCGTCGGCGTCAACGGCGCCGGCAAGTCGACCCTGCTGCGGCTGCTCGCCGGGCTCGACACCCCCGAGGACGGCGAGCTGCGCCTCTCGCCGCCCACCGCCACCGTCGGGCACCTCCCGCAGGAGCCGGAGCGGCGCGAAGGGGAGACCGTCCGCGAGTTCCTGGCCCGCAGGACCGGCGTGGCCGCCGCGCAGGCCGCCATGGACGAGGCCACCCAGGGCCTGGTCGACGGCACGCCCGGCGCCGACGACGCGTACGCCGTCAGCCTGGAGCGCTGGCTCGACCTCGGCGGCGCCGACCTCGACGAGCGCGCCGAGGAGGTGGCCGGCTCGCTCGGCCTCACCGTCGGCCTCGACCAGCCGATGACCGGGCTCTCCGGCGGCCAGGCCGCCCGCGCCGGACTCGCCTCGCTGCTCCTCTCCCGCTACGACGTCTTCCTGCTCGACGAGCCCACCAACGACCTGGACCTCGACGGCCTCGAACGCCTGGAGGCCTTCGTCCAGGGGCTGCGCGCCGGCACCGTCGTGATCAGCCACGACCGCGAGTTCCTCACCCGCACCGTCACCAAGGTCCTGGAGCTCGACCTCGCCCAGCAGCAGATCACCCTCTACGGCGGCGGCTACGAGGCCTATCTGGAGGAGCGGGCCACCGCCCGGCGGCACGCCCGCGAGGAGTACGAGGAGTACGCCGACAAGAAGGCGGGCCTCGAATCGCGCGCCCTCATGCAGCGCAACTGGATGGACAAGGGCGTCCGCAACGCCCGCCGCAAGGCCACCGACAACGACAAGATCGGGCGCAAGCTGCGCGGCGAGGCCAGCGAGAAGCAGGCCGCGAAGGCCCGCCAGACCCAGCGCATGATCGAGCGCCTCGACGTCGTCGACGAGCCCCGCAAGGAGTGGGAGCTGCGCATGGAGATCGCCGCCGCGCCCCGCTCCGGCGCGGTCGTCGCGACCCTCCGCGAGGCCGCGGTGAAGCGCGGCGACTTCTCCTTCGGGCCGGTCGGCATGCAGATCGACTGGGCCGACCGGGTCGCCATCACCGGCGCCAACGGCGCCGGCAAGTCCACCCTGCTCGCCGCCCTCCTCGGCCGGCTGCCGCTGGACTCCGGCGACGCGGCCCTCGGCCCTGGTGTCGTCGTCGGCGAGGTCGACCAGGCCCGCAAGCTGTTCCATGGCACCGAGACCCTGCTCGAAGCCTTCTGCGCGGCCGTCCCCGACACCGAGTCGGCGGACGTCCGGACCCTGCTCGCCAAGTTCGGCCTCAAGGCCGACCACGTGCTGCGGCCCGCCACCACCCTGTCGCCCGGCGAACGCACCCGCGCCGCGCTCGCCCTGCTCCAGGGCCGCGGCGTGAACCTGCTCGTCCTCGACGAGCCGACCAACCACCTCGACCTGCCCGCGATCGAGCAGCTGGAGTCGGCCCTCGACTCGTACGACGGCACGCTGCTGCTCGTCACCCACGACCGGCGCATGCTGGACGCGGTCCGCACCACCCGCCGCATCGAGGTCGCGGACGGCAAGGTGACCGAGCTCTGATGACGGTCTCGTTCGGGTGGGGGCCGGTCGAGGCACGGGCCCTCGCCTCCTCCGCCGCGTACGTGGTCGTGGTCGACGTGCTGTCCTTCACGACCGCAGTCGGCGTCGCCGTGGAGCGCGGCGCCGTCGTCCACCCGTACCGCTGGCGGGACGAGACGGCCGTCGCGTACGCCCGCGAGCAGGACGCCGTCCTCGCCGTCGGGCGCCGCGCGGCCACCCCCGAGCACCCGTGGTCGCTCTCCCCGGCCGCGCTGTGCGCCGCGCCGGTCCCGGACCGGCTGGTGCTGCCGTCCCCGAACGGCTCCACCATCGCCGCCGAGGCCGCGGGCTCCGGCGCGACCGTCGTCGCCGCCTCGCTGCGCAATGCCGGCGCCGTCGCCCGGTGGCTCGGGGCCCGATCCGGATCCGGCGCCGGTGTCGCCGTCATCGCCTCCGGCGAGCGGTGGCCCGACGGCTCGCTGCGCCCCGCCCTGGAGGACCTCCTCGGCGCCGGCGCGGTCCTGGCCGCCCTCCAGGAGAAGGCCGCCGGGCCCGCCCTGACCCCCGAGGCGACCGCGGCGGCCACGCTGTGGACCGCCACCAAGGACCCGGTCGCCGCCTTGCACGGCTGCGCGTCGGGCCGTGAACTGTACGAGTACGGCTATCCGCAGGACGTGGAGGTGGCCGCCGAGATCGACGCGTCGACCGCCGTCCCCGTCCTGGTGGACGGCGCTTTCCAGGAGGCAGCACGATGACCACCGACGACTCCCGCGTGACGCGCCTCGTCGCGATGCTCGACGATCTGGAGGCCGATGTCGACGAGACGATCGACCTCGCCGACGAGATCGCGGCGACCGGCGACCGGGAGCTGCTCCCGCGCCTGGAGTCCGAGCTCGACCGGACGGTCGCCGACCGCAACTCCTACGGCCGGGAGCTCCTCGGCGGTCTCATCGCCGCCCTCGGCGGCCCCGACCGCCTCCCGGTCCTGGTCCGCGCCTCGGCCGTCGACCTCGGTGACGACCAGGACGGCCTGGCCGCGGAGATCGTCGACCTGGTGCAGGCCGACCCGAAGGGAGCGGAGCGCCTGCTGCGCCCGCTGACGGAGGACGCCGACCTGACGGTGGCGAACCGGGCGGAGTGGGCGCTGCGCTTCGTCCCGTAACCCGTAAGCCGGGCAGTCCGAGCAGCTGGGGTGAAGGCCCGGTCCACCGCCGTGGACCGGGCCTTCACGCATGCGTGCACCGCGTCAGGGAACTCAGCCCACGGTCCACTTCTGGGCGGCGGTGCCGTTGCAGGTCCAGATCTGCAGCCGGGTGCCGTTCGCCGAGTTGCTGTTCGGGACGTCGAGGCACTTGTTCGCGGCGACGTTCACGATGTCCTTGGCCGCCTCGACCCGCCATTTCTGGGCGCCGGTGCCGTTGCAGTCGTAGAGCTGGAGCTTGGCGCCGTCCGCCGTCGACCCGGCGGTGACGTCCAGGCACTTGCCGAGCGCGCGGATCGAGCCGTCGGCGTTCACGGTCCACTGCTGGGCCGCGGTGCCGTTGCAGTCGTAGAGCTGGACCGGGGTGCCGTTGGCGGTGTTGGCCCCGGCCACGTCGACGCACTTGCCGGCGAGGCCGGTGATCGGGCCGCCGCTGCCGGTCGGCGGGGCCGACTGGTCGTTGGTGACCCGTACGTAGTCGACGGTCAGGGTGTTCGGCATCGGGGTGCTGCCGTCCGGGTCGCCCGGCCAGTAGCCGCCGACGGCCAGGTTGAGGATGAGGAAGAACGGGTGGTCGTAGACCCACTGGCGGCCGCCGAGGTCGGCCGGCGTCCGGGTCTGGTAGGTGACGCCGTCGACCTTCCAGACCAGCTTGTTCGGCGACCACTCGACGCGGAAGGTGTGGAACGCGTCGGCGAACGGCGAGCCGATCGAGTAGGGGGCGCCGATGCCGCCGGAGCCCGAGTAGCCGGGGCCGTGGATGGTGCCGTGCACGGTGTTCGGCTCGAAGCCGACGTTCTCCATGACGTCGATCTCGCCGCTCTGCGGCCAGCCGACGCTGCCGATGTCGTTGCCGAGCATCCAGAACGCGGGCCACATGCCCTGGCCGCGCGACATCTTCATCCGGGCCTCGAAGGTGCCGTACGTCTGGGTGAACTTGCCGGAGGTGTTGAGCCGGGCCGAGGTGTACTCGCAACGGCCGTACCAGCAGTTGTAGTTGCCCGGGTTCTCGCGCCGGGCGGTGATGACCAGGTTGCCCTGGCCGTCGTGCACGGCGTTGCCGGTGGAGTTCGTGTAGTACTGCCGCTCGTGGTTGTTGACGTTGTCGCCGGTCTCCAGATTCCACTTGGAGCCGTCGACCGGCGTGCCGGCCGGGGCGTTGAACTCGTCGCTGAACGTGGTGGCCTGGACGCCGACTTCGGCCGCGGCCGACGAGGCCGCCGTCGTCGCCGAGGTCGCCGCGATCGCGGACGGCTGTGCCGTGGGGCTGACCAGGGCTGCCACGGTGGCGCAGCCGAGGCCGAGGGCGAGCAGAAGCCGTGATCGTCGAGAGGGGGGTGCGGACATCGTTGTCACCGCCGACGTGGGGGAGGGTCGTGGACGGCAACGAAGAGTGCCATGGTCCGGACCAAGCCGACAAGACCTTGGGCCGAATCCGCTCCCAACCGGTGTTGTGTGTTCGGGAGTTGTACGCGGGAGGGGTTGACGCGCACGAGGAGCCTCCATAGCTTCACACCTTAAAGAAAGCCCGAAGGCCTGGGCCCCCATCGAAAGGTCTGTCAGGTGCACTACAGAAGCAGGTCCTGGTTCGGCGCCCGCGCCGCCCGCGCCGCCCGCACCGCCCCCGTCGGCCGCCGGCACCGCCGCCTCGCCGCCCTCCTGAGCGGCGCCCTCCTCGCGAGCGGCCTGGTCATGACCGGTCCCGGCGTCGCCGAGGCCGCCGGCGAGCGGGTCGACGTCTGGCTGACCACCACCTCCGACGCCGGCGGCCGTACGGTCACCCGGGGACTCGCCCCGCAGCCGCCGATCGCCTTCGGCCCCGCCGGCGGCAGCGCGAACCGCACCATCACCGTCGACGAGAAGACCACCTACCAGCAGTTCGAGGGCGGCGGCGCGTCGATCACCGACACCACCGCCCACCTCCTGCGCGGCGGCGCGATCAGCGCCGCCACCCGCGACGAGGTGATGCGCAAGCTGTTCTCGCCGACCGACGGCATCGGCCTCTCCTTCGTCCGCAACCCGATCGGCGCCTCCGACCTCTCCCGGCCCGGCAACGTCTCGCTCGACGACACCTGCTGCGACCTCGCCGACTTCGGCACCAACGGCTACGACACGAACGTGCGGCTGCTGACCGTCCAGGCCAAGCAGCTCAACCCGGCGCTCCGGCTCAAGGCCGTGCCGTGGAGTGCACCCGGCTGGATGAAGGACAACGGCCGGATGGACCAGATGGGCTGGCTGAAGTGGGAGTACTACCCGCTCTACGCCCAGTATCTGGTGAAGTACGTCCAGAGCTACCAGGCGGCCGGCGTCAAGGTCGACTACCTCTCCGTCCAGAACGAGCCGAACTGCTGCCAGGCGAGCAACCCCACCGCCATGAACTACCCGGGCATGAGCTGGAACCCCTCCGGTCTGGTCGAGTTCACCAAGAACCACGTCTACCCGGCCTTCCGGGCCGCCGGGATCACCACCAAGGTCCTCGTGCACGACTGGAACTACGGCGACTACGCCAATTTCGGCTCCGGCGTCCTGAACGACGCGGGCGTCCGCAACGACCCGCTGTTCGGCGGCATCGCCTGGCACGGCTACTTCGGCGACCCGGCCGTCGGCACCCAGGTCCACGACCAGTACCCGACCGTGAAGCAGTTCAGCACCGAGCACTCCGGCGGCACCTGGATCGGCAACCAGCACAACGAGGACCTGAAGGACATCGTCGACTACGCCCGCAACTGGAGCAGCAGCCTGACCAAGTGGAGCCTGGCGCTCAACCAGGACATGGGCCCGCACAACGGCGGCTGCGGCACCTGTACGGGGCTGATCACGGTCCAGGAGGGCGGCCCGCGGGCCGGCCAGGTCGACTACACGATCGAGTACTACACGACCGGCCACCTCACGAAGTTCGTGCGTCCCGGCGCGTACCGCATCGCCTCCACCGCCGACTCCACCGTGCAGAACGTGGCCTGGCGCAACCCCGACGGCTCCAAGGCCCTCATCGCCCACAACGGCGGCGCCTCCGCCCAGTCCGTCCGCGTCGACTGGGGCGGCCAGTCCTTCACGTACACCCTGCCCGCCCGCACCACCGCCACCTTCACCTGGTCCGGCACGACGGCGAGCGCACCGGCCGGGCCGCTGACGGGCCTCGCAGGGAAGTGCCTGGACGTGGCCGGCGCGGCCACCGCCGACGGCACCCCGGTGCAGCTCTACACCTGCAACGGCACCGACGCCCAGCGGTGGACCCTCGCCGCCGACGGCAGCATCCGGGCCCTCGGCAAGTGCCTCGACGTCACCGCCGCCGGCACCGCCGACGGGACCAAGGTCCAGCTCTACACCTGCAACGGCACGGGCGCACAACGCTGGTCGTACAACGCCACGACGCACGACGTCGTCAACACGGCGGCGAACAAGTGCCTCGACGTCACCGGCAACAGCTCGGCGGACGGGACCCGCACCCAGATCTGGTCCTGCACCGGCGCCGCCAACCAGAAGTGGACCCACCAGCCGTCCTGACCCACCAGCCGTCCTGACGCACCAGCAGCCACCCGCCCCCGTACCCCTCTTCACAGGAGCCCGCATGCCGCACCCGCGCCACCGAAGAAGGGCGAGCGCCGCCGCGCTCGCCACCACCGTCCTCGCCGGACTGCTCGCCGGAGCCGTCCCGAGCGCCGCCGCGTCGGCCGAGTCGGCCGCGTCCGCCGCCGAGGCCGACCCGGCGCCCCGGCCCGTCGACCGCTTCGAGGGCGAGGTCCCCTTCGCCGGGCCGCCCGCCGAGGGCCTGTTCACCTGGGGCAGCGACGCCGACGACCACCCGGCGCTCGGCCTCGCCGAGCGCGCCGACGCCCCCGAGGGCGCCAAGGTGCTCGAAGGCCGCTACGACATCAGCGGCTGGGGCGGCTTCACCCACGACTTCGCCTTCGACCGGCCGGCGCAGGACTGGACCGCGTACAAGGGCATCCGCTTCTGGTGGTACGGGCAGAACACCGCCCCGCTGCCGCCCGGCTCCGGCAAGCGGATCAACTTCGAGATCAAGGACGGCGGCGCCAACGGCGAGGCCTCCGAGCTCTGGACCACCTCCTTCACCGACGACTGGGAGGGCTGGCACCTCGTCGAGATCCCCTTCTCCGAGTTCCACTACCGCGCCGACTACCAGCCGGTCGGCGGCATCGACCAGGTCCTCGGCCTCGACAAGATGTGGGGCTACGCGGTCACCCTGCCCACCGGTGCGCCCGGCGGGCGCTTCGCCCTCGACGGCGTCGAGCTGTACGGCAAGGCCGACCCGGCCCTCAACACCCGGGTCGTGACGGGCGCCGTGGTGCACCCGGTCGACGAGGGCGGCACCGCCCGGATCGACGTCTCGGTCGCCACCACCGGCTCCCAGCCGACCGGCGAGCCGGTCACCGTCGCGTACACCACGGACGACGGCGGGCCGGCGCAGCCCGGCACCGACTACACACCGGTCAGCGGCACCCTCGTCTTCCCCGCCGGGACGCCCTCCGGGACGACCCGCTCGATCACCGTGACCACCCTGAAGGACGGGTCCGCCGAAGAGGCCGAGACGATCCCGGTGAAGCTCACGGTCGACGGCGCGAAGGCGCCCGCGGAGACCCCGGTCGTCGCGGTGAACGCGCACGGACTGCCCTACCTGGACGCGCGGCTCCCGGTGCGGAAGCGGGTCGCGGACCTGCTCTCCCGGATGACGCTCCAGGAGAAGGCCGGCCAGATGACCCAGGCCGAGCGCAACGCCCTGCGCTCGCCAGGCGACATCGCCGGCTACGACCTCGGCTCGCTGCTCTCCGGCGGCGGCTCCGTGCCCACGCCGAACACGGCCGAGGCCTGGGCCCGGATGGTCGACGCGTACCAGCTGCGCACCCGGGCCACCCGGTTGCAGATCCCGCTGATCTACGGCGTGGACGCGGTGCACGGGCACAACAACGTCATCGGCTCGACGATCATGCCGCACAACATCGGCATCGGCGCCGGCCGCGACCCCGGCCTCGCCGCCCGCACCGGTGCCGTCACGGCCAAGGAGGTCCGGGCCACCGGCGTGCCCTGGGACTTCGCACCCTGCCTGTGCGTGACCCGGGACGAACGCTGGGGCCGCTCCTACGAGTCCTTCGGCGAGGACCCGGCGCTCGTCAACGCCATGGAGACCGTCATCGACGGGATGCAGGGCGCGCGGGACGGCCGCGACCTGGACCGCAACGACAAGGTGCTGACCACCGCCAAGCACTTCGTCGGCGACGGCGGTACGGAGTTCGGGTCGTCGACGACGGGCTCGTACACGATCGACCAGGGTGTCACCCGGGTCACCCGCCAGGAGCTGGAGGCCGTGCACCTCGCGCCCTTCGCCGAGGCCGTCAAGCACGGCGTGGGCACCGTCATGCCCTCGTACTCCTCGCTCGACATCCTCGGCGACGACCAAGGTCCCGTGAAGATGCACGCCAACGCCGAGATGATCAACGGCGTCCTCAAGGACCGGATGGGCTTCCAGGGCTTCGTCATCAGCGACTGGCAGGCCATCGACCAGATCCCCGGCGACTACCCGAGCGACGTCCGGACCTCGGTCAACGCCGGCCTCGACATGATCATGGTGCCGACGAACTACCAGGAGTTCACCCGGACCCTGGTCGCCGAGGTGCAGGCGGGCCGCGTCCCGACCGCCCGGATCGACGACGCCGTCGCCCGGATCCTCACCCAGAAGTTCCGCCTCGGCCTCTTCGAGAAGCCGTACGCGGACACCGCCGACCTGGCTGGCGTCGGCTCGGCCGAGCACCGCGCGGTGGCGCGCGAGGCGGCCGCCGCCTCGCAGGTGCTCCTGAAGAACGCGGGCGGTGTCCTGCCGCTGAAGCCGACCCAGAACGTGTACGTGGCCGGCTCCAACGCGGACGACCTCGGCAACCAGGCCGGCGGCTGGACCGTCACCTGGCAGGGCGCCTCCGGCCGGACCACCACCGGCACCACCATCCTGGAGGCCATGAAGAAGTCCGCCGACCCCGGCGCCACGCTCACCTGGTCCAAGGACGCCTCCGCGCCCACCGCGGGCCATGACGTGGGTGTCGTGGTGGTCGGCGAGACGCCGTACGCCGAGGGCATGGGCGACGTCGGCAACGGCCACGACCTGGAGCTCAGCGCCGCCGACCAGGCCGCCGTCGACCGGGTCTGCGCCGCCATGCCCTGCGCGGTCCTCGTCGTCTCCGGCCGCCCCCAGCTCATCGGCGACCGGCTGCCCGCCATCGACGCCCTGGTCGCGTCCTGGCTGCCCGGCACGGAGGGCGACGGCGTCGCCGACGTCCTCTACGGCCGCAAGCCCTTCACCGGCCAACTCCCGGTCAGCTGGCCGAAGTCCGAGACCCAGCTCCCGCTGAACGTCGGCGACGCGTCGTACGACCCGCAGTTCCCGTACGGCTGGGGCCTCACCACCCTCCGCGCCACCCCGCAGGGCGGCGAACCGGCCCTCCGTGCGATCGCCCTCGCCGCCCGCGCCCTCCAGAAGACCGGCCAGGCCAAGTCCCCCGCGGCCCGCCAACTCGCGGCCCGCGCCCGCCTGATCGTCCAGGACCGCATCGGCGGCGACCTCACCGAGCGCTCGGCGAAGCCCTTCGCCGACGCGGACCACCTGCTGCTGAGCGGCGACGTGGTGGGCGCGGTCACGAAGCTGACGGAGGCGTACCGCGCGGCGGGCTGACCGACAGAGCGCCCGCGGTGAACGACCGGGGCCGGCCCGCTTCCCTTCGGAAGCGTGCCGGCCCCTCGCCGTTCCCCGGGCGCGTCAGCGCTTGCCGCGGCCCCGCCGGTCGCCCGAGCCGCCCTCGTTCAGCAGGCCCGCCTTGCGCAGCGCGTCCGCCATCGCGCTGTTCGCGGGGGCCGGGGCGCCGCCCTGGGAGCGGTCGCGGTCACGACCGCCACCGCCACCGCCACCGCCGCCGCGGCGCTGCTGCGGCGGGCGCCCGCCACGGTCGCCGCGCTCGCGCCTCGGCGCACCCGGCTCCGCGCCGGAGGTGGACGCCGCGGCCTCGTCCTCGAGCCGCAGCGTCAGCGAGATCCGCTTGCGCGGGATGTCGACGTCCAGGACCTTGACCTTGACCACGTCGCCCGGCTTGACGACGTCCCGCGGGTCCTTGACGAAGGTCTTGGACATGGCGGAGACGTGCACCAGGCCGTCCTGGTGGACGCCGATGTCGACGAAGGCACCGAAGGCGGCGACATTGGTGACGACGCCCTCCAGGACCATGCCCGCCACCAGGTCGCCGATCTTCTCGACGCCCTCCTTGAAGGTGGCCGTCTTGAAGGCGGGGCGCGGGTCGCGGCCCGGCTTCTCCAGCTCCTTCAGGATGTCGGTGACCGTCGGCAGACCGAAGGTCTCGTCGACGAACTCGTCGGCCCGCAGCGAGCGCAGCACACCCGTGTTGCCGATGAGCGCGGCGACCTCGCCGCCCGCCGTCTTCACCATCCGCCGCACCACCGGGTACGCCTCCGGGTGCACCGCCGACGCGTCCAGCGGGTCGTCGCCGCCGCGGATGCGCAGGAAGCCCGCGCACTGCTCGTACGCCTTGGGGCCGAGCCGCGCCACGTCCTTGAGCGCCTTGCGGGAGCGGAAGGGGCCGTTGGCGTCGCGGTGGGCGACGATGTTCTCGGCGAGCCCGGCGCCGATGCCGGAGACCCGCGAAAGCAGCGGCGCGGAGGCGGTGTTGACGTCGACGCCGACACCGTTCACACAGTCCTCGACCACCGCGTCGAGCGAACGCGACAGCTTCACCTCGGACAGGTCGTGCTGGTACTGGCCGACGCCGATCGACTTCGGGTCGATCTTCACCAGCTCGGCCAGCGGGTCCTGCAGCCGCCGCGCGATGGAGACCGCGCCGCGCAACGACACGTCCAGGCCCGGGAGTTCCTGCGAGGCGAAGGCGGAGGCGGAGTAGACCGAGGCGCCGGCCTCCGACACCATCACCTTCGTCAGCGTCAACTCGGGGTGCTTGGCGATGAGTTCCGCGGCGAGCTTGTCGGTCTCGCGGGACGCGGTGCCGTTGCCGATGGCGACCAGCTCGACCGCGTGCTCCTTCGCGAGCCGGGCCAGCTTCGCCAGCGACTCGTCCCACTTGTTGGCCGGCACGTGCGGGTAGATGGTGTCGGTGGCCACGACCTTGCCGGTCGCGTCGACCACGGCCACCTTCACACCCGTACGGAAACCGGGGTCGAGGCCCAGCGTCGCCCGCGTGCCCGCCGGAGCGGCGAGCAGCAGATCGCGCAGGTTCGCCGCGAAGACCCGCACCGCCTCGTCCTCGGCGGCCGTGCGGAGCCGCAGCCGCAGGTCGATGCCGAGGTGCACCAGGATCCGGGTGCGCCAGGCCCAGCGGACGGTGTGCAGGAGCCACTTGTCGCCCGGCCGGCCCCGGTCGGCCACGCCGAAGCGGTGGGCGACGATCGGCTCGTACGAGGAGGTGGGGGCGTCGGAGGGCTCCTCCGGCTCCAGATCCAGGGTGAGCACGTCCTCCTTCTCGCCGCGCAGCATCGCGAGGATGCGGTGCGAGGGCAGCGCCGTGAACGGCTCGGCGAAGTCGAAGTAGTCGGCGAACTTCGCGCCCGCCTCCTCCTTGCCCTCCCGCACCTTCGCGGCCAGCCGGCCCCGGCCCCACATGCGCTCGCGCAGCTCGCCGATGAGGTCGGCGTCCTCCGAGAAGCGCTCGGCGAGGATGGCCCGCGCGCCCTCCAGGGCGGCCGCCGGGTCGGCGACGCCCTTGTCGGCGTCGACGAACGCGGCCGCGGCGGCCAGCGGTTCCACCGTCGGATCGCCGAGCAGGCCCTCCGCCAGCGGCTCCAGACCGGCCTCGCGGGCGATCTGCGCCTTGGTGCGCCGCTTGGGCTTGAAGGGCAGATAGATGTCCTCCAGGCGCGCCTTGGTGTCGGCGGCCCGGATCTGCGCCTCGAGCTCGGGCGTCAGCTTGCCCTGTTCCCGTACGGAGTCGAGGACGGCGGAGCGCCGGTCCTCCAGCTCGCGCAGATACCGCAGCCGCTCCTCCAGGGTGCGCAGCTGCGCGTCGTCGAGCATCTCGGTCGCTTCCTTGCGGTAGCGCGCGATGAACGGCACGGTCGAACCGCCGTCGAGCAGTTCGACGGCCGCCTTCACCTGTCGCTCGCGTACGCCGAGCTCCTCGGCGATCCTTGCCTCGATGGACGTCGTCACGATGTCCGACCCGCCTTCTCGTGCCTCAAAGCTTGCGGATGCATTCTGCCGGGTCGGTCACCCGTACGCGGCAACCGACCCGCCCTGCCCTGTCTCCGGGGTCTCCGGGGTGCCTCAGCCCTTGCCGGTGAGGCCCGCCGGGAACGCGCCCGCGCCGGCCGCCGTCACCAGGAAGCCCTTGGCGAGCTCGGTGAGCCGGGCCGTGCCCTCGGCGCCCAGGTGCGCGTACGGCGCGGCGTCCAGACGGTCGGTCTCGACCTCCAGGCTCTCCCGGAGGGCCGCGCCGGCCTCGGTGAGCTCGCCCTCGGCGTCGAGCAGCCCGCGCTCGGTCAGCCGCGCGAGGGCCGCGTCCCAGTCCGCGCGCCCCCAGCCCCGGGTGCCGAGGACCCAGCGCGGCGCCATGCCCTTGCCGGTGGCGGTGTGGCTGGCGAGCGCCTCCACCGGGTCGAGCCCGGCGCTCAGCAGGGCCGCCACGTGCCCGTCGCCGCGGTGCTCGCGCAGCAGCGTGGCGGCGTGCCAGAGCCGCAGGTGCGGCGCGTCCGGCACCGGCAGGTCGGCGTTGCCCGAGTACAGCGGACGGGCGTGCCGGGTGCACGCCTCGGCGGCGCGCAGCGCGAGCTCGGCGGCCTCGGCCATCTCGGCGGAGGCCACGGCCGCGTCGCCGAGCAGCCGCCGGTAGGTGGCGTCCACGGCCCGCAGCCGCGCGTCGAGGACGGCGGCGGGGGAGGCGGTCTCCCAGACGGCGGGCAGATGCCGGGCGAGGAACGCGTGCTCGTAGTTGTAGAAGGCCGCGGCCACGGTTCCGGCCCCGACGGCGCCGAGCGGCGCGCTGCGCGTGGCCAGCCGTATCGCGCTCGTGTCCTCGATGCCCAGGTCCTTGAACTCGGTGTCCAGGTCGGGCGAGAAGAACAGGGTCGCGTGCAGCAGGTTGACGGGGTGGGCGCAGCGGCGGCCGGCGAGCGGCGGCAGAGTCGTCATGATCCGCACCCTACCTACCGGTCGGTACGCCGGGAATCCCCGGCCCCGGCCACCCTCGGCCACGTCCGGCCACCTCCGGCCTTGGTGAAGGACGCATGGCAGGAAAGGTGGGGTCGGCGTCATTGCGGCCATCTCCGGCGCGGCGAAGGATGGAGCCATGAGCCAGCCCCGACCCGTGCTCGTCGTCCTCTTCGACGGCGTCCAGAGCATCGACGTCACCGGACCCGTCGAGGTGTTCACCGGTGCCGCCCGGGCCGTCGGGCGGCCCGACGTCTGTCCCGTACGCACCGCCTCGCTGGACGGCGGCCCGGTGCGCACCGACAGCGGGCTGACCCTGCTGCCCGACGGCTCCCTCGACGAGGCCGTCGCCGGAGGGCCGCCGCACACCCTGCTGGTCCCCGGCGGTGGCGGTACCCGCCGCCCCGACCCGGCGCTGATCGCCTGGCTGCGCGCGCACGCCCCGGACGCCGAACGCCTGGTCTCCGTCTGCACCGGGGCACTGCTCCTCGCCGCGGCGGGACAGCTCGACGGGCACCGGGTGACCACCCACTGGTCGGCCTGCGAGCTGCTTGCCCGCCGCCACCCGGCGGTCACGGTCGAGCCCGAGCCGATCTTCGTACGGGACGGGCGGGTCGCCACCTCCGCGGGCGTCACCGCGGGCATCGACCTCGCGCTCGCCCTGGTCGAGGAGGACCTCGGCCGCGAGGCCGCGCTCACCGTGGCCCGCCATCTGGTGGTGTTCCTGCGCAGACCCGGCCACCAGGCCCAGTTCAGCGCCCAGCTCGCCGCCCAGACCGCGCGCCGCGAACCGCTCAGGGACCTCCAGGCCTGGATCGCCGAGCACCCGGACGGCGACCTGTCCGTCGAGTCCCTCGCCGCCCGGGCCCGGCTCTCGCCCCGGCACTTCGCCCGCGCCTTCCGGGCCGAGACCGGCGTCACGCCCGGCCGTTACGTCGACCGGGTCCGCCTCGAACACGCCCGCCGGCTCCTGGAGGAGACCGCGCACGGCGTCGAGGAGGTCGCCCGCGCCGCCGGCTACGGCACCCCGGAGGCGATGCGCCGCGCCTTCGTCAAGGCGCTCGGCACCGCGCCCGCCGACTACCGCCGCCGTTTCCACGCACCCGTACGAGACCACGCACCCGTCAGCTGAAAGGAAGCGCACAGCATGCAGATCGCCGTCCTGCTCTACCCGGGGTTCACCACGCTCGACGCCGTCGGCGCGTACGAGCTCCTCGCCCGCCTCCCCGGCGCCGAGACCGTCTTCGTGGCCAAGGAGGCCGGACCGGTCCGCAACGACCAGGGCAGCCTCGCCCTGGTCGCCGACAAGACCCTCGCCGAGGTCCCGCGCCCGGACATCGTGCTCGTCCCCGGCGGCCCGGACGCCCGCACCGCCAAGGACGACCCGGAGATACGGGCCTGGCTGCGCGCCGCCGACGAGACCAGCACCTGGACCACCTCCGTGTGCACCGGCTCGCTGCTGCTCGGCGCGGCCGGACTGCTCACCGGCCGGCGCGCCACCACCCACTGGCTCGCGTACGAGGAGCTGAGCGCGCTCGGCGCCGAACCCACCGGCGAGCGCGTCGTCTTCGACGGCAAGTACGTGACGGCCGCCGGCGTCTCGTCCGGCATCGACATGGCGCTCCACCTCCTCGGCCGGATCGGCGGCGACGCGACCGCGCAGACGATCCAGCTGCTCACCGAGTACGACCCGCAGCCGCCGTACGACGCGGGCTCGCCCGAGAAGGCCCCGGCCGAGATCGTCGCCCAGTGGCGCGGCCGTTCCACGGACGAACTCGGCTAGCGGCCGGCTCAGCGCCCGTACGTGAACCGGGGCGCGCGCCGCTCCAGGAAGGCGGCGACCCCCTCCGCGGTGTCGCCGCTGCCGCGCGCCTGGTCCGCCCAGTGCTCGTCGCGGCCGGTCCGGCCGTCGGCGAACTCCTTGGCGGCGGACTGGGTGAGCAGCGAGCGGGAGACGAGGGTACGGGTGAACTCGGCGACCCGCTTGTCGAGTTCGCCCACCGGGTGGACCTCGTCCACCAGGCCGGTGCGCAGCGCCCGCTCGGTGTCGATCAACTCGCCGGAGAACAGCAGGTACTTGGCGGCCGCGGGCCCGACCAGGGCGGCCAGCCGCCGGGTGGAGGAGGCGGGGTAGACGATGCCGAGCTTCGCCGGGGTGACCCCGAAGCGCGCGCCCTCCTCGGCGAACCGCAGGTCGCAGGCGGCGGCGAGCTGGCTGCCGCCGCCCACGCAGTAGCCGCGCACGGCGGCCAGGGTCGGCTTCGGGAAGGCGGCGAGCGCCGCCTCGGCGCGGACGGCGAGGGACTGCTGCTCGTCACCCGGTTCGCGCAGCGCCGAGATGTCGGCCCCGGCGCAGAAGGTGTCGCCCGCGCCGGTGAGCACGAGCGCGCGCACCGCCGGGTCGGCGGCGAGCGGGGCGAGCAGCCCGGGCAGGGACCGCCACATGTCCGCCGTCATCGCGTTGCGCTTGGCGGGGTTGGCGATGACGAGGGTGGCGACCTCGTCCACGACGTTCACGGTCAGCTGCGGCTCCATGCGCCGGATGCTATCCGGGGACCCGCTACGTACGATCAAGAAGGGGGTGCGAGGAGGAGACGCCCATGGCCCGCGAGGACACCCCCGACCCGCAGCCCGCGGAGGACCGGCCCACGGACGACCGGCCCACCGAGGGCCACCTCACGGGGGACCGGCCCATGGAGGACCTGGCCCGTGAGGGGAAGCGGCTCCGCCGCAGCTTCGGGTGGCTCGCCGCGCTCGGGGTGCTGCTCGTCATCGGCGGGATCGTCGGTCTGATCTACACCTGGGCGGCCACCCTCACCTCGATGCTGCTGTTCGGCTGGCTGCTGCTCATCGGCGGCGTGGTCGGTCTGCTGCACGCGATCGCGTCGCGCGGGACCGGCTCCTTCTGGCTCGCGGCGGTGGTCGCGGCGCTGAACATCGCCGCCGGCGTGGTGGTGATCCGGCATCCGGAGGGCTCGGCCGAGGCGCTGACCATGTTCGCCGCCCTGCTCTTCCTGACCGGCGGTCTGTTCCGGCTCGTGGGCAGCGTGGTGGTGCGCGGGCCGCAGTTCGGCTGGACCCTGCTGCAGGGCGCCTTCGGGCTGCTGCTCGGCCTCCTGGTGCTCTTCGACTGGCCCGACAGCAGCCGTTACGTGCTCGGGGTGTTCTTCTCGCTCGCGCTGCTCTTCGACGGCCTCGGCCTGATCGCGATGGGTGTCGGGGGACGCCGTATCGTCAGTATGGTCACACCAACGGCGCCGACGACGAAGGCGTCAGCAGGGGATCAGGAATAGTCGAACAACTGACGTTGGCATACTCACCCGATCAGGAACCGGTCGATATCTGTCGACTTCTGGTCAGTATCCCGAGGTGCGGTGCCGGATTCCCAAGACTCGACCCGTGGCGACAATCGAGCACGAGGGCGGGAGCCGGACTATGGAGAGCCGCGGGAGCGTCCCCGCCCGGCCACCGTCCTACGAAGGGGTCTGGCGCTTCACCGCTCCCGCGGTCGACGTGTCCGTGCCGCAGGCCCGGCACGCCGTCCGCGACCTGTTGGTCCGGCAGAGCGTCCCGGTGCACGACGACACCGTGCAGGGACTGCTCCTCATCGTCTCCGAACTGGTCACCAACGCGGTGAAGCACGCCGCGCTGCTCTCCCCGGAGATAGCGGTCGAGGTGGCCATCGGGGCGGAGTGGGTCCGGGTGTCCGTCGAGGACAACCACCCCTACCGCCCCAAGGCCCTGGAGGCCGACTGGGGCCAGACCGGCGGCCGCGGGCTGCTCCTCGTCCGGGAGATCGCCCGCGAGGCCGGCGGCGCCTGCGACGTCGAGCACACCGCGAGCGGCGGCAAGATCATCTGGGCGGCGCTGCCGCTCAACCCGTTCGTGCCGGGTCAGGCCCCGGTCGGCCCCCTGGCCCAGGCCGCCCAGGTCCAGGTTCAGGGCCAGGTCCAGACCCCGGTTCCGACGGTCCAGACCCAGCCCCAGCCTCAGACCCAGGCCGTGGTCACCAGCCCCCGGCCTGACCCGTCAGCTCCCTGATCGCCGGCCGCGCCGCGTCGAGCACCGTCATGAACCAGGCGGAGAACGGCGCGGCCTTGTGCCGCTCGGCCAGCTCGGCGGCGGTCACGAAGGCGGTCTCCTCGACCTCCTCCGGGTCCGGCCGCGGCCCCGACTGCACCAGGCCGACGAAGAGGTGGTTGAACTCCTGCTCCACCAGGCCCGAGGCCGGGTCCGGGTGGTTGTAGCGGACCGTGCCGGCCGCCGCGAGCAGCGAGGGCGAGACGCCCAGCTCCTCGAAGGTGCGCCGGGCGGCCGCCGCGAACGGGGCCTCGCCCGGGTAGGGGTGGCCGCAGCAGGTGTTGGACCACACGCCGGGGGAGTGGTACTTGCCGAGCGCGCGCCGCTGCAGCAGCAGCCGGCCCTCCTCGTCGAAGAGGAAGACCGAGAACGCGCGGTGCAGCTGCCCCGGCGCCTGGTGCGCGGAGTGCTTCTCCGCCGTGCCGATCGTGACGCCGTTCTCGTCGACCAGTTCGAGCATGATCGGCGCCTCGGCCTCGGTCGGCCGTACGCCGTTCGACGAGTTGTGAGCCACGGTGGCTGATGTGGTCGGCATACCCATCCTTCGGTTTCGGTCCTGGCCCTCGCGGGCCACCTCAGTCTGCCGTACAAAACCGGCTTGTCCGTACTTCGGAGGCCGGACATGGCCGCTCCCACCGCACCGGAGTACACCCCGGTGCGGCGGGAGCGGCGACCTCGTCAGACTCCGAAAGCCGCGGGATACGTGATCGTGCCCCTGGCCACGGCGCCGGAACCCTCCACATCGAGCGCCATCATGGCCTCGTCCGGGACCTCGAAGGGTGGCCGGATTCCATACGCGGACGCGCGTGCGAACCCGAACCGCGGGTAGTACCCCGGATGGCCGAGGACCAGAATCAGCCGCTCTCCGCGCAGCCGCGCCGCGTCGAGCACGGCCCGTACGACGGCCTGTCCGGCCCCGGTCCGCTGGTGCTCCGGAGCCACCGCGACCGGCGCGAGCGCCGCCGCCGGGACCCCGTCGACCTGGCACCGGGTGATCAGCGCGTACGCGGCGACCGTGCCGTCCGCTGCCTCCGCCACGTACGAGAGGCCGGGCAGCCAGGCGTCCCCGTCGGTGCGCAGGGCGTCGACGAGTCCCGCCTCCTCCGGGGTGGGGAAGGCCGCCGCGTTGATCGCCCGTACGAGGGGGATGTCCGCCGCGGTCTCCTCGCGGGTCCGCCAGCGCGGGTCGGCGGGCCGGAGCACGAAGCCGGTGTACCCGTAGTCGCCGCCGTGCGCGCGGCGCATCGCGATCTCGGCCCGCGCCGCGGCGACGGCCTCGGCCATGCCCGGCACGGAGGTGTCCGCCGTGTCGGCGTGATGCGCGAGCGGACCGTAGTACTCGTCCCAGTCGCTCTCGGGCTGCGGGACGGTGCCGAGGACGTGGTAGCCGGCCGCGACGGCCGCCGCCGCGTTCGCCGTGACGCTGCGGAGCGGGTAGTGCTCCTCCCAGAAGGCCCGGGCCTCGGGCGCCGGCTCCGAGCTCGTCCACACGCACTCGGTGAGCACGAGCGTGCCGCCGGGCGCGAGCAGCCGGCGCCACTCGGCGAGCGCCCGGTCGAAGCCGAGCGCGAAGACCGAGCTCTCGGCCCAGACCAGGTCGAAGGACCCGTCGGGCAGCTCGGCCGACGCGCCCATGTCGGCGCGGAGGGTACGGACGCGGTCGTCGAGCCCGCGGGCGGCGGCCGCCGCCCGCAGTTCGGCCAGGAACGGCTCGTGCAGATCGACCGCGGTCACCTCGGCGCCCGCCTCGGCGGCGAGCAGCAGGGCGGAGCGGCCGGGGCCGCAGCCCAGGTCGAGCACGCGCGGGCGCTCGGGCAGCGGGCCCGCGAGCGCGAGCAGTCGGCGGGTGGTGGCGTCGGAGCCGGGGCCCTGCCGCGGCAGACCGTGGTGCAGGGCGAAGAAGGCGTCGTGCAGCGCCTCGGTGGAGACGGTGTTGTCGTTGATGTCGTTGAAGTCGTTGTCGGACAACGTGGGAAACCCTTGGTGAGAGGGCCCCGGCCGACGACAGGACGAGGTGAGGCGTCAGGTCAGCCGGAGACCCGGAGGCTGAGGGACGACCGGGCGCTGCCGCTGCGGGCAGCCTTCATCGCGACGGTCATCAACCTCAGCTCCTCTCACCGCACACGTACGACGTACGGCATGAGCCTAGCAACAACTCACAGGCAGAGCCTGGCCTCGTGCTCGGCATGACCGGCCGGCTCCAGCTGGAAGGTGCAGTGCTCGACGTCGAAGTGCGAGCCCAGGCAGCCCTGCAGATCGTGCAGCAGCTTCTCGTGCCCGATCGCGTCCAGGGTGTCCTGGCTGACGACCACGTGCGCCGAGAGCACCGGCATCCCCGAGGTGATCGTCCAGGCGTGCAGGTCGTGCACGTCCTCGACGCCCGGCAGCGCCAGGATGTGCGCCCGTACCTCCGCCATGTCGACGCCCTTGGGGGCGGACTCCAGGAGCACGTCCAGGGTCTCCCGCAGCAGCTTGACCGTGCGGGGCACGATCATCAGGCCGATCACGATCGAGGCGATCGGGTCCGCGTACTGCCAGCCGGTGAGCAGGATGATGCCAGCGGCCACGATCACCGTCACCGAGCCGAGCGCGTCCGCGAGCACCTCCAGATAGGCGCCGCGCACGTTCAGGCTGTCCTGCTGGCCGCGCATCAGCAGCGACAGGGAGACGATGTTGGCCACCAGGCCGACCACGGCGAAGGCGATGGCCAGTCCGCCGCGGGTGTCGGCCGGCTCGATGAACCGCTGGATCGCCTCGTAGAGGACGTATCCGCCGACGCCGAGCAGGAGCAGACAGTTGGCGAGCGCGGCGAGGATCTCGGCCCGCGCGAAGCCGAAGGTGCGGTTTCCGGTGGGCGGCCGGTTGGCGAAGTGGATGGCGAGCAGCGCCATCCCGAGGCCGAGGGCGTCGGTCGCCATGTGCGCCGCATCCGCGATCAGCGCGAGCGAGTCGGCGACCATGCCGCCGACGATCTCCACCACCATCACGGAGAGCGTGATGCCGAGTGCGATCCGCAGTCGGTTCCTGTAGGCCAGGGCCGCGGTGCCGGTCGGCGGCGGTCCGCCGTGGCTGTGTCCGTGGTCGTGTCCAGCCCCCATGACAAGGCCTCCCGGGTCGTGTCGGCTACGTGCTCGGTGGTGTCTTCGATTCGCCAGTGAACTACGGGAGGGGGGTATCTGCAACACGGTACTGAACACCGTTGTCATATGCTCTGACCTGCGGTTATGCGAACCGGACAGGGAGTGGCCGAAACCACCCCCAGGAGGGAGCGCGATCGCGGTTTGTCGCCCGGACGGGGGATCGCCCATGATGATCTCTCCGGCACCTGGCGTACCCGCGCGGACACGGGGCGGCACGGGGGAGACCGTCCCGCGAAACCTCGGTGAACTCGTGCTTCCGTCATCCGATAGCCTCAGCCGACGTGCCGCCGCCGGTGCCGGGCCGCCTCGCCGCGTCCGCAGCCGTGCCGGGGCCCCGCCGGCCCGTCCGCCAGCTCCAAGGAGTGAGTTCGCCCTGTCGACCGCCATCCTCACCGGTCCGCCGGTACCCGGATCGTCGCTCGACGCCGATCTGCGGTCCCTCGGCTTCACCGTCGAGACCGCGTCCGGCCCCCACGAGACCGGCGCCCTGCTGGCCCGTGTCCCCGCCGGACAGCGCGTCGCCCTCGTGGACCCCCGCTTCGTCGGGCACCTCCACGCGCTGCGGCTCGCGCTGACCGACCCCCGCTTCCCGGCCGCCGCCGCGCCCGGCGCGCTCACCGCGCAGCCCGAGGCCCGCCAGGCCCTGGCCCGCGCCCTCGACCGGGAGACGGGCCCCGGTGCCGCGCCCGCCGGGCCCGCCGCCGGCGGCGACCAGGCGCTCGCCGTCAGCCTGCCCGACACCCTCGCCGACGCGCTCGACGCCGACGGCGTGGCCGTGCACCGGCCGGCGTTCGGCACCCTCGTCGCCACCGTGCCCGACGGACCGGAGGCCCGCCACGAGGCGCGGGCCGCCGTCGAGGCCGTCGACGACGAAGCCGTACGCCTGAAGTCGGCCGTCAAGGCCCACGACGGCTTCTTCACCACCTTCTTCATCAGCCCGTACTCGCGCTACATCGCCCGCTGGTGCGCGCGCCGCGGTCTGACCCCCAACCAGGTCACCACCGCCTCCCTGCTCACCGCGCTGCTCGCGGCCGGCTGCGCCGCCACCGGCGACCGCGCCGGATACGTCGCGGCCGGCGTGCTGCTCCTGGTCTCCTTCGTCCTCGACTGCACCGACGGGCAGCTCGCCCGCTACTCCCTGCAGTACTCGACGATGGGCGCCTGGCTCGACGCCACCTTCGACCGCGCCAAGGAGTACGCCTTCTACGCCGGCCTCGCGCTCGGCGCGGCCCGCAACGGCGACGACGTCTGGGCGCTCGCGCTCGGCGCCATGGTCCTCATGACCTGCCGGCACGTCGTGGACTTCTCCTTCAACGAGGCCAACCACGACGCCACCGCCAACACCAGCCCCACCGCCGCCCTCTCCACCCGGCTCGACAGCGCCGGCTGGACGGTCTGGGCCCGGCGCATGATCATCCTGCCGATCGGCGAGCGCTGGGCGATGATCGCCGTCCTCACCGCCGTCACCAGCCCCCGGATCGTCTTCTGGGCGCTGATCATCGGCTGCGCCTTCGGCGCCTGCTACACCACGGCCGGCCGGGTGCTGCGTTCCGTGACCCGCAAGGCCACGCGCACCGACCGGGCCGCCCAGGCCCTCGCCGACCTCGCCGACTCCGGGCCGCTCGCCTCGGGCGTCGCCCGGATGTTCCGCCGCGGCCGGGCCCGGGGCCTCGTCGCTCCGCTGTTCGCGCTGCTCGGCGCGGCCTGCGTCCTGGTCTGCGCCGCCGTGACCGGCCCCGGCTGGGCCACGGTGGGCGCCGCCGTCGCGTACGCCTTCTGGGCCGGGCAGGCCGTCGCCGCCCCCCTCAAGGGCGCGCTCGACTGGCTCGTCCCCCCGGTCTTCCGCGCCGCCGAGTACGGCACCGTGCTCGGCCTCGCCGCCCAGGCGGACGCCGCTCAGGCCCTTCCCGCGGCGTTCGGGCTGGTCGCGGCGGTCGCCTACCATCACTACGACACGGTGTACCGCATTCGCGGCGGCACCGGCGCGCCGCCCGCCTGGCTGGTGCGCACCGTCGGCGGCCACGAGGGACGCACGCTCGTGGTGGCCGCGCTCGCCGCACTCCTCGCGGACCGCGGCGACGACTTCACCCGGGCCCTCACCGCACTCGCGGTCGCCGTGGGTCTCGTGGTGCTCGCGGAGTCCATCCGCTTCTGGGTCTCCTCCGGAGCACCCGCCGTACATGACGAAGGAGAGACAGCATGATTGGCCTCGTACTGGCAGCCGGTGCCGGACGGCGTCTGCGCCCCTACACCGACACGCTTCCGAAGGCCCTCGTGCCCGTGGACCCCGCCGGTGACGGTTCTCTCACCGTGCTCGACCTCACGCTGAAGAACTTCGCCGAGGTCGGCCTCACCGAGGCGGCCATCGTCGTCGGCTACCGCAAGGAGGCCGTGTACGCGCGCAAGGAGCAGCTGGAGGCGACGTACGGCCTGAAGCTGACCCTCATCGACAACGACAAGGCCGAGGAGTGGAACAACGCCTACTCCCTGTGGTGCGCGCGTGAGGTCCTCAAGCGCGGTGTGATCCTCGCCAACGGCGACACCGTCCACCCGGTCTCCGTCGAGCAGACCCTGCTCGCCGCCCGCGGGAACGGCCAGAAGATCATCCTCGCCCTCGACACGGTGAAGAACCTCGCCGACGAGGAGATGAAGGTCGTCACCGCCGACGGCAAGGGCGTCCAGAAGATCACCAAGCTGATGGACCCGGCCGACGCCACCGGCGAGTACATCGGCGTCACCCTCATCGAGGCCGAGGCCGCCGAGGAGCTCGCCGACGCGCTGAAGGCCACCTTCGAGCGCGACCCCGACCTCTACTACGAGGACGGCTACCAGGAACTGGTCAACCGCGGCTTCACCGTCGACGTGGCCCCCATCGGCGACGTCAAGTGGGTCGAGATCGACAACCACGACGACCTCGCGAAGGGCCGTGAGATCGCGTGCCAGTACTGACCCGGCTCATCCCCTCGCCGGTCGTCGTCGACATCCGCGGCGGAGCGCTGGACGACCTGTCCGCGCTCCTCGCGGACCAGCGGATCTCCAGCAACGGCCGGATCGCCGTCGCCATCAGCGGCGGCTCCGGCCTGCGCCTGCGTGACCGCTTCGCCCCCGAGCTGCCGGACGCCGACTGGTACCCGGTGGCCGGCGGCACCATCGACGAGGCCGTCCGGCTCGCCGATGCCATGCGCGGCAAGCGCTACGACGCGGTCGTGGCGCTCGGCGGCGGCAAGATCATCGACGTGACCAAGTACGCGGCGGCCCGGGTCGGGCTGCCGTTGGTGGCCATCGCCACCAATCTGTCGCACGACGGCATCTGCTCGCCGATCTCCACCCTGGACAACGACAACGGGCGCGGCTCCTACGGCGTGCCCACCCCGATCGCGCTGGTCATCGACCTCGACGTCATCAGGGACGCGCCGGTCCGCTTCGTCCGCTCCGGCATCGGCGACGCCATCTCCAACCTCTCCGCCATCGCCGACTGGGAGCTGTCCCACCGCGAGACCGGCGAGAAGGTCGACGGCCTGGCCGCCGCCATGGCGCGCAGCGCCGGCGAGGCCGTGCTCCGCCACCCCGGCGGCGTCGGCGACGACGACTTCCTCGTCACCCTCTCCGAGGGCCTGGTGATGTCCGGCATCGCCATGTCGATCAGCGGCGACAGCCGCCCCTCCTCGGGCGCCTGCCACGAGATCAGCCACGCCTTCGACCTGCTCTTCCCCACCCGGGCGGCCAGCCACGGCGAGCAGTGCGGCCTCGGCGCGGCCTTCGCCATGCACCTGCGCGGGGCCCGCGAGGAGTCCGCGCAGATGGTCGACACCCTGCGCCGGCACGGCCTGCCGGTGCTGCCCGAGGAGATGGGCTTCACCGTCGACGAGTTCGTCCGGGCCGTCGAGTTCGCCCCGCAGACCCGGCCGGGCCGCTTCACCATCCTCGAGCACCTCGACCTGTCCACAGACCAGATCAGGGACGCGTACGCCGACTATGCAAAAACCATCGGTAGCTGAGCTCCGACCGGTCGTCCACCCGCCGGGTGTGAAGGACCGGCGGAGCGGCGAACACTGGGGCGGCCGCCTGTACATGCGGGAGATCTCGCTGCGGATCACCCGCCACCTGGCGAACACCCGGGTCACGCCCAACCAGCTGACCTATCTGATGACGCTGTCCGGCGTCCTCGCCGCGCCCGCGCTGCTCGTGCCCGGGATCTGGGGCGCCGTGCTCGGCGTCCTCGCCGTCCAGGGCTATCTGCTGCTCGACTGCGTCGACGGCGAGCTGGCCCGCTGGAAGAAGCAGTACTCGCTGGCCGGCGTCTACCTGGACCGGGTCGGCGCCTATCTGTGCGACGCGGCCGTGCTCGTCGGCTTCGGCCTGCGCGCCGCCGACCCGTGGGGGAGCGGCCGGATCGACTGGCTGTGGGCCTTCCTCGGCACCCTGGCCGCGCTCGGCGCCATCCTGATCAAGGCGGAGACCGACCTGGTCGGCGTCGCCCGCCATCAGAACGGGATGCCGCCGGTCAAGGAGGCGGCGTCCGAGCCGCGCTCCTCCGGCATGGCGCTGGCCCGCCGGGCCGCCGGCGCGCTCAAGTTCCACCGGCTGGTCCTGGGGATCGAGGCCTCCCTCCTCGTCCTGGTCCTCGCGATCGCGGACCAGGTCCGGGGCGACCTGTTCTTCTCCCGGCTCGGCGTCGCCGTGCTCGCCGGCATCGCGCTGCTGCAGACCGTGCTCCACCTGGTCTCGATCCTGGCCTCCAGCAGGCTCAAGTGAGGACGGCCACCATGACCAGGCCGATGAAGCTGGGCGCGGTCGTCATCACCATGGGCAACCGCCCCGACGACCTGCGCGCCCTCCTCGACTCGGTCGCCCGGCAGCAGGGCGAACCGGTCGAGGTGGTCGTGGTGGGCCAGGGCGTGGAGGTCACCGGGCTGCCCGCGGGCGTCCGCTCGGTGACCCTCCCGGAGAACGTCGGCATCCCGGCCGGCCGCAACATCGGCATCGAGGCCTTCGGGCCCGGCGGCAGCGACGTCGACGCCCTGCTGTTCCTGGACGACGACGGCCTGCTCGCCAACGACGACACCGCGGAGCTGATCCGCCAGGCCTTCACGGCCGACCCGCGGCTCGGCATCATCAGCTTCCGGATCGCCGACCCCGAGACCGGCCGCACCCAGCGCCGGCACGTGCCGCGGCTGCGCGCCTCGGACCCGATGCGCTCCTCGCGCGTCACCACCTTCCTCGGCGGCGCCAACGCGGTGCGCACCAAGGTCTTCGCCGAGGTCGGCGGACTGCCGGACGCGTTCTTCTACGCGCACGAGGAGACCGATCTCGCCTGGCGGGCCCTCGACGCCGACTGGATGATCGATTACCGTTCCGACATGGTGCTGCTGCACCCCACCACCCCGCCGTCCCGGCACGCGACGTACCACTTCAACGTGGCCCGCAACCGAGTGTGGCTGGCCCGCCGCAATCTTCCCGCACCCCTGGTGCCGGTCTATCTCGGCGTCTGGCTGCTGCTCACGCTGGCGCGGCGGCCCTCCGTACCGGCCCTCAAGGCGTGGTTCGGCGGATTCCGGGCGGGCTGGCGGATCCCTTGCGGTCCGCGGCACCCCATGAGGTGGCGTACGGTGTGGCGGCTGACCCGACTGGGACGCCCGCCCGTCGTCTGACATCGTGGTACCCGACTTGCCGCGCATCCCGAACACGAAAGTTTCGACTGTGAGTGACACATCCCAGGACGGTGGGGTCGTGACGAGCGCCCGACCGTCCGCCGACAGCGGCCTGAGCCCGGCCGAGCTGGCGGCGAAGTACGGACTCTCCGTCAGCGGGGCCCGGCCGGGCCTCGTGGAGTACGTCCGCCAGCTGTGGGGCCGGCGCCACTTCATCCTGGCCTTCTCGCAGGCGAAGCTCACCGCCCAGTACAGCCAGGCAAAGCTCGGCCAGCTGTGGCAGGTGGTGACCCCGCTCCTGAACGCCGCTGTCTACTTCCTGATCTTCGGTGTGATCATCGGCGCGGACCGCGGCATGTCGCGGTCGGTGTACATCCCGTTCCTGGTGACGGGCGTGTTCGTGTTCACCTTCACCCAGAGCTCGGTGATGGCCGGCGTCCGCGCCATCTCCGGCAACCTGGGCCTGGTCCGGGCCCTGCACTTCCCCCGGGCCTCGCTGCCCATCTCCTTCGCGCTCCAGCAGCTCCAGCAGCTGCTGTTCTCGATGGTGGTGCTCGTCGCCGTCGCGGTGGCCTTCGGCAGCTACCCCTCGCTCAGCTGGCTGCTCGTCCTGCCGGCGCTGCTGCTGCAGTTCGTGTTCAACGCGGGCCTCGCCATGATCGTGGCGCGGATGGGCGCCAAGACGCCCGACCTCGCGCAGCTGATGCCGTTCATCATGCGCACCTGGATGTACGCGTCGGGCGTCATGTTCTCGATCCCGGTGATGCTGGAGGACAAGCCGGCCTGGATCGCGGACCTGCTCCAGTACAACCCGGCCGCGCTGCACATGGACCTCATCCGGTTCGCGCTGATCGACGGCTACGGCGCGTCCAACCTGCCGCCGCACGTCTGGTTCGTCACCCTCGCCTGGTCCCTCGTGATCGGCCTGGGCGGCTTCGTCTACTTCTGGAAGGCCGAGGAGAGGTACGGCCGTGGCTGACAGCGACCGGGGCCGGATCCCCACCGTCATCGCGGACAACGTCCACATCGTCTACCGGGTCAACGGCGGCGCCGGCGGCAAGGGCAGCGCCACCGCGGCCCTCAGCCGCATCATCCGGCGCCGCAAGGGCCAGACCGAGCGCGGGGTGCGCAAGGTGCACGCCGTCCGCGGCGTGTCCTTCACCGCCTACCGCGGTGAGGCCATCGGCCTCATCGGCAGCAACGGCTCCGGCAAGTCGACCCTGCTGCGCGCCATCGCCGGCCTGCTGCCCACCGAGAGCGGCAAGGTCTACACCGACGGCCAGCCCTCGCTGCTCGGCGTCAACGCCGCGCTCATGAGCGACCTCACCGGTGAGCGCAACGTGATCCTCGGCGGCCTCGCCATGGGCATGAGCCGCGAGCAGATCAAGAACCGCTATCAGGACATCGTCGACTTCTCCGGCATCAACGAGAAGGGCGACTTCATCTCGCTGCCGATGCGCACCTACTCGTCCGGCATGGGCGCCCGGCTCCGCTTCGCCATCGCCGCCGCCAAGCAGCACGACGTCCTCATGATCGACGAGGCCCTGGCGACCGGCGACCGCAAGTTCCAGAACCGTTCCGAGGCCCGCATCCGCGAGCTGCGCAAGGAGGCCGGCACGGTCTTCCTGGTGAGCCACAACAACAAGTCGATCCGCGACACCTGCGACCGCGTGCTCTGGCTGGAGAAGGGCGAGCTGCTCATGGACGGCCCGACCGACGAGGTCATCGCCGCCTACGAGCGCGAGACCGGCAAGTAGCCGCGCTCGCCGCCGTACCCGTCGCGCCACCGCCGCCCCCGCCGAACCGATCGGCGGGGGCGGCGGTGCGTTCACGGACGTCCGGTTTTCGCGCGTCGCGCGGCCACCCGGAATGTTCATGCGGTCAACATCGGGCAGGATGAGCGCATGGCAGCGATCCCGGGAGGAAAGACGTATCACCACGGCGACCTGCGCAACGCCCTCATCTGCGCCGCCGTCGGACTCGCCGGCGAAGGGGGGCCCGAACGCGTCGTCCTGCGCGAGGCCGCCCGCCGGGTGGGCGTCTCGCCCACCGCCGCCTACCGGCACTTCGAGGGCCGCGGCGAGCTCCTCGCCGCCGTCCGCGACCACGCCCGGCGGGCCCTCGCCGACTCCATGGAGCGGGCCGCCGCCCGGATGCCCGGCGCCGACGACCCGGCCCTCGCCGCCGAGGCCCGGCTCGCCGCCCTCTGCCGCGGCTACGTGGCCTTCGCCGTCGAGCAGCCCGGCCTCTACCGCTCCGCCTTCGGCACCCCCCGCACCGAGGCGGCGGAGCCGGAGGCCCCGGCCGGTGAGGTACGCGCCTTCACCCTGCTCACCGACGCCCTGACCGCCCTCGGCGCCACCGCCCGCCCGCCGCGCGCCGCCCGCCCGGCCGCCGACGCCGCCGCGTGGTCGGCCGTGCACGGACTGTCGCTGCTGCTGCTCGAGGGGCCACTGCGCCGGCTGCCCGCCCAGCGCCGGGACGACGTCGTCGACTCCACCCTCGCCATGGTGGTCTCCGGCACCCGCGTACCCTGACGCCCGGGCTCCCCCCCCCCCGGGCCGCCCCAGGGCGCGCCCAAGTCATGGTCAACAAGGTCAAGAACGGGTGAACTTCCGCCCGTACGGGGAAGGTTGACATCGCGCCCGGCGTTGTCCACAGGCGCCCGGCCCCCCGACGCGGCATCCGGCCCCGTACCACGTAAGCTGTACCGGTCCGTTTCGCGGCAAGTGGGGCGATACCCCGCGGCGTCCGGGCCCCGGGCGGAGGGCCACGGGCAGGGCTCGGCGGCGTGTCCGAAATAGGATGGATTCGATCCGCGGTGTAGAACGGGAGATGTGACGGCCATGACGCAGAATCTCCAGCTCCACGAGGGTGTCGCCGTCCCCGCGTCGGGCAGCGGCCGGTGACCGGAATCGGGCAGGTGCGAGACCAGGACACCTCGCACGCCACTCTCGGCAAGGCCGCGGACGAGAACTTCCCCGTGGCGCCCTTCTTCCTGCCGCGCGCCTGGCGCGACGACCTGATGGCCGTGTACGGCTTCGCCCGGCTCGTCGACGACATCGGCGACGGCGACCTCGCCCCCGGCGGCGCGGACGCCCGGCTGCTCGGCGTCGCCCCCGAGCGGGCCGGCGACCGGCTCGCCCTCCTCGACGCCTTCGAGACCGACCTCCGGCGCGTCTTCGACCCCGCAGGCGACGGCCCGCACCACCCGCTGCTGCGCGCCCTCGTCCCCACCGTCGAGCGCTGCGGGCTGCCCCCCGAGCCGTTCCTCGGCCTGATCGCCGCCAACCGGCAGGACCAGCTGGTCAGCCGTTACGAGACCTACGACGACCTGCTCGCCTACTGCGAGCTCTCCGCGAACCCGGTCGGCCGGCTCGTGCTCGGCATCACCGGCACCGCGACCCCCGAGCGGATCCGCCGCTCCGACGAGATCTGCACCGCGCTCCAGATCGTCGAGCACCTCCAGGACGTCGCCGAGGACCTGGCCCGCGACCGGGTCTATCTGCCGGCCGAGGACCTCAAGCGGTTCCACGTCACCGTCGACGACCTCGCCGCCCCCACCGCCGGGGCCTCCGTGCGCGCCCTGATCGCCTTCGAGGCCGGCCGGGCCCGCGACCTGCTCGACTCCGGAGTCCCGCTCGTCGGCAGCGTCCGCGGCCGGCTCCGGCTGCTGCTCGCGGGCTTCGCCGGCGGCGGGTACGCGGCACTCGACGCGATCGCCGCCGCGGGCTTCGACGTCCTGCCCGGGCCGCCCAAGGCCGCCAAACCGAGTCTGATCCGCCGGGCGGGCGCCGTCCTGCTCACGGCGCGGAAAGAGGGGTGAGCCGCACCGTGGAGGTACAGTCCCAGCCGTCCGCGCCGGTCCAGGCCGCGTACAGCTACTGCGAGGCCGTGACCGGACAGCAGGCACGCAACTTCGCGTACGGGATCCGGCTGCTGCCGACCGAGAAGCGCCAGGCCATGTCCGCGCTGTACGCCTTCTCGCGGCGGGTCGACGACATCGGCGACGGGCCGCTCGCGCCCGCCGACAAGAAGGAGCGCCTGGAGGGCACCCGCGCGATCCTCGCCCGGATCCGCGCGGGCGAGGTCGAGGAGGACGACACCGACCCGGTGGCCGTCGCCCTCGCCGACACCGCCCGCCGCTTCCCGGTCCCGCTCGAAGGCCTCGACGAGCTCATCGACGGCGTCCTCATGGACGTGCGCGGCGAGACCTACGAGACCTGGGACGACCTCAAGGTCTACTGCCGGTGCGTGGCCGGCGCCATCGGCCGGCTCTCGCTCGGCGTCTTCGGCACCCAGCCCGGCGCCGCCGGCGCCGACCGCGCCCCCGAGTACGCCGACACCCTCGGCCTCGCGCTGCAGCTCACCAACATCCTGCGCGACGTCCGCGAGGACGCCGGCAACGGGCGCACCTACCTGCCGGCCGACGACCTCGCCAAGTTCGGCTGCTCCGCCGGCTTCGCCGCCGACACCCCGCCGCCCGGCGCCGACTTCGCCGGCCTGGTCCACTTCGAGGTCCGCCGCGCCCGCGCCCTCTTCGCCGAGGGCTACCGCCTCCTCCCCATGCTCGACCGCCGCAGCGGCGCCTGCGTCGCCGCCATGGCCGGCATCTACCGCCGCCTCCTCGACCGCATCGAACGCGACCCCGAGGCCGTCCTCCGCGGCCGCGTCTCCCTCCCCGGCCGCGAGAAGGCCTACGTCGCGGTCCGCGGCCTCTCCGGCCTGGACGCCCGCCACATCTCCCGGCGCACGGTCAGGAGGCCGGCGTGAGCGACGGAGCATGGGGCGGGAAGCCGCCGGCCGGGGCCGTGCCGGCGGGCGCCGGCGAAGCGGCGTGCCGTTGCCGCGCCACCGCGACGGCGCCGCAGGGTGCCGGGGTTTCGCATGCCAGCGCGTCTGCCGGCCGCACGGCCGCTCACGCGGCCCGGACAACCCGCGGTCCCCGTACCGCGTCACCGATCACGACATCCCGAGGGGAGGCCGTATGACCGCCGACGACATCAGGGTCACCGGGGGAGCCACCGCCGCCGTGCGCGGGCACGGGGGGCGGCCGGCGCGGGCCGTCGTGGTCGGGGGCGGGCTGGCCGGGGTGACCAGTGCGCTGCAGCTGGCCGAGGCCGGGGTGCGGGTGACGCTGCTCGAAGGGCGGCCGCGGCTCGGCGGGCTCGCGTTCTCGTTCAAGCGCGGGGACCTCACCGTCGACAACGGGCAGCACGTGTATCTGCGCTGCTGCACCGGCTACCGCTGGTTCCTGGACCGGGTGGGCGGCGCCCACCTGGCGCCCGTGCAGCGGCGGCTCGACGTGCCCGTGCTCGACGTGGGGCGGCAGGCCGGACCGCGGCTCGGGCGGCTGCGGCGCGACGCGCTGCCCGTACCGCTGCACCTGGCGCGCAGCCTCGCCACGTATCCGCATCTGTCGCTCGGCGAGCGGGCGGGCGTCGCCCGGGCCGCGCTCGCGCTGCAGAAGCTGGACCCCGCCGACCCCGCCCTGGACGGCACCGACTTCGGCACCTGGCTCGGCCGGCACGGCCAGTCCGCCCGCGCCGTCGAGGCGCTGTGGGACCTGGTCGGGGTGGCCACCCTCAACGCCGTCGCCCCCGACGCCTCCATGGGCCTTGCCGCCAAGGTGTTCAAGACCGGCCTGCTGTCCGAGAACGGCGCCGCCGACATCGGCTGGGCCCACGTCCCGCTCGGCGAACTGCACGACACCCTCGCCCGCAAGGCCCTCGACGCCCTCGGCGTCCGCACCGAACTGCGCGCCAAGGCCGAGCGCATCACCCGCACCGACGACGGACGCTGGACCGTGACGCTGCCGGGGGAGACCCTGGAAGCCGACGCCGTCGTCCTCGCCGTACCCCAGCGCGAGGCCCACGAACTGCTGCCCGAGGGCGCCCTCGACGACCCCGACCGGCTCCTCGACATCGGCACCGCGCCCATCCTCAACGTGCACGTCGTCTACGACCGCAAGGTGCTGCGCCGGCCCTTCTTCACCGCGATCGGCAGCCCCGTCCAGTGGGTCTTCGACCGCACCGAGTCCTCCGGACTCACCGGCCCCGGCCAGTACCTGGCGGTCTCCCAGTCCGCCGCCCGGGACGAGATCGACGAGCCCGTCGCCGTGCTCCGCGAGCGCTACCTCCCGGAGCTGGAGCGGCTGCTGCCCGCCGCCCGCGGCGCCGGCATCCGGGACTTCTTCGTCACCCGCGAGCGGACCGCCACGTTCGCCCCCACCCCTGGCGTCGGCCGGCTCCGCCCCGGCGCCCGCACCCGCGCGCCCGGCCTCTACCTGGCCGGCGCATGGACCGCCACCGGCTGGCCCGCGACCATGGAGGGTGCCGTCCGCAGCGGCTTCAGCGCCGCGGGCGCCGCACTCTCCGCACTCGGCCGCCACTACGACCATCCGCTGCAGGAGGCGGCATGAGTGTGAGTACCGGAACCAGAGGAGAGACCGTGCCGACCGTGCCACCGGGGAATCCGGCTGTCGACACCGCGGACGTCGCCGCACTGCTGGAGCGGGGCCGCGCCCTGTCCACGCCCGTCATGCGGGCGGCCGTCGACCGCCTCGCGCCGCCCATGGACACCGTGGCCGCCTACCACTTCGGCTGGATCGACGCCCTCGGTCACCCGACCGAGGGCGACAGCGGCAAGGCCGTGCGCCCCGCGCTCGCCCTGATCTCCGCCGAGGCCGCCGGCGCCGCCCCCGAGGTCGGCATCCCCGGCGCCGTCGCCGTGGAGCTCGTGCACAACTTCTCGCTGCTCCACGACGACCTCATGGACGGCGACGAGCAGCGCCGCCACCGCGACACCGTGTGGAAGGTGTACGGCCCCGCCCAGGCCATCCTGGTCGGCGACGCGCTGTCCGCCCTCGCCAACGAGGTGCTGCTCGAACTCGGCACCGTCGAGGCCGGCCGCGCCACCCGCCGGCTGACCACCGCCAACCGCAAGCTCATCGACGGCCAGGCGCAGGACATCTCCTACGAGCACCGCGAGCGGGTCACCGTCGAGGAGTGCCTGGAGATGGAGGGCAACAAGACCGGCGCCCTGCTCGCCTGCGCCGCCTCCATCGGCGCCGTCCTCGCGGGCGCCGACGACCGCACCGCCGACAAGCTGGAGGAGTACGGCTACCACCTCGGGCTCGCCTTCCAGGCCGTGGACGACCTCCTCGGCATCTGGGGCGACCCGGACTCCACCGGCAAGCAGACCTGGTCCGACCTGCGCCAGCGCAAGAAGTCGCTGCCCGTCGTCGCCGCCCTCGCGGCCGGCGGCCCGGCCTCCGAGCGGCTCGGCGAACTGCTCGCCGCCGACGCCAAGAGCACCGACTTCGACTCGTTCTCGGAGGCCGAGTTCGCCGCCCGCGCCGCCCTCATCGAGGAGGCCGGCGGCCGGGAGTGGACCTCCCAGGAGGCCCGCCGCCAGCACGAGATCGCCATCAGCGCCCTGCACGACGTGGACCTCCCCGCCCACGTGCGGGAACAGCTGACGGCACTGGCCGATTTCGTCGTCGTACGGAAGAGATGATCACCATCGCTCTGATATGAGTGCGCAGTCGCCGGCCGGTGCCACCCGGCACCGGCCGACGGCAGACCCGAAGAAGCAGAAAGTACGCCCGAGTACACCGCCTGCACGAAGGGGAAGCCATGACAGCGACGACCGACGGAAGCGCCGGGGCCATGGGACCCCGAGCGGCCGCGGCCAGCACCACCACCACGACCACCACCGCGCCCGCGTTCACCTCGCAGGGCGCCCTCGACGAGGCCGCCGCCCGCGCGGCCGAGCGCTCCGTCGCCCACCTCCTCGGCCGCCAGGACCCCGAGGGCTGGTGGAAGGGCGACCTGGAGACCAACGTCACCATGGACGCCGAGGACCTGCTGCTTCGCCGGTTCCTGGGCATCCTCGAACCGGAGACCGTCCGCGCCGCCGCCCTGCACATCCGCGGCGAGCAGCGCGCCGACGGCACCTGGGCCACCTTCCACGGCGGGCCCGCCGAACTCTCCGCCACCATCGAGGCCTACGTCGCCCTGCGGCTCGCCGGGGACGCCCCCGAGGACCCGCACATGGCCCGTGCCGCGGCCTGGGTCCGCGAGCAGGGCGGCATCGCCCGGGCCCGCGTCTTCACCCGCATCTGGCTCGCCCTCTTCGGCTGGTGGAGCTGGGACGACCTGCCGGAGCTCCCGCCCGAGCTGGTCTTCCTGCCGAGCTGGTTCCCGCTCAACATCTACGACTTCGGCTGCTGGGCCCGCCAGACGATCGTGCCGCTCACCGTCGTCTCCGCCCTGCGCCCGGTGCGGCCCGCGCCGTTCCCGCTGGACGAGCTGCACACCGACCCGGCCCGCCCCAACCCCGGCAAGCCCCTCGCCCCGGCGGCCAGTTGGGACGGCTTCTTCCAGCGCGTCGACAAGGGACTGCACCTCTACCGCAAGGTGGCCCCGCGCCGGCTGCGGAAGATCGCCATGAACGTCGCCGCCCGCTGGATCGTCGAGCGGCAGGAGAACGACGGCTGCTGGGGCGGCATCCAGCCGCCCGCCGTCTACTCGGTCATCGCCCTGCATCTGCTCGGCTACGACCTGCAGCACCCGGTGATGAAGGCCGGCCTGGAGTCCCTCGACCGCTTCGCCGTGTGGCGCGAGGACGGTGCCCGGATGATCGAGGCCTGCCAGTCCCCGGTCTGGGACACCTGCCTCGCCACCATCGCGCTCGCCGACGCGGGCGTACGGCCCGACCACCCGGCCCTGGTGAAGGCCGCCGACTGGATGCTCGGCGAGGAGATCGTCCGCAAGGGCGACTGGGCCGTGCGCCGGCCCGAACTCCCGCCGGGCGGCTGGGCCTTCGAGTTCCACAACGACAACTACCCGGACATCGACGACACCGCCGAGGTGATCCTCGCGCTGCGCCGCGTCGCGCACCCCGAGCCGGCCCGGGTGGACGCGGCCGTCCGCCGCGGCGCCCGGTGGACCGCGGGCATGCAGTCGAGGAACGGCGCCTGGGGCGCCTTCGACGCCGACAACACCAGCCCCTTTCCCAACCGGCTGCCGTTCTGCGACTTCGGCGAGGTGATCGACCCGCCCTCGGCCGACGTCACCGCCCACGTCGTGGAGATGCTCGCCTGGGAGGGCCGCGCCGACGACCCCCGCGCCCGCCGGGGCATCGAGTGGCTGCTGGCGGAACAGGAGCCCGGCGGCGCCTGGTTCGGGCGCTGGGGCGTCAACTACATCTACGGTACGGGCTCGGTGCTGCCCGCGCTCACCGCCGCCGGGCTCGCCCGCAGCCACCCCGCGATCCGGCGGGCCGTCGACTGGCTGCGGTCCGTGCAGAACGACGACGGCGGCTGGGGCGAGGACCTCCGCTCGTACCGCGAGGAGCGCTGGATCGGGCACGGCGAGTCCACCGCCTCGCAGACCGCCTGGGCGCTGATCGCGCTGCTCGCGGCCGGCGAGCGCGAGTCCGAGGCGGTCCGGCGCGGCGTCGCCTGGCTGGCCGCCACCCAGCGCGAGGACGGCTCCTGGGACGAGCCCCAGTTCACCGGTACCGGGTTCCCCTGGGACTTCTCCATCAACTACCACCTCTACCGCCAGGTCTTCCCGCTCACCGCGCTCGGCCGCTATGTGAACGGGGAGCCGGCCCTGCCCGGCCGGGAGGCCCGCTGATGGGCGGCGAACCGGCCGCCGGAGCCGCCGGGGACGCCGGGGACACGGCAGCCGCCGTGCCGCCGCTGGTCGTCGCCTGCGCGCTCGGCATCGAGAAGCTGGCGCTGCGCAGCGGCGACCGGGGCGGGGCGCCCGCCCCGGTCACGGTGGTGCGCACCGGCATGGGCCCGGCGCACGCCCGGCGGACCGTCGCGCGCACCCTCGGCCGGGAGCCCTGGCGGGACGCCGCCGTCATCGCCTCCGGCTTCTGCGCGGGGCTCGCGCCCGGCATGCACCCCGGCGACCTGATCGTCGCCGAGGAGACCCGCGGCCCCGACGGCACCACCCCGTGCGTCGGCACCGACCTGCTCGTCAAGGCGCTCAGCCGGGCGCTGCCCGGCCGCACCGTCCACACCGGCCCGCTCACCGGCTCCGACCACGTGGTGCGCGGCCCCGAGCGGGCCGCGCTGCGGGCCGGCGGCGCGATCGCCGTCGACATGGAGTCGGCCGCCACCCTGAGCACCGCCGTGGCCGCCGGAGCACGCCCGGTTGCGGCCGTACGGGTGGTCGTGGACGCTCCAGAACATGAACTGGTCCGGATCGGCACGGTGCGCGGGGGAATATCGGCCTTCCGTGTGCTGCGTGCGGTCCTGCCCGCATTCTTCGAATGGCACCGTTCTTTGCTGCTCCCCAGGAGGTGAACGAGTTATGGCCATGCCGCTCCGTCAGTCCATCCGGGTCGGGACCTATCTCTTCGAACAGAAGCTCCGCAAGCGGGACAAGTTCCCGCTGATCGTCGAGCTGGAGCCGCTCTTCGCGTGCAACCTCAAGTGCGAGGGCTGCGGAAAGATCCAGCACCCGGCCGGTGTGCTCAAGCAGCGCATGCCGGTGGCCCAGGCGGTCGGCGCCGTCCTGGAGTCCGGGGCGCCGATGGTGTCGATCGCCGGCGGCGAGCCGCTGATGCACCCTCAGATCGACGAGATCGTGCGCCAGCTGGTGGCCAAGCGGAAGTACGTCTTCCTGTGCACCAACGCCATGCTGCTGCGCAAGAAACTGGACAAGTTCACGCCCTCCCCGTATTTCGCCTTCGCGGTGCACATCGACGGGCTGCGCGAGCGGCACGACGAATCGGTGGCGAAGGAAGGGGTGTTCGACGAGGCCGTCGCGGCGATCAAGGAGGCCAAACGGCGCGGCTTCCGGGTCACCACCAATTCGACCTTCTTCAACACCGACACCCCGCAGACGATCATCGAGGTGCTCAACTTCCTCAACGACGACCTGCAGGTCGACGAAATGATGATCTCGCCCGCCTATGCCTATGAGAAGGCGCCCGACCAGGAACACTTCCTGGGTGTCGAACAGACCAGGGAACTCTTCAGGAAGGCGTTCGCGGGTGGAAACCGGCGCCGCTGGCGGCTCAACCACTCGCCGCTCTTCCTGGACTTCCTGGAGGGCAAGGCCGACTTCCCGTGCACCGCGTGGGCGATCCCCAACTACTCGCTCTTCGGGTGGCAGCGCCCCTGCTATCTGATGAGCGACGGCTACGTCCCGACGTACCGCGAGCTCATCGAGGAGACGGACTGGGACAAGTACGGCCGCGGCCGTGACCCGCGCTGCGCCAACTGCATGGCGCACTGCGGCTACGAGCCCACCGCCGTCCTCGCCACCATGGGCTCGCTCAAGGAGTCCCTCCGCGCGGTCCGCGAGACCGTCAACGGGAACCACGGGTGAGCGAGCGCGCCATGACCGGTGAGTTCGACCTGAAGGCACTGCTCGCCGAGCGCGGCGGCGAGCGCTACGAGCTGCACGCCCGCCACCTCAACCACCAGCTCCCGCGGATGCTCCACACCATCGGCTTCGACCGGGTCTACGAGCGGGCCGAGGGCGCCCACTTCTGGGACGCCGACGGCAACGACTACCTCGACATGCTCGCCGGCTTCGGCGTCATGGGCCTGGGCCGGCACCACCCCGTCGTTCGGCAGGCCCTGCACGACGTGCTCGACGCCCAGCTCGCCGACCTCACCCGCTTCGACTGCCAGCCGCTGCCCGGACTGCTCGCCGAGCGGCTGCTCGCGCACAGCCCCCACCTCGACCGGGTCTTCTTCGGCAACAGCGGCACCGAGGCCGTCGAGACCGCCCTCAAGTTCGCCCGGTACGCCACCGGCCGGCCCAGGATCGTGTACTGCGCGCACGCCTTCCACGGCCTCACCACCGGCTCCCTCTCCGTCAACGGCGAGAAGGGCTTCCGGGACGGCTTCGCACCGCTGCTCCCCGACACGGCGATCGAGCTGGGCGACCTCGACGCCCTGGAGCGGGAGCTGCGCAAGGGCGACGTGGCGGGCTTCGTCGTCGAGCCCATCCAGGGCAAGGGCGTCCACGAGACCCCGCCGGGCTTCCTGCGCGCCGCCCAGGAGCTGCTGCACCGGCACGGCGCGCTGCTCATCGCCGACGAGGTGCAGACCGGTCTCGGGCGGACCGGCGACTTCTACGCGTACCAGCACGAGGACGGGGTCGAACCCGACCTGGTGTGCGTCGCCAAGGCGCTCTCCGGCGGCTACGTACCGGTGGGCGCCACCCTGGGCAAGGACTGGATCTTCAAGAAGGTCTACTCCTCGATGGACCGGGTCCTCGTCCACTCGGCCAGCTTCGGCTCGAACGCGCAGGCCATGGCCGCCGGGCTCGCGGTGCTCTCGGTCATGGAGGCCGAGGACACCGTGGCGCACGTGCGCCGGACCGGCGACCTGCTCGCCGGCCGGCTGCGCGAGCTGGTCCCGCGCTACGAGCTCCTGAAGGAGATCCGCGGCCGCGGGCTGATGATCGGCATCGAGTTCGGCCGCCCGACCTCGCTCGGCCTGCGCAGCCGCTGGACCATGCTCCAGGCGGCCCGCAAGGGGCTCTTCGCCCAGATGGTCGTGGTGCCGCTGCTCCAGCGCCACCACATCCTGACCCAGGTGTCGGGGGACCATCTGGAGGTGATCAAGCTGATCCCGCCGCTGGTCGTCGACGAGGCGGACGTGGAGCGCTTCGTGACCGCCTTCACGGCGGTGATGGACGACGCCCACGCGGGCGGCGGACTGATGTGGGACTTCGGAAAGACGCTGGTCAAGCAGGCGGTCGCGCAGCGCTGACCGGATTCCGGCGGCCCCCGGGGTCCGGGTTTTGCCTCTGAGGCAAGAAAGTTGCCTCAGAGGCACAAGCCTGGCGCAATGGACGCATGGACCACGTCACCGACGCCCTGCCGGACGTCGCTCCGCAGCTGCGGGCCCTGCGCCGCCGGCGCGGGCTCACCCTGGAGGCGGCCGCCCAGCGCGCCGGGCTCTCGCCCGCCCATCTGTCGCGCCTGGAGACGGGGAACCGGCAGCCCTCGCTGCCGATGCTGCTCGCGCTCGCCCGTATCTACGGTACGACGGTCTCCGAGCTGCTCGGCGAGGCGCCGCCGGAGCGCGACCCGGTCGTGCGGGCCGGGCGCTCCGAGCCGGTCGAGGCCGACGGCTGGAGCTACCGGCAGGCCGGCGGCGCCGGCCGCGCCATGCAGGCGCTTCGCGTCCACGTCCCGTACGCCACCAGCGCGGACATCGTGCGGGTCCATCCCGGCGAGGAGTGGATCCATGTCCTGGAGGGGCGGGTCAGGCTCGCGCTCGGCGAGGCCGTGCACGTGCTCGACCCCGGGGACAGTGCGCACTTCGACTCGCTGACCCCGCACCGGATCGGCGCCGCGACACAGGCCGGGGCCGAGCTGCTGTTCGTCCACACCCTGATGCAGAGCCCCGCCGCCGAGCTGTGCCTCGGCGCCGGGACCCCGCATCGACGCTGAGGTCTAGAAAGGACCGACATGTCCGAGAAGTCCGTACCGGTCACCGGCGAGGAGCGCGGTGAGGGCAAGTTCCCCAAGGGCCTGGTGCTCCGGCTCTTCGCCTACCTGGTCGCCGGCCACGTCTTCGCCGCCTTCCTCTATCTGCTCTTCTCCATGGGCGGGAAGTAGCCCCGACCTGAAGGGTCACGCCTCGGTGAGCAGCCGCCCGCGCAGCCGCTCCCGGGTCTCCGGGGCGAGCCGCAGCCCCTCCGCCAGATAGACGTCGACCGAGCCCCAGCTCTCCTCGATGGTCCCGAACGCGGCCCGCAGATACTCCACCCGCGCGTCGAACAGCGGCGCGAGCAGCTCCATCACCTCCGGCGACATCCCGTCTGGGGCGGTGGAGCTGCGCTGCACCTTGTAGCGGCGGTGCGGGGCGTTGGACTTCACGTAGTCCGCCTCGATCGCCTCGTGCTCGACGCCGACCGCGAGCAGCGAGATCGCGATCGCCAGCCCCGCCCGGTCCTTGCCGGCCGCGCAGTGCATCAGGGCGGGGACGCTGTCCTCGGCCATCGCGTGCAGGATCCGGCTGTGCTCGGCGGTCCGCTCGACGATCATCTTCCGGTACGAGTCGGACATCCGGGCCGCGGCCTTGCCGTCGCCCAGGATCCCGCGCAGCTGGTCCAGGTCCCCGTCGCGGACCAGCTTCCAGAACTCCTTGCCGTCGGCCGGGTCGTTGAGCGGTATGTTCACGTTCCGCACGCCCGGGAGCTCGACGTCCGCGCCCTCGATCCGCCGGTCGGCCTCGTTGCGGAAGTCGAAGACCGTGTGCAGTCCCAGGGTGGTGAGGAAGGCCGCGTCCTCGGCGGTGGCGTGCGCCAGGTGACCGCTGCGGAAGAGGTGCCCGGGGCGCACGGACCGGCCGTCCACGGTCGGCAGTCCGCCCAGATCGCGGAAGTTGCGTACGCCGGTGAGTTCGGGCTCGGTCGTCGCTCGCGTCACGGTTGCTCCTGCTCTCGAGATCGGTTCCTGCGGCAATCATCATGGCTGGCGGGCCGCGTGGGCACCCCATCGGGATGGAATGGGCGATCTGTCCGGATTGAGCGCTTGGGTATAACGCGCCCTGGTTGCAGGGGAGATGGGTTCCGGGGCGTGAGCAGCGTCATAGACGTGACGGACCGTGCCTGATCGTCTTTTTCAAATTCCCCCCGGCAAAGGGAAATCGAGAGACCGTCATCGACGGAGGGTCACCGGAATTCCGGACGGATATCAAGGAATTCGAGATCGAATGGAACCGGTGGCTTGTTCCGCTCGTCCCCGCTCGTCTAGCGTCGCGCTCACTCCGGACGGACCGCCTCATCCTGCCGCCGACCGGAATCCGCACTCACCCGTAGACGGCAGGAGCGGGGGACCCAGGTAAGTCGCCGATCCCTCGGAGAGAAGGACGGCTCGGGGTGAAGCCGCGCGACCGCGCGGCCGGACATCTCCAGTCCGAACCCGACAGCTCACCTCGCAGGCGACGGAGAGGAAACCGCCATGCCCGCGAAGGGTAAGCACCGCCGTACCAAGGCCAACCCGATCACCCGCGGGTTCGTGGCCGCCGGCGCCGGAGGCGCCGTCGTCGCCCTCCCGCTGATCGGCGCGACCGGCGCGCACGCCGCCGAGCAGGCCGCCCCCGCCGCCCGCCCGGCCGTCGCCGCCGTGGCGCCCGCCGCCGTCACCCCCGCCAAGGCCCCGGCCGCCAAGGGCACGAGCTACACCGTCGTGCGCGGCGACTACCTGTCGAAGATCGCCACCGAGCACCACCTGGCCGGCGGCTGGCAGAAGCTCTACCGCGACAACCGCCAGGTCGTCGGCGAGAACCCCTCGCTGATCCTGCCCGGCATGAAGCTCACCCTCGGCGCCAAGAACACCGCCAAGGCCGCGCCCGCGCACAAGGCCGCCCCCGCGCCGAAGGCCGCGCCGAAGAGCTCCGCCAAGAACGGCGACACCGCGCCGAGCCGCGCCTCCCGCGGCAGCGAGCGCACCGCGGCCCCGGCCGCCGCCGACTCCTCCTCTTCCTCTTCCTCTTCCTCGTCCTCCTCGGCGGGCGCGACCAGCTCCTCCGGCTGGGTCGCCCCGGTCGGCGGCGGCATCTCCACCCCGTACCGCGCCTCCGGCTCCATGTGGTCCTCCGGCTACCACACCGGTGTCGACTTCATCGCCTCCACCGGCACCACCGTCCGCGCGGTCGGCCCCGGCACCGTCTACTCCGCCGGCTGGGGCGGCGCCTACGGCAACCAGGTCGTCATCCAGCACGCCGACGGCACCTTCTCGCAGTACGCCCACCTCTCCTCGCTGTCCGTCTCCGCCGGCCAGACGGTGAGCGGCGGCCAGCAGATCGGCCTCTCCGGCGCCACCGGCAACGTCACCGGCCCGCACCTGCACTTCGAGATGCGCACCGGGCCGGACTACGGCTCCGACATCGACCCGCTGGCCGTCCTGCGCCAGCACGGCGTGAGCATCTGACGCCACGTCGGCAACCCGACCCGTTCGGACAGCACCCGGAGGCCCGGCACCTGCGTGCCGGGCCTCCGGCGTATTCCGGCTTGGTGGAATCTTTATCGGTGGCATATGTCACCCGGCGTCAACCCCTCCTTACGGTCGCGTAGGTCACACGGGGAGGGGAAAGATGTGGTCCCGTGGCAGACGATTCGAGATCTACAGAAAACAACTCATTCGGGTCGTACGCGGCGATCGGTGACAGCTTCACCGAGGGCGTCGGAGATCCCGGGCCCGACGGGTCGTTCGTCGGCTGGGCGGACCGGTTCGCGGTCCTGCTCGCCGACGAGATGCCGGAGCACGACGACTTCCGGTACGCCAATCTCGCCGTACGGGGGCGCCTCCTGGACCAGATCGTCGCGGAACAGGTCCCGCGGGCGAAGGAACTCGCCCCCGACCTCGTGACCTTCTGCGCCGGCGGGAACGACATCATCCGCCCCGGCACCGACCCCGACGACGTCGCCGAGCGCTTCGAGCGCGCCGTGGCCGACCTCACCTCCGCCGTCGGCACCGTCATGGTGACCACCGGCTTCGACACCCGCGACGTGACCCTGCTCAAGCACCTGCGGGGCAAGATCGCCACCTACAACGGGCACGTCCGGGCCGTCGCCGACCGGTACGGCTGCCCGGTGCTCGACCTGTGGTCGCTGCGGTCCGTCCAGGACCGGCGCGCCTGGGACGAGGACCGGCTCCACCTCTCGCCCGAGGGCCACACCCGGGTCGCGCTGCGCGCCGCCCAGGTCCTCGGCATGGCGGTGCCGGCCGACCCGGAGCAGCCGTGGCCCCCGGAGCCGCCGCGCGGCACCCTGGAGGTCCGCAAGGACGACATCCACTGGGCCAGGGAGTACCTGGTGCCGTGGATCGGGCGCCGGCTGCGCGGCGAGAGCTCCGGCGACCACGTCGAGGCCAAGCGCCCCGACCTGATGCCGCTCTAGGAGACCCGCCACGACGGATGCGCGGCGAGGTTCGCCGGGACGCGTTCCAGGACGCCCCCGGCGAACACGTCGTACAGCGGCAGCGTCTCCAGGTGCACATAGCCGATGTGGCAGTCGCACACCGCCAGCGGGCACGGCCGGGGCCGCAGCGCCGCCCGGTACGAGCCGTCGTAGAGGTTGCCGAGCTCGGCCCGTACGAAGTGGCAGCGCCGCACCGTGCCGTCGCCGTCCACCGAGATCACCGACTCGCCCGTGCGGCACGGCAGCCCCGCCGAGGCGTGCGGATGCCGGCTGTACGGGAACAGCGGGTCGAGCTCCGTCCAGCCGGCGGCCGCCGCGTCCGTGTATGTATGCCCCTCGGCCGCGTTCACCCACAGGTACACCTGCTCCGGCAGCTCCGCGCGCAGCCGCCGGGCGTGCTCCCGGTGCTCGGGCAGCCCCACGATCCCCACACTGAAGCGCACCCCGCGCGCGGCCAGCTCCCGGCACTTGCCGAGGAAGCGCTCGTACGGCGTCTGGCCCGGGTGGTAGGTGCACCACAGGGCCACCGTGTCGAGGTCGGCCTCCGCCAGCCAGTCGGTGCGGCAGCTCAGATTGGTCTGGATCGCCACCCGCTCCACGTGCGGAAGGTGCGAGAGCTCGACCAGCGTGCGCCGGTACCAGGACCGCACCAGGCCCTCGCCCCACGGGGTGAACAGGACCCGCAGCCGGTCCCCGGTCTGCCCGGCCGCCCACCCGGCGAAGCGCTCCAGGGCCGCCCGGTCGGCCCGCAGCCGCTCCGGGCTGTCCCGCCGCTTGGCGAAGGGGCAGTAGGGACAGTCGTAGTCGCAGGAGGCGAGCGGCCCCCGGTAGAGCACGGTCAGGTCCATCCGGCCGCCCCCTACTTGGCCTCGTACGCGGCCATGGCCGCCCGCACCGCCGGGGAGAACAGCTCGGGACCGAGCCCGTCGGAGTGCGCCAGGCCCTCGGGGGAGAGCCGGAGCAGCCCGGCCGGGGCGTCGGCGTCCAGCCAGCCGCGCTCCTCGAAGCGGGCCAGCTCGGCCCCGAAGTCGTCGAACGCCGAACCGCCGAACCGCGCCGCGTAGTCGGCGAGCGGCATCCCCGCGGCCTGCAGCAGCGACTGCAGCAGATGCCGGCGGCGCGCCTCGCCGGCGTCGACCCGGCGGCCCACCTCGGCCCGGGAGAAGTCCCGTGTGTCGGTGTAGGTGTCGATGATCGAGCGGATCTCGGGCATGCCGACCGCGTAGTCGAAGGAGTAGTGCAGCCGCGACGTGTAGGAGCGGGCGCCGCAGCCCAGGCCGATCATCCCGTCGGTCTGGCAGGCGTGGTCGTCCGGGCCGAGCGCCGGTGCGTCCGCGCGACGGAACATGCGCATCGACACCTGCTCGTAGCCCCGCGCCAGGAGGTGGTCGCGGCCGTGCCGGTAGAGCCGCAGCCGCCGCTCGTCCCACTCCCGGTCGCTCTCCGCCGGGCCCTTGCGGCCCAGACCGGTGAGCGGCCGCACGTACAGCGGATACAGATACAGCTCCTCCGGGCGCCAGACGAGGGCGGCGTCGAGCGAGCGGCGCCAGCTGGCCTCGGTCTGGCCGTCGATGCCGTAGATCAGGTCGATGTTGAGGACCGGGACGCCGGTGTCGCGGATCCGGCCGAGGGCCGCCTCGACCTCGGCCCGGCGCTGCGGGCGGACCGCCGCCCGCGCCTCGGCCTCGACGAAGCTCTGCACCCCGATACTCAGCCGGGTCGCGCCGCGCTCCGCGAGCACCGCGAGCCGGTCGGCGGTCGCCGTCGACGGCGAGGTCTCCACGGACAGCGGCACCGCCCGCAGGTCGGCGCCCATCCGCCGCTCGGCGATGTCGCACAGCCGCTCCAGCTCGGCAGCCGTGAGGAAGGTGGGCGTGCCGCCGCCGAACGCCGCCGTGGCGAACCGCACCGGCGCCGCGTCGCCCAGGGCCTCGCGCACCGCCGTCGCCTGCCGGTCGAGCGCGTCCAGGTAGCGGGTGGTCAGCTCGTCCGGGGCGCCGATCCGGGTGAAGAGGTTGCAGAACCCGCAGCGGACCTCGCAGAAGGGTATGTGCGCGTAGAGGGACAGCGCGTCCTTGGGCTCGTCCGCCCACAGCCCGGCGAGCGCGGGCCGGTCGGGCAGCGGACGGTAGGCCGTCTTGTGCGGATAGGCGTAGACGTAACTGGTGTACGGGCGGACCGCCTCGGTCACGGTGCTCATGCGGCGCCGCCCTCGTTGGCGTCCGGGCCGGGAAGGACGAACTGCGCGTACGGCACCGTCCACACGCTCTCGTGGCCGAGCCGGTGTCCGGTGAAGCCGTCGTCGCCGTAGGCCGTGCCGTGGTCGGAGCAGACGATCGCGAAGCAGTCGCGGCGGCTGCTCATCGCGGCGAACAGGCGCCCGATGTGCCGGTCCACGTACTCGAGGGCGGCGGCGTGGGTGGCGCGGGAGTCGCCGGCCTCGCGGCTCGCGCCCGCCAGATGGAACCAGTTGGGCTGGTGCAGCGCCGAGACGTTGACGAAGAGGAACAGCCGGCGGTCCCGCGGCAGCGCGGCGACGACCTCCTCGGCCCGGGCGACCTGGGACTCGAAGGAGGTCGGCGAGGCCACCCCGAAGGACGGCTCCCAGTGGCTCTCCTGGAAGAGGCCGGGCAGCACCGTGCCGAGCGGCGGCTGCTTGTTGAAGAAGCCCACTCCGCCGACGCACACCGTGCGGTAGCCCTCGTGCGCGAGCGCCGACACCAGATCGGGCGTGTCGTGGAAGACGAAGGTGCCGTCGGCGGTGGTCTCGCTGCCCGCGAACCGGGCGGCGAAGAGCCGCGGGTGCGGACCGGGCGTCGCCGGGGTCGGCAGGAAGCCCGCGAACATCGCCTGGTGGGAGGCGTAGGTGAAGCTGCCGGGCGCGTGCCGCCGCTCCCACGCCCCGCCCGGCAGATGCCGGGCCAGGTTCGGTATCCGGCCCTCGGCGGCGAGTTCGGCGGCCACGTCGAAGCGCAGGGTGTCGAGGGTGACCAGGAGCAGATCGTGGCTGCCCACGATCGCGTTCATGTCGACGTGCGGGGTGTCGGGGGTGTTCGGGGGGTTCACGGCGTGCTGGTTCCTGTGGTGCTCGGGGTCCTGAGGGAGGTTCGGGTACGGAGCAGGGCGGCGACCTGGGCGGCGTAGGTGTCCTGGTCCTCGGCCCCGCTGCCCGGCAGCCCGGTGAGCCCGGGCAGCAGGTCGCCGAAGGCGTTGACCTCGCCGACCGAGAAGCGGCGCCAGCCGGCGGCCGGCAGCAGGTCGACCCCCACGCAGTGGGTGCCGGGGAAGGCGGCCGCGGCCCGCTCGCACACGGCGAACGCGTCGGCGAACCGGCCGCCGGCCGCGACGGTCGCGGCCCGGACGGCGGCCAGGTCACCGCGGGCGCCGCCCAGATGCAGATTGGTCAGGGGGGAGCGGCTGGTGCGCACCACGGCATGGGTGGCCCGGCCGTCGACCACCACGACCCGCAGATCGGCGGCCCGGCCGTCCAGGGCGGCCTTCGGTATCCAGCGCTCGATGTGCAGGCCGTCCGGCGCGAGGGCGTCCACCAGGGCGGCGACCTCGGCCTCGGTGCCGTAACGCCGCACCCGAAGCGAGTTGAACAGACGCCCGTCCGGGGCCCGTTCCACCGAGGTGGTGGCCTGGACCCGGCCGCCGCCCGCGGTCTCCACGGCGAGGACGCCCGAGGCGGAGGAGCCGTGGGCGGGCTTCACGAACACCCGGGCCAGACCGGCGCCGGCCATCAGCGCCCGCAGGTCCGCCCAGCCGCGCACCGGCGGCCCGCCCGGGCCCGAGGTGGGGGAGTCCGGCACGGGCACCCCGGCCGCCCGCAGCCGTCCGTGGGTCAGCCGCTTGTCGAACAGGACGGCGGTCTCGGCCGGGTCGTCCACCAGGACCGCACCGGCCGCCGCCACCCGCGCGGCCAGCTCCGGAAGGGCGCCGGTGAACGCCTCGTACCAGCGCCGCGAGCCCTCCACCCGGGTCGGGTCGTCCGTGCCGCGCAGCAGCCGGTCCACCTCCGGGTCCTCCCCGGGGCTGTCGACCCGCACGGTCTCGCCGGAGCGGAACTCCGCGGTCCCGCGCAGCACGTCGAGCCACGGCACCACCCGCGCCGCGGGCAGCCCGGCGGCCGCCACCGCGTCCAGGAAGAACCGGACCCGGCGGCTTCCGGGGTTGCCGACGACGGCCAGGTCCGGGCGGGGGCCCGCGGCGGAGGTCACTCGCCGACCGCGGTGTAGCGGTAGATCTCGCCGTTGTACTCGTCGGGGACCTGGCGGTCGCTCACGTCCACGGCGACGCCGTGCGGGGCGAGTGCGGCGGTGACGCGCTCGGCCGTCTCTTCGGAGAGGAAGTGGTGCGACAGGTCGAGCCGCTTCAGATGGGTGAGCGGCTGCCCGGCGAGCAGCGCCTCGGCGCCCTGGTCGGTGAGCTCGCCCATGGACAGGTCCAGCTCCTCCAGGCGGGCGACGACGGGGGCGCTCGCCACAGCGGCGACGACCTCGTCCTGGGTGTCGCTGTTCCGCAGCCCCAGGTACCGCAGCGCGGGCAGCCGGGTGCCGGACAGGATCGGCTCCAGATCGGCAGGCGTGGTGTCGTTGCCGTAGTCGTCCCGGCCGAGCCACAGCTCCAGGTGCTCCAGGGCCGGGAAGTCGCAGGCGCCGATGTCCCGGACCACGGCGGCCGGCAGACCGCCGGTCTGCACGACGAGCCGGCGCAGGCCCTCGTGCCGCAGCGGCGGGAAGGCCAGCTCGCTCGCGCCGCGCACGGCCAGGGTGACCAGGCCGGGGTAGGCGGCGAGCAGCGGGGTGACGTCGGACTGGACGATCCAGGAGATCTCGCAGTCCTCGGACAGCATGTCGCCGAGGAACACCGCCTCCAGGGCGGGCAGCCGGTCCTTCGCCGCGACCAGCGCCTCGACGATGGCGGCCGAGGAGTTCTCGTACGCCTCGTCCCAGCCGCCGACGACCACGGCCCGGACCTTCGCGGTGTCCACGGTGTCGAGGAAGCGCGGGAAGAGCTGCTCCCACTCCTCGTCCTCCGGCTCGGCGTAGGTCGGCGCGGACAGCCGCCAGGCCACCGCGGCGGGGTCGGGCAGCTCGGACTGCTCGGCCGCTTCGGCCTTCCCGCCGGGAGCGGGGAACTCGAACACGGGCAGGTCGTGGAACACCCGCAGGTAATTCCCGATGGTCATGAAGGCTCCAGACACCAGAGGGGCCGCCGGACGGCGTGGATCGGCCGATGCCAGAAGTTCTACCAAGCGGCACTGACAACGCCCGTACCCGGGCCGGGAGCTCCGCGGCCGCCGCCGCAACGCCGGTGCACCGCCCGCGTTCTGTGGGGTTCCTGTGTGTGCCCCGCGCGCGTGGTGTAGGTGTTTCGTGCGTGTCACACCGCCAATGTGATGATTCGTCTGATAATCATCATCCGTGTCCGTCCGACGTATTCTCACGGCCCTGCTGTTCGCCGCCGCCGCGCTCTGCACCGCGATCCCGGCCGCCGCCGACACGGGCAAGGGAGGCGGCACCCGCCTCCCCCTCCCGGCCGCCTTCACCATCCGGGGACTCGACCTCCACGACGCCCAGATCGCCAAGTTCGACGACGTCTACTACCTGTACGGCTCGATGTACGGCTGCGGCTTCGAGTGGTATGTCAAGCCCACCCCCTGGTGCGGCTTCGGGGTCTCCACCGCGCCCACCCCGCAGGGCCCGTGGACCGCGCCGCGGCCGCTCTTCGACCCCACCGCCGCCGACCCGTGGACCGACGGCTCCTGGCAGGACACCTGCGGAGCCACCGGACAGGGCTGCTTCAACCCCCGGATGATCCGCCGCTCCGGCTGGGGCCTCGACGACGGCGGCTTCGTCCTCTGGTTCAACAGCCCCCGCCACTACACCCTCAGCCAGGCCAACGCCTACAACACCATGGAGTGCGCCTCCGCCGCCGGACCCTGCGGACCCGGCACCGGACCCGCCGCCGAAGGCTCGTACCGCAAGCCCGACCTGACGATCTGCGCCGGCAACGGCGACTTCGGCATCATCGAGTCCGGCACCCCCGGCGAGCCCCCGGCCATGGTCTGCACCCTCCCCGGCACCGCACAGCTCAACATCGAGCAGCTCGACAGCCGGGGGACCGGCGGCACGGGCGTCGGCGTCCGCAAGGTCGCCGGGCTCAAGAAGGTCGAGGGCCCCGGCGGCTGGTGGGACCCGGTGCAGCGGCGTTACGTCCTCACCTACGCCGACCCCGCCTGCGGCTACTGCACCGGCACGCCCATCGGCTACGCCACCGCGCCCTCGCTCTACTCCGGCTGGGCCGCGCCGGAGAACCTCGGCTGGAGCGCGCCCGTGTACGGCCGCCGCGTCTTCAACGGCAACAGCTGCGGCGGTGCCCCGCGCACCGTCTCCGTCCTCGACGGGCAGCCCTGGCAGATCATCGACCTGTGGCTCGGCACCCGCAACGAGGCCGCCGCCGCCACCCATCTCGTACCGCTCTCCTACACGCCCACTCCGGGCACGGCCGGCGACGGACTCCTGTGGCGGCCGCCGCTCTCGCTCAACTGCTGAGCCGGCCGGCCCGCCCCCTGGTACGGAGAGGTGAAGGACGGCGCCGTACGGTCGTGGCGGCGGGGCCGGGCGGGCGGCGGCTGGTGGGATGTGCGCGGCCGGAGCACCGGCAACCACCCCCGAAGGGACCGCCCATGACACCCCGTCATCCCCGCGATCTGCCCGGCGCCCGACTCGCCGGACCGTTCCGCACCCTCGCCGTCGGCGCCGCTCTCGGCGGGGTGCTGCTCGGTGCCGCCGCCCCCGCGAGCGCCGCCCTCGCGAAGGCCGCCGCGCCGGGCGCCGCGGCCCCGGCGGCGGCCGTACGGGCACCCGTACCGGCCACCGTGACCGTCAGCGGCAGCGGCCGGGCCGCCGCCGCGCCCGACCTGGCCGTGCTCTCGGTCGGCGTCGAGGCCACCCGCAAGACCGCGAAGGAGGCCCTGGCCGCCCAGAACGCGGCGGCGAAGGCGCTGGTCGACGCGCTGCACGCACAGGGCGTCGCCGACCGCGACATCCGCACCGAGAGCCTGTCCCTCTCGCCCGTCTACGCCCAGAGCACCGAGGGCGAGAGCAAGGTCACCGGCTACCAGGCCGGGCAGACCTTCGCCGTGAAGGTCCGCGACATCGACCGGGCCGGCCAGGTCATCGGCGCCGTCAACGACGCCACCGGCGACGCGGGCCGGATCAACGGCGTCGTCTTCGACGTGTCCGACCCCACCGCGCTGCGCGCCACCGCCCGCGAGGCCGCCTACCGTGACGCCCACGACAAGGCCGCCCAGCACGCCAGGCTCAGCGGCCACCGGCTCGGCCGGCTGGTCTCGCTCACCGAGGGCGAGAGCGTCCGCCCCGGCCCCGCCGCCGTCCCCGGCGCCGCGGCCGACGGCGGCGAGGCCGTGCCGCTCGCACCCGGCGAGATCGAGGAGCACGTGACGGTGACGGCGGTGTACGAGTTGATCTAGGCCGACCCGGACCCGGACCCGGACCCGGACCGGGCGGGGTGAGGGGCGGGGCGCGGAGGCGGACGCCGTACCCCTGGCGTACGCCCGCCACGGCGCTCCCACGGCGCTCCCACGGCGCCGCCCCCGGACAAAGACAAGATCGCCACGGCGCCGGACCCGGCGGGCCGCCCATAATGAAGGGACCACCGACCTCAGGAGGCCCTGTGACCGGCACTGGCTCCGACCCCTCGCTGCGGGCACGGCTGCGCGCGCTGCGCCCCGCGGCCTTCGGCGCCGATCCGAGCGGAGAGCGGCTGGAGCGCATCCGCCGCTCCCCGAACTTCGCCGACGGGGTCTTCCAGAACCCGGAGCAGGCCCGGCACCGGCCGTCCGGCTCGACGATCGAGTTCGCCAAGGTCTACTTCGAGAAGGAGGCGCGGGCGCGCCGGGCCCCCACCGGCCACATCCCCGTGCACCCGACCACCGTCGCCGACCTGGCCAAGCCGCCGGCGAGCGGGCTCCGGCTCACCTGGATGGGCCACTCCAGCGTCCTCGCCGAGATCGACGGGCGCCGGGTGCTCTTCGACCCGGTCTGGGGCGAGCGCTGCTCGCCCTTCGCCTTCGTCGGACCCAAGCGGCTGCACCCCGTGCCCGCGCCGCTGGCCGCGCTCGGCCCGGTCGACGTCGTGGTGATCTCCCACGACCACTACGACCACCTCGACCTGCCGACGATCAAGGCCCTGGCGACCACCGACACCCTCTTCGCGGCGCCGCTCGGCGTCGGCGCCCACCTGGAGCACTGGGGCGTGCGCCCCTCCCGGCTGCGCGAGCTGGACTGGAACGAGTCGACCGAGGTCGGCGACCTGCGGCTGACCGCCACCCCGGCCCGCCACTTCTGCGGCCGCGGCCTGCGCAACCAGCAGCACACCCTGTGGGCCTCCTGGGTCGCCGAGGGCCCGGAGCACCGGATCTACCACAGCGGCGACACCGGCTACTTCTCCGGCTTCCAGGAGATCGGCGCCGCCCACGGCCCCTTCGACGCCACCATGATCCAGATCGGTGCCTACTCCGAGTACTGGCCCGACATCCACATGACCCCGGCCGAGGGCCTGCGGGCCCACCTCGACCTCCAGGGCGGCAGCCCGCACGGCGTGCTGCTGCCCATCCACTGGGGCACTTTCAACCTGGCCCCGCACCCGTGGGCCGAGCCGGGGGAGTGGACCAAGGACGCCGCGGAGGAGGCGGGTCAGAGCATCGCCCTGCCCCGCCCGGGCCAGCCCTTCGAGCCGTCCGGCAAGGTGCCCTCCGACCGCTGGTGGGGCGGCATCGCCCACCCGCTGCCCCGCCACTGGAGCCGCGGATCCGCCCCGCAGACCCCGGCCGCCGAGGGCCGCAGCGGAGAACTGGACCTCGCGGCCGAGCGCTGACCCGGCCGCGCCCGTGGGGCGGGACGCGAAGATCGCGTAGAAAGCGAAGGATGCGATAGCGAATACGGACCGGGCCCGTCCGGCCCGGTCCGTGCCCGGCGGCGGCGAGAACCGGCCGGGAGGGGTGCGCTCCGGGGTGGTCACGCAGAGGGGTCGCGCGCTCACATGGCGGATTCCGGTCCGGTGGACGGTACGGGGAGGGCGGCGGTTCCTGGGGCCTCCCCGGGCCTCCGGGGCGGGCGCAGGGGCGGCCCCGCGTGACCCCGGGTCTGCTTCCGGTCCGGTTCCGGTCCGTTTTCGCGGAGCCTCGAACGGCGAGTTTCGGCCAATCATTCCCGGCCGATGGTGCGGGGGCGATACCAGAGCGGGGCGGTCTACGGGTAAGTTTGCCAACTGCGCACCGCACGTGAACGGTTGACGACTATCGTGGCTGCTTGGTGATCATCGGTAGGCTCAACTCACTCACGTCACACCTCCCCCGTAGTGCACCCCCGTCGCACGCCGATTCCTGGGCACGTACCAAGGACACTCATGTCTCAACTTCGCGCACCCGCCGCGCGTTCCGAACGCCGCGAGGGCGGGCGGCACGGCCGGTCAGGCGCCCGCACGCCCGCCGGGCCGACCGGCGCCGGCCCCGATCCGACCCCGGCGCCGTCCCCCGCGCCGCTCCCGACCGAGGCACGCATACGCTCCCAACTCCTGCGTACGTCCGTGCTTCCGGCGGTCGCCGTCGCCCTCGGCGGCGCCGCGGCCGAGCTGTTCACCATCCGCACCACCGGCGCCGAGGCCGGACCCGGCCTGTGGGCCGCGCTCACCGGAGCCGCGGCCATCACCGTCGCCTCCGTGAGCGCCGCCGCCATCGGCGCCGACCGGGCCGCCAAGTCGATCCTCGACCGGGCCGGCACCCTGCGCCAGACCGCCCTCCGCGGGCAGGGCGAACTGCGCACGGTCGTCGAACAGTTGCGCAGGGGCGAGACCCCCGCGGCACGGCCCGCGCTCCCCGCCGGCACCCCCTCCGGCGACGAGTTCGACCGCCTCTCCGACGAACTGACGCGCTCTCACGAAGCCGCCGTGGCCGCCGTGGTGCAGGCCTCGCAGCTCTCCAGCAGCGTCGGCAACGAGCAGAAGGTCGAGGTCTTCGTGAACCTCGCCCGACGCCTCCAGTCCCTTGTCCACCGCGAGATCCAGCTGCTCGACGAGCTGGAGAACGAGGTCGAGGACCCCGAGCTGCTCAAGGGCCTCTTCCACGTCGACCACCTCGCCACCCGCATCCGCCGCCACGCCGAGAACCTCGCCGTCCTCGGCGGCGCCATCGCCCGCCGCCAGTGGTCGAACCCGGTCACCATGACCGAGGTGCTGCGCTCCTCCATCGCCGAGGTCGAGCAGTACCCCCGGGTGAAGCTGGTCCCGCCGATCGACGGCACCCTGCGCGGCCACGCCGTGGCCGACGTCATCCACCTGCTCGCCGAACTGGTCGAGAACGCCACGCTGTTCTCCGCCCCGCACACCACCGTGCTGATGCGCGCCCAGTACGTCACCGCCGGCCTCGCCATCGAGGTCGAGGACCGCGGCCTCGGCATGCCCGTGGCCGAGCAGAACAAGATGAACGCGCTGCTCTCCGACCCCGACCAGGTCAACGTGGCGCACCTGCTCCAGGACGGGCGCATCGGACTCTTCGTGGTCTCCGCGCTCGCCCGGCGGCACGGCATCGCCGTGCGTCTGCAGTCCAACATCTACGGCGGCGTCCAGGCCGTGCTCGTCCTGCCCCAGGGCCTGCTCGGCGCCGACCCCGAGGGCCTGGCCCGCGGCGAGGCCGCCCAGGCCCAGGTCGCGCAGGCGCAGGCCGCTCAGGTCCAGGCCGCGCAGTCCGCCCAGGCCCCGATCCCGGCCCCGCAGCACCAGAGCCAGCCGCAGCCCCCGGTCCAGCCGCAGCCCCAGCCCCAGGTCCAGCCCCAGCCCAGGCCCCACGTCCCGGCGGCGGTCCCCGCTCCGGTCCACGCCGGCGCCGGCGTCCCCGGGGACCACCCGACGGCCCCGCTGGTCATGGACCGCGGCGCCCTCACCGCCCCCGCCCCGACCCCGGCACCGCAGTCCCCCGCGGCGCCCGCGCCCGTCCCCGTGACGGCGCACGCGCAGCCCCACCTCCCGGCTCCGCATCCCGCCCCGGCCGTCCCGGCCACCCACGCCGCCCCCGCCCCCATGGCGGCCGGCCCCGCTCACCCCGCTCCGGCGGCCGTGGTCCCCCCGGCCCCGCGCTCCGGAGCGACGGGCAGGCCCGACCTTCCCAAGCGGCGCGCCCAGGAACACCTCGTACCGCAGCTGCGCGAGGAGCCCACGGCCCGCCCCGACGAGGAGCCCGCCCTGCACGACCCGGGTCTGATGGCCGCCTTCCAGCGCGGCATCGGACTCGCCGAATCCCAGCCCGCCCCCCGTGAATCGCTGCGTCCCCCCGGCGACGCGCACAAGGAGTAGATGTACATGGCGAGCAATGTGCCGCACGGCCATTCCTCGGATCTCGACTGGCTGCTGAGCGGCCTGGTCCAGCGGGTCCCCTACACCCGCAACGCCGTACTGCTCTCCTCCGACGGCCTCGTGAAGTCCGTGCACGGCCTCGACCCCGACGCGGCCGACCACATGGCCGCGCTGGCCTCCGGGCTCTACTCGCTCGGCCGCAGCGCCGGCGCCCGGTTCGGCGACGGCGGCGAGGTCCGCCAGGTCGTCGTCGAACTGGACTCCACCCTGCTCTTCGTCTCCACCGCCGGCTCCGGCACCTGTCTCGCGGTGCTCGCCGGCCGCGAGGCCGACGCCGCCGTCCTCGGTTACGAGATGGCGATGCTCGTCAAGAGCGTGCGGCCGTATCTGGTCACCCCGGCCAGACAGGCCGCCGGTACGGCGGGCAGTGCGGTCCAGTGACCATCGGGTCCCACCAGGAAGGGCCCTGGCTCGACGACGCGGCCGGCCGGCTGATACGTCCGTACACCGTCAGCGGCGGCCGGACCCAGCCGACCGCCGCGCTCGACCTGCTCTCGATGGTGATGGCGACCGGCGCCCTGCCGCAGACCCACATGGGTCCCGAGCACAGCCTGGCCCTCGGGCTGTGCGAGGGGCCCACCTCGGTGGCGGAGATCGCGGCGCACTTACGGCTCCCGGCCGTCGTGACCAAGGTCCTCCTCTCCGATCTCGTGGACTGCGGGGCGCTCACCGCCCGCGCGCCCCGCTTCCACGCCAATCCAACCGACCGTTCCTTGCTGGAGGCAGTGCTCGATGGCCTACGACAACGGCTCTGAGCGCCACGACCGAGGTCACGAAGGCTTCGCGAGCGACCCCTTCCCCACCGCCCTGAAGATCCTGGTGGCGGGCGGTTTCGGGGTCGGCAAGACCACCTTCGTGGGCGCGGTCAGCGAGATCGAACCGCTCAGCACGGAGGAGCTGCTCACCTCGGTCAGCGCGGCCACCGACAGCCTGGAGGGCGTGGAGTCCAAGACGACCACCACGGTCGCCATGGACTTCGGCCGGATCACCCTCGACGGGCGCAACGTGCTCTACCTGTTCGGCACGCCCGGCCAGGAGCGCTTCTGGTTCATGTGGGACGAGCTCTCCGAGGGCGCCCTCGGCGCGGTCATCCTGGCCGACACCCGCCGGCTCGAGGACTGCTTCTCCGCCGTCGACTTCTTCGAGCGGCGCGGCATCGGATTCGTCGTCGCGGTCAACGAGTTCGACGGCTCCTACCGCTACGAGCCGGACGAGGTGCGGGCAGCCCTCGACCTGAAGCCCGAGGTGCCGGTCGTGCTCTGCGACGCCCGGATCTCCAGCTCCGCCATCCGCACCCTGCTGACCCTCGTCCAGCATCTGCTCACCAACATCCCGGCCGCCGCGCCGACCTACGGAGCCACGACATGACCTACGACCCGACCGGTCATCTGCTGCTCACCCCGATCGACCAGGAGGCCCCCGCCCGGGTGCGCCGCCTGCGCGAGCTGGGGCTCGGCGAGCAGCCCGACCCGGCCTTCGACGAATTCGCCCACCGGCTCGCGGAGGTGACCGGCGCCCCGTACTCGATGGTCAACTTCATCGACGAGAACCGGCAGTTCTTCGCGGGCCTGCACACCCCGGCCGGCACCCACTCGGGCACCGACCTGGGCGCGACCGCCGCCGGCGGTGGCGGCGTCGGCCGCTTCATGGCCCGCGACCACGGCTACTGCCCGCACGTGGTGGTGCGCCGCAAGGCCCTCGTCCTCGAAGACGTCTGCGACTACCCGCGGTTCGCGGGCAACCCGGTCGTGGACGAGATCGGCATCCGCTCCTACATGGGCGCGCCGCTGATCGACCGCAGCGGCGTCGCCCTCGGCACCATCTGCGTCGTCGACACGGACGTCCGGCCGTGGGGCCGGGCCGGCCTGGAGACGATCAAGGCGATGGCGGCGGAGCTGGTGGAGCAGATCCACCGGCGCGAGGACGGCCTGCTCTGACCGCCTGTGCTGACGGCCTGTTCTGACGGCCTGTCTGGCGGGCGGCTCCTGCGGCCCCCGCGCGGGGGTGCCCCGGGTCCGGCTGTTTCGCCGGAACCCGGGGCACCGCTCGTTCCACCGGCCTTCCCGGCGGCCGCGGTTCCGGCGCGTTTCAGGCGCGGCTCAGGCGCGGCTCAGGCGTGCGCCGGCTCCATGGGCTGCATGCGGACCACCTCGGAGAGTCGCTCCGACCAACTGCCCTTGTCCTGGCCGAGGGCGACCTCGGCGAGCCGGAGGAGCTGGATGTCGGAGGTGCCCGCGGGCGCGAAGATGTGGTGCGCGTCGCGGAGGTAGCGCTCGATCGGCCGGTCGGTGTACAGGCCGGCGGCCGCGTGGATCTCCATGGCGCTGCGCCCGGAGTCGATCGCCGACTCGACGTTGACCAGCTTGGCGTTCATCAGCTCGGTGTCGCAGGACATGCCCTGGTCGAGCAGGTGCACCGCGTGGTACGCGGCGAGCCGGGCGGTCATGAGCCGCGACTGCATCTGGCCCAGCTTCAGCTTCACCGTGGGGAGTTCGGCGAGCGGCTTGCCGTAGCGGATGCGCTCGGTGGCGAAGCGGGTGGTCTCCTCCAGGATCGCCTGGTGGATGCCGAGCGAGACGGCGGTGAGGTTGGCGCGGCCGTAGAGCACGCTGGAGGAGTACGCGACGGAGAGGCCGTCGCCCTCGTTGCCGAGCCGGTTCGCGGCCGGCACCCGGCAGTTCTCGAAGATGAGCTCGCCGAAGCTGAAGCCGTGCAGACCCATGGCGGGCTGCTGCGGGCCGGTGCGGAAGCCGGGGCGGTCGGACTCCACCAGGAAGGCGGTGAGTCCCTTGGAGCCGGGGCCGGTCCGGACGACCACGCCGTGCAGGTCGCCGACGTGGCTGTTGCCGACATAGACCTTGCGGCCGTTGAGGATGTAGTCGTCCCCGTCGCGGACCGCGTTCGCCTCCATGCCGAGGACGTGGCCGCCGGACTCGTACTCGGTGACCGCGATGGTCGGCAGGCAGTCGCCGGCCGCGATGGCCGGAAGCCAGGTCTTGCGCTGCTCGTCGCTGCCGAAGTGCACGATCTTGGCGGTGCCCAGCTGCGAGGCCTGGACCATGGCACCCATCGCGCCGCTGACCCGGGCGAGCTCCTCGATGATGATCGTCTTGGCCAGATGGCCGGCGTTCATGCCGCCGTACTCGTGGCCGATAGTCGCGCCCAGCCAGCCCTGTTCGGCGATCAGCTTGGACAGCTCGTGGTGCACCGTGCGGGACGCCTCCATCTCCGGTATCCGTGGCCGGACCTCACGCTCTGCGAAGTCCCGCACCGTCTCCCGGAGCTGATGATGCAGTCGGCTGCTGAAGTAGCCGTCCATACGAGTCCCTCCCTACGAAACGCCTGCTCGTCGAGTGGTCCGAACAGGTGGAACATCGGCAGTGATCCCGTCCCGAACAGGCCGACCACTTCATGGTGTTGATCTTTACGGGGTGGATCAATATCGACACCAAGTTTGTCCGAAACCGGAACGGTTGACGTTTGTTTCTGACTGTGTTTCGCGTGGTCTTGGCCTGCTCGGTCCGATCAGGACTGAATCAGCCAAGGTCGACTTTCTGCCACATGCCAACGGCATGCGTTTCAGGGGCATATGCGGTGGACTCGGAACCGATCATTCCTTAGCGCACTTGATCACCTGAGAGGCGGCATTCCGGACCCGTCCGGTCCTGCCGGCGGCACCGGGGCCGTCCTGCCCGCGGCGCGCCGAACCGTCCCGAGGGGGCTCCCGGGGAGCGCGCGGGGGCGTTGCGCGGTGCGAGGAGTCGTGACGGAGAGTGGCCGGTGTTCGTCACGGAACGTGCGCGGGCGTATGCGCCGGGGTGCCGGAACTCCACACGCCTCTCTGTGTATACGGGGGGGCTCAGCGCAGGAAGGCGCCGATCCGGGCCCGCAGGCTCGCCGGGTCCAGGCCCTGCCCGGCCAGGTGCTCGTCCACCGTGCCGTAACGCCGCAGCTCGCGCCGCCCGATGCCGAGCCCGAGCACCCGGTGCGGCACCTCGGCGAGCGCGTCGTTCGCGGCGCCCGTCGACGTCCCCGCGAGATACGGCTCCACGAGCACCACGTCCGGCCGCGCCCCGGCGACCGCCCGGCGCAGCGCGGCGCCGTCGAAGGGCCGCACGGTCGTCGCGTACAGCACCGTCACGTCGAGCCCCTCGGTCGCGGCGAGCACCGCGTCCAGCATCGGCCCCACCGCCACGACCACCCCGCGCGAGCCCTCGCGCAGCACGCCGAAGCCGTCCCCGGCGAGCGGCTGCGCCGAGGCGTTCGCGTGCGCCGACAGGCGTACGTACACCGACTCGTCGCTCGCGGCCGCCCGCCGCAGCAGCGTCTCCGCCTCGTCCGGGTGCCCCGGCACCTGCACGGTCCAGCCGTCCAGGGTGTCCATCAGCGCCACGTCGCCCGGCGACATATGGGTGAAGCCGCCGGCCGGCCAGTCGTACGAGCCGCCCGCGCTGACCAGCACCCCGTGCGTGCCCTGGTGCCCGAAGTCCAGCTTCAGCTGCTCGAAGGGCCGCTCCACCAGGAACGACGCGAAGGTGTGCATGATCGGCCGCAGCCCGGTCAGTGCGATCCCGCCGCCGACGCCGATCAGCAGCTGCTCCCGGATCCCGACGTTGATCGCGCGCTCGGGGTGCCGCGCCAGGGCCGGCCCGAAGCCGTCCCTGCTGATCTCGGCGAGGACGAGCGCGAGCCGGGGATCCTCGTCGAGCAGGCGGGTGGTGGTGGCGATGAAACGGTCGCGCATGGTGTCCATGACGGATTTCTCCTGGTGTGGCCGAGTCTGCTGGTCTGCCGGTCTGGTGGGGAGGTCAGTGCTTGGGCTCGACCCGGGCGACGACCGCGCGCGGCCGCCCGGGGTGCGGGGCGGTGAAGGCGGCGTACAGCGCCTCGTGGTCCCGCCCGTCGACCGTCTCGGCGGACCAGCCGGCCGCCGCGAACCGCGAGGCGATCCCGCCCGGCCAGCCGTAGGTGGCGGAACCGTTGTCGATCACCAGCGTGTGCAGCTGCTCCAGGCCGGCGGGCCCGGCATAGGCGAGCGCCTCGTGGTTGCTCCCCTCGTCCAGCTCGGCGTCCCCGATCAGCACCCACACCTTCGGCTCGGCCAGCCCCTGCGCCCGCAGCCCGAGCACGGTCCCCACGGCCAATGGCAGCCCGTGCCCCAGCGACCCGCTTCCGATCTCCACCCCCGGCACCAGGGTCCGGTCCGGGTGGTGCCCGAGGATCGACGTGTACCCGCCGAACCCGCTCAGGGCGTCCTCGTCGACGAACCCCTTGTCGGCGAGGACCGCGTAGTACGCCATGGGCCCGTGCCCCTTCGACAGCAGGAACCGGTCCCGGCCCGGGTCCCCGGCCCTCTCCGGCGTCACCCGCAGCACCCGGTCGTACAGCACCCACAGAGCGTCGAGCGTCGAGGTGGCGGCCGTCGAGTGCTTCTCGTCCCCGGTCATCAGCCCCATGAGCCGCTGCAGCCGGTCGATGTGCGGTGTCGTGTACGTCGTGTTCGTCATGCACCACACCGTGCTACCTCAAGTCCACTTGAGGTCAACCCGCAAAACGGTTCGTGAGCACGAGCTGAAGTGCGGTATTGTTCTCATGCGCGCTCGGCCGGGGAAACCCCAGGTCAGACGGGCAACGGGACGTGGCGCAGCTTGGTAGCGCACTTGACTGGGGGTCAAGGGGTCGCAGGTTCAAATCCTGTCGTCCCGACTCGGAAGAGTCGTTGGTCGAGGGGCCGTTTCAGAGAAATCTGAAACGGCCCCTCGACCGTTTCCGGGGTCGGGACCGGGGGTCGGGGGTGCGGCGCGGGCGGTGGCCCGTACGGCCAGATGCGAGTTCGCGTCAACTCCGCTGTTCTGCGGTCGAGTTGGGGCGGTTTGGCCTATCTTCTAGGGGCCCGTAGCGGTGCACGGTTGGCCCCAGGAGGTCCGATTGCAGTCCAGACGTATGCGCGCCATATCCGGAGCGCTCCGGCGCTCCCCTCTGCTCATAGCCTTCGCCCTCGGCTCGCTGCTCGTCGGGCTCACCCCCTGGCTGGGCATGGCGAGCCCGGGGCCCGGCGGTCACGGCCCGACCCCGCCACCGGCGCCCGTGCCCTTCGACCAGCAGACCGCGCAGCAGTCGCCGCACCACGGCATCGCCCCGGCGAACGCGATGGAGCCGACGGCTCCCGTGCTCGCCCGGACCGGGTGGACGGCCACGGCGAGCGACGAGGAGACCCTCAAGGAGAACGGCCGCGCGGTCAACGTCCTCGACGGCAGCGTCACCACGATCTGGCACAGCAGGTGGTCGGGGACGCCGGCCCCGCTGCCGCACAGCATCACCGTCGACATGCACCGTACGACGGTGGTCTCGGCGCTCGTCTACCAGCCCCGCACCGACAAGGCCAACGGGCGGGTCGGTGAGTACAGCATCAGCGTGAGCGTCGACGGCCGGAACTGGGGGAACCCGGTCGCCACGGGCACCCTCGCGGACGACGCCGGCGCCAAGACCCTCGGATTCGCCCCGCAGGGCGCGCGGTTCGTCCGGCTCACCGCCCTCACCGAGGCCGGCAACCGCGGCCCGTGGAGCTCCGCCGCGGAGCTCAACCTGCTCGGCGACCCCGGAACCCCGGCGGCCACCGTCGATCTGCCCCGGACCGGGTGGACGGCCACGGCGAGCGACGAGGAGACCCTCAAGGAGAACGGCCGCGCGGTCAACGTCCTCGACGGCGACGCCACCACGATCTGGCACAGCAGGTGGTCGGGGACGCCGGCCCCGCTGCCGCACAGCATCACCGTCGACATGCACCGCACGACCGCGGTCTCCGCCCTCGTCTACCAGCCCCGCAAGGACAAGGCCAACGGGCGCGCGGGCGCCTACACCGTCACCACCAGCACCGACGGCACCGCCTTCGGAGCCCCGGTCTCCTCCGGCACCTGGCGCGACGACGACACCGTCAAGACCGCCACCTTCATCCGCGCCGCCAACGCCCGCTACATACGCCTGACCGTGAGCACCGAGGCCGGCAACCGCGGGCCCTGGACCTCCGCCGCCGAGATACGCCTCAGCGGACCGGCCGACCCCGCCGTCCACGGCACGTGGAGCCGGATCACCGGCTTCCCCCTGGTGCCGGTGGCCACCGCGGTCCTGCCGGGCGACAAGCTCCTGGCCTGGTCGGCGTACGCGGTCGACCGCTTCGGCGGCAGCAACGGCTACACCCAGACCGCGATCCTGGACCTGAAGACGGGCAAGGTGACCCAGCGCCGGATCGACAACACCGGCCACGACATGTTCTGCCCGGGCATAGCGATGCTCGCCGACGGCCGGGTCCTGGTCACCGGCGGCAGCAACGCGGAGAAGGCGAGCATCTACGACCCGGCCACCGACGCCTGGTCCGCGACCACCAGCATGAACATCGCCCGCGGCTACCAGGCCATGACCCTGCTCTCCACCGGCGAGGCCTTCGTCCTCGGCGGATCCTGGAGCGGCGCCACGGGCGACAAGGCCGGCGAGGTCTGGTCCCCGGACACCCGCACCTGGCGCAAGCTCCCCGGCGTCCCCGCCGCCCCCGCCCTCACGGCCGACCCGGCCGGCGCCTACCGCGCCGACAACCACATGTGGCTGTACGCCACCTCGGGCGGCAAGGTGCTCCAGCTGGGCCCGAGCAAGCGGATGAACTGGATCACGACCGCCGGCAACGGGAGCATCGCCTCCGCCGGCACCCGGGCCGACAGCGACGACGCCATGAACGGCAACGCCGTCGCGTACGACATCGGCAAACTGCTCACCCTGGGCGGCTCGCCCGCGTACGAGAAGACCCCCGCCACCCGGCGCGCGTACACGGTGAGCATCGACGGCAGCGGGGTCCGGAGCGCACGCACGGGCGACATGGGCTACGCCCGCTCCTTCGGCAACAGCGTCGTCCTGCCCGACGGCAAGGTCGCCGTGTTCGGCGGGCAGGCGTACCCCGTGCCCTTCAGCGACGCCACCTCCGTGCTGACCCCCGAGCTGTGGGACCCGGCGACCGGACGCTTCACCCCGCTCGCCACCATGGCCATCCCGCGCAACTACCACAGCGTGGCGAACCTGCTGCCCGACGGACGGATCTTCTCCGGCGGCGGCGGCCTGTGCGGCGACTGCGCCACCAACCACGCCGACGGGGCCGTGTTCACACCGCCGTACCTGCTCAACCCGGACGGCACGCCCAAGCCGCGGCCCGCCATCACCGGCGGAGTGCCGCCCCGGGCCGCCGCGGGCAGCTCGCTCGCCGTCACCACCGGCGGGCCGGTGGCCTCCTTCGTCCTGATGCGGGCCGCGGCCGCGACCCACTCCACGGACAACGACCAGCGACGGGTCCCGCTGGCCTCCACGGCCACGGGCGCCGGTACGTACACGGTGTCCATCCCGGCCGACCGGGGCGTGGTTTTGCCGGGCACCTACATGCTCTTCGCCCTGGACGCCCAAGGGGTGCCGAGCACCGCCCGGTTCCTCACCGTCTCCTGACGGTACGACAGCGGCGTCCGCCGCCGGCCGGGAGCACCGGCCGGCGCCGGACGCCGGGGCGGGGCGCTGCGGCGGGGCGCCGCGGCCGGGCCCGGCGCCGAATCGCCTACCGGTGGGTCCGGTCGCATACTGACGGCGTAGCGCAGGCGGTCGTGGCCGTACGGCCGTCATCGACGGCTCAGCAGGGACCAGCGCCATGACCACCACACGACCCGCTCCGCGGATTCCGGGCTTCCAGGGCGAGCTGATCGGGCCCGCCGACGCCGGGTACGAGACCGCCCGCCGGTGCTTCAACCGGGACCACGACCAGCATCCGTCCCTGGTCGCCCGCTGCACGAGCCCGCAGGACGTGCGGGCGGCGCTCCGGTACGCCCGCGAGAACAGCCTCGGGGTCTCGGTGCGCGGGGGCGGGCACGCCACCGCCGGCTTCGCCTCCTGCGAGGGCGGGATCGTCGTCGACACCGGCCCGATGAAGCGGGTGGAGATCGACACCGAGGCCCGCACCGGGCGCTTCGGGGCCGGTCTCACCTGGGGTGAACTGGACGCCGCCACACAGGAGTCCGGCCTCGCCGTGACCGGCGGCCGGGTGTCCGACACCGGAGTCGCGGGGCTGACCCTGGGCAGCGGCTCGGGCTGGCTGGAGCGGATGTACGGGCCGTCGGCCTGGAACATGCTGTCCGCCGAGGTGGTGACCGCCGACGGGCGGATCCTGCACGCCGACGAGACGGAGCACGCCGACCTCTTCTGGGGCCTGCGGGGCGGCGGCGGGAACTTCGGCGTGGTGACCGAGTTCGGCTTCCGGCTGCATCCGGTCGGCCCGCTCCTGTACGCCGGGATGCTGCTGCACCCGCGCTCGGCCGCCGGGCCGCTCACCCGCTTCTACCGGGACTTCCTGGAGCAGGCGCCCGACGAGGTCACCGGGGCCGTCGCCCTGATCACCGCGCCGCCCGAGGACTTCGTCCCCGAGGAGGCCCGCGGGAAGCCGGCGGTCGGCGTCATCGTCGCGTACATCGGCGACCCGGCACGGGGCGAGGAGATCCTGAAGCCGCTCGTCGAGTGGGGCGAACCGCTGGTCAGGATGGTGCAGCCGATGCCGTACACCGCCGTGCAGCGGATGCTGGACGACGGCACCCCGACCGGCGTCAGCGAGTACTTCAAGATCGACTATCTGCCGGAGCTGCCGGACGAGGCCCTCGACACGGCGATCGCACAGGCCGAGTCGGTCACCGCGCCCATGACCCAGGTCATCTTCTGCCCGCTCGGCGGCGAGATGGACCGCCTGGACGCCGGCGCCATGGCCCTCGCCACCCCGCCCGTGAAGTGGGTGTACTTCTGTCTGACCGTCTGGTGGGGCCACGAGGGGCGCGAGCGGCACATTGACTGGGCGCGCGGCTTCCACACGGCGATGCGGCCGTGGACGACCGGCACCTCGGTGCCCAACTTCATCTGCCCGGACGAGGGCGCCCGGCTCCGGGCCTCGTTCGGCCCGGAGAAGTACGCCCGCCTGGTGGCGCTGAAGGACCGGTACGACCCCGGGAACGTCTTCGCCCTCAACCAGAACATCCCGCCGAGCGGATAGCCCTCGGCCGGGCCGGGTTCGGCTCGGCCGGGTTCAGTCGGGGCCGGACCAGTCGAAGGTGATGGACTTGCTCGACTTGCCCGAGCGGTCCCACGAGAAGCCGAAGGCGTCGGCCCGGTCGGTGGTCGCGCGGCCCCAGGTGGCCAGCTGATCCGGGCCGGTCTCGCAGCCGGGCAGGTTGGTCGACTGGACGCGGGCACCCTCCGGGGTGGTCGGACCGGTCAGCGCCTCGGCGCGGGCCTCGACCCGCCCGGGGACGGTGGCCCGCCAGCCGGCCAGGTCCTCGTCGAACTCCACCTCGATGGGCGCGAAGTCCATGCCCCGGACCTCGAAGGCCCCCATGCTCACCAGCTGTGCGGGCCAGCTGCCGGCCTGCCCGCTGAAGATCATCTGCAGCGCCTGGCGCTGCCCCTCGTCGGCCCGCTCGTCGAAGATGAAGGCCGCGTACGCGTCCGAGTGATCCGCCCAGACATTGCCGACGAAGGTACCCAGCATCACCATGTTCAGGCCGTCGAGCCGGACGTCACCGAACGTGCCTTCGCGTATGTGCCACACCAGGACGCCTTCGCAGTCGCCGGTCGTCGGCGGCTGGGCGAAGGAGCACGGACACGGAATATCGCACTTGCACACGTCGAACCAGTCGCCCGCCACATGCCAGGCAGGCGCAGCCTGTGCCGCCTGCGTCATCGTTCTCACCCCTGTCGTCCTCACCCCTGTCGCTCTTCCTCTCCTTCCATCGTCCGCCCGGGCCGCCGCGGCAGCCACCGGCGAGCGGTTTGCGGCCGCCGCGATCCGTGCTGTGCTGGAGGGGACGGACGGGAGTGCGTCATGCGGACCACGCGGCGGCGGATCACCAACAGCCGTCCCTTGCGCACGGGAGCGCTGCTGCCGGCCCGGGAACTCGCCGTCGCCTGGTCGCTCCTCGTCGTGATCGCCGCCCTGGCCTGGCTGCTCACCGTGGGCCAGGCCCGGGACATGGGGGTCGAGCCCGGCACGATGGGCATGGCGCTGCCGCTGTTCCTGCTGCTGTGGCTGGCGATGATGGCGGCGATGATGCTGCCCTCCGTCGCGCCCGTCGCCCTCACCTGGGTCAGGGGAATCGCCCGGCAGTCCAGCGGCGCCGCCAGGGCGGTGCGCACCGCCGAGTTCCTCTGCGGCTATCTGCTCGCCTGGACCGCGTTCGGCATGCTCGCGTACGGCGGCCTCGCCCTCACCGGCGCCCTGGTCGACCGCGACCCGGAGGCCGCGCGGTGGATCGGGGCCGCCGCCTTCGCGCTGGCCGGGCTGTACCAGCTGGGCCCGCTCAAGGACATCTGCCTGCGCCACTGCCGCAGCCCGATGGCCCAGCTGATGCGGTACGCCGCGTACCGGCCGCGGCTGCGCGATCTGCGGGTGGGGCTGCACCACGGCGCGTACTGCGTCGGCTGTTGCTGGGCGCTGATGGTCGTACTGATCCCGCTCGGGGTGATGAACATCGCCGCGATGGCGGGCGTGGCGGCGCTGATCTTCCTGGAGAAGCTCTCGTACCGGGGGCCGCAGCTGGCCCGGGTCGCCGGTGTCGCCTTCCTGGTCCTTTCCGTGCTCGCGCTCTTCCAGGACTGGCCGCTGCCGGGCCTGGAGGGCTCGATGACGCCGATGTGACGCGGCGGGCCGTATCGGACGGCTCGGCGGCGGGCGCCGAGGCGGGTAGGATTTGCGAAATTCTTCAATTCGGCAGTTCAGTATTCAGCTAAGTCCTAGCGGGCAGGAGAGTGGCGTGAGCACGTTCACCGAGGCGGTGCTCGAGCGGGTCCGGGCGGCGCGGGTGCGTCTGGAGACGGCGCTCGCCGCCGAGGACGCCTTCGGCGCGGCCCTCGCCGAGGAGGAGCTGGACGACGCCCTGCGCCTGGCGCGCAAGCACGGCATCGAGACCGACGCCAACGCCGACACCGACTCCGACGCCGTCGGCGACGAAGGGGCGGGCGGGGCGTGAACAAGACGCAGATCCCGCTCTACCAGGCCAAGGCGGAGTTCTTCCGGATGCTCGGGCACCCGGTCCGCATCCGCGTCCTCGAACTCCTCCAGGACGGTCCACTGCCCGTACGCGATCTGCTCGCGGCGATCGAGATCGAGCCGTCCAGCCTCTCCCAGCAGCTCGCGGTGCTGCGCCGCTCCGGGATCGTCACCGCGACCCGGGGCGGTTCGACCGTGGTGTACGAGCTGGCCGGCGGCGACGTGGCCGAGCTGCTGCTCTCGGCGCGCCGGGTGCTTTCCGTGCTGCTCAGCGGCCGGCAGGACCTGCTGGTCTCGCTGACCGAGGCGACCGAGCGGGCCGAGCGGGCCGCTCGGTGAAGGGCATGGAGGGCGCCGGGCCCTGGCGCCGCCACCGGCCGCCGGCCGCGGCGGTCGAGCACGCCCTGCCGCGCGTCGAACGGCATGTGACCAGCACCCGGGTCGGTCCCGGCGCCGTACGGGAGGCCACGCAGGCCGTACGGGACAGCCTGGCCGGAGTCGGCGTCGACCCGCGCAGCGCGCTGGCCGACGCGGTGCTCCTCGTCCTCGGCGAGCTGGTCGCCAATGTGCTGCGGCACGCGCGGCAGACCACGGTGATGGACATCGGCGTCACCGCCGCCCCCGGCCGGCTCGTGCTGTCCGTCGCCGACGGCGATCCGCGGCTGCCGGAACTGGACCCGGTTCGGACCGGCGACGGGCTGCGGTCGGTGATCGAGGTCGCCGCCCTGTACGACGGCGAGCTGAGCGCGGAGCCCGCGGTGAACCACCACGGCAAGATCGTCATGGTGAGCTTCTGCCGCGCGCCCGGCACGAACACGAGCAAGAACACGAGCACGAGCACGAGTGAGGAGTGAGCTGAGATGGCCCGGAAACGAGCGGCCGGCGACGGCGACGGCGGCGCCGGCTGGGACATGGAGAAGTGGAAGGAACGCGGTGTGATGCTGCGGGTCTTCGTCTACATCTTCGCCACCCACGCCTTCGCCGGCTTCGTCTGGCTCCTCTTCTACGTGGGCCAGCACGCGCCCAAGTAGGCGCGGCCGCCCGGGTGTTCGGCGAGCGTCGGGTTCAGAGGTCGTTGCCCGCGTACGACAGGTTGAAGCTCTTGTTGGTCAGCGGGAAGTCCGGGACGATCGTGTCCGCGAGCGCGAGCGGCAGCGCGGGCCAGTTGAAGAAGGACGGGTCCACCGGCTTCACCCGGGCCAGCCGCCCGTCGGCCGTCGTCTCGACGCGCGTCGTGAGCGTGCCGCGCCAGCCCTCCACGATGCCCACACCGGATCCCGAACCCGCCGCCACCGGCACCACGGACGCGCCCGGCGCGAGCTCCTCGGCGAGATGGTCGATCAGCGCGAGGGACACGTCGATCTCCTCGGCGCGGACCAGGAAGCGGGCGAGGACGTCGCCGGTGTCGCGCACCGGGACGGCGAGCTCCGTGTCGTACGACAGGAAGGGGTGGCCGACCCGCGCGTCGGTGCCCGTCAGGCCGCTCGCCCGCGCCACATAGCCGAGGCAGCCGAGGTCCCGGGCCGCCCCGGCGTCGAGGACCGCGGTGCCGGTGAAGCGGTCGCGGACGGTGGAGTGAGCGAGGGCGAGCCCGGCGATCTCCCGGATGTCCCGGCCGAGGGCCGCGAGCCGGGCCGGGGTGGGCAGGGTCCGCAGGACGGCGCCGCCCGGGACCACCCCGCCGCGCAGCAGACGGTGGCCCGTGACCTCGGCGTTGAGCCGGAGCAGCTGTTCGCGCACCCGCTGCGCGTGCGCGTTGAGGACGCCGTGGCCGACGTCGTTGCAGAGCATGCCGAGGTCGGCGACGTGGTTGTGCAGCCGCTCCAGTTCGAGCAGCAGCGCACGGGCGCGGGCGGCGGCGGGCGGGATCCCGGTGCCGGTGGCCTCCTCGACGGCGAGGCAGTACGCGAGGGCGTGCCCGACGGCGGTGTCCCCGCTGATCCGCTCGGCGAGCGGCAGCCCGCCGGCGATCGTCCGGCCCTGGAAGAGCTTCTCGACCCCGCGGTGCACGAACCACAGCCGGGCCTTCAGCTTGAGGATCGTCTCGCCGACGACGGAGAAGCGGAAGTGCCCCGGCTCGATGAGCCCGGCGTGCACCGGGCCGACGGGGATCTCGTACACGCCGTCGCCCTCGACCTCCAGGAAGGGGTACGGGCCTTCCTGCTCGGCGAACGGCGGCGGGGGCCCCGCGTCCGGCCGCATCGGGTACCAGCCCTTCGGCCAGTGGAAGTGCCGCACCAGCCGGCGGGGGAGCGGATGCCCGAGCGGCACCACGCCGTGCAGGTCCCGCATCTCCCGCTCGAACCGGCCGGCCGGGAAGGACAGCGGAGCCAGGGTCGGCACCTCGGGCTTGTCCGGGTCGAGCAGCACATGGAGCTCGGTGCGCACGTCCGGCGGCCCGGCGGTGAAGAGATACACGACACGGATCGCGACGCCGTCGTCGTGGTGCGCGGCGACCAGCGCGAGCCGGTGGCCGGAGGCGAGCAACTCGGCCGTACGCGCGGGGAGTTCCTCGACATGGATCTCATGGGCGGTACGCATGGTCAGTGGCCTCCGATCGCGGCGGCGGCGTCGTGCAGGAGATCGGTCAGCGGCCCGGTCGCGAGACCGAGCGCGGCACACGCGACAAGCCCGAGGACGAGCGGCCACACGGCGCCCGCCCCGCCCGGCACCGTCGCGGGTGCCGGTACGGGGGAGGGCCCGAGGACCATCCGGGCGGTCCGCGCGGCGAGCGCCGCGAACGCGGCCAGGACGAGCAGCAGCGCCCCGGCCGTCGCCCAGCCCATCCCGGCACCGGCGGCGAACCCGGCCCGGACGATGCCCAGTTCGGAGGCGAAGAGGCTGAACGGCGGGAAGCCCAGAAGCGCGAGCACGGCGAGCCCGAGGACCCCGCCCAGCCACGGCAGCCGGGCGAGCAGCCCCCGCACCCGCCCGATCAGGGTGGTCCCGGTCAGCCGCAGCACATGGCCCGAGGCGCAGAAGGCGACCGACTTCGCGAGCCCGTGCCCGGCGATGTGCAGCAGCACGGCCGCAAGGGCCAGGGGCGTGCCGATCGCCGTGCCGAGGGCGATCAGACTCATGTGCTCCATGCTGGAGTACGCCAGCATCCGTTTGTAGTCCCGCTGGGCGAGCAGCAGCCCGGTGGCGAGCGCCAGCGTGAGCAGCGCGATCCCGGTGAGCAGCAGCCGGGTCCAGCCGTGCCCGAGCGCCCCGTCCGCGATCGTGTCGTACCGCAGGACCGCGAGGAAGGCGACCGAGAGCAGCACCCCGGACATCAGCGCCGAGACCGGGGCCGGTGCCTGGCTGTGGGCGTCCGGCAGCCAGGCGTGCAGCGGCACCAGGCCCGCCTTGGCGCCGAAGCCGAGGATCACCAGGGACACCCCGAGGCGGGTGACCGACGGGTCGAGCGCGCCCGCCCGGGCGACCAGGGTCGGCCAGTCCAGGGCGTGCGCCTCGTCGATGCCCGCCTGCCGGGCCGCGTAGTACACCAGGACCGTGCCCAGGAAGGCGAGCGCGATCCCGGCCGAGCAGATCACCACGTACTTCCAGGCGGCCTCGACCGACCGGCGGGTGCGCCGGTGGCCGACCAGGAACGCGGTGACGATCGTCGTCGCCTCCACCGCCACCCACAGCACACCGAGGTTGGCCGTCACCACGGCCAGGCACATCGCGGCCAGGAACGCCTGGACCAGCGTGTGCAGCAGGGCCGTGGCGCGCGCCGAGAGGCGCTCACCGGCGCCGTACGACGGCAGGCTCGCGCAGGCGACGAGCGCGACGGCGCCCACCACGAACAGCATCCACACGGTCGGCGCGTCCGCCCGCAGCAGACCGCCGAAGGCGTCGAGCGCCCCGCCGCGCGGCAGCGCCGCCGCCAGCAGCGCCCCGCATCCGAGCACGACGGCCGGGGACGCCACGCCCCACCACGGGGCGCCTGGAGCGGGCGGCGGCTCGGCGGCCGGGGCGGGTTCCGCGGCCTGCTCGGGCTCCGGGCCCGCCGCTCCGACCAGGACCGCGGCCGGCCGCGGCAGCTCGCGCGGGATCCGGCGCCGCAGCCGGGCGAGGACGAGGGCATGGGCGCCCGCCACGGCACCGGGCACGGCGACGGGCGCGGCGAGGACGGCAGCGGTCATGGTGGCCTGCATCAGTCGTGCAGCTCCCTCAGATCGTCGAGATCGGTGGTGCCGAACGCGGCCCGCATCCGCGCGGTGAGCAGCTGGAGGACCAGCATCGCGAGCAGGACGTCGAAGGAGACGCCGAGTTCGACGATGAGCGGCACACCGGAGGCGGCGAGGAACGCGGTCGCCGTGATGCCGTTGTCGAGCAGCAGGAACCCCACGACCTGGGCGAGCGCCCGCCGCCGGGTGACCAGGACGAAGAACCCGATGAGCACCACGGCGAGACCCACCGGCAGCGCCCGCGTCGCCGGGCTCGGGTCGAGCTCGACCAGCGGGCGCGCCACCGCGTAGGCGAGCAGCGTCAGGGCCGCCGCCGCGAGCAGCGAGGCCGCGACGTTCACCACCGGCCGGGTCTCCCGGCCCTCCGCGCCCCCGGTGTCGTACGGGCGCCGGTCGGCGGTCGCCGCGGTCAGCGCCCGGCGCATCAGGTACGGCAGCACCCCGGCCCGCAGCACACCGATCCCGGCCGCCACCGCGACCAGGTCCGCCCGCCCCTCGTGCAGACCGAGCAGCAGCGCGATCGCGGCGAGGGCCACGCCTTGCAGGGCGAAGGTCCGGACGATCGCGGCGAGTTCACGCCGCCACAGGATCACCACGGCGGCCAGCAGGAAGGCCCCGCAGGCCAGGTCGAGCAGCTGGACGTACGCGCTGCCGCTCATGTCCGGCTCACGCTCCGCTCAGGAAGTAGGAGGCGGTCACCGCGAGCAGCGCCAACAGGAAGGAACCGGCGAGGAGTTCCGGCACCCGGAAGAGCCGCACCTTCGCCCAGAACACCTCCGCCGCCGCCAGCGCCGCGCCGAGCAGCGCCACCTTGACCGCGAACGCCACCAGGGCGAGCGCCAGCGCGCCCACCGACGCCGAGGTGGCGATGCCCCACGGCACGAACAGCGAGGCGAGCAGCCCGAGCAGCACCGTGAGCCGCATCTGCGCGCCCAGCTCGACCAGCGCCAGGTCCCGGCCCGCGTACTCCAGGACCATCGCCTCGTGCACCATCGTCAACTCCAGGTGCGTGGACGGATTGTCGACCGGAATGCGCCCGGTCTCCGCGAGCACCGCGACCACGAGGGCCGCGGCGGCGAGCAGCCCGGCCGGGGACGCGAGCCGGTCGGGCTCGCGCACCGCGCCGTCGACGATCGCCGGCAGATTGGTGGTCCCGGCCGGTATCGACAGGGCGAACACCGCCATCAGGAGCGTCGGTTCGACCAGCGCGGCGATCGTCATCTCCCGCGAGGCCCCCATGCCGCCGAACGCGGTGCCCGTGTCGAGGCCCGCGAGCGCCAGCGTCACCGTGCCGAGCGCGAGCAGCGCCACCACCAGGATCAGATCCGCCCGCCCCGCGACCGGCGTGTCCGTCGAGAGCAGCGGGACCAGCGTCGCCACCACCAGCGTGGTCGCCACGAGCAGCGCCGGCGCCGTACGGAACGCCGGACCCGTCCCGGCCGGCGCGATCGGCTCCCGGCGCAGCAACTTCCTGGTGTCCCGCAGCGGTTGCAGCACCCCGGCCCCGGCCCGCCCCTCCAGGCGGGCCCGCACCTGCCGCATCAGACCCGTGAGCAGCGGCGCCCCGGCGACCACGGCACCCGTCTGCGCGGCGACCGCCGCGTACCCCAGCGCGCTCACCAGCCCACCACCAGGACGACGAAGAGGGAGAGCAGTCCGACGAAGCCGTACCCCAGATAGACGTGCACGCTGCCGCCCGCCAGCCGGCGCGCGGCCCGACCGGTGCGGGCGAGACCGTCGAGCACCGGCCGGTAGAGCCGGTGCTCCACCCGGTCCGGCACCCGGCCCCGGAACCGTACGCGCTCCACCAGATAGGCCGACTCGCGCACATGCGTGACGTCGACGTCCTGCTCGGGGGCGAGCACGTCGTCGAAGACCCGCTGCAGCGGCTCCGCGAACGAGGTCGCCGTATAGGCCATGCGCGGGGTCGGGGCCCCGCCGCCGCAGTCCCACAGCCGGGCCCTGCGCCGCCGGCCGCCCAGGATCCTCGGCAGGGCCGTGGCGAGCAGCACCGCCAGGGTGAGCGCGAGCGCCACCCACAGCGGCGACAGCGAGGTCGCGATGTCGTGCAGCCGGACCGTCAGGGCCCCGCCCGCCACCGAGCCGGTCCCCGGCAGGCCCGCGTCGGCCACCGCTCGGTCGAGCCCCGGGCCGAGCAGCCCCGGCACCAGGGCGAGCCCCGCGCACCCCGCGGCGAGCAGGCCCAGGCCCGAGAGCATCAACGGCGGTGCCTCACGGGCCCGTTCGGCCTCCCGGCTGCGCGGGCGGGCGAAGAAGCCGACCCCGAGGGCCTTCACGAACACCGCCGCCGCCACCCCCGCCGAAAGCGCCACGAGCCCCACCGCCAGCGGCAGCGCGATCGCCACCGCCACCCCCGGCATCTCAAGCCCGTGGATCAGCGACTGCAGCAGCAGCCACTCGCTGACGAACCCGTTCCCCGGCGGCAGCGCCACAGCGCCGAGCGCACCCATCGCGAAAAGCCCGGCCGTCACCGGCATCCGGGGGCGAAGGCCGCCCAGACGGTCCAGGTCCCGCACCCCGGTGGCCCGCACCACCGCACCCGCCGCCCCGAACAACAGGGCCTTGAAAGCAGCGTGGTTGACCACGTGCAGCAGGCCGGCGGCCAGTGCGAGCGCCGCGAGCCCCTGGTCGCCCGACGCGGCGAAGAGCCCCGCCGCACCCGTGGCCACCAGGACGAGACCCAGGTTCTCCGCCGTCGAGTACGCCAGCAGCCGCTTCACGTCCGACGAGATCGCCGCCTGCAGGATCCCGTACACCGCCGAGACCCCGCCGACCCCCATCAGCCCCAGCCACCACCAGGCGGGACCCCCGCCGAGCAGATCGAACCCGGTGCGCACGATCCCGTACGCCCCCAGATTCACCATCGCCGCGCTCATCAGCGCCGACACCGGCCCCGGCGCCTCCGGATGCGCCCGCGGGAGCCAGGCGTGCAGCGGCACCGCACCCGCCTTCGAGGCGAACGCCGCCGCCGTCAGCACGAACACCGTGCCCCGCACCGCCGGCGACAGCTCCCCGGCCCCGGCGCGCAGCGCGTCGAAACCCTCCCCGCCGGCCCGCGCGGCGAACAGCGCGAAGCCCGCGAGCAGCAGCACCAGACCCAGATGGGTCATCACCGCGTACCAGAGACCCGCCGTGCGCACCTCAGCCCGCGCCCGGTGCTCCACCAGGACAAGGAGCAGCGAGGAGAGCGCCATCACCTCCCACACGAAGAGGAACGTGGAGACGGAGGCGGCCGCCGGGACGAGGAGCAGGGTGAGCGCGAACAGCGGCAGCACCGCCTGCGCGGTGCGGGACGCCAGTCCGAGCGTGCCGTGCCCGGACGCGTAACCGATGCCGTACACGGCCACCGCCGCGACCACCGCGCCCGCCACCGCCATGAACAGGCCGGAGAGCGCGTCCACTTGCCACACCGTGCCCGCGAGCGGCAGCAGCTCCGGCAGCCGCCCCGTCCACTGCTCGCCGCCCAGGGCGCCCACCCCGGCCGCGCAGCCCGCCGCGCCGACCCCGGCCGTGCACACGCCCGAGGCCACCAGGCGCGCCCGGCCCGGCAGTACGGACCCGGCCACGGCGCCCGCGGCGGCCAGCGCCCCGGCGGCGCCCAGGCCCGCCGCGATCACCGGCCGGTCACCCGGCGCAGCGCCGCCACGATGGCTTCGGGTTCGGGTGGACAGCCCGGCACCGCCAGGTCCACGGCCACGACGTCGGAGACGGCGCCCTCGATCCCGTAACCCCCGGCGAACTCCCCGCAGTCGATGGCGCAGTCGCCGACCGCGACGACGATCGGCGGCTCGGGCATCGCCTGGACCGTGCGCCGCAGCGGCTCGGCCATGTTCCGGGTGACCGGCCCCGTCACCAGGGCCACGTCCGCGTGCCGGGGCGAGGCCACCAGCCGGGCGCCGTAACGCTCGGCGTCGTGCACGGGGTTGAACGCGGCGGCGATCTCGATCTCGCAGCCGTTGCACGAACCGGCGTCGACACAGCGGACCTGCGCCGAGCCCCCGAGCCGCCGGGCCTGCGGGAGAGGGCCGTCGGCGGGCGCGGGCGGCGCGGGTTCGGCGACCCGCCCGGTCGTACGGATCTTGCGCAACAAGCCCATGAACGCCCCTCCCGACAGGGTGGTGAGGACAGTCCTCCGTGGCGGCTAACGGGGTTCTCCGTAGCCGGAGTTACGGAACTTTCCTTGCGCTTTGCGTGCTTTGTTGAGATTTTGTACGAGCGATTCCGCGGCATGGCGGCCGCTCCATTTTGTGGCTCGGCTCACCTCCGGGCGCTGTGAGCCGGACTCACAGCCCCGTACGTGCTCGCCCCCTCATTCTTCGGGGGCTGCGCGCGCTCGGGGCTGTTCCCCCGGCGCGCCCTTCGGCTCGCTCGCCGGCGCCCGGCCGAGGGAGGCGACCGCCCCCGCACGCGGATGCTGTCCATGTGCGGCGAGGGCGGCCGCCGGTCTCGGCGGAGCCGTCAGAACCGGGGTGACGGCATGTCACCCCCTCTTCCGGGGCTGCGGGGCGGTGCGGGAGCCGGGCCATTCGTCGCTGCACCACTCGCGCAGCTCCCCGCCGTCGCCCTGGTGGGCGGCGAGCGCGGTGGCCAGGTCGGCGTGGACGGTCATCTCCGGGCAGTCGCCGCTGGGCACGAGGGAGCCGTCGGCGGGGATCGCGGCGAGTTCGAGGGGCCGGCCGCCGTCCCGCAGCCGGCGGGCGGCGTCGGCCACCGCGAGCTGGCCGCCCGCGGACCAGCCGCGCAGACCGGTGAGGTCGAGGATCACGGGACCGTCGCCGCGGGCCACGACCCAGCCCACCGCACCGCCGAACCGGCTGACCGCGTCGGCCCCGAGATAGCCGGCGAGCGAGAGCACGCTCAGGCCGGGGCGGGTGGTGTAGCGCCATTCGATGGTCATGGTGTTGCCTTCGCGGGTTGCAGGGGGAGGGTGATCCAGACGCTCTTTCCGCCGCCGTCGGCGTCCCGGCGGACCACACAGGTGCCGCCGGCGGCGGTCATCACCTCGGCGATCACGGCGAGTCCGCCGCCGGCGGTGGCGGCGAGGACCCCGGGATGGTGCGGATGCCGGTCGTGCACGGCGAACGCGAGCGTGTCGTCGCCCGCCGCGAAGGTGACCGTGAGGCTGGGCGAGGTGTCGGCGGCGTGCCGGACGCTGTTGGTGACCAGCTCGCTGAGGATCAGCAGCGCGGGCCCGAGCGCGGGATGGCCGGCGGCGATGCCCCACTCGGCGAAGGTCATCTCCGCCGTCTCGCGCACCACCCGGACCGCCGCGGGCAGCGTCGGCACCGTCAGCACATGACGGTGGGGCAGCGCTGCCGTCGCGGAGCTCATCGCGTCTCCACCGTGCCCAGGCGGTATCCCGTCACGGTCTGCGGGGTGATCCGCAGCAGGGTGTCGTGCGGCCCGTACGCCCAGCCGGGCAGGGTCCGCCGGTAGTGCGCGGCCTCGACCGCCTCGGCGACCGGTTCGGCGGGGCCGGTGACGGTCACGCTCCAGCCGCTGCCCGCCGGCATCCGGATCTCGTCGACCTGGTACGTCAGCGTCGGGCGGGCGTGCAGCAGATCCGCCTGCACCGGGGCGCGGACGATGAGCCGGCCGTATTCGAGGACGTGCACGGCGGGACGCACGACGGCCTGCTCGCGCTGGGCGAAGACCAGACGTCCGTGGGCGGCGCCTTCGAGCAGCCAGAGGGCCTCGGCCCCGGAGGTCTCGACGACCCGGCGGGTGGTCGGCACGCTCATCGGGCCGCCTCCTCGGGCACCCGTCCCGAGCCCTGCCCGGAGGGGCCGGGCTGTCCGGGGACCACCGGGAGGAGGCCGGCGCCGTGCAGATGGGCGCGGGCGCCCGCGATGGCCTCGGGGGTCGTGGCGTACTCGCGGCCGTCGAGCCGCAGCAGGTCGAGCGCGCCGACCGAGTCCAGGGCCTTGCGCTGCCCCGGCCGTATCCCCGAGGTCATGACGACGATGCCGCGCCGGTTGAGCTTCTCCACGGCGTCCTTGAGGACGAGTGCGCCGGTGGCGTCGATCGTGGTCACCCGGGACATCCGCAGGATGACCACGCGGACGTCGGCGACCTCGGCGAGTTCGAGCAGGAAGCGGTGGGCGGCGGCGAAGAACAGCGGGCCGTCGATCCGGTAGGCGACGATGTGCTCGGCGAGCAGGGCGTGCTCCTCCGCGGTGTGCTCGCCGGGCAGGTCGGCCGTGAAGTCGACCTCGGCGAGCCGGGCCTGCCGGGCCACGGCGCGCAGCGCGAGGGCGCCGGCGACGACGAAGCCGATGATCACCGCGTACACCAGGTCGAGCGCGAGGGTCGCGACGGCCGTGAGGACGAGCACGACGGCGTCGGAGCGGGTGGCCTTCGCCATGGCGCGCAGCGAGCCGACCTCGATCATCCGGATCGCGGTGGCGATCAGGACGCCGGCCAGCGCGGCGAGCGGGATCCGCGACACCAGCGGGGCCGCTGCGAAGACGATCATGGCGAGGACGGCGGCGTGGGTGAGGGCCGCGAGCCGCGACGAGGCTCCGGTGCGCACGTTGACGGCGGTACGGGCGATGGCGGCCGTGGCCGGGACGCCGCCGAACAGCGGGGCGGCCAGGTTCGCCAGGCCCTGCCCGAACAGCTCCCGGTCCGGGTCGTGCTTCTGGCCGACCGTCATGCCGTCGGCGACGGTCGCGGAGAGCAGCGACTCCAGGGCGGCGAGCGCGGCGACCGCGACGGCGGGCGCGAGCAGCGAGCCGAGCGCCGAGACGTCGAGGAAGGCGAGGGAGGGCGCGGGCAGTCCGGCCGGCAGGTCGCCGATGGGGGCGGCGGCGTCGAGGTGGAAGAGCTGGGCCGCCACGGTCGCGGCGACGACCGCCACGATCGAGAAGGGGATGGTGGGGCGCCAGCGGGCACCGAGCAGCATGATCAGCGCCACGCCGGCCGCGAGGCCGACGGCGGTCCAGTTCGGCGTCTTCACGAACTCCTGGATCGCGTGCCAGGTCACCACCAGGACCCGGTCGCCCTCGGGCTTGGGGACGCCGAGCGCGTTCGGGATCTGCTGCAGGCCGATGACCAGGGCGATGCCGAGGGTGAAGCCCTCGACGACGGGGGCGGGGATGTAGCGCATGTACCGGCCGGCCCGGGCCACCGCGAGGCCGATCAGCAGCACACCGGCCATCAGACCGACGGTCAGCACGCCGCCGGGGCCGTACTCCGCCACGATCGGTACGAGGACCACGGTCATGGCGCCGGTCGGGCCGGACACCTGCAGGTTCGAGCCGCCGAACAGCGCGGCGAGCGCACCGGCGACCACGGCGGTGGCCAGACCGGCCTCGGCGCCGAGGCCGGAGGAGACGCCGAAGCCGAGCGCCAGCGGCAGCGCGACGATGGCGACGGTGAGCCCGGCGAGCAGATCGCGACGGGGGTCGCGGCGCATGGCGGCGTAGTCGGCGCGGGCGGGCAGGAGGGAACGGATCCGGCGCAGGGCCGGGGCGAGGGCGGTGCTCATCGCGCGGCGACCTCGGCTTCCCGCAGCTCCGCCAGGAGCTCGTTCTGCCCCGCCAGCATCTCGGTGAGGATCCGCCGGGCGGCCTGCATGAGGTCGGCGACGTCGCCGCCGGCGAGCGTGTAGACCACGGTGGAGCCCTCGCGGGTGGAGGTCACGATCCCGGACCGGCGAAGGACCGCGAGCTGCTGGGAGAGCGCCGGGGGTTCGACCTCGATCTCGGCGAGCAGGTCGCGTACCGCCATGGGTCCGTTCTGCAGCAGCTCGAGGACGCGGATGCGGACCGGGTGGCCCAGCATCCGGAAGAACTCGGCCTTGGCCTGATACAGCGGAACCGGCACGATCGCGGCCTCTCCTCACGCCCCGCGCGGCGGCGGCGGGGTCCTGGCTCGGTGCTGTGCCCGCGGCTACCTGCGGGCACAGCGAAACCATCATGTATCGAATTGCCGAATTATGCAATTCATGCATTGGGGAGAGGTGCAGCACAGGCCGGTGTGGCAGGGGGGTTCGGGCGTGGCCGGCGGGCGGCGCCGGCGGGGGGAGCCGGTGGGTTCAGCCGGCCTCGACGAGGCGGATGCCGGTGACCAGGTCGGGCCGGATACGGACCACCTGGTCCATGGTCTGGTCCGACCAGGGCGTGAGCAGACGCTCGTAGCGGGCCAGGTCGTCGGGGTCGGTCACCGGATGGCAGTAGCCCGTCACCACGGTGCTCCAGCCGAGCCGGGTCGTCATGTCGATGTCGTCCGCCTCGTAGGCCACGACGACTCCGCGCGACCCGGCCTCCCGCGTGCTGAGGACGAGCGCGCCGCTCTCGTGGGTGCGGATGACGATCTGCCCGTCGTCGACGATGTGGTTGACCGGGCGGATCGCGGGCAGCGCCTGCCGCGTGAACACGATCCGGCCCAGCGGAACGCCGGCCAGCAGGCGCAGGGCCTCGTCGGCGTCGAGCTCGACCGAGCGGCGCGGACCGGTGGCGGCCGGGGCGGAGGAGCGGGTCGGAGCGTCGTTCATGGGTGGCGTCCTGAGTCGGCGGGGCGGGCGGTCGGGAGGGGCGGGGTGGGGGTGCTCCGCGGGTGGCTCATTTCAGTAGACGACCGGGCGGGTGCGGGGCGGAAGGGCCGTTCGGCCCCTTGCCGCCGCCCGCGGCAGCTCGCTTCACTGCGGGAGACGAGGATGTCACGCAGGAGGCGCGAGGGGTGAGCGAACGGTGATCGTCGCGGTGGGACACATCGATCTGAGCCGGGAGGCGAGGACCGCGGTGGAGGCGGAGCTGAGCGCACGGCTGAGCCGGCTGCCCGCCGGGGAGGCCGGCCTCGTACGGGCCGGCCGGGGCGTCCCTGCCCTGTTCGCCCGCGCGGCGAAGGCCGCCGGCCGCCGCCTGGTCGTCACCTTCCCCGCCCCGGAGTCCGGTACGGGCCCGGCCCCCGAGACGCTGCCGCCGGCCGACCGGCTGCCCGCCGGGGACCTGCTCGCGCTCGCCGACGAGGTACGGCTGCTCGCCTACGACCCCGCCGACCGCGACGCCTGCGTCTGCGCCGACGAACACCTGGTCAAGGGCTGCCGGCACCTGCTCGCCGTTTGGGACGGCTCGCCGTCCAACGGCCGGGACGCCACGGCCCACCTGGTCGCCTACGCCCTCGCCCGGGGCATCCCCGTGGACGTCGTCTGGCCGGACCACGCCCGGCGCGAGTCGACGGCCCCGACGCGGTAGCGGCGTCCGCGCGGTCGCGTCGCCGGGGCGCCGGCCGCCGGAGCCGTCGAACACCTGTGGGCGGGCCGTTCGGCCCTTGGGGGCGGGGGAGCGGCTCGGCTTCACTGCGGCGCATCCATGGCCCGTTCCCGACGGTGGCCCTTCCCGACGCCAGTGAGGCGGTACGCAGTCCGATGAACCCGATGGCCGACACCCCCACACCCACCCGGCACCGCCCGTCCCACGGTCGGGCGGGCGGCACGCGGGCCGCCACCCGCGAGCCGGCCCCCCTCGGCGCCTCGCGGGCGTCGGCCTGGCTGCTGATCGTGACCGGCGCCCTGGGCACGCTCGCCTCCTTCGTCATCACCGTCGACAAGTTCGAACTCCTCGCGAACCCCGGCTTCAGCCCGTCCTGCAACCTCAGCCCGGTCGTCTCCTGCACCAACGTGATGGCGAGCGACCAGGCCTCCGTCCTCGGCTTCCCGAACCCCCTGCTCGGCCTCGCCGCGTACCCCGTCGTCGTCGCCATCGGCGTCGCGCTGCTCGCCGGCGCCGCCTTCCGCCGCTGGTTCTGGCTCGGTCTGCATCTGGGCACGGCGCTCGGCGCGGTCTTCTGCATGTGGCTGATGAGCCAGGCGCTGTACGAGATCGGCGCCCTGTGCCTCTGGTGCTGCCTCGCCTGGGCCGCCACCATCGCGATGTTCTGGTACACCACCGTCCACAACCTGCGCCACGGCATCCTCCGCGCGCCGCGCGGACTCGTCGCGGGGGCACTGGAGTTCCACTGGGTGGTGCCGGTCACCTGGTACCTGGTCGTCGTCCTGCTGATCGCCACCCGCTGGTGGGACTACTGGCGGACGCTGCTCTGACGACATTCGGCCGCGCGGCGGACCGCCAGGACGGTGGTGTCGTCCGTCAGGCCCGTCGCCGCGTGCGCCGTGGCCGCCGCGCGGATGCGGGTGACGAGGACGCCCGGGTCGGTGAGGGTGGGGTCGGTGCGCAGCGAGCGGGCGAGGTCGTCGTAGAGCGGGTAGAACTCGCCGTCGGCGTCGCGGGCCTCGGTCACGCCGTCGGAGAACAGCAGCAGGGTCTCGCCGGGGGCGAGGGTGACCGTCGTGGCGGAGGGGTGCTCGTCGGTCAGGGACAGCATGCCGAGGGGCAGCGTGGACTCGCCGGCCAGCGGGCGGACCCCGGCGGTGCTCACGGCGAGCGGCGTGAGGTGGCCGCAGTTGACCAGGTCGACGGCGGTGCCGGTGGTGTCAGGACCGGCGGGCGGGAAGTGGAGGAGCGCGGCGGTGGCGAAGCGTTCCGTCTCGTCGCTGCCGAGGGCCCGCACGTACTCCTGGTGGCGGCGGAGCCGCGCGTCCATGCGCAGGGCGACGTCGGCGAGGTCGCCCTCGTGGGCGGCGGCCTCACGGAAGCTGCCGACCAGGGCCGCCGCGCAGGCGACCGCGTCGAGCCCCTTGCCCTGCACGTCGCCGAGGACGAGCTGGGTGCCGTGCGGCGAGGGCTGGATGTCGTAGAAGTCCCCGCCGACCCGGGCGGCGACGTCCGCCGCCGTGTACGTGGCGGCGTGCTCCAGGTCGCCCCACCGCGACGGCAGCGGGCGGAGCACCGTACGCCAGGTGGTGTCGGCGACCTCGCGGACGCGGGCGGCCCGGCGTCCGGCGCGCAGCCGGGCACGGCACACGACGAGCGCGCCCAGACTGCTGACCAGGATCAGGCTGAGTCCCGGGGCGGTGCTGCGGAGGGTGACGTACACCGCCAGGGTGAGCGCCGCGTAGAACGCGGTGACGCGCAGGCCGCACAGCAGCGCCGCGAGGCCGGGGACGAGGAGCAGCCACGCGAGGCACTGCCCGCTGTTGAGGTGGCCGGCCCCGTAGCCCGCGAGGACGAGGGCCATCAGGAGGCCGGGGAGGAGGAGGACCAGCGCGCGGCCGTGGCGCGAGCAGGCAGCGGTCACGGTCGTGAGGCGGTGGCGCTCCAGCGAAAGGTTCACGTTTTAACTAGACCTGACGGCCGGGGGACGGTCGACCGGCCCAAAGTCCCGAAACCGCCGGCCGAAGTCCCTACGCGCCCCCGCCCACTCCAAGGGCCTGGATGTCGACCATCCCGTACGCCTGGTTGACGTAGACGTTCGTCAGGCGCGGGTTGCGGTAATTCAGGGCCTTGGTGGCGACGACCGGCAGGTAGTAGGCGCCGTCGGTGACCTTGTGGTTGATGTCGCGGTGGAGCTCGGCGGCCTTCGTGGGGTCGGTCTCCGCGGCGGCCCGGTCGAAGAGGGTGTTGATCGCCGGGTCGTTCACCTGGGCGTAGTCGGTGTTGCCCGAGGCGGTGATCGACCGGCCGTCGGCCAGGGGCCGGAGGAAGCTCGCGCCCTGCGGGTGGTCGCCGACCCAGCCGGTGACGATCAGGCCGTAGCCCTGGTTCTTGACCGTGCTCGGGGAGCCCACGCTGGAGTAGAACTTCGAGAGGTCCAGCTTCTCGATCTCGAGCGTGATGCCGACCGCCTTGAGGCTGTTCTTCAGCACCTCGGCGGTGGCGACGTTCTGGGAATGGCTGTCGCGCACCGCGAGCTTGGCGGCGAAGCCCTGCGGGCGGCCGCAGGCGCGCAGCTCCTCGCGGGCCTTCTCGGGCTGCGCCTTGCCGGCCGTCAGGCCGTAGGGGTCGTAGGCGTCCGACCCGGGGACCGTCGGGGGCAGCAGACTGCCGAGCGGGGCGCCGGCCGTCGGGCCGCCGCGCGCGGTCTGCAGGGCCCGGGGGTCGGCCGCGTAGAACACGGCCTTGCGGCAGTGCACGTTGTCGAACGGCGCCGTCTTCGACACCAGCGCCACCATCGGCACATAGCCCGTGGCCGGCGCGTCCGCCGAGGCCTTCAGCTTCGCGTCGCCGAGCACCCGCGCACGGGCGGCCTGCGCCAGACCGCCCTGCTGCGCGTCCAGGTCGGCCGAGCCGTTGAGGAGCTGCGCGGTCAGCGCCTCGGGATCCTTGGTGACCGTCAGCTCGATCCGGTCCGGCAGCGCCCGGCGCAGCGGGTCGGTGGACTGCTTCCAGTTGGTGTTGCGCACCAGGACGAGCGACTGCTCCGGGGTGTACGAGGCGAACTTGTACGGCCCCGAGGCCACCGGCCGCTGCCCGTAGCGCGCGCCCGTGTCCCGGTCGCGCGGCACCGGCGCGGTCGCGCCCATGGCCAGCAGGTGGGGGAACATCGAGTCCGGCTTCGCCAGGCGGAACACCAGGGTGCGGTCGTCGGGCGTCTCGATCGCCGACAGGCCGTTCTTCTCGGGCGTCGTGTCCTTCGCCGGGCCGGGGTACTTCCCCTGCGGGTCGAGCGCCTCGACGAAGTAGGTGGGGCCGCCGCTGACGACCGACTGGTCGAAGACCCGCTCGATCGCGTACTTGACGTCCTTGCTCGCGATCGGCGTGCCGTCCTCGAAGGTGACGCCGGACCGCAGCCGCACGGTGTACGTCTTCCCGTCCGGCGACACCTCCGGCTGCGCCTCGGCCAGATCCGGTACGAGCGAGGTGCCGGCCCGGCCCGGCTTGGCGTCGTACGCGAGCAGCGTGCGGGCGTAGAGGCGCTGGACGTTCCAGACCCAGCCGTAGTACGCGCGGCCCGGGTCCCAGGAGTCGGCGTCGTAGGCGGTGCGCAGCCGCAGCGTGCCGCCCTTCGCGGTGGACGGGTTGACCACGTTCGTGACGGCCGCGTCGAACCCGGTGGCGCCGGAAGGGGTGACGTCGTTCTTCGAATCGTCGTTCTTGGAGGCGGACTTGTCGTCCTTCTCCTTGCCCTGGTCCAGCAGGATGGCGGTGGTGACGCCGCCGCCCGCCACCAGCGCCGCCGCGACGGCGATCGCCACGATCCGCTGCCGGTTGCGCGCGGGGCGGCCCGGAGCGGTCGGGGCCGCCGGGCCGGCCGGCCCGGGCCACGTGGTGGACACCAGGCCCGGGGCCTGCGACGGCATCGGCGGCACGGTCCGCGGCAGCGGCGGCGCCGGCGGGGGAGTCTCCACCACGGGCGTCGTCGGTACGGGCGCTTCCGGAGCCGGAGTCCCGGGTACGGGCTGCGCCGGTACGGGCTGTGCGGGTGCGGGTGCGGGTGCGGGTGCGGGCTGTGCGGGCGCCGGCGCGGGCCGCTTGGCCAGGGCGTCCCGGGGGTCGGGCGTCGCGGGCGGCGGCGTCTTCGCTGCCTCCGCCCCCGCCGGGCGGGTGAGCGCCGCGGCCACCGCGCCGGGCAGCCAGTCCGTCTCCTGCGGCAGCCCGCCGCCGTAGGTGTGGGTGCCGGTCTCGCCGAGCAACCGGGCGAACTCCGCGAGGAGTTCGGGCACGGTGGGGCGCCGTGCCGGGTCCTTCTCCAGGCAGCGGGCCACGAAGTCCGTGCCGTCGGGCAGGCCCCGCAGGTCCGGAGTCTCGTACACCGCACGGAAGTTGACCGAGTGCGCCGGGCCGACGCCGAACGGCGCGGTGCCCGTGCCGGCGAAGGCGAGGACCGCGCCGAGCGAGAACACATCGCTCGCCGGGCCGATCCGATGACCGGTCACCTGCTCGGGCGACATGAAGCCGGGGGTGCCGATGACCATGCCGGTCTGGGTGAGGACGCTGGACTCGGTGGCCAGGGAGATGCCGAAGTCGATGACGCGCGGGCCGTCGGTGGCGAGCAACACGTTCGACGGCTTGAGGTCGCGGTGGATCAGCCCCGTGCCGTGGATGGCCTCCAGGGCCTCGACGAGCCCGGCGCCCAGATAGTGCAGCGAGCGCCGGGGCCAGGCCCCGTGGGCCTGGATCGCCGCGTCGAGCGGCAGGCCCGGAACGTAGGCGGTGGCGAGCCAGGCGGGCGAGCCCTCGGGGTCGGCGTCGACGACGGCCGCGGTGAAGAAGCCGGTCACCCGGCGGGCCGCCTCGACCTCCCGGGCGAACCGGCGCAGGAAGTCGGGGTCCTCGGCGAGTTCGGCGCGCACCACCTTCACCGCGACCATCCGGCCGCTGGTCGAACGGCCCAGGTACACGCGGCCCATGCCGCCCGCGCCGAGCCGCGCGAGGATCCGGTACCGCCCCACCTGCCGCGGATCTGCCGCGCCCAGCGCTTCCAACGTTCCCCCCGGTCGGTGACCCCACCGTCGGGGGCCGTCCGGGGACGATTACATCAGACCCCGCCGCCCCTCACGGCCGCCGGGCGTAGCAGAACAGATGCTCCTCCGGCACGGCCGACGGTTCGTCGGGGCGGAACTGGGAGACGGCGTGGTGCAGGACGTCCAGGCCGCACTCCTCGCGCAGCAGGCGTACGTACTCCTCGGCGGAGAAGCTGGAGACCCGGGCCCGGCGGCCCATCCAGACGATCTCGACGTCTTCCACGTCGGCCGGGACGGTCGCGCTGACCAGGAGGCCGCCCGGCCTCAGCCAGGACGCCATCCGGCGCAGCGAGTCGGCCGCCCCGGCGCGGTCCATCATCAGGAGCGGGAAGAAGGCGCAGACGGCGTCGAAGCCGCCCTCCGGGCCGGTGAACTCCCGTACGTCGCGCCGCTCGAAGCGGGCGCCGGGGACCTGCCGGCGGGCCAGGTCCACCATGGTGCCGGACACGTCGATGCCGGTGACCGCGTGCCCGGCGCGGTCGAGGAGCTCGGCCACCGGCCGGCCGGTGCCGCTGCCGACGTCCAGGACCCGGGCGCCCCGGGGGAGCCGGTCGAGCAGCCAGCCGACGGCGGCCAGCTGCTCGGGAAGGTGCCCGAAGGCCTTCTCGTACCCGATCCCGACCTCGTCGAACAGCTCCTCGGCCGTCAGCGCCCGCTCTTCGCTCATGTCGCTCCCCTCCCGCGGGCCGGCGGCCCGATCGCGGACCGCCTACCCAGCGGAGGCTCGGCGCATGTCGGTGGGCCGGGGGGCGCGGCGGCCATCGGCTGCTGCTCCGCGGGCTCCCCGTTCGGCGGGCGTCCGGCGCCCTCCGCGCGCTCCCGCCGGTTGCGTGGGCGGACCGCCGCCGGTGGGTGGCCGAAACAGCGCGGCCCCGCTGTTTCGCACCGCTCGTTCGGCGGAGGCTCACGCGCGCCCCCGCCCTCGCCTGCGACGGGCCGTGACCTGACTCGTTTTCAAGAGCGCCTGTCCGATGGTGAGTTGCGTGAGGGGCGTACGGCGGGCCGCGCGCGCCCCGGCGCACTCTCCCGAATGGCTCGAAAGTCGTCGTTGCCCGGATAAACCCCGGCAGAAGCAAGATCACTGCTTCGAGGTAACGCCGCCGAACTGGCTGGGCAGGCCTCCTCTCGCGGCGGTTAGTGTTCCCCCGGATCTGGACGGAATCCCAGAGATTGTGTCGGTTTTTCCTCTTTTCAAGGAGCGCTCGTCCCATGACCGTTGAGACCGGCCCGGAGATGGAGCTGGAGCCGTCGCGGCCGCAGTCCAGCCTCAGCACCGCGGCAGCCCGGAACCTCGCCACCACGACCAAGTCCGCCCCGCAGATGCAGGAGATCACCTCCCGGTGGCTGCTGCGCATGCTCCCCTGGGTGGAGACGAAGGGCGGCGCCTACCGGGTGAACCGCCGACTCAGCTACACCGTCGGCGACGGCGTCATCGAGTTCGTGCAGGACGGCGCCTCCGTCCGGGTCATCCCCCGGGAGCTCGGCGAACTCGCCCTGCTGCACGGCTTCGAGGACGAGGACGTGCTGCGGGCGCTCGCCGACCGCTGCGTCCAGCGCGACTTCCGCGCCGGCGAGGTCCTCGTCGAGCGCGGCGCCGCCGCCGACCAGATTCACCTCATCGCGCACGGCCGGATCAGCCAGACCTCGGTCGGCAAGTACGGCGACGAGGTCGCCGTCGCGGTCCTCGCCGACGGCGACCGGTTCGGCGAGAACGCCCTCCTGGACGCCGACGCCACGTGGGACTACACCGCCACCGCCGAGACCCCCGGCACCCTGCTCACCCTCTCCCGCTCCGACTTCGCCGCCGTGCAGGCGCAGGCGCCCGCGCTCGCGCAGCACATCAGCGAGTTCAGCGCGCTGCCCGGGCAGCGGCAGAACAAGCACGGCGAGGCCGAGATCGCCATGTCCGCCGGTCACGTCGGCGAGGCCGAGCTCCCCGGCGCCTTCGTGGACTACGAGCTCAAGCCGCGCGAGTACGAGCTCTCCGTCGCCCAGACGGTCCTCAAGGTCCACACCCGGGTCGCCGACCTCTACAACGGCCCGATGAACCAGACCGAGGAACAGCTCCGGCTCACGATCGAGGCGCTCCGCGAGCGCCAGGAGAACGAGCTGATCAACAACCGCGAGTTCGGTCTGCTCCACAACGCCGACTTCAAGCAGCGGATCCAGACCCACTCGGGCCCGCCCACCCCGGACGACCTCGACGAACTGCTCTGCCGCCGCCGCGGCACGAAGTTCCTCTTCGCCCACCCGAAGACCATCGCGGCGATCGGGCGCGAGTTCAACAGCCGCGGGCTCTACCCGGACCACGTCGACGTCGGCGGCCAGTCCGTCCCGGCCTGGCGCGGGGTCCCGATCCTGCCCTGCAACAAGATCCCGATCAGCAACGAGCAGACCAGCTCGATCATCGCCATGCGTACCGGCGAGGACAACCAGGGCGTCATCGGCCTGCGCCAGACCGGTCTGCCGGAGGAGTACGAGCCGGGTCTGTCGGTGCGCTTCATGGGCATCAACGAGCAGGCGATCATCTCGTACCTGGTCACCACCTACTACTCCGCCGCGATCCTCGTGCCCGACGCGCTCGGCGTACTGGAGAACGTGCAGATCGCCCGCAGGCGCGACTAGGGCCCAGGCGGATACCCGCTCGTCCGAGGGCCGCGCCCGGCCGGGCCCACCCGGGCCGGGGCGGCCCCCTCATCCCCGCAAGGAGCCACGGATGCCCGACCCCGGGCTTTCCCCGCTGCCCGGCCCGCCCTCCGCCCCCTTCCGGTCCGCGTCGGCCACGGTTACGGCCCCGGCGCCGGTCGACGTGACCCTCGCCCCGGCGCCGGCCGAGGCGCCCGTACCGCCCGAGTCCGCCATCGAGCGCATCCTGCGCGGGCCCAGCGGTCTGGGCACCACGGCACTCTCCCTGGCCCGGCGTCCGGCACCGCCGGAGGCGCCGCCCGCGGCCGGAGCCGTACCGGACGCCGTGCCCGGAGCCGTACCCGAGGTGGCACCGGAGGCGGTGGCCGAGGCCGTGGCCGAGGTGCTGTCCGCGTCCGGGACCACGGCCGACCAGGGCACGCCCATCCCCGGCCTGTACTTCCACCCGATCGCCGAGCCGGACCCGGCCCGGGTGGCGGAGGTCAGCCGCCGGATCAAGGAATGGGCGGTGGACGAGGTCCAGGCGTACCCCCCCGAGTGGGAGGACCAGTTCGACGGCTTCTCCGTCGGGCGCTACATGGTCGCCTGCCACCCGGACGCGCCGACCGTCGACCACCTCATGGCCGCCACCCGTCTGATGGTCGCCGAGAACGCGGTCGACGACTGCTACTGCGAGGACCACGGCGGCTCGCCGATCGGCCTCGGCAGCCGGCTGCTGCTCGCGCACACCGCCCTCGACCCGCTGCACACCACGGCCGAGTACGCGCCGGCCTGGCGCGAGTCGCTGGAGTCGGACGCGCCGCGGCGGGCCTACCGCTCGGCGATGGAGTACTTCGACCAGCTGGCGACGCCGTCCCAGTCGGACCGCTTCCGGCACGACATGGCGCGGCTGCACATGGGCTACCTCGCCGAGGCGGCCTGGGCCGAGACCGACCACGTGCCCGAGGTGTGGGAGTACCTGGCGATGCGCCAGTTCAACAACTTCCGCCCCTGTCCCACCATCACCGACACCGTCGGCGGCTACGAACTGCCGGCGGACCTGCACGCCACCCCCGCCATGCAGCGGGTCATCGCGCTCGCCGGGAACGCGACCACCATCGTCAACGACCTGTACTCCTACACCAAGGAGCTGGCCAGCCCCGGCACGCATCTCAACCTGCCCGTGGTGATCGCCGAACGCGAGGGCGTCTCCGCCAAGGAGGGCTATCTGAAGGCCGTCGAGGTCCACAACGACCTCATGCACGCCTTCGAGGCCGAGGCCGCCGCACTGGCCGCCGCCAACCCCGTGCCCACCCTGCTGCGCTTCCTGCGCGGCGTGGCCGTGTGGGTCGACGGCAACCACTACTGGCACCAGACCAACACCTACCGCTACAGCCTGCCCGACTTCTGGTAAGCACCCGCGACCCGACGTCCGGCAAGAAACGGATCTCTCTGTGACCACCGAGCTGACCCCCACCGACGCCTCCACGATCATCCCCGGCCCCGCGAACCCGTACCAGGGCGACATCGCCCGCTACTGGAACGCCGAGGCCCGGCCGGTGAACCTGCGCCTCGGTGACGTGGACGGCCTCTACCACCACCACTACGGCATCGGCGAGATCGACCATGCCTCCCTCGGCACCCCCGAGGACAGTGAGTACGAGAAGAAGCTCATCACCGAGCTGCACCGCCTGGAGTCGGCCCAGGCCGAGGTCCTCCTCGACCACCTCGGCCCGATCACCGCCGAGGACACCCTCGTCGACGCCGGCTGCGGCCGCGGCGGTTCGAGCGTGATGGCCCACCAGCGCTTCGGCTGCAAGGTCGAGGGTGTCACCCTCTCCTCCACCCAGGCCGAGTTCGGCAACAAGCGCGCCCGCGAGCTGGGCATCGACAGCCACGTGCACGCCCAGGTCTGCAACATGCTCGACACCCCGTTCGAGAAGGGCAGCATCGCCGCCTCCTGGAACAACGAGTCCAGCATGTACGTCGACCTCGACGACCTGATGGCCGAGCACTCCCGCTTCCTGCGGATCGGCGGCCGCTACGTCACCATCACCGGCTGCTGGAACCCCAAGTACGGCCAGCCCTCCAAGTGGGTCTCCCAGATCAACGCCCACTTCGAGTGCAACATCCACTCCCGCCGCGAATACCTGCGCGCCATGGCCGACAACCGGCTGGTCCCGAACGCGGTCGTCGACCTGACCGCCGCGACCCTCCCGTACTGGGAGCTGCGCGCCACGTCCTCGCTGGTCACCGGCATCGAGGAGGCCTTCATCGAGTCGTACAAGGACGGCTCCTTCCAGTACCTCCTGATCGCCGCCGACCGCGTCTGATCCGCCGCCCCACCGGCGGAAGAGAGGCCGGGCCCGTCCAGCGGACGGGCCCGGCCGTTTTCGCGCGGGCCGGGGCGGGCAGCCGCCGGGCTGAAGGGGGTCGTCGTACGGCCGGGGCGGTGGTGAGCGAGATGGCCCGACCCGTGTGGACCGGGGTGCTGAGCTTCGGCCTGGTGAGCGTGCCCGTCGGTCTGTACACCGCCACCTCCGCGCACACCCTGCGCTTCCACCAGCTGCAGCGCGGCACCTCCGACCGGATCCGCAACCGGCGGGTGAACGAGCGGACCGGCGAGGAGGTCGAGCTCGGCGACATCGTGAAGGGCTTCGACGCGGGGGACGCGTACGTCCTCGTCGAACCCGACGAGCTCGACGAGATCGCGCCGGGCCGCTCGAAGGCGCTGGAGATCAGCGGATTCGTGGACCTGGAGGCGATCGACCCGATCTACTTCGACCGGACCTACTACCTCGGGCCGAAGACCGGTGAGTACGCCAAGGTCTACGGCCTCCTGGAGCGGGCGCTCGCGAAGGCGGGCCGGGCGGGGGTGGCGACCTTCGTGATGCGCGGCCGGGAGTACCTGGTGGCGCTCAAGTCCGAGGACGGCATCCTCACCCTGCACACGCTGCACTGGGCCGACGAGATCCGGGATCCGCGCGAGGAGATCCCCGACCTCCCGACGGGACGGACGAAGGCCGGCGCCAAGGAGATGCGGATGGCCGAGCAGCTCATCGACGCGCTCGCCATGGACTGGGAGCCCGAGGAGTTCCACGACACCTACCGCGACAAGGTCGCCGACCTGATCAAGGCGAAGAAGGCGGGCGAGACCGTCGAGAAGGCCGAGCCCGCGGCCGAGGCCACCCATGTGATCGACCTGACCGAGGCCCTGCGCGCGAGCGTCGAGCGCGCCCGCGGCAAGGGGAAGGGCAAGCGGAAGAAGTCCGGGCTCACGGAGCTGACCAAGGCCGAGCTGTACGAGCGGGCCGCGGCGGCCGGGATCCCCGGGCGTTCCGGCATGAAGCGCGACGAGCTGATCGAGGCCCTGGAGCAGGCCGGCGAGAAGGCCGCCTAGCGCCCTGGCGCCGCCTCACGAATCCCCGGGTTTCTCCCCTCCCGGGGCTTCCCAGGGCTTCTCCCAGAGCTTCTCCCGGTGCCCCGGTCCGGGCCCGTGCCCGGTGTCCCCGGGCACCCCGGGCATCCTCCGTTCCTCCGGATCCGGCGGCTTGTCCGGCTCCTCCCGGCCCTCGCGCCGGCCGGGTTCGGGGAGCATGCCCGGGTGGCCGGACTCGTCCGGGATCAGCGGTTCCTCCGGCATGAACACCCGCAGGGCGCGCTCGGTCTGCTCCGGGTCCGGCACCGTGACGGCGACCCGGGCGAAGGGCGCCTCCGGGGCCAGGTCCATCCAGAGGACCGGTGACTCGGCGCGTACGGCGACGAAGTCCGTACCGGCCGGGCCGTGGCGGCGGCCCACGCAGCGGCCCGGCAGCCACAGGCCCCGGCCCGCGGTGCCGCGCAGCACCCGCCACCAGCTGGGGTCGACGCCGAGGGCGCGCAGCGCGGCGACGGGCACGCGGATCGTGCGGCGCCGTGCGGCCAGGGCCTCGCGCGGTCCGAGGCGGACCACGATCTCCGTTCCTTCCACCGTCACACGCGTCACGGCCTGCTCACCCGCCTTCGTCCAGGGCGCCTTCGTCCAGAGCGCCTTCGTCCAGGTCGGCGAGCCGGCGCCGGGCCGCCGCCGCGGAGTGCCCCCGTGGCGGGTTCCGCCATGCCGTGCGGTCGAGCAGCTCGTCGGCGTCCCGCAGGGTCCAGCGGCGCGCGGTCAGACCGGGGTCGTCCAGCTCCGCCCAGTCCAGCGGTGCCGCGACCGGGGCGCCGGGCCGGGCCCGTACGGCATAGGGGGCGACGGCGGTCTGGCCGTAGCCGTTGCGCTGGACGTCCAGGTAGAGGCGCTCGCCACGGTCCTTCTTCCGGGCCGCGGTGGTCAGTTCGTCCGGGTGCCGGGCGGCGAGCAGATCGGCGACCTCGCCGGCGAAGGCCCGTACCTCGTCGAAGGTGTTCCGGCGCAGCAGCGGCACCACCACATGCAGGCCGCGCGATCCGGTGGTCATCAGCAGGGAGGGCAGCTCAAGCTCGTCGAGCAGCGCGTGCATACGGCGGGCGGTGCGGCGCACCGCCTCGAAGTCGTCGCCCGGCGGGTCGAGGTCGAAGACCAGCCGGTCCGGGTGGTCGGGGCGGTCGGCGCGGGACAGCCAGCGGTGCGGGGTGACGCAGGCCTGGCCGGCCAGATAGACGAGGGTGGCGGCGTCCTCGCAGAGGACGTAGGTGACGGTGCCGTCCGCCTTGGGCAGCTCGGCGTGGGCGATCCAGTCGGGGAAGTGCTCGGGGAGGTCCTTCTGCATGAAGCCGGAGTCGTCGATGCCGTCGGGATGCCGCTCCAGCATCAGCGGGCGGCCGCGCAGCTGCGGCACCATGCGCCGGGCGATCCGCCGGTAGTAGGCGGCCAGATCGGCCTTGGTCAGCCCGTCGTCCGGGAACAGCACCTTCTCCGGCCGGGGCACCTCGACCCTGCGCCGGCCGGCCCGGACGGTCATGACGTGCTCCCGGCGACCTGCCGCAGGGTCCGGCCGGTACGGGCCGACCGGGCGCGGTGCGGATCGGTGCCGCCGTCGTCCGCCCGGGCCCGCCGGTCGGCGCGCTTGACCAGCAGCCACGCCTCCCGGCCGGTGCCGTCGCCGCGGATCCGGGTCAGGGCGAAGCCGCCGTGGAGTTTGCGCCCGTCCAGCCAGAAGGACGCGTGTCCGGCGTCGAGCGCCTCGGCGAACGGGACCTCCTTGCCGTGCCGGTCCTCCGACAGGTTCCGGTAGGTGCCCTCGTCCCAGACGATGACCGTGCCGGCTCCGTACTCGCCGGGCGCGATCACGCCCTCGAAGGCGCGGTACTCCAGCGGATGGTCCTCGGTCGGCATCGCAAGCCGTTTGTCCTGCGGATCGGCCGACGGGCCCTTGGGCACGGCCCAGGACCGCAGCACCCCGTCCACCTCCAGGCGGAAGTCGAAGTGCAGCGCCGTCGCGTCGTGGATCTGGACCACGAACGAGGGCGGCCCGCCCGGAGCGGCGGCTTCGTCCTCGCCCCGCGGCTCCTCGGTCCGGGAGAAGTCCCGCCGGCGGTGGTACTCCTTCAGCGCGTGTGCGCTCGGCCTGTGCTTGGGACTCACGGCCGCCTCCTCACGGCGTGGCATCGGCCCCCGTCACCCGGCGGGTACCCGGGATGCCGCGACCTAGACCACGGCCCGGTCGTCGGCCGCCCGGCGGATCGTGCAGTGCAGCGAGTCGTCGAGGACGTCGGCGACGATCGTGTCGCCCGGGTCGGCCTCGCCGGAGAGCAGCAGGGTGGCGATGCGGTTGTCGAGCTCGGTCTGGATGGTGCGGCGCAGCGGACGGGCGCCGAACTCCGGCTGGTAGCCGTGCGCGACCAGGAGCTTCTTCGCCGCCTCGGTGACCTCCAGCCTCAACCCCTGGGCGTGGACCCGGTGCTCGCTGCGGTCCAGGAGGTGTTCGACGATCCGGGTGAGGTCCTGCTCGGTGAGGCTGTGGAAGACGATGATGTCGTCGATGCGGTTGAGGAACTCGGGCAGGAAGCGGCCCCGCAGGTCCTCCATCAGCTCGTCCTTCAGCTCCGCCGCGTCGCCCTGGTGCGCGAGGATGCGGTGCGCGCCGATGTTGGACGTCATGATGACGACACAGTGCCGGAAGTCCACCGTGCGGCCCTGACCGTCCGTCAGGCGCCCGTCGTCCAGGATCTGCAGGAGGGTGTTGAAGACGTCGGGGTGCGCCTTCTCCACCTCGTCGAAGAGCACCACGCTGTACGGCTGGCGGCGCACCTTCTCGGTGAGCTGGCCGGCCTCCTCGTACCCCACGTATCCGGGCGGCGCGCCGACGAGCCGGGCGACGGTGTGCTTCTCCTGGAACTCGCTCATGTCGAAGCGGATCATGCGGTTCTCGTCGCCGAACAGCAACTCCGCGAGGGTCTTGGCGAGTTCGGTCTTGCCGACGCCGGTGGGGCCGAGGAAGAGGAAGGAGCCGACCGGGCGGTTCGGGTCGCCCATGCCCGCGCGGTTGCGGCGCACCGCCTCGGAGACGGCGGTGACGGCCTCGTCCTGGCCGACGATCCGGGCGTGCATCTCCTCCTCCAGCTTGAGCAGGCGTTCCTTCTCGCTGGTGGTGAGCTGGGAGACCGGGATGCCGGTGCGGCGGGACACGATGTCGGCGATGTCGGAGGCGGTCACCGACACGACGCCCTCGCGCCGCTCCTCGATGCCCGCCAGCTCGCCCTCCACCTCGGCGATCTGCTTCTTCAGCTCGGAGGCCCGCTCGAACTCCTCGCTCGCGACGGCCTGGTCCTTCTCCCGGCGCAGCTTCGCCAGCCGGTCCTCGCGGCTGATCACCTCGGTGGAGCGGCCCGCGCTGCGCAGCCGGACCCGGGCGCCCGCCTGGTCCATCAGGTCGATCGCCTTGTCGGGCAGGAAGCGGTCGCTGATGTAGCGGTCGGACAGCTCGGCCGCCGCCGCGAGGGCGCCGTCGGCGAACCGGACCTGGTGGTGGGCCTCGTACGCGTCGCGCAGCCCTTCGAGGATCTGCACGGTCTCCTCGACCGTCGGCTCGGGGATCAGGACCGGCTGGAAGCGGCGCTCCAGGGCCGCGTCCTTCTCGACGTGCTTGCGGTACTCGTCGATGGTGGTCGCGCCCACCACGTGCAGCTCGCCGCGGGCCAGGGCCGGCTTGAGCATGTTGCCCGCGTCCATCGAGCCCTCGCCGGTCGCGCCCGCGCCGACCACGGTGTGCAGTTCGTCGATGAAGAGGATGATCTCGCCCTCGGCCTGCTGCACGTCCTCGATGACCTTCTTCAGACGCTCCTCGAACTGGCCGCGGTACTGCGCGCCCGCCACCATCCCGGACAGGTCGAGCGAGACCACCCGCTTGTCCTTGAGGGTGTCCGGCACCTCGCCCGCCACGATCCGCTGGGCCAGGCCCTCCACGATGGCGGTCTTGCCGACGCCCGGCTCGCCGATGAGCACCGGGTTGTTCTTGGAGCGGCGGGACAGGATCTCCACCGTCTGCTCGATCTCGTCGGCCCGCCCGACCACCGGGTCGAGCCTCCCGGCCCGCGCCTCCTCGGTGAGGTCCCGGCCGAACTCGTCCAGGGTGGTCGCCGGCTGCTTCGGCGCCGCCACCGGCGCGCTCTCCGGCCGGGACGCCTGCTCCGCGAGACCGCGCAGCTTCTGCACGTCCAGGTCCTCGGCCCGCAGGAAGCGCGTCGCGCCGGAGTCCGGGTCGCGCAGCAGCGCGCCGAGGATGTGCTCGGGACCGATGTACGAGACGCCCGCGGCCTGCGCGTACGCGTGCGCGGCGGCCAGGGTCCGCTTGGCCGCCGGGGTGAGCCCCGGCTCCGCGGACGGCGCGCCGGACTCGCGGGGCAGCACCGCGGAGATCTGCTCGGCGAGCTTGTCCGGGTTCACCCCCGCCTCGGACAGGATCCGGCGGGAGGTCTCCACCTGCGTCGCCGCCCACAGCAGGTGCTCCGTGTCGAGGTCGTCCGTGCCGTCCTCCACGGCCCGCCGGGCCGCCCGGCTGACCAGCTCGCGCGAGGACTCGGTGAGCAGACGTCCGATCGGCACGCGCTGGACCGCCGGGGGAGAGGAGGCCGGAGACATCCCGAAGAAGCGGTTCAGCAGGTCGCTGAAGGCCTCGGAGGAACCGAAGGGATCGGACGGGCCGAAGGGGGAACCGAACGCCATCGACATCTGCTGCTCCTGAGGATCTGCTGCTCCTGAGGGGGTGGGGGCATCCCCACTCAAACCCGGCCACTCGCACCCCGCAAGCGGGTCGGCACGCCCCGACGGCCGGATGACCCGCACGCCCGAACCCCGGGTGCGGGGCGGTGGGGGCGTGGTTACGCTGGCCGCGATTCCGGCGCCCGAAGAGTGCGGGAACGCCCGGTTCGGTCAAGTGTCTCCAGGGAGTCGTGTGAGCAGCCCCCAGCCCGTCCTCGCCCCTCCCGCGAAAGCCGCCGTCTTCCTGGTGGCCACCGTGAACCCCGGCGGCGAGGCCGCGGTGCGCGACGCCCTCGACGGGCTCGCCGGACTCGTCCGCTCCGTCTCCTTCCGCGCGCCCGAGGACGGGCTCACCGGCATCGTCGGCATCGGCGCCACCGTCTGGCCCCGGCTCTTCGACGCACCGCCGCCGGCCGGCCTGCACCCCTTCCGGGAGCTGCGCGGCCCCCGCCACCACGCCCCCAGCACCCCCGGCGACCTGCTCCTGCACGTACGCGCGGTGCGCATGGACCTCTGCTTCGAGCTGACCCGCCTCGTCGCGGCGAGCCTCGGCGACGCCGTCACCGTCGTCGACGAGGTGCACGGCTTCCGCTACTTCGACGAGCGCGACCTGCTCGGCTTCGTCGACGGCAGCGAGAACCCGCAGGGCCGGGCGGCGGCCGAGGCGGTCCACGTGGGCGACGAGGACCCCGGGTACGAGGGCGGCGCCTATGTCACCGTCCAGAAGTACGTGCACGACCTGACGGCCTGGGACGCCCTCCCCGTCGAGGAGCAGGAACGGATCATCGGCCGCACCAAGTCCGCCAACGTCGAACTCGCCGACGACGTCAAACCCGCCGACTCGCACGTGGCGGTCAACACGATCGTCGACGCCGACGGCACCGAGCGGCAGATCCTGCGCGACAACATGCCCTTCGGAAGCATCGGGAGCGGCGAGTTCGGCACCTACTTCATCGGCTACTCCCGCACCCCCGAGGTGACCGAGCGGATGCTCGACCGGATGTTCCTCGGCGAGCCGCCGGGCGCCACCGACCGCATCCTCGACTTCTCCACGGCCGTCACCGGCTGCCTCTTCTTCGTCCCGAGCGCCGACTTCCTCGACGTCCTGCCCGACCCGCCGCACCTCGCCGCCGCCACGGCCGGCCCGCCGGCCGTACCCGCCGGTTCGCTCGGCATCGGCAGCCTGAAAGGAGCCTGACCGCCATGACGCCTCCCGGCGACCCCACCGCCCTCGACAACCTGCACCGCGAACTCGCCCCGGTCACCGCCGCGGCCTGGGAACAGATCGAGGAGGAGGCCCGGCGCACCTTCCGCCGCCATGTCGCCGGCCGCCGCGTCGTCGACGTGCCCGACCCGGCCGGGCCCGGCCTCGCGGCCGTCGGCACCGGCCACCTCGCCGGCATCGACGCGCCCGCCCCCGGCGTCACCGCCCGGCTGCGCGAGGCCAAACCCGTGGTCGAGCTGCGCGTGCCGTTCACCGTCAGCCGCGAGGCCGTCGACGACGTGGAGCGCGGCGCCAACGACTCCGACTGGCAGCCCGTGAAGGACGCCGCCCGGGCCATGGCCTTCGCCGAGGACCGGGCCGTCTTCGACGGCTACCCGGCCGCCGGCATCGACGGCCTGCGCGAACGCAGCTCCAACCCGGTCCTCGGCCTGCCCACCGAACCCCGCGACTACCCCGACGCCGTCAGCCGGGCCCTCACCGCGCTCCGGCTCGCCGGCGTCGACGGCCCCTACGCCCTGCTGCTCAGCGCGGACGACTACCGGGCCGTCAGCGAGACCTCCGACCACGGCTACCCGATCGCCGCCCACCTCGCCCGGATGCTGGACGCCCCGCCGATCTGGGCCCCCGCCGTCACCGGCGCCTTCGTCCTGTCCCTGCGCGGCGGCGACTTCGAACTGCGCCTCGGCCAGGACCTGGCCATCGGCTACACCGCCCACGACGCCGACAGCGTCGAGCTGTACTTCCAGGAGACCTTCGCCTTCCTCGCGTACACCGACGAGGCCGTCGTCGTCCTCGAACACTGAGGCGGAGCGCGGAGCGCCGGACCGGACCGGACCGGGCCCGGCTCAGGCGCCGACGGAGACCACGACCGCGTTCATCGGGCCGCCGGGCGTGCGGTACGTGACGGTGTCCCCGGCCCGCCGGCCGAGCAGCGCGGCGCCGAGCGGGCTGTCCGAGGTCACCAGGGCCGGGTCGTCGGCGTCCGCCGGCTCACCGACGTGCACCGTCGACTCGCCGCCGTCCTCGAAACGCACGGTGACGGTGGAACCCACCCCCACCGCGTCCGCGGACGGCGCTCCGGCGACGGCGGCGCCGCGCACCCGCTCCTCGATCCGGGCGATGCGCTCGTCGAGCCGGGCGACCTCGTCGGCGCGCTGCAGCTCGTCCGCCTCGTCGGCCCGGTCGCCGACCGCGTCGTCCCCGCCCCTCAGGGTGACGGCCACCGCGGCGCGCTCGGTGCGCAGCTCGGCCAGTTCCCGCCGGAGCGCCCGGAGGGCGTCGGCGCTGATCGGCTGGGGACCGTCGGTCATGGCTGCTCCCGTCGAAGGGGTGGGGGCGGGTCGTCTCCATTACCGCACCGCCCGCCACACCCGGCAATCCGGACGCGCCCCCGCCCCCGGCGGCGGCGTTCTACGATCGAGGGGTGATCAAAGGCGTCATGTTCGACTTCTCCGGCACCCTGCTGTGCGTCGAGTCCATCGCCCACTGGCTGGACGCCGTCCTCGCCGAGACCGAGGTCGGACTGTCCGGCGACGAGTTCGCCCACACCGTGGAGCGGCTCACCTACCACGGCGCCATGCCCGGCGGGCCGAACCCGCAGCGGGTGCCCGCCCGGCTGGAGCGGCTCTGGGCGGAGCGGGACCTCGACGCCGAGCGGCACCGCGCCGCGTACACCGCCCTGATCCGCGAGGCCGGCGTCACCGACCCGGTCCTCGTCGACGCCCTCTACGCACGGCACATGACGCCCGAGGCCTGGCACCCCTACCCCGACACCGCGCGCACCCTCGGCGAGCTCAGCCGCGGCGGCGTCTCCGTCGCCGTGGTCAGCAACATCGGCTGGGACCTGCGGCCGGTGTTCCGCGCCCACGGGCTCGACCGGTGGGTCGACGTCTACGCCCTCTCCTTCGAGGTCGGCGTCCAGAAGCCGGACCCCGGGATCTTCCGCTTCGCCTGCGAACGGCTCGGCCTCGCCCCCGCCGAGACCCTGATGGTCGGCGACGACCGGCGCGCCGACGGCGGCGCCGAGGCGCTCGGCGCCCGGGTGCACTTCGTCGACCACCTCCCGGTCGACCGGCGCCCGCACGGCCTGCTCCCGGTCTTCGGCCTGCTCGGCGACACCGCCTGAGGCCCGTACGAGCGGCCGTGTCCGCCCCCGTACCGCTCACACCCAGTTGACCTCGGCCTCCGCGAGCAGCGGATCGTCCTCCAGCTCCCACAGCGGCACCGCCACGTTCCCGGTCCGGTAGCGCCCGCCGTAGTGCAGGCCGAGGACCCGGTGGTCGGTGAGGTCGAAGACCGGGGAACCGCTGTTGCCGCCCAGGGTGGAGCAGTCGTGCCCCATCACCAGACCGCCGGGCGTGAACTCGGTCGCCATGCCCGGCTGCAGCCGCTTCACGTTGTAGACGTCCATGAAGATCCGCCGCATCGACTCCGGCTCGTTGCGCCGCCCGTCCCAGGCCGGATAGCCGATCACGTACACCGGCCGGCCCGGCACGCTCGCCGGGGCGTCCGCCGCGACCGCCAGCGGGGTCGGCAGCGGCTCGCCGTCCGGCGGCGCGATCCGCAGCAGGGCCAGGTCCACGTCCGGGTGGATGCCGATCACCCCGGTGATCTCGTACGGCAGGGGGCCGGCGGCCGGCACCGGTCCGGGCGCCTGGTGCGCGGGCAGCTCCTCGCCCGGGTCGACCCGGGCCGTCATGCCCTGCTGGAAGGACCAGCCCGCGCCCTCGGCCCGGCTGAACTCGGCGGCCACGTGCCGATTGGTCATCACCGCCTCCGGACCGACGAGGAAGGCCGTGCCGATCCAGTCCAGGTTCGGATGCCCGGTGACCTCCACCCGCCCCACCCGGGCGATCGACTCGCGGATCGCGGTCCGGGACGCGTCGAGCACCGACCAGTCGCCCGGCTGCGGCGGGAAGTCCTGCCCCTGCACCAGGATCGCGGGCCGGCCCTCCAGGAGGACGATCGCCTCCACCCCGAAGTACTCGTCCTCGTCGATCTCGTCCGCCCGGTCCGCGGCCAGCTTCTCCAGCCCGGTGACGCCCGCCTCCAGGACCCGGGCCCGCTCCTCCTGGGCGAAGCGCCCGATCTCGGCGGCCGGGGCGACGCCCGGCGGCAGCTCCTGCGCGGACTCCTGGATCTCCAGCTCCGCCTCAAGCCGGCTCCGTACCCGGGCCGCCACGGCGCCGAGATCGCCGAAGACCTGCTCGGGGCCGGTCGCCACCGGGGACCCGGTGTGCGAGCCGCTGCGTGATCCGTAACCCATCTCCCGTCACCTCCGCCCGCCGCCCGCGGGCGGCTCCGTCGTCGGCGGCTCAGTCCTCCTCCGGCGGCAGCGCCGCCTGCGCCGCCATGATCTCCTCGTACAACTCCCGTCGGCTGTCCCGCAGATGGGCCAGGATCCGGCTCAGCTGGGTGCCGACGTTCACCACCGTCGTGCTGCGGCCCTGGTACTCGACGCCGTTGACCCGGCGGGCCCCGCGGTGCAGGGCGACGACCGTCCAGCGGTCGGTGAAGACCGGCGAGCCGGAGGAGCCGCCCTGGGTGTCGGTGAAGTAGGCCAGGCTGTCCTCGTTCACCTGGTAGACCAGGTTGTTGCGCAGCGCGACCCGCTTCGGCATGCCCTTGGGGTGCTGGATGATGTTGACCGCCTGGGCGTCGCCGGCCCGGTTCTCGAACGGATCGGTCGCCACCCGCAGCACCTGCCGCTCCGGCTGAGCCTCCGTCAGACGCAGGACCGCGTAGTCGAGTTTCGGGTCCCAGGCGACCAGGGCGGCGGCCGTCGCCTCCTCCGTCTCGGCCTGGTCGGCGCCGTAGTCGAAGCGCGAGCGGGAGTTGCGCACCTGGAGCAGGAGGTCGTCCTCGGCGGCCTGCGCGCGGCCGCCGCCGATGCCGTTGCGGGCGTTCACCACATGGTGGTTGGTGACCAGGAGCCCGGGCGCGATCAGCCAGCCCGTGCCGACGTGCGGGTACGCGGGATGCAGCGGCCGGCCCGCCTCGTACGGCGGCACCGTGACCCGGGCGACCGCGCCGCCCGCGAGGAAGCCCTCGTGCAGGAACTCGAAGGGCACCATGTCGTCGCGCACGACGATCTCCTCCAGGGAGTCCACCGACAGGAACTCCGCCGGGAGTTCGGGCTCGCCCGCCGCGTCGCGCACCACATGGTCCAGGGCCGCCTGGAACACGGCGACCGCCGCCGGGTCGGCGGCGAGCCGGATCGCGTTGCGCAGCCACAGCTCCAGCGGCACCTCGCCCTCCATCAGGCGCTCCACCCGGTTCATCGTCCGCAGGTCGGACTGGATCTGCTTGAAGGGGGTGGGCTGCGGCAGCAGCGCCATCCAGAAGTGGTCCTTGATCCCCGCGAACAGCCGCCCGCGCATCGCCCGGTCGGCGAGCCCTGCCTCCATCGCCGCGTTCTCCACGCCGAGCAGCGCGTCGGAGTCGAGGTACGGCTCCTTGCGCCAGGCCGCCTCCGCCTGGTCCGGCGGCGGGGTGAGCCCCACGAGCTCCGTGCCGCCCGGCACCGGCCCGTAGCCCGGGCCCGCGAGCGCCGAGCCCGCGTCCACGGCCTCCGCCACCCCGAGCAGCAGATCCCCGCTGCGGTCGCTCAGCGTCAGCGCCCGCCAGGCCAGGCTGTCCAGGGTGCCGTGCCGGCGGGCCTCGCGCAGCGCCTCCTCGACCTGGTCCGGCGGCATCGGCGCACCGCCACCGCCCTGACCGCCGGCGACCGGCTCCGCCGAGGCCGAACGGGCGCCCGCCGCGGCCGAGTCCAGGATCCTGGCCAGCGGCTCGCGCAGCTGCGGCTCGTCCGCCATCGCCGCCTCGAACCGGCGGGCAAGGGCCGCCACCACCGCCTCGTCGTCCTCCGGCAGGCCCACGAGCCGCAGCGTGCGGGCCAGCGCCGGCGGGTCCACCCGACAGGCCGACACGGCCGCCGCCCGGGCGAGCGCCGGCTGCCGGGCCAGATCCTCGTCGGGCAGCCCGCGCAGCCGCCGGGCGAGCCGCGCGTCGGTGTCGCCGGAGTCCGCGTCGGCGGCCGCCGCGAGCCGCGAGCGGGCCACCAGGACGCCGATCGACTCGTACGGCAGGCCGAGGCCGGCCGCCACCCCCTCCGCCTCCTGCAGATCGCGGTCCGCGTCCGCGAAGTCGCCCGCGTCCTGCGCCAGCCGGGCCGACAGCTGCAGCAGTTCGAGCCGGGTCTCCGCGCACCCCGCCTCCGCCGCCCGGTCCACCGCCCGCTCCGCCGTCTCCCGGGCGTCCGCCGTCCGCCCCGACCGGGCCAGGGTCTCCACCAGGAGCGCGTGCAGCCGGCTGCACGGCGTCCACGGCTGCCGCTCGGCGAGCCGGCGGGCCGCGGCCTCCACGTACCCCTGGGTCAGCAGGTCCTCGACCTCGCGCGCCGCGATCCGCTCCCAGTCCTCCTGCTCGGCCCCGGCCATCACCTGGTCGGGCACGTGCCCGCCGATCCGGCCGAGCAGGAAGGCCGCCGAACGCGGCGCCATGTCCCGGTCCGCGCCCACCAGGTGCGCCTCCACCCCGGAGCGCCAACGCGCCTCGACCGTACGGGGGTTCTCGCCGAGCCGCAGCCGGTGGTAGATCTCCTCGGCCCGGTCGCGGACCGTGTCGCGGGCCGCGTAGTACGCCACCGCCCGGGTGTCCACGGCCCGCATCAGATCCGTACGGGCGCCGTCGGACAGCCGCAGCATGATGGACCGCAGGTCCGGGCGGTGCCGGATGGCCAGCGGCCCCGCCGACTCCATCAGGTCGAGCCGCGAGGTGAGGAGACCGAAGAACCGGCCCGCCTCCGCCGTCGACGGCACCGCCACCCCGGCGGGCCCCGCGAGCACCTCCCGCACCAGGTCCGGCGTGATCACCCGCAGCGCGAGCCCCGCCTGGACGAGGGCCCGCAGCTCCGGGTCGGCGATGTGCTTGAGCAGCCGGTCGTACAGAGTGCCCTGGATCAGCATCTGGTCCACGCTGGTGTGCAGCCTGCGGCGCGCGGTGAGCCCGCTGAGCAGCTCGCCGAGCGACTCCGTGTCCGCGCCGAGGGACAGCGCGGTGCGCGCCGCGAGCCGCAGGCTCAGCGGATGCCCGCCGACCCGCGCGTACAGACCGCGCGCCACCGACTCGTCGTCGATGCCCGCGGACATCAGCAGATCGACCGACGCCTGCTCGTCCAGCTCCGTCAGCTCCATGTCACGCGGTACGACGACCCGCGCCGGGTGGTCGATCGGCGCCCGCCCCGCGACCACGAACCGCAGCCGCGGATACGCCGCCCGCAGCGCCGTCCACACCGCCCACATCCGGGAGATGAGCGGCGAGCCGCGGTACTGCGCCTCCTCGAACGAGTCCACCGCGATGACCAGCGGCGGCTCCATCGCGCCCGGCGGCACCGCGACCGCCTTCGCGACCAGGCTCGCCAGCTCGCGCGCCAGGTCCTGCTCGCGGGCGCTGGCCCGGGCGTGGAAGCCGGCCGAGTAGTCCCGCCCGTAGGTGGCGCGGGTCGCCGAGAGCCGCGACAGCTCGTCGAGCTGACTGCGCTCGCCGCGCTGCACTCCGGCGGTCCGCCCGCAGCGCTCGGCGAGCGCGTCGAAGGCCTCCCGGTGCTCCGGGTACTGGATGCCCAACTGACGCGCCGACTCGGCGATGACGGTGGCCGGTTCATGGATCGAGAGGGTGGGCCGCTCGAAGTCGATGCAGGCGAACGGGAACCCGTCCGGCGCGGCCTCCTTCAGGGCATCCAGGAGGAACCGGGCGAGCAGCGTGCTCTTCCCGATCCCGCCGATCCCGTGCAGCAGCACGGGCGGCTCGGCCGGCTCGGCCGGCAGTGCCAAGTAGGCCCGCAGCGAGTCCAGTTCACGGCTCCGGCCGTGGAACGTGTCCCGTACGAGCAGCCGCAGCGGCTGCAGCAGCCGGGCCCGCTCAAGGCGCCGCTGCACCTCCTCGACGGAGGGCAGCAGACCGCCGGTCCCCGGCACCTGCCCGAGCCACAGCACCGCCTGGAGCAGGTCGGACAACTGCTCCACGTCCGCGTCGGGGGGTACGGCCGCGGGCGCGCCGGACAGCAGGGCGAGGGCCGCCCGGGCGACCCCCGGCTCCGCATCGGGGCCGGGCGCGTTCGCCGCGAGGGCCCGCCGGGCGGCCTCCGGGCCGGTGAGGCCGCGCAGGGCCTCCGTGCGCACCTCGGGGGTCAGGGTCCAGCGGACGGAGCGCTGGGGGGCCGCCGAGGCCGTGCAGTCGTCGACGAGTTCGAGCGCCGCGCGGCCGCCGGCCTCGCGTTCGTCGGGGAGCCGGAGCTCCGCCGGGTCGAAGGATTCGAGGAGGCAGGCCGCCTCGCGGTAGGCGCGCCGGAGTTCGGGCAGTGCGGTGACCACGGGGGCGGCGGGGGAGCGGAGGCCGGTGCGCAGCCGAGTGAGGTAGTCCTCGCCGGGTGCGAGGGCGAGCCGGATCCGTACCGCCTGCTCGGTCGCCGTGCACAGCCGCCGCATCGGGCTGTCCCCGGGCACGCCGCCGGGCTCGTCCCCGGGGCCGGCCGCCTCGGCCGCGCGCAGCACCTCGTCGGCGGCGTCGGTCACAAGCCCGGGAGACAGCGGGCCCCCGGCCTCGCGGAGGAACTTCCCGAAGAAGTCCCGCAGTTCGTCCGGGCCGGCCGGGACCGCCGTGTCCCGGCACTCGTTGTTCCTGATGTCGTACGGGAGTTGGTGCAGCGTCGTCTCGTAGCCGAGCAGCACGAGCCGCGGCACCGTCTCCTTCCGCACCGGAGTGTGCTCGTAGATCGCGAGCGCGAGCTTGCCGATGCAGTCGAAGACGTCGGAGTTCGGGTCGAGCGCGTCGCACTCGTCGAGCACCAGCCAGAAGCGGTCCTCGGCGGCCGTCGCCCGGCTCACGATCCGGTGCACCGCGTCGTCGATCGACGGCAGTGGATCGTTCAACCGTGTCGGATTCAACGGGAATCCGTCCGCCTCCGGGCCCGCCACGAACTCCCAGAGCCGCGCCACCAGCCGCTCCGCCGTCGAGGTGCGCGCCAGGGTGACCCGTACCGGACGGAACCCGCGGTGCTGCCCCAGGTGCCGGATCAGCCGGTAGGTGTACGAGCGCCCGCTGTCCGGCTCGCCGTCCACCACCAGGACCGTCTGCTCCGGGTCCGCCACGAAGCGGCGCAGCGTCTCGCGCAGCTCCGCGCGCCCCAGGAACACCTCGGTGCCGTGCCGGAGGACCACCGCCTCGAAGGGGTCGGCCGCCGCGTCCCGGGCGGCCTCCTCGTCCTCCCGCAGCCGCCCGAGCAGCGCCCGCACCTCCATGCCCCGCCCCACCGCGTCGGCGGCGTCGAGCCGGTCCAGGGCGTCCAGGCGGGCCAGCGCGTCGAGCAGCCGCCGTTGCTGGGCCACGTCCCGGCGGGCGGCGCCGACGATCAGCCGCGCGTTGGCGTCGCGGTCCGGGGTGAGCGGCAGACTCGTGACGAAGTCCGTGGTCAGCGAGGTGCCGAGGAGCCTGGTCCGGGGATCCGGATCGTCCAGGAGATGGTCCCGCACCCAGCTGGTGACGAGGCCCCACTCCGTCTCGGTGAGCGGCATGACGCACCTGCCCGGGCGTCCCTGCGCCGTTGGGGACGCCTGCTCGCTGCTGTCATCGTCCCGCCGCCCGCAGGCCCCCGCAATCGCTGCCGGACCGCACCGGGCGGCCCCGCCCCTATCCCGTCTCAGTCCGCCATCGCGATGTCCTCGTACGACTCCAGGCGCCGCCAGCGGTCCTCCGGGCCCCGCGAGGGCGGCATCAGATCCACGTCCGGCAGCGGCCCCAGCTCCAGTTCGGTGATCTCCGCGACGTCCGACACCGGCACCTGGTACGTGCGGAACGGGCCGAGCGGCGGCGGCGCGCCCGGGACCGCCCCGGCGAACGCCCGGTCCGCGTCCCGGCTCAGATCCGGGCTCTGGTCGAGCACGTACCCGGTCGCCGCCAGCGCCCCGTCCTGCATGAAGGCCGCGACCTTCCAGAAGCGCAGTGGCACCTGGATGCCCCGGTACGGCGGATCGGAGTCCTGGAGCACCGGCCCGGTCAGCACCACCAGCTTGCGGTCGAACGCCGCCGCGTGGTCGAGGAGATAGTTCTCCAGGCCCTGCCACAGCTGCTTGCCCTGGTTGAACACATCCGCCTGCGGCGCCGCGTTGGTGAAGTGGAAGGTGTCCGTGTTCGCCCGCCCCGCCACCGCCGCCGCGCCCCACACCGGGTCGAGCCGGCGCACCAGATGGCCCCGGTCCAGGCTGTTGTTCTTGTACACCTCCTCGCCCGCCTGCTGCTCGCGCGGGAGGCGCGGGTCGTAGAGCCAGACGTCGTCGCGCTCCACGTCGTCGAGCAGCTCGCCGCCCTCGATGCAGACGGCGGTCGACGCGGCGAGCCGCCGGTCCGGCCGGAACACCACGGTGAAGTGGGTGTACGGCAGGATCACCGTCTCCACCGACGCTCGGGCCGGCAGCGCGAGCGGCACCGCCGGGCCGAGGAAGCCCTCGTCGTAGCCGGTGCGGTCGGCGAGATCATGCCGGGAGTCGCTGGGGTTCATACGATGTAAGTACCGCGCGGACGAGGGTCGCCCACGGCACCGGACCCGCAGGCCACTCGAACAGACGCCCCCGGTGCCCCCTCCCCACGCCGTGAGGAGGCCTCCCATGCCCACCGGACTCTCCCTGCACGTCGGCCTCAACCGGGTCGACCCCGAACGCTACGACGGCTGGGACGGCACCCTCGTGGCCTGCGAGAACGACGCCCGCGACATGGCCCGCCTGGCTCGCGCCGCGGGTTTCACGGAGACCGTCCTGCTCACCCGCGAGGGCACCGTCGAGGGCGTCACCACTGCCCTGCGCGCGGCGGCCGAACGGCTCTCCGCCGGCGACATCCTGCTCTTCACCTACTCGGGCCACGGCGGCCAGGTGCCCGATGTCACCGGCCCCGACGACGAGCCCGACCGGCGCGACGAGACCCTGGTCCTCTACGACCGCCAGTTCCTCGACGACGAGGTCCACCAGGAGTTCCGCCGCTTCGACGACGGCGTACGGATCGTCACCCTTTTCGACTGCTGCCACAGCGGCAGCAGCGTCGAGCTCCCCGGCGGCGAGGCGACCACCGCCCGCTATCTGCCCGAGCCGCGGCAGATCGCGCTGTACGAGCGCGACCGCGTCTTCTACGACGATCTGCAGCGCTCCGTCGCCAAGGCCGCCGCGGTCACCGGCGACGGCCAGGGCCCGCCGGTGATCCTGATCTCCGCCTGCCAGGACAACCAGACCGCCGCCGACGGCCCGGTCAACGGCGCCTTCACCGAGGCGCTCCTGGAGGTCTGGGAGGACGGCGTCTTCCGCGGCGACTACCGCACCTTCCACCGGGCGATCCAGCGCAGGCTGCCGCCCACCCAGAGCCCCAACCTCTACACGACGGGAGCCCCCGCGCCGGCCTTCCTGGGCCAGCGCCCGTTCACGGTCTGAGCAGGGTCACACGCTCACGGTCGGAGCGCGGTGGCCAGCTGGGCGCGCGAGCGCACGTCCAGCTTCTGGTAGATCCGGGTCAGCCGCGCCTCGACCGTCTTCACGCTCAGATACAGCTTGGCCGCCGCCTCCTGGTTGCTGGCCCCCGAGCCCACCAGGCGGGCGAGCCGCAGCTCCGCCTCGGTCAGCGAGGCGAGCCCCGGCAGCGCGTCCTCGCCCACCGGGCCCTCGCCCCCCGGACCGGCCGGCGCCTCGCCGGCAAGCGCCAGCCACGGCGCCGCGCCCACCCGCTCGAACACCGCGGCCGCCGACTGCAGCGCCGCCTGCGCCGCCGAACGGCGCCGCCGCCGGCGCTCCACCCGGGCGAGCGCGATCAGCGCCCGGCCCCGCTCGACCGGCAGATCCGCCTCGCCGAACCGGGCCGCCGTCCCCGCGAGCAGCTCCGCCGCCGAGTCCGTGCGGCCCTCCGCCGCCAGACACAGCGCGTACGCCCGGTCGAAGCCGAGCAGCACCGTCGACCGGCCGAGCCGCTCGGCCACCGGCCGCACCTCGGCGAGCAGCGCCGTCGCCTCGTCCACCGCGTCGTGCGCGAGCAGCGCCTCCGCCAGCTCCTCGTGCCAGCGCAGCATCGACGGATCCACCGTCGACTGCGCCCGCTCGTTCGTCTCCACCCGGCGCAGCGTCTCCAGGGCCGCGCTCACGTCCCCGTTGACCAGCTGCACCCGGCCGAGGGCGTACAGGCTCCGGGACAGGAACACCCGGTCGCCCTCCTCCTCCGAGGCCTGCACACTGCGCCGCGCGTAGCTGGCCGCCCGGGCGAAGCTGCCGCCCGCGGTCTCGGCGAGCGCCAGCGCGTACCAGGCGGGACCCGGCGACAGGCCCGCCTCCAGGGTCAGCGCCAGCGACTGCCCGGCGTGCGCGAGCGCCGAGGCGCACGGACCGATCCGCGACTCGATCTCCGCGAGCGTGCTGAGGAGTTCGATCGCGTCCTCCACCGAACCCCGCCGCTGCACCAGCGGAAGGAGCGCGCCCAGCTGTGCCCGCGCGTCCGACAGGCGCCCGTCGAAGAGGGCGTGACGGATCGTCAGGATCTGGGCGGCGTTCCGGATCCCGGCCGGCCGCTCGGCCGTCTCCAGGGCCCGCGCCTGCGCGAGCACGGCCTCCGCGTCCGGCGCGCCGAGCGCCCGCTCCATCCGCGCCTGTACGGTCAGGGCCTGGGCGGCCGTACGGGGGTCGCCCATCGACGCGGCGAGCGCCGCCGACTCCATGGCGGCCGCCCGGGAACGCAGCGGATCGCCGTCCGCGAGCACGTACTTGATGGACAGCCGGAGCTGGACGGCGGCGCGCAGCGCGGTGTCGTCCTCGGAGTCCTCCATGGCGTGCACGTACATCTCGTCGAGGCCGGTGAGGCCCTGGCCCGCGGTGTCGAGGACGGCGAGCCGGGCCCGCACCCGGTCGGTGGGCGCCGCGTCCCGGGCCAGCAGGTCGGTCGCGGCGCGCATCGCGAGATCGGCGCGGGCCGCCCGCGCGGCCTCCTCGGCGGCGTCGACCAGGCGGGTGATCCGCTGCTGCCCGAGCCGGCCCGGCGTGGACTCGGCGGCGAGCAGGGCGAGTTCGGCGGCCAGCGCGCTGTTGCCGCGCCGCCGGGCGAGGTCCGCCGCCTCGGCGACCTCGGCGGCCAGCTCCTCGTCGGGCGCGTCGGTGGCGAGCGCCCGGTGCCGGACCGCCTCCACCGGGTCGTCCACGACCCCGGCCAGGGCGGCGTGGCCGGCGCTGCGCTCGGCCCAGCTCGCGTCGTGCACCAGGGTGGAGGGCAGCAGCCCGGCGGTGAAGGCGACCGTGCCGTCCTCGGACAGCGACACCAGACCGGCCCGCTCGGCCGCCGCGAGGTCGGCCTCCGCGTTCGGCCGCCCGGCCCGGCGCACCAGGGCGGCGTGCGGGCGCAGCGCGAGCGCGGCGAGCAGCAGCGTCGCGCGCACCTCGGACGGCGCCGCGCCGAGCAGCTGCCGGGCCAGGTCGCGGGCCCGGCCGGAGAGCGTCAGGGCCTCGGCGTGGTGCACCGGGGTGCGGGCGTCGGCCAGCGAGCGGCCCACGGCGAGCGCGAGCCGCGGGTTGCCGCCGCTCGCCTTGTGGATGCGGCCGGCCATCCGGGACGGCAGCCGGTGGTGGATGAGCAGTTCGGCGATCTCGTCGGCCTGCAGCGGCGGCACGAGCAGCACGTCCGCCTCCGAGGGCACCCAGAGCCGGGTGCCGTGCGGATCGGTCCCGGCGCCGCCGCCCGCGGCGGCGTCCGGGCCGGGGCCGGGGTCGTACGCCGCGTAGGCCTCGGGCGTCTCCACGCCGATCACCCGCAGCGCGGGCGGCGCCAGGTGAAGCGCGAAGCGGAGCAGGTCGGCGCTGTCCGCGTCGATGTGCTGCACGCCGTCGACCACCAGCAGCGCCGGGCCGCGCGCGGTGAGCGCGCGCAGGATCCCGGCGATGCCGAGACGCAGCGCGATCGGGTCCCAGCCGCCGTCCTCGGGCGGCGCCTCGCGGCACAGCATGGCCACGGCGGCCCGCTGCGGCCCGGGCAGCCCGTCGAAGACCCCGGAGGCGAGCACACCGATCCCGCCGACCGGCGCGTGCCCGCAGGAGCGGCGCCCGCCCGTGCCCGGGCCGTCGGCGTGGTCGCCGGGGCCGCGCTGGGCCGGGAGCTCGGCCGTGCGGGGCTCGCCGTCGCCGGGTGCCGCGCCCGGCTCCGTACCGCCGTGTGCGCCGTATGCGCCGTGTACGGGGTGTACGGGGTGTCCGGCGTCGTACGGGACGGTGGGCGGCTCTCCGGCGCCGGCGGCGGCCCCGGGGTGGGCCGGGCCCGGCCAGGTGACGGTGGCGGCCACGGAGGCGACGAGCGCGGCGGCGGCCGCGCCCGGTATGTCCCGGTCGGCGGGGAGGGTGGCCAGCCACAGCACCGTCTCGCCGCGCGCCTCGGCGCGGGCGGCGGCGGCCACGGCGACCTCGGTCTTGCCGACCCCGGCGGGACCGGTGAGCAGCGCGCGACCGCGAGCCTGCAGGACGCGTTCAAGGCGGCCGAGGAGTTCCTCCCGGCCCACCGGCGCAGGCCGGAGCGGCGCAGTCGTCATGTGTCCACCACCCTCCGGAGCTCGGGCCCTGCCCCATGAGCCCGTTGCGCAGAGAATACGGAGCGAGGCGGCTGAGTCCAGGCCCCTTGTCCGGCATACGGACAACCGGCTCCGGTGAGCCGTTCCCGCCCAACTGCCGGAAGCGCCCGTGGTGTAGACCACGGGCGCTTCGCTGACCAGCGACGATGCTGGTGTGTGGGGGGTGGTTCCGCGGCGATCCGACGAGCGGATCGGGTGGATCAGAAGGTCAGGCCCCAGGAGTCGATGTAGCCGGTGTCACCCGAGTACACGTCCCGGACCTGCAGCTTCCAGGTGCCGTTCGCGACCTCGCTCGACGCGTCCACGGTGTAGGTGGTGAGGACGTTGTCGGCGCCGTCGGACGACGAGGACTGCTTCAGGTTGCGCACGGTGCCATCCGGGGCGATCAGGTCGATGACCAGGTCGCCGCGGTAGGTGTGCTTGATGTCCACGGCGACCTTGAGGGCGGCGGGCGCGTTGCCGGTCAGACCGGTGACGGCGATCGAGGACGACACGGTGGTGTTGTCCGAGATCGTCACGTTGTTCGTGTTCGTGAAGACGGTGCCGGCCGGCGGGGTCGCGCCGGTGACCGCGTCCACCGTCTTGGCGGTGTCGGCGATGCCGGTTCCGCAGCCGCCGGTGCAGGTGCCGGGGAGCGGGCGGGCGTTGTTCTTGATCGCCGACTCGATCTCGGCCGGGGTCAGGGTCGACTTGGCCGACTTCAGGAGCGCGGCGAGACCGGCGATGTGCGGCGCCGCCATCGAGGTGCCCTGGTAGGGCTTGTAGGTCTCGGTCGACTGGGTCGTCAGGCCCGAGTTCAGCGTCGAGTAGATCGCGTTCTCGGGGGTGGTGACGGTGCCGGGCGTGTCGGTCGCGTTGCGGGTCTCGCCGCCGGGCGCGGCCACGTCCACGATGGAGCCGTAGTTGGAGTAGTACGACCGGGCGCCCGCGCGGTTGGTCGACGCCACGGTGATGACGCCGGAGCAGTTCGCGGGGGTGAAGCCGGAGGCGTTGGCGTTGCTGTTGCCCGCGGCGACGACGACGGTGGTGCCGCGCGAGACGGCGCCGTTGATCGCGGTCTGGTAGACGCTCGGGCAGGTGGAGCTCGCGCCGCCCAGGCTCATGTTGATGACCTTGGCCGGCGTCGGGTTGGCCGGGACGCCCGGCACGGAGCCGCCGGAGGCCCAGGTGATCGCGTCGGCGATGTCGGAGGACGAGCCGCCGCACTTGCCGAGCACGCGCACGGGCTGGATCTTCGCGTTGTACGCGATGCCCGCGATGCCCTTGGTGTTGTTGGTGACCGCGGCGATGGTGCCGGCCACGTGGGTGCCGTGCCAGGAGGAGTTCGAGGCGGTGGAGCCGGTGCCGCACTCGCCGTCGGTGGCGTTCCAGTCGCCCTCGTCCTTCGAGTCCGCGTCGCGGCCGTTGCCGTCGCGGGCGTCGGCGGCGGTGGAGATGAAGTCGTAACCGGAGACGACGTTCGTCGCCAGGTCCGAGTGGGCGGCGTAGCCGGTGTCGATCACGGCGACGGTGACGCCGGAACCGGTCGTCTTGTCCCAGGCGGTGGGGACGTTCATGCCGCCGGTGGGCTCGAAGAGGTCCCACTGCTTGGCGTAGTCGGTGTCGTTGGGCGTGACCGCCATCGGGTACGCGCGGATGTCCGGCTCCACCGAGGCGACCTGCGGGTCGGCCTTGAACGCGGCCATGACGTCGGCGACGTCCTGCTTGTCCGCGGACCCGCCGAGGTCGACGAGCGCGGCGCCGCCGGCGAGGCGGCGCTCGAAGGACAGCTTCTCGCCGGTGCGGGCGCCCTTGTCGGCGGCGTCGCTCTCGGCGGCGGAGTTCGAACCGGCCTCGGCGGCCGAGGACTTGTAGGTGACGATGACCTTCTCGACGGGCGCGCTGGGCAGCCCGGTCATCGCCTGCGAGGCCGGCGCGGCCGGCTTCGGGGAAGGAGCGGCCGGGACGGCGGCGAACGCCCCGGTGGTGGTGGCAGCGGCGCCGAGGATCGCGGCACTCGCGACCACCACGGATATGACTCTCCGCCTGGAACCGTTCAAGGTGTGGCCCTTTCGGAATTACGACGTGAGGGAGCAGTGGCGGCGGCGCGGGAACGTCGGCGCGAAGTGGGGTCGCGGTCCTTCGCTCCCTGGGCGTGGGGGCCCGTGCGCCGCCACCGGCGCGACGACCCGGGTCAAGGCCGTCCCCGGCGGACACCCGTCACCCGTCCTCATGCACCTGACAGGTGGAGGTGGGGAAAGAGCTGCCGGTGCGGCAGACAGTAGGGAACGCCGAGGTGAACTCGATACGGGGAAAACCCTTGTCGGGTTCAGGGGGAGGGTGGGGGAGGGTGCGGGGAAGGAAACCTGACGATTGCCCCGGGCAACAGGCCCCGGACCAGGGAGAACGCCCCCACGAGGGCGAACCGGTCCCCGGCCGGTGTCCGGCGCGGCCGGACGGAGGCGCTCCGCCCGGCCGTGGGCGGTTCAGCCCAGTTCGAGGGTTGTCACGCCGAACACCCGCTCTTGGGCGATCGGGCGGATCGGGCCCGTGTACATGCGGGCCGTTTCGAAGGTGGGGGTCAGGGCGCGGGAGAGGGCGAGGGGGGCGGCGGCGGGGTTGGACTCGGGCATGTCGACGGCGACGCGGGGGGAACCGAAGGCGCGGGCCTCCGTGGCGAGGGCGTCGAGGAGGGCGGACGCGTCGGCCGGGGTGTCGGCGAAGAGCGGGCCGATCCGGGCCTCCGACTCCGCCGGGCGGACCACGCCGTAGCCGCTGATCCGCCCGTCCGTGAGCCGGACCAGGGCCCGGTGTCCCGGGGTGCTCAGCCAGGGCGCCAGGAAGCTCGGGCGGTCGGCCGGATGGCACGCGCTGTCGTACGCGGCGAGCTCGGCCCGATCCACCCGCTCCGCCGCCACCACATCCGCCACCGGCCGCTCGGGCGGCGGGACTTCGCCCACGTAGCGGGCCGTGCGGTAGGCCGGGGCGAAGCCCGAGCGGCGGTAGTTGTCCTGCTGCGCGGGCACCCCGTCGAGCCCCACCGTCCGGTCGCCCGCGTGCGCGAGCGCGGTGCGCCAGGTCGCCAGACCGTGGCCGAGACCGCGCAGCTCCGGCCGTACCAGATAGAACCCGAGGAAGGAATACGCGTCGCTGTAGTTGACGACCGAGATCGCGGACACCGGCTCCCCGTCGATCCGCCCGACGAAGAAGCCCTCCGGGTCCTGCGCGAAGAACGCCCCGGCGTCCGCCGCACCCGGGTTCCAGCCCTCCTCGGCGCACCACTCGCGCACCAGGGCCCAGTCCTGGAGGGAGGCGCGGGAGACGTGGAGGGTCATGGGGGTCCCTTCGACGGCGGGCGAAGTGCGGGCGGTGGGGCGGCGGCCGAGCATAATCCCGCCGGCGGCCCCGCACGTTCCCCCGCCGTCGCTTTCCGGCCGCGCCGCCGCGCCGCCGCGCCCGCGTACCGACCGGCTCACCCCACCAGCCGCAGCGCCGTCTCCGCCACCCCCACCCGCACCGACTGACCCCACGTCAACTCCAGCGCGTCCGCCTCCATTCCGTCCCCGAAGGCCACGAGCCGGTCCGACTCCACGACCAGACCGAGCCGTTCGCCCGCGCCGAGCAGCCCCTCCACCCGCGCGGTGCCGGTGACCGGCGACGGCCAGGCCTCCCGTACCGTCCAGGCGAGCCGCGCGTCCGTCGCGGCGGGCAGCGGCAGGGCGCTGGCACGCTGCTGCCAGAGCGAGCGCAGCCAGCCGGTGGCGCCCGTACCCGTGCCGATGAGCACGCCCGACGAGGCCTGCGCCTCGGGCGCCGCCGACGGGGCGCGCAGCGTGTAGCGGGCGGTCTGGTGGCCCGGCGGGCCGATGTAGATCTCGTTGAGGGCGAGCAGCCGCTGCGCGTCGTCCGTGACGGCCTCCGCCATCGTGAGCAGGTCCGCGCCCGTCCGCGCCGCCGCGGCGCCCGCCGCCGACGGAAGCAGCCGGCGCGCGTCGCGCGGCCGGTGGCGGACCAGGACGCCCGGATTGCGCCCCGGATCGGCGTCGATCCCGACCACCGGCTGCCCGGTCAGATACTTGGCGACATTCGCCACCAGACCGTCCTGCCCGACCACCACGACCACGTCCTCCGGAACGAACAGGAACCGGTCCAGGTCCGCCCGCTCCACCCGGGCCTGCCGCCAGCGCAGCGGCACGGCCGCCGCGACCTCGGCGAGCGCCCGCCCGTTGCGCTCGTGCCGCTCCCGGACCTCGTCCACCGAGCGGCCCCGCGCGGCCAGTTGGAACGCGGCCTGCCCGTGCGTGCCGTGCCGGGCGAGCAACTCCTCGTACTCCGTGGTGCGGTGGACGAGCACCGCCCGCGGCGCCAGGCTCATGACCGCGCGCCCCCACCCCGGCTCTCACCGCTGCCGTCACCGCCGCCGCCGAGCTTCGCGAGCAGCCCGGTCACGACGTCCGGCGACAGCGTGAGGTTCTGGATCCTGGGCAGCTGCTCGGCCGCCCGGGTCGCGGCGAGCGCGTGCAGGGTCGCCGGGGCGACCTCGGCGTGCGCCCGCAGCCACGCCGCCTGCGCCTCGGCGCGCGCCGCGCCGACCTCCCGCGCCGCCTCCGCCTCCGCCCGCGCGAGCCGCACCGTGCGGGCGGCCTCGGCCTCGGCCCGTACCGCGTCGGCCGCCGCGCCCTCCTCCGCCTCGCGGCGGGCGTTGATGCCGCGCTGGTCGACCAGCCGCTCCTCCTGCCGGGCCAGCTCGATCTTGCTGGCCAGCTCGTTCTCGGCGATGGCGCGCTCGCGCTCGACGGCGACGGCCCGCCGCTCGTACGTCGCCCGGTCGGCCTCCTGCTGGATCTGCTCGCGCGCCGGGGTGCGCAGCGCGCGCTCGACCTCGGGTTCGGGGCGCAGCGCCACGACCCGTACCGCCACCACCTCGATGCCGGTCTCCGGCAGCCGCGGCTCGGCCGCGAGCCCGGCGGCCATCCGCTCGCGCACCGCGCCGACGCCGTCGACCAGCGCCTCGGCGAGCGGTATCCGGGCCAGCACGGCGAGCGCGTGCTGCTGCGCGGTCTCGGTGAGCAGCGTGCCGATCTGCTCCAGCGGGGTGCCGCGCCAGGCGCCGGTGTCCGGGTCGAGCGAGAAGTCGAGCCGGGTGGCGGCGGCCGCCGGGTCCCCGATCCGGTACGTGACGGTCGACTGGACGCTCACGTCCTGGAAGTCCGCGGTACGGGCGTGGAACGCCATGGCCAGCTCGCGGTCGTCGACCGGCACCTCGGACAGCGCGGCCGACAGCGAGCGGAACCAGAAGCTCAGCCCGGTCCCCTCGTGGACCAGCTTGCCGCCCCGGTGGTGGCGGACGTGCGCGGTGGGCGCGGACCGCAGATGGCGCCAGCCGGCCCGGCGGGTGATGTCGGCCATGATGAACCTCCCCTTGTCGTCGCATGGACGATAGGGGTGGGCGGTTCTTTTCGTCAACCTGACGAGATGGGTTCGGGGGCGGGGAGCGTGTCCGGTACGACGAGCAGCGGCGGCCCGTCGAGGAGTACGGGTTCGTCGCGCGGCTCCTGCGCGCGCTGCACCGGCACCGGCGTCGGCCCCGTGCCGCTGCCTGCGCCTGCGCCTGCGCCTGTGCCCGGGCCCGCGTCCGCACCCTCGGCCGCCGTACCGTCGGCGCCCGCGCCCCCGGCCCCCGCCCCGACGCCCGTCGTCAGCAGGACCACGCCGCGCGCCGCCACCAGCGCCGCCGCTGCGGCGACCGCCCAGCCCCAGACGCCCGCGCGGAAGGTCTCGCCGAGCAGGGCCACGCCGATGACCGCGGCGGCGGCCGGGTTGGAGAGGTTGACGACGGCGAGCGGGGCGGCGAGGCCGCCGCGGTAGGCGGACTGGGAGAGCAGCAGGCCGCCGGCGGCGAAGGCGGCGATCAGGACCGCGAGCAGTGCCGTCTGCCACCAGGCGGTGGGGCCGCCGGGCAGGTCGCGGGCGAGCGCGACGGTCAGGGTCTGGGTCAGCGCGGAGCCGACCGCCGAGGCCACCCCGGACGCCGTCGCGTGCCCGAGCCCCCGGCCCCGCTCCCGGCCGCCGGCCCCGGCCCGGCCGCGCGCGGCGAGCAGTCCGATGAGCAGCAGGGTCACGCCGGTGACGACCAGGGTCTCGCGCAGGTCGAGCGCCTCCTCCGGCGCGACCGGCCCGGTCACGGCCACCAGCCCGACCAGGCCCGCGAGGGTCCACAGCGCACCGCGCCACTCGATCCGCGAGACCCGCCGGTGTGCCCCGTACGCCCCGATCGGCAGCGCCGCCACCAGGGTCAGCGCGCCGAGCGGCTGGACGAGGGTGAGCGGTCCGTAGTGGAGGGCGGCGACGTGCGCCAGCGCGCCGGCGGCGTTCAGACCCACCGCCGACCACCACTGCGGGCGGCCGAGCAGCCGGCGCAGCGCGCCGCGCCCGCCGGCCGAGGCCGAGGCGAGACGCGACTGGGCGACGGCGGCGAGGGCGTAGCCGGCGGCCGAGACGAGGGAGAGCAGGACCGCGACGACCGTGCCGGCCGCCCCGCCCCCGGCGCTCATCGTGGCGCTCATCGGAGCGCTCCGGCGGCAGCGGCGGCGGTGACGGGAGTGCGCGGCACCGGCGGCCTCGCCTGGAGGTCGTCGTACGGCGGGCGGCGGCGCCGCACCGGTGCCGGTACGGCGAGCAGGGCGAGGCCGAGCAGCGCGGCGGCGACCAGCGCGTCGAACCAGTAGTGGTTGGCGGTGCCGACGATGACGAGCAGGGTGAGCAGCGGGTGCAGCAGCCAGAGCCAGCGGGCTCGGGTGCGGGTCGCGGCGATGATGCCGATCGCGACCATCAGGGCCCAGCCGAAGTGCAGCGAGGGCATCGCCGCGAACTGGTTCGCCATCGAGTCGGCCTCGGGCGTCGCGCCGTAGACGGAGGGGCCGTACACCCGCGCGGTGTCGACGAGCCCGCTCGCCGCGAGCATCCGGGGCGGCGCGAGCGGCAGCAGCAGGTGCAGCGCGAGCGCGGCGGCGGTGAGGAGGGCGAGCACCCGGCGGGACCAGAGGTAGTGGGCGGGCCGGCGCCAGTACAGCCAGCCGAGGAAGACCAGGGTGGCCGGGAAGTGCACGGCCGCGTAGTAGGTGTTCGCGGCCCGGATCAGCCCCTCGCCGTGCAGCAGCAGCTGCTGGACCGCGCCCTCGCCGGGCAGGTGCACGGCCCGCTCCAGGTCCCACACGCGGTCGGCGTTGTGGAAGGCCCGGGTCTCGTGCCCGTTCGCGAAGAGCCGGCCGAACTTGTAGACCAGGAACAGCGCCGTGACCAGCAACAGCTCGCGTACCAGCGGCGGCCGTCCGGGGGTAGCCGTCGGCCCCGGTCCTGCAGGACGTGTCTTTCGTATCCCGCGTATCCCGGTAGCCATGGCGCGGCCCCTTTTTCCGTCAATTCGGACAGCAAACGGAGTGACTGTAGATCCGATTTCATCGAGACGCAAGCGTATCGATACGTTTGCGTCTCGATTGTGCACCCCCTACTCTCGGATGTGCGGAAACCCATCCGCTGGGGTACGGGGTCTCCGGGAGGAAACCGATGTCCACGCACGCCGCGACCGCCGCCGCCCGCCGGGGCAAGCTCACCGCCGAGCGGGAGGCCGAGCTGTACGAGGCGGTCATCTGTCTGCTGCGCGAGGGCGGCTACGACTCCGTGACCATGGAGGGCGTCGCCGCCCGCACCAAATGCGGCAAGGCCACGCTCTACCGCCAGTGGGGCACCAAGCCCCGGCTCGTCACCGCCGCCCTGGACAAGGCCCGCTGCGCCGTCTTCACCGACATCGACACCGGCTCCCTCGTCGGCGACCTGCGCGAGGCGGCCCGGGTCGCCGCCTCCCGCCGCGAGCGCGACGCCGAGCTGATGGAGGCCGTCAGCCAGGCGTACATCCAGCACCCCGACCTGCGGGCCGCGCTCCGCGAGACCGTGATCGCCCCCGAGGTCGCCGCCCTCGACGCGATGCTCGGCCGGGGCGTCGAGCGCGGCGAGCTCGCCGCCGACAACCCCGCCATCGGCTTCGTCGCCCCCTGCTTCCTGGGCATGCTCCGCATCGAGCGCATCTTCGAGGACCGCTTCGCCGACGCCGCGACCATGCGCGTCTTCGTGGACGCGGTGCTGCTGCCGGCGCTCGGCGTGACGCAGGGCCCTGAGCCGGACGAGCCCGCCGAGGTGTGATCCCTCCCGCCGTCCGGCACCCTGAGGTCATGCCCCACGCCACACCAGACTCCTCCCGGCCGCCGGTCCGGGTCCGCGTCCGCCGGGTCTACGAGCCGCCCGAACCCGACGACGGACTGCGGGTGCTCGTCGACCGCCTCTGGCCGCGCGGCCTGGCGAAGGCCGACGCGCACCTCGACGAGTGGCCCAAGTCCCTGACCCCCTCGAACGAACTCCGGCGCTGGTACCACGGCCCCGACGGCGAGTTCGCGGAGTTCCGGCACCGTTACGAGCAGGAGCTCGCCGCCCCGGACGCCGCCGAGGCCCTCGCGCGGCTGCGCGCCCGCGCCGCCGAGGGGCCGGTCACCCTGCTCACCGCCGCCAAGGACCCCTCGGTCAGCCACACCGCCGTCCTCATGGAGGCCCTGGGCGCCCAGTGAGCGGCGCACGGGCGGGGCGACGTCCGCGCAGCTGACCCGACTCCCGGCCGGCCCGGTCCAACTCCGCGCCACGCCCGCCGCGTTCAGCCGCTGAGCCCGCGCAGCCGGGGCGCCTCCGCCACCGGATCCACCGCCCCGGCGCCGCCCGCCGCCCCGACCCGGGCGGCCAGCTCCCGCGCCCACGCGACGAGTCCGGCGACATCCACCCCGTACGTCTCCCCGCCCCCGTACCCGTCCCGTACGTACCCCTCGATCCGGCCGGCCCCGCGCAGCAACAACCGCGCCCCGCCCGTCGCGTTCCCCCGCGCCGCGTGCGTCAGCCCCACGGCCAGCTGGGCGAGCCCCTGCCACAGCTCCCGCTCGTCCTCCGGCCGCGCCTTCCAGGCGTCCTCGAACACCTCGTGGGCATGGAACGGCATCCCGGCGTCCAGCAAGCGCTGCGCCTCCCGCACCGCCTCCCCGGGCGTCCGCACCACCCCCTCCGGCTGCCGCGCGACCCCCTCCGCCCCGTACGCCAACGGCCGCCCGAGCCCGTCCCGCGGCCGACCGCTCCGCGCCCGCCCCGCCGCGTCCCGGTCCCTGCCCCGATCGCTGCCCCGATCCGTGTCCATCCCCCCATTCTCCGCCGCCGCGCGGCGGTGACCCCCCGTGTGCTGATCCACCCCGTGAAGTGAGGTAATGTTCTCTTGCACGCCGACACCGGGTCCGAACCCGGGACGGACGAGCACCGGGACGTGGCGCAGCTTGGTAGCGCACTTGACTGGGGGTCAAGGGGTCGCAGGTTCAAATCCTGTCGTCCCGACTCGAAGGAGTCGCAGTTCAGGGGCCGTTTCAGAGAGATCTGAAACGGCCCCTGACTGGTATTCGGGGGCCGGTCGCAGGCGGGTCAGGACTTCGGGACGGTGTTGATGTAGTCGGTGCCGGCGCCGTGGAAGCCGTCCACCGTCTTCTGGAGGTCCGCCGGGGAGACGGCCTCGTCGGCCTTGTAGTAGACCCAGTCGACCTTCATGTCCCAGGTGCGCGGGCCGCCGGTGAAGGGGAGGTCGATGAGCCAGTTGCTGAAGTGGATGTCCATCTGCTCGCGCGGGACGTACTTGCCGGAGCTGGTGAAGAGCTTCTCGCCGTCCAGGGAGTAGACGACCTTGCCGTCCATGGCGGTGATCATCATGGTGTGCCAGCCCTTGAGGCTCCGCTTGAGGGTGTGGTGGACCCGGTCCGGCGGGTCGGCCTTGTACCAGCTGACGTTGTCGAGCTGCGGACCCACCGAACCCCAGCCGCCGTTCGGCAGGTACTCGAAGTCGAGTTCGCTGTAGTTCTCCGAGGAGTCCGCGGGGGAGATCGGGAAGAAGGTCTGGACGACGTGGTCGCCGTCGCGTCCGTTCACGGGCTTGTCGCTGAGGTGGACCCGGGCGGCGAAGGTTCCCTCGAAGAAGTTCCGGCTCGTGGTCTGCACCTCGACCTGCGTGGTGCCCTGCGCGGTGCCGTCGGTGGCGGAGCGCAGCCGTAGGACCTTGCCCCCCTCGGCCGTCGGGTCGGTGGGGAAGGCGGCGCCGTCGGCGCTCCAGGTGTCCTTGATCCCCGGGCCGCCCCCGCCGGTACGGATCTCCCAGCCGTGCTCGGCGAGGGAAGGGTCGTCGGCGCCGGTGTAGTCGAAGTCGTCGAACAGGGTTCCCGGCGGTCCGGTGGGCGTCGGCGAGGCGTCCCGCGCGGGCGCGGCGGCGTCGGCGGCGCCCCCACCGGCCGCGGGGTCGGCGGAACACGCGGCGAGTGCGCACAGGAGGGCGGGCAGCGTGAGCGCGGTCCTCGCGCGGCGGCGAGAGGTGCGGCGGCGGGGCTGGCTCACACGGGCTCCTTGGGGCGTTTCGGGGCGTAGCGGCGGTGTCTGGACACGCCTGTTACATGGGGATCGATCGCTGATCGCGTGAATCGAGCGGTCATCCTAGCGAAGGTTTCAAGCCAACCCGCTTGGCGCTCGTGGCCCCGCCAACCGGGTGTCCGGGCACGCCCGTCGACATACCGATCCGGTTACGACGCTCGATTGGAACATGTCAAATAGGTACATCACGCACTAATCGATGCGGGTCGTGCGCTACGGTCCGCTCTACGCTTCACCGGTCTCCACACCCTGCACAAAAAGGCCACAAATGATGCGCCAAGCCACCACATACTCCGGGCGCGGATCGATCCACCCGGCACAGCCCGGAGTGGCTGAATCGCATCAGGAGGAGCCAGCTCCGGCACCGGTGTTCGTCGACCAGTCGGGTCTGCGCAGCCGTCGCTTCCGGCGCTTCGGCTGGCCGGTCTCCGTGGTCGGCGCGATCCTGGCGGCCGCCATGGGCAGCAGCCTGATCGGCATGCAGTCGGACGCCCCGGCGATGGGGATACCGCCGAAGCCCTCGTACCTGCCCCCCAGGGGGCCCCTGTCGCCCGCCCTGCCCTAGCGGGCGCGGTCCGTGGCACCCCACCCGACAAGTCCGGCCGTTCCGCCGGACACCGAGACATTCTCTGACCCTGACATGCCGTGACCCTCGTGTCGCGCGAAGCAACGCCTGTGGGCCGCCCGGGCGTGCCTGATCGTCCGCACCACCCCTCTCCAGGAGCGCCCTTGTCCCGCCACCAGCGTCGTCGGCAGTCCCTGCTGAGGCCGCGCCGACTGGCTGCCCCGCCGCTGCGCTTCTTCATGCCGCTGTCCCTGCTGGCCTGCCTGCTCGCGCTCCTCGTCCTGCGCGGCCTCGCCACCAACGAGGCCTTCCACGACACCCGGATCGCGACCTCGGTCGACAAGACGACCGTGCCGCAGAACCTGCTCAAGGGCGGCCCGGTCATCGACGCGCGCGGCGCCAAGAACGAGCGCCCGGTGAGCTATCGGATCCCCGACCACACCGTGGTCCTGAGCTTCGACGACGGCCCCTCGCCCGAGTGGACCCCGAAGATCCTGGACGTGCTCGCGGCCCACGATGTCCGCGCGGACTTCTTCGTGACCGGCGCGATGACCACGCGCCACCCGGAGCTGATCCGGCAGATCGTCGCGGGCGGCCACGAGATCGGCGTGCACACCTTCACCCACCCCGATCTCGCGTACCAGTCCCACGCCCGGATCAGCTGGGAGCTGGCGCAGACGCAGCTGGCGCTGGCCGGCGTCGCGGGCGTCCACAGCGCGCTGTTCCGCCCGCCGTACTCCTCCGACGCCTCGGCGCTCGACGACTGGAACTACCCGGTGATCAAGTACGTGGGCTCCCACGGCTACCTCACCGCGTTCATCGACCGCGACACCGACGACTGGAAGCGTCCCGGGGTCGACGAGATCGTCAGGGCGGCGATGCCGCGCAAGCCCGGCGCGGGCGAGCTGATCCTGCTGCACGACGCGGGTGGCGACCGTGCCGAGACCCTCGCCGCGCTCGAGCGGATCATCGTGAAGCTGCAGGGCGAGGGGTACCGCTTCGCCACCGTCTCCGAGGCGCTCGGCGCCACCAACGCCACTGTGCCGGTGCACGGCTACCAGCTGTGGGCGGGCAAGTGCTTCATCTGGGCCAGCAAGGCCGCCGTGCTCACCCTGCCGGTCCTTGTCGCGCTCCTCGCCGTCGTCGGCTTCCTCAACTTCGGCCGGTTCGCGCTGATGCTGGTCCTCGCACCGCTGCACGCCCGGCGCTCCCGGCGGCGGGACGCGTGGGGACCACCCGTCTACGAGCCGGTCACCGTGCTCGTCCCGGCCTACAACGAGCGCGAGTGCATCGCGAACACCCTCAACTCCCTGATCGTCAGTGACCATCCGATCGAGGTGATCGTCATCGACGACGGCTCCACGGACGGCACCGCGGACATCGTCGAGGAGCTGAACCTGCCGTTCGTCCGGCTGATCCGCAAGGTCAACGGCGGAAAGTCCAGCGCGCTCAACGCCGGCATCGCGGCCGCGTCGCACGACATCGTCGTGATGATGGACGGCGACACCGTCTTCGAGCCGTCCACCGTGCGCGAACTGGTCCAGCCCTTCGGCGACCCGCGGATCGGCGCGGTCGCGGGCAACGCCAAGGTCGGCAACCGCGAGAGCCTGATCGGTGCCTGGCAGCACATCGAATACGTCCTCGGCCACAACCTGGACCGCCGGATGTACGACATGCTCAACGTCATCCCGACCATCCCCGGCGCGGTCGGCGCCTTCCGCAAGGAGGCCCTGCGGCAGGCCGGCGGGATGAGCGACGACACCCTCGCCGAGGACACCGACATCACCATGGCGGTGCTCTGCGACGGCTGGCGGATCGTCTACGCCGAGCGCGCCCGCGCCTGGACCGAGGCCCCCGCCAGCCTCCAGCAGCTCTGGTCCCAGCGGTACCGCTGGAGCTACGGCTCCATGCAGGCGATGTGGAAGCACCGCCGCGCCGTGACCTCCCGCGGCCCGGCCGGGCGCTTCGGCCGGATCGGGCTGCCGCTCGTCGTGATGTTCGGCGTGGTCGCCCCGCTGCTCGCGCCGCTGGTCGACATGTTCCTGCTGTACGGCATCCTCTTCGCGGACGCCCCGATCACCCTCGCCAGCTGGGGCGGCTTCATCCTGCTCCAGGGCGTGCTGTCCTGGTACGCCTTCCGGCTCGACGGCGAGAAGCCCCTGCACCTGATCAGCCTGCCGATCCAGCAGCTGGTCTACCGGCAGCTGATGTACATCGTCCTGTTGCAGTCCGCGATCACGGCGCTGACCGGTGGCCGACTGCGCTGGCAGAAGCTCCGGCGCACCGGCGAGGTCGCCGCACCCGTGGAGGCCTGACCATGACCACATCCTTCGGGTACCGGGGCACCCAGGACACCGTGCAGCTGCGCATCCCCGCCGTTCTGCGACCCGAGCCCGAGCCGGAGCCGAAGTCGGATCCCACGGCACCGTCCGCGCGCAAGGGCGGCCGGGACCGCTATCTCGACCTGCTGCGCGCGCTGGCGCTGGTGCGCGTGGTGTTCTACCACAACTTCGGCTGGTTCTGGCTGCCCATCGTCTTCCCGTCGATGGGTGTGATGTTCGCGCTGGCCGGGTCGCTGATGGCGCGCTCGCTCAGTCGGCCCGCCCTCGGCGTCATCCGGGGCCGGCTGCGCCGACTGCTGCCGCCGATGTGGCTGTTCGGCGCGGTCATGCTCACCCTCGAGCTCGCCGACGGCTGGGGGCCCGACGCCGAGGGGCACCCCGACTGGTGGTGGGGCAAGCTGCTGTTCTGGCTCGTGCCGCTGAGCACTCCGCCGTACGCCGAGTCGCTCGACGGCTTCGACCATCTCGTGGGGCACAGCTGGGCGGTGCAGGTCATCGTCCCGCTCTGGTACCTCCGCGCCTACCTCTGGTACGTCCTAATGTCACCGCTGCTGCTGTGGGCGCTGCGCCGGGCGCCGGTGGTCACGCTGTCCGCGCCGATCGCGCTGACGATCGTCATGCACACGTTCTTCGCCGACCAGGAGTTCATCTACGCCCGGGTCTGGGAGACCGCCAGCGACTTCGCCATGTTCGGCTCCTGCTGGATCCTCGGCATGGCTCACCAGGAGGGCCTGCTCAAGAAGATCCCGCAGTACGTCGTGCCGTCCGTCGCGCCGCTGATCATGGTGGCCGGCTGGTGGTACCTGCAGACCCGGCCGGTCGATCCGACCGTGCCCACCGACATCGAGAGCTGGCCGATAGCCCAGGCCCTGTGGTCCTTCGGCTTCGTCGCCATCCTGCTCCACGTCAGTCCCTCCTGGGACCAGTGGCCCCGCCCGCTGGAACGCTGGAACGGCCTGATCAGCCTGCTCAACTCACGCGCCGTCAGCGTCTACCTCTGGCACGAGACCGCGCTGGTGGCCGCCATCCCGCTGATCGACCCCCTCTGGTCCGTCGGCTTCTTCTACGAGCACGGCCAGTGGCTGCTGACCAGCCAGTGGTTCCCGCTGCTTGTGGCGATCCCCCTGACCGGCCTCCTTGTGCTGACCTTCGGCTGGGTCGAGGACGTGGCCGCGAAGCGCCCCCCGCGGCTCTTCCCGTACCCGCGCCGCGTGCGGGGCAGGCGCCGGGCGGGCGCCTGACGGGGGCCTGACGGGGGCCGGTTCACACCCTGTCGTCCCGAGGTGCGGCGGTCGGAGGCCGCAGGGCCGTGGGCGGCCCGGCCGGGTGCCGCAGCCGGGGGAGGACGAGCGCCGCGGCGGCCAGGGCGCTCGACGAGGCCACGGCCATTCCGGCGCGGGCGCCCCAGAGGTCGCAGACGAGGCCGAGGAGCGGCATGCCGAGCGGGGTGCTGCCGAGCACGACCAGGCCGTGCAGGGACATCACCCTGCCGTGCATGCCCGGGTCCGTGCCGAGCTGGAGCAGGCTCTTGCCCAGGGTGTTGAAGGCGAGGTTCGCGATGCCGACCGCGACCATGCCGGCGAGGGCGAGCGACAGCCAGGGGGACGCGGCCACCAGCGCGTTCGCGGCGCCGAAGCCGAGCGCGGCGAGGAGCAGGGCCCGGCTGGTGACGCGGCGGGCCGCCGCCGTGCCGAGGGCTCCCGCGACGGCGCCGACACCGAGGGCCGAGGTGAGCCAGCCGTAGGTCGCCGCGCCGCCGTCGAAGGTGTCCCTGGCGAGGACCGGGAGCACGGCGCGGAAGTTCTGTCCGAGCAGGGCGACCACGCCGATGAGCAGCAGACAGGCGCGCAGTTCGGGGTGACCGAACACATAGCGCAGGCCCTCGCGGACCCCGCCGCCGCCGGCCGGTGCGTCGTCGAGCCGGCGGCGGGTCGTCCGCGGGTCGATGAGGAGCAGCCCCCAGATCACCGGTACGAAGGAGACGGCGTTGAGCGCGAACGCGTAGCCGGGTCCGACCGCGGCGATGAGGCCGCCGGCGACCGCGGGTCCGACGAGGCGGCCGAGGTTGTGCACGGTGGAGGCGAGCGCCTGCGCGTTGACGTAGTCCGCCGGTGCCGTGAGTTCGGCGACGAAGGCCTGGCGGGCCGGGTTGTCGAGGACGGTGACGAAACCGAGCGCGAGCGCCAGCGCGTACACCGTCCAGAGCGCGGCGGCCCCGGCGAGCACCACGACGGCCAGAGCCGCGGCGAGCACCCCGCTCGCCGCCTGGGTGGCCAGGAGCACCCGGCGGCGGTCCCACCGGTCGACGAGCACGCCGCCCCACAGTCCGAAGAGAAGCATCGGCAGGAACTGCAGGGCCGCGGCGAGGCCGACCGTGAACGCGTCGTCGGTGAGGTCGAGCACCAGCCAGTCCTGGGCCACCCGCTGCATCCAGGTGCCGATCACGCTCACCGAGTGGCCGGTGAGGAAGAGGCGGTAGTCGCGATGGGACAGCGCGCGCAGCGCGCGGACCGCCCCGTCACGCACGGCCGGCTCCCTCCGCCGGCGGTGCGTTCAGATGCGCGCGCAGCCGGCCGGCGGCGAGCGCGGGCACCGCGATCGCCGCTCCGGCGATCATCAGCGCCGCCGAGACCGGCAGGACGGCGACCAGGCCGGCGGCGCCGAACGGCGCCGTGAACAGCGCGGCGGCGCGGAAGGTGCCGGCCGTGGCGATCGCCTCGCCCCGCTCCTCGGGGTGGACCGCGTCGCTCGCGATGGCCGGGCCGAGGGTCTGCAGGGCTCCGGCTCCGAGGCCCGAGACGCCGAGCGCGAGGCCGGCGGCCACCGGGGACCCGCCGAGCGGGCCGAGCAGCGCGAGCGCGCCCCCGGTGGCGAGCGTGCCGAGGGCGAAGGCCCGGGCGAGGGCCGCGCGACCGGTCCGGCCGATGACCACGGACCCGGCGAGCGAGGAGGCGTTGGCGACCGCGACCAGGGCGCCGACGACGGCCGCGCCGTTCCCGGCCCGCACCAGCATCACCGGGATGTAGGAGCCGAGCAGACCGCGCCACGCGCCCGCGCTCACCCCCGCCCAGCACCCGGCGGACACCCCGGGCCGGCGCCACATCCGGCCCGGGGCGCGGCCGTCCGGCCGCCGGAACGGCGGCAGCCGGTCCAGGAACAAGGCAGGTACGACGGCGCCGGCGGCGATCGCGGTGCAGACGGCCAGCGCGTACGCCGGGCTGCGCTCCGACAGCAGGCCCGCGAGCACCGGCCCGACGAGCAGACCGGCGCCGGAGGTGAAGTTGACCGTCGCCAGGGCGCGGACGGACGAGCCGGCGCCGCGCACGACATGCGTCTGACTGCCCGTCCAGAAGCAGGCCCGCGCGACTCCCTGGAGCAGTTGCGCCGCCACGAACGGCACGAGCGCCGCCGAGACCGCCACGACGAGGTTCGACACGGCGAGTACCGCGCCCGCCACGGCCACCAGGGTCCAGTCCGGCAGCACCCGCATCACCACGCCGAGTCCGAGCCGGGTGGCCATCTGCGACACCGCCGAGACGGCGGTCAGGACGCCGACCCCGACGCTGCCGTAGCCGGCGTCGAGGGCGAGCAGCGGCAGCGCGACGGAGGACAGGCCGAGCGCGCACGAGAAGACGACGGCGCCCCCGGCGGAGGCGACGGTGTCACGGCCGGGAAGCCGAGGAAGCCGAGGAAGCCGAGGAAGCCGAGGGAGTCGGAGGCGGCGCCGGACCGGCCGCCGCTCGGTCAGCACGTGGCCTCCCCGGCGGTCCGGCCGAGCCGGCTGAGCTCGTGGCGCCAGGCGGTGTCGTGGTGGAACGCGCCGCCCAGGTCGGGGAGTTCGGCCAGATCCTCCTCGGGCAGGTCCCGCAGGGTGCCGCCGGCCTGGACGACGTCCAGGGAGAGCCGGGCGAGCGTGTTCAGGGAGACGGCGCGCAGGACGGCCTCGGGGACCGAGCCGCCGGTGCTGGTGAGCCCGTGGCCGCGCAGCAGCACGGCGGGGCGCTCGCCCAGGGCGCCCACCATCTCCCGGGCGAGGCGCCGGTCCCGTATCAGCACCCCGCGCGGGTGGACCGGCACGCCGCCGGCGGCGAGCCGGGCGCCGGGGATGTCGAAGGCTCCGACGACGGGGCGCAGGGTGATCCCGGCCAGGTCGGCGGCGACCACGGCCGGCGGATGGGCGTGCACCACGGCCCGTACGTCCGGGCGGGCCCGCAACACCTCGGTGTGCAGGGGGAGTTCGTTCGGCACGGACCAGTCGTCGAGCTCGCCGGGGGCTGCCGCCCGCCCGTCCAGGTCGACCAGGCGGATGTCGGCGGGCGTGGTGCGGTGCAGCCCGCGCTCCCGCGGCCCCCGGCACCGTACGAGCAGCGTGGTGTCGTCCATCCGCAGGCTGATGTGGCCGAGGATGCCGTCGGCCAGGCCCCGGGCGGCCAGCACGCGGCAGGCGTCCGCGACCAGTTGACGCTCCCGTGCGTACCGCATGAGCTCCCCTCCCCTGAAGGATCAATGGTCTGACGTTAGGTCTTCGATCCGGGGTGGTCAACATCGCCCGGGGGCTGCCCGGGGGATTGGCGGGACGGGCTATGGGTCTTATGGTTAGTCCGATAGGTGGCACTGTCCTAACAGGAGGATCCATGGCAAAGAAGGGACGCGTCTTCGTTCGCGGTCTGACCTCGGAGACGTACGGCCTGAATCACTTCCGCGAGCGGCAACTGGCTGTGGAGCGGGTCAGGGACGACTCCGTCGTCGTCGACGACGCGAAGGTCGCGCACTCCGGGGACAGCGCGAAGTCGCGCACCTGGTGGCGGGTGGGTCCGGGCGACGAGGACTTCCTCACCCAGACCATCCAGGTCCACTTCGTGGAGCTGCCCGGCCAGTCGAGCAACCACGGCCACGGACACCAGAACGAGGCCGCTTTCTACATCCTCGAGGGCCGCGGCTACGAGATCCACGACGACCGGCGCTACGACTGGGCCAAGGACGACCTCGTCTTCGTCCACACGGACTCGGTGCACCGGCACTTCAACCCGTACGACGAGAAGGCCAAGGCGCTCGTGGTGAAGGCCAAGAGCACCTGGATGTTCATGGGCCTGATCCAGCAGGGCCGTTCGGGCCCGATCGACCGCCCCGAGGAGTTCGGCGAGCGCGAGGACTGGTCGCGGATCTGGACGCCGGGCGTGCTCGACCGCAAGAAGGTCATCAGCCCGAAGGACACCGCCTGGGAGATGACCCCGCTGGGCCGTACCCGGGTGATGGCCTCGCCCGGGATGACCGACGGGCGCATCTTCTCCGTCGACGCCTACGAGCTGGACATCGCCGCCGGCAGCCGCTCGGGCAAGTACTGGAAGATGGCCGACGAGGTCTTCTACGTCCTCGAGGGCGGCGGCTACGCGCTGCAGTGGGAGGTCGAGGCGGAGATCGCGGAGAAGTACTACGCGCGCGTCGCCAAGGAGCCCAAGCGCTTCGAGATCACCGAGGGCGACACGCTCTACGTGCCGCAGAACCACATCTGCCAGCTGTTCGCGGCGGACGGCACCCCGCTCAGGGTGTTCTCCGCCCAGAACCGGGTCTTCAAACACCTGGGTTACGACACGGTGCACTACGTCGAGAACGCCCCCGAGTACCAGGGCTGATCCGCACCACGGCAACGCGAAGGGCCCCGCATCGTGAGGGATGCGGGGCCCTTCGCACGGGCGGTACGGGCTCAGGCGCGGCGAGCGGCTTCGGCGGCCGTCTCCTCGGCCGCCTCCACCAGGTCCTCGGCCGTCAGGAGGGCCGGGTCGGCGGCGGTGGCGAGACGGAGCGCGAGCGCCCCGTGCACGGTCTTGCGGATGCGCCGGCCGTCCACTCCGTCGAGCAGCCGGCCGACCTTCTCGTGCACGGTGCCGTTCTCGGCGAGCGGGATCAACTCCGGCCATTGGGAGGCCAGTTCGCGCAACGAATCTGCCACGATCAGCGGCGTCACCGCGGCCGAGGGCAGCTCGGTGCGGATCACCAGGTCGGCGCGGGACAGAAAGGCCTCGTCGACGGCGTCGGCGAAGTTCGTCGTCACCACCAGCAAGGTGCCCGGCCGCTGGGCGCGCAGCGCGTCGAGACCGCTGAGCACCGCGTCGGTGGCCCGGTGCACATCGACCGGATTGGTGTCGAAGGACGCGCTCTGCCGCCGGACGGCCAGCGCCTCCACCTCGTCGACCAGGACCACGGTGTGCGGCCTGCGGGCGGCCAGTTCCGGCAGGTCCTCGTGGAACAGCCGGCTCACCGCACGCTGGCTCTCGCCGAGCAGCTCGCTGGGAAACGCGTGCGGATCGACATCGACGAGCGTCGTGGCCCCGTGCGGGGCCAGGGTCCGGGCGGCCGCCTGGGCCAGGCCCTGGGCAAGGGTCGTCTTCCCGGTGCCCGGCGGCCCGGCGAGCACGATCAGGCCGTGCGGGGCGACGGCGGAGCCGGCGAGCCGCCGCCCGTGCCGGAGCACGAGGACGGCGGTCGCGAGCAGCCGCTCCTTGACCCGCGGGTCGACGATCACCGCGTCCCACGGACCGTCGTGGTGGTCGCTGGGCAGGGCGTGCACTCCGGCGACGCCGTGCGGCAGGGAGCTCATGCGGAGCCTCTCTCCTTCCGGTATGCCCTAGGTCCTGTCCGGAAAGTCCCGCCTGGCTCGCGGTGTCTGGCACGCACTCCCCCGTAGCCCTTCGGGCACGGGAGGTGCCCCCACCGCGTTGTCGTCGGTCGCCATGGCAAGCCATGTCTCCCTCCTCCGCCTTGCGATCGCACGCACCAGACACCGCGAGCCCTGCCCTGCGGGCAGACTGGGGGTACCTCCCGGCGAAGCCAGGGGGAGCTACTTTCCGGACAGGCCCTAGGTCCTCACGGCCAGGTCGGCCGGTCGTTCTCCGGCCACTCGATGGTCGAGGGGTCGCCGGCCTGGGCGTCGCGGATGTGGGTCGGCGGCTCCTCGAACAGGACCAGCGGGTCGCACAGCACCCGCATGGTCTCCAGGAGGCTGTCGAACATATGGATCCGCACCACCTTCGCCGTGCGCTCCGGGTCGGTGTTGATGTGCTGGTGCCACAGGAAGTGGTCGACGACGATGAGGTCGCCCTTCTTCCACGGGTGGCGCTTGCCGCCCTCCGGCTCGGTGCCCAGATAGCTCTCGCCGGAGCCCTCGACCACGTACAGCCAGGCCTCGCCGGGGTGGCGGTGCATCGACTGCTGCCGGCCCGGGCCGATCTCGAACATCGCCATGGTGATGCCGGAGGCCTGGTACCCGATCGCGCGGTCGAGCAGGAAGGTGGTGCGGGTGCCGCGCGGGGTGTTGCGCAGCTCCAGCTCGTCCCAGTCGGTGTGCAGCCGGCCGGAGCGACGCCGCTCCTGCTCCCTGGCCAGGCGGCGCAGCCGGTTGGCGTACGGGTCGGCGCCGTCGATGCCGGGGGAGTACGGCGGCCGGGGCGCGAGCCCGGCGAACGGGGTGTGTCCGGCGTCCTCCAGGACCGCCATGCCCATGGTCTCCAGCATCGGCTGGCTGGAGAAGGTCAGATAACGCACGGTGGTGTCACCGTCGTTGCCGCTGCGGTGCCAGGCCCAGGACGGCAGGTGGAGCGAGTCGCCGGGGCCGAAGTCGACGCGTTCGCCGTCGATCTCGGTCCAGCCGTGGCCGGCCACGACGAAGACCATGGCGTCCCAGGAGTGGCGGTGCACCGTGGTGGTCACTCCGGGGTCGATCTCATGGGCGAGGGCGTCCATGGTGCGGGTGGGCCGGTCGCCGTCGGCGCCGACGTAGACGCCGACCCTGCTGCCGCGGGCGGTCTCGTGCATCGTCGCGTCGTCGAGGCCGACCACGGTGCGGTGGTTGTCCCGCCAGTCCTCCAGGAACTGCGCGCGGCGGCGCTTCTGGACGTGGTAGTGGGTGGTTTCGGTGGTGGTGTGCGTACTCATCGATCCTCCGGCAGGGGTGCGTTCGGGAAGACGGCGGTTAGCGAGACGGCAGGTGAAAGAGACGGCGGGTGAGAGAGACGAGGGGTTACGCGGCGGAGCTCGGCCGCGGAACCCGGTACTCGCGGATCGTGCGGCTGCGCAGGGCGCTCGCCCCGGCGGCGAGTGCGGGCACCAGGCCGCCCGCGGAGAGCGCGGCGACCGGTCCGAGCGCCCCGGCGGCCACGCCCATCAGGGAGTCGCCGACGGCGGGCCCGCCGCGCGAGGCGATCTGGTACGTGGCGGAGACCCGGCCGCGGAGTTCGTCGGGGGTCTCCAGCTGGACGGCCGCGTGCCGCACCGTGGTGGCCACGGCGTCGGCGGCCCCGAGCGCCACGGCCATCACCAGGGCGGGCCAGAGGGAGGGCGCCAGGGCGAGACCCACCACGGCCAGGCCGTAGGCGGCCGTGCCGTACAGCACGACATGTCCCGAGCGGGCGGTGCGGACCAGGCGGAACACCCACGCCGAGCCGATCAGGGCGCCGGCCGAGGGGGCCGCCGCCATCAGTCCGTACCCGGTGGCCCCGGTGTGCCAGACGTCGGCGGCGAGCGCGGGCAGCAGCACCCGGTAGGCGCCGAACACGGTGGCGGCCAGGTCGAGACCGATCAGCTGCCGGATCACGGGGCGCCGGGCCACGTACGCCGTGCCCTCGCGCATGCTCTGCCACACCGGCGCCCGCGCTCCGTCCGGCTTGGGCCCGGGGGTGCGCAGCAGCGCCAGGACCAGGACCAGGGCGGCGTACGTCACGGTGTCGAAGGCGTACACGAGGCCCGGGCCGCCGATCGCGATGAGCAGCCCCGCGAGCGCCGGTCCGAGCAGCACGGCGAGTTCGCGCGAGGGGTTGAGCAGGGCGAACGCGTCGACCAGCTGTTCGCGCGGCACCATCGCGGGGATGAGCGCCTGGCGGGCCGGCTGGTCGAAGGTGGCCGCCGCAGTGGTGAGCAGCGAGGACAGCACCACTGCCCAGACCGTGGCCCGGCCGGTCAGGGTGACGGCCGCGAGGGCGGCTGACACGAGCAGCGCCAGGGCCTGCGAGGCCTGGAGCAGCCGCCGCCGGTCGAGCCGGTCCGCGTACACGCCGCCCAGCGGGGACAGGACGACGAGTGCCACGGCCTGGGCGAGGCCCACCAGGCCCACCTGAACGGTGGACCCGGTGAGCTCGTACACCTGGTAGAGGGTGGCGGCCGTGGCGCCCCGCGTTCCGATCTGGGAGAGGACGACTCCGCCCCAGTAGAGATCGAAGTCCCGGTTGCGCAGCACCTCGGGTATGCGCACGTGCCTCCTTTCCTTGTCTTGGGGTCGGGTGCGGGGCGGCTCAGTCGGCGGGGACGACGATGACCTTGTCGGGGGCGACGGTGAAGTGGACGCTCTCGCCCGGCGGGACGGAGAGGTTCGGGTTGGAGCGGTTGCGGATCTCCACGCCGCCGCCGACGTCGATGATGTGGTCCACCGTGTCGCCGAGGAACGCCCGGGTGGCCACGGTGCCGCGCCACTCGTTGGGCACGCCGCCGCGCGGCTCGCGGGTCAGGTCCACGGACTCGGGGCGGATGGACAGCAGCACCGCGGAGCCCACCGCGGGCACCCGCTCCACACCGCGGGCGGTCAGCCGGCCCTGGGCCGTCTCGACCTCCACCTCGTCGCCGCGCACCGCGACGACCTTCGCCTCAAGGAAGTTGGAGGTGCCGATGAACTCGGCGACGAAGCGGGTGGCCGGCTTGGTGTAGATCTCCCGGGGCTTGCCGATCTGCTCGATGCGGCCCTGGTTCATCACCGCGATCCGGTTGGACATCACCAGGGCCTCGGCCTGGTCGTGCGTCACATAGATCGCGGTGAGGTTCAACTCGCGTTGCAGCCGCTTGAGTTCGAAGCGCATGGACTCGCGCAGCTTGGCGTCCAGATTGGACAGCGGCTCGTCGAGCAGCATCAGCTCCGGACGGGTGACGAGCGCGCGCCCCAGGGCGAGCCGCTGCTGCTGGCCGCCGGAGAGTTTGGTGGCCGGCCGGGACGAGTAGGCGCCCAGCTCGATGACGTCCAGGACCTCCGCCACCCGCCGCTCTATCTCCGCGCGGTCGGGCCGCTGAGCCCGGGGGAGGACCTCCAGCGGGAAGGAGACGTTCTTGAACACGGTCATGTGCGGCCAGATGGCGTACGACTGGAAGACCATGCCGAACCCGCGCATGTTGGCACGCAGGTTGATGCCCTTCTTGTCGTCGAACAGCACCCGCTCGCCGAGGGTGATGGATCCGGTGGTCGGCTTCTCCAGACCCGCGATGGAGCGCAGCGTGGTGGTCTTGCCGCAGCCCGAGGGGCCGAGCAGGGTGAACAGCTCGCCTTCCTGGATCTCGAAGTCGATCCCGCCCACGGCATAGGCGCGGGTGTCGTCGCCGCCCGTGCGCTTCTTGCGCTTGGCGGGCGACTCGTAGCTCTTCTTGAGGGACGATACGGTCAGCATGGGGTTCTTCCTCTGGATCCGGGGCGGGGTCAGTCGTCCTGCAGGCCGAAGCGGGCTCCGACGCGGTAGGCGCCGGCGACGAGGACGCAGAGCAGCAGCACCATCAGCACGCCGAGCGCGGCGAGGGTGGTGAACTGACCGTTCTCGAACTGCTCCCACATGAGCACCGACATGACCTCGGTCCCGGGGCTGTAGAGCAGGATCGTGGAGGACAGCTCGCGGAAGGACACGACCAGGATGTAGACCCAGCCGGCGAGGACACCGCTGCTCATCAGCGGCAGCAGCACTCGCCGGAAGGTCTGGAACCAGGACGCCCCCGACACATGGGCCGACTCCTCCAGTTCCGGCGACATCTGGGACATCGCCGAGGTGCTGTAGCGCATTCCGTACGGCAGATAGCGGGTGCAGTACGAGATGAGCAGGATCAGCAGCGTGCCGTAGATGGGCAGCGGCATCCGCAGATACACGAAGGACAGCGCGAGGCCGAGCACCAGGCCGGGGATGACGATCGGGGTGAAGGCCAGCACGTCGAGGACCTGGCGCCCCCTGGCCTTGGTGCGCAGCACGACCCAGGAGACCACCGAGGTGAGGAGCATGACGGCGGTGGCCGCGCCGACGCCCACGATCACGGAGTTCTTCAGGGCGTTGAGGGCCTGTGGCATCTCGAACACCCGGGCGTAATTGGCGAAGGACATGCTCGACAGCGTCTTGCTGCTGGGCGCCGTGTAGAACTTCAGGAGCGAGGCGTAGAACAGCACGGCCACCGGCAGCACGACCGTGATGCCGAAGTACAGCAGCACGCCGGCGCCGACCCACGGCTTGGCCCGGCCCAGGTCGACCGGGCGCGGCCGGAAGGCCTTGCCGGTGACCGTCTGGTAGTTGCGCGAGGAGCGCTGCAGCCACTGGGTGAACAGCACGCCGACGGCGGCGATCAGCAGCAGCCCGGTGGCATACGCGCCGGCGGCGCCGTAGTCGATGGGGTAGGCGCGCAGCACGAAGTAGATGCGGCTGGTGAAGACATAGGTGCCGTTCTGCAGCCCGAGCAGGGCCGGCACCTCGAAGCTCTCCAGGGACTGCACGAACATCAGCAGGGCCACGGAGATGGTCGCCGGGCGCAGCAGCGGCACGGTGATGCGGCGCAGCACGGTCCAGGTGCCGGCGCCGGACATGGCCGCCGACTCCTCCAGGGAGGGGTCCATGGCGCGGAACGCGGAGACCATGAGCAGGAAGGCGACCGGGGCGTGGTGCAGGCCCTGGACCCAGATCATGCCCGGGACGCTGTAGACGTCGATGGGCGAGGAGCCGAACAGCGGCTTGAAGAAAAGGGAGTTGATCAGCCCGCTGTCCGGGTCGCCGAGGAAGATCCACGACGTCGCGTAGAGGATGCCGGGCACGATCAGCGGCACCATCGAGGCGGCGAAGAACAGTCCCTTGAACGGGGTGTCGGTGCGCACCAGGACGTACGCGAGGGCGGTGCCGACGACCAGCGAGAGCAGGGCCGAACCGAAGGCGAACACCAGGGAGTTGCCCAGCATGGTGCCGGCCTGCGCGTTGCCGCCGTAGGCGCGGGCGAAGGCGTCGAAGGAGATGCCGACCCCGTCGGAGTCGATGAAGGTGTCGTGCAGCAGATAGCCGAGCGGCACGACGGCGATGTATCCGACGATGACGATCGCCGCGCCGACCATCAGGGTCTGCGGGGACAGCCTGCCGCGCAGCAGCGCGGGGATCCGGGAGGGGCGCCGGCCCGGGGCGGGTGCGCCCGGCGGCGGGGCGGCGCGTTCGGTGGGGGCAGAGGTCACAGCCACAGTGCTACTTCTCCATGTTGTCGGCGCCGCGCAGCAGCGCGTCGTACTTCGCGTCCCAGTCGGCCTTCTTGTCGGTGAGCGCGTCGATGGCGAAGGGGGCCAGGGTGAGGCCGTCCAGGCTCTTGTCGCCGGGGACCTTGGTGGAGGGGGACAGATGCAGGTCGACGATCACCTGCTGGCCCTCGTTGAGCATCCAGTCGTAGAACAGCCAGGCGGCGCCGGGGTGTGCGGCCCCCTTGATCAGGCCGACGCCGTTGGGCCGCGGGAAGGCGGGAACGGTGGACCTGCCGCTCGCGTCGCGGTAGGCGACGGGGGCGCCCTGTTCCTTGGCGCGCTCGGTGATGTAGGTGTAGTTCATCGCCTCCATGGCGGTCTGCCCGGCGGTGAGGAACTGCATCATCGTGGTGTGGCCCTTGGCGGCCTTGGAGTTGGCCGCGATCTTCTTCCACAGCGCGTCGACCTCGGCCTGCGACTTGCCGTGCTTGAGCCAGTACGTGGTGACGTTGGCGTACCAGTCGGAGTCGCTGATCTCCAGGGTGATCTTGCCCTTGTACTCGGGCTTGGCCAGGTCCTCCCAGCTCTTCGGCTCCTGGCCGGGCTTGATCAGATCGGTGTTCCAGGCGGGGTGGAAGATGTTGAGCCGGGTGGCGCTCCAGTCCGGGAACCGGCCGGTCTCGTTCAGCTTGTCTCGCGACGCGCCGTCGAACGTCGCGAGGATGCCCTCCTTGGACAGGGCGTCCATCTCGGCGAAGTTGGTCTCCACGACGTCGGCGCCGGCCCGGCGGGCCTGCGACTCCTGGGAGATGCGCTGCAGGACCGTCTCGGAGTTGCCGCGGAAGACCTCGACCTTGACGCCGGTGTCCTTCTGGAACGCCTTGGTGATGGGGCCGACGATGTCGGCCGTCATCGAGGTGTAGAGGGACAGGGTGCCGCCCTCGGACTTCGCCGCCTTCTCGGCCTCGGCGCGCTGCCGGTCGGGGGCGGCCGAGGCGATCCTGTCGTACGTCTCGGTGGACGCCGCGCCGCCGGCCGCCCGGGGGGTGACACCTCCGCAGGCGGTGAGCAGGGTCGAGGCCGCCAGGACGGTGCACGCGGCGGTTACTGCTGAACGGCTCTTCATCGGGGGCTCCCGGGGTGTGAGGCTCTGCGCTTCAGTCGGACGTGGGGACGCCGCGGAGCAGGGCGTCGTAGGCGGAGTTCCACTTCTGGTTGTCGGAGGCCTCGGACTTGTCGAGGCTGTAGACCTCGGTGCCGGGCGGGATCGGATCCCGGAAGCCGGGGACCTCCTTGGCCGCGGGGATCCGCTTGGAGTCGGCGATGATCCGCTGGCCCGCGGTGAGGACCCAGTCCGTCCACAGCAGGGCGGTGGCGGGGTGCTTCGGCTCCTTCATCAGGGCGAGGCCGTTGGGTCGCAGGATCACCGGTTCGACCGAGGGCCGCCAGGCGACCGGGGCGCCCTTGGCCACCGCCTTGTCCAGGGTGTGGCTGTAGACGGAGGCGGCGATGCCGAACTGGCCGGCGCTCAGCATCTCGCCCTGGACGGTGTGGCCCTTGGTGAGCCGGGCGTTCTCGGCGATCCCGCGGAAGACGTCGTCGACCTTCTGCTGGGACCAGCCCTTCTTGTCGGTGAGGTACGTGGACATGGCCATGTACCAGTCCCAGTCGCCGATCTCGACCGACACCTTGCCCTTCCACTTGGGGTCGGCGAGGTCGGCGAAGGTCTTCGGCTCCTGGCCGGCCGGGACCTTCTCGGTGTTCCAGCCGACGACGAAGGCGTTGAACCGCTCGGCGGTCCAGCCGTCGGGCTTGGTCGCCTCGGGCTTGAGGCCCTGGAGGGCGGGGCCCCGGTACTCGTACAGGACGTGCTGGTCCTGCAGGGCGCGCAGTTCGATGTCGTTGGTGTCGACGACGTCGTTGTTCGTCCGGCGGGCGCCGTGCTCCTGCAGGATGCGCTGCAGGACGGTCTCGGAGTTGGCGCGGAAGGCGCGGACCTTGATGCCCGGGTAGGCCTTCTCGAAGCCGTCGACCAGTTCCTGGATGTCGGTGTTGGAGGTGTAGAGGTCGAGGACCCCGCCCTCCTTCTTGGCCGCGGCGAGGAGTTTCCCGGTCCGTTCGGGACCGGTGAGGGCGTCGTACGGGGCGTAGGCGGCGGACTCGCCGGACGCCGCGCCGTTCTTGGCGTCGGAGGTGACCGGGGTGCCGCAGGCGGCCAGCAGGAGGCCGGAGGCCAGCAGAGCGGCCGGGAGGGTTCGGTGATGCATCGCACGCTCCTTGGGGCGTCATTGCCAATGGATCGTCGTGCTGTGCGAGGGAGGGCCGGCCCCGTGGCCGGGGCCGTCGACTGCGTATGAAACCGGAGGATTGGCCTTATGGTCTAACCATAGGTTGGAACCGTTACCGGACCTTTACCGGCGCCGAACACCAGGGACTTGATGGTCACCGGCACGGTGCGCGAGGGGTGCCGCACCCGCCCGATGTCGATGTGGTCGAAGTCGTGCAGGCTCAGCCCGTCCACGACGAGCACCTCGGACCGGACGCCCAGCTCCTCGCGCAGCAGCCGGCCGAGCGTCATGGCCACGTCGCCGTCGAGGACGACGTACACCGGCCGGCCGGCCGCGATCCGCGCGGCCAGGCCGTCGCGGATGCCGGTGGCGAGGGCGAGCAGCCTGCCGTACTCGGGCAGCCCGCTCCACTCCACGGCCAGGGCGACATCGCCCTCGGCCCCGCGTTCGTCGAGGCTCTGCCGGACCGCGTCGGCCACGGCCCGGGCGTCGACCGTGTCGCCCAGCGGACAGCCCGGGCGCACCACCGGCAGATCGCGCCGCGGCAGCAGCGCGTCCGGGTCGCTGACGCAGCCGGTGTTGCCGCTCAGCTGGACGCTGTACTCGGAGGCGCCGAGCGCGGTGGCCCGGATGCACTCACCCGCCGGCAGCAGCGGCCAGGGGAGCTCCCCGGCGTCGAGCCGTCGGCGCACCGCGTGCCCGAGCCGCCGGCCCAGGTCGCCGAAGTCGTGCTGCTCGCGCCCGTAGACGTACTCGGCCACGCCGCCGGAGAACAGCACCCCGTCCAGCGGGCCGGGATCCCCGAGCCGCCGTGTGAGGTACAGACCGTCCTCGCCGGGCGCGCCGCGCAGTACGTCGACCAGGGCCCCCGCCATCGCCTCGGCGACCCGGTCGAGCTCCGCCGGGCGGGCCGTGTCGCCGAGCCGCCAGTCGAAACCGGCCCGCGCCGCGTGCCGCCGCCCGGCCGGCTCCAGACGGACGATCCGCCTGTCCTCGTCCGTCACCTGGAGCCGGCCGCCGATGTGGACCGCCGCGGTCGAGAGCACCCGTCCGCCCTCGACCACGGCGAGCTTGGTGGTGCCGCCGCCGATGTCCACGACCAGGAGCCGTTGCCGTCGCTCGTAGGAGCGGCGGGCGGCGCCGGAGCCGTAGGCCGCCAGTCGGGCCTCCATGTGGTGGCCCGCGGTGGCGGTCACCAGGCGGCCGCCGCGCTCGGCGAGGACGCCGGCGATCGCCTCCGCGTTGTGCCGCCGCAGGGCCTCGCCGGTGAGGATGACGACCCCGGTGTCGATCGCTTCGGGGGTGACTCCGGCCTTCCCGTACGCCTCGTCGACGATCTCGCCGAGTCGCACGGCGTCGATGTGCTCTCCGCTCGTGTACGGGGTCAGGGCGACCGGCGACAGATAGCGCGTCTCCCGGGAGACGACGTGGTAGCGGCTGGTCAGCTCCTCGCCGATGCGCCGCAGCCGGAGCCGGGAGAACAGCACCTGGGTGCCGGAGGAGCCGATGTCGATGCCCACGCTGTGCAGGGTGACGTTGTCCTGCTGCCAGATCGGGTTGTCCTCGATCGGGCCGAGCGGCTCGTCGTCGTGGTCGTGGGTGTGCGCGGGCACGTGCGGGGCGTGGACGGTGCGCGGGGGAGGGGCGGTGTGGGTGTGGGTGTGCACCACGTGCGTGCTCAGCCTTCGGCGCCGGGCAGCGGCGGCAGGGTCTCCAGCTCCGATGCGTAGATGGCGTCCATCCGCGGGGTCATGGCGTGCTTGGCGAGGGCCTCGCGGAAGGTGTCGCGCACGAAGGCGGACTCGTCGGCGTAGTCGATCTGGTCCCCGCCGATGCGCCGGCTGATCCACGCCTTCGGCACGCCCTGGGCGTTGCGCACGGAGACGACCTCGTGCTTGAAGGCGAGATAGCGGCTCGGCTCGGTGCTGGTGTTGAAGTGCTGGTGGAACCACATGTTCGGCGGCACGATGAGCGAGCCGGGGCCCCACTCGTAGCGGCGCGGCTCCTCGCCCTCCGGCCACATCAGGCTGTAGCCCTCGCCGGACAGGATGATGACGTGGGCACCGGGACCGTGCCGGTGACCCTTCTTGTACGTGGCCGTGGGGAACTGCGAGATGTGGCTGTTCATCGAGCCCTTGGCCATGGTGAAGCGGATGTGGCCGCCGCCGGCGCCGCGCTCCTTGGCCTCCACCAGCGGCAGGCTCACCGAGTCCGCCACGAAGTTGGTGTCGAGGAGCAGGCCCCGCTGCTCGCCCTTGGGGGAGAAGTAGTCGGGCTCGCCGTTGAAGCGCTCCGGGAAGTCGCGCGGGGTGTCGAAGACGAACTCCGGGTCGCCGTAGAGGTTGATGACCGGCGGCATGTTCGTGGAGGACACGAAGCGCGCGGCCTTCCGGCCGGAGCCGTTGAAGTGCTGGTGGTGCGCGTTGAGCGGGATGGCGAAGATCGAGCCGGTCTGCCACTCGAAGGTGACCGAGTCGCCCTTGTCGTTCCACACCCGGGTCGAGCCCTGGCCGTCGAGGACCAGGATCTGCTCCTCGAACAGCTGGCGCTGCGGGGCCAGCGCGCCGCCGGCCGGGATCTCGCACACGTAGCAGTCGTTGGAGGTGCGGGTGGCCTCGTGGTTGATGAAGACCCCGCGCCCGCCGCGGCGCTCCCAGGGCTTGAGCTCCACAGTGCGCAGATCCGGGATGTAGTGCGCGGCGATGATGTCGAGACCTTCGTCTGCGACCCAGCGGGTGTACGGGGAGTCCTTCTCGGTTGCGAACTTCGCTGCGAACGTGTCGTCGACGATGGCGTCCTTGGACATCGGGACCCTTCCTGATTGGTGCCGCCACTGACCGGGGCGTACGAAGGCTGGGATTGGTAGAACCATAAGTCCATCAAGTTGACCCGTCAACGGATCTGCGGGCTCCGGATATACGGCGTTAAAAGCCCTGCTCGGCCACGGATTTGGCGGCCGAGCGGGCGGCCTCCGGGTCCAGGTAGCGGCCGCCGCGCAGTAGCGGCCGCAGCTGCGCGTCCAGTTCGTAGCAGAGCGGCATGCCGGTCGGAATATTACGTTCCGCCGTCTCCTCCGGGGTCAGTCCGTCCAGGTGGGAGACCAGGGCGCGCAGCGAGTTGCTGTGCGCGGTGACGAGTACGGTGTGGCCGGCCCGCAGCTCCGGCGCCACCACCCCGTCCAGGTACGGCAGCAGCCGGGCGAGCACGTCCGCGAGCGACTCGCTGCGCGGCAGTCGCGCCGCGTCCAGGCCGCCGTAGCGCGGATCCCCCGCGTAGCCGGCCGCCTCGTGCTCGGGCAGCGGGGGCGGTACGGCGTCCACGGAACGGCGCCAGCGCCGGTAGGCCTCCGCTCCGTACCGGGCGCGGACCACGCTGCGCTCCAGGCCCTGAAGGGCCCCGTAGTGGCGCTCGTTGAGGCGCCAGGTGTGGCCTGGCGAGACGTCCGGGCAGTGCGCGGCGGCCAGGGCGAGGGTGCAGGTGCGAATGGCGCGGACGAGGTTCGAGCTGTGCGCGCGGGTGGGGCGGAGTCCGTGGCCGAGCAGCAAGTGACCGGCCTCGCGGGCCTGTTGCTCACCGCGTGCGGTGAGGGGTGTGTCGATCCAGCCGGTGAAGGTGCCGCGGGCGTTCCCGTGGCTCTCGCCGTGGCGCAGCAGCACCAGGGTCAGGGGGCGGGGCATGGCGGGTCCTCTTCCGTCTCTTGTTTCCGCGTTCAAGCATCTGGTCTAATGGACAGACCATAAGCCGGACAAGCCGGACCACGGGCCAGGGCAGCGCATGCCGGCCCGTGGCCCGCCGGTACGGGAACGGTCAACTTCGAGAAGAGGGAGGGACCTTGCCGAAGGTCATCTTCGCCACCTCCGACGGGCCCCAGCACATCGTCGACGCCCCGCCGGGCGACTCCCTGATGTCCGCCGCCGTCCGCAACGGCGTCCCGGGCATCGTCGCCGAGTGCGGCGGCAACCAGTCCTGCGCCACCTGCCACGTGTGGGTGCGCGAGGAGTTCGCCGAACGCGTCGGCCCGCCCGGCGACATGGAGGACGACCTGCTCGACCTCGCGGTGTCGGAGCGGCGCGCGACCAGCCGCCTGGCCTGCCAGATCACGCTCACCCAGGAGCTGTCGGGACTGATCGTGGACGTCCCGCCGCACGAGTCCTGAGCCCCCGCACACCCCGCTGCAGCAGTCGCCCCGCCCCGGGGCCCCAGCATCCGAAGGGAAACTCCGTGCTCCGCAAAGAGATCAACGAACTGCTCACCCAGACCGGCCCCGGCACACCGATGGGCGAGCTGTTCCGGCAGTACTGGATCCCGGCCCTGCTGGCCGAGGAGCTGCCGGAGAACGACTGCCCGCCCGTCCGCGTCAAGCTGCTCTCCGAGCGCATGATCGCCTTCCGCGACAGCGAGGGCCGCTACGGACTGATCGACGAGTTCTGCGCCCACCGCGGAGCCTCGCTGTGGTTCGGCCGCAACGAGGAGGGCGGGCTGCGCTGCCCGTACCACGGCTGGAAGTACGACGTCACCGGCCAGTGCACCGAAGTGCCCTCCGAGGCCGACAACTCCAGCTTCTGTGCGAACGTCAGGCTCACCTCGTACCCGCTGGTCAAGATCGGCGACGTGCTGTGGACCCACATGGGCGACCGGGCCACCCGGCCCGAACCGCCCGAGTTCGAGTGGGTGCACGTGCCGGCCGAGCAGACCTACACCTCCAAGCGCTGGCAGCAGTGCAACTGGCTGCAGGCCTTCGAGGGCGGCATCGACTCCAGTCACGTCACCTTCCTGCACTCCGGCGGCCTCAAGAGCGACCCGCTGTTCAAGGGCGCGAAGGGCAACGAGTACAACATGAACGACACCAAGCCCTTCTTCGAGGTCGCCGACTCCGAGGGCGGCCTGTTCGTCGGCGCCCGGCGCAACGCCGAGGAGGGCAGCTACTACTGGCGCATCACCCCCTGGGTGATGCCGTCCTTCACGATGGTGCCGCCGCGCGGCGACCACCCCGTGCACGGCCACTGGTGGGTGCCGATCGACGACGAGAACTGCTGGACGTACTCCTTCGACTACCACCCGGTCCGCGCGCTCACCGGGACCGAGCGGCAGGCGATGATCGACGGCCACGGCGTCCACAGCAGGACCGTCCCCGGCACCTACCGGCCGGTCGCCAACATGGACAACGACTATCTGATCGACCGCGAGGCGCAGCGGCGCGGCGAGACCTACTCCGGCGTCGCCGGCATCGCCATGCAGGACGCCTCGCTGCAGGAGTCGATGGGCCCGATCGTCGACCGCACCAAGGAACGCCTGGTACCCGCCGACAGCGGCATCATCAAGGCCCGCCAGAAGCTGCGGAAGGCCGCCCTCGCCCTGCGCGACGAGGGCGTCGTCCCGCCCGGCGTCGACCCCGAGCACCACAAGGTCCGCTCGGCCGCGGTCGTGCTGCCGCAGGCGGAGTCCTTCCTGGACTCCTGCCGGGACGCGGTCAAGGTCGTGCCGGGCGCCCCGCAGACCACGGTCTGAGCCATGACCCCGGCCACCCCGCACCTGAGCGAGAGCGCCCGGGCCGCCTCGGCCCACGAGTCCCGCTTCCGCATCGACGCACCCATCACCCCCGCCCGGACCGCGCGGATCGTCGCCCTCGACGCCCGCGCGGCCGCGGTGGCCCGCCGGCTCGCCGCCCGCACCTGGGCCGGCGCCCGCTTCTACACCGCCGTCAGCACCGAGACCCTGCACCGGCTCGACGGCACGCCCGTCCCGCTGGACGGGGTGATCGCCCGCACCGACGTGGTGGTCGTCCTCGCCACCGAGGACCGCGGCCACCGGGTGGCCGCCGCCATCGGCGGCATCTGCCGGCGGCGCGGCATCACGACGGCCGGCGTGGTGCTCGGGGAGGGATACGAGGCCGGTGACGCGGTCGCCGCGCTGCGGCCGTACGCCCGGGTGCTGCTGCGCTCCGCCGACGAGGGCGACGTCCTCGAACTGCTCACCGCGCTCCGGGTCTAGACCCTGACACCGAGTACGAGAAAGGAGTGCGGAACCTGTGACGGACAAGGCGACGGACAAGATGACGGACAAGGCGCAGGACAAGAAGACCGACAAGGTGACGCTGAACGCGCTGCGCCGCATGAAGGACGAGAAGCGCAAGATCGTCGGAGTGGTGGCCTGGGACTGCCCGATGGCCCGCATCGCCGACCGGGCCGGGGCCGACCTGATCTCGGTCGGCGACACCGTCGGGGTGAACCTATGGGGGCACACCAACCCCCTGGAGATCACCCTGGACGAGATGCTGGTGGTCACCAAGGCGGTACGGCGCGGCACCCGGCGCGCCCTGCTGAGCGCCGACTTCCCCTACGGCCCGCTCCAGGAGGGCGGCGCGGCCGCCGTACGGGCGGCGATCCGCTTCGCCAAGGAGGCCGGCGTCGACCTGGTCAAGCTGGACGGCGCCGCCGACTTTCCGGAGGCGGTCGAGGCCGTCACCCGGGCCGGCGTCCCGGTGTTCGCCCAGTTCGGCATCACCCCGCAGACCGCCCTGCGCTACGGCGTGGAGTACCGCGGGGTCCCCTCGGCCGCCGAACAGGTGCCGGAGGAGATGCTGGAGGCGATGGTCGCCGAGGCCAAGCGCCTGGAGGAGGCCGGCGCCGTCCTGCTGAACTTCACCAACTCCGGGCCCGTGGTGGGCGCCGCGGTGGCCGCCGCGGTCTCCGTGCCGGTCGTGGGCGGCTTCGGCGGCGGCCCCTGGCTGGACGGCCGGATGCGCATGGCCAACGCCGCGATCGGCTACTCCGCCCAGGCCCTGGACGACCCGCCGGAGACGTACGCCCAGGTCGCCCGTACCGCATTCGACGCGCTCACGGCGTACGCCGAGGACGTGCGCGCGGCCCGGCAGATCGCGGGCGGCATTCCGGTGCCGCCCGCCGAGACCGCCGAGCCCGTCTCGCCCGCGGACAAGGAGGGCTGAGCCGTGCCCACCGCCCTCATCGACGGGATCACCACCCGCTACGAGACCACCGGGGACGGGCCGCCGCTCCTGATGTTCTCGCCCGGCGGCTTCGACTCCAGCCTGGAGGCCTGGCACACCACCGGCGTCTACCGACGGCTCGGCCTCCTCGACCGCCTGGCGGAGCACTACACGTGCATCACCTTCGACCGGCGCGAGTCCGGCCGCTCCGGCGGCCGGCTGGAACGCCTGACCTGGGAGGGGTACGTACGCCAGGGCCTCGGCCTGCTCGACCACCTGGGCATCGACCGGACCTACCTCATCGGCGGCTGCGTCGGCTGCTCCACCGCCGCCGCGCTCGCCGTCGCCCGGCCCGAACGGGTCGCGGGCATGGTCCTCTACTCGCCGGCCGGCGGCGTGCACTACCGGCGCAAGCAGCACCAGCGCTTCGACGCCCACCTCGCCCACGCGGCCGAGCACGGGCTGCGGGGCGTGGTGGAGCTGGCGCGGTCCACCGGGGACGGCTTCTCCAAGGACCCCCGGGTCGGGCCCTGGGCCCATGTGCTGCGCCACGACGCGCGGTTCGCGAAGGAGTACGCCGCCTGCGATCCGGAGCGGTACCGCACCCTGGTGACCGGCAGCGCCCGGCTGCTCTTCGACCGGGACACGGTGCCGGGCGCGGAGCCGGAGGACCTGCTCACCCTGCGGGTGCCGGCTCTGATCGTGCCGGGCGAGGACACCTCCCACGCGCCCTCGGCGGCGCGCTATCTGCAGGAGTGCCTGCCGGTCAACGAGTACTGGGACGTGCCGGTCGCCGAGCAGACGGACACGACCGCCCCGGAGCGGATCCTGTCCTTCCTCGCGGGGGCCTCCGGGGCGTGACCCCGGGAGATGCGAACGGCCGCCGGCCCCGGGTCACCCCCGGGGCCGGCGGCCGTTCCACGCGCCTCAGCCCTGCTGCTCCAGGGCGGCGATCTGGTCCATCCGGCGCTGGTGGACGCCGCCCTTGAAGGGGGTCGTCAGCCAGGTCTCCACGATCTGCTCGGCCTCCTCGGCCTCAAGGACCTTGGCGGGCAGGACCAGTACGTTGGAGTCGTTGTTGCCGCGCGAGATCCGGGTGAACCACAGATCGGGGCAGAGCCCGGCGCGGATGCCCGGCAGCTTGTTGCAGGCGATGGTCTCGCCCAGGCCGCTGCCGCCGAGCACGATGCCCCGGTCGGCCGTGCCCCCGGTCACCCGGGCACACACCCGTACGCACAGCTCCGGGTAGTCGACCTCGTCGGGCGTGTGGCTGCCCAGGTCCGCCACCGTGTGGCCGGCCGCGGCGAGCCGGGCGACGAGCCGGCCCTTGAGCCGGAAGCCGTTGTGGTCACCGGCGATCGCGATGCGCATGGCTCAGCCCACCAGGTCCAGGGTGGCCGGTGCGAACAGCTCCTCCAGCGGGCGCGGTCGGCGCAGGATCCGCTGGTCCACCGCGTGCCGCAGCAGCGTCTCCAGGACGTGCCGGTTGGGCTCGATCCCGTACGGCAGCGGGTCGGCGCCGGTCAGCCGCATGACCCGGCGGTGCAGGGCGTCGGTGGCGGTGTCGCCCTCGCCGGCCCGCAGCCGCTCCACGTACGCCTGCTTGGCGCGGGCGAAGGCGTCGAAGACATGCGCGGCCAGCTCGGGGTCCTTCTCCAGGAGCTCGTCGCGGACCACGACCAGGTGGTTGACGGGGAACAGGCCGCGCTCGGTGAGGGCCCGGTAGCCCGCCTTCTCGGCGTCCGGAAGCAGCGGGACGACCTGCTCGGACCGCGGCTGGACGCCGATCACGGCCGCCAAGTCACCCTCCGTGAGGGCCTCTTCGAGAGTACGGCCCGGCGCGAGGGACTCCACGTTGCCGGGCGGCGTGTAGTCGGCCACGTGCTCGTCGCCGGAGAGCACCCAGGTGACCTTGGACAGGTCGACCCCGTGCTCCTCCTGGAGCACGGCGCGGGCCCACACCCCGGTGGTGACGGTGTAGCCGCGGCTGACGCCGACCCGGCGGCCTTCGAGCTCCTTGGGGTCGGTGACGGGGGCGGCGGTGTGGTGGTGGATCGCGCCGTGGTGGAAGCCGCGTACCAGGAAGGCCGGCACGGCCGTGAAGCGGGCGCCGTGCTCCTTGGCCACCAGATAGGTGGTGAGCGCCATCTCGCTGACGTCGTAGGCGTGTTCGCGGACCATGCGGCGGAAGGCGTGCACGAGGACCGGGACTTCCTCGAAGTCGAAGGAGAAGCCGTGCGGCCTGACGGCCCCGGTCTTGAGTGCCGCGTTGTTGCCCTGGGTCCGGGTGACTGTCCGTAGCTGATCATCCGTCATGACGGAAAGGTAGCATGGTCAGACCATCAGTCCATAGACTGTGCGCGTACGACGGCTTCCACCCGAGGAGGGTTCATGGCGGAAACGGTGCGGGCTGCGGTCCGGACGGCGCCGGGTGTCACCGAGATACGCGAGCTGCCCATGCCGGACGTCCCGGCGGACGGCGCACTGCTGAAGGTCGAGGTCGCCGGGATCTGCGGCACCGACGCGAAGATGTACGGCAAGCCCCCGTTCGGCGACCCGGTGATCATGGGGCACGAGAACGTGGGCGTCATCGCCAAGGCGGGCAGGGAGTTCACCGCCCGCAAGGGCCTGGCCGAGGGCGACCGGGTCTTCGTCGAGCACTATGTCGGCTGCTTCCGCTGTGCCTGGTGCCACGCCGGCGAGTACCGGCACTGCGAGGCGACCGACTGGCGCACCAACCCGGACGCCCGGCGCTACGGCTACACGTCCTGCGAGAAGCCCGGCACGCTGTGGGGCGGCTTCTCCGAGTACCTCTACCTGCCGTGGAACGCGGTCACCCACAAGGTGCCCGACGGGGTCTCCGCCGAACTGGCGGGCCTGGTCACCCCGTTGTCCAACGGCATCGAGTGGGCCCTGGTGACCGCGGGCGTGGGCTATGCCAGCACCGTGCTCATCCAGGGCCCCGGCCAGCAGGGCCTCTCCCAGGTGGTGGCCTGCAAGCAGGCCGGCGCCTCGCAGATCATCGTCACCGGCACCACCCGGGACGCCGCCCGCCTCGCGCTCGCGAAGGACCTCGGCGCCGACCACGTCATCGACGTCCTGGCGGAGGACGCCCTGAAGCGGGTCCACGAGCTCACCGGCGGCCGGGGCGTCGACGTGGTCCTCGACTGCACGGCGGGCGCGGGCACCTCGCCCGTACTCCTCGGCATCAACGCGCTCAAGCGGCGCGAGGGCGTCATGGTCTCCCAGGGTGAGCTCGCCGCCTTCCCCGACTTCCCGCTGAAGAAGCTCACCGAGAAGTCCATCGCGCTCAAGAGCGCCCGCGGCCACAGCTACCGCTCCTGCGAACTCGCCCTGGAACAGCTGGCGTCCGGCCGCTTCCCGCTGGAGAGGCTGGCCACCCACACCTTCCCGCTGCACGAGGCCGACCGGGCCGTCCGCACCGTCGCCGGCGAGACCGGCGAGGACGCCGTGCACGTCTCCCTGCTGCCCTGGGCGGCCGCATGAGCACCGTCGTCACCCACATCCCCCGCACCGATCCGGCCGTGGTCGACGCCCTGGGACGGTACGGCGTCGCCACCGTGCACGAGGCGCAGGGCCGCACCGGCCTGCTCGCGCCCGCCCTGCGCCCGGTCTGGCCGGGCGCGCACGTCGCGGGCACCGCGGTCACGGTCAGCGTGCCGCCCGGCGACAACTGGATGATCCACGTCGCGGTCGAACAGTGCCGCGAGGGCGACATCCTGGTCGTCTCCCCGACCACCCCGTCCGAGGCGGGCTACTTCGGCGACCTGCTCGCCACCTCGGTGGCCGCGCGCGGAGTGCGCGGACTGGTCATCGACGCGGGCTGCCGCGACGTGGCCGATCTGCAGCGGATGGGCTTCCCCGTGTGGGCCCGGCACATCAGCGCCTTCGGCACCGTCAAGGAGACCCTGGGCGATGTGAACCTGCCGCTGGCCTGCGCCGGCCAGATCGTCCGCCCCGGGGACGTGATCGTCGCCGACGACGACGGCGTGGTGGTCGTGCCGCGCGCGAACGCCGCCGGCGTCGTGGCGGCCGCCCGGGCCCGCGAGGAGAAGGAGGAGCTCTCGCGCAAGCGCTACCGGGACGGCGAACTCGGCCTGGACGTCCACCGCATGCGCGAGCGGCTCGCCGCCAAGGGCCTCACCTATGTGGAGGCCCAGGGTGAATCGGAGGCCGACGGTGATCATTGACATCCACGGCCACTACACCACGGCCCCCGCACCCCACCAGGCCTTCCGGGACGCCCAGTTGGCCCGCCTCGCCGACCCCTCGCGGCCCGTCCCGCGGACCGAGCGGATCAGCGACGACGCCCTGCGCGAGAGCGTGGAGCACAACCAGCTGAAGATCCTGCGCGAACGCGGCGGCGATCTGATGCTGTTCTCCCCGAAGGCCTCGGGAATGGAGCACCACATCACGGACCCGGCCACCGCCCGGGACTGGGCGCGGGCCTCCAACGACCTGGTGCACCGCGTCACCGAGCTGTACCCGCGGCACTTCGCCCCGGTCTGCCAGCTCCCGCAGACCCCCGGGGGCGGAGTCGCCGACGCGGTCGCCGAACTGCACCGCTGCGTCACCGAGTCGGGCTTCGTCGGATGCAACCTCAACCCGGACCCCTCCGGCGGCCACTGGACGGCCCCGCCGCTGACGGACCCCACCTGGTACCCGCTGTACGAGGCCCTGTGCGAGCTCGACGTACCGGCCATGGTGCATGTCTCCAGCGCGTGCAACCCGGTCTTCCACACCCTCGGCGCGCACTATCTCAACGCGGACACCACCGCGTTCATGCAACTCCTCCAGGGAGGCGCCGAGTTGTTCGCCCGCTTCCCCGGTCTGCGCTTCGTGATCCCGCACGGCGGGGGAGCGGTGCCGTACCACTGGGGCCGCTACCGCGGCCTCGCGGTCCGCATGGGCCTGCCGGATCCGGCCGGGCTCCTCGGCAACGTCGTCTTCGACACCTGCGTCTACCACCGGCCGGGCATCGACCTGCTGACCCGGGTGATCGGCACCGAACACGTCCTGTTCGCCTCGGAGATGCTGGGCGCCGTCCGGGGCGTCGCCCCCGAGACCGGCACCGCCTGGGACGACACCAAGACCTACGTGGACGCCGCCGGCCTCACCCCGGACCAACTCCACCAGGTGTACGAGGCGAACGCCCGACGGGTCTATCCGCGCCTGGACGCCAGGCTCCGCTCACAGGGACGATGACGATGGCTCCACTCCGACTGACCTTCGCCTGCGGCGACTACGACCGCACCCGCGCCCTCGCCGAGGGCACCGTCCGCCCCGACGGCATCGAGATCAACTACCTCAGACTGCCGGTGGAGGAGACCTTCTTCCGCATGATGCGGCACCGCGAGTTCGAGGTGGCGGAGATGTCGCTCTCCTCGTACGTCCTCTCGCTGGGCTCCGGCGGCCCCGACGGCTCGCCGTTCGTGGCGCTGCCCGTCTACACCTCGCGCATGTTCCGGCACGGCGCGCTGTACTGCCACGCCGACGCCGGCATCACGAAGCCGGAGGACCTGCGCGGCAAGGTGATCGGCACCCCCGAGTACCAGCTGACGGCATGCGTGTGGATGCGCGGCATCCTCGGCGACCGGCACGGCGTCCCCTTCGACTCGGTGAGCTATGTGACCGGGGGTCAGGAGACCCCGGGCCGCATCGAGAAGGCGGGGGTCGACCTGCCGGACTCGGTGCGCATCAGCCGGATCGCCGAGGACGCCACGCTCGCCCGCATGCTGGCCGAGGGGGAGATCGACGCCCTGTGCACCCCCCGGGTGCCGAGCCCGTTCCAGGCCGGTGACCCCCGGGTGCGCCGGGTCTTCCCCGATGTGGTGGCGGCCGAGCGGGAGTACTACGCGGCCACCGGCATCTTCCCGATCATGCACGTGGTGGTGATCCGCCGGGACGTGTACGAGGCGCACCCCTGGGTCGCCCAGTCCCTCTACAAGGCGCTGCTCGCGGCGAAGAACGAGGCCCTGGACGGCCTGTACGACACCTCCGCGCTGCGCTTCATGCTGCCCTGGCTCACCCCTCAACTGGAGGAGGCCCGCGCCCTGTTCGGCCGTGACTACTGGTCGTACGGGCTGGCGGGCGGCAACCGGGAGACGCTGGAGACCTTCCTGCGCTACCACCACGAGCAGGGACTGTCCCCGCGCCGGTACCGGCCGGAGGAACTGTTCGCCCCGGAGGCCCTGGAGTCGGCGGTGATCTGACCGGGCGTCACCGAGAGCGCCATGCGAAAGGAGCCGGACCCGAGTCGGGTCCGGCTCCTTCGTGGTCGGTTCAGCGCACCTGCGCCGTGCCCTCCGTCAGCAGCTGCTTGAGCGGTACGTCGGCGTCGCCGGCCCGGTCCGCGGGGAGGTGCTCGCCCCGGGTGAGGGCCCGGCGCACGGCCAGGTAGTCGGCGGGCCGGTTGACGGCGTCGACGGCGAGCAGGGCGCCCCGGCGGTAGTAGAGGACGGAGAACCGCCCGCTCGCCGGCTCGCCGCGGACGACGGTGCTGTCGTGGCCGGCGGACAGGCCCGCGATCTGCAGGCGCAGCTCGCCCTGGTTCGACCAGAACCAGGGCACGGAGGTGTCCGGCTCGTCGCGGCCGAGCAGGCTCGCCGCCGCGGCCTGGGCCTGGGCGAGCGCGCTCGGCACCGACTCCAGGCGCAGCCGGCCCTCGCCGGTGAGCGGGTGGGGCCGCACGGTGCAGTCCCCGGCCGCCACCACGCCCGGCACGTTGGTGCGGGAGCAGGCGTCCACCACGATGCCGCCGTCCACCTCGACCCCGAGCGCGCGGGCCGGGCCGGTCCGGGGCCGTACGCCCACGCCGAGCAGCACCAGGTCCGCGGGCAGCCGGGTGCCGTCGGCGAGCACCGCGGCCCGGACCCGCCCCGTGACGTCGCCCTCGAATCCGGCGACGGCCGCGGACAGCAGCACCTCGGTGCCCTGCCGGGTGTGGGCCCGCCGGTAGAACTCGGAGACCACCGGCGCCACGGCGCGGGCCATCAGCCGCTCCCCGGCCTCCACCACCGTGACGTGCACGCCGAGCGAGCGGGCCACGGCGGCCGTCTCCAGACCGATGAACCCGCCGCCGACCACGACGACCCGCTGGGCGCGGGCCAGGCGTTCGCGCAGGGCGCGCGCGTCCTCGAGCCCGCGCAGGGTGCAGACCCCGCGCAGTCCGGCGCCCGGCACCGGCAGCCGTACGGGCTCGGCGCCCAGGGTCAGGGCGAGCCGCTCGTACGGCAGGGTGCGCCCGGAGGCGGTGTGCAGCAGGCCGGGCTCGGCCCCCGTGATCCGCTCGCCGGTGAGCAGCCGGATGCCGGCCTGTTCGTAGTAGCCGGGGTCCCGGAAGGCCAGGGAGTCCTGGTCCGCCCGTCCGGCGAGGAAGTCCTTGGAGAGCGGGGGGCGTTGATAGGGGGCGTGGAGCTCCTCGCCCACGAGCACGATCGGCTCCTCGTCCCCTCCCTGGCGCAATGACACGGCCAGGTGCAGCCCCGCCTGGCCGGCTCCGACGACGACTGTCCCGCTCCCCATGGTGCGACCTTCTCCCGCCTCGGTGGCTTTGGCTTAACGTCAGACCATTCTACCAATCTAGGCGGCGAGGCGGAATGGCATTGTGGTTTGACGTCAATCCGTCGGACGGAACCGGGTCTCGGGGCGGCTCGGTCGTGGAAGAATGGGCGCATGTCCCCCCGAGCGAGTCAGACCCCGGAGAACGAGGCAACCTCCAGGCGGCCGGCCGTGCCGCAGGAGCTGTTCAAGGCCGTCTCCTCGAGCCGTGTGTCCCAGGTGATCGTCGAGCAGATCCGGCACCTGCTGAAGGAGGAGCGGCTGCAGCCCGGCGACCGGCTGCCCAGCGAGCGCGAACTGTGCGTGCAGTTCGGGTGCAGCCGGGTCACCATCCGCGAGGCGCTGCGCATCCTGGAGGCCAACGGCCTGGTCGAGATCAGAGTCGGCGCGCGCGGCGGCGCCTTCGTGACGGCCCCGACGTCGAGCCGGGTGAGCGAGGGCCTCGCCGACCTGCTCACCTTCTCCCCGCTCACCGCCTCCCAGGTCACCGAGGCCCGGCTGATCTTCGAACTGGGCGTGGTCCCGCTGGCGGTGGAGCGCGCCACCGACGAGGACATCGCCGACCTGCGCGCCATGTGCGAGGCCCATGCGAAGGCGATGCGGCAGGGCGAGTACACGATGGAACTCTCCACCGCCTTCCACATCCGCCTGGCGGCCTGCACCCACAACCCGGCGATCGAGATGCTCGTGGAGTCCTTCCGCGGCCCGATGCTCATGAGCCTGCGCGAGGCCCAGGCCAACGAGCCGGCGACGATGGGCCGGCGCGGCACCAAGGAGCACCGCGAACTCGTCGAGGCGATCGCCGCCCGCGACACCGAGGCGGCGACCAAGCTGATGCGCACCCACCTGGAGCGCACCGCCTCCCGCGTCAAGGACTGACCCCGCCGCCGGCCCCCTGCCCGTCCCGAGCGCCCCGGACCGTCACGGTCCGGGGCGCTCGGCCGTGCGCGTCCGACGGGTCATCAGCAGCACGCGCAGGCGGCATCGGCGTCGGCCGCCATCACGGCGTGTGGCGCGACGTCGTCCTCGTGGAGCACCGTTCGTCCGTCGTCGACTGACCCCGGGCGGCTCCGGGACGACGCAGCGCGGACACCCGCTGCACGAGCCGGCCGACGGCGGCCGCGTAGCCGATGCCGAAGGCCAGGGAGACCACGAGCGCCAGGTGCTTCGACAGGCCGTCGAAGACCGGGTAGATCTGCCAGTGGGTCAGGTAGATGGCGAGGGAGCTGCCGGCGAGCAGCCCGGCCGCCTGGTTGACGCGGTGGGCGCTCGGCAGGGTCGGGAACCAGACCAGCAGGCAGAAGCCCGCCACGACGAACAGTTCGCGGCGGGGCTCGCCGGGGAAGAAGCCGGGCACGGTGGCCAGTGCCGCGATCGTCACGAGGAGGCGTTGCGGCACCGTGCGGGACTGGGCGGCGGCCCAGCCGAGGGCGAAGAGCCAGAAGACGGTGACCGCGTCGGTGATCTGGGCGCGGGCCGGCAGGCCCACCAGCTCGTAGCGGGTGAGGAGGCCGAGGCCGGCCAAGCCCGCCGGGAGCCCGTACCGGAAGCGCCGCTCCAGGCGGTGGACGGCGGGCACGGCGAGCAGCGCCGTCAGGGCCAGCAGGATGTAGACGAGGGCCTCGACGAACCAGAGGTGGATCCCGGACCCCATGTCCTCGGGCCAGAGCGCGTTGTGCACCAGGAGCAGATTGGACAGGTCGTAGTCGTCGCTGACGAGCAGCGCGAACGCGGTCCAGGCCATGGTGGGGACGGCGATCCGCGCGATGCTGCGCAGCGAGCGCCGGGTCCGCTCCGCGCGCTCCGGGGAGGAGAGCAGGAAACGGGCGAAGTTGAACCCCGCGACGGCGAGCAGGAGATGGGCTCCGCCCCGGATCTCGAAGAGCCGGATGTGCGAGCCGACGACGCACACGATGGCCACCGCGCGCAGCAGCACGCTGGTCTCCACGCTCCGCCGCTGCCGCGCCCGGCCGGCCGAAGCCCGCTCCTCCAGGTCCCGTATGGAGGTGGTGTGCCAGCTGGTCGGCAGCTGCCCCAGGCGCTGTTCGAGCTGGAGGGACATCTCGACGTACGACAGCGAGTCGCCGCCGAGGGAGACGAAGGAGCTGTCCGGCGTCACGTCCTGGCGGTCCAGGACCCGGGCGTAGAGCGCGCACAGGTCGTCCGGGACCGTGGCGGCCTGGGCCCCGTCGACCGGGGCGCTCAGCGCGCGTACGGCCGCGTAGTCGGGCTTGCCCGTGGGCAGCCGGGGGAGTTCGGGCAGCAGGTGCACGTGGACGGCGCGGGCGGGCAGGCCGCACTCGTCCACGACGCGTCTTCGGATCCGCCGCTGGTCCCAGCCCGGTCTGCGGACGGCCGCGATGGTGACCGTCTCGTCGTCGCCCGCGCACAGGGCGTCCAGGCCGTGCCGTTCGAGCAGGGTCTCGATCCGCTGGGGGTCGATGCGCAGCCCGAGGATCTTGAGGAAGCGGCTGCGCCGGCCGACGATCTCGTACAGACCGTTCTCCGTGCGGCGGGCGAGGTCGCCGGTGTGCAGGGCCTCGACCGTACGGCCGAGGGCGAGGTCGTCCGGGGTGTGGGCGTAGCCGAGCATCACGTTCGGGCCCGTGTAGACGAGTTCACCGACATCACCGTCGGCCGCCTCGTCCACCGGCTCCAGGTGGAAGGCGCCGCCGGGCACCGGGACGCCGATCGCCGACGGGTGCTCGGCGGTCAGGGCGGGCGGCAGATACGCCATGCGGGCGGTCGCCTCGGTCTGGCCGTACATCACGAACAGGTCCCAGCCGCGCCGCTGTCCGAGTGCGGCGTAGCCCGCGACCCGCTCGGGCGCGAGCCGCCCGCCCGCCTGCGTGACGTACCGCAGGCACGGCAGGTCCATCTCGGCGAAGCCGACCCGGTCGAGCAGGTCGAAGGTGTACGGGACGCCGGCGAGCGCGGTGCCGCCGGCCGCCCGGAAGAGGTCCCAGAAGCAGGCGTCGGCCACCGAGAGGCCGGTCAGGACGAGCCCGGCGCCGCGCAGCAGATGACTGTGGATCACGGAGAGGCCGTAGCAGTAGTGCATCGGCAGGGTGGTCGCGGCCCGGTCGGTGTCGCGGATGCCGAGGTACGTGGCGATCGACTCGGCGTTGGCCTGGAGGTTCTCGTACGAGAGCCGGACCAGCTTCGGCGAGCCGGTGGAGCCGGAGGTGCTCAGCAGCAGCGCGAGGTCGGGGTGGAGGGCGTGGCCCGAGCCCTCGCGCCGCTCCTCGATCCGCCACTCGCCGCCCGCCGCCTCCGGGCCGGCCTCGGGGTGGACGACGACATCGGGGTCGTACGCGGCGGTGAGCGCGGCGACGGCCTCGGGATGGTCCCCGGGCACGAGCAGCACCACGTGGCCCGCCGACAGCGCGGCGAGATGCACGACGAGCGCGTCGACGGTGTTGGCGCCGGGCAGCAGCACCAGGCGCCGGTCCGGGCCGAGTCGGCGTGCCGCGTCCTCGACCCGTACGGCCAGCGCGCGGTACGAGATCTCGCCGTCGCCGGTCACGAGGGCGGTGCGGTCGCCGTGCAGCGCGAGGTCGCGGGCGAGCGGGAGGGCGTGGCCGCCGACGGGCGGGGCGGGGAGGAGCGTCACGGGCGCATAGTAGGTAAGGCTTTCCTAATCGAAAAGAGGGGGAGGCGGTTCCGGATGTCCGATCGCGACCGTCGCGTTATCGAATCCTGACTTGACGCTTAGGTTAGCTTTACCTTATCAATGCCGTATTCACAGGTTGGCTCGATATCGCGTTCGCTCGACAACTCGACAACTCGACACGACGACGGCAGGAAGGCTCCACCCGTATGCGCCGCCCCTTGGCCCGCACCCTCACCGCGCTCGCCGCGGCCGTCCTGCTCGGCCCCCTGCTCTCCGCCTGCGGCAGTGACGAGCCCGCCGACCTCGTCATCTACTCCGGGCGCAACGAGAACCTCGTGAAGCCGCTCATCGAGAAGCTGGAGAAGCACCTCGGCGCCAACGTCGAGGTGCGCTACGGCGACAGCGCCGAACTGTCCGCCCAGCTCCTGGAGGAGGGCGACAAGACCGAGGCCGGGCTCTTCCTCTCCCAGGACGCCGGCGCCCTCGGCGCACTCTCCAAGGAACAGCGCCTCGCCCCGCTGCCCCGGGCCACCCTCGACAAGGTCGACGCCGCCTACCGCGGTTCCGCCGGCGACTGGGCGGGCGTCAGCGGCCGCGTCCGCGTCCTCGCCTACGACCCCGCCCAGGTGCCCACGCCCCCGAACAGCGTGCACGAGCTGGTGAAGCCGGAGTGGAAGGGCAGGATCGGCTACGTCCCGACCAACGCCTCCTTCCAGGCCTTCGTCACCGGCATGCGCGTCCTGGAGGGCGACGACGCCACCCGCACCTGGCTCAAGGGCCTGAAGGCCAACCAGCCCAAGACGTACGACAACAACCTCAAGGTCCTCGAAGCCGTCGACAAGGGCGAGGTCTCGCTCGGCCTGATCAACCACTACTACTGGTACGAGCAGGCCGCCGAGAAGGGCGCCGACAAGCTCAAGGCCAAGCTCCACTACCTTCCCAAGGGCGACCCGGGCGGCCTGGTCAACGTCGCCGGCGTCGGCATCCTCAAGGGCGCCGACACCAAGCAGGCCGCGTTCGCCCAGAAGGCCGTCGACTACCTCCTCTCCGCCGAGGCCCAGAGCTACTTCGCCGAGAAGACCAAGGAGTATCCGCTGGCCGCCGGCGTGAAGTCCGCCGACGGCGTGCCGCCCCTGGAGACCCTGCAGCCGCCGAAGATCGACCTCGGCAGGCTGGCCTCCCTCAAGGAGACGCTGGCCATGCTGCAGGACGTCGGAATGGTCTGACGTGACCTCTGACGTGACCGCACCGGAGCGCTCCGGCCCGGCCCGTCACGAACCCCGCCCGGCGGGTGCCCCGGCACCCGCCGGGCGGGGGCGTGCCGCCGGCCGGCCGTCCTGGATCCTGATCGCCCCCGCCGTGCTCGCCGCCGCCCTCGCCGTGCTGCCGCTCGGCTACCTCGGCGTGCGCGCCCTCGAACACGGCCCCGCCTTCGCCTGGGACGTCATCGCCGACGCCCGCACCGGCGAACTCCTGCTGCGCAGCCTCGGCCTGACCGCCGTCGTCGTCACCGCCTGCCTGCTCATCGGCGTCTCCCTGGCCTGGCTGACCGTGCGCACCGCGCTGCCCGGCGCCCGCGCCTGGTCGGTGCTCGTCACCCTCCCGCTCGCGGTGCCCAGCTATGTCACCGCCTTCGCCTGGCTGTCCGCCGCGCCCTCTCTCGCCGGCTTCACCGGCTCGGCGATCGCGCTGACCCTGGCGAGCTTCCCGTACGTGTACCTGCCGGTCGCCGCCGCCCTGCGCGGCACCGATCCCGGACACGAGGAGGTGGCCCGCTCCCTCGGCCACGGCCCGCTGCGCACCTTCCTGCGCGTCACCCTGCCCCAGCTGCGCCCCGCCGCGGCCGGCGGCGGACTGCTCGTCGCGCTGTACGTGCTCTCCGACTTCGGCGCCGTCTCGCTCATGCGCTACGACACCTTCACCCGCGGCATCTACACCTCCTACCGGGCCAGCTTCGACCGCACCCCGGCCGCCGCGCTCAGCGCCGTGCTCGTCGTCATGACCGTGCTGCTCGTCGCCGCCGAGACCCGCACCCGGGGCCGCGCCGACTACGCCCGTACGGGAACGGGCACGGCCCGCAAGGCCGTTTCCGCCGCCCTCGGCCGGCTGCGGCCGCTCGCCCTCGCCTGGTGCGGGGCGGTCGTCGCCGCGGCGGTCGGCTTCCCGCTCGCCACCCTCGGCTACTGGCTGGCCGTCGGCTCCTCCGCCACCTGGGACCCGGCCACCCTCACCAGCACCGCGCTGACCACCCTCGGCGTCGCCGCCGGCGGAGCCGCGCTCACCACGCTCCTCGCGCTGCCCGTCGGCGTCATCGCGGCCCGCCACCGCGGCCGGCTCGCCCATCTCCTCGAACAGGCCGCGTACGCGGGCCACGCCGTGCCCGGCATCACCGTCGCGCTCGCGCTGGTCTTCTTCGCCGTGCGCTACGCCCGCCCGCTCTACCAGGAGACACCGCTGCTGATCTGCGCGTACGCGGTGCTGTTCCTGCCCGTCGCGGTCGGCGCCACCCGGGCCGCCGTGCTCCAGGCCCCGCCCGTCCTCGACGACGTGGCCCGCTCGCTGGGCCGCAGCCCGTTCGGCGTGCTGCGCGAGGTCACCGTGCCGCTCGCGGCCCCCGGCATCGCGGCCGGGGCGGCCCTCACCTTCGTGGTCTGCATGAAGGAACTCCCCGCCACCCTGCTCCTGCGCCCCACCGGCATGGACACCCTCGCCACCCGGCTCTGGACGGAGACCGGCTCCGGATCGTTCGCCGCCGCCGCCCCGTACGCGGCCGCGCTGATCCTGCTCGCCGCCGTCCCCTCGTACCTCCTCGGAAGGCACCGCACATGAACGAGCTCGAGGTCCGCCAGGTCGTCAAGGCGTACGGGCCGGGGGCGCCGGTCCTCGACGGACTCGACCTCACCGTCCCCGGCGGCGCGCTCGCCGCGGTGCTCGGCCCGTCCGGCTGCGGCAAGACCACCCTGCTCCGGGTCGTCGCCGGCTTCCTGAAGGCCGACGCCGGCACCGTGACCGTCGCCGGCCGGCTGCTCGGCGGGCCCGGCGTCCATCTGCCGCCCGAGCGGCGCCGGATCGGCATCGTCCCGCAGGAGGGCGCGCTCTTCCCGCACCTGAGCGTGGCCCGGAACGTCGCCTTCGGGCTCTCCGGGCGCGATCGTGCGGCCAAGCGCACGCGGGTGGGGGAGATGCTGGACCTGGTCGGTCTCCCCGGCTACGGCGAGCGCATGCCGCACGAGCTGTCGGGCGGCCAGCAGCAGCGCGTGGCGCTCGCGAGGGCCCTCGCCCCCGAGCCCCATCTCGTGCTGCTCGACGAGCCGTTCAGCGCGCTCGACAGCGGACTGCGCGGAGCCGTACGGGCGGAGGTGCGCGCCGCGCTCCGGGAGAGCGGCGCCACCGGTCTGCTCGTCACCCACGACCAGCAGGAGGCGCTCTCGACTGCCGACCTGGTCGCCGTCCTCCGCGACGGGCGGGTCGCCCAGTGCGCCACCCCGCAGGAGCTCTACCACCGGCCCGTCGACCCCTGGCTGGCCTCCTTCGTCGGCGACGCCGTCCTCGTGCCGGGCACCGCCGACAAGAACACCGCCACCACCGCCCTCGGCCGCGTCCCCCTCGCCGCCGCCCCGGCGGGCCTCCGCGAGGGCCTGGTCCTGCTGCGCCCCGAGCAGCTCGAACTCGCCGAGCCGGACACCGCCGGCGCCGCCGCCGAAGGGGTGGTGACCGAGGTGCGCTTCTTCGGCCACGACGCCATGGTCACGGTACGCGTCGACGGGCTCGACCAGCCGGTCGACATCCGCACCCCGGGCCCGCTCCGCCAGGAAGCGGGCCGCAGGGTCGGCATCCGTCTGACGGGCGAGGCGACCCTGCATCCGCACGGCGCCTGAGTACCGACCCCTAGAGCACGGCGGGCGTTCCGCGCCCCGGCCAGGCCAGGTCGTCGACCGCGAGGAACGGTTCGGCGGCCACCGCCACAGGGGTCGCACCGGTCAACTCCATGACGTCGCGGTGCAGGTGGGACTGGTCGGCGTAGCCCGTGTCGGCCGCGACATGGGCCGCGGGGACGCCCGCGACCAGGCGGTGGGCGGCGTGGTCGAAGCGGATCAGCTTGGCGGCGCGCTTCGGGGGCAGGCCCAGCTGGGAGCGGAAGCGGGACCAGAGGCGTTTGCGGCTCCAGCCGGCCTCGGCCGCGAGGGCGTCGACACGGGCCAGGCCGTGGGTGACGACGATCCGCTGCCAGGCCCACGCCACTTCCGGGTCCACCGGAGGGCCCGCCTCGTACCGGCGGGCGAGCAGCGCGTCCGTGAGCGCGAAGCGGTCCTGCCACGACGGGGCCTCGGCGAGCCGTTCGCGGATCCGGGACGCCTCCCGGCCCCACAGGGCGTCCAGCGGTACGACGGTGCCGTCGAGCTCGGCGGGGGAGACGCCGAGGACCGCGCGGGCGATCGCCGGGGACAGGCGCACCTGGACGCAGGCGACGTTCTCGCCGCGCGCCCGGACCGCGCCGCCGGATCCGAGCCCGGGGCCGGCGACGAGGCTGCCCCCCTGCTGCCGCCCCGGGGCGCTGTCGAGCACGGGGGAGCCGTCGCCGAAGTCCAGGAGCAGCGTCACGGCCGGGTGCGGGACGATCCGGAGGGCGTCCAGGTCGTGAATGCGGAACCCGGCCATGCTGAGCCCGGCCACCCGGCTGGGCCGGCGCGGGCACGCGACCTCCCACCGGGCCGCACCGTGCGCGAACGTCTCCATGGCTCCATGGTGCTACGCGAACCGGACGCGAACCGACCGGCGGGAACATTCGTCCAATCCTGCGGCGGGCGGCGGCGGGGACAGTGGGCCCATGACTGCTTCCCCTTCCGACCGTGACGACCTCCATGTGTGCCAGGACGGCCCCCGTGACGCCCCCGCACTCCTCCTGATCCACGGGACCGCGTCCTCGGCCCGCTCGTGGGACCCGATGGTGCCGCTCCTCACCGGGTCCCACCGGGTGATCCGGATCGATCTGCTCGGGCACGGCCGCTCGGCCAAGCCCGACGACCGGAGCTACGAGATCCCGGACCAGGCGGGCCGGGTCGGCGCGGCACTGGACCGGCTCGGCGTCGGACGGGCCGTGGTCGTCGGGCATTCCAGCGGCGGCGTGGTCGCCACCGCGCTCGCCGAACAGCGGCCCGAGCTGGTGACCGCGCTCGCCCTCGTCAACACCGGCCCCCATCTGGGCGCCTTCATCGCGCCGCCCGAGCCCGCCGCGGCCGGCCCGGCCGTGTGGCCGCCGACCGACGAACAGCTCCGCGCCTTCGCGAGCACCGCGTTCAGCCGCCCGGGCTTCCGGGTCCCGGAGGAACTCCTGGACGACGTACGGGGGATGACGCCGCACACGTACACCGCGTCGACGCGGGGCACCGTCTCGTACCTCCAGCGGCAGGGGCTGCCGGAACGCCTCGCCGTCCTGGGCAAGCCGCTCCTGGTGCTGTTCGGCGAGGACGACCGCCGCTGGCGCTCCTCGTCCGCCGCCGACTACCGCGTCGTCCCCGGCGCGCGGATCGAGCTGCTGCCCGGTCTGGGCCACTCGCCGCTGCTGGAGGATCCGGCGCGAACCGCCACCGCCCTGCTGGCCTTCACCGCATGAAAGGGAGGAGCGCCATGCGGATTCTCGTCTCCGGCGCCGGCATCGCCGGCCCGGTCCTGGCCTACTGGCTCACCCGGCACGGCTTCTCCGTCACCGTCGTCGAGCGCGCGCCGGCGCTGCGCAGGACCGGTGGCCACGCGGTCGACCTGTTCCGGCCCGCGGTCGACATCTCGGAGCGGATGGGCGTCCTGCCGCGCATCGAGGAACGGGCCACCGGCACCAGCCGTATGACGATCCGTCAGGAAGGTGCACGGCGTCCGGTCCGGGTGGATCTCGCCAAGATCTTCGGTGCCGCCTCCGACCGGCACGTCGAGATCATGCGCGACGACCTCGGCGAGATCTACTGCGAGGCCGGCCGCGAGCACGTCGAGTACCTCTTCGGCGACTCGATCACCGAGCTCTCGCCCGACGGCGAGGTGCGGTTCGAGCACGCCCCACCGCGCCGCTTCGACCTCGTCGTCGGCGCCGACGGACTGCACTCCCGGGTGCGCCGCCTCGTCTTCGGCGAGGAGTCCCGCTTCACCTCCTTCATCGGCGCCCACTTCGGCGTGCTGACCCTGCCGAACCTCCCGGACCTCGACGGCGAGCTCCGCATGCACGTCGGCGTCGGCCGCACCGCCGGCATGTACGGCGCCCGGCATCTCGGGGACGCGCGGGCGCTGTTCCTGTTCCGGAGCGAGCGCGCGCTCGACTGCCACCACCGGGACACGGACCGGCAGAAGGAGCTGCTGCGCGGTGCGTTCGCCGGGATGCACGAGGAGGTGGACGCCTGGCTGGACGAACTCGACCGCACCCCGGGGTTCTACTTCGACTCGATCGCCCAGCTCCGCATGGACGCCTGGTCACGGGGGAGGGTGACACTCGTCGGCGACGCGGGCTACTGCCCCGGCCCGGCCGTCGGCGGCAGCACCAGCCTGGCCGTCGTCGGCGCGTACGTCCTGGCCGGCGAGCTGGCGCGGGCGGGCGGCGATCACGAGCGCGCGTTCCCCGCGTACGAGCGGGCGATGGCGGAGCACGTACGGGGCAGCCGCGAGGTCGCGCTGAGCGCGGCGAAGACCCTGGTCCCGACGTCCCGCCTCGGCGTACGGGGGCTTGCCCAGGGCGCCCGCCTGATCTCCGCCCTGCCCGCCGGCCCGGGCCGCGCGCTCCTCCGCCTCACGACCAGGAGCGCGCGCTTTCACCACTCGATGACCGTCGAGGACTACCCGGCGTAGCCCGGCCGGGCCGACGACGTTACGCGAGGCGGGGCGTCCGGGCCCATGTTGCGTACACCTCACCTGTGGGCGCTGTTCAAGGAGAGCTCTCGGCGGTCAAGCTGAGCGGCGTGCTCCGGATCATCGCGGGGCACACTTCTGATCTCTCCTCTCTGATTCTCGTTCTGATCTTGTTGAGAACACCCCGTTGACGGCCACAGCAGCGAAACGGAGAACACTCGTGATTGTCGGAGTCCTCAAGGAAGCGCGGGCAGGTGAGAGTCGCGTCTCGGCCACACCGGCCACGATCGAACAGCTCCGCAAACTGGGGTACGAGGTCGTCGTCGACGCGGACGCGGGCATCGCGGCCGGCTTCACCGGCAGCGCCTACGAGGCCGCCGGTGCGACCGTCGGCGACGCGGCCGCCGCGGACGTGGTCCTCGGTGTGAACGCCCCGGCCCCGGCCCAGTTGGACCGGATACGGCCGGAGGCGACCGTGATCGCCCTGTTCGCGCCGGCCTTCGACCCGGCGATGGTCGAGGAGCTCGGCCGCCGCCCGTTCACCGCCCTGTCGATGGACGCCGTGCCGCGGATCAGCCGGGCCCAGTCGATGGACGTGCTCTCCTCGATGGCGAACATCGCCGGCTACCGGGCCGTCGTCGAGGCCGCGCACGAGTTCGGGCGCTTCTTCACCGGCCAGGTGACGGCGGCCGGCAAGGTGCCGCCCGCGAAGGTGCTCGTCGCGGGCGCCGGCGTCGCCGGTCTCGCGGCCATCGGCGCGTCCGGCTCGCTCGGCGCGATCGTGCGCGCCACCGACCCGCGTCCTGAAGTGGCCGACCAGGTACGGTCGCTGGGCGGCGAGTACCTGTCGATCGAGTCCCCGGAGGTGGAGGTCTCGAAGACGGGCTACGCCAAGGAGATGGGCGACGACTACAAGGCGCGCGAGGCGGAGCTGTACGCCGCGCAGTGCCGTGACGTCGACATCGTCATCACCACCGCGCTGATCCCGGGACGGCCCGCGCCCACGCTCGTCACCAAGGAGATGGTGGCGAGCATGAAGCCGGGCTCGGTGATCGTCGACATGGCGGCGGCCAACGGCGGCAACGTCGAGGGCACCGTGAAGGGCGAGAAGACCGTCACCGACAACGGTGTGACGATCATCGGCTACACCGACCTGGCGGGCCGGCTGCCGGCCCAGGCCTCCCAGCTCTACGGCACCAACCTGGTCAACCTGCTGAAGCTGATGACGCCGGAGAAGGACGGCCGCCCGGTACTGGACTGGGACGACCCGGTGCAGCGCTCGATCACCGTCGTACGGGACGGCGAGACGGCCTGGCCGCCCCCGCCGGTCCAGGTCTCGGCGGCGCCGGCCCCGGCGGCCGCGGCGCCCGTGACGGAGCCGGCGCCGAAGAAGGCGCCGATGACGGCGAAGCAGCGGTTCGGCGGGGTGGCCCTCGGCGCCCTGGCCCTGTTCCTCCTCGCCGCCTTCGCCCCGGCGGCGCTCCTTCCGCACGTCACGGTCTTCGTGCTCGCGATCGTCATCGGCTACTACGTCATCGGTCATGTGCACCACGCCCTGCACACGCCGCTGATGTCGGTGACCAACGCGATCTCCGGAATCATCGTCGTCGGTGCCCTGCTGCAGATCGGGCACGCGAGCCCGACGGTCACGGTGCTTTCGGCCGTGGCGATCCTGCTGTCCAGTATCAATGTCTTCGGCGGCTTCGCGGTGACGCGTCGCATGCTCGCCATGTTCAACCGGAGCTGACTGACATGACTGCGACCATCGCCGCCCAGGCGGCCTACCTCGTTGCCGCACTCCTCTTCATCCTCGCCCTCGCGGGACTCTCCAAGCACGAGTCGGCCCGGCTGGGCAACGCCTTCGGCATGCTCGGCATGGGCGTCGCGCTCGTCGCGACGATCGTGCTCGCGATCGACGGCGACATCAGCACCGCCGGCCTCGGCCTGATGGGCGTGGCGATGCTGATCGGCGCGCTGATCGGGCTGCAGCGGGCCCGTGGCGTCGAGATGACCGGCATGCCCGAACTCATCGCGCTGCTCCACTCCTTCGTCGGCCTCGCCGCCGTCCTGGTCAGCTGGAACGGCTTCCTCAACGTCGAGCACGACCCCGCGGGCCACGAGGCCAAGGCCCTGGACGCGCTCGGGACGCTCGGCATCCACCACGCCGAGGTCTTCATCGGCCTGTTCATCGGCGCCGTCACCTTCACCGGCTCCGTCGTGGCCTATCTGAAGCTCTCCGCGAAGATCAGCTCCAAGCCGCTGGTGCTCCCGGGCAAGAACGCCCTGAACCTCGGCTCGCTCGGCCTGTTCGTCGCCCTGACCGTGTGGTTCGTGATCACGCCGGAGCTGTGGCTGCTGATCACCGTGACGGTCCTCGCCCTCGCCCTCGGCTGGCACCTGGTCGCCTCCATCGGCGGCGGCGACATGCCGGTCGTGGTCTCGATGCTCAACAGCTACTCCGGCTGGGCCGCCGCGGCCTCCGGCTTCCTGCTCGGCAACGACCTCCTCATCGTCACCGGCGCGCTGGTCGGCTCGTCGGGTGCCTACCTCTCGTACATCATGTGCAAGGCGATGAACCGCTCGTTCTTCTCGGTGATCGCCGGCGGCTTCGGCATCGAGGCGCCCTCCGGCTCCGACGTCGACTACGGCGAGCACCAGGAGATCACCGCGGAGAGCGCCGCCGAGATGCTGTCCTCGGCCCGGTCCGTGGTCATCACCCCCGGCTACGGCATGGCCGTCGCCCAGGCCCAGTACCCGGTCGCCGAGCTCACCTCGAAGCTGCGCGCGAAGGGCGTCGAGGTCCGCTTCGGCATCCACCCGGTCGCGGGCCGGCTGCCCGGCCACATGAACGTCCTCCTGGCCGAGGCCAAGGTGCCGTACGACATCGTCCTCGAAATGGACGAGATCAACGAGGACTTCTCCGACACCGACGTCGTCCTCGTCATCGGTGCCAACGACACCGTCAACCCGGCCGGAGCCGAGGACCCGTCGAGCCCGCTCGCCGGCATGCCGGTCCTCACCGTCTGGGAGGCCGGCAAGGTCATCGTCTTCAAGCGCTCGATGGCCTCCGGTTACGCCGGCGTCCAGAACCCGCTGTTCTTCAAGGACAACACGTCGATGCTCTTCGGCGACGCGAAGGCCCGGGTCGAGGACATCGTCGGCGCGCTCTGAGCCGTACGGACGCCTCCCGGCCCGGCGTGGACGGAGACCCCCGTCCACGCCGGGTCAGGAGGTGCCGACCGCCTCGCCGAGGCCATCAGCCGCGTCGGCGGTGGCCGGGTGCACGGTCGCGGCCGGTGGATCGGCGGTACGCCGTACCCACAGGCCGTACACGGCCGCGGTGAACGCGAGCCCGACGAGCCACGAGACGTCGGCGCCGCCGAGCCGCTCGGTGATCGCGCCGGTGTACAGCTTGGTGGCCAGGAACGGGATCTGTACGGCGACCCCGAGGACGTAGCAGACGAGCGCGGTGACGTTCCAGCGCCCGTACCGGCCCTCCGGGTCGTACAGGGCGGGGATGTCGACCCGCTCGCGCGAGACCAGGTAGTAGTCGACCAGATTGATCGCGCTCCACGGGGTGAACACCATCAGGATCAGGAGCACGAAGTTCTTGAAGTTGTTCAGGAAGTCGGCGCTGGCGGCGAGCGCGATGCCGATCGACACCGCGGTGAAGCCGATGATGTACGCGGCGCGGGCGGCCGTCGAGATCCGGGAGCGGCCGTCGAAGGCGGTGACGGTGGTCAGGATCGACATGAAACCGCCGTACGCGTTGAGGCAGTTGACGGTCAGCTTGCCGACCACGATCACCAGGTAGATCAGCACGGCGAGGACCGCGGGCCCGGCCAGGTCGCCGAGGAAGCCCACCTGGTCGGTGAGGAAGGCGTCGCCCGCGACGGCGGCGGTGAGCGCCCCGAGCGTCATGGCCCACTGGGAGCCGATGACCGAACCGGCGAACGTCGACCAGAACGTCGCCCGCGTGCTGGTGTCCCGCGGCAGATAGCGCGAGTAGTCGGCGACGTACGGGCCGAAGGTCAGCTGCCAGCCCGCGCCGAGCCCCACGGCGAGCAGGAAGGTAGCCGCGTCGAAGCCCTTGACCCCGATGTGCGCGCCGACGTCGTACTGGGTGAACACCCGTACCAGCAGATAGCCGAGGCCGAGCACGCCGACGACGGTGGCGACCCGGCCGGCGGCGTGGATGAGCCGGTAGCCGGTGACGGCGACCACGGCGGTCAGCACGCCGAAGACCAGGATCCCGGCCCGTGTGTCGTCGATGTGCAGCATCGCGGACAGCGCCTGACCGGCCAGCACGCTGCCGGTCGCGGCGAATCCCAGGTACATGAGGATCACCAGGAGCAGCGGCAGCACCGCCCCGTGGACGCCGAACTGCGCCCGGCTGGAGATCATCTGCGGTACGCCGAGCCGCGGCCCCTGCGCGGAGTGCAGCGCCATCACGATGCCGCCCAGCACGTTGCCGATGAGCAGCGCGGGTATCGCCCACAGCGCGTCGGCGCCGAAGACGACGGACAGCGCGCCGTCGACGATCGCGGTGATCTGCATGTTGGCGCCGAACCACAGCGTGAACTGGCTGCGTGGCGTGCCGTGCCGCTCGGCGTCGGGAATGACCTCGATGGTGCGCCGCTCCATGCCCTCTCCCTCTCCCCACTGCGTCTTCGGTGCGCCGAATCTCGCATAGAGGTCAACAGGGTTCAAGGCTTTGAATGAACAATTTCATCGAGGGGTCGCCGCCCGGCGTGGCCGCTTCGCGGTCTTGCCACGGCCCGTGGGACGTGTGGAAGCCTCTCCGTGCGCGGCCGGCCGCGCCGTCACGCCGGTGGTGCGGCATCGGCGTGGCCCTGATCGTGGCGGGCGCACTTCTGGTCGAGTGGGAGCAGGCCGATGACGGCAAGAGAAGCGAACGGAGAGCATTCGTGATTGTCGGAGTCCTCAAGGAAGCGCGGGCGGGCGAGAAACGCGTGTCGGCCACGCCGGCCACGGTCGAGCCCCTCCGCAAACTGGGGTACGAGATCGTCGTCGACCCGGGCGCCGGCGCCGCCGCGGGCTTCGCCGACAGCGCCTATGTGGCCGCCGGCGCGCGCATCGGCGAGGCCGCGGCCGCCGACGTGGTCCTCGGCGTCAACGCCCCGAGCACGGCGCAGCTCGACCGGCTCAGGGAGGGCGCCACGGTCATCGCCCTGTTCGCGCCGGCCTTCGACCGGGCGATGGTCGAGGAGCTCGGCCGGCGCCCCGTGACGGCGCTCTCGATGGACGCCGTGCCGCGGATCAGCCGGGCCCAGTCGATGGATGTGCTCTCCTCGATGGCGAACATCGCCGGCTACCGGGCCGTCGTCGAGGCGGCCCACGAGTTCGGGCGCTTCTTCACCGGACAGATGACGGCGGCCGGCAAGGTGCCGCCCGCGAAGGTGCTCGTCGCGGGCGCCGGCGTCGCGGGACTCTCCGCGATCGGTACGGCCGGAGCGCTCGGCGCGATCGTACGGGCGACGGACCCGCGTCCCGAGGTCGCCGAGCAGGTGCGTTCACTGGGCGGCGAGTACCTGTCGATCGAGTCGCCGGAGGTCGAGGTCTCGGCCACCGGTTACGCGAAGGAGATGAGCGACGCCTACAAGGCGCGCGAGGTCGAGCTGTACACGGCACAGACCCGCGAGGCGGACATCGTCATCACCACCGCGCTGATCCCGGGGCGGCCCGCGCCGACGCTGATCACCGCGGAGATGGTGGCCGGAATGCGGCCCGGCTCGGTCATCGTGGACATGGCCGCCGCCAACGGCGGCAACGTGATCGGCACGGTGCGGGGCGAGAAGACCGTCACCGACAACGGCGTGACCATCATCGGCTACACCGATCTCGCCGGGCGGCTGCCGGCCCAGGCCTCCCAGCTCTACGGCACCAACCTGGTGAACCTGCTCAAGCTGCTCACCCCGGGCAAGGACGGCTGCCCGGTCCTGGACTGGGACGACCCGGTGCAGCGCTCGATCACCGTCGTACGGGACGGCGAGACGGCCTGGCCACCGCCACCCGTCCAGGTCTCCGCCGCACCGAAGCCCGCGGCGGCGGCCCCCGGGACCGCGGACGCGGCCGGGGCCGTCGTACCGGTCTCGCCCGTCAAGCGGCCCGCCACCCCGGCCCGGCGCTTCGGCGTGGTCGCGCTCGGCGCCCTGGCCCTGTTCCTCCTCGCCGGCTTCGCGCCCGCCGCGCTGCTGCCCCATGTCACCGTCTTCGTGCTCGCGATCGTCATCGGCTACTACGTCATCGGCCATGTGCACCACGCCCTGCACACCCCGCTGATGTCGGTGACCAACGCGATCTCCGGAATCATCGTGGTCGGCGCGCTGCTCCAGATCGGTCACGGCGACACGGCGGTCACCGTGCTGTCCTGCGTGGCGATCCTGCTCGCCGGCATCAATGTCTTCGGTGGCTTCGCGGTGACGCGACGCATGCTCGCCATGTTCCGCAGGAGCTGAGATGACCGCGACCCTCGCCGCTCAAGCGGCCTACCTCGTCGCCGCGTTGCTGTTCGTCCTCGCCCTCGCCGGGCTCTCCAAGCACGAGTCGGCCCGGCTCGGGAACGCCTTCGGCATCCTCGGCATGGGCGTCGCCCTCGTCGCCACCGTGGTCCTCGCCGCCGACGGCGACATCACCGGGGCGGGTGCCGCGCTGATGGGCCTCGCCATGCTGGTCGGCGCGCTCGTCGGCCTCTGGCGCGCCCGTGGTGTGGAGATGACCGGCATGCCCGAACTCATCGCGCTGCTCCACTCGTTCGTCGGTCTCGCCGCCGTCCTCGTGAGCTGGAACGGCTACCTCACCGTCGAGCACCGGCCAGGCGGCGCCGAGGCCTCCGACCTCGAAGCGCTCGGCACCCTGGGCATCCACCACGCCGAGGTCTTCATCGGTGTGTTCATCGGCGCGGTCACCTTCACCGGCTCGATCGTCGCCAACCTGAAGCTGTCGGCCCGGATCGCCTCCCGGCCGCTGATGCTCCCTGGCAAGAACGCCCTGAATCTGGGCGCCCTGGGGCTGTTCGTCGCGCTCGCCGTGTGGTTCGTGGCCGCGCCCGCCCTGTGGCCGCTCATCGCCGTCACGGTGCTCGCCCTCGCTCTCGGCTGGCACCTGGTCGCCTCGATCGGCGGCGGTGACATGCCGGTCGTGGTGTCGATGCTCAACAGCTACTCCGGCTGGGCGGCCGCCGCTTCCGGCTTCCTGCTCGGCAACGACCTGCTGATCGTCACGGGCGCCCTGGTCGGCTCCTCCGGTGCGTATCTGTCCTATCTGATGTGCCAGGCGATGAACCGCTCCTTCCTCTCCGTCATCGCCGGCGGCTTCGGCATCGAGGCGCCGTCGGGCTCCGACGTCGACTACGGCGAGCACCAGGAGATCACCGCCGAAGGCGTCGCCGAACTCCTGGAGGCGGCACGCTCGGTCATCATCACACCGGGATACGGGATGGCCGTCGCCCAGGCGCAGTACCCGGTCGCGGAACTCACCGAGAAGCTGCGCGCGAAGGGGATCGAGGTCCGCTTCGGCATCCACCCGGTGGCGGGGCGGCTGCCCGGCCACATGAACGTGCTGCTCGCCGAGGCGAAGGTGCCGTACGACATCGTCTTCGCCATGGACGAGATCAACGAGGACTTCGCCGACACCGACGTCGTCCTCGTCATCGGCGCCAACGACACCGTGAACCCGGCCGGGACGGAGGACCCGAGCAGCCCGCTCGCCGGCATGCCGGTCCTCACCGTCTGGGAGGCGGACAAGGTCATCGTCTTCAAGCGCTCGATGGCGTCCGGCTATGCCGGGGTCCAGAACCCGCTGTTCTTCCGCGAGAACACGGCGATGCTCTTCGGCGACGCGAAGCAGCGGGTGGAGGACATCGTCACCGAGCTCTGACGCGGAGCCCGTGGTGCTTTCGGTGGTGCTCTCCGTGGGCGTCTCCGTGGTGAGCACGGATGTGGTCCGTGGCCCCGCTCGGAAGACTGGGGTCACGGCGATCACGCCACCACCACCGACAGGGGGAGACACCATGACCAGCACCACGACCACCGCGTACGAGGGCTTCACCGCCGAGGAGCGGGCGGCGATGAAGGACCACGCCCGCGAGACCAAGGCGGCGGCCGCGCGGCGCGGCTCCAAGGCGGAGAAGGCCGCGCTGGCAGTGGCCGACGTGCTCGCGAAGATCGCCGAGATGGGCGATGCGGACCGGGCCATGGCCGAGCGGATCCACACCGTCGTCACCGCCACGGCCCCCGGCCTCGCCCCGAAGCTCTGGTACGGCATGCCCGCCTACGCCGACGAGGCCGGCAAGGTCGTCTGCTTCTTCCAGAGCGCGGAGAAGTTCACCTCCCGCTACGCCACCCTCGGCTTCAGCGACCGGGCCCGCCTGGACGACGGCCCGATGTGGGCCGCCGGCTACGCCCTCACCGAGGTCACGCCGGAGGTCGAGGACCGGATCGCCGCCCTGGTGACCCGCGCCGTCGGCACGGCCTAGCCGCGGGCTGCCGCGGGCACGATGCCGAGTGCCGCGAGGGCCGCCGTGCCCTCCGGCGTACGGTCCCCGCCCGCGAGCAGCAGGCTGCGCGCCGCCTGGTACGGACAGTGCGCCGCCTCGAACGCGCCGGCTGTGGCGAGGAGTCGGTCACGGTCGCCGGTCAACAGGGCCTCTGCGCGGTCCACTTGGGCGGTGGCCACCGGATTGCCCGCGACCAGGCGGCGGGCCGCCGCGATGCGGGCGGGCGCCTCCGGGCGGCCGGCGAGGGCCGAGGCCTCGGCGCGCAGCGCCACGTACCCGTGCAGCCACACCCAGCAGACCCACTTCCAGACCTCCTCCGGCTCCGGTGCGAGCCGCTCCAGGGCGGCCTCCGGGTCGCCGTCGTGCAGCAGGACCGTGGCGTCGAAGACCGCGCCGAAGCCGTGGCGGTGGTCGAGGACGGGGCCCGCCTGGTCCGCGATGCCGAGCCAGACCGCCCGGGCCGCGTCGTCGCCCCGCAGACCGTGGACCATGGCGACGGTCGCCGCGGCCGGGCCGAGCACGAACGAGCGCTGCCGGCCGCTGCGTTCCCATGCGGTACGGAACCGGTCGGCGCCCCGCAGCACGGCGTCGGCGCGGCCGGCCAGGCCCTCCGTGACGAGGAGCCAGGACGTGGCGTGGTGGCCGGCCTCCGAAAGCAGGGGATGGGCGGCGAGCTGCGTGCTCCATCGCCGGGCCCGTACGAGGTCGCCGACACCCAGTGCGTTGCCGGCGGCCATCGCCAGGGCGTCGAGCCGCTCGTGAGTGGGAGCGGGGGAGGGCGGCAGGGGCGCGAGGAGTTCGATCCGGCGGCGGGCGGCGGCCGCCGCGCCGAACGGGTCACCGGCCCAACTCCGCGCCCCGGACAGGGCGTCGAGCGCCGCCGACTCCGCCACCGGATCGCCCGCCGCCCGGGCAAGCGCCACCGCCCGCTCCGCGTACGCGACCGTCTCCACCGCCGAGTTCTCCGCGTCGCCCTGCACCGCGCCGTACGCGTCCGCCGTCACCGCCGCCTCCGCGAGCGCGACGGCCGCGTCCCCGGCCGGATCGCCCGCCCCGGCCAGCGTGCGCGCCTCCACGAGCAGACCCGTCACCTCGGCCGCCTCGGGGAGCCGGGCGAAGGTGCTGGAGTAGCGGTACGCGACGGTGGCCGCGGCCGCCAGCGCGCGCCCGGCGCCGACCTCGTCGCCCGCACGCAGCGCGGCCCGCGCGGCGGCCCGGTACAGCCGGAACATGTCCTCGCCGCTCCGCCGGCACCCGGCCACCTCGGCGGCCTCGCGCAGGGCCAGGACCGCCTCCGCGTCCCCGCCGAGCCCGGCCGCCTGCTCGTACCGCTCCTGCGACTCGCTGAGCAGCTGCCGGCCGAACGTCGACTCACCGAGTACAAGCGCGAGTCGATGGGCCTCCGCGCGCAGCTCCGGTCGCCCGGCGGCCCAGTCGAGCGCGACCCGGGCCTCCTCCACCGCCTGCTGCGCCGGCGCCCAGCGCACGTGCCGCGCACGTACGACCTCCTCCTCGCCCGCCGAGGCGAGGTGCTCCGCCCCGTACTGACGGATGGTCTCCAGAGCCTGGTAGCGCGTGCCGGACGCCGAGTGGGTCACGGTGAGCAGGCTCTGCTCCGCGAGCCGGGCGAGACCGTCGGCCACGTCGGCCACGGCGGACGCGGCGACCTCGGCCGCCGCCTCCGCCGTGAACGGCAGGACGAACACCGAGACCCTCCGCAGCAGCGTCCGGTCCGCGGGGCCAAGGAGCTCGTGGCTCCAGTCGAGGACCGCCCGCACCGAGCGGTGCCGCTCGCCGACGCGCGGGCCGCCCGCCAGGATGCGCAGCGGTGCGGCGAGGCCGGCCGACAGGCCGTCCATACCGAGGGTGGGCAGCCGGGCCGCGGCCAGTTCGATCGCCAGGGCCATGCCGTCGAGCCGCTCGCACAGCGCGGTGACCTCCTGCCGGAGCGCCGGATCGGGACCGTAGCCGGCGGCCGTCGCCCGCGCCATGAACAGGGCCACCGCGTCCGAACCGGCGCCGCCCTCCCGGGAGAGCGGCGGGACCGGGGTCACCGACTCGAAGGGGACCATCAGCCGGGCCCGGCTCGTGGCCAGCACCCGGATGCCCGGGCAGGCGCCCAACAGGCGCTCCAGGAAAGGCGCGACGCCGTCGCGGACGTGCTCGCAGTTGTCGAGGACCAGCAGCGCCGTGCGGTCGGCGAGGGCGGCGAGCAGGGTGTCCTCGATGCCGCGGCCGGGCTGCTCGCCGAGCCCCAGGGCCGCCGCGACCGCCGCCGGGATCCGCGTCGGATCCGTCACCGGCACCAGATCCACGAACCACACCCCGTCGGCGAACCCGTCGCCCGCCGCCTCGGCCTCCGCCACGGCGAGCGCCAGCCGGGTCTTGCCCACGCCGCCCGGACCGACCGCCGTGACCTGGCGGTGGGCCCGTACCGCCGCCGTCAACTCCGCCCGCTCCCGGACCCGTCCGACGAACGAGGTCAGCGGAGCCGGCAGCGCGGGCGCCCGCCCGGGGCCCGTCGTCCGCGTCGCGCGGCGGGACAGCGCCCGCCGGTCCGGCAGTTCCCACTTCCGCAGCAGCGACGAGACATGGGACTCGACCGTCCGTACCGAGATGAAGAGCCGCTCGGCGATCTCCGCGTTGCTGAGGTGCTCGCCGAGGAGGGCGAGCACTTCGGCTTCTCGCGCCGATATCAGGGGAGTTGACACCAGGTCATTATCCGTGGCGCTCTCCGTGGCGAGCACGGAGGCGGTACCTGCCGGGTCCGGGAGAGGCTGTGCCCACGGCACACACCCCGTCCCGAGCGACAGGAGCGACCATGACGACCGAGGCCCCTGGCTCCACCTCCACACCCCGCACCCGCGCCGAGCGGCGGCGCGACACCGAGCACCGGCTCGCGCACGACGTCGACCTCTGGGTGGCCAGCGCCTCGCCGGACGGCGCGCCCTTCCTCGTACCGCTGTCCTTCGACTGGGACGGCCGGACCCTGCTCCTCGCCACCCTCGCCGACGGTCCGACCGGCCGGAACCTGGCGGCCGGCGGGACCGCCCGGCTCGCGCTCGGCCACACCCGCGACGTCGTCACGATCGACGGCGACGTCGAGACCCTCGCCATCGACGCGCTGCCGCCGGAGCGCCGCGAGCGCTTCGAGGCGCGCACCGGCTTCGACCCGTACGCGCTCGGCTCCCGCTACCGCTGGTACCGCGTCACCCCGCGCCGGGTGCAGGCCTGGCGCGAGGCGGACGAGTTGCGGGGGCGGGAGCTGATGCGCGACGGGAGCTGGCTCGACTGAGCGGTGCGCCGCTCCAGGTCCCGGCCCGGCCGCGGCCCTGACCGGCCCGGGTCAGCGCTTGGCGGTACGGCCGAAGGCCGAGCGCGCCCACAGATAGCCGACCAGGCTCAGGCCGGCGCACCAGGCGAGGGCGATCCAGCCGCTGTCGCCGATCGGGGTGCCCATCAGCAGACCGCGCAGGGTCTCGATCGCCGGAGTGAAGGGCTGGTACTCGGCGAACCAGCGCAGTCCGGTCGGCATGGAGTCGGTCGGCACGATGGCGCTGCCGAGGAAGGGCAGGAAGGTCAGCGGCAGCGGCGTGTTGCTCGCCGACTCCGGGGTCCTGGACACCAGGCCGATGCCCGCCGACAGCCAGGTCAGCGCGAGGGTGAGCAGGGTGAGGAGGCCGGCCGCGGCGAGCCATTCGACGAGCGTCGCCTGCGGCCGGAAGCCGATGGCGAGCGCGACGCCGACGACCAGCGCGATGGCGACCAGGGTCTGCAGCACGCTGCCGACCACATGCCCGGTCAGGAACGCGGCCCGTGAGATCGACATCGTACGGAACCGGTTGACGATGCCCTCCGTCATGTCGACGCACACGCCGACCGCCGTGGCGACCGCGCCGGCCGTCGCCGTCATCAGGATGATGCCGGGGGCGACGTAGTCGATGTACTTCCCGCCGCCGGTCGGCGCGCCCTCGATGCCCGCGCCGATGGCGCCGCCGAACGCGTAGTTGAAGAGCAGCAGCATCATCACCGGCATGAGGACCACGGAGACGGTCATCGCCGGATAGCGCAGGGCGTGCTTGATATTGCGCTGCAGCATGGTCAGCGAGTCGCTGACGGCAAAGCCGAAGGTGCTCATCGGGCCATCTCCACGGTGGTGTTCGGGGTGCCGGTGCCGGTCAGGGTCAGGAAGACGTCGTCCAGGTCGGGGGTGTGCAGGGTCAGCGACTCGGGCTGGAGCTCCGCCGCGTCGAGGATGTCGAGCACGGCCCGCAGCGTCGGGATGCCGCCGTCGCTGGGGATGCGCAGGGTGAGTTCCTCGGTGTCCCGCGCGGCGGCGCCGAAGTGGCGGGCGGCCAGGTCGAGATCGGCCGGTTCGGCGAACCGCAGCCGGATGTGTCCGCCCGGGACGATCCGCTTCAGCTCGTCGGCGGTGCCCTCGGCGACGATCCGGCCGCGGTCGAGGACCGCGATCCGGTCGGCGAGGTGGTCCGCCTCCTCCAGGTACTGCGTGGTGAGGAAGATCGTCACGCCCTCGCCGTCGACGAGGCCGCGGATGATCTCCCACAGGGTGCGGCGGCTGCGCGGATCGAGACCGGTGGTCGGCTCGTCGAGGAAGATGATGCGCGGCTTCCCGACCAGCGTCATCGCCAGGTCGAGCTTGCGCCGCATACCGCCGGAGAGGGTGGACACCGGCTTGCGGGCGGCCTCCGTCAGCTCCAGACGGTCCAGCAGCTCGGCGGTCCGGCGCCGGCCCTCCGGCCGGGGCAGATGCCGCAGCGCGGCCATCAGGAGCAGGTTCTCCTCGGCCGTCAGGAGCCCGTCGACGGCGGCGAACTGCCCGGTCACGCCGATCGCGCCGCGCACCCCGTCGGGCCGCTCGACCAGGTCGTGCCCGGCGATCCGGGCCCGGCCGCCGTCCGGCGCGATCAGGGTGGACAGGATCTCGACGGTCGTGGTCTTGCCGGCGCCGTTGGGGCCGAGGAGGGCGAAGACCGAGCCCTCGGGGATGGTCAGGTCGACGCCGTCGAGCACGACCTTGTCGCCGTAGGACTTGCGCAGCCCCTGGGCGGCGATCGCGGGCGCGACGGCGGTGTCGTATGCGGTGGTCATGAGGGCTCCTGGGAGGCCTGGGGTGTGTGATGTGACATGGCACTGGTGGTTGCGAAGGCATGCCGAAGATGCGCCTGGCGGTGCGCGAGGCGGGTGGTGCGTTACGGGTGGTGCGTTACGGGTGGAGGGCCGGGCCCCGTGAGGTGCGGGCCCAGGGCTCGGTGGCGCTCGGGCCCGGTCCGAAGGCGCTCGGTCAGGCGCGGCGGATCACGATGTCGCCGGCATTGGTGCCGGCGTGCACCTCGACGGTCTCGGTGGCGTCGCCGGGCCCCTCGGCGGCGTCGAGGAAATTGCGGACGACGCCGACCTTCGCGGTGACGTCCAGCCAGGCGGCGGTGGACTCGCGGATGCCGATCTCCACAGCGCCGAGCGAGGTGCGGAGCTCGGCCCGGCCCCGGGCCACCTCGTTGACCTGGATGGATCCCTGCGAGGTGCGGATGTCGACCGAGGACTCGGCGACGCCGACCGTCACCCGGCCCATGGACACCTTCGCCCGCAGCTCGCCGGTCACCGTGCCGATCGTGGTGTCGCCGATGCCGTTCTTGAGCGTCACCTCGCCCGTCACCTCGCCGAGGTCGATCCGGCCCTGGCCGTTGATGTCGGCGTCGCCGACGACCCGGTCCACGCGGACGTCGCCGTGGTCGGTGCGCAGCACGGCCGGGCCGGTCTCGTCGAGCCGGATGTCGCCGAGGCCGGACCTGACCCGGCTCTCGCCGAGCGGCCCCTGGCCGCTGACGTCGCCCATGGAGGTGTGGGCCTGGAGCTGCGAACCCGCCGGCAGCTCGATGGTGACGTCGACCGAGCCGACCTTGCCGAACACCGAACGCTTCCGGGGTCCCTTGAGGGTCAGCGTGCCGTTGGCGTACGTGACCTTCGTCTGCTGCGCCGCACGGTTGTCGTTGTCGTCGGACGGGTTGCTCGGCACGACCTCGACGACCGTGTCGGTGCGCTTGCTCGCGGCCAGCCGGACGTGGCTGATGTCGAACTCGAGGATCGCGGTGATGGGCTCGGGAGTCTCGTATGTGGGCATGGCTGTGCCGTCCTCGTGACTGTGAAGGATGAATGCGCAGATGGGAGGGGGAGGGGGAGGGGCGAGCGCGGGGGCAGTGGGCCGGGCAGGTCCTAGCGGGCCCAGCCCTGGTAGGTCTGGCCCTGGCGCGGGGCGCGCGGCGCGGCCGACGGCGGGGCCGCCGGCCGGGGTGCGGCGCCCGGATCCAGGGCGGTGGCCACCGCCCGTACGAGCCAGGCGTTGACGGACAGGCCCTCCTGGCCGGCCGCGTCCTCGACGCGGGCCTTGAGGTGGGCGGGGAGCCGGAAGTTGATCCGGGCCGTGCCCCCGTCGTCCGCGTCCGCCGGGGTCGGGGCAGGGGGCGAGGCCAGGGTCGAGGCCGGCGCGGACGCCGGGGTCGAAACCGATGGCGCCACGGGTGGTGCCATCGGTGGCGCCGACACCACGAACTCCGGGTCGAGCCCCCGCAGCCGGACGTCCACCGAACCGGGCGCCAGTTCGCGGGTGATCTCCTCCGAGGCCGTGGACAGCGCGTTCAGGAGGGTGAGCCGCGCGGCGGACTCCAGCGGGGCGGTCAGCCGCTCCGCCAGGGCGCGTGCGTCGTCCCCGCCTGCCTCGGCGGCGACCGCGAGCTCGTGCCGGAGGTGTTCGACGTAGGGGGTCAGGTCCATGAGAACCAGCATGGCGCCAAAGTGGCGCCATGGCAAGTGTCTATGGCGCCTTGTGGTGCCACATGGTGCCAAGTGTGGCGTCAGGTGGCCTCAGGTGGCGTCGGAAGGCGCCAGAGGGGGCGCCGGATGGCGCTCACCCGGGTGTCCCCGTCCGTGCGCTGCGATCCGCCTGCGAGGATGTCGCACCTGTCAGCATCTGCCCGTGCCTACCCCCATCTGTCTGCACATGTCGCATCCGCTCCCCGCTCCTGCCTGCGAGTCGCCGTGATTGCTCTGCTCGTCCTGTTGTCCCTGCTGTTCCTGTGGGTCCTGGTGTCGGACCGGTTGGCGCGCTGGAGCATCACCGCGCCGATCGCCTTCGCCGCCGCCGGCATCCTGCTCAGCGGCGGCGACGATCCGGTCGTCGCGATCGACATGGACACCCACACCTTCCAACGGGGCCTCGAACTCGTCCTCGCGGTCATGCTGTTCACGGACGCCACCGAGGCCCGCGACTACGCGCCGCGGCTGCGCGGCTCGGTCGGCATGGGGCGGCTGCTCGGGATCGCGCTGCCCGCCTCCCTGGTCCTCGCCGCTCTCGCCGGGGCCCTGGTCTTCCCCGGCACGAGTTGGTGGCTGCTCGCCGTCGCCGCGCTGGTCGTCATGCCGATGGACCTCGCACCGGTCCTGATGTTCCTGCGCGACGAGCGCATTCCGCTGCGGGTGCGGGCCGCGCTCAACATCGAGGGCGGCTTCAACGACGGCCTGATCTCGCCGCTCTTCGTCTTCTGCGTCGCCAACATCGTCTCCGCCGAGGGCGACACCTTCACCGACCTGGTCCTCAACGCCCTCAAGGGAGTGGTGTTCGCGACGGGCGTCGGCAGCGTCATCGGCTATCTGGCCGCGGTGGCCGTCCGCTGGTCCTTCGAGCGCCACTGGGCCAAGCCCGCCAACTTCCGCTTCGCCGCCCTCGCCCTGCCGTTCCTCGCCTACTCGGCCTCCGTCCTGATCGACGGCAACGGCTTCGTCGCCGCCTTCGTCGCGGGCCTGTGGTACGCGAACACCGTGCTGGTCGTCGGCGGCGAATCGCTCGTCCTGGTGGAGGACGTCAGCCTTCTGCTCGCCCTGTCCGCCTGGTACGCGTTCGGCGCGCTCACCACCGCGGCCTTCACCGGCGGGCACGTACCCCAACTCCTTGCGTACGCCGTCATCGTGCTCATCGTGGCCCGTTTCGTGCCGGTGGTCGCCTCGCTCACCGGCTCCGACTTCACCCGGCCCGAGCGCGCCGCGATCGGCTGGCTCGGCCCGCGCGGCGTCACGTCGATCGTCTTCGCCGTCCTCGCCTACGTACAACTCCCCGGAGAGGAGGCCGACTTCATCCTCAACGTGACCGCCGCGACCGTGCTGCTCAGCGTGCTCGTGCACGGGGTGACGGCGGAACCCCTGGCCCGCTGGTTCGCCAGACACCCGCAGCCGGAGGGGCCGGCCCCGGAGGAACCGGCCCCGAAAGGCGTTGCCTAGTCGGTGATCTCGATGGTTCCGTTCACGGACTGCCCGTTGGGCGCCGCAGGCTTGCGGTCGGCACCGGCCCCGGCCTGGCCCGCCCCGCCCGTCACGCCCCGGAGCAGCGAGGCCAGGTCGACGCCCGTGGTGGAGCTGAGGAGTTCCATGCCCTGGGCGACGTTGTCGGCGACCGCGCGCGGCAGCCGGCCCGCGCCGTCGGTGGAGATGACGGTCATCTTGTCGACGGCGGCCAGCGGTTCGGCGGCCTTGGCGACCACCTGCGGCAGCACCTCCACCAGCATCTGCAGCACGGCCGCGTCGCCGTACGCCTCGAAGGCGTCGGCCTTCTTCCGCATGGCCTCCGCCTCGGCGGCACCCGTCGAGGCGATCGCGGCGGCCTCCGCGTCACCCTCCAGGCGGACCGCCTCGGCGATCGCGGCCCGGCGGGCCCGCTCGGCCTCACCGCGCTTGGCGCCCTCGATGGCCTCCGCCTCCGCGAGCGCCTGCCGGCGCTGCTTCTCGCCCTCACCGGTCAGCCGGGCCCGCTCGGCCTCCGCCTGGGCGGCCGCGATGGCGGCGAGCCGCTCGGCCTCGGCCTGCTTCACCCGGCCGATCCGCTTCGCCTCGGCCTCCTGCTCCGCCTGGTAGCGGGCGGCGTCGGCCGGCTTGCGGACCTCGGTGTCGAGCTGACGGTCGGTCAGCGCGGCCTGCCGGGCGGCGACCTTCTCCTGCTCGGTCAGGATGTCCTGCTGCCGCGCCGCCTCGACGAGCGGTCCGGCCGCGTTGGCCTGGGCGGCCGCCTCGTCCGTCTGCGCCTTGATCTCGGCCTGCTTCAGGTAGAGGGTCCGCTGCGCGACGGCGATCTCCTCCTCCGCCTTCAGCCGGGCCTGCTCGGCGGCCCGCCGGGCCTCCGCCTCCGCGATGTCCGCCTCCTGCTTGGCCCGGGCGGCCTCCGGCCGGCCCAGGTCCTCCAGGTAGGAACCCTCGGTGGTGATGTCCTGGATCTGGAAGGCGTCGAGGACCAGGCCCTGCCCGGACAGGCTCGCCTCCGCCTCCTCGGCGACCTGTCCGGCGAACGCCGCCCGGTCGCGGATGATGTCCTCCACCGACATCCGGCCGACGATCGACCGCAGCGCGCCCGAGAGGACCTCCTGGGTGAAGCCGACGATGCCCTCCTGCTGCATCAGGAAGCGCTGGGCGGCGGCCCGGATGGAGTCCTCGGTGCCGCCGACCTTGACGATCGCGACCCCGTCGAGGTTCGCCTTCACGCCCCGCAGGGTGACGGCGCCGCGCACGGCGACCGGGATGTGCCGGCTGGACAGGTCGAGGCTGAACTTCTGCTGCACGAACGGCACGACGAACACACCGCCGCCGACCACGACCTTCTGCCCGCTGTTGTCGGTGAACACCCGGCCGGTCGCCGGGTCCGTGGTCTTCTTCCCCCGCCGGCCGGTGATGATGAACGCCTCGCTGGGGCCCGCCACCTTGTAGCGGGTGACGACCGCGAGGGCCAGCAGGACGACGAGGACGACGATGCCCACGACGGACATCAGGACAGGGCTCATCGGAACCCCTTTCGATCAGAAGCGAAACGTGAAGAAGGAAGACACGAGGAACGGCGGAAGAGGGGAGCGCGGTGGAAGGAGGCAGCGGCGTACGGTCAGTGCTCGACCGGGCGGACGGCGACCGACGTCGCTGAGAGCACCGACTCGACCCACACCTCGGAGCCGAGCGGCAGCGGACGGTCCGCCCTCGCCGCGTACTTCACCGGCTGGCCGCCCAGAGTGAGCAGCACCTCGCCGTAACCGGCTCCCGGAATCGCGGTGACGACCCGCCCCGAACTGCCCGTCAGGTCCTCGCCCCGCGGTGCGGGCGCGTCGCCGTCGCGCATGAGCGCCCGGCCGAACCGCCAGGTCACCCACCCCACGCCGGCCCCCGCGACCACGCCCGCACCGGTGGCGGCCCCCGCCCCCGCTCCGGTGACGCCCGTCGTGAGCGCGCCCGTGAAACCGAGCGCGGACACGAAACCGGCGATCACCGGCAACGACAGAAACCCGTCAAGCCCCCCGCCGAGTCCGTCGAGGACCCCCTCCAACACCCCGTCGAAGACCAGGCTCAGGACGAGCAGCGCGAGTCCGACGATGCCGAGACCGAGAAACCACGTCATGTCCCCGCCCCTTCGGCCATCATGCGCTGTCTGCCGTCACCGGCATCCTGGCATCGACCGGCGGTTCGGTTCACTGCCGGAGTCCGGCAGTCTTTACGCTTTGTTGATGCCGTGTTCCGTCGCGGGCGCGGGCGCGGACGCGGGGCGCGGTCAGAGGTCCCGGTCCGGCCAGCCGAACAGCCGCGCCCCGATCACCGCGGTCTGCAGGGTGTAGCGCTGGGTCGGCTCGGCCGGATCCGCCCCCGTCAGGCGGTGGATCCGGTCGAGCCGGTACGTCACCGCCCGCACGCTCAGCGAGAGCCGCCGCGCCGCCTCAGTGGTCACGCACCCCGCGTCGAAGTACACGGTCAGCGTCTCCAGGAGCGGCCCGGCCCCGCCGCGGGCCTGGCGCAGCGGCCCGAGCACGGTGCGCACGAGGTCGACCATGGCCTGCTGGTCGCGCGCGAGCACCGGATAGACCAGCAGGTCCGCCGCGTACAGGACCGGGCCGTCCAGTCCCATCCGGTCGGCGATGTCGAGGGCGTTCAGGGCCTCCTCGTACGAGTGGACGACGCCGCCCGCGCCGGAGTGCGGGCGGCCGATCGCCACCCGGCCGCCGTCGGTCGCCGCGTACGCCTGCTTGGCGAAGAAGGTGAGGACGTCCGGCTGGTCGCCGGGCGCGACGCAGATCAGCCGCCCGTCCTTGGTGGTCAGCAGGATCCGGCGGGAGCCGAACCGGGCGAGCAGCGAGGACTCGACGGCCCGGGACACCGCGTAGCCGTCGGCGTACGGCTCCGGGCCCTGCGCCACGGCCACCGTGTGCGCGTGCGACAGGAGCAGCCCGAACCGCTCGGCCCGCTGGGCGAGCCGGCCCAGATCGCTCCGCCCGTACAGCAGGTCGTCGATGAACTCCCGTCGGGCCGCCTCCTCCTGACGCATCGCCAGTCGCTGGGCCCGCTCGTGGCCCTCCGCGAACGCGTCCACCGCCTGCTCGACCGCCGCGAGCAGCCGGTCGTGCTCGGCCCTCGGCAGCCCGGCCAACACCGTGCGCGCCGCGCCGAGATGCGCCCGCACCAGCGAACGCAGCCCGAGCCCCGCCTCCGCGGCCCGCTCCCCACGAGCGCGCAGCGCGGCCAGCTCCTCCCGGCTGGCCCGCCGCCCGGTGGCGCAGATCCCGGCCAGGACCTCCGCGTACCCCTCCAGATAGGCGTCGTAGCACGCGTACGCCTCGACTTCCCCACCCGCCGCCCGCTCCGTCATCCACCCCTCCCGGGCCCGCCCCTGACGCGTCCTTGACGCGCGGTGACCAGGGTGCCACGCCCGTCGACGCAGGTCGGAGCCGGGTGAGGAAGCCGGTCCGGCTCTTCCGGATCCTGCCCGGGCCCGCGACTCGCCCTGAGCTTCGCCCGGGGTCCCCCGGCGGAGCCAGGGGGCGTGGGGGCCTGGGCGGCCCCTCACGCCGAACAGGGGGCACGCCCCATGACGCCGCCGGCGGAGCCTTGGCGCGTGGTCCCGGCGCGGCGCGCCCCCTGGCCCTGTGGGGCTCGGGTGGATGTCCACGCTGGACGGGGCGGCACGCTCCTAGGGGCCTGCCGGGCCCGGTGGGGCAGTTCCGGCGAGGCCGGAGGACCCGTCCCCCACGCCGCTTCCCCTCGGCCCTGGCGGGCCTGGGGGCCCGGGTACCGGCCCGGATGCGAAGGCGACGGTCCAGCGGCAGCGGGGCCGCGCGGGTCAGCCGTCGGCCGGCACCAGGCGGATGCCGGTGACCAGGTCGGGGCGGATGCGCAGGACCTCGTCGTTGCGGCGGTCGGTCCAGGGGCGGAGGAGCGTCTTGTAGCGGGCGGTTTCGGCCGGGTCGGTGACCGGGCGGCAGTAGCCGGTGACGACCACGCTCCAGCCGAGCCGCGTCGCGAGGTCGATGTCGTCCGCCTCGTAGGCCACGACGACGCCCTCCGTGCCCGCCTCGCGCGCGTACGCGGTGAGGGCCGCGCCCTCGTGGGTGCGCAGCACCACGTCGCCGGCGTCCACCAGGTGGTTGACCGGCCGGATGGCGGGCAGCGCGCGGCGGGTGAAGACGATCCGCCCGAGCGGCACCGTCGCGAGCAGCCGCAGCGCCTCGTCGCCGTCCAGGTCGACCGCGCGCCGCCGCCCGGGGACACCCAGCACGTGGGTGAGGTCGCGGACTGCTTCGTCGTGCACGGTGCCTGCCTCGGGCTCGCGGAGTCTGGTGCGTCCCGGGGGTGCCGGCCCCGGCCCCGAGGGACGGTCGGGTCACGGCGGAGCGGGCACCCCTGGTCGCGAACGAGAGTCGACCATGTGTCCGGAAGGTCCGGACAGGGCCGTTCGGCCCTGGGGGACCGGGGCCGAACGGCCTGGTGGGCCGGTTGCCATACTGGCGCCCGTCCCGCGAGCGGCCCGGCCGAACGGCCCGGCCGGCCCTGCCTGCCCACCCTGTTCAGGAGTCCTCGTGAACCCCCGTCCCCCTGTTCCGGCCGGCCGCCCCGGCGATCCCGGCGCGCCCGTACGGGTCTTCCTGCTCGACGACCACGAGGTGGTCCGCCGGGGCGTGCGCGACCTCCTGGAGGCCGAGCCCGACATCGTCGTGGTCGGCGAGGCGGCCAACGCCCGCGAGGCCCTCGCCCGGGTCCCCGCCGTACGCCCCGACGTGGCCGTCCTCGACGTGCGCCTCGGCAACGCGACCGGCGGCGACCACGAGGGCGTGGAGGTGTGCCGCGAGCTGCGCGCCGAGCTGCCGGACCTGGCGTGCCTGATGCTGACCTCGTTCGACGACGACGAGGCCCTCTTCGACGCCATCATGGCGGGCGCCGCCGGCTACGTCCTCAAGCAGATCGGCGGCTCCGACCTCATCACCGCCGTCCGCACGGTCGCCACCGGCCGTTCCCTGCTCGACCCGCGCATGACCAGTCGCGTCATGGCCCGCATCCGCGAACCCGAACCCGACCCGGCGCCCGCCGCGCCCGGCGACCTCGACCGCCTGTCGCCGCGCGAGCTGGAGATCCTCGACCTCATCGGCCTCGGCCTGACCAACCGCCAGATCGCGGACCGTCTCTTCCTGGCGGAGAAGACCGTGAAGAACCGCGTCTCCGCGATCCTCGGCAAGCTCGGCGTCGGCCGCCGCGTCCAGGCCGCGGTGATCGCCGGCCGCCTGCGGGAGACCCAGGGGCGCACCGGCGGGGCGTGACAGCCCCCCGGCCCCGGCCTCAGACGGTGTCGTCCGCCACCACCAGCGGCACGCTCCACACGATCCGCGTGCCGTGCGTCGACGGCGCGTCCAGGGTCAGGGCGCCCCGGCACTGTTCCGCGCGTGAGCCCATGTTGAGGAGACCGCCGGTGGGGCGGGCCGGGCCGAGGCCGCGGCCGTCGTCGGTGACCGTGAGGACCAGGCGGTCGGCGGTGTCGGGGACGGTGAGTTCGACGTCGGCGCGGGTCGCGCGCGCGTGCCGGGCGACATTGCTCAGGGCCTCCGCGGTGACCGCGAGGACGTGCTCGGCCAGCGGCGCCGAGACGGTGCTGTCGACCGGGCCCGAGATCCGCAGCGAGGGGCGGAAACCCAGGTGCTGGCCCGCCAGTTGGACCGTCTCGGCGAGCCGGCGCCGCAGTGCCGGGCCGCGCCGGTCGTCGTCGGCCGTCCGCAGCTGCAGGATGGTCGAGCGGATGATCTGGATGGTGGCGTCGAGGTCGTCGACTGCCCGCCCCACCCGCTCCGCCGCCTGCTCGTCCGCGATCTTCCGCGTCGCGCCCTGCAGCGTCATGCCGGTCGCGAACAGCCGCTGGATGGCCACGTCATGGAGGTCGCGGGCGATCCGGTCCCGGTCGTGGAGCACCGCGAGCTCCTCGGACTCGGCACGGCGGTGGGCGAGTTCGAGCGCGATGGCCGCCTGGTCGGCGAAGCCGTTGATGAGCCGGGCCTCGTCGCCGTCGAAGCCCGGCCGCCCGGCCCGCCGGCTCAGCCGCAGCGCCCCGCACACCGCCGCGTCCACCGGCAGCGGCACGGCCACCACAGGGCCGTGCTCCCCCTGGTCGTCGCCCAGGGGCAGGGCCCGTGGGTCGGTGCGTACATCGGTGGTGACGGCGGGCCGGCGGGCGTGCGCCGCGAGACCGGACAGCGAGCCCGCGGCCGGGAGCACCGCCCCGAGCACCGCCCGCGCGCGATCGCCGTGCGCGACCCGTACGGCCAGATCGCCGTCCGTACCGGTCGGCAGCAGCACGGCCGCCTGGTCGGCGTCGGCCACCTCCATGGCCCGCCGGGCGATGAGCCGCAGCACGTCGTCCGCGCCGGTGCCCGCGAGCAGCGCCCGGGTGATCTCGCCGAGGGCTTCGAGCCGGTGCTCGCGGCGCTGACTGTCGTGGTAGAGCCGCGCGTTGTCGATGGCGATGCCGGCCGCCATCGCCAGGGCGGTGAGCACCGCCTCGTCGTCGGCGTCGAACGAGCCGCCGCCGCGCTTCTCGGTGAGGTAGATGTTGCCGAACACCTCGCCCCGCACCCGGATCGGCGCGCCCAGGAAGGTCCGCATCGGCGGGTGGTGCTCGGGGAAGCCGAAGCTGCTCGGGTGGCGGCTGAGGTCGTCGAGCCGCAGCGGGGCGGGGTTGCGGATGAGCTCGCCGAGGATGCCGTGCCCGCACGGCGCCGGGCCGATCCGCGCCACGAGGTCGTCGGCCAGGCCCACCGGCAGGAAGCTGGACAGCCGGTCGCCGAGGTCACCGTGGCCGATCACCCCGAGGGCGCCGTACTCGGCGTCGGTGAGGCTCACCGCCTCCTCGACGATGCTCCGCAGCACCTGGGGGAGTTCGAGGTCGCGGCCGAGGTCCATGACGGCGGCGAGCAGCTCGTGCATGCGCTCGGGGACGTCGAGCCGGGGCCACGGCGGGCGCTCGGCGGCCGGGACGGCCGAGGGTGCGGGGGAGGGTTCGGGCGCGTGCGCGGGCGCGGTGTCGGTCATGGGTGCTGCTGGCTCTCGTCCTCGTACCGGGCGGTGGGCTTCGGGCGTCGGGCGGCCGGGCAGTGGGCTGCGGGCGGCCGTGCCGCCTCGGCACCCGGCTTCCAGCCCGCCCGCCCCGCCCCGCCCGGTGCGTCGTCGTTCGTTCCGATTCCGCAGCGTACGTGAGCGGACCGGGCCTGCCGGCAGGGGCCGTTCGGCCCTCCTTGCGCCGGCGGGCCGGGGACTGTTCGGCCCTGCACCGGCCGCGACGCGCGGACGAGCATGTGGGGCGGCCGGAGGAGGGCCGCGCCCATCCCCCGTGTGGGGCCGTCCTCCGGCCGTCCCACGCACCGCGGAAGGAAGGTCGCCGTCCAGTGGACGAGGCACGCAGCATTCAGGTGAGGACCGTGGAGCCGCCGCTCCCGGGCCACCACCCGGCCACCGGCGAGGAGGCGCCCCGGCGCCCCTCGTGGGTCTCCTGGCTCACCACCACCGATCACAAGCAGATCGGGACGCTCTATCTCTGCTCGGCGCTCTTCTTCTTCGTCATCGGGGGTGTCATGGCCCTGGTGATGCGGGCCGAACTGGCCCGCCCGGGCACTCAGATCATGTCGAACGAGCAGTTCAACCAGGCGTTCACGATGCACGGCTCGATCATGCTGCTGCTCTTCGCCATGCCGCTGTTCACCGGCTTCGCCAACTGGATCATGCCGCTCCAGATCGGCGCGCCCGACGTCGCCTTCCCGCGGCTCAACATGCTGGCGTACTGGCTCTATCTCTTCGGCTCGCTGATCGCCGCCGGCGGCTTCCTGACCCCGGGCGGGGCCGCGGACTTCGGCTGGTTCCTCTACGCGCCGCTCTCCGACGCCGTCCACTCGCCGGGCCTCGGCGCCGACCTGTGGATCATGGGCGTCGCCCTGTCGGGCTTCGGGTCGATCGCCGGTGCGGTCAACTTCATCACCACCATCATCTGCATGCGCGCGCCCGGCATGACGATGTTCCGGATGCCGATCTTCACCTGGAACGTGCTGCTCACCTCGCTGCTCGTGCTCCTGGTCTTCCCGGTGCTCGCGGCCGCGCTGTTCGCCCTGGAATGCGACCGCAAGTTCGGCTCGCACGTCTTCGACGCGGCCAACGGCGGGGCGCTGCTGTGGCAGCACCTGTTCTGGTTCTTCGGGCATCCGGAGGTGTACATCCTGGCGCTGCCGTTCTTCGGCATCATCTCCGAGGTCATCCCGGTCTTCAGCCGCAAGCCGATGTTCGGCTACATAGGGCTGGTGGCGGCGACCATCGCGATCGCCGGTCTGTCGGTGACCGTGTGGGCGCACCACATGTATGTCACCGGCGGTGTGTTGCTGCCCTTCTTCTCGTTCATGACCTTCCTCATCGCCGTACCCACCGGAGTGAAGTTCTTCAACTGGATCGGCACCATGTGGAAGGGCTCGCTCTCCTTCGAGACACCGATGCTCTGGGCCACCGGTTTCCTGATGACCTTCACCTTCGGCGGTCTGACCGGCGTCATCCTGGCCTCGCCGCCGATGGACTTCCACGTCTCCGACTCGTACTTCGTCGTGGCCCACTTCCACTACACGCTGTTCGGCACGGTGGTGTACGCGATGTTCGCCGGCTTCCACTTCTGGTGGCCGAAGTTCACCGGCAAGATGCTCGACGAACGCCTCGGCAAGATCACCTTCTGGACCCTGACGGTGGGCTTCCACTCCACCTTCCTCGTCCAGCACTGGCTGGGCGCGGAAGGCATGCCGCGGCGCTACGCCGACTATCTGGACGCCGACGGCTTCACGGCCCTCAACACCATCTCCACCATCGGGTCCTTCCTCCTCGGCCTCTCCTTCCTGCCGTTCTTCTACAACGTCTGGAAGACCGGCCGCGAGGGCGTCAAGGTCGACACCGACGACCCCTGGGGCTATGGGCGTTCGCTGGAATGGGCCACCTCCTGCCCGCCGCCCCGGCACAACTTCCTCGTCCTGCCCCGGATCCGCTCCGAGTCCCCGGCCTTCGACCTGCACCACCCGGAGATCGCCGAACTCGACCGGCTGCGGAACCGTCCGCACGAGACCGCGGGCAGCGGCGCATGAGCGGCGCCGTCCTCGCCCTCGCCATCGGGGCCGTGACCGCCTCCGGCTGCGTCTGGTACGTGCCCGCCCTCGCCGACCTGCGGGCGGGCGCCGACCGGCCGGTCTCCCGGCGCCTCGCCGCGGCCGCCTGCGTCACCGCCTGGGCCACCGCGGCGGCCGCCGCCCTCCTCCTGCTCGGCGGCCTCCCCGCCCACCCCCTGGCCGCCTTCACGGCGGCCGGCGCGGCCACGGCCCTCACCCTCCGCCTCCGGGCAGCCCACCACCACCGCGCCGAACAACGCGAGGCCGCCACCTACTGGCCCACCCTCTCGGCACCCCCACCCCCCACCCACTTCCCGCGCCTCCGCACGGTCTTCGCCACCACCCTGGCGACCAGCCTCGCCACAGGCGCCGCCCTGACGGCGGCCCTGGCATCCATCCGCACGGGCTGACCCCGCTCCGAAATCGCCTGGCCGGGGCCCCGGGGCTCAGGCCCCGGCCTGTGGGCGGACCGTGAGGATCTGGGTGGCGTGGCCGACCGGGCCGGTGAGGTCGTGGAGGACGGTGCTGGTGAGGCCCTGGCCGGTGGGGCCGAAGGTGGCCGTGGTGTCGAGGCCGGTCCAGGGGCCGTGTGGTTGGCGGTGGAGATGGATCGTCAGGTCGAGGTTGGGGAACATCCATTCGGCCGGGTCCTGCTGGACGGCGATGCCGTTGGCCGTGTCCACGAGGGCGATGTACGCGGCGTGGGCGCTGCTCGGTTCGCCCGCGACCAGGTCGACGCGGGAGGAGATCCAGGCCGAGGAGCGGCCCTTGCGCGCGGCGGGGGTGCGGCGGACGTCGATCGACGCGATGTAGCCGCCGTGCCAGGCATCCGCCATCCGCCACGGGTCCAGCTCGTCGGGGCCGGGCAGCGGCTCGTGCGGACTGTCGGCGACGGCCGAGGTGTCCTGCGAGGCGAGCAGCCACGCGCGGGCGCGCACCACCGGGCGCCCGCCGATCACCACGGTCGCCTCCAGGAGTTCGATCGTGCGCCCGGGCCGCACGGTCTCCACCGTGACCTCGCACTCGTCGAGCGCGATCCGACCCAGGATGTCGTAACTGATCCGCGCGAGGGCCGCGTCGCCGCCCGGCCGCCTCGCGAGGTGCTCGTCGAGCGCGTGGACCACGAGCCCGGCCAGCGGGCTGAAGTGCATCTCGTCGGCGCTCCACGCGCCGCCGGCGTGCGCCGTCGGCTTGTAGCGGTGCTCGCCGGTCCGCTCGAAGTAGCTCTCGCGGTCGCTCTCGCGCGCGACATGGGCGGTGCTCACGGATCCGTCTCCTCGGGTGCGGCGGGGCACGGGACACGCGATACGTGTACCCCTCAGGCATCGTAGGCGCGGACACCGGCCCGCCCCGAGTGATCCACCGCACATCCGCGTCCGGTGACGTCCGGGTGGCATGCGCGGACGTTCCGTGGCCGGCGTGGACCTGTGGTGAACGTCCGGGGAATTGAAGCCAGTTGGGCTTCCCAGCCCGGGTCTACGCGCGTCAGCATCGCCGTCATGCGAATCCCCCCACGAATCGGCCTCGCCGCCGGAATCACCGCAGCTCTGGTCTCCTCCCTCCTCCTCGGCGCCCCCGCCTCCGCCGCCCCCGCCTCCGCCGCCCCCGCCCCCGTCGCGACCTCCACCGCGTCGGTCGCCTCGGTCGCCTCGGTCGCGTCCGCCGCGAGCGTCGGCGACATCTGCTACTCGGCCCTCCCGTCCCAGGCCTACACGACCCTGCGCCTGATCGACGCGGGCGGCCCCTTCCCGTACGCGCAGGACGGTGTCGTCTTCCAGAACCGCGAGGGCGTCCTGCCGGCCCACACCGCCGGCTACTACCACGAGTACACGGTCAAGACGCCGGGCGTCCCCACCCGTGGTGCCCGCCGCATCGTGACCGGCCAGGCCTCGCAGGAGGACTACTACACCGCCGACCACTACGCCACGTTCGACCTGATCGACTACGCCTGCTGAGCGGGACCGCCGACGCGGGACCGCCGACGCGACATCGGAACCGGCTGCCGGCCGCTCAGGCCGGCAGCCGGTGGTGCGAGCAGCGCCGGGCCGCGGTCAGCAGGGCGTGGATCTGCAGCCCGGCCTGGTCGACCTCGGTCATCGGGGTCGGGAAGGGCAGCCGTACGTCCTCGTGCCCAATCCGCCGTTCGAGCCGCAGGGTGAGCCCGTAGCGGTCCATGGCGAGCGGCAGCGCCCGCACCAGACCCCGCTTGGCCCCCGGCGCGACGAGCCGCAGCAGCAGCGGGACGAGCTCCGGGTGGTCCGCCACCAGGTGGTGCAGCATCGCGGCCTCGCACGTCGCCAGCGGGTCGACCGCCGCCTCCTGGAGCTGCGCCGGTGTCACATACGTGCGCCCGCACGCGTCCTGGAGCACCGCCTGCCCCAGTTCCATGCACATGCTCTCGCCGGCGTCCGCGCGGTACGGGGCGGCCACCAGGCCCGAGAGCGTGACCCGGGCGCGCACCCGCTCCCGTACCGGCGCGGGGGAGACGTCCGTGAGCTCCAGGCGGATCGGGATCCGCGGGGCATGCCCGTCTCCCGGGGCGGCGTGGACGTCGGGCTCGGCCGGATCGTGCAGGTGGATGCGGCCCAACGGGTCGTCGCCGTCGAGGCCGTGGACCTCCTCGGGGCGGCCGTCGGTCACCACGGTCATGGAGTGCGCGGCCGCGATGATCGACCGCAGCCGCTCGGCGGGGGTGGGCTCGGAGGCGGTGTGGGGCTGCATGCGTGATCTCCAAACTTAGGTTTGCCTAACCTAACCTACCCTTCGAGGTGGTGTCGACGGAACCCGGGGCGCCGAAGGTCCCGAAAAACGCTTGGACGACGCCGAGTCGAGCGCGGGACACTGCCAACTCCATGGGGGTCCGACAAAGCAGGGTTGGTATGGATTCGCCTGAATCACACAAAGGTTCGCCGGGCCGAGGCCCGGTGCTCCTCGCACTCCGCTACTACGGAAGGGAGCTGGCCCGGCTCCGCCGGGTGACCGTCCCCGCGATGCTGCTCCCGGCGCTGGGAAACATCGGCATCGCCTACCTCGCACCGCTCATCGTCGCCAAGCTCGTCGGCCGGATCGCCGGAAACGGAGACGGACACGGCGAGGGCGACGACATCACCCACCTCGACAGCATGCTGCCGTACGTCATCGGCTTCGGCGCCGTCCTCCTCCTCTCCGAGGGGCTCTGGCGGCTCGGACTGCACTGCCTCAACCGGCTCGACGCCCTCGGCATCGAGCGCCTCTACGTCATCGGCATGGACGAACTCTTCGCCAAGGACGCGGCGTTCTTCCACGACAACTTCGCCGGATCCCTCACCAAGCGGGTGCTGAGCTTCGCCTCCCGCTTCGAGGAGTTCGTCGACACCCTCACCTTCAACGTCATGGGCAGCTTCGTACCGCTGCTGTTCGCGTCCGTCGTGCTGTGGCAGTACGAGCCGCTGCTCGTCGCCGGACTGCTCCTGATGATCGCGATCACCGCCTGCTGCGTGGTGCCGCTCGTCCGGCGCCGGCAGAAACTCGTCGCCCAGCGCGAGGAGGCCATCGCCCGGGTCTCCGGCCATGTCGCCGACAGCCTGACGAACATGGACACCGTACGGGCCTTCGCCGCCGAGGACCGCGAGGCGGCCGAACACCGCACCCGCGTCGCCGAGTCGCGCCGCCTCACGCTCCGCTCCTGGGACTACGGCAACCTCCGCATCGACACCGTCGTCGCACCCATGTCGGTGCTCACCAACGTCCTCGGGCTCGTCGTGGCGCTCCTCCTCGGCGCCGGGCAGCACGGCGTCGAGGCGGTCATCGTCGCCTTCACGTACTACTCCAACGCGACCCGCATCATGTTCGAGTTCAACCAGATCTACCGGCGGCTCGAAAGCTCCATGACCGAGGCGGCGCAGTTCACCGAACTGCTGCTCGCCCCGCCGACCGTCGTCGACCCGGAGCGCCCCGAACCACTGCGCTCCCGGACCGGCGACGTACGGTTCGAGCGGGTCACCTTCACCCACGGCGGCGGCCGCGGCGACGCCAAGCCGCTCTTCGAGGACCTCGACCTCGACGTGCCCGCGGGCACGAAGATCGGTCTGGTCGGGCGCTCCGGCGGCGGCAAGACCACCCTCACCAGGCTGCTGCTCCGCATGACGGACGTCGACGCGGGCCGGATCCTCGTCGCCGGACAGGACATCAGCCGGATGAGCCAGTCCGACCTGCGCGGCCTCATCGCGTACGTGCCGCAGGAACCCGCCATGTTCCACCGCACGTTGCGCGAGAACATCGCCTTCGCCCGCCCGGAGGCCACCGAGGCCGAGATCCGGCGGGCGGCGGAGGCGGCGCACGTCACCGAGTTCGCCGACGCGCTGCCCGACGGCTTCGACACCATGGTCGGCGAGCGCGGCGTGAAGCTCTCCGGCGGCCAGCGCCAGCGGGTCGCCCTCGCCCGGGCCATTCTCCGCGACGCGCCGATCCTGCTCCTCGACGAGGCGACCAGCGCCCTCGACTCGGAGAGCGAGATCCTCGTCCAGGACGCCCTGTGGCGTCTCATGGAGGGCCGCACCGCCCTGGTCGTGGCGCACCGGCTCAGTACGGTCGCCGGCATGGACCGGCTGGTCGTGCTCGACCGGGGCCGGGTCGTCGAACAGGGCACGCATCAGCAACTCCTCGACGCGGAAGGCCCGTACGCCAAGCTCTGGCAGCACCAGTCGGGCGGCTTCCTCGACGACGCGCCGGTCGCCGGGGCCGACGTGTCCGGCTGAGCCGCGCCGCGGCCGACGCCGCCGGCCGGGACCACATCCGGGGTCCCGGCCACGGCGCGGTCGGGCATACTCCGAGACCGAGACCGGCGCAGACAGGAACAGGGGGAGCGGGGCCATGACGACACACCAGACGGCCGACGGCAGGGGTACGGACGGGCCCGCCGCGTTCCCCGGCGGCGCCGGGCTGTTCCGGCTCGGGCCCGACGTGGCGCACCTCAACCACGGATCCTTCGGCGCCGTCCCGCTCCCCGTCTCCGCGGCGCGCCGGAGCCTGATCGAGGAAGCGGACGCCGACCCCGACGCCTTCTTCCTCTCCGCACCCGAACGGCTCGCCGCCGCCCGGCGCCGCATCGCCGCGCACCTGGACGCCGACCCCGAGGGCATCGCCCTCGTCCACAACGCCACCGAGGCCGCCAATCTCGCCCTCGACGCGCTCGGCCTCCGTCCCGAGGACGAGGTCCTGGTCACCGACCACGGCTACGGCACCGTCACCGACGCCGCCGCCCGCCGGGCCCGCGTCACCACCGTCGCCCTCGACCCGGAACTCCCGGACGAGGAAGCGGTCGCCGAGGCCGTGCTCGGTGCCCTCACGCCCCGTACCACGGTGGCCGTCCTCGACCAGATCAGCTCGCCCACCGCCCGGATCGTCGCCGGACCGGGACTCGTCGCCGCACTCCGCGAGCGCGGGGTGCGCACGGTCGTCGACGGCGCGCACGCGCCCGGCATGCTCGCCCGACCGCTCGCCGGAGAGCCCGACCTCTGGTTCGGCAACCTGCACAAATGGGCCTACGCGCCGGCCGGCAGCGCCGTCCTCGCGGTCGCCGCGCCCTACCGCGCCCGGGTCCCCGCGCCCGTACCGTCCTGGGAACACGCCCACGGCTTCCCGCGCGCCGTCGAGTACCGCGCCACCGCCGACTACACCGGCCTGCTCGCCGCACCCGAGGGCCTCGACCTGCTCGCCTCGCTCGGCGCGCCGGCGGTCCGCCGCCACAACACCGAACTCGTCGCGTACGGCACGGAGCTCCTGTCCGCCCTCCCGGGCATCACGCCCCTCCCGTACGGCCCCGAGCTGGCCATGCGCTCGCTCCGGCTGCCCCGCGGGCTGGCCCGCACCCATGCCGAGGCCGCCGCCCTCCGCGAGGAGATCGCGGCCCGCCTCGGCTGCCGGGTGCTCGTCTGGGCCTGGCCCACGGGCGGCGGCATCCGGCTCAGCGCCCAGATCTACAACCGGCCGGAGGAGTACGAGCGCCTCGCGGCGGGCCTGAAGCCGCTGCTCGACGGCGGCTGAGCCCCGCCGCGCGACCGCCCGTTCAGCCGAGCCACTCCTGCAGCAGGGCCTCGCGCTCCGCGCGGCGCGGGGTGCCGCCCTCCCGGCTGCGGCCCCATTCGGCCATCGCGGCCAGGGTCGTCTCCATGGTGGCCGCGCCCTCGGTCAGGTGGGACAGGAGCGAGAGCGAGAGGTCGACCTCGCTCTGCGGGTAGCCGGCGGCCGCGGCGACGTACGCCGAGAGCGAGCGGGTGCCCTGCGGCGTCGCCACCTCCACCGTGAGCCGGGGCGGCGCGTCGCCCGCCCGTGGGCCGAAGACCGGCAGGACCAGCTCGCCCACGACGTTCAGGGCCGCGTCCCCGACCACCCCGACCTGGCGCATCAGGGTCTTCTCGGGGATGTCCACGACGGTGAGACCGCTGACGTCCTCCCACGGACAGAGCTGGGACTGCCCGTCACCGAGACCCACCACGCCCTCGGGCGTCAGCCGCACCCCGGGCCCGTGCCCGGTCGGCTTGGCCCCCACGTACACGTCACCCTCGGTGATCCAGAACAGGCCCACCATGGCCATGGTCGCTCACATCTCCCCGACGACGGCGGAGCCGTCGTGTCACACATCGATCGGTCAGGTCGCCCGCGCAACGTGCGACCCCGGGGGAAAGTTCCCAGGTCCGGCGGTCGATGGCGGCCGTAGGCGCTCGGTCAGGCGTAGAAACGGGAGAGGCTGCGCAGCACGCAGGCCGGCTTCGGCGCGTTCTCGATCTCGATCGTGCCGTCGACCGCGATCTGCACGCCGCCGCCCGGCACGTCCGTGACCTCGGCGAGGCGGGCGGAGAGCCGGAGCCGGGAGCCCGCCGGGACCGGGGCCGGGAAACGGACCTTGTCCAGGCCGTAGTTGACCTTCGTCGTCACCCCGCGGACGTCGAGGAGCTCGGTGAACAGCGGGATGAAGAGGGCAAGGGTCAGATAGCCGTGCGCGATGGGCGCGCCGAACGGGCCCTCCTTCGCCCGCTCCACGTCCACATGGATCCACTGGTGGTCGCCGGTCGCGTCCGCGAAGCCGTTGATCCGGGTCTGGGTGACGTCGATCCAGTCGCTGGTGCCCAGTTCGGAGCCGGCCAGGCCCTTCAGCTCGGCGATGCCGTCGACGGTGATGCTCATGGGGGTGCCCTTCGTGTCGTTCACGTCAGTTCAGCCGTCCCGTAGCGGGAGCGGAGTTCGTGCTTGAGCAGCTTTCCGGTGGCCGTGCGCGGCAGCGCCTCGGCCAGGACCAGGGATTTCGGGATCTTGTAGCGGGCGAGCCGCCCGTCCAGGGACGCCAGGATCGCGGCAGGATCGGGCGCGCTTCCCGTCCGCGCGACGACGATCGCGCGGGCCGTCTCGCCCCACTTCGCGTCCGGCACGCCGATCACCGCGCACTCGGCGACATCGGGGTGCGCGAGCAGCGCGTCCTCGACCTCGGCCGGGTAGACGTTCTCGCCGCCCGAGATGATCATGTCCTTGAAGCGGTCGACGATGGTGACATAGCCGTCCGCGTCGACCCGGGCCGCGTCGCCGGTGCGGAACCAGCCGTCCACGAAGGCCGCTTCGCTCTCCGCCGGCAGCCCCCAGTAGCCGTTCATCACATGCGGGCCGCGGACCAGGACCTCGCCGGTCTCGCCGACCTCCGCCGGCGCCAGGTCGGGCCGCACCACCCGTACGTCGGTGAAGAAGTGCGGCACCCCGGCCGAGCCGGCCTTCGCGACCGCGTGCTCCGCGTCGAGGAACAGCGCCCCGGGCGACGCCTCCGTCATCCCGTATCCCTGGAGGAAGGTCAGACCGCGTTCCTGGTAGGTGGCGATCAGCGGGGTCGGTACGGGCGCGCCGCCGCAGCTGAGCAGGCGCAGGCTCGACAGGTCGGCCGTGGCCCAGCGCGGGTGCCGGGCCACCTGGTCGAACATGGTCGGCACCCCGAACATGAAGGTGACGCCGTGCCGTTCGATCAGGTCGAGCGTACCGCCGGGGTCGAAGGACTCGACGAGCACGCACGCGCCGCCCTTGAGCAGCACCGGCAGGGTCAGCATGTTCAGCCCGCCGGTGTGGAACAGCGGGGCGGACACCAGCGCGGTCTCGTCCGCGACCAGGTCGTGGTCGACGAGCACGTTGACGGCGTTCCAGACGATGTTGCCGTGGGTGAGCATGGCGCCCTTGGGACGGCCCGTCGTCCCCGAGGTGTACATGATGATGCAGAGGTCGTCGGGCGAGACCGGCTCGTCGATCGGCGCCGTGGCGGCGCCGGCGAGCAGCTCCTCGTACGCCGCTCCGCCCACCTCGACGACGCTCCGCGCCCCGCCCGACTCCGCTGCCACGGCGGCGACGGCGGCGAGTTCGGGGGAGTGGAGCAGCGCGCGGCTGCCGGAGTCCGTCAGCTGGTACGCGATCTCGGGCGCCGTGAGCCGGGTGTTGAGCGGCACGAACACCCCGCCGAGCAGTCCGGCGGCGAACAGCGTCTCCAGGAACGCCGGATGGTTCCGGCCGAGGTACGCGACACGGTCGCCGCGCCGGACGCCGGCGGCGCGCAGCGCGTGGGCCAGGCGCGTGGTGCGCTCATGCAGTTGGGCGTAGGTGAAGGCGTCCGCCTGGTGGATCAGGGCGGTGCGGTGCGGGGTCTTGCGGGCCCGACGGGCGGGCCATGACCCCAGTCCCTCGTTGCGCATCGACGGCCCTTTCAGGCGGGGGATTCGGTGAGGCCGAGCAGCCGGGTGGCGTTGTGCTTGAGGATCGCGGGGCGGACCTCGTCCTTGATCGGCAGCTCGGCGAAGTCGGCCAGCCAGCGGTCCGGGCTCAGCACCGGGTAGTCGGAGCCGAAGAGGACCTTGTCCTTGAGCAGGGTGTTGGCGTATCGCACCAGCTGCGGCGGGAAGTACTTCGGGGACCAGCCCGACAGGTCGATGTGCACGCCCGGCTTGTGGGTGGCCACGGCCAGCGCCTCGTCCTGCCAGGGGAAGGACGGATGCGCGAGGACGATCTTCATGTGCGGGAAGTCGGCGGCGACGTCGTCCACCCGCATCGGGTCGGAGTACTTCAGGCGGATGCCGCCCCCGCCGGGCACGCCGGCGCCGATCCCGGTCTGCCCGCTGTGGAAGAGCGCGACGGCGCCGGTCTCCTCGATGACCTCGTACAGGCCGTAGGCGATGCGGTCGTCGGGGAAGAAGCCCTGGATGCTGGGGTGGAACTTGAAGCCCCTGACCCCGTACTCCTCGACGAGGCGGCGGGCCGCCCGTACCCCGGCCCGGCCCCGGAAGGGGTCGATCGAGGCGAAGGGGATGAGCACGTCGGGGTGGGCGGCGGCGGTCTCGGCGATCTCCTCGTTGGGGATCGGCTCGGTACCGGTGGCGTGTTCGGCGTCCACCGTGAAGACCACGGCGGCCATCCGCCGCTCCCGGTAGTACGCGGCCATCTCCTCAAGCGTCGGCTTCCGGTCGCCCGCGACCTTGAAGTACGCGCCGGAGGCGGAGTGCAGCTCGTCGGAGAGCGAGGAACGGCCGCTCGCGGAGACCTCGCAGTGGGTGTGGACGTCGATGGCGACCAGCTCGTCCAGGGCCATCGCGGGTATTGCGCTCGTCCCGCTCATCACGCCTCCGGGAGGCGCGGCGCGGGGATGCCGACGGTCTGCGGGACACGGCCGACCGAGGTGTGCCAGGCGGCGGCGAGGGTCTCCGGAGTCCAGCCGCCGTCCGCGTAGGCGGTGGCGATCTCCTCGGGATGCGACCACAGGGCGAGCCGGTCGCCGCCGATGCCCACGCACTGGCCGGTGACATCGGCGGCGGCGTCGGAGGCGAGGAAGGGCACGAGCGCCGCGCAGTCCTCGACCGTGCCGAAGCCCTCGCCCTTGCGCAGGAAGTCCGGGAGCGGCGCGCCGTCCCGCATCGCCGCCACGTACGGGGCGAAGGCCGGGATGGTCTCGGTCATGGCGGTCGCGGCCACCGGCACCACCGCGTTGACGGTGATCCCGGCCTTGGCCAGCTCCATCGACCAGGTTCGGACCATGGCGGCGACACCGGCCTTGGCGGCGGCGTAGTTGGTCTGGCCGAAGTTGCCGCGCTGCCCGGCGGGGGAGCCGACCAGGATCAGCCGGCCGCCCTCGCCCTGCTCGCGCATCCGTACGGCGGCGGCGCGGGCGCAGGTGAAGGTGCCCCGGAGGTGGGTGCCGACGACGGCGTCGAAATCCTCGTCGGTCATCTTCCACAGCACGCGGTCGCGCAGGATGCCCGCGTTGGTGACCAGGACGTCGAGCCGTCCGAAGGCGCTCACGGCCCGCTCGACCAGCCGGTCCGCCGCCTCGGAGGTGCCGACGGCGACGGCTTCGGCGACGGCCCGGCCGCCGGCCGCGACGATGCCGGCCGCGGCCTTCTCGGCGAGCTCGGCGTCCAGGTCGTTGACGACCACGGAGGCTCCGGCGGCGGCCAGCGCGGTGGCGTAGGCGAGCCCGAGGCCCCGGCCGGAGCCGGTGACGATCGCGACCTTGCCGGTGAGATCGACGGCGGGCGTTGCTGTGGGTGACATGAGGGTCCCTTCAGACACGGGGGAGGGGCGGACGGGAGAGCGTGTGCTCGATCGGCTTCGATCCGCTGGAAAGGAAGTTAGGACCAATAGTTGTTGACGTCAATGGTTGTGATCGACATCGGTCCTGCGGCATGCTGGTGCCATGAACGCCAGAGACACCAGAGACACCAGAGGCGCCGGAGACGCCGGGGACCGCGCGGACGACCCCTGGATGCTCGGCCTGCACTCCGACACCGGATATCTGCTCTACCGGCTCGGCCAGCGCTCCGGTCAGCTCTTCAACGCCGCCCTCCAGGAGTCCGGCCTGCGGCTGCGCCACTACGCGGTGCTGCGCTACCTCGCCACCGTCGAGGGCGCCCTCCAGCGCGAGTTGAGCACCCGCCTCGGCTACGACCCCAGCGCCATCGTCGGCCTCGTCGACGACCTCGAACGCCTCGCCCTGGTGGAGCGCCGCCCGGCCCCCGGCGACCGGCGCAGCCGGATCGTCGTTCTCACCGACGCCGGCCGCGGCTACCTCAAGGACACCGACCGCAGCAGCCGCCGCGTCACCGACGGCCTCCTCGCCCCGCTGTCCGAGGAGGAACGCGCCGTGCTGCACGCCCTGTTGCGCCGGGTCGCCGCTACGGGTGAGTGAACACGCACGCCATCCGGGTGTCCGGGTTGCTGCTCATGCCGACGAGCGCCGCGCCGTCCGCCCGGTTCGCCCGGGCGCGCGCCACCGCGTCCCGCAGCTCCTCGTTGCCCTGTCGGGAGGTGTCGGCGTACGTGCGGCTCAGCAGCGTCATGCGGCCCAGTCGAACCCGCCCGGCGCCGAGGAACAGAGGCCCGTACCGGCCACGTCGGCGGGGATGGCACACTCGCCCCATGGTGTACGAATTCCTCGCCGCGGCGGGTGTGCTCGCGCTCCTCACGATGGTGCCCGGACCCGACATGGCGGTCGTGACCCGGCGGGCGGTCGCCGCCGGCCGGCGCGACGGACTGCTGACCGTCGCCGGGATCACCACCGGTCTCCTCGTGTGGGGCGTGCTGTCGGTCGCCGGGCTCGCCGCCGTCCTGGCCGCGTCCGCCACCGCGTACACCGTCGTGAAGCTGGCCGGCGCCGCCTATCTGGTCGTCCTCGGTGTCCAGGCCCTGCGCGCCGCCCGCCGCGGCGGGCCCACCACGGACGCGGCCCCCGTGTCCCTGCCGGCGCCGTCCGGGAACCCGTGGCGCACCGGCCTGGTGAGCAATGTGCTCAATCCGAAGATCGCCGTCTTCTACACGGGTCTGCTGCCCACCCTCGCGCCGCACGGACTGTCCGCGCACACCGGAATGGCGCTCCTGGTGCTCGTCCACGCGACCCTTACCGTGGTCTGGCTGTGCGGCTATGTGCTGCTGCTCGCGAAGGCCCGGGCGTTCTTCGCCCGGGCCTCCGTGCGCCGCCGCATGGAGCGGATCACCGGCGTCGTCCTGATCGGCTTCGGAGTCAAGGTCGCCACGGCGCAGGCGTGAACGTCAGGAGTTACGAGCCCCAGGCCTCGAACTCGTAGATCCGGGCCGCCGGATCCGTCGTCTGCGTCGGCCTCGTGACCACCAGACGCACATAGCGGGCGGTCGCGGTCACCGGATGGGTCGTGGTCGCCGCCGTGTTGCCGGTGACGGTCACCGCCGTGGTCCAGGCGGCGGAGGCGCTGTCGCGGACCTCGATCCGGAAGTCCCGGGTGTTCCAGGTCGCGCTCTCGCCGCCCGCCGCCGCGTGCTTCACCACGAAGCGGTTCAGCGCGCGCGGTGAACCGAGGTCCACCTCGAGCCACTTGTCGGTCGTCAGGGTGCACCACTTGTCGGTGGTGCCGCCGGACACGCTGCCGTTGACGGCCTTCGCCGGGGTCTCCGAGGAGTTGCACTGGCCGGAGCCGGTCGCCGGACGGTTCAGCGCGACATTGGCCTCGGTCGCCGCCGACCAGCCGACCGTGGTGCTCGCGGCGGGGGAGCGGCCCCACTCGGTGGACACCGCCTCGACGTCGAGCGTCGTCGACGCCTCCGTACCGGCCCGGTCGAGCCTCGGCACGAAGTAGCTGTCGTTCGGCGTGGCCCCGAGGAAGGTGCGGCCGCCGCCCGCGTCACGCCGGTACACCTCGTAGTGGTGCACCTGCCCGCCGGCCGGCGCGGTCCACGCGAGCCGCAGCGACTTGCTGCCCGTGCCGGTGTCGGAGCTGCCGAGCACGGTCGGCGCGCCCGGCGCCGCCGTCGCGTCCACCTGCCCGTCGTACACGCCGAGTTGACCGACCTTGATGTCGTACGAGGTGGCCGTCCCGGTCGTCTGGAGGCCGAGCTGGGCGATGGTGCGTCCGGCGTACGGGGAGAGGTCGAGCGTCCTGCGCTCCCAGCCGGCCGTCGTGGTGGAGCCGAGGTCGAGGGTGGTGAAGGTGGTGGGGGAGTCGGTGAAGGAGACGGCGGCCTTCAGCCGGGTCGGTCCGGCCGCCGGGGTCTTGAGGACCACCGACAGCCTGGTGTCGGCGGCGACCGGGAGGCGGGTCTGGTAGAGCCGTACGGTGTTCACGGCGTCCAGCGGGCCGGTCAGGCGGAGCGCGGAGCCGCCCTCGTAGGCGTCGGTGAAGTCGTAGGAGGCCTTCAGCTTCGTCCCCGTGGACTGCACCAGCCAGCGGTAGGTGGGCGGCACGTCCTGGAGGGAGAGGTTGTTCCAGCCGGCGGTCGAGACCCGGGCGCCGCCGGAGTGGTAGAAGTCGCCCTGGCCGGCGTCGAAGGAGGTCACGAAGGGCTTGGCGGTGACCGGCGACGACTCGGCGATGTAGTGGGCCAGGCCCTTCCAGCTCGACGTCGTGGCCGTGTTGGACGGGTCGGCGTTGGCGCCGTCCCAGTAGCGGGCCTCGCGCGCGTACGAATCGGCCCGGTCCGTCGAGGAGTTGTGGGTCCACTCGGGGCGGTAGAGACCGAGCGAGGCGGTGTGCGGCTTGCCGTCCGGGAAGACGGCGCTCCACGGCGCGCTCGAGTTGTAGCCGTTGGCCTCGGTGTCGACGCCCGCGAACAGCTCGTACTCACTGCGCCCGAGGGAGCGGGCGAGGGTGCGGGAGGAGTCGAGCGCGGCGGCGCCCCAGCCGAAGTCGAGGAACATCGAGTCGCTGGTGCGCTGCGAACCCTCCTGCAGGAAGGCGTCGTTGGCGCTGGTGAGCGCGTCCTGCCAGCTGACCGCGCCGGACTCGGTCATCGCGTCGTACCACATGAACTCGACCGGGCCGAGCGAGCGCGCGTAGCGCAGGGTGTTGCGCATCTCGGTGGCGAGGGTGCTGTCGCCGCCGGCCGTCTCCTGGTTGATGAACCAGCCGTCGAAGCCGTAGTACCGGGCGGCCTCGGCGAGTTTGTCGGCGACCGGGTAGCGGGCGCCGGACTTCTGCACGAAGTCCCGCACCCACTGGATCTGGCCGCCGTAGGCGGTGGGCGGGAAGAAGACCGTGCCGTAGACCTTCACGCCGTTGCGGTGGGCGGCGTCGATCACGGTGGGGTTCGGCGCGAGGATCAGCCCCTCGCCCGCCGAACCGCCCCAGAAGACCAGCTTGTCGACGTACTGCCAGTGCCCGAAGGCGTAATAGCGCGGATCGAGCGAGCCCTGGGAGGGATTGTTCGAGGTCGGGGCGAAGGACACCAGGGACACGACCTTGCCCTCACCGGCCCGGGCGTTGGCGTTCGCCTTCAGGGCGGGGTCGGAGACCCGTGGGGTGAGCGGCACGCGCGAGCGGTTGAAGCGGGCGTCGGGGTCGGTGGCCGGGTCCCAGTTCAGGATCGAATTCGGGTACCAGTAGGAGGCGTACGGCTGGCCGCCGGCGGCGCCGACAACGTTGTCGGGCGCCGGTACCGCCGGTGCCGCGGACCCCGACGCCGAGGCGGCGGGTGTGACGGCGAGGCCGAGAAGGGCCGCCGACAGGGCGGCGGCCAGCAGACGGGGAAGTCGTCTCATCGATGCTCCGGTCCAGCAGGAGGGGGGAAGGAAGGCTGGTGGTGCCGGTGGCGCGATGGTGCGGAAGGCGAACGGGGCGACACTCCGCCGCCCGGTCCGGGAGGCTAAACCCCTTTAGCAGAGGGGTCAAGAGGGCCGGCCGTCATTCGGCGGCCGGCGCCGCCGTGCTCTCGCGCACCGTGAGCCGCGGTGTCGGGTTCCTGATGTCGCGGCCCGCGGCCGGGTCGTCGACCACGGCGAGCAGGGCGGTCGCCACCTGCTCGCCGAGCGCGAAGGTGTCGCGGGACAGCGCGGTCAGCGAGGGGTGCACGATCCGGGCGAGCGCGGAGTCGTCGAAGGACACCAGGGACAGCTCGCCCGGCACCCGTACGCCCATCTCGGCGGCGACCCCGAGCCCGGCGACCGCCATCACGTCGCTGTCGTACACGATGGCCGTCGGCCGCTGCCCGGCCGGCCGGGCGAGCAGGGCGCGGGTGGCGGCGGCGCCCTCGGCGTCGCTGAAGTCGGTCGGTACGGAGACGGCGTCGGCGAGTCCGAGGCGGCGCGCCGCGTCCCGTACCGCCCGGATCCGGCGCCGGGTGTGCTGGAAGGCGGGCAGCCCGGCGAGATGCGCGATCCGGCGGTGGCCGAGCGCCGCCAGGTACTCGACGATCGAGGTCATCGCCTCGCGGTCGTCGGCCCAGACGGCGGGCAGCCCGCCGTGCCGGCCGGGCCCGCCCAGCACCACGGTCGGCACCCCGAGCTCCTCCAGGACCGGGATCCGAGGGTCGCGCACCTGGAGGTCGACGAGCACGAAGCCGTCCACCCGGTGCTCCGAGGTCCACCGCCGGTAGACCTCGACCTCGGCGGCGGTGTCCTCGACGACGAGCAGCTGGAGCGCGGTGCCGCAGGTGGAGAGCGCGGCCTGGAGACCGGAGAGCAGCTGGCCGAAGAACGGCTCGAGCCCGATGGTGCGGGCGGGCCGGGCGAGCACCAGGCCGACCGCCCCGGCGCGCGCCCCGCCGAGCGCGCGGGCGGCGCTGTGCGGGCGCCAGTTCATCCGCTCGGCGACCCGCAGGATCCGCTCCCGGGTGGCCTCGCTGACGCCCGGGCGCCCGTTGAGCGCGAAGGAGACGGCTCCCTTGGAGACACCGGCCTCCCTGGCGATGTCGGCGATGGTCGGTCTGGCCAACGGACGCCCCCTTCCCGGCCGTTGGAAGACGGCCGATTCCGCTCGGTCCCTGCACGGTCCCTTGACACCGGAGTCTAGCCGCGAGCATAGTCCCGCATCGCTAGACCGGTTTAGTAGATCCGGTCAGCGGTTGAACTCCGAGCAAGCCCAGCACCGAGCAAGCCCAGCACCGAGCAAGCCGAGCGTCAGAAGCACCGAGCAAGGTCCGCGCACACCCCCGCGACGTCCGAGCAAGGAGACACCCTCGTGCGACACATCCGGAGAAGCCCCCTGGCCCGCTGGACCGCCACGGCCGCCGCCACCGCCCTCGCCGCCATGACCCTCGCCGGCTGCGGCCTCGGCGGCACCGAGGACTCCGGGGCCCCCGGCCCGGCCGACACCGGCGGCGAGGTCAAGGGCAAGGTCTCGCTGCAGACCTGGGCCCTCAAGCCGAAGTTCACCGCCTACATGGAGAAGGTGATCGACGGCTTCGAGAAGAAGTACCCGGGCACCACGGTCGAGTGGCTCGACCAGCCCGGCGAGGGCTACTCGGAGAAGGTGCTCAGCCAGTCCGCCGGCGGCACCCTGCCCGACGTCGTCAACCTCCCCCCGGACTTCGCCCTCCCCCTCGTCAGGCAGAACCTGCTGCTCGACATCGGCAAGGCCGACGCGGCCTCCGCGAAGGACTACGTCAAGGGCGGCCTCGACGCCTACCGCTTCCCCGGCCACGACGGCACCTACGGCTACCCCTGGTACCTCAACACCGACGTCAACTACTGGAACGGCGAGCTGTTCACGAAGTACGGCCTCGACCCGAAGAAGCCGCCGGCCTCCCTCGACGAGCTCGTCAAGGCCGCCCGTACGGTCAAGGCGAAGTCCGGCGGACAGACCTATCTGATGAGCCGCAAGCCCAACCTCATCGACCTCGCCAACGCCGGCGTGCCGATCATGAACGCGGAGGGCACCCGCTTCACCTTCAACACCCCCGAGGCCGCCGCCGTCCTCGACACCTACCGGGCCGCCTACCAGGAGGGCCTGCTGCCGAAGGACGTGCTCACCGAGACCTACGCGGGCAACACCAAGCTCTTCGCCTCCGGCACCGCCGCCTGGACCACCGCCGGCGCCAACTACATCACCAGCCTCGCCACCGACAACCCGACCCTCGCCCCCAAGGTGGTCTCCTCGCCGGCCATGGGCACCCCGCCGCTCTACGTGCAGGGCCTGTCCATCCCGAGGAACACCAAGAACCCGGCCGCCGCCCTGGCCCTCGCCCGCTGGGTGACCAACGCCGAGAACCAGGCCGCCTTCGCCCACGAGACCAGCATCTTCCCCTCCACCACCGCCTCTGCCGCCGACCCGTACTTCGCCGAGAGCGACGGCAGCAACGCCGGCGACGCCAAGGTCACCGCCTTCCGTTCCCTCGCCGCCGCCAAGGTCCTCGAACCCGTCCAGGCCAACGACGCCGTCAAGACCCTGATCAACCAGCAGATCGCACTCGCCATCAGCGGCCAGGCCGGATCGAAGGAAGCCCTCGACACGGCGGCCGCCCGCGCCGACCAGCTCATCAAGGACTGAGGCGGCGCCCGACATGACCCACCGACGCTGGTTCACCCCCTGGCTGCTCGCCGGCCCTGCGCTGCTCTGGCTCGCCGTCTTCAACCTGTGGCCCGCCGTCAACACCGTGATCCTGTCCTTCACCAACGCCAAACCGCTCGGCGGAGGACACTTCACCGGCCTGGCGAACTACCGGCGCGCCCTGGACGACGCCCAGCTGACCGACGCCCTGGTGAACAGCGTCGTCTACCTCTTGGTGTGTCTGCCCCTGCTCACCCTGCTTCCGCTGCTGCTCGCCCTCCTCGTGGAGAAGAAGCTGCCCGGCATCACCTTCTTCCGCACCGCGTTCTACAGCCCCGTGGTCGCCTCCGCCGTCGTCGTCGGCATCATCTGGGGCTGGGTGCTCGACGACCGGGGCCTGCTCAACGGCATGCTCCACCAGCTGGGCCTCGCCGACCGGCCCGTCTCCTTCCTCACCGACCGCTGGCTGCTGCTGTTCAGCGCCATCGCGCTCACCGTGTGGAAGGGCCTCGGCTACTACATGGTCATCTATCTGTCCGCGCTCGGGAACGTCGGGCGCGAGCTCCACGAGGCCGCCGCCGTGGACGGCGCCTCCGCCGTCCGCCGCTTCTGGCACGTCACCCTGCCCGGCGTCCGCCCCGCCATGCTCCTCGTCTCCGTGCTCATCTCGGTCTCCGCCCTGCGGATCTTCTCCGAGCTGTACGTGCTCTCCCACGGCACCGGCGGACCCGGCGGGCGCGACATGTCCGTGGTCATGCTCATCCAGATGTACAGCCGGGGCTTCACCGGCCACATCGGCTACGCCTCCGCCCTCAGCATCCTGCTCTTCGTCCTCACCGTCGGGCCGATGCTCGTGCTCGCCCGGCTCGACCGGAAGGGGGCCTGACGGCATGGCAGCCCCGGGCCGCGCCCCGTCCACCGCCGAGAAGGCGGTCCGCTATCTGCTCCTGCTCGGCGTCCTGCTGCTCACCATCGGGCCCTTCCTGTGGCAGCTGTCCACCTCGCTCAAGGGCCCCGCCGAGGACGTCTACTCCCGCACTCCGGGCTTCCTGCCCGACGCCCCGACCCTCGCCAACTACGCCAAGGTCGCCGACACGATCCCGGTGTGGACCTACGCCGCCAACTCCCTGGTCGTGGCCGGCATCGCGGTCCTCGGGAACGCCGTCGGCGCCACCCTGGCCGGCTACGCGCTCGCTCGCCTTCGCTTCCGCGGCGCCCGGCTCGCGCTCGGCCTCTTCCTCGCCACCCTCGTACTGCCCGGCGAGGTCACCCTCGTCTCCCAGTACGTGACCGTGCGCAGCCTCGGCCTCACCGACACCCTCCTCGGGGTCGCCCTGCCCGGCGCCATCGCCATGCTCAACGTGCTCCTCATGTACACGGCCTTCCGGTCCGTGCCGCCCGAGCTCGACTCCGCCGCGCTCGTGGACGGCGCCAACGCCTGGCAGCGCCTCGTGCACGTGAGTCTGCCGAACGTACGGGGCATGCTGAGCGTCGTGGTGATCTTCACCTTCATCGGCGCCTGGGACGACTTCCTGTGGCCGCTCATCGTGCTCAACGACCCCGGCCGCTACACCCTCACGGTCGGCCTGCAGTACCTCGACGGCACCTTCACCGCCAACCCCCGGCTGATCGCCGCCGGCACCATGATCGCCTTCCTGCCGATCGTGGCCGTGTTCGCGGCGCTCCAGCGCTTCTTCTTCAAGGGGGTCGAGGAGGGAGCGCTCAAGGGCTGACCGGGGCTGACCGACCTGACCGCTGCCCGTCTCACGAAGGACACCGCACCGCACATGACGCACCCTCCTTCCGCCGCCCCGCGTTTCGGCGTCAACTACACGCCCAGCGAGGGCTGGTTCCACCACTGGCTCGACTTCGACCTCGACGCCGTACGCGCCGACCTGGACTCGATCGCCACCCTCGGCCTCGACCACGTCCGGGTCTTCCCGCTGTGGCCGCTCTTCCAGCCCAATCGCACCCTGATCCGGCCGCGCGCCGTCGAGCAGCTCGCCGCGCTCGTCGACGCCGCCGCCGAACGCGGCCTCGACGTCGCCGTCGACGGCCTCCAGGGCCATCTGTCCAGCTTCGACTTCCTGCCCGCCTGGACCCAGACCTGGCACCGGCGCAACCTCTTCACCGACCCGGACGTCCTCGACGGCCAGGCCGCCTATCTGCGCACCCTCGCCGCCGCCCTCGCCGACCGGCCGAACTTCCTCGGCATGACCCTCGGCAACGAGATCGACCAGTTCTCCGGCGCCCCCCACCCCGACCCCGACCGGATCACCCCCGACCAGGCCGCGCACTGGCTGCGCCGCATGCTCGCCGCCTGCGAGGACGGCGCGCCCGGCCGGTTCCATCTGCACGCCGCCTACGACGCCGCCTGGTACCTCGACGACCACCCCTTCACCCCCGGTCACGCCGCCCGCATCGGCGCGGCCACCGCCGTCCACTCCTGGGTGTTCAACGGCACCGCCCAGCGCTACGGCCCCGACTCCGTCGCCGTCGGCCGGCACGCCGCCTACCTCGTCGAACTCTCCAAGGCCTGGGCCGACGACCCGCACCGCCCGGTCTGGCTCCAGGAGGTCGGCGCGCCCGCCCCGCACATCCCCGCCGACCGGGCGGCCGAATTCACCCGGACGACCGTCGCCGCCGCGCTCGACTGCCCCGATCTGTGGGGTATCACGTGGTGGTGCTCCCACGACGTCGACCGCGCGCTCGCCGACTTCCCCGAACTGGAATACAGCCTGGGCCTGTTGACCAACGACCGGAAGGTCAAGCCGGCCGGCCGGGCTCTCGCGGACGCCGTCGCCGCGGCCCGTACGGCAGGGGTCAGGCCCGCGCCGAGGAGCACCGCGCTCGTCGTCGACCTCCCGGAGGAGGTCACCGCGCGCTCGTCCTGCGGCCCCGGCGGCGCGCACTACGAGGCGTTCATGCGGCTCGCCGCGGACGGGGCCCGCCCGGCCGTCGTCCTCGCGGCCCGCGCCGCCGACCCCGCGCACCTGGCCGCCCGCGGCATCACCGAGCTGGTCACGCCGGACGACCTCGGCGGCGCCCGGCGCCGCTGACCCCGCCTCGTAACCCCGACCCGGATTCGTACCCCCGCCCCTGCCCTTGGAGCGCTCCGCATGCATGACGACCGCAGCCTCGTCGAGTCCCGGCTCAAGCGGGTCCTCGAAGAACGCATCCGCCCCGCCGTCCACCCCGTCTCCGTGCCCCTCACCGCGGGCATCTGGACCGCCCCCGGCGAACCCGTCCCGGTCGCCGAGGGCCTCGCCGCGCCCCGTACCCCCATCGCCGCCGGCGAGGTGTGGGGCGCGCCCTGGTCCACCAGTTGGCTCACCGTGACCGGCACCGTCCCCGAGGAGTGGGCCGGCCGGACCGTCGAGGCGCTGATCGACCTCGGCTTCGACGCCAACATGCCCGGCTTCCAGTGCGAAGGCCTGGTCTACCGCCCGGACGGCAGCCCGGTGAAGGGCCTCCACCCGCGCAACCAGTGGGTGCGGATCGCCGCTCCGGCGGCCGGCGGCGAGGAGGTGCTGCTGCACGTCGAGGCCGCGGCCAACCCGGTTATCCTCGACTACCACCCCTTCCTGCCCACCGAGCTCGGCGAGAAGGAGACGGCCGGCGACCGGCCGCAGTACCGGCTCGCCCGGCTCGATCTCGCCGTCTTCGACGAGACCGTCTGGGAACTCGTCATCGACCTGGAGGTGCTCGGCGAGCTGATGGCCGAGCTGCCCGTCGAGGGCGCCCGCCGCTGGGACGTCCTGCGCGCCGTCGAACGCGCCCTGGACGCCCTCGACCTCCAGGACGTGGGCGGCACCGCCGCCGCGGCCCGCGCCGAACTGGCCGGCGTCCTCGCCTCGCCCGCCGAGCCCTCCGCCCACCGCATCAGCGCCGTCGGGCACGCCCACATCGACTCCGCCTGGCTCTGGCCGCTGCGCGAGACGGTCCGGAAGGTGGCCCGTACCACCGCCAACATGACCGCGCTCCTGGAGGACCAGCCCGACTTCGTCTACACCATGTCCCAGGCCCAGCAGTACGCCTGGATCAAGGAGCACCGGCCCGAGGTGTACGCCCGGGTGAAGAAGGCCGTCGCCGAGGGCCGCTTCGTCCCGGCCGGCGGCATGTGGGTCGAGTCCGACACCAACATGCCCTCCTCGGAGGCGATGGCCCGTCAGTTCGTGCACGGCAAGCGCTTCTTCCTCGACGAGTTCGGCGTCGAGAACCACGAGGCCTGGCTCCCCGACACCTTCGGCTTCGCCGGCGGACTCCCGCAGATCATCCGGCAGGCCGGCTCGAAGTGGCTGCTCACCCAGAAGATCTCCTGGAGTCAGGTCAACTCCTTCCCGCACCACACCTTCTGGTGGGAGGGCATCGACGGCACCCGGATCTTCACCCACTTCCCGCCCATCGACACCTACAACTGCTCCATGCAGGGCAAGGAGATCGCCCACGCCGTCCGCAACTTCAAGGACAAGGGCCGCGCCCGGCACTCCCTCGCCCCCACCGGCTGGGGCGACGGAGGCGGCGGCACGACCCGCGAGATGATCGCCAAGGCGGCCCGGATGCGCGATCTGGAGGGCTCCGCGACCGTACGCTGGGAGCGGCCCGCCGAGTTCTTCGCCAAGGCCCAGGCGGAGTACCCCGAACCACCGGTGTGGGTAGGAGAGTTGTACCTCGAACTGCACCGCGCCACGCTCACCAGCCAGGCCCGTACGAAGCAGGGCAACCGGGCGAGCGAGAACCTGCTGCGCGAGGCCGAGCTGTGGGCCGCCACCGCCGCCGTACGGACCGGATTGCCGTATCCGTACGCGGAGTTGGACCGCATCTGGAAGACGGTCCTGCTCCACCAGTTCCACGACATCCTGCCCGGCTCTTCCATCGCCTGGGTGCACCGCGAGGCGGAGGCCACGTACGCCCGCGTCGCCGAGGAGCTCACCGCGATCGTCGACCGCGCCCAGCGCGCCCTGGCGGGGGAGGGGGACGCGGAGGTCGTCTTCAACTCCGCCCCGCACCCGCGCGGCGGCATCCCGGCGGGCGGCGCCCGGCCCCTCTCGGCCCTGCCCGCCGCACCCGGCCGCTGCACCGCCGCGCCGCACGCCGACGGCGGCTTCGTCCTCGACAACGGGCTGCTCCGCGTCACCGTCGACGCCCGCGGTCTCGTCGTCTCGCTCGTCGACCTCGACACCGGACGCGAGACCGTCGCCCCCGGCGCCGCCGCCAACCTGCTCCAGCTCCACCCCGACTTCCCCAACATGTGGGACGCCTGGGACGTCGACCGCTTCTACCGCAACACCGTCACCGACCTGACGGACGTCGACGGACTCGCCCTGGCCGAGGACGCGTCGGGCGCCGTGGCCGTCCGCGTCACCCGCTCCTTCGGCTCCTCCACCGCCGTCCAGACGCTCACCCTCCGGGCGGGAGAGAAGCGCCTCGACCTCGACACCGAGGTCGACTGGCACGAGACGGAGAAGTTCCTCAAGGCGGCCTTCCCGCTCGACGTGCACACCGACCGCTACGCCGCCGAGACCCAGTTCGGGCACCTCCACCGGCCCACCCACACCAACACCAGTTGGGAGGCGGCCAAGTTCGAGGCCTGCAACCACCGCTTCGTGCACTTCGAGGAGCCGGGCTGGGGCGTCGCCCTCGTCACCGCCTCCACCTACGGACACGACGTCACCCGTGCCGTCCGGCCGGAGGATCGCGGCACGACCACCACGGTCCGCGCCTCCCTGCTGCGCGCACCCCGCTTCCCCGACCCCCACACCGACCAGGGCGTGCACCGCTTCCGGCACGCCCTCGTGCCCGGCGCGCGGATCGGCGACGCCGTCCGCGAAGGCCACCGGATCAACCAGCCCGAGCGGCAGGTGCGGGGCGGCGTGCCGGCCGAGGTGGCTCCGCTGGTGAGCGTGGCCGACGAGGCCGTGGTCGTCAGCGCGGTCAAGCTGGCCGACGACGGCAGCGGCGATGTCGTGGTCCGCGTCTACGAGTCGCGCGGCGCCCGCGCCCGCACCCGCCTCACCACCGGGTTCCCGCTCGCCGGCGCCCGGGCCTGCGACCTGCTCGAACGCCCTTGGCCCGGCGGGGAGGGCGAGGCGGAGACCGACGGCGACGACGTCCTGATCAGCCTGCGCCCCTTCCAGCTGCTCACCCTCCGGCTCGCCAGGGCGTGAGCCGATCGTGACCGAGACGGGCGCCCCCGGCCCTGGGCAGCGGCCGGAGGCGCCCCTACTCTTGCCCTACTGGTGAGTAGGACAAGGGGGCGGGGAGATGACCGTGCTGCCGGACGGGCTCGCGGAGGCGATACGCGACACCGCGCGGGACATCGCCGAGGTGATACGGGCCGCCCCCGACACCTCCGCACCCGTGCCCCGCTCCACCTGGAGCATCGGCGAGGCCGCCGCCCACCTCGCCCAGGCCAACGAGCTGATGGCCGACCTCGCGGCCGGCCGCCCCCGCCCGTACGGCGACGGCACACCGCAGAGCCTCGCCGCCGCCAACGAAGAAGCCCTCGCCGCCTTCCCGGAGCGCGCCGCCGGCCCCCTCGCCGACCTCGTCCACGACCAGGCGCTCGCCTTCCTCGACGCCGTCGAACAGGGCGACCCCGCCGAACTCCTCGACACCCCGCTCGGCCCGCTCGACCGCCCGACCCTCGGCTCCTACCTGCTCACCCACATGCTCGGCCACGGCTACGACCTGGCCCGCGCCCTCGGCCGCCCGCACATGGTGGACCGCACCCGGGTCGAGCTGACCCTCCCCTTCATGCTCGCCGCGATGCCCCGGGTCACCGCCCCGGACGCCGTCGCCGGACTCACCGCCCGCTACCGGGTACGCCTCTGGGGCGGCGCCCGGTTCGGCGTGGCCGTCGCCGACGGCCGGGTGACCACCGGCCCCGACACCGCCGCCCGCCCCGACTGCACGGTCCTCACCGAACCGGTCGCCTTCCTCCTGATGGCCCTCGGCCGCATCGACCCCCGCCCCGTGATGGCCACCGGCCGCGCCCTCGCCTGGGGCCGCAAGCCCTGGCTCGGCCCCCGCTTCCCGAGCCTCTTCGTGGCACCCTAGGACGTCTTCTCCACGCGCGCCTGGTGCACCCGCAGGTTCAGCGTCGCCAGGTCCATCAGCGGCGTCGGCACGCCGAGCCGGCGGGCCCGGGCCACCAGGTCGCCGAAGAGGTGCTCCACCTCGGTGGGCGCGCCGGAGGCCAGGTCCCGGTAGAGCGAGGGCACCAGCGGCGAGCCCGTCGCCGTCACCACGTCCAGGTTCTCCTGCCGCTCCGCGTCCGGCACCGGATGCCCGGCGGCCGCCGCCACCGCGCACGCCTCGTCCAGGAGCGCCGTCGCCAGTTCCGTACCGCCCGGCACCGCGTTGATCTCGCCGACCGTGCCGCGCATCAGGCTGGTCAGCGCACCGATCGTGGTGATGAAGACCCACTTGTGCCACATCGCCGTCACCGCGTTCTCCGGCACCCGCGCGTCGATGCCCGCGCCGGCCAGCACCGCGCGGACCGCCTCCACCCGGGGCGTCACCGTGCCGTCCTGTTCACCGAGGAGCAGCTGCGCGAGCGGCGCGAGCCGCAGGATGTCGCCGGTGTCCTGGTCCAGCGTGGTGACCATCTTCGTCACCGCGCCCAGCACCCGGTCCGCCCCGAACCGCTCGTTCAGGGCCTCCAGATGGGCCAGCCCGTTGAGCTGCGGCACGATCACCGTGTCCGGGCCGACGGCCGGCCCGAGATCCTCCGCCGCGCGTGCCAGCCCGGCGGCCTTCACCGAGAGCAGCACCAGGTCGTACGCGACGGGCGCGGCCGCCAGCTCGTCGGCGGTGACGAGGACCGGGTCGATCCGCCACTCCTCCTCCCGCCCCACCACCCGCAGGCCCCGCTCGCGCAGCGCCGCGGCCCGCGCGGGCCGCACCAGGAAGGTGACGTCCTGTCCGGCCCGGGCGAGCATCGCCCCGAAACAGCCACCGGTGGCACCGGCGCCGACGACCAGAATCTTCATGGTGGTTCAGCCTCTCTTGGATACGGAGGTACGAGGGAGGAGCGGGGTCAGCAGCCGGTGCGGGCGGGCCAGCGCCGCCGTCACCGGATCGGCGTCCGGCCCGGCCGGCGCGGCGCCCGGGCCCGGGGCGACGACCAGGTCGCCGACCGGCACCTCGGCGCCGCAGCCCGTACAGCACCCGTCCTCGCCGACGCGCGTGTCGTCGCCGGCATGCAGATAGACGCGGCGCGGACCACCGCCCTGGGACGGGTAGAAACGGTCGCCCCAGTCGCTCAGGGCGCGCACCGCCGGCCACAGCGCGCGGCCCTTGTCGGTGAGCACGTACACCTCGCGCCGGCCGCCGTCGGGCCGCCGCTGGAGCACCCCGGCCGCGGTGAGCGTGGCGAGCCGGTCGGTGAGCACGGCCCGCGGCACCGCGAGGTGCGCGGCGAACTCGCCGAAACGGCGCACACCGAGGAACGCGTCGCGCAGGATCAGCAGCGTCCAGCGCTCGCCCACGACCTCCATGGCGCGGGACAGGGCGCAGCTCTGCCCGCGGTAGTCACGCGGAAGTGTCATGCTCACACCCTAGCCCAAAGAGTTCGGTCACCGAACTGAAGTGCGCGGGCCGGGCCGTTCCACCGCCCGCCGGTTAGGCTCTGCGCACGATGAACAGGCGCAAGGACACACCGGAGCCCAAGGCCGACAAGGCGGGCGTACGCCGGCACAACCTCAGCCTCGTGCTGCGCACCGTGCACGAGAGCGGCGAGACCACGCGCGCGGCCGTCGCCGCCCGGGTCGGCCTCACCCGCGCCGCGGTGTCCTCGCTCGTCGAACAGCTCCTGGAACGCGGCCTGCTCGTCGAGTCCGGCAAGACCTTCAGCGGCCAGGCCGGCCGCCCCGGCACCGTCCTCAAACCGGCCGCCACCGGCCCCGCCGGGCTCGGCGTCGAGCTCAACGTCGACTACGTCAGCGTCTGCGTCGCCGACCTCGGCGGCGCCGGCCGGGTCCGCCGCACCGTCCCGCTCGACAACCGTGCCCTCGCCCCCGTCGAGGTGCTGCGCCGGGCCGCCGGCGTCGCCGCCGACGTGCTCGCCGAGGCCGCCGCCCGGGACCTGCGGCCCACCGGCGTCCGGCTCGCCCTGCCCGGCCTGGTCTCCGGCGGCACCGTCCAACAGGCCCCCAACCTCGGCTGGAACCGGGTCGACGCGGACGCCCTGTTCACCCGCGCCCTCGCCGCCGCCCGCCCGCCCGGCGCCCCCGTGCTGCCGGTCGCCTCCGACAACGAGGCCAATGTCGCGGCCCTCGCCGAGCTGTGGTTCGGCGACCTCGGGGCCGTACGCACCTTCCTGCACGTCACCGGCGAGATCGGGGTCGGCGGCGCGATCGTCCTCGACGGCGAACTACTGCGCGGCGCCCACGGCTTCGCCGGCGAGATCGGCCACCTCACCGTGCTGCCCGACGGCCCGCGCTGCCGCTGCGGCTCGCACGGCTGCCTGGAGCGGTACGCCGGCCAGGCGGCCCTGCTGCGCGCCGCCGGGGTCCGCGGCGTCGACACCCTGGTACGGCGCGCCGAGGACGCCGAACCCCGCGCCCTCGCCGCCCTGGAGGAGGCCGGCCGGATGCTCGGCGTCGCCGTCTCCGGCGCCGTCAACCTCCTCGACCCGCAGGCCGTCGTCCTCGGCGGCATCTACCCGCGCCTGATGCCCTGGCTGGCCCCCGCCGCCGAGGCCGAACTCGCCCGCCGCGTCGTCTCCGGCCTCTGGACCCCCGCCAAGGGCCGCCTCCGCGCCGCCACCACCACCGCCGACGCCGCCCGCGGCGCCGCCGCCCTCGTCATCCAGGACATCCTGGCCGACCCCCTGGCGTACGACGGCTGAACGGCCGTCCCGGCGCAGACTCTCATCCCGCTCTCACGCGGGCCTTATCCCGCCATCACCAGGCGCCCCTAGCTTCGCGCCCATGTTCTTCACCTACCTCCGGCGCGAACTGCGCCGCCGCAGAAAGGCGGCGCTCGTCGTCGCCTCCGGGCTCGCGCTGGGCATCGCGCTGGTCATCGTCGTCAACTCCGTGTCCTCCGGCATGAAGCAGGCCCAGGGCAAGGTCCTGGAATCGCTCTACGGCCTCGGCACGGACCTCACGGTCACCAAGGCGCAGGAGCAGCCCGAGGCGGGCGGGCAGGCGCAGCGGCCGCGGTTCGAGTTCCAGGGGCGGGACGAGGGGGAGGAGCAGAGCAGCGACCGGCTGATGGTGCAGGGGTTCCAGACGCTGCCGGACACCACGGTCGGCACCGTCGCGAAGCAGGACGGCGTGGCCAAGGCGGTCGGCGGCCTGAGCCTGGTCGACCTGAAGATCAACGGCGAGTTCAAGCGCGGCGCCATCCAGCGCGGCCAGGGCGGCCAGAAGACCGAGGGCGTCGGCCCCGGCGGCGCGGGCGGTTCCGGCTCCGGCGACACCGTGGTCGGCGGCGGCGCCGCCTTCGACGTCAACTCCTTCACCCTCTACGGCACCGACGTCACCACCCCCGACCTCGGCCCCCTCACCACCTCCACCGTCACCTCGGGCCGCGGCTTCAAGACCACCGAGACGGACGCCGCCGTCGCCGTCCTCGACAGCGCCTACGCCCAAAAAGAGGGCCTCACCGTCGGCAAGACCCTCACCGTCAAGGGCGTGAAGCTCACTGTCATCGGCATCGCGACGGCCGACAGCGGCCAGGCCGCCGCCCAGGTCTATCTGCCGCTCCAGCGCGCCCAGACCCTCGCCGACGCCAAGGGCAAGATCACCACCGTCTACGTCCAGGCCACCGACTCCAAGGAGATCGACGCGGTCAAGACCGCCATCCAGAAGAACGTCACCGGCACCACCGTCACCACCTCCGCCGACCTCGCGCAGACCGTCTCCGGCTCCCTCGACACCGCCGCCGGCCTCGCCACGACCGTCGGCCGCTGGCTCTCCTACGCGGTGCTCGTCGCCGCCGTCCTGGTCGCCGGACTGCTCACCTCCGCGGCCGTCAGCCGCCGGGTCCGCGAGTTCGGCACCCTCAAGGCGCTCGGCTGGAAGAGCGGCCGGGTCACCCGGCAGGTCGTCGGCGAGGCCCTGGTCAACGGCCTCATCGGCGGCGCCCTCGGCATCGCCGTCGGCCTCGGCGGCGCCTGGCTCGTCACGACCGTCAGCCCCACCCTCACCGCCCAGCTCGGCGGCGGCACGGGCGGCGGCGGCCTCGGCGGACCCGGCGGCGGCCGGATGCTCATGGGCGGCGGACCCGGTGCGGCCGCCGGCGGCGCCGGACGGTCCCTCGACATCGCCCTGACCGCCCCGGTCAGCCTGACCACCGTCGGCCTCGCCGTGCTGCTCGCCCTCGGCGGCGGGCTCGTCGCGGGCGGCTTCGGCGCCTGGCGCGCCGCCCGCCTCCGTCCGGCGGACGCGCTGCGCCGCGTCGAGTAGTCCGCGCCCCGCGCCCCCACCCCCGTACCGCGCACAGGAGAACACCATGTACGAACTCACCGGCGTCACCAAGCAGTACCGGCGCGGCCAGGAGAGGGTGGACGCCCTCGCCGGCGTCGACCTGACCGTCCGGGAGGGCGACCGCCTCGTCATCCAGGGCCCCACCGGCGGCGGCAAGTCCACCCTCCTCCAGATGCTCGGCGGCCTCGACCGCCCCACCTCGGGCAGCGTCCTGCTCGACGGCACCGACCTGGCGACGGTCTCCGAGCGCCGGCTCACCGACCTGCGCAGCCGGCTCATCGGCTTCGTCTTCCAGAGCTTCAACCTGATCCCCACGCTCACCGCGCAGGAGAACGTGGAGACCGCGCTCGTCCCGCTCGGCGTCCGCACCGCCGAACGCCGCCGGCGCGCCGCCGAGGCCCTGGACTCCGTCGGCCTCGGCGAGCGCGCCGGGCACCTGCCCTCCGAACTGTCCGGCGGCCAGCAGCAGCGCGTGGCCATCGCCCGGGCCCTGGTGAAGCAGCCGAAAGTGCTGCTCGCCGACGAACCGACCGGCAACCTCGACGAGTCGATGCGCGACGAGATCGTCGACCTGCTCGAAGGGCTCTGGAAGGAACACGGGCTGACCTTCGTGATGGTCACCCACGACAGCGCCGTCGCCCGCCGCGCCCCGCGCCTGGCGACGCTCCGCAAGGGCCGGATCACCCTCAAGGAGAACCACCGGGCGGCGGAGGCGGTCCGAGCCCGGACCGCATAGGCCTCAGACGCGTACGCCGTGGGCGCGCAGATACGTCAGCGGGTCGACGTCCGAGCCGAAGGACGCCCCGGTCCGCACCTCGAAGTGGAGGTGCGGACCGGTCACCCGGCCCGTGGCGCCGGAGCGGGCGATCCGCCGTCCCGCCGACACGCTGTCGCCCACCGACACCTCGATACGGGAGAGATGGGCGTACTGCGTGTAGCGGCCGTCGGCGTGCCGGATCACCACCTCGTAGCCGTAGCTCCGGCCGTAGCCCGCGCGCACCACCCGGCCGGGACCGACCGCGCGCACCGCCGTGCCCGTGGGCACCGCGAAGTCCTGGCCGGTGTGATAGCCCCTCGACCAGGAGCCGCGCTCGCCGTAGGAGGCGGTGAAGCGGTACGAGGAGACCGGCGTCGTCCAGCCACGGGGCGCCGCGGTCCCCGTCCCCGTCCCCGTCCCCGTTCCCGTCCCGGAACCGCCGCCGGTCCGGAGCTCGTACTTCTCCCGGTGGCTGGTCCAGTACCAGTGACCGCCGCTCCTGAACCAGTAGACGCGGTCCCGGGCGTCCCAGCCCTGACGGCCCCGGAAGACCGGCTCGCCGTGGGGACGGCCCGACTGCGTCTTCGGCTGGGCGCCGGTGCGCTGGGCGTACACGTCCCGGTGGCTGGTCCAGCGCCACTCGCCGGCGGCGTTGCGGAACCAGTACCGGGAGCCGTCCCAACCCGCGTGGGAGGGAGCGGGTTCGGCCGCGGCCGGAGTCGCGCCGGTGCCCGCGAGGACCGCCGCGCCCAGCGTCGCCAGCACCGCGCACCGCACCCCGCGCAGGGCGGCCGGGCCACCGCCGCGCCCCGCGCGGGCGGCGGCCCGGGCCGCCGCGCAGGCCGCGCAGTCGCAGTCCTCGGCCGGCTCGTCGGTGAAGCCGGGCGCGCGCAGCTCCAGGGCGTCGGCCACGCGCCGGTCCGTTCGCACGGCCTCGTTCCTCAGTTCTGCCACGTCTGCCACCTCTGTCACTCCTGTCACTCCTGTCCCCGCTCGGGCCCGCCGCCCTGCCGCGTGTAGAAGGCCACGGTCAAGTCCTTGACCAGGGCCTGGCGTTCGAAGTCGTCCAGCTCGACGAGCCCCCGGGTGGTCAGCCGGGTCACCGTGTCGTCCACGGCATCGATCACGCTGGTCAGCACGGTGTCCCGGTGCTTGGCGTCGAGCGCCGCGACCTGCCGGCGGTGCATCGCCGCGGCCACCTCCGGCGCGTACTCGATCCGGGTCGGCTGCGCCGAGAACACCGCGATCCCGACCGGCCGGCACTCCGCCGCGAGCAGCCGGGTCAGCCGGGCGCCCACCGCCTCCGCGTCCCGCAGGGTGGGCCCGTCGCCGCGGAAGGCGTCGGCGGGCAGCTGCGAGAGGACCCGCGCGGTCGCCGCCTCCACCTGCTCGCGCAGATAGCCGAGATGGTCGTCCACGGCGAGCAGGGCCCGCGCCGTGTCCCGTACCGACCACACCACCAGGACCACGACCCGCAGCGCCGCGCCCTCCGCGTCCACGACGGCGATCGGCTCGCTGCGCCAGTGCCGCAGCCGTACGTCGACCCGGCGGCGCAGCACGAACGGGCTGATCCAGACCAGGCCGGTGCGCCGTACGCTGCCCCGGTAGCGGCCGAACAGCGCCAGCACCCAGGCGGTGCCGGTGCGGCCGCGGGTGAGCCCGCCGAGCGCGAGCACGGTGACGACGGCGCAGCCGGCCAGGGCCGCCCACTCCCAGGGCAGCAGAGCCGCGGCGCGCGGTGGCCGGGCCCGCCACAGCAGCGTGGCCGCCGCGCCGAGTGAGGTCAGCGCGACGAGCACGGCGCACCATCCGGGGAGGGCGGCGCCGGCGCGTTCGGCGAGGTCGGGTTCGTCCGGCGGCGGCCGCAGCGGCGTCGGTTCGGGCACGGGGGCGGGCACGGCGGCGGGCACGGCCGCCGGTTTCGCGGCGCCCCGGAACAGGTCGTTCATCGGTATGCCGTCCGGATGCCGGCGCACCACCCGCACGGGCAGGGGCCGCTTCTGTGGCTCGGTCATGGGGCCCTTCCGGCCGCCTCCTCGGGGAGGTGACGAGGTGTCGGATGATCTTCAGAAACCATCGTCACAGCGGTCGCTGTCCGGAATGCCGCGGCGAAAGTCCTGAATCGGGCGGACTTTGGTCCCGGTCGTCCCGCTCGTCGAGGGCGTTGTCAGTGGCAGCCCGTAGCGTTCTGGGCATGACGACGAAGACCTATCTGGAGCTGTCGCAGGACGGCGGCGGCGCGCACAAGTTCTATGAAGTGACGGTCGACGGCACCGTGGTGTCGGTCCGTTACGGACGGATCGGCGCGGCCGGCCAGACGCAGACCTCGACCTTCGCCACGCCCCAGAAGGCGCAGGCCGCCGCGGCGAAGAAGATAGGGGAGAAGGTGCGCAAGGGGTATGCGCCTGCCGTGCAGGGGCAGCGGGCGCCGCGCTCGGTGACCCGCCGCGCCGTGTCCTCCGCGCCGTCCACGGCCCGCGCGGTCGCGCCCGTCCTGTGGCGCTTCCGCACCGGCTCCGCCGCCTTCGGCATCCATGTCGACGACGAGCGCCTGTGGGTGGGCAACCAGGCGGGCGAGGTCTTCACCCTCGGCCACACCGGCGAGGTCCTGGCCCGCTACAGCCTGCCCGACGGCGTGAAGTGCCTGGTCGCCGACGACTTCTGGATCTACGCGGGCTGCGACGACGGCCGGGTCTACGACCTGTCGTCCAAACTGCCCTTCGCCGCCTACGACATCGCCGCCGACGTCGACATCTTCTGGCTGGACATCCACGAGGGCGTGCTCAACGTGGCCGACCGCTCGGGCCGGCTGACCGTCATCGACCACGAGGACGAGTACCAGTGGGCGCAGGGCGGGCGCGGCGAGCACGCCTGGATGGTGCGCGCCGACGGTGACGCGGTCTACTACGGCGACAGCCGCGGCGTCGCGGCCCACGCCCCCGAGGGCGGGCGCGAGCTGTGGCACACGCCCCTGGAGGGCGGGGTGCTCTTCGGCTGGCAGGAGGACACCTCGGTGTACGCGGGCACCGGCCGCCGCAAGGTGCACCGTCTGGCGAAGCGGGACGGCCGGACGGAGGCGGTCTACAGCTGCGACAGCGTGGTGTATTCGTGCGCCACGTCGCCCGGCGGGCGGTTCGTCTTCGCCGGTGACAGCGCCTCGTCTGTCTACTGCTTCGCGGAGGACGGCACCCGGCTGTGGAAGCTGGGCACCGGCGGCGGTTCGGCGCTCTCGATGCAGTACCGCGACGAGCGGCTGTATCTGGTGACCACGGACGGCTCGCTGCTCTGCGTGGACGCGAGCGAGGCGGCCATCGCCGCCGCCCAGGAGGGCGACGTCCCGGTCGCCCAGGACGTGAAGCTCGCCGCCGCCCTGCCCACCTACGCGCCGGCCACCACGGTCGCCGCCGTCGACGCGGTGAGCAGCGCCCCGGCCGGCTCGATCGTCGTGGAGTGCGTCCAGGAGGGCGGCCGGACCCGGGTCCGGGTGCTGACCGAGGGCTACGACCGCGGGTGGAACGTGCAGTTCCCGCGCGCCATCCGCGAGCCCGGCGCCCGTTACGTGGTCGACGCGCTGCACTCCGCGTCCGGTGGCTTCTACCGGGTGCGCGGCGACATCCGGCGGCTGCTGTGAGCGGCGCCTTCGCCGCGGCCACCGGGGACGGGCCGCCGCTGCCGGAGTCCGACGCGGAGCAGCGCTCCCGCGAGGTGCGGGCGGCGTTCGAAGGGCTGCTGCAGATCCGGCGGATGACCGACCGCCGGGGCGGCGACCCGGCTGCCCGGCCCGCCGCGTGGGAGCTGCACCAGCCCGTACGGGCGGTGGCGCTGGCCCTGGAGGCGGCGAGGCAGCCGCCGTCGGCGGTCGACGCGACGGGCGCCCGCGTGGCGACCGGCTACCGGGTCACGCCGGGCGAGCGCCCCGGCACCGCCGTCGTGGAGTGGCTGGGCCCGCCGGGATCCGGCGCGGCCCAGGGGGAGGAGGCGGCCCTGACCGCCTGCGCGGCCGCCCTCGACCGCCTCGGCTGGGACGCCCTCCTCTACCGGGGCCCGCGCCGCCACCGCCACCTGGAGGTGGAGCCGGCGGACCGGCACCCGGGATCGTAGGGAGTGGTGCGTCAGGCGATCGAGGCCGAGACGATCGCGGCCACGGCGAGGTTGCAGGAGGCCGTCACCCACACCGCCGGGTGCGGCTCCGGGTCGACCAGGGTCGCGCCGAGCTTGCCGGGGGTGACCAGGTCGACGACGAGGAAGGCGACGCCCATCAGGACGAGCCCGAGCAGACCGAACACGGCCGTGGAGACCAGGCCCTTGGCGAAGTCGTCGTAGGTGGTCCAGATGGCGGTGAAGACGATGCCGCCTATGCCGAGCAGTGCGGAGCTGAGCAGGATCGACGCGTTGCGGTTGCGGTCCTCCCAGATCTGCCGGCCGAGCTTGCCGGGGGTCAGGATGTCGACCAGGACGATGCCGAGGATCAGCAGGACGACGCCGAGGGCGCCGTAGGCGGCGGTCCGGCCGAGGCCGTTGACGATGTCGCTCATGGAAAGCCGGGCTCCGGAGGGAAGTGATCGTGAACGATCGCGGTCAAGGACCGGCAAAATGTAGCGCAGGCCCACCCGGCGGGGGCCGGGTGGGCCTGTTCCCTCAGGGATTCCGGGGCCGGCGCGTGCCCTGCGGAAGGTCTCTAGAGGCCCGGCGGAAGGAGCTTGGCCCGCGACCGCACCATGAAGGCCGTCACGATCTCGATCACGCCGACGGCGACCAGCCAGATGCCGGCGAGCAGGATCAGGACCTCCGCCGAGTCCAGCGGCGAGACGATCAGAACCACCCCGGCCAGCGCGCTGATGACGCCCAGGAAGATCTGCCAGCCGCGGGCCGGCATCGTCGGATCGGACGCCGCCGCCACAGTCTGCGTGATGCCGTGGAACAGCCAGCCGATCCCGATCCACAGGGCGAGCAGCAGCACCGACTGCATCGCTCCCCGGAAGCAGAACAGACCGAGCAGGATCGACAGGGCGCCGCTGATGAAGGCCATCACCCGCAGCGCCGTCCGCAGATGGGTGCCGAAGGCGGCGACCAGGTGCAGCACACCGCTGATCAGCAGATACAGACCGAACAGCACACCGGCGACGCGCAGCGACTGCCCCGGCCACACCAGGACGAGCACGCCGACGACGAGGGCGACGAGGCCGGAGATCAGCAGCGCCTGCCAGGCCATGCCGGCCAGCAGGCCGAGCGGCCCGGGCGGCACGTCCTCCGGCGACGACCGTCCGTACGGCGATTCTTCGTGTGTCTGTGTCATGGCGGAACTCCCTTTCCTTCCCGCCCGCTTCTTCGCGCTTCCTGGCGCTTCGTCCCGCGCCCGCTCAGAGCGGGGTCGCGTACGAGCCCAGGAACAGCGCCTCCGTGAGCGCCATGTGCTCGATCTCGGCCGGATCCACGCTCTCGTTGGGCGCGTGGATGAGGCAGCCGGGTTCCTCCACCCCGATCAGGGCGATCTCCGCCGCCGGGAACTGCGAGGCCAGGACGTTGCACAGCGGGATCGAACCGCCCTGCCCCGACTCGACCATCTCCTTCCCGTACGCCGCGCGGAAGGCGGTGGCCAGCGCCCGGTAGGCGGGCCCGTCGGTGCGCGCCCGGAACGGCTGCCCGGCGCTCTCCGGCTCCACCTCCACCCGCGCGCCCCACGGCGCCGCGGCAAGCAGATGGTCGGTGAGCGCCGCCCGCGCCTGTTCGGCGTCCATGCCCGGCGGGACGCGCAGGCTGACCCGGGCCCGTACCTTCGCCTGCACGGCCGCCGAGGAACCCACCACCGGCGGGCAGTCGATGCCGAGCACCGTCACCGCGGGCCGCGCCCACAGCTCGTCGGCCACCGCACCCGAACCGAGCAGCGACACCCCGTCGAGGGCGCCCACATCGGCCCGAAACCGGTCGGCCGGATAGGCGACGCCGTCCCAGGACCCGTCCGCCGGCAGGCCCTTGATCGTGGTGTTGCCGGCCTCGTCGCGCAGGCTGTCGAGGATGCGTACGAGCGCGGCCAGCGCGTCCGGGGCCGGGCCGCCGAACATGCCCGAGTGCATCTCGCCCTTGAGCGTCGTGACGGTCACGACCACGTTGGCGAGACCGCGCAGCGAGGTCGTGGCCGTCGGCAGACCCAGCGCGAAGTTGCCCGTGTCGCACACCAGCAGGCAGTCCGCGTCGAAGAGTTCGGGCTGTCGCGGCACCAGCTGTTCCAGGCCGCCCGTGCCCTGCTCCTCCGAACCCTCGGCCACGAACTTGAGGTTGACCGGGAAGCCCTTGCCGTCCTCGCCGCCGAGCGCCCGCAGCGCCGTCAGATGCATGGCGATGTTGCCCTTGCAGTCCGCGGTGCCCCGCCCGTACCAGCGTCCGTCCCGCTCCGTGAGCTCGAACGGCGGTGTGCGCCAGGCGGCGTCGTCGAGCGGCGGCTGCACGTCGTAGTGGCAGTAGAGCAGCACCGTCGGCGCGCCCTCCGGGCCGGGCGCGTGCCCGACCACCGCGTCCGTGCCGTCCGGGGTGGTCATCCGGCGCATGTCGCGCAGCCCGGCCTCCGAGAACGCCCGCACCAGGTAGTCCGCCGTCGCGGCGCACTCCTCGGGCGGGAACTGCCGGGGGTCGGCGACCGAACGCAGCGCGACCAGGCGCGTCAGGTCCTCCTTGGCCCGCGGCATCAGCGCCCGCACCCTGGCGCGCAGCGCCTCGGTCTCGGCGGCATCGGAGCTCATGCGTCGTCCCCACTCTCGTCGGGCCGGCCCGACGACGGGCCGTCACAGCGCTCTCACTCAAGCACCGGAGGGCGAACACGGCAAAAGATGACCTGTATGGACGAGTAGGGCATCCGGCCCACCGGCGGTACGGGGCGGATCGGCGCACAGTGGAGGGCGAGAGTGCAGGGCGCGCGCACCCGCCGCACCCGTGTCCCACCGGGAGACGACATGACCGCTTTCAACCGACGCGACCTCGGGCTGCTCGTGCTGCGGGTCGGCACCGGTGCCGTCCTCGCCGCGCACGGCACCCAGAAGCTGCTCGGCTGGTTCGGCGGCGGCGGGATCGAGGGCACCACCAAGGCCATGGAGGCGATGGGCTTCCATCCCGGCCGGGAGAGCGCCGTCGCCGCCGGGCTCGGCGAGGCCGGCGGCGGCCTCATGCTCGCCCTCGGCCTGGCCACCCCGGCGGCCGGCGCCGCCGCGGCGGGCGCCATGGCCGGTGCCGTCGCCGTGCACTACCCGGCCGGCTTCTTCGCCATGGGCGGCGGGTACGAGTACCCCGCCTTCCTCGGCTTCACCGCGGCCGCCCTCGGCGTCACCGGCGCCGGCCGGCTCTCCCTCGACCACGCCACCGGCCACGTCCTGGACCGCCCGTGGGTGGTCGTCACCGCCTTCCTCGGCACCGCGATCGCCGCCGCGGCCGTCGTCAACCGCCGGGCCGACGCCCTCGCCGCCCCCGTGCCGGACGAGGCCGCGTCCGGTGAGGCCGCTCCGGCCGCCGCGGGCTCGGCGGCCGAGGAACCCGAACCCGAGCACGGCACCGCCCGCGAGACGGAGAACTGACCCATGAAGGCCATGGCCATGCCCGAGTACGGCGGCGTCGACGCGCTCACCCTGATGGAGCTGCCCGACCCCAAGGTCGCCCCCGGCGAGGTCCTGGTCCAGGTCCGCGCCGCCGGCGTCAACCCGGTCGACTGGAAACTCGCCGCCGGCGGCCTCGACCCGATCATGGTCGGCCACTTCCCGATGATCCCCGGCTGGGACGTCGCCGGAGTCGTCGCGCGCAACGGGCTCGACGCCACGGAGTTCGCCCCCGGCGACGAGGTCATCGGCTACATCCGCAAGGACAGCGCCGAGCACGGCGCCTACGCCGAACAGGTCGCCGTCCCCGTCCGCATGCTCGCCCGCAAGCCCCGCGCCCTGAGCTGGGCCCAGGCCGGCGGTCTGCCGCTCGCCGGCCTCACCGCCCTCCAGGCCGCCGACCGGGTCGGCTGCGCCGCCGGCGACACCGTCCTCGTACACGCCGCCGCCGGCGGAGTGGGCTCGCTCGCCGTGCAGATCCTGACCGCCCGCGGCGCCCGCGTCATCGGCACCGCGAGCCCCGCCAACCACCGCTTCCTGCTCGACCTGGGCGCCGAACCCGTCGCGTACGGCCCCGGACTCGCCGACCGGGTCCGCGAGGCGGCCCCCGACGGCATCGACGCCGCCCTCGACTTCGTCGGCGGCGAGTCCGTCGACGTCTCCGCCGCACTCCTGCGCGACCCCGCCCGGCTCGCCTCCATCACCGACCACCGGGCCGCCGAACTCGGCGGACACTACGTCTGGGTACGGCCCGACGGCGCCGGACTCGCCACCCTGGCCGACCTCGCCGACGAGGGCCGGCTCACCGTCTTCGTGGAGAAGGAACTGCCCCTGCGCGAGGCCGCGGAGGCCTGGCGGCTCAGCAGCGAGGGCCACACCCGGGGCAAACTGGTCCTGACGGTCTGAGGACGCCATGGACATGGACTCCGAGGCCCGTCTCCCGGGAAGATCCGGAGCCGGTCCGGTGCTACGGGGAGAGAGCAGGGGGAGAACCGCGCATGCGGGCACGTGACGGAAGGGACCGGTGGCGGTCATGAAGATCGATCTCACGGACACCAACGCCAGCAGCATCAACAAGGCGATCCTGGAGGCCCGGCGCGCCGTCGGCACCCCGGCCGTCGGCATGGTCCTCACCCTCGTCATCGTCACCGACGAGGAACACGCCTACGACTCCGTGAAGGCCGCCAACGAGGCCTCCCGCGAACACCCCTCGCGCACCCTGGCCGTCATCAAGCGGCGCACCCGCGGCCCGCGCACGCGCAACGAGCCCCGGCTCGACGCCGAGATCCGCGTCGGCACCGACGCCGGGGCCGGCGAGACGGTGCTCCTCCGGATGCACGGCGAGGTCGCCCGACGCGCCGACTCCGTCGTCCTGCCCCTGCTCCTGCCGGACGCGCCGGTCGTCGTCTGGTGGCCGGTCGACGCCCCCGAGGTCCCCTCCCGCGACCCGCTCGGCGTCCTCGCGCAGCGCCGCATCACCGACACCTACGCCGTCGAGGACCCGCTGGCCGCGCTCGCCGCCCGCGCCGCCTCGTACGCCCCGGGCGACACCGACCTCGCCTGGACCCGGCTCACCCCCTGGCGTTCCCTCCTCGCCGCCGCCCTCGACCAGGCCCGTACGACGGTGACCTCGGCCGCCGTGGAGAGCGAGGCGGAGAACCCCAGCGCCGAACTCCTCGCCCGCTGGTTCGGCGACCGCCTGAACGTCCCGGTCGAGCGCGTCGTCACCGACGGCCCCGTGGTCACCGCCGTCCGCCTGGGCACCCCCGACGGCGAGATCGTCATCGACCGCCCCGACGGCCCGGTCGCCCACCTCGCGATCCCCGGCCAGCCCGACCGCGTCATGGCCCTCAAGGTCCGCACCACCGCCGAACTCATCGCCGAGGAACTCCGCCGCCTGGACCCCGACGAGGCCTACGCCTCGGCCCTCCGCCACGGCGAGTGACCGCCGGGCCGGGCCCGCGCACGTACGCCGCGCGCGGGGCCCGGGCCCTCCTGGCGTCACGCCTTGCGGAAGACCATCACGAAGTCGGCCATCTCCCGGACCCGGGGACGCCAGGGTTCCGGCAGGGCCCGGAGGCGGGTGCAGGCGTCGGTGACCAGGGGCATGCCGGGGGACAGGTCGACGCCGTACACCCGGTGGCCGCGCGTGGCCAGTTCGGCCGCCACGATCCCCGGGCCCACCCCGATGTCGAGCACCGGCGCGGCCGGGTCGAGCAGCGGGGCCAGCTGTCCGGCGAAGCCCGCCGCCCGGGCGGTGCCGCCGCGCGAGGCGTCGTACGTCGGCGCGATGGCGTCGAAGGCGGCCGTCCCGCCCCCCGCCGGAGCCCCGGCCGGGGCCGCACCGTTCACGCCCGCCCACCCGTCGCCGCCTCCGCCGCCACCGTCGGCACCGGCGTGAAACTGACCGGCAGCGTCGCCATCCCGCGCAGGATCCCCTCGCGCCGCGTCAGGTCGTGGCGCGCACGGAGATGCTGTGACGCACCTGAGCATCGCATGACCCGCGGCCCCCACGCCCCCCCGCGCCGCGGTGGCTACCCCGGGAGCAGCCGCACCCGCCCGGCCGGCAGCTTCGCCCACCAGTGGCCGTACCGCCGCGCGTACAGCTCCGGATCGCGCCCGGCGAGCAGCGCGCGCAGCGACCGCGCCTCCTCGGCCAGCTCCTCCCACGCCCGCGCGGGCAGCTCCTCGAAGGCCGTCGCCTCGATCCCGCCCTCGGCCGGCCGCCACACCCCCGCCACCCGCCCGTCGACCAGCAGCGTCGGCAGCACGTCGCCGTTCACCCGGATCACCGTCCGCCGCAGCTCCGGCGGCACCAGCCGGCTCCGGTCCGCGTACGCCAGGAGCACGCTGTCCCACATCCCGAGCAGCCGCGCCGGCGCCGGCGTCGCCCCGTCCGGCCGCACCGCCCCCACCAGGTCGAACAACTCCTCCCCGGCGGGACCTTCGAGCCGCTCCACCGCATCACCCAGCTCGCCGAGCGCCCGCCGCACCGGCGCCCGCTTGACCATGCCGAACTGCGCCACGTCCGCCACCGACGCCGGACCGAAGCCCTCCAGATAGCGCACGACCAGCCGGCGCAGCGCCTCCGGCGCCCCCTCCGGGCCCTCCGGCAGCGGACCGCTCCCGGCCGCCACGTACGAGGGCCGGTCGTTGAACGACCAGGGGCCGCCGGTCGGATGGTGATGCAGCGGCGCGTACCCCTTCAGCCCCCACCACGCCCCGTCCCGTGCCGCCGCCCCGACCCGCTCCTCCACCCAGGCCTTCATCTCCGCGCTGCCCCGCGGCACGCTCGCGAACTCGACAAGCCCCGGCACCAGCGCCCGCACCTCCGCCGGCGGCAACCCCGTCCGGCTGCCCAGCTTGGCGGCGTACAGCGTCGGCTGCAGCGCCTCCCGGAAGACCGGATAGTCCTCGGCGTGCACCGCGTGCAGCGTGATCCGCATCAGGGTCGCCTTCACCACCGCACGCTCCGCGAACGCCGCGTCGAGCTCCGCCGGATCGAACCCCACGAGCCGGTTCCACAAGGCCACATACGGCGACCCCGGCAGCTGCGCCTGCAGTGCCACCACCCGCCGCACCCCCTCCGCCACATCCAACCGGGCGCGTTCCAGGAGCAGTTGGCGATGCAGGGTGGACCGGTTGAGTTCCCGCGCGGTGATCTTCACGACGCCCATTCTCCCCGGTGCGCCGCCCGGCCGGATGAAAGAGTGGCGAGGTCGGCACAGGCACGAGGCGGGGGGGTACGGAATGGAGCTCGACGAGTTCGTCAAGGAGGAGCTGGCCCGGCACGACTGGGCGGCGCTGGGCTGCGGCTGCGGCGACAACGCCGAGCACATCCCGCTGCTCTTCGAGACGATACTGACGGCCGAGACGGAGCAGGAGCTGCGGGGGTACTCCATCGACGGGCACGTAGTATGGGACGGCGACGTGTTCGCGTGCACCCCGCCGGCCGTCGGTGTCGTCATGGCCGCGCTCTCCGGCGAGCCGTCGGCCCTCGCGAGGGACAGGCTCGTGTACGCCTTGTGGAGAATCGCCACGGCCGAATTCGCCCCGGCGGAGATCATCGAGCAGGTCCGGACCGCCGTCACCGAAGGGCTCTGGCCGCTCGTACGGATCGGGCTCACGGGGCGTCCACCCGTCGCCGAGACCGTCGCCGAGGTGTTCGAGTGCCTCGACGTCGACGGAGAACGCGCCGCCCACTACCGCCGGCTGCTCGCCGAACGCGCCGCTTCCAGGGGCCGGCGCTGGAAGTCCCCCACTCCTGCCCGTACCCGCACCTGACCTGGCCGACGCGCCGCGTCCCGCCAACCCTTCGCCACCATGTTTCCGCAGTTCGTACGCTCGCTCCGCGCGTCATCCCGTCGCACGCGCACCACACCCAGGGGGATCCGCCACCATGACCAAGGTTCTCGTCGCCGCCACACCCGTCTCCGGGCACCACGGCCCGCTGCTCCGCATCGCGAGCCACCTCGCCGCCGCCGGACACGAGGTGGTCTTCCTCGGCGGCGCCCGCTTCGCCGAGCAAGTGCGGGCCGCCGGACCGGAGTTCCGCGCCCTGCCGGAGGAAGCCGACTACGACGACCGGGACTTCTCCGCCCGATTCCCCGAGCGGGCCCACGTGCCCGCCGGCCCGGCGCAGACCATGTGGGACGTCATGCACGTCTTCGGCGACCCGACACCCCATCAGCACCGTGCCCTGCAAGAGATCCTGGCCGACTTCCCGGCCACCGCCGTCCTCTACGACAACCTCTTCTTCGGCGGCGTCGCGCTCTCCCTGGCAGACGCGCCGGACCGCCGCCCCACCACGTACAGCGTCGGCATCTCCCCGCTCGGCGTGGAGAGCCGGGACACCGCGCCCCACGTGCTCGGACTGCTGCCGCCCGTCGACGACGCCCAGCGCGCCGAGTACGCGGCCGTCGCCGCCCGCATGGCCGAGCAGCGCGCCCCGCTCCTCACCCATCTGCGGGCCTGCTTCGACGCGGCCGGGGCGCCGCTGCCCGAGGGGCCGCTCGGGCGGACGCTGACCGACTCGGCCGACGTCTTCCTGCAGCTGACCGTGCCCGGCTTCGAGTATCCGCGCAGCGACCAGCCCGCCGGCGTCCGCTTCGTCGGCGCGATCCCGATCCCCGCTGCCGACGGGCAGCGCCGGCCCGCCTGGTGGCCCGAGCTCGAACGGGCCCGCGCGGCGGGCAGGCGGATCGTCGTCACCACCCAGGGCACCCTCGCCAACACCGAGTTGAACCGGCTCGTCGTCCCCACCGTGCGCGCCCTCGCCGACCGCCCGGACGTCCTCGTCGTGGCCGCCACCGGCCGCCCCGACGCGGCCGAGCAGTGCGCCGCCGCTCTCGCGCCCGCACCCGTGCCCGGCAACGCGATCGTCGCCGGCTTCGTCCCCTTCGCCGAACTCCTCCCGCTCGCCGACCTGTTGGTAACCAACGGCGGCTACGGCGGCACCCAGGCCGCCCTCGCCCACGGCGTCCCGCTGGTCGTCGCCGGCGACACCGAGGACAAGCCGGAGGTCGCCGCCCGCGTCGAATGGACCGGCACCGGCGTCAACCTGCGCACCGCCGACCCCTCCGACCCCGTCCTGCGCGAGGCCGTCGACACCGTCCTCGACACGCCGACCTACCGGGAGCGGGCCACCGCCCTCGCCAAGGAGTACGCGGCCCACGACGCCCTCGCCCTCATCGACGAGCTGGTCAGCGCCCCCGACCGGAGCCGAGGACCCCGCGGCCGGACCCTTCCGGCCAAGCTGCCCGGGGGAGTTGGCCGAGATCGTACGGTCGGCCCCCGGGCGGCTTGCTCCCGCCCGCCGCACCGGACAGGATCACCCGGAACACCATGTCGAACGGGGGAGCAATGAAGCCTCGCCTGGTCTTCGTCCACGGCATCGGCGGGCCCCGCGACGCCGCCGCCGAGCTGGACGAATGGCTGCGCGCGGTCGCCGCGGGCGCCCGCGCCGCCGGCCACTCCGCGCAGGTCTCGGGCCTCACCGGCGGCTGGGCGGCGGACGCCCGGTTCGCGTACTACGGCGACCTGTTCCGTACCGCCGGAGCGCAGGGCGGCGGCGCCCCAGCCCCCGCCCCCGCGCCGGCCGCCGGTCCGGCGGACTCCCCGGACGACGAGCTGCTCGCCGCCCTGCTCCTCGAAGCCGTCGACGAACGCCTCGCCGAGCCGGCCGCGCTCGCCCCCGCCGAGACCGCCGCGCTGCGCGCCGCCCGCACCCGGCTCGCCCCGCCCGCCGGAGCCCAGGGCGCCGGGGCGCCCGCCCGGCGCGTCGTCAACGCCGTCACCAGCCTGCTCGCCGTCCCCGGACTGCGCGCCCTCGGCGGCTGGCTCAGCGCCCGCGCCACCGCGGGCATGCTCGGCCAGGTCGCCCGCTACCTCAACCGCGCCGAGTCCGATGGCACCACCACCCTCGACCAGCGGATCCGCGCCCGCGTCGCCGACTGCCTCGACCCGCACGGCCCGAACGTCGTCGTCGCCCACTCCCTCGGCACCGTCGTCGCCCTGGAGACCCTGCACGAACAGGCCCTGGACCAGCAGGCTCCGGGCGAACACCCCGTGGACGTACCGCTGTTCCTCACCCTCGGCTCACCGCTCGGCATCCGCACCGCCGTCGGCCCGCGGGTCCGCCCGCACCTCGGCACCCCCGACAACGTCGGCCGCTGGCTCAACTTCTGGGACCGCGACGACCTCGTCGCCGCCCGCCCCCGCCTGGAGGACTTCGTCAAGCCGAACGCCGCCGCCGTCGCCCCCACCAGCCACCGGGTCGACTCCGACGGCGCCTGGGTGCACCCCGCCGCCAAGTACCTGGCACAGCCCGCCGTCGCCGGCCCGCTCGTCGAGGCGCTCACGACGCTCGCGGAGCGATGACCGGACCGCGCCATGTGCTGGTGATCGGGGCCCAGTGCCCCGGCCTCGGCCTGCTCGACGGCCTTGAGACGGCCGCCCGCTCCCTGCACGACACCCTCGTCAGCCCGTGGGCGGGCGCCTGCGCCGAGACCCCGGAGCACGGGACGACCCTGCTGTACGGCCCCGGGCTCACCCGCGAGACCGTCGAGAAGGAGGTACGGCGGGCGGGGCGCGCCGCCGCCGAGGCGGGCGCCGTCCTCGTCCTCGCCCTCCTCGGCCACGGCATGGCCGCCGGCACCCGGCTCCACTACATGGCCGAGGACTCACGCGACGAGGACCCGCTGAGCGCCGTCGACGTCGGCTCGCTGCTCGGCGACCTCCTCGACACCACCGGACTCGACGGACTCGTCGCCCTCGTCGACACCTGTCACGCCGGCAACGCCGTGCCCGACCTGGACTCCCTCGTCGGCGGCATCCGCCGCGGCGACACCCGCCTCTCCCTCCTCATGGCCGCCGGCGCCGACGAGGAGGCGTACGGGCTGCGTTTCAGCAGCACCGTCGTCAAGGTGCTGAGGGAGGGGATCGCCGAGGCCGGGGAGATCCTGACCGCCGAGGACGTCGTGCTCGCCGTCCGCAAGGACGGCGGCGCGCTCGGCCAGCGGGCCCAGTGGACCGGCTACGACGGCGCGGAGCTCGTCACCACCCGGCTGTGGCTCGCCCGCAACGCCCGCCATGCCGTCCACGCCCGTCACGCAGGCCACGGCGGCTCCCTGCTCGGCCCGCTCGCCCGCGCCGAACTCGCCCTCGCGTTGGGGCCGTTGAAGCCGGACGTCGGCGGCGATACGGGGGAGGGGTGCGGCGCTCCCGTCGACCTGGTCGACACGGTGCGCCACCCGCGCGACCTCGCGGCCCTGCGGGACCGGCTCCCGGAACTTCCCGGGGCCGCACGCCAATGGGCCACCGGCGTCCTCGACGCCCTGCGGAACGCCGGCCGCACCCTCGCCCTCCTGGAGGCCTGGCCCGGCAGCGACCTCACCACCGCGCTCCTGCGCCGTACCCTCGCCGCCGTCAGGACCGGCCCCGGCCCCGGCGACGGCGCCGGGCCCGGGCCCGCCGAGCCGCTGCCGGACTCCACCGGCACCGAACTGCTCCGCGACGCCGTCGAGCACCTCCTGCTGCGCGCCCCGCGCGCCGGCCGGAGCCGCACCGCACCCCTCGCCGCGTTCCTCGCCGGGCTCGCCCGCGACACCGGCGTCGACCCGCAGGACGCGGCCCTGCGCGCCTGGGCCAAGGACACCAGCGCCGTCATCGACCTCAACGACGCCTTCGCCCGGCTCGCCGACACCACCGCCGAGCTGCGCCTCCGGCTCGTCGTCAGCCTCCACTCCGCCATCGGCGACGAATGGCCGGAAACCCTGGAGACGTGGCTCCTCGACGGCGGCACCGTCCGCCACCGCGAGGAGTTCCCCTGCGCCGCCCAGGACCGCACCGGCACCGAACGCGCCCTCTTCCGAGCCCTGCGCTGGGCCACCCGGCAGGCCAAGCTCCTCGAAGCGCCGCTGCGCCGCGTCGAGATCGCCGCCCCCGCCCCGCTGCTCGCCACCTGGCGCCCCGAGGAGGCCGAGATCGGCCGCCGCCTCGGCACCCTCTACGACGTCGTCCTGCGCTGGAGCGACCGGATCCAGCCACCCGACCACCTGTTCTGGATCAACGACCACGCCCGCGGCATCCTCAAGACCCTCGACGAGAGCCCCGACGGGCGCCGCGTCGACTGGCTCGGCGAGGGCGACACCCGCCGCGCCCCCGACCTGCGCGCCCGCCTCATGGACGCGCCGCCCACCCGCGCCGTCGCCCTCGCCCACCGCCCCGCCCAGCTCAGCGGCCTGATGGAGACCCTGCTCGCGTCCTCGCCCATCCTCCTGTGGCCCGACGAGGACCCCGAGGCGCCGCCGGCACCCCCTGCCGTACGCCGCTCCGTCGACGCCCACTGGCACCAGCTGCCCGGCGCGTTCAGCCACGCCTACCGCGCGAAGTGGAGCGCCCGCACGAACGGGACGGAAGCACCGCCGCCCGCACCCGACGGACCCGGCGGCCTGCACCACCTCGCCGGTCTGCGCACCGTCTGGGACGGCACCGAATGGCTCGACTTCTGCGACTGGTTCGAGCAGTACGCCTACCGCAGTGACCCGCACGACACGTACGCCCCGCACGCCCCGCACGACGATCGCGACTGGGGTCGGACCGCGGCGGCCCCGCCGGGGCCGCGGCACCCGACCGACCGGGAGGAACACGCATGACCTGGCAGCCCTTCTACGCGGGCCACGGCACCCCGCCCGCCCGCGCCGAGGACCGGGTCGCCCTGCCGCCCGCCCCGCCCTGGCGCGAGTTCCCGCGCCGCTCCCTGCACCGGCAGTTCGTGCCGCCGGCCGGTCTCGTCGAGGCCGTCAACGCCGCGCTGGCGCTGCGCCGCCCGCTGCTCGTCACCGGACCCGCCGGCTCCGGCAAGTCCACCGTCATCGAACAGGTCGCCGCCGAGCTCGACCTCGGCACCGTGCTGCGCTGGCACATCACCTCCCGCAGCGCCCTGACCGACGCCCTCTACCGCTACGACGCCCTCGGCCGCATCCACGCCCAGCGCCTCCAGGCCCCCGACGGCGCGACCTCCGGCGGCGACGACATCGCCCCCTTCCTGCGCATGGGCCCTCTCGGCACCGCCCTGCTCCCCGCCGAACGCCCCCGCGCCCTCCTCATCGACGAGATCGACAAGAGCGACCTCGACCTGCCCAGCGACCTCCTCGACGTCCTGGAGCGCGGCGAGTTCGAGATCCCCGAACTCGCCCGCTACGGCACCGACGTCGTCGCCGTGCGCGAGTGGCAGGGCGACACCCACCACGAGGTCCGGCGCGGCCGGGTCCAGTGCACCGAGTTCCCCTTCATCGTCATGACCAGCAACGGCGAACGCGACTTCCCCGCCGCCTTCCTGCGCCGCTGCGTCCGCTACACCATGCCCCTGCCCACCCCCGAGACCCTGCTGCGCATCGTCGAGGCCCACATGGGCACCGAGCAGGCCGGCACCGCCGAGGCCGGCCGGCTCGTCAGCGCCTTCCTGGAACGGCTCGGCGCCGGCGAGAGCCTCGCCGTCGACCAACTCCTCAACGCCGTCCACCTCCTGGCCGGCACCGCCGCCCCCGACGAGGCCCGCCGCCAGGCCGTCGAGGACCTCATCCTGCGCGAGCTCTCCCATGCCTGATCCCCTGCCACGGCTGCTCGCCGCCCTGCGCACCGCCGCCCCCGAACTGGACGGCACCGCGCTCGCGGAAGCGCTGTGGCTGGCCGCCCAACGGGCCGCCGCCGAGGACGCGGGCGCCGGCCCCCGGCCCGTACGCGATCCCTCCACCGACGACGAAGACGGCGACGGCGACAGGGGTACGGGCCGGGCCGGGCGGCAGCGCCCCGTACCGCCCGCCACCGACCCCGACCGCACCCACGGCCGTCCCGGCGGCACCACCCCGTCGCCCCGTACCGCCCCCGACGACGCCCGGCCCGACGGGACCACCGCCCGCCCCTTGCACGAGCGGCTCCCCGGCAGCGCCACCGCCGTCCACGGCCAGGCCGTCGCCGCACCCCACTCCGGCGGCCTGCCCCGCGCCCTGGAACTCACCCGCTCCCTGCGCCCCTGGAAGCGGCGCTGGCCCGAAGGCCGCGGCAGCGCCCTCGACATCGACGCCACCGTCGACGGCTACGCCCGCAGCGGCGAACTGATCCCGGTCCTGAAGGCCGCGCCCGAGCGCTGGTTCGACCTCGTCCTCGTCGTCGACCGCTCGCCCGGCATGCGGGTCTGGACCGAGACCGTCGCCGAGTTCACCGCCGTCCTCGACCGCCTCGGCGCCTTCCGCACCCTCCAGGTCACCGACCTCACCTTCGACGAGAGCGGCGCGCCTCGCGCCCCCGGCCCGCTGCGCGCCGCCGACGGCCGGCGCGTGGTCATGGTCGTCTCCGACTGCATGGCCGAGGCCTGGCGCCGCCCCGAGGTCTGGCACCTCCTGCGGGACTGGGCCGGGGCCCATCCCACCGCCCTGCTCAACCCGCTCCCCACCAAACTCTGGCGACGCGGCGGCCTCAACCTCCCCACCACCCGCTTCACCCCCGCCGCCCCCGGCAGCCACCGCAGCCGCGTCCCCGTCGAACCACCCGCCCTCGCCCTCGCGCCCGGCGGCGCCGACGACGGCGAGGGCGCGGGCGAGTGGCTGCCCGTCCCCGTCCTCTCCCTCACCCCGCACTCCCTCGGCCGCTGGTCCCACACCCTCATGCGCGCCGACCCGGACGGCTGCACCGCCGTCCTCGTCCCCCCGACCGGCCGCCCCACCGCCCTCGGCCCCGCCCGGCCCCCGGCGACCCCGCTCCCGCCCGCCGAACGCACCCGCCGCTTCCTCCGCACCGCCTCCCCGCGCGCCGCCCGACTCGCCGTCCTCTGTTCCTCGTTCGACCGGTTCAGCCTGCGCCTGCTGCACCTCGTGCGCGCCCGACTGGTGCCGGACGCGGCGCTCGCGGACGTGGCCGAGGTCGTCACCAGCGGCGTCTTCGACGTCGTCGACGAGGGCGGCGACCTCGTCGAACTCGTCCTCCCACCCGACGCCCAGGCCGTCCTGCGCGAACACCTCCCGGCCCACGAGGTCTGGGCCCTCCACCAGGCCCTCGACCAGCACCTCGCCGACCGCGGGACCGGCCGCACCCGGCTGCCGTCCGTCGCCCGGGGCGGCGGCGAGGGCGCGCGGTCGCTCGCGGCGGAACGGGCCGCGTTCGCCCGGGCGTCGCGGCGGACGCTGGAGTTGCTGGGGTTGGCGGAGCCGGAGGTGAGCGCTGCTGGTGCGGCCGTGGTGGATCTGCCGCCTGCGCCGGAGCCGTACGTGGGGCACGGAGTGCTCTTGGAGCGGCTCGCCAGGGATGTCTTCACCGACGGCCGACGCCGCATCGTGTGGATCACCGCGCAAGAGAGGGTCCCCGGCGCCGGACGGACCGGGCTCGCCCTCGCCGTGGCCCACCGCGTGGCCGCCGACTTCCCCGACGGCGTGCACTTCGTGTCGCTACGGGCCTCCGGCCGCCGCCCCGTGGACCCACTGGCAGCGCTCCTCGGGCTGCTCGCCGACCTGGGCGGTGATGCGAGGGAGGGCTCCTTCGCGACGGTCAGAGAGAGCGTGGACGCCGTCCTCGATCTGCTGCGCGGCCGCCGAATCCTCCTGGTCCTGGACGACGTCGGCGACGATCACTTCCTCGGCATGCTCGCGACCGAACTGCCGGAGGGCTGCGCCGTCCTGGTGACCTCGCGCGGGCTGCCGACCGCCGGGTGGTCCGACCGGTTCGTGGTGGAACTGCCGCCGCTGACGGGCGAGTACGCGGGCCGGCTGCTGGCGGCGGGGCCCGTGGAGGGCGACTGGTGGCCCTTCAGTCTCCGCGTGCTGCGTGCGGCACTCGACTCCTCCGACCGCAACGTCGTCCTGCGCGCCCGCCATCTGGTCGCCGACGCCATGGCCGACGGCACAGCGGTCGACCCCGAGACCGCCGTCCGCAACACGCTCGACGACTCGGTCAGCGGCCGCGTCCTGGTGCGCCTCGCGGGGATCACGGCGGACGAGTTCACCACCGAGGAGGCCGCCGCCGCCCTGAACATCGGTCCCGACCGCATCACCCGGCACCTCGACGAGCTCGTGGCCGAGGGACTGCTCGAACCCGCCCGGCGGGGACGCTACGCCTTTTCCTCCCTCGTGCACGAGGAAATCGCCCGGCAATCGGGATACGAAGAACGGCGCGAGTTGTCGCGGGCCCGCATCCGTGAGTTCCACCGCCGTGCCGCCGCGGGGTTCTATCGCGAACACCACCCTGACAGCATCCTCCCGGAACTCCTCGGCATCGAGCCCCTGGCCGCCCCCCACCCCGCGGTCTGGGTGTCCAACGCCCTCGCGTTCCCGGCGGTCGACGCCGACACGCTGCTCCTGCTCCAGGACGTGGGCTCCACGCCCGTGTACCGCGTCCGCTTCGCCCATGCCGCCCTGCGTCATGTCGACGGCAACCGCCCAGGCCCGGCCACCGCGCGCGCCCTGCTCGCCCTGGCGAGCTCCCTGGACCGGGTCGGACAGCACGAGGAGGCATGGGAGACGCTGCACCAGGTCAGTTCCACCGTGCTCCGGGCCGACGCCGAGACCTACGGCCACACCGCACTCCTCCAGGCCCAACTCGCCCTCGCCATCAGGCCGAACCGGGCCCAGGACGCGCCGACCAAGGCCCGGGCCGCATTTGCCCGCTTCGAGCGGACCACCTCCTCGGAGCTCCTCGACGCCCTCCGCTGCCTCGAACATGCCCTGGCCCTGACGGGCGAGGACCACGAACGCCTCGCCGTCCAGTGGAAGTTGATCAGTCGGCTGCAGGACCGCGGACACCGTGCCGAGGAGGCCCAGGTCCTCGTCCGGATCGCCGACACCCAACTGCGCCTCGGGCGCCCCGCCGAGGTCGAGGCGGCGGTCGACCGCGCGCTCGTGCTGCTCGACGCTGTCGAAGGGCCCGACGACGCGGCGACCCGAGAGGCCGCCCTCCGCCTGCGCCATGAGGCAAGCGCCCCGCCGCGCGAGCCGATCGTGATCGCCCTGCGGGCCGCCACCCCCACCCGCCTGCTCGCCCCCGCCGTCCGCGCCCTGCTCGCCGACCTCTCCTTCCTCGGTCCGCTCGGCGCCCAGGCCTACACCCTCGACGACGACCTCGTCCTGCTCGTCGACGGCGCCACACCCGTCGCCCGCCTCCTCCTCGCCCTCGTCGAGCGCCTGCCGCTCCGGCTCGACCGCGCCGCCGTGCGCCTCGCGGTCCACAAGGGGCCGGTGCTCGGCGACCCGGGGGACGACGTGGGCGTCGAGTACACCCGTACGATGCTGCGCTCGGCCGAGTTCGGGCGGGTCCGCGCCAACTACCCGGACGACGTGGTGCTGTGCGTCTCCCCGGAGGCGTACGAGACGCTGTCCGGCGAGGAGGCGGCCGGTGACGGATCGCTGGCGGGGGCCTACAGCCCGCGCGAGGTGCGCAGCTCGTCCGGCGACGTGGTGTGCGTGATCCTGATCCCGCGCGTGGACCTCTCCGCCTACGACGCCCAACTCATGGAACTGGCCCGGGTGTTCAACGAGCTCGACCGGGACGGCTCGATGCTGGCCGGGCTTGTCAGGGACGCCCTCGACACCGTGCTCGATCCGCGCACCACGGGCAGATTCGATCCGGAGCTGCTGACGGACGCCGAACGCGAGCGGGTGGCGGGGGAGTTGGCGCGGGCCCTCGACCGGGGGGTGTTCCCGTTCCGGGCCGGCGGACCGGGCGGGCTGCTGTGGGAGCGGCCGCAGGAAACGGTACGGCTCGGCGTGCGGGTGCGGACGTACGCGCCGCCACGCGTCGCCGAGGCGCTGCCGGCCCTGAGCGAGGACGGCACGCCGTACCTCCTCGTGTACGCGGAAGACGCGCGCGCCCGCTGGTCGGCCGGGCTCGTCCGGGCCCGCGACGGGCGGGTGAACCCGGGTACCACCCTGTGGCTGCACCGCGACGCGTCCTTCCCCGAGAACGTCCTGCTCTCCCTGCCCGAGCGGATCCGCGAGGCGATCCTCCGGCCGTCCGACGACGTGGCCCGGGTCGCCGAGCTGTTCGGCCGGGTCCGTTTCCGTACCGTCCCCGGTACCGCGCTCCGCCCCCTCGTCGCCGACCAGGAGCGCGACCGGGACAGAGACCGCTCCCTGGAGCGTGTCGTGCGCCTCGCCGGGCGGGCGTTGCGCGACGTGGGCGTGCTGCTGCTCGCCGGAAACCCGCGCGGCCGGGCCATGGCCGAGGCCCTGAAGCTCCCCGTACCGCCGCCCGGCAGCTACCTCAGCGCACCCCTCACCCGTCGTCTCCCCGCCCACGAGGGCCGGCCCGCGGTCGTCGTCGACGGTGTGTCATGGGTCGTCGCCCAGGACGGGGACATCCTCGCTTCCCTGCCACCGGGCTTCCCCGGCCTCCGGCTGCGCTGACCCCGGCAGTACCCCGCGTGAGGCACCTCACCTGCGCAAACGTTCCTCGGGCAAATCTTCACCAGAACCGCGCGCCCTTGCCGCGCGTCCTGCTCTACGGTGCAATCAGGCCATCGCAGGGCGACCGGAGGACCAGGGAGGAACCGTGGAGCGGACCGGAGCCGCGCTCGCGGAGCGCATCGCGGAGCGCAGAAGGGGCGGCGACGACCCCCGCGCGCTGGTCGGCGAGATGCGCCGCTCGGTGCTGCTCGTGCCGGTGGCCGACGGAGGACTCTGGTCGGTGCGGGCGGGCGGTGTGCGGTGGATTTGCGGATTCACCGACGAGGCGGCGCTCGCCCGGTTCGCCCTCCACCACGGGCGCGGCGACGAGCCGATGGACTACGCGGCGCTGCTGGGCGCGCGCATCGTGGACGAGGTCGTGCCGGCCCTGGGCGAGCCGGCCGGACTGGCCGTGGACATCGCGACCGAGGACGGGTCGATGTTCTTCCCGCCGGTCACCGGCATCGTCCCGGACGAGGTGGCGGTGGACACCGCCGAGGGGACAGGGGAGGAGCACGGCGATGAGCGGCGGTGACGGAGCGGATCTCCACCTCGACAAGGCGTCGGTCGCGAAGTTCACCAAGGGCGTGGGCACGACGATCGACGAGCTCGGCGACCTGGGCGGCGCGACCGGCTCGGTCATGGGCAAGGGCTTCTCCGAGCTGTCGATGACCGGCATGGAGGCCGGCCACCACGGCCTGTCCGTGGACTTCGAGGACTTCTGCGAGCGCTGGGAGTGGGGCGTGCGCGCCCTGGTGCGCGACGCGAGCCAGCTGGCGAACCGGCTGGGCCTGGCGGCGGGCACGCAGTGGGAGCACGACCAGTACATCGCGGGCACGCTCAAGGTGGGCGCCAACTCGCTCATGGGCGGCAATCCGCACGCGAGCGAGGAGGAGATCGCCCAGCAGGGCTGGGGCGACATCTTCACCCCGGACTATCTGAACCCGGACTACAGCGCCGAGTCCTTCCAGAAGGCCGGCGACGAGATGGCGCAGACCTGGAAGGACACCGGGCGCACGGTGCTCACCGAGGGCCAGGGCGGGCAGCGCTCGCGCATCCTCAACGAGCTGCTCGGCGTGGACGAGAACGAGTGGAACCAGGCGCTCGACGACACCTTCGGCCCCTCGCCGGAGGAACGCGCCAAGCAGCAGGAGCAGTAGGGCCAGTGGGACCAGTAGGACGTCATCGGGGGTAATTGACGGTGGGCATCGGGGACTTCATCAGCGACATCACCCCGGACGTGGTCGAGGACGCGGTCGAGGACGGCGTCGAGTGGGTCGGCAACCGGGTCGAGGACGCGGGCAACTGGACCGCCGACCGGCTCGAGGACGTGGGCTGGGAGTCCGGCGCGGACTGGGTGCGCGAGCAGTCCCGCTCGGTCGCCAACCGGCTGGGCGCCGAGGTCGACGAGATGGACCTCGGGCAGACCGACGACAAGACGAAACTGATCTACGGCAGCGCCGACAAGATCAACGCGACGGCGACCAGGCTGCGGGCCTTCCAGAAGGCCTTCGACGACGCCGGCGGCGGTCTGAAGGGCCTGGACGCGGGGGAGATGAAGGGCGCGACGGCCGACGCGCTGCGCACCGCCGTCGGCACCCAGCCGCCGAAGTGGTTCACCGCCTCCGACGCGTGCGAGAAGGCCGCCGGCGCGGTGGAGTCGTTCGCGGACACCGTGACCTGGGCGCAGGGCCAGGCCCAGACCGCGATCGACAAGTGGAAGGAGGGCACCAAGGCTTCGGAGGACGCGGCGAACGCGCACAAGAAGAAGGTCGAGGACTACAACAACGCCGTCGAGCGGTTCAACAACACGCCCGCCGACAAGCAGGACCGGTCCACCCTCCCGCCCAAGCCCGGCGAGACCTTCGACGACCCGGGCAAGAAGCTGATGAAGGACGCGCAGGACATCCTCGCCGAAGCCCGCAAGCAGCGGAACTCGGCCGCCGAGACCGCCCGTTCGGCGGTCCGGGCGGCGCGTGACATGGCGCCGGAGAAGCCCTCGTACTCCGAGCAGCTGCGCGACGGGGCCGAAGAGCTGCAGATCATGGGCGACCATGTCGGCGGCGGCATCATCAAGGGCACCGCGGGCATCGTGAACTTCGTCCGCTCGGTCAACCCGATGGACCCGTACAACCTCACCCATCCCGCCGAGTACGCGATGTCCCTGAACAGCCTCGCCGCCGGTCTCGTCGTCGCCGCGAACGACCCGGTCGGCACCGGCACGCAGATGGTCAAGGACTTCATGAAGGACCCGGCCGAGGGCTTCGGCCGGCTGATCCCCGACCTGGCGCTGACCGCCGCCACCGGAGGCGGCGGCGCGGCCGTGAAGGGCATCCGGCTCGCCGAGGACGCGGCCGACGCCGCCCGCCTGCGCAAGCTCGTCGACGACGCCCCCGACGGCACCCACAAGCGCCCCGACGACGATCGCTGCACCGACGGCACCGACCCGGTCGACCTCGCCACCGGCCGCATGTTCCTGCCGCAGACCGATGTGGAGATCCCCGGCATCCTGCCGCTGGTGTTCTCCCGGCGCACCGAGTCCGGCACGGCGACCGGCCGCTTCCTCGGCGCCGCCTGGTCGTCCACGGTCGACGAACGCCTGGAGATCGACGCCGTCGGCGTCCTGCACGTCACCGCCGACGGCCTGCTCGTCTCGTATCCGCACCCCGTCCCGGGCGTCCCGACCCACCCCGGCCGGGGCCGGATCCGCCGCGTCCTCGCCCGCGAGGCCGACGGCGACTACACGCTCGCCGACCCCGACACCGGCCTCGTGCGCCGCTTCGCCGCCCCGGCGGGCGCCGAACCCGGCGGCGACGGCACCGCCTGGCTGTCCGGCCTCACCGAGCGCAACGGCCACACCGTCACCGTCGACCGCGCCGACGACGGTCTGCCCCTGGCCCTCGCCCACTCCGCCGGCCACCGCGTGACCGTCACCACCGCCGACGGCCGGATCACCGCACTCGCGCTCGCCGGTGCGGGCCCGGGTGGCACGGACCTGCCCCTCATGGCGTACGGCTACGAGGACGGCGAACTGACCACCGTCACCCGCCCGTCCGGCGCCGCCACCGCCTTCCAGTACGACGAACGCCGCCGGGTCATCGCCTGGACCGACTCCAACGGGCACCGCTACGACTACGTCTACGACGACCGGGACCGCGTCGTCGCCGAGGGCGGCGCCGCCGGACACGTCCAGCTCACCCTCGCGTACACCGAGCCCGACGCCGCCACCGGCCACCGCACCACCACCCTGACCACCGCGGGCGGCGCCGTCACCCGGCATCTCGTCGGCCCCGGCTGCGAGATCCTCGCCACCGTCGACGCCCTCGGCCACACCACCCGCTACCGCCACGACCCCGACGGCAACGTCCTCTCCCGGACCGACCCGCTGGGCGCCACCACCGCCTTCGGTTACGACGACGAGGGCCGGCTCGTCTCCGCGGTGCGCGCCGACGGGGCCGAACTGCGCTTCGTACGCGGCCCGTTCGGGCTGCCCGTCGAGGTCGTCGCCGCCGACGGGGCCCGGACGACCTACGCGTACGACGAGCGCGGCAACCGTACGGCCGTCACCGACCCGACCGGCAACACCACCCGCTCCGCCTACGACGAGGCCGGCCGGCTCACCTCCGTCACCGACGCCCTCGGCCGCACCACCCGAGTGGTCTGCGACGCGGCCGGCCGGGTCGTGGCCGTGACCGAACCGACCGGCGCGACCACCCGCACCGAACGGGACGCCCTGGGACGCCAGTCGCGCGTCACCGACCCGGCGGGCGGTGTCACCGAGCTGGCGTGGACCGCCGACGGACAGCTCGCCCGGCGCACCGACCCCGGCGGCGCCACCCGGACCTGGAGCTACGACGGCGAGGGCAACTGCCTCACCGAGACCGACCCGTTGGGCGCCGTCACCCGCTACGAGTACGGCCCCATGGACCTCCCGGTCGCCACCACTCGCCCGGACGGCACCCGCCACACCTTCGAGCACGACCGCGACATGCGACTCACGCAGGTCACCAACCCCCAGGGGCTGACCTGGAGTTACTCATACGACGCGGTCGGCAACGTGCAGTCCGAGACCGACTTCGACGGCCGCACCCTCACCTACCGGACCGACGCCGCCGGCCGCCTCGCCGAGCGCGTCGACGCGCTCGGCGGCACCATCGCCTTCACCCGCGACCCGCTCGGCCGGGTGCTGCGCAAGGACGTCGACGGCCGGACGACCACATACGCGTACGACCGGGCCGGACGTCTCCTCGAAGCGGCCGGCCCGGACACCGAGCTGCGCTACCAGTACGACCGCGCCGGCCGGGTCAAGACCGAACTCGTCGACGGCCGCCCCGTCGTCTACGCCTACGACGACCTGGGCCGCCGCATCCGCCGCACCACCCCGACCGGCCACGTCACCTCGTACGCCTTCGACGAGGACGGGCTCCCGCAGCGCCTCACCACCGGCGGCCGGTCGGTCGCCTTCGCCCACGACGCCGACGGACGGGAACTGGCCCGGGTCTTCGACGGCAGCCTCACCCTGGCCTCCGCCTGGGACGAGCACGGCCGCCTCGCCGCCCAGCACATCACCGCGGGCCCCCGCGCCGTCAACAGCCGCGCCTACGCCTACCGCGCCGACGGACGGCTGGTCGGCATCACCGACGGCCTGTCGGGCAACCGCCGCTTCGACCTCGACCCGCTCGGCCGGATCACCGCCGTGCACGCCGCGGGCTGGACCGAGCGGTACGCGTACGACGAGGCCGGCAACCAGACGGCCGCCGACTGGCCGGAAACCCACCCCGGCCACGAGGCGACCGGCCCGCGCGCCTACTCCGGCACCTCCGTGACCCGGGCCGGCGGGGTCCGCTTCGAGCACGACGCCCTCGGCCGGATCACCCTGCGCCAGAAGACCCGCCTCTCCCGCAAGCCCGACACCTGGCGCTACACCTGGGACACCGAGAACCGCCTCACCGCCGTCACCACCCCCGACGGCACTCGCTGGCGCTACCGCTACGACCCGCTGGGCCGTCGCACCGCCAAGCAGCGCCTCGCCACCGGCGGCGACACCGGCACCGGCACCGGCACCGACACGGTCGTCGAGGAGGTCCGCTTCACCTGGGACGGCCTCACCCTCTGCGAACAGACCACCCACCGGCCCGACAGCCCCCACACCGTCGCGCTGACCTGGGACCACCGGGACGTCGTCCCGCTCGCCCAGACCGAACGCATCCTCACCGCCGACGAGCGGCAGGACGAGATCGACCGCCGCTTCTTCGCCATCGCCACCGACCTGGTGGGCACCCCCACCGAACTCGTCGACGAGACCGGCACCGTCGCCTGGCACACCCGCAGCACCCTCTGGGGCACCACCGCCTGGTCCCGCGACAGCGGCGCCTACACCCCGCTGCGCTTCCCCGGCCAGTACTACGACCCCGAGACCGGCCTCCACTACAACCTCTTCCGCCACTACGACCCCGAGACCGCCCGCTACGCCTCCCCGGACCCCCTCGGCCTCGCCCCGGCCCCCAACCCCGTCGGCTACGTCGACAACCCGTACGCGGGCTGCGACCCGCTGGGCCTGGCGCCCGACTGCAAGGAGGAGAAGGCCAAGAAGCGGGCGATCAAGGCCGCCGACGGCGTCATCGAACGGGCCGAGGACGGCAAGCTCCGCAAGCACCCGGACTACCACGGCGACACCATGCACGGCTTCACCGACGAACGGGTCCTGGAGATCCTCAAGAAGCCGGACGCCGTGTACCAGTCGACGGGCGGCTCCGGAAACCTGATCTTCCGGCAGGGCGAGGACGTCGTCGTCACCAAGGGCGTCGGCTCGCAGGCCGGCCAGGCCATCACGGCCTACGGACCCTCCGGCGTCCTCGGCGAATCCGGCGCGACGGCCGTCGGCAACGGCGCCAAGGCCACCGACGTCGGCCGGCCCATCACCCACGAGGACATCGTGGAGGGCAGGATTCCCGGCAAGAACGGCAACATGCCCCCGGCGGTACAGATCAAATGACGAGGCACCAGATGCACGTGACCCTGAACGACGGCTGGACCGCGACGGTGACGGACACCCCGCTGTCTCCCACCCCGCGCCTGGGGATCGACTCCGTGGTCGTCGGCCCTTACACGGACCGGGAGGAACGCGAGCGGTTCTTCTTCTCGGCCACGTTCGGCAGCATGCACTTCCTCTGGGACACCCCCGACATCCTCCGCTTCGACCAGGACAGCCGGGACCTGGTCGCGGTGGAGCTCCAACTCCCGTACACCTCGGCGGACGCGGAGACCACCACGCGGCTCCCCGTCCTGCCCGAGATCCGCCCCGGCGGACTGCGCGCGGACGAGGCCGAGGACTGCCATCTGGAGATGTGCACGGCCCTGTGCCGCACCCCCGGAGACGCCGAACTGATCTGCCTGCGGGACCTCGACGTCCTGGACACCCCGCTGGACGCCCGGATCGGCATCGCCCCCGACCTGACGCTCCTCCTCAAGGACGGCACCGTCGTCGGCTGGACCCTGACCGACCCCGCCCGCCACCTGACCACCGGCTACGCCGCCCCCGACCCGGCCCCGCCGGCCGAATCCACCCGCCGCCTCTACAGCGACTGCGTCGACCTGATCACCCAGCCCCTCTTCGACGCCATCACCGACAGCGACCCGGCCGCCCTCGCCCGCCTCCGAGCCGCCGACGAGGCCCTGCGCGCCCAGACCGAGGACCGCTCCCGGGCCGACGCCCTCCTGGAGCTGATCTCGAACACGGTGGAGGACTACGGAGACTGGCACGACGAGCCGCAGTGACCTTGCGTACGCGACACAGCGCTGTTGGCAAGCAGTGTCGACCGCGGATCACCGTCCCCACCGGCACGTTGTGGCAGGCTGCCGACGACGGACGTCGCAGGTGCGGGGCGAGGTGGACGTGAGCAGACCGGCGGGCATGCGGCCGTGGCGGTTCGTGCTGTGGTTCGGGACGGTGAGCCTGCTCGCGGACTTCGTGTACGAGGGCGCCCGGTCCGTCACCGGGCCGCTGCTCGCCTCGTTGGGGGCGTCCGCGCTGGTCGTCGGTGTGGTCACGGGTGCCGGTGAGGCGGCGGCGCTGGGGCTGCGGCTGGTGTCCGGCCCGCTGGCCGACCGCACCCGCCGATTCTGGGGGCTGGCGATCGCCGGCTATGCCCTGACGGTCGTGTCGGTACCCCTCCTTGGCGTGACCGGAACTCTGTGGGTGGCGTGTGCCCTGGTGATCGCCGAGCGGGTCGGCAAGGCCGTCCGCTCTCCGGCGAAGGACACCCTGCTCTCCCACGCCACGGCGGCGACGGGGCGAGGCCGGGGCTTCGCCGTGCACGAGGCGATGGACCAGGTCGGCGCCCTGGTCGGCCCGCTGATCGTGGCCGGCATGCTGGCGCTGACCGGCGGCGACTACGCACCCGCGCTCGGCGTGCTCGCCGTACCCGGCCTCGCGGTCCTCGGACTCCTGTTCTGGCTGCGGGCCCGGGTGCCGGATCCGGAAGCCTACGAGCGTGAGGCGACGGCAGCCGACCCACCGGAGCCGCAGGGCGGGAGGCTGCCGAGGGCGTTCTGGACGTACGCCGCCTTCACCGCCGCCACCACGACCGGCCTCGCCACCTTCGGTGTCCTCTCCTTCCACCTGGTCGAACGCCGGCTCCTGTCCGCCGCGTGGGTGCCGGTGCTGTACGCGGCGGCGATGGCGGTGGACGCCGTCGCGGCGCTGGCCACCGGGTGGCTGTACGACCGCCACGGCGCCCGCGTCCTGATCGCCCTGCCGGTGCTGACCGCGGGCGTCGTGACGCTGGGGTTCACCGACACGGTCGCCGTCGCGGTGGCCGGGTCGCTGGTGTGGGGCGCGGCCATGGGCATCCAGGAGTCCACGCTGCGCGCGGTCGTCGCGGACCTGGTGCCGAGCGGTCGGCGGGCGACGGCGTACGGGCTGTTCGCCGGTGTGCTCGGTGTCGCGAGCCTGGCCGGCGGCGCGCTGGTCGGCGGGCTGTACGGCTACTCGATCCCCGTGCTGATCACCGTGGTCGTCGCCGTACAGGTCCTCGCCGTGGTGCTGCTTGCCGCGCTGCGGATCGCCGCCCCGAGGAGGTGAGGACCGAACGGCGGTCACCGCGCCGCTCGGTGGCCTCCCTCCGGGATGACGAGCGGGGTACCGGCCACGGGGCAGTCGATGACGGCCGCGCGCAGGCCGAAGACGTCCTGGACGAGGCTCGGGGTGACGACGTCGGAGGGAGTGCCGGCGGCGATGACCTGCCCTTCGCGCATGGCGATGAGGTGGTCCGCGTAGCGGCAAGCGAGGTTCAGTTCGTGGAGGACCATCACGACCGTCCGTCCGTCGGCGCGGTTGAGTCCGGCGACGAGTTCGAGGACGTCGACCTGGTGGGCCAGGTCGAGATAGGTCGTCGGCTCGTCGAGGAGCAGGACGGGGGTGTCCTGGGCGAGGGCCATGGCGATCCAGACGCGCTGGCGCTGGCCGCCGGAGAGTTCGTCGATGGAGCGGGTCGCCAGCTCCGCCACCCCGGTCGCCGCCAGGGCGGCGTCGACGGCGGCCTCGTCGGTGGAGGACCACTGGCGCCACCAGCGCTGGTGCGGGGTGCGGCCGCGGGCCACCAGGTCGCGGACGGTGATGCCGTCGGGCGCGCTGGGGGTCTGGGGGAGCAGGGCGAGGCGCAGCGCGAAGTCGCGGGCGGACAGGCCCGCGATGTCCTCGCCGTCCAGGTGGACGGTGCCGCCGGCCGGCTTCAGGAGGCGGGCGAGGGCGCGCAGGGCGGTGGACTTGCCGCAGGCGTTGGGGCCGACGAGCGCGGTGACCTTCCCCGCCGGGATGCTCAGGTCGAGGTCCTCGGCGACGACGCGGTCCCCGTAGCCGAGGCGCAGGCCGGTCCCTGTCAGGGCGGAGGACGTGGCTTCGGTGAGCTGTGAGGTCATGTCAGCCTCCCTTTCCGGCCCGGTTGGTACGGGCGAGGAGCAGCAGCAGGTACGGGGCGCCGACGGCGCCGGTGAGCACGCCGACGGGCAGTTCCGTCGGGGCGAGGACGGTCCGGGCGGCGAGGTCGGCCAGGATGAGCAGGACGGCCCCGGTGAGCGCGCTGCACACCATCGGGATGCCGGGGGTGCCCGCGATCCGGCGGGCGATCTGCGGCGCGCCGAGGGCGACGAAGGCGATCGGGCCGGCCGCCGAGGTGGCCAGGGCGGTCAGGCAGGTGGCGAGGACGAGCAGCGCGATGCGGGCGTACCGCAGCGGGATGCCGAGGCTGCGCGCGGTGTCGTCGTCGTACTGGAGCAGTTGGTACGGGCGGGCCAGCGCCACGGTCAGCGGCAGCAGCAGCGCGAGGGCGAGCCCGGCCCACTGGACGTGCTCGTAGCCGCGTCCGTTGAGGCTGCCGGTGAGCCACACCATGGCCCGGGACGCCTGGTCGATGTCGGCGCGGGCGAGCATCCAGCGGGTGAGGGCGACCAGTGCGCCGTTGGCGGCGATGCCGACGAGGACGAAGCGGTAGCCGGTGATGGTGCCGTCCCGGAAGGCCAGCAGGTAGATGGCGGCGGAGGTGAGCAGCGCGCCGGCCAGGGCGCCGAAGGGCACGGCCACGAACGTTCCGGCACCGGCGGCGGTGACGCCGCCGACGAGGATGGCGCCGACCGCGCCGACGCCGGATCCCGCCGCGATGCCGATGAGGTCGGGGCTGGCGAGCGGGTTGCGCGTGACGGCCTGGTAGACGGCCCCGGCCAGGCCGAACGCGGCCCCGACCATGAGGGCCGTCAGCGCACGCGGCAGGCGCAGCTCGTGGATGATCAGGTCGGCGGCGCCTTCGCCGGTGCCGAGGACGGCGTTCAGGGCGTCGCCGACGGGGATGGCGTACGTGCCGAGCGACACCGAGGCGACAAGCCCCGCGAAGCCGATCAGGACGAGGGCGACGACGGTGAGGGCCACCCGGAGGCGCAGGGCCGCACCGAAGGGGCCGAACTCCAGGCGCAGCGTGGTGGCCATGCGCGGAGTGGTCGTACGAGGCAGGCTCATCGGGTGTGCTCCTTGAGCTTGCCGCGCTTGACCAGCAGGGCGAGGAACGGGGCGCCGAGCATCGCGGTGACCACGCCCGCCTCCAGCTCGCCGGGGCGGGCGACCATGCGCCCGACGACATCGGCGCCGAGCATCAGCGTGGCGCCGCCGAGCGCCGAACAGGGCACCAGCCAGCGGGCGTCGGGCCCGGTGAACGCCCGGACGACATGGGGGACGACCAGGCCGACGAAGGTGACGGGCCCGGCCGCGGCGACGGCGGCGCCGGTCAGCAGGATCACCGCGACGGCGCCGAGGAGCCGGGTGGTGCGGACCTTGGTGCCGAGGGTGGTGGCGAGGTCGTCGCCGAGGGCGAGGGCGTTGAGCCGGCCGCTCAGCCCGATCGCGAGCAGGAGGCCGACGACGACGAACGGCAGGAGTTCCAGGCCGAGATGGGCGTCACGTCCGGCGAGCGATCCGACGGCCCAGAAGCGGTACTGGTCCAGGGTCCGGACGTCGAGGAGGACCAGGGTGTTGGTGCCGGCGTCGAGGAGCACGGTCACCGCCGCGCCGGCCAGGGCGAGTTTGGCGGGGGTCGCGCCGCCGTACCCGGTGCCGCCGACCGCGTAGGCGAGCAGCCCGGCCAGCGCCCCGCCGAGGAAGGCGAACCAGATGTACTGGTACGAACTGGTCAGCCCGAACGCTCCGATACCGGCCGCGACGGCGAACGAGCCGCCCGCGCTGATTCCGATGAGACCGGGGTCGCCCAGCGGATTGCGGGTGATGTCCTGGGCGACCGCACCGGCCGCGCCGAGCGCGAGACCGACGAGCAGGCCCAGGAAGGTGCGGGGCATGCGCAGTTCGCGGACGATGACCGCGTCGCCGTCCGTCCCGCCGCCGATCGCGTGCAGGACGTCGGAGAGCGGCACGGACTTGGTGCCGATGGCGAGCGAGGCGCAGACCGCCGCGATCAGCGCGGCGACGAGCAGGGCCGCGACGACGGCGCGCGCCGCAACTCGTGGGGGCTGGGGGCGTGGTGGGGCAGGTGGGGGCGCGGTGGCCGCCCCTTCGGCGACGGGCTTCACAGACACCTGCATAAGGTAAGGCATGCCTAACGGTTGAGTGTACGACTATCCCACCGTATGGATCCGGTCACGGAGAGACGCTATCCTCACAGCGCCCGCTCAGGTAAGCCTTACCTAAGCGACAGTCCGTGTATGGGAGACCCATGAACACCCTCACCCAGCGCCGCCGGCCCGGCCGGCTCGCCGCCGCCCTGCTCACCGCGGCCCTGGCCTTCTCCGTCGCCGCCTGCGGGAGCGGAAGCGGTGACGAGAAGTCCGCCGCCGACAAGCCGGCCGCCGCCTCCGAGGCGGGCTTCCCCCGGACCGTCACCCACGACAAGGGCAAGACCGAGATCACGACGAAGCCCAAGCGCGTCGTGGCGCTGGACAACAGCCTCGTCGAGGCCGTCGTCGCCCTCGACGCCCCGCTCGTGGGCGGCATCGGCTCGTACCGCGACCAGAAGGGCTTCCCCCCGTACCTCGGTGACGCGGTGAAGGACACCAAGGACGTCGGCCCGCTCGACAGCCCGAACCTGGAGGCGATCGCCGCCCTCAAGCCGGACCTCATCGTGTCGGCGACGGTCCGTCACGAGGACCTCTACGACCAGTTGAGCAAGATCGCGCCGACGGTCTTCGTGAAGACCACCGGCCCGATCTGGAAGGAGAACATCACCTTCCTGGGCACGGCTCTCGGTGAGGAGAAGAAGGCCGCCGACAAGCTCACGGCGTACCAGACGCGCGCGAAGAAGATCGGCGACGCGATCAACGCCAAGAACCCCGGGCAGACGTACTCGCTGACGCGCTTCCTCGACGGGCCGACGCGCATCTACCTGCCCAAGACCTTCAGCGGCATCATCCTGACCGACATGGGGCTCGCGCGGCCTGCCAACCAGCAGGACCAGGAGAAGTTCAACATCGAGATCAGCGAGGAGCAGATCGGGCAGGCGGACGCCGACCACATCTTCATGACGACCTTCTCGGGTGGTGAGGAGCGCAAGAAGAAGTTCCTCGCCAACCCGCTGTGGAAGCGCCTGAACGCGGTGCAGAAGGGCAACGTCCACGAGGTCGAGGACGCCGTCTGGATGACCTCCGTCTCGCTCCAGGGCGCCGACCTGGTGCTCGACGACATGGCGAAGATCTTCAAGGTCGACCCGGCGAAGTAGTCGCGGGGCCGTTCCTGACGGGCCGGTTGCCGGCGGACGTACGAGACCGTACGGCCGCGGGCGCCGGCCCGTCGCCGTACCCCGGGTGCGCTGCGGCGCTCAGTCCTCGCCCTCGATCCGGCGCAGCCGCTCGGCGTCGCAGGTCCTCGGGCAGGTCAGGCAGGCCCGGTCCGGCTCGATCGTGTAGTACAGGCAGCAGCCGGCGCGTGTGCGGGTCGGGTGGCGGCGACCGTCGCGGCCGCCGAGGCGCCGGAAGTCGGCCCCTCCCGGAAAAGGCGGGATCGCCGTCGGAAGCAGCTCGGTCGCCTCGCGCACCGCGCGCTCCTCCTGGCCCAGCATCCGGCCGAGGTACCAGACGCCCGAGAGCAGATCGTCGGCCACCATCCCCCACAGGGCGCGCGGTCCGCGCCGGATCGTCGGGCCGATCGCGGCGAGCAGCGGACGCACGTGATCGACGACTGCGGCCCGCAACTCGGCCCGCAGTTCGTTCTCGTGGTCCACGAGCCGGGCCGCGGCCGTGCCCGCCGCCGGGTCGTCCGGCAGGCACGCGAAGTCCTGCCCGGGGACGATGCCGATCGCGCCCGTCGTCAGGTCCACGCGGATGTCACGCGGTGCGATGCGCGGCACGCGGCGATCCAGGTACCAGGCCCCGCTCATCAGGAGGCTGACGGACCACAGGTAGTCGTGCAGCGCCCGGGAGGCGGCGACGTCTCTGCGCGGAGCGTGGCCGTGGCGTGCGCGGATACGGGCCGCCGAGGCGTCGAGGAACGCGTCGAGGACGCCGGGGGCGCAGGCCAGGTCCGCCCCGTCGGGCAGGAAGGCGGCGGGGTCGTCCATCGCCCCCGGGGCGACGATCCGGACGTCGAGCGCGTCGCAGGCCGCGATGGTTCGCCGGTAGGTGACGGTGAGGGGAGACGCCTCGACGAGGGCATGGCGCCCGACCGTGCCCGCGGTGGTGGTCCACGGCCCCGGATCCCTGCTCATCGAAGCTCCTTCTCGCGAGTAAGTGAGGTCAGGCTTACCTTAGTGGAGATCAGGGTAAGCGTAGATCGGCGCACCCCATCGGCCGTACGCGCATGGGCCGTTGGGGTGAGGGGCTGTTGATAGCTTAGGGTTGCCTAACCTAAACTCGTCGTCGCGGTGCCGTGCGGGGCGTGCCTCCCCGCCACCGCACCACACGTCCCCTCCCCGGAAGGCCCCGGCATTCCCATGCGGCTGTATCTGCTCGCCCTGAATCCCACCGACTCGGTCACCGAGGGGTTCCTCCCCGCAGCGGCCCGCCTCGGTCTCGACGTCACCGTTCTGACGGACCAGCCGGATTCCCATCGCCGGACCTACCCGGACATCGAGATCCTGGAGTGCGACGTACGCGACTTCCGCGCCGTCATCACCCGGATCTCCACCCACCACCGGCCCGACGCGGTCTTCACCAACAGCGACCACCTCCAGACCCAGGCCGCGCTGGCCGCCGAGTACTTCGGCCTGCCCGCCAAGGACTGGCGAGCCGCGCTGCGAGCCAAGGACAAGGCACACCTGCGCCGCCATCTCGCCCTGACCGGCGCCGACACCGTCTGGTCCACCGAACTCCCCGCCGGGCAGGACCCGTCCTCGCTCACCGCACTCGACGTGCCCTACCCCTGCGTGGTCAAGCCGCGCGAGGGGGTCGCCAGCGAGGACGTCGTCCTGGTCGCGAGCGGCGAGGAACTCCCGTTGCGCTGCAAGGAGATACAGACCCGGCGGCCCGAGGCCGCGCTGGTCGTGGAGGAGTTCCTGGCCGGTGAGCTGTGCACCCTGGAGACGCTGGGCGACGGAAGGATCCGGCACGTCCTCGGCGGATTCCACACCGAACTGTCGCCGCCGCCGTACTTCATCGAGGAGCGGCTGACCTTCGTCCCGGCCCACCCCGAGCCGGTCGTCGAGCAGGTCCTCGCCCAACTCGACGCCCTCGGCGTCGGCTTCGGCGCCTGCCACACCGAGTTCGTCGTCCACGACGGCCGGGCCCGCATCATCGAGGTGAACTACCGGGCCATCGGCGACCAGTGCGACCTGCTGCTCGCCCAGCTCCTCGACATCCCGCTCTTCGAACACATCCTGCGCGCCCACCTCGGCGAACCGCTGCCCGCGGACCTCGGGGCCCGCACCGACGGCGCGGCCCGCCTGGACTACCCCTGCGCCGAGACCGCCGGAACGCTCGTGTCCGCCCCCGGCCCCGTCGACCTCGACACCGGCGGAGTGCGACTGACGTACCGGCCGCTGCGCGAGACCGGTGAGCGGCACGAGCTCTACCGCACCAACCGCGACTACCTCGGCGTGCTGCGGGCCACCGGCACCGACCAGGCGACCGTCGACCGGGTCGTCACGGACTTCCTGGCCGCGCAGCGCTGGGAGATCGCGCCGTGACGACACTCGTCGAAGAGACACGCGCCCCGGGCAGCGAAGGAGCTGAACGGGACCTGCTCCTGCGGGTGCTGTCCGCGCTGCTGCGCGAGGACGTCGCCGGGCTGCGCAGCCGCAGCGCCCTCGTCCGGCGGACGGACGGCCCATGGCTGCGCCGGGCCACCGAAGACGGCGGCGCTCTGCTGCTGCCGGTCGCGGAGGACGGCTTCCAGAGCACGTACGCGGCCCGGCTGCCGCTGCTCGTACGAGAGCCGGACGGCGGCACGCTGACCACGTACGACGAGATCCTCGCCGCCCTCAAGGCCCTGGCCGAGCCGGTCGACCACCCCGGCTTCGACGCGTACACCGAGGAATGCCGGCAGACCCTCGCCACCATGCGGCTGCACGAGCGGACCCGCGAGGAGACCGTCGCCCGACTCGCCGACCTCCACGGGGACGACCCGGCCCGCTGGACCGGGTACGCCGGAGGTCTCGCGCACGACACGCTCGCCGCCCGCCTCGACCACCCGGTGTACCCCACCGCCCGGGGCCGCTCGGGCCTGGACGACGATCAGGTGCGCGTGTACGCCCCCGAGTTCCACCCGCGCTTCGCCCTGCGCTGGGTCGCCGTGCCCCGCGAGGCCGTCACCGTGCCGGGCGGCGCCGACCGCCTGCCCGCCTTCTGGCCGTCGCCGTCCGAGCTGGGGCTGCCGGCGCTCTCGCGTACTCATCTCGCGCTGCCCGCCCATCCGCTGACGGCGGGCGCGCCGCTGGAGGAGGCCCTGCGGGCGACCGGCCTGCACGAGCGGGCGGTGCCTGCTCCGCGCCCCCACCTTGAGGTCGTACCGACCCTCTCCATGCGGACGGTCGCCCTGGCCGACGACCCCTCCCTGCACCTCAAGCTGCCGCTGGCCACCGCGACCCTGGGACTGCGCAACCGGCGCACCATCAAGCCGGGAACGCTCGTCGACGGCGTGGCGGGTCAGCGGCTCCTGGAGACCGTGATCGCCCGGGAGCCGCGGTTCCGCGAAACGATTCTGCACGCCGATGAGACGGTGTACGCCCACGCCGGGCACGAGCTCCTCGCCGTCCTGTGCCGCCGCTACCCGGCCGGCCTCGACGACTCCGTCGTCGTCCCCATGGCGGCGCTGCTCAGCGAGGCCCCCGGAGGCCGGCTGGTGATCGACCACCTCGCGGACCGGTTCCACGGCGGGGACCCGGTGGCCCTGCTCGACGCCGTCCTCGCCCTGCTGCTCGACTGGCAGACCACCCTGTTCGGGTACGGCATCGCCCTGGAGTCCCACCAGCAGAACATCTCGCTCGTCCTCGACCGGGCGGCGGACGGCGCCGCCCGGCTCCGGCTGCTGCTGAAGGACAACGACGGCCCGCGCATCCACACCGGGCGGCTGCGGGACACCCTGGGCGCCGACGCCCCCGACCCGGCCGCCTTCGACGACCCCCGGATCTTCGGCGACGACGACCGGGCCGTCACCGACCTGTTCACCACCATCACCGTGCACCTGTGCGCGGGCGCCTACGCCTTCGGCCTCGCCCACCACGGCCGCGCCCCGCTCACGACGCTGCTCGCGCTGATACGGGACCGCCTCGCCGAGGGCGTCGAGCGGCTCGGCACCGGTCCGGGCGAGCCCGGCGCCGTGCTGCGCGCGCACGTCCTGGACGCGGCGGAACTCCCGGTCAAGGCCATGGTCACCGCCGGCACGCTGCTGTCCAAGGAGCGGTCGGGCGCGGCGGACATCAACAAGCACTACACCACTGGCCCCAACTACCTGAGGACGGTCGAAGGATGAGTGCAACCGCCGCCCCGCCGAACCACGCCACCGCGGCAGCGGCCGTCGCGCCCGCGGCGGGCCCCGTCCTCGCCCGCCGGCAGGTGCACGCCGTGGCCGGGTGCTACTTCGTGGCATCCTTCGCCGCGCTCGGCCTGCCGCCCTTCCTGACCCGGATCCTGCCCGAACTCGGCGATCCCACCGCCCGCTGGGCCGGCGTCCTCTACATCGTCCCGACCGTCTTCGGCGCCGTCGGCGCGCCCTTCTGGGGCCGGCTCGCGGACCGCTACGGCCGCAAGCGGCTGCTGCTGCGCGCCCAACTCGGGCTGGCCGTGGCGTTCCTGCTCGCCGGCTGGGCCGACTCGATCGCGCCCTTCACCGCCGCCCTCGTCCTCCAGGGCATCCTCGGCGGCACGTTCGCCGCGTCCAACGGCTACCTCGGCGCGGCCCTGGAGGGACCGGCCCTGTCGAAGGCCCTCACCCTCATGCAGGGCGCGGCGCGCGCCGCCCTCGTCTTCGCGCCGATCGTCGTCGGCTCCCTGTCGCCCTGGCTCTCGCCGCACCGGCAGTACGCCCTGCTGGCCGTGCTGCCGCTCACCGCGGCCCTGCTGATCGGGGCGCTGCCGGAGTCGCGGGGCGGGCACGCCCAGACGCCGACGGCACAGGACGCTCCGGAGGATGTACCGGAGGCCGCAAAACCGCAGGCAGGGGCTGAGGCGACCTCCCTGCGGGCGCTGTACGCCCTGGAGTTCGCCTTCGTCTTCTCCACCGTCATCTCCTTCCCCTACCTCGTCTCGCTCATCGAGCACCGGCTCCCCGGCACCTCCCCGGCCGTCTCCGGTGTGCTGTTCGCCCTGCCTCACCTGTGCTACCTGGCCACGGCGATGGCGGTGCACAAGTCCTTCCACCACCGCCCCCGGTTCGGCCTCGCCCTCGGCTTCCTCTGCATAGCGCTCGGCCTCGCCGGTCACGGCGCGGCCGACTCGCTGCCCGCCCTCACCGCCGTACGTCTCGTGCTCGGGGCCGGCCTCACCCTCGGCCTCGTCTGCCTGTCCGCGCTGGCCGCCGACTGCGCCAAGGGCCGGGCCCCCGGCGGCATGTTCGGCTCGCTCGAGTTCTTCTCGAAGGGCGGCGCCGTCGCGGCAGGTGTCGCCGCCGCCGTCGGCAACGGCTTCTTCGGACCGGCCGCCCCGGTCCTCACGGGCACCGCCGTGGCCCTGGCCACCGTCGTGCCCACCGTTCTGCCCCTCCTGAACCCCCTCCGCACCCGCTGGAGCCGATGATGTCGCCGACCCGAACGCAGGGCACCGCCCACCCCACCCCAGCCGCCGCCGAACTGCCGGACGCGGACACGGTCGTGGCGCACACCCTCCTCAACTGCCTGCTGCGCGAGGTCTCCGGACCGGAGCACCAGACAGCCGCCAGCGACGGCCACCTCCTGCTGCGCCTGCCCCGCCGTGGCGTGGTGCTGCGCGTGGCGCTGCGGCGTACGTCGCTGCTCGGCGCGCACCGCTTCACCGGACCGGTCCACGAGCAGCGCGACGGGACCTGGGAGCGCATCGAATGGCGGCGCCTCGCGGGATACGTCCAGGACGAGCTGTCCGCGCGTACCGGCGTGCGCAACGACGAGTTCCTCGACCAGATCGCCTCCAGCCACCAGGCCGTCACGGCGGCGCTCGCCGCCCGCACGACCGGCACGGGCGACCAGGACGCGGGCGACCAGGACACGGCCGGCCAGGACACCTACCTCGCCTCCGAGCAGTCCCTGCTCTTCGGCCACCGTTTCCACCCCACCCCCAAGGCCCGTACCGGCGACGCCGCCTCCTGGCTCGCGTACGCCCCGGAGATCGGCGCCGCCTTCCCGCTGCGCCACCTCGCCGTCCGCGAGGACCTGATCATCGAGGAGACCGCCGAGCCGACGGCGACCGCGCCGCTCGACCGGCTCGCCGACGCCAGGGCCGGCGACGTACCGGACGGCTACCGGCTGCTGCCCGCGCACCCCTGGCAGTACGAGATGCTCGCCGGCCACCCCGCACTGCGTGCCGCCCTCGATCGCGGCGACATCCTGGACCTCGGGCCCGGCGGCACCCCCTTCGCCGCCACGGCCTCCGTCCGCACCCTCTACGACCGCGAGACCTTCCTCAAGTTCAGCCTGAACGTCCGGATCACCAACTGCCTGCGGAAGAACGCCAGTTACGAGCTGAGCGGCGCCGTCGCCCTGACCCGGCTCCTCGGGCCCGCACTCGACGAGCTCACCGTCCGGTTCCCCGGCAGCGCCATGCTCCGCGAACCCGCCTACCGCAGCCTCGCCCTCCCCGGCCCCGACGGAGACCCCGACCGCGGTCTGCTCGAAGGCTTCGGCGTGATCGTCCGCGAGGGCCTCGCCACCCGGATCCTCCCCGGCACCACGCCACTGCTCGCCGCCGCCGTCGCCGACGAGTACCTCAGCGGCCCCGGTCACCTCTCGCGCCTGCTCGGGGGCGCGGGCCCCGGCACCGCGCTCGACTGGTGGAGCGCGTACCTCAGGCTCCTCGTCCCGCCCGTCCTGGCCGCCTACTTCGACCACGGCCTGGTCCTGGAACCCCACCTGCAGAACGTGGTCGTCTGCGTCGACGACGACTCCATGCCCGCCCAGGTGCTCTTCCGGGACCTGGAGGGCACCAAGCTGCTGCCCGAGCACCACGCCGACACCCTCGCCGCGCTGCCCGCCGAGGTGGCCGGGCCCATGACGTACGACGCGGAGCGCGGCTGGGACCGCGTCGTGTACTGCCTGTTCGTCAACCACATCGCCGAGATGCTGGCCGCCGTCGCCGACCTGCACCCCGAGACCGAGCCCGCCCTGTGGGCCCAGGTCCGCTCGACCCTTCAGACGTACGCCGACCGCCACGGCTGCCCGCCCCGGCTCGCCGCGCTCCTCGCCGGCGTCCCGCTGCCCGCCAAGGCCAACCTGCTCACCCGCTGGGAGCGCAAGGCCGACCGCGAAGCCGGGTACGTCCGCCTTCCCTCCCCTTTCGCCGAGGACGTGCTGTCCGGAGCGTCCGACGACTCGTGGAGCCACGCCCGATGACCGCCCCCACCCGCGCCGTGCGCGACCTCGTCCTCGACCTGCCCTCCGACGGCCTGCCCGCCTACGTCTACGACCTGACGGCACTGCGCGAGCACGCCGCCGGGGTTCGGGCCGCGCTGCCCGAGCGCGTCGAGCTGTACTACGCCGCCAAGGCCAACCCCGAACCGGAACTGCTCTCCGCGCTCTCGCCGTACGTCGACGGGTACGAGGTCTCGTCGGGCGGCGAACTGGCCCACGTGGGCCGGGCCGTGCCCGGCCGCCCCCTCGCGTTCGGCGGTCCCGGCAAGACCCCGGCGGAGATCGCCGCGGCCCTGGACCTCGGGGTGGAGCGCTTCCACCTGGAGAGCCTCCACGAGCTGCGCGTCCTCGCCGACCTGGCCGCCGACCGGGCCCCGGACACCCCGGTTGGCGTCCTGCTCCGCTTCAACCTTCCCCTGTCCGCCGCGTCCCTGGAGGGCAGCTCCCTCGCCATGGGCGGCCGGCCGACCCCGTTCGGCCTCGACCCCGCCGACGCCGACACCGCCGTCGCCCTCCTGACCGGCGGCACCCTCCCACAGCTGCGGCTCCTGGGCGTCCACGCCCACCTCGCCAGCGGCCTGGAGGCCGAGGAACAGATCGGCGTCGCCGAATCCGTGGTCACCTGGGCCACCCGACTCGCCGCCCGGCACCGCGTCCGCCTCACCGAGGTCGACGTCGGCGGCGGCATGCACGTCGACTACACGACCCCCGAGCGCCGCTACGACTGGTCCACCTACGGCAAGGGCCTCACCCGACTCCTGGACGACCACCCGGACCTCACCCTGCGCATCGAGCCGGGCCGCGCCCTCACCGCTTACTGCGGCTGGTACGCCACCGAGGTCCTGGACGTGAAGCGCAGCCGCGGCGAGGACTTCGCCGTCGTCCGCGGCGGCACCCACCACCTGCGCACCCCCGCGACCAAGGGCCACGACCAGCCCTGCTCGGTACTTCCCGTGCCCTCCTGGCCCCACCCCTGGCCCCGCCCCGCCGCCGGATCCGACACGGTCACCCTGACCGGCCAGCTCTGCACCCCCAAGGACCTCCTCGCCCGGCACGTCCCGGCACCGGGCCTGCGAGCCGGGGACCGGGTGGCCTTCGGCCTCGCGGGCGCGTACGCCTGGAACATCTCGCACCACGACTTCCTCATGCACCCCCGGCCGGGCTTCCACTTCCTCGGGTGAGATCGGGCCCGGGTACCTCGGGCTGTCGGTCCGTGGTGTTCGGCACAAGCGGGGCGCGCAGCGCCGTGGTGCCCTTTCCCCATGCGTGGGTGACGTGCGTGGCGAATGCCTCTTCGAGAAAGGTCGTGGCCTCGGCGCCGAAGGCTACGTCGGGGGCGAGCGCCGGTTCGTCGGCGAGCAGTCCGCCGACCACCTCGCGTCGTACGAGCTGCTCGTGGACGGCGTCGGCTTCCACGTGTTCGTCGTAGAAACGCACAGCGGCTTCGTCGGCGCCGGTCCGGCGCAGCGCGGCGACCATCCGGGACGCGGCGGGCGACGAGGCGATCTCCAGAGCGGCGAAGTGTCCGACGAGGGCGCCCCGGCGGGCTCGGTGGAGGCCGAGCAGCGACATCAGGTTGGCGTTGGCGAGGGCCGGAGCGCCGACGAACGGGAGGTAGTGGCCGTATGCCGGATCGAGACCCAGGGCTTGCATGAGGTCGGCGTACAGACGAGCGTGCATGTGCTCGGCCCGACCGCAGCCGTATTCGTCGTACTGGATCGTGATCATGCCGGCCTTGGCGCGGCCCTGGAGTCGCGGCACCACCCAGAGGTGCGGGTCGGCCTCGCGGAGCTGGTGCACGGAGCGCAGGACGGCGTGTTCCCGCACGTAGTGCGCGGTCCCACGGCGGATCAGGTAGTGGGAGACGCCGTCGCCGTTGCCGTCGGACGGTTCGGTCAGCAGCCGTCCGAACACCTCGTCGGGGTCGTCCGGCCGACCGCACGCCGCACGCAGCGCGTCCTCGAAGCGCCGTTCCAGCAAGGAGCGCATCCGGAGCGGACCGGGATCCCACTCGGCATCGTCGGGGACGCCCGCGAAGCCCTGATAGTGGAGTTCGTAGCCGAGGTGCAGGGCCAGCTGGAGGTCTTCCCCGTACGGATCGGCTGCCTCGGCGGCACGGCGGCCGGGCAGGGGGCCTGCCCCTTCGCGCAGGTGGGCGATGAGGGCCTCGGACAGCTCGCCGCGCGGAGGAGGCAGCTCGGGGCCGCCGCCCGGGGTCGTGGGTCCCCCGTGCTCCCGCAGGGGTGTGGTGGTCATGGCACGGTCTCCTCACGTTCCTCGCCCGGATCCGGATGCGTGCGCCGTTCGGAGGGCGGGGCCCGCACTCAGGCCGGCACGCGGCTGCCTGTGCTCAGCCCGATCGCTCCGGGCTGCGCCGGCCGGGCCGCATGCGGCGGCGGTGGCTGGCGTCGCAGAACGGCCCCCTGAGGCTGCGGCGGCACATGCACAAGGCGACGACGGGCCGGTCGCTGCGCCGGACGGTTCCGTCGGCCAGCACGATCTCCGCGGGACCCTCGACCAACAGAGGCCCGTCGACCACGGGCGCGATCCGCGTGGAGGGCCTCCGGGGCGCGGGGTCCGGGTTCTCGGCGGTCTGCTTCACAGCACTCACGGCGACCTCCCCTCGCGGGCTCACGCGAGTGACGGGTCGGCGACTGCCCCGTTGCGGCGCCGGTATGCCCCGGGTGGCGCGTGCGTGACACGGGACGGGGTAGCCGCCGACAGCAGGCGACCGCGACGCCCCGGGGCGCCCCAGGGCGAAGGGAGTCGGACCATGAGCCTCTCCTACCACGACAGCTCGAACCCCGACGGCGCGGCGGTGCCGCGTTCCGGCGTCGACCGCACGCTCGCGCTGCTTCTGAAGGGGTACGGATGGTTGCCCGGGCTGCGACGGGACCACCCTGGCGAGGATCCGGTAGCGACCCGGCTGTTCGGGCGTCCGACACGGGTGCTGCGGGGCCCCGAGGCAGTCGCGTTCTTCTACGACGAACACCACGCGCAACGTTCCGGCGCGCTGCCCGGTCCCGTCCTCGACACGCTCTTCGGCCGGGGCGCGGTGCACACCCTCGACGGCCTGGAACACCAGGTCCGCAAGGCGATGTTCCTGTCCTGGCTCACCGGTCCCGAGGAGGTCGGCGCGCTGGCCCGCGGAGCGGCCGAGGGGCTGCGTGAGCGTCTCGCCGAACGGGAGGGCGAGGAAGTCACGCTCTTCGACGAGGGCGGGCTCGTCCTCGCCCGCGCCGTGCGCGACTGGGCGGGGCTGCCCGGGTACGACGCCGGCGGCACCGTACGACTGGGCCGGGACTGCGTGGCCATGGTCGACGGCTTCGCCACACCGGGACCGCGCCATCTGCGGGCCCGGCGGGCCCGGAAGAGGCAGGAGCGGCTGCTGGCCGCCGAGGTCGTACGAGCCCGGGCTGCGCCGCCCGCCGAGCTGCCGCGCACGCCCTTCGAGGCGGTGGTGGCCCACCGCGACGCCGACGGATCGCTGCTGGACCCGGCGACCGCAGCCGTGGAACTGCTGAACATCGCGCGACCCACGGTGGCGATCACCTGGTTCCTGACCTTCGCCACCCACGCCATGAGCCTGCGGCCCCGTCTGCGGCGGCGGCTCGCGGCGGAGGAACCGGCCGGGCTCGCCCGGTCCTTCGCGCACGAGGTGCGCCGCTTCTATCCGTTCGTCCCGTTCATCGGCGCCCTCGCGCCCGACGGGCTCGTGCTGAACGGGGAGCGGGTGCCGCGCGGCACCCTGCTGCTGCTCGACGTGTACGGGCGGAACCACGACCCCGCTCTGTGGGAGGACCCGTATCGCTTCGTCCCGGACCGGTTCCTGACCGCCTCACCGCACACCGACGCGCTGATCCCGCAGGGCGGTGGTCCGCGCGAGGGGCACCGCTGCCCGGGCGAGGACATCACCGTCGCGGTGCTCGCCGAACTGACCCCGATGCTGGCCCGGCTCGACTTCACCGTTCCCGAGCAGGACCTGCGCATCCCGCTCAACCGGATCCCGACGCGACCGCGAGACGGTCTCCGGATCGTCGTCGGCGCCGGGGCCGGGGCTGTGCACGGCTGATGGCCCCGGCGGTCACCGCGGGGGCCGGGACAGCGGGCTGGTGTCGATCCGCCGCAGCAGGGTCATGGCGTCCTCGCAGACGAGTACCGCGCCCGCGTCCTCCAGCTCGGCGCGCGAGGTTCCGCCCGTCAGCAGGCCGATGCACGGCAGTCCGGCACGCCCGGCGGCCTCTACGTCCCAGACGGTGTCACCGACGAAGACGGCGTCCTCGGGCTCGGCGCCCACCGCTTCCAGGGCCGTCTCCACGAGGTCGGGTGCGGGTTTGGTGGCGTCCACGTCTCCGCCCGAGGTGGCCGCCTCGATCACCTCGTCGGCGTCGAGCAGCCCGCGGACGGCGGCGACCTCCTCCTCGGAGGCCGAGCTGGCGAGCACGACCCGCCATCCGCGTGCGGCCACCGCGCGCAGCAGCTCCGTCGCGCCCTCGAAGGGACGGAGATTCTCGTACCACACGGCGTACAACGTCCCGTGCGCGTCGGCGATCGCACTGTCCTCGGAGCGCTGGCGCCGCTCCCCGAGGACCGCGTCGAGGAGGCGGTCGGCGCCCATGCCGACAGCGCGGTGGATGCGGGACATCGGTATGTCATGACCGTGCCGGCGCAGTGCCTGCCACCAGGTGAGGGTGTGGAGGTAGTTGGTGTCCACCAGGGTCCCGTCGACGTCGAACAGGGCAGCGCCCCGGGACGCTCGTGCCGCACGCGAAGTCATGGTGTCCTCCTCACATCGAGCCCGCCGAGCGGAACCGGTTGATCGTGTGGTTCGGTCATGCCACTTCGCGGTCACGAGTGCCCTGTATCGCCGAGGGCATACGGACGGGGCTGCGGACCGCCCGGATCACCACCAACTCCTCGTCGGTGGTTCCGGGTGGCACAAGGCCCTGGCGCTCGAACCACGGGACCCGCGCCGTCATGACCGGTCCGAACGGCTGCATGCGCCGGGCGATGACCCGGGTCCACAGGCCCGACCGGCCCAGAGCGGCCAGGCTGGCGGCCACTCCGCTGAGCGAGGACTGCACGAGCAGCAGCACGCCGCGGGGCGCCAGCAGGACCGGAACGGCTCGGCAGATGCGGTCGAGCAGGAGACGCCCGTCCGGCCCGGCGTCCCAGGCGCGGCGCGACCCGGCTGCGGGCGCACCGGGCGCGGCGGCGGGCACATAGGGCGGATTGACCGTGACCAGGTCGAAGTGCTTGCCGAACACCGGTTCCGTGAGGTCGCCGTGCAGGACCCGGACCCGGCAGCGGTGGAGCACGGCGTTGAGGCGAGCTGCGGCGACGGCGATGCCGGAGATGTCGGCCGCGGTCGCCTCCGCCCCTCTGCGGGCCGCCGCGATCGCGAGGATCCCCGTCCCCGTACACAGGTCGAGCGTGCGGAGGCCGGGCTCCAGCCGTTCGCGGGCGAGGCTCTCCAGGAGCAGGGACGTGTCGCCCTGCGGGGCGTACACCCCGGGCGGTCTGAGCAGCCTCATCGTCGTGGTCGTAGCCGTGGCCGACTCGGAAGCCGTGGTCGTTCTGGTCGTCGTGGTCATTTTCCGCGAGTACCCGGGGCAGGCCCGGACACTCGTCGTGCCGGCCTTCCCCGCTGCGGTCACTCCGCGGCCGGGACGGGGTGCCGGCCTCGCGACTGCCCGGCCGTGGTCTTCCCACCCGCGCCAAGGCGCGCTGAGGCCGGCAGTCAGGAGCTTGATCATGATCCGGACGTCCGAGGCCCGTGCCTTCGGGGCGTGCTCGCGCTGTGGGGACAGCCGATGGGACGACTTGGGCGGCGTTCAGCGCGGGCTCCGGGCGAGCGGGAGGCCGGCCCGGGATCCGGCTATCAGGCGGGCGGCGGCCCGGTCCGAGAGGGCCATGATCGTGAGGGCCGGGTTGGCGGCGCCCTGGGTCGGCAGGACGCTGCCGTCGGTCACGAGCAGATTGGGTACGGCGAAGGTGCGCAGGTCGGCGTCGACGACCCCGTGTTCGGGCCGGTCGGCCATCCGGCAGCCGCCGACCAGATGGGCGTAGCGCTCGACGGCGACGAGTTCGCGGGCGCCGGCGGCGGTGAGGATGTCGGCCATGGTGCGGGTGGCGGCCTCGGTCACGAGCCGGTCGTTGGCGCAGCGGCCGTGGGTGAAGCGGGCGACGGGCAGTCCGTACGCATCGGTCTCGGCGTCCAGGGTGACCCGGTTGGCGGCCTGCGGCAGGTACTCGCACAGCGCGCCGAGGGTGGCCCAGTACGGGTAGCCGCGCATCCGTTCGCGCAGTTCGGCACCCCAGTGGCCGGCTTCGGCGAGGTGCCGGGCGAAGACGACCGGCAGCGGGGAGACGGTCTGCACCGAGAAGCCGCGCCGGTACGGGCGGGCCGGGTCCGTCTCGTAGAACTGCTCGCTCGTCACCTCGGGAGGCGGCGCCTTGTACATCCGGATCTCGTCGTCGAACCGGCCCGCGACCTGGGGCGCGCCCTGCACCATCACATAGCGGCCGACCTGGTCGTGTTCGTTGCACAGGCCGGAGTTGAGGAGGAGCCGCGGGGACTCGATCGCGTAGCAGGCGAGGGCCACGGCCCGGGCGCGCTGGAGGTGTTCGCGGCCGTCGCGCACGTACCGTATCCCGGTGGCCCGGCCGCGGTCGGTGACGACCTCGGTGGCCATGGCGTCGGCGCGGATCTCGGCGCCGTGCGCGAGGGCGTCGGGGACGTGGGTGTTGAGCGGGCTCGCCTTGGCGCCGACGGTGCAGCCCTGGAGGCAGAAGCCGCGGTAGACGCAGTGCGGGCGGGCGCCGAAGCGCCCGTTGACGATGCCGACGGGGCCGACTCGCGCCTCGATGCCGAGCGCGGCGCAGCCCTCCAGCATGACCTGGCCGTTGCCGCCGACCGGGTGCGGGGCGTGCGGGTAGGGGTGCGGGGCGCCCCAGGGCCAGTACTGGCCGGCGACGGGCAGTTCCTGTTCGAGGCGGGCGTACCCCGGGGCCAGGTCGGCGTAGTCGAGGGGCCAGTCGGCGCCGACCCCGTCGGCGGTGCGGGTACACAGGTCGGAGGGGTGCAGCCGAGGTGCGTAGCCGGCGAAGTGGACCATGGAACCGCCCACGCCCCGACCGGAGTTGTTGGCGCCGAGCGGCACCGGGTCGGGTCCGTCCACGACCCTCGGCCCGGTCCAGTGCAGCCCGCGGGAGCCCTCTTCATCGCTCACCCAGTCCCGCCCCGGGTCCCAGAACGGCCCGGCCTCCAGGCACACCACCCGCCAGCCGGCCCGCGCCAGGCGCTGAGTGAGCACGGCCCCGCCGGCGCCGCAGCCGACGACGACGAGGTCCACCTCGTCGGTGTCGGCGAACCGGCGCATCGCTGGCAGGAGTTCGTGCGCGGGCGGCAGCCAGGCGGAGGCGTTGCGGGCGCGCAGTGCGCCCTGGGGGCGCAGGGTCTCCCGGAGGGTGCCCGCGGCTGCGTCCCAGGCGGCGCGGAGACCGGTGGGGCGACCGACGGGGGCGCCGGGCCGCCGGATCACGGCGGGGACTCCGTCGGCGTGGTCGGCGCCGGGTGCGGCGCCTCCCAGACCTCGCGTGTGCCGCGGCCGAGGCGGACATAGCCGCGGGGGGAGGCGGGTCCGCCGAATCCGGTCTCGTCCCAGGCGAGCGGATGGGAGTAGTAGGCGGCGCAGGCGTGGCGCATCCACAGCTCCCAGACGTGGCGGAGGGGCAGGCCGTGCCAGGGCGGAGCGGGCAGGGTGCTGCGGGCCCGGGTGCACAGCACGTGCAACAGCCGGTAGCGGTCACCGGTCGTGAGGCCGGCGAACCCCGTGCCGCGGTGGCGGAGTCGCGCCTCGGCATCGAGGGCGCCCAGCGACAGCCGCCAGGCGAGGGCGTCCTCGGGGAGGTCGGCGTGGCGCCAGCCGTCGGCGGGGCCTTCGGCGAGCCGCCGGTCGAGGAGAGCGAGCAGGGGGACTCGGCCGGGGGTGTGTGCCTGCCCGGTGAGCAGGTCGAGGAGCGGCCCGGCGATGGCCTGTTCGGCCGGGGTGAGGAAGCGGCAGGACGGCGGGGCCAGCCGGGCCTGAACAACCGCCCGCGTGTGCGGGTCCCAGGCGTGCGCCTGCCGCATCGCGCGCGGTCGAGGGCGCCGGGGGTTCATCGCTCCCTCCGGGACACCGCGGCGAGCAGGCCGAGCGCGCCCACTCCGCTGACCATGAGCGGAGCGAAGAGCGGCGGGCCGAGCTCCAGGTTGTAGCGGGCCATGCGCCAGCCGCCGGGTTTGGCGGCGATCCCGCGGATGTGCAGCCAGGTGCCCTGCAGCCCGTTGAGGACGAGCGCGGCGGAGACGGCGGGCAGGACGGTACGGGCCGCCCGCGGGTCGGCCCAGCCGGCGATTCCGGCGGCGAGTCCGAGCGGGCCGAGCCAGACCGGCCACCACATGACGCGGTTGCCGAAGGAGGCCCGGTCGTGTTCCAGGAAGATCTCGGCGCCGCTGACCGCGGCGCCGAGGCCCGTGGCGAGGGAGAGGACACGCTGCACCCGCCCTTCGCGCACCGTTTCGAGCAGCTCGCGCACGACGTGTCACCGCCCGCCGGGACGATGCGGCAACAGCTCCTGCGCCTTGGCCTTGAGGCCCTGCAGCACCACGTGACCGCGGTGGCCGTCGCCGCGGGCCAGGGAGGCGAGGGTGGCCTCGATCTGCTCCCAGGTCGCGTGCGGCGGGATGGGCGGCACGGCCGGGTCGGTGCGGAAGTCCAGGACGGTGGGCCCGTCAGCCGTCAGGGCCTGCCGCCAGGCGTCCTCGACGTCGCCGGGATCGGTGATGCGGAGGCCCGTCATGCCGAGGGAGCGGGCGAAGGCGGCGTAGGGCACGTCGGGGATGGACTGGGAGGCCGCGAAGGGAGGCATTCCCTCCATGGCCCGCAGTTCCCAGCTGACCTGATTGAGGTCCTGGTTGTTCCAGACGGCCACCACGAGCCGGGGATCGGCCCACTCAAGTGCGTACTTGGCCGCCGTGATCAGCTCCGCCATCCCGTTCATCTGCATGGCGCCGTCGCCGACGAGAGCGATCGCCGGCCGGTCCGGGTGGGCGAACTTGGCACCGATCGCGTACGGGACGCCGCTGCCCATGGTGGCGAGGGTGCCCGACAGCGAGCCACGCATGCCCAGGCGCATCGTGACGTGGCGCGCGTACCAGTTGGCGACGGAGCCCGCGTCCGCGGTGATCATCGAGTCGTCCGGCAGGAGCGGGGCGAGCGCGTGGGCCACGTACTCGGGGTTGACCGGGTCCGCCGAGAGGGCGGCTCGGCGGTCCATGACCTTCTTCCAGCGGCGCACACCGGCGGTCACGGTCCGTTGCCAGCCGCGGTCGTCGTTGCGCAGGAGCAGGGGAAGCAGCCGGCGCAGGGTGGCTGCCGCGTCCCCGACCAGGTTGACCTCGTAGGGATAGCGCAGTCCGACCATGTGCGCGTCGATGTCGATCTGGACGGCGCGAGCCTGCCCGTACGGCGGCAGGAACTCCGAGTAGGGGAAGTTGGAGCCGATCGTGAGCAGGGTGTCGCAGTCCCGCATCAGCTTGTACGACGGGCGGGTGCCGAGCAGCCCGATCGCGCCCGTCACATACGGTAGTTCGTCGCTCAGGGCGTCCTTGCCGAGCAGGGCCTTCGCCACGCCCGCGCCGAGCAGCTCGGCGATCCCCTCGACCTCGCGGGCCGCGCCCGCCGCGCCCTGGCCGATCAGCACGGCCACCCGGGTGCCCGCGTTCAGGACGTCGGCGGCGCGAGCGAGAGCCGCATCGTCGGGAACGGGCGCCCAGCCGCTGGCGTCGAGGCTGGAGGGCACCATCTTGTGGGCGTGCTCCGGGGCGGAGTACGGCAGTTCCTGGACGTCCGCCGGAATGATCACGGCGGTCGGGGCGCGGCGGGCGTACGCGGTCCGGACGGCCCGGTCGAGGACGTTGGGGAGCTGTTCAGGGACGGTGACGGTCTCCAGATAGGCGCTCGCCACGTCCTTGAACAGCGTGTGCAGATCGACCTCCTGCTGGTACGAGCCGCCCATGGCACTGCGGTCGGTCTGGCCGACGAGGGCCACGACAGGAACGTGGTCGAGCTTCGCGTCGTACAGACCATTGAGGAGATGGACGGCACCAGGGCCGGAGGTCGCCGCACACACCCCGAGACGCCCGGAGAACTTGGCGTAGCCGACCGCTTCGAAAGCCGCCATCTCCTCGTGCCGGGCCTGGATGAACAAGGGGTCGTCACCGGCCTTCGCCCAGGCCATGAGCAGGCCGCTGATGCCGTCGCCGGGGTAGCCGAAGACATGGCTCACGTCCCAGGCGCGGAGCCTGTCGAGCAGCTGGTCTCCGACGGTCTGTTTCGTCACGGCTGCTCACCTCCGTCGGCGCCGTCGAGGTTCCAGTGTCCAGTGGTCCCAGTAGTTGGGCTCTTGTCGGCGCCGGCCAGCAGCGGGAGCACCTCTTTGCGGTAGAAGTCGAAGAACCCGCGCTGCTCGGGGCCGATCTGGCCGATGTGAACCCGGTCGAAGCCGGCGTCCACGTATTCCTGCAGGTGGCGAGCGTGTTCCTCCGGGTCGGGGCCGCAGGGTACGGCCGCGCCGACGGCCTGCTCGGTCACCAGTTCAGAGGCCTGCTCGAAGTGGCGTGGGGTGGGAAGGATCTGGCCCAGTTCCCCTGGGAGGTGTTCGATCGCCCAGAGCCGGTGAGCCGTGCGGACCGCTGTTTCACGGGTTTCGGCCCAGCACACCTTGGTCGACGCGTACGCGGGCCGCTCGGGGGCGCGTGCCCGGAACCGGGAGACCAGACCGGCGTCCGGCGCGGTGCTGACGAAGCCGTCGGCTATCCGGGAGGCGACGTCGGCCGCCTTCGGTCCGAAGGCGGAGACATCGATGGGGGGCGGAGTCGCGGGGAGCGTGTAGAGGCGGGCGTTCTCGACCGTGTAGTGCGGGCCGTGGTGGGCGACCTCCTCCCCGGTGAACAGCTGTCGGATCACCGCGACGGCCTCTTCCAGCATCTCCAGGCGCACATCCGCGGGCGGCCAGCGGTCCCCGAGGATGTGCTCGTTGAGCGCCTCACCACTGCCGAGCCCGAGCCGGAACCGCCCGTCGAGCATGATCTGTGAGGTCGCGGCCGCCTGAGCCACCAGCGCGGGGTGGATGCGTACGGTCGGGCAGGTCACGGCGGTCTCGACAGGCAGCCCGCTCACCTGGGAGAGCGCCCCGATCACCGACCAGACGAAGGGGCTCTCGCCCTGCTCGTCGTTCCACGGGTGGAAATGGTCCGAGATCCATAGCGAGCGGAAGCCCGCGTCCTCCGCCATTCGGGCCTGCTCGACGAGGTCGCCCGGCCCGAACTCCTCACAGGAGAGAAAGTAGCCGAACTCGGTCATGACGCCTCCATGAGTGCGGGTCGCCGCTCCATTCCCTGAGTTCCGTCGGTGCGGCTGCCCGGGTGACCGAGAGGGAAACCTGGGGCCGCGGTGTGGTTCAGGGCATGATCCGGACGCGGGCCTGGACGCGACGCCACCTGCATGAAGACCGGTGGAAGGGGCAGCAGCGAAAGGAAGACTTTGCCGCCCGGACAGGGCCTGTCGGGAAGGAGCAGGACATGCCTCGTGGATCAAGCGCCAAGCGGGAACGGCAGTACGAGCACATCAAGCAGAGCGCCCTGGACCGGGGCGAGAGCGAGAAGCGCGCGAAGGAGATCGCCTCCCGCACCGTGAACAAGGAACGCGCCCGCTCGGGTGAGTCCAAGACTGCGAGCAAGAGCTCCACACAGGACATGTCGTCCTCGCGCCGTGGTGGCAAGCGCTCCCACAGCGGCTCCGAGGGACCCACCTACGACCAGCTGTACTCGGAGGCCCAGCGGCGCAATCTGCACGGACGGTCCCAGATGAACAAGGCGGAACTCAAGCGGAAGCTCGGCCATTAGGGGCCAGACATGGATGATCGCGAGCCTCGGAACGGCCTGCGGAGGACGACGAACAGGACAGCGCGTGAGCGACGCGACGGGGAGAGACAGAGCACGGCGGACAACGGTGAGTCCCATGGCGACGGCGGCCACGCGCTCAAACGCCAGCGACCAGGTATCGGACGCGAGGAGCAGTTCCGCCGACACCCGCCGCCGGACGACCGTCCTGGAGAACCGTCCTGAGCGGTGCCCGGGACGAGCTGGAGGGACAGCACGGTGAAGGCACGTCGTGCGGCCTGCGGGCCGGGTGTCTTCATGGCTGAAGGGCATGCATGGGCGTGGCGCGGGAAGTTGCGCGGTGGGCGACCCGGCATAGCGGGGGACACGACACGGGCGGGGACCCGAGGAGGTTTCGTCATGATTCCGCTTCTGCTCGTACTGCTTCTCATTCTGGTGCTCTTCGGAGCCGGCTTCGCCGTCGACGTGCTGTGGTACATCGCCCTCGCCGTGCTGGTGCTCTGGGTGCTGGGCTTCTTCGTCCATGGTGCGCAGGGCCGCTGGTATCGCTGGTGACGCGCAACCCACACCGCCTGGGTCCCGGCACGCGCCTTCCTGCGCGTGCCGGGACGCCTTGGCGTCGTATGGGTGGCGAAGCCCTCCACACCGAGGGGGTCCGAGCCGTCGAGGAGCGGCAGGATGTCGTCCACCCAGGGCCGGACGTTGGCCTGGCCCGTACGGAGTTGGATCTGCTTGTCGAACATCGTGAGCAGGGGCATGGGGTCGATCGCCCCGCCGTAGACACCCGAGACGGATACGGTGCCGCCCCGGCGGACGATGTCGATCGCGCGTGCAGGGCGTCGAGGCGGTCGATGCCCGCGTGGCCGACGGGGCCGAGGACGGTGGCGGAGCCGCCAGGCGGTATGTCGGCGTCCTTCACCGCCTGCCAGGCCGTGGGCAGCACGTCGGAGAGGTGGACGTGACGCTCGTCGGGCGGGCCTTGGGGACCTTCACGGGCAGCGTGTCGCCGAACGGCCCCCGCAGGTACTCGGCCTGCCCGTCGGCACCTGGCCGTAGAGCTTGGTGTAGCCGAGGGCCACGAAGCGCCTGCCCCTGCCCTGACCGCCTCGTCGCGTTCGCCGAGCGCTCTCAGTTCCGGGCGCGCCGGGGAGCGGAGCGGTCTGCCTCGGCCTGAGGTTCGACGAGGCGCCGCAGGAGGCCGGCGATCTCATGGCCGGCTTCGGCAGGGTGGCGGAAGGGAGAGCCGGAAGCGATCGTGTAGCGGTTCCGGCGCGCGTCCTCGGCCCGGCTGCGCGTGAGGGTTGCCTGTAGCGATGCGCACCTGCAGGCATCGGTCTCCGCCTTGAGGTCACGTCCCTTCGTCGAGGCGGAACGGTGGGCGGAGCGTCTGATCCGCGTACGCGCGAGACATTCGCGAGGTATCGGTATCACCGATCTGGAACGGGAGTCCCGTCTCACCTCCGCCCAGGTGGAGGAGGCCGCGCTGTGGGCAGGGCGACGCCGTGTGCCCGCCCGGGGGAAGGGTGTTGACACCTCCGAGCCGACACCGACCGGCCCGCATGGGATCTCGGAGGCAGGGCAGTCGCCGTAGTGAGCAGGAGGTGCGTCATGACATCCGGCGAGGAGCGGACCGCATACCCCGAAACCGAGAGCCGTGTCCCTCACTCATTCGTCGTGTGGGTGAGCGGAGACTTGGACCTCGACCACTCGGCCGAGCTGCGGCCCTTGCTTCTCGACGGTGTCGCGCTGGCCCCCCGGGGCACTGAAATCGTCGTCGACCTCCAGAACTCGTCGTTCTGTGATTCGACTGGTCTCAATCTGCTGTTGGCCGCCAGGGAATCGGCACTCGAATCGGGGAGCCGTGTCACCCTGGCCGCTCCCAGCCACCAGATGGTGCGGCTGCTCGAAATGACGGGTTCCGTCGATCTCTTCGACCTCGGCCCGGCCGAGCAGAGGTGGCCTCGGTGATCGCCAGGGGCGCGCACGTCGGAGAGCGTCAGGAGACCTGCGACGAACGAGCCGACCGGTTGGGGCAGACCGATCGGCTCGTTTATGTCGGCTGTGTCGTCCTGGGAGCGGCAGCGACCGGCACGCTGAGCGCTCCTGTGTGTCTGCACCGGCTCGTCACCGGCCTCGGCGTGAAGCCGGAAGCCGTCGTCCGGCCCTCGAGGTTGACGTCCACGGGCTTGATGCTGTTCCTCGGGACTATTGCGCTCGCCCTGCTCGTCGTCCTGCGCACGGTCGTCAGCCCGCCCGCGGCCTTGATCATCGATGCCGCCCTGCTGATCTGGTTCGCCATCTGCTGGCTGATTCCCGCCTTGGTCCTGCGCCGGGCCGTCTCGTCCCGGCCTCAGATACTGTGCGGCGGAGCAGAGCTCACGGTGTCGGCCGGTCGGCGGGCGACGCCCGTCCGGCCGATTCGGGCGGAGTCGTGGCCGAAGACCTGCAACTCGTAGAACGCGAACGCCCGGTAGATGACCGGCTGGGCGACATTGTGCACGCGGACCCCGCCGGCCGTCATGCCGTGCTCTGTCCCGAGGTGGGTGCGCGTGGCCGTGGACAGCGAGGTCCGCGCCCACGGAGTCGATCGCCTCGGCGAGCAGGTAGCTGCCGAGGAACGGATAGATCTCGACGGGCTCACCGGCCAGCGTGTCGGGGACAGGCGCGAAGTGGGTCAGTGCGATGCGGACATCACAATGATCCGAGGCCAACTCCTTGAGCGCCGAGGCCAGTCGCTCGGCGCCGATGTGCGCCACTCGAACCCAGGCTCTCATCTCCGGTCGCCGAAAGCTCCCGCGCTGCGGCCTGCGAACCCGCCGCAGAACCCCTTCGTGCAGGCCACGCCGACCACGTGGCCTGCGACGGTGAAGACGGTCGACTCTCCCTCCAGGACGCCGACACCCGCGGAGACGAGCGTACGCGTGGCCTCGCCCTCTTCGTCTGAGGGGTAGTCGTGGTTGCCCGGTACGGCGACGACCGGGACACCGATGTCCCGGACCTCCTCGGTCACCACCAGCGCTTCGTGGACGGTGCCGTGGCGGGTCAGATCACCGGCGAGCAGGAGCACATCGGCGCACTCGGGGAGTGTCAGGAATGCGGGACGCAGCAGTCCCGCGCATTCCGAACCCAGGTGGATGTCACCGACCGCCGCCACTCGAACGACGAAGTCGCTGCCTCGCGCGGCCGCCGACGATGCCTGCGTCATGGCAGCCGCTCCACGTGGTCGGGGGCGTCAGCGGAGGGGGTGGTGAGGTCCGTGCGTACGACGAGCCCGGCCAACTCCTCCCGCGCCAGCCGCAGGATCTCCTCTCGCCGGCCGGCCGTAGGCAGCGCGCCGGTCAACAGGACTGTGTCGCCGCGTAGTTCGATCCGGACGCCGAGCTCGGCGACTTCGTCGCCGGCGAGGCGTTCGCGCAGCCGCGCGATCCGGTACTCGACTTCCTCGGAATCGTGTTCCGTCATCGGTCTCGCTCCTCCTGGAACAAGACGGCTACGTGACCAGGCCTGCGGAGGCACCCGTCGGGAAGGTGCTTCCCACGCGGCTCACGCCTCGCGGCCGACGAAGCCTCGAGAAGGCGAGCGCAGCCGTCCGGTCCGTCGAGGCCAGAATGCTGGCCGACCTGACCGAGACCGAGCAGTCAGACGCGTTCCGGATCCTGCAGAGCATGATCCATTCCCTGCGCGGTGGCAACGAGGGTGCATAGCCCGTTCCGCGGCGCACGTCTCGTCGCGCTCGGACAGAAGTGCAGCCGAGCCTGAAATCCGTGTCGGCGACCTCGAAACCGACAGACCCCGACCACACCCTCTACTGCGATGAGCCCCACATCACCCTCGGCCGAGGCAGGAACGGTTCGACGGGCCAGCGGACGGGGCCGAGGCCATGGGCGAGGGGGACGTCGGTTTGGCCGGCACGGGATTCACTGTTGGGTGGCCGCGCCGATGCGAGCGATCCTGCGGCAACGGGCCCACATACACATGGGGAGAGGGATCGATGCCGCATCGTCGGGGTGACGGTGGTCACGAGGGATCTTGCAGCCAGAGCCCGCGAGGTGCGCAGCACTGTAGGGAGGTGCTGCGGGCCGTACCTGTATAGCCCGGACAGACAGGTCAACAGCGTGGTCTTCCCGGAACCGGACGGCCCCATGACTCCCACCATCTCCCCGTGGCGCACGAGGAGATCCAGGTCGAGCAGGGCCGTGACCTCGACGGAGGCCGTCCGGTAGATCTTGGTGACGCCGGTGGCGACGAGGAGCGCCCGGCCGGTGTTCATGCTCTCCATCCCAACCCCGGAAGAAACGGGAGGCTACGGCCACTCAGGCCCCGAAGAGGGGTCGAGGGGCCCAATTGACGCTGCCGCGATCAGACGTCCGCGGTCGTCCGGGCGCGTCTCCGGACAGCGGTGGCGGCCAGGGTGCCCGAGGCCGTCGAGGTGACGGCGAGGAGGACGAACCCCCACGTGTAGTCATGCGCGACGCTGTCGACCGCTCCCATCACGAGGGGTGGGAAGAAGCCGCCGAGACCGCCCGCCGCCCCGACCACTCCGGTCACTGAGCCGACCCGCTCGGCCGGAACCAGACGTGCGACGAGCGCGAAAACGGCCCCGGACCCGGCTCCCAGGCCGGCGGCCATGCCGAAGAAGGCCGCCGTTCCCACGGGAACCAGCGCCGCCTCGAACGCCGCGACCAGGGCGCACACCGAAACGAGCCCGTACGACACCGTCAGCACGGGTACGGGGTGGATCCGGTCCGACAGCCAGCCGCCCACGGGGCGCATGGCCACGGCGAGGACGACGAATCCTGCGGTCCTCAGCGCCGCGTCGGAGCGGCCGAGCTCATAGGCCCGGGTGAGGTACGTCGGGAGGTAGACGCTGAACGCGACGAACCCGCCGAAGGACACGGCGTACAGGAAGGCCAGCTGCCAGGTGGCCGGCGTCCGCACAGCCAGCGCCGTGCGCGACACCATCGACCCCGCCGCCGTCGCGCGTCCCGGACGGTCGCGGAGCAGGAACCAGGCCACCGCGGCGTACACGGCGAGGCAGCCGGCAACGAGGTCGAAGGGGAAGGCCCGTCCGACGGAGTCGGCGAGCTGGACGGTGGTGAACGCCGACAGGGCCGTGCCTCCGGTACCGATGCCGAAGACCCCGAGGGCGACGCCCCGCCGGGCCGGTGGGTACCAGGCGTTGACGAACGGCACGCCGACGGCGAAGGCCGTTCCCCCGAGCCCGAGAAGGAAACCGCCCGCCAGTACCTCGGGCAGCGAGTCGGCCAGGTGCCCCAGGTACAGCACGGGGAGGATCGTGAGCGCCGCGACGAGGGGGAAGACCCGGCGGGCGCCCCAGCGGTCCGTCAGCGCCCCCGCCGGGATCCGACCGAGCGAGCCCACCACCACGGGCACGGCGACCACCAGCGACTGCTCGAAGGAGCTGAGGCCGAGGTCGTCCCGCAGCCGCGGGCCAAGGGGGGCCAGCAGCGCCCACGCCCAGAAGCAGAGCGCGAACCCGATCGTGGCGAGGAGCAGCATCTGCCACGGCCGCGGTGCGTCCGCGACCGGCGGGCTCCCCGTGTTCCGGACCATGGTGGCCTCCCGGCAGTGATCCGCGTGGACGGCGTAAGCCGTGCTGTTCCCCACTCTCCGGCCGCCGGGTCCCAGCTCCCAAGGGCCATTCGTTCCGTTCCGTGACCGTGCGGCCCCACGGCATGGGCCGGTCGGCCCTGTGCGGGGCGTCCTGGGCCGCGCACGGTGGGAGTGACGGACTGGGCCGCAGGCAGGAGTGTCCGGCTGCTGCCCATCCGCCGTCGGGAGTGTGAGTGGCGATGATGTTCTGGTACGGCAACGGCATGAACGGATGGGGCTGGTTCGCCATGTCGGCCGGGATGGTGTTGTTCTGGGGGCTGCTCATCACCGTCGCGGTGATGCTCTTCCGCTCACTGGACCGCGCCGCGGGGCGGCCTCGGGGTTTCGGCCCCGCGGCGTCGGCCGAGCAGATCCTGGGCGAGCGGCTGGCGCGCGGTGAGATCGACGAGGAGGAGTACCGCCGGCGCCTGACCGCCTTGCGCAGCGCGGGACCGTGACCGGTCGGGATGCGGGCGCGGGTGCGGCCGCTCACCCTGGGACCATGGCCGGTCGGACGCCCGGGGAGCCGGGCAGACCGGAGTTCGCCACGCCCGGCGGGCGCGGGCACCTGTCGGCGGCCCCCTACCTGCCGCCCGGCGAGGAGCCGGACCAGGACTATCCGCTGGTGCTCGTCACGGGGCGCCGCTGGGCCCACTACAACTCCGGAAGCATGACCCGGCGCGGCGGCAACCTTCTTCTCGACGCGCACGAGCGCCTGGACCTGCATCCCGAGGACGCCGCACGCTACGGACTGCGGGACGGCACCCCTGTCACCGTCGAGAGCCGCCACGGACAGGCGCGACTCGTCGCCCGCGTCGGCACGGAACTCGCTCCGGGGGTCGGCACGGAACTCGCTCCGGGGCAGGTCTTCTGCGCCTTCCACTTCCCGGCCAGCGGCGTCAACTCCCTCACCTCGGAGCACGCCGACACCGTGACCTCGTGTCCGGAGTGCAAGGTCTCGGCTGGTACGGCTGCCGCCGACGGCACCCGAGGGCTGATCGGCACCGAGTTCAGGCATGGGCCACGACGGCCACGGGCACCGGGCTGTGGTGCAGCGCAGCGTGGGCCACGCTCCCGATGGGCGCGCCCAGCGCCGAATGGCGAGTACGCCGACCCACCACCACGAGCGCTGCGTCCCCGGCGGCCTCGACCAGTTTGAGGCCGGCCGATCCGACCACCACGCGGTCGACGGCCTCGACGTCCGGGTACTTCGCCCGCCAAGGCTCCAGCAGCTCTTCCAACGAACGCTCGATCTCCGGAGCCAGTGCAAGGCGGATGTCTGGCACCATGGCGGGTCCGAGTCCCGCGAACAGCGGAAGCTGCTCGGCATACACGACATGGATTTGGGAGTCATGCCGGGCGGCTTCCTCGAAGGCGAAGCCCAGCACGGCGTCCACGGGCTGCCGCACGTCGGTCCCCACCACGACCGGGCGTCTCGGATCGCTCGCCCCGCTGCCGGCCCGTACCAGCACGACAGGCCGTTCGACCGCGCCGGCGACCGTCAGGCCAACCGAGCCGAGCAGATAGCCGGCCACACTGCCGAGGGCCCGTGAGCCGAGAACGAGCAGCTCGCTCTCCTCGGCCGCGGCGACGAGGCCCGGCACGGGACCCGCGGGCAGCATTCGGGTGGTCACCGACAGGCCGGGACGGCGCTCGCGCAGGCGGGCGGCGGTGCGCGACAGCATCTCCTCGGCCCACGTCTCGTCGGACCCTCGTGGCATGAAGGACAGCACGCTCTCCGGTACCGGTTCCCTGGCGTACACCAGGTGCACGCCGGTGCCGCGCAGCAGCGCCTCCTCAGCCGCCCACTCCGCGGCAGCCTTCGCCTGTTCCGTGCCGTCCAGGCCGACCACGATGCTCCGCGTCATGACCGTGCACCTCCTCGTCAGGTGTCGTCGACGTCGTACAGAAGACGGGTGGAGGAAACTGAGACCACGCCGTCGACAGTCGCGCACATGCGCTCTACCGCTGGGATCATGCGCCGGAAGGGAAGGGTTCCGCTGAGCTCCACACGGCCGTCACGTACCTCGACGGTGAGCACGGCAGGTCCGAGACGCAGGGTGTCGCCGAGCACGTCCTCGACGATCTCCCGGCGGATGTCCTCGTCCTCGCGGAGGAAGATGCTCAGCAGATCGCGGCGGCTCACGATGCCCACCAGCCGGTCCTCGGCGTCGACGACGACGAGCCGCTTGACCCCTTGGACCTCCATCAGCCGCGCCGTCTCCGCCACGGTCCAGTCCGGGCGGGCGCACACGGCGGGTGCCGACATCAGCTCCTCGGCCCGTGTCCCCTCGGCCTTGGCCCGCTCCCATGCCTCCAGGTCCGGAACGGCCGACCGATCACCCGGTGCGGCTGCCTGGTCGGCGGTCTTGCGCAGCAGATCCCCCTCCGACACCACCCCGACCACCCTGCCCCCGCCGTTCAGCACGGGAACAGCGGTCACCCGGTGCTGCGAGAGCGTGCGGGCGACCTCCTTGAACGAGGCGTCGCCGCGGACACTCACCACTTCGCGCGTCATCAGCTCGCCGATCCTGCGGTGACGCATCACCCTCTCCTTTCTTGTGCGGGTGTACGTTCCTCGCCCAGCAGGCGAGCGGCGCAGCCGTCCCAGGTGTCGAGGGCCGGATAGTCGTCCTCGGTGAGTTCCGTCCCGCTGAGTTCGGCGAGCGCCTCGACGAACTCGAGGAAGTCCAGCGAATCCATCTCGAACGTGTCCCGCAGAGACACGCGGGGATCCAGCCCGGTGAACTCGGCGCCGGGGACTACACGCTGCACGGCTTGCCGAACGAACTCCTTGGCCTCGTCGTGGTTCACAGTTCCTCCGGTTGTTGCAGGAGCCGGTCCATGGTGGTCAGGAAACGCGCGCCCGTGGCACCGTCGGCGGCTCGGTGATCGGCGGACAGCGTCGCCGTCAGCACGGGATGCACTCCCAGCAGGCCGTTCACGGCCACCGGCTGCTCGACGATCCTGCCGAGGCCGATGAGCGCGACCTGCGGCGGGTAGACGACGCCGAACACCGCCTCGACGCCCTGGTCACCGAGGTTCGTGACGGTGAGACTGGGATCGGCGGTCTGCGACGCGCGGAGCCGACCGCCCCGTGCCCGTGCCACCAGATCCTTCAGCGCGGCCATCACCTCGGCCACGGAGAGCGTGTCGGCGTGTGCGAGGGCCGGGGCGACAAGACCACCGCCCCGCAAGGAAACGGCGACGCCCAGCCGTACCTCCTCCGCCGGGACGAAGCCGTCGTCGCCCCAGTGCCCGTTGAGCTCGGGCACCTTGCGCGCAGCCATCGCGACGGCCTTGAAGGTGAGCGCGGCGGGCACCAGACGGGCGGACAGGGGCAGTTCGCGGTTGCGCGCGTGCATCCACTCCAGTGCCGCTGCCATGTCCACGGTCGTGGAGAGGTAGAAGTGCGGGATCTCCCGCTTGGACCGGCTCATGAGCCGGGCGGTCGCCGCCCGTGCCGCATCCGGGACGGCCGGCCGCGGTGCGCCCTCGGCGGCTGCGGCGGAACGGACATCCTCGGCACGGACGGTGCCGCCCCGCCCCGTACCCGTCACCTCGGCGAGGTCGACGCCGAGTTCCCTGGCCAACCGCCGCGCGAGCGGTGAGGACTTCACCCGCGCCGGAGCTGGACGCTTCCCCGTCGAGTCGTCAGTGCGTACCGGCTTCGCCGGCTGTGGCGTCGGCGCGGCCTTGTCGCGCTCTGGTGCCGGCGCAGATTCCGGCTTCGGTTCCGCGTGCTCCACGTCCGCGCGTGTGATCCTGCCTCCCGGGCCCGAACCATGGACGGCGGTGAGGTCGACGTGTCGGTCCTCGGCGAGGCGGCGGACCAGGGGTGTCGACGGCGGCGAGCTGTCGACGCGCTGGCTTCGGGCGACGGGCTGTCTCTGGGTGATAGGCCGCCGTTCGGTGGGCCGGCTCTCGGCGGTCGTGCCGATACGTGCCAGCGGGGTGCCCACCGGAACGGTGGTGCCCTCGTCGACGAGGAGGGCCTCGACCGTGCCGGTGTCGAAACACTCCACCTCGATCGCGGACTTGGCGGTCTCGACCACGGCGATGACGTCGCCCCGCGTCACCTGGTCACCCGGGTGCACCAACCACTCGGAAAGCAGGCCCTCGTCCATGTCGGCGCCGAGCGACGGCATGGTGAACTCGGCCATCTCAGCTCACCACCCGGCGCGCCGCCGCCACGATTCCGGACGGCTGGGGGAGTGCCGCCTCCTCCAGCCGGCGGGCGTACGGAATGGGGACCTCCGCGCTGCAGACCCGTTCGACGGGCGCGTCGAGGTCGAAGAACGCCTGTTCGCAGATGCGCGACTCGATCTCGGCCGACAGACTGCCGCTGCGCCAGCCCTCGTCGACCACGACGGCCCGGTGGGTCCGCCGGACCGATCCGACTATCGTGGCGTCGTCCAGAGGCCGCAGCGTCCGCAGGTCGACGACCTCCGCGCTGATCCCCTCCCCGGCCATCGCCTCTGCGGCTTCGAGAGCCTTGGACACACAGCCGCCGTACGCGACGACCGTGACGTCGGTGCCCTCGCGGCGGACGGCCGCGCGGTCCAGGTCGACATCGTGGACCGCCGGATCGAGCATGCCGGCCGTGTTGTAGAGGCTGCCGTGTTCGAAGAGCAGGACCGGGTCGGGGTCGGCGAGCGCGGCCGCCAGCACATGGCGGGCGTCGTCGACCGTGGCCGGCGCCAGGACCCGGAGCCCGGGGATGTGCGCGTACCAGCCTTCGAGGCTGTGGGAGTGCTGGGCAGCCAGCTGCCGTCCCGCGCCCGTCGTCATACGGATCACCAGCGGCACACCGAGCTGTCCGCCGGACATGTGGCGCAGGGTGGCCGCGTTGTTGAGGATCTGGTCGAGGGCCAGCAGGCTGAAGTTGACCGTCATGATCTCGACGACGGGCCGCATCCCGGCCAGGGCGGCGCCGATGCCGGCTCCGACGAACGCGGACTCCGACAGAGGCGTGTCCCGGACGCGATCCGGTCCGAACTCCTCCAGGAGGCCGAGGCTCACGCCGAAGCAGCCGCCGTAACGGCCCACGTCCTCGCCCATGAGGAAGACCCTGTCATCCGAGGCCAGGGCCTCGCGCAGCCCCTCGCGCAGGGCCTCCCGGTAGGTGGTGGTGCCGTCGTCGGGATGCGCCCGCGATCGCGTACGCGTGCTCATGACGGAGCCTCCTCGTGTCGGCCGGTGACGTGGAGCAGCAGGTCCTCGGCCGGCTCCTCGGGAGCCTGTTCGGCCGCCCGGACGGCTCGGTCGATCTCCTCCATGACCTCGTGGTCCAGAGCCTCCAGCGCGGCGTTGTCGAGGAGACCGGTCGCGGTCATCCGGTCGGCGAGGCCCGTGACAGGGTCGTGCCGCTTCCACTCCTCGACCTCCTCCTTCGGCCGGTACCGGTCGGGGTCGTACATCGAATGTGCTCGGAAGCGATACGTCCGCATCTCCAGGAAGTGCGGTCCGTTGCCGGCGCGCATGGACTCGACAGCCCCGCGCGCCGCCTTCTCCACGGCATGTACGTCCATGCCGTCCACGGCCCAGGCAGCCATGCCGTACGACGCGGCCCGCAGGGCGAGGTCCGTCTGGGCGTGTTCGCGGGCGAGGGCCGTCCCCATCGCGTACAGGTTGTTCTCGCAGACGAAAAGCACGGGCAGCCCCCAGAGCGCGGCCAGGTTGGCGGTCTCGTGGAACTCGCCCTCGGCGAAGGCCCCATCACCGAAGAAGCAACAGGTCACCGGGGGATCGCCGCGCATTCGGTCGGCCAGCGCCAGACCGGCCGCGAGCGGCAGGCCGCCGCCCACGATGGCGTTGCCGCCGTAGAAGCGGCGGCCGGCGTCGAAGAGGTGCATGGAGCCGCCGCGGCCGTGGCTGCAGCCGGTGGCCTTCCCGTACATCTCCGCCATCACGGCCTCGGGCGGTACCCCACGGGCCAGCGCGTGGCCGTGTTCGCGGTACGTGGAGACGACCGCGTCCCGCTCGTCGAGCGCCTGGTGGACGCCGACCGCCACTGCCTCCTCGCCGATGTACAGGTGAACGAAGCCCCGTATCGCCGCCGCGCTGTACAGCTCGACGCACCGCTCCTCGAACCGCCGGATGACCAGCATCTGCCGCAGGAGGTCCAGGTCGTGGGATGCCGCAGGAGCGGGGGAAGGCGCCGCGGCTCTACGAGTGCGGCGGGGGCGCTTCGTCTGCGACGTCCTGGCGGACGTGTCGCCGTGTGCGGTGGCCATCACGGCTCCTTCCCGGACATGCCGGCCGTCCCGGCCGGTTCGGGTGTCTCCAGCGTGGACACATCGCCCTCGGGCAGGCCCAGTTCTCGGGCTCGGAGCAGGCGGCGCATCACTTTGCCGCTGCGGGTGTGGGGTAGGTCCTCGACGAACTCGATCTCCCGGGGAGCGACGGCCGGGCCGAGCCGCCGTCGGGCGAACGCCATGACGTCGCGCCGCAGTTCGTCGTCGGGCGGATACTCGGGGCGCGGCAGCACGAACGCCTTGACGATCGAACCGGCCAGCGGGTCCGGGCGCCCGATGACACCGGCCTCGGCGACGGCCGGATGCTCCATGAGCGCGCTCTCCACCTCGAACGGCCCGATGAGGTGCCCCGCGGACTTGATGACGTCATCGGCCCGGCCCACGAACCAGTACCAGCCGTCGGCGTCGCGGCTGACGAGGTCGCCCGTCAGGTACCACCCGTCCGCGAAGCACGCCTCGTAACGGCTCGGCTCGTGGAGGTAGCCGCGGAACATCGACGGCCAGCCCGCCCGCAGGGCGAGTTCGCCCTGGACACCCGGCTCCTGGAGGATCTGGACACGTCCGCCGGCGACCGCGGCCCGGCCGTCCTCGCCACACGCCAGTACGGCGGCTTCGACACCGGGAAGCGGTCGGCCCATCGAACCGGGCCGTAGGGGATCGGCGGCGAAGTTGGCGATCATGATGGCGCCCGTCTCGGTCTGCCACCAGGTGTCGTGGACCGGCAGCCCGAGCGCCTCCTGGCCCCAGTGCACGGCCTCGGGGTTGAGCGGTTCGCCGACGCTCGCGACGAAGCGGAGTGCGGAGAGATCGTGGCGCGCGGCAGGCGTCGGGTCGCCGCTGCGTGGTGCGGCCCGCATCAGCATGCGCAGCGCGGTCGGGGCCGTGTACCAGACGGTGACGTGCTGGTCGGCGAGGATCGCGTACCAGCGGGCGGGGGCGAAGTCCCCTTCGTCGACGACGGTCGTCACCCCATGGGTGAGCGGGGCGATGATGCCGTACGACATGCCGGTGACCCATCCGGGGTCGGCCGTGCACCAGAAGACGTCGCCCTCGTGCAGGTCCAGGGCGTAGGCGGCGGTGACGTGATGGGCGAGGACCGCCTCGTGCACGTGTATCGCGCCCTTGGGGCTGCCCGTCGTGCCGCTGGTGAAGTGCAGCAGTGCCGGCTCGGCCGGATCGGTCGGTCCCACGGTGTACTCGTCCGGCTCGGCGGACGTGAGAGCGGGGAAGGAGAGGGTGTCCCGGGGCGGGTCGGTGCCGGGGTCGAGGAGCAGGACGTGGCGCAGGTGCGGGAGACGGGACCGTACCGGAGCCACCTTGCGCTCGTACAGCTCCCGGGTCGTGACCAGAGCCCGGGCGTTGCCCAGCTCCATGCGCAGCGCGACGGGTTCGGGTCCGAAGGCGGTGAACAGGGGGCACAGGACGCGTCCGGCCCGCAGCGTGCCGAGGACGGTGCTGTACAGCTCGAACCGTCGGCCGAGCAGCGTGCACACCCGCTCGCCGCGTGCCAGGCCGAGCGTCTCCAGGACGTGCGCGAAGCGGGAGCTCTCGGCCGCGAGCCGGGAGAAGGTCACCGTCTGCGTCGATCCGTCGCGGGCGATGCAGCGCAGCGCGACGCGTTCGCCATGGCCCTCGCGCAGGTGCCGGTCGACCGCCTCGTACCCGATGTTGACGCCGCCGTCCGGCAGCCCGGCGAGCCGGGACCGCTCGCGGCGCCAGGAGAACGTCGCCCGGGCGCTGTCGTAGTCGGGCATGACCGGTGCCACCCAAAGGGCGTTCATCGCGGCGTCTCCACGTCGAGCGCGAGGTTGTCGTAGGAGTACTCGATCGATTCGTGCACGGCGACGACTCCGTCGACCGAGCGGCAGAGCCGCACGATCACGGGGATGTCGGCGCGCTCGTCGACCCGGCCCGTCAGCCTGACGACTCCGTCGTCGACCGTCACACGGATCGTGTCGGGGGCGAGGCGCAGTGTGTCGGACAGGACGTCGTGCTCGATCTCGTCGCGGATCGCGGTGTCACTGCGCAGGAAGGGGCGCAGCAGGTCGCTGCGGCTGATGATCCCGACGAGCCGACCGGTCTCGTCGGTGACGGGCAGCCGCTTGATCCCCTTGCGGTGCATCGTCCGGGCCGTCTCGACGAGATTCCAGTTCGGCTGGGCCGTGACAGCGGGCGAGGTCATCAGCTGGGCGGCCGTCTCCGCATCGGGCGGCCCTTTCCCCTGGGACAGCAATCGGACGCCCGTTGGGCGGCCCTCAAGATCAGGGAGCTCGGCTGTGGTCCGCAGCAGATCGGCCTCCGAGACCACGCCGAGCAGGCGTCGGTCCGGGTCGACGACCGGGACCGCCGAAACGCCGTTTTCGGCGAAGAGCCGGGCGATCTCCTTGAACGGGGTCTGCGGGGCGGCAGTGACCACGGAGTGGGTCATCACCTCGAAAACCGTACGGTGCTGCATGACGGTCCTCCTTCACGGGACGTGGCGGGCCCCGATAGATCTCACCCTGCTGCGCGAAGCCGACCCTCGGGCAGAGCCGAATGGTCCCCTTCTGGGACTGTTCGCCCCTATGGCGGTCGGCCGGCCAGGACGCACGGTGGAGGCGAGAGCACCGGTCTCGGGAGGGCCGCGGCCGGGCGTGCGGGGCCGGGAGGCGAGAGCGATGACTGCGACCGGAACACGGCAAGCCCAGGAGAGGCCACGCGCCGGGCTGTGGGCTCATGTCGGAGACCGGCTGATCGTGGGTGGTGCCACGGTCGGCGACGAGGGGCGTGACGGTGAGATCGTCGGGTTGCACCACACCGACGGAACTCCCCCCTTCGACGTCCGATGGTCGGACACGGGCCGGGTCACTCTGGTGTTCCCGGGGCCGGACGCGCGGGTCCAGCACTTTCCGACGCATGACGCGACGCATGACGCGAAGGCCGCTACGCGGTCGTGAACTCCGCGGCCGCGTCCACCACGCCGGGGACCGCCCGGGCGAGCCGCAGAGCCAGATCCGCGGATACGGACTCGGGCAGGCGCCCGGTGAGCGTCACCGCGCCGTCCGCGACCCGTACGGTGAGCGCGGTGTCGCCTTCCGGGATCAGGTGCGTGAGGAGTTCGTGCCTCACGTCCTCGGCGACTTCGGCATCGGAGCGCAGGTAGACCTTGAGCAGGTCGCCCCTGCTGACGACACCGACCGGGCGGCCTTCCTCGTCCACCACGGGGAGCCGCTTGAGACGCCCACGCCCCATCAGCCGCGCCGCCCCCGCGATCGTGGCGCCGCGCGGCACGGTGACGGCCGGCGCCGACATCAGGCTGCCCGCCGTCACCGATCCCACGCTGTCCCGGTCCTCTCCCGGAACCTTGCCGAGAATGTCCGCCTCGGACACGACGCCGACCACCCGCCCCTCGGCCGACAACACCGGAACCGCGCTCACACCCCAGCGCCGCATGGACCGGACGATCTCCTTGACCGGTGCGCCGAGCCTGGCGGAGACCACCGCATGGGTCATCACGTCGTCGACGGTACGTGGGTGCTTCATGACCGGCCTCCGGTACGTCTGCGCCCCGAATCCTGTTGCTGCGAGGGTGTCGCCGCCGGGCGGCGGGCGACAAGGGCCGAAAGGGGCACGGTCGTGACCTGGCCAGCCCTGGCCCGGACGGTCGGCCGGTGCTTTCCTGAAAGTGAGGAGGGGCCCGCCCCAGGGACGCGGGGAAGCGGCTTCGAGCCGCGCACCGCGCGATCAGGATCCGCGAGAAGCGGATGGGCCTCTCCTTCAGTCGTGTCTGAGGGTGCCACCTCCACGCGTGGTCCGGGCGGACCACGCCCGGGGCCGACCGGCCCTACCCAGCGCCCGCAGCCTGGTGCGAGCGTGGCAGCACGTCACCACCCGACCCGGAAGGCGGTGGGCACGATGGAGTCGCCCCTGGTGGTAGGAGTCGACGGGTCCGACGCCAGTCTCACGGCCTTGGACTGGGCCGTCGACGAAGCGGTACGGCACGGGCTTCCCCTACGGATCGTCCACGCCTCGCTGTGGGAGCGGTACGAAGGAGTCGTCCCGACCTGGGCCACGGACCGGCCCTCGGGCCAGGTCCTCGCCGAGAACATCGTCGGCATTGCGGCCGAACGCGCCCGGCGCCGTGCAGCCGACCTCCCCATCACCACGGATGTCCTCGCTGAAGACGCCTCTACCGGGCTGCTCGGGGAGGGGCGGGAGGGTTCGATCCTCGTCGTCGGGTCCCGAGGGCGCGGCGAGTTCGCCGACCTTCTGCTCGGATCCGTCAGCCTCATCGTGGCCGCCCGGGCCCACTGCCCGGTCGTCGTCGTCCGTGGGGACCGGCAGGCACTGGAGGCACGCCACGGGCGCGTTCTGCTCGGCGTCGGAGAACATGACGTCGACTCGCCGGCCGTGCGTTTCGCCTTCCGCGAGGCGGCGGCCCGGGACGCCGAACTCGACGTCGTCCGTGCCTGGCGACGACCGGCGCACGGACCGGCCGACCACCTGCTGATGAAGCGCGCCGGGGGAGCCTACTTCGCGGAGGAGTCCACCGAGCTGCTCGACAAGGCCCTAGAGGCCGCGGTGTCCGAACATCCCAAGGTCCGCCTGCGCAGGAGCTCGGTCGAAGGCCCCGCCCACACGGTACTGACCGAGCGCTCGGCCGCCGCCGACCTGCTGGTCGTCGGCGCGCGACGTACGGACAGGCTCGTCGGCCTGGAACTCGGCAGGGTCGCCCACCGCGCCCTGCACCACGCCTCGTGTCCGGTCGCCGTCGTACCCCAGCGGAATCCGGAGCCCATGGAAGGAGGCCGGTGATGAACATGGCCGATGACCGGCACGCGCCGCACGTCACGAGCGACCTGGGCCGTCGCGTCGCGGCACGGCGCATGCAGTTGGGTCTGTCCCGGGAGGAAGTGGCCGAACGAGCCGGCTCCGCACCAGGCTTCATCGCCTACGTCGAGGAGCGGGTGCCGACCCCGGGCATCGAATTCCTGGTCCGGCTCGCGAACGCCCTGGAGACCAACGTTCAGGACCTCACCGGGTACAGGGCGGACCTCGCGCCCGGCGGAGGCCACGCCGGGCACCGGGCACGGACGGAGGAGATCGGCGAGGCCGAATGCTGGGAGCTGCTCGCCGGCCACGGCGTCGGCCGGATCGCCGTCGAGGGAGGAGACGGCCTGGCGGTCTTCCCTGTGAACTACCGAGTCGTCGACGGGGAGATCGTCTTCATGACCGCCGCCGACTCGACCCTCGCGCGCGCTTCGGCGTCCGGCGCCGAAGCCGCCTTCGAGCAGGACCGCCTGGACGAAGCGTTCAGCCAGGGTTGGAGCGTACTCCTCGTCGGTCCGGTACGTACGGTGTCGGACGAGCCGTCGATACAGAGGATCACGGACGCCGGCCGCCCGGAGCCGTGGGCCGGCGAGGGGCGCGACACCATGGTGACGCTCTCGCCGCGCCGCGTGACCGGCCGCCGCATCCGGGTGCCGGGCGCGCCCGGCACGCCGTCCGGGTCTGCTGACCGGGCGTGATCGATGAGATCGCTGGAGAGTACCGGACCAGCTGGCCGTGGGTGGACCCACGACGAACGCGTCTACCGCGCCCTGCTCTCCGGGCTCGATGCCGCAGAGGACCTCGACTGGGTTCCGCGCCCAGCTGACGACCATGCAGAGAAGCGCTCGTCAGCACATGGCAAATGACCCCGGTCAGGGGCGGACGTGGCGTCAGTGCTCGCTGGTGGCGACGTAGGTGCCGTGCCAGGTGTGGTCCCACACGGCGCCGGTGGAGGCGTTGACCGACAGCATGCCGCTGATCTTCCCCGAGCGCAGTGTGTGCAGGGTGTAGTAGCCCGGGAACGCCTCGGCCTCGCCGACGGTCAGGTCACTGTCCCGGTCACGCAGCCACTTCTGGGCGCGGTCCTGGGCCTGGTCCCGGGAGATCCGGTTCGTGGCCTGGCCGCCGTGGTGCATGCCGTATTCGGTGTTCCACCTCATTGCGGGCCCGTACTCGATTCCGGTGTCACTGTCAGACGGATCGACGAGGATCTCCGTGGCCAGTTTCCCGTCAGGGGTTGCCAGTTCGGCGTAGTAGTTCTTCGAGAACTGCATGACCTCACCGACACGCAGGTTGAGCGGGGCGGCGAAGGTTTCGGCCCGCTGACGGGCCTGGCCCAGGGTCTTGACCGGGGTGCCGTCGCCGCGCTGCCAGTAGTGCCCATTCACCATGCCGGGACCCCAGGCGCAGTCATCGCGGCCCATCATGCCCGGCCCCATGCCGGGCTCCCACGACTTCCAGTCGTCCCAGTCGTCGCCCGACACACCCGGACCCCAGCAATCGCTGCCGGAGGGGCGCGGTTGGGCGACGGCTGGGCTGAGCGACGTGCCGCCGGTGCTGTTGCCGGCCGCGCATCCAGAGGCCAGCGTGCCGGACAGCACGAGGGCCGCCAGGACGCCGGCGATCCGCCTGTTCGGCCTGGGCATGATCGCCACCCTTCCGGGCCGTTCAGCCGCGGCCGCCGGACCGGCGCCCGCGGGAAATGTCTCCTCCAGCCTCTCTCCGGCCTCAAGGACCGCCTAGGGCCTTCCGGACCCGGCCGGTGTGCCGATTGGCCTGCTAATGCGACGGCCTGGGACACCTTTGGGGTCAGCGGGCACCGTTCAGGGTGAGCTGAGCGTGGTGGAAGTCGAAGTGCTGCGTCGGGTAGCGGTAGATGTCCGCGAGCGTCATGAAGTCCTTGAAGAAGGGATCCCATTGCATGGGGTAGTGCATGCCGCGGGCGAGGGCGGCCTCGGACTCCGCCGCGAGCTTGCGGTGGAGTGCGTCGATGAGGCGGTCGAACGCAGCGTCCATCCGGCGCCGCCCGTAGACCTTCACGGCCCCACACGGCCCGAGATAGTTGACGAGGTCGAACGGCACCGTCGCCGCATTCAGCACCCGGGCGAACCCCTTCCCCACGCCTGCGGGAAGTCGCCCGAAGAAGCGCACGAGGAATAGCAGCCGCACGGTGACCATGTAGCCGAAGAGCATGTGCCACAGCAGCTGCTCGTTGTTCCACCGGGTTCCGTCGGTAGCCCGGGCCAGCGCCGCCTCGGAGGCGGTATCGAGGAGACGATGGAAGGTCTGCCGGACGCGCTCGTAGTCGTCGTGCACCGCTTGCCGATCCATCGGATGCGTGTTCGTCATGGCTGCCGCTCTCCGTCGACACTGAAGTTGCGTCGGGACAGCGATGATGCGCCTATCCAGGCCCCGGCACCAGCGGCAGCGCGCGGGCGTGGCAAGACTTGCGACCGCAGTCCGTCACTCCGTGGCCTCCAGCGCGTCGAGGCGACTGCAGCAATCACCGTTGTCACGGAACTCACATGGACCTTGGGCCGGTGCAGGCGCGGCCGGATCCGCAGTGGTCATCGTGCTGCCGCTGCCGGTCCCCGCCCGTGACCGCTCTGGTCGCGCACGCCGCGCATCATGAAGCACATCATCGGCAGACAGGCCAGCACCAGGCCCGGATCGCCAGAGTGCTGGCTGGGACACGGAGGGCAAGGGCGCCGACGACGGCGATGGCCACGGCAACGGCGGACAGGCCCCATCGGTTCTGCTTCGTCACGGGCCTCCTCCTGCCCTCCTCTCATCGTCTCCCCGGCCAGCGGCCCGGAGCGGGGTCGGACGGTCCCCTTCTGCGGGTCCGGTCAGGCCCTGCCCGGCCGGGGTGGCCGACGTGGGTACTGAGCGGGAGGCTGGAACAGCAGGTGCGCGAGGAGGCGAGGGACGATGCCTATCGTGGACGTGATCGTCGTCGTGGTTGCCGTCGGCCTCATCGCCGTGCTGGGCTGGTACTTCTTCGGCCCGCGGAAGGCCGGCACGGCCCGCGTGGAGGGAGGCGTGCAGCGGGTTGACGTGACGGTGCGGGGCGGCTACAGCCCGAACCTGATCAAGGTCCGCCAGGGCATACCGGTCGAGCTCGTCTTCGACCGTCAGGAGGCCGGCGAATGCACCTCCCGCGTCGTGTTCCCCGATCTCAGGGTCGGGGCCGGCCTTCCCGCTCATACCCGTACGACCGTGCGGCTGAGCCCTGACCGGCCGGGCACGTACGGGTTCGCCTGCGGCATGAACATGATTCACGGGGCCCTCGTCGTCGAACCCGCCGACGGCGGAGCACCGGAACCGGGCGCGGTGTCAGGCGGGGAAGCGGCGCCCGGCACGGGGGCGACCTCGGCCGAGGACGCGGAGGCGGCCGACATCGCCGAGCGCCAGGCGGAGATCAAGGACCTGACCCGCCGCGTCGTGGTGGGCGCGGTGCTCACCGCGCCGGTGCTGTTCGCCGTCATGGCGCACGAGCTGTTCGACGCCGACTGGGTGCCCGGCTGGATGCTGAACCACTGGTTCCAGCTCGCACTGATCACACCGGTGATGTTCTACACCGGCTGGCCTGTGCACTTGACCGGCTGGCTTGCTCTGCGTCACCGGTCGGCGGACATGAACTCCCTGATCACCCTGGGCACGAGCGCCGCCTACGGATTCAGTCTGCTCGTCACCCTCACCCCGGGGCTGCTCCCCGAGGACGTACGGGAGGTGTACTTCGAAGCGGTCGGCGTCATCCTGACCCTGATCCTGCTGGGCCGTCTTCTGGAGGCACGCGCCAAGGCCGGCACGGGCGAGGCCATCCGCGCTCTGATCGGCCTGCAGGCACGCACCGCACGCGTCCTGCGCGACGGCGCCGAGACCGAGACACCCGTCGACGAGGTGGTCGTCGGGGACGAGGTCGTCATCCGCCCCGGGGAGAAGATCCCCGTCGACGCCGAGGTCCTGTCGGGCTCGTCGGCCGTGGACGAGTCGATGGTGACCGGTGAGCCGATACCCGTCACCAAGCAGGCGGGCGACGGCGTCATCGGCGCCACCGTCAACACCACGGGCTCGTTGCGGGTCCGCGCGGCCAAGGTCGGGGCCGACACGATGCTCGCCCAGATCGTCCGTCTCGTGCAGCAGGCGCAGGCGTCCAAGGCGCCCATCCAGCGTCTCGCCGACGCGATCTCCGCCTACTTCGTCCCGGCCGTGATCGCCGTCGCGATCGGCACCTTCGCCCTCTGGTACACGATCGGCCCCGCACCGGCCCTCACCATGGCCCTGGTCTCCGCCGTCGCCGTGCTGATCATCGCTTGCCCCTGCGCCCTCGGCCTGGCCACCCCGCTCTCGGTCATGGTCGGCACCGGCAAGGGAGCGCGGGCCGGCATTCTCATCCGCTCAGCCGAAGCTCTGGAGACCGCCCACAAGCTCGACACCATCGTCCTTGACAAGACGGGAACCGTCACCGAAGGCAGGCCGGTCCTCACCGACGTGGAGCCGGTCGGCGGCTTCAGCGAGGACGAGCTGCTCGCCCTCGCGGCGGGCGCCGAGAGCGACAGCGAGCACCCGCTCGCCCGGGCGGTCGTCGAGGGCGCCCGTGACCGCGGCTTGACCGTCCCCGGTGCCTCGGACTTCGACTCCGTCACCGGCAAGGGGGTCCGGGCCACTGTCGACGGTCGCGCCGTCCTCGTGGGAACGGTCCGTCTTCTCGCGGACTCCGGCGTCGACACTCCCGACGTGGCCGAGCGGGCAGGGCGGCTGTCCGAGCAGGGCAGGACGCCCGTGCTCGTCGCGGTCGACGGACGCGCCGTCGGCGCGCTGGCCGTCGCCGACACTGTCAAGGAAGATTCGGCCCGGGCCGTGGCCGCCCTGCGGCAGCTCGGTACCGACATCGTGATGCTCACCGGCGACAACGCCCGCACCGCCGCCGCGATCGCCGGCCAGGTCGGCATCCCCCGCGTCCTGGCGGAGGTGCTGCCTGAGCACAAGGCCGACGAGATCCGCCGACTTCAGGACGAGGGGCGCACGGTCGGCATGGTCGGCGACGGCATCAACGACGCCCCCGCGCTCGCCCAGGCCGACATCGGCCTCGCGATCGGCACCGGCACCGACGTCGCCATCGAAGCCGCCGACATCACCCTCATCTCCGGCTCCCTCGCCGGAGTCGTCACCGCCATCCGCCTCTCGAAGGCGACCATGCGCAACATCAAGCAGAACCTGTTCTTCGCCCTCGTCTACAACGCCGTCGGCATCCCGCTGGCAGCCGGTGCCCTCTATCCCCTCTGGGGCATCCGCCTCAGCCCGATCATCGCCGCGGCCGCCATGGCCCTGTCATCCCTGTCCGTCGTCACCAACGCCTCCCGCCTGCGCCGCTGGCGCCCAGCGCCACTGCCCGAAGCGGGCGGCACACCGACGCAACCCGAAGTCGAGACCGCGACCGACACCGCGCGGCGGCAGGACGGCCCGGACGGAAGCGACATGGCCGTCGACCCCGTCTGCGGCATGGAGGTCGACCCCAAGACCGCGCCCGAGCACCGGGACAGTCCCGCAGGCGCACTCCACTTCTGCTCCACCGACTGCGCCACCACGTACGACGCCGATCCGGACCGCTACACGCCCTCCCTGAGCCGCCGGCATCCGTAGAGATCACGGCAAAGGGACGACGGCGACCGGCGCGGGGCTGTGGTGGATGACCGCGTGGGCGACATGGCCGAGATGAGCGCCGAGGGGGACTTTCCGGCTCCGGCGTCCCACGATGACGAGCTGCGCGGTCTGTGACGCCTCGACCAGCTGGTACGCAGGCGAGCCCACCACCACACTGGCCGCCACGTCCACACCCGTGTACCGCTTCCGCCAGGGAGCCACCAGGTCGTCCAGACCGCCGAGGAGTTGGCCGCCCAGCTCCTCGCCGATCCCCGGGTCCATGACGGCCGCGTAGCCGTACGAGGCGGGAAGCGTCCAGCTGTGCAGGAACCTCAGCGGCGTGTTCCTGCGGGCGGCTTCGTTGAACGAGAACGCGAGCAGGGCTTCGCACGGGTGGTAGATGTCGACGCCCACCACGATGTCGCCCTCGGGAGCCACGGGGGCCGGCTCCGCTCGCACGAGGACGACGGGCCGACGCGCCGAGCCGACGACGGCGAGGGAGACCGAGCCGACGATGAAGCCCCGGACGCCACCGAGCCCACGTGATCCGAGCACCGTCAGATCCGCCTCGTTCGCGGCGGCCGTCAGCTCCTCGGCCGCCCGGCCCCGCGCACGCTCCGTGAGCACGTCGAGGCCGGGGTGGTCCTTCCGTACGCGGTCCGCCTCGTCCCGCAGGAGGCTCTCGGCCCGCTCGGCCAAGGTGCGGGCGTATGGCAGGGGCACCTCAGGGGTGTTCGGCCACTCCTCCACGTGCACCAGCCGGAGGGGCACTTCACGCAGCACCGCTGCCGTCGCCGCCCAGCCCACGGCGGCGAGGCTTTCCTTCGAGCCGTCCAGACCGACGGTGACCTGAGCAGTCATGGCATGCCTCCTCAGTCGTGTCCGCTCCGTTCCGTGCGTGGTCCGGATCGGAGAGGACGTCCCGAATTCCAGGCTGGTGGTCGCGCGCCTCCCGGCAGCAGGGCCGGGCAGGTCTCGATCGGGGCCGAACGGCCCATCCCGAGCATGCCCACCACGGTGTCAGCGTGGGAGGTGTCGCCCCTGGGAGGTGCCCCGAGCGAGGGGTGTACCTCGGAGGAGGAAGCCATGACCAGCGAGATCCCCGCTCGACCAGAGCTCGGCAACGTCGTCGTGGGAGTCGACGGGTCCTCCTCAGGGCGCACGGCGCTTCTCTGGGCCGCCGCCGAGGCGGACCGGCGGGGGCGGCCCTTGCATCTCGTCCACGCCGCCGACACCGACCGCCGGGCTCTCTTCGCCGATGCGGAGACGATCCAGGCGGTACGCGAAGCGGGCCGCGACCTGCTGAACGAGACCGCGAGCACGGTCCAGGAGCGCTTTCCTGACCTCACCCTCACAAAGGAACTGAGCCGCCAGGAGCCGGTCGCCGGTCTCCGGGCTGCCGCCGGTCACCGGGGCACGATTGTGGTGGGCAACCGGGGCCTCGGCGGATTCTCCGCGCTCATGCTCGGCTCCGTGGGTCTGGGCGTGGCAGCCCGTGCCGAGTCGCCCGTGATCGTCGTCCGTGGTGACAGCGACCGGCCCGAGTCGGGCTCGGTGACGGCAGCCGTGCACGGCGCCTCGGATCTCGGGTGGCTGCTCGTCGCGGCTGCCGAGGCGGATGCCCGCAAGGCGGTCTTGCGACTGGTGAGCGTCTGGAACGTGCTCACCCACGTCGGCACGGTCGCGACCATGCTGGACGACCTCGACGAGATCGCGCGGCAGCGCGTGCACGAGATCAAGGCGCTCGCCGACCGCGTGCGTGACTTCTATCCCGGGCTCATCGTCAGCCATCACGTCGAGACGGGCACGAGCACGCCCGGGATCCTGGTGGAGGCGAGTGCCCACACCGATCTGCTCGTGATGGGCAGAGAACACCGTGTTCTGGGCGCAGGCCCGTCCCTGGGGCGCGTCGCCCACGTGTTGCTCCACCACGCCCACTCACCGGTGGAGATCGTCCCACCCGCCTTCGCCACCCAGGTCGTGGAGACGTGAACGAGATACTGCTCGGAATCGACCCCCGGGAGCAGTCCATCCCCGCTCTCGTCTGGGCCGCCGACGAGGCCGTACGAAGAGGGCTGGCGCTCCGTCTGGTCGTCGCCGTACCGCCCGCCCACGACAGGCTCCGCTACGACGCATTTGCCCATCAGAGTGCCCTGCGACTCCGAGCGGAGTCGGCGATCGCCAACGCGGAGGACCTCGTACGGGAACTCCACGGCGGTCTGCGGACCGCGACGGAACTCGTGAACGGTGTGCCGGCGACCGTGCTCCAGGACCTGGCGGCGCACGCCGCACTCGTCGTCGTGGGCTCGCGCCGACTCGGCAGGGCGGCCGAAGCGTTCAGCGAGAGCTCCGTGGTCGTCCCGCTCACCGCGCGCGCCGCTTGCCCCGTCGTCGTGGTCCGCGAACCCGAACACAGCGCCGTGCACCCACCGACCCTCGTCGTCGGCGTGGACGGAAGTGAGTCCTCACAGGCCGCGGTCGCCTTCGCAGTCGAAGAGGCGAGCCTGCGCGAGGCACGACTGTGCGCCGTCTGGGTCTGGCCCCTGTCCCTGCTCGCCCACGACGATGTGGCCGAGGGCCTGACCGAACGCCGTCGGCTGCTGGCAGAGTCAGTGGCCGGGCGGGCGCGGAGGTATCCGGACGTCGCCATCTCCCAAGAGGTCGTTCGAGGACACCCGGTCGAGCAACTCGCCCTGGCGTCCCAGCAGTCCCTCGCCCTGGTCCTCGGCCGCAGAGGCCGCGGCGGCTACTCCGGCATGCGGCTGGGTTCGACGGTCCACGGCCTGCTGCACCGCGCCATGTGTCCCGTGATCACCGTCCCCTTCCCGTGGCGCGAGGGGCGGACCGGCGACCCGGCATGGGCCGACCGGTCCCGTTCCAGGACCGCCGACCGGCCCCCGCCCGCTGACCCGCTCGGCACTGGGGCGCTACGGCCTCCGCGCGGGACGGTGGGGCGAGAGGACGACCCCGGTCCGTCCGCCGGTTCCCCGGAGAGGTGAGCACCATGCAGCGCATCCGGATCAACCCCCGGCCCCGACAGCCCCGCAGGCCGAGCCCCCTCGATCTGCGCACCCCGTCTGGCCGACAGCTCCCGTACTGAGGACGCCCGAGACCACGGAGCACGGAGGATGTCATGGGACCGATGGGACGCGCCGTACGGTTCACGGAGTTGGGCCGCTCGGATGTCGGCCGGGTGGGAGGCAAGAACGCCTCGCTGGGAGAGATGACGAACCGGCTCGGCGCCGCAGGCATACGCGTACCGCCGGGCTTCGCCACCACCGCCGAGGCATACGAGGAACTTCTTGCGAGCCACGGATTGCGCGACTCTGTCGAGGAGCAGATCGGCCGCCTGCGCCAAGGGGCGCCGCTCGACGAGGTCGGGGCGGCCATCCGTTCGTCCTTCCTCGCGCGGCCACTGCCCGCGCCGCTGCGGGACGCCATTCTGACCGCGTACGAGACGCTGGCCGAGGAGAGCGGCCGGGAGGCACCCGAAGTGGCCGTGCGCAGCAGCGCGACGGCCGAGGACCTGCCCGAGGCCAGCTTCGCCGGACAGCAGGAGACCTATCTGAACGTACGCGGACCCGAGGCGCTTCTGGAGGCGTGCCGGCGCTGCTACGCCTCCCTGTTCACCGACCGGGCGATCGACTACCGCGAGCGGATGGGCTTCGACCACCTCGCCGTCGCCTTGTCCGTCGGCGTCCAGCTCATGGTCCGCTCCGACCTCGCCGGCGCCGGTGTCGCCTTCACGCTCGACCCGGAGAGCGGCTTCCCCGAGGTGATCGTGGTGAGCGCCGCCTGGGGTCTGGGCGAGACTGTCGTCAGCGGCCGGGTCGACCCCGACGAGTACACGGTGTTCAAGCCCAGCATGAAGGACCCCTCCCTCGACCCCGTGATCGATGTGCGGATCGGCACCAAGCGGCTGAAGTGCGTGTACGCGGACACCGGGCTGACGCGCACGGTCGACACCCCGGACGCCGAGCGGAACCAACGGGTCCTCACCGATGCGGAGATCCGCGATCTCGCCGCGTGGGCGGCCGCCGTCGAGGAGCACTACGGCTGCCCGATGGATCTGGAATGGGCCAAGGACGGCCTCACCGGCGAACTCTGGATCGTCCAGGCGCGCCCTGAGACCGTGCAGGCGCGTCGGCGGTCCACGACTCTGCGCCGCTGCCGGCTGACCGCCGTCCCCGGTGATGCCCTCGCGGAGGGCATCGCGGTCGGCGAGGCGATCGGCCAGGGCCCCGTCGTCGCCCTCGACGCCCCTGTCGACCTCGACCGCTTTCCGAAGGGCGGGGTTCTCGTCACCCGAGTCACCGACCCCGACTGGGAACCGGTCATGAAGAGGGCGTCGGCGATCGTCACCGACCACGGCGGACGCACCTCGCACGCCGCCATCGTCAGCCGCGAACTCGGCGTCCCCGCCGTCGTCGGCACCGGCAACGGCACCCAGGTTCTGCAGGAGGGCAGGCAGGTGACCGTGTCGTGTGCCGAGGGCGAGCGCGGACGGGTGCACGACGGCCTGCTCGCGTACGAGGAGATCCTGACCGACCTCGCGGAGCTGCCCGCCACGCGCACCCGGGTGATGCTCAACCTGGCCGACCCGTCGGCCGCGTTCCGCTGGTGGCGGCTCCCCGCCGATGGAGTGGGTCTCGCCCGTCTTGAGTTCATCGTCGCCCACCAGGTGAAGGTCCATCCGATGGCCCTGCTGCACCCGGAGCGGCTCGATCCTCATGACCGTCATGTCATCGACCGGCTCACCGAGGGGTACCTCGACCGTGGAGAGTACTTCGTCGAGCGCCTCGCCAACGGGATTGCCCGGATTGCCGCTTCCCGCTGGCCAACCCCAGTCGTCGTCCGGACCAGCGACTTCAAGACGAACGAGTACGCCAAGCTGCTCGGCGGCCGACCCTTCGAGCCGGACGAGGCCAATCCGATGATCGGCTGGCGCGGTGCGAGCCGCTATTACAGCGACGGCTACCGCGAGGGATTCGCCCTCGAATGCCGTGCGCTGCGCCGGGTCCGTGAGCGGATGGGACTGACGAACGTGGTCGTCATGATCCCCTTCTGCCGGACTCTCGCAGAGGCGGACCAGGTGCTCGCGGTGATGGCGCAGGAGGGACTCGTACGAAGTGAGAACGGCTTGCGCGTCTACGTCATGGCGGAGATTCCGGCCAACATCATCCTTGCCCAGGACTTCGCGGAACGCTTCGACGGGTTCTCGATCGGCAGCAACGACCTCACCCAGCTCACCCTCGGCGTCGACCGCGACTCCGAGGCCCTCGCCCACGTCTTCGACGAGCGGGACCCCGCCGTCGTCCGCAGCATCCAGACCCTCGCCTCCCGCGCCCACGCGGCCGGCCGCCCTGTCGGACTCTGCGGGCAGCGGCCCAGCGACGATCCGGCGTTCACCGCGATCCTGGTCGACGCGGGCCTCGACTCCATCTCCGTGGCGCCGGACAGCTTCGCAGCCGTCAAACGGCACGTGGCCCGCGCGGAAGCGACGCTTGAAAGGGGCACCGGAGGACGGGAGGAGTGACCATGCCCAGGAAGACACGGCACCGACTCGCCCAGGACGCCGGGCCGACGGCCAAGCCCGGTCGACCGGCGGCCACAGACACGCGCCGCGGTCACCTCGAGAAGCACCGGCCACCCGCAGAGGGAACGAACCGGCTTCCCCTGCGCCCGGTGCACACCATCAGGGTGTCGACGCTCTTCCTCTGAATGAACGGCGTATCGGCCGGATCACGAGTGAGGGGGGCCTGAAAGGAGGCTGCGGCCATGACGACCGCAAGGGAGATCATGCATACCGGTGCGAGCTGCGTGCAGGAGAACGAAACTCTGATGGACGCCGCGCGCCGCATGAGCGAATTGGATGTCGGCGCACTGCCCATCTGCGGGCCCGACAACCGGCTGCACGGCATCATCACCGACCGGGACATCGTGGTGAAGTGCCTCGCCAAGGGCAAGGACCCCCACCACATGACGGCCGGGCACCTCGCCCAGGGCAAGCCGATCACCGTCAACGTGGACGCCGACAGCGAGCAGGTGCTCCGCACGATGCAGGACCACCGCATCCGCCGCGTGCCCGTGATCGACGACCACCGCCTGGTCGGCATGATCAGCGAGGCGGACCTGGCCCGGCACCTGCCGGAGGAACGAGTGGGCCACTTCGTCGAGGAGATCTGCCGCTGAACGCACCGGAACCGTGGCGCAAGGGGTCGGTCGGTCCCGGTGTGGCCCGTTCGGCCCCGTCGGACAGCCCCCTTGGATGCTGCGCCACGTGACCTCGCGGGCGGACGATGGGGTTACGGAGTCGGACCGGCCCCGTAACCCGGTCCACGGCCCGTCCGTACCGACTCGGGTCCACGGTGACCACCCTGGGCCCCGGGAACGAGGAGCAGAACAATGGCCGGAGGCAAGGTGGAACGCAGGCACAGCCTCTTCCCCGACTTCAACGACTGGTTCAACCGGGAGTTTCCGGGGCTGCCCGGGTGGCGACCCGCGACGGCCGCGCACTCCATTCCGGTAGAGGTGTCCAGCGGCGCCGACGGGTACGTGCTGCGGGCCGAACTGCCGGGGATGGACCCCGACGACGTCACCATCACCGTCGACGACAACCTGATCACGGTGAGTGCGGAACACAGCGAGAGCGAGGAGGACAAAGAGCACTCGGAGTTCCGCTACGGATCGTTCCGCCGGACCGTGCGTCTCCCGGCCACCATCCCGGCCGACGACGTCGAGGCGTCGTACGAGGACGGCATCCTCACCATCCGCGTCCCGATGCCCGCGCAGGAGACCGGTGCCGCACGCACCATCCCGGTGAAGCGAGGCGGCACCCCGCCCGAAGCAGCCACGTCGTGAACCCCTGGCGAGTCCCGGTCGCCTGCGGCAGCAAGGCCGGCGGGACCGCCAGGATCACCCGGGAGACCGGCAACACGCTCCAGCACGACGGCTTCGACGCCGTCGTCCTGCCGGGCGGCGACTTCCGCAGTCCGGAACGGATCCGGGCATGGACCCACCACATCGGAACGGAACTGGACACCACCCCCTGAGCGGTGTCGCGGTCCTCATCCGGCCACACCCGACGGGAGGTGCGGCATGACTCACCAGGAGCCTTCGGGCAGTGGGTCCACCCCGCCTGTGGAAGGATCCCGCGGGCGTGCCGCCTTTGTCCTCGTCCTGATCATCGCCATGGTCTGCGGCGCTGTGGCCGGCGGAATGCTGTGGAACGCCGGAGCGAGGGTCGATCGTGAACTCACCGCCCACCGTCATCAGGTGCGGGCGACCACCACAGGGCCGGCCAAGGAAACACCCGCCGCCGGGTACGGCACGAAGCCGCAGGCCCTCGCACCGGCGGTGTGGGAACAGCCGGAGCACGTCCGCCGCTCCGGGACGATCCATGTCCCGCCGAGGACGCCCCCGGGCCGCATCGTGACGATCTGGGTGGACGACGCAGGGTTCCCCGCCCAACTCCCGGGCAGCGCTGCGGACCGGGCATTCACCTCCCTCTCGGGCGGTATCGCGGCAACGGGTGCCGTCGGGGTGGCGGGAGCCGGCGTGGTCTTCCTCGTACGGCGGCGGAGCGAAGGCCACCGGCTCGCCGCCTGGGAACGGGAGTGGGAGCAAGTGGAGCCCGTGTGGTCCGGCCGCCTGCACCGGGGCAGTGATGCCGGGGGCAACGATGACTGACCGCGCTGCCGGCCGAACCGCAGCGGATCCGAGCGCCACCCCTGCCCCGGCGCTGCCCTTCGACCCCAGCGAGCCTCTGCCCAGGTTGCGCCGGGAACTGGCCACCGGCCCGGATGGGCTGTCCGCTCGCGAGGCGGCCCGCCGACTCGCCGTTCACGGACCGAACGAGGTACGGCGCAAGGCCCGTTCCTCCTTCGCTCGGGAGCTCGTCGGACAGTTGATCCACCCGCTGGCCCTTCTGTTGTGGGCCGCTGCCGCGCTGGCCTTCGTCGCGGACCTCGGGGTGCTCGGCTGGGCGATCCTGGCGGTCATCGCCGTCAACGCGGCCTTCGCGCTGCTTCAGGAACGGCAGGCCGAGCGGGCGGTGGAGACCCTCGCGCGCTATCTGCCCGAGCACGCCCTCGTCGTACGCGACGGCCGGCCGCTCACCGTGGAGGCCCGCGACCTGGTCCCGGGCGACGTGATCCTCCTGGAGGAGGGCGACAAGGTCCCTGCCGACGCACGCGTCACCGAAGGCGGAGTGGAAGTCGATCTGTCGATGCTCACGGGGGAATCCGTGCCGGCCGAGCGCATGGCCGCGGCGGGGCTCCTCGGCGCTCCGTTGCTGGAGGAGCCGAACCTCGTCTTCAGCGGGACGACCTGCGTCGAGGGACAGGCTCGGGCCGTAGTGTTCGCCACCGGCAACCACACCGAGCTCGGCCGGATCGCCGCCCTCAGCCAGCGGACCCTGCGCGAGGCGAGCCCGTTGGAACGACAGGTCAAGAAGGTCGCCTGGCTCATCGCCGGCGTAGCCACCGGCATGGGGGCCCTGTTCCTGGTCCTGGGCGTGGCGGTCGGACTGCCGGTGACCGACTCCCTCATGTTCGCCATCGGGCTCCTCGTCGCCAACGTGCCCGAGGGGTTGCTTCCGACGATCACGCTGGCCCTGGCGGTCGGTGTTCGCGCACTGGCCCGCCAGGGCGCGTTGGTGAAGCGGCTCAGCGCGGTGGAGACGCTCGGCTCCACGAACGTCATCTGCACGGACAAGACCGGCACGCTGACGCGCAACCGCATGAGCCTGAGAGCGCTGTGGACCGCGGGGCACGGAACGGAACCCGGACCCTGGGCGCAGGAGCTGGTGCGGGCGAGCGCGCTGTGCACCACCGTCACCCGCGAGGAGGAGGGGGAGCTGCACGGCGATCCGACCGAGGCCGCCCTCGTCACAGGGGCTGCCGACCACGGAGCCCCGGTGGATCTCAGCCGGCGCGACGCGGCACGGCGCAGACTGTTCCGCTTCGATCCGCGGCTTCGGTTGATGTCGGTCGTGCAGGACGACGAGGTGACGGGTCGCCTGCGGATCGTCGCCAAGGGAGCGCCCGAGGCGGTCCTGGCCCGTGTCCGTCCGGGCCCTGCCACGGACGCCGCCCGATCGGCGGCGGATGAACTCGCCCGGGGTGGTATGCGGGTCCTGGCCGTCGCCGTACGCGACCTGCCGCGGGGCGCGGAGCCGCCGTCTCGCCGTCAGGACGCAGAGTCGGGACTGGCGCTGCTCGGGCTGGTCGGGCTGTACGACCCGCCGCGCCCCGAGGTGGCGGAGGCCGTCCGCCGCTGCCACGAGGCCGGGGTGCGCGTGCACATCGTGACGGGGGACAGCGGAGCCACCGCCGCCGCGGTCGCCCGGGAGGTCGGCATCGGAGTGCCAAGGCTCCAGGTGATCGCGGCTTCCGAGTCGCTGGGCGACGACGAGCTGGACCGGCTCCTGGTGGAGGGCGACGCCGAGATCGTCTTCGCCCGCTCCTCGCCCGAGACGAAGCTCAAGGTGGCGGACACGCTGCGGGCCCACGGCCGGATCGTCGCCATGACGGGTGACGGCGTCAACGACGCCCCCGCTCTGCACCGCGCGCACATCGGGGTGGCCATGGGACGCTCCGGCACCGACGTGGCCCGCGAGGCCGCCACCATGGTGCTCACCGACGACGACTTCGCCACCATCGTGACCGCCGTCGAATCCGGGCGACGCGTCTACGACAACGTCCGCAAGTTCATCGTCTACATCTTCGCCCACGCCACCCCGGAGATCGTGCCTTTCCTCGTCTTCGCGCTCTCCGCCGGGGCGGTCCCGCTGCCACTCACCGTGCTGCAGATCCTCGCCATCGACCTCGGCACCGAGACGCTGCCCGCCCTCGCCCTCGGCAGGGAACGCTCCGAGCCCGGCATCATGCAGCGGCCGCCCAGGCCACGGCACCAAGGCGTGATCTCCCGCGACATGCTCTTCCGTAGCTGGGGCTACCTGGGGCTGGTGTCGGCGGCCCTCGTCATGGCGGGCTACTTCTACGTGCTCTGGCGCGCGGGCTGGCAGCCGGGCGATCCCACAGGCACGGGCAGCACCTTGCACCACGCTTACGTGACGGCCACGACGGCCACCTTCGCCGGCATTGTCACCTGCCAGGTAGGCACCGCCTTCGCGGCCCGCACCGATCACGCCGCGCTGCGCGACATCGGGGTGTTCTCGAACCCGCTGCTCCTCGCCGGCATCGCCTTCGAGCTCGCGTTCACCGCGGCGCTCGTCTACGCGCCACCGCTCCAGCACCTCTTCGGCACGGCAGCCCTCCCCCTGGACGTCATCCTGCTCATCGCGACGTTCCCGGTCCTGGTGTGGGGCACGGACGAGCTCCGGCGCGCCAGGCGGCGCCGTCGTCAGCGCGCGGCACCCACGGCCGGCTCGTGACCGCCCTGGTCGAGGCGGAAGGGCGGGTAGGTGTCGGTCATGAGGCTCGCGTAGGCGGCGACGCGCAGGACCCAGCGGTTCAGGCCGACGATCAGGGCGAACAGGTCGCGCGGATACCGGTCGGTGAAGGCCACGGCGAAGCCCGCGATGAGTGTGAGGAGCGTGATCAGGCCGCCGCTCCACCAGTGCACCTCCATCCCGCCGGTGAAGAAGGCGATCACCAGATAGTGCGGGATGGCGAGCAGCCACCACTTGACCAGCACCTGCGAGCGGGAGAGCCGCTCCGGGTAGGCGATGTCGAGCCGGGCGGGGTAGTCGCGTTCGGGGCCCAGGCTGAAGGGTGGGTAGCGGTCGGTGCCGAGGGCACCGTACGAGTAGTACGACACGCGCCAGGACCAGCGGAGGACGCCGAGGTTGAAGTCGAACAGGCCCCGGGGGAAGTGCTCGGTGAACAGGATGGAGAAGAACGCGATCACCGTCACGACGAAGAAGGCGATCCAGAGGAAGAACAGCACGATCCAGTGGGGGATCACCAGGATCCATTTCACCAGCCACAGCCAGCGGGAGAGCTGGCTGTCGAGTTCGGCCGTCACCGTCACGGGAGCGTGCGGGGCGCTCGCAGTGTCCATGATCGTCACGTCCTCGTCAGGTCGTCGTGTTCGTACGTGAGCCGGTCGACGACCCCCACGACACCGTCGACGCTGTTGCAGAGTCGGAGAACCACCGGAACCAGGCTGCGGCGGTGGACCATGCCGCTGAGGGTGACCCTGCCGTCCGTGACCTCCACCGAGAGGGCTGACGGGCTCAGTCCCAGGGTGTGGGTGATCACGTCCTCGATGATCTCCTCCTGGATCGCCCGGTCCCTCCGCAGATACAGCTGGACGAGGTCGCTGCGGCTGAGCACGCCGACGAGCTGCCCGTCGTCGTCGACCACGGGCAGGCGCTTGACGCCGGCCCGGTCCATCACTCGTGCGGCGCGCACCACGCTCCACTCGGGTCGGGCGACAACGGCGGGACTCGACATGAGCGCGCCCGCGGTGTCGACCCCGGCCCCGGCGGCACGGCGGCGTACCAGGTCAGCTTCCGAGACCACACCAAGCGGCCGGTTCGCCTCGTCCACCACGCACACCGCGGTGATGTCGAACTCGTCCAGGAGCCGCGCGATCTCCTTGAACGTCGAGTCCGGCACGACACTGACCGCCGTGGGCGTCATCAGATCCGCGACGCTGCGGTGCCTCATTTCTCGTCACCTCCTGCGTCCTGGGCGATGAGCTCGCACCGTACGTCCACCACGCCTTCGACAGCCCGTGCCAGGCGTTCCGCGAGCGGGATGCGCGTGCTGTCGCGGACCTCGCCGGAAAGGGTCACGACACCGCCGTCGACATGGACGTCGACCCGGCGGCGGGAGAGGGGGAACAGGTGCTCGATGACGTCGTGGCGCACCTCGGCGGCGAGGTCGTCGTCCGGGCGGAGGAAGACCTTGAGGAGGTCGGCGCGGCTCACGATCCCCTGGATCACGCCGCTTGCGTCGACGACCGGCAGCCGCTTGACGCGATGGGCGGCCATGAGCCGCGCTGCCTGAGGAAGTGACGCCTCGGGGGCGACGGTGACAGCGGGCGAGGTCATCAGGTCCTTGGCCCGGCGGGAGCCGGCCTTGGCGGTGGCGTCCAGGCGTCGCATCTGCTCGATGAGACCGAGGCGATGGTCGTGGAACTCCTCCTTGAGGAGCAGATCCGCCTCGGAGACCACTCCGACGACGCGGCCCTCGCCCTCGACCACGGGCACGGCGGTCACCTTCCACCGCTCCATGCTGGTGACGATCTCCTTGAACTCCGCGCCGGGCAGGACGGCGAGGACCTTCTTGGTCATCACGTCGGCGACGGTGAACGGCTGGGTGGTCATGACTCTCTCCTCAGCGGGCGTACGCGAGGCTTTCCGCGCCGACGCGCGGCATGAGGTCGTCCAGAAGACGGCTGCGGGCGGAAAGGAGCCGACGTGCCATCGTCGCGGCGACGCAGGCGAACACGGCCTCGCCCACGGACAGGTCCTCCGCGCAGAGCTCCCTGACCGCACTCGCGTCGAACTCGAGGGCACGCACCTCGGTGGTCGCCGTGGCACCGAGGTGCCAGTGGTAAGGCGGGAACAACCACGAGCAGCCGAGGAGGGAGCCGGATGCGAGGGTATCCACGACGGCGTTGCGACGGCCTGGGACATGCATGTCCAGTTCGACGCGACCGCATTCGATGATCCAGAAGCGGTCGGCATGCTGGCGCTCGTGGAAGATGCGCGTGCCCGCGGGGAAGCGGACCGGGCGGGAGTGCTCCAGGAGCTGGTCACGTGCCTCGGGAGCGAGCTCGTTCAGCAGCGTCCGCGTGGTGCTCATGATGTCCTCCAGCCCTTCCCTCACAGGCTCCCGCGCGGCGTGCGGGCACGGGGAGGGCCGCGCAGGTCCACCTGGGGGACCGAAGGGCCCGCCTCAGCGGACCAGGACGGCCTCCCCGGAGCGGGGTACGACGGCCGTCCAGCCCAGTTTGTGGTCGATGCGGTCGCGCAGCGCCTCGGACGCGGCCGGTTCGCCGTGGACGAGGTAGGTGGTGTGCGGGGGAGGGGCGCCGCGCAGCCAGTCGATGATCTGGCCGGCGTCGGCGTGGGCCGAGAAGTGGGGGACGTCGGCGACCTCGGCCCGTACGGGCACGTACTCGCCGAACATCTTGAGCGTCCGCGCCCCGTCCACCAGGTCCCGCGCCCGGGTGCCGGCGGCGGCGAAGCCGACCACGACGACGGCGTTGCGAGGATCGGGGAGTAGCCGGTGGAGGTGGTGCAGGACGCGGCCGCCGGTCGCCATGCCGGCCGAGGAGACGATGACAGCGGGTCCGTGCGTGCTGTTGATGTCGATGGATTCCTGGACCGTCCGGGCGGCGAGGAACGGTTCGGGGCTCAGGGCGGCCTCTCCCTCGGCGAGGATCTCCGGCCGCAGCTCGGCGGACCGCTCGCGTACGGCGTCGCGGTAGACGTCGAGGGCGGCGAGTGCCATGGGGCTGTCCACGTACACGGGCACCGACCGGGGTAGGACGCCAGAGTCGCGCAGTCGGCCCAGTTCGTGCAGGACGACTTCGGTGCGGTCGATCGCGAAGGCGGGTATGACGACGCTGCCTCCGCGGGCGAGAGTCCGGGCGATCACGGAGGCGAACTCCGACCGGGCGGACTCCTGGTCGTGGCGCCTGTCGCCGTAAGTCGACTCCATCAGCAGCACGTCGGCGCCCGAGAACGGCTCGGGCGGCAGGAGCAGCGGGTGTCCGGGGCGCCCCAGGTCTCCGGAGACGGCCAGGGTATGGCCGTCCTCCAGGGTGAGGTGCGCCCAGGCCGACCCGAGGATGTGCCCGCCGTGGTGGAGCGTCAGCCGGTTGCCGGCCATGATCTCGACGCCCTCGTCGACCGAGACGGGGTCGAAGAACGCCAGCGTCTTCTCGACGTCGGAGTCGTCGTAGAGCGGCTTGGCCGGGCGGTGCTTGGACCAGCCGTGCTCGTCGGCGTGCCGTGCGGCCTCCATCTGGAGGCGGGCGCTGTCGCGCAGCACGATTCCGGCGAGCCGGGCGGTGTGGGCACTGGTGAGGATCGGCCCCCGGAAGCCCTGCCGGACCAGGCGCGGCAGGTAGCCGCAGTGGTCCAGGTGCGCATGGGTGACCACCACGGCATCGATGTCGGCTGCATCGCGGGCGAACCGCTCCCAGTTGCGGCGCCGCAGGGTCGCGAAACCCTGGAAGAGACCGCAGTCGACGAGGATCCGCGCATGGTCGCTCTCGACCAGGAACTTGCTGCCGGTGACCGTGCCCACCCCGCCCAGGAAGCTGAGCAGGGCCGGGCGCGGGGTGCTGGGAGCGGGATTCGGGGCTGCTTCGGACATGGCCAGCCCTCCTTCGCCGGGGGCCGGTCTCCACCCTCGCATCCGCCCGATCCGGTCCAGAGAGTCCAAGCGGGCCCCTTTCGGGGGCCGACCGGCTCATGCGCCGCAGGGAGGCTCCGCGGAGCCTGGTGCCGAGGACCGCCGCGACGCGCGACAGGAAGTGGGTGGACGCCGTGAAGGCACTCGTCTTCCGGGGACCGGGCCGTATGGACTGGCAGGATGTGCCCGACCCGGTCATCAAGGAGCCTGGCGACGCGATCGTGCGGGTCGACGTGGTCACCATCTGCGGCACGGACCTGCACATCCTGAAGGGGGACGTCCCGGAGGTGACGCCCGGCCGGGTCCTCGGCCACGAGGCGGTCGGTACCGTGGTCGAGACCGGAAGCGACGTCCGCACGGTACGACCGGGCGACCGCGTCCTGATCTCGTGCATCTCCGCCTGTGGCAGGTGCCGCTTCTGCCGTGAAGGCCGCTACGGGCAGTGCCGGGGCGGAGGTGGCTGGATCCTCGGCCACACCGTCGACGGCACCCAGGCCGAGTACGTCCGTGTGCCCTTCGCCGATCTGTCCGCCCACCCGCTGCCGGAAACGATCGACAGCTTCGACGCCGTCCTGCTCGCCGACATCTTCCCCACCGCCTACGAGGTCGGGGTTCTGAACGGCGCCGTGCGCCCCGCCGACACCGTGGTCGTCGTCGGCGCGGGCCCCATCGGTCTCGCCGCCGTCACCACCGCACGGTTCTACAGCCCGGGCCGGATCGTCGCCGTCGACTTGGCCGAGTCGCGGCTGGCCGCTGCCCGTACCCTCGGCGCGGACGCCACCGTGAACGCGGCCGAAGGCCCGGAACAGCTGGTCGCGGATCTGACCGACGGCCTCGGCGCCGACGTCGTCATGGAGGCGGTAGGCGTTCCGGAGGCGTTCGAGATGTGCACGCGGATGGTCCGGCCCGGCGGCAGGGTCGCCAACATCGGCGTCCACGGCAAGCCGGCGGCCCTCCACCTCGAAGACCTGTGGATCAAGGACGTCACCATCACGACCGGTCTTGTGGACACCTCGTCCACGCCCATGCTGCTGCGCATGATGGCCTGCGGACGGCTGCCGTCGGCAGATCTGGTCACCCACCGGTTCGAGCTGGGGGAGATGGAGGAGGCGTACGAGGTCTTCGGCAACGCGGCCGAGACCGGCGCCATCAAAGTAGCCCTGGGCGGCCCGCAGCACACGGCCGTGAGCCTCCCCGACACGCCGGTGGCCTGATGAACGGCCGAGGCCCGGGTTCTCGGCCGCCGGGCGGTGTCGTCCTCGACACCGACGGCGTACTGCTCGATTCCGCCGTCGTGTACGCGGCGGCATGGAAGGTCGCGTTCGACGCCTGCCTCGACCAGCTCGCGCCCGGCAGCGGGAGACAGCCGCCCGTCGACGCGGACGCCGAGTACGGTCGGCTCGTCGACGGCAGGTCCCGGTACGACGGCGCCGCGGCCTTCCTCACCGCCCGCGGCCTTCACCTCCCAGTGGGAGAGCAGCACGACGCGCGCGGCTGCGGCACTGTCCGGGGTCGCGGCACACAAGCAACAGGCGTTCGTCGCTCTGCTCCGTACGGGAGGCGTCACCGCCTTCGCCGACGCCCGGCCGGCCCTCGTGGCCCTGCGCACGGCGGGCGTCCCATGCGCCGCGGTGTCGGCCTCCCGGCACGCCCGGCAACTGATCCGTGCCGCGGGGCTCGCCGGTCTCCTCGCCGTGATCGTCGACGGCGAAGAAGCCGCTCGGCTCGGCCTCCCCGGAAAACCGGATCCCGGGCTCTTCCTGCGCGCGGCGGCCTCCTCGGCAGCCGTCCGCAGGAGACGGCTGCCGTCGAGGACGCACTCGCCGGGGTCGTGGCGGCGCGTCGCGGCGCCTTCGGTCTCGTCGTCGGTGTCGACTGCACGCCGCTGCCGCGCACCGCCGGCCTCCTGCGAGAGCAGGGGACCGACCTGGTGGTCCCGGATCACATGACGTTGGTCCGGAGAGTGTGGGGTGAGCGCGGATGACCGCGGGCTGGACATGGAGTTACGGCCGGTACGAGCCGGAACGCGGGCGTCTGGTGGAGATCCCCAGGTTCGCTTTCACCCTGTGCGTCGGCCGCCATCGAGGAGTGCGCCTGCGGATGCTTCCCGGTCGGCTGGCCGTCCGGGTACCCGCCTCGTCCGTGGGCCCGCTCGCCGTCTTCCTTCCGGGCGACCGGAGGGTCACCGTCGCACCCGGACAGGAGCGTTGGTTCCGGCTGTGAGGAGCGGATCCGTCCGTCCGAGGCGGTTCAGTCGAAGGCGAGCACCTCGGAGACCGGACGGCGCGGCGTGGCACGGACCCCGGGGCCGTAGCCCAGGCGGGTCACCATGTGGACGAAACCGCCGACCGCGCCGGGATCGCGGGCGTCGGAGCGGAGCTCGGGCCATTCCAGCGGCTGGGACATGAGGGGAGTCGCGAGACCGTCGAGAGTGGCCTGCAGAAGGACCCGCTGCAGGGCCTGACCTGCCTTCAGCCAGTCCTCCGGCGCGTCCCCCGGCGTGCCGAGCAGCGCGATCTGCGGCCTCTTCTCGAAGCGGGCCGCATCACGGCCGGGCACCCGCCGACGGGAGTCGAAGTCCCTGACGGGGAGGTCACGTCGTACTGCCGCGGGCCGAGGGCGTACGCGGGGATGCCCTCGGTGGCGGGGCCTTCCCCGGCCGCACCGGTGCGTGTCCAGGTCGCGATCTCTGCCCGTACGGCCTCGTCCGCTGCTTCGTACAGCGCGGAGGCGTGGACGAGACCCATGAGCATGACGGCACGCCACTCGCCCGGTACGACCAGTCTGCAGTCTTCGAGCAGAGCAGCCGCACGGAGTCCGTCGATCACCTTGCTGGGGATCCGCTCCTCCGCGAACGGGCAGCGGCTGGTATGCCGCCGCGCCAGGGCGGCATGGAGGCCGCCCCATCGCTGTTGGCGTCATCAGGGCCGGTGAGCCGCACGGCGACGAAGTGCCAGGGATCTCCGGGGAACGGCAGCAGCTGCACGACCGGATGCAGGCCCCGGGGACGCGGCGGCGACCCGCAGACCGAACAGGGCGGCGCCGCAGCCGAGGTGCAGGGCGCGGTGATCGGGGTCTCCGTGCGGCATGCCGCGCCGTGGATCACCGTGCAGCTCGATGACACCGGTGTCCGTCCTGGCGACGAACCTCCACGGCTGTGCGTTGTGCATCGAGGGGGCCGTGACGGCGTGTTCGATCAGCGAGGTCACGTGGGGTCGGGTCAGAGCGGTGGTAGACACGGTTCGTCCTGTCTGCGGTGAGTCACCAAGAGAAGTCGTGCGGAGTCCGGGTGGAGGACGTGAGACGTGTGTCGTCCTCATGGAAGGACAGCCGGTCCACGACCGCGACCACGCCGTCGACCCGCTCCGCGAGTTCGACGAGCATCTGGGCCTGGCTGCGTCGCCGGACACGACCGGCGAGCGTCACCACACCGTCGAGGACGTGCACGTCGACCGAGTCCCCGGACAGGTCCATGGCATCAGCGAGGACGTCCTCGCGGATGCGGCGCCGGATCTCCGCGTCCGGGCGGAGGTAGACGCAGAGCAGGTCACGGCGGGTCACGATGCCCACCAGTCGCTCCTCCACGTCGACCACGGGGAGGCGCTCGACTCCGCGACGCACCATCAGCCGCGCCGCGTCGGCCACCGTCTCCTCGGCGTGGACGGTGACGGCCGGCGACGTCATCAAATCCCGTGCGGTCAGCTCGTGGCGGGCCAGGAGGTCGCTCTCGGAGACGACTCCGACGACGTGGTCGTCCTCGTCCAGCACGGGGACCCCGGTGATGTCGTGCTCGGCGAGCAGTTTCGCGATCTCCCTGAACGACGTCGCGGGGACGGCGGAGACCACGTTGCTGGTCATGAGACCGCCGATCTTCATGTGCTTCATCGCGGCGCCTCCTGCCGGGGGTCCGGAAGGTGTGCTGTCCTGTGTGACCAGCCTCCAACGCACGCCTGGGGTCGGCGAGGGCCGAACGGTCCCAGGGCAGGACCGAACGGGCACGTCACTGCCCCTCCGTACTCCGACCGGCCCGGGTGGGGACCTTTGGTCCCGCCATTGGCCCCAGCGGCCCTCCGGCTGCCCGGCACCGACTGCCAGGGTGGAATCAAGTCCCCCGGACCGTGCGAGGAGGAACCATGGACGGAACCACGGCCCGTCCCGGCCTCGGCAGGGTCGTCGTCGGCATCGACGGATCACCGTCCGCAAGCACAGCGGCGATGTGGGCGGCGGAGGCAGCCCGGCGGGGCAGCACGCTCTGCCTCGTCCATGCGGCGGACACGGACGGGTCGGCTCCGTTCCTGCCCCAGACAGAGATTGTCAGGAGCCGGCAGGCGGGGCGGGAACTGCTCGACCAGACCGCCGAGGCGGTCACGGCGCGCCACCCCGAGCTGACCGTCGTCACAGAACTCACCGATGGCGCTGCCCCGGGCAGTCTGCGACGAGCCGTCGCGACCACGCCCGTGGTCGTGGTGCGCGGGGCCGAGCCAGCCGAGCCAACCGAGCCCGCCGAGGTAGGCGTCGTCCTGGCGGCGGTCCGGGACGAGGCCGACGTGGGCTGTGCCCGTGCGGCGGCTTGCGAGGCCCCGTTGCGTAAGGCGCCTGTACGACTCCTGCATATCTGGGGTATGGGGCTGTCCAGCGGGCCGCGGGCTCTGCTGCACAACGGTGGCGAGGAGGTCGCTCGCGATCACGTACGCGCGCTGTCCTCGGTGTCGGACACGGTCCGGGAAGAGTTTCCGGAGCTGACCGTGTACGCCGACGGCCAGAAAACCCACAGTGTGCCCGGAGCTCTCGTCGAGGCGTCGCGCCACGCGGACCTGCTCGTCGTCGGAGGCCGGCGGTCGCCCGGCTATCTCGGACCCACCATCGGACGGACCACGCTGAGCCTGCTGCAGCACGCCCACTGCCCCGTGGAGCTCATCCCTCGGCAAGGGCCCGGACACGGGAGCACGTCATGACACGCACCACGGCCCGACGCGACATCGCGATCGGCATCGACCCGGTCAAGAACTGGCACCTGGCCCTTGCCTGGGCGGTGGACGAGGCTCACCTGCGAGGTGTGGGACTGCGCCTGGTGGTCGCGGTATCACCGCAGCACGACGCCCAACACGTCGACGACACGCACCGTCACCTGGCACAGCGGCAGGCCGGTACCGAAGCCCTGCGTACCGCACTCGCCTGGGCTCAGGCCCGGCAGCCGGGCGTCGAGGCCACCTCCGCCCTTCTCGACGGGTTCCCGGCATCAGTTCTGGCCGGCCTTTCACAGGAGGCGGGCATGGTCGTGCTGGGCTCCCGGCACCTCAGCCGTACCGAGGAGTTCCTGAGCGCCGGCTCCCTGGTCGTCCCGGTCACCGCGAAGGCGCGCTGCCCGGTGGTCGTCGTGGGCGACGCGGAGCACGTCACGCAGGCGACGCCCTATCTCGTGGTCGGCGTCGACGGCAGCGAGTCCTCACGAGCAGCCCTGGCCTGGGCCTTCGAGGAAGCGGACCTCCGGCGCTGCGAGTTGCGCGCCATCGCCGTCTGGCAGCCCCCTGTCTTCTCCCTGCACAGCGGTGACACGCTGTTCCACGCCGAGCGCCGCCTGCTCTCGGAGACCACCGCGGGCTGGGCGGAGAAGTACCCCGGTGTCCGACTCGCCCACGAGGTGTCGATCGGTTCCCCCGTCGAGACGCTCGCGAACGCCGCCGAACATGCCCTGGCCGTCGTCGTGGGCCGTCGGGGCCGGGGTGGGTACACAGGGATGCGGGTCGGTTCCGTCGTCCACGGGCTGCTGCACCGCGCCCACTGCCCGGTGATCACCGTTCCCGCCGGGTGAGCAGGCCATGACCAGGGCAGCAGAGGACCGGGCGCCCGTACGGGTGCGGGAGACGACGGGACTCACCCAGGAGGAGGCCGCCCGCCGGTTCGCCGACACAGGCCCCAACGAGGTGACCGCGAGCAAGCCCCTCCGGCTGCACCAGCGGGTCCTGGCCCAGCTGACGGACCCACTGATCATGGTGCTCCTCGGGGCCGTCGTGCTGACCCTGGCGATCGGCGACCACCCCGACTCGATCGTCATCGGGGTGGTCGTCCTCGTGAACACGACCGTCGGGGTGGCGCAGGAGATCCGCGCCGACAACGCCGTCGCCGCACTCTCCGCCCTCACCGCCCCCCACGCGCGCGTACGGCGCGACGGCGCCGTCTGCGACCTCCCCGCCGCGTCGGTTGTCCCCGGTGACGTCCTCCTGGTCGGTGAGGGCGACATCGTCGCCGCCGACGCCGACCTCGCCGAGGCGTCATCCGTGCTGGTGGACGAGTCCATGCTGACGGGGGAGTCCGTGCCTGTCGACAAGGATCCGGGTGCGACGCTGAGCGCAGGAACCGTCGTCGTCCGAGGCCGAGGTGTGGCGGTGGTCACGGCGACTGGGGCGTCCAGCGCGCTCGGCCGCATCGCGGCTCTGCTCGACGAACGTCGTGAGCCGACCCCGCTGCAGCGCCGACTCGCCGCCCTGGGCCGCATCCTCGCGGCCGTGACGCTCGCCCTGTGCGTCCTGGTGTTCGCCCTTGGCCTGGTACGGGGGCTTCCGCTCGGCACGATGGCGGTCACGGCCATCAGCCTGGCCGTTGCGGCGGTTCCCGAGTCCCTCCCCGCCGTGGTCACCCTGGCTCTGGCTCTCGGGGCCAGGCGCATGGTCACCAGGAACGCCTTGGTGCGTCGGCTTCCCGCGGTGGAGACGCTCGGCTCCGTATCCGTCCTCGCCACGGACAAGACAGGCACCCTCACCGAGGGCCGCATGGTCGTCCAGCACGTCTGGACCCCGAGTGGGAGCGCCGAACTCTCCGGCGTGGGGTACGAACCCGTGGGCGAGGTCCTGGTCGCCGGGAGGCCGGCGGAGGCGGACGAGCTCGAGCCGCTGCGTGAGTTGTTGACGGTGACCGCCCTGTGCAACGACGCCACGCTGCGCCCGGCGGATGACGAGGCGACCGACGGCCGCTGGACGGCGTTGGGCGACCCGATGGAGGCCGCTCTGCTGACGGCAGCGGCCAAGACTGGCTGCCCGGATCCGACAGAACTGGCGCTTACCCGTCCCCGGATCGGAGAGGCGCCCTTCGACAGTCTCCGCAGACGCATGACCACACTCCACGAGACCGGTGGACACGGGGTGCTCGTCTGTCTGAAGGGCGCCCCCGAAGCCGTCCTCGACCCGGCCGTCCTGTTCGATCCTCCGGACGCGCTCGCGGAGGCTCGCCAAGAGGCCGCGCGCCTGGCTGGCCGGGGATACCGCGTGCTCGCCGTGGCATCGGGGATGCGGAACGACATTCCGCACCCGGTTGCCGCGGCGGAGTCGGGGCTCGCTCTCCTCGGCCTCGTCGCGCTGAGCGACCCGCCCAAACCGCATGCCGCAGGAACCCTCGCCTCTTGCCGGGCGGCCGGTATCACCCCCGTCCTCATCACCGGCGACCACCCCGCGACGGCTCGGGCGGTGGCGTCGCATGTCGCGCTCCTGGGCGACGGTGGCGAGCCGGAGGGCCGCGTCGTCACAGGGGCGGACGTGGCCGAGGGACGGGTCGCCGACCTCACTTCGGTACGGGTCTTCGCCCGTACGGACCCCCAGCAGAAGCTGGACATCGTCGAGGCGTGGCGCGCCAGGGGAGCGGTGACCGCGATGACCGGCGACGGGGTCAACGACGGCCCCGCCCTGCACCGCGCCGACATCGGCGTCGCCATGGGCGCGCGCGGCACGGAGGTCGCGCGGCAGGCCGCTGACCTTGTGCTCACCGACGACGAGCTGTCGACGGTCGTGGCGGCCGTCGACGAGGGACGGCGCGTTTACGACAACATCCGCCGCTTCCTCGTCTACGGGATGGCCGGCGGCGCGGCCGAGATCCTCGTCATGCTGATCGGCCCGCTGCTCGGGCTGCCGCTGCCCCTGCGAGCGGGCCAGATCCTGTGGATCAACCTCCTGACGCACGGCCTCACCGGCGTCGCCATGGGCGCCGAACCGGCCTCACCGGGAGCGATGCGACGACCGCCCCGCCCGCCGGACCAGCACATCCTGGGCGGCGGTGCCTGGCAGCGCCTGCTCGTCCTGGCCGCTGTCGTCACGGCGGTCTCGCTCGGCGCGGGACTCGGCGCCCGGGGACTCGGCCTCGCTTGGCAGAGTGTGCTCTTCCTCGCGCTGCTCGCCGCACAGCTGGGCGCCGTCCTGGGACTTCGCTCCCGGCTGTTCACCCGCAAGAACCCGTTCCTCCCGCTGTCCGTCCTCGCCTCCGCTCTCCTGGCCGTGGCGGCGCTGTATGTGCCCTTCCTGAGTTCAGTCCTGGAAACCGAACCGATCAGCTGGGCGGGCGTCTGGATCGCGTTGGCCGGTGCCCCTGCGGCTTTCTTTACCGCGCGACTCGTCCGCACCGCCTTCCGCGGGACGAATCCGGCTGGAGCGCCGGAGACACCGGAACTACCGTGAGTATGTGCTCGTCGGGCGAGGACTGTGCGCTCGACGTGGCCGGAGGTGGTGATGGAGCACGAGGGGTCGGTGCCGGCGGACAGCAGGCTTCCGCGCCTGCGACTCGACGAGCTGCTCGACGAGCTCCAGGCACGTATCGACGAGGTGAGGGGCACCAGGGACCGCCTCAATGGGCTGCTGGAAGCCGTCATGTCTGTGGGCAGGGAACTCGACCTGCCTCAGGTGCTGAAGGGCATCGTGGAGGCGGCCGTCACCCTCGTGGACGCCGAATACGGTGCCCTGGGTGTCATCGGGGACGACAGGAAGCTCTCGGAGTTCCTCCCCGTCGGCATCGGGGACGACCTGCGGGCGCAGATCGGCGACCTGCCCTCCGGGCACGGCCTGCTCGGTGAGCTGATTCGCAATCCCGAACCGCTGCGGCTCTCCGAGTTGTCCGAGCATCCCGTCTCGTACGGCTTCCCGCCCCACCACCCGCCGATGCACACCTTCCTCGGCGTGCCCATCCGGGTCCGCGATGAGGTCTTCGGCAACCTCTACCTCACCGAGAAGCGCGGAGGCGCTGACTTCGACGCCGAGGACGAGGCGGTCGTCACGACCCTGGCCGTCGCGGCCGGCATCGCCATCGAGAACGCCCGCCTGTACGGGGAGGGCCGCCTCCGGCAGCGGTGGCTCGCCGCAAGCTCCGATCTCACCAGCGCCCTCTTGTCCGGCGAAGAGGAGACCGAGGTCCTCGACGAGATGCTGGAGCAGGCGGTGGACATCGCGGCCGCCGACATGGGGGTCTTCCACCTGGTTGGCGCCGACGGTGAACTGCGCGGCTCGCTCGCCCGCGGCGAGGGTGCCGAAGAGCACCGGGGCATCGTCCTGCCCTCCAGTGAAGGAACGCTGGCCGAGGCTGCCCTTGCTCAGGAGGGCCTGGTCATGGTCGCCGACGTCGAGAACGATCCGCGCATCAGGGTTCAGCCCGAACGGTGGGAGGGTTTCGGGCCGGCCGTGGCGGTCACGGTCGGCACCAAAGAGCGGCTGAGCGGGGTGCTGATCCTCGCGCGGCGGCACGGACGGCCCCCGTTCACCGGCTCGGAGAGCACCGCTCTCCCAGGGTTCGCGGGACAGGCGGCCCTGGCGCTCGAACTGGCCGACCGCCGGCGGGACGCCGAGCAGGTGAGTCTCCTGGAGGACCACGACCGGATCGCCCGTGACCTGCACGACTTGGCGATTCAGCGCCTGTTCGCCACCGGGATGACGCTCCAGAGCGCCCGCCGGTTCGTCGAGCACCCGGAGGCCACGGACCGGCTGGGGCGGGCGATCGACGATCTGGACGCCACCATCAAGATCATCCGGTCGACCATCTTCGGGCTCCGGGAACACGACACCCCCGGCGCCCTCCCGAAGCTGAGGAACAGGGTTGTGAAGGTGGTGGACGAGGCGGCGACCACGCTCGGATTCGCCCCCGCCCTGCGCATGGAGGGCCTCCTCGACACGGACGTGCCCTCCGAGGCGGCCGAACAAGTAGTCGCGGTCATCGGCGAAGCCCTGACCAACGTGGCCCGGCACTCTCGGGCTCGCCGAGCCGAGGTGTCTGTCGCCGCCGCCGACGGCGTCCTGGCGGTGACGGTGAGCGACGACGGCGTGGGCCTACCGAAGGGCGGCAGGCGCAGTGGCCCGCGGAACCTGTCCGAGCGGGCCGAGCGGCTGGGCGGCACCCTGTCGGTGCGCGCCAGGGCGGAGCCCGGCAGCGGCACAGTACTCGAGTGGCGGATCCCGCTGTCGACGGAACAGGACTGAGCTACGTCTCCTCGGCTTCGTGCTCGTGGGCCTGCGCGGCGATGACGGCTGCCTGTACGCGGCGTTCGACGCCGAGCTTGCCGAGCAGTCGGGAGATGTGGTTCTTGACGGTCTTCTCGGACAGGTAGAGCCGCTTGGCGATCTGCCGGTTGGTGAGCCCTTCGCCGATCAGTTCGAGTACGGACCGTTCCCGCTCGGACAGCACCGCGAGCCGCTCGTCCTCCGGCGGCTTCGCCGCCTCGGGATCCCGAAGCGAATGCATCAGCCGGGCGGTCGTAGCCGGATCCAGCATCGACTGCCCGGTGGCGACGGTCCGTACCGCCGATACGAGGTCGGACCCCTTGATCTGCTTCAGTACGTACCCGGCCGCGCCGGCCATGATCGCGTCGAGCAGGGCGTCCTCGTCGTCGAACGAGGTCAGCATCAGACAGGCAAGGTCGGGCATCCGGGAACGGAGTTCCCGGCAGACGGAGATCCCGTCGCCGTCCGGCAGCCGTACGTCGAGGACCGCGACATCCGGACGCAGCGCCGGCCCGCGCGCCAGGGCCTGTTCCGCCGTCGACGCCTCTCCGACCACCTCCAGGTCGGGCTCGTCGTCGAGCAGGTCACGAAGGCCCCGGCGGACGACCTCGTGATCGTCGACGAGGAAGACCCGTGTAGGTGCGGTGGCTGCCGGCAGATCGGTCATGGCGACCCCCATGGTCGGTCGGGTAGGTACCCGCCCCCCCACAAGGATTGTCCATCAACGGAGCGTCTCAAGGGGCACCGAGATCCATGCGGACGTCGACGACGCCCTCCACGGCCCGCACCGCGCGGGCGACCAGCGGCGCCATCGACCGGTCGGCGAGCGGCCCGCGGATCGTGGCGACACCGTCCGCGACCGTCACGTCCAGTCCCACGGTGGTGGCCGGCTCGCCGAGTACGGACTGGCGGATGTCCTCCTCGATCTCGGCGTCCGCACGCAGGAACACCTTCAGCAGATCGCTCCGGCTGACCACACCCTCCAGCATGCCCACGCTGTTGACCACGGGCAGGCGCTTCACCCTCCGCGTCGCCATGATCCGTGCCGCTTCGGCGAGCGTCG
>NZ_JAHTMW010000039.1 GCF_026236535.1 Streptomyces sp. SKN60 | reverse complement strand
GAAGCGGCAGAGCGCGTCGACGTCAGAAGGTTGGACGCGGCCCGTACCCGTCTCCATGCGGTTGACCTTGGAGCCGCTCCAGTCGAGGGCCGCACCAACCTGGGCGCAGGTGAAGCCGCTTGTCTCGCGGAGCTTCTTCAGCTCGATCGACAGTCGGCGGCGGCGGGCGGTGGGTGAACCAGCCATCTCAGTCCCCTTCTCGCTAGCGGATGTTCAGTCTGCGCACCAGAGCGAGGACTGCCAATCGCTCGATCGTGGGAATCCCGTCGTGCACATTGCATGGCGGGATGTGCAACGCAATGCTATTGGCTCGTCGCGATCTGTCATCAAGAGGGCATCGGAGCAGGAGGCATTGGTGATCGAGGCAGGATGCATGGTGCGGCAGCCGTGGGAGCTTCCGTTCTTGGCGGAGGCGCAAGAAGTAGCCGCGCTGCGACGTATCGTGCGGCTCCACTTGAAAGCATGGGGGCTGCCACGGCAGGTGGGAGTGGCCCAGCTCTGCGTGAGTGAACTGGTCACGAACGTGATCCGGCATGTGGGGCCTGGCACGCCGACGTCGCTCCGGCTCGCCATGAACGGCACGTACCTTCGGATCGAAGTGCGCGACCCGGACTGCCGGGCGCTGCCGACAGTGATCGCCGCCGGTCCGGAGGCTGAGTCGGGGCGAGGGATGGCGCTTGTGGACGCGATGGCTGACCGCTGGGGAGTGCTGCTCGGGTCGGATCGAAAGGTGACCTGGTGTGAGATCGCCACTGATCTCACCACGCCCAATGGACACGCGGGCGGCATGCGTGTCACGCGAGCGGAGGCCATGATCTCCCTCTATGGGGCTGTCGCGTCCCCGCGAGCGGTGAACGCTAGTCGGCTCTCCGTCGCCGTGGCCAAAGACGCCGCGATCGACGTGATCGTGGACCTGCTCCACTGGATGGGCGCACATGGCTACGACGCTGATGACGTACTGGACATGGCGCAGACGAGATTCGAATCCGGCCTCTGAGTGGCACGTGATGTGACGAGGTGGGACGAATCCCGGTGTGCGCCGCGATCTCCTGATCTAGATTCCCCGCATGGGGATTCGAGACTTGCTCAGCGAGGTCGCGAGCACATACGACCGCACGGCCGGCTCCGGACGAGATGTGAAGGGGCAGCAGGTTCTGCGGAAGGTCGCGAGTCGTACCGATCTCGCGCTGCCGCTGGGCTTCAAGGCGGAGGGGCACGGAGGGCAGACGACACCGGCCGCGACTCCGTGGATTGGCGTCTTCGACCAGGACGGTCACCGCGATCCCAAGAAGGGGCTGTACCTCGCCTACATCTTCAGCGCCGATCTGAAAAACGTGACGCTGACCTTGCAGCAGGGCATTACCTGGCTGGAGGAGCGGCTGGGAAGAGGCCGAGCCCGCGAAGACCACCTCCGGCGGCACGCGGCGCGGCTTCGCCGGGCCGTGCGGAGGCAGGAACGGCAGGGCTGGATAGACGAGCCGGAACTCAGGGACCATGCGGCCCGCCCTAAGGCGTATGAGGCCGCGAGCGTGATTGCCAAGGTGTACGACACTGCCGCCCTCCCCAGCGATGTCACGCTGATGGAAGACCTTCTGATCGGCATCGAGTCCCTTCGGCGCGTGGAAGAGGCAGATCGCGTGTGGTGGGGGAGCGATGCTCCCGAAGCCTTGGAGATGTACTACGAACCGGGCAGCCACGTTGCCCAGCCGATAGTGGATCCGCTGGCCAACTTCCGGCCGAAGGACAGCAGCGCTTACGTGGCGCAAATCAAGGCTCGGCAGCAGGTTAAGCAGCGCAGCCACGAGGAGCTGATCAGAGACTTCGGTCTCTATGTATCGGAGCGCGGGTATGAGCCGATCACGCTACTTCAGCACCCGAAGGACCTTGTGCTGCGTTCACACCGTGCTACCGAGGCAGGGGGTGAGGAATGGCTGGTCGAAGCGAAGGTGGTGCGCAATGGGAATCCGACCCAGGCGGTGCGTGAGGCTGTCGGGCAACTCTACGAGTATCGCCACTTCCTCTATCTGGGGTGCCCCACGCCCTTCCTCATAGGGCTCTTCTCCGAAGCGATCGGCGCCTATGCCCCGTACCTGGAGGAGCAGGGAATCGCCTCGATTTGGCGAGACGGTTCGGGCTGGGACGGCTCCCCCAAGGCACGTGAGTGGGGCATGACGTCGGAGTAGCCGAGCGTCGGCTAGTCCGCGCCGTGGCAGTCCCCGTACGTCCGCCCCGAGCCGCACCAGCAGTCCGCCGTGCGGGCCGGGGGCCAGGGGGTGGCGCGGCCGCGGGCGGCGAGGGTGGTGGTGTATTGGGGGAGGAGGGCGGGGTTGGCGGGGGTGGAGGATTCGGAGGCGGCGAAGGCCTCGTAGGAGGGGACCGTGGCCGGGACGATGCCGAGGTTGGGGGTGCCGGAGGCGGCGAGTTCGCGGAGGGAGGCCTCGATGTCGGTGAGGTGGGCCGTGTAGGTGGGGTACTCGGCCTCCAGCTCGGGGTAGGCCGCGAGGAGCTCGTCGAGTTCCGGTTCCGGCCAGTGGAGGACGGCGACCGGGAAGGGGCGGGAGAGGGCCGTGCGATAGGAGCCCAGTTCCGAGCGGAGGCGGGTGATCTCGGCCTGGAGCTCGGCCGGGTCCGAGGAGCCGAGGGACCACAGGCGCTTCGGGTCGTGCAGCTCGTCCAGCGGGACCTCCGCCGTGTGGAGGCGGTCCGCGAGGGTGTCCCACGCGTCGTGCGGGAGGGCGAGCATCCTGCGCACCCGGTGGCGGCCCGACAACAGAGACTGCAACCCGTACGAGGCGTCCTCGCCCGGCAGCACCAGCATCCCGGCCGCCTCCGAGAAGGCCGCCTCCGCCTCCTCCAGCTCGTCGTGGGCCTCCAGCGTCTCCGCCACGATCTCCCACGGCGCCGGCTCCTCCGGGCGGGCGCGCCGGACGCCGTCGATGATCGCGCGGGCCTCGGCCTCGTGGCCGTACTCCCACAGGTTCGACGCCTTCAGCGACCTGATGAGGAGGGGGTTCCCCGGCTCGGAGGCCAGCAGGTCGTCGTACAGGGTCGTCGCCCGCTCCCGCGCGCCCGCCAGTTCCAGGTGGGCGGCGGCGCGCAGCAGCAGCGGTTCGCGGTCCTCCGGGTACTGCCCCGCGGTGCGGAGCAGACGCTCGGCTTCGGTGGTGTGGTCGGCAGGCGTGTCGGGGCGCATGTCCTCACCGTACTGCTGTACGGCCCTGGAGAGTTGGCGCTCCACCGCTTATCGTGCCCGCCGTGCGAGCGAGGATGCGCGGTCGGGTTCCTGTTGTCGTCCAGACGCCCCGCGGGCGCCGGAGGCGCGGGCCGGCCACCCACATCCTCTGGCTCTCCGCCGAAGTGCTCGTCACCTGCGGCGTTCTCGTCCTCCTGCTCGTCGTCCACCAGCTCTGGTGGACCAACCAGCAGGCCCGCGCGCAGGCCGTCCAGCAAGTCCGCAACCTTGAGCAGGAGTGGGACTCCTCACCTCCGGCCACCACGACTCCCGCCCCGATTCCCAGCCCACCCTCCGCCGCGCCCGAAGCCGCGCCCGAAGCCGCGCCCTCCGCCCCGGCGGCCACGCCGGAAGCGCCCGCCTATGCCGTCCTCCGCATCCCCCGCCTCGGCCTCACCGTTCCCGTCGCCCCCGGCGTCGGGCGCCGCGCCGTCCTCGACCGCGGCTACGTCGGGCACTACCCCGGCACCGGCGCCCCCGGGCGGCCCGGGAACTTCGCGCTCGCCGGGCACCGCAACACCCACGGCGAGCCCTTCCGGTACATCAACCGGCTCCAGCGCGGCGACACCCTCACCGTCCGCACCCGCGAGGGGACCTACACCTACCGCGTCGACCGGATCCTGCCGGTCACCTCGCCCCGCGACACCGGCGTCATCGAGCCCGTACCGCGTTCGCTCTACCACCCGGAGTACGGGTACGACCGGGCCGGCAGCTATCTCACCCTCACCACCTGCACACCCGAGTTCACCTCCACCTACCGCCTCGTCGTCTGGGCCAGGCTCGTGACCACCGCGCCCGCCAGGCCGAGCGCCGCCGAGGCGAGCAGTGCCGCGTCCGGGCCCGCTGTGGACAGCGCCAGGGAGAGGGCCACACCCGCCGAGGAGCCGATGTAGCGGGCGGTGTTGTTGGCGCCGGAACCCATCGCGGCCCGCTCCTGCGGTACGGAGTCCACGGCGAGGCGCGGCAGGGCGGCGTTCAGGAGCCCGCTGCCCACGCCCGCCACCACCAGGCCGGGCAGCAGGCGCAGGACGGAGCCGCCCTCCAGGGCGCCGTACAGCGCGAGGACTCCCGCCGTCGAGAGGACGAAGCCGAGGACGAGTTGGTACGTGGCCGAGATCCGGCCCGCGAGGCGCCGCACCTGGAGCGCGACCACGAACGCCGTGCCCGACCACAGCAGGAACAGCCACGCCGTCGTCAGCGGCGCCAAGCCCGCGCCGCCGTGCTGGAGCAGCGCCGGCAGGACGCTGAAGAAGCCGATCACGGCGAGGCCGGTGAACAGCGCGCCCGCCGTCGCCGCCCGGAACGCCGGGCGCCGGAACAGTGCCAGGTCGATCATCGGCGCCCGGACGCGCCGCTCGACGCTCACGAAGAGCGCGGTCAGGACAGCCGCGGCGAGCAGCAGCAGGCCCACCGACGGGCGCAGCCAGCCGTCCCGGCCCAGGGTCAGGGCGGTGAGCGCGGCGGCCAGGGCCAGGCCCAGGGTGAGCGCGCCCGCGAGGTCCGCCCGGCGGCCGGTCCGCGGTGCGCGCGACTCGGCCAGGGCGCGGACCCCGAACGCGGCCGCGACCAGCGTGCCCGCCGCGAGCACCCCGTACGTCAGCCGCCACGCGGCCAGGCCGCCCAGCTCGCCGAGACCGCTCAGCCCGCCCGCGAGCAGCGGCCCGAGCGCGATGCCCGCGCTCACGAACGCGCCCCACACCCCCGTCGCCCGGATCCGCGCCGCGCCGCCGGGGTGGGCGTGGGCGATCAGGCCGAGGCTCGCGGCGAGCACGGCGGCGCTCGCCGCGCCCTGCGCGATCCGGGCCAGGGTGAAGGTGAGCGTGGAGCCGGCGAGCGCGCCGAGCGCGGTGGTGACGCCGAGGGCGACGGTGCCGAGCAGGAAGACCCGGCGCCGGCCGTGGGCGTCGGCGAGGCTGCCGGCGACCAGGAGCAGGACGGCGAGGCCGAGCGGGGTGCCGTTGAGCAGCCAGGCCTGCGCGGAGGCCGGTGTCCCGAAGGCGGCGGACATCGCGGGCAGGGTCAGCATCGGCGCCGTGTAGTTCATCAGCGTGAGCGCGGTGGCGGCGCTGGTGACGGCGAGGGTCGCGCCGGGGCGGGGCGCCCCGAGCTCCCGGGTGGGTGAGGAGCTGAGGGTCGGTGCGGGGGCGGTCTTGGGCATGCCGGGGCCTCGGCTTCCGTACGCGGCGAAACACAGCTGGGTTCGTTCACTGAACCTTGCAGGCTCGCTCACCGTACCAGGCCTAGTTCAATGAATGAACCCGAGCGCTACACTCATTCCCATGGCCCTCGGCAAGGACTACGCGACCCAGCAGTGCTCCATCGCCCGCGCCCTCGAAGTGATCGGCGAGCGCTGGACCCTCCTCGTCGTGCGCGACGCCTTCTACGGCGTGCGGCGCTACAGCGACTTCCTCACCCACCTCGGCGCCCCGCGCGCCGTCCTCGCCGGCCGCCTCCAGGCCCTCGTCGAGGCCGGCGTCCTCGACAAGCGCCGCTACCAGGACTCCCCGGCGCGCTACGAGTACGTGCTCACCGAGCGCGGCATCGAACTGTGGCCCGTCCTGCGCTCCCTCGGCCGCTGGGGCCGCGACCTGCCCGGCATCGCCCCCATGCGCCACTTCCACCACGTCGACTGCGGCACCGAACTCGGCGCGTACGGCGAATGCCCGGCCTGCCGGATCCCCGTCCACCCCGCCGACATCGAGATGCGGCCCGGCGCCGGACTCGACCCGGACCCCGCCGACCCGGTCGGCCGCGCCCTCCTCGCGCCCCGCCGCCTCCTCGTACCCCTTGACGTCGATCCGGCGTGAGGCCTGATCCGGTATAACGGGAGTACGACAACCAGCCGGAAAGCAGCCGTACGGCTCAGCAAGGAGGAGGAAGGCATGGCCCGTGGGCCCCTGCTGCGCGTTCTCGCGCCGCTCCTCTTCCTCCTCGCCCTCGCCGACCTGCTCCTCTCCGACGGCGTCGGAGTCAGTGGCGGCGCCGGTGCCGGTCTCTCGGCCGCGTTCGCCGTGGCCGCCGGCGCGTTCGTCTGCGCCCTGATCGGCGGCGGCCGTACGGCCCTGCCCGTACCGCCCACCCGCGTACGCACCGCCCTGCGCGACCGCGCCCGGCGCACCGCGTTCCTGCCCCAACGCGATCCCGACGCCTCCGGGCGCCGCAGGCCCAGGGCACCCGGCCGTCCCCTCCTGACGGCCGCGTAGAGGTACTCCCAGCTACTCCCAGCTACTTCCAGCGCTCCTGGTCGAACCCCCTCGACGCGTTCCGTCCTGCCGAAAAGTCGCTTTCAAGACCTCTTTCCCGGCACGACGAGACCCCTCGGAGGGCTCCCATGTCCGTTTTCGCCAGCCTGGTCGAGCAGCTCGCCGATCTGCTCCACCCCCTCTTCGCCGGCGCCTCGACCGCCGCCGCCATCGTCGTCTTCACGATGGCCGTACGCCTCGCCGTCCACCCCTTGTCCCGCGCCGCCGCCCGCGGCCAGAAGGCCCGGGTCCGGATCGCCCCGCAACTCGCCGAGCTGCGCAAGAAGCACGCCAAGAACCCCGAGCGGCTGCAGAAGGCGGTCATGGAGCTGCACGCCAAGGAGAAGGTCTCGCCCCTGGCCGGCTGCCTGCCGAGCCTGCTCCAGGCGCCCGCCTTCTTCCTGATGTTCCACCTCTTCTCCAGCGGACGGATGGCCGGACACAGCCTGCTCGCCGCGCCGCTCGGCGGCCACTACGCCGACGCCCTCGGCAACGGCGGCGTCTTCGGCCCGGCCGGGCGCGTCTACCTCGTCCTCTTCGCGATCGTCGCCGTCGTCGCCACGTACACCTACCGCCGCACGAAGAAGCAGCAGGCGCTCAACCCGGTACAGGCGGTGCCCGCCGACCAGCCCGGCGCGGGGGCGATGGCCGCCATGACCAAGTACCTCCCGCTGCTCTCCTTCGCGACGCTGATCTCGGTCGCCGCCGTGCCGCTGGCCGCCGCGCTCTACCTCGTCACCAGCACCACCTGGACCGCCGTCGAACGCGCCTTCCTCTACCGGGACATGCCTGCGGCGGGCGCCCTCGCGCCGGCCGTCTGAGCGGGCCGGGGCGGGGAGCGGGCACGTCGGGTTACCCGTGCGTAAGGGTCCAGGGTGTGAACCGGGGCTTGCAGACTGACCCGAACTCTTGGAGGATCGACCAATCCTCCGATGGCCGCACTCCATCGGCCGGGGCACACCGAGGCCCGCCTCCCCGGGCCACCTCGACCAGAGGCTCGACCTGAGGAGAAGACCATGAAGCTGCTGCGCGTCGGCCCGGCCGGGGCCGAGCGGCCCGCCCTGCTGGACCAGGACGGGACGCTGCGCGACCTGTCCGCGCTGGTCGGCGACATCGACGGCGCCCTGCTCGGCGACGGCTCCGCGCTCGACCGGATCCGCGCCGCGCTCGGCGCGGGCGTGCTGCCCGCGCTCGACCCGGCCGGGCTGCGGATCGGCCCGCCGGTCGGCCGGATCGGCAAGGTCGTGTGCATCGGGCTGAACTACCACGGGCACGCGGCCGAGGTCGGCGCCGCGATCCCGGCGGAGCCCGTGGTCTTCCTCAAGGCCCCGGACACCGTCGTCGGCCCGGACGACACGGTGCTCGTACCCCGCGGTTCGGTGAAGACCGACTGGGAGGTCGAGCTCGCGGTGGTCATCGGCCGCACCGCCCGCTACCTGGAGACCGACGAGCAGGCCCTGGCCCACGTCGCCGGGTACGCCGTCGCCCACGACGTCTCCGAGCGCGAGTTCCAGATCGAGCGCGGCGGCACCTGGGACAAGGGCAAGAACTGCGAGACCTTCAACCCGCTCGGCCCCTGGCTGGTCACCGCCGACGAGGTGCCGGACCCGCAGGCCCTCGGCCTCAAGCTCTGGGTCAACGGCGAGCTGAAGCAGGACGGCCACACCTCCGACCAGATCTTCACGGTCGCCCAGGTGGTGCGCTACCTCAGCCACTTCATGACCCTCTACCCCGGCGACGTCATCAACACCGGCACGCCGGCCGGCGTCGCCATGGGGCAGCCCGAGCCCAAGCCGTACCTGCGCGCCGGCGACGTCGTCGAGCTGGAGGTCGAGGGCCTGGGGCGGCAGCGCCAGGAGCTCAAGGACGCGTAGCGGTACGGGGTACGAGGCGTCAGCGGTACGAGTCGGGGCACGCCGGTCGGTGTGTACGGGTCGGTGGGCGGCCCCGTCGACCCGTACGGGACGTACTCCTGCGCGCTGCTACTCCGCGCCGTACGCCGCAAGGAGCCGCTCCAGGCCGAGGACGACCAGCGCGTGGTCCTCGGCCTGCGGCAGGCCCGAGACCGTGACCGAGCCGATGACCCCGGCGCCGGTGACGGCGATCGGGAACGAGCCGCCGTGCGCGGCGTAGACGTCCGGGTCGAGCCGGGACGAGGCCTCGAAGGTCGTGCCCTTGGCGCGGAAGCGGGCGCCGACGAGGAACGAGCTCACGCCGTACCGCTCGACGACCCGCCGCTTCCGGTCGATCCAGGCGTCGTTGTCGGCGCTCGACCCGGGCAGCGCGCAGTGGAACAGCTGCTGCGCCCCGCGTCGTACGTCGATCGCGACCGGCGCGCGCCGCTCCCTCGCCAGGTCGGCCAGGATCGTGCCGAGCGTCCAGGCGTCCTCGTACGTGAAGCGGGGCAGGACAAGCGCCGCCTCCTGCGCCGTCAGCTCCTCCACGCTGGTCTTTTCCACGCTGGTCACAGCGTCACCGCCACGCCCTCGCGGGCGGACTTCCTCGCCGCCTCCAGGACGTCGAGCGCGGCCGCGGCCTCGTGGGCCGTCACCGGGTTCTCCCCGGTGCCGCGCAGGGCGGCGGCGACGGCCGCGTAGTACGCCGGGTAGGCGCCCGGCAGCGTCTCGACGGGCGTGCCACCACCGGTCAGCGGCGACTCGCCGGCCCCGAGCCGGCCCCACAGCTCCTCGGGCTCGACGCCCCACGGCGTGCCGGTGCCGGGCTCCGGCCGCAGGCCCTCGCGGAGCGCCGCCTCCTGGGGGTCGAGGCCGTACTTCACGTAACCGGCGCTCTGACCCAGGACGCGGAAGCGCGGCCCGAGCTGGGCGGTGGTCGCGCTCATCCAGAGGTGGGAGTGCACGCCGCCCGCGTGCGTGATCGCGATGAAGGTGTCGTCGTCGGTCTCGGCGCCGGGGCGGCGCACGTCGGACTCGGCGTACACGCGGACGGCCGGGCCGAACAGGACCAGGGCCTGGTCGACGACGTGGCTGCCGAGGTCGTACAGCAGCCCGCCGATCTCCTCGGGCGCGCCCGACTCGCGCCAGCCGCCCTTGAGCTGGGGTCGCCAGCGCTCGAAGCGGGACTCGAAGCGCTGCACCTCGCCGAGGGAGCCGTCGGCGAGCAGGGCCTGGAGAGTGCGGAAGTCGTTGTCCCAGCGGCGGTTCTGGAAGACGGAGAGCAGCAGCCCGCGCTCCTCGGCGAGCGCGGCGAGGGCGCGCGCCTCGGCGGCGGTGCCGGCCAGCGGCTTGTCCACGACCACCGGCAGACCGGCCCGCAGGGCGGCGGTGGCGACCGGGACGTGGGTCTTGTTGGGGGAGGCGATCACCACGAGGTCGAGCTCGGCGGCGCGGCCGAGGAGTTCCTCGGGGGAGCCCACGACCCGCACGTCCGGGTGCTCGGCGCGGGCCTGCGCGGCGCGCTCCGGGTTGCCGGTGGAGACCGTGTCGAGGACGAGGTCGGGGTCGGCGGCGATCAGCGGGGCGTGGAAGACGGAGCCGGCCAGGCCGTAGCCGACGAGGCCGACGCGGAGCGGGGTGCGCGGGGTACCGGGGGAATGCGGGGCGGAGGGGCTCATGAACACCACTTTGGCAACGCTGTTGCCAAAGTGCAAGCGCCCGGCACAATGGACACGTGAACAGGGACAAGGGGAGTGACGGCGGGGCCGGTCGCGGGCCGGGTGGCGGTGCCGGGGTCAATCTGCCGGCGCTGCGCAGCCACAACGCGGCACTCGTGCTCGACCTGCTGCGCACCGCCGGGGAGGGCGGCGTCAGCCGCCTGGAACTGGCCGAGCGCACCGGCCTCACCCCGCAGGCCGTCAGCAAGATCACCGCTCGCCTGCGCGCGGAGGGCCTGGCGGCGGAGGCGGGGCGGCGCGCGTCCACGGGCGGCAAGCCGGCCACGGTGCTGCGGCTCGTCCCCTCGGCGGCGTACGCGATCGGGCTCCACCTCGACCGCGACGAGCTGACGGCCGTCCTGCTGGACCTGGCGGGCGAACGGGTCGCGGAGCGCCGCGCGCCGCTGGACCTGGGGGCGGGCGCGGAGGCGGTTCTCGCGGTGGCGGGGGCGGCGGTCGCGGCGCTGCTGGGGGCCGAGGGCGGGTACTTGGGTGAGGGCGGCGCGGTCGGTGCCGGGCGCGGTCACGCGGCGGCGCCCGGTCGCGCCCCCGTGGCGGGGCGCCTCCCCGAGGCCGGGGCCGGGGCCGGGGCCGGGGGTGTTTCCGAGCCGGAAGGCGAGGGCTCCCGCCCCACCCGCCTCCCCCTCCTCGGCGTCGGCGTCGCCATGCCCGGCCCCCTGGACCACCGGAGCGGGCGGCCCGGGCGGGTCACCGGGTTTCCCGAGTGGGACGGGTTTCCGTTGCGGGAGGAGTTGGCGCGGTGGCTCGGATGGCCGGTCGCGCTCGACAAGGACACCAACGCCGCCGCCCTCGGCCTCGCCCTGCGCCCCGGCGCGCCCGGCTCCTTCGCCTATGTGCACCTCGGTACGGGCCTGGGCGCGGGTCTCGTCCTCGGCGGGGCCGTGCTGCGCGGCGGCCGCACCGGTGCGGGGGAGCTGGGGCACCAGACGGTTCAGCTCGACGGGCCGGCCTGCGACTGCGGGGGGCGCGGCTGTCTGGAGGTCCTGTGCCTCGCGGCCCTCGCCCGCGGCGATCTGCCCGAGGCCGCGCGGGTGCTCGGCACCGGCGCCGCCAACCTGGTCCGGCTGCTCGACATCGACCGCGTGCTCCTCGGTGGGCGCGCCGTCCTCGCCGCCCCGGCCGTCTTCGCGCACGGCACCCGCGAGCTGCTCACCGCCCTCGGCCTGCCCGCCACCGTCGAGATCGCGACGGGGACGACGACGGTCGCGGACGGAGCGGCGCAGCTGATCCTGGCGCCGGTCTTCGGGAAGCAGGACACCACCGGTACGAAAATACGCTGATCGAGCGGAATCTCCGTCCCGTCCGGCCCCCGCCGCCGCGTCGGTGCGCCACCCGCTGCCTCGCGCATGGCAGCGTCGCGGGCGATTCGTCCGTCCGCGAGCAGCAAAGGCTTCGGCATCATGCGACCGAAGAGTCCGAGGAGTACGAGGAGTCCGAGAAGTCCGAGCAGTACCGCACTCGCCCTCGCCGCCCTGGGCGCGGCGGCCGGGTTGTCGGTTGCGGCGTCCGCCGCGCCCGCCGTGTCCGCAGCACCTGCGGTGCCCACGGCTCCGACCTGCGGGGCGGCCGGGGACAAGGACTTCCCGCTGGCCACCCGGATCCACGGCGGGCCGGCGGAGTACCCGGCGGGCGGGGAGCTGCGGACCTGGAGCCTGGACCTCACCAACACCACCGCCGAACCGTGCCGTGCCGTGCACCCGGTCCTGGTGCTCACCGACCGGGACCAGGCGCTGCGGCCCGGGCAGATCCGGGCCGAGTTCTACGACGCGGAGGCGCGGCTCTGGCGGCCGGTGGCGTTCGAGAGCACCGACCGGGCCGAGAGCGTGGGCGTGTTCGCGGGCCCGGAACTGCAGGCCGGGCCGAAGAATCCGATCCCCGCCGTGCCCGCCTTCGACGGCTTCGCGGTGCCCGCGGGCCGGACCCTCACCGTGCCCGTACGGCTCGCGTTCGGCGCCGACGCCGCCCCCGACGAGGTCACGGTCAGCGCCGCCGTCGTGCAGAAGCGCGGCGAGGACGGCGACTGGGTCGGCGAGTCCGGCGCGTACCGCCTGACGATCGGCCCCGCCGAACCGGACGGCGAGGATGCGGAGGTCGCCACCCCCACCGACCCGGCCGACCCCGCGGCCCCGGCCCGCCCGACCGCCCCGGGCACCGGCTCCGGCGACCCGGGCGGCCCCGAACTCGCCCGTACCGGACAGCGCGAGTCCACCGCGAACACCGCGCGGCGCACGGCCCTGGTCCTCGCCCCGGTCGCCGCGGCCCTGCTCGCCGGCGGCGCGGCCCTGGTGCTGTTCGCCCGCCGCTCGCGGCGCTCGTAGGCACCCGCCAGGCCACCCGCCAGGCCACCTGTCAGGCCACCCTCCGTACACCTTTCCGTTCACTACGGTCTGCGACCATCACCGGATGAGCGACACGAACGACAACAGCAGAAGCGCAGGCAGCATGGGCAACTGGCCGGGTGCGCCCATCCGTTCCGGCATCCCGGAGCACGGCCGCATCCCGAAGTACTACGCGGTGAAGGCGAAGGTCGCCGAACTCGTCGACGAGCTGGGGGAGGGCGGGCTGCTGCCCACGGAGCGCGATCTCGCCGTGCGCTACGAGGTGTCGCGCGAGACCGTCCGGCAGGCCCTGCGCGAGCTGCTGCTCGAAGGACGGCTGCGGCGGCAGGGCCGCGGCACCGTCGTCGCAGGGCCGAAGCTGGAGCAGCCGCTGTCGCTCGCGAGTTACACCGAGGGCGTGCGCCGCCAGGGCCGCACCCCGGGCCGTGCGCTCATCTCGCTCGACCGCTTCCCGTGCCCGGCGGAGCTGGCGTCCCAGCTGGGGGTGGCGGCCGGCGAGCCCGTGTGGCACATGGAGCGGGTGCTGCTCGCCGACGACGAGCGGGTCGGCCTGGAGAGCACGTACGTCTCCGAGGCCCGCGCCCCGCGCCTCGACACCGATTTCGACCCCGACTCCTCCTTCTACGCCTATCTCCACGAACGGCTCGGCGTGGTCTTCGGCGACGCCGACGAGCGGATCGAGACGGTGCTCGCGACCCCGCGCGAGGCGCTGCTCATCGGCACCCCGCCCGCGCTGCCGATGCTGCTGATCCAGCGCGTGTCCCGGGACACCGACGGGCGTCCGCTCGAACGTGTCCGCACGCTGTACCGCGGCGACCGGTTCAGCTTCACCGCTCACCTGGGCCGCCAGGAATAGGTCGCCAGGAATTGCGCCAGGAATGGGCGCATTCGGTGCCGTCCGCCCAGAGCGATTGATCACGAGAAGATAACGGGTCTAGGCCAAGCTTGTCGGTCCGTTCACCGTCCCGTCGTCACCCCGCCCCGTCCGGGCCACCCGCCGCCCCGACCGTGAACGGCATGAAGGTGATAGTCGTCGGAGCCGGCGTCGTGGGAACCATGCACGCCTGGCAGGCAGTAGAACGCGGCCACGAGGTCGTCCACATCGAGCGGGAGGCCGAGGCGCGCGGCGCCTCCCTCCGCAACTTCGGCCAGATCTGGGTCAGCGGGCGCGCGGGCGGGGAGGAGCTCGACACCGCCCTGCGCGCCCGCGAGCTCTGGGAGGGCATCGGCGCCCGCGTCCCCAAGCTCGGCTTCCGGGCGATCGGTTCGCTCACCCCCGTCCGCGGCGCGCTCGAACTCGCCGTCGCCGAGGCGGCCGTGGCCCGCGCCGACGCCGCCGCCCGCGGCTACAAGCTGCTCACCCCCGAGGAGGCGCGGGCGGTCAACCCGGCGCTGCGCGGCGCCTTCGACGCCGCCCTCTGGTGCGAGCGGGACGCCGCCGTCGAGCCGCGCACCGCCCAACTCGCCCTGCGCGAGGCCCTGCTGGCCTCCGGCCGCTACACCTTCCTGCCCAACCGCGAGGTCCGTGAGGTGGTCGGGGCCGACGGCAATGGGCGCAGCTCCGTCCGCGACGACCACGGTGACACCCACACCGGCGACGCCGTCGTCCTGTGCACCGGCGCCTGGCTGTCCGGCCTGGTCCGCGAGCTGGCCGGCGACGACCTGCCGGTGCGCCGGGTCCGGCTCCAGATGATGCAGACCGACCCGCTCGGCGAGGCGCTCACCACCTCGGTCGCGGACGCCGACTCCTTCCGCTACTACCCGGCCTACGCCTCACCCGCTCTGGAGGAGCTCAACTCCCGCCAGGCGCAGGACCCGACGGCCGCCGCGCACAAGATGCAGCTGCTCATGGTGCAGCGCCTCGACGGCGGGCTGACCATCGGCGACACCCACGAGTACGAGCACCCCTTCGCCTTCGACACCGTCGAGGAGCCCTACGAACACCTCACGCGCGTGGTCGAGTCCCTGCTCGGCCGCCCGCTGCCGCGCGTGCGCCGCCGCTGGGCCGGCGTGTACGCGCAGTGCACCGACACCACCCGGGTCGTCCACCGCCAACAGGTGCGCGACGGCGTGTGGCTGGTGACCGGACCCGGCGGCCGCGGCATGACCTGCTCGCCCGCCATCGCCGAGACCACCGCGAACGAACTGGGCTGGTGAACAGCGTGAAGTACACGAAGTGCATGAAGTACACGAAGAACATCAAGAACGAGCAGCAGATGAGCCTCGTCGTCCTCGACATGGCCGGGACCACCGTCGCCGACGGCGGCCTCGTCGAGCAGGCCTTCGGCGCCGCCGCGACCCGCCTCGGCGAGGACCCGGCCACGATGATCGACTACGTCCGCGCCACCATGGGCGAGTCCAAGATCTCCGTCTTCCGCCACCTCTTCGGCGGCGACGAGCAGCGCGCGCAGCAGGCCAACCTCGCCTTCGAGGAGGCGTACGGAGAGCTGGTCGCCGACGGCCGGATCGCCCCGGTCCCCGGCGCCGCCGAGGCCATCGCCCAGCTGAAGGACCAGGGCCGGACCGTCGTCCTCACCACCGGCTTCGCACGCGTCACCCAGGACGCCATCCTCGACGCCCTCGGCTGGGCGGACGGCCTGGTCGACCTCACCCTCTGCCCGGCCGACGCCGGCGGCCGCGGCCGCCCGTACCCGGACATGGTGCTCGCCGCCCTCCTCCGTACCGGCGCCGTCGACGACGTCCGGCAGCTCGTGGTCGCCGGCGACACCTCGTACGACATGCTCAGCGGCGTCCGCTCCGGCGCCGGCATCGTGGCCGGCGTCCTCACCGGAGCCCACGACGAGGCCGCGCTCAAGGAGCACGGCGCCACCCGCGTCCTGTCCTCCGTCGCCGAACTCCCCGCCCTGATACGGGAGTACGAGGGGGAGTACGAGGAGGGCGAGGGATGAGCGCCTCCGCCCCCGCCGCCAGCGGCATCCGCTTCGACGGCGTCTCCGTCGCGTACAACGGCCACACCGTCCTCGACTCCCTCGACCTGACCGTCGAGCCCGGCGAGGTCATGGCCCTGCTCGGCCCCTCCGGCTCCGGCAAGACGACCGCCCTGCGCGCCGTCGCCGGGTTCGTCCGGCCGGCCGCCGGGCGGGTGTTCATCGGCGACCGCGACGTCACCGCGCTCCCGCCGTACCAGCGGGGCATCGGCATGGTCGTCCAGCAGTACGCCCTCTTCCCGCACATGCGGGTCGACGCCAACGTCGCCTTCGGCCTCAAGGCGCAGCGGAACCCCAAGGTCCCCAAGGCCGAGATCCCGGGCCGGGTCGCCGAGGCCCTGGAGCTGACCGGCATGGCGGCCTACGCCCAGCGCTACCCGCGCGAGCTCTCCGGCGGCCAGCAGCAGCGCGTCGCCATCGCCCGCGCCCTCGCCATCCGCCCGAACGTCCTCCTCCTCGACGAGCCGCTGTCCGCGCTCGACGCCCGGCTGCGGTCCGGGATGCTCGCCGAACTCGCCCGCCTGCACCGCGAGTTGCCCGAGGTCTCCATCCTGTACGTGACCCACGACCAGGTCGAGGCGCTCACCCTCGCCGACCGGATCGCCGTCATGGACCGGGCCCGGCTGCAGGACTGCGGCACCCCGCAGGAGCTGTACCGCAGGCCCCGCACCGAGTTCACCGCCTCCTTCGTCGGCAACGCGAATCTGCTGCCGGTGCGGGTCGGCGATGGCGGGGTCGTTCTCGACGGGGACGGGGTCACGCTCGACGTTCCCGTCGTGGACGCGGTCCCCGGCGCGTCCGCCACCCTCTGCGTCCGCCCCCACCTCGTCGGCCTCGGCCCCGGCCCCAACGCCCTGACCGGCCGCATCGCCGAGGTCCAGTGGCGCGGCGCCACCCACCGCCTGTACGTCGAGGTGGGCGCGTCCGGCCACCGGGTGAAGGCGGACGTGCGGGAGCTGCGCGAGACGCCGGCGCTCGGCGACGAGATCACGCTGCACTTCGCGCGCGAGGACGCCGTACTGCTGGCCGCGGGGGTGAACGATGGGTAGCCGGGCCACCGGACTCATGGAAGCGCAGCCTGCCGAGCGCCGCCCGGTCCCCCCGCCCCCGGCCGCGCCCGCGCGGCCGGACCGGGGGCCCGGCCGGCGGGTGCCCACCTGGCTCTGGGCCGCCCCTCCCGTACTCGCCCTCGCCGTCGTCTTCCTCTACCCCCTCGCGCTCGTCGTCAAGGAGTCCCTGGCCCCCGGCGCGTACGCCCAGGTCTTCGCCTCCGCGTCCTTCCGCGACGCGCTCGTCACCACCGTGTGGCTGGCCGCGGCGGCCACCGCCGGCTGTCTCGTCCTCGGATTCGTGCTCGCCCTCGTCATCGCCTTCGTGCCCTTCCCCGGCGGCAAGGCGGTCGCGAAGTCCTTCGACGTCTTCCTCTCCTTCCCGTCCTTCCTGATCACGCTCGCCCTGCTGTTCCTGTACGGCACGGTCGGCATGGCCAACGGGGTGTGGACCGACGTCACGGGCGCCGCCGAAGGCCCGTTCCAGTTCCTGACCACGCCGTGGGGCGTGCTGCTCGCGGAGATCACGTACTTCACGCCCTTCGTGATGCGCCCGCTGCTCGCCGCCTTCTCCCAACTCGACACAGCCCAGCTGGAGGTGGCCTCCTCGCTCGGCGCCCGCCCGCTGCGGATCGTGCGCCGGGTGATCCTGCCCGAGGCGCTGCCGGCCCTCGCGGCCGGCGGCAGCCTCGTCCTCGTCCTGTGCCTCAACGAGTTCGGCATCGTGCTCTTCACCGGCGCCAAGGGCGTCACGACCCTGCCGATGCTCGTGTACGGCAAGGCCATCCTCGAGTCCGACTACGCGGCGGCCTGCGTCGTCGCCGTCGTCAACGTCCTGATCTCCGTGGGCCTCCACGCCCTGTACCGGGTGGTGAGCCGTCGTGCTGGTGCATAGCCGTACGGGCAGGTGGGCGGCCCGGGCGCTGTTCGCGGTCCTCTTCGTGCCGCTCTTCGCCCTGCCCCTCCTCGTCATCCTCGCCGCCTCCTTCTCCACCCACTGGTCCGGCGCCTTCCCGTCCGGCCCGACCACCGCGCACTACACGGCGGCCGTCCGCGGCGAATCCCTCCAGGCGCTCACCACCAGCCTGGTCACCGCGCTCACCGCGAGCGTCCTCGCGCTCACCGCCGGCACCTGGGCGGCGCTCACCGCCGCCGCGCTGCGCAAGCGGGGCCGCCGGGTGCTCGACGCGCTGTTCGTGCTGCCGGTCGCCGTGCCCTCGGTCGTCGTCGGCCTCGCCGTCCTGGTCGCCTTCTCGCAGCCCCCGCTGCTCCTCAACGGCACCCGCTGGATCGTGATCCTCGCGCACACGGTTCTTGTCACGGCGTTCGCCTACCAGTCGGTCTCGGCCGCCATCTTGCGTCTGGACCCGATGTACGAGCAGGCGGCGGCCAGCCTGGGCGCCCGCCCCTCGTACGTCCTGCTCCGGGTGCGGCTGCCGCTCCTGCTCCCGTCGCTGAACGCGGCGGCCGGCCTCTGCTTCGCCCTGTCCATGGGCGAGTTGAGCGCCACGATGATGCTCTACCCGCCGGACTGGCTGCCGCTGCCCGTGCTCATCTTCACGGCCACCGACCGCGGTTCGCTCTTCACGGGCTCGGCCCTCGCCGTAGTCCTCATGGCGGCGACGCTCCTGGTCCTGCTCGCCGTCTCCCGTATCCGCACCAAAGCCTCGTACCGCTAGCAAACCCCTGTACCGCTAGGAGAGAACGACGTTATGCGCACTACGTCCCCGTACCTCAAGCCGCTCGCCGCCGTCACCGGCGGCCTCGTCCTCGCCGCGACCCTCACCGCCTGCGGCGGCTCCTCCTCCGCCGCCTCCGACGAGAAGGTCGTCACCGTCTACAGCGCCGACGGCCTCAAGGGCGAGGCGGGCGACGGCTGGTACGACAAGGTCTTCAAGGACTTCGAGAAGCAGACCGGCATCAAGGTCGAGTACGTCGAGGGCGGCTCCGGCGAGATGGTGCAGCGCGCCGCCCGCGAGAAGAGCAACACCCAGGCCGACGTCCTGGTCACCCTGCCGCCCTTCATCCAGCAGGCCGACTCCAAGGGCCTGCTCCAGGCCTACACCCCGCAGGGCGCCGACCAGGTCAGTGGCGGCGACAAGGCCGACGACGGCAAGTGGATCTCCGTCGTGAACAACTTCTTCGGCTTCGTCCACAACAAGAAGGAGCTGCCGGCCCCGCCGACCACCTGGGAGCAGCTGCTCGACGCGAAGTACAAGAACAAGCTGCAGTACTCCACCCCGGGCGTCGCGGGCGACGGCACCGCCGTCCTCATCAAGGCGATGCACGACTTCGGCGGCAAGGAGCCGGCGATGGAGTACCTGAAGAAGCTCCAGGCCAACAACGTCGGCCCGTCCTCCTCCACGTCCAAGCTCGCGCCCAAGGTCGACAAGGGCGAGATCCTGGTCGCCAACGGCGATGTGCAGATGAACTTCGCCCAGTCCAGGTCCATGCCGAACCTCGCCATCTGGTTCCCCGCGAAGGAGGGCGGCAAGCCGACCACCTTCGCCCTGCCGTACGCCGCCGGGCTGGTGAACAAGGCCCCGCACACGGAGAACGGCAAGAAGCTGCTCGACTTCATGCTGAGCGAGCAGGCCCAGCGCGAGGTCAGCTCCATCGGCGGCGGCTTCAGCGTCCGCAAGGACGTCAAGGCCACCGACGCCAACGCCATCGAGCTGGCGAAGCTGATGGAGGGCGTCGAGGTCTTCGAGCCGGACTGGGCCGACATCGACAAGAACCTGACGGCGTACGTCGACGGGTGGAAGTCCGCGACCGGAAGCTGATCGGCTGCGGTTGTGGAGACCCCTTCCAACGGGTCTGATGATTCGTCAGTGACCGGCATTCAGTCGTAGTAGCGTGTTCTGTGTGAAGATTGTCGCGCAGGTGAAGTTGCTGCCCGCGTCCGCGTATGACGCGGACGCGCTGGCGGCGACCCTGCGTGCCTGCAACCGGGCCGCGAACCATGCCTCGTCGGTGGCGTTCGCCAAGGACCTCAAGCGGCGGAATGTGCTGCAGGGGGAGGTGTACTTCGCCCTCAAGGCGGATTATGACCTCGGGGCCCAGCCCGCTGTGCGGGTCGTGAAGAAGGTCTGCGACGCCTACGCCACCCTGAAGGGCAACATCAAGGCCGGGAACCTCGGCAGGGAGGGTTCGAAGCGACGCCTTCGGGCGGAGTCGAAGCCGATCGCCTTCCGTGAGGACGCGGCCCAGCCGTTCGACGACCGCATCCTGACGTGGAACCTCGACGCCCGCACCGTGTCGATCTGGACCGTGGCCGGGCGGATCAAGCACATCCCCTTCGTCTGCTCCGCCCAGGCGATGAAGCTGCTGGCCTCCCGTAAGGGGGAGTCGGACCTGGTGCTGCGGGACGGCAAGTTTTTCCTGATCGCCACCGTCGACCTGCCCGAGCCCGAGGTGTTCGAGCCGGACGGCTTCCTCGGCGTGGATCTGGGCATCGTCAACATCGCTACCACCTCGGACGGCGAGATCATGGCCGGCCGCCGGCTCAACCGCTACCGGCGGCGGCACCGTGACCTGCGGCAGAAGCTGCAGAAGAAGCGCACCAAGTCCGCGAAGCGGGCCCTGAAGCGCCTCCGGCGCCGTGAGGCACGGCACGCCGCGAACACCAACCACGTCATCGCCAAACAGCTCGTCGCCACCGCTGAACGCACCTCGCGCGGGATCGCCCTGGAAGACCTCTCGGGCATCCGGCAGAGGGTCACGGCCAAGAAGGACCAGCGGGCACGACTGCACTCCTGGGCGTTCGCCCAGCTTGGCGCCTTCGTCGAGTACAAGGCACGCAGGGCGGGGGTGCCCGTGGTCTTCGTCGACCCGCGCAACACCTCCCGGCAGTGCTCGGAGTGCAAGCACACCCATCGCACGAACAGGGTGACCCAGGCACGGTTCGTCTGCCGGTCCTGCGGGGCCGTCCTGCACGCGGACCACAACGGCTCCCGCAACATCGCCCACCGGGGCGAGGCTGTGTGGAAGCGGGGCGCAGTCAACCGCCCCAGAACCAGCCCACGCTGATTCCGGACGCAGGGGAACCACGCGGCAGCCAGCCGCGCTCCACCTGCAATCACGGCCCCGCACGACCGAGCCGACGAGCCCGGTCCTCCAGGGCCGAGAAGTTGACCACCCTCTACCGTCAGGAGGGCGCCCAGACCGCCCAGATCCTCGCGAGCTTCAACGGCGGCACCCCGACGGCCGTGAAGTCCTACACCGCCGACGTCCTCTCCAAGCCCCAGTCCGTCACGGTCCCGGTCCCCGCCGGCGCCTCGAACGTCAGCTTCCGCTTCCGCTACACCGGCTCCAACAACTGGTACTGGGTGATCGACGGGGTCAACATCACCACTTCCTGACCTAGGCTTGGGGGCGTCGCCACAGCGTCGTCGCGTCGCCCCCAGCACCGTTCGTCAGTACTCGTTACTCGTTCCTCACGACGGCAGGAGTCCCGCACCCATGGCAGAGCGCAAGCCGATCGAATCCTGGCTCACCGACATGGACGGCGTCCTCATCCACGAGGGCGTGCCGATCCCCGGAGCCGACGCGTTCATCACGAAGCTGCGCGACACCGGGAAGCCGTTCCTCGTCCTCACCAACAACTCCATCTACACCGCCCGCGATCTGCACGCCCGCCTCGCGCGCATGGGCCTCCAGGTCCCGGTCGAGAACATCTGGACCTCGGCGCTCGCCACCGCCAAGTTCCTCGACGACCAGCGCCCCGGCGGCACCGCGTACGTCATCGGCGAGGCCGGCCTCACCACCGCCCTGCACGACATCGGCTACGTCCTCACCGACCACGACCCGGACTACGTGGTGCTCGGCGAGACCCGTACGTACTCCTTCGAGGCCATGACCAAGGCCGTCCGCCTGATCAACGCCGGCGCCCGCTTCATCTGCACCAACCCGGACGAGACCGGCCCGTCCCTCGAAGGCCCGCTGCCCGCCACCGGCTCGGTCGCCGCGCTGATCACCAAGGCGACGGGCAAGGAGCCGTACTTCGCGGGCAAGCCCAACCCGCTGATGATGCGCACCGGCCTCAACGCGATCGGCGCGCACTCCGAGACCAGCGCGATGATCGGCGACCGGATGGACACCGACATCCTGGCCGGTCTGGAGGCGGGCATGCAGACCTTCCTGGTGCTGACCGGACTGACGACGGAGGCCGAGGTCGACCGCTACCCGTTCCGCCCGTCGAAGATCGTGAAGTCGATCGCGGACCTCGTCGAGCGCGTCTGAGTCCTCGCAGGTGGGGGCCGGGACAAACCCCCTGACCGGCCTCCTGCGGATGCGATCAGGCCCGAACCGGGTGACCCTGCCAGTACCAGGAGGTCACCATGCGTTCAGGTCCCATCGCTCTCCGTGCCGCAGCTGTCGCGGTAGCCGCAGGGTCGGCCGTGGCTCTGGTGCTCGCGCCGCCCGTCGCGGGCACCGTGCTCGCCCACGACGGCGTGCGGGCCACCGTCACCCCGGCCACCGCCGCGCCCGGCGCCGACGTCGACGTGCGCGTCACGGGGTGCAAGGGCACCACCGGCGCGGCCAAGTCCCAGGCCTTCGTCGCCGACGCCGAGCTCACCGGCCGGGACGGCGGGAAGAACGCGCTGTTCGGGGACACCAGCCTGAAGTCGGGACTCGAGGACGGTACGTACAAGGTCACCGTGACCTGCGACGGCCACGACCACGCCGACGTCGGCAGCGTCCAGGTCCGCCGCCACCAGGAGCCGACCCACCGGCCCACCCACGAGCCCACGCACCAGCCGACCCATCAGCCGACCCATCAGCCGACGCATCAGCCCACCCACCACGCGTCCCCGGTCGCCCCGGTCCGCGCGGGCGGCGGCGGCGCGGCGGCCGCCTTCGCCGCGCCCGCGGCCCCCGGCGTCGCCCAGACGGCCGACGAGGCCGGGCTCGGCACCCCGTACACCCTCCTGGGCCTGGGCATGGCCGCCCTCGCGGCCGTCGCCGTCGCCCTCCGCAGCGCCGCCCGCCGCCGCGGCGGCGGCGCGGGCCAGAGCACGGACTGACCGGGACCGGCCGGGTGTCCTCCGGGCGCGCGCTGACCGGCACGGCCTGGGCCGTGCTCGTGCTCGGCCTCTGGGTCTGGGGGAGGGACGCGGCCGAGGGACCGGCGTACGGCTCGGCGCCGACCACCGGCGACATCGCCGCCGTCGGCCGCCCGCCCGGCGTACCGCTGCCCCCGGACCACGCCCCGCTCGACCCGGTCGAGCCGCGCCGCGTGGAGATCCCCTCGGTGGGGATCTCCGCCCCGGTCGTCGCCCGCGGCCTGGACGCGGACGGCGCGATCGACCCGCCGCCGTTCGAGATGCCGCACACCGTCGGCTGGTACGGCTCCGGCACCCGCCCCGGCGCCCCCGGCGCCGCCCTCCTGGTCGGCCACGTCGACACCGAGACCCGCCCCGCCGTCTTCTACGGCCTGAGCGCGGCGCGCCCCGGCGCGACGGTGACCGTGACCCGTTCGGACGGAAGCACCGCGGAATTCACGATCGACGAGGTCGAGGTGGTGCCCAGGGACGGTTTCGACGCCCGTAAGGCCTACGGCCCGCACCGCTCGGGGCGGGCCGAGCTGCGCCTGATCACCTGCGGCGGCAGCTTCGACCGGGCGGCGGGAGCGTACACGGCGAACGTGGTGGTGTCGGCGTATCTGACCGGCACGAAGAGGTAGGACCGGGGGCCGGCCGGCGGGGCGGTGAGCGCCGGCCGCCGGCCGGTCCGGTCCTCGACCGCGGGCTCGCGGGCCGCGGGAGGAGCCCGGAGCCGTCGCGGGAGGTCGGGATCCGCCCACTGTAGAGGAACCGGGTAACGGGAAGCCGGAAACGGGGAACCGGAAACGGGAAGACGACCGAGGCCCTTCACCATTCGGTGAAGGGCCTCGGCCTTTCGCGTGCGCCGCCAGGGACTCGAACCCCGGACCCGCTGATTAAGAGTCAGCTGCTCTAACCAACTGAGCTAGCGGCGCCTGCTGACAGAGATAACTCTACAGGACCTCTGACCGTGCTCTTGACCATTTACGGTCCCGCCCGGCCTGTCGGATGGTCGTATTGGGCCTTCGATCCGTCAAAATGCGATTTGTCCAGACAGTTGAGACGATGGCGCCCGTGCAAGAGCGCGAAAAGATCTTGACGAGTGTGGAGGGGAACGCATGAGCGTGCCGGTCTTCGAAGAAATCGAGCCCGCGGCCGACTGCGGCTGCCCGGGCTGCGCCCAGCGGCGGCGCGACCTCGCGCTGGGACTTCCGGTACGGGCCGGGGGCCACCCGGCGGCGCACGGCGCACGCCGCGCGCTCGTCCTGGTGACGGCGGCGGGCGTGGTGTTCGGCGGGGGTACGGGCGGGGCGGCGGCGCTGCCGGCGGACCCGGCGACGGACGTGGCCGCTGCGGACGCGGCCACGGGCGCGGGCGCGGTGACGGGTACGGGAGTGGTGACGGGTACGGGAGTGGCGGCGACCGACGGGGCCGCCGCCATCGAGTCCGCCGCCGTTGTCGACCCCGGCCCGGACACCCCGCAGGGCGGCCGGGGCCCGCTGCACGGCGCGGCCGGCCCGGGCTCGGCGCCGTCCCCGTACGCGAGCCCGACGACCAGTCAGATCTCGGCCCAGACCCTGCGGAAGACGACGCGGGCCGACATCATCAACCGCGCGAAGAAGTGGGTCACGGCGGCCGTCCCGTACTCCATGGAGAAGTACTGGAGCGACGGCTACCGCCAGGACTGCTCCGGCTACATCTCGATGGCGTGGAACCTCGCCTCCAACGAGTGGACAGGCAGCCTCGACCGCTTCGCCGACCGCATCGCCCGGGCCGACCTGCAGCCCGGCGACATCCTGCTGTTCCACAACCCGGCCAACCCGACGCGCGGCTCGCACGTGACGATCTTCGGCGGCTGGACCGACTACACCCACACCTCCTACATCGCGTACGAGCAGACCCCGCCGCGCGCGCGGAAGCAGGCGACGCCGCTCGCGTACTGGGAGAACTCCGACAAGTACGTCGCCTACCGCTACAAGGCCGTGATCAGCGGCGACAGCGGAAGCGCGGGCGCGGGTGCGGGTGCGACGACCGGGACGGCGTTCCCGGGGGCGGGGAAGTTCGGGCCGGGCGCGAACAACGCGTACGTGACCCAGCTCGGCAAGCTGCTCGTCGCGCGCGGCGGCAAGCCGTACTACTCCCAGGGCCCCGGCCCGCGCTGGGGCGAGGCCGACCGCCGCGCCACCCAGGCCTTCCAGCTCGCGCAGGGCTGGAAGGGCGCGGAGGCGGACGGCATCCCGGGCCCGGACACCTGGGCGCTGCTGGTGTCGGGCAAGGGCAGGAACATCGGCGGTTCGAGTGGTTCGAGCGGGTCGAGCGCATCTGCGAACGGGTTCCCCGGGCGTGGCTACTTCCGTCCGGGGCAATCCAACGCATATGTGGAGAAGCTGGGCAAACAACTGGTGAAGCGGGGCTACGGCAAGCACTACGTGTCGGGCCCCGGTCCGCGGTGGACGGAGGCGGACCGCCGCAACGTCGAGGCCTTCCAGCGGGCCCAGGGCTGGCGCGGCGCGGCGGCCGACGGCTACCCGGGCCCGGAGACCTGGCGGCGCCTTTTCCGATGACCCCGAGAACATGAGGTGGACCGAATGACGGCATCGACCCCGACCCCGCCGGACAACGGCCCGGCCGCCACCCGCGACGCGGCCCGCACGGCCCGCCGCCTGACCGACGGCCGCCTCCGCCCCGCCGGCCCACCCCCGACCCCGCCTGGCGGACCGTCAGTGGCGGGTGGGGCGGGGCCGGTCGCGGGGGAGGTGCCGCTGGCGTCGTCGGCCGGCGGCGGGGGCGGTGCCGGGGGCGCCGTCGGCGGCCCGGCTGTGGCCGGCGTCGGTGCGTCGTCCACGGCGGCGCAGGCGGGCGGCCGGGCGGGCGGTGGTGATGCGCTGTCCGGTGCGCCGGAGGGCGGCGGGTTTACGGGCTCCGCCGCGCAGCCCGGCGTGTCCGGTGGCGGGGCGCCGTCCACGGCGGCGCAGGCGGGCGGCCGGGCGGGCGGTGGTGACGCGCTGTCCGGTGCGCCGGAGGGCGGCGGGTTTACGGGCTCCGCCGCGCAGCCCGGCGTGTCCGGTGGCGGGGCGCC
>NZ_JAHTMW010000038.1 GCF_026236535.1 Streptomyces sp. SKN60 | reverse complement strand
CCCCGCTCGTCGCCGACCTCAAGGAGCGCGAGCCGGCGATGAAGGCCCTGAAGAAGCGCGTCCTCGCCAAGCGGGCCACCGCGGCCGCCAAGGGCAAACCCTTGTGATCACACCTGCGGGAATTTGAGGGGTGTCTACTCATGCCTGGCGGTTCGTCCGCGTGGTCGGCTTGATGGGGAGTGCTCAGCACTCCCCGGTTCACGTCTGCAACCGGATCGCCGTTGGTGCAGGGGAGAAACCGAAAGCATGACTATGCAATTCGGGGGTCGGCTGAACAAAGCGACAATCCGTACCTTGATGGCGGCATTTGTCGTGGCAGGGCTCGCAGCCCCGCAAGCGCCAGGGCCCACAGCTGCAGCCGACGGTCGGCATGTTTCCCCAGCCGCGCCATCGCCCGGTGCAGGCACTGCGACCGACGAGCCTCGCACCTACTACACAGCCCTCCCCCCTGCCAGCGCGCCGCAGCCCGGCACTTCTGGCCGTAGCGGCACATCCGCCGCTACACCCGCAGGGCTGAGCACGGCCGCATCCGGGATACCCGCCACGGTACTCGCCGCATACAAGCGCGCCGAGTCCACCATCGCGGGAGACGACCCGAACTGCCGACTGCCCTGGCAACTCCTCGCCGCCATCGGCAAGGTCGAGTCCGGCCAGGCTAGTGACGGGCGCGTCGATGCCAACGGCACCACCCTTTCCCCCATTCTCGGCCCTGTCCTGAATGGCGTTGGCTTCGCCAACATCCTCGATACCGACGCCGGTCGGTACGACGGAGACACGACCCACGACCGCGCCATCGGCCCCATGCAGTTCATTCCCTCCACCTGGGCAACGTGGGCGCAGGATGGAAACGGTGACGGCCGCAAGGATCCGAGCAACGTCTATGACGCCGCGCTCGCCGCTGGCCGCTATCTGTGCGCGCGCCACCGCAACCTGTCAGTCCCGGCAGACCTGGACCGGGCAATCCTGAGCTACAACCATTCTCGGGAATACCTTCGTACGGTCCTGTCCTGGCTCACCTTCTACAAGAAGGGCATCCACCAGGTACCGGACGGCACTGCGGTGGTTCCAGTCGGCAAGAAGCCCGCTGTCTCGACATCGGACCGCCAGACCAAAAACGGCAGTTCGCCGAAGCCTGCGCTCACACAGCCATCGACTCCGGCGCCAGTGCCCGTCCCGACGCCCAAGCCACCGCCGAAGCCGGTCCCCCTCCCCGCTCCGAAGCCTTCGCCTGTTCCCGTTCCCAAACCGACCCCGACTCCTGCGCCAAGTCCCCGTCCGGCACCGGCGGACCACGTCAGCCGTATCGAGGACGCGAGCACCGGGCCACTCGCCGCCACAGCCGGCACTGCCTTCGCCCAAGGAGTGAGCGTGCGAACGGTGAACGCCCAAGGCCAGTCAGTGGCCGGCGTGGCGGTGCGATTCGACATCTTTGGCGGCACCGACACACGCTTCCCGGGTGGCTCCACCGACTTCGTCTTGGACACCGGCGCCGATGGCATCGCGACCGCGCCGGCTCTTCAAGCGGGCGAGAGTATCGGCAGCTTCACGGTGCGGGCCACCGTCATCGGCCGCACCCTCCCGTACCTCGACTACACCGCCACCGTCACGGCCCGCCAGGCGGACACTCTGACCCGGATCGGTAACGAGGAGCTCTCGGCCGCAGTCGGCGGGGAATTCGCCCAGCAGGTGGAACTTAAGGCAACCTTCCAGAATGCCGTGGCGTCAGGAGTGGCTGCAGCAGCCAGCTTGACCAAATCAACGAACGACCCGTCTGCAAGCAACCAGGGTCCCTACTTCAAGGACGAGCAGGACAGACCAGTCCGCACACTCGCCGAGCTCAGAACGGAGGCCGACGGTGTACTGCGACTTCCGAAGATCTATACAGACAAGACAACAGGCGTCTTCCTTCTACGAGTAACCACCGCTGGCGGCGCAGAACTGACACTGGAACTGACAGTGAAGGACGCCATCCAGACCTCGGCCCCATGACGAGCCACCCTGTGGAACCTAGCAGCCCGGCCTGGAAATTGCCGATCCACAGTAGTGCCCGACGCCTCACTCAAGGAGAAGGAGTGTGCGGCAGGTCCGCGAGCCAGGCAGCATGTCGGGGTGGCCGACGAAGGAAAGACGGCACTACCGATGGCACGAACCACCAGCCGAAACAAGCTAGAGAGGTGATGGCCGATGTGGCCACGGGTTAACGGAATGCGTTCCATGGAACTTGGCACTCCGGGCGGGATGCGGGCAGAACTGAACTCCTTGGTGCTGACTGGGCGGAAGACGGCCACTACCTGTCCGCTGGACGACTACGCCAAGGAGATCGAGGGCCTGGAGTACCTCGGCGAGCGGATGGCACTGCTGGACGATCATCAGCAATCCATCGCCGTCATTGAAATCACTGGCGTGGAGGTGCAGCCCTTCAGTGAGGTGACCTGGAAGCATGCACAGGCTGAAGGGGAAGGCGATGCCTCGTTGGAGGAATGGCGTGCCGGACATCGCCGCTTTTGGAATCGCCTGGGCATTCCGGTTGAGGACAGCACTCCTGTGGTCTGCCTGGCCTTCCTTGTCGTCGAAGATTCATCGCCTCAGGCCGACCGTTAGCCTCGAACTTTCGTGACGGCCCGCCGGTTTCTTTGGCGGGCCGTTTCGATCCTTCGGGCTGGTTGCGGCCAGGCTGACGGCCCGGTTGTCGTGCCGGCCGGGCGCCGGGTTCCACGGCTCCGGTCGGGAGCGGTGCCTTGGTTGTTGTTGAATGCCCTGGCGAGTGACTTCTGGACACCAGCCCATCACGCGGTCGAGCATGAGGATGCGGAATCCCTGGCCCGTTTACTCGCAAGGGGCGCCGATCTCGATGAGGTCTTCAGCAATATGACGCTGCTGACGCATGCGATTGACACCGAGGGGGATGGAGCCCTGCAGAATGGCCAGCCGTTGACTGTGCATACCACTGTGGCTGCCGATCGGCGCGTTGTCGTGACCAGGACTGCTGGAGCGTAACGGGTGTGAGTGTGTGAGCATTCTTTGCTCTGCACACTCCCGTCGACGCGTGTGATCATCTGATGGTTTCCACCGGACTGTTTTGACGCTGTATGCCTTATCGGTGGCGATAGTGAACGTAGAACTCGGAGAGCCCGGAGTCTGTCTGTGAGAAAGAGATCCAAGGGAATCATATCGGCTACTTTGGCCGGAAGCCTTTCCCTCATGCTTGCCGCGTTGACTCCCATTCCGTCGTTCGGGATGAACGCGGCTGCACCTGTTACCCCTCCCCTGAGGGAGGAGTTGCCGGCATCGGGAAGCCATGTGCCACAGGGTTGGTACAACTTTGCTGATCTACGAGATCAGATCATTCAGTCATCCGACAGCGCCGACGACACGGAGGTGCTGCAGCGGGCGATCGATCTACTGTCGTCTTCGGAGTTCATAACGCCCGTCGACCCTGCGACCGGCAAAGCGTCGGGTCCTGTTGCAGAGCAGAATCGAAACACTCTGTTTCTCCCGGCGGGGACTTATCGAATTAGCAAGACCTTGACTGTGCGAGCAGCTGGGGTACGCATCATCGGGGAAGATCCACAGACAACGAAGATCGTTTGGGCTGGTAAAGAATACACTTCGGATGCAGATCCAGTCGACGGCGACATGCAGTCCCTGGATGGTTCGTGGATGTTCCGCCTCAACGGCGCGAACCACGCCCAACTAAGCCGGCTCACATTGGACGGCGGTGGACGCGCCGAGGCGGCCATCCGCGTCGGCTTCGATCCACACAATTGGACCGATACCTGGAAGCGAACACGGACGACGCCGTCCGCAACCGGCTTCCGCCTGCAGGACCTTGTCCTCGAGAACGTGGCACGAGGTATTTGGGCCGGAATCAATTCTCCGAATCTGGGGGGCCAGAGCCTCGACAGTGAAGGATTTGTTTCCCGCACCGTCTTCCGCAACATCGGCACCGACGTCGCAGGGAGCCCGAGCTACCGCCAGGCAGGTCTCGTCCTGGACGGCGCCAACACTCTCAACTGGCAGGTGTGGGACTCGACCTTCGAATCCTGTGACACTGGTCTATCCACCAACGCGGGTACGTTCGCCGCATGGGATAACCTGTTCAGCAAGTCCAGGGCGACCGACATCGCGCTGGCAGGCCACACGGACTCCACTGTCCGGGGAAACACCTCGATCGAATCTCGCCAATTTGTGCGGACGGGAGGACCGGATGACGGCACGGTGACCCCGGAGATGCCCGGAGGCGGTCCGGCCGAACGCGAAATCACAATCATGGACAACACAGTTCTGGACCCATCCAGCGTTGCCGTAGATATTCGCGGGAACGGCGGAACCGTCATCACCGACAACCGATTCCGGACTTCCATTGTCCCCATTCGGGAACAGCGCTCCCTCGGCGACCCGACCAAGGTCAATCCATCGGAGCTCATCATCGGGGGAAACCAGTTCTCGCTGCCCTCGACCAGTTGGTGGGACCTCTACAAACTCTCGACCAGCGATCCTGCGAACCTCTTGCAGTTCGACAACTCGCAGACGGACCTGTCGTCCGTCAGCCCCGCGGCGATGCCTCCCACCCCTCACGCCGATCCCAGCCGAACGATTCGCGAGATCGCCCCTGCCGCCACAGCCGATGACATTCAGGCGGAAGTGAACAGCCTGGCATCGCTGGCCGGCGAGCGCCCGATCATCCATATCCCGGCCGGTCACTACATTTTCAATCATCCTGTCGTCATCCCGGCAGGCCTGGATGTCCAGCTCATCGGAGACGGCGAGGGAACTTTCATCCAGTGGGCCATGGCTTCCGACGACTTCCTCTTCCGCGTGCAGGCTCCGGCGCGTGCCACCATCCGGGACATGCGTCTCGGCGGCCAGCTCGCCCATATCCCGGCCGCCGGCGAAGCGGGCGGAAAGGGTATTTCGGTACAGACAAACGACCTCGATGGAGATCGTGTCTATCTCACTCAGGTCGACGTCAGTGCAGCCAACAGCGGCCAGGCCGTGTTCAGGAAAGACTCCTGGCGGGCACTGGCAGTCAACCAGGTGGACCGGACTCAAGTTCGCATGGACGGCGGCTCCATCAGCGACTCGAATGTCGGACTGTCCGTCTCCGGCGGTGCTCTCGCGGCGCAGAACGGCACGACGGGCGTGCGCTGGTTCGGAGGCTCTACGTCAGGGACCGTCAATTCCGCCTACGAGCTCACCAGCCACGGGAAGCTCGTTGCGCAGACCGTCGAGAGCGAAGGCGGCCTCGGCATCGATCTGCGCGGCGGGTCGGGATCTTTCACTCTGGCCGGATCGCGCTATGTCGTGAGCAACCCCTGTCCCGCCCCATCGAACTGTGGTTCCCAGTTCGAAGCCGCCTGGAACGATGCTGACCAGGAGTTCGGTAGTTTCAAGGCCACCGGCTTCCAGGGTGACATCAGCATGGTCAACACCCACCTGCACAGCCTGTCGCTCAACCGTGCTTCGGCGGGCGCCTCCCCCACGGATCGGACGTTCGCCTTCGGAGTGCTGTACGAGTACGCCCCCGGGACGCACGGAATGTGGCCCAACGGGGCACCGAACAACTTCCCTGCCTACGTCGACTGCACGCCGGTCCTCAACGCAGGAGGGCAGTCCCTGTCCTACGGAAACCGTGCGCTCCTGCTCCAGCCTCACGGCTGGTGGCCCTGCGCGGTGGCCGGCTCCACCAGCGCCGTGTCCGCACCGACCGCGTACGCAAAGGAAATGCTCAAGGAGTTGCGATCGGCCAAGCCGCAATACGCCGCCCGGAACAGCAACACCGCGAACTCTGACATGCTCATCGAGCATGTCACATACGGATCGCTCGGCTCGCACATGGGCATCGAAGTGAGCAAGGCGGCCTCGCCCGTTCAGTGAACGTGGCAGAGCCCCCGGTCGTTGGCGGTGTTGATTCCACTCGACACTGCCGACAGCCCGGGGGCTCTGTTGGTTCCATATCCTTCCCAGCTCGGCGTCCCGTACGAGCTGGTCGAGCATGTTTCCTGGCTCGTCTACGCCCGAAGGCCTGAACTGAACTCGCCGTGGAGACGGCTCGGTTGCTTCAAGAAGGCCCTCCTCGCACTGGCCCATCTCCGCAAGAACGAGACGTTCGCCCAGCTCGCAGCCGGGTTCGGCGTCTCGACCTCGACGGCCTGGCGCTACGTCGACGAGACCCTGGACGTCCTCGCGGCCTGGGCACCGGGTCTGCACGAGGCGCTCGTCGGTCTGGGTGAGGGCGACTTCGTCATCGGCGACGGCACCCTGATTCCCACCGACCGCATCGCCGCCGACGAGCCGTACTACTCGCAAAAGCGCAGCAAGCACGGCATGAACGTGCAGGTCATCGCCCGTCCCGACGGCACAACGCTGTGGTTCTCCCGCGCGACACCGGGCCGAACCCACGATCTGACCGCGGCCCACGCCCACGGCATCGTCCAGGCCTGCCTCACCCGGCAGATCCCAGTGCTCGCGGACCGCGCCTACCAGGGCGCCGGCGCCACCGCACGCACCCCGTACTACCACCACCGCGAACAGCCCGCCCACTACCAGCAGTTCAACCGCGACCACGCCCGACTCAGGGCCCCCGCGAACGAGCCTTCGCCCAACTCAAGACCTGGCACATCATGCGCAGAGCACGCTGCCTGGCATTAGCGCTCTGGTTCGGGCTCTGCCCAAGTTGTGGGCTCTGTCGCTACTTTGGGGGTTGTTGGGCGTCTATCAGGTGCGATGGGTGGGGCTCAGATTGCGGACCTTCTACTGCCTGGTGTTGCGGTGCAGGTCGACCAGCTGGTGCTGACGGATGCCGAGGCCCGGGTCACCGTGCGATCACGGGCAAAGTCGGCGGTCTGTTCCGGATGCGGGCAGAGATCTTCGAAAGTGCACTGCTATTACCAGCGGACGCTGGCGGATCGACCGGTCGCGGGCCGACGCGTACGAATCGAACTGCGTGCGCGCCGACTCGTGTGCGGGAACGATCACTGTGCCCGTCGGACGTTCGCCGAGCAGATACCGGCCCTGACCCGTCGCCACGCACGCCGCACAGAGGCTCTCACCGCCCACCTCACGGACGTGGCCCTGTTCCTGGGCGGCCGGCCAGGAACCCGACTGTTCCAGCGGATGGCCATCGACACCTGCAAGGACACTCTGCTCCGGCTCATCCGGGCACTTCCGCTCCCCTCATCGGGACTGATGCGCATCTCGGTGTCGACGAGTTCGCCGTTCGGCGGGGACGGACCTACGCGACGGTCCTCATCGACATGACAACCCGCCGCCCCATCGACGTCCTGGCCGACCGGGCCGCGGCCACCTTCGCGTCCTGGCTGCGGGATCACTCTGAGGTCCGGATCATCTGCCGCGACCGGGCCGGGGCCTTCCGCGACGGAGCCCAGGCCGGTGCCCCTCAGGCCAGACAAGTCGCAGACACCTGGCATCTTCTCAACAACTTGGCGCAAGCAGTCGAACGCGTCATCGGGCGGCATCGCGCTGACCTGCGACAGCCCCTCACCACCCACGACGGCCGGTCCAACGACGACCCGGCGCCTGAAGGCCATGGCCGCACCGAGTTGGACATCCACGGACGCCCACGACCTCTGGTCGCCCGCACCCGCGAACGCCACCAGCAGATCCACGAACGCATCGCCCGGGGCGACAGCCTTCGCGCTATCGCAGCGATCTTCAGCTCAGCCGCGGCACAGTCAACCGCTTCGCACGCGCCGAGGAAGTCGACGAACTCCTCATCGGAGCCGTCAACCGGCCCACTCTGATCGACGACTACCGCATCTACCTGCACCAACGCTGGATGGAAGGCTGCACGAACGCCTCCGCGCTCACCAGGGAGATCCAGCGACTGGGCTACCGGGGTGACGTCAACACGGTCCGCCGGCACGCGAAGCCCTACCGCGCTGGTGCGATCCCGGCCACCGCCCCCTCGCCCCACCTGACCGTCCGCAGAGTCACGGACTGGATCATGCGTCGGCCCGAGCACCTCACAGACGTCGAGCGAAAGGGACTCGAGGAACTCTGCGAGCGGAACCGCGTGCTGGAGGCGACCGTCGAGTACGCCCGCCGCCTGGCACTCATGATCCGCGAACGCCGCAACGAGCACCTGGCCCTCGACGTCTGGATTGCCGACGTCCGCCTCGACGGCCAACGCGAACTGCGGACCCTGGCCAACGGCATGCGACGCGACCGCGCAGCCATCCAAGCAGCCCTGACCACGGCGTACACCTCCGGGGCTGTCGAAGGCAACTCACCAGGATCAGGCCGCTGAAGAGACAAATGTATGGCCGCGCGAACTTCGATCTCCTACGGCGCCGCATCCTGCTCTCACCATGATCAAGAAGCTGCCCACCCCCAAACTTGCGACAGAGCCGACAACTTGGGCCAGACCCGTGGCCGCCGCGGGGACGCACCTGGGCGCGGCTCGGCGATCGCCCGACGGTGCGGGGGCGCGGCGGGGGACACGGACGGGTGGACATCACCGGCGTCTGCTGCTGCGGACCCGGCCAGCGCTCCCACTTCTTCTACAAGCTGCACGTCTATCGCGGCCGCAGGAACGGGCCGAAGACCTTCTCCCGGACCGACTGCAGCGACCTGATCACCGCGACCCACCAGCAGCTGGGCACCCCGATCGTGTGGTGCTGGGACAACCTGTCCGTGCACCTGCGCCAGGAACCGGTGGCCTACGCGCAGGAGAATAAGGCCTGGCTACGGGTGTACCAACTGCCCAGCTACGCTCCCGACCTCAACCCCACCGAGGGCGTCTGGTCGCTACCCAAGCGGTCGATCGCGAACTTCGTCGCAGCCGACCTCCGTTCCTTCACCCGCATGATGAAGCGCAAATTCAAGAAGCTCCAGTACCGCCCCGAGCTGATCAATAACTGCCTCGCCCAAACCGGGAGCCTTTTTCAGTTGTAGCTCGGGCGGGTGGGCCCGCGGGCCGTTGTTGACGCGGGAGGAACGCGCGGGCCATCTCCATGGCTTGGCAGGTCACCACAACTAGCCTGACCAGCGGAGATGCCCATGTCTGTCTATCCTGCCGCGTGTGACCTGGAGTTGGGACTCCTCGAAACGGTGACGATGGTCCTCGTGGCGGTGGAAGGGAACCGGGCCTGCAAGCCCGGTCCGTAGGACCGGGCCCGGTGCACACTGGTCTACCTGTGCAAGCACGACACGCTCGAACAGATCGCCGCCGGCTTCCGGATCGGCGTGGCTACGGCCTGGCGCTACATGAACGACACGATCGAGCGGATCGGCTCTCGCCCCGTCGTTGACTGAGGCGCTCACGGGTCACCCCATCGACGGATACGTACTGCTGGACGGCACCGTTGCCGAGACCAAATCGGGTATAGGCGGAGGGTCACTACTCCCGCAAGGTCCGTCGCGAAGGCGTGAACCTGCAGGTCCTCACAGCGGACGAGGGCACGCTGCTGTGGATCTCACCCGCCCTGCCCGGCGGAACCCACGACGTGAAAGCCGCCCGCGAGCACGACATCATCTCCACCTGCGCGCAGTTGGACCTCGAGGTCCTGGCAGACAAGGGCTATCAGGGCGCCGGCGGCACCGTCATCACCCCGATCCGACGCAAAGCCGACACCGAGCCGAGCAACAAGCACAAGCTCTCGAACACGGCCCACGCGGCACTCCGCGCCCCGGTCGAGCGCACCATTGTTGACGATCGCGCAATTCCCGGGGTTCGCGATCACGGGCTTCCCTCTTTGCTGGGCCGGTGCCGGCGTCAGTGGCAGGGCTCTATCCGGACAAAACGCACGGGCTTGCCATCGAGTAGGACCTCGTCGACGAAGCCGCCGGTGACGCGTCCGTCTTCTTCCCGGGGGTAGTCCTCTCCCAGTGGGTAGCCCTGAACGACATCCAGGGAGATGTGGAAGTCGCGGAGCGCGTTTGCGGATCCGCTGGGGCAGGTCTGTGAAGTCGGGGACCTCCGCGGGGTCCGCGGAGACGGTCAATCGCGCCTCGCGGGGCGCATCGATGCCGGTGACCGAGACGTCCACGACTGCGTCAAGCCCGGCTTCAGCGAGTGCCTTGCGGGCGGAGTCATGCAACGCGGTGGCAGCGAGGAACTGCATCACTTGGTCGCGCCCGAAGGCCGGCGTCACGATACGGGCGATCTCTTTCGCGGCCAGAACTTCGCGCGAAAAAGACTCCGGGCTGATCATGGAATCCACCACAATCAGCCCGGCAGGCACTGCGAGTTCAACCTGAGTAGATGCGGGACACCCAGCCGCATTACCTAGCCGAGCATCCCACATCTCGAATGATATGCCCCTATTGAATTCGAGGAGGGGTTGTCATGATGATGTCATACGAATTGAACCTGCCAAAGAAGTCGACTGGAAGTCGATTCCCTCGCAACTGAAAATCCCAAATGTAAACCCTGCCGCCTTCATTTATCACATTGAAGAAGTGATTCGGGTTTCCTCTGGCTCCCCAGCCGCCCACAATTGCGCGGGCCCCGGGCCCTTGATCAGACATTACCTGGAAAAGTCGCCCCGGGTCGCGGACTGACTTTACCACCCCAGAACCTCCCCTAGATTTGGCGTACTCTGCAACATTCGCCAAACCCTCTACCGGCGAGCCTGATTCAGCAAGCAAATTGCCGACTGCCTGGGCGGGGCTCCCACCCAGGGTTGAATCTCCAGCGATAGCGCAGGCTTCACAGTTGCGTGTTCCTTCGACGTGAATTCCAGACGAATCAAAGCGCATTGGCACTGCAACGCCATTGACTGCCCGTCGATTAAATTCATCGACTTTCGCCAGATCCATCATCCCGGTAAATGATTCGGCCTGGAGTGCCTTGCGTTCGGCGAGCATGCCGTCGAGGGCGGTGGCGAATGCGTCGGCTTCGGCCATTCCGCCGACAAAGTCGGCGAGGGCGATGGCGTCGCCGGTGGTAGTGACGATGGCGGCGATGTCGAGGGCGTCGCTGACGGTGAGGTAGACGGGCGGGTTGGTGAGGCCGTGGGCGGATTCGGCGCCTATGGATTCAAAGGGGTCGCCGCCCTCGTTGAGGGGGAGGAGGGGGGTGTTCATGATGGCGTTGTATTCGTCAATGCTGTCGTTGATGCCCTTGATGATGGAGGCGAAGGCGGTGTTGTCGGAGCCGGCGTTGTTGGCGAAGGGGTTGGTGAAGCCGTCTTGGATTTGGCCGAAGCTGTTGGTGCGGATCCCGGTGCCGAAGCCGCTGTAGTCGTTGGCGGTGCCGTAGTTCTGGGTGAGGGTGGCGCCGGCGTTGAAGACGTCGCTGCCGAGGTCGGAGACGGGGTCGTAGCCGGTGGGGTCGGTGAAGTTGACGGGGTTGGAGTTGGCGTAGGTGTAGGCGTGGTTGTAGGGGGCGGGGTCGGGGGTGAGGAATGTTCTGGCGACGGGGTCGTAGAGGCGGCCGTTGTTGTTGATCAGGCGGAGGGCGTCGTCGTGTTCGTTGCCCTGGAAGCCGCGGGTGAGGTCGCCGGAGAGGTTTGCGGCGGGGGTGCCGTTGGGGTTGATGCGGGCGCCGTAGGGGTCGTAGTAGAAGGCGCTGGTAGCGGTGCCGGTGCTGTCCAGGACGAGGCCGGTGCTGCCTTGTGCGTCGGTGAGGGTGTATTCGAGGTTTGTGCCGGTGCCGGGCTTGTAGACGGCCTGGCCTATGCCGGGCAGGAGGTAGACATAGGTGGCCTGGTTTGCCTTGTCGGTGCGCTTTTCGAACAGGCCGCCGATGTAGACGGTGGTGCCGTCGGGGCCGGTTTTCTTGAAGCGCTGGCCGAAGGCGTCGTAGGCGAACGTGGTGGTTTTCCCGGTGAGGTCCTTGATGGACTTGGGCAGGTCGAAGGCGGTGTAGCCGGTGACTTCCTGGGTGCCGTCGTCCTGCTCGTTCTTGGTCATACGGCCGCGTGCGTCGTAGGTGTAGGCCTCGACGGGGCCCCGGTCGATGTGGCCCAGGGCGTGCGGGCCAATGTGACGGGTTGCGGCGTCCGGGTTGTTCTTGCCGTATTCCCGGGCCTCGTGGACGGTGGTCTGGTTGATATTGCTGTCGACGCCGGTGAGGTTGCCGATGGTGTCGAAGCCGTAGGTGGTGGTGTAGCGGGTTCCGGGGTTGGTGCCCAGGGTGAGGTCCCAGCCGGTCAGGCGGTTGAACTCGTCGTAGCGGTAGTCCTCGGTGCGCTGGAGATCGCCGGTCCGCTTGCGGACGCGCTGCTTGACCTGGCCGTCGGGGTAGTAGTCGTAGTGCTGTTGCAGGCGGGGGGTGCCGGCTGGGGTGGCGGCGTTCTGGTCGGTGAGGCGGCCGCTGTCGGGGTCATAGGTGTTGGTCAGGTTGGTGTGGGTGCCCAGTGTGGCGTTGGTGACGGCGAGGTCGGCGTTCATGTCGGTGATGGACTGCAGGGTCTGTGGTGCGGCCGGGTTGCTGTAGTCCTGGATACCGGTGAGGTAGTCGCGGGTGTTGTAGGTGTTCTTGAGGGTGAACCGGTCACGGCCCGGAGCGTTGGGGTAGGCGAGAGTGTCCGGGGTGCCGTAGACGGTGTAGCTGGTGTCGGTGCTGTAGGTGGTTTGGGTGAGGTCGGTGGTGTCGGTGGTGTCGGTGCCGACGGTCCGGCCGATGCTGTCGTAGCGGAAACCGGTGATGATCTTGTCGGGGCTGGTCGCGCTGGCAAGCTGGCCGAGGCCGTGGCTGGCGGTGTCCCAGGTGAATTTGGTGGTGCCGTCGGTGTTGGTCACGTTGTCGTGGTCGGTGCGTGAGGTTGTCCGGCCGAGGTCGTCGTAGTGGTAGGTGCTGTAGTCGCCGGTTCCGGTGTGGGTGACGGTGTCAATGTCACCGGTGCCGTAGTAGTTGGTGGTGGTGGTGCCCCGGTCGGGGTCTTCGGCCTTGGTGGTGCGGCCGAGGATGTCCGTGGTGGTCTTGGTGACGTTGCCCTGGTCGTCGGTGACCGTGGTGGTTGTCGGCGTGTAGGCGTAGGTGGTCGTCGCCTTCGACGGGCTCGGGTCCTGCGGGTCTTTCTGGTAGAAGACGCTGCTGGTGTGGGGTCGGCCGTCAAGATCGCTGATGGATTCGGTCAGGTGACCGCGTGCATCGGTGGTCAGGGTCTCGAACAGGCCGTTGTACTCGTTGGTGACGGTGCTCTTGTCAGGCGCTTCACTCTTGACGACCCGGTCCAGGCTGTCGTACAGGGTTGAGGCCAGCTTGGGGGTGGCGCCGATGGTGTAGGGGCGGGACTGGGTCACTGCCCGGCCGAAGGCGTCATAGGTGGTCGTGGTGTTGAGTGTTTCGCCGTTGAAGCCGGTCGTGTTGCCCGTTCGGGTCCGGCCTGCCGGGTCGGTGCTGGTGGTGCTTGTTGTGGCGCCGTTGCTGGTGGTGACCTTCGCGCCGGTGACGCCGCCGTCGGCGTCGGTGGTCTGGCTGTAGCTGGTGGTGACGGTCCGCTGGCCGGGAACCGTGGCCGAGGTCGGGCGTCCCAGGTCGTCGATCTGGGTAAGGGTGGCAACCCCGGAGCCGGCCTGGGTGAGAGTCATGGTGGCCACCGGTATCCCGAGCGCGGGGTGGACGGCCTGCCAGGTGGAGGGCCGGTAGGCGGACTGGTCGTGTTCGCACCAGTTCTGCGAGGCGTAGATGTCCTCGTCCGGCTGGTTGGGGAACAGCGTGTCGTATTCGGTGTGGCAGACCCGGTCCGGCAGACCATCGGCCTTGGTCGTGGTCTTGATGACCTGGCCCGTGCCATTGCGGTCCAGGTGGCTGGTCCGGGTCAGGGTCTTGTCGGCGTTGCCGTCCTCGACCGTGGTGTCGGTCAGCAGACCCGCCTCGTCATGCGTGTAGCTGGTGTGCACGGTCGAGAAGACCTTGTTCTCGGTCGTGGTCACACTCGTGGACTTTGGCAGACCGGTCAGCCAGCTCGACAGCCGGTCGGGTGACAGGTCGTAGACAGTGTCGGTGTCCGTGCTCACACCGCCAGCGGTGCTGTCGGTGACGTGGGTGGTGTTACCGAGGTCGTCCACCGTCGTCGTGACGGTCCGGGTCCGGTCCGCAGCGTGGTTGTTGTCCACACCGATGATGTTGTGCGTGTGTGCCGGATTGGTCAGCAAGGACGGGTCCCAGTCGATGGTGACGTCCTGCTCCCACTCCTTGGTGGTGCTGATGCCGGGGAAAGCCGCATAGGTCTTGTTCGCGTTCAAAGGACGGTATTCCGGCCCTGAGTCGACCCGGGTCACGCGCGCTCTCACCGTGCCGGTGGGATGCGAGGCGACCTGGTCCGCCTTCAGGATCGGCACCACGGTGAACGTCGTCAACGGCATGCCCGCGAACGGGAACCGCTTCACATCCGGCGACGTGGTCCGCACGTTGAACAGCGTCTTGGTCTCCACCGGCTTGCCCGGCGTCCACCTCCGCTCGACCCCGAACCCGATGAGACCCAGCCGGCCGAACCGGTCAGCCACCGGATCACGGAAGTCGTAGAACGTCAGAACCGACGCCTCAGGTTTGGCCTCCTCCGCGCTCGTCGCACCCTCGTGCGAGGACACCGACTTGACCACCAGCGTGCCGCCCGTGCGCATGCACATCGCCCGCCCGGTGCACGACCCGCCGTCCCACGACGTCCGGCCGTCCCACCGCCAGTGCTGGTAGTCCACCACCTGACGGCTCCAGTTCGCACCCTCATCCGACACGGCCACGATTCGCTCCGTTGCCTTGTCCTGCTGCGAGCGCACCACCATGCCGCCGGTCTTGCCGACCGTGATGATGTCCGTCAGGCCGTCGCCGTTGAAGTCACCCAGGTTCGACAGCGGCCGCCCCGCCAGGCCGGCGTGCGCCGAGCCCGCGTCCACGTTCATCGTCTTCGTGGAGAACGTGCCGTCTCCCTTGGACAGCATGACCGAGATCCGGTCCTCGCCGCCCGCAGTGACCGTCCAGTCCTCCGCCTTCGGCCGGTCCGCCGGAGGCTGCCGCAGATCACCCTTGTCCAACGACAGGTTCGTGTTCCAGAACGACACCAGGTCATCCCGCCCGTCACCGTCCACGTCCCGGGCCTGCACATCCGCCAGAGCATCACGCGGGATGGTCACCGACGCGGACGTCGCATTGTCCCAGTCCACACCGGCCCCGGTGTTCCACAGGAACACCAGCGGATAGAAGCTCTCATACAACGGCTCCTGCGTGCGGTGCGCGATCGGAACCAGCACCACATCCTTCAACCCGTCACCGTTGTAGTCACCGATCACCGGCTTCCACGGATACAGGCCATTCTGCATTTCCTGCGACTTGTAAGTCGTGTACGGGACAAAATGCGGAACGTGGGCAGTGCAGTCCCATGTGTCGGTGTACTTGTTATACCTCCAAAGTATGCACTCCAACTCCGTCGTGACGGTCTGCACGGGAAGGACGCTGTTGAATTCGCCGATCTCCTGGGCGGTGTGAATGGGGCTGAGATCACCGTACAGCGAACCGTCGTCCCGCGTGCCCACCATGTAGGTGCCCCCGCCGCTCGAACCCCACGACAAATTCTGGGTATTGGTCGGAGTGAAACTTCCGGGTGCGACGTGCGAGACTCCGCAGACTCCCTTGTTTGACGCCATGCCGCCCACGGTCACCGCGGACGGCAAGAGAACCTCGGCCCGGCCGTCACCGTTGATGTCGAGGACCCGACCGTTCGCGCACATGTTCGGAACTGGGTAGCGCTGCGCCTCTGCGAAATGATCACCGGCCATATTCAGATTGACCGAGATGCCCGAAGGCAGTTCATCACCCGACTCGCCCGGGCCGTTGGCGGGCAGCGGATCGATGTATCCGCCGACATGATCGAGCCAGCCGTCACCGTTCATGTCGGCGAACTCGTCCGATCCGGTATGGGCGCCGGAGAATTTCTGCCCGGTGTTGACGAACGTGTTCGTCGCCGAGTCCCAGCGCACGATCTTCAGCGAGAAACCGGACAGGTCGGCCACATTGATGGCTATCTCGTGCTTGCCGTCGTTGTTCATGTCGAGAGGCCGGCTTGACTCGAAGTTGCCCAGCACCTCGAAGCCCGACTGCCCCGGCCAGTTTCCCGTGCCGTTCAGTGGCCCGGTGCTGCCGTCCAGCGGCTTGACCTGCCCCCACGTGTCGCGGGTACTCCACCGGGCCCGCTGACCGTCCGCGCCGCTCTTCTGGTAGACGACGTCATCGGCGCCGTCCCCATTGAAGTCGAAGATCTTCATGGTCGGCGGCGCCTCGTCCGGGCTCCCGCTCGTCGGCAGCCCGGACCCGGCCGAGCCGTCCACGGTCGTCGGAGTGAACGTCAGATCGGGCTGGGCCGACCAGGCAAACACCTTCTTCGGCACGCAGCCGCCGGCCAGACCGCATTCCTGGATGCTCTCCAGCAGGGAGTGCCGCTGCTCGCCGGCCGACATCGGCTTGTAGAACAGGTGGTAGTCGCGGACCTTCTTGACGGTCGCCGGGTACGGCGCCCACATCTCGATCGCGCTCAGCCGCTTCGTGCTGTTGTACCGCACGCCGTTGACATAGCTGAACGAGGTGTCCGTCCGGTTCTCGTAGACGAACTTCACCTGCCGCTGCCCACCGCCATGCCCGGCGATGTTGGTGTAGGTGATGTGATCGAGCAGGAACTCGTTACCCGCCGCACCCGTGGTCGGCGTGTACGAGTACGTCATCTCGTTGCCGGACTGGTCCCGGACACTATCCAGCGTCCACAACGCCCGCACGTTCGAGGTTTCGCCGCCGATGCTGTGGACGTCCGGATGCTCCTCGTACCGGCCGACACAGTCCGACGACGTGTCCCAGTGACACGCCCCGGCATCGGTGGCAGACACGAGATTGATGCCCTTCTTCAGCACCCGCGTCGCGCTCCGCGGCTTATAGGTGCTGATCAGGCCGTTCTTGCTCGCCACCACGAACGTGTCCGGCCCGGTCGACGGGCTCGAGCTCGAGAACGGGTCATTGGTCGAAACGATCTTCGCGAAGGAATCCTTCTCGGTCCGGTACTCGGTCTTGTCCCCGCCGTAGGCGCCATCACCGCCCGGCTCGGACGCCCCCAGGGCGACCAGTTCCTGGCCGTCCAGACAGTACCGGTCGTCCTCGTCGAAGTTCACCCCCGACGTCGTGCCGTCACTGTCCAGCCTCTTGCCGCACCGCGTGATCGACGACGACATGCCGGACACCGCCCAGCCCAGCCCGACAATTCCATCCCCGCCCTGACTGGAATAATCCAGCGAAAGGCTCGGCTGCACACCGCCACGCCCCGCCGGCACCTCCAGCGGCACCTGATAGGTGAAAGCACCCGACGAAGACACACTCCCCGCCCCCGCCAGGAAACCCGACTTCACCGCCTTCGACGGCGCATCCGGCAACGGGAACGCCTCGCCCGGCAACTTCGGCGGCCCCGACGGAGAATCCTCCGCCAGGGCCCATCCCGGCGTACCACCGGCCAACAGCACTCCCGCAACCACAGCAGACAACGGCCGGAAAACCGACCATCTCCGCCTTCCCCTACTCACATCCATAAAACAACCAACATCTCACTCGAAGAAATAACCAGGCGACACCCGAAAGAAGAAACCAGGGTGACGATTATTTTCGAACCGAAACTCCAGAGCTGCCATTAACAGGCGGAATCGATCCGGCCCATAATCCAGGAGAATGGAACCATAGAGTTCCGGCCCAATGCAGCATGACGCTGATTCACGCGATCGGGCCTCGCACCACCGAACCCGAAACTAAGAGCGCACCGATCCGGAGCAGAAAATGAGATACCTAAAGGCTCCTCCGGGGCGGGAATCTTCAGGGGTTCGCACACGGTGATGATGTGGTGGGTGCGGCGACGGTAATGTCCTGCATGCGGCTCGGCAGGGCCGACGGGCAACGAGTGTGTGCGGCAAGTCGAGTGCGCAAGGGAAGGTCACCAACCAGGCCCCCTAGCAGACGAGTTGAAACGTGAGACATCTCGTTCAACAGTCCGAGGCCTCCCCCTGTTACGCCCGGCGCCTGCCACCCGATCGGTGACCACTCTGAAGAAGCTCAATCAGCACCCAATAGCCGGGCCTGCCGAAGGAGGCGGCTGGATCAGTGTCGCGGCGTGAGAGTGGGAGCAGCAGACGAGGGCGCCTTGGCGGGCGCAGACTGAACTTTAATCACATCCAGAACGAAGACGATGCTGTCCTTCGGCGATACCCCCGCCTGCCGGAGACGCTGCAGACCATAAGCCTGGCCCGGAGGCAGGACAGCCAGGATCCGATCACCCTCACGACGACCCTTGAACGCCGCATCCAGCCCCGGAAGAAGCTCCCCCGCGCCAGCCTTGAAGATCTGCGGGCCGGACCCCGACCGAGAATCCAAGACAGTCTTGCCCGTATTCCACGACTGCGCCAGATAATCAACAGTAACCGTGTCGCCCTCATGAATCCGCCGGCCGCTCCCGCTCCTCAGAACCGAGACCACGAAACTAGACGCAGGCTTATTCGACGGAACTACCACCTTCGGCTTCTTCCCCCACGCACCACGCACCGAAGGCATCACCGCCGCCGACGCCACAGGAGTCGGCAGTGCAGCAGAAGAAGGCGACACCGGAGATACCCCCGCAGGCTTACGAACAGCCGGTCGGCCACCGTGATCGCTGCAGCCAGTGACCCCGGCCAGCGTCACAGTGAACGCGACCGCACCGAAAACCGCAGCACGACCCCGGCAACGCAACCAATTCGCGATAGAGATCATCCCACACCCTTCTAGACGCTGGTACCCTGCCAGACCACCCCCTGCCCCTCCATGAGTAACTCCAGCTCATTTACGGGAGCTGTAGATGGCTGCTGGTGTGCTGTCTGGTCCTGGTGTGGTGTCGGCGTAGGTGCGCCAACGGCGGCAGAGGTGGGCGCGGTGTTGATATGGCGGCGGCGCCAGGTGGACCACCACAGCAGGTGGTCGTGGTCTCGTTGGGGCGGTGGAAGGACCAGGGCCCGTAGCAGGCGGAGGAGTTCGTGGCTGCTGAGGGGGACGAGGTCGGCCTCGGCGGGGTCGTTCCGGCCGGTCCGGGCGGCACGTTCGAGTGCCGGCGGTGACGGCCAGGAAGCGTAGGCGACCAGGGCGATCACGCTCCAGAAGTGCCAGGAGTTCCAGCAGGTGACCTGGCCTTTGTCGAAGTGGCAGATCTCCTTGGCGTCCTGGAAGTCGTCCTCCACCCGCCGCCTGTGGCACACCAGTGATACCAGTGGCGTCAGTGTCACCGGTCCGGGGGTGAAGCAGCGGTAGTAGGACACAGTGCGGGTGTAGCGGTGCCGGCGGACCAGCAGCACGGACGTCCCCGCGTCGCGGTCGTGGCCGTCGGGGGTGTCGTCGGCGGTGGCCTCGATCATCGCCCAGTCGTGGTCGCGTAGGCTCTTCTGCCCCGTACCGGTCCGCATCCGTTGCCAGGCCCGCTGCGGCAGCCAGGCGGCGGCCTTGACGCTCGGGACTGTCCTGAAGTTTGCGTATGCCCCAGTGTGACCTGTCTGGCATGAGATGTGGTCTCTGCCGGGAAGGATCACGGATGGGCAGTAAGGACGCGCGTCCCCGCGAAGGTTCGAACATCGTACGTACGGGGCCGAGTTGGCGAGACTGACCGAGCTGGACCGGGAACTGGCCGAGCAGCTGGTCAACCGGGCCCGCAGCGAGGGTCTCAACCTGGCCGGGGAGGACGGCCTGCTCAAAGGGCTGGTGAAGCTGGTCCTGGAAGGCGCTCTCGAAGCGGAGATGACCGAGCACTTCGGCTATGAGAAGGGCGACAAGGCCGGGGCTGGGTCGGGCAACTCCCGAAACGGCACGTCCCGCAAGCGCGTGCTGACCGATGTCGGCGCGGTGGAGATCGACGTTCCCCGAGACTGGGCCGGGACGTTCGTGCCGCAGATGGTGCCGAAGCACCAGCGACGGGTGGAGGGCTTCGACGAGGCGATCCTCTCCCTCTACGCCAAGGGCCTGACCACCGGCGAGATCCAGGCCCATCTCGCCGAGATCTACGACTTCGACGTCTCCCGTGACCTGATCTCCCGCGCGATCGACAAGATCACCGAGGAACTCGACACCTGCGCCAGCGACCACTCGACCGCGTCTACGCAGTCGTGATGATCGACGCGGTCCTCCTGAAGATCCGCGACGGGGCCGTCGCCAACCGCCCCGTCTACATCGCCGTCGGGATCAACCTCGAAGGCGAGCGTGACGTCCTGGGCATGTGGGTAGGCTCCGGCGGCGAAGGCGCCAAGACCTGGATGGCCTGGCTCGCGGAGCTGAAGAACCGCGGCGTCGAGGACGTCCTGATCGCCTGCTGCGACGGTTCGCTCGACGGCCCACCGTTTCGGGATCGGGGTGAAACCCCTGGTCCCGGGGGTGCGGGCGGTGATCTCCATGTCGATGCCGAGGGTGGCTGCGTGCTCGACGAGGTGCTGGCGGTAGCCTACGTCGACCCAGACCTTGCGGATGCCAGGGTGGTGGGCGGCGACCTGGTCCAAGAGCCGAGTGCCGGCAATGGAGTCCTGCACGCTGGCCGCGGTGACCAGCACCGCGAGGAGAAGGCCGAGCGTGTCGGTGACGATGCTCCGCTTCCTGCCGACGATTTTCTTGCCCGCGTCGATGCCCTGGCTGGAGGCGTGAACGCTGGTGGAGGTCTTGACGCTCTGGGCGTCGATCACGCAGGCCGAGGGCTCGGCGTCCCGTCCTTCCCTCTCCCGCAGCAATTGTCTGAGCAGGCCGTTGAGCTGGGCGAACACGCCCTCGTCCGCCCACTTGGCGAAGTATCCGTAGACGGTGTTCCAGTGCGGGAAGTCATGCGGGAGATAGCGCCACTGGACGCCGGTGCGGTCCACATACAAGATCGCGTCCATGATGTCGCGCAGGTCGTGCTCGGGCGGCCGGCCGAAGTCCAGGGCCCTGCCGCGGCGCTCGAAGCGCCAGGCCGAGAGCACCGGCTCGATCAACTCCCAGCGGGCATCGGACAGATCACTCGGATACGGACGTCGCTTCGCCATGCTTCCGGCGTACCGCCGCAGACCGAGTGCGCCCAGGCGCGCAGCCGCGGCGAGGGAAGCACACAGGCCGCGAAGGACGGGCGTTCTGGGGTGAGACAGGAACAAGCCGCATCCCGCCCCACCGGCCACCCCATCCGACCCAGAGACCGCGACTGCAGCTGTGATCCCTTCCGCACCTCAATCCCGCACTCTGAAAATCACTCGATACGCGGGCAGTACAGGCGAAAACGACCTCTCAGTGCTTGTTTTCAATCTGGGGGCCAAAGCGCGATCAGGTCGGGCACATGGTGACACCTGGCGTACCTCGACGGGTCCACCGGCAGGAGGGGGCAGTTTGCATTCTCGCTAAGCAATCAGGTGGCGGATCCTGTGTCACGTTGAGCGGGTTTTCCTCGTATTGCGGATGTCAAGGGCGGCCGGATGAGATCCTCCTTAATTTTCCCTCGGGCGCGGTGTTGCGAAAATCAAATTGAGTACTACTTGCTCACGACGATTCGCATTGAATGTAATTAGCTGGCGAGAGACGTGTGACTTCTCGCTGGTAGGACTCAAGGGCGGAACGACCTTTCGGGTGTGCTGCATGAGATTGCCGGCACATACCGGAAGGCGACTCAATGCAGGTCTTTTCCCCGGCTCTGGCCACCACCAAGAGGCTGGTGAAGCTGCTTTCTCCGGAGCGACGGGAAATTTCAGCTCCTGTGTCTCATGGCACTCTCTTGGCCTGGGGAATAGCGGCGCTTTGTTTCGGCCTGTACGCGGCTCTGTCTTTGTCTCGGCATCAACTCATGCTGACCACCGGATACGATTTGGGGATATTCGAACAGGCTGTGCGCTCCTACGCGCACGGTGATCTCCCGGTAGCAGAGCTTAAGGGTCATGATTACCCTTTGCTGGGTGATCATTTTTCTCCCATTACTGCCACCATCGCGCCCTTCTATCGGGTATGGCCGTCACCGGTCACCCTGCTTCTGGTCCAGGCATTTCTGCTTGCCCTGACTGTCGTCCCGCTGACTCGGTGGGCACACCGAGTGGCGGGATCTGCGGGTGCTCTGGTCATTGGGCTTGGCTACGGCGTTTCCTGGGGGATCGCCCAGACCGTCGGCTTCGACTTTCACGAGGTGTGTTTCGCGGTGCCATTGATCGCGTTCTCAGTCGAAGCTCTCGGTAATGAGCGCTGGCGGGCGGCTGTGGCATGGGGCCTTCCTCTGCTGCTGGTCAAGGAGGACCTCGGCCTGACGGTAGCTGCCATCGGCGCCTACATCGCCTACCGCGGAACCCGCCGACTGGGCATCATCACGGCCGTCACCGGTCTGGCGGGAACTGCGGTGGAAATGCTGGTCGTCATACCTGCATTCAACCCTGACGGAGTATTCGCCTACTTCGACAAAGTGTCAGACAGTTCAGACGCTGGAGCGCTGGATCTGTTCATGCGCTATACCCTTGGTCTGGTCACCCCGGAAACGAAGTTGCTCACGCTTCTGATGCTGCTGGCTCCGACAGCCTTCTTTGCCCTTCGGTCACCTCTGATATTCATCGCCGTTCCCACGCTTGCATGGCGTTTCGCTTCCAATAACGAGGCCTACTGGGGAACACGCTTCCATTACAGTGCCGTTCTGATGCCCATCATTTTTGGCGCTTTCATCCACGCTCTTACTTCGATCCACCGGGAGCGCTCGGCCAAAAACCGGGAAAGCGCCGTGCGCCGCTCTCTGATCGTGAGTGCGGCTTTCACAGTGGTCATGCTGCCGCTCTTTCCGTTCGCGCAGCTCGCGGAAGGTGCGACCTGGGAACCGGGCCCGCGCGTTGCGGTTGCGCATCATGTTCTCGACTTGGTTCCCGACGGAGCGACCGTCGCGGCTTCTAACCGGCTCGTTCCTCAGCTCACTAATCGCTGCACGGTCATGGTCCTCGGGCTGCCTCAAAATCAAGAGAATCCTGAATGGGTCGTCGCTGACACTCGAGACCCTCAAGGATGGCCCATCAGCCGGGAACAGGAAGCCGGAGAAGTAGAGAGATTCCGCGAGAAGGGATACAAAACCGTAAAGGAAGAAGCCGGGTACGTTCTTCTGCAACGCATGTGAGTCGCTCACGTGGCCTGCATGACCGCGATCGCCGGGCTGGGCTTGCGTGCGGTCCAGTTACTCGGTCGGCGGGTGAGGCGCCTGGTCATGAGGGTGATTGCAGCCCAGGTGATGAGGGTTTCGGAGTGCTGGACGAGGCGTTCGTAGTCCCGCGCGTGCCGGCGGGCGTTCATCATCCAGGCCAGGGTCCGCTCGACGACCCAGCGGCGGGGCAGGATGACGAATCCGGATGTGCCCTTCGGCCGGCTGACGGTCTTGATCGTCAGGTTCAGGTGCTTCTTTGCCCAGGTCACGAGCTTGCCCGCGTAGGCGCGGTCGGCCCAGACGATGGTGATCTCGGGGTGCATGAGGCGGAGGCGGAACAGGACTTCCTTCGCGGCGGCGGAGTCGTGGAGGTCGGCCGAGGTGACCATGACCATCAGCGGGAGGCCGCGGGTGTCCACGACCAGCGCGGCCTCCCGGGGCTGGCCGCCGCGAAGTGCTCGCGGGCTTGCCGGGACCGCTCGGCCTGGGCATGGTTGACCTGAAAGCGGGCGGTGTCGTCGCTCATGGCCTTGAACGCGACGTCGGGCCGACGCAGCAGACTGGCCGCGGCGGTCGCCGCGACGGTCTCGTCCCGGGTGAACTCCTCCACCACCCGGACCTTGTTCTCCGGGGAGACTTTCGCCGCGACGGTCGGACGCTTCAGGAAGTCGGTGGTCACCACCGCGGCGACGTCCTCGTCCCGGGCCAGGTGATGAATCGCGGTGATCTTCTCCTGCGGACTCTCCGGGTTCTCGACCTGCCAGCCGACCCGCCGCTTGGCCTCGTCCGGCGTCCACCGCTTCTTGCCCGCCGGCGGGGTCAGGATCGTGGCGAACCGCTCCTGTTCGTTCTCGATCTGGGCCAGGATCCGGTGGGCCGTGAACGAGACGCCCGCCTGACGATGTTCCTTGGGCCAGCGCGAGGCGGTCCATCTGGCGTTCTTGACCGTGCTGAACGTCAGGCCGATGTCCTCGGCCAGACGCACCAAAGACTCCCTGACCGTCCACTCGGCATCCGCGATGCCGCCGCGGGGCCTGACCGGTTCATCTCCAGGGCGCGGTCCCCGATCGTGAACTGCCCCTGTGTCTGCTGCTCGACGACCTGCCGCAGCTCGGCCACGATCTGCTCGTAGCGGGACTGGCTGACGTTTCCGACCTTCTCGGTCTCCTCGGACATGGCTTTCACCACCCAAGTGCGGGCCGGGGCACGGCACTTCACACCGCGACAGGACAGGGCCCGCTTCCAGAACCGAGAGTCAGACCAAAAATCCGAAGATCGCAACGAACGACCGCAAATGACTGGTCCATGTTCGAAAAGGGGCAATCGAAGCGTTCGCCTCACGGTCACTGTGACCGTGTCCCGAACGTTTCCTTCCGCCCCCGCCAGGCCCTCACCTTGCACCGCTTCGAGCAGTACACCGCCCGCACGCTCCGCTCGACCCCGGCCGTCCACGTCGCGCCGCAGACCGGACACGACCTCCGGCCGGCCTCGTCCCTGACCGCCGCCAGGCGCTGCCTCAGCCGCCGCCGCACCCGCCACTGCCTCGAACGACACGCGGTCGAGCAGAACACCGCGTGCGGCCGGGCGTCCGGCCTAAGCCGTTCACCACAGCCCTCGCAGACCCGTTCCCTGGCCCGGTCGACGTCCTCGGACACCGGCCCAGAGTAGAGCCCAGCGTACGCGCCGACCGGGGATCAGAAACAGCTAGTCACTCGAGGCGCGATGTAAGTGACCGTTCCGCTGTCGTTGTGTGCGTGAGCGACGGAAACGTCGAGGATGAGATATGACTGTCCTGAGATTTCGATCTTCTTCGTCTCTCCGCCGGGGCCGCTGTAGCTTCCGTCCGGTGATGCGGTTGTTGTAACTGCACCGGGGAGAGGGCCGTCACTGAAGTCGAGGACGAGGCGGTCGAAGTCGGAGTGGCTCCCTGCACGGGCGTCCAGGACGCAGATGGGCGTGCAAGTGGAGTCGGTTCCGGCGGCATGTGCCGATGTTCCGGCCGTGGCCATCCCTGTCAACAAGGTAGCTACCAGCAGTGTTCCGGCTCGGAATTGCAGACGTCGGGAGGTCAAAGCGAAATCCTTTCCCATTCAGGTGCGCAAGTGGTGCGAGTTTTCGGCAATCGCGACTTTCGATCTTCTCCTGTCAGGACTGTGGCTGGCGGAGCGCGTACATTGCTAAATGCCTGTGGATGCATGCGTTTCTCCTGCACTGCGTGTTTTCCAGTTACTGGGGCCGCCCGCGCAAGACAGGCGTAAAGGTGTCGATTTTGGATGGGCGCAGCCGGTGAGCACTTGTGCATGTTCGAGGGCGATCGGAACTTCTGCATGGGGTGACGACTCGGCGATCACGGCCCAGCGGGCGGCGGACGCGGTCGGGGGCGTTCAACCGGTGGGGCTTTGTACCGTTGTTCGGAGGGCGCTGGCCCAGAGGTCGGCAGTCGTTTCGGCTGCGAATGTGGTGGGCGGTTGGGGGCCGACGAGATCTGCGAGGGGTGCAGGAGCTGCAGGCTTGGTGGCAGTCGCCGGACATTCTGCGAACAGGGCGGCGGTCAGTGTGAGGCGGGAGTCGGAGCGGGTGGACCAGGCGGTCCGGTGGCCGGCGGCGCCGGTGTGCGAAGTCGTGGGGCTGCCAGCGGTGGTGCTGTGCAGCGTCCGGGTAATGTCGTGCGCCGTGGAGGGCGTCATCGCGAGGTGGGTCTCGGGCCGCGCGGTGTAGAGGGTGCGGCCGTTGCGGGTGATTTTGGCGATGGTGTAGGGGGTGGCGTAGCGGCCGTTCGCGGCCAGCGCGGCGTATGCGGCGGATACCTGGACGGTTGTGGGGGCGGTGTCGTCGCGGATGCGGTCGAGCGGTTGGCCGAGGCGTTTTCCGGTGAAGGGTTCGAGGGTGGTGCCTGCTTCGATGGCGCCGTGGAGGGCGTCGTTGAACGGCTGGCGAGCGTAGTCTGCGCCTCCGTAGAGGAGGCGGATCGCACCGTCGCCGGGCACTACTGCAGTGATGGCGGTGTGCAGTTGTGCGGTGGTGGCGTGGCTGCTGCCGATAGCAGGCTTGGTGCGTGTCCGGACGGTTTCTGCGGCGGCGTCTTGCAGGGTGAGGTCGAAGGTGGTGTGGATCGTGTAGCCGCCGCGGGCCAACTGTTCCTGGGTGATGCCGAGTTGTTTGGTGGCTTCGGCGGCTGCGGCATCGATGAGGTACTGGCGCTGACCTTCGGTGTGGCCTGGCGGGTAGAAGCGGAACGCGGGAAAGGCGGCCTGGGCCCGCTGTTGCCGGGTGATGACAGCGCTGTCGGCCATGGCGTCGAGGACCCAGGCCCAGCGGCGCTGCAGGGTGCTGGTGACTTTGGGGTCTGATCCAGCCTTCTCGTAGTAGGAAGGGAGGTTGATGACGGCGGCGAGCGCAGCGTCCTGTTCGATGGTGAGGTCATGGGCGTTGACGCCGAAGTAGTTGCGGGCGGCGGCTTGGATACCTGCGGCGCCGCGGCCGAAGTACACCGTGTTCAGGTATCCCTCGAGAATCGTTTCCTTGGAACGGGTGCGGTCGAGTTTGACGGCGATCAGTGCTTCCTTGGCCTTGCGGGACATGGATTGTTCCGGGGTGAGCAGGGCGTTCTTGATGTACTGCTGGGTGATGGTGGAGCCACCCTGCCTGGCCCCGCCGGTGACTGCGGCGAGTACGGCGCGGGCGATCGCGGTCGGGGCGATGCCGGAGTCGGTGCGAAAGGACCGGTTCTCCGCGGCGATCACCGCCTCCTGCACGTGTCGCGGCACCTGGGACAGGGGAACGTCCTGGCGGTCCATCGGGCCGCGCCGTCCGAGGTAGTCGCCGTGGACATCGACGAACACGGTGCTCTGGACCACCGCCTCCGGGTGCGGAGCGGGTATGTCGGTCAGCGAGTAGGCCACCACTGCTGCACTGCTCAGGCCCAGGACAAAGGTCAGCGTCATGGCGGCCAGTCGTCGCAGCCACCGCATAGGGCGGCTGCGAGCACGCTGGGAACGACGGGCGCCGCGATGGCGGGCGCGCCCGTTTCGCGGCTGTGGCAGGAACCGGGAGGATCTCTTGGTCTGCGGCCGCGCGGGTGAAGTGATGGAGTGTTGTGACACGGGAGTTCTCAGGCAGGGACTCGGTGATCAGGAAGGAGCCGGGTAACTGTCGGCGTCACCGCACGGTTCACGTGCGGGAACCGGAAGGCTGCGACTGCTGTGGCGGCGGCTCCGTGAGGGCGTGCCCTTGGGAGGCGAGCTGTTGAGAGGGTGAGCGCCAGACCCGCGGGGCTCCTACGAGAGGACTGTCTGGGCGATGGTCTGGCCGGAGGCATCGCGAACGGTAATGCTATGGATCAAGGCCTTCCCGTCCCACACGACGGCCTTGTCGAGGAGTGGGACCGTGACGTACCAGGCACCCCAGTCGGACGGGCCGGCCAGGCGCACCACGCTGCCCGTCACGGTGCCTTCGTCGGTCACGATACGAACGGTGGCCGCGTCGCCCCGGCCGCGGTAGAGACCGAACAGCATGGCGCTGCCGTTCACGGCCTCGGCGTGCGGAACGATACCCGCCGTGCCGGAGTCGAGGTCGGCGATGCTGCGGAACTGGTTGGTCTGGGCTTGGGTGGACCAGTGCAGGCCGTCCCTGGTCAGCCACAGTTCCCTCTGCGTCATGACCTCGACCCGCTCCCCAGGCGCAACGATCCGCGCTGTGTGGACCGTGGCCGTGGCGGCTGGCCCGGGGGCGAAGAAGCCGTACGAGGTGGCAGCGACCGGGGCCAGCAGCAGTCCTGCGGCAGCGACCCGTCGCGCGATGCGGCGGCGTCTGAATGCCCGGCCTGCTTTCTCGATGGCTGTCATCGGGACGAGAGGGGGCGTGATGCCGAGGGTGGCGGTGGCGAACAGCTCACGCAGCTCGGTGTCGCGCCGGGGCGTCATCATGTACTCCGAGAAAAGAAAGTCCCGCGAGGGCAGGATGCATGCGCAGGACCGCGAGGCCGCGCCGTATGTGGGTCTTGACCGTGCCGATCGAGCAGTTCATCGCCGCGGCGATCTCGACGTCGCTGAGGTCGTCGAAGTAGCGCAGCACCATCGCCGTGCGCTGGCGTGCCGACAGCGCGGCAAGCGCCTGGACGACTGAGGCGCGGTGCTCGATGGAGTCCGCGTGCCCGCTGTGGGCGCGTTGCTCGGTCTCGGGCAGGAAGGGCGTCAGCAGATGGGATACGCGCTTCTTGCGGATGCGGCTGATGTTGTTGTTGATCAATGCCTTGCGCACGTACACATCGATGTCGCTGGCGGGGATACGCCGCCATCGGGCGTAGACCTTGACCAGCGTAGTCTGCACGAGATCCTCGGCTTCGTGGAAGTCGCCTGTGAGTATGTGAGCGGTACGTACCAGGCGCGGCCAGGCTGCGGCGGCGAACTCCGCGAAGTCGCCTGGGCTCTCGTGCGTCATAGCGGACAGTTCCTTCAGAGGTAAGAGGTTGTGGTACCTGGTCGGGCTGCTGCTCGTGATGTGATCGCACCGACCAGCAGAAGGCCGGCTGCAAGTCACCGGCTCGCGCTGCTTGTATGGGTCAGCGCCAGAAGGTGTCGTGGCTGAGGCGCTCGTTGTCGGCGTTGTACTGGTCGACAGCGGCGATGGTCTGGCCCTTGCCCAGAGGGATGGCGAAGGCGCCGTAGCCAGTGCCCGGAACCGTGTTCACCTCGGCCTTAAGACGCCGGCCGTCCTTCAGGGTGATCTCCGCACGAGTGACGCCCTGCGCGTGGCTGCCGACAGACACACGACCGACAAAGATGCGGGTGCCGGACAAGCCCTTGTCACTGACGCCATGGAGCCCGGCACCATCCAAGTGGCTGGCGTCATGGGCGCCGGACACAAGGTCGCAGCCCGACCAGTCACCGCCCTGATGGTCCACCCGAACACCGCCGATCACGATCCGCTGACACAGCAGGCTGCTCCCCGCTGTCTCCTGCACGGGAAAGCCCGCCTTGGCCGGGACTTCGTACCCCTTCGGCACCACCGGATAGAACTCCAGCGTGACCGACCACGCCTTCCCGTCCACCACGCCCGAGCCGACCACCTCCGACACCTTCGCAGCTTCCAGAGACTGCGGAGGGGCTGCCACCTGGTTCTTCGTCACTGTTGATCCGGCGAGGTGGATGATCGGCACCGTCAGGCCTACTGCCAGAACCGCACCGACCGCTGAGAGGGCGGCCCGGCTTCGGGCGCGTCGCACACGGCCCTCCTGGATGATCTCCTTCAGCGGCACGGGCGAGGGACGCTGCTGGTGAGCCGTCTGCGCCATGGCGCGGCGCAGCTCGTCCTCGACATCATCTGGTTCGCTGTACGGCAAGGTCATGGTTTTTTTCTCCGGAAGACGTAGGGGGAGAGTGCAGCCGGCCGCTGATTTCCGCGTAGCGCGGTGAGCGGTTGACTCCTGGGAGGAGTAGCAGTGCGGTGACCGGCTGGTTCCCCAGCCGGTCACCGCTGTATGGGTCAGCGCCAGAAGGTGTCGTGGCTGAGGCGCTCGTTGTCGGCGTTGTACTGGTCGACAGCGGCGATGGTCTGGCCCTTGCCCAGAGGGATGGCGAAGGCGCCGTAGCCAGTGCCCGGAACCGTGTTCACCTCGGCCTTAAGACGCCGGCCGTCCTTCAGGGTGATCTCCGCACGAGTGACGCCCTGCGCGTGGCTGCCGACAGACACACGACCGACAAAGATGCGGGTGCCGGACAAGCCCTTGTCACTGACGCCATGGAGCCCGGCACCATCCAAGTGGCTGGCGTCATGGGCGCCGGACACAAGGTCGCAGCCCGACCAGTCACCGCCCTGATGGTCCACCCGAACACCGCCGATCACGATCCGCTGACACAGCAGGCTGCTCCCCGCTGTCTCCTGCACGGGAAAGCCCGCCTTGGCCGGGACTTCGTACCCCTTCGGCACCACCGGATAGAACTCCAGCGTGACCGACCACGCCTTCCCGTCCACCACGCCCGAGCCGACCACCTCCGACACCTTCGCAGCCGGCTTGGCCGCGGAGGCCGTGACGGTGGGCGGCGTCGACGCCGCCGAGGCAGGGACCTTCACTGTGTCGGCGAAGGCTTGCGCCATCGTCGGCACAGCGACCAGCGCGGCTGCGGTCGCCGTAGCTGCCACATACTTCTTGATTCGTGCCATGGACACGCAACTCCTCATGGATTCGAGTGAACAGGGTGGAGGGCGCCTCTCCACCCTGTACAACCCCGTCCGTTGCGGTTCCGGATGACACAAGATCTAAGAAATCTCTTGGCGTCATCCCGCACTCGAGCCGCAGGCAATATGGGGAAGGTGGTGGATACCTCGAGACGGGTAGGGGTCGACACCCGCTGAGCGTCGCGGTGGTGGTCTTGGGGCCGGGGCGCCGGAAGGTGGCCGGCCCCAAGCCAGCGCTCCTGACCAGCGAGCGGATCACGCACCCAGCCCCCTGCCGTATGCAAGGCCGGTGCCGATACGAGGATTAGGCGGGCCGGGACTGCTGTGTCTCCCCGGGGCTGCCTCGTGGTGTCGGTCCTGGGTCAAGGGCTCTTGAGACGCGGTTCTCGGTGGCCTCCACCGCTTGCGAATGGCCGAACAGTATGAGGCTGCCGTTCACGGTCTCGGCCCGGAGGACGAGATGCGCTGGCCGGTTGTGTGGGTGGTCGTGCTGCGGAACTGGTTCTCCTTGACCGGGGTGGACCAGTGCATGCCGTCACGTGTCAGCGACAGTTCCATCTGCGCCGCCGCCCTGGCCCGCTCGCCCGGCGTGAGGATCCGCGCGGTGCTGATCGCGGGTGTGGTGGCCGCCGGTACAGTCGGCTCGGGTGTGAAGGCGAGTGCGGTGAGGATGAGCGGAGTGAGCAGCAGTCCGCGGGCGGTAGCCCGTCCCGTGGTGCGACGACGCCAGTGTTTCCGAGCCTCCCTCGTGATGGCCTCGAGCGGGAGGTGTGAGGGGGCGTGCCGCTGGCAACGTCGGCGAACAGTTCACGCAGCTCTGTGTCGCGCCGGGGTGTCATCGTGTGCTCCGGGAAGGGAGATTTCCGCAAGTGCAGGGTGGGTGCGCAGCGCGGCGTGGCCGCGGCGCGCGTGGGTCTTGACTGTGCCGAGCGAGAAGTTCATAACGGTGGCGAGCTCGGGACCGCTCAGGTCATCGAAGTAACGCAGCACCATCACGGACCGCTGGCGTGCGGACATTGCCTGGGTGAGGGCGATGCGGTGTTAGACGACTTCCGTGTGTCCGCCATGGGCGCGGTGCTCGGCCTCGGGCAGGAACGGCGTCAGGAGGTGAGCGACGCGCCTCTTGCGTGTACGGCTGAGGCTGTTGTTGATCAATGCCTTGCGTACGCAGACGTCGACGTCGTCGGCGGGGATGCGCCGCCAAGGCGCGTAGACCTTGACCAACGTGGTCTGCACCAGATCCTCGGCCTCGCGGAAGTCGCCGGTGAGCATCTGAGCGGTACGGACCAGGCGAGGCCAGGCCGCAGCAGCGAACTCGGCGAAGTCGCCTGGGCTCTCGTGCGTCATGGTCGGGCGGTTCCTTCGCGGATGCGGGTTGTGCTGGTGATCGTTCTACCGCTCGTGGGTGCGACTCTTTCGGCGGGAGCAGGTCGGCGGAGTTGTGGCTGATCGTCGCTAGTGTGCGAGTCAGGGCCAGTAGGTGTCATTACTCAAACGCTGGTTGTCAGCGTTGCACTGGTCGACGGAGGTGATCATCTGGCCTTCACCGACCGGGATTCCCGCCCCCGGGATGCCGACGAAGACACGGACCCCCGACAAACCCGTGTCACGAAGAGCCTCATACCCGGCGCCCCCCGCGACACGGGCGTCATGGGCACCGGCCACGGCCTGGCAACCCAACCAGGGACCACCCTGATCGTCCACCCGGACACCGCCGATCACCGTCCGCTGACACAGCCGGCTCTTGCCTGACGTCTCCTGCCCGAATCCCTCCTTGGGCGGGGCGACGCAGTCCGCCGGCAGCACCGGATAAAACTCCAGCACCACTGACCAGGCCTTACATCCATCGTCCCGGACCCCACCACCTGCGACACCACTGCGGCCGGCTCAAACGCAGACGCCATCGAAGACACGCTGGAACGCGCGGCGGCCTGGCCATCCGTCCTTGCAGGCTCGGCGAGGTGGATGACCGGCACCATCAGGCCTACGGCTAGGGCCGCGCCGGCCGCTGGCATTGCGGTTCGGCGCCGGGCGCGTCGTACCCGGGGGTCTGTCAATCGAACGGTGTAACGAGGGTGTTCGGGGTTACTGACGGGCTGCGGAGAGCCGGCCGTCGAAGGTG
>NZ_JAHTMW010000037.1 GCF_026236535.1 Streptomyces sp. SKN60 | reverse complement strand
TTCGTCCCGCAGGGCGGGACGGGTGGGCACACGGGACGGCGCCCATGCGGGCGCGTTCCGCACCTGCGCCTGGACCCGCACCACGAGCGCGGCGCCCCCGTGTGCGGGCACAGGCGCGGAAGCCTAGGCCCGGCAAGGGGCGCCGTCCGTTGTGCCCACCCTCCCCCTAGGGCTTCGCCCTGGGGGGGACCCCCAGCCCCTGCGGAACGTATGCCCACAACGAACGGCAGGCCCCGCCTAGGAGCGCGCAGGCTGCTCCGCTGGCAGCACGTCCTTCGGGAGGTCGTCCGGGAAGTCGCCGAGGGCCGCCACCGCCTGCTTCGCGCGCGGCGCCAGCAACGGCGAGAAGTGCGGGTTGGTGCGCAGCGCCTCCGCGAGGTGGCGGCGGGCCGGGCTCAGATCGCCCAGGGCGCGTTCGATCTCGGCGCGGTGGTACGCGAAGAGGGCGCTGCGCAGGCCCTCGTCGGTGGCGCGCTTCGCGTAGTCCAGGGCCTCCTTCGGCTCGCCCGACCGGTACAGCGCCCAGCCCAGCGCGTCCGCGACCCGCACCGAACGGTGCCCGCCCGCCCACGCCGCCCGCAGCCGCCGCACCGCCGCCGCCGGCTCGCCGTGGTCCGCGTCGAGGAGGCCGAGCTCGACCTCGGCGTCCGGCCAACGGCCCGCCCGTAGCCGCGCGTACAGCGCCCGCGCGTCCTCGTCGCGGCCGAGGGACTCGTCCAGTTCGGCCGCTTCGAGCAGATACCCGGGCAGCGGCAGGCGCCCGATCGCCGCCCGCCAGTCCCGTACCGCCTCCTCGGTCCGCCCGAGCGCCGCCCGCGCCCGCGCCCGCCCCGCGAGCGCCGGCCCGTGGTCCGGTACGAGCCCGAGCGCCGCCCCGTACTGCGCCAGCGCCTCCGCCGGCTCGCCCCGCTCCCACGCCAGGTCGCCGAGCCGGGACAGCGCGACCGCCTTCTCCGCACCCGTCTCCGCGAGCGCCACCGCGTCCAGGGCCGCCGCGCCCGCGTCCTCGCGCCAGCCGCGGTCGCGGTACAGCTGCGCCGAGCGGCCGCTGACCGCCGCGCCCGTGTGCAGCTCGGCCAGCTTCTCGGCGGCCTTGCCGGCCGCCTTGTAGTCGCCGAGACCGTTGTACGCGTCGATCAGCACCGGGTACGCGGACCAGCGCTTCGGGTCCGCCTTCCGCACCCGCTCGCCCCACGTCCGGCCCGTCGCCCAGTCGCCGCGCGCGTTGGCGAGCGCCGCCAGGCCCACCTGCGCGTCCAGGCTCCCGGGCGCCCGCTTCAGGGCCGCCTCGGCCCGCGGCAGGTCCGCCGGGTCGGCGCGGCGCAGCGCCCGCTCCGTGTAGGCCGAGCCGAGCACCGCCCAGGACGCCGCGTCACCGGGGTGCCCCCGCAGCCACTTCTCCCGGTCTCCGATCAGCGCGACCAGGTCCGGCAGCGCCGCCTGCGCCCCCGAGGTCGCCGCGTGCGCCGCGCGCTCGGCGGGACCGGGCGGGGGCGGCGCGGACCGGCCGGCCAGCTCGGGCACGTACAGCAGCGCCGTCGCGGCGAGCACAGCGCCCACGCCCGAGGCGAGGACCGTCCGCGACACGTTCTCGGGTCTCATGGCGCACACTGTGCGCCCGCGACGGGCCGTACGAAGAGCACATCAGCGCCCGCTCCCCGGCGGGTTCACACCGATGGCCCCGGGTGCCACGCTGGACCCATGGACGATCTTCACGAGAGGCTCCACACCCTGCACACCCGCCTGCGCGCCGGACTCCCGGCCGAGGCCGTGCTCACCGACCCCGACGTCACCGCCTCCTACGCCCGCGACATGGCGAGCTTCTGCACGGCCGGCACCCCCGCGGCCGTCGTGCTCCCGCGCACCGTCGAACAGGTGCGGCACATCATGCGCACCGCGACCGAACTGCGCGTCCCGGTCGTCCCGCAGGGCGCCCGCACCGGTCTGTCCGGCGCCGCCAACGCCTCCGAGGGCTGCATCGTGCTCTCGCTCGTCAAGATGGACCGCATCCTGGAGATCGACCCGGTCGACCGGATCGCCGTCGTCGAACCGGGCGTCGTCAACGCCGTGCTGTCCCGCGCCGTCGCCGAACACGGCCTCTCCTACCCGCCGGACCCCTCCAGCTGGGAGATGTGCACCATCGGCGGCAACATCGGCACCGCGTCCGGCGGTCTGTGCTGCGTGAAGTACGGGGTCACCGCCGAGTACGTGCTCGGGCTCGACGTCGTCCTGGCCGACGGGCGACTCCTGCGCACCGGCCGCCGCACCGCCAAGGGCGTCGCCGGATACGACCTGACCCGGCTGTTCGTCGGCTCCGAGGGCACCCTCGGCATCGTCGTCGGCGCCGTGCTCGCGCTCAAGCCGCAGCCGCCGGCGCAGCTCGCGCTCGCCGCCGAGTTCCCCTCGGCGGAGGCCGCCTGCGCGGCCGTCTGCTCGATCATGGAGCGCGGCCACACTCCCTCACTCCTGGAACTGATGGACGGCACCACCGTCCGGGCCGTCAACAAGCTCGCCCACATGGGTCTGCCCGACACCACCGAGGCGCTGCTGCTGTGCGCCTTCGACACCCCCGACCCGGCCGCCGATCTGGCCGCGGTGGCGGAGCTGTGCCGGGCCGCCGGGGCGACCGAGGTCGTGCCGGCCGAGGACGCCGCCGAGTCCGAGCTGCTCCTCCAGGCCCGTCGGCTCTCGCTCACCGCTCGGGAGACCATCAAGACGGCCACGATGATCGACGACGTGTGCGTGCCGCGCACCAAGCTCGCCGCCATGCTCACGGGCACGGCGGAGATCGCCGCCAAGTACGGGCTGACCATCGGGGTCTGCGCGCACGCCGGCGACGGCAACACCCATCCCGTCGTCTGCTTCGACCACGCCGACGAGGACGAGTCGCGCCGGGCGCGCGAGTCCTTCGACGAGATCATGGCGCTCGGCCTCGCGCTCGGCGGCACGATCACCGGGGAGCACGGGGTGGGCGTGCTGAAGAAGGAGTGGCTGGCCCGGGAGCTGGGGCCGGTCGGCGTGGAACTGCAGCGCGGGATCAAGGAGACCTTCGACCCGCTGGGCCTGCTGAACCCCGGCAAGCTGTTCTGAGCCTCCTGAGCCTCCTGAGCCTCCTGAGCCTCCTGAGCCTTCCGGGTACGAGTACGCGTACGGGCACGGCGACGGGTTGGGGGCCCCGTCCCGTACGAAGCCGATGCGGCGCTCACAGCTCGCCGTCGCCGGACTCGTCCGCCGGCCACGGGTCGCGCAGCCACAGCTCGTCCGCCACCACGGTGGCGGCGAGCAGCTCGGCCAGGCCGTCGTCGATGCCGAGCTGCTCGGTCTCGGTGCCCGGCGGGACCGCGCGCAGGGTCCGCTCCAGCCACGCGGACACCTGCGCCGACGGCGCCTCCAGGAGCGCGTCGCCGTCGGGGGAGGACAGCGCCATCAGGATGACGTTGCGGCCGTCGACCTTCGTCGGCCAGATCCGCACGTCCCCGTGGCCGCACGGCCGGAAGACGCCCTCGACGAGCAGTTCGCGGGCGAACGTCCAGTTGACCGGGTGCTCGGAGCCGATGTGGAAGGTGATGTGGACGGCGTACGGGTCGTCCACGCGGTAGGCGAGCCGGGCCGGGACCGGCACCGAACGCTCCGGGGACAGGACCAGCTTCAGCTCCAGCTCGCGCTCGACCACGTTGTTGTTGTCGGTGTTCTGCATGGCGTTCTGCCTCTCCGCTCGTGATGCCCGGGGTGGGCCTTCACCGGGAGAGAGAGGGGTCGGGCCGGTTCATTACGCGACTTCGGGAAATTTTCTGAGGAATTTTTTCCAGGCTTCGTGGGTAGGGCCCGAGGATCACGGTGAGTGACGAAAATCCGGGTCTGTCGCTCGAAGGCGGGCTTTCTGGTGGGCTCCTTCTCCCTGCGGCGGCGTTCTTCGTTACTGTCCTCCCTGGGACGCGGCGCGGTAGGCGAGGACACCGCGCGGCCCGGGCGGATCAACGGCGTTGTGACTGAACGGAGTCGGGGCAGTGGCTACTCCACCTGGAGGCGGCGGAGAGGTACCGCAGGCGGGCTACTACCCGGACCCGTCGATTCCCGGGTACATCCGCTTCTGGAACGGCGGCGCGTGGGTGCCCGGTACGAGCCGGCCCGCGCCCAAGGAGGGCGAGACGCCGCCCGCGCCGCCCGCACCGGTCGCCCCGCAGGTGGCGCCGAGCCCGGCCCCGGCGCCGCAACTCCCGGCGGCCCCCGCGGCCCAGGCCGTCCCGGCCCTCCCGGCCGTGCCGGCCGTCGAGGAGACCGGCCCGGTCTTCTTCGACGCCGAACCGGAGCCCGCCGCGGCCGCTCCCCAGGAGCCCGCCTCCGCGTGGCAGGCCAGCACCTCCCGGCAGACCGGCTTCGGCGGCGAGCGCGACCAGAAGGTCTCGTGGGGCGTCCAGGACGAGCCGCAGCCTGCCGCCCCGGCGGCCACGGCGTCCGCTCCCGCCGCCGACCCGCGCGCCGCGGCCGCCTGGCCGGCCGCCGGCGGACCGGAGACGCCCGCAGCGCCCGCCGCGTCGGGTGGCGGGGTCTCGATGCGCCGTGACCCGGCGACGGCCGTCGCGCCCGTCGAGGACGCCGCCCCGGAGGCCCCGGCCACCCCGGCGCCGAGCCCCACCCCCGCCGCCCCCGCCTGGCCGGAGGCCGGCGGCACCGTCCCCGAGCAGCGCCCCGCGGCCACGCCGGCTCCCGCCGCGGCTCCCGTCGCCCCGGCCGCGCGCCTCGGCGGAATGCCCGTCACCCCCGCGCCCGCCCCGGCCGCGTGGAGCCCGCAGCCCGCGCACCCGGCCGTCCCGGCGCCGGCCCCGGCGCCCGTACCGACTCCGGCTCCCGCGCCCGCCCCCGTACCGCCCACACCCACGCCCGCCGCGCAGGACCCGCAGCAGCCCGTCGTGCCGTGGAAGCCACCCGTCGAGGACGTGTTCCAGGCGGCGGCGCGGGCGCAGGCGGCGGCCCGGCCCGCCGGGCTCGGGCGGCGGCTGCTCGCGCGCCTCGTGGACGGCGTGGTGCTCGGGGCGCTGGTCGGCGCCGTCTCGTACCCCTTCGTGACCGCCGCGATCGCGCACATCGACGAGAAGATCGAGGCCGCCCGGCAGACCGGCGTCACCGTGCAGGTGTGGCTGCTCGACGGCACCACCTCCGTGCAGTTCGGCATCGTGCTCGCCGCGTTCCTCGTCCTCGGCACGCTGTACGAGGCGCTGCCCACCGCCAAGTGGGGGCGCACGCTGGGCAAGAAGCTGTGCGGTCTGGAGGTCCGGGACATCGAGGGGCAGCACCCGCCGACCTTCGGCGCCGCGCTGCGCCGCTGGCTGCTCTACGGGGTGCTCGGACTGCTCGGCATCGGCGTGCTCAACGTCCTCTGGTGCCTCTTCGACCGCCCGTGGCGCCAGTGCTGGCACGACAAGGCGGCCGGCACCTTCGTCGCCCGCTAGGTCCTGTCCGGAAAGTCCCGCCTGGCTCGCGGCGCCTGGCACGCACGCTCGCCGCGTTGTCGTCGGTCGCCATGGCAAGCCATGTCTCCCTCCTCCGCCTTGCGATCGCACGCACCAGACACCGCGAGCCCTGCCCTGCGGGCAGACGACGCTACTTTCCGGACAGGACCTAGGGCCGGCGTCGCCCGGTAGGGCCAGCCCGGATTGCGGGGGTCCGGTGCCCGGGGTGCACTGCCCCCATGAGCAACGACCAGCCGCCGCCGCCCCCCGGTCAGCCGCCGCCCGACGAGGACCCGTTCCGCAAACGGCCTCCACAGGAACCCTCGCAGGAGCCGCCGCAGGAGCCTCCGCAGGGGCCGCCGTCGGGGAGCCCGTACGACCGGATGCCCCCGCCGCCCCCCTCGTACGGCGGTGGCGGAGGTGATCCGTACGGCGGCGGAGGACCGTACGGAGGAGGCGGCGGAGGGCCCTACGGCGGGGGACCGTACGGCGGGACCGATCCGCTCTCCGGGATGCCGCCGCTCGCCGAGTCCGGCAAGCGCATCGCCGCCCGGGTCATCGACTGGCTGATCATCGCCGTGCCGCTCGCGGTCATCGGCATCCCGTTCAAGGTCTACGACCGGGCCGGGGACGGCAACGACTGGGACGACACGGTCAACAGCCTCAACGGCGGCGGGCAGCTGGTCTTCCAGCTCATCACGATCGTCGCGTATGTCGCGTACGACGCCGTCATGGTCGCCAAGGGCGGCCAGACCCTCGGCAAGAAGTGGCTGAAGCTGCGGGTCGCGATGCTCAACGACGGCTCCACGCCGTCGATGAACGCCTCCCTGATCCGCTCGGTCGTGCTGTGGCTGCCGGCGCTGATCTGCTGCGCGTGTCTGTGGCCGCTGATCCTGCTGATCCTCATCCTCGTGGACAAGCCGTACAAGCAGGGCCTTCACGACAAGGCGGCGAAGACGGTGGTGGTGTCCGTCCCGCAATAGGGGCTGATGGGGGGGGTACGAGCCCTTACGAACCGATCCGGGTGTCCGCACCCGCGCCCACGGGCGCGGCGGGCACCCGGATCGCTGTTTCCTCGGCCACATTGACAACGGTCGCCGCCGGGGTCTTGACGTGCCGCGCGCGCACCGGCATCGTCACCGCAACCAGCACACCCAGGAACAGGCCCGCGGCGCAGACGACCGCGATGCCGAGGGTCGTGGGCGTGCCGGCGAGCAGCAGCAGGGCGACGGTCGAGAGCACGACGGTGGCCGAACCGGTGGCGTACTGTGCGGCGTTCGGTCGCTGCATGGCGGTTACCGTCCCTCGGGGGCGCTGGGCGAGTGCGACTCTACGACGGTGGATGCCCGGCCGCAGGGGAACTAAGCGTGACCTAACCCACGCCGCGATGCACGGGGGGCGCAGGGGCGCACGGTCACGTCGCATATGCGGGCGACGGAAGTTCGTTCGATGTTCGACTATCGGAAATGTGATCCCGCATAGTGCAGTTGGCCTGTCCAAGTCAAGGTCTGTCTTTTCTGCTTCAACTCCGGTCGAATGTCGTCACTTGTGACGCGTCACCCGTCCGGCGGACACCCCACCATCGATCTGCCGTGCGAGGTGCGCCTGGGGAGGACAGAAACAAGTGACCAACAGACGACGGGCGTTCCGCGCGTCCGCGATCGTGGTGGCCCTCGCCGCCACTGCCGCGACCGCCTCGACCTTCACCGCGTGGGCGGACGAGACCACCCCCGCGCAGGCCGCCACCGCGGCCCGGGCGAACGCCGCTGACAAGACCACGGTCGACCACGACCTGGCCGGTCCGTACAGCGAGCAGCAGGCCAAGCAGCGCCAGGCCGCCATCGAGCAGGTGCTCAACGGCGAAAGCAAGGTCGAGAGCCGCAACGGCTCCAAGGTGGTCAAGCTCGACGACAAGAAGTACGTCGAGCTGGCCCGCGAGAAGACCGACCAGATCTTCACCATCCTCGTCGAGTTCGGCGACCAGGTGGACAACACCACCCTGGTCGACCGCAAGGACGACGACACCACCGAGCTCAAGCCGAAGTACGGCGGCGTGCCCGGCCCGCTGCACAACTCCATAGCCCAGCCCGACCGGTCGAATGACAACTCGACCGCGTGGCAGGCGGACTACAACCAGCAGCACTTCCAGGACCTGTACTTCGGCACCGGCAAGGACAAGAAGGGCCAGCCGAAGCAGTCCCTGAAGACCTACTACGAGAAGACCTCGTCCGGCCGCTACTCGGTCGACGGCGCGGTCTCCGACTGGGTCAAGGTCCCGTACAACGAGGCCCGTTACGGCTCCAACTACTGCGGCCAGACCAACTGCGCCAACGTGTGGGACACCGTGCGCGACGGCCTCGTCGCCTGGAACGCCGACCAGAAGGCCAAGGGCAAGACCGACGCCGAGATCAAGGCCACGCTTGCGCAGTACGACAAGTGGGACCGCTACGACTTCGACGGCGACGGCAACTTCAACGAGCCCGACGGCTACATCGACCACTTCCAGATCGTCCACGCGGGCGAGGACGAGTCGGCCGGCGGCGGCGTCGAGGGCACCAACGCCCTGTGGGCCCACCGCTGGTACGCCTACGGCACGGACGCCGGCAAGACCGGCCCGGCGAACAACAAGTCCGGCGGCACCCAGATCGGCAACTCGGGCATCTGGGTCGGCGACTACACGATGCAGCCGGAGAACGGCGGCCTCGGCGTCTTCGCCCACGAGTACGGTCACGACCTCGGTCTGCCGGACCACTACGACACCGCGGGCGGCGAGAACTCGACCGGCTTCTGGACCCTGATGTCCTCCGGTTCCTGGCTCGGCACCGGCAAGGACTCGATCGGCGACCTCCCCGGCGACATGAACGCCTGGGACAAGCTGCAGCTCGGCTGGCTGAACTACGCCAAGGTCAACGACTGGCAGCGCGGCACCAAGACCACCCACAAGCTGGGCGTCTCGGAGTACAACACCAAGCTGCCGCAGGCGCTCCTCGTCGAGCTGCCGAAGAAGGCCGTCACCACCGACATCGTCGCTCCGGCCGAGGGTGCCACCCAGTGGTGGAGCAACATGGGTGACGACCTCAAGAACACCCTGACCCGCTCCGTCGACCTGACCGGCAAGACGTCCGCCTCCCTGGAGCTCCAGGGCTGGTACGACATCGAGCTGGACTACGACTACCTCTACACCGAGGTGTCGACGGACGGCGGCGCCAACTGGCAGGCCGTGGACGGCACCGCCGACGGCGTGGCCATCCCGAAGGACGCCTCCGGCGCCCCGGCGCTGACCGACGTCTCCGGCAAGCACAAGAAGCTCGTCTACAACCTGGACGCGTACGCGGGCAAGAAGTTCGACCTGCGCTTCCGCTACCAGACGGACGGCGGCGCGGGCGGCAAGGGCTTCACCGCCGACGCCATCACGCTGACCGCCGACGGTGCCGCCGTCTTCTCGGACAACGCCGAGAACGGTGACAACGGCTGGGTCGGCAAGGGCTTCTCGCGGGTCGGCAAGGGCTTCACGAAGGAGTACGAGCAGTACTACATCGCGGAGAACCGCCAGTACGTGTCGTACGACAAGACCCTCAAGGTCGGCCCGTACAACTTCGGCTGGACCGGCGACAAGGCGAGCTGGGTCGAGCACTACGCGTACCAGAACGGTCTGCTGATCTGGAAGTGGGACCTGTCCCAGAAGGACAACAACACCTCCCAGCACCCGGGCCAGGGTCTGGTCCTCCCGATCGACTCGCACCCGAGCCCGCTGAAGTGGCGTGACGGCACCCTGATGCGCAACCGCGTCCAGGCGTACGACTCGCCGTTCACCATCGCCCGCACCGACGGCTTCCAGCTGCACAGCAAGGACGTCGCCACGTGGGTCCCGTCGCAGGCCGGCAACCCGGTCTTCGACGACAAGAAGGGCGTCTACTGGTACGCCGAGAACCCGCGCGCCGGTGTCCAGGTAACTGACACCAACACCAAGATCCAGGTCGTGAAGGAGCCGAAGGACGGCCAGACCGTCACGGTCCAGGTCGGCCCCTCGGTGAAGTAAAAGCTAATTCTCCTGCGTCTTCGCAGGTCAGAGCATGATCGGCCGTCGCCCTCTAGCGGGCGGCGGCCGATCGTGTTTAGGTGCGTCTACGGCCGATGGCCGTCCGACCTTATTGACAGTAGTTCCACGGGGGAGTGGTTCCGTATGCCCAACGGAGGGTTCTGCAGACTGCCGGGAGGCAGTGTCGTCGTCGCCATCGGACTGCCCAGCCCGGCCGGCGACGGGGCCACCGTGCGCTTCCTGGTGCACGCGGCGAACCGGGCCCGCGCCCTGACCAGGCTGCGGAACCTGGGGCTCCGCGCGGTCTACCTCCGCGGCAACGCCGAGCCGCCCACCCCGGACGAGATCACGGCCGTGCTGCACCACCCGGACGGCATGCTCTGGCGCGGCTGCCCCCAGGAGCTGTGGCACCCGATACGGTCCCTGCCGAAGGCCCCGGCGGCCTGAGCCTCCGGGGCGCTACGGGGCTACGACCGGGTCGCTACGGGGCGACGACCGGCTTGCCGGTCAGCTCGACGCCCGCCGCGCGCAGCTCGTCCAGGGCCCGGTCGGTGGACTCCTTCGCGACCCCGGCCGTCAGATCGAGCAGCACATGGGTGCGGAAGCCCTCGCGGGCCGCGTCCAGGGCGGTCGCCCGCACGCAGTGGTCGGTCGCGATGCCGACCACGTCCACCTCGGTGACCTTGCGGGCGTGCAGCCAGTCGGCGAGGGTGCTGCCGTTCTCGTCCCGGCCCTCGAAGCCGCTGTACGCGGCCTCGTAGGCGCCCTTGTCGAAGACCGCGTCGATCGCGCCGCTGGCGACGGCGGGCGCGAAGTTCGGGTGGAACCCGACGCCCTCGGTGCCGGCCACGCAGTGCCGCGGCCACGAGGTCAGATAGTCCGGGTGGTCCGAGAAGTGCGGACCCGGCTCCACGTGGTGGTCGCGGGTGGCCACCACGTGCTGGTACCCGGCGCCGCCCGCCGCCCCGATCAGCTCGGTCACGGCGGCGGCGACATCGGCGCCCCCCGCCACCGCGAGGCTGCCGCCCTCGCAGAAGTCGTTCTGAACGTCCACAACGATCAATGCGCGGTGCATGGCGGGTGTCCTTGCCGGGAAGGGGCGGGCGGGGTCGGTTTCGAGCCTAGAGACTTCCCCCGCCGGGCGGGAGGGGACGCCGGAAGGGGTTACAGGTATTCGGTCGGCAGCACCGGCTCGCCCCGCGACAGCTGGATCGCCGACATCGGGAGCGCGGCGCGGGCCGCGATGTGCCGGGCGCGGGCGGCGTCCAGGGGCTCCCGGGCCACCACGTCACCGCCCTTGACCAGCTCGACCAGCAGCTGCCGGTCGACGAGCTCCGGCGGGACCTGGCCGGTGCCGACGACCTCGGCCTCGGCCACCCCGGCGGCGTCGGTGCGGCGGGCCGCCCACTTGCGGCCGCCGATGGAGGCCTTGCCGCCCACCGACTTCTTCGCCACCGGCGTCAGCGGCGCCTTCGGATCGGCCGAGGAGGCCCGGGCGACCAGCTTGTAGACCATGGAGCAGGTCGGGTGACCGCTGCCGGTGACCAGCTGGGTGCCCACCCCGTACGCGTCGACCGGCGCCGCCGCCAGCGAGGCGATGGCGTACTCGTCGAGGTCCGAGGTCACCACGATCTTGGTGTCCGTCGCGCCCAGCTCGTCCAGCTGCGCCCGCACCCGGTGCGCGACGAGCAGCAGGTCGCCGGAGTCGATGCGTACGGCTCCGAGCCCGGGCCCCGCCACCTCGACGGCGGTACGGACGGCCTCGGCGACGTCGTACGTGTCGACGAGCAGCGTGGTGCCGTTGCCGAGCGAGTCCACCTGGGCCCGGAAGGCGTCCCGCTCCGAGTCGTGCAGGAGGGTGAAGGCGTGGGCGGAGGTGCCCACGGTGGGGATGCCGTAACGGAAGCCCGCGGCGAGGTCGGAGGTGGCCTCGAAGCCGCCCACGTACGCGGCCCGCGAGCAGGCCACGGCGGCCAGCTCGTGGGTGCGCCGGGCGCCCATCTCGATGAGCCGGCGGCCGCCCGCGGCGGCCGACATCCGGGAGGCGGCGGCCGCGATGGCCGAGTCGTGGTTGAGGATCGAGAGGATCACCGTCTCCAGGAGCACGCACTCGGCGAAGGAGCCCTCCACGCGCAGGATCGGCGAGCCCGGGAAGTACACCTCGCCCTCGGGGTAGCCCCAGATGTCGCCGGAGAAGCGGTAGCCGGCGAGCCACTGGAGGGTCGGCTCGTCGACGATGCCCCGCTCGCGCAGGAAGCCGAGCACGCCCGGGTCGAAGCGGAAGTTCTCGACCGCGTCCAGGACCCGTCCGATGCCCGCCACCACGCCGTAGCGCCGCCCCTCGGGCAGCCGGCGGGTGAAGACCTCGAAGACGGACCGGCGGTCCGCGGTGCCGGCCCGGAGGGCCGCCTGGAGCATGGTCAGCTCGTACTGGTCGGTGAAGAGCGCGGTCGACGGCACGTCCACCGGGAGCCCAAGGTCCGCAGCGTTCATGTGACGAATGCTAGCGGGTATTCGTCAGTTTGACGAATACCCCCGCTCCGGCGGGACGCGGCGGGGGTGACCCGTTTGTGCGACGGGCCGGTAAGGGTGGCAGCATGGGACAAGTGAGCGTCGCGCCTATCGAGATCGAGCAGACCCAGTCGGCCGAGGAGGTCTCCGCCGTCGTCGAACCGGACGTGCCGTGGGTGACCCTCGTGCACAACGACCCGGTGAACCTGATGAGCTATGTCACCTACGTCTTCCAGGCGTACTTCGGCTACTCCAAGGACAAGGCGCACAAGCTGATGCTCGACGTGCACAACAAGGGCCGCGCGGTGGTCTCCAGCGGCACCCGCGAGGAGATGGAACGGGACGTGCAGGCGATGCACGGCTACGGCCTGTGGGCGACCCTCTCCCAGGACCGCGGCTGATGGCGGGGCGATTCGAGGCCGTTCCGGGCGGCGGCGCGGCCGTCGCGCTCGACGAGGTCGAGATCTCCATCCTGCGCTCCTTCGCCGTCCAGCTCATGGAGCTGATCGGACCCGGCGACGAGCCGGCCGAGGACGCGGACCCGCTGGCCGCGCTGTTCGCCGAGGGCCCCAGCGAGCCGCCCGCCGACCCGGCGCTGCGCCGGCTCTTCCCCGACGCGTACGGGGACGACACCGACGAGCTGCGCCAGGCGGCCGCCGACTTCCGCCGCTACACCGAGAACGACCTGCGGGCCCGCAAGCGCGACGACGCGCACGCGGTGGTGCGCAGCCTCGACGCGCTCAGCACCGACGCGGCGGGGGAGGGCGGCGGCATCCTCAAGCTGACCGCCGACGAGTCCCGCGCCTGGCTCGGCGCGCTGAACGACCTCCGGCTGACCATCGGCACCCGCCTGGAGGTCACGGACGACGACGAGAGCGAGGACCTGTACCGGCTCCCGGACGACGATCCGCGCAAGCCGATGGTGATGGCGTACCTCTGGCTGGGCGCGCTGCAGGAGTCGCTCGTGGACACCCTGCTGCGGTAGGCGTAGCCGTCCCGACGTGTTCGCTCAGCGGACGCTCAAATCCGGATAACGAATACGTTATGCAAGTGCCCTTCTTGCTCTGTTGAGTCCCTTTTCTCTGCTCTTTCGAGTGGTGTGGGTCACGCGCACAACGGTCGATCACGGTGAACCCCGTGATAAATCTTCACGACCACCCGGGGGCGCCACCCCTGTCCCCGGGGGCGCTGGGACCGGCTGACCGCCGGTAGCACTCCATTCCACATCCGGGGGGATCAGGACCTGATCCGCAGCACGGACGGCCGAGCCGGCCGGTGCGCGGATCAGCATGGAGAAAGGGCGCACCACCATGACCTCAGTGCAGGTCGACAAGCAGCACGACGGCAATGAGGCCGCGGACACCGCAGCCGGCGAGGGCTATCACCGGGCACTCGGCGCACGTCAGATCCAGATGATCGCGATCGGCGGCGCCATCGGCACCGGCCTCTTCCTCGGCGCGGGCAAGGGCATCTCCATCGCGGGACCCAGCCTGATCCTCGCGTACGCCGTCGCGGGCCTCGTCATCTTCTTCATCATGCGGGCGCTCGGCGAGCTCCTCATGTACCGCCCGGTCTCGGGCTCCTTCTCCGAGTACGCCCGCGAGTTCATCGGCCCCTTCGCGGGCTTCGTGACCGGCTGGACGTACTGGCTCTTCTGGGTCGTCACCGGCATCACCGAGGTCACCGCCGCCGCCACCTACATGACGTACTGGTGGGACATCCCGCAGTGGCTGTCCGCCCTCGTCTTCACGGTGATCCTCTACGCCGCCAACCTGATCTCGGTGAAGCTCTTCGGTGAGCTCGAGTTCTGGTTCTCCATGGTCAAGGTCACCGCCATCGTCGGCATGATCCTGATCTGCGCCGGCATCCTCACCCTCGGCTTCTCCGACGCGGGCGACACCGCGTCCGTGACGCACCTGTGGGACCTGGGCGGCTTCTTCGCCGGCAAGGACGGCATCTTCTCCACCCTGATGACCCTGCAGATGGTCATGTTCGCCTTCCTCGCCGTCGAGCTGGTCGGCGTCACCGCGGGCGAGTCCAAGGACCCGAAGACGGTCCTGCCGAAGGCCATCAACACCGTGCCGTGGCGCATCGCCGTCTTCTACGTCGGCGCGCTGATCATGATCCTGTCGGTCGTGCCGTGGACCGAGTTCCAGCCCGGCGTCTCCCCGTTCGTCGCGGCCTTCGAGAAGATGGGCCTGGGCATCGGCGCCGCCATCGTCAACTTCGTGGTCCTGACCGCGGCCCTGTCCTCCTGCAACTCGGGCATGTACTCCACCGGCCGGATGCTGCGCGACCTCGCGCTCAACGGTCAGGGCCCGAAGGTCTTCACCCGGCTGACGAAGAGCGGCACCCCGCTGGTCGGCACCACCGTCTCGGCCGCGCTGATGATGGTCGGCGTCTGGATCAACTACCAGTGGCCGGGCGAGGCGTTCAACTACGTCGTCTCCTTCGCCACCATCTCCGGCATGTGGGCCTGGATCGTCATCCTGATCTGCCAGATCCGCTACCGCCTCAAGGCCGACCGCGGCGAGCTGCCCCAGTCCTCCTTCAAGGCGCCGGGCGGCATCTGGTTCAGCGCCTTCTCGCTCGCCTTCATCGGCATGGTCATCACGACGATGGCGATGGACAAGGACAACCGCGTGGCGCTGTACGGCGCCCCGGTGTGGGGTCTGATCCTGGCCGTCTCCTACCTGGTGCTCAAGGCCCGCAACCCCGAGGGCGCCGCGTTCACCAAGAAGGTCTGACCGGCTCCGTACGGCGCTGACCTGCACGGTCTCAGCATCCGGGCCGTCTCGTACCGAATCTCGGTACGGGGCGGCCCGTCTGCTTATCCTGTCGGCATGCTGACCATCACCCGAGCCCTGTACGACCAGATCGTGGAACACGCCCGCGCGGACCACCCCGACGAGGCCTGCGGCGTGGTCGCGGGGCCGGCCGGCAGCGGCCGCCCCGAGCGCTTCATCCCGATGCTGAACGCGGCGCGCTCGCCCACCTTCTACGAGTTCGACTCCGCCGATCTGCTCAAGCTCTACCGCGAGATGGACGACCGCGACGAGGAGCCGGTGATCGTCTACCACTCGCACACGGCGACCGAGGCCTACCCGTCCCGTACCGACATCTCCTACGCCAACGAGCCGCAGGCGCACTACGTGCTCGTCTCCACCGCGGACGCCGACGGCGCGGGCCCCTTCCAGTTCCGCTCGTACACCATCGTCGAGGGCGTGGTGGAGGAGGAAGAGGTCAAGGTCGTCGAGGCGTACGAGTAGCAGCCGGTCCAGTGGTCGAACGCGATCAGTCCGCGATGTGAGATCACATTCCGGAACCCGGACCGGGAATCGATACGATGAGCGCATGGTTATCCACGACGTGAGCGAAGAGACGCCGGGCACCCCGCTGCTCGTGGCGCGGCTGCACGTCGACCTGTGCCGCCTCGCCAGCGCGATGTGTCCGCCGCGCGCCGCGCTCTGAGCGACCGACCACCGCACGGCCCGAGCGCACCTCCCGCACCATCCCCCTTCCGCGCGGGGGCCCGGACGCGCGCCCACCACGCCACATCGCCGCCACATCGCACGCCGCCACAACGCCCACGCCGCACCGCCCGCCGCCACTCCGCCCCTCCGAAGGAGCCCACGCCATGGCCATCGAGGTCCGCATCCCGACCATCCTCCGCACCTACACCGACGGCGCCAAGGCCGTCGAGGGCAAGGGCGACACCCTCGCCGAGCTCTTCGCCGACCTGGAGACGCGGCACGCCGGGATCGAGGCCCGCATCGTCGACGGCGGCAAGCTGCGCCGCTTCGTCAACGTCTACCTGAACGACGAGGACGTGCGCTTCCTCGACGGCATCGAGACCAAGCTCGCCGACGGCGACAACGTCACCATCCTGCCGGCCGTCGCCGGCGGCATGGTCTGAGCGGACCGGTCCACATGCGCTACGACTCCCCGCTGGCGGCGGTCGGCAACACGCCCCTCGTCCGGCTGCCGCGCCTGTCGCCTTCGGACGACGTCCGGATCTGGGCCAAGCTGGAGGACCGCAACCCCACCGGCTCGGTCAAGGACCGCCCCGCGCTCCACATGGTCGAGCAGGCCGAGAAGGACGGCCGGCTCACCCCCGGCTGCACCATCCTCGAACCCACCAGCGGCAACACCGGCATCTCGCTCGCCATGGCGGCCAAGCTCAAGGGCTACCGCATCGTGTGCGTGATGCCGGAGAACACCAGCGAGGAGCGCCGCCAGCTGCTCGCCATGTGGGGCGCCGAGATCATCTCGTCCCCCGCCGCCGGCGGCTCCAACACCGCCGTCCGGGTCGCCAAGGAGCTCGCCGAGCAGCACCCGGACTGGGTGATGCTCTACCAGTACGGAAACCCGGACAACGCGGGCGCCCACTACGCCACCACCGGCCCCGAGATCCTCGCCGACCTGCCCTCCATCACGCACTTCGTGGCGGGCCTCGGCACCACCGGGACCCTCATGGGCGTCGGCCGCTACCTGCGCGAGCACAAGCCCGACGTCAAGATCGTCGCCGCCGAGCCGCGCTACGACGACCTCGTCTACGGCCTGCGCAACCTCGACGAGGGCTTCGTGCCCGAGCTGTACGACGCCTCCGTGCTCACCACCCGCTTCTCCGTCGGCTCCGCCGACGCGGTCACCCGCACCCGCGAACTCCTCCAGCTGGAGGGCATCTTCGCGGGCGTCTCGACCGGCGCCGCCCTGCACGCGGCGATCGGCGTCGGCAAGAAGGCCGTCAAGGCCGGCGAGAGCGCCGACATCGCCTTCGTCGTCGCCGACGGCGGCTGGAAGTACCTGTCGACCGGCCTCTACACGGCCGCGACGACGGAAGAGGCGATCGAGACGGTCCAGGGCCAGCTCTGGGCCTGAGCCCCCGGCCCGCGCATCCCGGCTAACGCGCCAGATGGCGGACCTGGTCCCACACGACCGGGTCCGCCGTTCCCACTCTCCGGCGGAACTCCCACACCGGCACGTCCCGCAGCTCGTCCGTCTCCAGGAAGCTCGGCCGCCCCTGCGCGTCGCCCACCGAGCCCGGCGGCAGCGCGATCACCCCCGGCCGCTCGTCGTGGTACTTGCTGGTGATCTTCGCGACCAGGGCGTTGTCCCCGCGCAGCGCGAGCACCAGACACGGCCGGTCCTTTGACCCCGGCCCGTCCTCGAAGGGCACGTCCGCCCACCAGATCTCGCCCGGCCGCGGCAGCCGTTCCGGCGCCGGCCCGCGCGGCGCCGTCCGCTTCGGCCGTCCCGGCGGACGCGTACGGCCGGCCGGCCGGCGGCCCGAGCGGCGCCATCCGTCGGCGAGCGCGACGACGAGTGCGAGCACCACCACCGCGACGAGCGCGGGCCACCACGACATGTCCATACCTCAAGACCGTACCGTCGCGCACGCCGCGCCGCCGGGGCGCCCCGCCATCCATCCGAACCGGTGACAGAGCCCGTGAGTTCCCCCACAACGGGCCGCCACGGAGGAGCGACCGGCCGCCACGCGCCGTACTCTCGACAGACCGCACGACCTCCCCGCCAGCAGCGCGCTTTCCGCACCCGTCCACGGAGGTTCACGCTCCATGAAGCTCACCGTCGTCGGCTGCTCCGGGTCGTTCCCGTCCGCGGAATCGGCCTGTTCGAGCTACCTCGTAGAGGCCGACGGCTTCCGGCTGCTCCTCGACATGGGCAACGGCGCCCTCGGCGAGCTGCAGCGCCACATCGGTCTGTACGACCTCGACGCGATCTTCCTCAGCCATCTCCACGCCGACCACTGCATCGACATGTGCGGCTACTTCGTCGCCCGCTACTACCGCCACGACGGCGGCCGCTGCCCGGCCCTCCCCGTCTACGCCCCCGAGGGCGCCGAGCAGCGCCTGACCACGGCGTACGCGGACATCCCCACCCCCGGCGCGATGGGCGAGGCCTTCGACTTCCGCACCCTGAGCTCCGGCAGCTTCGAGATCGGCCCCTTCCAGGTGCGCACGGAGAAGGTCCAGCACCCGGTCGAGGCCTTCGGCATCCGGATCGAGCACGGCGGCCGCTCGCTGACCTACTCGGGTGACACCGGCGTCTGCGACGCCCTCCACGAGCTGGCCGACGGCACCGACCTCTTCCTCTGCGAGGCCTCCTTCACCCACGGCAAGGAAGACATCCCGGCCCTCCACCTCAACGGCCGCGAAGCCGGCGCCCACGCCGCCCGCGCCTCCGTCGGCCGCCTCGTCCTCACCCACATCCCCCCGTGGACGGACGGCGAACGCAACCTGGCCGACGCCCGCGAGGTCTTCCACGGCCCGGCGGAACTGGCCCGCGCGGGCGCGGTGTACGAGATCTGAGAGCGCGCGGACATACGGCCAGGGGCCCGGAACCATACGGTTCCGGGCCCCTGGTGCGTACGGGAGGAGGCTCACGCCTTGGTGAGGTCCTCGAGCTCCTCGTCGGGCTCGCGGCCCGGGGTCATGATGTTGAACTTGACGATCGCGAAGCGGAAGACCACGTAGTAGATCGCCGCGAAGACCAGACCGATCGGGATGATCAGCCACGGCTTGGTGGCGTACGTCCAGTTCAGGAAGTAGTCCAGCGCACCGGCGGAGAAGGTGAAGCCGTGGTGCACGCCGAGGGCCGAGGTGATGACCATCGAGGCGGCGGTGAGCACCGCGTGGATCACGTACAGCAGCGGCGCCAGGAACATGAAGGCGAACTCGATGGGCTCGGTGATGCCGGTGACGAAGGAGGTCAGGGCGAGCGAGAACATCATGCCGCCGACGACCTTGCGGCGCTCGGGGCGGGCGGCGTGGGTGATCGCCAGGGCGACGGCCGGCAGGGCGAACATCATGATCGGGAAGAAGCCCGACATGAACTGGCCGGCGGCCGGGTCACCGTGGAAGAAGCGCGGCAGGTCGCCGTGCCAGACGGCGCCGGTGGAGTCGGTGAAGGAGCCGATCTCCTGCCAGGCGACGGTGTTCACGAACTGGTGCATGCCGATGGGGAGCAGGGCGCGGTTGATGGCGCCGAAGATGCCGGAGCCGGCGGCACCGAGGCCGGTCATCCAGTTGCCGAAGTCGGTGATGACGCCGCCGATCGGCTCCCAGAGGAGACCGAACAGCACGCCCATCAGGGTGCCGACGAAGGCCATGAGGATCGGGACGAGCCGGCGGCCGTTGAAGAAGCCGAGCCAGTCGACCAGCTTGGTGCGGTGGTACCGCTGCCAGACGACGGCGCCGAGCAGACCCATGATGATGCCGCCGAAGACCTTGGGGTCGTTGTACGTCGCGGCGACGTCGACACCCTCGTTGGCGGTCGTGTTGACGACGGCCTCGGTGACCGGGAACGCCTTCAGGACGCTCTGGTAGACGAGGAAGCCGACGAGGGCGGCGAGGGCGGTGGAGCCGTCGGCCTTCTTGGCGAAACCGATCGCGATGCCGACGCAGAACAGCAGCGGCATGTTGGCGAAGACCGCGTCTCCGGCATTGGCGAAGACCGTGGCGACCTTGCCCCAGCCGAGACCCTCGGCGCCGAAGACGTCAGGCTGGCCGAGACGGAGCAAGATACCCGCGGCCGGCAGCACGGCGATCGGCAGCTGCAGGCTGCGACCGACCTTCTGCAGGCCCTGGAACAGGCCGGATCCGCGCTTCTTCGCGGGAGCGGCGGCCTGGGCGGTGGCCGTACTCATCAACTTCCTCCAGTTGGGCAAGGCGCCGCCAGAGGACAGTGAAAGGGGGTGACGGCGGCGTCTCGTGGAACGCGGTGGTCTGGACCGCGTGGTCTACACCAATGAGTGGTGTAGACCAGTTGTAGCACGTGAGACTTAGATAAGGAACCTGTGAATTCTGTGGGCTTCGGCAAAGTCGGACAGGGGACGACAAAGGGCCCCCGGACCATGAGGTCCGAGGGCCCGTGGGGCCGGGCTCAACGCCCTTGAGGAGGGGTCGACCGCTGTCGCGGCGGCTTCACGCCTTCGTGACGTCCCGCTCCATCTCCTCCTCCAGCTCCTCCGGCTCGCGCCCCGGAGTCGGCAGATTGAACTTGGTGATCGCGATCCGGAAGATCACGTAATAGACGACGGCGAAACACAGCCCGATCGGAATGATCAGCCACGGCTTGGTCGCCAGGTTCCAGTTGATCACGTAGTCGATCAGACCGGCCGAGAAGCTGAAGCCGTCCTTCACCCCGAGCGCCCAGCTCACCGCCATCGACACACCCGTGAGCACCGCGTGGATCGCGTACAGCACCGGCGCGATGAAGAGGAACGAGTATTCGATCGGCTCCGTGATGCCGGTGACGAACGAGGTCAGGGCGACCGACAGCATCATGCCGCCGATCTCCTTGCGCCGGTGCGGCTTGGCGCAGTGGGTGATCGCGAGCGCCGCGGCCGGCAGCGCGAACATCATGATCGGGAAGAAGCCGGTGGTGAACTGGCCGGCCTCCGGGTCGCCCGCGAGGAACATGGTGATGTCGCCGTGCACCGTGACGCCGTCCGGCTTGGTGTACGAGCCGAACTGGAACCAGATGGGCACGTTCAGGAACTGGTGCAGGCCGATCACGAGCAGCGCGCGGTTCGCGACGCCGAAGATCCCCGAACCCCAGGCGCCGAGCCCGACCAGCCAGTCGCTGAAGTCCTCCAGGGCGTCGCCGATCGGCGGCCAGACCCACACGCTGAGCGACGCCACGGCGATCCCGACGAAGGCCATGATGATCGGGACGAGCCGGCGCCCGTTGAAGAAGCCCAGCCAGTCGACCAGCTTCGTACGGTGGTACCGCTGCCACAGATACGCCGTCAGCAGACCCATGATGATGCCGCCGAAGACACCCGGGTTCTGGTACGTGTACCCGACGAAGGCCTGGTCCGGCGCGAGGCAGCCGCCGCCGATGTCCGCCGTGCCCGGCGGGCAGGTCTTCGGGAACTGTCGCAGCACGTTGTAGTAGACGAGGAAGCCGACCACCGCCGCCAGCGCGGTCGAGCCGTCCGCCTTCTTGGCCATGCCGATCGCGACGCCGATGCAGAACAGCAGCGGCAGACCGAGACTCCCGTCGAGCAGCGCGCCGCCGGCGCCCGCCATCACCTTCGCGACGTTGTCCCAGCCGAGCCCGTCGGCGCCGAACACGTCCGGCTGGCCGAGCCGGTTGATGATGCCCGCAGCCGGCAGCACCGCGATGGGCAGCTGGAGGCTGCGGCCCATCTTCTGCAGCCCCTGGAAGAAGCGACTCCCCATCGATCTCTTCGGCGCGGCGGCGGCACTGGCGCTACTCATCGACGACCTCCCTGGGTGCTGCGGATGCATACTGGTGTAGACCAGTTGCGGTAGGGTCCCGGAGGTCGCTCAGGGCAGGCCGCCGGTGATCGTCATCATTCGGCAGAACGGCGGCATCCGCTCGCGAGGTTGGGCCAACCGTGGGTTACCGTGACAAAGCGGATCACCGCGGATCGTCGGTGCGCAGAACGGACAGGGAGAAGCACATGGCCAGCAAGGCTGAGAAGATCGTCGCCGGCCTCGGCGGCATCGAGAACATCGAAGAGGTCGAGGGCTGCATCACCCGCCTCCGCACCGAGGTCGTCGACCCGTCCCTCGTCGACGACGCCGCGCTCAAGGCCGCCGGCGCCCACGGCGTCGTGAAGATGGGCACCGCCATCCAGGTCGTCATCGGCACCGACGCCGACCCGATCGCCGCCGACATCGAAGACATGATGTGACGAGCTGACACCGGCCAGCCGGCATCGGCCGGCATCGGCCGGCACCGAGACCGGCCGACGTCGGCAGGAGGGGCCCGTTCCGGCAGGGGAACGGGCCCCTTCGCCATGGGGCTACGCTCATGGCATGTCTCGTATCGACGGCCGTACGCCCGAACAGCTCCGCCCCGTCACCATCGAACGCGGATGGAGCAAGCACGCCGAGGGATCCGTCCTCATCTCCTTCGGCGACACCAAGGTCTTCTGCACCGCCTCCGTCACCGAGGGCGTCCCCCGCTGGCGCAAGGGCAGCGGCGAAGGCTGGGTCACCGGCGAGTACTCCATGCTCCCGCGCGCCACCAACACCCGCGGCGACCGCGAGTCCGTCCGCGGCAAGATCGGCGGCCGCACCCACGAGATCTCCCGCCTCATCGGCCGCTCGCTGCGCGCCGTCATCGACTACAAGGCGCTCGGCGAGAACACCATCGTCCTCGACTGCGACGTCCTGCAGGCCGACGGCGGCACCCGCACCGCCGCCATCACCGGCGCCTACGTCGCCCTCGCGGACGCCGTCGCCTGGGCCCAGGGCAAGAAGCTGATCAAGGCCGGCCGCAAGCCGCTCACCGGCACCGTCGCCGCCGTCTCCGTCGGCATCGTCGACGGCACCCCGCTCCTCGACCTCTGCTACGAGGAGGACGTGCGCGCCGACACCGACATGAACGTCGTCTGCACCGGCGACGGCCGCTTCGTCGAGGTCCAGGGCACCGCCGAGGCCGAGCCCTTCGACCGCAAGGAGCTCAACGCCCTCCTCGACCTCGCCTCCGGCGGCTGCGCCGAACTCGCCGAGATCCAGCGCAAGGCCCTCGAAGGAACCCTGTAGAAGGAACTCTGCAGGACGCCACCGCGTCCTTTACGACACGGGCGCACGGGTCGAAACCGTGCGCCCCGTCCATGTCTGTACGTCAGTACGTGTCTGTGTACGTATGTAGGGGGAGGACCCGAACGTGAAGCGCCGCAGCACCATAGCCCTCGCCGCCGCCACCGTCGTCTTCGCAGTCACCGGTCTGACCGGCTGCGGAGCGCTCGACAAGGCCGCGGACTGCATCAAGACGGCCGATGCCATCGCGACCTCCGTCGACAAGCTCTCGCAGGCCGTGAGCAACGCCTCCAACGACCCGACGCAGATCGAGGAAGCCCTCAACAGCATCGACACCGAACTGGGCAACCTCAAGAACACGACGGACAACGCGGACCTGTCCAAGGCCGTGGACGACCTCACCAAGGGCGTCGAATCCGTCCGTACGGCCGTGAAGAACGGCGACACCACGCCCGACATCAAGCCGATCACCGACGCGGCCACCGAGGTGGGCAAGGTCTGCACCCCGGGCTAGACCGTGCGTGGTCCGTCCGCGGAGGCCCGGATAATCGGGGGTATGACCCGTCTGATCCTCGCCACCCGCAACGCGGGCAAGATCACCGAACTCCACGCGATCCTCGCCGACGCAGGCCTCGACCTCGAACTCGTCGGCGCGGACGCGTACCCCGAGATCCCCGACGTCAAGGAGACCGGCGTCACCTTCGCCGAGAACGCCCTGCTCAAGGCCCACGCCCTGGCCCGGGCCACCGGCCTGCCCGCCGTCGCCGACGACTCCGGCCTCTGCGTCGACGTCCTGAACGGCGCCCCCGGCATCTTCTCCGCCCGCTGGGCCGGCACCCACGGCGACGACAAGGCCAACCTCAACCTGCTCCTCGCCCAGCTCGCCGACATCGACGACGCCCACCGCGGCGCCCACTTCGCCTGCGCGGCGGCCCTCGCCCTCCCGGACGGCACGGAACGCGTCGTCGAGGGCCGCCTCCCCGGCACCCTCCGCCACGAGCCCACCGGCACCAACGGCTTCGGCTACGACCCGATCCTCCAGCCCGAGGGCCACGCCGTGACCTGCGCCGAACTCACCCCGGCCGAGAAGAACGCGATCAGCCACCGCGGCAAGGCGTTCCGGGCGCTGGTGCCGGTCGTCCGGGAACTTCTGTCGCCGGAGGCGTGACCGACGCAGGTGTCGTAAGTGCGGCCGGGGGGACTCGAACCCCCACGGGTATTACCCCACTGGGACCTAAACCCAGCGTGACTGCCAATTCCACCACGGCCGCTCGCTGCCCGGTCATGCTACTGGCCGGGCAGTCCTGCTCACAGACCGCCGTCGGGTCAGGCCTCGATCTTCAGGTCCTTGAGGATCTTGGCGACGTGGCCGGTGGCCTTCACGTTGTAGAGGGCGCGCTCGACCTTGCCCTCCTCGTCCACGACGATCGTCGAGCGGATCACGCCCGTCACCGTCTTGCCGTAGAGCTTCTTCTCGCCGAAGGCGCCGTACGCCTCCAGGATCTTCTTGTCCGGGTCGCCGACCAGCGTGACCTTGAGGTTCTCCTTCTCGCGGAACTTCGCCAGCTTCTCCGGCTTGTCGGGGGAGACGCCGATGACGTCGTAGCCCGCGCCGGCCAGCAGGTCGAGGTTGTCGGTGAAGTCGCACGCCTGCTTGGTGCAGCCGGGGGTCAGCGCGGCCGGGTAGAAGTAGACGATGACCTTGCGGCCCAGGTGGTCCGCGAGGGAGACCTCGGTGCCGTCCGCGTCGGGGAGGGTGAAGGCGGGGGCGGTGTCGCCGGGCTGCAGTCGCTCGCTCATGGCTGGCTCTCCTCGGGAAAACTCGCTTACGCGATGAGAGCCTAATGGGGGTCGGGGACAACCCGCGGCGGGGGAAGCTGACAGACTGTCTGTCAACGCCGGAACACCCCGGAAAGCACGACCTCAGAACACACCGGAACATACGACCGGAACACACGACCGGAAACACCACTACGGAGGCAGCTCGGTGTCGGACGCCAGGACCCCTGCGCAGATCGAGGCGGACATCGTCCGCCGGCGCGAGCAGCTCGCCGTCACTCTCGACGAGATCGGCATTCGGATGCACCCGAAGACGATCATCGGGGATGCGAAGGCGAAGGTCGCCGCCCAGGTCGACCACACCGCCGGCCGCGCGTTCGTGGCCGTCAACCGGGTCGTCTCGGACGTGAAGGCCCGCTTCACCCATGACGACGGCGCGCCGCGTCTGGAGCGCGTGGTGCCGGTGGCGGTCGTCGCCGTCGCCGTCATCGGGCTCCTGGTGAGCTCCTCCCGGCGGCACAAGGACTGAGCCGGGCCGGTAGGTTCGTTCCCGTGAGCGAGAACACCCACGACAAGCTGCCCATCCGGATGCTCCACGACCGGATCCTGGTCCGGACCGACACCCCCGAGGGGGAGCGGCGGTCGGGCGGCGGCATCCTGATCCCGGCGACCGCGGCCGTCGGGCGTCGCCTGGCCTGGGCGGAGGTCGTCGCGGTCGGGCAGAACGTCCGGACCGTGGAGATCGGCGACCGGGTCCTGTACGACCCCGAGGACCGGGCCGAGGTCGAGGTGCGGGGCGTGGCCTATGTGCTGATGCGCGAGCGCGATCTGCACGCGGTGGCGGCGGACCGTTTCCAGAGCGCGGACTCGACCGGCCTGTACTTGTAAGAACTGCTGCGAGAACTGCTGCGAGAGCTGCTGTAGCCCGGATGGCGCAAGGCCCTGGTGACCGGTGTCACCAGGGCCTCCGCCTGTTCTTTGCTACGGTGGAAGCACCCCGACGAGACGCGCCGTACCGGGTTCACGACAAGACGACGCACCCCTGTTGATTCCGTCTCGCGGAGGTGTTCGTCGTCATGGCCTGGGTCCTTCTCGTCCTCGCCGGTCTGCTCGAAGTCGGCTGGTCCATCGGCATGAAGTACACCGAGGGCTTCACCCGTCTCTGGCCGAGCGTCTTCACGGTCGCCGGGATCATCGCCTCCATGGTGCTGCTCGCCCAGGCCACCAAGTCCCTCCCCATCGGTACGGCCTACGGCGTCTGGGTCGGCATCGGCGCGGCCGGTGCGGCGGTGCTCGGCATGGTCGTGCTCGGCGAGCCGGCGACCGCCGCCCGGATCTTCTTCGTCTGTCTGCTGCTGGTGGCGGTGGTCGGCCTCAAGGCGACGTCGGGCCACTGACCGGGCCGCTGGCCGGGCCACTGACGTCACTGGCCGGTGCCACGGCTGTCATGGGCGTCCCAGGCGCACCCGTATCGACGGGCGCCGGCGCCCCGGGTACCTCGGTCGGCGTCACGGGTACGGGCTCGGGCTCGGGCTGCGGCGCGGGCGGCGCCTGGAGGGGCTGCGGCGCCTGCCGCGGAGGCTGCGCGGGCCGCACGGGCTCCGGCCGTACGGGCTGAGCGGCGCCCCGCTCCCGTACCGCCGGACGCGGAACGACCGGCGTGACCGGCGTGACCGGCGCCTTCCCGCGGTGACGCTGGGGCCCCTCGTACCCCTGCCCCGCCCCGTACGGATCACCGGGGAAGTCCGCCGGTGGCGACTCCAGGGGCAGCTCCTCCGCGCCCTCCATCAGCCGCAGGTCGAACTCCTTCGCCGGCACCCCGGCGAGCGCGTCCCGCGTGAACCGGGCCCAGATCTCCGCGGGCTCCCCGCCCCCGTTGATCCGCGGCCGGCCGAGCGCCCCGTACAGCGGCAGCTGCCGGCCCGTCTCCGGGTCCTGGCCCATCATCGCGACGACGGTCGCGAGCTCCGGTGTGAAGCCGGCGAACCAGGCCGCCTTGTCGTCCTCCGCCGTGCCCGTCTTGCCCGCCGCGGGCCGCCCGGCCGCCAGCGCCGCCGTGCCCGTGCCCTCGCGGACCACGCTGCGCAGCACCGAGGTGGTGGTGTCGGCGACCTCGCGGGACAGCACCTGACGGCCCTCCGGCTCCGACCCCGGAAGTTCCAGCTCCGCGCCGTCCCGGGAGACCTTCTCGACCAGCGTGTACGGGGCGTGCCGGCCATGGTTCGCGAGCGTCGCGTACGCCTGCGCGAGGTCCAGGACGCTCGCGGTGGCCGGGCCGAGCGCGATCGACGGCGAGGCGGTGAGGTCGGGGGTGCGGGCCGGCAGGCCGAGCGTCACGGCGGTGTCGCGCACCCGCGCCGGGCCGACGTCCACCGCCATCTGCGCGTACACCGCGTTGACGGAGCGGTCGGTGGCGGTGCGGACGCTGATCGGGCCGAAGCTCTCGTCGTCCTCGTTCGCCGGGTCGTAGTACGCCCCGTTCCAGCCCTGCACCGGGCGCCGGTTGTCCCCGTCGTACACGGTGTTGGGGGTGATCCGCTCGCCCTCCTGGGTCTGCGCCCCGTTCTGCAGGGCGGAGGCGAGCACGAAGGGCTTGAAGGTGGAGCCGACCTGGTAGTCGCGGCGGGTGGCGTTGTTGACGAACTGCCGGGTGTAGTCGATGCCGCCGTAGATCGCCACGATCCGGCCGGAGCCCGGCTCGACGGCCGCGCCCCCGACCCGTACGAACCGGTCGGTGGGGTTGTGCCGCGGGTCCAGCTTCGCCGTCACGCTCTCCTCGACGGCCTTCACGAAGGCGTCCTGCTTGGCGCGCTCCAGGGTCGTGGTGATCCGGAAGCCGCCGGCGGCCAGCGTCTTCTCGTCGACGATGCCGTGCTCGGTGAGGTACTGCCGGACGGCCTGCACCAGATAGCCGCGCTGTCCGGACAGGCCGGCGGAGGCGCGGGCCGGCTGCGGGTCGGGGAAGACGGCGGCGGCGCGGGCGGTCCGGGACAGCCAGCCCTCGGTGACCATGCCGTCCAGGACGTAGCGCCAGCGGGCGAGCACCCGGTCGCGGTTCTCCGGGTGCTCGGTCACGTCGTACGCGTTGGGGGAGTTGAGCAGCGAGGCGAGGTACGCGCCCTCGGCGGTGGACAGGGCGTGGGCGTCCTTGCCGTAGTAGGCGCGGGCGGCGGCCTGCACGCCGTACGCGTTGCGCCCGAAGTAGCTGGTGTTCAGATAGCCCTCGAGGATCTCGTCCTTGCTCTTCTCGCGGCCCAGCTTGAGCGCGATGAAGAACTCCTTCGCCTTGCGGGTGAGGGTCTGCTCCTGGCCCAGGTAGTAGTTCTTGACGTACTGCTGGGTGATGGTGGAGCCGGACTGGCGGCCCTTGCCGGTGAGGGTGTTCCAGGTGGCGCGGACCATCGCGCGCGGGTCGACGGCCTGCGAGGTGTGGAAGTCGCGGTCCTCGGCGGCGAGCACGGCGCGCTGTACGCCGAGCGGGACGCGGGCCAGGCTCACGTTCTCGCGGTCGACCTCGCCGTCCCGGGCGAGCTGGCTGCCGTCGCGGTAGAGGAAGAGGTTGGACTGGGCGACGGCGGTGGCGTTGGCGGCCGGTACGTCCACGAGGAGGTAGCCGGCGACGAGCCCGCCGAGCAGGAGCAGCACGCCGAGCGCGGCGAGGCCGAACAGGCGCCGGAGGAGGCGGCGGAGGCGGCGGGGACGGTGTGCGCGGGCCTGGGCCTTCGGCCGGTCCTGGTGGGGGCGCGGTGGGAGGGTCGGGTCGCGGGGCTCCCAGGCCTCCGGTTCCGACGGCAGGATCTCGCCCGCCGCACTGGTGGGCATACCGGATGAAGGGGACATAACACTACATCCTGCATGCGCGGCGCCGGAAGTCCGCAAAACGACTCGACTGTGCTCCTCGGGTCCCACTAAGGTCGGGCGCTTTGGTGCGAACGGATGCATGCGGATGCGGGCCGGTGCGGGCGGGTGCGAACGGATGCGGGCGAGAAGGGCGACGGGGAAGCAACATGGGGCACGTATTACGGCTCTACGTCACCGTGGCGGCAGGTGGCTTCCGGCGCCATGCCACCTATCGGGTGGCCACCGCGGCGGGCGTGTTCACCAACACCGTCTTCGGCTTCATCCTGTCGTACACCTATATGGCCCTGTGGGACGCCCGTCCCGCCCTCGGCGGCTACACCCAGGCCGACGCCCTCGCCTATGTGTGGATCGGCCAGGGCCTCATCACCGTCTGCGGACTGATGGGCGGCGGCTTCGAGGACGAGCTGATCGAACGGATCAGGACCGGCGACATCGCCGTCGACCTCTACCGCCCCGCCGACCTCCAGGCCTGGTGGTTCTCGGCCAATCTCGGCCGCTCCGCCTACCAGTTGCTCGGCCGCGGCGTCCTCCCCATGCTCTTCGGCTCCCTCGTCTTCGACTTCACCCTCCCGGCCGGCCCCGGCACCTGGCTCGCCTTCCTCCTCGCCGTCACGCTCGGCTCGATCGTCAGCTTCGCGCTCTGGTACCTGGTCGCGATGAGCGCCTTCTGGCTGCTCGACGGTCAGGGCGTGGTCCAGGTGGCCTGGCTCGGCGGCCTGTTCTTCTCCGGGATGCTGCTCCCGCTGAACGTCTTCCCCGGCACCCTCGGCGAGATCGCCCGCCTGCTGCCCTGGGCCTCGCTGCTCCAGGTGCCGGCCGACGTCTACCTGGGCCGGTACGAGGGCTGGGCACTGCTCGGCGCGTACGCCTTCCAGGCCTGCTGGGCGGTGGTGCTGCTCGCTGCGGGGCGGCTGGTGCAGACGGCGGCGACGCGGAAGGTGGTGGTGCAGGGTGGCTGAGACGGAGACAGAGACGGAGACGGGTACGGGTGCGGGTGCGGGCGTGGCGCCTTCGGCGGGTGCGGGCCCGGAGGCCCGGGCAGGTGCGGGGCCGGTGGGCCGGGTCGGGGCGTCCTGGCGTACGTACCGGATGGTCGCGGCCATGTGGATCCGCTCCACCCTCACCTACCGGGCGTCCTTCGCGCTGACTCTCCTCTCCAACCTCGTCGTCACCTTCTTCGACTTCGTCGTGATCCTCCTGATGTTCGGTCAGGTGCGTGCCCTCGGCGGCTTCTCCTTCCCCGAGGTGGCCTTCCTGTACGGGACGACCGCGACCTCCTTCGGCCTCGCCGACCTGGTGATGGGCTCGCTGCCGCGGATGGGCAAACGGGTGCGCGACGGCTCCTTCGACACCTTCCTGCTGCGCCCGGCCCCGGTCCTCGCGCAGGTCGCGGCGGACCGCTTCGGGCTGCGCCGTCTGGGGCGGGTCACCCAGGGCCTGATCGTCCTGATCTGGAGCCTGGTGCTGCTGACGCAGTCCTCCCTCGTGGCCTGGACGCCGCTGAAGCTGCTGCTCGTGCCGGTGATGCTGGCGAGCGGCGCGGTGATCTTCGGTGCGGTGATGGTCATCGGGGCCTCGGTGCTGTTCTGGGCGCAGGACGCGGCGGAGGTGACCAACTCCTTCACGTACGGCGGCAACAACCTGCTCCAGTTCCCGCCGACGGTCTTCGCCCAGGACCTGGTGCGGGGCGTCGTCTATGTCGTACCGCTCGCCTTCGTGAACTGGCTGCCCGCGCTGTACGTGCTGGGCCGCCCGGCACCGGAGGGCGTGCCGGAGGGCGCGGCGTTCGCGTCGCCGCTGGTGGCGGGCGTGTGCTGTGCGGTGGCGGGGCTGGCGTGGCGGACGGGCCTGCGGGCGTACCGATCGACGGGAAGCTGAGGCGAGAGCTCCATGGCAGAGATGTTCATCGAGGTGGACGGCCTGGAGAAGGTCTTCACGATCAGGAAGCGGGCCGGACTGCTCCGCCGGGAGAAACGCGAGGTCAGGGCCGTCGACGGGATCTCGTTCGGGATCGGGGAGGGGGAGATGGTCGGCTACATCGGCCCGAACGGCGCCGGGAAGTCCACCACCATCAAGATGCTCACCGGCATCCTCACCCCCAGCGGCGGCCGGCTGACGGTGGCCGGAATCGACCCCTCGCGGGACCGGGCCCGCCTCGCACACCGGATCGGCGTGGTCTTCGGCCAGCGCACCACGCTGTGGTGGGACCTGCCGCTGCGCGACTCGTACGCGCTCGTCCACCGGATGTACCGGATCCCCGACGCCCGCTTCGCCGAGAACCTGGCCCGCTGCGTGGACCTTCTGGACCTCGGCGAGCTGCTCGACGTGCCCGTACGGCAGCTGTCCCTCGGGCAGCGGATGCGCGGCGACATCGCGGCGGCGCTGCTGCACGACCCGGACGTGCTGTACCTCGACGAGCCGACGATCGGGCTCGACGTCGTGTCGAAGGCGAAGGTCCGCGAGTTCCTGCGCGAGCTCAACGCGACGCGCGGCACGACCGTGCTGCTCACCACCCACGACCTCACCGACATCGAGCAGCTGTGCTCGCGGGTGATGGTCATCGACCACGGGCGGCTGATGTACGACGGGGGGCTCGCCGGCCTGCACGAGGCGGGGGAGAGCGAGCGCAGCCTGGTGGTCGACCTGGCCCGGGAGACCGCCCCGATCGAGGTGCCGGGCGCCCGTTTCGTACGGGCGGAGGGCCCGCGCCAGTGGCTCGCGCTGCCCGCCTCCGCGTCGGCGGCGCCGGTGGTCGCGGCGGTGGCCGCCGCGTACCCGCTGGTGGACCTGTCGGTGCGGGAGCCCGACATCGAGTCGGTGATCGCGAAGATGTACGGAGGAACCGGAGGAACCGGAGGAACCACCGGAGGAACTCCACGTGCGGCCGGGGAGTCTGTCAGGTAAGGAGGTGAGGTGGTGAGGGTGATGGTGCGATGGTGAGCTTCACGTACACGGCGGCGGACGAGGAGAAGAGCCGAGGCGTCCGCCGTATGAAGGCGCTGGCGGCGGGCCTCCTTGCTCTCGTCGCGACGATCTATGCCCTGGCGACCTGGGCGAAGTCGTCCGACGCGGGCGCCTGGGCGGGCTATGTCGCGGCGGCGGCGGAGGCCGGCATGGTGGGCGCGCTGGCGGACTGGTTCGCGGTGACGGCACTGTTCCGGCGCCCGCTGGGCCTTCCCATCCCGCACACCGCGATCATCCCGACGAAGAAGGACCAGCTGGGCGCCTCGCTCGGCTCCTTCGTGGGCGAGAACTTCCTCTCCGCCGATGTCGTACGGGGCAGGCTGCGCGGCTTCGGCATCGCGCGCCGTCTCGGCCTCTGGCTCGCGGACCCGGCGCACGCGGACCGCGTCACCTCCGAACTGGCCGCGGCCCTGCGGGGCGCGCTGACGGTGCTGCGCGACTCGGACGTGCAGGCGGTCGTGGGCGAGGCGATCACCCGGCGGGCGGAGGCGGCGGAGATCGGCCCGGGCCTCGGCAAGACCCTGGAACGGATGGTCGCCGACGGTTCCCACCACCGCGCCGTCGACCTCGTCTGCGCCCGCGGCCACGACTGGCTGATCACCCACCGCGACTCGGTGATGGAGGCCATCGAGGGCGGCGCGCCCGGCTGGACCCCGCGCTTCGTGGACCGCAGGATCGGCGAGCGGGTCTACAAGGAGCTGCTCCGCTTCGTGACCGAGATGCGCGACATGCCGGGCCACCCGGCGCGCGGCGCGATCGACCGCTTCCTGACGGACTTCGCCGCCGACCTCCAGGGCGACACCGACACCCGGGCCCGCGTGGAGCGCCTGAAGTCCGAACTCCTGGCCCGCCCGGAGGTCCAGGACGTCATCGCCTCCGCCTGGTCCTCGGTCCGCGCCCTGATCCTGGCCGCCGCCGAGGACGACCAGAGCCAACTCCGCCGCCGCGCCCGCGCCTCCCTGATCTCCCTGGGCACCCGCCTCTCGACCGACTCCCGCCTCCAGGCGAAGGTCGAGGGCTGGGCGGAGGACGCCGCCGCCTACGTCGTCACCACCTACCGCGCCGAGATCACCTCCCTGATCACCGACACGGTCGCCGGCTGGGACGCCACCCAGACCTCCAAGAAGATCGAGGCCAACATCGGCCGCGACCTCCAGTTCATCCGCATCAACGGCACGGTGGTGGGCGCCCTGGCCGGCCTCCTGATCTACACGATCAGCCACGCCCTGGGCGGCTGAGCCTCACTCGGCGTTACGGGTCACCGCGTACGCGGCCCCGGCCATGGCCCCGGCGACGGAGAACACCGCGGGCCACGCCCCGATCTTCTTCGCCAGCGGATGCGACCCGGCAAACGCGGCCACGTACCCCGCCGTCAGCCCAGCCGCCACCTTCCCCCCAGCCACCTGCTGCCACTCCCGCGCCGCCACCCCACCCGCCACAGCCAACACAACCCCACCCAACGGCCGCTTCTTGGTCCACCGCGCCACGGCATACCCCCCGACAAGCCCGGCGGCGGCGATGGCGGGGGAGAGGGTGCGGGCGCTGGGCATGACGGGGTCCAATCAGTCGGCAAGGTCTTTCGTACTCACGAGCCTAACGAGAGGCCCAAGGTACGAGGTTCCTGCGTGTGCTTCTGGTGCGGCCGCCCTCTCTCCGAGTGTGGCCCCCTCCACCACCGCGTCAGGGGCGCTCCCTTCGGTCGCGTCGCAAGCGATGGCCTGCGGCCACCCTTGACCCGGTGCCTCCGGGGGCCTTTGACCACTCGGAGGGCGGCCGGGGGAGCGGGCCGCGCGGGGAGCTTCGGGTATTCCGACCCGCCGTGGGCGGGTGGCGGGATGGTGGTGGGTGAGCCCGGGTATCGCTCAGCAGGGTGGGACCCTGCGGGCCGGTGTGTGGGGGCTCGGTTCGCGGCTGAGGCGGGTGGGCCCGTGCCCGCCGGTCAGGGGTGCGCGGAAGCGGATTGGGGCGGCCGGGACTCATGCCCCACTGGCCACGGCCGGAGGGCGATGCAAACCCCGCTCACGCGAGCCCTTGGGCCCCGTGGCCGCCTCTGAAGTCACAGGAGTTCGTTCCCGCCCCATTTCGGCTGCGGATTGCCGACTTTGCTCGGCCGGGCCGGGGTGCACGGCAGTGGAACGTCAGTCTTCGAGTGACCTGGACAGGGCCTCGGTGACCATACGGGTGGCGAAGTCGGGGTCGTCGGTGAGGCGGTTGATGTGCTCCGCGAGCAGAAGGGCGGTGGCTTCGAGGGGAGTCAGCTCCTCCTTGGTCCAGTCTCCGTACTGCTTGCGCCACAGGTTGGGGCTGAGGCCGGTGCCCGCGGCGACGAGGAGGCCGGCCATGGTGGGGATGGCCTCGGGCCGGACGCTCTTGGGCATCATGCGCATGGTGCCCACGAGGTTGGGCACGACGTACTCGATGACGTCCTTGTCGTGCTCCTCGTAGGCCATCCGCAGCCACTGCATGAACATGTAGATGAGAGTGCACGCACCGTCCAGCACGTCATCGACTCCCCCGGGACCCAGGGAGGCCGCGACCTGGGCGACCCACGACCGTTGTTCAGGGTCGGTTCCGTCCTTGCCGTTGTGGATGGCCGTGAGCTGAGAGTCGATCATCATGAGCGCGGTGCCCACGTCGCCGACGGGAGCGTGCCGGGGGTGACAGGGAGATGGCACAGGGACTCCTCCTCGTGTGACCGCGGTGGGTAACGCGGCATGTCCGTACGGTAGTCGGCGTCGAGCCGGAGGTTCAGGGGAATCCCACGGATTGCTCCCCGAGGCCGACTTCGGAAGCCCTTCACGCGCCGCACCCTGATGACGTACGCCCCCTGGGTGAGCCTCTTTCGTGCCAAACCGCACGGGAAGCTACTCGAAGCGCCTCTGCCGTCACCGGAGTTCACTCCTTCGGCGCTCGGGATGGAGGTGTGCACTTGGGGCCGCCGTGCCGGGCCGCCAGCGCACCATCCGTCGCACGGGCTCATTCCGTGCCAGCAGTCGGCCGCCGAACCAGGCCCGGCTAACCAATCCACTTCCGCGCACCCCTGACCGGGGGACGGCGTCCCACCGGCTCCGGCCGCGAACTGGGCCCCCACCCACCGGCCCGAGAGATTCCCTCTGCTCGGGAGCGATACCCGGGCCACCCGCCACCGGCCTGCCACTCGCCTACGGCGGCCGGCCGATATCCGGGCCTATTCGCGTGGCCGGGCCCCCGGCCGCCCTCCGAGTGGTTAAAGGCGCCCGGAGGCACCGGGTCAAGGGTGGGCGCAGCCCATCGCCTGCGACGCGACCGAAGGGAGCGCCCTTGACGCGGTGGTGGAGGGGGCCACTCTCGGAGAGAGGGCGGCCGTACCAGAAGCCTGCTTGGCGGGTGAGTGGGTGGCCCCGGTGCCTGAGCGAAGCGGGTGTCGCCAGTTACCTCCGGTTGTTAGAACTCCTCAGCCTTGCGAATCCGCTTCGCCGAGGTCTTGGGGAGGCCGGTGTCCCAGACGGTGACCATGACCCAGTAGGCGGCGGTCGCCCGCCCGCCCGTTCCGTCATGCCGGGTCCCGCCACCCGTGGCCGCCGTCGTGATCCTGCCCTTCATACCTTCCGCTGTACTTGTGGAGGCGAGTCGCTGGGCCATCCGCTTGTCGTCGATCAACTCCGGATGGCGCCCGATGATGAGCCCGAGACCATGGATGATGACGCCCTCCCAGGTAAACCGGGAGCGTCCCCAGGCGTTCTCGGCGACGGTCAGCGCGCGGTCGAGAACGTCAGGTCCGAACTGCTTGACCAGCGCGTGCGCCTTGGTGATCGCGCCGAACTGGTTGGCGGAGCTGCTGCCAGCGGTCAGGTTGTGCTTCTTCAGCACTGCCTCGGCCTCGACATACGGGCTGTGCCCGGCGGCGACCCCGTTCTTGTGCTCGTCGAAGGCACTGGGCTTCTTGCTGTCGCGGTTCTTGGCCAGGAACATGTCGGCTTCCTGAGCCCGTTCCAGTCCGGTGTGTACGTCCGCGTGCAGGTACGGGTGCTCGGCTTCCTTCGCGGCGAGCCAACGGTGCTGCCCGTCGATGATGTGGAAGGTGCCGTCCCCACGGTCGGAGACGATGATGGAACCGAGCTTGTTCTCGTCGAAGGCCTCAGCGATCTTCTTCGCGCGCCTCCTGTCAGGCTCGCGCTGCACGTCGTAGTCAACAAACAGCTTCTGCACCGGTATCTGGACGCCGTAGGTAACGGTGTGGCTGACCGAGGACATGCCCAACCTACTTTCGTGATCTTGACTTCTGGGCAGCTTCAGCCGAGGGAGAAGGCGAGCAGGGTGCGTGTGCGGCCCTGGATGGTGGTCGGGGCAGTAGTCACGTTTGCCTCCCAGGGAGTTGACTAGTGCTCAGTTTCAACAACTGTTGATCGTACTACTGGCTTTGTGCCGTATGGGGTCCCTATGGCCTCGCCTGCACCCCTGTGCGCCAAGGCGAGGAGACGCCTTCGATGAAGACGCTCCATGCGCCCCTACGTACAGCCAGCGCCGGCCCTTCCGGTCGCTTGGAGTCTCGTATAAGAGTTCCGTCCTCGGTTCGGGAGCACTCCACGCACTCGCCCCCAGAACCATTGCTGTAGGAGGACTTGAACCACTCGTTGCGGTTGGGTGTTGCCGGAGTGGAACTGCTCATTACGTGTAGCCCTTCAGTAGAGTCGTGATGAGGTGGGTTGAGCGGTGGGGGCTTGCCGCGGCGGCGCGCAGATTGTCGAAGGCCCTGTTGTACGCACGTACCTCCTCGGCTCCCTCCAGGTAGATGGCATCTGTGATGCCATCTCGGTACACGATGTCTGGATCCTCTGGATCGGGGAAGCCCAGCATCGTGAAGGTGCCGGTGGCGGGGTATGGGCCAGCGTCGAAAGGCAGGACCTGCAGGGTGACGCTGGGGAGTTCAGTCATCTCCAGCACCTTCTCAAGCTGCTCACGCATGACAGCCTCATCACCAATGAAGGAGCGCAGTGCACCTTCGTGCACCACGAACCAAGTGTCCGGCGCACTCGGTGACTGGAGGCGCGTCTGGCGTTCCATCCGGACACTCACGGCGTGGTGGATGTCCTCGTCGGACATCTGATTGGTCGCGCGGTGCAGTTCAGCGGCGTACGCGGGGGTCTGCATGAGGCCGGGAACGAACTCGTTCTGGTACTGGCGGAACGTGGAAGCGTCCTGCTCTAGGCCGATGTAGATCGAGAACCAGGCGGGGACGCCGTTGCCGTGGGCTTGCCACCAACCCTTCGTCTTCGCCTGCTTCGCAAGCGATTTGAGGAACTCGCGTAGCTCGTCCTCCACACCGTAGAAGCGGCAGAGCGCGTCGACGTCAGAAGGTTGGACGCGGCCCGTACCCGTCTCCATGCGGTTGACCTTGGAGCCGC
>NZ_JAHTMW010000036.1 GCF_026236535.1 Streptomyces sp. SKN60 | reverse complement strand
AAGGCGGCGCTCAAGGCGCGGGCCACGGTGGGCGAGGTCTGCGACGCGCTGCGCGCGGTGTGGGGCACGTACGTCCCGACCGACGCCTTCTGACCGTCCGGGGGCCAGCCGCCATTCCACCTGTTGAAATTTAAAGCGGAGGGCCGAACCGGTGTGCGACACTCCGCTTCATGCTGGGTGTCACCGATCTGCCGACCTATCTCGCCGGGCTCGTCCTCATCATCCTCCTGCCGGGGCCGAACTCGCTGTACGTGCTGTCCGTCGCCGCCCGCAAGGGCACCCGGACCGGATACCAGGCCGCCGCCGGGGTGTTCACCGGCGACGCCGTCCTGATGACGCTCGCCGCCCTCGGCGCCGCCTCGCTGCTCCAGACCACCCCGCTCCTCTTCATGATCGTGAAGTACGCGGGCGCCGGCTACCTGGCCTGGATGGCGTACGGCATGCTGCGCGCCGCCCGCGAGATGTGGCGCACCCGGCACGAGACCCCGGCCGACGAGCCCGTCGAGCAGGAGACCGGCCCGTCCGAGCACCCGTACCGCCGCGCGCTGATCATCAGCCTCTTCAACCCGAAGGCGATCCTCTTCCTGATCTCCTTCTTCGTGCAGTTCGTGGACCCCTCCTACGCCTACCCGGCGCTGTCCTTCCTGGTCCTCGGCACCCTGCTGCAGCTCGGCAGCTTCCTCTACCTCACCACCCTCATCTTCAGCGGCACCCGTCTCGCCGCCGCCTTCCGCCGCCGCAAGCGCCTCTCCGCCGGCGCCACCACGGCCGCGGGCGCCCTCTTCCTCGGCTTCGCGGCGAAGCTCTCGCTGGCCGGCGCCTGATCCTTCCGACGTGGTTGACCCTGACACCGTGTGAGGCCGTTCCGTAGGGGGCGTCATGTTCGCCATCGGAGACTTCGCCCGGCACGGGCGGGTGTCGGTTCGGATGCTGCGTCATTACGACGCCGTCGGACTGCTGCGCCCGGCCCGTGTCGACCCGCACAGCGGCTACCGCTACTACGAGGCGGCGCAGCTCGCGCGGCTCAACCGTGTCATCGCGCTCAAGGAGCTCGGCTTCACCCTGGAACAGGTGGGGGCGATCCTCGACGAGCAGGTGGGGGCGGAGGAGCTGCGGGGGATGCTGCGGCTGCGGCAGGCCGAGCTGGAGACCGCCGCCGCGGAGGCGGCGGCGCGGCTCGCGCGGGTCGGGGCGCGGCTCCGAGCCATCGAGAGCGAGGGACGCATGTCCACGCAGGACGTCGTCGTGAAGAGGATTCCGGCCGTGCGGATCGCGGAGCTGAGCGGGATCGCCGCGAGCTTCGGGCCGGCCGACATCAGCCCGGTGATCGGGCCGCTGTACGAGGAGCTGTGCGGCCGCCTGGAGGCCGCCGGGGTCAAGGAGTTCGGGCCGGGGATCGCGTACTACGAGGACGCGGGGCGCGGGGACGGCTCGGTGTGCGTGCACGCCGGGATGAGCGTCCCGGAGGGGACGGTCGTGGAGGGCGTCGAGGTGCACGTCCTGCCCGGGATCGAGGAGGCGGCGACCGTCGTCCACCGCGGGTCGATGGACGACATCCTGCCGACCGCGCAGACCCTGGCGGGCTGGATCGACACCAACGGATACGCGTCGGCCGGTTATGCCCGTGAGCTGTATCTGGAGTGCCCGGAGGACACCTCCCGCTGGGTGACCGAGCTCCAGGAGCCGGTCACCCGCGGGTAGTCGACGCCCGGCTTCGGCTCACCGGCCGCCCATGGCCCGCCGCTTCAGCTTCAGGGCGCGGCGGGCCAGGCGGCGCAGCCGCGGGTGGCGGGGGACCGGGAGGCCGCCGGGCAGGCCGAGCGAGGTGAGCCGGCGGCGGGTGAAGTGGTGCCGGGTGCCGGCCGCGAGCGGGCCGGACAGGTGGCGTACGGCCGCCTCCCGCAGGTCCGGGCGGATCTTCGGCTGCATCGCGAAGCCCACGGCCGCGACCAGGCCCCGGAGTTCCGGTACCGGTAGGGCCTTGCCGGCCGGCTCCTCCAGGTCGGGGACCAGCGCGTCCACCAGGGCCACCGGCACCCGGTTGCTGTTCTGGTACGGCGTGAGCCGGGCGAGCAGCGGCCGGGTGCCGACCTTCGCGGTCTCGATGCCGTAGAACGCGCTCGCCGTGAACAGCGCCGTCGAGAAGCAGCCCACCACGAGCGCGGGCCGCAGCTCGCGGTAGAGCACCTCGGCGAGCACCGGGCGGTCCTCGACGGTCAGTTCGGCGCCGAGCGCCGCCGCCTCCCGCACCAGCGCCTGCGACCACGCGTCGGGGGCGGTCGGGTGCGGCTTGAAGACGAGCCGGCGGTGGCCGCGGGCGACCGCGCCGCGGACCATCGTCAGGTGCAGTTCGCCCTCCTCCTCGGGGGTGAGGAGGGAGAGCGCGGCGAGGTACTGGCCGAGGAGCAGGGCCGGGCCCTCCCCGTCGGCGGGCCCGGTCGCAAGGGGGCCCGACAGCTCCTCCACCACCTTGGTGAAGGCCTCCGTCGGCACGGTCTCGGCGACCGCCCCGAACTCGGCGAGCAGCAGCGGTTCGAGCCCCGGCACCAGGTCCAGGTGGAGGAGGCGGCGGACCCGCTCGCCGACCAGCGGGTCGATCTTGTTGCGGGTGGGGCCGTAGCTCATCAGCCCGTCCGCGTACACGTCGATCGAGGCGTCCGGGAGCAGTTGGGCGATGGTCAGCGCGGGCGCGACCTGCAGGGACTCGACGACGAGTTCGATGCGGTCGGCGGTCCGGTCGTCGCCGAGCCGCCACAGGCGCCGCAGGTGCCGCTGGAGCATCGGCAGGTCGTCGGCGCGCGGGGTCCAGCCGCCGGGGTGCAGCGGCTCGATCGTCGCGTTCCAGTCGAGGACCTCGTCGAACCGGCCGCGCAGCTTCTCGAAGCCGGGCATCCGGTCGAGCGGGGTGGTGGTCTCCGGGACGGCGGCGTTGGTGGAGACGAGCAGCAGCCGCCGGTCGGCCGGGCCGAAGCAGCCGCTGTCGAGGGCGGCGGCGAGGGTGGCGGCGCCGTACAGGGTGGAGGCGTAGAAGATCTGGGTGGTCTTGCGTGCGGAGGTGGTGCGGTTCATGCGGCGTTCGTCTCCAGAGCGGCCGGGCGCGGGGCCGGGGCGGCCGGGGCGGGGGCGGGGCGGCGGCGCTTGAGCCGGCGCAGCGGGCCGGCCCGGTCCTCGCCCATCGCCGTGAGGGCCTCGGCGAGGACGTCCTGGGGCAGTCGGCGCAGCGCGCCCGAACTCATCGCCCGCAATTGCCGTCCGACCGCGGGTTCGAATTTCGCCATGTTCCCGATGTGGTGGGAAATCACCGCGCAATAGGTGCGGACGGCTTTCGGCAGCAGTCGTTCCGCATCGGGATCATTCCTGGTCTCGTCGATCACCTGATCGAAAGCGCGGATGAAATCGAGCTGCCGTACATCACCGATCTGGGTGAGCGAGGTGGCCACTCCGCGCCGGTAGAAGATTCCGAGATCGCCGGCGACCGCGAAGGATTCCGCCTCGCGGTGCAGCCGCCAGATCCACGGCCGGTCCTCGGCCGTCCGCAGGCCGTGCGGGAAGTGCAGCAACCCCCGGTCGAGCAGCCGCCGGTGATACATCCCGGCCCACGCGTACGGATAGTCCACCGAGGTCGTCCGGTCGGCGGGCAGGATCGCGTCGCGCGGCCGCAGCACCTCCCGGCGCCGGCCCACCGGCACCCGCCGCACCGACCGGCCGCGCCCGGTCACCCGGACGTGATCGGTGCGCAGGAAGTCGCAGTCCAACTCCTCCATGGTGGCGACAAGGCGCCCGTAGAAGCCGGGGGAGAGCCAGTCGTCGCCGTCCAGGAACGCCAGATACGTGCCGCGGGCCGCGTCCAGACCGGTGTTGCGGGCGGTCGCCAGGCCCTCGTTGCGCGCGTGCCGCAGCAGCCGCGCCCCCGGGATCTCGCGCTCCGCGCGTTCCAGGAGCTCCGGGGTCCCGTCCGTCGAACAGTCGTCGACCAGCAGGAACTCGAAGTCCTCGCGGGCGTTCGCGCGCAGGCTTCTGAGGGCGTCGGGGGCATATGTCTGCACGTTGTAGAACGGCACGACGACGGAGAGCTTGACCACGGAAGCGACGCTAGGCGGCGCCCCGGCATTCGTCCTGACCGACAAGGGGATGCCCGGTGAACACAAAGCGGCGAGCCCCTTAACCACCTCGGATGCGTTCCCCTTTCTGTCCGTTTCCCGCAGTGCGTCATGGTGCTGTTAACCATTTGTTGTGGCCCAGTTGGGCCGCGAATCCCCGAGCCCTCCTAGCGTCCTGGACGTGCCATCACGTACCGATCGAACGGTGCGCGTCGCCGTTCTCGCCGACTCCGACACCCGGTGGAAATGGGGCGTGCTCACCGCACGCAGAATCACCCCCGCAAGCGGCCCCGAAAGCGCCCCCGCTCCCACGGGATTCGTGCTGCGCGGCCGCGCCACCCCCACCACCCGCCAGCTCGCCGAGACCGCGGTGTCCGACACCGTGCCCCGCGAGGTGACCGGCGCGGAGTTCCTGCGTGAGGTGCGCGACGCCGCGGAGCGCGGCGAGGGGTACGACGTCGTCGTGCTCGCCCTCGTCGGCGGCACCGTGCGCGCCGTGCTCCAGGGCATCGCCGACCTCGCACTCGACCGCCGCCCGGTGCTCGTCACCGGCTATGTCGGCGTCGTCTACGAGAAGCTCGCCGACGGACTGCTGCTCCGCCACGGCGCGGACGTCGTGCTCGCCAACTCCCGCCACGACGCCGAGCGTTTCCGCGCCGTGTACGAGGGCGTCGGCGCCGACCCCGGCTCGGTCGTCGAGGCCGCCCTGCCGTTCCTCGGCGGCGCCCCGCACAAGCCCGAACCCGGCCGCGACACCCTGGTCTTCGCCGCGCAGCCCTCGGTGCCCGTCACCAAGGCGGAACGCGCCTACGTACTGCGCCGCCTGGTCGAGCACGCCCGGCTGCACCCGGACCGCGAGGTGCTCCTGAAGCTCCGCTCCCGGCCCGGCGAACACACCACGCACCTGGAGGAGTTCCCGTACCAGAAGCTGGTGCGCGAGCTGCCGACCCCGCCCAACTTCCGCCTGGTGTACGGGCACATGGGCGAGGTCCTGGACCGCACCGACCTGCTGGTCACCGTCTCCTCCACGGCCGCCCTCGAAGCCCTGCACCGGCGCATCCCCACCGCGATCCTCACCGACCTCGGGGTGCGCGAGCCGCTCGGCAACCACCACTTCATCGGCTCCGGCCTGCTCACCTCCTTCGACGCCCTCGACAAGGGCGCCGTCCCCGAGCCCGACGAGCCGTGGCTGGCCCGGCAGGGCGTCGGCGCCGAGGGACTGCCCGGCTCCCTCCCGTACGAGCAGGCCTTCGACGCCGCCCGCGAGCGCGTCGCGCGGCTCCTCGCCGGCCCGGCGCTGCCGCCGGTCGCCCCGTACTACACGGCCGAGACCGCCGGCGGCTATCTGCCCGGCATCCTCGCCCGCCACCGACTCGACCTCAGCGCGCCCGAGCCCCGCGAGAGCGGGGTGCGCCGGATCGTCCGCGAGGCGGCCCGCGGCGCCTACCGCCACGGCGTCCAGCGCGTGGCCCCCGTCATCCGCCGACTGGGAGAACTCTGATGCCCACACCCGCTCCCGTCCCGACCGTGCTCGCCGTCATCCCCGCACGGGGCGGCTCCAAGGGCGTCCCCGCCAAGAACCTCGCCCCGGTCGCCGGGATCCCGCTGGTCGGCCGGGCCGTCCGGGCCTGCCTCGGCGCCCCGGCGGTGACCCACGTCGTGGTCTCCACCGACGATGCGGCCATCGCGGACACCGCCCGCGCCTTCGGCGCCGAGGCCGTGCGCCGCCCCGCCGAGCTCTCCGGCGACACCGCGACCAGCGAGTCCGCCGTGCTGCACGCCATGGACGCCTTCGAGGCCACCCACGGCCGCACCGCCGACGTGGTCCTGCTCGTCCAGTGCACCAGCCCCTTCCTGACCGCCGTCGAGGTCGACGAGACCGCCCGCCGGATCACCGAGGGCGCCGCCGACACCGCCTTCACCGCCGCCCCCAGCCACGGCTTCCTCTGGCGGGAGAACGACGGCGGCGCCCTCGGCGTCAACCACGACAAGGCCCACCGGCCGCGCCGCCAGGACCGCGAGCCCGAGTACCTGGAGACCGGCTCGGTCTATGCGATGGCCGCCGACGGCTTCCGCACCCACCGGCACCGCTTCTTCGGCCGCACCGAACTCGTCGTCACCGACCCGGCCCGGGTCCTGGAGATCGACGACCCGCACGACCTGGCCCGCTCCCGGGCCCTCGCGCCGCTGCTCGACGCGCCGGTCACCCCGGTCCTCGCCGACGTCGACGCCGTCGTCCTCGACTTCGACGGCACGCAGACCGACGACCGGGTCCACATCGACGCCGACGGCCGCGAGTTCGTCTCCGTGCACCGCGGCGACGGCCTCGGCATCGCCGCCCTGCGCAAGGCCGGCGTCCCGCTGCTCATCCTCTCCACCGAGCAGAACCCCGTCGTCGCCGCCCGCGCCCGCAAGCTCCGCATTCCCGTGCTGCACGGCGTGGACCGCAAGGACCTCGCCCTCAAGCAGTGGTGCGACGAGCAGGGCATCGACCCGCAGCGCGTGCTCTACGCCGGCAACGACGTCAACGACCTGCCCTGCTTCCACCTCGTTGGCTGGCCCGTCGCGGTGGGCAGCGCCCACGACTCCGTACGGGCCGCCGCCCGCGCGGTCACCGACACCCCCGGCGGCTCCGGAGCCATCCGCGAGATCGCCGCCTGGCTCCTCGGACCCGAGCTCAACACCCCCAACTCGCCCAACCGGTAAGGAACGATCATGAACTCCCGTCTGCGCACCCTCGGCACCAAGACCGCCGGCCCGGGCCAGTCCGTCTACGTCTGCGGCGAGATCGGCATCAACCACAACGGCGACCTCGACAACGCCTTCAAGCTCATCGACGTGGCCGCCGAGGCGGGCTGTGACGCCGTGAAGTTCCAGAAGCGCACCCCGGAGATCTGCACCCCGCGCGACCAGTGGGACATCGAGCGCGACACCCCGTGGGGCCGGATGACCTACATCGACTACCGCCACCGCGTGGAGTTCGGCGAGGACGAGTACCGCGCCATCGACGAGCACTGCAAGAAGCGCGGCATCGAGTGGTTCGCCTCGCCGTGGGACACCGAGGCCGTCGCCTTCCTGGAGAAGTTCGACGTCCCCGCCCACAAGGTGGCCTCCGCCTCCCTCACCGACGACGAACTGCTCCGCGAGCTGCGCGCCACCGGCCGCACGGTGATCCTCTCCACCGGCATGTCCACCCCGAAGCAGATCCGCCACGCGGTCGAGGTCCTGGGCAGCGACAACATCCTGCTCTGCCACGCCACCTCCACCTACCCGGCCAAGGCCGAGGAGCTCAACCTGCGCGTCATCCAGACGCTCCAGGAGGAGTACCCGAACGTCCCGATCGGCTACTCCGGCCACGAGACCGGCCTCCAGACCACCCTCGCCGCGGTCGCCCTCGGCGCCACCTTCGTCGAGCGCCACATCACCCTCGACCGCGCCATGTGGGGCTCCGACCAGGCCGCCTCCGTCGAGCCCCAGGGCCTCCAGCGCCTGGTCCGCGACATCCGCACCATCGAGACCGCGCTCGGCGACGGCGTCAAGAAGGTCTACGAGTCGGAGCTCGGCCCGATGAAGAAGCTCCGCCGGGTCCCGGGCGTCGTCGCCGCATGACCAGCCGGCTGGCGTTCGTCGAGAGCCCGGTCCAGCTCCTGAACGTCCTGGAATGGGCCCACGCGTCCACCCTCCGGCCCACCCCCACCCCCGCCCCCCGCCTGCCCGCGGTCCCGCGCCAGCCGGCCCGGCGGGGGAGCGGGGCCCAGGGGCCCGTCACGGCCCCCGGCCAGGCACCCGCCGGCGGCCCCGGCGACCCGGCCCCCGACGGCTCCGCCGTCCCCGCCCCCTCCCTCGCCCACGTCGGCCTCACCATCGTCGTCCTGTCGCCCACCGACCCCATGTCCCGCGGGCAGCTGCGCCGGATGGCGCAGCTCGCGCGGGACGAGGGGGTCACCGTGAAGTGGCAGGAGGCGCGGCAGGGGAAGGGGGCCGTGGTCAGTACGTTGCGGGAGCTCGCCGGGCCGTTGCGGGCGGCGGAGCGGGTGATCGTGGGGGATCCGTTCTCGCGGTACGTGCAGCTGCTGCTCACGCTGTACGGCCCGCGCCGGGTCACCGTCGTCGACGACGGCACCGCCACCATGGAGTTCGCCGCCCAACTCGCGCGCGGCGAGCGGCTGGTGCGCTGGCACCGGCGGGGCGGCAGCCGCGGGCCGCGCGAGCTGGTGCTCGCGCCGGTCACCTCGCTGGCCCGCCGCAAGCTGGCGCCCGGCCCGCGCCGTACCGTGGAGATCTTCACCTCGCTGCCGGTCGAACCGCCCGCGGGCACCACGGTCACCGTCAACGACTTCGCCTGGACCCGGTCCCGCTTCGGCCCGCCCCGGCTCACCCGCGGCGCCGACCTGGTCGGCACCTCGCTCGTGGAGACCGGGGTCGTCGACCCCGACGAGTATCTGCGGGCCGTCACCGTCCTGGCCCGCACCCACGGCGCCACCCGCTACTTCGCGCACCGCCGCGAGAGCGCCGAGAAGCTCCACCGGATCGCCGTGGAGACCGGCCTGGAAGTGGTCCGCCCCGATCTGCCGCTGGAGCTGATCGCCCGCCGCGGCCCCATCGGCCGCACCATCGTCAGCTTTCCGTCCACGGTCGTGCACACCCTGCCACTGGCCCTGGCCGGCACCGGCGTGAAGGTCGCCGTCTGCGAGATCGCCCCCGAGTGGCTCCGCGCGAACGCCTCCCCGCGTGCCCAGGGCTTCCTGTCCGGCGTCGCGGGCACCGCCACCGGCACCGAGAGACTCGAATTCGGTTAAGCGTACCCACAGAGGGTGACCGTCATGCCCAGGGAATGAGATTCTTTTCCCCTAAGGGGCTGAACTTTTCGTGATCATCGGGCAGTTGACCTCTCCGGGGGCCTACCCTTCAAAAGGTGAACCAGTTGAAGTCCCGTGAGCCCGGCCCCGGAGCGGCGCCCGCAGCGCTGCCCGGAACGCTGTCCGAATCCCTGCGCACCGAACTGATCGCGTTCCGCAGGGACTTGCACATGCACCCCGAGCTCGGCAACCAGGAGTTCCGTACCACCGCCGCCGTCAAGGCCCGGCTCGAGGCCGCGGGGCTCCGCCCGCGGGTCCTGCCCGGCGGCACGGGACTCGTCTGCGACATCGGGACCTGGGACCGCAAACGCCCGATGCTGGCGATCCGCGCCGACCTGGACGCGCTGCCCATCCCGGACGTGAAGACCGTCCCGTACCGCTCCACCGAACAGAACCGCGCCCACGCCTGCGGCCACGACGTCCACACCACGACCGTCCTCGGCGCCGGGCTCGTGCTCGCCGAGCTCGACCGGCAGGGCCGCCTCCCCGCCGCCGTACGGCTGCTCTTCCAGCCCGCCGAGGAGGTGCTGCCCGGCGGGGCCGCCGACGCCGTCGAGGCGGGCGTCCTGGACGGGGTCGGCCGGATCATCGCCGTGCACTGCGACCCCAAGGTCGACGCCGGGAAGATCGGCCTTCGCGTCGGGCCCATCACCTCCGCCTGCGACCGTCTTGAGGTCACCCTCGACGGCCCCGGCGGACACACCGCCCGCCCGCACCTCACCACCGACCTCGTCACCGCCGCCGCCCGGATCGCGGTCGACGTGCCCGCCGTGCTCGCCCGCCGGGTGGACGCCCGCTCCGGCCTCTCGGTCACCTGGGGCCGGATCGAGTCCGGGCACGCCCCGAACGTCATCCCGCAGCACGCCGAGCTCTCCGGCACCGTCCGCTGCCTCGACCTGCCCACCTGGCGCGAGGCCCCCGACCTGGTGCACGCGGCGATCGACGAGGTCGCCACGCTGCACCGCGCCAAGTCGACCGTCGACTACGTCCGCGGTGTGCCCCCGGTGGTCAACGACCCGGTCGTCACCGAGCTCGTCCGCGACGCCATGACCGCCCGGCGCGGCCTCGACTCGGTCGAGGACACCGAGCAGTCCCTCGGCGGCGAGGACTTCTCCTGGTACCTGGAGCACGTGCCCGGCGCCATGGCCCGGCTCGGGGTGCGCACCCCCGGCGACACCCGGGTCCGCGACCTGCACGCCGGCGACTTCGACGTGGACGAGCGGGCCATCCAGGTCGGCGTCGAGCTCTTCACCGCGGCGGCCCTCCTCGACGGCACGCCCGGGCGCTGAACCCGCACCTCTCGCGGCCGCCTCCGCCGACGGCGAAATCCAGACTATAAGTACGACTTAATGGCCGGCCGGACCCCCTTCATCCGTCCGGCCCAGCCCCCGGCGTGTCGCTTACGAGCCCGGCCCGAACGCCCGTACCAGCGTGTATGACGGGCGGTATCGGGCCGGACGCCGGGGGTGGCCCCCCTGGCCGGTTCGCGTCGATCCGATAACGACTCATGAACGGGTCTTTAACTGACATCTACGCGCGTTACGATCGCCGCGAAACCAGCGCCGGAAGAGGCGCTTTCGGTCAGTCTTGAAGGGACCCTCCTCTTGCGCCGGATCACCAGGATCACGACCGTGGGCATCGCCTCCGCGGCGCTCGCCCTGTCCGCCACCGCGTGTGGCAAGTCGTCGACGGACTCGGGCTCGAGCTCCAGCTCCAGCGCGGGTGCCACCAAGGTCGCCATCGCCTACGACATCGGCGGCCGCGGCGACCAGTCCTTCAACGACGCCGCCTACGCGGGCCTGAAGCAGGCCGAGGACGACCTGGGCGTCAAGGGCTCCGAGGCCGAGCCGTCCGCCGGTGAGGGCGACGCCGACAAGGTGCAGCGCCTGACCGCGCTGGCCCGCGCCGGGAACAACCCGGTCATCGGTGTCGGCTTCGCCTACGCCCCGGCCATCGAGAAGGTCGCCAAGCAGTTCCCGAAGACGACCTTCGGCCTCATCGACGACACGTCGAAGACCGGCCCGAACATCGCCAACCTCGTCTTCAACGAGGAGCAGGGCTCCTACCTGGCCGGCGTCGCCGCCGCCAAGGCGTCCAAGACCGGCACGGTCGGCTTCATCGGCGGTGTCGAGGTTCCGCTGATCAAGAAGTTCGAGGCGGGCTTCACCCAGGGCGTCAAGGCCACCAACCCCAAGGCGAAGGTGCTCACCCAGTACCTGACCCAGCCGCCGAACTTCGACGGCTTCTCGAAGCCCGACCTCGGCAAGGCCGCCGCGCAGGGCCAGCTCGACAAGGGCGCCGACGTGATCTACGCGGCCGCCGGTCTCGCCGGCTCCGGCGCGATCGAGGCCACCGCCAAGGCCGGCAAGTGGGCCATCGGCGTGGACTCGGACCAGTACAACCAGAAGGGTCTGGCCGCCTACAAGGACCACATCCTGACCTCGGTCACCAAGAACGTCCAGGGCGCCGTCTACAACCTGATCAAGTCGGTCAAGGACGGCAAGCCGCAGTCCGGTGAGGTCCGCTACGGCCTCGCGACGGACGGCGTCGGCCTCGCCACCTCGAACCCGACCTACTCGAGCATGACCGAGATGGTCGCCGCCGTGGACCAGGCGAAGAAGGACATCGTCGACGGCAAGATCACCGTCAAGACCGCGCCGTAACGGCACCCAGGTCCTGACCTGAGGCCGCGGGCCCGGCTCCAGTGACTCCCACTGGAGCCGGGCCCCGGCCCCATTCCCGTACGGGTTTTCAATTTTCGGCAGTGCTACGCGTGTAGATGTCCCAGCGGCACGATAACTTCGCCCCGCCCTGCCCGTCCGCTCCCACTCCTTTCGGCCAAGGAGAGTGCGCCATCAACGCGTCCAGCCCCCCTGCCGTAGAACTCCACGGCATCACCAAGCGCTTCCCCGGCGTCGTCGCCAACAAGGACATCGCGATCACCGTTCGCAAGGGCACCGTGCATGCCCTGATCGGTGAGAACGGTGCCGGCAAGTCGACCCTGATGAAGATCCTCTACGGCATGCAGAAGCCGGACGAGGGCACCATCGCCGTCGACGGCGAGCAGGTCACCTTCGCCAGCCCCGGTGACGCCATCGCCCGCGGCATCGGCATGGTGCACCAGCACTTCATGCTCGCCGACAACCTCACCGTCCTGGAGAACGTCGTCCTCGGCGGCGAGAAGCTCTACGGCATCGGTGCCAAGGCCCGCCGGAAGATCCAGGAGATCTCCGACGCGTACGGCCTCGGCGTCCGCCCCGACGCACTGGTCGAGGACCTCGGCGTCGCCGACCGGCAGCGCGTGGAGATCCTCAAGGTCCTCTACCGCGGCGCCAAGATCCTCATCCTCGACGAGCCGACCGCGGTCCTCGTCCCGCAGGAGGTCGACGCGCTCTTCGACAACCTGCGCGAGCTCAAGTCCGAGGGCCTGACCGTCATCTTCATCTCGCACAAGCTGGGCGAGGTCCTGAAGGTCGCCGACGACATCACCGTCATCCGGCGCGGCACCACGGTCGGCACCGCCGACCCGGAGACCGCCACCACCAAGCAGCTCGCCGAGCTGATGGTCGGCACCGAGCTGCCCTCCCCGGAGACCCGCGAGTCGACCGTCACCGACGTGCCGATGCTGCAGGTCCAGGGCCTGACCCTGACCGAGGCCGGCGCCGCCGCGGCCGCCCCGCTGACCACCGCCGCGCCCCCGGACCCGTCCGGCACCGTCGCGCTGCAGGAGATCACCACCGGCCGCAAGCTGCTCGACGACATCTCGCTCACCATCCACAAGGGCGAGATCCTCGGCATCGCCGGCGTCGAGGGCAACGGCCAGACCGAGCTCATCGAGGCCCTCATGGGCATGAACAGCCCCGACGCGGGCGTCATCACCCTCGACGGCCAGGACATCTCCAAGGTCTCGGTGCGCAAGCGCCGCGAGGGCGGCATCGGCTACATCCCCGAGGACCGCCACCGCCACGGCCTGCTCCTGGAGGCCCCGCTCTGGGAGAACCGCATCCTCGGCCACGTCACCGAGGCGCCCAACTCCAAGCGCGGCATCCTCGACCCGAAGGGCGCCCGCAAGGACACCGAGCGGATCGTCCGCGAGTACGACGTGCGCACCCCCGGCATCGACGTCACCGCGGCCTCGCTCTCCGGCGGCAACCAGCAGAAGCTGATCGTCGGCCGCGAGATGAGCCACGCCCCGAAGTTCCTGATCGCCGCCCACCCCACCCGCGGTGTGGACGTCGGCGCCCAGGCGCAGATCTGGGACGCGATCCGCGACGCCCGCCGCGAGGGCCTGGCGGTGCTGCTGATCTCCGCCGACCTCGACGAGCTGATCGGCCTGTCCGACACCCTCAAGGTCATGTACCGCGGCCGGCTCGTCGCGGACGCCGACCCCGCCACCATCACGCCCGAGCAGCTCGGCTCCGCCATGACCGGCGCGGCCACCGGCCAGCTCGAAGGCACCGAGCAGTCCGAAGACGGTGACGCCCGATGATGAAATTCGACAAGGACAAGCTGATCATCGGGGCCGCCGGCCCGGTGCTCGCGCTGGTCTCCTCGTTCGTGCTCACCATGCTGGTGCTGCTTGCCACGGGCCTCGACCCGATCGAGCCGATCCAGCTGATGATCGACAACGCCGGGTTCTCGGACATCCAGGTCCTGATCGTCAACCAGACCGGGATCTACTACCTGGCAGCCCTGGCCGTCGCCATCGGCTTCCGGATGAACCTCTTCAACATCGGCGTCGACGGCCAGTACCGGCTCGCCGCGATGGTCTCCGCCCTCATCGGCGCGTCCGTCGAGCTGCCCGGCCCGCTGCACATCCTGGTCATCGTGCTCACCGCGATGCTCACGGGTGCCATCTGGTCCGGCATCGCCGGCATCCTGAAGACCACCCGCGGGGTCTCCGAGGTCGTCTCGACGATCATGCTCAACGCCATCGCGACCTCGCTGGTCGCCTGGCTGATCCTGCCGAAGAACTTCGGCGTCCAGCCGGCCGGCTCCAACAACCTCACCACCGGTGAGATCGCCGAGTCCGGCTGGTTCCCGGGCATCGACATGGGCGAGGGCAACGGCGTCATCTACGGCTTCACCTTCGTCGCGCTCGCGCTCGGCGTCGTCTACTGGTTCGTCCTCAACCGCACCAAGTTCGGCTTCGACCTGCGCGCCACCGGCGCCAGCGAGTCCGCCGCCCAGGCCAGCGGTGTCGACGCCAAGAAGATGATCCTCACCTCGATGCTGCTCTCCGGCGCCCTCGCCGGTCTGTCGGGCATGCCGACCCTGCTCGGCGAGACCCACACGTACAGCCTCGACTTCCCGGTCGGCGTCGGCTTCACCGCCATCACCATCGCGCTGCTCGGCCGCAACCACCCGGTCGGCATCTTCTTCGCGGCCCTGCTCTTCGCCTTCCTGGAGAAGGCCTCCTCGTCGCTCGACGTGGAGGGCTATCCGAAGGAGATCACCCAGATCATGCAGGGCATCATCGTGATCGCCGTGGTCGTCTCCTACGAGCTCGTCCGCCGTTACGGCCTCCGCCGCCAGCAGCAGAAGGTCGGCGAGCAGCTGGCCGCCGGCGGCGCCCTCAAGACCGACAAGGAGGTGGCGGCATGAGCACCGGCACCGTTGCCAAGCCGAGCGCCGCGCCCAAGAAGGCGGGCGGCCGCCGCAAGCTGACCTGGCCCTGGATCCTGCTGCTCGTCGCGGCCGGTCTGGTCCTCTTCTCGATGGTCCGCGTCATCTCCGGGGCCGACGACCTCACCTCGGTCGGCCAGGTCTCCGGCGCGCTCCAGCTCGCCGTGCCGATCGGCATGGCCGGTCTCGGCGGTCTGTGGTCCGAGCGGGCGGGCGTCGTCAACATCGGTCTCGAAGGCATGATGGTCCTCGGCACCTGGTTCGGCGCCTGGGCCGGCTACCAGTGGGGCCCGTGGACGGGCGTCGTCGTCGGCATCCTCGGCGGCGCGCTCGGCGGTCTGCTGCACGCGATCATCACCGTCACGTTCAACGTGAACCACATCGTCTCCGGTGTCGCGATCAACATCCTCGCGGTCGGCTTCACCCAGTACCTGTCGAACTTCACGTTCGCCGAGGCCGAGGGCGGCTCCTCCAAGCAGTCCCCGCGGATCGATCCGATCACCGACATCACCATCCCGGGGCTCTCGGACTGGCTGATGGACCTCCAGCAGAAGCACTGGTTCCTGATCTCCGACATCGCCGGCCTGCTCGGCGGTCTGGTCACCAACCTGTCGCTGCTCACGGTGGTCGCCATCCTGCTGATCCCGGCCACCTGGTGGCTGCTGTGGCGCACGGCCTTCGGCCTGCGGCTGCGCTCCTGCGGCGAGAACCCGGTCGCGGCCGAGTCGCTGGGCGTCAACGTCTACAAGTACAAGTACATCGCCGTGGCGGTCTCCGGCGGCCTCGCGGGCCTCGGCGGCGCGTTCCTGGCGATCGTCTCCACCGGCATCTACCAGGAGGGCCAGACCGGCGGCCGCGGTTACATCGGTCTCGCCGCGATGATCTTCGGCAACTGGATGCCGGGCGGCATGGCCATGGGCGCCGGCCTGTTCGGCTTCACCGACAGCCTCAAGCTGCGCGGCGGCGCCGAGAACGTGCACGCGCTGCTGCTGCTGGTCGCGGCGCTGCTCGTGGTCGCCTTCCTGTGGCAGCTGTGGAAGAAGAAGTACGTGTCGGCCGCGCTGGCCGCCGCCTTCTCGGTCGCCTTCTTCCTCTGGTACGCGTTCACCGACGAGGTCCCGAGCCAGTTCGTCGACGCCGCCCCGTACATCACCACGCTGCTGGTCCTTGCCCTGTCGGCGCAGCGGCTGCGGATGCCGAAGGCGGACGGTCTGCCGTACCGGAAGGGCCAGGGCAAGTGACGACGCCCCCGCCCGGCGCCGACTGGGACCTCCTTCGCAAGGTCGCTCGCGAGGCGATGTCCCACGCCTACGCCCCGTACTCCGGCTTCCCGGTGGGGGCGGCGGCCCTGGCCGACGACGGGCGGGTGGTCTCCGGCTGCAACGTGGAGAACGCCTCGTTCGGCCTCGGCCTGTGCGCCGAGTGCGGGCTCGTCTCGCAGCTCCAGGCGACCGGCGGCGGACGGCTCACGCACTTCGTGTGCGTGGACGGCAGCGGCGGCCCGCTGGTGCCGTGCGGCCGGTGCCGGCAGCTGCTTTACGAGTTCGGGGGCGCCGAGCTCGTCCTGGAGACGCCCGCCGGGTTCGTCACCCTGGCGGAGATGCTCCCGCAGGCGTTCGGCCCGGACCACCTGGCGAAGTAGTACCTCGGAGCGGCCCTTCCGGCACGATGGGAAGGGCCGCTCCTCCTTTCCCCCTCTATGCGCGTAGAAAGAGGCACCATCACATGGACGTCATCTCCGTCATCCGCACGAAGCGGGACAAGGGCGAGCTGAGCCCCGAGCAGATCGACTGGGTCATCGACGCCTACACCCGCGGGGAGGTCGCCGACGAGCAGATGTCCGCGCTCGCCATGGCGATCCTGCTCAACGGCATGAACCGCGAGGAGATCGCCCGCTGGACGGCGGCGATGATCGCGTCCGGCGAGCGCATGAACTTCGACTCGCTCTCCCGCCCGACCGCCGACAAGCACTCCACCGGCGGAGTCGGCGACAAGATCACCCTGCCGCTCGCCCCGCTGGTCGCCGCGTGCGGCGCGGCCGTCCCGCAGCTCTCCGGCCGCGGCCTCGGCCACACCGGCGGCACCCTCGACAAGCTGGAGTCCATCCCCGGCTGGCGCGCGCTGCTCTCCAACGAGGAGATGCTGCACGTCCTCGACACCACCGGCGCGGTGATCTGCGCGGCCGGCGACGGTCTGGCCCCGGCCGACAAGAAGCTCTACGCGCTCCGCGACGTCACCGGAACGGTCGAGGCGATCCCGCTGATCGCGTCGTCCATCATGTCGAAGAAGATCGCCGAGGGCACCGGCTCGCTGGTCCTCGACGTCAAGGTCGGCACCGGCGCCTTCATGAAGAACATCGACGACGCGCGCGAGCTGGCCTCCACCATGGTCGCGCTCGGCACCGACAGCGGCGTCAAGACGGTCGCGCTGCTCACCGACATGTCCACCCCGCTCGGCCTCACCGCCGGCAACGCCCTCGAGGTCCGCGAGTCCGTCGAGGTCCTCGCCGGCGGCGGCCCGGCCGACGTCGTCGAGCTCACCATCGCGCTCGCCCGCGAGATGCTCGACGCGGCCGGCGTCAAGGACGCCGACCCGGCGAAGGCCCTCGCCGACGGCTCCGCGATGGACGTCTGGCGCCGCATGATCGCCGCCCAGGGCGGCGACCCGGACGCCACCCTCCCGGTCGCCCGCGAGCAGCACGTCGTCACCGCCCCCTCCACCGGCGTCCTGACCCGCCTCGACGCGTACGACATCGGCATCGCCGCCTGGCGCCTCGGCGCCGGCCGCGCCCGCAAGGAGGACCCGGTCCAGGCCGGCGCGGGCGTCGAACTCCACGCCAAGCCGGGCGACACGGTCACCGCGGGCCAGCCCCTGCTGACCCTCCACACGGACACCCCGGAGAAGTTCGACTACGCCCTGAAGTCCCTCACGGACGCCTGGGACATCGCGGACCCGGGCGCGAAGTTCACCCCGAACCCGATCGTGCTCGACCGCATCGCCTGATGCCGTGATCGCCTCTGGCATGTGCCAGTGACACCTTTGGGTGAACGGGGCCGGTGGACCTCCACCGGCCCCGTTCGGCATGCTGGGATCGGTGTCACACCGAAAAGGAGACCGCCATGAGTGCACTCCCCGTCGATCCCGCTCCGGGCCCGCACTGGGACGAGCTCGTCCGCTTCTGGGAGGAGTCGGACTGGCCCGAGGGCAGCAAGGTGGAGATCATCGATGGGATCATCGTCGTGACACCACCGCCGTCCGGAAACCACAACGACATCGCCGACGAGGTGCAGCGAGCGCTGTACCCGGTGATTCGCCGGGACTGGGGCGTCTACCAGACACAGCCGCTGGTCATTCCCACGCGCGTGGGAATGTTCATCCCGGATGTTCTGGTAGCCCCCAAGAAGTCTGTACGTGAGGCTGAACACGGCCTCTTGGCCGCCGATGCCGAGCTGGTTGTCGAGATCACCTCGCGGAGCAACGCGAATCACGACAGGGTCGTGAAGCTACAGGGCTACGCCACTGCGGGCGTGCCGCTTTACCTGCTCATCGACCGCTGGCACTCCGGCCGACCCACCGCCACCCTCTACGGCGAGCCGAAGAACGGCCTGTACCGCGTGCTCGACGTCGTCGAGTTCGGCGAGGAGATCCACCTCCCCGCCCCCTTCGACCTCACGATCGACACCAGCGTGTTCCCGTTCGGCTGAGCGCCTCCCAGGTCCCGTCTCGCCCCATCGATGAGTTCCGGGCACGCCCGCGGTCTCCCTGGTGTGGACACCTCTCCGGCCTCTCCGACCATCGAAGTGCGGCTCACCGGGCGGCCCGCCCCGGACGACGTCGGGCGGCTCTGCGCGCTGCTCGAAGCGGCGGAGCCGAGCCTTGTCATATGCGAGATCGGCGGGCTCGGCCGCGTCGGGCTCGGCGCCGTCGACGCCCTCGCCCGGCTGCGGCTGACCGCCCGGCGGTGCGGGCACCGGCTGGAGTTCCGGGGGGCCGGGCCCGAGCTGAGGGATGTGCTCGGGCTCGTCGGGCTCGGGGACCTGCTGTGAGGCCCGGAAGGGTCAGGCGGGCAGCCGCTCCGGCAGGTCGAACAGCGGGAACCAGCGCTTGGTGTCCAGGAAGAAGTCCATCCCGCCGATCTTCCCGTCGTTCAGCTGGAGCACGATCAGCGCCCACGGCGCGAAGCCGCCCTCCGGGTCCGGGTGGTAGTGCGCGAAGGCCGGCTGGCCGTTCGCCACGGTCGGGACCAGCTTCGAGCCGCGGCACACCTCGCCGACGCCGAGCATCCAGCCCACGATGTCCTCGTGGCCGCGCAGCCACAGGTCGTACGGCGGCATGGACATCGTCGCGTCCTCGTGGAGGAGCGCGGTGAGCGCCTGCATGTCGTACCCCTCGAAGGCCGCCACATAGCGCTCAAGGAGCGCCTTCTGCTCCTCGTCCAGCGGGTCCGCCGCGTCCGAGGTGGCCGGGGCGTGCTCGGCGATCGTCGCCCGGGCCCGCTGCAGCGCGCTGTTGACGGAGGCGACGGTCAGCCCGAGCAGCTCGGCGACCTCGGCCGCCTTCCACGCGAGCACCTCGCGCAGGATGAGCACCGCCCGCTGCTTCGGCGGCAGGTGCTGCAGCGCGGCCACGAAGGCGAGCCGCACCGTCTCCCGCGAGACCGCGGTCTCCGCCGGGTCCGCCACCGACGGCAGCACCCGCCCGTCCGGCACCGGCTCCAGCCAGGTGATCTCGGGCCGCTCGTTGAGCCGGGCCTGCGCGACCGGCGTCGGGTCCGTCAGATCCATCGGCCGGGCCCGCCGGTTCCCCGCGTTCAGCGAGTCCAGGCACACGTTGGTCGCGATCCGGTACAGCCAGGACCGCAGGGAGGAGCGTCCCTCGAAGGAGTCGAGCGAACGCCAGGCGCGCACCATGGTGTCCTGCACCGCGTCCTCCGCCTCGAAGGCGGAACCGAGCATCCGGTAGCAGTAACCGGTCAGCTCCGTGCGGTACTTCTCCAGGTCGTCCGACTTCAGGTCGCCGGTCGTCATGGCCATCGCGTCCACCCCGCTCGCCCCTCACCGGCGCCCGTTCGACGCCGATGAGGGGAACGTATCGCAGCCCACTGACAGCGGCGACCGGTTCCGGTCAGGTGCCGGGCTTCCGCCCGTACACGAACACGTCGTCACCGTTCCTGAGCAGGTTCCAGTACGCCTTCGCGTCGGCCGGCCGCATGTTGACGCAGCCGCCCGAACCCGGCGGGTTCCACATGGACTTGGTGGTCGAGTGGAAGGCCTGCCCGCCGTCGAAGAACTGCGAGTACGGCATCGAGACGTGGTAGAGCGTCGACCAGTGGTTGATGTTGCGCCAGTAGATCTTCTTGGCGCCGGTACGGGTCTCCGTGCCGTCCTTGCCGGTGCGCACCGGCACCGGGCCGTACTTCAGGCGCGAGCCGTCCTGGATCCAGCTGAGCTGGCGGGTCAGGTCGACGCAGGCGATCCGGCCCTTGTTCGTCGGACACCTGCGGTCCTTGTTGGGGTTGGTCCCGGCCGCCTTCTGCGCGAGCATCGTCGACATGGTGCGCCAGGTGATCACCCCGGCGTACCCGGCGGTCGGGGTGATCCCGTGCTTGGCCTGGAAGGCCTGGATCGCCCGGCAGTCGGCGAGCGACTGGCGCCCGTCGACCGTCCGGCCGAGGAACTTCTCCACCTGCTTCTGGTACGGGCCGGTCGTCGTGTTGCAGTACGACGCGGCCTGCGCCGGGGCGGCGCCGAGGGCCACCGTCATCGGCACCACCAGGGACGTCACCGCGAGGCCGATGCCGGCTCTCCTCCGCCCCGTGCTTCCCATCGCCTTCATGATCGTCAACTCCCCCTAGAGTCCTGTCGGTTAAGACGACCGAAGGGGGCCGACGGTTGCGGGGCCGTCACGGACCAATCGCGGAGCGTCAGGCCGGGGAGCGTCAGGCCCGGGCCACCCGCGGCTGCCGCGCCGCGACGCGCGCGCTGTGCGTCCCGTACAGCGTGATCGACACGACGCCGAGCACCGCCACCAGACCGATCACGACCGTGCCGGCCCAGCCGCCCGCGTGGAAGGCGACCGCGCCCAGCGTGCCGCCCGCGCTGCTGCCCAGGTAGTACGCGGACTGGTAGAGCGCCGATGCCTGCGCGCGGCCCGTCTTCGCGGTCCGGCTCACCGAAGACGAGGCGACCGCGTGCCCGGCGAAGAAGCCCGCCGTGATGAGGACCAGGCCCGCCAGGACGGCCGGCAGGGCGTCGGCGAGGGAGAGCAGCAGACCGGCCGCGGTGGTCGACACGGCGAGGTACAGCGCCCCGCGCCGGCCGAGCCGGCCGACCAGCTTGCCCGCCGCAGCCGAGGAGACCGTACCGACCAGATAGACCAGGAAGATCGAGCCGACCACACCCTGCGGGAGCGAGAACGGCGCCTCGACGAGCCGGTAGCCGATCACCGTGTAGACCGCGCCGAACACCGTCATGAACAGCGCGCCGATCGCGTACAGACGCACGAGCAGCGGGTCCGCGAGGTGCCCGCGCACCGTCTTCGCCAGCGCCTTCGGGTTCAGCGTCCCGGGCGAGAAGTGCCGGGCCTTCGGCAGCAGCGCCCGGAAGGCGAGCGCGCACACCGCCGCCATCAGACCGACCGCCGCCAGACCGGCCCGCCAGCCCCACAGCTGGGCGACCCAGCCGGTGACGATGCGGCCGCTCATGCCGCCGATGGAGTTGCCCGCCACGAACAGACCGATCGCGGCGACCAGCGCCTTCGGCCGCACCTCCTCGGCCAGGAAGGCCATCGCCGAGGCCGGTACGCCGGCCAGCGCGGCGCCCTGCACGGCGCGCAGCGCGATCAGGGTCTCCAGGTTCGGCGCGAGCGGGACGAGCAGACCGACGGCGACGGCGACCGCGAGGGAGGCGGTCATCATCGAGCGGCGGCCGTAGCGCTCGGACAGCGCGCTGAGCGGGAGCACGCACAGGGCGAGCGCGCCGGTCGCGGCGGAGACCGTCCAGGAGGCCGCCGACGCGGTGGCGCCGAACGCGGCGGAGACCGCGGGGAGCAGGGCCTGGGTGGAGTAGAGGAGGGCGAAGGTGGCCACTCCGGCGGCGAACAGCGCGAGGCTCATCCGGCGGTAGCCGGGCCGGCCGGGGGAGAGGCGGGTGTCTTCGGTGGAGGCGGCGGAGGCAAGGCTTGCGTCGGCGACCGCGCGGGTGGCGGCCGCCTTGGTACTGGCGGAAGGCATGCCTCGAACGTAGAACTCCCCGCTTCATGCGTCCAATGCACGGAACTGCTGTAATCGTTCCCATGGCGCATGAGTACAGGTCACAGCATCGGCTGTCATCGAACAGTAACGAAGAAGACATGGGACTGCTGCTCGCGCCCCGGCTCGCGTACTTCGCCGCCGTCGCCCGGCACGAGCACGTGACCAGGGCCGCGGCCGAGATGGGCGTGCCGCAGTCGACGCTGTCGCGGGCCATGGTCCGGCTCGAAGAGGACCTCGGCGTCGCGCTGTTCGCCCGCCGCGGGCGCACGGTCTCGCTCACCCCGGCCGGCCGCCGCTTCCTCACCGCCGCCGAGCGTGCGCTCGCCGAGGTCGAGCGGGCCGCCGACACCGTACGGGAGGACGCCGACCCCACCGCCGGCCGGGTCGCCTTCGGCTTTCTGCACACCATGGGCTCCGAGACCGTGCCCGGCCTCATCCGGGCCTTCCGGGTCGACCACCCCAAGGTCCGCTTCACCCTGGTGCAGAACTACGGCGAGGCGATGATCGAACGCCTCCGGGCCGGTGACCTCGACCTCTGCCTCACCTCGCCGGTGCCGGACGCCCCGGACCTGGTCGCCCGCCGCCTCGACGAACAGCGGCTTCGGCTCGTCGTGCCCGACGACCACCGGCTCGCGAGCCGCAAGCGCATCCGGCTCGCCGAGGCCGCCGACGAGACCTTCGTGACCCTCGAACCCGGCTACGGCCTTCGCCGCATCACCGACGACCTCTGCGCCCAGGCCGGCTTCACCCCACGCGTCGCCTTCGAGGGTGAGGAAGCCGAGACCCTGCGCGGCCTGGTCGCCGCGGGCCTCGGCGTCGCCCTGCTGCCGCCACCGGCCGTCGCCCGCCCGGGCGTCGTCGAACTCGGCGTCACCTCGCCCCGGGCCGTCCGGGAGATCGGCGTCGCCTGGCTGGACGGCCACCCCGACACGGCGCCGGTGGCCGCCTTCAAGAAGTTCCTGCTGAGCAAGCGGGGCAGCCTGCTACCGGAGTGACCGCCCCGTGCCGAAGCCCGCCGCCAGCGGCATCCGCAGGCCCAGCGGCGGCGGTGCCGCCATCGCGTCCGCGAGCGGGCGGCTCTGGGGGTGGGCGAAGAGGGCCGACAGGACGAAGTCCGCGGCCAGGGCCTGGACTTCGGCCTGGTACTGGCGCAGCGCGTGGCCGTCCGCGTGGACCTCGAAGCGGCAGGTGTCGCGGTTGGACTTCTTGGCGCGCTCGGCGAAGCGGTAGGACAGCTCCGGGTCCGTACGGGCGTCGTTGGTGCCGTGTACGAGGAGCACGCGGCGTCCCACCAGGTGGCGCACCGGCTCCGGCTCGGCCGCGCGGTCGTCCTCCGGGAGCCACGGCGCGAGGGCCAGGACCGCCGTCACCGCCGGGTGCCCGCCCGCGTGCAGCGCCGCCCGGGCGCCCATCCCGCGCCCGACCAGGCAGACCGGGACGTCGCCGTAGCGCCGTACCGCCTCCGCGACCGCCCACCGGGCGTCCGCCGCGAGCTGCGCGTCCGGGCCGTTCCAGCCGCGGCCCCGGTAGCGCACCACGTGCGCCACCAGACCGTCCGCCCGCCCCGCCCGCGCGAGCCGCCGCCCGAGCGGCAGCGCCGCCGCGTGCGCCCGTACCGAGGCCCGCCGCCCGGACACGGTCTCGCCGTCCGGGAGCAGCAGTACCACCCCGCCCGCCTCGGTGACCGCCGTCGTCGCCGCGACGGGACGGCCGAGCCGGGGTGTCCGGGAGGTGGCCGGTCCCACAAGTGCGTTGTGCGCCATGGCAGAACAGTCTCAGAAGCCGAGGTGTACGACAGTGGTACGCGCGATCTCTGTTACGTATCGTCCGCTGACCGAACGCCCGTCATGCGTACGGGCCTTGCTACGCCCGTTCGAAACAGTGCACCTCGCCCACCGCCACGAACCCGCGCCGCTCGTACCAGTGGCGCGGCCAGTCGTCGGCCAGGGCGGTGAGGAAGACCGTGGTGCAGCCGGCGTCGGCGGCGAGGCGCAGGGCGGTGTCCAGGACGACTCCGGCGTGGCCCTGGCCGAGGTGCGTAGCGGCCGTGACCAGGTCCTCGATCTGGGCCACGCGGGTGGCCGGGTCGATGTAGAGGTCGGCCCAGGAGGCGACCTCGCCGAACTCGTCGTGGGAGGCGAGGAAACGCACGTCGTCGGCGCCGCGGCGGCGGGCCGCGCGGCGGTCCACCAGGGTGTCCACCACCTCGTCCCCGACGTCCGGCAGGAAGCGCCGCCAGCTCTCGGCCACCGGACCGCGCAGCGCCGGCAGCTCCACCTCGCGCGCGCCGCCGAGCTCGGGGACCGGGCCGGTGTGGCGCATGAGGAGGACCGTGGCGCGGGTGTAGCCGGCCGCGCCGAGCGGTCCGGCGCAGGCCTCGCCGACCGCCGCGTCCGGGATGTAGACGGTGCGGTGCGCCAGATGGGACATGAGCTCGTCGACCACGGCGGGCAGGGTCTCGGGGTCGGGCGTGCCGTCCACCAGGACGTGGTTGTTGCCGTGGGACAGTGCGTAGGTGTCGTCGAGCGCGGCGAAACCGCCCGGGAAGCCGACCGTCCGCTCCGCCTGCCGACGGGTGAACTCCGACAGGAAGCCCTGGATCCGGCGCAGTTCGGCGAGGTCGGCGGCGGGCGCGTCCGATGGAGTGCTCATACGCGCAGGCTAGGCCGACCGGCGGGCGGCGTGCACCGGAAATTCCGGCGATCGGATCCGGCGCCGAGGGGCGCGCTCTACGCGCGTAGGGGCTAGAGTGCGGCAATGACGAGCCAGATCCCCAGCACCCCCTCCGCGGACCAGATCCGCCGCGCCCCGAAGGTCCTGCTGCACGACCACCTCGACGGCGGGCTGCGCCCCGGCACGATCATCGAACTCGCCCGCGAGCAGGGCTACGAGAACCTTCCGGAGACCGAGCCGGACAAGCTCGGCATCTGGTTCCGGGAGGCCGCCGACTCCGGCTCGCTCCCGCGCTACCTGGAGACGTTCGCGCACACCTGCGCCGTCATGCAGACCCGCGAGGCCCTGTTCCGGGTCGCCGCCGAGTGCGCCGCCGACCTCGCCGAGGACGGCGTCGTCTACGCCGAGGTGCGGTACGCCCCCGAGCAGCACCTGGAGGGCGGTCTCACCCTCGAAGAGGTCGTCGAGGCGGTCAACGAGGGCTTCCGCGAGGGCGAGCGGCGGGCCCGCGCCGACGGGCACCGGATCCGGGTCGGCGCGCTGCTCACCGCGATGCGGCACGCCGCCCGCGCCCTGGAGATCGCCGAACTCGCCAACCGCTACCGCGACACCGGTGTCGTCGGCTTCGACATCGCGGGCGCCGAGGCCGGCTTCCCGCCCACCCGCCACCTCGACGCCTTCGAGTATCTGAAGCGGGAGAACAACCACTTCACCATCCACGCCGGCGAGGCCTTCGGCCTGCCGTCGATCTGGCAGGCCCTCCAGTGGTGCGGCGCCGACCGGCTCGGCCACGGCGTGCGGATCATCGACGACATCGAGGTCGCCGACGACGGCTCGGTCACCCTGGGCCGGCTCGCCGCCTACGTCCGGGACAAGCGCATCCCGCTTGAGATGTGCCCGACCTCCAATCTGCAGACCGGCGCCGCGACCTCCTACAAGGAGCACCCCATCGGGCTGCTGCGCAAGCTGCACTTCCGCGCCACGGTCAACACGGACAACCGGCTGATGAGCGGCACCAGCATGAGCCGGGAATTCGAATTCCTGGTCGAGGCATTCGGTTACACGCTCGACGACATGCAGTGGTTCACGGTCAATGCGATGAAATCAGCGTTCATTCCTTTCGATGAACGACTCGCCATGATCAACGACGTCATCAAGCCGGGATACGCCGAGCTGAAGTCCGAATGGCTGTTCCAGCAGACCGCCACCACCAGCGAGTCTTCCGCGCACACGGGCTGATCGCCGCCCTCGGGACACGGGACACGGCGGCCGGGCGCACCACGCCCGGCCGCCGTTCGGTGTTTGCGGACGGAACGTTCGCTGGCTAGTTTGCGTAGCCACTCTGCATTCCCCGCAATTCCCCTGCGTTATTCCCCTGCGCCCCGAGATTCCCGAGGAAGATTTTCTGATGAAGCAGTCTGCCGCCAAGACGCTCGGTGTCGCCGCCCTCGGTGCCGCCTTCGCCGCTGTCGCCGCCGGTACGGCCTCCGCCGCCCCGGCCCCGCTGCCGGCCGGCCCCGACGCGCTGGGCCTGGTGACCAGCACCGTGCCGCTCGGCGAGGACGTCACCACCCTCCCGGCGGGTGCGGGCGAGGCCCTGGCCGGTGGCGAGACCGCCGTCGGCACCGGTGTCGAGCAGGGCGCCAACACCCTCCCGGGCGCCGTCGAGCAGGCCCAGAACCTCCCGGCCGAGGTGCAGAAGCAGGCCACCGACCTGCCGCTGCAGGGCGCCCAGAGCGGCCTCGCCGCCACCCCGCTCGGCGCGGCCACCGGCCTGCTCGGCGGCCTCCCGGTCGGCGGCCTCGGCGGCCTCGGCGTCTGATCCCGCCCGGGCCCTGCCCGTACACACACCGAAGGGGCACCCCCGGTCTTCCGGGAGGTGCCCCTTCGGCGTACGCGTGCGGGCCGAGCCGTCGGCTACCAGGCCGCGCTCGGGCGCTTCTCGCCCGGCAGCAGCACCCACAGCGCCAGGTAGAGCAGGAACTGCGGGCCGGGCAGCAGGCACGAGGCCAGGAAGATCACGCGCATCGCCGTCGCCGATATGCCGAAGCGCCGGGCCAGCGCCGCGCACACTCCGCCGAGCATGCGACCTTCGCGGGGGCGGACAATCGCGGCCATGGTGGGCTCCTTCTTCTCCGGGGGCTTCCCGGTGCTTCCCGGTGCTTCCGGGTCTCCGTGGTGTTCCATCGGGCCTTCCCGATGTCTCCATGGTGCCGCCGACCGCCGGGACAAAGCGTCCCTCTACGGGGCGATCCCGACCCTGGGAATCGTCGGGGTCGCCCCCTGAGAAGCGACCCTGGGGCTCCTCCCCGAGGAGGAGACCGGGCCCGCGCCACCCGAAGCGGCCGCCTCCGGCGCACGGCCCGCGGACCGCCGGCCGCCGCGCGGACCGCGCCGCAGCCGGGCCCGCGCCGCCGGCACGAACAGCAGATGCGCGAAGGCGACACCCGTCGTGTTCAGGAGCACCGAGTCCACGTCAACGACCTGCCCCGGCACCGCCGTCTGCAACAACTCGATCGCCAGCGACACCAGCGCCCCGGCCGCCGCGGTCCGGGTCAGCGACGCCCACGGCGAGACCGTGAGCCGCCCGTCGCACATCGGAAGCAGCACCCCGAGCGGGGCCAGGAGCAGCAGCCCGCCGCCGATCCGCCGGAACGCCTCGACCGGCCCGAGCGCCAGATCGCCCCGGATCCCCGCCAGCGGGGTCAGATTGGGCGCGGTCATCCACGCCACGTCCCGGGGCCGGAGCGTCACCCAGGCGACGAGCAGCAGATGCGCGAGGAGAAGGACGAACCCCGCCACGCGTACGACCACGGCGACACTGCCGCCGGAACTGCCCGAACCGCCCGAACCTTGACGCTGCACGCCCCCCAAGACGCGCACCCCGGCGGAATCGGTTCCGCCGGGTCCGGACCAGGTGACGCAGGCGGCAGAACGGGCCGCGTCAGGCCGACGACGCCGGCGCCGACGGCACCGCCGTCTCCGGGCGCTCCTTCAGGTCGGCCGTACAGCTGTAGCGGCGCGGCTGGTACGGGCCGGGGCCGCCCAGGACGATCGAGTCGCCGCCCGAGCCGCCGGGGGCCGACTCGCCCGCCGGACTCTCCGCGAAGGTGCACACGATCTGCGCCAGGGCGGTCGGCGGCAGGTCCTCGGGCTGCCGGCTCAGCCGCAGCGTGCCCGCCGGGTCGCTCTTGTGCGGCCCGGTGACCACCAGCGGTCCCTTCACCGCCGTGCCGAACCCGGCCCGCCGCTCCTCCTCCGAGGGCTCGGTCTCCAGCTGTACGAGCAGCGCGGAGGCGGTGCGCACCGGATCGCCCGACGCCTTCTCCTCGGGCAGCGGCGACCGCCGCTCCACCGGCTCCAACTGCGCCCCGCACAGCAGGTACACGCGCAGCGGCACCCCGCTCTGCACCCCGGTCTCCGAGGCCCCGCCCGGCACGCTGCACGGCACCCGGGAGGGCGCCGCGCCCGCGTCGACCGGCACCGAGGTCGTACGGATGCCACAGCCCGCGAGCAGCACGGCGCCCAGGACCAGCAGGCCCGGGACCCGCAGGCCCGCCCCCCGGCTCGTACCCCGACGTCTCAACTCTCCTCCACCTCGCCCCGCGGCAGCCGCAGCACGAACACCGCGCCGTCCACCCGTCCGTCCGCGTCCGTGGAGTTGGCGGCCGTGATCGAACCGCCGTGGATCAGCGCGTTCTCCATGGCGATGGAGAGACCGAGACCGCTGCCGTCCGAACGCGGCCGCGAGGCACTGGCCTTGTAGAAACGGTCGAAGACGTGCGGAAGCACCTCCACCGGAATGCCCGGCCCGTGGTCGCGCACCGAGATCACCAGCTCCTCCTCGGCCCCCGTGCCCTCGGTCCGTACCGACACCCGCACCGGCGAACCGCCGTGCTTGAGCGCGTTGCCGATCAGATTGGCCAGGATGACGTCCAGGCGGCGCGGGTCGAGCCGGGCCACGATGCCGCGCTCGGCGTCCAGGTCGACCGCGTCAAGCCAGGCCCGGGCGTCGATGCAGGCGGTGATCTGGTCGGCGATGTCCACGTCGTCCAGGACCAGGCGCGCGGTGCCCGCGTCGAAGCGGGTCACCTCCATCAGGTTCTCCACCAGGTCGTTGAGCCGCCGGGTCTCGCTGACGACCAGCGCGACCGCGGGCGCGATCATCGGGTCGAGGCCGTCCTGCTCGTCCTCCAGGACCTCGGTCACGGCGGTCAGCGCGGTCAGCGGGGTGCGCAGCTCGTGCGACATGTCGGCGACGAAGCGGCGGCTCGCCTCCTCCCGGGCGCTCATGTCCGCGACCTTCTTCTGCAGCGACTCCGCCGCGCTGTTGAAGGTCCGCGACAGATCGGCCAGTTCGTCGGCGCCGGAGACCCGCAGCCGGGTGTCGAGCTTGCCCTCGCCAAGCTGCCGGGCCGCCTCGCCGAGCCGGTGCACCGGACGGAGCACGGTGGTCGCCGCGACCTGCGCGAGCAGCACCGAGCCGATCACCGCGAGGCCGGTGGCGATGCCGAGCGACCAGGCCAGCGAATTGAGGTCGGCCTTCTCCGCGGCCAGCGACTTGAACATGTAGCCGGTCGGCCCGCCGCCGTCGATCTTCGTCCCGCCCACCAGATACGGCGTCGAGCCGCGCTGGGTGCGCTGCCACACCAGGTGGTAGCGGTACGGGTTGGCGTCCGTCACCGGCCGCTCGGTCGACACCGCGGTACGCAGCGACTGCGGCACGTCCGCGAGCGTGAAGCTGTCCGGGTCGGAGGCGCCGACGATCGGCTTGCCGGCCGCCCGCTCGCCGATCAGCAGCACGCTGTAGCCGGCGCTGCCGCCCGCCATCTGCTCGGCGGTGCGCCGCAGCTCCTCCTGGGTGGGCCGCAGCGGCAGCGTCGCCGCCCGGTTCTGCATCTCCTGCCGGAAGTCGCCCAGCGCCGCGTCCTGGGTGCGCTTGAGCACGGCCTCGCGGTTGAGCCAGTACGCGATGCCGGAGGCCGACACGGCCGCGGTGAGCGCGACCAGGGCGAAGACGACGACGAGACGGAGTCGCAGACTGGTGAAGCGGAGCGCCGTGATGATCCCTTTGCTCACGCAGGGACGTCCAGCCGATAGCCCACGCCCCGTACGGTACGGATCAGGGTCGGCGAGGACGGCACGTCCTCCACCTTGGCGCGCAGCCGCTGCACACAGGCGTCGACCAGACGCGAGTCGCCCAGGTAGTCGTGCTCCCAGACGAGCCGCAGCAGCTGCTGGCGCGACAGCGCCTGGCCGGGACGGCGGCTCAGCTCCAGGAGCAGCCGCAGCTCGGTCGGCGTGAGCTGCAGGTCCTCCCCGTTCTTCGTCACCGTCATCGCGGAGCGGTCGATCACCAGCGAGCCGAAGGTGGCCGAGTCGGTGGCCTCCCGCTCGCCGCGCCGCAGCACCGCGCGGATCCGGGCGTCGAGCACCCGGCCCTGCACGGGCTTCACCACGTAGTCGTCGGCACCCGACTCCAGGCCCACGACCACGTCGATGTCGTCGCTGCGGGCCGTCAGCAGGATGATCGGCAACTGGTCCGTGCGCCGGATGCGCCGGCACACCTCGAAACCGTCGATGCCGGGCAGCATCACGTCAAGCACGACCAGGTCCGGCCGCTGTTCCTTCAACAGCTTCAGGCCGTCCTCGCCCGTCGCCGCGGTGGCCACACGGTGGCCCTGGCGTGACAGGGAGAGTTCGAGGGCCGTGCGGATGGCGTCGTCGTCCTCGATCAGCAACAGGAAAGGCACGGCCTCATTCTGTCCCATGGGCCCGTCCGAGTTCGACCGTCCGGCCACCCCTCCCTTCCGGCCGGCGGCCACGTTCTCGTAACGCCCGGCCCTGTGACACGTCTGTGACAGTCGGCGGACACCGCCATGAAGTGCGCCGGGCAAGCTTTTCGACATCAAGGACCTACGGATTCCGACCGACGGGGGGCGCGAGATGAACGCACTGCACAGCACCACCTCCAGCGCAGTTGTCACGCGTCTCCACGACGTCACGCGGAACACCGAGAAGTCCGGCGTGACGGGCGGGCGGGGGTGCGCTCGTAGCGTCGGGCGTCAGTACAAGGCGCCGTACATGGTCGCCGTGACTGACGGGGGAGCGGCGTACGGGGAGGTCACGGGGGAGCGTTCCTGCTCGGAGGCCGAGTTCACGGCCTACGTCCAGGAGCGCCGGGCCTCCCTGTACGCCACCGCCTACCACCTGACCGGCGACCGCTTCGAGGCCGAGGACCTGCTCCAGAGCGCGCTGTTCTCCACGTACCGCGCCTGGGACCGGATCAGCGACAAGGCCGCGGTCGGCGGCTACCTGCGCCGCACGATGACGAACCTGCACATCAGCGCCTGGCGCCGGCGCAAGCTCAACGAGTACCCGACCGAGGAGCTCCCGGAGACGGTGGGCGAGACGGACGCGATGCGCGGCACCGAACTGCGCGCGGTCCTCTGGCAGGCGCTGGCCCGTCTGCCCGAGCTCCAGCGCACGATGCTGGTGCTGCGCTACTACGAGGGCCGGACCGATCCGGAGATCGCGGAGATCCTGGACATCAGTGTCGGCACGGTGAAGTCGAGCATCTGGCGCTCGCTGCGGCGACTGCGCGAGGACGAGGTGCTGAGCTTCGGCCGTGACGAGGAGGAGTCCTTCGGCGAGCTCGTCGCCTGAGGGCACACGGGGGAACACGGGGGAGCACCACACGGGGGACCGTACGGGGGTACGGGGGAAATCGGCGCGGGTCGGACAAGCGGGGGTCTTGTCCGGGCCGCGCCTTCCGTGTGTACGGAGGAGGTCCGTGGCCTAGGGCCTGTCCCTAGCGGGCGGCGGGCACCCGGCAGCGGCCGGCGGCCGCCGCGGCGAGCCGGCCGAGGGCCTCGTCCTTGGCGCACGGGTGGGCGCCGAGCGCGGCCTGGCGGGCCACGATCGCGCGCTCGGCGCGCATCAGGCGCCAGCCGCGGCGCAGCAGGAAGGGCACGGACTTGCGGCCCTCCCTGAGGTCCCGGAGCAGCCGGCGGCGGAAGGTCGTCGAGGGCCGGCCGCGCAGACACAGCGCGTCGGCGAGCACGCCGAGCTCACGGCAGCGCTCCACGATCTCGGCGGCGAAGATGCCCTCCGCGACGAACAGCGGGGTGCGCTCGATGTCGAGGACCTCGTGGTCGACCCGCGAGCTGGTGGCGATGTCGTACACCGGCACGTCGGTCCGTCCCGTACGGCACAGCCGCACGATCGCGGCGACGGCCGTGTCCGCGTCCCAGGAGAGCGGGGAGTCCCAGTCGATGTCGGTGCTGTGCTCGACCAGCGGCAGGGAGGGGTCGTCGGCCTCCTTGTAGAAGTCGTCGAGGCGCAGGACCGGCAGACCGGTGCGGGCGGCGAGGGACGACTTGCCGGAGCCGGAGGGGCCCGCGAGCAGGACGACCCGGGTCGGGATCGGTTGGGAACTCACGGGACACCAGTGTGAACCATTCCCCCCAATAGGGGACCCCCGAGGTGACCCGTTGGTATCGAGCATCACACCTCTACTACTGTCGGTGCCCGCTCGACCACCCTCCGGAAGGAACTCTCCCCATGGCGAGTCACGCCGCTCCCCGAACCTCCCGACGCAGCGCCCTGTTGAAGGCCGGCCTCACCGTCACGGCGGCCGGCGCCGCCCTGCTCGGCGCGGGCGCCGCGGCCCAGGCCGCCGAAGGCGTCGGCGTGCCGCTCCCGGTGGACAGCCTGACCAAGACGGACGGCGCCGCGGCCCTGGAGGGCGTCGGCCACGGTGTGGCCCCGCTGACCAGGCTGCAGCTCGACCCGCTGGCCAACACCGGCGTGGACCCGCTGGACAACGGACTGGGCACCCAGGTCGCCGACTTCAAGCCGGTCGGCACGAACATGGCGACCGACCTCGTCACCAAGGGCGGCGCGCTCGCCGACCTGCCGGTGGCGGGGCCGCTGACGCAGGGCCTGCTGCCGTAAGGACACGCGTGGAGGGGCCCCGGCCGTGCGGACGGCCGGGGCCCCTCTCGTAACGCGATCTCGTAGGCGATCCAGTACGTGATCTAGTACGCGGAGCCGCTCGCGCCCAGCGAACCCGTGGGGTGCCAGACGGTCTTCGTCTCCAGGAACGCGGTCATCCGGTCCGTGCCCGGGGACTCGGTGAAGTCCTCGGTGCGCGGGCGAAGGACGCGCTTGAGGTTGTCCGCCGCGGCGATCTCCAGGTCGCGGGCCAGGTCGGCGTCCGCGCCCGTGAGGTCGATGGCGTTGACGTCGAGGTGGGCCGCGAGGTGCGGGCCCATCTCGGAGGCCTTGCCGGACAGGATGTTGACGACGCCGCCGGGGAGGTCGGAGGTGGCCAGGACCTCGCCCAGGGAGAGCGCGGGAAGCGGGGACTTCTCGCTCGCGATGACGACGGCGGTGTTGCCGGTCGCGATGACCGGGGCGATCACCGAGACCAGACCCAGGAAGGACGAGTCCTGGGGCGCGATCACGGTGACGACGCCGGTCGGCTCCGGGGTGGACAGGTTGAAGTACGGGCCCGCCACCGGGTTGGCGCCGCCGACGACCTGGGCGATCTTGTCGGTCCAGCCCGCGTACCAGACCCAGCGGTCGATCGCGGCGTCGACGACCGCGGCGGCCTTCGACTTCGACAGGCCCTCGGCCTCGCCGACCTCGCGCACGAACTGGTCCCGGCGGCCCTCCAGCATCTCGGCGACGCGGTAGAGGATCTGGCCGCGGTTGTACGCGGTCGCGCCCGCCCAGCCGCCCTGCGCCTTGCGGGCCGCCACGACAGCGTCACGGGCGTCCTTGCGGGAGGAGAGCGGGACGTTCGCCAGCCACTTGCCCTTCGTGTCGGTCACCTCGTACACCCGGCCGCTCTCGGAACGCGGGAACTTCCCGCCCACGTACAGCTTGTAGGTCTTGAAGACGCCCAGACGGGTCTGCTGGTCAGACATCGAGGTAGGCCTCCAGACCGTGACGGCCGCCCTCGCGGCCGAAGCCCGACTCCTTGTAGCCGCCGAATGGCGAGGTCGGGTCGAACTTGTTGAACGTGTTGGCCCAGACGACACCGGCCCGGAGCTTGTTGGCGACCGCGAGGATGCGGGAGCCCTTCTCCGTCCAGATGCCCGCCGACAGGCCGTACTGGCTGTTGTTGGCCTTGGCGACGGCCTCGTCCGGCGTACGGAAGGTCAGCACCGACAGGACCGGGCCGAAGATCTCGTCGCGGGCGACGGTGTGCGCCTGGGTGACGTTCGTGAAGAGCGTCGGGGCGAACCAGTAGCCGGCCGACGGGATGTCGCAGGCGGCGGTCCAGCGCTCGGCGCCCTCCGCCTCGCCCCGCTCGACGAGCGAGGTGATCCGGGACAGCTGCTCCTCGGAGTTGATGGCGCCGATGTCGGTGTTCTTGTCGAGCGGGTCGCCCAGGCGCAGCGTGGACAGGCGCCGCTTGAGCGAGTCCAGCAGCTCGTCGTGGATCGACTCCTGGACCAGGAGGCGGGAGCCCGCGCAGCAGACCTGGCCCTGGTTGAAGAAGATGCCGTTGACGATGCCCTCGACGGCCTGGTCGATGGGGGCGTCGTCGAAGACGATGTTGGCGCCCTTGCCGCCCAGCTCCAGGGTGAGCTTCTTGCTCGTGCCCGCGACGGACTTCGCGATGGCGCGGCCCACGGCGGTCGAGCCCGTGAACGCGACCTTGTTCACGTCCGGGTGCTCGACGAGCGCGGCGCCCGTGTCCCCGTAACCGGGGAGGATGTTGACGACACCCTTCGGGAGCCCGGCCTGGCGGCAGATGTCCGCGAAGAACAGGGCGGACAGGGGGGTGGTCTCGGCGGGCTTGAGGACCACCGTGTTGCCGGTGGCGAGCGCCGGGGCGATCTTCCACGCGAGCATGAGCAGCGGGAAGTTCCACGGGATGACCTGGCCGGCCACGCCCAGCGGGCGCGGGTTCGCGCCGTAGCCGGCGTGGTCGAGCTTGTCGGCCCAGCCCGCGTAGTAGAAGAAGTGCGCGGCGACCAGCGGGAGGTCCGCGTCGCGGGTCTCCTTGATCGGCTTGCCGTTGTCCAGGGTCTCCAGGACGGCCAGCTCGCGGCTGCGCTCCTGGATGATCCGGGCGATCCGGAAGAGGTACTTGGCGCGCTCGGCGCCGGGCAGCGCCGACCACTTCTCGAAGGCCTTGCGGGCCGCCTTCACCGCGCGGTCCACGTCCTCGGCGCCCGCCTGGGCGACCTCGGAGAGCACCTCCTCGGTGGAGGGGGAGACGGTCTTGAAGACCTTGCCTTCGGCGGCGTCGACGAACTCGCCGTCGATGAACAGGCCGTAGGAGGGGGCGATGTCGACGACGGACCGGGACTCGGGCGCCGGTGCGTACTCGAACGGGGAGGGGGATGCGGATGCAGATGCCATGGTGATCAGTCCACCGTCACGTAGTCGGGGCCGGAGTAGTGGCCGGTCGCCAGCTTCTGACGCTGCATGAGCAGGTCGTTCAGCAGGCTGGAGGCACCGAAGCGGAACCAGTGGTTGTCCAGCCAGTCCGCGCCCGCGGTCTCGTTGACCAGGACCAGGAACTTGATCGCTTCCTTGGTGTTGCGGATGCCGCCGGCCGGCTTCACGCCGATCTGGACGCCGGTCTGGGCGCGGAAGTCGCGCACGGCCTCCAGCATCAGGAGCGTGTTGGCGGGGGTGGCGTTGACCGCGACCTTGCCGGTCGAGGTCTTGATGAAGTCCGCGCCGGCGATCATGCCGAGCCAGGAGGCGCGGCGGATGTTGTCGTACGTGGACAGCTCGCCGGTCTCGAAGATCACCTTGAGCCGGGCGCGGTCGCCGCACTCGGCCTTGATGGCGGCGATCTGCTCGAAGACCTCCAGGTAGCGGCCGGCGAGGAAGGCGCCACGGTCGATGACCATGTCGATCTCGTCGGCGCCGGCGGCGATCGCGTCGGCGGTGTCGGCCAGCTTCACGGGGAGCGCGGCGCGGCCGGCCGGGAAGGCGGTGGCGACGGAGGCGACCTTGACGCCGGAGCCCTTCAGGGCGGCCTTGGCGGTGGCCACCATGTCGGGGTAGACGCAGACGGCGGCGGTCGTCGGGGTCGTGCGGTCGGTCGGATCGGGATTGACGGCCTTCGCGGCGAGCGCCCGGACCTTGCCCGGGGTGTCCGCGCCTTCGAGCGTCGTCAGGTCGATCATCGAGATGGCCAGGTCGATGGCGTAGGCCTTGGCCGTGGTCTTGATCGAGCGGGTGCCGAGGGACGCGGCGCGCGCCTCCAGGCCGACGGCGTCGACGCCGGGCAGCCCGTGGAGGAAGCGGCGCAGCGTGCTCTCGGACGCGGTCACGTCGGCGAAAGCGTGTGCTGCAGGTGCAGTGGTGGGCATGGTCACCAGTCGAGCATATCTACGCGCGTAGCGGCGTGTACAGGCCCCCGCTCGTCCGAGCGTACGAAAGCGCAGGCGGGCGTGGGGGAATGGGGCGGCGAGTGAGTCCGGTCACATGGTGATGCGTACGGGTGCGGGTGCGGGTCGGTGGACGACCGTGCGCGGGCGCGCCCCGGGGTGTACGTGGACCTCGTCACGGCCGGCGCCCGGGGGCTGAGGCAGAATCGGGCCATGACCTCCGCCGAGCCGCCCGCACCGCAGCCCTCCGAGCCCTCCGAGCCCGTCAAGGACCGGGTCTTCCGGTCACCCATGGGGATCGCGGGCGGAGTGTTCCTGCTCGTGCTCGCCGTCGTGCTCGGCGGCGACACGATCCTGCGCGGCGACGGGCGGGCGCCGTGGCTGGCGCTGGCCTCGCTGCTCCTGGTGATCCCGCTGATCGTCGCCTTCACCGTGCGGCCGGCCGTGTTCGCCGGGGCCGAGCGGCTGCGGATCCGCAACCCGTTCCGGACCATCACGCTGCCCTGGGGCGCCATCGCGGACGTGCGGGCCAGCTACTCCAGCGAGGTGTTCACCCAGGAGGGCCGCAAGTACCAGCTCTGGGCCGTCCCCGTCTCGCTCCGCCAGCGCAAGCGCGCCGCCCGCCAGGCCGCCCGCGCCTCCCAGGACGACCCGCACGGACGCACCTCGGTCACCGCCGACGTCGGCGACAAGGCCCGCGTCGCCCCCGCCGACCAGTCGGTCGCCGACCTGAGGGAGCTGGCCGAGCGCCGCGGCGGCCTCCCGGAGGCCCAGGGCGAGCCGCAGATCCGCTGGGCGTACGAGGTGATCGCGCCGGCCGTGGCGGGCCTGGTGCTGCTCGTGGTCCTGATGGCGACGGGCTGACGGGCTGACGGGCAGGCTGCGGACGAGCGGACCTGCCGCCTGAGGTCCGCCGACCGGCCGCCGTAGGCAGGCGTGCCGGGCGACCTGCGGGTCCGTGGACGGCGGACCGGCCGTCCCGGCGGACGAGCCGACCGGCCTGCCCCGTCCCGTCGCTCACGGCGGGCCCTGCCACACCAGCAGCATGTACGCCCCCAGCCACGCCGAGCACAGCGCCGCGCCGCCGAGGACCACGGCCGCCGCCGGGATGCGGGTGCGGGCCAGGGACGTGGCCAGGGGGAGGAGGAGCGGGAAGGCGGGGAGGAGGAAGCGGGCGCGGGGGAAGTAGACGCCGCCGCTGCCCAGGACCACGAGGAGCAGCACCCCGGTGAACACCAGCAGGGGGAGGGGCTGGCGGTCCGTCAGGCAGAGCAGGCAGAGGCCCGCCGAGAGCACGAGGACCACCGACACCACCACCAGGAAGAGCTGCGGGTCGGGGGAGCGGACGAGGTGCTGGAGGAGCCGGGTACGGGTCACCGTGCCGCCGTCCCATACGTTGCCCCAGACGCGCTGTACGGCGAAGTAGCCGTCCCAGCGGCCCAGCCGGAGGCCCACCCAGCCGACGTACGCCAGCCAGCCCAGCGGCGCCGCCGGCGCGGCGAGCAGGGGTGCCCGGCCCTGGCGGCGGGCGGCGAGCAGGCCGGCCACGGACACCGCCGCCGCCACCGCGATGCCGGTCGGCCGGGTGAGGCCCGCGCCGATGGCCAGGCCGGCCGCCCAGGCCCAGCGCCCGGTCAGGACCGCGTACAGCGCCCACGCGGCGAGCGCCGTGAACAGCGACTCCGTATAGCCCATCCACTGCACGAGGGCGACCGGCGTCGCGCCCCACAGCACCGCGAGCAGCGTGCCGGTGCGCCGCCCGCGCAGCCGGTCGCCGACCGCGAAGACACCCCACGCGGCGGCGAACGAGCACAGCACCGCGAGGACCAGGCCCACCGAGGCCCGCGAGCCCGGCGTGACGGCGGCGACGGCCTTCACCAGGGCCGGGTAGAGCGGGAAGAAGGCCAGGCTGCGCGGGGGATCGGTGAGCCGGTCGCGGTACTCGTGGGTGTAGCCGTGGTCGGCGATCCCCAGGTACCAGTTGGAGTCCCAGGAGGTCGCGAGCACCGGCCAGACCCCGTGGCCCCGCAGATGCGTCCAGTGCGCGAGCACGAGGAGGCCGAGCAGCCGGACCGCGAGATAGCCGAGCAGTGCCGGGGCCGCGCGCCGCAGCGCCCGCGCCACGATGCTGCCCGGACTTCCGCCAGGCGGTGCGGGCGACGGGGGCGGTGCGGTGGGGAGCGGTGGGGTGCGGCGGCGGGTCAGCTGCGACGGCACGGGGGACACGGGGGCCACCCTGCCCCGCCGGGCCGGACCCGGGGGCCGAACCCGCCCGCGCGTCGCGCTCGTCCGCGTACCCGAATCACCCGGAAGGGCGAGGGCGGCGCGGGTACGCCGAGGGCCCGTACGGATCGGATCCGTACGGGCCCTCCCGTAGCCGTCACAGACCGGCGGCCTCCGCCAGGTCCTTCTTGATCGCGCCGAGGACCGTCGTGGCCGTCGCCCGCGCCGTCGCCAGCGCGCTCGCGTCGGCGACCGGCACCACGACCTCCAGGTAGCACTTCAGCTTGGGCTCGGTGCCGGAGGGGCGGACGATCACCCGGGCCTTGTAGTCGCCCTCCAGGTGGTAGCGCAGACCGTCGGTCGGCGGCAGCGACTCCGTGCCCTTGGTCAGGTCCTCGGCCGAGACGACCGTGAGGCCGGCGAGGTGCACCGGGGGCTTCTCGCGCAGCGCCGCCATCGCGTTCGCGATGATGCCCAGGTCCTCGACCCGCACCGACAGCTGGTCGGTGGCGTGCAGACCGTGCGCCACCGCCAGGTCGTCGAGCAGGTCGGTCAGCGTGCGGTCCCGCTCCTTCAGCTCCGAGGCCAGCTCGGCGATGAGCAGCGCCGCCGTGATGCCGTCCTTGTCGCGGACGCCCTCCGGGTCGACGCAGTAGCCGAGCGCCTCCTCGTAGCCGTACCGCAGACCCTCCACGCGGGCGATCCACTTGAAGCCGGTCAGGGTCTCCTCGTAGCCGACCCCGGCCGCCTCGGCGATCCGGCCGAGCAGCGACGACGACACGATCGACTCCGCGAACACGCCCGTCGCGCCCTTGTGCACCAGGTGCGCGGCGAGCAGCGCGCCCACCTCGTCGCCGCGGAGCATCCGCCAGCCGCCCTCGACGGACGCGTCCGGCACGGCCACCGCGCAGCGGTCGGCGTCCGGGTCGTTGGCGATCACGATGTCGGGGTCCACGGCCCGGGCCGCCTCGAAGGCGAGGTCCATGGCGCCCGGCTCCTCCGGGTTCGGGAACGCCACCGTCGGGAACGCCGGGTCCGGGTCCGCCTGCTCGGCGACCAGCGCCGGCGGCGGGAAGCCGTGCCGGCCGAAGGCGGCCGTCAGGACGTCCTTGCCGACGCCGTGCATGGCCGTGTAGACCGTGCGCACGGTGCGCGGCGAACCGGGCGTCAGGACCGCGTCCGTACGGGCCAGATAGGCCTCCAGGACGCCGTCGCCGAGCACCTCCCAGCCCTCGGCCGGGCGCGGTACGTCAGCCAGCGCGCGCACCGCGTCGATCTCGGCGGCGATCTCCGCGTCCGCGGGCGGCACGATCTGCGAGCCGTCGCCCAGATAGACCTTGTAGCCGTTGTCGCGCGGCGGGTTGTGGCTCGCCGTCACCTCGACGCCGGCGACGGCGCCCAGGTGCCTTATGGCGTACGCGAGGACGGGCGTCGGCAGCGGCCGCGGCAGCAGCGCCGCGCGCAGGCCGGCGCCGGTCATCACGGCGGCGGTGTCGCGGGCGAAGTCGGCGGACTTGTAGCGGGCGTCGTAGCCGATGACGACGAGGCCGCCGTCCTGGCCCTTCGCCTTGAGGTACGCGGCGAGGCCGGCGGCGGCGCGGATCACGACGGCGCGGTTCATCCGCATCGGGCCTGCGCCGAGCTCCCCGCGCAGGCCGGCGGTGCCGAACTGCAGGGTGCCGGCGAAGCGGGCGGCGAGCTCGGTGCGGGCCTCGTCGTCGGCGGCGGCGCGGTCGAGGAGCGCGCCGAGTTCGTCACGGGTCTCCGGGTCGGGGTCCTCGGCGAGCCACGCCTGGGCCCGGGCGAGGAGGTCGTCCTGCGTCACGGTGGTGTGCCTTTCGGGTGGGGCGGGTGGAGTGGGTGCGGGGTGCCGCTGCGCGGAGCCTTTCCCCACCCCGCCCCTTCCCGTAACCGGGGCTTCGCCCCGGACCCCGTACGGCCTGCGGCCGTGTCCTCAAACGCCGGACGGGCTGAAAACTCAGCCCCGCCGGCGTTTGAGGCGCGGGGGTCCGGGGGC
>NZ_JAHTMW010000035.1 GCF_026236535.1 Streptomyces sp. SKN60 | reverse complement strand
CTTCCTTCGTTTCCGACTCTATCAGATCTTTCCGATCCGATTTCCTCGGTGCTTTCCGGTCCCTTTTCGACTTTCGTAGTTCCGGGCCCTTCCGGCGGTTCCGACTTTATCAGATTCATTTCCGCCGGCCTTACGGACGGCTTCGGTGATTCGGATAAGGAATCGGGGTGGCTCCGTGGTCTTCGAAATCTTCGAATGAGACTCGAATCCTCGACCGGAGCGAGAGAGATTCTAACTCGTCCGCCCTGAGCTTGTCCAGCTCCGGGCAACCGTTTGAATCTACCTCCCCTCGCCACCCGTGTCAACGGGTTTTGTGGGCGAAGAGGAGACTAGCAGGTCAGCAGGGTGCTCCGCACATCGAGCTCAGGCTGCCGTCGGCAGTTCGGCCGTACGGTCCGCCTCTGCCACGTCGCCCGTGTCGCCGGCGCGGGCCGCACGGCCGCCGAGCACGTACACGTACACGAGAAATGCCAGCTCAGCGGCGATGCCGATGGAGATGCGGGCCCAGGTCGGCAGGCCGGACGGGGTGACGAAGCCTTCGAGCAGGCCGGAGACGAAGAGGACCAGGGCGAGGCCGATGGCCATGCCGATCGCGGCGCGGCCCTGCTGGGCGAGGGCGGCGCGGCGGGTGGTGGGGCCGGGGTCGATGACGGTCCAGCCGAGGCGGAGGCCGGTGCCGGCGGCGACGAAGACGGCGGTCAGTTCGAGGAGGCCGTGCGGAAGGATCAGGCCGAGGAAGACGTCGAGGCGGCCGGCGGACGTCATCAGGCCGATGCCGATGCCGACGTTCAGCATGTTGGCGAACAGGATGTACAGCACCGGAAGGCCGAGGAAGGCGCCGAGGACCAGGCAGGTGGCGGCGGCCTGGGCGTTGTTCGTCCAGACCTGGGCGGAGAACGAGGCCGCCGGGTGGCTGGAGTAATAGGTCTCGTACGCCCCGCCGGGGCGGGTCATCTCGCGCAGCGCGGCGGGCGCGCCCAGCGCGGACTGGACCTCGGGGTGGGTGCCGATCCACCAGCCGATGAGGGCCGCGAGCAGGGTGGAGAGGATCGCCGTCGGTATCCACCAGTGGCGCGAGCGGTAGACCGCGGCCGGGAATCCGGCGGTCAGGAAGTCGGCGGCGTCGCGCCAGGAGGCGCGGCGGGTGCCGGTGACCGTGGCGCGGGCGCGGGCGATCAGCTGGGTGAGCCGGGCCGTGAGCATCGGGTCGGGGGCGCTGGACTGGATGAGCGAGAGGTGGGTCGCGGTGCGCTGGTAGAGCGCGACGAGTTCGTCGGCCTCGGCGCCGGTGAGGTGGCGGCCGCGGCCCAGCAGGTGGTCGAGGCGGTCCCACTCGGCTCGGTGGGTGGTGACGAAGACGTCGAGGTCCATGGTCGGCTGCTGCTCCAGGCACTGGGTGCGTACGGGTCCGTACTGCTCGTACTGCTACTGCTCGTACTACTGCGGCGCGCTGCGGGTCAGCTTGGCAGACTGGCGTTCGGACCGGGTTCGGGTGGGCGAACAAGGCGGGCGAGGAAGGGTGGGCTCCGTGAGCGGGGTGGTGACGGGGGACGCCGTCTATCTGGGGTTGGAGCCGGCGCGGCTGCCGACGCGGGCGTTGGCGATTCTGATCGATCTCGTCGTGGTGTGGGTGGGATTCCTGCTGATCAGCATCGGTCTCGCGGTCGCGACGGCCTCGCTGGACGAGGCGGCGGTGCGCGCCCTGTCGGTGGCCTCGTTCGTCCTCGTGCTGGTCGGTGCGCCGATCGCCGTGGAGACGCTGTCGCGGGGGCGGTCGCTCGGGAAGCTGGCGCTCGGGCTGCGGGTGGTGCGTGAGGACGGCGGCCCGATCCGTTTCCGGCACGCGCTGATGCGCGGGGCGATGGCGGTCGTGGAGATCCTGATGACCTTCGGGGTCGTCGCCTGCATCGCGTCGCTCGTGTCCGAGCGGGGGCGGCGGATCGGGGATGTGTTCGCCGGGACCCTGGTCGTACGGGAACGGGTGGCCGGCGGGCCGGGCGCGGGGGTTCTGGTGCCGCCTCCGCCGCCGTGGCTGGTGGGGCGGTTCGCGGGGCTCGATCTGTCGGCCGTGCCGGATTCGCTGTGGCTGGAGGTACGGCAGTACCTGACGCGGATGCGGCAGCTGGATCCGGCGACCGGGCAGCGGCTCGCGGAGCGGCTGGCCGGTGAGCTCGTGGCGCGTACGGGCGCGCCCGCGCCGCCCGGGGTGCCGGCGGCGGCGTATCTGGCGGGTGTGGTGGCCGAGCGGCAGGCGCGCGACGCGCGGCGGGCGTTCGCCCCGTCGGCCTCCTCGGTCTCCTCCGCCTCCTCGGTCTCCTCCGCCTCCTCGGTCTCCTCCGCCTCCTCGGTCTCCTCGGTCTCCTCCCAGCCTGCGACCTCTGTCCCCTCGGCCCTCGCCGCCCCCTCGGCTCCCTCGGCCTCTTCGGCTCCCACGGCTTCCGTCACCCCTCCCCCGGTGTCCGGGGCGGATGCGGGGACGCCGCCCCGGCCTGCGACCGGGTTCGCGCCGCCCGCGTAGCGGCGGTCAGAAGACGTTCGGCGGGGTGTCGAGCTCTTCGAGTTCGATGCCGGGGGCCGAGAGGACCACGTCGCCGGCGAGGTGGACGGTGTGCCGTTCGCCGGTGTCGAGGGCGCTGACCTGGTACTCGTCCACGATCAGGGGGCCGTTGTCAGTGGCGTGCGCTTCACTCTTCATCAGGGCCCAGGACTGGTCGACCGTCAGGGGGGCGAGGACGGGATCCGTGAAGGCGACGAGCCGGATGCGGGTCTCCGGGGAATCAGGGGTGAGGCGCAGGAGTCGGGAGATCGCGACGAGGAATGCCGGGGACGTGCCGGTGAAGGCGTGGGCGCGCACATTGCCTTCGGTGGCGTGGGTTCCGGTGGGGTCGGTACGGACCCAGGTGACGCCGTCGAGCGCGGCGCCGCGGACCTGCCAGTCGGCGGCGTGGAGTTCGAGGCGGATCGGGCGGCCGAGTTCGTCGATGGCCAGGTCGACGGAGCCTGTGGGGTCGCCGGAGGGGGATGTGGTCCGGGCGACGTAGCGCCAGCCGGAGGGGCCGGGCGCGCAGTGGAAGTGCTCTTCACCGAGGGGGGTGTGATCGTGCGGATCGTGGAGCGAATAGCGGCCTCGGGGCATGGGTCCTCGGGGTGCGTCCTGGAGCGGTAGCGGCGGAACGGGGACAGGCCCCCCGGCACGGGGGTGCGGGGGGCCTGTCTGTGCCGCTGCGGGTGCCTGCGACGGGCGGGTGCCGGTGCGTACGCGTGCGTGTGTGCGCCGGTCACCCGCCGGTCGTGGGGATCAGTAGCGGTAGTGGTCCGGCTTGTACGGGCCCTCGACCTTGACGCCGATGTAGTCGGCCTGCTCCTTGCGGAGGGTCGTCAGCTTGACGCCCAGGGAGTCGAGGTGGAGACGCGCGACCTTCTCGTCCAGGTGCTTCGGGAGCACGTAGACGTCGGTCGGGTACTCCTCCGGCTTGGTGAAGAGCTCGATCTGGGCCAGGGTCTGGTCCGCGAACGAGTTCGACATCACGAAGGACGGGTGACCCGTCGCGTTGCCCAGGTTCAGCAGACGGCCCTCGGACAGCACGATCAGGACCTTGCCGTCCTCGAACGTCCAGGTGTGGACCTGCGGCTTGACCTCGTCCTTGACGATGCCCGGGATCTTCGCCAGACCGGCCATGTCGATCTCGTTGTCGAAGTGACCGATGTTGCCGACGATCGCCTGGTGCTTCATCTTGGCCATGTCCGAGGCCATGATGATGTCCTTGTTGCCCGTCGTCGTGACGAAGATGTCGGCCGTCTCCACGACCTCGTCCAGCGTCGTGACCTGGTAACCGTCCATCGCCGCCTGCAGCGCGCAGATCGGGTCGATCTCGGTCACGATCACGCGGGCACCCTGACCACGCAGCGACTCGGCACAGCCCTTGCCGACATCGCCGTAACCGCAGACCACGGCCGTCTTGCCGCCGATGAGGACGTCGGTCGCGCGGTTGATGCCGTCGATCAGCGAGTGGCGGCAGCCGTACTTGTTGTCGAACTTCGACTTCGTCACGGCGTCGTTCACGTTGATCGCCGGGAAGAGGAGAGTGCCGGCCTGCATCATCTCGTAGAGACGGTGCACACCGGTCGTGGTCTCCTCCGTCACGCCGCGGATCTCGGACGCGAGCTGCGTCCACTTCTGCGGGGACTCGGCGAGGGTGCGGTTGAGGAGGCGGAGGATGTAGCCGTACTCCTCGCTGTCCGCGGTGGCCGGGTCCGGGGCCGAGCCGGCCTTCTCGAACTCGACGCCCTTGTGGACGAGGAGGGTGGCGTCACCACCGTCGTCGAGGATCATGTTCGGGCCGCCGGTGGGGGTGTTCGGCCAGGTCAGCGCCTGCTCCGTGCACCACCAGTACTCCTCCAGGGTCTCGCCCTTCCAGGCGAAGACCGGGACGCCCTGCGGGTTCTCCGGGGTGCCGTTCGGGCCGACGGCGATGGCCGCGGCGGCGTGGTCCTGGGTGGAGAAGATGTTGCAGGAGGCCCAGCGGACCTCGGCGCCGAGGGCGACCAGGGTCTCGATGAGGACGGCGGTCTGCACGGTCATGTGCAGGGAGCCGGTGATGCGGGCGCCGGCGAGCGGCTGCTGCTCGGCGTACTCGCGGCGGATGGACATCAGGCCGGGCATCTCGTGCTCGGCGAGGGTGATCTCCTTGCGGCCGAACGCGGCCAGGGACAGGTCGGCGACCTTGAAGTCCTGCGTGGCGACAGTCGTCATGACTGGAGCTGCTCCTCGTCAATCGGGTTCGAGGGTTCGAGTGGGCACCTGGCACCGCGGCTGTGGAGGACGCGGGCATACGAATGCCCGAGTGCTCCCGCGTCTTCCGCGGTGCAGTCGTCGGAGGCCCTCTCTCCCTCGGCCGGTCCGTGTACGGGACCGCCCGACCGCCATCAGCAGCGACGTCTGGCTGGTCACGAATCTACACCGATCGGCGCAGCGGCCCACAGTCCGCCTGGTGACGGATTCGGCCGGATCGGGGCCGGAACGGGGCTCGACAGCAGGTCTCGGTGCCGCTTCGCGCCTATAGGGTGCGGGCCGAACTGCTGCTGGGAGGGGTTGGAGGGGTTGACGGGTATGAGACCGGGGCGGGGACTGCGGATCGCGGGCTGGGTGGTGCTGGTGCCGTTGGGGGTGGTGCTGGTCGTCGCGGGGCTGATGCTGCGGAGCGCGTATCCGGCGCACCGGGTGCCGAGCGAATCGATGCGGCCGACCTACGAGCCCGGCGACATGCTCTACGCCGAGGTGGTGGAGCCGTCCGAGGTACGGCGCGGGGATGTCGTCCTCGTGTCCGTGCCCGAGTGGGGCGTCACCGAGGGCCTGGGCGTGAAGCGGGTGATCGGGGTCGGCGGCGACCGGGTCACGGCCGACGAGCGGCAGGTGTACGTGAACGGCGAGCCGCTCAGCGAGCCGTACGTGGCCGGGGGCGACCCGATCGGGGGCATGCCCGACGTCAAGATCGATGTGAAGGTGCCGGAGGGGCGGCTGTTCCTGCTCGGCGACAACCGGGGCAACTCCCTCGACTCGCGCTTCCACCAGGAGCTCAGCGGCGGCACCGTCCCGGTGACGGCGGTACGGGAGCGGGCGGTGGACGGACCGGCGGGCGGGGTCGCCGCCATGGGCGGCTTTCTCGGCGGGGCGGCGGTCCTGTTGACCGGGTTCGGGCTCGGCCTCGCCGGTTCGCTGACCGGCCGGTCGGCGCGGCGGCGCGCGGCGGCGGCGCCTCCCCCTGTCCCGTACGCCGTCCCCTGAAACGACAGAGGCCTCGGACCGCTGATCAGGTCCGGGGCCTCTCCTGTCGTCAGGTCGTCAGGCGTCCGCGGCGGCCCGCTGCTCGCTGTAGATGTCCGGCTCCAGGTAGATCACCCGGGCGATCGGGACGGCGGCGCGGATGCGCTCCTCGGCCGCGTCGATGGCGCGGGCGACCTGGGTGGCGGACTCGTCGTGGGCCACGGCGATCTTGGCGGCGACGAGGAGCTCCTCCGGGCCGAGGTGGAGGGTGCGCATGTGGATGAGGCGGGTGACGGTCTCGCCGTCGACGATCGCCTCCTCGATCTTCTTCACTTCCTCCACGCCGGCGGACTCGCCGAGCAGCAGCGACTTGGTCTCGGCGGCGAGGACGAGCGCGATGACGATGAGCAGGACGCCGATGCAGAGGGTGCCGATGCCGTCCCAGACGCCGTCGCCGGTCAGCAGGGCCAGGCCGACGCCGCCGAGGGCGAGGACGAGACCGATGAGGGCGCCGAAGTCCTCCAGGAGGACGACCGGGAGCTCGGGGGCCTTGGCGTGGCGGACGAAGTCCTTCCAGGACTTCTTGCCGCGGAGCTCGTTCGACTCCTTGATCGCGGTGCGGAAGGAGAAGCTCTCGGCGATGATCGCGAAGACGAGGACGCCGACCGGCCAGTACCAGGCCTCGATCGGGTGCGGGTGCTTGATCTTCTCGTAGCCCTCGTAGAGGGCGAACATGCCACCGACCGAGAAGAGCACGATGGAGACGAGGAAGGCGTAGATGTAGCGCTCGCGGCCGTAGCCGAAGGGGTGCTGCGGGGTTGCCTCGCGCTGGGCGCGCTTGCCGCCGAGGAGCAGCAGGCCCTGGTTGCCGGAGTCGGCCAGCGAGTGGACGGCCTCGGCGAGCATCGAGGACGAACCGCTGAAGAGGAACGCCACGAACTTCGAGGCCGCGATCGCGAGATTGGCGGCCAGCGCCGCCACGATCGCCTTGGTTCCGCCTGACGCGCTCATGGGTGTGTCTGTTCCCTTCGTCGTGTGCTCGATGCTCCGGCCCGGGAGGGAGGCGCGGCCCCTGTCGGAGGGCAGCTTATTGCCATCCCTTTGCCGTCGTTCGGCCGGTCATTGTCGCATCAGGACGGTGTCGGGTCCGGGTCAGACCCGCGTCAGCCCCTCGTCAGGCCACGACGGTGGCACGGAAGACCGTTCCCGTACCGGACAGTTCGGTCTTTTCGCCCGCCGGGACGAACGCCGATTCGCCGGGCGTGAGCGTCAGTTCGCCGACTGCCGGGCGGCCGGCGACGGCGAGCAGGATCTGCGGGGTGCCGGCGGTGAGGTCGGTGGGGGCGGCGCCCTCGGCGCGTACGTAGCGGGAGAGCCGGAACTCGTCGGTCGGGGTGTCGTACAGCTCCTCGCCCGACGGGGAGGCCTCGGGGCGCAGGATCCCGGGGTCGTTGGGCTCGAAGCGGACGACCCGGAGGAGTTCGGGGACGTCGACGTGCTTGGGGGTGAGGCCGCAGCGCAGCACGTTGTCGGAGTTGGCCATGATCTCGACGCCGAGGCCGTCGAGGTAGGCGTGCGGGACTCCGGCGCCGAGGTAGAGGGCCTCGCCGGGCTGCAGGGTGACCTCGTTGAGCAGCATCGCGGCGAGGACGCCGGGGTCGTTGGGGTAGTGGTGGGCGATCCGGGCGTACGTGGTGTGGGCGCCGCCCAGGCGGGCGGCGGCGTGCGCGGCCTCGGCGACGGTGTGCCCGATCTCGGTGCGGTCGGCGGTGAGCAGCGCGGTGAGGACCTCGCGCAGCGCGGCCTCCTCGGGGTGGGCGTGGAGGAGGTCGACGTACGGCTTGAGGGAGTCGACGCCGAGGGCGGCCATGGTGTCGGCGGCGTCGGCGGGGTCGCGGAAGCCGCACATGCCGTGGAACGGCGTGAGCGCGCAGATGAGTTCGGGCTTGTGGTTGGCGTCCTTGTAGTTGCGGTTCGGGGCGTCGATCGGGACGCCCGCGGCCTCCTCGGCGGCGAATCCGGCGCGCGCCTGGTCGAGGTCGGGGTGGACCTGGAGGGAGAGCGGGGCGCCGGCGGCCAGCACCTTGAAGAGGAACGGCAGGTGGGGGCCGAACTTCTCGACCGCGGCCGGGCCGAGTTCGCGTACGGGATCGGCGTCGATGACCTCGTTGAGGGGACCGCGGCCGGTGCGGGACGGGGCGCCGGGGTGGGCGCCCATCCACATCTCGGCCTGGGGCTCGCCGGTGGGGGCGACGCCGAGCAGTTCCGGGATGGCCGTCGTGGACCCCCAGGCGTACGGACGGACGGTGTTGACGAGGCGGTCCATGGGGCTTCCAGCTCTTCTCAGTGCGGTTGCGGTGGCGCGTCAGTGCGGTTGCGGTGCGCGGTGATGGACGTGTCGGACCGCCTGCCCGGCCGGTGCGGGGTGCGGCCCGGCTACTGCGGGGCGCGGCCCGCCGAGGCGAGGGAGAGGTAGACGGCGGCGAAGTCGGTGACGGCGAGGAGTTCGGCGAGGTTCTCCAGCGGGGTGCCCTCCTCCGCTTCCAGCTCGCTGATCGCGGTGTCGTGGCTGAGGGCGAGTTCGCGGGCGGCGGGGGCCGCGCTCAGTACGTTGCCCTCCGCCGGGCGGTCGCGGAGGAGGACGACGCGGGCGCGCAGCGCCTGCTGCTCCTCGACGCGGTCGCGGAAGAAGTCGTCGGGGTCGGCACCGGCCGCGTAGTCCCCGGCGAGCAGCATGCCGTGGGCGGGCAGCGCCTCGGGCAGTTCGGCGGCGAGCGCGGGCAGGCCGGCGAGTTCGGCGAGGACGGCGGCGAAGCGGCGGCCGGTCGGCCCGGCGGCCTCGCCCTCGGTCCACACCAGCGGGAGGGAGTCGGCGAGCTCGGCGGCGAGGGTCTTGGCCGGGTTGCTGTACGTGGCGATGGCGGGGCCGCAGCGCTCCGCCGTACGGTCCAGGCGGTCGGCGACCTGTTCGAGCGCCTCCGGCGGCGCCTCCACCAGGCCCACCCGGTCGAGCAGCGCGAGCAGCGGCGTGAACAGCGCCCACAGCGCGCCGGGGCTCGCGGCGAGGTTCTCCCCGTACTCGTCGGCCGTCTCGTGCGGAGCCATGGCCAACGGTACGAGCAGGCCGCGCGCGCCGCCGACCGACCCGGCCAGCGGGGAGTCCTTGGGCGTGACGGCGACGACCGTGACGCCGCGGCGGTACGCCTGCTCGGCGAGGAGCGCGAGTCCCGGCTCGGCGCCGTCCGTCGTCGGCAGGAGCAGCAGGTCGACCGAGCCGGCCCAGCCGGGCAGGGCCCAGCGCAGGGCGCCGGCGGCCGGTGCGACACCGGTCGGCTGGAGGCGGATCACCGGGGCCGCGGCGCCGGCGAGGGCGCCGATCAGGTCGGCGACGCCGGCGGCGGCGGTGCCGGGGCCCGCGACGAGGACGGCGCGGGGGCGGCCCTCGGGGTGGAGCGCCGCGATGCCTGCCTCGGCGGCGTGCCGGGCGGCGGTCCGTACCCGCGCGCCCGCTTCGGCGGCGCCGCGGAGCAGTCCGCGGTGGTCGGCGAGCGCGAGGGCGTCCGGTGCGTCGAGGAGGGTCTCGTCGAGCATGTGGCGGGCCTCCGGTGGGTCGGCGGAGCGGGGCCGGCGGTGGCCGGCGGTGGGCCGGTGTGGGTGGTCCTCCGAGGGTGGTGCGCGTCAGCGCACGCTCGCATCCCGCGCGCCCCGTCCCGCGCCGGCTTCCCGGGGCGCGGGGCGGGCGGCGGAACGGGCGGCGGAGCGGGTCACTCGGGGCGGCGGGCCTCGTCGACCAGCAGGACCGGGATGCCGTCGCGCACGGGGTACGCGAGTCCGCAGTCGGCGGAGGTGCAGACGAGCTCCGGGGTCTCCTCCGCCGTCCGGTCGTTCAGCGGGGCGTGGCAGGCCGGGCAGGCCAGGATCTCCAGGAGGCCGGCTTCGAGCGGCATGGTGGTCCCTTCGGGGCGGTACGACGGTTTACGGGCCTGGTCAGCCTACCGCCGGGCCGCAGTCGGCGCCCTTGGTGCGGGGCGGGGCGCCGGGGTTACGTTGCGGGGCGCGGCCGACGGTGGGGCGGCGGTGGGGGAACCGGGTGGGGAACGGGGGGCGACGGGTTGCCCGTGCGGGCCTGCTTACGGGCGCGGGGGGCCACCGGGTGGGCGGTCCGGTGAGCGCGGCGCGCTCGGGGCGCGGGCAGGTCCACCCGGCGGGCGGTCCGGTGAGCGCAGCGCCCTCGGGGCGCGGGCAGGTCCACCCGGCGGGCGGTCCGGTGAGCGCAGCGCCCTCGGGGCGCGGGCAGGCGCAGGGAGCGGAGCGCGCCCGCAAGGGCGCCGTCCCGTGTGCCCACCCGTCCCGCCCTGCGGGACGAATGCCCACAACGGGAAATGGCGAAGGCCCGCCCCGCCCATGCGGCTGGGGTGGGTGGGCGCGGGACGAATGCCCACAACGGGAACAGCGCGGCACCGCCCTGCGGGACGAGCCCCGCGAACGGCGAAGGCCCGCCCCTGCGGGCGGGCCCTCGGGGGCTGTGCTGCGGGTTACGCGCGGACCAGGGACAGGACCTCGTCGCGGAGGGAGGACATCGTCGGCTCGTCGCGGGCCTCGATGTTGAGGCGGAGGAGGGGTTCCGTGTTGGAGGCGCGGAGGTTGAACCACCAGTCGGCGGCGGTGACGGTGAGGCCGTCGAGCTCGTCGAGGGTGACGCCGTCGCGGTCGGCGTAGGCGGCCTTCACGGCGGCCAGGCGGGCGGTCTGGTCGGCGACGGTGGAGTTGATCTCGCCGGAGGAGGCGTAGCGGTCGTAGGCGGCGACCAGGGCGGACAGCGGGCCGTCCTGGCCGCCGAGGGCGGCGAGGACGTGGAGCGCGGCGAGCATGCCGGTGTCCGCGTTCCAGAAGTCCTTGAAGTAGTAGTGCGCGGAGTGCTCGCCGCCGAAGATGGCGCCGGTCTTCGCCATCTCCTCCTTGATGAAGGAGTGGCCGACCCGGGTGCGCACCGGGGTGCCGCCGTTCTCGCGGACGACCTCGGGGACGGACCACGAGGTGATCAGGTTGTGGATCACGGTGCCGCCGGGGTTCTTGGCGAGCTCGCGCGCGGCGACGAGGGCGGTGATCGCGGACGGGGAGACCGGGTCGCCGTTCTCGTCGACGACGAAGCAGCGGTCGGCGTCGCCGTCGAAGGCGAGGCCGAGGTCGGCGCCCTCGGCGCGGACGCGGGCCTGCAGGTCGACGATGTTCTTCGGGTCGAGGGGGTTGGCCTCGTGGTTCGGGAAAGTGCCGTCGAGCTCGAAGTACATCGGGACGACGTCGAGCGGCAGGCCGTCGAAGACGGTGGGGACGGTGTGGCCGCCCATGCCGTTGCCGGCGTCGACGACGACCTTCAGCGGCCGGATGGCGCTGAGGTCGACGAGGCCGAGGAGGTGGGCGGCGTAGTCCTTGAGGGTCTCGCGCTCGCTGACCGTGCCCTCGGTCGCGGCCGGCTCGGGGGCGCCCTGCTCCGTCCACCGCTCGACGAGCGCGCGGATCTCGGAGAGGCCGGTGTCCTGGCCGACGGGGGCGGCGCCGGCCCGGCACAGCTTGATGCCGTTGTACTGGGCCGGGTTGTGCGAGGCGGTGAACATCGCGCCGGGCAGGCTGAGCGCGCCGGACGCGAAGTACAGCTGGTCGGTCGAGCAGAGGCCGATCAGGGTGACGTCGGCGCCGAGCCGGGCGGCGCCGCGCGCGAAGGCGGCGGCGAGGCCGGGCGAGGAGGGGCGCATGTCGTGGCCGATGACGATCGCGTCGGCGTCGACGACCCGCACGAAGGCGGCGCCGAAGAGCTCGGCGAGCGACTCGTCCCACTGATCCGGCACCACTCCGCGGACGTCGTACGCCTTCACGATCTGCGACAGATCAGCAGCAGTCACGGATCAATCCTCCTGAGGTCTCGGCTGTCGTTCGCGCGGATTGCGGCGCGCGTACGGACCGCCCAAACTACCCGGGACCGGACCTTGATCAGTTCTCGGGTGAACCCAGCACCCTAGTTCTCGGGTGAACGCAGCACCCTCAGGTGCCCTCGCCGGCCGACCTCCATGGGGTCGGCGCCGCGGCCGCCCGGGCCGGGCTTTCCGCCGCCGGCCTCGGCCGCGCGTTCCTGGGGGCGGGCCGCCTCCCGTACCGCGTTGGCGAGGGCTTCGAGGTCGTCGCCGCTGGGGCGGGTGGGGGTGGTGGCGTCGTGGAGCCGCACGACCTCCCAGCCGCGCGGGGCGGTGAGGCGCTCGCTGTGCTCGGCGCACAGGTCGTAGCAGTGGGGCTCGGCGTAGGTGGCGAGCGGGCCGAGGACCGCGGTCGAGTCGGCATAGACGTACGTCAGTGTCGCGACGGCAGGGCGGCCGCACGCGGTGCGCGAACAGCGACGTACAGGGCTCACGACGTTGGACGGTACCGCACTCTTGAGCGGGCCGCGACGACTCTCCCCCAGGTCACTCCACCGTGTCGCGGTGTGACCTCCGCCACGGACCGGGTCCGATCGGCCGTTCTGACCTGCGGGAGCGGCGTGCCGGGCGGCTGGTGATGCTGTGCGATCCGGACATCGGCCTGGGGAAATCCGGTCAATCACGGCCAGATGGCCGATCGTCGGGGCCCTGGAAAACGGGCGCGGGCTTGGCCGGATCGGTCGGGTTGCGACATGGGTGGCGGCCGGTCGCCACCGGCCCGGCCGTCCCGGACCGGTCCGGGAACACCGGGGAGAGTTACGCTGCGTCAGTGACGGACAGCACCCACAGCATGGACAGTGCGACGCCGCGCGTGCGACGCCGCGACCGGCACGGCCGCGGTATGCGGGGGCCGGTGGCCCCGCCGCAGGTGCCGCTGTCCGCGAGCCGGGCGGACAGCTTCCGCGATCTGGTCCTGGACTCGGTGGAGCGGCTCGAGCGGCACTGGCCGCAGTTGGCGGACGTCGAGTTCATGGTGATGGAGGTGCCGCCCACGGTCTCGGGCGAGCCCGTGGTGCCGCTCGGCGGCTCGACGCCGGCGGAGAAGAACGAGCCGGCCCGGGTCGTCGTCTACCGTCGCCCGGTCGAGATCCGCGCGAAGAACCGCGACGAGCGCGCGCTGCTGGTGCACGAGGTGGTCGTGGAGCAGGTCGCCGACCTGCTCGGTCTCTCCCCCGAGTCGGTCGACCCGCGCTACGGGCAGGACTGACCGGGACGGGACCGCGACCGACTGGGACAGGACCGCCCGGGTCGGCTGCCCCGGGCGGGGCGCCCCTGTTCCGCCGCAGCACGGACCCGTAGAAGGCTGAGACCCCCTCCCGTACGGGACGCACCCGACCGCACCGAAAAGGGGCCGGCCCCACCCGTACGGGCGAAAGGGCCGGCCCCTGTCAGGGCGGGTGGGAGTGCGGTCAGTCGTCCAGGACGGTCAGGTCCTGGCGGGCCTTGGGGACCTCGACCTTGCTGTGGTCGTCCGTGAACGGCTGGATCGTGAACATCGGGATGCCGTCCTGCGGCAGTTCGAGCAGACGCGAGGCGTGCACCGGGCCGCCCGAGAGGCGCTCGACGGTGAGGGCGTAGGAGCCCTTGAGGCCGTCGGGGACCGGCGCGGCGAGGGAGGTGGTCGTGCCCGCCTTGAGGGTGACGGTCTTGCTGACCTTGGTGCCGCCCTGCGCGCCCGCGGAGGCGGTGATCCGCACTTCGGCGCCGCCGGCGGGCGCGGTCAGGGCGAGGGTGGAGCCCTTGGCGCGGTTGTCGGCGACGGTGGCGCGGCCCTCGATGGGGGCGGCGGCCGGGATGAACGCGATCTCCTGCTGCTCGCCCTTGCCGCGGGCCACCCGGAGCGCGGCGACGACCGGGGTGGCCTTCTTGGGGTCGGTGGGGGTCAGGAGGAGGGAGCCGGGCTCGCCTCGGGTGAGGTCGGGCAGGTCGACGGCGGCGGTCATGCCGGACTTCACGTGCACGGCGTCGGCGCTGGCCGGGACGATCTTGCCGGTCGGGGTGACCAGCTGGATCTTCAGGTCGGCGTCGGCGTCGCCGGGCGCGTAGGCGACCAGGCGGACCGAGGTGGCGTCGGCCGGGATGCCGGGCAGCACGGCGGTGCCGCTCGGGTCGGCGGAGGCCTGCAGCCAGTCGGCGCCCGCCTTGTCGTCGGCGGCGCCGACGACGGCGCCGACGCGGCCGCTGCGGGTGGTCACGTGGACGGTGAGGTCCTGCTGGGCCGGGTCGTTGGTGAGGGTCGAGAGCAGCACCGGGACGGTGGTGTGCGCCGGGACCGGGATGCCCTCGGTGGACAGCAGCTTGAGCGGGCCGGCCGGGCCGTACAGCTCGATGTCGGCGGTCGCGGTGCCGTCGTCCGGGTTGGTGAGGTGGACGTAGTCCTGGCGCCCCTTGGCGGTGGACGCGGCCGGGAACCAGAAGTCGGTGTCCGGGGCGGTGCAGGTGACGCCGAGCAGGCCGCGGGCGCCGCCGGCCGGGACGACGGTGGTCTGCTGGACGGTCCAGCCGGGGGCCAGGCCGCCGCTCGCGGAGCCGGTGAGGGCGGGCGCGTCGGGGCCCTTCGCCTCCGCGTTGACCGGGGTGCCGGGCTTGGTGACGGTCGCCGGGGCCTTGGGCTTCTTGGTGGTCTTGGCGGGCTGTTCGCCGGGCGGCGGGGCGATGGGGGCGGGCTGCAGCTCGGTCTTGGCGGCGGTCCGCTCCTCGCCCTTCCCCTGCGCCGTCGCCTTCGCCGCCGGGGTGTCCTCGGGTGTGTACGAGGTGTAGGTGGTCTCGGCGACCTCGGAGGTGCTGGGGCCGGGGCAGAGCAGGGCGGTGCGCTCGACGGGCAGCCGGGCGGCCTGCGAGGTGTTCACGGGCACGGCGCCGTCGGGGGCGGTGAGCGCGGCGACGCCGGTCACCGCCGCCAGGGTGCCGGCGACGGCGATCAGGGAGAGGGTGGTGCGCTTCACTGGTTGCTGCTCCCGTCCGGACGCTGCTGCTGCCCGTACCCGTAGGGGTCGTACGGGTCGTAGGGCTGCTGTTGCTGCTCGTAGCCCTGCGGCTGCTCGTAGCCCTGCTGTTCATAGGGCTGCTGCTCGTAGCCGTTCTGCTGGGCGTACGGGTCGTACTGCTGCTGAGCGTCGTACTGCTGGGGGTCGTACTGCTGCTGGGTCTGCTGCGCGTACGGGTCGTAGGCGTACTGCTCCTGGTAGTAGCCCTGCTGCTGCCCCGCGTACTGGCCGTCCCACTCGGGCTGCTGCTGCTCGTAGGTCTGCTGTTCCGGTACGGGGACGGGCACGGGCTCCGGCTCGGGTGCGGGCACCGCGGCCTCGCCGGCTTCCGCCGCGGCCTCTGCGGCCTCGGCGGCGGCTTCGGCTTCCGCCGCGGCGCGCAGGCGGCGGGCGCGGCGGCCGTCGCCGTCGGCGGCGGTGGCCTGGGCGGGGAGGGCGAGCTCCTCGTCGGGCAGGTCGTCGTCGATGTCGCGGCGGCGGCCGGGCAGGGCGAGGACGAGCAGGACGACGGCGAGGAAGGCCTGGGTCCAGATCCACGCGGTGTGGGTGACGGGCTCCTCGAAGGTGAGGTCGAGGCGGCCGGCGTCGGCGGGTAGCTCGAAGCCCTGGGCCCAGCCGTCGACGGTGACGGGCTTGAGCTCCTTGCCGTCGAGGGTGGCGGTCCAGCCGGCGTCGGCGCGGTCGGCGACGCGCAGGACGCGGCCGGCGGGCCCGGCGGGGATCTTGGTGTGGGCCTCGACGGGGCCGGCGGCGACGGCCACCGGGCGCGCGGCCTCGGCGGCCGGGGCGGCGTCGGGGGTCTCGGTCGCCTGGCCGGCGGCCGCTCCGCCGTCCTTGGGGACGATCATGACGCGGGCGACCGCGTGTTCGCGGCTCACCTCCCACAGCGCGCTGCCGTCGAGCTGGCTGAGCCGGGAGAGGCCCGGGGTGGCGTCGAGGACGCGGCCCATCGCGCGCGGTGCCCCGTCCCGTACCAGGACGAAGCGGATGGCGAAACCGCTCAGCTCCTCGGTCTGGTCGGCGCCGGAGCCGGCCACGAGGTGGGAGACGACCTGGTCGAGGCGCGGGTCGCTGCCGCCGGTCGCGGTGAGTTCGGCGTCGCCGAGGCGGGCGCCGGAGCCGCGGACCAGGGTGTACGACACCTCGCCGGACGCGCCGCCGCCGAGGACGAGGGTGCGGGCCTGGTCCTCCTCGCCGCTCTCCTCGGCGACGAACGCGGGCACCTGGACCGGGTCGCGGCGGGTGAGCGGGCCGTCGGCGCCGCCGATCATCCAGCCGGCCGCGGAGAGCAGCGGGCCGGCGGCGCAGGCGAGGGCGACGAGGGCGGCGACGGGCTGGCGCCAGCCGAAGCCGTGGGCGGCGACGCGGGTGCGGCCGCCCTCGGCGCCGATGGTGCCGGCGGCGAGCAGCGCGGCGCCGTAGACGAGGGTGGCGGGGCCGGACCAGCCGGTCTCGCCGTCGCCGGCGCCGTTGGTGAGGAGGGCGAAGAGCAGGCCGGCGAGGGCGGCGGCCCAGGCGGCGCGGACGGCGACGGTGCGGTCCTCGCGGAGCAGTCCGGCCAGGCCGGCGCCGACGAGGCCGAGGAGCAGGATGCCGCCGAGGGTGCCGGGGCCGCCGGGGCTGGTGCCGAGCAGGTCGAGCGCGGAGGCGCTGCCCGTACGGATGTCGAGGCCGGCCTCGCGCAGGAAGGCGGAGGGGCTGGTCAGCAGGGTGAGCGACCAGGGGGCGAGGAGCAGGACCGGGGTGCCGACAGCGGCGACGAAGCGCAGCGCGTACGCCGTGATGTCGTCGCGGCGCAGGGCGAGGACGCCGAGGCCGAGGAGGACGGCGAGCGGCCAGACGACGGGCGTGAACGCGGTCGCGAAGGTCAGCAGGAAGGTGTACGCCCAGGTGGCGCGCCAGCTGCCGCGCTCGCCGCGCGGACGGTTGAGCCCGTGGGCGGCGACGGCGGCGCGGGCGATCAGCGGGAGCAGGATCGCGAGGACGGCGGTGCCGAGGCGGCCGGTGGCGAGCGCGCCGGTGGCGGCGGGCAGGAAGGCATACGCGATGGCGGCCCAGGCGCGCAGGAGGCGGGACTCGACGATGCCGCGGGAGGCGAAGTAGGCGGTGAAGCCGGCCAGCGGGACCGAGCAGACGAGCAGCACGGTCAGCGCGAAGGAGGTCGAGCCGAGGAACAGCGCGGAGAGCGCGGCCAGGACGGCGAGGTAGGGCGGGGCGGTCTGGGTGCCGCCGGTGCCGATGGCGTGCCAGCCGTCGGCGTAGCGCGACCAGAGGCCGGAGACGGTGTCGGGGGCGGGCAGCAGGGCGCCGCCGGCCAGCGAGCCGCCGCCGAAGAGGTTGCGGCAGGCGACCAGGGAGACGATGAGGAGGACGGCGAAGAGGACCGGTCCGGGCTTGCGGGCGATCTTCTTCAGCCGGGCGAACTGCTCGATCTCCAGGTAGTCGGCGTCGTCGCCGCCGGGGCCGGACTCGACGACGCCGTGCCGGGAGCCGCCGGAGTCGGCGTCGGAGCCGCCGAAGTGGGAGGCGAGCTGCTCGGCGGCGGCGCGGACGGTGGCGCCGGGCGCGGGGAAGAGGGGGCGCAGTTCGCTCGCGGGCACGGCCGGGTGCTTGCGCCGGCCGCGCGCGGCGAGGATCTTCTCGGGCCGCAGCAGGGTGGCGAGCAGGCCCATGACCTCGTCGACGGCCTGGCCGGGCGCCTTGCCGACGAGATAGCCGAGGGTGCGCAGCAGGGTGCCGAGGACGAGGCGGAGGAAGACGTACGGCAGGGCGGCGCCGCGGGTGTTGGCGAGCAGCGTGTAGACGGCGCCGGCCTTGTCGACGCGGTGCGGGTTGGCGGCCGAGCGGCCGGCGCAGTCGACGGTGCGGCGCTCGCGGGCGGAAGCCTCGGCGTGCCGGAGCACGGCGTCGGGGGCGACCAGGACGCGGTGGCCCGCGGAGTGGGCGCGCCAGCACAGGTCGACGTCGTCGCGCATGAGGGGCAGCCGGCGGTCGAAGCCGCCGAGCTCCTCGAAGACGTCGCGGCGGACGAGCATGCCGGCGCTGGAGACGGAGAGCACGGAGCGGACCTGGTCGTGCTGGCCCTGGTCCTGCTCGCGGCGGTCGAGGCCGGTCCAGCGGCGGCCGCTGCGGGCGATGGAGACGCCGGCTTCGAGGAGCTGCTTCTTGTCGTACCAGCCGCGCAGTTTGGGGCCGACGACGGCGATGTCGCCGTCGGAGTCGGCGACGCGCAGGAGTTCGGCGAGCGCGCCGGGCTCGGGCGCGCAGTCGTCGTGGAGCAGCCAGAGCCACTGCACGGGCTCGCCGTGCGGGAGTTCGGGCAGGTCGTAGGCGTCGTCGCGCCAGCTGCGGGTGACCGGGTCCCAGCCGCTGGGGCGCTTCAGATACGGCAGCTCCTCGGGGCCGAGGACGGGCGCGGTGCGCGCGGCCTCCTCGACGGCGGCGCCGAATCCGGTGCGACGGGCGAGGTGGAGGACGCGGTCGGGGCCGAGCGAGTCGGCGAGCAGCCGCGCGGAGTCGTCGGCGCTGCCGGTGTCGGCGGCGACCACGTTCTGGACGGGGCGCTCCTGGGCGAGCAGCCCGGCGAGGGCGTCCGGCAGCCAGCGGGCGCCGTCGTGGGCGACGAGCACGGCGGTGACGACGTGTCGTGGGAACTCAGGAGTTGAGGACATCGAGCTACGGCCCCTCCGGCCGGGGGTCGCCCGGTGAAGGGCGTGGATGCGTCTCGGACGGAGGCCCACACTAGTAGCTGGCACGACAACGGTCCGCCGCCTGTGGACAACCACGGGGTGCGGACCGTTCGTTGTGTACGTCGTTGTGGACGTCTTGGTATACGTCGCGGTGTACGGCGTGACGTAAAGACGTCCGTCAGACGGCTGCCTTCTTCAGGCGGCGGCGTTCGCGCTCGGACAGACCGCCCCAGATACCGAAGCGCTCGTCGTTCTGCAGCGCGTATTCGAGGCATTCGGAGCGGACCTCGCAGGCGAGACAGACCTTTTTCGCCTCCCGGGTCGAGCCGCCCTTCTCGGGGAAGAAGGACTCGGGATCGGTCTGGGCGCACAGTGCGCGCTCCTGCCAGCCGAGTTCCTCGTCCGCGTCCTCGACCAGCAGTTCCTCGAACAACTCGGTCATGTGCGCCCCTCGTCCGTCCATTGCGTCCCCGTGATTGGCCGTCTTCGATCCCGGATCGATCCCGGATCAATCCCGGCCGAACGACACGAGTGAAATTACAAGTTCGTGCTCTGTGCGAGTCAAGCCGAGATCTGCTATTGGGCCCCGTATTCACTCTGCGGAACCAAGCCTATGCGGAAAGTGTTCAAATCACCAAAAACCTGACACATACCACGGGCCTGTCCGCACCGTCACGCCCCACACAGAAGGACGTCCGGGAGTCGAATCCTGTTGCGATTCGGCCACGGAAGCGATCCGGATCACAGTCTGATCACAAGACCCCCACCGTGTTTACGGCGCCGGTTGCTGCGCCATGTCTCCTGGTCACGCGGTGCGCAAACCTTTCTTCGCGCACTGTAACCGGATGAGGTGAAACATTGCCGCCAAATCGGGCATTGGGTTGACAGTCGGGTGTCCCTCACGCCACTTTGGTGGCATGCCAGCGACCGCAGCGCTCTTCGCGACCCACGCCCGTGGGTTCCGCCGCGCTGTCCAGACGCGTTCCTGTCGCTGTTGCTGTCCCAGCTGTTGATGCGCGCGTTCTGCGTCTAGCGCTCCAGCTCCTTCGCGGCCGCCGTCCCGCCGCCGCTGCCTCACCCCTTGCTCTGCGACACCCCGCACTTCTGCCGAGGAACCACCGCATCCCATGAACATGGACAGCGACCTTCAGATCGCCGGCGACATCCTTGAGGTCCCGCACCTCCTGCAGCCCGCCCGCGAGCACCCCGCCACCGTGGCCGAGTTCGCCGGTCTCGCCCGTGAGATCGCCGCCGACCGCGCCCTGTGGGCCCCGTACGTCGAGTACGACGCCACCACCCGCTGGTACCACCGGCTGCGCACCGGCCCCGGCTACGAGGTCTGGCTGCTCTCCTGGCTGCCCGGCCAGGGCAGCGGCCGGCACGACCACGGCCAGTCCTCCGGCGTGCTCACCGTCCTGTCGGGCGAGTTGACGGAACGTACGGAGCGGGGCGGGCGGAGCCTGGACGCGGGCGCGCAGCGCGTGTTCGCGCCCGGGTACGTCCACGAGGTCGTCAACGACTCCCTCGAACCCGCCGTCAGCCTGCACGTCTACTACCCGGGCCTCACCGACATGCCGATGCACGAGTCGACGCCCGAGTCGACGCGCGAGTTGGTGCCCGAGTCGATGCACGAGTCGATGCACGAGTCGCTGACCTCACAGTGCAGCTCTGCCCCGACGGCCCCCGGAGTCGTCACCGCCTGACAAACTGCATGGCATGCGCATTGTGGTTCTGGCCGGTGGCATCGGTGGTGCCCGCTTCCTTCGCGGCCTCAAGCAGGCCGCGCCCGACGCGGAGATCACGGTCATCGGCAACACCGGTGACGACATCCATCTCTTCGGTCTCAAGGTCTGCCCCGACCTCGACACCGTGATGTACACCCTCGGCGGTGGCATCAACGAGGAACAGGGCTGGGGCCGCGAGGACGAGTCCTTCACGGTCAAGGAGGAGCTCGCGGCGTACGGGGTCGGGCCCGAGTGGTTCGGCCTCGGCGACCGCGACTTCGCCACCCACATCGTCCGCACCCAGATGCTGGGCGCCGGCTATCCGCTCAGCGCCGTCACCGAGGCGCTGTGCGCCCGCTGGCAGCCGGGCGTCCGGCTGCTGCCCATGTCGGACGACCGGGTCGAGACGCACGTGGCCATCGAGGTCGACGGCGAGCAGCGGGCGGTGCACTTCCAGGAGTACTGGGTGAAGCTGCGCGCCTCCGTCGACGCGCTGGCCGTCGTGCCGGTCGGCGCCGAGCAGGCGAAGCCCGCGCCGGGCGTCCTGGAGGCCGTCGCCGCCGCCGACCTCATCGTCTTCCCGCCGTCCAACCCGGTCGTGTCCGTCGGCACGATCCTCGCCGTGCCCGGCATCCGCGAGGCGGTCGCCGCCTCGGACGCGCCGGTCGTCGGACTCTCCCCGATCGTCGGCGACGCGCCCGTGCGCGGCATGGCCGACAAGGTGCTCGCGGCGGTCGGCGTCGAGTCCACGGCCGCCGCCGTCGCCCTGCACTACGGCTCCGGCCTGCTCGACGGCTGGCTCGTCGACACCGTCGACGCGGGCACGGTCGCCGACGTCGAGGCGGCGGGCATCCGCTGCCGCGCGGTGCCGCTGATGATGACCGACCTGGACGCGACGACGGCGATGGCGCGCGAGGCGCTGGCGCTCGCGGCGGAGGCCGGCGGAGCCGGCGCATGACGGGCGGGGTGACGCCACCGGGGTCCGGCGAGGTGGCACTCCGAGGCCCGGGCGCCGACGGCGCGCCGCGTCCGACGGGTGGTGCGGGTACGACCGGCACGGCGGGTACGACCGGCACCACTGGCACGACGGGTACGACCGGCACGACGGATACGGCGGATACGGCCCGTGTGGCCCGTACGGCCGCTGCCGGAGGCCCTGTCGAGGAGCCCCCGGCCCGCTTCGAGGTGTGGGCGCTCGACGGGCTGCCCGAGGTCGCGGCCGGGGACGACCTCGCCAAGCTGATCGCGTCCGCGACGGCGGGCCCGGGGGCCGGCCTCGTCGACGGGGACGTGCTGCTCGTCACCTCGAAGATCGTCAGCAAGGCGGAGGGGCGGGTGATCGCCGCCGCCGACCGGGAGGCGGCGATCGACGCCGAGACGGTACGGGTGGTGGCGCGGCGCGGTGCCCTGCGCATCGTCGAGAACCGGCAGGGTCTGGTGATGGCCGCCGCCGGCGTCGACGCCTCCAACACCCCCGCCGGGACCGTGCTCCTGCTGCCCGAGGACCCGGACGCCTCCGCCGCGCGGATCCGCGCCGGGCTGCGCGAGACGCTCGGGGTCGACGTCGGTGTGGTCGTCACCGACACCTTCGGGCGGCCCTGGCGCAACGGCCTCACCGACGTGGCCATCGGCGCGGCCGGCGTGCGGGTCCTCGACGACCTGCGCGGCGCCACCGACTCCCACGGCAACGAGCTCAACGTGACCGTCACCGCCACCGCCGACGAACTGGCCGCCGCCGGCGACCTGGTGAAGGGCAAGGCGGCGGGGCGGCCGGTGGCCGTCGTCCGCGGGCTGCCGCATGTCGTCGCGCCCGATGACCAGGCCGGTGCCCGGGCGCTGGTCCGGGACGCCGCCGACGACATGTTCCGGCTCGGCACCTCGGAGGCCGTACGGGAGGCGGTGACCCTACGCCGTACGGTGCGGGAGTTCACCGACGACCCCGTCGACCCGGGCGCCGTACGGAGGGCCGTCGCCGCCGCCGTCACCGCGCCCGCCCCGCACCACACCACCCCGTGGCGCTTCGTCCTCCTGGAGTCCGAGGCCTCGCGCGTGCGGCTGCTCGACGCGATGCGGGACGCCTGGATCGCGGACCTGCGGCGCGACGGCAGGTCCGAGGAGTCCATCGCGCGCCGCGTCCGCCGCGGCGACGTGCTGCGCAACGCGCCGTACCTGATCGTGCCCTGCCTGGTCATGGACGGCGCCCACCACTACGGCGACCCGCGCCGGGACGCCGCCGAGCGCGAGATGTTCGTGGTCGCGGCGGGCGCGGGCGTGCAGAACCTGCTGGTGGCGCTCGCCGGCGAGCGGCTGGGCTCGGCGTGGGTGTCCTCGACGATGTTCTGCCGCGATGTCGTACGGGACGTGCTCGGCCTGCCGGGTGACTGGGACCCGATGGGCGCGGTGGCGGTCGGCCGGCCCGCGGCGGCTCCGAAGGAACGGGCGGTACGGGACGCGGAGGCGTTCGTCGAGGTGCGGTGAGGCCCGGGGCAGCCTGAGCGGTGGGCTCGGGGCGACGGCGTGCCGGGGCCGTGAGCGCACCGCTCCGCTGTGCGGCTCCTCCCTTGGCGCCCGCCGGACAGCATCCGCGGCCGTGGGCCGTGGGCGCGCCGGCTTCGCGCTCAGATCCCCGTGATGTCGCCGGGCGCCATCCGCGGCGCCCGGCGGGGCGGGACCCGGCCGCTGAGGAGGATCAGGCGGGCCGCGCGGTGGCGTTGGCCGGCGTACGGGGCGAGGAGGTCCAGCATCGTCGCGTCGTCGGCCGTGCGGTCGCCCGCGAGGGCCCAGCCCACGATGCCCGGGAGGTGCAGGTCGCCGGTGGTGACCTCGTCCGGGGCGCCGTTGCTGCGCTGGATGGTCTCGGCGGAGGTCCAGGGGCCGATGCCGGGGATCAGTTCGAGGCGCTTGCGGGCCTCGGCGGGCGGCATGTGCGCCGCCTCCTCCATGCGGTGCGCGACCCGCGCGGCGCGCACGACGGCGGCGGAGCGCTTGCCGTCGACGTTCGCGCGGTGCCACTCCCAGGACGGGATCATCGCCCAGGTGCGGGCGTCGGGCATCACGTACATCCCCTCGGGCGCGGGCCCGGGCGCCGGCTCCCCGTACTTCCGGACGAGCAGCCGCCACGAGCGGTAGGCCTCGTCCGTCGTGACCTTCTGCTCCAGGACGGAGGGGATCAGCGACTCCATGACCAGCCCGGTGCGGGTGAGGCGGAGGCCCCGGCGGGCACGGTGAGTGAGCGCGAGGAGTCTGTGGCGCGGGACGAAGGCGGCGGGGTCGTCCTCGGCGCCGAGCAGCGCGGGCAGCCGCGCCATGAGCCACCCGCCTCCCGGGCCCCACGCCTCGGCCCGTCCGTCCGCCGCCCGGACGCGGATCGTCCCGGCCCCGTCGGGCGTCCGGCTGGCCCGCCAGACCGAGCCGTCGGCCGTCGTCCGGAAGGTGGGGTCGCCGGGGCCGCGGCGGAGCGGGCCGAGGGTGAGGCCGAGATCGAGGTCGGCAGGACCGCTGGGCGTGTCCTCGGGGGCCGGGGCGGGTACGGGAACGTGGCCGCCGCGCGCCGTGGTGCGCGTGGGTCGGGGAGCGAAGCGGCCTGCCATGCGTACGAGCGTAGCGGGGCGCCCCCGAGGCCGGTCCCGCCTGCCGGCTACTGGTCCGACGAGAAGCGGACCGCGCCCGCGGGGAGCGTCGCGTCGCACCAGACCCGGATGCCGTCGCGGAGTTCGTTGTCCGGGCCGATGTCCGCGCCGTCGCCGATGACCGCGCCGGTGAGGACGGTGCGGGCGCCGATGCGGGCGTGGGTGCCGATGAGGGAGTCGGTGATGACGGCGCCGGGTTCGACGACGGCGCCGGCGAGGACGGTCGAGCCGGTGACGCGCGCGCCGGAGCCGATGACCGCGCCGGGGCCGACGACCGTACCGCCGGTGAGCTTGGCGTCCGGGGCGACGGTCGCGGTGTCGAGGACCAGGCGGTCGCCGCAGCGGCCCGGTACGGCCGGGGACGGGGCGCGGCCGAGGACGAGGTCGGCGGAGCCGCGGACGAAGGCCTGCGGGGTGCCGAGGTCGAGCCAGTAGGTGGAGTCGACCATGCCCTGCAGGTGCGCGCCGGAGGCGAGCAGGTCGGGGAAGGTCTCGCGTTCGACGGAGACCGGCCGGCCCGCCGGGATGGTGTCGATGACCGAGCGCCGGAAGACGTACGCGCCGGCGTTGATCTGGTCGGTGACGATCTCCTCCGGCGTCTGCGGCTTCTCCAGGAAGGCCGTGACGCGCCCCGTCGCGTCCGTCGGCACGAGGCCGAAGGCGCGCGGGTCCTCGACCCGGGTGAGGTGCAGGGACACGTCCGCGCCGGAGGTCTCGTGGGTGGCGACGAGCGCGCCGATGTCGAGGCCGGTGAGGATGTCGCCGTTGAAGATCAGGACGGGGTCCTCGGGGCCCGAGTGGAGCCGGGAGGCGACGTTGCGGATGGCGCCGCCGGTCCCGAGGGGCTCCTCCTCGGTGACGTACTCGATGCTCAGACCGAGCGCCGAGCCGTCGCCGAAGTACGGCTCGAAGACCTCCGCCAGGTAGGAGGTGGCGAGGACGATGTGGTCCACGCCGGCGGCCCGGGCCCGGGCCAGCTGGTGCGTCAGGAAGGGGACGCCGGCCGCCGGAACCATCGGCTTGGGCGTGTTGACGGTCAGGGGACGCAGCCGGGTGCCCTTGCCACCGACCAGAAGAATCGCTTCGGTCACCTGTCGTCTCTGCTTCCTGTCGGTCCGGTCTCATCGCCGTGGGCGGCTCGCCACGGGCGGCCGCTTTTCGGCCGCCCGTACGATATGACCGGTCAGTTTATGCAGATGGTTGAGTCCATGACCCCACCGGCGACCCCATCAGCTTCTTCCCTGGAGTTTCGCCGAGCTGGACCGCGCGGTGCCGAGCTTGCTGTAGAGCCGTCCGCCCGGGCATTCCGTGGCGAATCCGTCACGGTGGCCGGAGATGGCGTTGAACTTCACCTTCTTGCCCTTTTTGTAGAGGTTTCCGCCTCCTGAGGTGAGCGTCACCTTTCCCTTCGGATTCACCCCGTGGAGCCCGAGCTTCCACGCCGTCAGCTTGGCGACGGCCGTCACGACGGCGGCCGGCGGGGTGGCGCTGCCGAAGGTGCCGAGCACCACGACGCCCATGCTGTTGGTGTTGAAGCCGAGGGTGTGGGCGCCGAGCACCGGCTTGGCGACGCCGCCGGCCCGCCCCTCGTAGATGTTTCCGCACTTGTCGACGGCGAAGTTGTAGCCGAAGTCACGCCAGCCCAGGCTCTTCACGTGGTAGCGGTAGATGCTGCGCAGCACGGAGGGGGCCTGCTTGCAGGTGTAGTTGTTGCCGGTGGCGCTGTGGTGCACGAACGCCGCCTTGATCGTCTTCGTGTAGCCGAAGGCCTTCTCCCGCATCTTCTCGTCCGCGCCCCACCCCTTACGGGTGATGATCTTCGGGCGGGGGCCGATGTACGGCTTCGCCGCGAGCGCGGCGCGGTTGGCCGTGGTGCCCGTGCCCGTGCCCGTGCCCGCGGCGGGCGGCATTGTGGCGAGCGTCTCCTCCCGGGTGAGGGCGGGGATGACGGTGGCGCCGAACGGGGCCTGTTCGGCGTTCACGCTCGACGCGGCGGCCTGGGCGGCGGCCCGATCGACGTTCGGCGCGGCGGCGAGCTGGGCGGCGGCGGCCCGCGTTCCCCCCGCCCCGGCCGCCGGGTCCGGGCCGGGGTCGACCAGTTCGAGGCGCAGGCCCGCCGGGAGGACGGTGGGGGCGGTCCGTTCCTCGGGCTCCGGGCGTACGCGGACCTCGACGCCGTCCGAGTCGCCGACCCACAGCGGGGCGGTCGCCCCGCGCAGCGCGCCCGAACGGCCTTCGGCCGTGCCCGGGTCGGCGCCGTGCTCTTCGTTGTGGGTCTCCACGTCCTGCCAGTCGGACCAGGCGCCGTCCGCGGTGGCGCGGGTGCGGACCTGCACGGTGCCGTGCAGCGGGGTGCGGGCGTCGTTCCACACGACGCCCACCAGGGAGAAGGGTCTGACCTCCCGTCGGGTCAGGCCCTTCTCCCCCGCCGCGGCTTCGGGCCGCCCGAAGGCGCGGCCGTGCGGCCGGGTCTCGGGGGCGGCGAGGGGTTCGAGGGGGAGCGACTGGGTCGATCCGGCGAGGTCGCCCGCCGGGTCCGCGGCCTGGTACGAGGCCGGGTTCGCGGCCCGGTCCGCGGCTGGGGGCGCCGGAGGGGCGGCTGGGGGTGCGGCCGCGCCGGCCGGGGTCGTGAGGGCGAGCGGCAGGGCCAGTGCCGCCGCGCACGTGACGGCGATCGAGGAGGCGAGGTAGGCACGCATGGAGCGATCGTCCGTACGGTGCGGCGGTCGCGCGCGGCGGGAGGCGGCGCGGAAACTGACGGTCCGTCGGGCCGACCGGAGGACGGCGTCACCGGTACGGCGGACCGCGCCGGGCGCCGCGCGTACGCTTGCCCGCGTGAACGCCAGCGACCGCACCCCTGCCGACCTGCTGCGATCCGCGCTCGCCGCGGACCCGGCCCGCCCCTTGGTCACTTTCTACGACGACGCCACCGGTGAACGCGTGGAATTGTCGGTGGCCACCTTCGCCAATTGGGTGGCCAAGACCGCGAATCTGCTCCAGGGCGAACTGTCCGCCGCGCCCGGCGACCGGGTCGCGCTGCTGCTGCCCGCGCACTGGCAGACCGCGGTGTGGCTGCTCGCCTGCGCGTCGGTGGGCGTGACGGCGGAGCTCGGCGGCGATCCGGCGGGCGCGGACTATGTGGTGGCGGGGCCGGAGGGGCTCGAGGCGGGCCTCGCCTGCTCCGGTGACCGGATCGCCCTCTCCCTCGCGCCGCTGGGGCGCCGCTTCCCGACGCCGCCCGCGGGTTACGCGGACTACGCGGTGGAGGTGCCGAGCCAGGGCGACCGGTTCGCCCCGTTCGTCCCGGTCGACCCGGACGAGGTCGCCCTCGTCGTCGACGGCACGGAACTGACGGGCGCGCAGCTGGTGGAGCGGGCGCGGGCGGACGCCGGCGAGCTGGGGCTCCTCGACGGGGGCCGGGTCCTGTCCGGGCGGCCGTACGACACCTGGGCCGGCGTCTCGACCGGGCTGTACGCGGCGCTCGCGGTGACGGGTGGGTCGGTGGTGCTGTGCCGGAACCTGCCGGAGCTGGGGGCGGAGGGTCTGGCGAAGCGGGTGGAGAGCGAGCGGGTCACGGTGGTGCGGGCGGACTGAGTCCCCTGCGGGGCCTTGCGCTGTTCGGTGCGGGCGTACGGAACGTATGCCCGCACCGGACGGAAGGCGGCCCGCACCGAGAACCGCGACGCCCCCCCCCCCCCCCCCCCCCCCGCCCCACCCGTACGGCCCATCGACGCGCCGCATACCCCGCGCCCCTCCCCCTCCCCGGTACATGATCGGCAGGGGGTATCCGATGCCTTCCGCACAACCGCGCGCCGGGATCGGTCGTCTACCTCGAGGGAGGGACGGCCCGGACGGTGCGGCGCAGGCGCCAGTGAGGACGGACGGTTCAGACGTGACGGACAGCGCGGACACGCCCGCCACCGAGGCCGAGGCCGGGCGGAAGCGGCGGCATTGGCTGCGGTGGGCGGCGCTCGGGGCGGCGGTCGTGGTGCTCGCCGCGGCGGGGGTCGGGTGGTGGGCGTACCGGAAGCTGGACGGGAACATCACCACGGACACCACCGCCGAGGCCGAGCTGCGCAAGTACGAGAAGGAGCGCCCCTCGCCGGCCGTGAACGCGGCGCGGAACATCCTGCTGATCGGTTCGGACACGCGGACCGGGGCGGGGAACGGGAAGTACGGGAAGGACGAGGGCACCCAGCGCTCGGACACCACGATCCTGCTGCACATCTCGGCGGAGGGGGCGGGCGCGACGGCGGTGTCGATCCCGCGCGATCTGATGGTGCGGATCCCCCGCTGCACGAAGACGGACAAGAGCACCACGAACGAGCAGTTCGCGCAGTTCAACTGGGCCTTCGAGTTCGGCGGCACCGCCTGCACCATCCGCACCCTGGAGAAGCTCACGAAGATCCGGATCGACCACCACATGGTGATCGACTTCCGGGGCTTCAAGAAGATGGTCGACGCCGTGGACGGGGTGGAGGTGTGCCTCAAGGAGCCGATCGACGACCGCGACGCGCATCTGAAGCTGCCGGCCGGGCGCCAGACGCTCCACGGCGAGCAGGCGCTCGGTTTCGTACGGGCCCGCAAGTCGATCGGCAACGGCAGTGACACCGATCGGATGGACCGGCAGCAGATGTTCCTCGGGGCGCTCGTCAACAAGGTGCAGAGCGACGGCGTCCTTCTCAACCCGACGAAGCTCTACCCGGTCCTGGACGCCGCCACGAGGTCCGTCACCACCGACCCGGGGCTCGACTCGCTGCGCGATCTGTACGACCTGGCGCGGTCGATGCGGGCGATCCCGACGGAGAAGGTGCAGTTCCTGACGGTGCCGCGGCGCCCGTACTCGTACAACGCGAACCGGGACGAACTGGTGCAACCCGCCGCCGATCAGCTCTTCGCGCGGCTGCGCGCCGACCAGCCGGTGACCGTGCACCCGGGCGGTGGCGGCACTCCGGAGCCGGCCGGGGACGGGACGGGCGCCTCCGCGGCGCCCACGTTCGCGGGACGCAACGCGGCGGAGGGAGCGTGCCAGGGCTGAGGGGACCGCACCCGGGGACCGCACCCGGCGCTTACCGGAGTGGCGCGATGTGCGCGATGTGCAAGATGTGCAAAGCGAGGGCCAAGGGATGGGAGGGAATGAGAGATGCCCGATGCGGTTTGGGCACATTGCCCGGTTGTAAGGGGCGTGGAATTTGTCACGGACGTCGCCCCACGCTGAACTGGGCGGATAGTGTGACGCGATCCGGTGCACAAGACCGCGTGGTCGCGCACTCGATGGATCGAACGACCGAGCGCCCGAGGGGGAGGCGCCTCGCGTGGCACCGACGGAGGACTCAAGTAACCGTGGACGCGCACAGCCGTGGACGGGCGGACGAGATCGACCCCGCCGACCAGTGGGTACTCAACCCGCAGACAGGCCACTACGAACTGCGACTGGACCGCTCCGCTGGGCAGTCACCGCAGGCCGCCGCCCCGTCCCAACCGCGCCCCCGCACCACCCGTGGCGCCACACCTCCCGGGCAGAGAACCCACGAGCGCGGCGAGCGCACCACCGAGTCCGCGCCGCCCGTCCCCGGGCAGCGCCGGCGCCGTGCCCCCGAGCCCGGTGACCAGCGCGGTCCGGCCGGGCGTCGCAAGCGCCGGCCGGAGAAGTCGCGCAAGAAGAAGGTCCTGATGTGGACCGGCGGCACCATGGCCTTCGTGGTCGTGGCGGGCGCCGCCGGGGCGTACGCGCTCTACAACCACTTCGACAACAACATCAACACCATCGAGGTCGCGGGCGGCAGCGAGGGCTTCAAGAAGGACGAGGCCTTCAACGTCCTGCTCATCGGCACCGACAAGCGGACCGGTGAGGGCAACGCCGGCTACGGGGACAAGAACAGCCCCGGCCACGCCGACACCACGATCCTCTTCCACGTCTCCAAGGACCGGACGAACGCCACGGCCATGTCCATCCCGCGCGACCTGGTCATCGACATCCCCGAGTGCGAGACGAAGCAGCCCGACGGCTCCGTCAAGAAGATCCCCGGCCAGACCGACGAGCGCTTCAACATCAGCCTCGGCCAGTCCGACCGCGACCCGGGCTGCACCATGCGCACCGTCAAGGAGATCACCGGGCTCACCGTCGACCACTTCATGATGGCCGACTTCAACGCCGTCAAGGAGATGACGACGGCCGTCGGCGGCGTGAAGGTCTGTGTGGCGAAGCCCGTCAACGACCCCAAGTCGCACCTCAAGCTGCCGGCCGGCGAGTCCACCATCCAGGGCGAGCAGGCCCTCGCCTTCGTCCGTACCCGGCACAGCTTCGGCAACGAGAGCGACCTGGACCGCATGAAGGTCCAGCAGCAGTTCCTCAGCTCGATGATCCGGCAGATGAAGTCGGACGACACGCTCACGTCGCCGACCAAGCTGTACGGCCTCGCCGACGCCGCCACCAAGGCGCTCACCGTCGACACGGGGATAGGAAGCATCTCCAAGCTCAAGTCCCTGGCCCTGGAACTCGCCAAGATCGACACCAAGAACATCACGTTCCTGACCATGCCGGTCATCGACAACCCGAGCGAGCCCAAGCCCGTCACGGTCGTCCCCGACCCCGTCGAGGCCCCGCGGCTCTTCGAGATGATGCAGTCCGACACCTCGCTCACCGAGGTGAAGAAGAAGGAGACGGACGCCAAGAACGCCCAGGCCGCGGCCCAGGCGAAGCTTCTCCAGGGCGCCCGTTCCACCGCGCACGAGGTCCGGGTCGATGTCTACAACGGCAGCGGCAAGACCGGCGCGGCGCAGAAGACGCTCGAATGGCTCCAGAACGAGCACGGCGTGACGCGGTCGAGCAACAAGAGCAACGCCCCGGAGCCGGCGGCGAAGACCACGCTCACGTACGCGCCCAACCAGGCCGACCAGGCCCGCAAGCTCGCGGACCTGATGGGCCTGCCCGCCACGGCGCTCAAGCCGGGCACGCAGGACGCCGGGGAGCGTGAGCCCATGACGCTCGTACTCGGCGCCGACTACAAGGGGGCGGGGGTGCCCCTCACCGGTCCGGCGAAGGCGCCGGAGGGTGCGCAGACGGCCGACAAGCAGGTGTGCGCCAAGTGAGCCGGACCACCGTCCGGCCCCTGCGCCGCGCCTGCGGGAACGCCTGAGTCAACAAGGAGACCTGGGGTGGGACAGAGCAGCGTGCGCAGGGAGGGGGCGCGGGACCGCGCCTCGCGCGCCCAAGAGGTGGGCTGGGACGACAGCCTCTACGAGGAGGGGAACGCCGGTGACGGCGGTCCGGGCGGGGGCCCTGGCGGCCGAATACCCCGCGCCCGGCGGGCCGGCGGCGGGGACGACGACGGCTCTACGGGTACGAGTACGGGCTCGGGGTCGGGTTCCGGTACGGGCCACCGGCGCGGCGGTTCGCGCCGGCGTGCCAAAACCAAGAAGTCCGGCAAGCGCAAGGTGCTGCGCTGGACCGCCATCACGCTGGCCCTGCTGATAATCGGCACGGCCGGCGCCGGATACCTGTACTACGAGCACCTCAACGGCAACATCCGCAGCGGTGGCCGTGCGGGCGGCGAGAGCGGTGTGAAGAAGGCCGCGCCGAACGCGCTCGGCGACACCCCGCTGAACATCCTCCTCATCGGCTCCGACAACCGTAACGACCCCAAGAACGTGGCGCTGGGCGGCGGCAAGAAGGACCGCGACCGGCCGGCGCTCGCCGACGTGCAGATGCTGCTGCACGTCTCCGCGGACCGCAAGAACGCCTCGATCATCTCCATCCCGCGCGACACCGTCGTCAAGATCCCGGAGTGCACGGGCGAGGACGGCCAGAAGTACCCCGAGACCGACAACCGGCCGATCAACGAGTCGCTGCAGCGCGGCGGTCCCGGCTGCACCCTCACCACCTGGGAGAAGCTCACCGGGGTCTACATCGACCACTGGATGATGATCGAGTTCTGGGGTGTGGTGGCCATGGCCGACGAGGTCGGCGGCGTCCCGGTCTGTGTGAAGACCGGTGTCTACGACAAGTCGACGCTCGCCGCCCCCGGCGGCTCCGGCCTCAAGCTCCCCGCGGGCACCCACCCCATCCAGGGCGAGCAGGCCCTGCAGTGGCTGCGCACCCGGCACGCCTGGGGCAGCGACCAGGGCCGCGCCCAGGCCCAGCACATGTACATGAACGGGCTGATGAAGAAGCTCCAGGACCAGGACGCCTGGACCGACACCCCGCGGCTGATGGGGCTCGCCGAGACCGCCACGAAGGCCTTCAAGGTCTCCGACGAGATCAAGACGGTGAAGAAGCTGTTCGACCTGTCGATGCAGCTGAAGAACGTGAAGCTGGACCGGCTGACCACGGCCACCGTCCCGACCACCGAGTACCCGCCCAACCCGAAGGCGTGGCTCCAGCCGGTCCCGTCGGCCGCCGAGAAGATGTGGTCGATGCTCCGCGACGACGTGGCCATGGACAAGAACGGCGACCCGGCCGACGGCAAGGGGAAGCCGAAGGCGTCCGCGTCCGCGAAGCCGGCGGCCACCGCCGGTGCGCCCGGCTCCCTCGCCGTCACGGTGATCAACGGCACCGCGGGCGACGGCGAGCCCGCTCAGGAGGGCCGGGCCACCGACGTCGCCAAGGAACTGCGCGACAAGGGCTTCGGCCGGTCCCAGTCCTCCCGGGACGCCCAGCCGCGCAAGGACAGCGTGGTGTTCTACCCGAAGGGCGACGGCGAGCAGGGCAAGGCCGACGCCACCTCCGTGGCCACCGCCCTCGGCCTGCCGGCCTCGGCGGTCCGCGCGGACGCCAAGGTCAGCGGCCTCACCCTGGTCGTCGGCGCCGACTGGCGCGAGGGCCGCACCTACAAGAAGCCGACCGTGGCGGCGGGCGACCTGCCCGAGGGCGCGGACGACAAGACCGACTGCATGGACGTCTACTCGGTCTACAAGTGGGACGGGAAGTCCTAGGTCCTAGGAACCCGCACTGTCCATACGGCGAAGGCCGGGCCCCTTGCGAGGGGCCCGGCCTTCGCCGTAAGCGAGTGACTCAGACGGTCTCGCCGGCCTTCACCGCCGGGCGCCGGCTCGCGATGACCTTCCGCGCAAGGGCGCGCGGGCTGGTCAGGAAGCCGAAGCCCCACGACATGTGCATGGTCGCCAGGGCCACCGGGATCTGCAGCCGGGCCTTCAGGGACAGGCCCTTGCCGGCCGGCACCGAGCCCGCGGTGATCGCCGCCAGATAGCCGGCCGGGATCACGAAGCCGAGCGGGGTGAGGGTCGCGCCGATCACGAGACCCGCGGCGATCGCGCAGACGGCGGCCGGCGGGGCGAGGTAGCGCAGGTTGATCGAGCCCTCGTGGTACCGGGCGACGACATGCCGCCAGCGGCCGTAGTCCTTGTACTGCTTGGCCAGGGCGCGGACGCTCGGCCGCGGCCGGTACTGCACGCGCAGCTCCGGCGAGAACCAGATCAGACCGCCGGCCTCGCGGATGCGGAAGTTCAGCTCCCAGTCCTGGGCGCGGATGAACTCCACGTTGTAGCCGTCCTGCTGCTCCAGCGCCTCGCGGCGGAAGACACCCAGGTAGACGGTCTCCGCCGGGCCGGCCGCGCCGCCCGTGTGGAAGGCCGCGTTGCCCACGCCGATCTTGGAGGTCATCGCGGCGGCGACCGCGTCCTCCCAGGCGTTCTCGCCCTCGGCGTGCATGATGCCGCCGACGTTCATCGCGCCCGTCTCCTCCAGGAGGCGGACGGCGGTCGCGATGTAGTTGGGCGACAGCATGCCGTGGCCGTCGACACGGACCACGATCGGGTGACGGGAGGCCTTGATCGCCGCGTTCAGGGCGGCGGGGGTACGGCCGGTGGGGTTCGGCACGGTGCGGACCCGGGGGTCCTCCCGTACGAGCTCGGCGGCGATCTCGTCGGTGCGGTCCGTGGACGGCCCGAGCGCGATCACCACCTCCATCTCGCCGTCGTACTCCTGCTCCAGGATGTGGCGGACCGAGTTGCGCAGATGCCGCTCCTCGTCGAGGACCGGCATGATCACAGACACAGGGGTATTGGCGTTCATCGGGGGCCACGTTACCGCGAACGGGGGACACCGGCGCGTGCCGCCGGGTCGCAGCACGGTGGCGCTGATCGTATGGGCCTACGGTGCTCACGGTCCCCCTGTCGTACCAGCGGAGGTGTCCCCCGGTGCCCACACCGCCCCGTACGCCGCCCCGTCCGGCCCGTCCGCCCCGGCCTCCGGTCCGCACCGCACCGGTCCACAGCGCACCGGTGCGCACCGCCCCGGCCCGCGGACACCGGCGCCGGCCGAGCCGGCCGCGGTGGGGCATGCGGATGGCGACGACGCTGTCCGTGGTGGTGCTCGCCGCGGGGGGCATCGGGCATGCCGTGGTGACCAGCCTCGACACCGGGATCAACCGGATCGACCCCTTCAAGGACATGAAGAACCGCCCGCAGGCCGGGCACGGCATGAACGTCCTGGTCGTCGGCACCGACGGACGCGACCGGATCACCGAGGAGGAGCGGAAGAAGTACCGGCTCGGCGGCGCCCCCTGCCACTGCACGGACACCGTGATGCTCGTGCACATCTCGGAGGACCGGGAGCGGGCGAGCGTCGTGTCGCTGCCCCGTGACTCGTACGCCGAGATGCCCGACCACACCGACCTCACCACCGGCAAGCACCACCACGCGCACCCCGTGAAGCTGAACGCGGCGTACGCGGAGGGCGGGCCGTCGCTGACCGTGCGGACCGTGGAGTCGATGACCGGGGTGAAGATCGACCACTATCTGGAGGTCGACTTCACCAGCTTCATGCGCACCGTCGACGCGGTCGGCGGGGTGCAGATCTGCACCACCAAGCCGATGAAGGACTCCTACACCGGCCTCGACCTGCCCGCCGGGCCGCACGAGCTCGACGGCGGACAGGCGCTGCAGTACGTGCGCGCCCGGCACGTCGACGGCGCCGCCGACATCGGGCGCATGCAGCGGCAGCAGAAGTTCCTGGCGGCGCTGATCGACCGGGTGACCGGCGGCGGGGTGCTGCTCAACCCGGTGCGCTTCCGCGAGGTCGCCTCCACCATGCTGAGCTCGGTCCGGGCCGACCAGGGCTTCGGCACCCAGCAGATGCTGGCCCTGGCCAAGGCGATGAACGGCTTCACGCCGGCCTCGTCGGAGTTCGTGTCCGTGCCGATCGGCGAGATGAGCTTCCCGGTGAAGGGGATCGGCTCCACGGTGAAGTGGGACGCGCCGAAGGCCCAGAAGCTGTTCCAGTCGCTGCGCGACGACCGCCCGCTCACCCCCGCCCGGCCGGCCGCGCCGAAGGGGCCGCGGCCCGTCGACGTGGACGTCGCGCCGAAGACGGTCCGGGTCCAGGTCTACAACGGGACCGGCGCGGACGGGCTCGGCGGCCGCGTCGACACGGCCCTGCGCGCCACCGGCTTCGACACCACCCGCGCGCCGCGGACCGCGGCCGGCGGCCGCGAGCACGCCCGCACCCTCGTCGAGTACGACCCCGGCTGGGACCGCTCGGCGAAGTCCCTGGCCGCGGCCCTGCCGGGCGCCGAACTGCGCCCGGTGAAGGGCCAGGGCGCGACCCTGAAGGTGACGGTGGGCGCGGACTACAAGGGCGTGACGCCGGTGCGGGAGCGGGAGCAGCAGACGGGGCAGTTCGAGGCGGTACGGGGGGACCAGGTGGTGTGCCCCTGATTTTCTGGGGCGCTAGGGCCTGTCCGACCCTGATCCGCCGGACAGGCCCTAGTCCTCGTACCCCTCCGCCTTCCGCTGCTCGCGCAGTTCCTTGATCGCGCGGCGGCGGGCCAGGCGGTGGGTGCGGCGGATCTGGGCCTCCTGGTAGCGGCGCTTGTCGCGTTCGGTCTCCGGGAGGACCGGGGGGACCGGGCGCGGCTTGCCGTCGGCGTCGACGGCGGCGAAGACGAGGTAGGCGGAGCCGACCTGGGTGGCCGGGGTGGACTCGTTCCAGCGCTCGGCCATGACCCGGACGCCGACCTCCATGGAGGACCGGCCCGTCCAGTTGACCTGGGCCTTCACATGCAGCAGGTCGCCGACGCGGACCGGCTCCAGGAAGGCCATCTCGTCCATGGACGCGGTGACGGCGGGGCCGCCCGAGTGCCGGCCCGCGACCGCGCCCGCGGCGTCGTCCACCAGCTTCATGATCACGCCGCCGTGCACCGTACCGAGGAGGTTGGTGTCGTGGCTGGTCATGATGTGGCTGAGAGTGGTGCGGGAGGCGGAGGTGGGCTTGCCCGGAATAGCGCCCTGATCTGTCATGCCCTCTACCTTATGCCCGCCCTTGTGGCCGGTCTCGGCGCCGTCCGGTTTGCATCAGCTTGGCAACAGCGCCGGTCCGATTCCCCACCCGCCCTGTCGGGGCGAAGCCGCGGACCGGCACACTGTTCCGCATGAATGACTGGCCCGACGCCCAGCCCGAGGGACCTCGCCGGATGCGCCACGTGCAGCGCCCGCAGGTCCCCCCGCAGCAGCAGTCGTACCCCCGTGACCAGCAGAACCAGGGGTACGGCCAGGGCTATGACCAGGGCTATGACCAGGGCCAGGGGTACGACCAGGGGTACAACCCGAACTTCACCCAGGCCCAGAACACCGGTTACGACTCCGGCTACAGCTCCGGCCAGGTGTACGGCGGCCAGCAGGGCGGCGGCCGGGGCGGCGTGCCGCCGCAGTACGCGCCCGGCGGCGGCGCTCCCGTACCCGCGCGGCCCGCGCCGAACTGGGGCAAGCGCGTCAAGATCGGCTCGATCGTGGTGGTCGTGGGCCTCCTGGCCTGGGGCATCGGCACGTACGCGTGGGCGAGCTCGCAGATGCGCAACGAGGTCGATCTGGCCAAGGTCATCGAGCGGCCGGCCGACGACGACTGCACCACGTATCTGATCGTCGGCTCGGACAGCCGCGAGGGCATGTCCGCCGAGGAGAAGAAGAAGCTGCACACCGGTTCCGCCGAGGGCAAGCGGACCGACTCGATGATGATCCTCGCGGCCTGCTCCAGCGGGAACACGATGGTCTCGCTCCCCCGTGACTCCTGGGTGACGATCCCGTCCTTCGTGGGCTCGGAATCCGGCAAGCAGTACGCGGCCCGTGGCGGCTCCAAGCTGAACGCGGCCTACGCGATGGACGGCCCGGAGCTGCTCGTCCGCACGGTCGAGTACAACACCGGCCTGCGCATCGACCACTATGCGGAGATCGGCTTCGCCGGCTTCGCGAACATCGTGGACGCGCTCGGCGGTGTCGAGCTGAACATCGAGAAGGGCTTCAAGGACAAGAAGTCCGGCGCCGACTTCCAGGCCGGCACCCAGACCCTCAACGGCGAGCAGGCCCTGGCCTTCGTGCGTACCCGCTACGCCTTCGCCGAGTCCGACCTGCAGCGCACGAAGAACCAGCAGAAGTTCCTGTCGGCCCTGGCGAGCCAGGCGGCGACCCCGGGCACGATCCTCAACCCGTTCAAGCTCTACCCGACCCTCGGCGCGGGCCTGGACACCCTGATCGTGGACAAGGACATGTCGCTCTACGACCTGGGCACGATGTTCTTCGCGATGAAGGGCATCAGCGGCGGCGACGGCAAGTCGATGAACATGCCGATCAACGGCACGGCCCCGCAGAACTCCCTGAAGTGGGACATGCCGAAGGTGAAGCAGCTGGTCAAGGAGATCCAGAACGACGAGCCGGTCACGGTCACGTCGAACCGCTGACGGCCAATCGCTGACGCTGACGTCTCGTTTCTTCCGGTCGGCGCCCTGTTCGGGCGTCGACCGTTTGATTTCATCCAGCAAATTCGGAAATCATGGCGGACCGCCGCGGGGGACAGCCCGTGGACAACGGGGACAACGGGGAGAACGGGGAGGTTCACGGGGTGCCGTGGGACGAGTGGGAGCAGCTCAAGGCGGAGACGGCGGCGCGCCAGTCGTCCTCGATGCGCCTGAACCAGGTCGCGCCGGAGCCGGGCGGCGGCGGGTACTCGGAGGACCTGAAGACCGACAAGCGGGCCTGGACGAAGGCCGGCGAGGGCGTCTCGGGCCTCAAGGACGACATCACCACGGCGCTGGGCAAGCTCGACTCGGGGCAGGCGGGACTGGGCGACGGTCAGGGGCTCCAGAGCGCGGCGGCGCAGAAGGAGTTGTACGACTCCTGGAAGAAGTACGTCGGTGACGTGAGCGGCCGCTGTGGCGCCCTGGGCGGACTGCTGACGTCGTCCGGGCACGACCTGTCGAAGCCCGACGAGACCCTCCTCGGTGAGCTCAACGGCCTCAAGGCGCACTACGCGGACACCGACGCCGTCGGCGGCCAGGCGAAGGAGAGGTGACCGCGGGCATGGATCTGGAGACCTTGCGGGCCTTCAAGCAGGCCGAGTACGAGGAGGCCGCGGACGGTTATCGGGCCGTCGGCGACATGGCCATGGCGGCCAAGGACACGATCGACATCAAGATCTCCGGGGGCATCCGCGGCGAGCTGGAGGGCAAGGCCGCCGAAGCCGCCCTGGGCGAGCTCAAGGAATTGTCGAAGAACTTCCACTACACACAGACCGAGTGCGGTCTCGTCAGCACCGCGCTGAACGGTCTCGCCTTCGACCTCGGCGCCGCCAAGCGGAGTCTGGACGCGGCGATCGCCGACGCCCAGGCCGCCGGCTGCACCGTGCATCCCAACGGTTCGGTCGGCTTCCCGCCCGGCTCCAAGCCCGGCGCGGAGAAGGTCGAGGACGGCGGCACGGTGACCGGGAGCGCCGGGATGGACGACCCCACGGCGAGCGCCATCGAGCGCCAGGCCATCAACATCCACCCCAACCCGAACTACGGCAAGGCGGTCGGCTTCGCGAACCGGATCGCCGACGCGCTGAAGCAGGCCACAGAAGCGGACGCCAAGTGGGCGCCGAAGCTGCGGGCCCTGAAGGCGGACGACGACCTGAAGGTCTCGGACAAGGACTGGTCGGACGCGCAGTCGGACATGGGCGGTGTGAAGGACGCGGGCAAGAGCTACCTCGACTCCCTCCCGCAGCCGCCCAAGGACGGCAGTCCGAAGGACAACGCCGACTGGTGGAAGGGACTGGACGCGGAGCAGCAGGCGGCCTGGCTGTCCCTGCGGCCCGAGGCCGTGGGACAGCTCGACGGGCTGCCTTCCACGGTGCGCGACGAGGCGAACCGGGTGGTCCTGGCGGAGAAGCACGGCCAGTACCAGATGGAACTCGACTCCATCCCGAAGCCGCCCGCCAACGAGTGGACGTGGATCACCGCGGGCATGTACCCGGCCAAGGTGCACACGGACGAGTGGATGGAGTGGCACAAGAAGTACGGGGACCGGTACGAGCAGCTCAACAAGTCCCTGAACGGTATGAACGCCATTCAGGACCGCTTCGACAGGACGGGCCTCAAGGGCCTGCCCGAGGCGTACCTGCTCGGCTTCAACCCCGAGAAGAACGGGCGGGCGATCGTCGCCAACGGCAACCCTGACACGGCCGACCACCAAGCGGTCTACGTGCCGGGCACGACGTCGAACCTAGGCAGCGTCGGCGGCGACATCGGCCGTATGGAGAACCTGTGGCGTGTGGCCAACGGTCAGAACAACGGCTCGGTCTCCACGATCACCTGGCTCGGCTACGACGCTCCGCAGGACATCGTCAAGGACTCGCCGTTCAGTCACTACGCCAATGACGGCGCCCCGGCGTACAACCGCTTCCTGGACGGCCTCGACGCTTCGCGTGCGGTCGACTCGGACCCGCACCGCACGGCGATCGGCCACTCGTACGGCACGACCCTCATCGGCTCGGCGGCCCGGCAGGGCGACCTCAACGCGGACGACGTGATCGTCGCCGGCAGTCCCGGCGTGCAGGTGCCCAAGGCGGAGCAGATGGACGTCCCCAAGGGGCACGTGTGGAACGAGGAGGCCGACGGGGACCCGGTCCCGGACATCGGCCGGTTCGGACACGGCGGGACGGACTGGGACGGTCCGTTCCAGATCCCCAGTGACCCGACCTTCGGCGCCAACCAGCTGAAGACGGATACCGAGGGTCACAGTGACTACTGGAAGGAAGGCACCGAAAGCCTCCGGAACCAGGGCCTGGTCGTCGCGGGCAAGGGTGACGACGCGACCCGGGAACCGCCGCCGAACCCCACGCCAGGAGTGCGTTAGATGAAGACCAGGTGGGGCGGATCCGCGCTCCTCATGTCCCTCGCCCTCACGACTCTCACGGGATGCAGCATGACTGACGCCGATGACTCCGGCGGCCTCCCCTCGGCCGGCACCGGCACCACGCAGCAGGCCGCCGACCAGGCGGAGAAGATCTCCAGCGAGCTCTACGACCTGATCGGCCTCAAGGGGACGGCGACCGAACCCGGGCCCGGCGTGTCCGAGTGCTCGGGCAAGGACCCGGAGAAGTACTTCACGGTGTTCCACGCGTGGACCTTCACCCCCGCGTCGCCCGACCAACTCGGCGGCGTGATGGAACGGCTCAAGACAGAGATGCCCAAGCACGGCTGGAAGATCGTCGGATACGGGCCCGACACCAGCAAGAACCAGAACCTCACCCTCACCGCCGACAACGACGCGAAGAAGTACAGCGTCAAGATCGCCCACTTCGCCAAGGACGCCAAGCCGAATCTGAACCTGTTCCTCACCTCGGGCTGCTACCAGGTACCGGAGGGCGGGAAGGTCGAGCGCTTCTGACGGCGCGCCCCCACGACGCGAACAGCCCCCGGCACCGCGTGCCGGGGGCTGTCCCTTCCCGTGGGGGGGGCTTACGGGAGGTTGCGGGCCATGACGATGCGCTGGACCTGGTTGGTGCCTTCGTAGATCTGGGTGATCTTGGCGTCGC
>NZ_JAHTMW010000034.1 GCF_026236535.1 Streptomyces sp. SKN60 | reverse complement strand
TCGAACTTCGACTTCGTCACGGCGTCGTTCACATTGATCGCCGGGAAGAGCAGGGCGCCGTCGCGGTGCATCTCGTACAGGCGGTGCACACCCGTCGTGGTCTCCTCGGTCACACCCCGGATGCCGGCGGCGATCGACGACCAGTCCAGGGTGGTGGTCTCCAGGAGGGCGCGTACGACCGCCAGCTCCTCGTTCGAGGCCTCCGGCAGGACTCCCGTCTTCTGGTACTCCACACCCTTGTGGACGAGCAGCGTCGCGTCGCCGCCGTCGTCCAGGATCATGTTCGGGCCGCCCTGCGGGCCCGGCCAGGTCAGCGCCTGCTCCGTGCACCACCAGTACTCCTCCAGAGTCTCGCCCTTCCAGGCGAAGACCGGGATGCCGGCGGCCGCGATGGCCGCGGCGGCGTGGTCCTGGGTCGAGTAGATGTTGCAGGAGACCCAGCGGACCTCGGCACCGAGCGCGACAAGGGTCTCGATGAGGACCGCCGTCTGCACCGTCATGTGCAGGGAGCCGGTGATACGGGCGCCCGCCAGGGGCTGGGCGGCCGCGTACTCGCGGCGGATCGCCATCAGACCCGGCATCTCGTGCTCGGCGAGGGTGATCTCCTTGCGGCCGAACGCGGCCAGGGACAGGTCGGCGACCTTGAAGTCCGTGAACTCAGACATGAACAAAGCTCCTTGACGCTTGGATCGTTCGGTGGATTTCGAGAGCCGCCGTGGACTTGTTGAGCGTGATGTAGTGCAGGCCCGGCGCACCCTCGTCGAGCAGCCGCAAGCCCATCGCCGTCGCGTGCTCCACGCCGATCCGGTACGCGGCGGCCGGGTCGTCCTTCGCCGCCTCCAGGCGGTGCGCCAGGTCCTCCGGGAAGGCGGCGTTCGACAGCTCGGCGAAGCGGCGGATCTGCCGTACGTCGGTGGCGGGCATGATCTCCGGGATGATCGGGGTCTCGCAGCCGGCCGCCGCCACCCGGTCACGGAACCGCAGATAGTCCTCCGGGTCGAAGAACATCTGCGTGATGGCGTAGTCCGCGCCCGCCCGGCACTTGGCGACGAAGTGCCGGATGTCGCTCGCGGCGTCCGGCGAGCGCGGATGCCCCTCGGGGAAGGCCGCCACACCGATCCGGAACTCCCCCAACGCCCGTACGAGCTCAACGAGTTCGTACGCGTGGGTGAAGCCGTCCGGGTGCGGCGTCCACTCCCCGCGCGGGTCGCCCGGAGGGTCGCCGCGCAGGACGAGGACGTCCCGGACGCCGGCGTCCGCGTAGGCGCCGATGATGGCGCGCAGCTCGGCCACCGAGTGCCCGACGGCGGTGAGGTGGGCGACGGGCCGCAGGGTGGTCTCGGCGGCGATGCGCTGGGTGACGTCGATGGTGCGGTCGCGGGAGGAGCCCCCGGCTCCGTACGTCACGGAGACGAAGGTCGGCGCGAGGGCCTCCACGCGCCTGATCGCCTCCCACAGCGTCCGCTCGCCCCTGTCGGTCTTCGGCGGGAAGAACTCGAACGAGAAGGTGGGGGAATCGGGGGTCGTCACAGGCGTCGCCCTCCCGCGTTGAAGTACGTCGCCTCGGGGTGGTGCACGACGATGGCGTCGGTGGACTGTTCGGGGTGCAGCTGGAACTCCTCGGAGAGGTGGACGCCGATCCGTTCGGGCTGAAGCAGCTCGGCGATCTTGGCGCGGTCCTCCAGGTCGGGGCAGGCGGGATAGCCGAGGGAGTAGCGGCAGCCCTGGTACTCGGTGCGCAGCATGCCGCCCAGACCGGCGGGGTCCGCACCGCCGATGCCCCAGTCGGCGCGCACCTTCGCATGCCAGTACTCGGCCAGCGCCTCCGCCAACTGCACGGACAGGCCGTGCAGTTCGAGATAGTCGCGGTAGGCGTCGGCGGCGAAGAGGCGGGCCGTCTCCTCCCCGATCCGCGATCCGACCGTGACGACCTGGAAGGCGACCGCGTCCACCTCGCCCGAGTCCTCGGCGCGGTGGAAGTCGGCGAGGCAGAGGCGCCGGCCGCGCTCCTGGCGGGGGAAGGTGAAGCGGGTGCGCTCGCTGCCGTCCTCGTCCAGGACGATCAGGTCGTCGCCCTTGGAGACGCAGGGGAACCAGCCGTGGACGACGGCCGCCTCGACCAGGTCCTCGCGCTCGATCCGGTCGATCAGCGCGCGCAGCCGCGGCCGGCCCTCCGTCTCGACGGTCGTGGCGTCCTTCAGTCCCCACTGGCCCTTGAAGAGGGCGGTCTCGTCGAGCCAGGGGGCGTACTCGGCGAGCGGAATCCCGGTGGTGACCTTCGTCCCGAGGAAGGGGGGCTCGGGTACGGGGTTGTCGGCGGCGACGTCGGAACGGCCGGCCGGCTCGGGCTCGCGCACCTCCGTCACGAGCGGCTGCCGGGCCACGCGCCGCTGCTTGAGCGGCGGCAGTACGGCTCCGGGGACGCCCCGCTTGACGCCCATGAGGGCGTCCATGAGCCGCAGGCCCTCGAAGGCGTCACGGGCATAGCGGACCTCGCCGTCATACAGCTCGTGCAGGTCCTGCTCGACATACGCCCTGGTCAGCGCCGCACCGCCCAGGATCACCGGGAAGCGCTCGGCCAACCCTCGGCCGTTGAGCTCCTCCAGGTTCTCCTTCATGATCACGGTCGACTTCACCAACAGCCCCGACATCCCGATCACATCGGCGCGGTGCTCCTCGGCCGCCTCCAGGATCGCCGACACCGGCTGCTTGATCCCGATGTTGACCACGTTGTAGCCGTTGTTCGACAGGATGATGTCGACGAGGTTCTTCCCGATGTCGTGGACGTCGCCGCGGACGGTGGCGAGCACGATGGTGCCCTTGCCCTCCGCATCGGACTTCTCCATGTGCGGCTCCAGATAGGCCACTGCCGTCTTCATCACCTCGGCCGACTGCAGCACGAACGGCAACTGCATCTGCCCCGAACCGAACAGCTCACCGACCGTCTTCATGCCGTCAAGCAGCACCTCGTTGACGATCTCCAACGCCGGCCGCTCGACGAGGGCCGCGTCCAGATCGGCCTCCAGGCCGTTCTTCTCGCCGTCGACGATCCGCCGCTTCAGCCGCTCCTCCAGCGGAAGCGCGAGCAGCTCCTCCGCCTTGCCGGCCTTCAGGGACTTCGCCGTCGCGCCCTCGAACAGCTCAAGCAACCTCTGCAGCGGGTCATAGCCCTCCCGCCGCCGGTCGTAGATCAGGTCCAGCGCGACCTCGACCTGCTCCGGCTCCAGGCGTGCGATCGGCAGGATCTTCGACGCGTGCACGATCGCCGAGTCCAGGCCCGCCTTCACGCACTCGTCCAGGAAGACGGAGTTCAGGACGATCCGCGCGGCCGGGTTCAGACCGAAGGAGATATTGGAGAGCCCCAGCGTCGTCTGCACCTCCGGGTGCCGGCGCTTCAGCTCGCGGATCGCCTCGATCGTGGCGATGCCGTCGCCCCGCGACTCCTCCTGGCCCGTGCAGATCGTGAAGGTGAGGGTGTCGATCAGGATGTCGGACTCCCTGATCCCCCAGTTCCCCGTCAGGTCCTCGATGAGCCGCTCGGCGATCGCGACCTTGTCCTCGACCGTCCGCGCCTGCCCCTTCTCGTCGATCGTCAGGGCCATCAGCGCCGCGCCGTGCTCCCGCGCCAACGCCGTGACCTGCGCGAACCGCGACTCGGGCCCGTCACCGTCCTCGTAGTTGACCGAGTTGAGCACGGCCCGGCCGCCCAGCTTCTCCAGACCGGCCCGCAGCACCCCCACCTCGGTGGAGTCGAGCACGATCGGCAGCGTCGAGGCCGTCGCGAAGCGCCCTGCCAGCTCCGCCATGTCGGCGGCGCCGTCCCGGCCCACGTAGTCCACGCACAGGTCGAGCATGTGCGCACCCTCGCGGATCTGGTCCCGGGCCATCTCCACGCAGTCGTCCCAGCGGCCCTCCAGCATGGCCTCGCGGAACTTCTTCGAGCCGTTCGCGTTCGTCCGCTCACCGATCGCCAGGTACGAGGTGTCCTGGCGGAACGGCACATGGCTGTAGAGCGACGAGGCCCCCGGTTCGACGACCGGCGTGCGGTCCGCCACGGCCGCGCCCCGCACCCGCTCCACGATCGCCCGCAGGTGCTCGGGCGTCGTACCGCAGCAGCCGCCCACCAGGGCCGGGCCGTAGTCCCGTACGAACGCCTCCTGGGCATCGGCCAGTTCGACCGGCGACAGCGGATAGTGGGCGCCGTCCGAGGTGAGGACCGGCAGGCCGGCGTTCGGCATCACCGACACCGGGATACGGGCGTGCCGGGACAGGTGGCGCAGGTGCTCGGCCATCTCCGCCGGACCCGTCGCGCAGTTCAGCCCGATCATGTCGATGCCCAGCGGCTCAAGCGCCGTCAGCGCCGCACCGATCTCCGACCCGAGCAGCATCGTGCCCGTCGTCTCCACCGTCACCTGCACGATCAGCGGCAGGTCCAGGCCGGCGGCGTCGAGCGCCCGCCGGGCGCCGATGACGGCCGCCTTCGTCTGCAGCAGATCCTGCGAGGTCTCGACGAGCAGGGCGTCCGCGCCGCCCGCGAGCAGCCCCTCGGCGTTCTGCCGGTACGCGTCGCGCAGCGGCTCGTACGTGACGTGGCCGAGGGTCGGCAGTTTCGTGCCCGGGCCCATCGAGCCGAGCACCCAGCGCGGGCGCCCGTCGGCCGCCGTGTGCCGGTCGGCGGCCTCGCGGGCGATCCGCGCGCCCGCCTCCGACAGCTCGTACACGCGCTGCTCGATGCCGTACTCGGCGAGCGCCGCCAGGTTCGCGCCGAAGGTGTTGGTCTCGACGCAGTCCACGCCGACCTCGAAGTAGGCCTCGTGGACGGAGGCGACGACATCGGGCCGGGTGAGGTTCAGGATCTCGTTGCAGCCCTCCAGGTTCTGGAAGTCGTCCATCGACGGATCGGCGGCCTGGAGCATGGTGCCCATCGCCCCGTCGGCGACGACGACCCGCCTCGCGAACTCCTCACGAAGGGACGGCCTCGGGGACGGCCTCGCGGACGGACTCATGCCAGCCCCCTCAGATGGGTGACGAGCGTCGCCGTGCAGCCGACGCCGTACGTCGTGCGAATCCGGTCCAGGAGGGTGTCCCGGTGCAGCCGGTACTCCTGCGTCCCCACGTAGTCGAGGACGGTCGCGGCGAGCGCGCAGCCCAGCTGGGCCGCGCACCGCTCGGGCACGCCCCACAGCGTTCCGGCGAGGAAGCCGGCCCGGAAGGCGTCGCCGACACCCGTCGGGTCGACCACGCCCGCGACCGCGGGCACCGCCGGCACGGCGAGCGGGGCCCGGCCCTCGCCCCGGACGCGTACACCTGCCTCGCCGTGGGTGGTGACCCACGTCCCGACCCGGGCGAAGACCTCCGCCTCGCTCCAGCCGGTCTTCTCCAACAGCAGCGCCGTCTCGTACTCGTTGGTGAACAGGAAGCGGGCCCCGTCCACCAGTTCCCGCACCTGGCCGCCGTCGAGCCGCGCAAGCTGCTGCGACGGGTCGGCGGCGAAGGGCACCCCGAGCTCGCGACACGTACGGGCGTGCCGCAGCATCGCCTCGGGGTCGTCCGGGGAGACGAGCACCAGGTCGAGGCGCCCCGTGCGGGCGAGGACGTCCCGCAGGTCGATCTCGCGGGCCTCGGCCATCGCCCCGGCGTAGAAGGTGGCGATCTGGTTCTGCGCCCGGTCGGTGGTACAGACGAAGCGGGCGGTGTGGAGCGACTCGCTGACGCGCACCGAGTCGGTGTCCACACCGTGGTCCTTCAGCCAGAGCCGGTATGGCTCGAAGTCGGCGCCGACCGCGCCCACGAGGACCGGGCGCAGGCCGAGCACGCCGAGTCCGAAGGCGATGTTCGCTGCCACTCCGCCGCGCCTGACCTCCAGGTTGTCGGCGAGGAACGACAGGGAGACCTTGTCGAGCCGGTCGGCGATCAGCTGCTCGCTGAACCAGCCGGGGAAGGTCATCAGATGGTCGGTCGCGATGGATCCGGTGACAGCGATACGCATCTCTTCGCGGCTCCCCTCAGATCCCCGCTGCGCGCTTCAGCGCGTCCACCCGGTCGGTGCGCTCCCAGGTGAACTCCGGCAGCTCGCGGCCGAAGTGCCCGTACGCCGCCGTGGCCGCGTAGATGGGGCGCTTCAGGTCGAGGTCGCGGATGATCGCGGCCGGGCGGAGGTCGAAGACCTCGCTGACGGCCTCCTGGATCCGCTCGTCGGGCAGCGTGCCCGTCCCGAAGGTCTCGACGAAGAGGCCGACCGGCTCGGCCTTGCCGATGGCGTACGCGACCTGCACCTCGCAGCGCTTCGCGAGCCCGGCCGCGACGACGTTCTTCGCGACCCAGCGCATGGCGTAAGCGGCGCTGCGGTCGACCTTCGACGGGTCCTTGCCGGAGAACGCGCCGCCGCCGTGCCGCGCCATGCCGCCGTACGTGTCGATGATGATCTTCCGGCCGGTGAGGCCGGCGTCGCCCATCGGGCCGCCGATCTCGAAGCGCCCGGTCGGGTTGACCAGCAGCCGGTAGCCGTCGGACTCCAGGCTCACGCCCTCCTCGGCCAGCTGCTTCAGGACGTGCTCGACGACGTGCTCGCGCACGTCAGGGGCGAGCAGGCCCTCGACGGATATGTCGGCGGCGTGCTGGGAGGACACGACCACCGTGTCGAGGCGGACCGGCCGGTCGCCGTCGTACTCGATGGTGACCTGCGTCTTGCCGTCGGGACGGAGGTACGGCACGGTGCCGTCCTTGCGCACCTCGGTCAGGCGGCGCGACAGGCGGTGCGCGAGCGCGATCGGCAGCGGCATGAGCTCGGCGGTGTCGTCACATGCGTAGCCGAACATCAGGCCCTGGTCGCCGGCGCCCTGGGCGGCGAGCTCGTCGCCCTCGCCCTCGACCCGGGACTCGTATGCCGTGTCGACGCCCTGCGCGATGTCCGGCGACTGCGCGCCGATGGAGACCGAGACACCGCACGAGGCGCCGTCGAAGCCCTTCGCGGAGGAGTCGTAACCGATGTCGAGGACCGCGTCGCGCACCAGCTGGGCCATCGGCGCGTACGCGCTGGTGGTGACCTCGCCGGCGATGTGCACCTGGCCGGTGGTGATCAGGGTCTCGACGGCGACCCGGGAGTGGGGATCCTGGGCGAGGAGCGCGTCCAGGATCGTGTCGCTGATCCGGTCCGCGATCTTGTCGGGGTGGCCCTCGGTGACGGACTCCGAGGTGAAGAGGCGGCGGCTCATGCCTCCACCGCCGTCTTGAAGAAGTGCTGCTCGATGGCGGCGAGGGTCCGGATGGAGTCGACCTCCAGGGTCTCCATCTGGATGCTGGTGCCGCTCTCCTGCTCCAGCAGGAAGACGAACTCGACGAAGGACAGCGAGTCGATGAGCCGGTTCTCGATCAGGTCGAGGTCGGGGGCGATGTCCTCGCGCTCCGGGTGCCGCTCGAGGATCCAGCTCTTCACCGTCTGCAGGCCGTCGGCCATGATGCTTCTCCTTTTAGCTGCTGGTTACGTAAGGGGTGGTGGCGGAGGGAGGGGTGGGGGCGATGATCGGCGCGGCGACCGCGACCGCGTAGTCCACGTCGTGGCTGATGGACACGGTGATCTCGGAGATGCCGGACTCCCGGGCCATGCCGGCCGCGGGTCCGCGCAGCTCCACCAGCGGCCAGCCGCCTTCGGAGCGGCGTACGACGATGTCCGTCCAGGGCAGGAACCTGCCCCTGACCCGTAACGTCTTGAAGGCCGCTTCCTTGGCCGCGATCCGGCCGCACAGGCTCAGGATGTCGAGCCCGCCGGCCGTGCGGCAGTCGTCGAGTTCGCCGGGGGTGAGCATCCGCTCGAAGAACTTCTCCCCGTACTGCGTGAGGAGTCTGCGGACGCGGTTGACGGACACGATGTCCATGCCGAGGTTCGCCCAGCCCAGGCCGCCCGCCGGCGGGGCCACGGGACGGGCCGGCACGTCAGATCACCGGCCCGGCCGCGAGACTCGCATCGGTGCGCATGCGTGCGTTCGCGTCGAGGACCGCTTCCGTCGCGGCCGCCCAGCTGCCGTGCCGGCGGGTCAGCGCCGACAGCCAGCGTTCCAGGCCGAAGGCGACGCAGCTGGTGAAGGCGGGCCCGCCGGAGGACTCCAGGGTGATGTCGCAGCGGTCGCCGAAGAAGTTCCGGTGCGTGTTGACCGAGGCGATCGCCAGGTCCTCGTACAGGAACTCGTGCTTCACCGGCGTGAGCCGCTGCAGCAGTGCCTTGGAGCCGCCCTTGTCGAAGAACGGGTCGCAGGCGGCCTCCTTGCGCAGCGGCAGGTCGAGCGCCGCGGCGAACTCCTGAATCCGGGTGGTGAAGTCCGCCAGGTGCTGCTCGGCGTGCTCGCGCCCGCCGATGGCCACGATCTCCCGCATGCGGAAGCCGAGTTGGCGCCGCATCCCCTCGTAGTGGGTCTCCTTGCGGAAGCACCAGGAGCAGATCGTGACGAGGGTGTCGTCCGCGACCTGGGTGCCCTGGTGGGTCAGATAGACGGCGTAGCAGGACGCCGAGGGCAGTCCGAGCGCGGCCGGTTCGAGCGCGGCGGTCGGAAAGCAGCCGGTGTCGGTGTGGAAGGGCTCGGTCGCGCGGCGCTCCAGGTCGAGCGGGGCGGCGACGACGGCCTGGTGGGGGAAGTTGTCGTAGTAGTCGAGCCGGGCCAGGTCGGCGGCCGGCAGCAGCGGGGGCATGGTCATCGGGCGGGCGCCCGCGGCCACTCCCCAGCCCTCGAAGGTGTCGTCGAGGAGGCGCAGCAGTCGCGTCCCCTCGGGGCCGAGCACGGGAAGTCCCCGTGTCGCGCCCTTGGTCTCCCCGACGCTCTGCTGCGTCCCGGGGGTCGTCACGGTCATGATCTCTTCACCTCTCGGGGCGGGTCCCGGTGTTCAGAGGACCGGCAGGGTGTCGTCGGAGAAGATCCCGATCTTCTGGAAGAAGGAGAGCGGCTTGCGGATGGCCTTGCGCTCGTGGGCGCGGCGGCGCTCGTCGGCGATCAGCGAGTTGCGCAGGCCGAGCGGGTCGGCGATGCCGGCGTCGCGGTACACGTGGGGGTTGTAGAGGGAGTTGATGCTGTAGACGACGTACCGCTTGAGGTACGCCTCGACCTCGCGCACCCGGTCGGCGCTGACCGCCTGGCACATGCGGGTGTAGAGGAGGGAGACGAGCTCGCGGCCGAAGGCGATGTGGCGGGACTCGTCCTGGTGGTGGATGCGGTTGACCTCGCGGATGGTGTGGCAGAGCGAAGTGTCCTTTGCCATCCGGGAGTTGAAGTGGTCGACCAGCTCCTCGAAGAACAGGATGCGGGTGAAGACCAGGAAGTTCTCGATCTCGGGTTCCCAGGCGGAGTCGGCACTCATGGCGGCGGAACCGTAGATCTTGTTGCCGTAGCGCCGGCAGAACTCGGAGAAGAACCACATGTGTTCGTTCTCCTCGCCGATGAAGTGGTGGAAGAAGTCCGAGGGGACCTCGAAGCCGGGCATGTGGATGCGGCCGACGACCTCGATGAGGAGCTCGCGGATGCCGTGCACATTGAGGCTGTAGAAGTTGACAGACTCCCACTTCGACAGGCGCTGAATGGTTTCCTCACCGAGCGTGTCGTAGTGCTCGGTGCCGTAGACGCTGAGCAGTTCCGGCGTCATCCACAGCGTGTTCTCCTCCAGCGTCTCGGGCCACTGGAAGGTCTGGTACGGGTTGTAGTAGTCCTCGACGGAACGCTCGCTGAGGCGGGCGAGGACTTCCATGAACCGGTCGGTGACGGGCAGGGCGGCGGTGGCCATCGTGCGATCCCTTCGAAGTGGGGTTACGGCCGGACTTCGTAGACCGCGTTGACCGGGGTCTCGGTGGCGCGGCGCCAGCGGGTGAAGCCGGCCTCCTCGGCGATGGCGCGGAAGGCCTTCTCGCCGGAGTGGTTGCCGAGCGCGTGCGGGCCGCGCTGGGCGACCGCGACGGGCAGGCACATCACGGCGGACAGGGCCATGAACATGCGGGCGGCGGGGGTCTGGGTGTCGATGTCGGCGGGCGAGACGTTCGACTCGACGAGCATCCACGTCCCGTCGGCGTCCAGCGACTTGTGCACGTGCTGGGCGGCGGCGACCGGGTCGCCCATGTCGTGCAGGGCGTTGAAGAAGCAGACGAGGTCGTAGCCGGAGCCCGGGTAGTCGTCGGCGGAGGCGACGTCGAAGACGACCCGGTCGGACAGGCCGGCCTCCTCGGCGAGCTGCCGCGCGATGGAGATGGCCTCCTCGGAGTAGTCGAAGCCGTGGACGGTGGCGTTCGGGAAGGCCTTCGCGATGAGCAGGGTGGTGTGGCCGACGCCGCAGCCGACGTCGGCGACGGTGCCGCCGGCGCCGAGCTTGTCGGTGACCTCGTGCAGGGCGGGCAGCCAGTCCGGGACGAGCTTGTGCTCGTACGTCGGCTGGAAGAAGGAGCCCATGCCGGTGTCGAGCGCCGCGTCGTGCTCGGCCCAGCCGACGCCGTCGCCGGTCTTGTACGCCTCGACGAGCAGGTCCTCGGTGGCGTACAGCGCCTTCAGCGCGGTGAAGAAGCCGGCGGCGTACGTGACGGCGGTCGGGTCGGCGAGCACCTCGACGTGGTCGGCGGGCAGGGTGTACGTGAGCGAGCTCGGGTGCCGCTCCACGTACCCGGCGGAGAGCTGGGCGTGCAGCCACTCCTCGATGTAGCGCGGATCGGTGCCGGTGCGCTCGGCGAGCTGCTCGGCGGTGAGGGGGCCGTCGGCGGCAAGGGCCTTGTAGAGGCCGAGGCGCTCGCCGAGGGCGACGGTCAGTCCGCGCACGGCCGCGCCGGCGTCGGTGATGACCTTCTGGTGGAAGTCGTGGGCGCTCATGCCGCCGCCTCCTGCGGGCTCGAAGGGAGGTCACACGTGCTGTGCTTGCCCGGGGGACAACCCCCGGACCCCCGGTAGGCGGTCATGCGGCCACCTCCGAGTCGGTGCTGGTCTGTCCGGGAAGGTCACACGTGAAGAGGAAGGAGCGGGGGACGCGCGGGACGGAGCGGGCCGGCACCGGGTAGGGCCAGCGGCCGAAGTCGGCGCCGGGCTCGCCCGGCTGCTTGACCTCGCGCACCGCCCAGCCGCAGGCGTCGAGCAGCGCCTCGGGCTCCTCGGTGCCGAAGAGCCACGGGTTGCCGTCCTCCTCCAGGGCCTTCATGAAGGAGCGGGCGAGCGGGTTCTCCAGGGCGGCCTTGGAGATGACGTCGCCGAGCAGCACGGAGCCGGGGGCGGCGTGCGCGGCGAGCAGCGAGATGAGGGTGCGGACGGCCTGCTCGGGCAGGAAGAACAGCAGGCCCTCGACGACCCAGAGGACGGGCTCCTCGCTCTTCCAGCCGGCCTCCTTCAGCGGTCCGGTCCAGTCCTGGGTGAGGTCGACCGGGACGGTGATCCGGGTGCGGCCGGCCGGCGCGGGCTCCTGGGCCAGCATCTCGGCCTTGGCCTCCAGGAGCGCCGGGCGGTCGAGCTCGTAGACGGTGACGCCGTCGGGCCAGGGCAGCCGGAAGAAGCGGGTGTCCATGCCGGCGGCGAGGAAGACGACCTGCTTGATGCCGCGCTCCTCGACCGTCCTGACGATCTGGCGGTCCAGGTAGGTGGTGCGGATGGCGAGGAACGGCACGGTGCCGCCGCCGGCGTAGCGCTCGAGCAGTTCGAAGCCGATCTGGTCGGCGACGGTGCGCGCGTAGGGATCGGCGAACAGCCGGTCCTCGCGCTCGGTCTCCAGGGCGCGCGCGGCGGCGGTCCACTGGGCGGTGCGGGATACGGCCTCCACGGGAGGTCTCCCTTCACTGGTGGATTCAGGGTGGTTTCGCGAGTGGGTTCGCGAGTGGTTTCGCGAGTGGTTTCGCGAGTGGGGGGGTGTTCGGACGGCCGTGTTCGGGGCCGGCTCCGACGGAGGACGGTCCGTCGGCGCCTCAGGCGCTCATGGCCGCTGCGGGCGCACTCTTCCTCGTACCGCCGCAGCACCCGGCGGGGTCCGCGGCCGCGGGCATCGACGACAGATGACCGGCCTCGGACCCGGCGGGACGGCGCCGGAAGATGCTGTGCAGGATCATGCTGAACACGGCCGTCCCGTCGGCGGCCACCAGCGTGCAGCGCGGCTTGACGGTGCCGCTGGTGGGGTTGAACGGCGACGGGGTCGCGCCGAGGATCTCGACGCGCGCCGTGAGGACGTCGCCGGGGCGTACGGGACGCAGATAGCGGACCTCGTCGATGCCGGGCGAGCCCATGCAGGCGCTGTAGGCGAGCAGCCCGTCGACGTAGCGGCGCATGAACATCGCCTGGGTGTGGAAGCCGCTGGCGATCAGCCCGCCGAACTGCGATTCCTCGGCGAGCTCGGGGTCCGTGTGGAAGGGCTGCGGGTCGAAGCGCTTGCCGAACTCCAGCACCTCCTCCGCCGTGACGGTGACGGTGCCCAGCTCGTGGACGTCGCCGGGCCGGAAGTCCTCGAAGTAGCGCATCTCGCGCCCTCCTTGACCTAGGAGTGGTCGTTTCCTGGCATCACCTAATCTACGAATCGCTCATTTATTTTGTCAACCCAAAAGAAGCCGGAAGGGGCTGGAATCAAGGAGCTGGAATCACCCCCAGTCCAGGGCCTGTTGGATGTCCGCCCACAGGTCCTCGACGTCCTCGATGCCGACCGACATGCGCACGAGCCCCGGTGCTATCCCGGCGGCCGCCAGCGCCTCGGCGTCCAGCTCGCGGTGGGAGGTGGAGGCGGGGTGGGTGACCAGCGATTCCACGCCGCCGAGGGAGAGCGCGAGCTTCGCGACCCGTACGCCCTCGATGAAGGCCCGGCCGGCCTCCCGCCCGCCCGCGAGCTCGAAGGACAGCAGACCGCCGCCCCCGCCCGCGAGGACCTTGCGGGCGATGGCGTACGAGGGATGGCCGGCCAGCCACGGGTAGTGCACGGCCGTGACGTCGGGGCGCGCGGCGAGCCGTTCGGCGAGCGCGGCGGCGCCCGCGCAGTGCGCGCGCATCCGCAGCGGGAGGGTCGGTATCCCGCGCAGGGTCAGCCAGGCGGCGAACGGGTCGGCGCACGCGCCGAGTTCGACCGTGCGCGGCCAGACGGCGCGGCGCAGCGCGTCGTCGGCGAAGACGGCGGCGCCGCCGAGGACGTCCGAGTGGCCGGAGAGGTACTTGGTGGTGGAGTGCACGACGACGTCCGCGCCCAGCTCCAGCGGCCGGCACAGGACGGGCGAGGCGAGGGAGTTGTCGACGACGCTCGTCACCCCGGTCCGGCGGGCGGCGGCGAGCAGCCCGGGCAGCTCGGGCACCTGCCCGGTGGGGTTGGCGATCGTCTCCAGGACCAGCAGCCGGGTCGCCGGGTGCCGCGCCGCCGCCTCGAACTCCTCCGTGTCGTCGCCGGAGATGTACGTGACGTGGATACCGTAGCGGGCGGCCAGGTCGGACAGGACGGCGTAGGTCCCCCCGTACAGACACCGCTGCGCCACCACCCGGTCCCCGGGCTTGAGCAGCGCGAGCAGCACCCCGCTGATGGCGCCCATCCCGGACGCGAAGGCGATGGCCCCGGCGCCCCCTTCGAGCCCGGCGAGGGTCTGCTCCAGGGCCCGTACGGTCGGATTGCCGCGCCGGCTGTAGACGTACCGCCCGTCGGGCCCGGCCATCGCCTCGGCGAGCTCGTCGGCGGAGGAGAAGGCGAAGGCGGAGGACTGGACGAGGGGCACGGAGAGCGGCCAACTGCCCTCCTGGAACGGTTCGTTGATGACGTGCACGGCACGGGTGTCGAGTTCCACGGGGAATCCTCTCCGGATACGGGAAAGGGGCCGCCCGACCTCCGGCGTGTACCGGACATCGGGGCGGCCCCTCGGGGCACGTGCTGCTTACGCGGAGACCTTGTCGCCCTGCGGGGCGGCGGCCGGGGCGGCGGCGGCCTCTGCGGCGACCGCCTTGTCGGACTTCATCACCAGGAGGGTGATGATTCCGCCGACCGCGGCGATGATCGCGGCGCCGATGAAGGCGGCGGAGAAGCCCTCGGTGAGCTTGGGCAGGTTGCCGAGCTGGGCGGCGCCCTGGGACATGGCGACGGCGGTGAGCGCGGCGAGGCCGAGCGCGGAGCCGACGTTGTAGGTGGTGTTGACGATGCCGGAGGCGAGTCCGGCCTGCTCCTGCGGGGCGCCGGACATGGCGGTCATCATCGTGGGGATGTAGGCGAGGGACATGCCGAGCGCGGCGACGAGCGAGGCCGGCAGGACGTCGACCAGGAAGGTGCCGGTGGGCTCGACGGCGGCCAGCCAGACCAGGCCGGCGGCGAGGACGAGGAGGCCGATGCCGATGAGCGGCTTCGCCCCGAACTTGCCCATGAGGCGGGCGGTGATGGCCGTCATGAAGATCATGAGGAGCACGGTCATCGGGAGCAGCGCGGCGCCGGAGGCGAAGGCCCCGTAACCGAGGACCTGCTGCAGGTAGAGGTTGAGGAAGTACCACATCGGGATCCAGGCGGCACCGAGCAGCGTCATCGCCAGGTTGGCGGAGCCGAGGCGCGGGACCCGCCAGACGCTGAGCGGCATGAGCGGCTCGCGGACGGACGTCTGGATCACGAAGAAGAGACCGATGAGGACGACGGCGCCGATGAGTTCGAGCACGGTGGCGGTGGCGCCCCAGCCGACCTCGGGGGCGCGGACGACGGCGAAGACACCGAGGGCGAGACCGGCGGTGACGGCGACGGCGCCGATCACGTCGACGGAGCCGCGGCGGGACTCGACCTTCGGGAGGAGCTTGGTCGCGGCGAGGGTCGCGAGGCCGATCGGGACGTAGATGATGAAGCACAGCTGCCACCAGGCCCACTCGGTGAACACGCCGCCGAGGAAGACGCCGGCGGTGCCGCCGGCCGGGGCCGCGGCGCCGTAGAGGGCCATCGCCTTGCCGAGCTCACGCGGGTCGTGCATGAAGAGCATCATCAGCAGGGTCATGGCGGAGGGCGCGATGAGCGCGCCGCCGACGCCCTGGACGGCGCGGCCGACGATCTCGACCCAGGCGGTCTGGGCGGCCGCCGCGACGACCGAGCCGGCGATCATGATCGCCCAGCCGGAGACGAAGATCTTGCGGGCGCCGACGAGGTCGGAGAGGCGGCCGCCGAGGAGCAGCAGTCCGCCGAAGACGATCACGTAGGCGTTGAAGACCCACTGCAGCTCGCCCTGGGAGAAGCCCAGTTCCTCCTGCATCTTCGGCAGCGCGACGCCGATGATCGAGGTGTCCATGATCACCATGAACTGCGCGGCGGCAAGCACGGCAAGTGCCCACCAGCGCCGGGGATTGACGGTTGCGGTTGACATTGCCCTGACCCTTCGCTTGCGATGACATACCCCTGGGCATACCCCTGGGGGGTACCTGCACGGAGGACCGTAGCATACCCATGGGGGGTATGTAAGAGCGAGATGAGGGCGGGGTCGCGGCGAGGCCGGGGCGGGTGGGGGCGAGCCGGGGACCCGGCGGGCCCGGGTGCGGGCGGCAGAATGCCCTTCATGACCGCCCCGATGAAGGCAGACCAGGCAGACCGGGAGCAGGAACTGCTCCACCGCTGGACCACGACGCTGCTCGCGGCGCGGGCCGGCCGCGGGGGCCCCGACCCCCTGCCGTACGGCCGCAACCTGCTCGACCGCTGGTCCGAGCCGCAGCGCCGCTACCACACCGTCGACCACCTGCGGGCGGTACTGAGGCGCATCGACGAACTGGCTGACCAGGGCGGCGAGGGCGGGGAACTGGAACTCGTACGCCTCGGGGCCTGGTTCCACGACGCCGTCTACCGCCCCGACCGCAGCGAGAACGAGGAACGCTCAGCCGCCCTCGCCGAACTCGCCCTCACCGAACTCGGCCTGACCCACCACGAGGTCGCCGAGGTCGCCCGCCTCGTCCGCCTCACGGTCACCCACGACCCGTCCCCCGGCGACCTGAACGGCGAGACCCTCTGCGACGCGGACCTCGCGATCCTGGCCGCCGACCCCGATACCTACCAGGGGTATACGGCCGCGGTCCGCGAGGAGTACGCCTTCGTCCCGGACGCCGCCTTCCGCGAAGGCCGCGCCACCATCCTCCGCCAACTCCTCGCCCTTCCCCGCCTGTTCAGGACCCCGTACGGCGCGGCGGCCTGGGAGGAGCGGGCGCGGGAGAACCTGGAACGGGAGCTGGGGGAGCTGACGGAGTCGGCGGGCTGACGGGGCGGGGTGCGGGGTGGTGCGGGTGGTGCGTATCTTCTCGCCGACCGCCCCTGTCGAGGGGTACACGTCAACGAGAGGGCAAGAACCCCGTGCGCTTCAGAACGATCCGTGCCGCCGTCGCGACCGCCGGAGCACTCGTGCTCACCCTCGCGGGCGCGGCCCTCGGGACCGCGCCCGCGAACGCCGCCTCGACCGGCTTCGAATACGAGGTGACCCGCAACGCCGGCGCGTACCTCGACGTGCCCGGCACCGAGATCGCCTTCGACGCCGCGGCCGGGGAGCGCTCGTACCTGTGGTCGCGCTACTTCGCCACCGAGCCGGTCGACGCGCTCTCCGCCGGCGACAACATCGGCAACACCTTCGCCGTCCGCTGCCGCAACGCCGACGGCACCGCCCTGCCCACCGCCACCGAGGCCGGCTCCTACTGGGCCGCCAACCTGGTGCCCACGATCGAGAACAAGCTGACCTCCGCCCTGCGCTGGGTGTTCGTCGCCCCCGCGGCCGGCAGCTACACCTGCCGCCTGTCGATCGTGTCGTACTCCTCGATCATCGTGAACGGCCGCACCGTCACCATGCGCGTCCCCGCCGGCGCCGAACTCGCCCGCCAGACCTACCCCGTCTACACCGACATCTCCCGCTGGACCCTCCTCGCGGGCAGCGGCACCACGGTCGCCCGGGGCACCACCGCCACCACCCTCGGGTACACGGTCACCCCGACCGCCGGCAACCGCCTCTCCCTCTACCAGGACGCGGCCCTGTCGACCTGCGCCGCCGGCTCCTCGATCTGCTCCGGCGGCACCGAGGCGTACGACGGCACCGTCGTCGAGACCTGGGTCGAGGCCCAGCCCCGCAACGCCGACGGCTCCCTGTGCGGCGGCCCGATCGCGGGCCCGGTCTCCCGCTGGGACATCACGAACGCCAAGCACCACCAGAGCGCGGCGAACACCCTCACCCTGACCACCGCCCAGCTCGGCGGCTGCACCCAGGTGCGCACGACGCTGAAGGTGCGCAACGTCGACGGCAACCCCGTCAAGATCCACGACGGTTACGCCTCCGGCACCATCGCCGCCACCCACGGCTCGGCGATCACCTACACCGTCTGACCCGGCGGTACTCGACCATCCCGTCTCGGAGTCCGAGCCGCGTGAACCCCGACTTCGTCAGGACGCGGCCGGACACCGGATTGTCGGGGTGGTGCTTGGCGCCGAGGGAGGTGAGGCCGGCGGTGGTGAAGGCGAAGGCGACCAGCTGCCGGACGGCCGCCGTGGCGTGGCCACGGCGCCAGGTGTCCTCGCGCAGGACGTAGCTGACCCGCCCATGCGCGTTCGGTCGGCGGCCCAGTTTCACCACACCGATGAGATCTCCACCGTGGTCCACGCCGAGGATGTACTGGACCACGGGGTCCGCGGCGGCCCACTCCCCCACACGCGCGACATACTCCACGGCTTCCTCGGCCGTCATCTCTGATCGGCCGAGGAAGTTCACGGCGGCACCGCTGTAGATGCGATGGACGGCCGGAGCGTCGTCCGTCGTCAGCGCCCGGAGCGCGATCATCGCGTAAGCCGGTCGACCACGGCGGCGGCCGTCGGCCGCTGCCCCGGAGCGGGCGCGAGGCACGCGCTGATCACGTCCTCGAACTGCGGGAACGGCCAAGGCCGGACATCCGACAGCGAGTACGTGCTGCCCTTGGCGATGGCCGCGAGCTTCTCCCTGCGCTCGACACCGTCCTCGTAGGCGATGGGGCGTCGCCCCGTCCAGCACCAGAACAGCGAAGCCCCAAGCCCCCAGACGTCGGCGGGCGGCTCGGCTCGTACATGGACGTCGGCGGTGGTCGCCAAGACCGCGTCCGCGATCTCGGGGGCGGTTGTGTGGGTGAGCGCACCGCGATACGGCAGACGCGGCCCGTCGCCCGGGCCGCAGGCAAGGGCGTAATCGATGAGTACGGCGCGGCCGCCGGGCGTGACCAGTGTGTTGGTGGGCTGGACATCCGCGTGCGCCCACCCAACGGCATGCATACGGGCCAGCCCGTCGGCCCACGTCCGGGCGACGCCGAGCAACCACGCCCGCGTGTCACGGGTGTCGCCGTCCCACGCGCGGGCTCGCGCGAACGCCTCCCACACCGGCGCCCCCTCGACCCAGCGCGCCGCGAGCCAACGACCGCCCGCCCAAGCTCCTGCGTCGACCCGGTAGCCGGGGTCCACCGCGCCCGCGTCGATGAGGCGTACAAGATGCACGTCCTCCTGCGCTGTCTCGGCAGCCTTGTCGCCCGCGCTGTCGCCCTCGGGATCGTTCGCCTTCAGGACCACGGCCCCGCGAGGCCCGTCGATCTTCCAGACCCGCGAGCCGCGCCGATCGCTCAGGAGTCGGACCGCGAGTGGTTCGCCGACCCTGCCCTTGAGCCGGTCGACGGCTTCGCCAGGGGGAAGAAGCCCTTCGCCCATCTGCGGATCTCCTGCCAATCGTCGGGAAGGTGCGCGCAGACGTCACGACCGTCGTCGTCGGCGACGGCGAGCGCCGAGGCCAGGCCGGGAGTCGCATGGAGAAATCGAGGGTCGCGCCGACGGATGGCGGCTCTCACCGGGAGGAACGAGACCGGAGCGGCCGGGGTGCGGCCGCCGGCCTGGGTGGTCTCCCGCTCCCCGGCGTAGAACTTGCCGAACATGATCCCGACCTGGGCGTACAGGTTCTTGAGGGCCCAGTGCGGCCACGCCAGCAGATCGCGGTGCCGGACGCCCGGCACCTCACCCAGGACGACGACGTTCTCGCACCGCAGGAAGCCATGGGGCCGGCGGACCAGGGGCCGCAACCACTCGGCGGCCCGCGCCCCGGCGTGGAACAGTTCGGCCTCCACCGCGAGCGCGTCCACACCGCCGACGGGGCGGTAGACGGTCCACGTGGTCAGCCCTCGCTCGACCGAGGGTCTGAGGTAGGGGCAGTGAGCGGTCATCCGCTCCACGTATCCGGCGATGTCCACGGACCGTGGCCTGGCGGTACGCGCCTCGACGAGCCGGAGTGCCCCAGCAGACGGCCGGGGCACTCCAGCCGCGCGCGTCAAGGTCACCGGGTCTCCGGTACGACATCGTCGCCGTCTCCGGTGGTCGGGCCGCAGTCCCACTCGGCCACGACCTCTCCGGTCTCCCGGTAGCGGGCGAGCGCGGCCTCGTCCAGGACGCCCTTCCCGTCGGTGAACCAGACCTCGGGCAGCGGCCCGAACGCCGCCTCGTACGCGGTCACCCAGCCGATGGGTCCGAAACCGCTCATCTCACGATGCCCGAGGAGCCTCCCGGCGCACTCGCCGCTGAGGGCGTCGTACTCCGGAGTTCCGAGCATCCGGTGCCATTCCGCGTCCACGGCCCGGGAGAACATCTCGGCGGGGGCGTGGCCGTCGGCGAACCGCTGTCCGGCGATGGCGAGGAAGCGACCGAGCTCTCGGCGCTCGATGGTGAGGGGACTCATGGTGGTTCTCCTTTTCGACGGTGTTCTTGTGTGCGCTCACGAAACGAGCTGGATGTTGTCCGCGGCCGTGGTCCACTCCACGCCGGACGCGCCACGAATGTGTGCGACCCTGACGGTCCGGCCACCGGTCTTCTCCTGGACGATCGCGGCCAGTTCGCCCTCGCCCCGGCTGGCGATGTCCCGCACGGTCCTGTGCAGCCAGGAGTGACCGTCCTCATGGAAGAGGGACCCGACATCGACGCCGCTCACTCGGCGGACTCCGAGTAGGGCCTGTCGTCCTGCCGACAAGGGAGGGGCACGGTCATCGGCGTCTCCTCGGTGGAGTAGGCGCAGCGGGCCGCGGTGCGACGGCGAGGCGCGGGGCGGCCCGCTGCTTGGGGGCGCCGCCCGGAGGGTCCTTCGGTCTCTGAGCGGCACCCAACACGCTAGAGAGACAGGGGATTTACCCTCAACGAAATTGCACCGACTTGCAGATGCTCACCCGAGCGAGTCAATCGCTGCGTTGATCCGCGCCTTCGCTTCGTCGCCGTAGACAGCCATCTTTGCCAGGTCGGCGAACGCGCGGGCATAGTCGGCGATTTCACGCGGCTGGGTCACATTGATCTCGGCTGTCAGGGTCTCCACGACGGCGCGTCGGTCGTCATACAGGTAGAAGGCTTCCATCGGCCAAAGGGTGCGGGAGGCCGTGGAGGGGATGACACCAAGAGAGACAGACGCGAGAGGCAGCACGGCGAGGAGGTGTCGGAGCTGGCCGGCCATCGTCTCCACGTCCCCGATCCGAGAGCGCAGAACCCACTCCTCCATGACAACAGCGAAGCGGTGGCGTCCCTCGTACAAGAAGCGGCTGCGTGCGACGCGGGAAGCGACCGCCTCGACGACGTCATCGGGGGTGGCCCAGAACCGTGTGACAGCCTGAAGCACGGCCGTTGCGTAGGGCGCGGTCTGAAAGAAGCCCGGCATCACGTTGGACACGTAGACACGGCAGAGGGCCGACTGCTCGTGCAGCGCGTAGAAGTCCTCCTGCACCTTGCGCAAGCCATTGCGCTGAAGTCTGCGCCACTCGACGTACATGAAGTCGACCGCGCGGGCGCTGGCGACGAGATCGGCGGCTTGATCATCCGCCCCGCACGCGGCGCACCAGGCGCGGATGTCAGCGTCCGACGGCTGCGTCTTGGCGTTGATGATGCGGGAGGTCTTTGCGGCGTTCCATCCGCACCGAGCGGCCAGCTCATGCCCTCTGAGTCCCGCCTCCATCATCAGTTCCCGCAGGCGCGCGGCAACAGCCTCGCGTGCGGCCTGGACGCTGGAAGACGGAGAGGAGGGCATGAGCAGTTGGCCGGATTTTGTCAGACGGTGTACTGCTCGTGTGGAATACCGCGCTCCCACACTGACTCGAAAGCGGACGCGCAGAGCTTCACTACGGCAGGGTCCTCGGTGAAGTCGGTGTGCATCCACCGGCTGTCTCCACCGAACACGTTGAACTGCACCAAGCGGTCATCGAACAGCCAGAAGTCGTTTCCGGGCAGTGCAATGTCCGACGCACGCCGGCGTGGAAGCCAACGAACCTGTTCGCCTGCGCCGATAACCACCGTGGTACCCGCGTGCTCGAACCGGATGTAGTCCGTCACCGGTTCCGAGACGATCCGGGCCCGGCGCATCACCACCCCTCGGCCGACGGCCTCCGACACGAGGTCGACCCACAGCGCCCAGTAGGGAGAACCGGGGTCGGTGTTGGCGAAGCCTGCGCGCTTCCACTCCTCGAAGTCGTCCGCCTCTCCGGAGACGGCGTAGGAGTCCCGCATCTCAAGGTGAACCGCAGAGTGACGTGTCTCCTTCAGTAGTTCACCGAAGCTCTCGACGCTCTGCGTCATCACATGCCTCCCTGATAGCCCGCACCATCCTGGCTGGGATCCGAACCACTGTCTCGTGGTCCGGGATCGGACCGAAGGCCAGACATTCCGCCTCCTTCGCCTCGTCGATCTTCCAGCCCTGAAAGACCAGATCCGAGGTCTCCTCGTCCACGAACACCGTGGGAGAGCCGTTCACCCCGGACTTGTCGTCCTTCGCGATAAACCGTAGGGCCATGATTCCCTCCCGTACCAAGACTCTTGCGCGGTCTTGCGCGTCACGTTCCCGAATACCGATCGGAGCCGTCAAGACCGCACGAAGTGTCTGGCCTGGAAACGACGAAGCCGCCACTGGTCCGTGGCGGGTTCAGAGCCGGACGGTCCGATCAGTCGGCGGACTCGTCGTCCTCCAGGCCGGTCGTGGACGGCAGAGGGTCGGAGACGAAGGTTCCCAGGCCGACCTCGCCCCGGGTCCAGCCCTCTTCCCGTACGCGTCGCATGGCCTTCGCCGCCGTCGCGTTCACGACGCCGAACTCCTGGGCGATCTCCAGGGTGGACGGCACACGGCTTCCCGGCGGGTAGGTCCCGCTCTCGATGCGCCGGATGATCTCCGCCGCGATCTGTCGCCAGAGGGGCCGGGTGCGGTCAAGGTCCATGAAGTCAGCGTGGGTGACCGCAGGTTTCCGCGCATCCGTAGATAACCGTGGATAACTGCGGCTACAGTGTGGCCCGACACACAAACGCCCCCGGGCGGCCGGCCAGGGCCGTTCCCAGGGGCTGACCGAAGAATGGAGCTTCGGCTGTGCGAAACCTTATCGCCGCGCTGCTCGCGCGACTGCTGGGCCTGCCCCTGGCGCCCGGTTCCGGGCGGCGGCGGGCCGACACTCGGCCGACCAACCCGACCTCGGTCCTCGCCCGGCGGAGGGAGGAGGTACGACCCGGGCTGTACGACTGGTTCGGTCCGGCCCAGCGGCAAGCTGACGGCCCCCGCTCCCCGTACGGGCTCGGGGAAACGCTCGACGGAGCGGCCACCGCCCTCATCCGTCCCTACCTTGTCGCACTCGAACGACAGGAAGAGCGCACCCTCCAGCGATGGCGGCGCCTCAGCCTCGTCCTCGCGGCAGACTTCGGACTCGACCTGGACACCCGGGACATCCACGCGCCGAGGGTGGCCTGGTGAGCGAGCCGACCCCTGACACTCCGTCGCGGAAGCCGGTCCGCATGTGCGTGCGCTGTCACCACGTCACGGACACGCCCGTGATCGTCGCCGAGGTGCACCAGAACTCGGGGCCCGGGTGGAACGTGTACGCGTGCCGGGAGTGCGCACCGCACTTCCCACCGCAGCCCGATCCGCTGGACCTCCTTCAGAGCAGGCACCGCCCGCGTCCGAGAGAGACGGGGTGAGACCACCGCAGGGCACGCAGTGTACTGCCGGTCCGCACCCCGGGCGGGGTCCGTTGCCCAGGGCGCGGCATCATCTCCGCATCGCGTCGAGAACGGCCCGCCTCGTGCGCCGCGAGCGCGATACCGTGAAGCAGATCTCACCGAGGAGGGCCCGATGACGACCTCGCCCATCAGCGACGCCGCATTGCCGATGCCGCCTCTCACCGAGGCCGCGCTCCGGGTGGCCGTGAACCGTATCGACCTCGCCGCCGCCGTCGAATTTGAGCAGGAGTTCCGGCAGGCATGGCAGGAAGCCATCCAGACCGACAGCACGACGCCCATGCATCTCTTCATCCGCCGGTGGGGCATCTGGGTGGCGCTGCGCCGAACCCCGGAGAGAGCTGCCCGGCTGCATGCGCTGGAGACCGTCTCCGGGACCGCGGAAGACAGGGCCGTGCGGCGGGCCGCGTCGGCGGAGATCGGGAGGATGATCGCCGAGGCGGAGCGCGAGGTCTGGGACTGAGCGGCGGGGCTTAGGAGTACGCCCCGGACCCACAGCAGTTGTCAGTACGACTGCAGCTCGATCAGGCGGCCCTCCGGGTCGCGGAGGTGGGCGGTGCGGAGGGTCGGGCCCCATTCGGGGCGGGCGGCGGGGGTGGTGACCGGGGTGCCGCCGTGCTGCAGGCAGAGGGCGAAGCCCTGGTCCACGTCGTCGACGCGGAGGACGAGCATCGTGGTGTCCTGGGCAGGGTCGGCGGGGAGGGGCGCGGTGCCGAGGGCGGTGGACATCGCGGCGCGGTCGAAGAGGGAGAGGACGGACTGGTCGTCGCGGTCCCAGTTGGCGTACGGGCCGGCCGGGTCGCCCTTCGCGAGACGGGCGCCGGTCAGGGGCGGGAGGACGGCGGCGTAGAAGCGGAAGCAGTCGGGGAAGCGGGTGACGAGCAGGCGGGGGTAGAGGGCATCCATGCCGGGCCTTCCTCATGGGGGCGCGGGGCAACACGCGGGTGATTAGTGGGTGCAGACCCACTATAGGGTTGCACCCTAGAATTCGGGCCATGGATTCCGCACAGCCCGCACCGTCCGCACAGTCCGCGCACGCGACGCCGCCGACGCTGCTCGACCTGAGCACGTACCTCCTCTCCCGCGTCGGCAAGACCGCCCGCGGCCGTCTCGCCGCCCGGCTCGCCCGGCGCGAGCTGCGGCTGTGGGACATGGCGGTGCTCGCCGCGCTCGCCGACTTCGGGCCGCACGCGCAGCGGGAGCTGGTGGTACGGCTCGGGGTGGACGCCAGCGACATGACCAAGGTGATCGACCAGCTGGCCGCCGCCGGCTGGGTCGAGCGGGCCCGCGATCCGCGCGACCGGCGCCGGGTCTCGGTCTCCCTCACCCCCGAGGGCCGCACCGCCCTCACCGAACTCGACGCCGAGGCCCGCGCCGTCCAGGACGAGGTGCTGGCCCCGCTCGACGCGGACGAGCGGCGCGCCCTCCACGCCCTGCTGCTGCGGGTGCACCGGGAGCTGTAGGTCCCCGCCCCGCCCGTACCGTCCCGTATCGCGAGACGATCACTCGCAGAGGAATGACAGGCACAAACCGCAGGTTGCCCATGTCATGCCGTCTTCCTCCGCCGACACCGCAGAAGCCGCCCCGCCTGCCGCCCCGCCCGCCACCACCCGTATGCCCCTGGCCGTCTACATCCTCGGCCTCTCCGTCTTCGCGCTCGGCACGAGCGAGTTCATGCTGTCCGGGCTGCTCCCGCCCATCGCGGAGGACATGAACGTGTCCATCCCGCGCGCGGGCCTGCTCATCTCGGCCTTCGCGATCGGCATGGTGGTGGGCGCGCCGCTGCTCGCCGTCGCCACCCTCCGGCTCCCCCGCAAGACCACCCTGGTCGCCCTGATCACCCTCTTCGGCCTCGGCCAGGTGGCCGGCGCGCTCGCGCCGAACTACGCGGTGCTCTTCGTCTCCCGCGTCGTGAGCGCGCTCGCCTGCGCCGGGTTCTGGGCGGTCGGCGCGGCCGTCGCCATCGCGATGGTGCCGATGGGCGCCCGCGCCCGCGCCATGGCCGTGATGATCGGCGGCCTGTCCATCGCCAACGTCCTCGGCGTCCCCGCCGGCGCCTTCCTCGGCGAGCACCTCGGCTGGCGCTCCGCCTTCTGGGCCGTCGCCGTCGCCTCCGCGATCGCCCTCGTCGGCGTCGTCACCCGCATCCCGCACATCCCGCTCCCCGAGACCAAGCCCCGGCTCAAGGGCGAGCTGGTCATCTACCGCGACCGCCAGGTGCTGCTCTCCGTCCTCGTCACCGCCCTCGCCGCCGGCGGCGTCTTCTGCGCCTTCTCCTACCTGGCCCCGCTGCTCACCGACGTCTCCGGCCTCGACAAGGGCTGGGTCTCCGGCGTCCTCGCGCTCTTCGGCATCGGCGCCCTCCTCGGTACGTACATCGGCGGCCGGGTCGCCGACGCCCACCTCTTCGGCGTCCTCCTCAGCGGCATCACCGCCTCCACCGTCTTCCTGGTCGCCCTCGCCCTGTTCGCGTCCAGCCCGGTGGCGACCGTCGCGCTGACCTTCCTCCTCGGCGTCTCCGCCTTCTACACGGCCCCCGCCCTCAACGCCCGCATGTTCAACGTCGCGGGCGCCGCCCCCACCCTCGCCGGCGCCACCACCACCGCCGCCTTCAACCTCGGCAACACCGGCGGCCCCTGGCTCGGCGGCACCGTCATCGACGCCGGCCTCGGCTTCGCCTCCCCGGCCTGGGCGGGCGCCGCGATGACCCTCCTGGGCCTGGCCGCGGTCATGCTCTCACTGCGCCTGAGCCGTACGCCGGCCGGCCGGGTCGTCGCCCGCAGCAGCTCCCCGGCCTCCACCCCCGCCCCCATGCCCACCCCGGCCACCGCAGCCACCGAGAACGCCGTCGACTGCACCGTCTGAGGCAACTGCGCTGCCTGAGGCCGGCGCCCCCCTACGCGGAGATCGCGTCCTGGACCAGACGGGTCATCAGGGGAGACGGCTCCACCGCCAACTCCCGGCGCAGCAGCCGCCGGTACTCCTGGTAGCGCTTCACCGCGCACGCCCGGTTGCCCTCGGCGAGGAGGATCTCGACCAGGATCCGCTGGGCCGTCTCCCTGATCGGATCGATCTGGCTCGCGGTCAACGCCGTCTGGAACGCGTCCAGATACTCGCCCTCGCGGCGCAGCCGCTCCGCGAGGGCCTCCAGGGCGTGCAGTCTCAGCTGGTCCCAGCGCTCGCGCTCCAGGACCAGCCATTCGTCCGGCCAGTGCGGCAGCAGCTCGTCCCGGAGGCGGGCGACCAGGTCCTCGTGCTCCGCGGGCGGGGCGCCGTCCGTCACCGACCGCTGGGCCGCCCCCCGTACGCAGTGCAGGTCGACGGCCACGACCGGGGCGAGCCGCAGCCGCCGGTCCACGCACTCGACCGCCGTCACGGGCCCGGCGCGCCGGCCGTGACACAGCGCGGTCCTGAGGTTCGCGGACGCTCTGCTCGGGACGCAGTCGGGCCAGAGCAGCTCGGCTGCCGCACCCCGGTACACACCGGCCGTGTGCACGGCGAGCAGCGCCAACAGGCGCTGTGCCCCTGAGGGGAGGGGGATGCGGCATCCGGCGTATGAGAGCTCGAAGGCGCCGAGCAGTTCGAGGTATACGCCGTTCGATGACACATCCCTCACTGTGCAACCGGCCGGTGGATCACGCATCCGCTCCCCGCCCGGACAGCGCCCCCGCGGCACCCCTGTTTCCGGGCTTTCCGGCGCCGGCCCGCCCGGGGCCCGCACCTTTTCCGCACGATTTCCGGCGCTTTCCCGGACCCGCCGGACCAACGCTCTGACCGGCTGCCAAACGCCGTGGAAATGCTCCCGGCCACGCCCCGGAAACGCTCCGCCCACGCGGCTTGGACATTCCGGGTGACGGGCCGGGAACGCGGCGCTCCGACGCTCGTACCGACATGCACCGGCACGGAACGCAGGTCGGGAGGTCGGAATGAAGCCTCGGGCGATCCTCGGCGAGGGCGCACTTCACGCTCAGCCCGGTCAGCCGCTCGGCGACCCGCGGGTGTGCGTGGCGCTGCTCGACGGCCCCGTCGACCTCACCCACCCCTGCTTCGCGGGCGCGGATCTCACGCGCCTCACCACTGTGGTGCAGGAACCCGCCGGTCAGGGACCCATGTCCCGGCACGGCACACACGTGGCGAGCCTCCTCTTCGGCATGCCGGACAGTCCCCTTACCGGGCTCGTCCCGCGCTGCCGCGGCCTGCTCCTGCCGGTCTTCCGCGACGGCGCCCACGGCGGTGACGGCGGCCGGGTGCCCCAGCTGGACCTGGCCCGCGCCATCGAGCGGGCGGTCGAGGAGGGCGCGCACGTCATCAACCTCAGCGGCGGCGAACGGGCCGCCGACGGCCAGGCCGACCCCCTGCTCGCCCGGGCCCTGCGGCTCTGCGAGGACCGCGGCGTCCTGGTCGTCTCGGCCGTCGGGAACGACGGCGCCGACACCCTCCAGGTGCCCGCCGCCCACCCCTCCGTCCTGGCCGTCGGCGCCGCCGCGGCCGACGGCCGGCCACTCGACATCAGCAACTGGGGTGCCGCCTACCGCACCCACGGAATCCTCGCCCCCGGCCAGGACATCGAGGGCGCCGCACCCGGCGGCGGCCTCGCCTCCCTCACCGGGAGCAGTTTCGCCACCCCCCTCGTGGCCGGTACGGCGGCGCTGCTCGTCGCCGCCCAGCTGGCCGGCGGCGGCGCGGCGGACCCCCGGGCCGCGGGGCAGACCCTGCTCACGACGGCCACCGCCCCCGACTGCGCCGACCCGGACGCCCCGGACTGCCGCCGCAGGCTCGGCGGCAGCCTGGACGCCGTCCGGGCGCTCGCCCACGTCACCAGGACCAGGAAAGAGGAGACAGCCGTGACCACTCCCGCAGCCGCTTCCGCGCCCGTGCCGCAAGAGGCCCCCGCACCGCAGCAGGCCGTCGCCCCCGCGGCCGCCCCGCCGCCGCCCGAACCCGTGCCCACGCCCGGGGCCGTACCGCAGGCCCCCGCACCCCAGGCCCCGGCACCGGTGCCGGCCGGCGTCACCGCCGACGGCGGAGCACCCGCCCCGCCCCCGGTGGCCCAAGCCCCGGCACCGGCACCGGTCCAAGCCCAGGCCCAGGTCCAGGCCCCCGTACCGGCTCCGCCCCCGGCCCAGGCCCCGCCGCCCGCGGTCGCGCCCGCGGTCGCACCCGCGGTCGCACCCGCGGTCGCCCCGGCACCCGCCCCCGCCACGTACGCCCCCACGTACGCCCCCGTGCACTCCGGCGTACGCCCCGCGTGCGGATGCGGCGGCAGCGATCCGGCCGCCTGCACCTGCGGGGGCGGAGGCGTTGGTACGACAGGAGGACGCCAGCTGGTCTACGCGATAGGCACCATCGGCTTCGACTACCCGACCGAGGCCCGCCGTGACGGCTTCCGGCAGCAGATGCCGTACGTAGACGCCACGGTCAACGGCGAGAAGGTCGAGCAGGATCCCGACCCGTACAACGTGAACCAGCTCCGCGAGTACCTCATGAGCGCGCCCTGGGCCTCCGACAAGCTCACCTGGACCCTCGTCATGGACGGGGCCACGGTGTACGCCCTTGAGGCGGAGGCCCCCGTGGCCATGGACTGGGGTCAACCGCTGGTGCTCCCCGAAGAGGCCCAGGAGACGCACAAGTCGGTCGCTCAGCTCGCCGCCGCGAAGAAGAAGAAGAAGACCGTCGACGAGATCCACGCGATGCTGGCCTACCCCCCGGTGTCGCCCGTCTACCGCGTGTTCCGCGACGCCATCGCGGGCCAGGCCATCAACGTCGAGAAGCAGAAGGACAAGCGCGCCGAGTACATCTCCCGCGTGTCCATCCCCGGTGTCCTCACCGGCCGCACCACACGCCTCTACTCCGGCCAGATCGTGCCGGTGGTCGAGGTGAAGAGCCGCGGTCTGTACACGTGGCACGAGGCCGTGCTCGTCGACGCCGTCATCAAGAAGATCAAGGAGGAAGCCGCGACGCACCACACCGTGGTCGACAACCCGGACCAACTGGAGCTCACGATCCGCGCGTTCCTCGACAAGATCTACTACCAGTTCCGCAACCTCGGCCAGACCTCCGCCGACCGCGCGCTCAACTTCATGGGCACCAACGCCTACGCGTTCAGCAAGCAGCTCGCGGAAGGCCTGCTGTCGGCCAGCAAGGTACCCGGCTCCAGCGAGAACCTGTACGCGCTCGACACCATCACGGTCACCAAGAGCCCGTACTGCCGCGTCGGTTCGGACTGCCAGGACGTGACCGTGACCTTCTACGACCCGGAGGACGAACGCAGGTCCCGGCTCTCGTACCAGTTCACCGTCGACGTGAGCGACGCGCTGCCGGTCACGCTCGCCCCGGTCCACACCTTCCTCGGCTCCTACTGAGGATCACGAGAGGAGAACCCCATGAACGCCCGAAGCACCCCCCGCCCCGGCCGTCCGGGAGCACTGCCCCTCCAGGCCCGCCCCGTCCGCCGCGACGAGCACGAGGCCGGCGCCGACCCCCGTACCGGCGTCGGGGCCGCCAAGTCCCCCTGCTCCACCATGACCGGCCCGGCCAGGCAGATGTGCTACGCGAGTTACGGCGTGGTCTGACCGGAGCCTTCGAGAAGAGAACACCGTGGAAAGGACATCGTGATGTTCGACGAGACCCGCACCACCCACGACACCGGCAGCGATACGCACCGCCGGTCCCCCGCCGGACAGCTCCGGCTCCAGCTCCCCCAGCAGTCCGCACCCGTCCAGCGCGACAAGCACCCCGAGGGCTCGGACGGCTCCGGCGGCGCGGCGGCCAGCGGCGTGGTCGGCAGCATCCTCGGCCGGCTCCTGCCGTTCTGAGGGCCTCACGCCCCGGGACAGGAAAGAACAGGAAGGGAGAACACCATGCTCAAGGAGACCCAGACCAGGGAAGGCGGCGCCAGAACGCCCCGCCGGTCCCCGGCCGGACAGCTCCGGCTCCAGATGCCCCAGCAGTCCGCACCCGTCCAGCGAGGCAAGCACCCCGAGGGCGCGGACAGCTCCGGCGGCGCGGCGGCCAGTGGCAGGATCGCCGAGTTCCTCGGCGGCCTCCTGCCGTTCTGAGTCCCGCGTCGGTCCCGAGTCATCGGCGGGGCCGGCCCCCACGGATCCGTGACCGGTCCGGCCCCGCCCGATCCTAGGAAGCACCATGCGACTCGATCTGCCGAAACAGGCACCGTCGGTGGACCGGCGGGAGCACTACTTGCCGTTCCGCATCGTCGTCATAGCCCATCCCCCGGGCGAGGACGAGTTCCTGGTGCACCAGCCGCCGAAGGGCCCCTTCGGGTATCTGCCCGCCGACCCCGCGCCCCTCGTGCAGGGGTACGGGCGCGGCTGGACGTGTGCGCCTACGGGGGACTGCCGGTGGACCGGCGTCCTGTGAGGGAAAGGGAAGGGGCCGGGCCGAGCAACCGGCGGCCCGGCCCCGCCGGAAGGAAAGGGACCGAGACCATGGCCACCCTCCGCACGGCCGTCTCCTGGCCGAACGACAAGACGTATCTGTTCTACGACGACGACACCTACGCCCGCTACGACTCGGTGAGCGGCCTCCTTTTGGCCTCCGGGCAGCCGCTGTCCAAGTGGCCCGGGCTGCCCCGCTCGCCGGACGCCTTCGTGTGGTGGGGCGCGGACAAGGCGTACGCCTTCACCGGCGCCACGTACCTGCGCTACGACGATCCCTCCGACCGGGTGGATCCGGACTACCTGCCGCCCCACACGCCCTTCACGGTCGCGGCCGGCTGGCCCGGGCTCCCCGACGGCTCTGACGGCGGCCCCGACTGGCGTACCGGCATCGACGCGGCCGTGAACTGGGGAAACGGCAAGCTGTACCTCTTCAAGGGTGCCCATTACGTGCGGTACGACATCACCGCCGACCGGGTCGACCCCGGCTATCCGCGCCCGATCGCCGGCAACTGGACCGGGGTGTTCCCCTCGGGCGTCGACGCCGTGGCCTACCCGGGCGGGCGGTACGCGTACTTCTTCCGCGGCGGGCAGTACCAGCGCTTCGACGTGGACGCCGACGCGGTCGACGCGAGCGGCCCGCTGGACGCCTCCTTCCGGCTCGCGCCGACGCCCTCGGGCGGGGTGACCGCGGCCCGGCTGCTCACCAAGGAGCAGGCCAACGGGCTGATGGCCGACCTGTTGCGGCGCGGCAAGCTGACCCTCAAGAGCCCGCCGTTCGTCGACGGCACGGGCGGGAGCGGGATCGTGTCGCCCACGCCCGGCCAGCGGGTGGTGGTGAGCCCGCCGTCCTTCGACGGCATCCGCTACACCAACCAGATCGCCCCGGCGTCCACCGTCATCGACAACCTCGACCAGCGCATGCTGATCGCGCTGTACCGCCTCACCCGCTGGATCAACGCCTCGAAGCCGGACGTCGCCGAACTCCTCCACCTGGGCATCGGCCACGGCAACCCCGCCCACCCCAACGACTGCCACAACCAGGGCCGGGCCATCGACCTCTCGGGGATCAGGGGCGAGGTGGACGGGACCGCGTTCACCCGGTCGATCCTGAAGCACTGGGGCGAACTGCCGCCCGGGTTCCAGCAGCCGGGCGTCGTCCGCATCACGCCGGCGCTCGACCCGCTCGCGTACGGGCTGTTCACGACGGCCTTCCGGTTCGGTACGTACGAGTGCGAGGGCAGGGCCATCGGCGCGAACAACAAGTGGCCCATGCCGGAACTGGCCGAGGGCGGCTTCGTGGTCTACCCGGACCACAAGGACCACGGGCTCGCGCAGCAGCACCGGGACCACATCCACATGCAGATCGGCGTCACGAACATGCCGTGACGCCGACCCGGTGGTCCCGGTGATCCCGGTGATCCCGGTGATCCCGGTGATCCCGGTGACCGCGTTGTTCCCGGTGGTGTCGGACGAGGCGGGGTCAGACGACCGGCGGGCGCCCCTTCGGCCGCCGCAGCCCCGCCGCCGTGAGCCTGCGCAGCAGCTCCTTCGAACCGACCTCGACCGCGCCGGCCGCGACCGCCGCCGCGTAGTAGTCGGAGGGCACGTCGTAGTGGTCGCGCTCGAAGGCGCGGGGCGGGCAGCCGATCGACGCGGCGAAGACATGGAGCTCGTCGAAGGAGACGTCGCTGACCAGGTGGGACCACATGCGGCCGTGGCCGGGCCAGGTGGGCGGGTCGATGTAGAGGGTCACGTCAGGCCGCCGACCGGCGCGACCACCACTCCCTGCTTGCCGCAGACCCAGTGCGGGTCCGGGCCCATCTCGGGTTCGACGTCGAGCGCGTGCGGGTCGCCGGAGGAGCAGACGGGGCACAGCGGCCAGCGCCCGTACCGTTCGAGCAGCGCGTCCTGGACGTCCTGGGCGACGAGGCCCGCCACGTACGCCCGGCCCTCCGGCCACTGCTCGACCCACCAGCGGCGGTGCGCGACGGCGTCCTCGACCATCGACACGACCTCGGCCATGGCGACCTCGCGGGCCGCCAGGTCGGCGAGGACCAGGGCGCGGGCGGCATGGAGGCACTGTTCCACGGGGTCGATGTCGTCCATGTTCACATTGTCACCCTTGTTCGGGCCCTTGACGGCCTCCATGCCCGAAAATATCTTTCAGATGTGACCAATGACGTGAAGGAAAGTTTCACCGGCGCACCCGGCCGGCCGTCGACCGGCCGGCCGTCGACCGGGCAACCGGCGACCGGCCCCGCCCAGGCGCCCGCCCAGGCATCCGGCCAAGCCCCCGCCCAGGGCACCCAGGCCCCGGCGCAGGCCCCCGCCCCCGCCGCCCTCGCGGCGAAGGTCCGCACCCTGGCCCCCTCCATGACCCGCTCCATGCAGCGGGTCGCCGAGGCCGTCGCCGGGGACCCGGCCGGCTGCGCCGCCCTCACGGTCACCGGCCTCGCCGAGCTCACCGGCACCAGCGAGGCGACCGTCGTCCGCACCGCCCGCCTGCTCGGCTATCCGGGCTACCGCGACCTGCGGCTCGCCCTCGCCGGCCTCGCCGCGCAGCAGCAGTCCGGCCGCGCGCCCTCCGTCACCGCCGACATCGCCGTCGACGACCCGGTCGCCGACGTGGTCGCCAAGCTGGCGTACGACGAGCAGCAGACCCTCGCGGACACCGCGGCCGGGCTCGACACCGTCCAGCTCGGCGCCGCCGTCGCCGCGCTCGCCGCCGCCCGCCGCATCGACATCTACGGCATCGGCGCGTCCGGCCTGGTCGCCCAGGACCTCGGCCAGAAACTGCTGCGCATCGGCCTGATCGCGCACGCCCACAGCGACCCGCACCTCGCCGTCACCAACGCCGTGCAGCTGCGCTCCGGCGACGTCGCCATCGCCATCACCCACTCCGGCTCGACCGGCGACGTCATAGAACCCCTCCGCGTCGCCTTCGACCACGGCGCCACCACGGTCGCCATCACCGGCCGCCCCGACGGCCCGGTGGCGCAGTACGCCGACCACGTACTGACCACCTCCACCGCCCGCGAGAGCGAGCTCCGCCCCGCCGCCATGTCGTCCCGCACCAGCCAACTCCTGGTCGTGGACTGCCTGTTCACCTGTGTCACGCAGCGTACGTACGAGACGGCGGCCCCTGCCCTCGCAGCCTCGTACGAAGCCCTGGCACACCGCCACACCCCCCGCAGCCGCTGATCCGCCGAAAGAGCCGCCCGTGCCCACGCCGTCCACCTCACCCTCGCCGTCCACTTCACCGGCGCCGTCCACCTCGCCCACGTACGCCGAACTGCGCGCCCAGCTCGCCACCCTCACCACCGAGGCCTTCCGCCCCGAGCTCGCCGAGATCGACCAGTTGCCGACCGCCGAGCTCGCCGCGCTGATGAACCGCGAGGACCAGACCGTCCCCGCCGCCGTCGCCAAGCAGCTCCCGGCCATCGCCGCGGCGATCGACGCCACCGCCGAGCGGATGGCACGCGGCGGCCGGCTGATCTATATGGGCGCCGGGACCGCGGGCCGGCTCGGGGTGCTGGACGCCAGCGAGTGCCCGCCCACCTTCAACACCGACCCCTCCGAGGTCGTCGGCCTGATCGCGGGCGGCCCGACCGCCATGGTCAAGGCCGTCGAGGGCGCGGAGGACTCGAAGGAGCTGGCCGTCGAGGACCTGACCGCGCTCGGGCTCACGGCCGACGACACGGTGGTCGGCATCTCCGCCTCCGGCCGCACCCCGTACGCCATCGGCGCCGTCGAGCACGCCCGCGCCCTCGGCGCGCTCACCATCGGCCTGTCCTGCAACGCGGACAGCGCCCTCGCCGCGGCGGCCGAGCACGGCATCGAGGTCGTCCCGGGGCCCGAACTCCTCACCGGATCCACCCGGTTGAAGGCGGGCACGGCGCAGAAGCTCGTGCTCAACATGATCTCGACGATCACCATGATCCGGCTCGGCAAGACCTACGGAAACCTCATGGTCGACGTCCGCGCCTCCAACGACAAGCTCCAGGCCCGCTCGCGCCGCATCGTCGCGCTGGCCACCGGCGCGCCGGACGAGCAGATCGAGACCGCGCTCGCCGACGCCGACGGAGAGGTGAAGACGGCGATCCTGATGATCCTCGCCGACATCGATGCCAAGGCCGCCGACCAGCGGCTTCGCGATTCCCACGGCCACCTGCGCGCAGCGCTGCACGCGTAAGGCCCCCCGAGGACCCCGTCCCCCTCCCCGCACAGCAAGGCACCACCGCACATGAGCACAGGTACATCAGCTTCAGACGACAAGAACCGCGCCATCGCCGCCGCGATCCTCCCCCTCGTCGGCGGCGCGGAGAACATCGACTCCATCGCCCACTGCATGACCCGGCTCCGGCTCGGTCTGCGGGACCGCTCACTCGTCCAGGACGAGGCCCTGAAGGCCCTGCCGTCCGTGATGGGCGTGGTGGAGGACGACACGTACCAGATCGTCCTCGGCCCGGGGACGGTCGCGAGGGTGACCCCGGAGTTCGAGGCGCTGGTGGCCGAGGCCTCGGCCCAGCCCACCCACACCGCCGAGGAACTCGCCGACCGGGGCGCGGCCCTCAAGGCGGCGCGGAAGGCGAAGAACGCCACCCCCTTCAAGCTGCTCCTCCGCCGGATCGCGAACATCTTCGTCCCGCTGATCCCCGCCCTCATCGGCTGCGGCATCATCGCCGGCCTCAACGGCCTGCTGATCAACCTCGGCTGGCTGCCGGGCGTCACCCCGGCGCTCGCGGCCATCGCGAGCGGCTTCATGGCGCTCATCGCGGTCTTCGTCGGCTACAACACGGCCAAGGAGTTCGGCGGCACGCCGATCCTCGGCGGCGCGGTGGCGTCGATCATCGTCTTCGCGGGCGTCGCGAAGATCGAGGTCTTCGGCCAGACCCTCTCCCCCGGCCAGGGCGGCGTGCTCGGCGCGCTGGGCGCGGCGGTCCTCGCCGTGTACGTGGAGAAGTGGTGCCGCCGCTGGGTCCCGGAGGCCCTCGATGTCCTCGTCACGCCGACCCTGACCGTACTGATCTCGGGCCTGGTCACGGTCTTCGGCCTGATGTACGCGGCCGGCGAGGTCTCCCGGGCGATCGGCGACTTCGCCAACTGGCTCCTGGCCAACGCGGGCGCGGGCGCCGGCTTCGTCCTCGGCGGCCTGTTCCTGCCGCTGGTGATGCTCGGCCTGCACCAGGCCCTCATCCCCATCCACACCACCCTGATCGAGCAGCAGGGCTACACCGTGCTGCTGCCCATCCTGGCGATGGCGGGCGCGGGCCAGGTCGGCGCGGCCATGGCCGTCTACCTCCGTCTCCCCCGCAACGGCTCCATCCGCCGCACCATCAAGTCCGCCCTCCCGGCCGGCTTCCTCGGCGTCGGCGAGCCCCTCATCTACGGCGTCTCCCTCCCCCTCGGCCGCCCCTTCGTCACCGCCTGCGTCGGCGGCGCCTTCGGCGGCGGCTTCGTCGGCCTCTTCAACATGCTGGGCGACAAGGTCGGCTCCACCGCCATCGGCCCCTCCGGCTGGGCCCTCTTCCCCCTCCTCGACGGCAACAAGCCCCTCGGCGAGACCGTCGCGATCTACGCCGGCGGCCTCCTCGTCGGCTACCTGGCGGGCTTCGTCGCCACGTACTTCTTCGGCTTCAGCAAGGAACTCCTGGCGGAGTTCGACGTCGATACGGAGACGGAGACGGGGACGGGGACGGGGACGGGGACGGGGACGGAGACGACCGACGCGGCGGCCCCGGCCACCGGGCCGGAGCCCGAGCCGGTGGCCGCCAAGGTCTGAGGCCCTGGACGCCCTATCGGCAGGTCACATCGGCGGCCGGGCGCTCGCCCGTCAGCAGGAAGCGGGTGACCGTCCGGTCGCCGCAGGCGTTGCCGTTGGACAGGTACATGCCGTGGCCGCCGCGGTCGACGGAGACCATGCGGGCGCGGGAGCCCAGGGCCTCGCGCATCTTGAGGGCGGAGGAGTGGGGGGTCGAGGGGTCGCGGAGGCCCTGGATCATGAGGATGTTGGAGGGCCCGTCGGAGGTCAGCCGGGTGGGCCGCTCGACCGGGGAGTCCTGGCCGGCGTCCTTCCAGGCGTCCTTCCAGAAGGAACACGGGGTGATGTTCACCGGCATGCCCGCCGTCAGCGGGTGCGCGGCGCGGTCGGCGGCGACGGTACGGCGGAAGGTCGGGACCTCGCCGCGCCAGCGCACGTCGTTGCAGACCACGCCGACGGTCACGGTCGCGTCCTCGTCAGGCATCGGACCGGCCAGCATCGGCGGCAGGACCGGGACCGCGTCCGGGTCGGCGGCCTGCTTGACCAGGCGGGCGAAGTCGGCGAAGGCGGCGTCCGAGTAGAGGGCGCTCTGCAGCGCCTGGCGCAGCAGGTTGCCGGTCAGCGGCACCCCGGGCGTGGTCGAGGGCTTCGGCGCGCGGTCCAGGCGGGCGGCGAGGTCGAGGACCAGCGGGCGTACGTCCTCGGGCCGGTCGGCAAGACGCAGACCGCCGCCCCCGGGAAGGTCCCGGTCCGGGTCCCGGCCAAGGTCCCGGTCCGGGTGCGCGGCCCAGGCGGCGAAGTCCGGGAAGCGGTCGTCGGCGCCCCGCGCCATGTCGCGCAGCCACCCCTGGGCGACCGTCGCCGGGTTCGGGTCGGCGCTGCTGTCGAGGACGATCCGGTCGGTGCGGCGCGGGAACTTCTGCGCGTACTGCGCGGTGACGTACGTGCCGTACGAGTTCGCCCACGCCGAGATCCGCCGCTCGCCGAGCGCCTGCCGCAGCCGGTCCATGTCCCGCACTTCATTCGCCGTCGTCAGGCTGCGCAGCACCGCGCCGCCGTTGCGCGCGCAGGCCTCGGCCACCCGCCGCGACCGCTCGACGTTCTCGTCGATCGAGCCGTCGGCGGCGGGCCAGCCGCGCAACGTCACCAGGTGCCGGTCCGCCGCGTCGAGCCCGCAGTGCGCCTTCACGCTGCCGCCGACCCCGCGCGGATCGAAGGTCACCAGGTCGTACGCCCCGCCCAGCTGCTCCTTCAGCGCCGCGCCCTTCGCGCTCAGCCGCTGCACACCGGAGCTGCCCGGCCCGCCGGCGACCACGAGCAGGGTGCCGCGCCGGGCGCCGGGTCCGGTGGCCTTGATACGGGACACGGCGAGGTCGACCTGGGCGCCGCCCGGCTCGGCGTAATCGAGCGGCACCCGCAGCGTGGCGCACTCCTGCCCGAGACCGACGGGCCCGCAAGAGCTCCAGCCGAGGGCGGGAGCGGTGGGGGCGACGGGAGCGGCGGAGGCGGGCGCGCCAGGGGCAAGCCCAAGTGCCAGAGTCAGAGCGGCGGTTCCTGCGATCCCTGCGATTCCTTGGTAAGTCGTCATGCGACAAGACTCATTGACGAAGCATCAGCTCCCCATCCGGCAGGCACGCCGATACGGGGTGGGGCCAGCCCCCTAAGATCCCCGCATGACCGACGCCGTGTACGACGCCCGAACCGCCGCCCTCGCCACCGACCTCGCCCCCACCGGAACGCTGCGCGCCTCCATCAACCTCGGCAACCCGGTCCTCGCCCAGGGCACCCCGGCCGCCCCCACCGGCATCACCGTCGACCTCGCCCGCGAGATCGGCGCCCGGCTCGGCCTGCCCGTGGAACTGCTCTGCTTCGACGCCGCCCGCAAGTCGTACGAGGCGATGGCCACCGGCCGCGCCGACCTCTGCTTCCTCGCCGTGGACCCGGCCCGGGAGGCGGAGGTCGCGTTCACCGCCCCGTACGTCCTCATCGAGGGCGTGTACGTCGTCCCGCGCGACTCCACGCTGCGCACCCCCGCCGACGTGGACGCGCCGGGCGTACGCGTCGGCGTGAAGGCGGGCTCCGCCTACGACCTCCACCTCGGCCGCACGCTGGCGCACGCCACCGTCGTACGCGGCGAGGAGGGCGTCGACACCTTCGCCGAGCAGGGCCTGGAGGCGGGCGCCGGCATCCGCCAGCCCATGACGGCCTACGCCGCCGCGCACCCGACGGAGGTCCGGCTGATCGACGAACGCTTCATGGAGATCCGCCAGGCCGTCGGCACCACCCTCGACCGCTCCCCAGAGACCGTCGCCTTCCTCCGCGCCACCGTGGAGGAGCTGAAGGCCAACGGCTTCGTCTCCGACGCCCTCGCCCGCGCCGGCCAGGACCCGGAACTCCTCGCCCCGCCCGCGTGAAGCGTGGCCGGGCGCTCAGAACCGCAGCGGCACCTCCGCCGGCAGATCGGGATAGACCTTCTGCCACACGCTCGTCACGCAGTCGACCACCCACGTCTCGTCCCCCGCCGAACGGGCGAAGTCCCGGAGGTTCCGCTCCGCCGCCGTCAGCCGGACACCCCGCCGCCGCAGACAGTCACCCACGGCCGTGCGCAACGGCGCCTCCATCACCTGCGGCCGCGCCTCGACGTACGTCGGCGCGACCATCGACAGATGCGCCAGATTGCAGTCCTGCACGGCGTTGTTGTACGTCGTCGGGTCGCCGCTCGGCGTGATCTCGTAGATCAGGGTCAACCGGTCGGCCGGGCTGACGACGGGCTCGGTGACCGGATACCCGGCCTTCCTCACGCACGCCACGAACCGGCCCATGGCCGTGCGGTACTCGGCCGCGTCCACCCGGCCGTCCTTCAGCGCCCATTCCTGCCCGGGCAACGGTATGTCGCCGCTCTCCCGGCCACCGCCGGCCGGCAGCGCCTGCGCGCAGCCGGTGAGGACGGTGGCCAGGAGCAGCGCGACGACGAGCCCGGGGCTCGCTCTGCGCCTGCGCACGGGCATGGGTCAGGAGTAGGTCACGTTGCAGTTGTCACAACCCCAGTGCAGGCCGTTGCGGCCCTTGTAGGAGGAGTTGTAGCTGGCGTACGCGGAGGTGCTGGAGCCGTAGACACGGGTGGTCCAGTAGCCGTCGCTGCGGATGAGAGCCGCGCTCAGCCGGCCCGCGCAGTCGCCCGAGACCTTCTTGGTCTGGGCCCAGTTCTGGCTGCCGTTGAACCCGCTGCCGACGTAGTTCGTGCCGCAACTACGCGACACCACACGGTTGTTGCCGAGCGCCTGCGCGTCGGTCGCGACGAGCAGCGGAGCCACCGCGACGAGCGCGGTCAGACCGGCCGCCGCCATGCTCTTCCGTACCGTCCGAACTGCCATGGACACTCACGATCCTTCCGAAATCCGGGAGTTTCCTTGTCGAGGACGCTACGGAGCGGAGACGCCCGGACGAACCCTTTGCGTCCTGGTGCAAAAGTCCCCTCAACCGCCGTGCACCAGGCTCGTCCCCAGCGCCGTCCGCGTGTGCCGTACGGACGTCCCGAGCCGCTCCGTCGCCACCAGGCCCGCCCCGCGCAGCGCGGAGGCGTGCCGGCTGGCGGCGGAGACGGAGGTGCACAGCCGGGCGGCCAGTTCGCTCGTACTGTGCCCGGTGTCGAGGAGCCGGAGGGCGGCCGCCCGAGTCGGCCCGACCAGCGTGTCGAGCCCCGCCCCGCCGGGGGTCGCCGTCTGGCCCGGGGTCGCCGCCGCGCGCGGGATCCACAGCGGTCCGCGGACGACGGGGAAGACGAGCACCGGCGTCAGCTCGGGGTCGGCGAGCGCGATCGGATGGTTGTGACAGAAGAAGCTCGGTACGAGGAGGAGCCCACGCCCGGCGAGGTCGAGCCGCCGGAACACCGGGTAGTCGACCTCCAGGACCGGCGGCCGCCAGCGCAGCTGCGGCCCGAGCCCGCACAGCAGCGCCTCGCTGCCCCGCTGGAGCACCCGCCGGGCGTGCCGGGCGGCGTCGCCCTGGGCCAGGGCCGCCACCGCGGGTGCGTACGGCGCGAGCGTGGCCGCGTGGTAGCGGCGCAGCGCCCCGCCGAGGTGCCGTAACGCGGCGGGCCGGCCGGCGGCGATCCCCTCGAACCGGACCGGCCGCCGCCCCTCCACCCCCGGCGCGAGCCGGGTGATCTCGTCGCGCAGCCGCTCCTTGCCGGTGGACAGGGCGGTGTCGATGCCGGTCTCCAGGCAGGTGCTGTGCCCCGGCGGGGTGAGGAAGTCGGGGAAGTACGAGCTGGGCGGGACGAGCTCGGTGAGCAGATGAAGGTCCCGGCCGAGCCCCGCCCGCGCCAGCGCCCGGCGGGCGAGGCGGCTCCACGGGCCGAAGAACGGGTCGGGGCTGACGAGTTGGTGCAGACTGAGGGCCGTTTCCCACATGACGTCCGGCTCTGCGGCGAGCCGGATACGCCCGAGATCGGCGCCGCTGAAACGAATGCTGAGCACAAGTCCCCCTTGTGGTCGCGCATGGTCTCCGACACATGAGACATCAAGGCTCTAAACGCCCCATTGACATCTCGTTGCCGGGCCCTCCGCGCGCCCCTCCCTCCCGCTCAGGGCATACGGGCCTCCCGGTTGAGCGCCCGTACGCGAGCCCGCAGCACCTCGCCCGGCGGCGCGGGCGCCAGCGCCTCGGGCGGACAGTCCCACTCCCGCCCGCCGCCGGGCGGCCGCAGCTGCAGGCAGGGCCCTTCGTGCCCCATGACCTGCCCGATCCGCCCGTCGCGGGTGTCGATGACGTACGCGCCGGTCTCCGTCACCGGTCGCCCTCCCGCGTGACCGCGAGCGCGACGACGAGCCGCTGCGCGGTGTCGAGGTTGCAGCGCCCGAGCTCGACGAGGGGATGGGTGAAGGTGCCCCCGGACGCGGCGAGGGTGAGGGCGTCGACGCCGAGGGAGGGGAGCGTGATGCCGTGGGAGGCGAGTCCGGCCTTAAGCCGGCTGACGACGTCCTGGACAGGCTGCTCTGGCGAGGTGGGCATTGTAGCGACCTTTCCACTCTGTGTATCGATTTCGCTTACGGAGAGTGTCGGCCGGGTGCATGCTGGGGAACAGTGAGTTCGCCCCAACAACCCCAGATGCCCAAGCGGGAGTTGATATGGCTGAAGCCAGGAAGAAGAAGGATCCGTCACTGTCCCCCAGGGCGATAATCGGCGCCGAACTGCGCCACGCACGCGAGAACAAGGGCATGAGCCAGGAGGCCTTGGGCGAGCTGGTCTTCGTCAGCGGCTCCTACATCGGCCAGATGGAGGCGGGCACCCGCCGCATCCGCCCGGAGATGGCGGTCCAACTGGACGAGGCGTTGGGTACGAACGGCTTCTTCGAGCGCAACTGCAAGGCGGCGAACAAGTCCAAGTACCCGGACCACTTCGCGGAGGCGGCGGAGGCGGAAGCCTTGGCGACGGGAATCAAGGAGTTCGCCCCACTGCTGATCCCGGGCCTGCTCCAGACCCCGGCGTACGCGAGGGAGGTCTTCCGCGCGTATCAGCCGACGGCGACGGAGGACGAGATCGACGAGCTGATGTCGGCGCGACTGGAACGCGGCCGACTGCTCGAAGACCCAACAAAGCCCTTGTTGTGGGTGGTTCTGGGCGAGGCGGTACTGCGACAAAAGGTCGGAGGCCCGGCGGTGATGGCCGAGGCGTTGCGCCACATCGCGGAGCTGGCGAGGCGGCACAGAGTGATCGTGCAGGTGGTGCCGTTCGCGGCGGGCGCGTACGGTCCGATGACCGGCTCCCTAAAGCTGATGTCCTTCGAGGACGCCCCACCCCTGGCGTACCTCCAGGGTCTGGGTACGGGGCGGCTTGAGGACGATCCGGCCACGGTCGCACAGCACACCCTCACCTACGATCTGCTCGGGGCCACTGCGCTGTCCCCGCGTGAATCCCTGGCCCTGATCGAGTCCGTGGCGGAGGATTACGCCCATGAAGATCAAGATCTGTGAGTACGACCTGAGCACGGCCGTGTGGTTCAAGTCCAGCTTCAGCGACGGCAGCGGCGGCGACTGCGTCGAGGTCGCCACGTGGCGCAAGTCCTCGTACAGCGGCGGCGACGGCGGCGACTGCCTCGAAGTCGCGGACGGCCACCCGGGCATCGTCCCCGTGCGCGACTCCAAGGTCCCGGACGGAGCGAAGCTCGTGTTCCGCACCGGTGCCTGGTCCGTCTTCGTGAACGCCCTGAAATAGGGCACCGTACGGCCGCCCTCTTCCCGAGAGTCGCCCCCTCCACCGCCGCGTCAAGGGCGCCTTCGGCGTCGCTCCGCGATGGGCTTCGCCCACCCTTGACCCGGCGGCTCCGGGCGCGTGAAAACTCTCGGAGGGCGGCCCGGGGGAGCGGGCCGCGCAGGCAGGCCCGGGTATCGGCCGGCCGCCGTAGGCGGGCAGCGGGCCGGTGGTGGGTGGGCCCGGGTATCGCTCCGGAGCAGGGATTCCTCGCGGGCCGGTGGGTGGGGGCTCGGTTCACGGCCGGGGCCGGTGGGACGCCGTCCCCCGGTCAGGGGTGCGCGGACGTGGATTGGGGCGCCCCTTCCCGACCGGGCGACCGACCGCCGTCGCCGAGCTTGCGAACCCCACTCGCGAGGACTCAACCGTCCCACCCGGGTTCGGGGATTACGGACTTTGCACCGCCCGGCAGGGGCCAATGGCGGTGCCGAGCGGGCAAAGTCGGCTCGCGCGAGGCCTTGGGCGCTGCAGGTCGCCACTGGCGTCACACAAGTCCCATCCACCTCATCGCTGGCGCGGATTACGGAGTTTGCACCGTCCGGGCAGGACTCCGCCGGGCCGCCGGGCGGGCAAAGTCCGCTCGCGCGAGGCCTTGGGTGCTACAGGTCACCACTGGCGTCACAGGAGTCCCACATGCCCCGCCCACCGGCGGGGATTCCCGACTTTGCCCGGTCGGGCAGGACTCCGGCGCGATAGGGACCGTGCAAACCCCGGAATCGCGGGCCGTGGATGCCTACAGACCGCCCCGGCAGTCACACAAGTCCCACGCGTCTCGCCTCGGGGCGGGGATTGTGGACTTGGCACCGCCCGGCAGGGTCAGACGGCGTGCCTCTGCGTTGTGCCGATGAGTTCACCGTCCTCGAACGGTCTACCCAGCGACACGACCGTTCTCGACAGGAGTGCCATGTCCACCATCCAGCCAGTGATCTTGACTGCCGACCACGACGCCCTGCTCGGCTTCTATACGAAATTGTTCGGCGCCGAGGAGATCTTTCGGGTACCGGCGGAAGGCCCGGCCTTCTACCTCGGCTTGCGCATCGGCGACACCGACCTCGGGCTGGTGACCAAGGCCGACCTGGGGACTGGGGCGGCACCACGAATCCTGCTCAGCATCGGTGTCGACGACGTCGACGAAACGCTCGGCCGGGTGGAGGCGCTGGGCGGCTCGGTCAGCAGCGGCCCCAACGACATGCCGTGGGGACAGCGCGTCGCCCATATCCAAGACCCCGACGGCAACCCGCTGAACCTCACCCAGCCGATCCCGACTCAGTGACGCCGTTTGCCCCAAGCAGCCGATATCCACCGGACGCCCCCCGCTCGCCGGCGGCCCGCCAGGCGGTGCGAACCACAGAAGTTCACCCCGCCCCCTTCCGACTACGGATCCCCGACTCCGCACCTCTCCGACAGGGTCCGGACCGTGCAAACCCCGCTGCCGCCTCAGAGTCACACGAGTCCCCCATGTCCAGCCCCGGGGCGGGGATTTCGGACTTAGCACCCCCGGGCAGTGTCCGGCGAGGGCGACGGGCGAGCTCAGTCCGCCCGTACGAGGCCTTGGGCCACGGCGGGCGCCTCCGAAGTGACATCCGCCTCACTCTCCCCATCAGCGCTGCGGATTCCCGACTTCGCCCGCCCACCACCCCACCTCCCCCTGCCGGGCGACACAAGGCCCGCAATCCCCGCCAGCGATGGGTCGGGTGGGACTCCTGTGAGACCAGTGGCGGCCTGCAGCACCCAAGGCCTCGCGCGAGCGGACTTCGCCCGCTCATCACCGCCATTCACCCCTACCGGGCGGGACAAAGCCCGCAATCCGCACCCCCGATGAGGTGGATGGAACTCCTGCGAGGCCAGTGGTGACCTGCAGCAACCCAGGCCTCTCCCGAGCCGACTTCGCCCGCTCGTCACCGCCATTCGCTCCTGCCGGGCGACACAAAGTCGGCAATCCCCGGCAGGGATGGGGAGGGTGAGACTCCTGTGATGCCAGAGGTGACCTGTAGTGCTCAAGGCCTCGCGCGAGCGGACTTCCACCGCCCGTCGCCCTCACCGGGCACTGCCGGGCAGTGTGAACTCCGTCATCCCCGCCAGCGATGGGGACGGTGGGGCGGATGTGACGCCAGAGGTGGCCTGCGGCATCCAGGGCCTCGCGGGAGCGGGGTTTGCATCGCCCTCCGGCCGTGATCAGCGGGGCATGCGCCCCGGCCTGACGACGGGCGTCGGCCGCAGGGCCGGGAATGGGCACCCCATCCCACGTCCGCGCACCTCCGATCGGCGGGAACGGCCCCACTCGCCCTCGCCGTGAACCGAGCCCCCACCCACCGGGCGGGAGTGTCACGCTCGGCGGAGCGATACCCGGCCCCACCCACCACCGGCCCGCCACCCGCCCACGGCGGCCGGGCACTACCCGGACCCTTCGCGCGGCCCGCTCCCCCGGCCGCCCTCCGAGTGTGAAAAGGCCCCCGGAGGCACCGGGTCAAGGGTGGGCGCAGCCCATCGCGCAGCGA
>NZ_JAHTMW010000033.1 GCF_026236535.1 Streptomyces sp. SKN60 | reverse complement strand
CTGGACAACGACACCGGGCGCGGCTCCTACGGCGTGCCCACCCGGATCGCGCTGGTCAGGGGTGGCGACGGCGGCGGGGACGGCGTCGAGGGGTGCGGTGGCGGCGGCCGGGCCGAGCCGGGCGCCGTCGCGGACGGCGGCGAGGAGCAGGGCGGCCGGGGGCACCAGGAGGAGTCCGGCGAGCAGGCCCTCGGCGGGGACGAGACCGTGCCAGAGCCCGGCGCAGTGGGGGCACGCGCGCGCGTGCCGGGCTATGCGCTTGCGCCAGAGCGCGGAGGGGTGTCCGTCCCAGGAGGCGAGGCCGTCGCGAAGGGTGGGGCAGAGCGGCTGGGCGGACAGGGCGCGCACGACGACGCGGGCGGTCTCCAGCTGCGTCTTCATGCGCTGGACGCGTACGGCGGTGTGCTCCGGCGTGAGGTCGAGGGCGGCGGCGACCTCGTGGCGGGTGAGTTCGCCGGCGCACTCCAGCCACCACAGGGAGAGCAGGGCGCTGTCCTCGGGTTCGAGCCAGCGGGTGGCCTCGGCGGTCTCGCGGCGCTGCCCGGACAGCTGCAGCCGGACCACGGCGAGGTCGACGAAGTCGCCGCCGGGGTGGGCCAGGTCGCGGGCGTCGTCGAGGGCGCCGGCGGCGTACCGGGCCTGCTGCCGCTGCCAGTGGGAGCGCAGGGTGTTCATGGCGATGGCGACCAGCCAGGACCGGAAGCTGTCCGGGGCCCGCAGGGTGCCGAGGCCGTCGAGTGCGCGCAGCATGGTCTCCTGCACCACGTCGTCGACGTCGTGGTGCCCGTTCATCGCGCGGCCCACGATGTTGTAGACCAGCGGCAGGTGGTCGGCGACGAGCCGGTCCTGCGCCCGGGGATCGCCGGCCTGCGCGGCCCTCACCAGCTCGGTCCCGTGCGGTGCTTGCATGCCTTGCCTCATCCTGTCGTCCTGCCTGTTGCCGATGCCCGACACCTTGGGAGACCGGGAGCGCCGCACCGGATAACGGAAAACGCCGGGGAATCTTCTCGGACTTCCGTACGAGCGGGAAGCCCGGGTTCCGGAAGAGTGCCGTATGTCGGCGTTCCGGACCGTTCGTACCTGTGGATACTCCTGTGCGAATGTCCGTCGCTCGTGATACTCACTTGTCCACGGGCGGAGTGCTGTCTGACCTGCCCGTTCGACATCGCAAGGGGTGGGGACATGGCATTGCTTCGTGAGTGGGGGCTCACGCTCGGGAGATGGACCGGCCGGACGGCCGCCGCGGTCCTGGAGCGGGACTCCGGTGATCCGGACGTGACCCGCGTCCGGCACGCCGCCGAGGCGGGCGACTGGGCGACGGTGCGCGCCATTCTGGAGGCGCAGGACGAGAGCGGGGACCGCGCCGAGCTGCTGACGGCCGTCGCGGACACCGCCGGCGTGGAGCGGTGGATCGGCAAGGCGGTCGACGCCGAGCCGGACTCGGCACTGCCGAGGCTGGTCGCCGGCATGCGCCAGATCTTCTGGGGCTGGGAGGCCCGGTCCGGGCTGCGGGCGCAGCACGTCTCGCGCGAGCAGTTCGAGGTGTTCCACGAGCGGCTGCGCACCGCCGAGACCTGGCTGTACGAGGTGGCCGAGCGCGAACCGGCCTGGACGTCGCCGTGGTACGGGCTGCTGATGAGCGGGCGCGGCCTGCAGGTCGGCCAGGTCACCGCGCGGCGCCGGTTCGAGGCGGCGGTGCGCCGCGATCCGTACCACCTGGGCGCGCACCAGCAGCAGTTGCAGCAGGTCTGCGCGAAGTGGGGCGGTTCGCACGAGGAGATGCACGCCTTCGCGCGGGAGTCCGCGTTCGGCGCGCCCGCGGGGACCCCGCTCGGCCAGCTCGTCGCGCTCGCGCACCTGGAGCACTGGCTCGATCTCGACTCCGGCCCGGACGCCGCCTACATCCGGCGCCCCGAGGTGGTGGCCGAGCTGCACCGGGCCGCCGACCACTCGTACCGGCACGCGGACTTCGCCCCGCGCACCGGGCGGCTGCAGATAGCCAACAGCTTCGCCATGGCCTTCTCGCTCGCCGGCGAGCGGGCCGCCGCCCGCGAGTGCTTCGCGGCCACCGGCGGCCGGGTCACCGAGTTCCCGTGGCAGTACCTCGACAACGACCCGGTCGCGGCGTACCGCAAGCAACGCTCGGCCGCCGGCCGCTGAGCCGTGCGCCCGGGGCCCCGCGCTCCGCGCACCCGGGCCCTCCGGGCTCGCCGAACCGTCCTCCGTACCGTCGTACCGTCAGAAAGACGTCATCCAGGTGTCCCACTCGCATCGGACCGAGACCGCCCACACCTTCCAGGTCGACCTGCGCGGCCTGGTCGACCTGCTCTCCCACCACCTCTACTCCAGCCCCCGCGTCTATCTGCGCGAGCTGCTGCAGAACGCCGTCGACGCGATCACCGCGCGGCAGGCGCTGCACCCGGACGCGCCCGGCCGCATCACCGTGCGCACCGGTGACACCCTCACCGTCACGGACACCGGCGTCGGTCTGACCGAGGCCGATGTGCACCGCTTCCTCGCCACCATCGGGCGCAGCTCCAAGCGGACCGCCGACGGCGCCTTCGACGGCGCCGGACTCGACGCGGCACGCGGGGAGTTCATCGGCCAGTTCGGCATCGGACTGCTCGCCTGCTTCGTCGTGGCCGACGAGATCACGGTGCTCAGCCGCTCGGCGGCCGACCCGGCGGCGCCCGCCGTCGAATGGCGCGGGCACTCGGACGGCCGCTACACCATCCGTACGCTGCCGGCCTCGGAGGTGCCCGAGCCGGGCACCACCGTGCGGCTCACCCCGCGCGCCGACAACGCGGAGTGGACGACCCCGGAGCGGGTGGTCCAGCTGGCCCGGCACTACGGCGGGCTGCTGCGGCACGAGGTCACCGTCGTCGACCCGCGCGGCACGTCCCACCGGGTCAACGAGGCGCCGCCGTGGGAGCGGAGCCACCGCTCGCCGCTGGCCCGCAAGGAGGCGCTGACCGCGCACTGCCGCGAGCTGTTCGACTTCACTCCCCTCGACACCATCGAGCTCGACCTGCCGGCCGCCGGACTGCGCGGCGTGGCCTATGTGCTGCCGACCGCGGTGAGCCCGGCCCAGCGGGCCGGCCACCGGGTGCACCTCAAGGGCATGCTGCTCACCGACCAGGCGCCCGAACTGCTGCCGGACTGGGCCTTCTTCGTGCGCTGCGTGGTCGACACCACCAGTCTGCGGCCGACCGCCTCGCGCGAGTCGCTGTACGAGGACGGCACCCTGTCGGCGGTACGGGACGCGCTCGGCGACCGGATCCGGGACTGGCTCACCGGGCTCGCCGCCAGCGACCCGGCGCTGCTGCACCGCTTCATCGACACCCACCACCTCGCGGTCAAGGCGCTCGCCCGCTACGACGACGAGCTGCTGCGGATCGTGCTGCCCTGGCTGCCGTTCGAGACCACCGACGGCAACGTCACCCTGGAGGAGTTCGCCCGGACCCATCCGACGCTGCTGGTCACCCGCAGCGTCGAGGAGTTCCGGCAGGTCGCGCCGATCGCCGCGGCCGCCGGCCTCGGCGTGGTCAACGGCGGCTACACCTACGACCGGGACCTGGTGCACCGGCTGCCGGAGATCCGGCCGGGCACGGCCGTCGACGACCTCGACCCGGCCACCGTCACCGCCCATCTCGACGCCGTCGACCCGACCGCCGAACTGCGCGCCGCGGGCTTCCTCGCGGTGGCCCGCGAGACCATCGGCGTGCACGACTGCGACGTAGTGCTGCGCGACTTCCAGCCGGTCACCGCGCCCGCGCTGCTGCTCGACAACCGCGAGGCCCGCCACGAGCGCACCCGGGCCGGGCTCGCCGCCGACAGCGACGGCCTGTGGGCCGACATCCTGGGCTCCCTGCGGAACGAGACGCCGCGCGCCCAGCTGGTCCTCAACCACCTCAATCCGCTGGTCCGGCAGGCCGTCACCATCGCCGAGCGGGGTCTGGCCGTCACCACGGCCGAGGCGCTGTACGGGCAGGCGCTGCTGCTCAGCCGCCGCCCGCTCCGGGCGAGCGAGAGCGCCCTGCTCAACCGGGCCTTCATGGGCCTGCTCAGCCACGCCATGCACCACCCCGGTACGGACACCCCCGACGCGGGCACCCCCGGCACCGAGCCCCGGAAGGACTTCTGATGCTGGACACCCCCGAGGCCGTGTTCGAGGCGCTGCGGGAGAACCACGAGCGCCCGCACGGACTGCAGCGCACCGTCGTCGCCGAGGAGCTGGCGGAGGCGGCCGAGGTCTTCGACAAGCCCGACGTCCTGGTCACCGCCCTGCTCGAGCTGATGACCTCGTACGAGTTCACCGGCGAGCACCGCAAGGCGCCGGTCGTCTTCGCCCGGCTGCTCAAGCTGTGGGACACCGCTCCGGAGTCCTTCAGCGAAGGGGAGGCCCACCAGGTCTTCTGGCGCTTCAAGTGGGTGACGACCTCCCTGATCCAGGTGCCCGACGTGCCGCTGGCCACGATCCGGGGCTGGGTCGACCGGATGCGCGAGCGGTACGAGGCGGGCGGGCACGGCATGCAGCCGGTGGCCGCGATGCGCCATCACATCGCCGCGCACACCGGCGTGGGCGCCGCCGACGCGTACGACCTGTGGATCACCCGGCCCCGTACGGAGCTCAGCGACTGCGAGGCCTGCGAGACCCGGAACATGGCCCGGCATCTGATGGCCGACGGCGACGACTCGGCGGCGCTCGACGCCTGGGGTCCGGTGCTCGACGGCTCCCAGAGCTGCTCCGAGGAGCCGCAGTCGAGCCAGGCGCGGGCCCTGCTGCCCCTGCTGCGCACCGGCCGCACGGACGAGGCCCGGTCCCATCACCTCACCGGCTACCGGCGGGTGCGGGGCAACACCGGCATGCAGCAGGAGGTGGGCCTGCACCTGGAGTTCTGCGCCCTGTCCCGCAACGAGGGCCGGGGCCTGGAGGTCCTCGCCGAGAACCGAGGCCTGTTCGAGGCCACGGGCGCGCCGCTGGCCCGGCTCGGCTTCCTCACCGGCGTCGAGGTGCTGCTTGCCCGGATCGTCGCCCAGGGGCACGGGGACGTCACGGTGGCCGGCCCGCCCGGCCGGAACTGGACGGCGGCCGGGCTCCTCGGCCATGTGCGGGCCGAGGCGGAGCCGCTGGCCGCCGCGTTCGACACGCGCAACGGCACCACGGCCGTCGGGGACCGGCGCAAGGCCAGGCTCGCCCAGGAGCCGCTGCTCGCCGAGCCGCTGCCGCTCGGACTGCGCACCGCCGTGGTCCGCCCGGCCGCGGGCCCCGGCGCCACGGACACCCCGGCCTCCGGCACCGCCCCGGCGTCCCCGTCCGCGTCCCCGTCCGGCGTGGCGATCCCCGAGGACTTCGTCGAGCTGGTGCGGGAGGCGCGCCGGCTCTCCGGCGCGGGGCAGCCCTCCGAGCACCGCCTGTGGGAGCGGATCGCCGAGCGGATGGCGGACGGCAGCGCGCCGGACCCGCACGACCACCGCCTGGGCCCGCGCGAGCTCCTGGAGGCGGAGCTGGCCGACCACCGGGCGGACGGGCACGGCAACGCGGAACGCAGGACCGAGTTCGCCGCCGAACAGGACCGGGCGGCCGGGCTGTTCACCCGTGCGGGCATGCCGTGGCACGCGCTCGCCGCCCGGGCCAACGCCCTCGCGTGGGGCGCCGAGTGGCAGGAGGGCGAGACGGCCGGCCGGGAGGAGACGGCGGCCGGGATCGACGCCCTCCTCGCCGAGGCGGAACGGCTCGCGGCCGAGGCGCCGTTCACCGGAGAGGCGCCCGGTGCCGGTGAGACGGCGGTTTCCGCCCACTCCGGCAACGACGTCGGCAGGACCCGGGTCCTGCACCATCTGATGGTCCTGAACGCCGCCGCGTACAGCGCGTACCGCGAGGTCCTGGAGCAGCTGCCCGAGCCCTCGGAGGCCGCCGTGGCGCGGTTCGACGCGTTCAGCGGAAGGCTGCGCACGGAGTCCGAGCGCCTGTCCGCGCCCCATCAGACGGCCAACGCGCGTCAGTACGTGGCCGATCTGGCCGCGCGGCGCGGGGACCTCGCCCTCGCCGAGGCCGAGCTGCGCGCGGCCCTGGCCGATGTGGCGGCGGCCGGCCGGCCCTGGCGCGGCTCCCGGCCGCGGTGTCTGCTCGCCCAGTTCCTGCTGGCCCGGCACGAACCGGACGAGGCCGTCGAGCTGCTGCACCAGGCGATCGGCGACGCGGTGCGCCACGACGACGCCGGCTTCCCGCTGGCCCCGTCGTACGCGCTGCTCGGGCACGCCGCCTCGCACCAGGGGGACTTCGGCGGCGCGGTCCGGCATCTGTCGGAGGCGGCCGCGCGGTACGACCAGGACGGGGATCGGGAGGAGGCCACGGACGTCCGGCTCCAGCTCGCCGACGTGCTCGCCCGCGCGGGACAGCAGGCCGACGCCGTCGCCGTCCTGGAGTCGGTGCTCTCCGACGAGACGGCCGAAGGCCTCGACGAGCGGATGCTCGCCCAGGCGCGGCTGACCCTCGCGCGTGGTCTGCGGGAGCTCGGCGAGCAGCTGCCGGCGGCAGAGGAGTTCCTGCGGCTCGCGGACACCGTCGCCGGCTGGGAGGACGACCGGGCGGTCCACACCCTGGTGGCCGCGGAGGCCGCGGTCACGCTGGCGCTGGCCGACCGCTGGGACGCGGCGGCCTCGGCGTACGACCGGGCCGTCGCCGCGCACGCCGAGGCCGGGAACCCGCCGATGCTCGCCCACATGATGCGCGAGTTCGCCCGGCTGACCGTGCTCGCCCGGGAGGAGGAGGGCGTGGACGCGGCGCTGGAGCACCTGGCCCGGGCCGACGCGCTGTTGGCCGCCGAGCCCCAGGACACCGAGGACTTCGCGCTCTGGTACGAGCAGGGTTCCGTGCACTACCGGCGGGGCCGGGTGCTCGCCGAGGCCCAGCGCTTCCCCGAGGCCCTGGAGGCGGTGGAGGCCGCGATCGCCGCGCACGAGCGGGGCGGTGAGGAGGGCGAGGTGCCGCGTGCCGAGGCCGTCCGTATCGCCGCCCTGATCGAGGGCAACGGCCTGGAGCGGCGCGCGGCGGCGGTCACCCGCCTCGCGGCGGCCGCGGCCCGCTGCCGGGCCGGGGGCCTGCCGGAGGCGGCGGACATCCTGGACGCGCTCCGACAGGAGTTCCAGCAGCGCTAGGCACCGGAAGCACCGCCCGGGGCGTCGGTCACCGATGGGTGGCCGGCGCCCCCGCGTGCACCCCGGCGTGGTACTTGGGGATGCGGAGAGTGATCTTCATGCCGGCGCCGACGCCGGTCTCGATGACCAGGCCCTCGTGCGGGCCGTAGACCTGGCGGAGCCGTTCGTCGACGTTGCGCAGGCCGATCCCGGTGGTCGGGCCGCCCTCGCCGTGCAGGATGCGGCGCAGCCGCTCCGGGTCCATGCCCACGCCGTTGTCCTCGATGCTGACGCGGGCTGCGGAGCCCTCGTCGACGGCGGCGATGGTGATGAGGCTGCGGTCGACGGAGTCCTCCAGGCCGTGCTTGACCGCGTTCTCCACCAGCGGCTGGAGGCAGAGGAAGGGCAGCGCGACCGGCAGCACCTCGGGGGCGATCTGCAGGGTGACCTGGAGGCGGTCGCCGAACCGGGCGCGGACCAGCTCCAGATACTGCTCGATCGAGCCCAGCTCCTCGGCCAGGGTGGTGAACTCGCCGTGCCGGCGGAACGAGTAGCGGGTGAAGTCGGCGAACTCCAGGAGGAGTTCACGGGCCCGCTCGGGGTCGGTGCGGACGAACGAGGCGATCGCGGCGAGCGAGTTGTAGATGAAGTGGGGCGAGATCTGGGCGCGCAGGGCGCGGATCTCCGCCTCGATGAGGCTGCTGCGCGCCCGGTCGAGCTCGGCCAGTTCCAGCTGGACCGAGACCCAGCGGGCGACTTCCTCGGTGGCGCGGGCGACGGCGGCGGAGTCGTGCGAGCCGAAGGCGGCGAGGGCGCCCCTGGGGCGTCCGCCCGCGGTGAGCGGGGCGACGACCCCGAAGCGTACGGCGCAGTCGGCGCGGTCGCAGTCCACCGAGAAGGTACGGGTGCGGCCGGCCTGCACCGCCTTGGCGACATGCGCGGCGAGCTGCTCTCCGTGGTGCTCGCCGGTGCCCTCCCAGGCGAGCACGCCGTCGAGTCCGGTCAGCGCGAGGGACTGGGTGCCGAGCAGCGGGCGGAGCCGGCGCACCGCCTTGCGGGCGGTGTCGGGGGCGAGCCCGGCGCGCAGTGGCGGCGCGGCGAGGGACGCGGTGTGCAGGGTCTGGAAGGTGGCGCGTTCGACGGTGTCGGAGTCCGGCCCGTCGAGCGCGCCACGCACGCGGCGGCGGGCGCCCCGGACGTACCCGGCGCCGAGGACGTATCCCGCGCCCCGGACGTAGGCGGCGCCGGCGGCGAAGCAGAGCGCCCCGACGACGGCGCAGCAGAGCAGCAGCACGAGCACGGTCATCGGCGCGTCTTCCCGGTTCCGGCGGGCGTGGGGTGGGGCACGGGCGGCGGCTCGGGCAGATGCAGCCGCGCCATGATGGCGTCGGTGCCGGCCGGGACGCCCTTGGGGGTGGCCAGCGAGACCACGATCATGGTGAGGAAGCCAAGCGGTACGGTCCAGACGGCCGGCCAGGCGAGCAGGGCGCGCGGCCAGCCGGAGTCCGGCCAGCCGGCGACGGTGGCGAGGACGGCGGTGAGCGCGGCCCCGCCGCCGGCGACCATGCCCGCGACGGCGCCCGCGGCGGTGAGCCGGCGCCACCAGATGCCGAGCAGCAGCAGCGGGCAGAACGACGAGGCCGCCACGGCGAAGGCGAGGCCGACGGCGTTGGCGACGGACAGGCCCTGGACCACGACGTGCGCGGCGGCGGGCACCGCGACGGCCACCGCGGCGGCGAGCCGGAAGTGCCGTACACCGCGCGGCGAGGGCAGGAAGTCCTGGGTGAGGACGCCCGCGACGGCCATGGTGAGGCCGGAGGCGGTGGAAAGGAACGCGGCGCAGGCGCCGGCCGCGAGGAGCGCGCCGAGCAGGTCGCCCGCGGTGCCGCCGACGAGCCGGTCGGGCAGCATCAGGACGGCGGTGTCGGTGCTGCCGGTGAGCAGCAGATCGGGCGCGTACACCCGGCCGAGCGCCCCGTACACCGGCGCGAGGAGGTAGAAGACGCCGACGAGGCCGAGGACGACGACGGTGGTGCGGCGGGCGGCCCGGCCGTCGGGGTTGGTGTAGAAGCGGACGACGACGTGCGGCAGGCCCATGGCGCCCATGAAGGTGGCGAAGATCAGTCCGTACGTGGCGTAGAGCGGGTGCTCCTCGCCCGCCTGGCCTCGCGGTTCGGCCCAGCCCGTGTTGGTGCCGCCGTCGGCGGCGGCGGTGGCGCGCTCGGGCAGCGGGCTGCCGGCGGGGAAGCCGAGGACGGTGCCGGCCTCGACGCGGTGGCGGCCGGCCGTCAGGTCGACCTCCTCGGTGTCGTGGCGGAGCCCGTCGACGGTGCCGGTGACGGTGACCCGCAGCGGCGCGTCGAGGCCGAGGGTGAGGGTGTCGTCGATGCGCACCTGGCTGTGCCGGCGGAAGCCGGGCGGCTCGTCGAGGGCGGGGTCGGGCCGCCCGTCGGCGTACCAGGCGAACAGCAGGAACAGCAGCGGCACGAGCAGGGCGGTGAGTTTCAGCCAGTACTGGAAGGCCTGGACGAAGGTGATCGAGCGCATGCCGCCGGCCGCGACGGAGAGAGCGACGACGACGGCGACGACGATCCCGCCCGACCAGTGCGGCAGTCCGGTGAGGGTGCCGAGGGTGAGTCCGGCGCCCTGGAGCTGGGGCACCAGATAGAGCCAGCCGACGACCACGACGAGGATGCCCGCGGCGCGCCGGACGGTCCGGGACTCCAGGCGCGCCTCGGCGAAGTCGGGCAGCGTGTAGGCGCCGGAGCGGCGCAGCGGGGCGGCGACGAAGGCGAGCAGCACGAGGTAGCCGGCGGTGTAGCCGACGGGGAACCACAGCATGTCGACGCCCTGGGCGAGGACGAGTCCGGCGATGCCGAGGAAGGACGCGGCGGAGAGGTACTCGCCGCTGATGGCGGCGGCGTTGAGGCGGGCGGGCACGCTGCGGGAGGCCACGTAGAAGTCGGAGGTGGTGCGGGAGATGCGCAGTCCGAGGGCGCCGACCGCGACCGTGGCGACGATCACGGCGGAAACGGCGATCACGCCGTAGGGCTGGTTCACTCGGCGGCCCCGGCCGCCGCCGTGCTGGTGCGGGCCATCGTTCAGCTCCCTTCGACGGCCCGGGTGTACTCCCGCTCGTTGCGTTCGGCGCGCCGTACGTACCAGCCGGCGAGGACGAGGAAGAGCGGGTACACGGCGATGCCGAGCACGGCCCAGACGACGAGCGGGGGCACCGGGCCGAGGCCGCTGCCGGGCAGGGTGCGCAGGAGCAGCGGCAGGGTCGCGACGAGGACGGCCAGGGTGCCGCCGACGGCGAGCCCGGCGCGCAGCTGGGCGCGGATCAGCCGCCGTACCTCGGTGCGCACGGCGGGCGGGAGCGGGGCGGGCCGTTCGGGGGCGGGCCGGTAGGCGGCGGGCCGGTAGGCCCGGGGCGCGGCCGTGGTCCCGGGGGCGCGGGTGACCACCTCGCGCCGGGGAACCGGTTCCGCTGCCATTGTCCGCACGTCCTCCCACTCCTCGATGGGAGCACCGCGCCGTGTCCGCACCGAGGGTGGAGTGTACGCAGCGGGCCGGGGCTCGACCAGAGGTCCGGGGCAATCCGCCTGTACGGGACACCGATCGCGCGCCCGGGCCGTGCGTGCCGTACGGACGGGAGCCCGGGCGGCTACTCCGGCAGGACGGTGCCGTCCGGGAGGCGGATGCCGAAGTCCTCGCGCAGCACGGTCAGCACCTCCGCCGGGTCGGCGAGTTCCCGTTCCTTGCGGGTGCCGTCGGCGTGGGTCTCGGTGAGGCGGCGGCCGGCCAGGGAGAGGTGGACGGCGGGGGCGGTGCGCTGGGCGTAGACGCCGCGGGAGAACGGCGAGCGCGGGTTGGTGGCGATGTGCCAGTTGATGACCTCGTAGTCGGGTGCCTCGAAGGGCTCGACGGTGAAGGAGTACTGGTCGTCCCAGCCGTCGGTCTCCGCGCCGTGCGCCTGGAGCTTCCACAGCGTCAGCGGCCCGTCGTGCGGGGCGTGCGCGAGACGGTGCCGGCGCGGGGCGTCGAGCGTCTCGGTGCCGGCGGCGAGCGGCACGGGCTCGATGAGGCAGCCGATGCTGCCGAAGCCGACGTCGGTGACGTACGGCACGGGCTCGCCGGGCACGTCGGTGAGCATCAGCATGTGGGTGCGGGGGCGTACGTCCCCGGGGCGGGCGCCGACCAGGACGCGCGCGGCGAGCGGGGTGACCTCGAAGCCGAGGGCGGTGAGCGCGGCGGCGAACAGCGTGTTGTGCTCGTAGCAGTAGCCGCCGCGCCCGCCGCGCACCAGCTTGGCCTCCAGGTCGGGCAGGGCGAGGGAGGGCGCCGTGCCGAGCACGGGGTCGAGGTTCTCGAACGGGATGCCCATGAGGTGCGCGCGGTGCACGGAGCGCAGCACGTCGAGGGTGGGCCGCCGCTCCCCGGACCAGCCGATGCGGGCGAGGTAGGCGTCGAGATCGATAGTCATGCCCTCACCGTAGGCGGCGGTCCGGGGCAGGCGCCTCGGCTTTCCGGTCTAGGTCCCGGGGAGGACGGCTGCCGTGCTCGGGGTGCCGTAGACCTTGAGCTCGTAGAGGGAGTAGCCGTACGGGGTGGCCCGCTGGGTGCCGTACATCCGCAGGTAGCGGGCGGTGCCGGTCACCGGGACCTCGTCGGTGCCGCCGTCGCCGGTCGTGGTGCTGTGGAGATCGGTCCAGGTGGTGCCGTCGAGGGAGCCCTGCAGACGGTACGCGCGGGCGTACGCCGCCTCCCAGTCGAGCCTGACCCGGGAGAGCGCGGCGGGGGCGCCGAGGTCGACGCGCAGCCACTGCGGGTCGACGCCCTCGGCGGAGGCCCAGCGGCTGGCGGACTGTCCGTCGACGGCCTTGCCGGCTTCGAGCCCGGCGGCCTCGACAGAGGAGGCGGTGGCGGGGCGGCCCTGGGAGAGCAGGGTGTCGGGGGCGGGCGTGGGGGTGGGCGTGGGCGTGGGCGTGCCGGAGTCGGTCAGCTGGTAGGCGCGCAGGTTGCGGAGCAGCAGATAGGTGTCGCGCAGCGAGCCGGAGCTGTCGCCGAGGGAGCGGTAGATGCCCCACTTGGGCCGTACCCGGTCGGCGAGGAAGGTGTCGACCCCCGTCTTGGTGGCGTCCACGACGGTGGTGCCGCCGCTCTTGACGACCCAGCGGACGGAGCCCGCCGTGCCGTCGCCGATCTTCATCTCGTACTCGATGTCGATCCACTTGTTCTGCAGCGGTTCGAGGTCGGTGCGGCCGACCAGGATGTCGCCGGCGAAGATCTTGTGCTCGATGGTCTGCCTGCCGTTGACGCGGCGCAGCGAGGTGACGGTGATGGGCGAGGAGCCGTCTCCGGGCTGCTTGGTCTGCATGATGTGGGTGAAGGTGGTGGTCGCCATCAGCGAGCTCGGGATGTACATCGAGTACGTGACCCGCCAGGTCTGGCCCTGCTTCCAGGAGAGGTAACTCGTCGAGGAGGTGCGGTTGCCGGTCACCTCCTGGCGCTGCCGGTCGGTGGAGGAGTCGCGGTCCACCATGTGCATGTCGAAGCGGTAGGCGTCGCCGGCGACCTTGATGTGCGGCTGCCCGCCGGGGTGCGAGTCGGCCCGGTCGTCCTCGACGGTCTCGAAGGCGCCGAGACCCTGGACGGCGGGGTCGGGCGCCCAGCGCAGCGTCCAGGCGGCCGTGGGTGCGGCGTCGGCCTGGGACGGCCCGGTGAGGGTGCCGAACAGGGTGAGGGCCAGGGCGCTGAGGGCCGCCGCGAGGACGGCCGGGATCGTGCGCCGTCGGGCCGAGTGTGCCGGTCGTGCCATGCGCCACCTCCGGGTGGGGACGGGACGGGCTTGATGGGTGCACGACATGCTGCCGCCGCGACAGGAGTTAGTAAAGCTTCCTGACAGTCTTCGGGCACAGAAAACGGCGACGGGGTGGCCGGACCGAAGTCCTGCCACCCCGCCGCTCGAAGATCCCGAGGAACCGTGGTGTCCGAGGGGGGACTTGAACCCCCACGCCCGATAAAGGGCACTAGCACCTCAAGCTAGCGCGTCTGCCATTCCGCCACCCGGACAGGTGAGCCGTCCCGGGCCCTGCGGCCCGCGGCGACATGGATCAATCTATCAGGTGTTCGAGCCGCCGATCACCACGTTTTCGGTGGTCAGCGCCGTGCGCGGACACCCGGCCCGGTGCCGCCGCCACGGACGGCCGGCGATCGGGGCTTGGCATACTGCTGCGATGCCGCCGACGCAGCACGCCGCCGCCCCCGCACCGGAGCCCCTCGTCCCGTCCCCGCATCCCGCCTCGCCGCCACCCGCCCCCGAGGCGATATGCGCCGACCCGCCGCCGCTGTCCGGGCCCACCCTGCTCACCCAGTCCTGGCTGGATCTCGCCTTTCTGCACTGGGCCGTGGACCCGGCCGAGGTCGCGCCGCTGCTGCCGCCGGGGACGGTGCCCGACACCTTCGAAGGGGCCGCGCACGTCGGGCTCGTGGCGTTCCGGATGCACCGGGTGGGCTGGTTCCGGCTCCCGGGCGTGCCGTATCTCGGCAGCTTCCCGGAGACGAACGTGCGCCTGTACTCGGTCGACGAACACGGCCGCCGGGGCGTGGTGTTCCGCTCGCTGGACGCCTCTCGGCTGCTGCCGGTGGCGATCGGGCGATGGGCGTTCCGGATCCCGTACGTCTGGTCGCGGATGGCGGTCCGGCGGGACGGCGACACCCTCACGTACACGAGCCGCCGGCGCTGGCCGGGGCCGCGCGGCGCGCGCGGCGACCTCGCCGTACGGATCGGGGAGCGGGTGGCCGAGCCGACCGCCCTCGAGCACTTCCTCACCGCCCGCTGGGGCCTGCACACCACGGCCCTCGGCCGCCCGCGCCTGCTGCCGAACGCGCACCCGCGCTGGCCGCTGCACCGGGCCGAACTCCTCTCGTACGACGAGGATCTCATCGCCGCGGCCGGACTCACCCGCCCGCCGGGCGACCCGGTGAGCGTGCTCTACTCCCCCGGCGTACCGGTCCGCTTCGGCCCGCCGGCCCGTAGCCCGGCCCGTCTCCCGGCCCCGCGTCGCCCGGGCCCGGCCTCGTGACCGCCGGACGCGCCACCGACGCCGCCCGCTACATCCGTTTCCAGGGCACGGAGCGCAGCCCGCGCGGCCACTTCCCGGGCGTCTTCGCACTGGCCAACGGCCTTGCCCGCAAGGGCCTGCTGAGCGAGGCGGAGCACCGCTTCTGGCGGGCGGCCAACGACTGGTACGACGCCGCGTACCCCGATCCGTCGCAGACCGATCCGGAGGTCTACGACCCCGCGGTGAACCCCGGCGCGGTGGCCTGGTTCAAGAGCACCGCAGGCCACCTCCTCGACCGCGTGCCGGGCTACCTGGCGCTGCTCGCCGCGCACGGGGTGGCGTGCGAGCGGATCGAGTCGGCGGATCCGGGCCGGATCGTGTACGAGGACGAGGTGCAGGTCGTCGCGGTGCCGTGGAGCCGTCCGGGGCCCGACACGGCCTAGGCTCCGGCCGCCTCGCCGGCCTCCTGCGCGACGCGCTCGAACTGGGCGCCCATCGCCTCGGCCAGGGCCCGCGCGGCGGAGAGCGGCCGGACCATGACGGTGAAGTCGTCGATCTTCCCGTCCTCGTCGAAGTGGAGGAAGTCGCACCCCTGGATCCGCTTGCCGCCGACGGTGGCGGTGAAGACGAGGGCGTGGTCGCGGCCGCCGGGGTCGGCGATCTCCCGCACGTACGTGAAGTCCTCGAAGACCCGCAGCACTCCGCGGAGGATGGCCGCGGTGATCGCCTTGCCCGGGTACGGCTTGAAGGCGACGGGGCTGGTGAAGACGACGTCCTCGGCGAGCAGCGCCTCGACGGCGGCGGTGTCGCGGTCCTCCACGGCCTTGCGGAACGGGTGCATGGTCCAGCCTCTCCTCGGTCGACCGACTCGTCCATCGACACTTGATACTCAACAAATTGAATATGCACCTCGGAGAGTACGGTGAGCGGTGCGGGCTGTCCAGACCACTCGTCCGTGTGCCCCTCAGCGGCGCGGCGCCCCGGCCACGTAGGCTCACGGCGGCGCGGCCTTGCGACGAGGAGGACCCATTGAACGCCACCGAGGAAGACCGGCTCCGGCTGGACGAGGCCGACGTCCGCAACGCGAAGACGACGCTGGTCCAGCTCCTCGCGCGGGCCGGGGTCTACTCCGGGGACGCCGAGGAGCTGATCGGGCTCGTCGAGGCGGGGGCCCTCGCGCTGGCGCAGCGGGAGCTGGACGCGCTCGCCGCCGAGGCTCCGGCCGGAGAGGCTCCTTACGCGGAGGGGTGGCTGGACGGCGCCCGGGCCGTCGCCGAAGGGCTCGGCGCCCGCGCGGAGCTGACCCTGCGACAGGCCGTCGGCCGCGGCGCCGAACACGGGGAGGGCGGCCCGGGGGGCGAGGGAGGCGCAGGCATGGAGCCTCGCACGCCGGTGGGCCGGATGGAGCTGGAGCGGGCCAAGGTGGTCGTGCTGCCGTTCTACCTCTCCTTCACCGAGGTGTCCGACCTCGACCCGGAGGTCTCGGAGCAGGTCCTCACGGCCGTGCTCGGCACGATGACGGCACGTCAGCGGGCCGCGTACGCGGGTAGGTTGACGCGCTTCGCGGAGGACGGACGCGAGCGCGTGGCCCGGATGTACGCGGAGTACGGCCCGGGCAGCACCATCGCCATCCACGGCCGCTACTCCCTGCTGCACTCCCCCACCAGCATCGCCGTCCTGGAACGCCTGCTGACGACGCCGGAGGAGCTGCGCGTCGAGTGGGACGCGGCCGAGCTGCCGCCGGCCTGGCTCGACGGGCTGACCCGGGCCTGGGAAGCGGCGGCGGCCACCGCCGGCAGCCTCCCCGCATGACCCCCGGGCCGCCGCACGGCACACCGCCCGTCGACTTCCTCGGCACCGATGCCGGCGCACCGGCCGGTGACGCCCACCGGATCGACTTCGTCGAGTGCCCGCCGCCCCCGCTCTCCGCCGACGAGCACCGCGAGGTCGACCGCTGCTGGGCGGCGACCACGGCCGCCAACCCGGCGTCCTTCGACGGCCCGGTCGTCGCCGTCCTGGGCCTCGGCCGCCCCGCGCCCGGCCGCACGGCGGTGCGGTGGGCCCGGATGACGTACCGGCACCGCGCGCTGCGGGCGTTACGGCCGGCCGCGGCGGTCCCGGGTTCCGTCTTCGTGACCGTGCTGCAGCCCACCGACGAGGGGCTGGTGCTCGGGCGGGGCTCGCGCACGACGGCGGCGCCCGGCCGCTGGAGCCTGCCGGGCGGCGGCGCCGAACCGCCGCCGCCCGGAAGCCCGTTGGACCTCGCGGCGCTCCGGCGGCACGCGGCCGTCGAACTGGCCGAGGAAGTCGGCCTCGCCGTGCCGGAGTCGGAGCTGCGGTTGTGGGGAGTGAGCCGCGGGGCGCGGTACGGCAGCCTCGGTTTCCACTTCCTGGCCCCGGCCGTCGCGGCCGCGCGGGTACGCCGGTGTCACGCCGCGGTCGTCGCGGCCGAGCGGGCCCGGGGCCTGGTCCCCGAGCTCGACGCCCTGGCCTTCGCCGCGCCCGGCGCCGTACCGCCGGACGCCGCGCCGGAGCCGTACGCGGACTATCTGCCCCAACTCCTCGCCCGCTACCGGGCGAACCGTGGCCGAGCGAGCTGAGGCGCCGGACGGCAGGACCGGGCGGTGCCGCGACCTCGACGGGGACGGGGGAGGTTTCCCGTCGGGGCGACTCCTCCAGGGCGCCGCCCGGTCCGTGCCGTGGGACGCGAGGGTGTCCCCGTGCCGCGGGGGCTCGCGTCGTGCTCCCATCCTGGCCAACACCCGCCGTCCCGGCCAGGGTTGCCGGGCTGCGTGAACACGCTCTGGCGCGATCGCGCCACTCCCGCCGGCCCGGCCGGGGCCGTGAGCTGCGCGTCTACTATGAACCCCGCCGGAGTGGGCGGAGCGGAGAGGACACGGAATCGATGCGTCGGCTGGGGGACCTGGAGGCGGAGATCATGGACCGCTTCTGGAGGTGGAACCGCCCGGCCACGGTGCGCGAGATCGTCGACGACATCAACCGGCACCGGGACATCGCCTACACCACCGTCACCACGGTGACCACGATCCTCTTCCACAAGGCCTATCTCACCCGCGCCCGTGAGGGCCGGATCTGGGTCTACCGGGCCGCCGCCACCCGCGAGGCCTACGCCGCGGCGCTGATGGAGGACGGCCTCGACGCCAGCGAGGACCGGCCCGCCGCGCTCGCCGCCTTCGTCGGGAACCTCGACGCCCACGAACTCGCCGCCCTGCGCTCGGCGTTGCGCGCGGCCGAGCGGCGGGCCGAGGGCTGAACACCGAGCGGGCGTCCGACGCGGTCGGGCCTGCCAGGTCCGGTCAGAGGCGGCGGACGCGGAGCACACTGGTCTGCATCGGCAGGGTGAACTCGCCCGCGGAGGTCTCCGGGCGGCTCGCCAGGTACGCGCGGACGCGTGCGAGGACGGCCGTACGGTCCTCCTCCGGCATGACGATCATGCCCGCGCGGGTCGCGAGGGTCGCGAGGAGTGAGTCGGCGGTGCGGAGCTGACCGTGGTCGAAGCCGGCCTGTTGCGGCGAGCCGAAACGGGGCGAGCCGGTGGCCAGCAGGTGCATCCTCTCCGTCGCGGCGCGCCAGCTCGCAGGGGTGTCACGGGGGCCGACGGCCGCGGGACCGCTGACCCGGGCGAGCCCGTCGACCCAGGCGACGGAGTCGTCCATGACGTTCCACAGGCCGGCCAGGACACCGCCGGGTGCGAGGACCCGCGCGATCTCGGGCCCGGCGACCGCCATGTCGAACCAGTGCATGGCGTTGCCGGCCACCACCGCGTCGACCGACCCGTCGGGCAGCGGAATCGACTCGGCGCTTCCCTGCAGGGCCCGCACCTCCGGCAGCGCACGGCGCAGTTCGGCCAGCATCGCGCCATCGGGTTCCACCGCCACGGCATCCGCGCCCACGCCCGCCGCGAGGAGCGTGGCGGTCAGCTTGCCGGTGCCGGCACCCAGGTCGAGCACCCGCGGACCGGGGGCGGCCTCCAGGGCCCAACGCACCGCGGCCTGCGCGTAGTCGGGGCGGTGCGCGGCATAGGCGACGGCCGCGGCGCCGAACGACGTGGCGTGGAGCTTGTGTTCGTCTCGTTCCATCCGATCACGCCAGGGGAACGGCGTGCGTTCGGCCACCCTGCCGCCTCACCGCTGCGCGGGGGTTCCTCCGGTCCGGCCCGCCGTCAGTCCGCCGACCAGGGCGGCGAGGAGCGCGGCGACGGCGCCCACGAGGGCGCCGAAGAGCAGGGAGCCGCCGGCCGCCAGGGTGCCGAGGAGGGTGCCCAGCGGGGCGCCGTAGGTGGCGAGGGAGGCCGCGCCGCCGGTGCGGACGCCGGGCTCGTCCGGGGTGGCGAGGGAGTAGAGCGGGAGGGCGGCGAGGCCGGCGCCGAAGCCGGCGAGGAGGAGGGCGGGCAGGCCGGCGGCGAGGTAGGTGGCCGAGACGGGGAGGCCCCCGAGCAGGCCGAGGCCCGCAGCCGTGAGGAGCGTGCCGAGCACGATCGAGGAGCGGGCCCGGCCGTCGCGCGCGAGCCGTGCGGAGGCGAGGCGGACGCCCAGCAGGGCGGCCAGGAGCGCGGGAAGGAGCATCAGGCCGCCCAGGAACGGGCCCAGGCCCAGGACGTGGACGAGTCGCATGCTCGCCCCGTCGTACAGGCCGAAGAGCGCGACCCCGAGGAGGGCGAGACCGCCGTACGCGCCGACGCGGGCGCGGTCCTTCAGGGCGTCCGGGCCGAGCAGCGCGGCGGGCGCGGAGCGCTGCTGCGCCAGGAAGACGGCGAGCAGCACCAGTCCGGCCAGGCCCACCGCCCCGGCGGTGGGGTTCGCCTCCCCGTCGTAGAGGCCGCGGACGCCGGCGAGTCCGTAGCCGAGGGCGCCGAGAGCGAGGCCGCCGAGCAGCACACCGGGCAGGTCGAAGGGGCCACGGGGCTCGGCCGTCGGCCCGTCGGGCATGCGCGCCGCGCCGATCACCGCGAGGACGGCGAGGAGGATCCCGACGTAGCCGACCAGGCGCCAGCTGAGGAACTCGGTGAAGGCCCCGGCGACGCCCGCGCCCACGGCGCCGCCGCCGACGGCCACCACCGCGTACACGGCGAAGGCGGCGCGGCGCTCCGAGGGCTCCGTACGGCTCCGGGCCACCATCGAGAGCGCGGCGGGCATGAGGAGTGCCGCGGCGATGCCGTGCAGCGCGCGGGCGGCGAGCAGCATGGGGGCGCCGGGCGCGAGCCCCTCCAGGAGGGCGGCCACCACGAAGGCCACGAGCCCGCCGACCACGACGGCCTTGCGGCCGGCCCGGTCGGCGAGGTGTCCGCCGAGGGGCAGGACGGCGCCGAGCCCGGCCGCGTACGCCATGGGAAGCCCGCCCATGAGCGAGTGGGGCAGGCCCAGATCCCGCTGGAAGATCCAGGCGGAGAGGGCGGACACGGTCGCGTCGATCACGACGAGCAGCTGCAGGAGCGCGGCCAGGGCGAGCACCCACCGGTGCCGGCCGCCGCCGGGTGTCGCGTCCCGGGGCGCGGTGGGGCCCACGCCCATGGGCACCGCGCCCGCGCCGCCGTACACGTACGGCGCGGCGTGCGCGGGTGTCGTCGGGGTGTACGCGCCGGGCGCGGCGGCCTGGTGCGCGAGGGCGACCCGGGGGTCCGGCTGGGCGGGCACGACGGGGGTGGGCGGGGCGAAGTCGAGCAACTGGGCGGCGTGGCGACCGAGTTGGGCGAGCACGGAGCCCGGCAGCCATTCCTCGGTGTCGTCCGTGGCCGTGCGCTCGGCGATCTCCCGCGGGGTGGGCCGGCGGGCCGGGTCCTTCTCCAGGCAGGCGCGGACGAGGTCGACGAGCGAATCGGGCACGCCGGTGAGATCGGCCTCCTCCTCGGCGATGCGGAAGAGGTGGGCGTTGAGTCCGGTGTCCGTGGCGCCGAACAGCATCCGTCCGGTCGCCGCGTACACGAGCACCGCGCCGAGGCAGAACACGTCGCTGGCCGGGGTGAGTTCGAGGCCGCGGACCTGCTCGGGGGACATGAAGCCGGGCGAGCCGATGAGCATGCCGGTGCGGGTGTGCAGGCTGTCGCCGGCGAGGCTGTCCATGGCCCGGGCGATGCCGAAGTCGATGACGCGCGGGCCGTCCACGGTCACGAGGACGTTGGACGGCTTGAGGTCGCGGTGGATCAGCCCGGCCTGGTGGACCGCGCCGAGCGCGAGCGCGAGCCGGTTGGCGAGGGCGCGCACGGAGTGCTCGGGCAGCGGGCCGAAGTCCTCGGCGACGACGGAGTGCAGATCGGGGCCGGGGATGTACTGGGTCGCCACCCAGGGCACGGCGGCCTCGTGGTCGGCGTCGAGCACCGCCGCCGTCCAGTTCCCGCCGACCCGCCGTGCGGCGGCCACCTCGCGCGCGAACCGGCGCCGGAATTCGGCGTTCCCCGCGTACTCGGCCTGTACGACCTTCACGGCCACGGTCCGCCCGCCCTCGGAACGCCCCAGATAGACGAGGCCCATGCCGCCCGCGCCGAGGCGGGCGATGAGCCGATAGGGGCCGATGTGACGGGGGTCTTCGGCTGTCAACTGGTCCACGAGGGAGAAAGATAGTGCAACTGCCCTGCTGTGGCGGGCAGATGGACCATCGGGACCTGCGGGTCCGCACGGAATGGCCGGGTCCGGGAGGCCGGCGGGTGCGATGATCGTCCGTGCCGTACCGAAACGTTCCCGACCCACCGTCCCAGGAGCAGCACCGTGCAGACCCTCAGTTACGGAGACGTGAAGGCGGCCGTCGAGCGGGTCGCGGACCGGGTCCGCCCCGTCGCGATCGCCCCCGCAGGAGACGAGGAGGCGGGCCACGAGCTCTTCCTCGCCCTCGAATTCCTCCAGCACACCGGCTCGTTCAAGGCGCGCGGCGCCCGCAACTTCCTCCAGGCGCACCGCGAGTCCGGCACCCTCCCCGGGGCGGGCGTGACGATCGCGTCCGGCGGGAACGCCGGGCTCGCCTGCGCCTGGGCGGCCCGGCAGGCGGGCGTGCGGGCGACGGTGTTCCTGCCGGAGACGGCGCCGCGGGTGAAGGTCGAGCGGCTGCGCGGGTACGGGGCGGAGGTGCGGCTGGTCGGTACGGAGTACGCGGAGGCGCTGGCGGCCTGCGAGGCGTACGCGGCGGAGAGCGGGGCGCTGGCCTCGCACGCGTACGATCATCCGCTGATCGCGGCGGGCGCGGGCACCCTCCTGGAGGAGATCCGGGACCGGATCCCCGGCCTGGACACGGTGGTCGTGTCGGTCGGCGGGGGCGGGCTGTTCGCGGGCGTGGCGACGGCGGCGCGCGAGCACGGCATCCGGACGGTGGCGGTGGAGCCGGAGAACTGCCGGGCCCTTGACGCGGCGCTCGCCGCGGGGACCCCGGTCGACGTGCCGGTGGACTCGGTCGCGGCGGACTCGCTCGGGGCCCGGCGGATCTCGGGGGCTGCTCTGGCGGCGGCCCGGCACGACGGGGTGCGCACCCTGCTCGTTCCGGACGCGGAGATCGTCCGGGCGCGGCGGGCGCTGTGGGACGAACGGCGCCTCGTCGTCGAGCACGCCGCCTCCACGGCCCTCGCCGCGCTGACGGGCGGCGGCTACCGGCCGGAGCGCGGCGAGAAGGTCTGCGTGGTCCTGTGCGGGGCCAACACGGACCCCTCGGACCTGGTGGTGTGACGGACGGTCCGACGCCGGTCGCGGTCGGGTCCGGCCCGGTCCGGGGCCGGCCGGTCGGGTCCGGGTTGGCTCCGGGTCCGGTCGGGGGAATGTGCGGGCCGGGGGGTTGCCGGCCGGCGCGGGGGTGGTACGTCGAGCCCATGCAGCCAGGCTCGCCACCCGCGGTCGCCCCCTTTCTCCGAACGGCCGCCGCCTATGCGTGGCGGCTGCTGGTCGTCGGCACGCTCGTCTACGGGCTCTTCGCGGTGCTCGGGCGGTTCCACGAGATCGGGGTGGCGGTATTCCTCGGCCTGGTGATCACCGCGCTGCTGCGGCCGGTGGCGGACCTCGTGGCCCGCGGGCTGCCGCGCCCGCTGGCGGTGACCCTGACGCTCCTGGGCAGCATCGCGCTCGTCCTGGGGATCCTGGCGCTGGTCGGCGAGGCGGTCGCGGGCGAGCGGACGACCCTGGTGCGGGAGTTCCGGGACGGCGTCGGGCGGATCGAGCACTGGCTGGAGCAGCCGCCGTTCCGGCTGAACCCCCAGGCGCTCACCGATGTGCAGGAACGCGTCGGGCAGTACCTGTCGAGCCACCGCTCCACCCTGCTCAGCCAGGCGCTGAGCGGGGCCGGCCGGCTGGTCGAGGTGCTGACCACCCTCGCGCTCGCGCTGTTCAGCTCGGTCTTCTTCATCCACTCGGGCGACCGCCAGTGGTCCTGGTTCCGCGAGCAGCTGCCGGCGTCGGTGCGGTCCCACACGGAGATCGGCGGGCGCGCGGCCTGGCGCACCTTCACCGGCTACACCCACGGGATCGTCCTCGTCGCGGCGATCAACGCCGTCCTCGTCGGCCTCGCCCTCTGGCTGCTCGGCGTGCCGCTCGCAGTACCGCTCGCCCTCCTCGAGTTCGCGGCGGCCTTCATCCCGCTGATCGGCTCGCCCATCGCCCTCGCGATCGCCGCCGTCGTGGCCCTCGCGTCGAAGGGCCCGCTGGTGGCGGCGATCGTGATCGCCCTGATCGTGGTGATCGGCCAGATCGAGGGCCATCTGCTGCATCCCCTGGTGATGAGCTGGGCGGTGCGCCTCCACCCCCTGGTCGTCGCCATCTCCGTCATCGCCGGCTCGATCGCGGCCGGCATGGTGGGCGCGGTCGTCGCCGTCCCCCTGGTCTCGGTGGTCTGGTCGGTGCACACCTCCCTGCGCGAGGCCCGGGCGGCCGAACGGGCCCTCCGGGAGTAGAGGTGAGGCGGGAGGTCAGACGGCGTGGGCGGCGCGCATCGCCGCGATGTCGGCGGCCCCGTAACCGAGTTCGGCGAGCAGTGCGTCGGTGTGTTCGCCGATGCCGGGGACGGGGTCCATGCGCGGTGCGGTGCCGGCCAGGTCGACGGGCGGCAGGAGCGCGGGTACGGGCGTGCCGCCGGGTATCCGTACGTCGTGCCAGCGCTCGCGCGCTTCGAGCACCGGGTGGTCGAGGAACGCGGCCATGTCGTTGACGCCGGCGTTGGCGATGCCGGCCTCGTCGAGGATCCGGCCCGCGGCGGCGCTGTCCAGCTCTGTGAACCGCCGGGCGACCAGGGCGTCCAGCTCCTCGCGGTGGGCGACCCGCTCGGAGCCGGTGGCGAAGCGCGGGTCGTCGGTGAGTTCCGGCCGCTGGAGGAACCGCTCGCACAGGGCGGCCCATTCGCGCTCGTTCTGGATGGAGAACAGCACGTCCTTGCCGTCGGCGGCGGTGAAGGCGCCGTAGGGGGCGATGGTGGCGTGCCGGGTGCCGATGCGCGGCGGCTGGGTGCCGCCGAAGCGGGTGTAGTAGGCGGGCTGGTGCATCCACTCGGCGAGCGCCTCGAACAGGGAGACCTCGACGGCCCGGGCCCGGCCGGTGGTGGCGCGGGTGAAGAGGGCGGTGAGGATGCCGCTGTACAGATACATGCCGCCGGCGATGTCGGCGACGGAGATCCCGGCGCGGGCGGTGCCGTGCTCGTTGCCGGTGAGCGAGACCAGGCCGGTCTGGCACTGCACGAGCAGGTCGTAGGCCTTGCGCTCGGACCACGGGCCGCTGGTGCCCCAGCCGGAGAGGCCGGCCGGGATGAGGGAGGGGAAGCGCTCGGCGAGGGCGTCGGGGGCGAGCCCGAGGCGGTCGGCGGCGCCCGGGGCGAGGTTCTGCACGAAGACGTCGGCGCGGGCGAGCAGCCGCTCCAGCACCTCGCGCCCCGCGTCCGTCTTCAGATCGAGGGTGAGCGACTCCTTGGAGCGGTTGAGCCAGACGAAATAGCTGGACTCGCCGTGCACGGTGGTGTCGTAGCGCCGGGCGAAGTCGCCGTCGCCGGGCCGCTCGACCTTGATCACGCGGGCGCCGAGGTCGGCCAGCTGGCGGGTGGCGAAGGGGGCGGCCACCGCCTGTTCGAGGCTGACGACGGTGATGCCGGTGAGCGGCAGGTCTGCGGGACGTCCGGGCATCGGGCGGTCTCCTGGGTGCGCTGAGCGGGGGCGGGTCGGGGGTCGGGCGGGGCGCCGTCAGCGTATGACGGCCGAGGAGAGGGCGTGCAGCCGGAGGGCCAGCTGTATCTCCAGGGCGCGGGCGGGTGCCTGCCAGTCGGGTCCGAGGAGCCGGCCGATCCGCTCCAGGCGCTGGGCCACGGTGTTGACGTGCACGTGGAGGTCGTCCTTGGTGCGGGCGGGGCTCATGCCGCTGGCGAAGTAGGCGTCCAGGGTGCGCACCAGGTCGGTGCCGCGGCGCCGGTCGTAGGCGACGACCTGCCCGACGGTCCGCTCGACGAAGCCCTCGATGTCCCGGGTGTCGGCGAGCAGCAGCCCGAGGAAGCCGAGGTCCTCGGCGGCGGCGCCCTCGCCCGGCCGGTGCAGCAGGCGCAGGGCGTCGAGGCAGCGGCGGGCCTCCTCGTAGGCGGGGGCGACCCGGTCGGGGTGGGCGAGGGGCGCCGTGACGGGGGCGGAGGCGCCGACGGTGACGGGTTCGTGGAGCGCGCCGCCGAGGTGCCTGGCGGTCTGCCGAGCGAGCTCGGCGGCGGTCTCGCCGGGGCCCAGCGGCAGCAGCAGGACGGTGCCGCCGTCGCGTGCGGAGGCCAGGCCGTGGCGGGTGGCGGCCAGGTGAGAGGCGGCGGAGCGCAGGCGCTGCCGGTCGGCGCTCTCCCGTCCGCCGCTGTCGCTCTCCCCGCCGGCGCCGGCCCCGTCGACGCGGGCGGCGAGGACGACGTGCGGGGCGTCGGTGTCGGTGTACAGCCGGGCGGCGCGCTCGCGCAGCAGGCGCCGGTCGCGGTCGGGGGCGTCGAGCAGGTCGTCCAGGAGCTCGCCGCGGACCCGCTGCTCGGCCTCGCCGGCGGAGCGGCGGGCGAGCAGCAGCAGGGAGGTGACGAGGGCGGCCCGCTCCAGGGTGCGCAGGTCGACCGGGTCGAGGCCGGGCCGGTCGTACAGGACGAGGGCGCCGAAGCTCTCGCCTCCGGCGGAGACGGCGGCGATCCAGTCGTCGCCGTCCCGGGTGGCGTGCCCCTCGGTGTGGGCGGCGGGGCCTGGCCGCTCCTCGACGAACTCGACGGTGCCGCCGAGGACTTCGGAGACGGCGGCGGTCACGTCGTGGACGCCGCCGCCGCGCACGACGAGTTCGGTGAGCCGGTCGTGGACCTCGGAGGCCCGCTCGATGACGCCGCTGTGCTCGCGGATGATGTCGTTGGCCCGCTCCAGCTCGGCGAGCGCGGAGCGGGTCTCGGCGAGCAGGTTGGCGGTGTCGATGGCGACGGCGGCGTGCGCCGCGAAGGAGCCGAGCAGGGCGACCTGCTCGCGCTCGAAGACCCGGGCGCGCCGGTCGGCGGCGAAGAGCACGCCGATGACCTGGCTGCCGAGGGTGAGCGGCACGCCGAGGATGGCGACCAGGCCCTCGTCGCCGACGGCGCTGTCGATGGCCTCCGTGTGCTGGAAGCGCTCGTCCCGGAAGTAGTCGTCGGTGACGTAGGGCCGGGCGGTCTGCGCCACGAGGCCGCCGAGCCCCTCCCCCATGCCGAGTCTGACCTGCTGGAACCGGGCGGAGACGGAACCCTCGGTGACCCGCATGTAGGTGTCGCCGCGCACCGGGTCGTTGAGGCTGAGGTAGGCGACCTCGGTGCCGAGCAGGGAGCGGGCGCGCTGCACGATGGCGCGCAGCACGTCGTCGAGGTCGCGCAGGCCGGCCAGGTCGTGGGCGGTCTCGAAGAGCGCGGACAGCTCGGCCTCGCGGCGGCGCCGGCCCTCCAGCTCGGCGCGGACCCGCAGGGCGAGCTGTTTGGTCCGCTCCAGCTCGGCCAGCTCGTCCGGTCCCGTGCCGCTCGCGCGGGCGAGCAGCACGGGGCGGTCGTACGCCTCGGTGGCGGCGCCGCGGGCGAGGAGCTCCAGGTAGACGGCCTGTTCGTGGGTCATGGTCACAGGGATACCTGCCGTACCGGGGGTCGCACCAGCCCTGTGGACAACCCCCTGTGGACAACGCGGCGGTGCCCGGCGGGGCGAGGCCTCCGGCCGGCGGAGCCTAGTGGGCAGTCCAGCCCCCGTCGAGGGCGAGCGAGGCGCCCGTGACGAAGGAGGCCTGCGGGGTGCACAGGTACAGCACGGCCTCCGCGACCTCGTCGGGCTCGATCAGCCGCTTCAGTGCCGAGTCCTTCAGGAGCACCTCGGTCAGCACCCGCTCGGCGGGGATGCCGTGGACGGCGGCCTGGTCGGCGATCTGCCGCTCGACGAGCGGGGTGCGCACATAGCCGGGGCTGACGCAGTTGGAGGTCACGCCGTGCGGGGCGCCTTCGAGGGCAGCGGTCTTGGACAGGCCCTCCAGGCCGTGCTTGGCGGCCACGTAGGCGGACTTGTAGGCGGAGGCGCGCAGGCCGTGGACGGAGGAGATGTTCACGATCCGGCCCCAGCCCCGTGCGTACATCTCCGGCAGGGCGCCCCTGATCAGCCGGAACGGGGCCTCCAGCATCACGGTGAGGACCGTGTGGAAGACCTCCGGCGGGAACTCGTGGAGGGGCCGGACGAGCTGGAGCCCGGCGTTGTTCACCAGGATGTCGGCGCCCGCGGCGGCGGCCTCGGCGGCGTCGAGGTCGGTGAGGTCGAGCAGCCGCGCCTCGACGGCGCCGGGCAGGCCCCGGGCCGCCTCGGTGAGGGCGTCGAGGCCTTCGGCGGCCCGGTCGACGGCTCTGACCCGGGCTCCGGCGGCGGCGAGCCGCAGCGCGCAGGCGCGCCCGATGCCGCCGGCGGCGCCGGTGACGAGCGCGGTGCGCCCGGAGAGGTCGAGGGTGACGGACCCGGGGGCGGGCCGGGGCGCGACGGCCCGGTCGGGAACGGGTCCCGTGGCGATGGGGGCGTTCATGCTCCGCACCTTATGAAGCGCCCCACCCCCGACCGATGTGCGCCGCACACATAGTTCAGCCCTGGTGGCTGGGGTCGAACCATGTGGGTTCGTCCTTCAGGGCCTGCTCGATACGGAAGTGGGAGAAGCGCTTCATCTCGGGCAGGGCGTCCAGCTCGAACCAGCCGACCTCGGTCGACTCCTCGTCGTTGACCCGGGCCTCGCCGCCGACGGCCCGGCAGCGGAAGGACACGTCCAGGAACTGGCACTGGTCGCCGTTGGGGTAGACGACCGGCTTGCGCAGGGTCTGCACGAGCACGACCCGCTCCACCTCGCAGTGCACGCCGGTCTCCTCGTACACCTCGCGCACGGCGCAGGCGGCGGGCTGCTCGCCGGGCTCGACGATGCCGCCGACGATCGCCCACATCCCGGTGTCCGCCCGGCGCCCGAGCAGCACGCGCCCCCGGTCGTCGAAGACGACGGCGGAGACGCCCGGCAGGAACAGCAGCTGGTGGCCGGCCGAGGCCCGGATGTCGCGGATGAAGTCAGGGGTGCCCATGGTTCGACCCTAGATCATCTACGGCCGGGACCGGTCCGCTGCGGCTCGCTCCGGTCCGCGGTGCTCAGGCGGTACGGGCACGCCGGGCGCGCACCGAGCGGGTCACCGACCAACCGAGACCGGCCACGGCGACCGCGACGAGCAGCGCCTCGGGCAGGGTGCCCATCCGGGTCGCCGGGGTCAGCGAGGAGCGCAGCGGCACCTTCTCGACGAGCACGTCCGGGGTGAACATCTCGGTCTTCGCGACGACGGTGCCGTCGGGCCGGATGATCGCGCTGACGCCGCTGGTGACCGGGACGACCACGCTGCGGCTGTGCTCGACGGCGCGCACCCGGGACATGGCGAGCTGCTGGTAGGTCATCTCGCTGCGCCCGAAGGTGGCGTTGTTGCTGGGCACGGTGATCAGCTGGGCGCCGTGGGTCACGGTGTCCCGGACCGCCCAGTCGAAGGCCGCCTCGTAGCAGGTGGCGAGGCCCACCTTCGTACCGGCCAGGTCGAAGACGCCGACCTTGCCGCCCGCCCCGAAGTCGCGGCGCACCCGGTCGACGTCGCTGCTGAAGAGGCGGACGAAGGAGCGCATGGGGATGTACTCGCCGAAGGGCTGCACATGCCGCTTGTCGTACTCGGCGACCGGGCCCTTGCCGGGGTTCCACTGGATGAGGGTGTTGCGCAGCTTGCCGGTCTCGGGGGCGATGACGGCGCCGATCACGGTCGGCGCGTTCACCTCCCGGACCGCCTCGTCGATCACCTGGTAGGCGTCGGCGTTGGCGTACGGGTCGATGTCGGAGGAGTTCTCCGGCCACAGCACGAAGTCGGGCTGCGGCTCCTTGCCGGCCTTCACCGCGGCGGCGAGCTCGCGGGTGCGGTTGGCGTGGTTGTCGAGGACGGCGCGCCGCTGGGAGTTGAAGTCCAGGCCGAGGCGGGGCACGTTGCCCTGCACGGCGGCGACGGTGGCGGTGCCGTCCTCCGGGGCGTCGGACACCAGCGGGAGCGCCGCGAGCGCGCCGGTGACCGGCACCAGGACGGCGAGCGCGGCGGCGAGCAGCGGCCCGCGCGCGGTGGTCGGGGCCGGAGCGGCCTCCTGCTCTTCGGTACGGGTACGGGCCGCGGCGCGCCGGGCGAGGACCAGGCGCAGCACCTCGTACAGGCCGAAGCCGCACAGGGCGACCGCGAAGCCGAGCACCGGGGTGCCGCCGACGGCGGCGAGCGGCAGGAAGACGCCGTCCGCCTGGCCGAAGGCGATCTTGCCCCAGGGGAAGCCGCCGAACGGCACGCGCGCGCGTGCCGCCTCCCCGAGCACCCACACGGCGGCGGCGAACACCGGCCAGGCGGGCAGCCGGGAGACCAGGGCGATGCCGAGGCCGACGGCACCGACGAAGAGGGCCGACACGGCGGCGAGGGCGACCCACGGCAGGGGCCCGACCTCCTCGCCGGTCCACACGAGCAGCGGCAGCAGGAAGCCGAGGCCGGCCAGATAGCCGAGACCGAACCCGGCCCGCGGCCGGCGGCCCCGCAGCGTCCAGCCGAGCAGCGCGAACGCGGGCAGCGCCAGCCACCACAGGGGCCGGGGCGGGAAGCTCAGAAAGAGCATCAGCCCGGCCACGACGGCCGCGCCGGGCCGCAGCAGCCGCCGCAGACCGCGGGCCCGCTCCGGGGCGGGGGTGGACTCGGGCGCGTCGGCGGGTGCGATGGCGGTGCTCACGTGCCGGAGTCTACGGCGCGAAGCGCCCTCACCAGGAGCGCGGCCCGCCCCCCGCGCCCCTGCGGCGCATCGCACGCCATACGGACGGTACGGGACCGGCACGCCGTACAGCACACCCGCCGACCGGCTCGGCACCCGGCAACGCGTCCCCCACGGGCGCCCCCGCCCGCTCAGGCGCCCGCCGGGCCCGTCGGAGCCGTCGGGGTCGGCGGGGAGGCGCGGTGGAGGAGGGTGCGGATGGCGCGGACGGCGGATTCGGCGTCGTCGACCGTGACGGTGAAGGTGCGGCCGTCGCCGAGGCGCAGGACCAGGCCCTCGCCCCGGCGGACGACGACGGCGGTGCCCTTCTCGGGGCGCCAGCGGTAGCCCCAGCCGCCCCACTGGCGCGGGGTGACGGAGGGGGCGAAGTCGGCGCCGACCACGTGGGAGAGGGGGATGCGGCGGCGCGGGACGCCGATGTGGCCGCAGCGCACCTCCATCGCCCGGTGGTCGACCCGGACGGCGACGTGGACGAAGGCGAGGGTGCCGAAGAGGACGAGGAGACCGGCGGCGATGCAGCCGATGACGGCCATCAGGAGCGGGGCGTCGCCCGATGCCCAGGGCGACTGGACGGCGAGCAGCACGCCGAGCGCGAGGCAGGCGCCCCCGCCGACGGCCGGCAGCCATTGCAGCCGGTTGGTCGCGCGACCGGTCCAGACCGGGGTTGCGGGTCCCTCGGGACCCGGGTTCTGGGAGTGGTCCCTCATGGTGACAGCCTACGCACGTTCCGCAGTCGCGGCGCCTCGGCGGAGCCGTCCGGACACGTTCAGTGCGCGACGGCCGCCGCCGCGAGGACGCGACCCTGCGCGTAGGCGAGCGCGGCCGGGGTGAGCGCGCCCGGCCGGCCGCTGTGCAGCACGGTCAGGCCGCCCGTGGGGGCCGCCGCGGGGTCGGCCTCGGCACCGATCCGCCGCAGCGCCTGTGCGGCGACTGCCCCGGCGGAGCCGTGGAAAACGAGCTCCGGCTGCCCCTCGGCCCGCGGCAGGGCCGCCCGGATCTGCTCCTCGACGAGCTCGTAGTGGGTGCAGCCGAGGACGAGGGCCCGGACGTCCGGGGGCGTCAGCGCGGCCGCCGCGGCGACGGCCCGGCGTACCGCATCGGCGTCGTCGTGCTCGACGGCGTCGGCGAGACCGGGGCAGGGCACCTCGGTGACGTGGGCGCCGCCGGCGAACTCCTGGATCAGTCCGCGCTGGTACGGGCTGCCGGTGGTGGCGGGGGTGGCCCAGATGGCGACCTTGCCGCCGCCGACCGCGGCGGGCTTGATCGCGGGCACGGTGCCGATCACCGGGATACGGGGCTCGAGCGCGGCGCGCAGCGCGGGCAGGGCGTGCACGGTGGCGGTGTTGCAGCCGACGATCAGGGCGTCGGGCTCGTGCGCGGCTGCGGCCCGGGCGACGGCGAGGGCGAGCTCGGTGATCTCCTCGGGGGTGTGCGGGCCCCAGGGCATGCCGTCGGGGTCGGAGGACAGCACGAGGTCCGCGTCGGGCCGCATGCGGCGGACCGCCGCCGCTGCCGGGAGCAGGCCGATTCCGGAGTCCATCAGTGCGATCTTCACCCGGTCACCCTAGCCGACCGCCCTTGTTTCCCCGGCGATCTGGGGCAGACTGCGGCGAATGAGCCCGCTTGCGTGGATCGCGATCGCCGCTCTGGCCGTCTGGGGGTGGCTGCTCCTGGGCCAGGGCTTCTTCTGGCGCACCGACCAGCGGCTGCCCGCTCCCGCCGGGGCCCCGGCGCGGTGGCCGGGGGTCGTGGTGGTGGTGCCGGCCCGGGACGAGGCCGAGGTGCTGCCGCTGAGCCTGCCGTCGCTGCTCGCCCAGGACTATCCGGGGCGGGCCGAGGTGATCCTGGTGGACGACGGCAGCTCGGACGGCACCGGGCGGCTCGCGGCCGAGCTGGGCGCCTGTCACGGCGGGCTGCCGCTGACGGTGGTCTCGCCGGGCGAACCGGAGCCGGGCTGGACGGGCAAGCTGTGGGCGCTGCGGCACGGCATGGCGCTGGCACGCGCGCGTGGACCCGAATTCCTGCTCCTTACGGACGCGGACATCGCGCACGAGCCGGACAGTCTCCGGCTCCTGGTGGAGGCGGCGACCGGGCACCGGCTCGACCTGGTGTCGCAGATGGCGCGGCTGCGGGTGGCGAGCGGCTGGGAGCGGCTGGTCGTGCCGGCCTTCGTCTACTTCTTCTGCCAGCTCTATCCCTTCCGCTGGATCAACCGGCGCCGGCCGCTGGCGACGGCGGCGGCCGGCGGCTGTGTGCTGCTGCGGGCGGAGACGGCGGAGCGGGCCGGGGTGCCGACGGCGATCCGGCAGGCGGTGATCGACGACGTGTCGCTGGCCCGGGCGGTGCGCCGGGCGGGCGGCCGGGTGTGGCTGGGGCTCGCCGAGCGGGTGGACAGCATCCGTCCGTATCCGCGGCTCGCCGATCTGTGGCGGATGGTGTCGCGCAGCGCCTACGCGCAGCTGCGGCACAACCCGCTGCTGCTCGCGGGGACGGTCGCGGGTCTGGCCCTGGTCTATCTGGCGCCGCCGGGCACGCTGGTCGCCGGGCTGCTCTCCGGGGACGCCGCGGCGGCCTGGGCGGGCGGGCTCGCGTGGGCGGTGATGGCGGGCACGTATCTGCCGATGCTCCGCTACTACCGGCAGCCGCCGTGGCTCGCGCCGCTGCTCCCCTTCACCGCGCTGCTCTATCTGCTGATGACGGTGGACTCGGCCGTCCAGCACTACCGGGGCCGGGGCGCCGCCTGGAAGGGACGCACCTACGCGCGCCCCGAGGCGGCCCCGGACCGCTGACCTCCCCCCGGCACACCCGCCCCCCCGGGGGAATCACTGCCCCATGCACATAAACGAGCGGGTGAACTCCGCACCACCGCCCGCCTTTTCCGACACGCGCAGCGACGACACGGTGACGGGTTCACGACATTCCCGTCTCCGGAGTTACCGAACACCCCGCCAATTCCGCGCGCCGGACATGTAGCTTCCGTGAACTTCCGGCGCCGCACGCGTCAGGATTCCTTGACGCGCACCCCGGAACGAGAGCCCCCGCTACCCTTCCCGACCCGCGGGTAACCCCTCCCCATCTCGGGTTTTTCAAGATCTTGGACGCGCCGGGCGACCGTTTTTGCCAGGTTCGCTCACATTGCCGATCGGCGGTCTCAACGAACCCGTCAAACAACCCGCTTATCGGTCTCCCCATCCAGCACATCGTGGGCTTAACTTATGGCCATGACCTCCCCGCGCTCCACCTACGGAGGCGGTTACTACACCGCGCCGTCGTTCCCCGACACCCCGATCTACGACTCCCTCGTCGCAGAACGGGGCACGCCTCAGATCGCCCCGATCCGAGTGCCCTCCGCGTACGACACCGGCCACGGCTACGCCGGCGGCGGCAGCTATCTGCCGGCGCTGCCCGCGGCCCTGCCCGCCCTCCCGGCGGCGCCCTCCCCGCAGCCCCCCGCCCCGGCCTACGGCCATGGTCACGGCCACGCCGGCGGCTACGGCTACCCGCAGCCCGCGCAGCACATGGCGCCCGCCCCGGCCACCCAGCTGATGGCCCCGGTGCCACTGCAGCCCGCGCCCACCCCCTACATCCCGCAGCAGCCCACCGCCCCGCGCGGCTACCCGGGCCCGCAGGCGCCGCAGCAGCCGCGCCCGATGGCCGGCGGATACGAGGCGATGCGCCCGGCGGCGCCGCGCCCCGCGCCGGCACCGGCCCCCGCGCCGTACGACGACCCGTACAACCGCCCCTACCAGGGCCGCGGATACTGACCTCCGGACCCGGCGGAGCAACTGGCAGGATGAGGGCATGCCGAATCCTGTCTTGCGCTCCGTCCATGTCCACCCGGTCAAGGCACTGCGCGGGTTCGCCCCCGCGGAGGCGGAGGTCCAGCCATGGGGACTGGCCGGTGACCGCCGCTGGGCCACGGTCGACGCCGCGGGGAAGGTCGTGACCCAACGCCAGCACGCACGGCTGGCGTTGGCCTCCGCCGAACTGCTGCCCGACGGCTCCATCACCCTCTCCGGACCCGGCCTCGAGCCGCTGACCGTACGCGCACCGGCACCGGTGGAGACGGCCGACGACGAGACCGGGACGATCCCGGTGGACGTCTTCGGCACCACGGTCCGGGCCGTGCCCGCCGATCCGGCCGCCGACGCCTGGTTCACCGCCTATCTGGACAGCCCGGTGCGGCTCGTCCACATGGACGACCCGGCCCGCCGCCGGCCCGTCGACCCCGACTTCGCGCTGCCCGGCGAGACCGTCAGCTTCGCCGACGGCTATCCGCTCCTGGTCACCACCACCTCCTCGCTCGACGCCCTCAACTCCCTGATCGCACAGGGCGACCACGCCGACGAGGGCCCGCTGCCGATGAACCGGTTCCGGCCGAACCTGGTCGTCGACGGCACCGCGCCCTGGGCCGAGGACGGCTGGCGGCGCATCGCCGTCGGCGACGTCGTCTTCCGGGTCGCCCGCGAGTGCGCCCGCTGCGTGGTGACCACCACCGACCAGGGCACCGGCCGGCGCGGCAAGGAGCCGCTGCGCACCCTGGCCCGGCACCGCGCGCGGAACAACCAGCTGCTCTTCGGCCAGAACCTGGTCCCCGAGCACCGGGGCGTGGTCCGGGTCGGCGACCCGGTCAAGATCCTCGACTGAGCCCAGCGGTCCCACACCCTCCGCCGCCCCGACATCGGCCGAAACTCCTCCCGAGAGGCGCGGAACCCACCCCGGGGGGACACTCGTTGGAAGAGCGGCAACCGCCGAGTGTCCCTTCGCGGGCGGCCGACGAGACGAGGGGGTGCGGAGCGTGCGTGCAGCCACGGGACTCTGGCGCTGGCGGCACAATCCGCTGCGCCGGACCACCGACCTGGTCGAGGCCTGGGTCGCGGTCATGGCCGCGTTCCTGCTCTTCCTCGCCGTGCCGGCGGCCGGCTGGGCCGCCGGGGTCTCCGCCAACACCTCGCTGCAGCACTCCGTACGCCTGCAGCAGCGGGAACGGGTGCCGACCGTGGCCCAGGTGGTGCGCACCGCCGACACCCCCGCCGAAGCCGAATCCGCGGCCGACCGGAACGCGGAGCCGGGCGCCGAGGAGCCGCTGCGGCCCGCCGTGGTGGCGCGCTGGACGGCGCCCGACGGCAGCGCGCGCACCGGGACGGTGACCACGTCCCGGGACCACGCGCACGCGGGCGCCGTCTTCCCGCTGTGGACGGACCGCACGGGCCGGGCGGTCACCCCGCCGATGCACCCGGACACCGCCCGCGCGCACGCGCTGATCGCCGGACTGACGGTGGCGCTGCTCTCCGCCTTCCTGGTCGAGTCCGCCCGGCGCCTCGTCGTACACCGGCTGATGCGGCGGCGGTACGCGCGTCTCGACCGCGCCTGGGCCCAGGTCGGTCCGGACTGGGGGCGTACGGGGACGGGCAGCTGACCTGGCGGCAGAACCCGGCGACGGAACCCGGCGACGGGGAGCCGGGCGACCCGTCAACCCGGCGGCGCCGCGCGCGCTACGGTGGGGCATCGGATCCCGGCCCCGGTCTTCGCACCGGCCCGCTCCGGCAGTCCGAGCAGCAGCAGAGCAGCAGAGCAGCAGGCACAGCGTCGACGCACGAGGTGGGGGCAGAGCACACCCATGGCACAGGGCACGGTCCAGGTGACGCACACCGGTACGTCGCGGTGGCGGCGCCGCACGGGCGAGTATCCCTCCCTCGCCGCCGCCCTGGAGGCCGCGGGCGACGGGGACGTCCTCACCGTGGCCCCGGGCACCTACCGGGAGAACCTCGTCATCCGGCGGGCCGTCACCCTGCGGGGCGGCGACGGGTCGGCCGGCTCGGTGCGGATCGCGCCCGCCGACGGCGTGCCGCTGACCGTACGGGCCTCGGCCACGCTCCAGGAGCTGCACATCGAGGGGCAGGACGCGGCGGCGCCGGCGCTGCTCGTCGAGGACGGCACGCCGGAGCTGCTCGACCTGCGGATCGTGACCAGGTCGGCGGCCGGGATCGAGGTGCGGGGCGCGGCCCGCCCGACGGTGCGGCGCTGCACCGTCGACAATCCGGCCGGGGTCGGGCTCGCCGTACTCGACGGCGCGGGCGGGGTGTTCGAGGAGTGCGAGATCGTCTCCGCCGGGCAGTCGGGGGTCTCGGTGCGCGGCGGCGGGCATCCGCGGCTCGAGCGCTGCCGGGTGCACCACGCCTCGGGCGCCGGGATCGCGGTGACCGGCGAGGGCAGCGGCCTGGAGGGGATCGGCTGCGAGGTGTACGAGATCAAGGGCGCCGGGCTGCAGATCGCGTCCCGGGCGACCGCGCACCTCACGGACTCGACGGTGCACCGGACCTCGGCCGACGGCATCACCCTGGACACCGACGCCGTACTGACGCTGTCCGACTGCGACATCCACGACGTGCCGGAGAACGCGGTGGACCTGCGGTCCCGTTCGGTCCTGACGCTGACGCGGTCCACGGTGCGGCGGTTCGGGCGCAACGGGCTCTCGGTGTGGGACCCGGGGACCCGGGTGGACGCCAACCAGTGCGAGATCCACGACAGTACGGGCGACTATCCGGCGGTGTGGGTGAGCGACGGCGCGGCGGCGGTGCTCGACGCCTGCCGGGTGCACGACGTGCCGGACGCGCTGTTCGTCCTCGACCGGGGTTCGCGCGCGGACGTCGTCGACAGCGATCTGTCGCAGGTGCGGAACACCGCCGTGTCGGTGAGCGACGGCGCCACGGCGCAGCTGGACGACTGCCGGATCCGGGAGGCGTCCACGGGCGCCTGGTTCCGGGACCACGGCAGCGGCGGCACGCTCGGCGGCTGCACGATCGACGCGGTGCAGACCGGGGTCATCGTCACCAAGGGCGCGGACCCGACGATCGAGCGGTGCACGGTCACCTCGCCCGCCGAGGCCGGTTTCTACGTGTCGGCGGAGGGCCGCGGCTCCTTCCTGGGCTGCCGGGTGACCGGCAGCGGCGGCTACGGCTTCCATGTGATGGACGGCTGCCGTACGACGCTGCGCAAGTGCCGTACGGAGCGCTGCTCGCGCGGGGGTTACGAGTTCCCCGAGGAGGGCCCGGTCGCGGAGGAGTGCACCAGCGACGGGAGCCAGGTGCGCGGCCCGGCGGCGGCGGAGCCGGGCGGGGTGCTCACCGCCACCCAGTCGACGGGCGGGCTGCTCGGCACGGTGCCCGCGCCGCGCTCCCCCGCCGTGGCGCCGGTCCCGGCACCGGCCGTCCCGGAGCCGGCGGCCTCGCGGTCCTCGCAGGAGGTGCTGGGCGAACTGGACGCGCTGGTGGGCCTGGAGAGCGTCAAGCACGAGGTGCGGACGCTGACCAACATGATCGAGGTGGGGCGGCGGCGGCAGGAGGCGGGGCTCAAGGCCGTGTCCGCGCGCCGCCATCTGGTCTTCACCGGCAACCCGGGCACCGGCAAGACGACGGTGGCGCGGCTCTACGGCGAGGTGCTCGCCGCCCTCGGGGTGCTGGAGCGGGGCCATCTGGTCGAGGTGTCCCGGGTCGACCTGGTGGGCGAGCACATCGGCTCGACGGCGATCCGCACCCAGGAGGCCTTCGACCGGGCACGCGGCGGCGTGCTGTTCGTGGACGAGGCGTACGCGCTCGCGCCGGAGGACTCGGGGCGGGACTTCGGGCGCGAGGCGATCGACACGCTGGTGAAGCTGATGGAGGACCACCGGGACGCGGTGGTGGTGATCGTCGCCGGCTACACGGCGGAGATGGAGCGCTTCCTCACCGTCAACCCCGGTGTGGCCTCGCGTTTCTCACGGACCATCAGTTTCTCGGACTACGTTCCGGAGGAGCTGCTGCGGATCGTGGAGCAGCAGGCCGAGGACCACGAGTACCGGCTGGCGGAGGGCAGCGGCGAGGCCCTGGTGAAGTACTTCGCCGAGCTGCCCAAGGGCCCCACCTTCGGCAACGGGCGCACCGCGCGCCAGACCTTCGAAGCGATGGTGGAGCGGCACGCGGGCCGGGTCGCCGCGCTCGCGGAGCCGAGCACGGACGACCTGACCCTGCTCTATCCCGAGGATCTTCCCGAACTCCCCTGAGCGGGCCTGGTGTTGTGGCGCTGCCGGGGCAGCGCGGGCGGCAGCCGGTCGAGGAGGGCGGCGCGGGCGGCGGCGAAGGCCGGGTCGGCCTGGTAGTCGGAGTGGCCCAGGATCGGTTCGGGCAGCGGGTGTTCGCGGGTGCGGCCGTACGCGACGGGGTCGAGGAGTTCGGGCCGGTCGACGTCCGGCCGGTCGCCCTCGGCCGGGACCCGGACGGGGCCGCCGATGGGGTCGGTGGCCCGGTAGAGGTTGCTCCAGCCGTGCACGGTGCGGTGCAGGCCGCGCAGCGCCTCGGGGCCGAAGTAGGCCGGGAACCAGCGCCCGTAGAGGCGTTCGAGCGGCGAGCCGTAGGTGAGCAGGGCGACCCGGCCGCGGGTGGCGGGCGGCAGCTGCCAGACCGCGGCGGCGGCGAGGACGCTGCCCTGGGAGTGGCCGGAGATGACCAGGCGGCCGCCGGTCTGCCGGGTCCAGGAGCTCATCCGCCAGCTGAGGTCGGGGACGGCCCGCTCGGCGTAGCAGGGCGGGGCGAAGGGGTGGGCGGCGCGCGGCCAGAAGGTGCCGACGTCCCAGAGGATGCCGATGGTGCGGCGCGCGGAGCGGTCCTTGTAGGCGCGGCGGCCCAGGGTGACGAAGAGCAGGAAGCCGAAGCCGATCATCCAGGAGCCGAGGGACTGGGCGGCGGTGGCGACCGAGGCGACGGCCGGGTGGGCGCCGTCGAAGGCCCGTCCGGGGACGTTTCCGCTGGCCCAGGCTCCGGCCACGGAGGCGGCGCCGAGCAGCAGGGTGGCACCGGAGACCACGCCGATCAGCACGGGCGCGGAGTCAGTGAGCGCGGCGCGTGCCCGGCTCGCCGCGATCTGGTCGGTGCGCAGCCGGTCGGGGTTGGTCTGCCGGTAGGCGGCGTCGACGACCGGGCGGAGCCGGCGGCCGGCGAGCACGGTGCGGGCGACGAGCAGCGCGCTGGGCGCGAGGAGCAGCAGGAGCAGCACCGGGATGACGGAGGCCTGCCAGCTGAGGAGCACGGGCGGTCCGGTGATCGGGCCGTCGCCGGTGCCGGGGGTGCCCGCGCCGTCGAGCCAGTCGGCGACGCGCTGGGCGACCCCGCCGGACATGACGCCGCCGAGGGCGCAGGCCAGCATGGCGGTGGCGGGGCCGCCGAGCCCGTACAGGGCGGTGCGGGGGTCGCGGCGGGGGCTGTGGAGCAGCAGGGCGACCGCGGCGAGGGCGACGACCAGGCCGCCCTGGGCGAGGGTGAGGCCGCCGAAGAGGCCGGTGCCGGGCAGGGTGCCGGTGGAGGTCCAGTCGGGGCGGGACCAGCCGGTGTGGACGGCGGTGAGGGCGAGCAGCAGGAGCGCGGTGGCGGGCAGCCAGGAGACCAGGGCGCGTTCGATGCGCAGGTCGAGCCGGTGCTCGCTGCGGCCGCGGCGGCAGACCACCCACAGGACGACGCACGCGAGGACGCCGAGGGCGATGTGGAGCAGCCGGCCGAGGAGTTCCTGCGCGCCGCCGGCGCCGGACCGGTGGTCGTGGGCCGCCGCGGCGGCGGCGAGGACGGTGGCGACGGTGAGGAACCCGGCGGCGGTGTGCGCGGCACGCAGCCGGGCGACGAGCCTCCGGCCGTACCAGAAGCCGGGGCGTCCGAGGGCGGGCCGGAGTTCGACCGGGGTGGCGGGGGCGGGGGTCGTGGTGTCGGCGGCCTCGGTGTCGCCGTCGGCGGAGGGGGCCGGGGCCGGCTCGGCGTCCGGGTCGGCGTCGTAACCGGTGGGCGGGCGCTGGGCCTCGTACGCGCTCCAGGTGCGGTTGGACAGGTACCAGAGCAGGCCGACGAGGGCGGCGGGCACGAGCGCGGCGAGCGCGAGCCGGCGGCCGGGCTGGGACCACCAGCCGGCCCGCTCGGCGGACAGGAAGCCGAGCCAGGAGCGCTGCCCGGCGCAGCCCGCGGAGCCCGCGCACTGCCAGGCCGTCAGATCGAGGGCGACCTCGCAGGCGGCGGCGGTGAGCAGCACGGTGAGGGTGAGGGCGACGAGCCGGACGAGGACGCCGTAGAGGCGCAGCAGCCGGGGGCGGCCCTCGGTGGGCGGGCGCATCCAGTGGGCGAGGTTGGCGACCATGAACGGCAGGAGCAGCAGCCACAGGGCGCGGGTGCCGTTGCCGGAGGTCAGGTTGGACCAGCAGTAGGCCTCGGGCACGGGTCCTTCGGCGTGGCGTTCGGGGTGCTCCTCGGCGTCGACGTCGTCCCTGCGGCGGAACACGGCGGCCGTCCGGTCACCGGTGACCCGCACCGTGCGCGGGTCGTCCAGCATGTCGGCCGGGGTGGCTCCGCCCACGCCGTGGACGAGGAGTTCGAGCGCCGCACCCCCGTTCTCCGGGTCGGGTGTGGCAGGGGACACTTCGGTGACTCGCTCTCTTGATGGGAGGATCTGCCGTGGAGGACCGGGCCGGAGGGTCCGGCGGTTCCCAGGATCGCGGACGGCCGCCCACGACGGGGCCGTCCTCACCGAATCCGACGCCCTTCCTCCTCTGTTCCCCCATTCCTTCGGAAAGGACCGGCCCCGGCGGTGAGTGACCATCAGAACCTGTTGGCGGAACAGCGACGCGCGCTGATCCTCGACGAGGTGCGCCGGCGCGGCGGTGTACGGGTGAACGAGCTGACCCGCCGGCTGAACGTCTCCGACATGACCGTCCGCCGGGACCTGGACGCCCTGGCCCGGCAGGGCATGGTCGCCAAGGTGCACGGCGGCGCGGTCCCGGTGGTCGAGGCGAGCGTCCACGAGCCGGGCTTCGAGGCGAAGTCGGTGCTCGAACTGAGCGCGAAGGAGGAGATCGCGCGGGCGGCGGCGCGGATGGTGCGGCCCGGCACGGCCATCGCTCTTTCGGGTGGTACGACGACCTACGCGCTGGCCCGGCAGCTGCTCGACGTGCCGGAGCTGACCGTGGTGACGAACTCGGTGCGGGTCGCGGACGTGTTCCACGAGGCGCAGCAGGCGGGCGCGGGCGGCGAGGCGCGGCCGGGCGCGGCGACGGTGGTGCTGACCGGCGGGGTGCGCACGCCGTCGGACGCGCTGGTGGGCCCGGTGGCCGACCAGGCGATCCGCTCGCTGCACTTCGACGCGCTGTTCCTCGGGGTGCACGGCATCTCGGTGGAGGCCGGTCTGTCCACGCCCAATCTTGCGGAGGCGGAGACCAATCGGCGTCTCGTACAGGCCGCGCGGCGGGTGGTGGTGGTCGCGGACCACACCAAGTGGGGGACGGTGGGCCTGAGTTCCTTCGCCGCGCTGGACGAGGTGGACGCGCTGGTGACGGATCGGGGGGTGTCGCCGCGGGTGCGGGCCGAGATGGCGGAGCATCTGCCGGGGCTCGTGGTGGCGGGCGAGGAGGACCCCGAGGCGGACCACCCGGACGGCGAGGACCCGGAGGCGGAGGAGCACTCCGGGCAACACGAGGGCGACGGCGGGGCGTACGGGGGCGCGCCGGAGTGAGCCGGTTCCGGATCGAGCGGACCGTGGCGGCGGCGCCGGACGAGGTGTGGCGGCGGCTCACGGACTGGCCGGCGCACGGCGCGCGGGTGCCGCTCACCCGGACGATCGTCCTGACGCCCGGCCCGAACCGGGTGGGCACCCGCTTCACGGCGCGGACCGGAATCGGCCGGTTCGGCTTCGACGACCCGATGGAGGTCGTGGTGTTCGCCCCGCCCGCGCCGGGTCGTACGGGCGTGTGCCGGCTGGAGAAGCGGGGCCGGGTGGTGCTCGGCCGGGCCGCGTTCGAGGTGACCGGGACGGCGGCGGGCGGCAGCCGGGTGGTGTGGACCGAGGAGCTGCGTCTGCGGGGCGTGCCGTCGGTGTGCGACCCGGTTCTCGACCCGGTGTTCGCTGTGGTCGGCCGGTGGGTGTTCGGACGGGCGCTCGACGGACTGCTGCGTCACTGACGGGTTGTCAGTTACGGTGGTGGGCCCACGACCCCGAGACGGGAGGTTCGGCCATGCAGCGCCGACTCCGGCCGGTGGAGCTCGACTTCGCCGAGTCCGCGCCCCTGCGCCTGGTCTTCTCCGCCGACCTCGCCGCCCCGCCCGCGGCGGTGTACCGCTCGCTCGCGGTGGAACTCGGCAGCACCCCCGCGTGGTTCACCGCGGTGGCCGCCGCGACGCCGACCGACGGCGGCGCCGGGCGGACGATCCGGCTGCGCGGCGGGATCGAGTTCCGCGAGACGATCCTGGCGAGCGACCCGGCCGCGCGCTACGCGTACCGGATCGACCGGACCAACGCCCCGGGTCTGACCGCGCTCCTGGAGGAGTGGCTGCTCTCCCCCGCGGCGGACGGCACCCGGGTGCGCTGGACGATGGCCGTGGACGGCAACGGACCGTGCCGGCTGGCCCTGCGGCTCGCCCGGCCCGGCGTCGGCAAGTCCTTCCGGGACGCGATGCGCAACCTGGACCGGCGGCTCACTCCGGCCAGGCACCCGTCGCCAGGAACCGGTCGATAGCGGCGCTGTACGGCGCGATGTCGAGGCCCTGGGCGGCCAGCCAGTCGTCCGAGTAGTACTTGTCGAGGTAGCGCTCGCCCGGGTCGCAGATCAGGGTGACGACGCTGCCGGTGCGCTGCTCGGCGACCATCTCGGCGACGATCTTCAGCGCGCTCCACAGGCCGGTGCCGGTGGAGCCGCCCGCCTTGCGGCCGATGGCGTCCTCCAGGGCGCGGACCGCCGCCACGCTGGCCGCGTCCGGCACCTTCATCATGCGGTCGACGGCACCCGGCACGAAGCTCGGCTCCATGCGGGGCCGGCCGATGCCCTCGATGCGCGAGCCGCAGTCGGCGGTGGCGTCGGGGTCCTCGTGCACCCAGCCGTCGAAGAAACAGGAGTTCTCCGGGTCGGCCACACAGATCCGGGTGTCGTACTGCATGTAGTGCACATAGCGGGCGATGGTGGCCGAGGTGCCGCCGGTGCCGGCGGTGGCGACGATCCACGCGGGTTCCGGATAGCGCTCCAGTTTCAGCTGCTGGTACATGGACTCGGCGATGTTGTTGTTGCCGCGCCAGTCGGTGGCCCGCTCGGCATAGGTGAACTGGTCCATGTAGTGGCCGCCGGTGCGCTCGGCGAGGGCGGCGGCCTCCTCGTACATGGTGCGCGAGTCGTCGACGAAGTGGCAGCGGCCGCCGTGGAACTCGATGAGCCGGCACTTCTCCGGGCTGGTGGTCCGCGGCATGACGGCGATGAAGGGGACGCCGATCAGCTTGGCGAAGTAGGCCTCGGAGACGGCGGTCGAGCCGCTGGAGGCCTCGATGACGGGCGCGCCGGGGCGGATCCAGCCGTTGCACAGGCCGTAGAGGAAGAGCGAGCGGGCGAGCCGGTGCTTGAGGCTGCCGGTGGGGTGGGTCGACTCGTCCTTCAGATAGAGGTCGATGCCCCAGCTCTCCGGCAGCGGGAAGCGCAGCAGATGGGTGTCGGCCGAGCGGTTCGCGTCGGCGTGCACCTTGCGCACGGCCTCCTTGAGCCAGGACCGGTAGCCGGGGTCGCTGCGGTCGACATCGACGGTGGCCATGGGGCCAATGGTGCTGGTCATGCGCGTCTGCCTCTTCTCACGGTGCCCGCGGGGGTGTCCGGCGGGAAGGCTCGTGGCGGGTCGTGGCGGGTGTCCACGGGTGTTCCCCACCCACCGACAATACCGCTCTCACCTGGGCAAACGTTCCCTTTGAGGGTCCATAGGAGTCCCTTGTGGACGGCCTGCTGGTGCACGGCGGCGCCGCCCGGCACACTGGGGAAGGACAGCCTGCGCGAAGGGGGCGGAGCACCATGTCGGAGCGCGAGTCGATGCCCGAATCGAAGCACGGGTCCGGGCCCGGATCGGAGCCGGAGTTCACGGCCACGGGGGTACGCATCGACCGCTGGCCCCGCTCGCTGACCCGCGCGGGCGAGGTGCGGATCGAGGACGGGCGCCTTTCGCTGCTCACGAGTTACGGCAGCGAGATCGACAGCGCGCCGCTCGGTACGGTCCGGGCGGGCCGCCCGTGGTTCGCCAAGGACGACGAGGCGGTGGCGACGGTCAACGGCACGCGCTACCGGCTCTCGGGCTCCGGACGCCTCCTGGAGGCCCTGAAGAAGGCCACCGGCCACGGCCGACACCACTGACGCGGACGCCCAAGAGCCCGCTCCACCATCTCTGACCTGCGGCGGATCGCCGCGAGTTGCGACCCGGTCACCACTGGTTCAGGCTGGAACCACCTCACTGAGGGTTTCCGAGCGGTGACGCTGCGATCCAGCCCACCGCCCTGCTATACCGCATGACAGATCCGAATCTTCGTCTTCTTCCGGACCTACTTCGGGGAGTCGCAGCCGTGATCAGCGAGCCCAGCAGGTACTGCACGGTGGAGCTCCAGGCTCTGCCGGCGCGGATCGGTCAGGTCCGCAGAATCGTTACGGCGCAGCTGCGCCACTGGCATCTCGATTCCTTGATCGACCTTGCCGCGCTCGGTGTCACCGAGCTTCTGACCAATGTCCACCGGCACGCGCAGCCCGACAAGACGTGCACCGTCGAGATCGCGCTGCTGCTCGACCGCCTCACCGTCTCCGTCCGCGACAACGACCCCCGGATACCGGGCGTCGCCGAACCGGCCGCCGACGAGGACGAGTTCGCGACCTCGGGCCGCGGCCTCGCCATCATCGAGGCGATGAGCGAGAGCTGGGGCGTGCGCCCGCACGGCGAGTCCGGCAAGTGCGTCTGGTTCACCCTCCAGGCACCGTCCTCCCCGGTCGCCGTCCTCCCGGAGCTGCGCGCCGTGCACGGCGCCACCACCGACGGCCCGCTGGTCGACGCCGTACCGCTCGGCGCGCCGGGCCTGGTGGAGTCGGCGGCGCGCTGACCGGAGCAAACGGCACGGGACCGGAGCGCGCCGCGTCGACGACGCGCCGAGCGGGGGCCCGGTCTCCCGGAACCCCCGCCCCTAGACGGTGTCTCGCCCTCCTCTGACGCCGGTTCACTCCGTCGCGATGGCCCGCAGCACGTCCAGGCGGGCCGCCCGGCGGGCCGGCCGCCAGGCCGCGACGACGCCGGCGGCGAGTCCGATCAGGGCGACCACCGCGAGCCGCAGCGGCGGCAGCGCGAAGCTGAACGCGCTGTCCGAGGCGCCGTCGGAGGCCGCCACCAGGACCCAGCCGAGGAAGCCGCCGAGCAGCAGCCCGCCGACCGTGCCGAAGGCCGCGACCAGGACGGACTCCCAGCGGACCATGGCCCGCAGCTGCGCCCGGGTCTGGCCCACCGCCCGCAGCAGGCCCAGTTCGCGGGTGCGTTCGTGCACGGCGAGGGTCAATGTGTTGGCGATGCCGAGCAGGGCGATCAGGACGGCGAGCGCGAGCAGCGCGTAGACCAGGGTCAGCATCATGTCGATGCCGGCGGCCGAGGACTCCGCGTACTCCTCGCGGGTCTGCACCTCGGGGTTGCCGAAGCGCTCCGCGACGTTCTGCACCGCCGCCTCGCCCGTACCCGTCGAGACGCCCTCCTCGAAGGTCACCGCGACCAGCCGGTCGGCGTCCTGGATCCGGTGCGGGGCCCAGGCCTGACGGGTGACCAGATAGTCGCCGGCCAGATCGGATCGCGCGTACACGGCCCGTACGGTGAAGGTCTGCCGGGTGCCGTCGGTGAAGGCCAGCTCCGCGGTGCGGCCGGGCACGAGCCCGTACCGCTCGGCCTCGTCGTCCGCCACCGCGATCCCGTCCGCGCCGAGCCCGGTCAGCGAGCCGCGTACGTCCCCGAGGTCGAGCACCCGGGAGAGCGCCGCCGGGTCCGTGACGGTCAGGGCCCGGCCGCGGCCGTCCACCTCGGCGATCCCCTGCCCCAGGCCGACGGCCGTGTCCACCTCGGGCAGCGCGGCGACGGCGGGCGCGAGGCCCGGGCTCAGGCCGCTGCCGCCCGCGCCGAACGAGGGCGTGCTGACGGCCACGTCGCCCGCGAAGGAGCGGGACACCGTGTCGTCCATGGTCGCCTTGAGGGAGGCGCCGAAGACGGTGAAGAGGGAGACGACGGCCACGCCGATCATCAGCGCGGTGGCCGTCGCGGCGGTACGGCGCGGGCTGCGCAGCGCGTTGCGGCGGGCGAGCCCCCGGTTGGTGCCGCGCAGCGGGCCGCCCAGGATCCGTACCGCGTACGAGGAGGCCACCGGGCCGAGGACGACGAACGCGGCGAGGGCGAGCACCGCGCCGGAGCCGGCCAGCCACAGCGAGGGCACCGCGAGCACCCCGGCGAGCACCAGGCCGACGGCGAGCAGCAGCAGTCCGGCGCCGAGCGCGGTGCGGCGGTGCGAGGCGGCGGAGTCGTCGACGGCGGTCTCGCGCAGCGCGGCGAGCGGGGCGGTGCGCCCGGCCCGTACGGCGGGCAGCAGGGCCGAGCCGACGCAGACGGCGAGGCCGACGGCGAACGGCAGCACGAGCGACACCGCGCCGATCACCAGGGAGCCGTCCGGGAAGGGGAAGCCGATCGCCGGGAAGAGGGCCTGCAGACCGGCGGCGATGCCGATGCCGCCGAGGAGTCCGGCCGCGGAGGCGAGCACCGCGACGGCGACCGCCTCGGCCAGGGTCATGCCGACGACCTGGCGGCGCTCGGCGCCGAGGGCGCGCAGCAGCGCGTTCTCGCGGGTGCGCTGGGCGACGACGATGGCGAAGGTGTTGTGGATGGAGAACACCGAGACCAGCAGGGCGATGCCGCTGAAGACCAGGAGCAGGGTGGTGAACAGGCCGAGGAAGCGGCCGGAGATCATCTCGTTGCTCTCGTCGGTGGCCTGCTGTCCGGTGATCGCCTCGACGTCCTGCGGGAGTACGGGTGCCAGGGCGTCGACCAGTTCCTCCTGGGAGGTGCCGGGGCCGGCCCGGACGAGGATGTCGGTGGCCTCGCCGGCCTTCGGCGCCAGGTACTTCTCGGCGTCGGCGGCGGTCAGTCCGGTGTAGGTGACCTGGCCCATGCCGTCCGCGCCGCCGAAGGTGGCGAGGCCGACGACGGTGACGCGTACCGGGTCCGGGGTGCGGAGCACGGTGGTGGAGCCGAGCGCGAGCCCGCCGGCCTCGGCGGCGCCGCGGTTGACGACGACCTCGCCGGACTTCTGCGGGGCGCGGCCCTCGGCGAGGGCGTACGGGTTGAGCTCGGGGTCCTGGATCCAGGTGCCGGCCAGGGTGGGCGGGCCCTGGCCGCCGACGGGCTTGCCGTTGCCGCCGACGAGCTGGCCCGCGCCCTGGACGCGCGGGACGGCCGCCGTGACGCCCGGGACCTGGGCGATCCGGGCGGCCAGTGCGGCGTCGACCGGGCCGCGGGTGCCCTGGGTCTCGCCGGCCGCGGTCACCACGTCCGTACTGCGGACGACGGCGTCGGTGCCGCGGTTGGCGTCGGCGAACAGGGTGTCGAAGCCGGCCCGGAGGGTGTCGCCCATGACGAGGGTGCCGGTGAGGAAGGCGACGCCGAGCAGCACGGCGGCGAAGGTGCCGAGGAAGCGGCGCCGGTGGGTGCGGAGGGCGGCGAGGCCGAGGCGGAGGGCGGTGCGGGTGGTGGGCCGTGGGGTGGGCCGGGTGGTACGGCCGGTGGCGGTCATGTCAGCGCCCTCCTCCCCGTCAGGGAGTCGCGGGGCCCGTCGAGGGACTTCATCCGGTCGAGGACCCGCTCGGCGGTCGGCGCCTGCATCCGGTCGACGAGGCGTCCGTCGGCGAGGAAGACCACCTCGTCGGCGTGGGCGGCGGCCACCGGGTCGTGGGTGACCATGACGACCGTGCGGCCGGTCCCGCGCACGGTGTCGCCGAGCAGCCGCAGCACCTCCTCGCCGGAACGGGAGTCGAGATTGCCGGTGGGTTCGTCGGCGAAGACCACGTCGGGGGCGCCGGCGAAGGCCCGGGCGACGGCGACCCGCTGCTGCTGGCCACCGGACAGCTCGCTCGGGCGGTGGTGCAGCCGGTCACGCAGGCCGACGGCGTCGATCAGGGCGTCGAGCCGCGCCCGGTCGGGGGCGATCCCGGCCAGGTCCAGGGGCAGGGTGATGTTCTCCGCGACGGTCAGCGTCGGCAGCAGGTTGAAGGCCTGGAAGACGAAGCCGATCCGCTCGCGGCGCAGCAGGGTGAGCCCGCGGTCGTCGAGGGCGGAGAGATCGGTGTCGCCGATCAGCGCGGAGCCGGAGGTGAGGGTGTCGAGCCCGGCGGCGCAGTGCATCAGGGTGGACTTGCCGGAGCCCGAGGGGCCCATGATCGCGGTGAAGCGGCCGGCCGGGAAGGCGACGCTCACCCCGTCCAGGGCCCGGACCTCGGTGTCGCCGGCGCCGTAGACCTTCACGGCGTCGACGACCCGCGCGGCGGCCGCGGGGAGCGTGGTGGTGGTCATCGGCGGCGCCCCTTGTCATCGGTCGTACGCCGCCCGAACTGCTCCTCCAGGACGGTCAGCCGGCGCCAGTACTCGTCCTCGTCGATCTCGCCGGCGGCGAAGCGGTGGCCGAGCAGGGCGATCGGCGACTGCTCGTCGACGCGCGGGGTGCCGGGGCCGCCCGGGCCGCCCCAGCCGTACCGGCGGAACCGGCCGAAGCGGCGTACCAGGGTGATCACGGTGAAGATCACGGCCGCCCAGACGAGCGGGAAGAAGAGGATCCACGGGCCGGGGCCCGCGTAAGCGAGGGTGTTCATCGTCGGTCAGCTCCTCCGGTGGTCGATACCTTGAGACTCGCTCCGGACCGGCCCCCGAGTCGTCGTACGGCCAGCGGCTTCTCGCGTACCACCCAGGGAGTACGGGCGGGTCGGGCGGCTGCTCCTCGACTCTGTACCTACTGGTATGTACAGTGAGGATCATGAGTGCTGCCAGGACTGCCGACGCGCCGGAACGACTGATCGAGGCCACCCGCGAACTGCTGTGGGAGCGCGGTTACGTCGGCACCAGCCCGAAGGCGATCCAGCAGGCCGCCGGGGCGGGCCAGGGCAGCATGTACCACCACTTCGACGGCAAGCAGGACCTCGCGCTCGCCGCGATCAGGCGGAGCGCGGCCGAGCTGCGGGCCGCCGCCGAGCGGGTGCTCGGCGGCGAGGGCACGGCGTACGCGCGGATCGAGGCGTATCTGCTGCGCGAGCGCGACGTGCTGCGCGGCTGTCCGGTGGGGCGGCTGACGATGGACCCCGAGGTCGTCGCGAGCGCGGCGCTGCGCGCGCCGGTCGACGAGACGCTGGACTGGCTGCGCGGCCGGCTCACCGGGATCGTCCAGGAGGGCCTGGACGGCGGGGAGTTCGGCGGCGAGTCCGGCCGTTCGCTGGACGCCGGGGAGCTCGCCTCGGCGATCGTCGCGACCGTGCAGGGCGGCTATGTGCTCGCCCGCGCCACCGGCTCCCCCGCCGCCTTCGACACGGCCGTACGCGGTCTGCTCGCGCTGCTCGCGCCCCGTACCACCCGCTGACGACGATGTGAGGAGCACGGTTCATGCACGCCCTGCAGTACGAGATCACCCTGCCCGCGGACTACGACATGGGGATCATCCGCGAGCGGGTGGCGACCCGCGGGCATCTGCTCGACGCCTTCCCGGGCCTCGGCCTGAAGGCCTATCTGATACGTGAGCGGGCGGACGGCTCGCCGGTGAACCAGTACGCGCCGTTCTATCTGTGGGCCGACCCGGCGGGGATGAACGCCTTCCTGTGGGGGCCCGGATTCCAGGGCATCGTCACCGACTTCGGGCGGCCGGTGGTCCAGCACTGGACCGGCCTCGCGTACGACGAGGGCCCGGCGTCCGCCGAGCCACCGCGCACCGCGACGCGCCGCCGCCGGCCGATTCCGGAGCGCCTCACCCCGGCCGAGGCGGTCGAGAGCGCCCTGGAGCGGCAGGCCGCCGAGGTCAAGGCCGACGGCGTGGTGGCGCGGGCCGTCGCCGTGGATCCGCGCCACTGGGAGCTGCTCACCTTCACGCTGTGGGCCGACCCCGATCCCGATCCCCGTGCCGCGGAGCCGGACGCCGACCGTTTCCAGGTGCTGCACCTGTCCGCCCCGGGGCGCGCGGGTCTCGGCCCGGGACGCACCTGGTAGCCGCCCGGTGGGGACGACGGACCGGGGTCAGCGGCGCACGTGCGCCGCGATCGTCCGGGCGCAGTCGAGCGACTCGGTACGGGTGGTGTCGACCTCCAGGTCGTACGTGACGCCCTGATGAACGAGTTCGGCCTGCTGGGCCGCCATGCCGCTGGTCCGGTCGCCGCGGGCGATCTCGCGCGCGGCGGCCACCTCGGGGGCGCAGCGGACGCCGACCCACAGCACGTCGAGTCCGGCGGTGGCCGCGCGCCAGCGGTCCTGGGAGGCGGCGCCGCCGAGGAAGACGTCGTCGACGACGATCCGGGCGCCCGCCCGGGCCATCGCCACGATGCCCTGCGTCCAGGCCGCCTCCAGGGCACGGAACTCCGGTCCGACGCGCACCGCGCCGTCCGTGTCGAACTCGATGCCGCCCGGCGTGCCTTCGAGCTTCGCGGGCAGGGCGTCGACGAAGTCGTCGACGCCGAAGGCCAGCCAGGGTTCGGGCAGCACGGCCTGGAGGCAGCGGACCATGCCGGTCTTGCCGGAGCTGGAACCGCCGTTGAGGATGATCATCCGGGTCGTCACCCGGTCACCCTAGGGGTTTCCCGCGCTCCGCCCCGAGTGGTTTTCGGCCGGCGCCCGGCAGGCTCGTGCTCGCGCGGCGGGCTCTCAGCCCACCGGCACCAGGGTGAGGTAGGCGATGCCGAGCAGGTCGCGGTAGCCGAGCCAGTGGCCGCGCTGCCGGTCGACCCTGGCGCGGGTCTCGGCGGCGAGCGGGTGCTCGGGGTGGGCGGCGAGCCAGAGTTCGGTGGCCTGGCGGTAGCCGGACTCGAAGGCCTCCCACTCCTCCGGGCTCGCCGTCTCGATCCAGGCCGGCCGGAAGCCCGCCTCGATCGCGAGGTCCACGAGGACGTCGAGGGTGGTGTGATCCTCGACGCGGGCGCCGGGCCACATCCGGGCCAGCTCGGCGTCCGTGGGGATGCGCTGCCAGAAGCCCTCGCCGAGCAGAACCCGGCCGCCGGGCCGTACCAGACGGCGCAGTTCGCGCAGGATGGTGGCGAGGTCGTACGGGCCGTCGGGGTCGCACAGCGCCTGGCCGGAGCCGAGGCACAGCACGGTGTCGGCGGGGCCGCGGGGCGTGCCGTGACCGGACTCCTCGACGTACTCGACACGTTCCGAGAGGCGGCGCTCGGCGGCGAGCTGTCGCCCGAGGGCGAGGTCGGCGCCGTTGATGTCGATCCCCAGGCCCTTGGCGCCGGGGACGGCGGTGAGCACCCGGAGCAGCAACTCGCCCCAGCCGCAGCCGATGTCGAGCACCGTGGCGGGCGAGGCGGCGGCGAGCCGCGCGATCATGGCGTCGGCCCGGGCCTCGGACAGCGGGCCGTGGAAGGTGAGTCCGGTGCCGAAGGCCGGCGGTCCGCCGGCGGAGTCGTCGGTGGCTACGTCGTCTGTGGCTATGGCGTCTGTGCCGGGGGTTTCGGTCATGGGGCGCGACCCTAGCTGGCGTCGGCCGTACCGCCCAAGGCATTTAGCGGGTCGTCGAGGACCGGCTGCCAGGCGAGTTCGGCGGCGCCGACCAGGCTGTTGTGGTCGAGGGTGCAGGGCAGGATCGGTACGCCGCCGCTGCGGCCCCACAGGCTGCGGTCGGCGACCACGGCGCGGAGCCGTCCCGGGTCGGCGTCCAGGAGCTCGCGGTGCAGGCCGCCGAGGATGATCCGGTCGGGGTTGAGGATGTTGACCAGCCCGGCCAGGCCGAGGCCGAGCCGGTCGATCAACTCCCCGGTGGCGACCCGGACTCCGGGGTCGTCGGCGTGGTCGCGCAGCAGGTCGCGGGCCTGCTGGAGCAGCGAGACCTCGGGGCCGGGGTCGCGGCCCGCGGCGGTGAGGAAGGCCAGCGGGTCGGTCTCGACGTCGAGGCAGCCGCGCGAACCGCAGTGACAGGGACGGCCCTCGGGGTTGACGGTGAGATGGCCGACCTCCAGGGCGAGGCCCGAACTCCCGGTGTGCAGGCGCCCGTCGAGGACGAGCGCGCCGCCGACGCCGCGGTGGCCGGTGGCCACACACAGCAGGTCCTTGGCGCCGCGGCCGGCGCCGTGCCGGTGCTCGGCGAGGGCGGCGAGGTTGACGTCGTTGCCGGTGAAGGCGGGGCCCTCGATGCCGGCGGCGCGGATCTGCTCGGCGAAGATCTCGCGGACCGGCGCACCGGCCGGCCAGGCGAGGTGCAGCGGGTTGAGCGCCGTGCCCTCCGGCTCGGCGACCGCGGAGGGCGCGGCCAGTCCGGCACCGACACAGCGCCGGCCGGTGGCGCGGAGCAGCGCGGCCCCGGCCTCGACGACGGCGCCGAGCACCTGGGCGGGGTCGGCGGAGACGGTCACACAGCCGGGGGCGGTGGCCTCGATGGTGCCGCCGAGGCCGACCAGGGCGGCCCGGAAGCCGTCGGCGTGCACCTGGGCGGCGAGGGCGACGGGGCCCTTCTCGTCGATGGTGAGTCGGTGCGAGGGCCGGCCCTGGGAGCCTGCGGCGGCGCCCGGGTTGGAGTCGACGCGGATGAGGCCGAGGGCCTCCAGCTCGGCGGCGACGGCGCCGGCGGTGGCGCGGGTGACCCCGAGCTCGGCGGTGAGCACGGCGCGGGTCGGGGCCCGGCCCGTGTGCACGAGTTCGAGCGCGGGTCCGAGCGCGCTGCGCCCCCTGTCCAGCCGTGTCCGGGTCGTCGTCGCCTTGCCGTTCATGGCCCCGAGTGTCCCATGATCGCCCGCCCGGAATCCCCTGCCGTCCCTCTTTGGCCGGGTCCGGACCCTCGGGGGAGGCGGCGGCAGCCTCCGGGGCGCGGCGGGGGCGGGCGGGTCCGACGGCCGGGGCGGGCGGGTCCGGCGGGTTGAATCCGGGCGGCGGTCACCCCTATCCTGAGTTTGTGCCGCTACTAAACAAAGTACGGACGGCCGTATCGGGGGGAACCCGCGGAGACACCGCCACCCTCTCCCTGACCCGCCTCCGCACCGCCCTCACCCTGTTCTTCGCCCTCGACGGATTCCTCTTCGCCGGCTGGGTGGTCCGCATCCCGGCCATCAAGCAGCAGACCGGCGCCTCGGCCGGCGACCTCGGCCTCGCCCTGCTCGGCGTGTCCGCGGGCGCGGTCGTCACCATGACGCTCACCGGGCGCCTGTGCCGCCGTTACGGCAGCCACCCCGTCACCGTCGTCACGGCCGTGCTCCTCTCGCTCTCCCTCGCCCTGCCGCCGCTGACCCGCTCCCCGCTCGCGCTCGGCCTGGTGCTGCTGGTCTTCGGCGCCGCGTACGGCGGGATCAACGTCGCCATGAACAGCGCCGCCGTCGACCTGGTCGCCGCGCTGCGCCGCCCGGTGATGCCGAGCTTCCACGCCGCCTTCAGCCTCGGCGGCATGCTCGGCGCCGGACTCGGCGGACTCGTGGCGGGCGCCCTCTCCCCCACCGCCCATCTGCTCGGCCTCACGGTGGCCGGCCTGCTCCTGACGGCCGCCGCCGGTCCCGTACTCCTGCAGCACCCCTCCCCCGCCCCGCACGAGGCGCTGCCCGCACGCCCGAAGGCCGACGGCGGGCCGGCCCGTACCCCCGGGGCCCGCCGGGCCGTGGTCGTCTTCGGCGTGATCGCGCTCTGCACGGCGTACGGAGAGGGCGCGCTCGCCGACTGGGGCGCCCTGCACCTCGCGCAGGACCTGGCCGCGCACCCCGGTGTGGCGGCGGCCGGCTACTCGCTGTTCGCCCTCACCATGACCGCCGGCCGGCTCTCCGGCACCGCCCTGCTCGAACGCCTCGGCCAGACCCGCACCCTGGTCGCGGGCGGGCTCACCGCCGCCGCGGGCATGCTGCTCGGCGCGCTCGCGCCGACCGTGTGGGCCGCCCTGCTCGGCTTCGCCGTGACCGGCCTCGGCCTGGCCAACATCTTCCCGGTCGCCGTGGCCCGCGCCGGCGCCCTCGCCGGACCGAGCGGCGTCGCCACCGCGTCCACCCTCGGCTACGGCGGCATGCTCCTCGGCCCGCCGTCCATCGGCTTCCTCGCCGACTGGTTCTCGCTGCCGGTCGCCCTGACGACGGTCGCGGTGCTCGCGGCGGGGGCGGCGGCGATGGGGTGGGCGGCGCGGGAGAGGCGGGTGAGCGGGAGGGGTTGAGCGGTGGGGGCGGGGCGGGCCCGGCGGGGCGGGTGCGCCTTGGGGGCCGTCCCCTGCGGTCCTCTCGTCTCCCCCGCCCCGTCGGCCTCCGTCGCCTCGTCATAATCCGTGTCATGGACACCCTGAGCATCGACACGCACATCGACGCGCTCGACACCGCGGGCAAGGCCCTCCTGACCGCCGCGGCGGCGGCCGGGACCGACGCCGAGGTCGTCACCTGCCCCGGCTGGCGGGTGCGCGACCTGCTGCGGCACACCACGATGGTGCACCGCTGGGCCACCGCCTTCGTCGCCGAGGGCCACACCTCCTACCACCCGGACGGCGGCGAACCCGATCTGGACGGCGACGCGCTCCTCGCGTACGTACGCGAAGGGCACGAGCGGCTCGTGGTCGCGCTGCGCACCGCCCCCGCCGACCTGGAGTGCTGGACCTTCCTGCCGGCGCCGTCGCCGCTCGCCTTCTGGGCGCGCCGCCAGGCCCACGAGACCACGGTTCACCGGGCGGACGCCGAGTCGGCGCTCCCGGCCGGCCCCGGCCCGGTGGACCCGGCGCTCGCCGCCGACGGCGTGGACGAGCTGCTGCGCGCGATGCACGGTCGGGACAAGAGCCGGGTGCGTACGGAGCGGCCCGCCCTGCTGCGGGTCCGGGCCACGGACACCGGCGACCTCTGGGACGTACACCTGTCCCCGGAGGCTCCCCGGACCGAGCGCGACACGGACGGCACCCGCCCCGCCGACTGCGAACTGAGCGGGCCCGCCGACCGGTTGTATCTGACGCTGTGGAACCGGCTGCCGCTCGATGCGGTGCGGATGTCCGGGGACGCGGGGCTCGCCCGGCTGTGGCGGGAGAACTCCGCCATCACCTGGTCGTAGCCGCAGGGCGGCGGTTCAGCCGAGCCAGCCGGGGCGCACCAGGCCCGACTCGTAGGCGAGGACGACGAGTTGGGCCCGGTCGCGGGCGCCGAGCTTCACCATCGTGCGGCTGACGTGGGTCTTGGCGGTCAGCGGGCTGACGACGAGGCGGCGGGCGATCTCCTCGTTGGACAGGCCGAGGCCGACCAGGGCCATCACCTCCCGCTCCCGCTCGGTGAGTTCACCGAGGCCGACGGTCCGGGCGGGCGCCTTGGAGCGGGCCGCGAACTCCTCGATGAGGCGGCGGGTCACGCCGGGCGAGAGCAGCGCGTCGCCGTCCATGACCGCGCGCACGGCCCGTAGCAGTTCTTCGGGCTCGGTGTCCTTGACCAGGAAGCCCGAGGCGCCGGAGCGGATGGCCTCGAAGACGTACTCGTCGAGCTCGAAGGTGGTCAGCATGACCACCTTCACCGCGGCGAGTTCCGGGTCGGCGGTGATCTCGCGGGTGGCGGCGAGGCCGTCGAGCCGGGGCATCCGGATGTCCATCAGGACCACGTCGGGGCGCAGGGCGCGGACCCGCTCGACGGCCTCCGCGCCGTCCGCGGCCTCGCCGGCGACCTCGATGTCCGGCTGCGCCGACAGGAGGGCGTGGAAGCCGGCCCGGACCAGGGACTGGTCGTCGGCGAGCAGGACGCGGATGGGTGGTGCCGGTGTGCCGGGCGTGTTGGGGGTGTTGGGCGGCTCGGGCGGCTTCGGTGGTGTGTTGGGGGTCTCGGGCGTGTCGGGCGTCTCGGGGCTCACCGGGTCGGCTCCTCGGGGCGGACGGGGAGGCTGGCGCGCACCCGGAAGCCGCCGTCCGGCCGGGTGCCCGCCTCGATGGTGCCACCCAGCGCGGCGGCCCGCTCCCGCATTCCGGCGAGTCCGTTGCCGCTGCCGCCCGCGTCACCACCGGTGGCCGGTCCCGCGTCGTCGACGCTGACCTCCAGGGCGCCGGGGTGGTAGCCGAGGACGACCGTGGCGGTGCGGGAGCCGGAGTGGCGGACCACGTTGGTGAGCGCCTCCTGCACGATCCGGAACGCGGCGAGTTCCGTCCCCGGCGGCAGCCGTCTGGGCCGCCCCTCGGTCTCGGTGCGTACGGTGAGGCCGGCCGCGGCGGCCTGCTCGACCAGCTCCGGGAGCCGGTCAAGGCCGGGGGCGGGCGCGCGGGGTGCGTCGCCGGGAGCCCGCAGGGTGTCGAGGACCTGCCGTACCTCGCCGAGGGCCTCCTTGCTGGCGGCCTTGATGGTGGTGAGCGCGGTGCGGGCCTGGGTCGGGTCCGAGTCGAGCAGCGCGAGGCCGACGCCGGCCTGGACGTTGATCACGGAGAGGGAGTGGGCGAGGACGTCGTGCAGCTCGCGGGCGATCCGCAGGCGCTCCTCGTCGGCCCGGCGCCGCTCGGCGGCGGCCCGTTCGGCGCGCTCCTTGGCCCACTGCTCGCGGCGCACCCGGACGAGTTCGGAGGCGGCGAGGATCGCCACGACGAAGGCGGCGGTCGGGAGTTCCTGCCCCCAGGGCGCCGGGCCGTCGCCGGCGGGCGGCAGATACCGGTACAGCCAGTGCGCGATCAGCAGGTGTCCGGCCCAGAGCGAACCGAGCGCCCACCACGCGGCGCGGCGGTGGCCGTGCACGACGGCGGCGAAGCAAGCGAGCGCGACGGGGAGGAAGACCGGACCGTACGCGAATCCCGCGGCCAGGTACGCGAGGGTCACCGCCGCCACGGCGGACACGACGGGCACGGGGCGGCGGTGGCGGAGGAGCAGCGGCACGACGGCGAGGACGAGGAGGGTGCGGGCGAGTCCGTCGAGCGCGACGCGCTCGGGCTGGTTGCGGGCGGCGAAGCCCGACCCGACCAGCACGAACACCCCGACGGCCAGCGTCGACCGCCAGGGCAGCCCGTGGCGCTCCCCGCCGCCCCAGGGCCCGCCGGGCCGGGGACCCCGCCTGCTGCTCGGCTCTTCGTCCATGCGCCCCACGCTAGACGCGCCTGGCCTGCGGGGGCGTCCGCCGGGCGGGGTGGTCACCCGTACTCCCGGGGGAGTACGGGTCGGGGCGTGGGTGGGGGGCGCGGGTCGTGGGTGGGGGCGCGGTCTCGGCCCGCCCGGCCGGCCGCCCCGGTCACGGCTTCGGCAGGAGCCCCACGTCGCGGCCGAGCCGTTCCGCCGCCGCCGCGAAGAAGGCGTCGCGGTCCTCCACGACGTTGTTGAACTGGCCGAACACCTCGAAGGAGATCAGGCCGAAGAGCTGGGCCCAGGCGAAGACGAGGGCGACCGCGAGCGGCGGTGGCAGGTCGGGGGCGAGGTCGGCGGCCAGCCGCTCGGCCTCGGGGTGGAGGGTGGCCGGGAGCGGCGGCGGGGCGACGGCCTTGTCGTCGTACGCGGCCCGGGCGGTGGACACGAGCAGCAGGCCGACGCGGGAGGCGGGCGCGATGGTGTCCTGGGGGGCGGAGTAGCCGGGGACCGGGGAGCCGTAGATCAGGGCGTACTCGTGGGGGTGCGCCACCGCCCAGGCGCGGACGGCGCGGCAGGCGGCGGTCCAGTGGGCGAGGTGGTCGCCGGGGGCGGCGGTCGCGGCGGCGGCGCGGGCCTGTTCGGCGGATGCGCCGACGGAGTCGTACGCGTCGATGATCAGCGCGGTCAGCAGGTCGTCGCGGCTCGGGAAGTAGCGGTAGAGCGCGGAGGAGACCATGCCGAGCTCGCGTGCGACGGCGCGCAGCGAGAGCTTGGCCGCTCCCTCGGCGGCGAGCTGCCGGCGGGCCTCGTCCTTGATGGCGGCGGTGATCTCGATCCGGGCGCGGGCGCGGGCTCCTTGAACGGTGGTCATGGAGAGCAGTCTGCCATGTTTCGGAGCACCGCACTGAAACGAGAGCAGTGCTCTTGCTTGAGAGCGCCGGTCCGTGCATACTGGTCTTAAGGGAGAGCACTGCTCACACTTTGGAGCGGCGCTCACCCCATAGCTCGTGCCCGCCGCCTGGAGGCTCCGATGTCCGCCCACACCCCCGCCCACGTCATCAAGCCCGGCTGGTTCACCGTCCACGTGATGAACCGCTTCGTCGCCTGGATCACCCGGCGCGGCATCAGCGTCTGGGGCTCCCGGGTGCTCGCGGTGCGCGGCCGCAAGAGCGGCGAGTGGCGGCGCACTCCGGTCAACCTGCTGACGGTGGACGGCGCCCAGTACCTGGTCGCCCCGCGCGGACACGTCCAGTGGACCCACAACATGCGCGCGGCGGGCGGCGGCGAGCTGCACCTCGGCAAGCACGTGCAGGCGTTCACCGCGGTCGAGGTCGGCGACGACGACAAGCCGGTGCTGCTCCGCGCCTACCTCAAGCGCTGGAAGGCCGAGGTCGGTGTGTTCTTCGAGGGCGTCGGCCCGGACTCGACGGACGAGGAGCTGCGCGCCATCGCGCCCAGGCACCCGGTCTTCCGGATCGCCGACATCGCCAGTGCCTGAGCGGCCCGGCGGGAGGACGAAAAAAGGGGGCGGGGTCCGGCCAGTGGCCGGGCCCCGCCCTCACGTTCCCGTAAGCCCTACGGCGCGTCGGTGGCGGGCTCGTCCTTCGCCGGCGTCACACCGCGCCCCGCCGGGCCCACGCCCACCGAGGTGTCCATCGACCGGTCGAGCAGGTCGAGCGCACGGCGCGCCAGGCCGTTGCCCCGCACCATGCCCGCCAGGGTCGTCACGCCGCGGGTGATGTCCGCGAAGGCCTTCCAGGCCGGCCGCACACCGGTGATCGCAGCGTGCAGCAGACCCGGACGGCGTTCGAAGACCGCGAGCATCCGCCGTCCCACGGCCATCTCGACGCCCAGACCGGCCTTGATGGCGAACGCGTAGTTGAGCGCCTGCCGGCGCGCGTCCACGGCGTCGCCCGCCTCCGCGATCCGGACCGCCCACTCCCCCGCGAGCCGCCCCGAGCGCAGCGCGAAGGAGATCCCCTCGCGGGTCCACGGCTCAAGCAGGCCCGCCGCGTCGCCGCACACCAGGACCCGGCCGCGGGAGAGCGGCGAGTCGTCGGTGCGGCAGCGGGTCAGATGGCCGGAGGAGACGGCCGGTTCGAAGCCCGCGAGCCCGAGGCCCGCGACGAAGTCCTCCAGATAGCGCTTGGTGGCCGCGCCCTCGCCGCGGGCCGAGATGACGCCGACAGTGAGCGTGTCGCCCTTGGGGAACACCCAGCCGTAACTGCCCGGCAGCGGGCCCCAGTCGATGAGGACCCGGCCCTTCCAGTCCTCCGCGACCGACGCGGGCACCGGGATCTCGGCCTCCAGGCCGAGATCGACCTGGCCGAGCTTGACCCCGACGTGCGCCCCTATGCGGCTGGCGCTGCCGTCGGCGCCGACGACCGCGCGGGCGAGCACGGTCTCGCCGTCGGCGAGGACCACGGCGACCGTGCGGCGGTCCGGCACGGACGGGCCGTGCTGCTCCACCCGGCTGACGGTCACTCCGGTGCGCAGCTCGGCGCCCGCCTTCTGGGCGTGCTCCACCAGCTGGGCGTCGAACTCGGGCCGGTTGATCAGGCCGAAGAGCATCTTCCGGGAGCGGCGGGTACGGGCGAAGCGCCCGCCGAGCTGGAAGGTGACGGCGTGGACGCGGTCCTGCAGGGGCAGTTCGAAACCGGGCGGCAGCGCGTCGCGCGACGGGCCGATGATGCCGCCGCCGCAGGTCTTGTAGCGGGGCAGCTCGGCCTTCTCCAGGAGCAGCACCCGGCGGCCGGACACCGCCGCCGCGTAGGCCGCCGAGGCCCCGGCGGGGCCGGCGCCGACGACGACCACGTCCCAGACCTGCTGTCCGTCGTGCTGCCCGGCGTCCGGATCAACCGGCCCGGAGCCGGTCTCCGCCACGCCTTCCGCCGCGCCCTCGTCCGCTCCGGCGTCTGCGTTCTCGCTGCTCACGATGTGCTTCTGCTCCTGATCCGACCGGTGGTTCCTGCTGTGCCGCATCCTACGGCCCGGTAGCGGGGCCCGGCCGGGCCGGGCCGCCCCGCGCGTAGGATCGACGGTGCGTTCGCCGTACAACCGAACACGGCGTCGTCCTCACAACGTCGCACCCACCAGGAGCGTGCCCATGACCGCGAATCCGATCGCCGAGACCGTCGCATCCCTGATGCCCCGCGCCAAGGCGGAGCTGACGGAGCTGGTGGCCTTCCAGTCGGTCGCGGACGAGGCCGTCGCCCCGCGCAGCGAGTGCGAGGCCGCCGCGAACTGGGTGGCCGACGCGCTGCGCGCCGAGGACTTCCAGGACGTGGCGCTGCTCGACACGCCGGACGGTTCGCAGTCGGTGTACGGCGTGCTGCCCGGCCCGGCGGGCGCGCCGACCGTGCTGCTGTACGCGCACTACGACGTGCAGCCGATGCTGGTGGAGGCGGCGTGGCTGACCCCGCCGTTCGAGCTGACCGAGCGCGCGGACGGGCGCTGGTACGGGCGCGGCGCGGCCGACTGCAAGGGCGGCTTCGTCATGCACCTGCTCGCGCTGCGCGCGCTGAAGGCCAACGGCGGCGTACCGGTCACGGTCAAGGTGATCGTGGAGGGCTCGGAGGAGCAGGGCACCGGCGGTCTGGAGCGGTACGCGGAGGCGCACCCCGAGCTGCTGACGGCGGACGCGATCGTGATCGGCGACGCGGGCAACTTCCGGGTGGGGCTGCCGACGGTGACGGCGACGCTGCGCGGTATGACGATGGTCCGGGTCAGCGTCGACACGCTGCAGGGCAATCTGCACTCGGGCCAGTTCGGCGGTGCCGCGCCGGACGCGCTCGCGGCGCTCATCCGCATCCTGGACTCGCTGCGCGCCGAGGACGGTTCGACCGTGATCGACGGGCTGCCGGCGGACGCGGCGTGGGAGGGCCTGCAGTACCCGGAGGCGGACTTCCGCCAGGACGCGAAGGTGCTCGACGGGGTGGACCTGCCGGGCAACGGCACGGTGGCCGACCGCATTTGGGCCCGTCCGGCCGTGACCGTCATCGGCATCGACGCCCACCCGGTGGCCGGCGCCACCCCGTCCATCCCGGCGAGCGCCCGTGCGCAGATCAGCCTGCGGGTGCCGCCCGGCCAGGACGCGGCGAAGGCGACGGAGCTGCTGATCGCGCACATCGAGAAGCACACGCCGTGGAACGCGCGGGTCGCCGTCGAGCAGGTCGGCCAGGGCCAGGCGTTCCAGGCGGACACCTCCAGCCCGGCGTACGCGTCGATGGCGGAGGCGATGAAGGTCGCGTACCCGGGTCTGGAGATGCAGACGGCCGGCATGGGCGGCTCGATCCCGCTGTGCAACACGCTGGCCACGCTCTACCCGGAGTCGGAGATCCTGCTGATCGGCCTGAGCGAGCCGGACGCGCAGATCCACGCGGTGAACGAGTCGGTGTCGCCGGAGGAGCTGGAGCGCCTGTCGGTGGCGGAGGCGCACTTCCTGGTCAACTACGCCCGCTCGAAGGCGTAAGCGGTCCGCCGGGCTCACGCTCTGGGCGGAACTCGCCCAGAGCGTAGACCGGCCCGCCGGGTGGGTGCCGCGCGTACGTTCGCGGCATGGACCTCACAGACGTGGCACTCGTGGAGATCACTCCCCGGCTGCACATGCTCCGCTTCCCCATCGGCCAGGCCTATCTCTGGTGCGACGGCGCGGAGTTGACCCTGATCGACGCCGGCTGGGCCGGTACGGCGGACCAGATCGGGGCGGCGCTGCGCGGCGCCGGCCTGGACCCGTCCGGCATCCGCCGGATCGTGCTCACCCACGGCCACCGCGACCACGTGGGCGCGGCCGGGGAGTTGGCGGACCGCTTCGGCGCCGAGATCCTGGCACACGCTCTCGACGCCCCGTACGTCCGGGGTGAACTCCCCGTCCCCGAGCCCGATCTGCTCGACTGGGAGCGCCCGATCCACGAACACGGGCTGACCAGCCCGGAGGCGCCGCCGACCCGGGTGGACCGCGAGCTCTCGGGCGGCGAGCTGCTCGACTTCGGCGACGGCGCGGTCGTCGTGCACGGCCCGGGCCACACGCCCGGCTCGATCGCCGTTCATCTCCCGTACCACGGCGTGCTGTTCACCGGTGACACGGTGGCCTCGGTGCCGGACGTGATGTTCGGCGTCCTCCATGTGGACCGGGCGGAGGCACTCGCCTCGATGGGCCGCCTCGCGGAGCTGCGCCCGTCGGTGCTGTGCTGCGGGCACGGCGAGCCGGTGACCGAGGACACGGCGGAGCGCTTCGCGCAGGCGTTCACGAAGGCGGCGGAACCGGCCCCGCCCGTCGCTGACTTCGCCCCGGGAACCGGCGAGGTCTGACTGATCGTCTCCTCCTTGTCGAACAGGGGGAAGCATGTCAGAGGAGCCGATGGACGAGGAGCGGTCCCGGCGGATCCGCCGGGCCGGGATCCTGGGCGGGGTGATCGGTGCCGCGGTCGGCGGCGTGGTCATGGGCGTCGAGTCGCTCAACGCCGTGGCCGGGGGTTTCCCCTGGTGGGTCGTGGACCCGTTCGCGGTCGCGGCCACTGCCGCCGCCGCGTGGGGCGGTGTGCGGCTCGGCCGTGAGTTCCGTGTGCGGAAGGATTCGCTGGATCCGGGCGAGACCGTCCTCAACGAGTTCGGGGTCTGGCACGCCCCCGCCCCGCCGCGGAGCCGCACCACTCAGCCCGAACACGCCCCGTACCAGCTGCGCACGACCACCCGCCGGATGCAGCTCTGGGAAGGCTCGACCCTGCTGTGGGAGCACCCGTATCACGGCGTGGCCCTGGAAGCGGACGGGTCGCGGTTGCGCGTCCTGCACGGGGGCGTGGCGATCACCCTCCTGGAGACCTCGGGCCATCCCGAGATGCCGGAGACGGTCCGGCTCGTCGCCTCCCGGATCGCCGCCCGCGGCTACGGGCGGCGCTGACGGGCGGCTGCGCCAGGCAGTCTTTCCGCTCAGGCCGGATCAGACCGAGGGCCGAGGGCGCGGAGTCGACGCGGGGGGGGCACGCCCCTGGCTCCGCCGGGGGTCCCCCACCCGAGCGAAGCTCGGGGGCGTCGGGGCGCCGGCAAGATCCGGAAGGCGCGTCCCGGTGGGCCGACGTCCTCAGCCCACCGGGACGCCCGCCTCCAGGTTCAGGACCGTGCCGCGTTCGCGGGCGCGCAGGGCCCAGTGGAGGCGGGTGTAGCGGACCGGGGGGAGGAGGTCGGCGGCTTCGGCTTCGGTGACGAAGCGCCAGGCGCGGAGTTCGGCGCCGGGCAGGAGGAGGCGTTCGGCGTCGGCGGAGCAGAGGCGGCCGCCGTCGAAGAGGAGGCGGAGGCCGCCGTAGCCGGGGGGCTGGGGGCGTTCCCAGTCGACGAGGAGCAGCCGGGGCACGGTGTCGAGCCGGAGCCCGATCTCCTCGGCGACCTCGCGCATGCCGGCCCGGGCGGGTGCCTCGCCGGGTTCGACGACGCCGCCGGGGAACTCCCAGCCGGGCTTGTAGGTGGGGTCGACGAGGAGGAACCGGTCGTTCTCGTCGAAGAGGAGCACCCCGGCGGCCAGGGTCTCGCCGGTCGGTTCCGGGGTCTGGACGATGCCGCAGGGGGCGGCGCGGCCGGTGGTGACGGCGTCGGCGACGGCCCGGGCCGTCTCGGCCGCGGTCAGCATGGAGTTGTCGACGGCGTACGCGTCGGCGGCGAGCCAGCCGTCGAGGGCGCTGCGGTAGCGGTCGAGCTGGCCGAGGCACCAGCGGCCCGCGCGGGCCGCGGCCGCGGCCGGGGCCTCGCCGGTGGCCCGGGCGGTGACGGCCGCCTCGGCGGCGTCGACGGCGCCCACGAGCGCGGCACGGCCCTCTATCCGCTCCCGCAGGATCGTTTCGTCGGGTGCGAGCACCACATGCCGGACCTCGATCCGGCGGGCGGCGAGGCCGCCGAAGATCTCGTCCCGGTACTCCTGCCGCAGCAGGGTCATCGGGACCACGAGCACCCCGCCGAGCTCGGCGAGCAGCGCGGCGGCGGTGTCCACGACGAGGCGGCGCCAGATCGGCAGGTCCTGGAAGTCGGTGACCTCCGCGAGACGTTTCCGCGGGAGCAGCCGGCTCAGCGCGCCACCGGTGGCCTCGGGGTCGTACAGCGTGCTGTCCGGGATCAGCTCGACCAGTTCGCGCGCGGTGCTGGACTTCCCCGCGCCGAACGCCCCGTTGATCCAGATGATCACGATTCCCCCTCATCGTCGGCCCCAGGTGGCTTGCCCGCACCACCCTGCCACGGAAACCACCGGGCGGCGGCGGTCCGGCGCACGCCCCCGCGCGCGGCCGTCCGCCGGTCTGCGGCGGGGGTCCGGCGCCCGCCCGGTACGTGCCGGGGCGGTGCGGAGCGGTGCGCGCCGGACCGTACCGGACCCGACCGGAAGCCGCCGGACACGTCGGGCACGGTGGCGGTACGGCGCGGAGGGCGCGGCCCCGCCGGCCGTACGGCGCCTCCGCGCGCCCTGCGTGCGCCCCGCGTACGCCCTTCGGCCAGTCCTGCGCCGCCGGGTGCGCTCAGCCCCGTACCGGAGTCGGACCCGAACCCGCGTCCGGACCCGGGGCGGCGGCCGCGGCGGCGCCGAGCAGGCCGGCGTCGGTGCCGGTGAGGGCGGGCACGACCGTGAGGCCGCGGACGAAGGAGAGCGTGGCGTACGAGCGGAGGCTGCGGCGCAGCGGCGCGAAGAGCACCTCGCCCGCGCCGGCCACTCCCCCGCCGACGACCGCGATGTCGATCTCGACCAGGGAGGCGGTGGCGGCGATCCCGGCGGCCAGGGCCTGGGCGGCGCGCTCGAAGGAGGCGGCGGCCACCGGGTCGCCGGCCCGGGCGGCGGCGGCCACCGCGGCGGCCGAGGCGTCGCCGTCCGGGCCCGGCCGCCAGCCGGCCTCCAGGGCGCGGCGGGCGATGTGCGGGCCGCTGGCGATGCGTTCGACGCAGCCGCGTCCGCCGCAGGCGCAGGGGTCGCCGTCCAGGTCGACGCTGATGTGGCCGATGTGACCGGCGTTGCCGGTGGGGCCGGGGTGGAGCCGCCCGCCCAGGACGAGGCCGCCGCCGACGCCGGTAGAGACGACGAGACAGAGCGCGTTGTCGTGGCCGCGCGCCGCGCCCTGCCAGTGCTCGGCGGCGGTCATCGCGACGCCGTCGCCGACCAGCGTGACGGGCCGTCCGTCGGTGGCCCGGTGCACCCGTTCGACGATCGGGAAGTCGCGCCAGCCGGGCACGTTGACCGGGCTGACGGTGCCGGCGGAGGCGTCCACCGGGCCCGCGCTGCCGATGCCGACGGCTCCGGCGGAGGCCCACAGCGGGGAGCCGGCGAGTTCGTCGAGCACCGCCGTCACGGCCTTCATCACCGTCTCGCCGTCCTCGCGCGCGGGCGTCGGCCGCTGGGCGCGCACGTGGATGCGGCCCCCGGCGTCGACCAGCGCTCCGGCGATCTTGGTGCCGCCGATGTCGAGGGCGACGACGAGGTCTGTGCTCATGGGCTCCGGGTTTCCGTGGGGACGGTGGGTGTGACCTACAGTCTTCCCGCCTCTGACAACGTTGTCCAGGGCCTATGCTCGACAGCAACGAGATCGATACGCATCTGAGCGCCCGATCGCACACCCGACGGAGGAACCCCCCACCGTGGCCGACATCGCCCGCCGCCCCGAGCACCGTTACGGCAATCGGCCCACCATGAAGGACGTCGCCGCCCGGGCGGGCGTGGGCCTGAAGACCGTCTCGCGGGTCGTCAACGGCGAGCCGGGCGTCACGCCCGACACCGAGCGGCGGGTGCAGGAGGCCATCGAGTCGCTCGGCTTCCGCCGCAACGACAGCGCGCGGGTGCTGCGCAAGGGGCGCACGGCGTCGGTCGGACTGGTCCTGGAGGACCTCGCCGACCCGTTCTACGGGCCGCTGAGCCGCGCCGTCGAGGAGGTGGCGCGGGCGCACGGGGCACTGCTCATCAACGGCTCCAGCGCCGAGGACCCGGAGCGCGAGCAGGAGTTGGCGCTCGCGCTGTGCGCGCGCCGGGTGGACGGGCTCATCGTCATCCCGGCGGGCGGCGACCACCGCTATCTGGAGCCGGAGATGCGGGCGGGCGTGGCCACGGTCTTCGTGGACCGGCCGGCGGGCCGGATCGAGGCGGACACGGTGCTCTCGGACAGCTTCGGCGGTGCCCGCGCGGGCGTGGCGCACCTGATCGCGCACGGGCACCGACGGATCGGCTTCATCGGCGACAGCCCGCGCATCCACACCGCGACGGAGCGGCTGCGCGGCTACCGGGCGGCGATGGAGGACGCGGGGCTGGACGTCGCCGAGGGGTGGGTGTCGCTCGGGCCGACGGATCCGGAGCGGGTCGCGGCGGCGGTCGGGACGATGCTGTCCGGGCCGGAGCCGGTGACGGCGCTGTTCGCGGGCAACAACCGGGTGACGGTGACGGCGGTCCGGGTGCTCGCCGGGCGGGAACGGCCGGTCGCGCTCGTCGGGTTCGACGACATCGAGCTGGCCGATCTGCTGGGCATCACGGTGATCGCGCAGGACGCGGCGGCGCTCGGCCGCACGGCGGCGCAGCGGCTGTTCCGGCGCCTCGACGGGGTGGCCGGGGCGCCGGAGACGACGGTCCTCGCGACGCGGCTGATCGCCCGGGGCTCGGGCGAGATCGCGCCGCCGGCCTGACGCGCGTGCAGGCCGGGTTCAGCAGATCGGGAGGCCCGGCACCGGCTGGTCGTTGTTGCCGCCCTTGATGTAGACGACGCTGAAGTACACGTTGGTGTTGCCGCTGTCGTCGTCGGTCCTGGCCCACCAGATGTTGGTCCACCGGCCGTAGGTCTCGCGTCGGCCGAGGTCGACCTGGCAGTAGAAGTAGTTCGTACCGGCGTTCAGGACGCCCATCTCGCCGCCGTCGTGACGGTACGTCTTCTCCGTGCGCCACACCTGGCAGTCGTACTTCCCGCCGCCCTTCGCGGTGCAGCCGCCGCCGCTCGACGGCGTGGGTGCGGGCGTGGGTGCGGGCGCGGTCTGCGTGCCGCCGGTGCGCGCGGGCGTGGGTGCGGTGGTCGGCCGGGTGCCGGGCCGGGCCGACGAGGGCGCGGACGGGGAGGCCGACGGCTTCTCCCCCTCCCGCGAGGGCGTCACGGACACGGACGGCCGCCCGCCGGGCGCCCCCGGGTCGAGAACCCGTCCGGCATCGCCGGTGGGCCGCGCCGACTCCGCCCCGCCGGCGACCGGCTCACGCCCGCTCCCCTGACCGCCGTCGCGGTCGAGCAACGCGTACGTCACCCCGCCGCCGACAAGCAGCACACCGGCGACGGCTGCGGCGACCAGCGCCGCCCCGGACCGCTTCCGCGCGGGCGGCCCGGCGGGGCCGCCCTGCCCTCCGTACGCCACGGGGCTCGTCGCCGGCGCGACCGCCGGGCCGAAGCCCTGGGGCGGGCGCGGTACGACGCCGGGCGCGACCGGGACCGACCCTGCCGGGCCCGCCGGAACGCGAGCCCCCGCCACCGGACGCCCGGCCTCCGGCCCGGTCGGTGCAGGCTCCTGCACGAACGGGGACGCAGGGCTGCCGCCCGCGGGCCGAGGCGACACGACGCCCGGGCCGGTCGGCGTCCACTCCCGTGCGGCCGCGGTGGGCGGCACCGCCGAGCCGCCGCCCGCTGCCCAAGGCGATCCGAGTTCCTCCCCGAGCGGCCCCACCGGGCCGCCGGCCTCCGGCCGGAGCGGTACAGCTCCCTGCCCGGCCTGCGGCCACGCCTGCGCGGGCGCGGCAGGCGATGCCACCGGACGCCCGGCCTCCGGCCGAGGCGGCACCGGCTCCTGCCCCGCCGGCACCCACGGCTGCGTCGCCTCTGCCGGTACGGCGCCGGGCGCGCCCGGGACCGAGCCTGCCGGGCCCGCCAGAGCGGGAGCCCCCGCCGCCGGAGGCGGCGCCGCACCCGGGACCGTCGAGGCCGGCCCCTCGGTCGCCTCCGCCACCGCCCGCAGCAGCGCCGCCGCCGTCCTCGCGTCCGGGCGGCGGGTCGGGTCCTTGTCCAGGAGGCGTAGCAGGACCGGGGTCAGGGGGCCGGCGTGGTGGGGGGTGGGGAGGGGGTCGACGACGATGGCGTTGAGGGTGGACCAGGTGGAGGTGCGGCGGAAGGGGGAGGCGCCCTCCACCGCCGCGTAGAGGGTGGCGCCGAGGGCCCAGACGTCGGAGGGCGGGCCCGGCTGGTGGCCCTGGGCGCGTTCGGGGGCCAGGTAGTCGAGGGAGCCGACGATCTCGCCGCTGCGGGTGAGGTGGGTGGCGGAGCCGTCGCCGGGGTCGTCCATCGCGGCGATGCCGAAGTCCGTCAGGACGACCCGCCCGCCGCGGTCGAGGAGCACGTTGCCCGGCTTGACGTCGCGGTGCAGCACGCCCGCCTCGTGCGCGGCGGCGAGCGCCTCCAGGACGGCGGCGCCGATGCCGGCCGCCTCCCGCGGGTCGAGGACACCGCGTTCGCCGAGCACGCCGTCGAGGGAGGGTCCTTCGACGAGCTCCATGACGATGACGGGCCGGCCCTGATGCTCGGTCACGTCGTGGACGGCGACCACTCCGGGGTGGCGGACCCGGGCCGCCGCCCGTGCCTCGCGCTGCATGCGCAGCCGCAGGTCTTCCAGCTCCGGCCCCGACGCGTCGTGGTAGGTGCGCAGTTCCTTGACGGCCACCTCGCGGCCGAGGACCTCGTCGACCGCGCGCCAGACGACCCCCATGCCGCCGCGCCCCAGTCGGCTCACCAGACGGTAGCGGCCGGCCAGCCGCTCGTACTCCCCCGAAGACACCCGTGCCCCGTTCCTCTGTCGGCTGCGATGAACGCGTACAGAGTACGGGGCACGGGGCACGGACCGTGGCCCCGCGCGGGCCGAGGGTTACTGGGCGGTCGCCGTCAGGTCGCCGCGGCGCGGGGCCGCGAAGCGCTCCAGGTCGGCGCGGGTCAGGCCGGTGAGGGCGTCGACCTCGGCGGTGTCGAGGGCGCCGCACTGCAGGCCGCGGAGCAGGTAGGAGGAGAGCGCCTTGGCCGTGGCGGGCTCGTCCATGACGTCGCCGCCGGCGTGGTTGGCGTAGGCGGAGAGGCGCTTGGCGGCGGTCTCGTAGCCCTCGCGGTAGAAGGCGAAGACGGCGGCGTAGCGCGTGGGGATGTGCCCCGGGTGCATGTCCCAGCCCTGGTAGTAGGCGCGGGCCAGGGCTCGGCGGGTGAGGCCGTAGTGGAGCTTCCAGGCCTCGTGGACGTGGGCGGTGGAGCCGACCGGGAGGACGTTGGTGGAGCCGTCGGAGACGCGGACGCCGGTGCCGGCCGCCGCGACCTGCATGATCGCCTTGGCGTGGTCGGCGGCCGGGTGGTCGCTGGCCTGGTAGGCGGCGGAGACGCCGAGGCAGGCGCTGTAGTCGAAGGTGCCGTAGTGCAGGCCGGTGGCGCGGCCCTCGGCGGCGTCGATCATGCGGGCGACGGTGGCGGTGCCGTCGGCGGCGAGGATGGCCTGGCTGGTCTCGATCTGGATCTCGAAGCCCAGTCGGCCCTCGTCGAGGCCGTGGGCCTTCTCGAAGGCCTCCAGGAGGCGGACGAAGGCGGTGACCTGCTCGGGGTAGGTGACCTTGGGGAGGGTGAGGACGAGGCCGTCGGGCAGGCCGCCGTGCTCCATGAGGCCGGTGAGGAAGACGTCGGTGGTGCGGATGCCGCGGTCGCGTACGGCGGACTCCATGCACTTCATCCGGATGCCCATGTACGGGGCGGCGCTGAGGTCCGCGTAGGCCTCGGTGACGATCCGGGCGGCGCGGGCGGCGTCGTGGTCCTCCTCCATGCCCCCGTAGCCGTCCTCGAAGTCGACGCGGAGGTCCTCGATGGGCTCGCGCTCCAGCTTCGCGCGGACCCGGCCGTAGACGTCCTCGGCGAGCTCGTCGGCGAGGCCGAGGACGCGGGCGAAGGTGGCGGCGTCCGGGGCGTGCTCGTCGAGGGCCGCGAGGGCCTGGTCGCCCCAGGAGCGGATGGTGCCGGCGTCGAAGACGTCGCCGGGGACGTAGACGGTGTGGACGGGCTGGCGGGTGCCGGGGTCTCCCGGGTAGCGACGGTCCAGCTCGGCGTCCACGGTGGCGAGGGAGGCGCTGATGCCCTCGCTGACCGCGCCCGCGAGGCTCGTCGACACCTTCTCCTGCTGACCCATCCCACATCCTCCTGTTTTCCGCTGCACGGAATCAACAATCCGTATGGCGAAGTTAGCCGCCGGTCCGGAGCCGCGTCAATGGGTGTCCGAAACGGCCGGGGGCCGCGCGGTGAAGATCACCACGCGGCCCCCGGACCGGTACGAGTGCGCAGGTCAGCCCTTGCGGGACTGGATCTCCTGGGTCAGCTGCGGCACGACGTCGAACAGGTCGCCGACCACGCCGTAGTCGACCAGGTCGAAGATCGGCGCCTCGGCGTCCTTGTTGATCGCGACGATGGTCTTCGAGGTCTGCATACCCGCGCGGTGCTGGATCGCACCGGAGATGCCGGAGGCGATGTACAGCTGCGGCGAGACCGACTTGCCGGTCTGGCCGACCTGGTTGGAGTGCGGGTACCAGCCGGCGTCGACGGCGGCGCGGGAGGCGCCGACGGCGGCACCGAGCGAGTCGGCGAGCGCCTCGATGATGCCGAAGTTCTCGGCGCCGTTGACGCCACGGCCGCCGGAGACCACGATCGCGGCCTCGGTCAGCTCCGGGCGGCCGGTCGACTCGCGCGGGGTGCGGGAGGTGACCTTGGTGCCGTGCGCCTTCTCCGAGAAGGAGACGGCGAGGGCCTCGACCGTGCCGGCGGCCGGGGCGGCCTCCACGGGGGCCGAGTTCGGCTTGACCGTGATGACCGGGGTGCCCTTGGAGACACGGGACTTGGTGGTGAAGGAGGCGGCGAACGCGGACTGCGTCGCGACCGGGCCCTCGGCGCCGGCCTCGAGGTCCACGGCGTCGGTGATGATGCC
>NZ_JAHTMW010000032.1 GCF_026236535.1 Streptomyces sp. SKN60 | reverse complement strand
CTGCGGCCGTGTCCTCAAACGCCGGACGGGCTGAAAACTCAGCCCCGCCGGCGTTTGAGGCGCGGGGGTCCGGGGGCGGAGCCCCCGGTTCGGGACACCGTCACCCACGTCCCCGCCCCCCGCGTCGACGTCGTCGCCCCCGTCGGCGCCGGCGACGCCTTCGCCGCCGGGTTCCTCTCCGGCACCCTCCGCGGCCTCGACGCGAAGGCCCGGCTGCGGCACGGGCACCTCATGGCCGCCGCCGCGCTCACCGTCCCCGGCGACCTCGCCGCCCCCGCGCGGCGCGCCCACGCCGACCGGCTGGCCGCCGCGCCCGACGAGGCCTGGGGGAGACTTCACCTCGGCCCCGGCTGGACGGGGGAGGATCAGGAGGTACGTACGCCATGAGCCAGACCGTCGACCGGGCACTCAGCATCCTGCCGCTGCTCGCCCAGGGACCCGCCGACCTCGGACAGGTCGCCGAACGGCTCGGCGTCCACAAGTCCACCGCCCTGCGCCTGCTGCGCACCCTCCACGAGCACGGCCTCGTCTACCGCCAGCAGGACCAGCGCTACCGACTCGGCGCCCGTCTCTTCGCCCTCGCCCAGGAAGCCGTCGAGAACCTCGACATCCGCGAGATCGCCCACCCCCACCTCGCCGCCCTCAACGAGCGCATCGGACACACCGTCCACCTCGCCGTCCACGAGGAGGGCGAGGTCCTCTACATCGACAAGGTCGAGAGCCGCTACCCCGTCCGCATGTACTCGCGGATCGGCAAGCCGGTCGCCATCACCGTCGCCGCCGTCGCCAAGCTGCTCCTCGCCGACCTCCCCGAGCCCGAGCGCCGCGCCCTCGCCGCCAAGCTCGACTACCCCCTGTACACGCCCCGTTCGACCCCCAACGCGGCCGCCTTCCTCAAGGAGCTGGCGACCGTACGCGAACAGGGCTGGGCCACCGACCTCGGCGGCCACGAGGAGTCCATCAACTGCGTCGCCGCGCCCATCCGCGGCGCGGACGGCCGGGTCGTCGCCGCCATGTCGGTGTCCGCGCCCAACGTCGTCGTCACCGCCGAGGAACTCCTCACCCTGCTCCCGCTGGTGCGCCGCACCGCCGACGACATCAGCCGCGAATACTCCGGAACCACCCCACCGAAGGAAGCCAGCGCATGACCGAGAAGACCGCGATCACCCCCGCCACCCACACCGCCCCGCCGGCGAAGTTCTCGCACGGCGTGAAGAAGGGCAACATCCTCCAGGTCGCCGGCCAGGTCGGCTTCCTGCCCGCCGTCGAGGGACAGCCGCCGACGCCCGCAGGCCCGACGCTGCGCGAGCAGACCCTCCAGACCTTCGCCAACGTCAAGGCGATCCTGGAGGAGGGCGGCGCGAGCTGGGACGACGTGATGATGATGCGCGTCTACCTCACCGACGTCGACCACTTCGCCGAGATGAACGAGATCTACAACGCGTACTTCGAGGAGCAGGGCCTGAAGGCCCCCGCCGCCGCCCGTACCACCGTGTACGTCGGCCTGCCGGCCGGGCTCCTCATCGAGATCGACGCCCTCGCGGTCCTCGGCTGAGGAACAGCTGATCCTCTCCTGGACGGTGCTCGAATCGGTGCTGTCGCTGGCCGGGTTCGCGGTCGCGGCGCTGCTGAGCCTCGCCGTGTAGACCGGATTCCCCGGGGATACCCCGGGGATACCCCGGGATTTTCCGGGGCGGCTCGAACGTCCACAGGAACGTCGGCCATACTTCCGCCGTGGAGCAGCGCACAGGACCCAGCAGCATTCAGGCGGTGCAAGGCGCCGCGGCGGACCCCGCGTTCGTCCCGGGCATCACGGGGCTCGCCCCGGTGAAGCAGGTCGAGGAGCCGGAGGACGTGGTCGAGCCGCAGGACGCGGTTCCGGCCTCGGCCCTCAAGGAGCCCGAGGCGGCGGAAGCGGACTCGGACCCGGACACGGACCCGGACACGGATCCGGACGCCGAGGCCGTCTCCGACGGGCCCGTCTTCGAGGCCGCCGACCGGCGCGCCAGGATCGTGGCCGACGCCACCGGCGTACAGCTGAGCCTCGACGAGGAGAACTGCGAGTTCCGCTGGGACGAGATCGGCGCGGTGGAGACCGAGGTGTCCCGCTTCGGGCGCCGGTTCACCGTCATCGTGCACACCCCGGACCGGCGCTGGTACCCGATCGAGATCGACGCGCCGGCCAAGGCCCGGGTCGCCGAGTGGGAGTCGGAGCTCGACGCGGTCCTGGACGCCTACTTCGACGAGGGCGACGCCAAGGCGTCGTAACCCGTCCCGGTACTCATCCCGGGACGGATGGCATGGCCGAACCAGTGTGCGGGGTTCGGCCATACTGTCCTGCGTGGGGACCCTCATCGGTAGATACGTGATCGAGCACAAGCTGGGCGAAGGCGGCATGGGCACCGTCTACCTGGCCCGGTCGCGCGGCGGGCGCGCCGTCGCCGTCAAGGTGGCCCGGCCCGAACTCGCCGCCGACCCGGCCTTCCGCGCGCGCTTCCGCGCGGAGGTCGCCGCCGCCCGGCGGGTCGGCGGGTTCCACACCGCGCAGGTCGTCGACGCCGACCCGGAGGCGGCGGAGCCCTGGCTTGCCACCGCCTACATCCCCGGACCCACGCTCGCCGGCCTCGTCGACAGCGAAGGCCCCCTGGACGAGGAGCGGTTGCGGGCGCTCGCGGCAGCCCTCGCCGAGGCCCTGGAGGCCATCCACGCCTGCGACCTGGTCCACCGTGACCTCAAGCCGGGCAACATCGTGATGGCCCCGGACGGGCCCCGCGTCCTGGACTTCGGGATCGCCCGGGCCCTGGAGTCGAACCGGATGACCGCCACCGGCGTCGCCTTCGGCACCCCCGGCTACCTCGCCCCCGAACAGGCCCTCGGCGAGGAGGTCACCGGCGCCGCCGACGTCTTCGCGCTCGGCGCCGTCCTGGTGGCGGCGGCCGGCGGCAGCCCCTTCGGAGGCGGTACGCCGATGGGCCTCATGTACCGCTCGGTGCACGAGGCGCCGGACCTCACGGCGGTGCCGGAGGGGCTGCGCGACCTGGTCGGCCGCTGCCTCGCCAAGGAACCCGGGAGCCGGCCGACGCCCGAGCGGATCCTCGACGAACTCGGCCCGGGCGCGGGCGCTCAGACGACCCCTGCCCCGGAACACCGGCCGACGGTCCTCGACGTGCCCGACCCCCGCTCAGCGCCCCTGCCGGTGCCGCCCGTCGCCACGCCACCCACGCCGACCCCCACCCCGACCCCCACCCCGGCCCCGACCTCCACACCCGGCTTCGGCGCCCCGACACCCGTGCCGCCGATCGCACCGCCGCCCGCGGGCCTCCCGTACACCCCCACCGCCCCGTACGTCCCGGGCTCCCCGTACCCGTCCGGCGCCGGCGTCCCCGTACCGATGCCCCCGCCCCCGCCCCCGTCGTACGCACCGGGTGCCGGTCGCGGTGCCGCTGCCGACTTCGTCGCCGCCGACTCCAAGGGCGGGGTCGTGATCGACGCGCACGGCGTGACGTTCCAGCTCCGGGAGGCCGAGGCCGACTTCCCCTGGGACGAGATCGCCGCGGTCCAGCACCACCCGACCCGGCGCGGCCGGGTGCTGCGCCTCCTGCTGTTCCTGCGCGACGGGACGAACTTCGTCTGCGAGGTCGACGGGCGCCGGCACACCCGTGTCGACGAGTGGGCGGCGCGGATCGACCAGGTCCTCGCCGTCTATCTGCCGGGCCGCCCGCCGGCCCCGGCCCCGTTCCCGGGCCAGGCGCCCGGCTACCCGGCCGGACCGCCCGTTCCCGGGTACGGCTACCCGCGCGCCTGACGGGACCGGAAACGGCGCAGCGCCGCCGGGGGAGCGGCGGCGCTGCGGAGCGGAATCCCCGGAGGGGGAGTCAGGGAGTGGTTACGGCAGGTTGTGGACGTGCGGGCCGACCGCGTTCGACCAGGCGTTGCCGGCCGTGGCGTCCCAGTTGGTCGACCAGGTCATCGCGCCCCGGATGTTCGGGTAGGTCTGGGCCGGCTTGAAGGTGCCGCAGCCGGTGCCCTTGGCGAGGCAGTCGAGCGCGTTCTTCACGATCTGCGGGTCGACGTAGCCGCTGCCCGCGCCCCGCGTCGAGGCGGGCACGCCCAGGCCGATCTGGGAGGCGTCCAGGCCGCCCTGGAGCTGGATGCAGGCGAGCGCGGTGAGGAAGTCCACCGAGCCCTGGCTGTAGACCTTGCCGTCGCAGCCGAGCATCGAACCGCTGTTGTAGTACTGCATGTTGACCACCGTGAGGATGTCCTTCACGGCGAGCGCGGTCTTGAAGTACTCGGTGCCCGTGGACTGCATGTCGATGGTCTGCGGCGCCATCGTCAGGACCAGCGACGAGCCGGCCTTGGCGGACAGCTGGCGCAGCGCCTTCGTCAGGTAGGTGGAGTTGATGCCGTGCTCGAGGTCGATGTCGACGCCGTTGAAGCCGTACTCCTGCATCAGCGCGTAGGCACTGTCGGCGAAGGCGGTCGCGGACGCGTCACTGTTGATGGTGACGTTCCCCTTCTCGCCGCCGACCGACAGGATGACCGACTTGCCGGCGGCCTTCTTGGCGGCGACGTCCGCCTTGAAGTCGGCGGCGGAGGCGTAGCCGACGGCCGGGTCGAGGTTGAAGGTGATCTGGCCGGCCGTGGTCGTCGCGTCGGCGAAGGAGACGGCGATGATGTCGTACTGCGACTGCACGTCGCGCAGCTTCTGCACGGTCGCGCCGTTGTTGAAGTTCTGCCAGTAGCCGGTCAACGCGTGCTTGGGCACGGCCGGGCCGGGGCCCGGGTCGGTGACCTTGCCGGTCCGCGCGGTGACGGCGGCCGACTTGGCGGACTCGCCCGCGGCGTTGGTGGCCGAGACCTGGAACTGGTACGAGGTGTCGGCGCTCAGGCCGGTGACGGTGGCCGCGCTGTTGCTCACGGTCGTCGCGAGGGCGCCGTCCTTGTAGACCTTGTAGTTGGTCGCGCCGGAGACCGCGCCCCAGCTGAGGGAGACGGAGCTGGTGGTGACGCTGCCGGCCGCGAGACCGGCGGGGGTGGCCGGGATCGTCGGCTCGGGGTCGGTGCCGCCGCCCCCGTCGGGGCCGAAGACGCTCACGTCGTCGACGGAGTAGGCGGCCGTGCCGTACCACCCGTGGGTGTAGATCTGCACGGAGGTGGTGTTGGCGCCGGTGGTGAAGGTGGTCGTCAGCTGCTTCCAGGTGCCGCTGTCCGGGGTCCAGGTCGACACGTCGGTGGTGCCGGTGCCGGTGGCGCCGAGGTAGGCGTAACCGCCCTGCACCCAGGCGCTCAGGGTGTACGTGGAGCTCGGCTTCACGGTCACGGTCTGCGTGCACTTGGCGTTGTCGAGGCCGGCCGGGGTGGCGCGCAGGGCGCCCGCCCCGGTGCGTACCGGCGAGGACACGACGGCGCCGCTGCCGGCCGAACAGGACCAGTTGGTCAGGCCGTTCTCGAAGCCGGCGTTCTTGGCGACGTTGACGTCCGCGGCCTGTGCGATTCCGGCGCCGCCGGCGAGGACGAGCCCGGCGCTGACGGCGAGCGTCAGGGCGGCTCTGGTGGTGCGGTCCACGTGCTTCCTCCGGAGGGGAGTGGGGGAGGGAAGGCGGGAGGAGGGGGAGTCACCGCCGGGTGAACAAGTTGGTCCAGACCAATTGGGTTGTCAAGACCTCTGGCACGAACCGCAGTTCAGAGCCGACTCCTTCGGTCGAGAAAGTGACGGAGCTTGCAGGATTGTGTGTTCACCACTCCGGTGGCCTGGATAAAGTGCAGAGGCGGTAGGTAACGCTGCGAGCGCAGCTAGTGATCATTGAGGGATCGGGGGAGCCCGACGTGCCGACAGCGATTGCGGTCACCGGCGCCGACCTGGTGCTGCCGCCGACCGATCCGCAGACGCCCCCCGCCGCCGTCCTGCCCGGCCCCGAGGCCCGGCCGCTCGACGCGGCCCTCGCCGACGTGCGCCGGCTGCTCGATCAGCAGGGGCATCTGATCGTCGTCTGCCCCGATTCCGTACCGCGCGCGACCGCCCAACGTCTGCACGCCGTACGCTCCCTGCTCGAATCCGACCGGATCGCGATCGTCCGCACCGGCCTCCCGCCGCTCGGCACCGCGGTCCTCGTCCGGCAGCTCCGCCAGCTCTCCGTCTGCGACTTCAGCCCCGGAGTCCTCGCCTCCGCCGCCCGGCTGCTCGCCCACTACGTGTACGCGGGCGCCGTCCTCGGCTCCGTCGCCAAGCTCGACCACGTGCCCGTCGGCCTCGGCTCCCACGTCAAGGGCTGGCTGCCCGGCGCCCACTTCGCCGTCCTCGCCGGACCCGAGCCCCAGCTCGTACGCCTCGGATCGGGATCCGGATCGGGATCAGGGTCGGGATCCGGGTCGGGATCCGGGGCGCACGAGACCCTGACCGGGCCCGAGTTCACCACCGACCTCGTCCTGGCCCGCGGCCAGCTCGCCGCCGACTGGCCCACGGCGACCCTGGCCCCCGGCTGGCGGGTCCGCGCCGTCCAGGAGGCCGCCCTGCCCGAGTCCTCGCCCCGCTGGTGGGGCACGGGCAAGCTCGTCGAGTTCGCCGCGTACCTGCCCGACCTGCCCGTCCTGCACCAACTCGTCTCCTCCGTACGGCGGGAGACCTGCCACTGGTGCCGCATGGAGCTCATCGGCGACCGCTGCGGCTTCTGCGCCGCGCCCCTGCCGAGCACGGCCGAGCCCACGCCCGCGCCGGCATCCCGCTAGCCACGCCCCGCCGCCCACGTCCCCGCCCCGCCCCCGTTCCCGTCCACGATCGATCGAGGTAGTACGGCCATGAACTCCCGCCAGCGCCGCGGCGTGCTCCTGCTGCTGCTGTCCGTCCTGTGCGCCCTCGGCGTGTTCGCCGGCGTCCTCACGGTCATCAGCGACGTGAACTCCAAGGTCGGGCCCGAGGTGACCGCGTACCGCGTCAAGGACGACATCGAGCCGTACGCCGCCCTCGGCCCCGGGAACTTCGAGAAGATCACCATGCCGGAGCGCTGGCTGCCCGCCACCGCCGTCACCGACCTCCGCAGGACCGAGGGCAAGATCGCTGTCACGACCCTCAAGGCCGGCTCCCTGCTGCAGAGCGACATGATCGTCGACCGGCCCGCGCTCGCCCCCGGCCAGCAGGAGCTCGCCATCATGGTCGACGGCGCCACCGGCGTCGCCGGCAAGATCACCCCCGGCGCCTCCGTCAACATCTACGCCACCTTCGCCGGCGAACGCGGCGGCCCGCCCGACCAGTCCAAGCTGATCGTCGCCGGCGCCAAGGTCCTCGCCATCGGCAAGCTCACCCCCATCGAGAACCGCGACGACAAGGCCGGCCGGGCCACCGAGGCCGTGCCGATCACCTTCGCCCTCTCCACCGCCGACACCCAGCGCGTCGCCTACGCCGAGTCCTTCGCCGAACACGTCCGCCTCGCCCTCGTCGCCCCCGGCGGCGGCAGCGGTGCGCCCGCCCCGGGCGACCGCACGTACACGCTCGACAAGGACAAGTGAGGCCCGCATGACCACGAGGATCCTGCCGGCGGTCGGCGACCCGGACGCGGCCCGCGCCGTCACCACCCTCATCGGCCAGCTGCCCGACGCCGAACCCGCCGGGCCCGTCGCCGACTCCACCCAGCTCCTCGACACCCTCGCCCGGCTCGCCGCCCACTCCCTCGACGAGCTCCCCGAGGTCGTCCTCGTCCACGAGCGCATCGGCCCCGTCCCCGCGCTCGAACTCATCCGCGAAGTCGCCCTCCGCTTCCCCGCCGTCGGCGTCGTCCTCATCACAGCCGACGCCAGCCCCGTGTTGTTCTCCGCCGCCATGGACTCCGGCGCCCGCGGCCTCGTCACCCTGCCCCTCGGCTACGAGGAGCTCGCCAGCCGCGTCCAGGCCGCCGCCCAGTGGTCCACCGGCGTCCGCCGCCACCTCGGCGCCGCCGGCCCCGACGCCGCCCTCACCGGCCCCGGCGGCCGGGTCGTCACCGTCAGCGGCGCCAAGGGCGGCGTCGGCACCACCGTCACCGCCGTCCACCTCGCCCTCGCCGCCCGCGCCTCCGGCCACACGGTGGCGCTGGTGGACCTGGACCTCCAGGGTGGCGACATCGCCTCGTACCTCGACGTCCAGTTCCGCCGCTCGGTCGCCGACCTCGCCGCCATCAACGACATCTCGCCGCGCGTGCTGCAGGACGCCGTGTACGTCCACGAGACGGGTCTGTCCCTGCTCCTGGCCCCGGGGGAGGGCGAGCGGGGCGAGGACGTCACCGACCGCGCCGCCCGCCAGATCGTCCACGCCCTGCGCACCCGCCACGAGGTCGTCGTCGTCGACTGCGGCACCCATCTGGACTCGGCGGGCGCGGCGGCCGTGGAGACCGCGGACGTCGCCCTGCTGGTGACGACCCCGGACGTCGTCGCCGTACGGGCCGCCAAGCGGGTCGTACGGATGTGGGACCGGCTCCAGATCCGCAAGCCGGAGGACAGCACCGTCCTGGTCAACCGCCACCAGCGCGCCACCGAGATCCAGCCCCCGCTCGTCCAGAAGATCACCGGGACGCGGATGGCGGGTGTGGCTGTTCCCGCCGCGTACAAGGAGCTGGCGGCCGTCGTCGACGCGGGCCGCCTGCACGACCTGGACGCGCGGTCGAGCGTCAAGCAGGCGCTGTGGGCGCTGGCGGGGGAGCTGGGGTTGGTGAAGGCTGCGGGCGCGGGTACGGGCGGTGCGCTCGTACCGGCCGGGACCAAGGACCGCGGCGCGCTCGGGCTGCGGCGGCGCGGCGGCGGAGGGCGATAGCCGTGCGGGTGCGGGTGCGGGTGCGGGTGCCGGGGAGGGGCGAGAGGGGTCGGAGCGACAGCGGCCGGGCGAGCGACAGCGGTCAGGTGGCGGTCGAGTTCGTCGGCATGCTGCCGCTGATCCTGCTCACGCTGGTGCTGCTGTGGCAGTGCGTCCTGATCGGCTACACGTACACGCTGGCGGGGAACGCGGCGGACGAGGCGGCGCGGGCGGCGGCGGTCGACGGCGACTGCGAGGGGGCGGCGCTGCGGCACGTGGAGGGCGCGTGGGCGTCGACGGCGAGCGTCGACTGCGGAGGGCCCTCGGGCGGCATGGTCACGGCGACGGTCACGTTGCGCACCCCCGTGCTGTTCCCCGGCTCGATCACCTTCCCGTGGCAGGTGGACGGGAAGGCGGCGGCGGTGTGGGAGGGGAAGGACCGATGAAGCGCTTCCGAAGGCGCGACCGGGTCCGCGACCGCGGTTCGGTGGCCATCGAGTACCTGGGCTTCCTGCCGATCCTGCTGATCGTCGGCCTGGCGGGCATCCAGCTCGGCCTCGTCGCGTACGCGGCCCAGCAGGCGGGCACGGGGGCGCGGGCGGCGGCGCGGGCGGCGAGCGTGGACGACCCGGATTCCGTACCGAAGCCGGGGGCGGCGGGGAGGGCGGCGATGAGCGACTGGATCGTGGAGCACAGCACCGTCACGCCGGTCGGCGAGGGCAGCTACAGCGTCACCGTCCGGGTCCCCGGCCTCATCCCCTTCCTGGGCCCGTTCAGGGTGACCAGGACCGCCACCATGCCCGTGCCCGACTCCGCATCCGAGGAGGAGCGTCCATGAGCCTGCGGTCCCGTATCCACACCCCCGAGGAGAACCGGGCCGGCGGCGGCCCCGGACGGGAGGACGGCCACCTCGTGGCCGCGTTCCGCGCGAAGCTCCTGGAGGAGATCGACCTCACCGAGATGTCCGCGCTCGCCGCCGCCGAGCGCCGGGCCCGGCTCGAACGCGTCCTCGGCCACATCATCAGCCGCGAGGGCCCCGTCCTCTCCACCGCCGAGCGCGCCCAGTTGATCCGTCGCGTCGTGGACGAGGCCCTCGGTCTCGGCGTGCTCGAACCGCTCCTCGAAGACGCCTCCATCACCGAGATCATGGTCAACGGCCCCGACCAGATCTACATCGAGCGGGCGGGCCGGGTGGAACTCCTCCCGCTGCGGTTCGCGTCCCACGAGCAGCTGATGCAGACCATCGAGCGGATCGTGTCGACCGTCAACCGTCGCGTCGACGAGTCGAATCCGATGGTGGACGCGCGGCTGCCGTCCGGCGAGCGCGTCAACGTGATCATTCCGCCGCTGTCGCTCACCGGCGCCACGCTCACCATTCGCCGCTTCCCGCGCGCGTACACGCTGCACGAGATGATCGGTCTCGGCTCGCTCGACGAGCAGATGCTGCTCCTGCTGTCAGGACTCGTCCAGGCCAAGTTCAACATCATCGTGTCCGGCGCCACCGGCACCGGGAAGACGACCCTCCTCAACGCCCTGTCCGGGCTCATCCCCGACGGCGAGCGGGTCATCACCATCGAGGACTCGGCCGAGCTGCAGCTCCAGCAGTCCCACGTCATCCGCCTGGAGGCCCGGCCGCCCAACATCGAGGGCCGCGGCCAGGTCACCATCCGCGACCTCGTGCGCAACTCCCTGCGCATGCGCCCCGACCGAATCGTCGTCGGCGAGGTCCGCGGCGGCGAGACGCTCGACATGCTGCAGGCGATGTCCACCGGCCACGACGGCTCCCTCGCCACGGTCCACGCCAACTCGGCCGAGGACGCCCTCATGCGCCTCCAGACCCTCGCCTCGATGTCCGAGGTCAAGGTGCCGTTCGAGGCGCTGCGCGACCAGATCAACAGCGCCGTCGACATCCTCGTCCAGCTCACCCGCCACCCCGACGGCACCCGCCGCGTCACCGAGATCGCGGTCCTCGCCTCGCACGGCCGCGAGGGCTACCTCCTCGCCACCGTGTGCCGCTTCGACGCCCAGCCGATCGGCGCCGACGGGCGGGTGCACGGCCGCTTCTCGTACCACCCGCTGCCGCGCCGGGTCGCCGACCGGCTCTACATGGCGGGCCAGCCCATCCCCCAGGCCTTCGGCGTGGCCGCGACCGACGCGCAACTCGCCACGCGAGAAGCCACGTAGCCACGTAGGGAAGGAAGCAGAAGGACGATGACCCTGACCTCGACCCCGACCCTGCTGACCGTCGGCGCCGCACTCGTGTGCGCTGTCCTGGCCGTGGCCGGAATCCAGCTGTACGCGAGCGGCGCCGCCCAGCGCTCCGCGCTCATCGCCCGCCTCTCGCAGAACGCGGGCGAGACGGGCGACCCCGGCGGCCGGCGCAGGCGCCCGTTCCGGGGCGTCGACCGGCGGGTGCGCCGTACCGCGCTGGGCCGCAAGCTGGAGCTCCGGATCTCCGCCACCGGACTCGACGTCACGCCGGGCGAGTTCGTCGTCGCCATGGCCGTGACGGTCGCCGCGCTGTGGGCCACCGGGCAGGCCCTGCTGTCGCCGTTCTTCGGGCCGATCTGCGGCTTCCTCGGGGTGTGGGTGGCGATGGGCTTCCTCAACTGGCAGCGGCAGAAGCGCATCGAGAAGTTCATCAACCAGCTCCCCGAGCTCTCCCGCATCCTCGCCAACGCCACCCAGGCCGGCCTCGCCCTGCGCATGGCGCTCTCGCTCGCCGCCGACGAGATGGACGCGCCGGCGGGAGACGAGCTGGAGAAGGTCGCCCAGCAGCTCGCCGTCGGCACCTCCATCGACGACGCCCTCGGCGAACTCGCCGACCGCCTCCCGTCCCGCGAACTCGTCGTCCTCGTCACGACCCTCGTGCTCGCCAACCGGGCCGGCGGCACCGTCGTCTCCTCCCTGCGCAACCTCACCGAGACGCTGGAGGAGCGGAAGGAGACCCGGCGCGAGGTGCGCACGCAGCTGTCGCAGGTGAGCATGACGGCGTACGCGGTCCCCGTCATCGGCGTCGGCTCGCTGCTGCTCATCGACAACATGCAGCCCGGCGCCCTCGACCGGATGACCGGCTCGGGCCTGGGGCAGCTGGCGGTGGTGCTGGCGTTCGGCCTGTATGTGGTCGGCTTCGTCGTGATCCGCCGCTTCGCGAAGATCGACGTGTAGGGACAAGGACTGTGGATCTCATCCTCGCCCTCCTCGGGGGCCTCTCCGTCGCCGGCGCCGCCTACGGCATCCGCCTCTACCGCGCCGACGCCAAACTCCCCACCGACCTCCAACTCGCCCTGGAGGTCGGCGCCACCCGCACCGGCGCCGTCGACTCCGTCGTCGACCGCCTCGGCATGCGCTGGTCCCCGGCCGTCCTCCGGCTCATGGGCCCCAAGCGGGTCAACTCCGTCCGCCGCCGGATCGACCTCGCCGGAAACCCGGGCGGCCTCACCATCGACCGTTACGGGGCGCGGCGCGCCGTCTACGGCTTCCTGGGCGTCCTCGGCGGCCTGCTCATGCTGAGCAGGGGGTCCTTCCTGGTCGCGCTGCTGCTCTTCGCCTTCGGCGCCTTCTGGACAGAGGTCGGCATCTGGTCCGCCGTCCGCATCCGCAAGGACCAGATCGAGCGGACGCTCCCCGACTTCCTGGACGTGCTCGCGGTCGTCGTGTCGGCCGGCCTCGGCTTCCGCCAGGCCCTGGAACGGGTCGCCGACAAGTACGAGGGCCCCTGGGCCGACGAACTCCGCATCACCCTCCGCCAGATGGACATGGGCGTCAGCCGCCGCGAAGCCTTCGACGAACTGCGGCGACGCAACGACTCCGAGCAGGTCGCCCAGTTCGTGACGGCCCTGCAGCAGGGCGAGGAGCTGGGCGCGCCCATCGTCGACACGCTCATCCAGATCGCCAACGACATGCGCAGGACCGACGCCCAGAACGCGCGCCGCAAGGCCGCGAAGGCCGTGCCCAAGGCCACGATGGTGATCACGACCCTGATGGTCCCGGCCACGATGATCCTGCTCGGCGCGGGCCTCTTCCTGGGCACCGGCACCGACTTCGGCTCGATCACGGGCGAGTGACATGCGGACGCTGAAGATTCTGGTGGTGGCCGCCAACCCGGTCGTACGGGCGGGCCTGACGGTGCTGTTGGGCGCGTGCCCGGACATGGAGGTGGTGGGGGAGGGCGCGGGGGCGGACCTCGTGGTGGTCGACGGGGACGCGGAGGCGGTGGAGCGGTTGTCGGCGCTGGCGCCGGTGCTGCTGCTGACGCACGAGCCGGCGGGGGACGGGGCGTTCGGGTCGGCAGCGGGGCGGCTGGTCCACGGCCGGTTCGACGTGGCGGAGCTCGTACGGACGGTGCGTGCGACTGCACATGCTGGCGCGAGGTCAACTCTGGGGAATATACTGCACTTCAGAAATTCAGCTTCGCGAGTGCAACGTTTCGGTCTGAGTGCGAGGGAGGTGGAGGTCATGGACCTGATCGCAACCGGCCTGACCAATCAGCAGATCGCCGCCACCTGCTCCATCTCCGAAAAGACCGTCAAGAACCACATCAACCGCATCTTCGCCAAACTCCACAGCACCACCCGCGGCGAAGCCATCGCCTCCTGGCTCGGCACGAGGACCGCGTCATGAGTCCGGCGGCGCCTCGGGCGCTGACTACCCAGGGTGATTGGGCCTACGGACCCTGTGATCCCCCCACCCGAACGGCGTACCCTGCCCGAGTCGCCGGACTCGGAGGGGAACACGATGAACGAGGCGCTGCTGAGGGCCCTGACCAAGGCCAAGGTGCACGGGGCGAGTTGGGGCGAACGCCGAGCTGCGGCACGGCGGGACCGCGACCGGGGGCAGACGGCGGTGGAGTACCTGGGGATCATCGTGGTCGTGGTGGCGATCGTGATCGCGATCTCGGGGACGAGCATCGGCCAGGACATCAAGGATGCGATTTCACGGAAGATCGCCAGCCTGACCGGGGGCGGGAGCTGAGAAGTTCCCCGTCGGGCGATTCAGGACAGGCCTTCCCTGTCTACATCACGGTGATCGCCGGCCTGCTGTTCCTCGCATTCGTCTACTTCGCCGTGGCGCAGGCGTCCGTCCTCCGCGGCGGAGGTCAGACGGCCGCCGATGCCGCCGCACTTGCCGCCGCGCAAGACGCACGGAGGCAACTGCGTGACGGCTGGCGTGAGGTGCTCCTCGAACCGGACGCGTGGGACCGATTCCTCCAAGGCAAGGGCTTCGTCACCCGCACGGCCTGTGAGAGCGCGGCACAGTACGCGCACGACAACGGCGCCACGATGTCCATGTCCAGCTCCGACTGCTTCGACCGGCCCGCCGGCGACGGCGTCGAGTTCCACGTACGGATCAGCACTACCGACACCGTGGGCAAGTCGCTCGTACCTGGCACGGAGGGCCAGCACGCGGAGGCGAGCGCTACGGCCGTCCTGGAACCACTCTGTTCCTTTGACGCCCCCGAGCCCCCACCCCCGCCGCCCACTCCCAGTACACCCACGCCGACAGGCTCGGCCACGCCCGATCCGACGCCTACGCCGAGCCCCGAGCCCGAACCGATCACCGGCCTCGTCTGCGATGGTGTCGAGTGGACGATCGACCCGGAAGACCCACAGCTGCCCGGTGCGACTGACCTTTTCACTGTTCGACTTGTCGACTGATGCGCGAAGGACCTGGATTCATGAACGTTCGGTACGCGAGGAAGGCCCGCAGGGGGGCGGCCGTAGCCCTGGCGGCTGGACTTGCTCTCGGCATCACTGGATGCGGAAGCGGTGAATCCCCGAAGAAGCAGCAGCCCTCGGCGAGCTCGGTCTCTCCGAAGGACGGCGGACAGGGAGCCCAGCCCTCTCCCTCGGCCGCGCCGACAGAAGTCCTCGCCGTACTCAAGGGCCAAGAGGGCCTGGAGCTTGCCGTGAACGCCGCCACGCGTGACGCGGGTGGCTTTCTCACGATCAGCGGCCGGCTGAAGAACACTTCGAGCGCCGCAGCCGTGATCTCCTCCCACCTCAGCGGCGACGAGACGGAGATCATCAAGCACGGCAACTCCCTCGGTGGCGCTACGTTCCTCGACCCCGCCGGGAAGAAGCGCTACTACGTCCTCCGTGACACCGATGGGCGACCGCTCACCACCACCCGGCTCTCCACTCTCGCGCCTGGCGCGGAAACGCCCGTCTTCATGCAGTTCCCCGCCCCGCCCGCCACCACCACCGAGGTCTCGCTCCAGCTCCCCACCTTCACCCCCGCCACCATCAAACTCTCCTGAGGCGCAGTCATGACGACGACGACCACCCCGCGCCGCCTCGCCACCCTCACGGCAACCCTCGTGCTCCTGACCGGCACGGTCGGCACGGCCGGTGCCGCCCGCGCTGACGACCCGCCGAACTCCACCACCAACGGCGGCCCGCCCCCCGTCATCGACGCGAGTTCACCCGCCCTGATGCTTCCCGACGGGGCCACCCTCGCGCCCGCCAAGGTCCTCGACATCAAGCAGATCGTCGAGGAGGAAGGCGGCGAGCAGCGTCGCGAGGACACCAACGTCGACGTCACCTTCGCCCTCCAGGCTGAAGTCCTCTTCCCCAAGGACAGCGCCAAGCTCAGCCCCTCCGCCACCGCGCGTATCGCCGCGATCGCCGCCGAGATCAACAAGCAGGCCTCCCGGCGCGTCCGCGTTTTCGGGTTCACCGACGACCTCGGGTCGTACGAGCACGGTCTGAAGCTGTCCAAGGAACGCGCCGACGCCGTACAGCTCGAACTCGCCAAGAACCTCGACCCCGGCACCACCTTCGACATCCGCGGCTACAGCGAGGACTACCCCATCGCCGACAACGCCACCGAGGAGGGCCGGAAGAAGAACCGCCGCGTCGAGGTCTCCTTCCCGCGCACCTCCGGCGGGTAGCGGCGCGAGGCGCGCGCCCGCCTCGCCTGGTCAGAGCAGGCGATCCGCCTTGCTGGCCTTGATGTCCAGGATCAGTTGCCGGAGGGCGTCACGGCTGTCGGTGAGGTAGTGGTCCTCCCTGGTGAGGTGCTGGTCCTGACGGCCCTTGGGGCGGGAGCCCTGCGCTTGCTTCTGGTGCGGCCGCCCTCTCTCCGAGTGTGGCCCCCTCCACCACCGCGTCAAGGGCGCCTACGGCGTCGCTGCGCGATGGGCTGCGCCCACCCTTGACCCGGTGCCTCCGGGGGCCTTTTCACACTCGGAGGGCGGCCGGGGGCCCGGCCACGCGGAAGGGTCCGGGTAGTGCCCGGGCGCCGTGGGCGGGTGGCGGGTGCGTGGGTGTTGGGGCCGGGTATCGCTCCGCGCCGGGGGCGTTCTGCTGCCCGGTGGGTGGGGGCTCGTTCCCGGTCGAGGCCGGTGGGACGGTGTCCGCCTTCGGGGCGTGGAATGGGGCGGCGGCCGTCGTTGGGCTGGGGCGCATGCCCCGCTGGTTACGGCCGGAGGGTGCAAACCCCGCTCGCGCGAGGCCCTGGACGCCGCCGGCCACCACTGGAGTCACAGGAGTCCCGCATGTCTCGTCCCGGGGTGGGGATTGCGGAGTTTGCACCGCTCCGCAGTGCTCGGCGCGTGCGATGGGCGGGCAAAGTCTGCTGGCGCGAGGCCCGGGCCGCTAGGGAACGCCTCTGGAATCACAGGAGTTCACACCCGCCCCATTTCGTCTGCGGATAGCGGACTTTGCACGCCCGACGGTCAGCTGAGTTCTTCGGCCAGGGCGAGGATGATTCCGCTCGGGCCCCGGAGGTAGCAGAGCAGGTAGCTGTCCTCGAAGCGCGTCACTTCCCCGACGAGTTCGGCGCCGTGCGGGCGGAGGCGGGCGAGGGTGGCGTGGATGTCGTCGACGGCGAACATGACGCGGTGCAGGCCCAGCGTGTTCGCCGGGGTGATCGCGGGCTCGGGCGTGATCGCCTTCGGGGAGTGGTACGTCGCCAGTTCGAGTCGGCCCGGGGCGCCGGGGACCCGCATCATCGCGATCTCGCTGCGCATGCCTTCGAGACCGACGACCTTCCCCGCCCAGCTTCCCTCGATCGGCATCCTCCCTTCCAGTTCCATGCCGAGCGCGGTGAAGAAGGCGACGGCGGCGTCGAGGTCGTCGACGACGATGCCGACGTTGTCCATGCGCTGAATCGTCATGCTCGCGAGGATAGGGGCCGGGTCCGACGCCACCGGCCAGGCACGGCCGGGCCTACGATCGGGCCCGTGAGCGACATCCCGACGCATTGGACCATCCGCCACTTCTCACAGGCCAACCCCGCCGGCCCCGGCTGCGACAGCGTGCCCGCCCTCCTGCGGCGGCTGGCCGATTCCATCGAGGCGCTCGGCCTTGCTGAGATCCAGGACGTGGTCATCACATCCGAGATGACCGAGCACGGCCCCTGGCGGTCGGGAACCGTCTACTTCCACCTCCCGGAGGGCGAGGACGAATGACCAGCGGGGCATGCAGCCCGGCCTGACGACGGCCGTCGGCCGCTGAGCCGGGATTGGGCGCCCCATTCCGCTTCCGCGCACCCCCACCGAGGGATCGGGGCCACCCGCCCTCGCCACGGTCCGAGCCCCCACCCACCGGCCCGCGAGGGGACATACATCGCGGAGCGATATCCGGGCTCACCCTCCACCGGCCCGCCATCCGCCTACGGCGCCCGGGCACTACCCGGGGCTTTCCGCGTGGCCCCGCCCCCGGCCGCCCTCCGAGTTGTTAAAGGCCCCCGGAGGCACCGGGTCAAGGGGGGCCGTAGGCCATCGCTTGCGACGCGACCGAAGGGAGCGCCCTTGACGCGGTGGTGGAGGGGGCCACTCTCGGAGAGAGGGCGGCCGCACCAGAAGCCCGCAAGGGCCCCCGCCCACGGGACCCTCCCTCACCGCTCCAGCGCCCTCCTGACTGTCGCGATTATCCGGTCCGGGTGGGTGAAGACCTCGCGGGCCGTGAAGCGGAGGACGCGGCGGACGGCCGGGCAGCTCTGGAGGTCGTTGAAGCGGTGGACGTCGCGTTCGTGGGCGGCGGGGGTGCCGTGGAAGGCGAAGCCCTCGATCTCGACGGCCAGTCCGGCGGCGCGGAAGAGGAAGTCCGGGCGCAGGGGGCGGCCCGTGTCCGTGTGGAGGGTCGGCTGGGTCTCGGGGTGCAGGCCTGCGTCGTGCATCCGGAGCCGGGCGACCGTCTCGGCGGGGGAGCCGGATCCCGCGACGGCGAGTGGGAGCCAGCGGCGGGCCGAGGGGGCGCCGGGGCGGCGGGGCGAGGCGAGTTCGGCGGTCAGGTCCGCCGTACCGACGAGGGGCTGGCGGCGCAGGCCGGCGACGAAGCGGGAGGACAGCGCCGAGTCCGCGACGACCACGGCCGCCTCGCGGGAGGCGGCGGCCCGTATGAGGTCGCCGACCGTGCGCGCCGCCGTCGTCACGCGCAGGCCGCGCCGGGTCGCGCAGTCCGCGTCGGTGAGCTGGGACGTGGCGTGCACCCGTATCCGGTCGTGGGCCCCCGAACTTCGGCGCGCGGTGAACTCCAGGAGATCCGCGTCCGCCCCGGGCCCCGTGAGGAGTTCGATGCGGTGCAGCGCGGCGGCCGTGCGGTGGCTGCACACCAGCTCGGGCCGCAGCAACTGGGCGGCCCGGGCCCGCAGCCGCCAGTCCACCTCCTTGTCCGGGACGGCCCACGCGCCCCTGCAGATCCGCTGCCAGCCGTCCACCCGCAGCCGCCGGGCGAGCCGGCCGCGCGGCCAGCCCGCCGTGAGCGCCCACACCGTGAGCAGCACCCCGCCCCTGGCGAGTCTCATCAACTCGTACATACGAGCAACGATCCACGGAAGAGCGACACTTCGCACCCCCTGTGGAAAACTCCGCGAAAGGGTCCGTCAGGAAACTGCAAAAGTACTGGTAAGTGGCGAGATCGGACATCCCGGAACGGGCATGCTGAGGACTGAGTGAGAGCTCGCAGGGCTTCTCAGTGCTTCTCAGTGCTTCCGAAACGGGCAGCCGATGACAACTCCCGCCCTCGCCCCGACCACCAGCGGCGTCCAGCTCGTCAGCGACCTCGTCGCCCACGTCCCCGGGTTCCGCGGCGTCTACGACGCTCACGTCTTCAGCCAGGGGCGCGTCCAGCCCCATGTCTTCTTCTGGGACGTCGTCCAGAACACCGTCCGCTCCTACCTGGGCGACGAGGGCCACCCCGTCGACTGGCGGCGCACCCTCGACTTCCTGGAGGAGCAGAGTCGGCGCGGCGAGGCCGGAGTGGACGACGTCATCGTCACGTCCTTCCTCGGGGACCTGCCGCACTCGTACGAGCCGGGGTACGGGATCGTGGGCGAGCTGGGGCCGGTCATGGCGGCCAGATTCCTGAGGCTCCGACCCGGCGGTTGATAATCGAGCGCATGTCCCGCGCCGCCCCACCGTTCCCATCCACCCCACCCACCCCACCCACCACACCCTCCCCACGGACCCTCGCCCTCGGCGGGTACGTCGCCACCCGCCTCCTCGGGCTCGCCGCGCTCGCGATCGTCGCCGCGGCCATGGGCAAGGACGGGATGCACCGGCTGACGGGCCGGTGGGACGCGGTCTGGTACACGCGGATCGCCGAGCACGGCTACGGCCACCAGGTCACCCTCCCCAACGGCGCCGTCCACGCCGACCTCGCGTTCTTCCCCCTCTTCCCCGCACTGGAACGAGGCCTCTCCACCGTCCTCCCGGTCGACGCCGCGACCGCCGGACTCCTCGTCTCCTGGACGGCTTCGCTCGCCGCCGCCTGGGGCATCTACGCGGTCGGCGCGCACGTCGCCGGCCCGCGCACCGGAGTCGTACTCGCCGTCCTGTGGGGGGTGTACCCGACGGCGTTCGTGCAGTCGATGGCGTACACGGAGACGCTGTTCACGGCCCTCGCCGCCTGGTCGATCCTCGCCCTGCTGCGCGACCGCTGGGTCCTCGCCGGCGCCCTGTGCGTGTTCGCGGGGCTGACCCGGCCGACGGCGGCCGCGCTGATCGCCGCGATCGGGATCACCGCCGTCGTCACCGTCGTACGGGAGCGGCGGCTGCGCGCCCGGGTCGCGGCGGGCACGCTGCTCGCGCCGCTCGGCTGGCTCGGGTACGTCGTGTATGTCGGGGTCCGGCAGGGCAGCGCCACCGCCTACTTCGACGTGCAGGCGGCCTGGGGCAACTCCATCGACGGCGGCGTCGCGCTCGCCCGCTTCATCGCCGGGCTGCCCTGGCCCGCGGCCCTCGGGCTGTGCCTCGCGCTCGCCCTGCTCGGCTGGCTGGTGGCGCTGTGCGTCCGGCAGCGGCAGCCGCTCCCCCTGCTCGTCTACACGGTCGCCGTCGTCGTCATCTCGCTGGTCGGCGCCGCGTACTTCGGGTCCCGCCCCCGCCTGATGATGCCCGCGTTCGGCCTGCTCCTGCCGCCCGCCGCGGCCCTGGCCCGGCTCCGGGGCCGTACCGCCGTGCCCGTCCTCGCCGGGCTCGCGCTCGCCTCCGCCGTGTACGGGGCGTTCACGCTCCTCGGCGCCGGTCCACCGTGACCACCGCACCCGGCCGAAGCCCCCACCCCGCCATCGTGCCGCCCTCCGCCTCCAGGACGTGCCGGCCGCGCAGCCGCGGCATCCCCAGCCGGCCCGGCCGCATGGTGACGACGTCGAGGACGGTGAACGAGCGGTCGAGGTAGGCGATGTCGAGGGTGAAGCGCATGCCGAAGGTGTGAATGCTGTTGGTCGGGGTGATGAGCAGGGCGCCGTCGATCCCGTCGCGGCCGAGCAGGCCCCGGCGCCGCGCTTTATAGGTAGCGGCGATCTCTACCGGCACCCGCCCGCCGTCCGGCGTGCCCAGCCAGCCCGTCCCGTCCCGCCAGGTCCTGCCGCCCCATGCCCTTTCCCAAGTCCTCCCCATGTGCCCGACCCTAGCCCTAGGGTCGGCCCGTGGACGCCCTGTCGATCGCCTTCGTCGCGGCCGCCGCCCTGTGGGGCGCCGCGGCCGGGCTGCTCGTGCCCCGCGCCGCGTACCGGCTGTCCGTCGCCCCCGACGAGCCCTGGCGCGCGTCCTGTCCGGCCGGGCACCCCTTCGCGGGGCCCGCGCGCGGCTGGCTCGGCGGCCCCGGGCGAGCCGGCTGCGCGACCACGCCCGCGCCGCTCGTGGCGCCGCTGCTCACCGCGCTCGCGTGCGCCGCGCTCGCCGCGGCCACCGGCGCGCCCCGCCCCGAACTGCTCGTCTGGCTCCTGGCCGCGCCCTTCGGCACGCTCCTCGCCGTCGTCGACGCCCGCGTCCACCGCCTCCCCGACCCGCTGACGCTGCCGCTCGCCGCCGCGCTGCCGCTGCTCCTCGCGCCCGCCGCGCTCCTCCCGTACGCGGCGGGGTCCTGGCTCCACGCCCTCCTCGGCGCGCTGGCGTTGGGCGGCGGCTACCTCGGCCTGTTCCTCCTCCATCCCGACGGCATGGGCTTCGGCGACGTGAAACTGGCGGTCCCGCTGGGCGCCGCGCTCGGCTGGTACGGGTGGGGCGTGCTGTTCGTCGGAGCGTTCGCGGGGTTCGCCCTCGGGGCGCTGTACGGACTCGGGCTCGTCGTCGCCCGCCGGGCCGGGCGCGGCTCGGCGATCCCCTTCGGCCCGTTCATGATCGTGGGCGCGTTCCTCGGGCTGCTGCTCGGCGCGTTCACCGCCCTGCCCTGAACGGCCCGCCCTAGCATCACCCCATATGCGGATGATGCGGACCATCGATACGGAATCGACCCCAAATGCGCGCCCGGCAGGGGCAGATACCGGCCCGCGGCGGGAGCGCGCCCCGGGCCTCCGGCTCCCCTGGACCTGGAGCGGGGCCTGGAGCGGGGCCTGGATCTGGGCCGCCGGCCTCTGTCTCCTCTACGCCACCGTCGCCGTGCGCCGCCACCAGCTCATGCGCACCACCGGCTACGACCTCGGCATCTTCGAGCAGGCCGTCCGCGCCTACGCCGAGTTCCGCGCCCCCGTCGTCCCGCTGCGCGGCGAGGACTTCAACCTCCTCGGCGACCACTTCCACCCGCTCCTCGCCGTCCTCGCCCCGCTCTACCGGCTCTTCCCGTCCCCGCTCACCCTGCTCGTCGCCCAGTCCGCGCTGCTCGCCCTCGCCGTCGTCCCGCTCTTCCGCTGGGCGGTGCGCGCGGTCGGCCCGCGCGGCGCGCACGCCGTCGCCGCCGGGTACGGGCTGAGCTGGGGCGTCGCGTCCGCCGCCGCGTTCGACTTCCACGAGGTCGCGCTCGCCGTACCCCTGCTCGCGTGCTCCCTCGAAGCCCTGGGCCGGCGCCGCTGGACGGCCGCCGTCGCCTGGGCCGCGCCGCTGCTCCTGATCAAGGAGGATCTGGGGCTCACCCTCGCCGCCATCGGCGCGTACATCGCCCTGAAGGGCCGTGAGGACAGACGTGTCCGCCGTTTCGGCCTCGCCACCGCCGCCGCCGGACTCATCGGCTCCGCCCTGGAGATCAAGGTGCTCCTGCCGGCCCTCGACGCCACCGGCGGCTACGCGCACGGCGGGCAACTCGCCGCCGCCCACGGCTCCCTGCTGTCCGCGCTCGCGCACGCCCCGCTCGACCTGCTGCGCCCCGACATCAAGGGCACCACCCTCATCCTGGTGTTCGCCCCGTCCGCGCTGCTCGCGCTGCGCTCCCCGCTCGCGCTGATCGCCCTGCCCACCCTCGCCTGGCGGATGGCGTCGGAGAACGTCTTCCACTGGGGCACGGCCTTCCACTACAGCGCGGTGCTCATGCCCGTCGTGTTCGCCGGACTCCTCGACGTCCTCGGCCGAGAGACGAATCGGCGCACCGTCCGCGCCGCGCTCGCCACCGTCCTCGCCGTCACCGCCGTGCTCGTCCCGTCCTTCCCGCTGGCCCAGCTCGCCCAGCGGGCCACCTGGCACAGCACACCCCACCTCCAGACCGCCCGGGAACTGCTCGCGAGGATCCCCGACGGCGCGACCGTCGCCGCCTCCAACCGGCTCGCCCCGCAGCTCACCTCCCGCTGCACCGTGGTCCTCTTCCCGACCTTCCCGGTCGGCGGGCGGCTCTACGAGTACCGGCGCGGCCCCCTGCCCGCGCCCACCGCCGAATGGATCGTCCACGACCCGGAGGCCCCCGAGGCCTGGCCGTACCGCCGCGGCCACTGGCCCTACCCCCTGGAACAGCAGCGCGAGGAGCTCGCCGCGGCCCAGCGCACCCACGGCTACGAGGTCGTCGCCCGCCGTGACGGGATCACCCTGCTCCACCGCCGAGGCACCGCCTGACCTGCGCCTGATCCGCGCCGCCGGGTCAACCGGGCGACTCTTTGACCGGGTCCCCCGTGGGAGGTACGGATTACGCCGCCACGCCCGGGCATAAACCCGCCACGCACCCCTGGAGCCCTTGTGCCGCTTGGCCTCCGGCGAAATCCCCATGCTTCGGTCGGCGCAGTCGGCACACAGCACGACTAATGAAGGGTTATGGTGGAAACCCCCCCTCGGGCCGGTCCGTATCCCCCCCACGGACCGGCCCGTTTTTCTTTCCCTCAGGTTTCCTCGGGCAGGCTCAGCCCCGCCCGGCCCAGATGTTCGTGCCGGCGGTGTCGACGGCGAACGAGTCGATCTCCTTCAGCTCCTCCGCCGACAGCGGCGCGCCCGCCAGGGCCGCCACGTTCTCCTCCAGCTGGCCGACGCTGGACGCGCCGATCAGCGCCGAGGTCATCCGCGGGTCCCGCAGCACCCAGTTCAGCGCCAGCTGGGCCAGCGACTGCCCGCGCCGCTCCGCGATGTCCGCGAGACCGCGCAGCCGCCGCAGCACCTCGTCCGACAGCAGGTTCGGGTCGAGCGACTTGCCCTGGGTGGCCCGCGAGCCCTCCGGGACGCCCTTCAGGTACTTGTTGGTCAGCAGACCCTGCGCCAGCGGCACGAAGGAGATGCAGCCCATGCCGGCCGCCTCCAGCGTGTCGAGGAGGCCGTCCTCCTCCGTCCACCGGTTGATCATCGAGTACGACGGCTGGTGGATCAGGGCCGGGACGCCCATCTCCTTCAGGAGCCGCGCCGCCTCGGCGGTCTGCTCGCTGGTGTACGAGGAGACGCCCACGTACAGCGCCTTGCCCTGCTGCACCGCGGACGCGAGCGCGCCCATGGTCTCCTCGAGCGGGGTGTCTGGATCGAAGCGGTGCGAGTAGAAGATGTCGACGTAGTCGAGGCCCATCCGCTTCAGGGACGCGTCGAGCGACGACATCAGGTACTTGCGGGAGCCCCACTCGCCGTACGGCCCGGGGTGCATCTCGTAGCCCGCCTTCGTCGAGACGATCAGCTCGTCCCGGTACCGGGCGAAGTCCTGCGCGAAGATCTTGCCGAAGTTCAGCTCGGCCGAGCCGGGCGGCGGCCCGTAATTGTTGGCCAGGTCGAAGTGGGTGACACCCAGGTCGAAGGCGCGGCGCAGGATCGCGCGCTGCGAGTCGAGGGTGCGGTCGTCGCCGAAGTTGTGCCACAGGCCGAGCGAGATCGCCGGGAGCTTGAGCCCGCTGCGGCCGGTACGGCGGTACTCCATGGAGTCGTAACGGTCCGCGGCGGCGCGGTACAGGGGGGAATCAGTCACGTATCTCTGCTTATCACGGACTTGTGACAGTCCCGGGCTGGGAGCCGGTTACCCGTCCGCAGTAATGTGGCGGTCTTCGGGGGCCGACACTGCATGGAGGGGTTAAGAACAGTGAACCTGCGCGACCTGGTGTACGGGCTCTACGCACGCCGGGTGGAAGGCCGTCTCGACCACGCCCAGGTGCCCAAGCACATCGGTGTCATCCTCGACGGCAACCGGCGCTGGGCCAAGGCCTCCGGCGGCACCCCCGAGCAGGGCCACAAGGCCGGTGCGGACAAGATCCAGGAGCTGCTCGGCTGGTGCGCCGAGACCGACGTCGAGGTCGTCACGCTCTGGATGCTCTCCACCGACAACCTGAACCGCCCCGAGGAGCAGCTCCTTCCGCTGCTCGGCATCATCGAGGACGCCGTGCGGGCGCTCGCCGCCGACGGCCGCTGGCGGGTCCACCACGTCGGCACCATGGACCTGCTGCCGGCGCGCACCCAGTCCGTACTGAAGGAGGCCGAGCAGGCCACCCTCGACAACACGGGCATACTCGTGAACGTCGCCGTGGGCTACGGCGGCCGCCAGGAGATCGCCGACGCGGTCCGCTCCCTCCTCCTGGACCACGCCGAGCGCGGCACCAGCTTCGAGGAGCTCGCCGAGGTCGTCGACATCGACCTGATCTCCGAGCACCTCTACACCCGAGGCCAGCCCGACCCGGACCTCGTCATCCGCACCAGCGGCGAACAGCGCCTGTCCGGCTTCATGCTGTGGCAGAGCGCGCACTCCGAGTACTACTTCTGCGAAGTGCACTGGCCGGCCTTCCGCAAGGTCGACTTCCTGCGCGCGCTGCGCGACTACGCGGCCCGGCACCGCCGCTTCGGCAACTGACACCTTCTGAGCGGCACCCGCGGCCCGTCCGCACCCGGACCCCCTCACGGACCCCCGGCCCCGCGCGTCACCCCCTGTTCATGAACACGCCGTCATATGCCATGGCATGACGGCACGTGTTGGAGGGCATATCCCCTGTGAAGTGAGCGGCACGGAGACCGCCACCCGGGAGGCCCTTTGCACCAGGACGACCGTGCGGGACACGCACGGACGAAGCGGAGGGCCGGTGCTCGGCCCGCGCATCGCGGCCTGAGCCCGGTCCCATTCCGCCGCGACATCGGCTTCCCCACCCGCGGAGCCGTCGCACCAGGGCCTCGCAGGGGCCCTCGAAGGGGGTCTGTCCTTCCGTGGTGACCAGCACTAAGCGCCGCTTGTCCGACAGGCGCACCTATGTTCTCGACACCAGCGTCCTGCTGGCCGACCCCAACGCGATGTCCCGGTTCGAGGAGCACGAGGTCGTGCTCCCGATCGTCGTCGTGACCGAGCTGGAGGCCAAGCGCCACCACCCCGAGCTCGGCTACTTCGCACGGCAGGCGCTGCGCCTGCTCGACGACTTCCGGGTGCGGTACGGCCGGCTGGACTCCCCGCTCCCGATCGGGGAGCTGGGCGGCACGCTGCGGGTCGAGCTCAACCACTCGGACCCCGGTGTCCTGCCCGCCGGTTACCGGCTGGGCGACAACGACTCGCGGATCCTCGCGGTCGCGCGCAACCTCCAGGCCGAGGGGTACGACGTCACGGTCGTCTCCAAGGACCTGCCGCTGCGGATCAAGGCGTCCTCGGTCGGTCTCCTCGCCGAGGAGTACCGGGCGGAACTCGCCATCACGGACTCCGGCTGGACCGGAATGTCCGAACTCGCCCTGTCCGCGGACCAGGTCGACCTGCTCTACGAGCAGGAGACGCTGTACGTGCCGGAGGCGGCCGAGCTGCCGGTGCACACCGGCCTCGTGCTGCAGTCCGAGCGTGGCCGGGCGCTGGGCCGGATCGGGGCCGACGGGTCGGTGCGCCTGGTGCGCGGCGACCGGGAGGTCTTCGGCATCCGCGGCCGCAGCGCCGAGCAGCGGATCGCGCTCGACCTGCTGCTCGACCAGGAGGTCGGCATCGTGTCGATGGGCGGCCGGGCCGGCACCGGCAAGTCGGCGCTCGCGCTCTGCGCGGGCCTTGAGGCGGTCCTGGAGCGCCGCCAGCACCAGAAGGTGATGGTCTTCCGTCCGCTGTACGCGGTGGGCGGGCAGGAGCTCGGTTATCTGCCGGGCACCGAGGCCGAGAAGATGAGCCCGTGGGCGCAGGCGGTGTTCGACACCCTCTCCTCCGTGGCGGGCCGTGAGGTCATCGAGGAGGTGCTGAGCCGCGGCATGCTGGAGGTGCTGCCGCTCACCCACATCCGGGGCCGTTCGCTGCATGACGCGTTCGTCATCGTCGACGAGGCCCAGTCCCTGGAGCGGAACGTGCTGTTGACCGTTCTGTCCCGGATCGGGGCGAATTCCCGGGTGGTGCTGACCCATGACGTCGCCCAGCGCGACAACCTGAGGGTCGGTCGGTACGACGGAGTCGTCGCCGTGGTCGAGAAGCTGAAGGGTCATCCGCTCTTCGCCCATGTCACGCTCACCCGCTCCGAGCGCTCGCAGATCGCCGCGCTCGTGACCGAAATGCTGGAGGACGGTCAGATCTGACCCGTTTCATCCCGTGCGTGCCCGTGCCGCACGGGAGTTGGCGCCGCCCGGCAAAGCGCGAGAGCTTAGCCGGGCGGCGCCGCGCTGTCCGCCGTATCGGCCAAATCCCGTGCGTCCACCCAGGTGTGAGCTTTCACACGCAACGTGGAATTGCCTTGCGGCGTTGCCGTCCGGCAAAGTCTTGCTTCCGTCAGGCCCCGCATACGGCACACGTGCACCCCCAGTGGTGCTGCACCACACAACTCAACACTCGTTCGCCGTATGCCGCCCACAGCACCACGGGCCCGTGTCTTCTGTGACCCAGCAGTACGGAGACCAGCGTCAGGGGCAAGATTTCGCCCACTCGGTCACCCTGTGGGCGATTGTGGAAGGAAACCGTGTGAGCCGGATCTCGGTCCGGGGATTCGCAGTGGCCTCGGCCACCGCGGTCACCACCGTCGGCGCCGTCGTGGGTGTTGCCTCGGGCAACGCCGCCCAGGCCTCGGACGACAACTTCGAGGCCACCGCGGCCGACGCCACGCTGCTCGCGGACATCCCCGCGGGCGAGCAGGCCCAGGTACAGGTCACCTCGCTCGCCGAGCAGGCCGACGTCCAGGCCGCCGCCGCCGACTCCCTCGCGCGCAAGTCCGCCGAGGAAGCCGCCCGCATCCAGGCCGCCAAGGACGCCGAGGCCAAGAAGAAGGCCGCCGACAAGGCCGAGCAGGAGCGCAAGGAGAAGGAAGAGGCCGAGCGCGCCAGCCGGTCCGCCGTCCGCGACGCCACCAGCTTCGCCGCGCAGAGCTCGTACAGCATCTCCGAGGTCAAGGCGATCGCCCGCCAGATGATCCCGGCGGACCAGTTCCAGTGCTTCAGCAACATCGTGGACCACGAGTCCGGCTGGAACTACCGCGCCACCAACGCCTCCTCGGGTGCCTACGGCCTCGTCCAGGCGCTGCCCGGCTCGAAGATGTCGTCCGCCGGCGCCGACTGGCAGACCAACCCGGCCACCCAGATCAAGTGGGGCCTCAGCTACATGGACGGCCGATACGGCAGCCCCTGCGGCGCCTGGTCGTTCTGGCAGGCCAACCGCTGGTACTAGGGCAGCCGCCGGATCCGCACCGGCCCCCGCTCAACCCCGTGCAGCCCCTCGCCGTCCTTTCGGTGAGGGGCTGCACGCGTGCGGGGGTGTAGGTTCGGGTGCCCGAAGGGGGAGAGGGAAGAGCATGTCGAGACTGCCAGGATGGCTGAACCGCGCCGGTGCGGGCCTCAGCCGCATGGGCGAGCGCCTGGACGAACGCCGGGCGCGCGCCGACCGGGACACCCTGGGAGCGCCGGACCCCGCCGCCCCGGCCGCGGAGCCGGCCCCCGAGCCGCTCGCCGAGCCGGTCCCGAGCCCTGAGCCGGTACCGGTGTCGGCCGCGGCCCCGGCCCCCGAACCCGCTGCTTCCGCCACCGGCTCCGTACCCGCCCCGCCGTCGTACGCCCCCGCCGTCGCCGCCCGCCCCGACCCCGTCGCCGCCATCCCCTGGGGCATGCGCGTCGCCGCCGAGGCGAGCTGGCGCCTCCTCGTCTTCGCCGGCACCGTCTGGGTCCTGATGAAGGTGATCAGCTCCGTCCAGCTGGTCGTCCTCGCCTTCGTCGCCGCCCTCCTCATCACCGCCCTCCTCCAGCCCACCGTCGCTCTGCTGCGCCGCAAGGGCCTGCCCCGCGGCCTCGCCACCGCCGTCACGGCCGTCTCCGGCTTCGTGATCATGGGCCTGGTCGGCTGGTTCGTGGTCTGGCAGGTGATGGACAACATCGACAGCCTGTCCGACCGCGTCAAGGACGGCATCGAGGAGCTCAAGCGCTGGCTCCTCGACAGCCCCTTCCACGTCACCGAGCAGCAGATCAACGAGATTGCCAAGAACCTCAGCGACACCATCGGATCCAACGCCGAACAGATCACCTCCGCCGGACTCCAGGGCGTCACCGTGGTCGTCGAGGCGATGACCGGCATCCTGCTCGCCATGTTCTCCACCCTCTTCCTCCTCTACGACGGGAAGAAGGTCTGGGACTGGACGCTGAAGCTGGTCCCGGCCCAGGCCCGGCCCGGAGTCGCCGGCGCCGGCCCGCGCGCCTGGCGCACCCTGACCGCCTACGTCCGCGGCACCGTCCTCGTCGCCCTCATCGACGCCGTCTTCATCGGTCTCGGACTGTGGTTCCTCGAAGTGCCGATGGCCGTGCCGCTCGCCGTCTTCATCTTTCTCTTCGCCTTCATCCCGCTCGTCGGAGCGGTCGTCTCCGGCGCCCTCGCCTGCGTCGTCGCCCTCGTCACCAACGGCGTGTTCACCGCCCTGATGGTGCTCGTCGTCGTCCTCGCCGTGCAGCAGATCGAAGGCCACGTGCTCCAGCCCTTCATTCTCGGCCGGGCCGTCCGCGTCCACCCGCTCGCCGTGGTCCTCGCGGTCGCCGCCGGCGGACTCACCGCCGGCATCGGCGGCGCCGTCGTCGCCGTCCCGCTGGTCGCCGTCGCCAACACGGTCGTCGGCTACCTCCGCGCGTACACGAGCGAGCAGACCCTGCGCGCCGCGCCCGAACCGCACGGCGCCACCGCCTACGAAGTCGCCCCGGTCGCCGCCCCCGGCGCCGTGGCCACGAGGAACGACACGTGATCTCCGAACCCGAACTCGTCGGCGGCCCGGCCTTCCCCGAGCCGGGCGCCGTCGCCCTCACGCCCCCGCCGCCGCCCCCGCCGGTCCGGGAGGAGTCGGCGTCCCGGACCCGCCGCCCGTGGCTGTGGGCGCTCGGCGGCGCGGTGGCCGCGTCGGCGGTGTGGGCCGGCGGGCTCGTCGCGTACGACCGCTACGCGGGGGAGGAGGGGCCGGACCTGCGCGGCTACCGGATCGGCGCCGACCCCTGCAGGGCGGGCACCTTCCACGGCCTGGCGGCCGCGATCGGGCCCAAGACCGAGACCTCCGACCCGACCCGGCTCGACGAGCCCGCCCTCTACCGTGCCAACTGCACCGTGGTCCTGCAGGCCAAGCCCGTCATGTACCAGATCGACGTGACCTACACGCTGCACCGGGTCACCGACCCCCGCCCCGAGTTCGAGGCCCTGATGCGCGACCCCTTCTACGACGGCGGCGGCCGGATCGGCGGCATCGGCGACACGGCCTTCGTCAAGGACGGCGCCGATGCGGGCGACGGCATGGTGATCAACGTGATCGACGGACCGGCCGATGTCCGCGTCAGCCTCTCCCCGGCCATGGAGTGGGACGAGAACGGCAACCCGCGCGCCGAGCCCCCGAAACTCGACCCGGCCGCCCTGCGTACGTATCTCGTCGAGGACACCAAGCAGATGATGACGGCGCTCAGGAAGAAGTGAGCGGCGGTACGCGAAAGGGCCCCGGGGTTCGTCCGAACCCCGGGGCCCTTCTTCGTACGTACCAGAGGTACCGCCCGGCCCTACTCGGCCAGGACCGCCTCGGCGTCGAGCGTCACGCCGACCGCCTGGACGACCGCGGCGATCTTCACGGCCTCCTGGATCGTCTCGCGGTCGACACCGGCCTTGCGCAGGACCTGCTCGTGCGAGTCCAGGCACTGGCCGCAGCCGTTGATCGCGGACACGGCCAGCGACCACAGCTCGAAGTCGACCTTCTCGACACCCGGGTTGCCGATGACGTTCATCCGCAGACCGGCGCGCATCGTCCCGTACTCCGGGTCCGACAGCAGGTGCCGGGTCCGGTAGAAGACGTTGTTCATCGCCATGATCGCGGCGGCCGACTTGGCGGCCTGGTACGCCTCGGGCTTCAGGTTCGCCTTGGCCTCCGGCTCCAGCTCGGCCAGCACCTTCGGCGACCGCGAGGCGATCGCGCAGGCCAGGACCGTGCCCCACAGCTGCTGCTGCGGCAGGTCGCTGTTGCCGATCACCGAACCGAGGTTCAGCTTCAGGTCCTTGGCGAAGTCCGGTATGGCGGCCTTCAGCTCATCGAGGGCCATGCTCACTCACCGGCCAGCAGCGCGACCGGGTCGAGGGTGTCCTCGCCCTTGCTCCAGTTGCACGGGCACAGCTCGTCGGTCTGCAGGGCGTCCAGGACCCGCAGGACCTCCTTCGGGTTCCGGCCGACGGAACCGGCGGTCACCATGACGAACTGGATCTCGTTGTTCGGGTCGATCACGAACACGGCACGCTGCGCGAAGCCGTCCGCACCCTCGACGCCGCAGTCGCGCATGAGCTCGTGCTTCGAGTCGGCGAGCATCGGGAAGGGCAGGTCACGCAGGTCGGCGTGGTCCTTGCGCCAGGCGTGGTGCACGAACTCGGAGTCGCCGGAGACACCGAGGATCTGCGCGTCACGGTCGGCGAACTCGTCGTTCAGCTTGCCGAACGCGGCGATCTCGGTCGGGCAGACGAAGGTGAAGTCCTTCGGCCAGAAGAACACCACACGCCACTTGCCCTCGTACGCCTTGTGGTCGATCTGCGCGAACTCCTTGCCGCTCTCCAGCGACACGCAGGCGGTCAGGTCGTAGGTGGGGAACTTGTCACCGACAGTGAGCACGCGCTCTCCTTGCAGTGTGGAAGGGATCCCTTTTGGGGGCTTCCATGAGGGGTTGGACGTCTCACATCCTGGCACGGGGTGCATTGATCAGTGAAATAGCTAGAGTGGGTCGTGTTGATCGAAGGTGGTTATCAGTGACTCCAGGCCGGCGGGCGAAGCAGCCCAGCCTTTCCCAGCTCAGAGCGTTCGCGGCGGTCGCCGAGCAGTTGCACTTCCGGGATGCCGCGGCGGCGATCGGGATGAGCCAGCCGGCGCTTTCGGGCGCGGTTTCGGCTCTCGAAGAGGCACTCGGTGTCCAGCTCCTCGAGCGTACGACGCGGAAGGTGCTGCTCTCGCCGGCGGGGGAGCGGCTCGCGGTGCGGGCACAGGCCGTGCTCGACGCGGTGGGGGAGCTGATGGAGGAGGCGGAGGCGGCGCAGGCGCCGTTCACCGGGGTGCTGCGGCTCGGGGTGATTCCGACGGTGGCGCCGTATCTGCTGCCGACGGTGCTGCGGCTGGTGCACGGGCGGTATCCGGAGCTGGATCTGCAGGTGCACGAGGAGCAGACGTCCTCGCTGCTCGACGGGCTGGCGGCCGGGCGGCTCGATCTGCTGCTGCTCGCGGTGCCGCTGGGGGTGCCGGGGGTGACGGAACTGCCGCTGTTCGACGAGGACTTCGTGCTCGTGACGCCCGAGGGGCATCCGCTGGCCGGGCGGGTGGACATTCCGCGGGAGGCGCTGAAGGAGCTGAAGCTGCTGCTCCTGGACGAGGGGCACTGTCTGCGGGACCAGGCGCTCGACATCTGCCGGGAGGCGGGGCGGACCGAGGGGGCGCCGGTGACGACGACCGCGGCGGGGCTGTCGACGCTGGTGCAGCTGGTGGCCGGCGGGCTCGGCGTGACGCTGCTGCCGCGCACCGCGGTGAAGGTGGAGACGGCGCGGAACGCGGCGCTGTTCACGGGGGTGTTCGCCGATCCGGCGCCGTCGCGGCGGATCGCGCTCGCGATGCGGACGGGTGCGGCCCGCCAGTCCGAGTTCGCGGAGCTGGCGGGCTCGCTGCGGGAGGCGATGCGCCGCCTCCCGGTCAGGATGGTCGTCCCCGGCGGTTAGCCGGTGTGGACCTGCAGGGCGACGCGTACGGCGGACTCCAGGGCGCCCTCGATCCAGGCGGGCTTGATCGAGGTGTGGTCGCCGGCGAAGTGCAGCGGGCCCTCCGAGCCGGGGATGTCCGGGAAGAGTTCGGTGTGCTGGCCGGGCAGGAGCACGGACGCCTCCCCGTACGCGTAGTGGTCGCGCATCCACGACTGGGTCTTGCCCTTGCCGGTGAAGAAGACCTCGCAGCGGCGCCCGAAGACCGCCTGCACCCCGGCGAGCGCCCGCAGACAGCGCTCCTCGTCAGCGTAGGCGTCCCACTTGAGGGCGTCGTCGGCCCAGCTGTACGAGGCGAGGACGACGCCGCCGTCGCTGCCCTCCATGGGGTGGGCGTGCTCGAAGTACGTGAAGCGGTTGGGCCCGTCGGTGACGGAGCCGCCGCCGCGGACATGCGCGGCCTCCGGGTCGCGTCGGCGCGTCGGCCGGAAGGCGGAGAAGCAGTGCTTCAGCTCGTGCGGCAGACGCACACCGAGGGCCTTCACGGACGGGTGGGCGCCGAGGTGCCGGGCGTCGTGGACCTTGCCGTCGCGGTACTTCGCGTACAGGCCCGGCTCGATCGCGTCGAGCGCCTCCTGCCACTGCTCCTCGGTCAACTCCCACCAGCGGCGGGAGAATTCGAGCAGCACCTTGGTGGCGGCGTCGTAGTGCAGCTCGGTGATCGCCCGGCGCTTGCCGTAGGACAGCGGCGGGTCGAAGGCGATGTGCCGAAGGCCGGAGAACGGCACGGTGACGACCGCCTCGTCGCCCTCGAAGACCTCGGTGACCCCGCCCTTGCCGGTCTGGCAGTCCTCGGACACGGTGTGCACCCGGACGCCGCCGCCGGGGTGCCGCTCGATGCGCACGGCCCGCCGGTCGAGCCGCACCTTGCCCTTGACCGGTGCGTACAGCGCGTCGACGAACGTCGCCGTGCCGCCCTTGATCTCCCAGAACGTCGTCTTCGGGTCGATGAGCGCGGCGGACAGGAAGCTGTGGATGAAGGACAGATGCATGCGTGAGGTGAGGTTCTGGACGGTGCCGACCAGGTCGAGGGTGCGGGTGTCCAGGCCGGCGGCCTCGGTGAGATAGCGGTACATCGACCAGTGACCGTAGCGCCGCAGCACCTCCGCCCAGCCCTCGACGAGCGCGCTGCCCTCCTTGCCGCGCACGAGCAGGTGCACCGGTTCCAGGGCGTCGGCGAGGATCGCGGCGGCGGTCTTGTGCCGGTACGCGGCGGGGACGCCGAAGGTGTCGTTGACCCGGGCGGGGTTCTTCTCGTAGTCGGCGCGCCGCTCGTGGATGCCGTTGACGTGGATCCAGGTGCGGTTGGCGCGCTTCGTCGGGTTCTCGACCTCGACGTCGACGAGCAGGAACTCCTGTCGGGGCAGGTCGAACTTCTCCAGGAGGGCCATCAGCAGCGGATGGCTGCCGGGCAGCCGCATGGCGCCGGCCTCGGCGTACTGGATCGGGTCGGCGAAGGGCTGGGCGCCGTTCTCGTGGCCGCCCTTGCGGAAGGTCTTGATCCGGCCGCCGACCCGGTTGCCGTTGGCCTCGATCACCACCACCTGGTGGCCGGCGCGGTTGAGGAGGTCGGCGGCGAGCAGTCCGGCCGGTCCGGCGCCGATGACGAGGATCCGCTTGGTGGGGCGGCCGGGGCGGGTCGGCAGGCCGTTGCGGAGGACGTCCAGATAGCCGGGGACGAGCGGCCGGTCGTGTGCGTCGTGGACGGTGATCGCCCGGGCGACGGTGGTGTACGCGGCGGGGTCGGTGCCCGGCGGGGCCGCGGCCGGCGCGGTGCCGGGCGCGAGCGCGGTGGCTCCGGTCGCGGCTTCGGCGGTGGTGGCGGTGGTGCCGGTGGTGGCGAGTCCGGCGGCGAGCGCCGTCGCGCCGGTCGCACGGACCACGGCGCGCCGCGAGGGCGGCACGCCGTGGGACCGAGTGTCGGGAGTGGTCAGATCCTGTGTGCTGCGGTCATGAGTAGTCATCGCCGATCACCCTGGGTGACGACGGCACCTCGCCACCAGCCGGTTCACACGGTAGGGAGATCAAACCACTCGTACGGTGATCATCAGACCCGACGGTGCTGACACGCCCCCTCCGCGGCGCGCCGGCCCGTACGTGGCTCATTCCGTACGCAGCCCGTCCGCCCGCATCAGCCGCCACAGCAGCGGCAGGCTGAGCAGCGTCACGAGCAGGATCAGCGCACCGCCGACCCCGGCGACCGGCAGGAACACCCACCAGTCCTCGACCTGCTTGCCGATCATCCGCAGCAGCACCACGCCGAGGGCGAGTCCGCCGGCCACCGACAGGGCGAGGCCGAGGACGATCGGCACGGCGGTCTGCCACAGCACGGACCAGCCGAGCGTGGAGCGGCGGGTGCCGAACGCGACCAGCGAGGAGAGCAGCCGCTTGCGCTCGCGCAGCTGCTCCAGGGTGGTCACCAGGAGGGACACCGAGACGAGCAGCATGGTGAGGGTGGCGCCGACCAGGATGCCGGTGCGGACGCTGGAGTACTGGGCGTCGCGCTCCATGTTCTGCAGGGTCTGCACCCGGGTGAGCGGGCTGAGCGCGGCGACCGTGTTCCGTACGTGCTCCTCGGCGTCCGGCACCGCCGGGTCGATCCGGATCATGGCACCGGCCACGGGCTCGTCGAGCCGGGCGGCGTCGAGGGCCTTCGGGGTGGCGAGCACGCCGAACTGGTACCGGCCCATGGGGTCGCGGCGGGAGTCGACGGTCCGCGCGGTGTCCGGGATCCGCCAGGTCGGCATGGGCTCGCCGTGGGTCCGCGGGTCGCGCAGGGCGACGGTCGCGCCGGCCTTCGCGGTCTGGGTGACCCAGGAGTCCTCGGGGCCCTCCTTGCCGTGGGTGAGGGCGATGAACACGTCGCCGTCGGTGCAGGACGGCAGGGTGGCCAGTTCCCGCAGGGAGGCGCAGTCGCCGACGAAGGCGGAGGTGATGGCGCCGAACTCCTGGCCCTCCGCGGGCGGTCCGGACCGCCACACGTTCGACTCGATGGTGCCCATGACGCCGCTGACGCCCGTGGTCTTCGCCAGTGCGTCGATCGCCCGCCGGGCGTCGCCGGCGGACCGGGCGTCGACCTGGGTCTGCAGCCGCGCGCGGGCGGTGTCCATGTTGGTGGGCCGCATGAAGTCGCTCTGCATGGCCTGGAACAGCATCTGCAGGGCGATCGCACCGGCCGCGGCGACGACGATGCCACTGGCGGTACGGGCGGCGGTGCCGCTGCTCAGCTGGAGCCGGCGGGTGGCGAGCTGCCAGGCCACCGGGCCGCCCCGGAGCCGCTTGACCAGGGCCTCCACCAGCCAGGGAAGCAGCGTGGTGAGGCCGATCAGGGCGAGCGTGGCGCCGATCGCGATGCCCGGGGTCTCGATGCTGGTCCCGGTGATCTCCACGTCGTCCACGCTCGGTACGAGGACGGCCGCGCCGGCAAGCAGGAGGACCAGCCGCCAGGCGACCCGGCGGGGCCGGGGGGTGGCCGTGCGGACCACGCCGAGGGGCTCGATGGCGACGCCGCGCAGCGCGAACAGGCTGACGACGACGGCCGCGAGGGGCACGATCCCGACGATCACCGCGGCGAGCCAGGGCACCGGGGACACATCGGCCGGGAAGGCGTTGACGTCCCAGATCTGCACGGTGCCGGCGAGCTGCCGGGCCACGGCGAAGAAGCCGGCGCCGGCGGCGAGGCCGAGCAGCGCCCCGGCGAGCGATTCGCCGGCCGCGATCCGCCGGGTCATGGCGGTGTCGGCGCCGACGAGGCGCAGCGCGGCGAGCCGCCGGTCGCGCTGTTCGCCGCCGAAGCGGACGGCGGTCGCGATGAAGACCAGGACCGGCAGGAGCAGGACGACACAGGCGATGACGACGAGCAGCAGGAGGAACGCGTTCAACGGTTCCTCGGGCACGGACCAGCCGTAGGTGCGGCCGCGGCCGTCGTAGTTCTCGGTGGTGAGGGTGTCCGTCCCGGCGAGGTAGCGCAGCTCGGCCGGGCCGATCAGTCCCGCCTCGCCGACGGTGCCGACCGCCTTGTAGGGCAGCCGCTTCTTGAGCAGGGCGCCTTCGGGGGAGTCGAGGAGCTCGCGCAGCGCGGGGGAGACCAGCATCTCGCCGGGCGCGGGCAGCCGCGCGGCGCCGGGCGGCACGGCCGCCTTCGGTCCCTCGGGCCGCAGCAACAGACCGGTGACGGTCTCGCCGTGGTAGAGGGTCTCGGCCTGGACGTAGAGAAAGGTGTCCGGGCCGGGCTCGGCGACCTCGTGGCTGGCGTCGGGCTGCCGCGCCGACTCCCGCACCTCGCGCTGGAACAGCATGTTCGGCAGGGACGCGGCGACCAGGAGCAGGGCGACGCCCAGGCCGATGCCGGTCGCGGTGAGGGCGGTGCGCAGCCGGCCGCCGCGCCCGCCGGTGACGGCGAACCGGGCGCCGAGCGCGAGGTCGCGCAGCCAGGCGCGGGGGCCGGGGCCGGTTCCGGGGCCGGTTCCGGTGCCGGTGGTGTCGGTCGTACGGGCGGCGCCCCTCCCCGTACCAGGGGCGCCGCTCGTACCCGTACCGCCCGCACCCGTACCGCTGTCGCTCGTACCGCTGAACTCCGTACGGCCGCTCATGCCGCCCACTCCGCGTCGCGCACCGCGCCGTCGCGGACCACGATCTCGCGGTCGGAGTAGGCGGCGACCCGGGCCTCGTGGGTGACCAGGACGACGGCGGCGCCGGTGTCCCGGGAGGCGTCGGTGAGCAGCGACATGACCCGCTCGCCGTTGAGCGAGTCGAGGGCGCCGGTCGGCTCGTCGGCGAAGATCACCCGCGGGGCGGTGACGAGCGCGCGGGCCACGGCGACCCGCTGGCCCTGGCCGCCGGATATCTCCCCGGGGCGCTTTCCGGCCACGTCCTCGACCTCCAGGCGGGTCAGCCAGTCGTGGGCCCGCTGCTCGGCGGCCCGGCGCCGCTCGCCGTTCAGGCGCAGCGGCAGGGCGACGTTCTCGACGCAGGTCAGCTCGGGCACCAGCTGCCCGAACTGGAAGACGAAGCCGAAGTCGGAGCGGCGCAGGGCGCTGCGTCCGGCGTCGCTCATCGCGGTGAGCTCGCGCCCGTCGTAGTGGATGGTCCCGGCGTCCGGGCGGACGATGCCGGCCAGACAGTGCAGCAGGGTCGACTTGCCGGAACCGGAGGGGCCCATCACGGCGACGACCTCACCGGCACGCAGCGAGAAGTCGGCGCCGGTGAGCGCCGGGGTCGGCCCGTAGGCCTTGTCGAGGCCGCTCGCGGCGAGCAGCGGCCCGCTGGTCGTGGGGCTCATCGGCGGATCTCCTCGGCGAGCCGGTCCAGGCGGGCGGCGGTCAGTTCCAGCCAGCGCAGATCGGCCTCCAGGTGGAACAGGGCGTGGTCGCAGATCAGCTGGTCGGCGAGGTCGCCGTCCTTCTTGCGCCGGGTCAGCTCGCGCATCAGCCGCAGGTGCTCGGCACGCTGGGTGTCCAGGATCTCGGCGGCGCCGCGCCCGGTGAGCAGGGCGAGCACGACCTTGGTGTAGAGGGTGGACTGGAGGTACGGCTCGGGCTTCTCGGGGCTGGCGAGCCACCGTTCGACATCGGTGATGCCGGCCTCGGTGATCGCGTACCGCTTGCGCTCCGGGCCGCCGCCGGCCTCGATGCCGTCGACCTCGACGAGGCCGTTCTTCAGGAGGCGGGACATGGTCGAGTAGACCTGCCCGTAGTGCAGCGGCCGGTCGTGGCCGAAGCGCTCGTCGAAGGCCCGCTTGAGGTCGTAACCGTGGCGCGGGCCGGACTCCAGGAGTCCGAGGAGGGTGTGACCGATGGACATGCCCGTCACTGTACATGGGGTGTATACGCACGATGTATAGAGCCCCGGGCGGGGTCAACGGCCGTCCCGTACCCGGGCTTTACCCCTCGAACGCACAGACTGTGACCACCGGCACACAACCATCTCCGCCTGTGGAGCGTCGGTTCCGTCGGGGGTGGGTGCTGATTCTCACGCCCGGAAAAGCCGGATCGATCGCCCTTTGTCGTAATGGGCGGTGTTAGCTTTCCAAGCTGATTCGACGACGGACGACGGACGACCGACGACGAGCGGGACGAGCGGAGCGAACGAGGACATGGGCCGAACAGGCAAGGGTCAGGCGGGGGAGCGCGGGCGCATACGCCGCCTCTTCACCTGGAAGAAGCTCCTGGGCACGTTCTTCGTGGGCTGCCTGCTCGCCATGGGCGCCTTCTACGTGCTGTACCTGATGGTCCCGGTCCCCACGGCCAACGCGGACGCGACCCTCCAGAGCAACGTCTACAAGTACGCCAACGGCAAGGTGCTCGCCCGCACCGGCAAGATCAACCGCGAGATCGTGGGCCTGGAGAAGGTCCCGCTGGACGTCCAGCGCTCCTTCGTCGCCGCCGAGAACAAGACCTTCTACAAGGACAACGGCGTCGACATCAAGGGCACCGTCCGCGCCGCCTGGAACACCCTCACCGGCAAAGGCAAGCAGGGCGGCTCGACCATCACCCAGCAGTACGTCAAGAACTACTACCTGAGCCAGGACCAGACGGCGAGCCGCAAGCTCAAGGAAATCGTCATCGCGCTCAAGGTCGACCAGAACATGAGCAAGAGCGAGATCCTGGCCGGCTACATCAACACCAGCTACTACGGCCGCAACGCCTACGGCATCCAGGCCGCCGCCCAGGCCTATTACGGCGTCGACGCGACCAAGCTCAACGTCGCCCAGGGCGCCTACCTCGCCTCCGTGCTCCAGGCCCCCAGCCAGTACGACTGGACCTTCGCCGGGCCCGAGGGCCGCAAGCTCGTCGAGGACCGCTGGAACTACGTCCTCGACAACATGGTCGACGAGGGCTGGCTGAACGCCGGCGAGCGCGCCGGGATGAAGTTCCCGGCCCCGCAGAAGCCCAAGGCGCCCAAGGGCATGAGCGGCCAGAGCGGCTACATCGTCGAGGCGGCGAACGCGGAGCTGATGCGCCAGGGCGTCAGCGAGGAGGACCTGAAGGCCGGCGGCTGGACGATCACCCTCAACATCGACGAGAAGAAGCAGAAGGCCCTCGTCAAGGCGGTCGACAAGCAGCTGGAGGCCAAGCTCGACCGCAAGGGCGACAAGAAGGACGCCACCGTCCAGGCCGGCGCCACCTCCGTCGACCCGAAGACCGGCGCGGTCGTCGCCATGTACGGCGGCATCGGCGCCACCGAGCACTGGACGAACAACGCCACCCGGCGCGACTACCAGCCCGCCTCCACGTACAAGCCGATCGTGCTCGCCTCGGCCCTCGACAACCACGCCGTGACCCAGGACGGGCGGAAGATCGGCCTCGGCACGATCTACGACGGCACGAGCAAGCGCAAGGTCGTCGGCAGCGCCGTCGACTTCGCCCCGGAGAACGAGGACGACCAGAACTACGGCCCGGTCACCGTCCAGAAGGCCACCAACAGCTCGATCAACTCGGTCTACGCCCAGATGATCGTGGACGTCGGGCCCACCAAGGCCAAGCAGACCGGCATCTCCCTCGGCCTGAAGGACGGCGCGGACTTCGGCGCGACTCCGTCGATGTCCCTCGGCGTCATGGGCGCCTCCACCATGGACATGGCCGGCGCCTACGCGACCCTCGACAACCACGGCGTCAAGGTCACCCCGACCCTGGTGAAGTCCGCCGAGCACAAGGACCGCAAGGCCGACCCGGTGAAGTCCATCGGCGACCAGGTCATCAGCCGCGAGGCCGCCGACACCACCACCAAGGCCATGCAGGGCGTCGTCCGGTCAGGCTCCGGCACCCGCGCCGCCGGCGACTACGAGGCGGCCGGCAAGACCGGCACGTCCGAGAACAACCGCTCGGCCTGGTTCGTCGGCTACACCCCCGAACTCGTCACCGCCGTCGGCCTGTTCGGCGAGGACCCCAAGGGCAACCAGGTCACCCTGACCAACACCATCAACGAGGGCCGCGCCAACGGCGGCAAGACCCCGGCCGAGATCTGGGGCGCCTACACCACCACCGCCCTCGGCGGCGGCTCCAGCGCCTCCTTCGACCTGGAGACCGACGGCACCTCGGGCGGCGACACCGGCCTGCCGACGCCGACCGAGAGCGCGAGCGACTCCCCGTCGCCGACCCCGACGGCCACCGGGGGCGCCAGCACCCCGCCGGAGCCGCCGACCCCGACCGGCACCACGCCGACGCAGCCGCCCACGTCGACCGCGACGACCCCGCCGGAGCCGCCGACCCCGACCGGCACCAAGACGATCGAGCCGACGATCCAGCCGCCGCCGGACGGTACGGGCATCGTCGACAGCCGGCCCGGAGACCAGTGACGCAGGCGTAGTCGATACGGAGGAGGCCGGACCCCTGGAGCGGGGTCCGGCCTCCTTCTTGTATGCGTACTCGTACGGTACGGCTCCGGGCTCAGCGCGTGGCCAGCTCGAACCACACCACCTTGCCGCCCGACAACCGCGTCGCACCCCAGCGCCGGGCCAGCCGGTTCACCAGGAACAGGCCGCGGCCGCCCTCGTCGGTGTCCCGCGCCCGGCGCTGCCGGGGGAGCTGGGGCGAGTCGTCGCCGACCTCGCAGCGCAGCACGTCGGTGCGCAGCAGCCGCAGCGTCACCGGCCGCTCCGCGTACCGCACGGCGTTCGTCACCACCTCGCTGATCAGCAACTCCACCGAGTCGGTGAGGTCCTCCAGGTCCCAGCGGGCGAGCGCCCGGCGGGCCAGCCGGCGGGCCCGGCCCGGGGCCGCGTCCTCCGGTTCGAGGAACCAGTACGCCACGTCGCTCGGCGCGATCCCGTCGAAGCGGGCCGCGAGCAGCGCGATGTCGTCGTCCCGGTCGCCGGGCCCGAGCATGTCGAGCACGTCGTCGCACAGCGCCTCCAGCGGAGGCGAGTGGTCCGGGCCGGTGAGCTGGGCCGTCGCCGCGAGGCGCTCGCGGAGCTGCTCGATCCCGGTCCACACGTCGCGCAGCCGGGACTCCACCAGGCCGTCGGTGTAGAGCAGCAGCGTGGCTCCGGCGGGCGCGTCCAGCTCGACCGCCTCGAAGTCCACCCCGCCGACCCCGATCGGCGCGCCGGGCGGCACCCGCAGCACCTCTGCGCGGCCGCCCAGGTGGAGGAGTATCGGCGGCGGATGGCCCGCGTTGGCGATGGTGATCCGGTGCGAGACCGGGTCGTACACCGCGTACATGCAGGTGGCCATGCGGTTCTCGCCGAGCCGCTGGGCCTGCTCGTCCAGGTGGTGCAGGACCTCCTGCGGCGGCAGGTCGAGCCCGGCGAGGGTCTGCGCGGTGGTGCGCAGCTGGCCCATGATCGCCGCCGAGGTCATGGAGTGGCCCATGACGTCGCCGACGACGAGCGCGACCCGGCTGCCGGGCAGCGGGATCGCGTCGTACCAGTCGCCGCCGACCCGGGCCGTCTCGGCCGCGGGCAGATAGCGGGAGGCGAGCCGCACGCCGGTGGGCTGCGGCAGCGAGTCGGGCAGCATGGTGCGCTGCAGCTCGTCCGCGATGTAGGCCTCGCGCCCGTAGAGCACGGCCTTGTCGATGCCGAGCGCCGTGTGGGTGGCCAGCTGGGCCGCCACGAGCAGGTCGTTCGGCTCGAAGCCGGCCCGCTCGGGGCGCCGCAGGAAGACCGCCGCGCCGATCACCCGGCGCCGCCCCCGCAGCGGCGCGAGTATGGCCCGGTGCCCCGGCGGCAGCGGGTGTTCCGGCCCGAGCAGCTCCGGCAGCGCCGCGCGGGCGGCCGGGGAGTCGCCGGGCACCGGCCGGACCCCGCGCAGCACCTCGGCGAGCGCGCTGCCCGAGCGGACCTCGCACAGCTCGGCGGCGGGCGTCGGGTCGGGGTCGGGGATGAGGACCAGCTCCTCGCCCTCCAGGTCCGTTAACCGCAGCCGGTCGGTGCGGCGCAGCCGCAGCACGAACGGCTCGGCCGGGCGCTCGTCGCCCACCGGCAGCGGGTCGCGCAGATAGACCAGGATCGCGTCGGAGAAGGTCGGGACGGTCGCCCGGCACAGGCCGAGGACGATCTCGTCGAGGTCGAGGCCGCGTGCGATCCGCCGGGTCGCGGCGCCCACGAACCGCAGCCGGTCGCCCTCGCGGCGCGTGGCGGCGCCGTCGGGTCCGGCCGGACCGCCGCCCGGCGCGGGTGCGGGCACGGCGACGGCGGCCGCGGCCGCGCTCGTCGCCGCCTCCTGGCGGGGGCGAGTGCGTTCCTGCGGCCGGTCGGCCATGGCCTTGCGGCCTTCGTGGGAGGTGGGATGCTCCGTCACGCCTGGGATTCCGTCCGTCCGGGCCGGTGGTGCGTTGCACGCGCTCTTCTCGCCGATGCCGCCACTTCGGCGGGGCTAAACCACCGGCACGCGCTCGATCTGGAGGATCTGGAGGAGGATCTGAAGAAGGGGGGCGGGGCGTCCGCGCACGGGTCCGGCACTGCTCTCCCCCCTCATGAGGCAATCTGGAAGACGTCTGGGTGACGTGTGGTCAGGTCCTGTGTCGTGCCGGGTCGGTGACGTGCGATCGGATCGATCGGGTGCGGTCGAGTACGCGGTCGAGTACGTGCGGAGGACGATCCTACGTTTGCACCCGGGGGGCGCATCAAGGGTCTCATGGTGCCGTGTGCGCCGGGGTGCGATCCCAGTCGGCCGGCAGTTCGGGTACGGGCCAGGCCGGGTCCGGCCGCCAGTCCTCCCAGCCGGCCGAGAACGGCGGCCCCCAGGCGTGGATCAGTTCGACGGCCGACCTGCCCGCCTCCTCGACCCGGGCGGCCTGCGCGGCGTCCATCAGGCCGGCCCGCTGGGCCTGGGCGAACTCGTCCTCGTCCCGCCACAGCCAGCTGCGGTCGGGGTAGACGGAGATGTCGAGGAAGTGGTCCTCGGAGTCGACGCCGCCGGACCAGCGGGTCCGGGGCGCCTCCAGGTTGACGTACCAGCTGCGGAACCGCCAGCCGCGGTCCCAGAACAGCCACACCGACCACGGGTCGGCCGGCCTGGCCAGTTTCAGCACCCCGGCGCCGTGCCAGTGCGCCCGCGCGGTGGTGCGGGGCGCGGTGTAGCGGGTGGCCAGCGGCTCCTCGTGGACGGGGGTGCGGCCGTCGGCGAGCACCGGCTTCACGCACTCGGTGCCGGGCGCCATCCAGACCGCGAGCAGCTCCGGGGTGTCCTGGACCACGGTCACCGGGCGGCAGATGTGCACGTCGCCGGTGCCGTTGTCGAGGTAGCGCCAGAGGATCTGATCCCCCGGCGCCCAGTGCGGAGAGCGGCCGGATCCTGTCATGCGCAGATCTTAGGGGCGGCTCCCCGGCACCGCTGCGGGGAAGGTCATGGATGAGTCAGGGACGGGTCAGGGATCGGCCAGGGACGAGCCAGGAGCGGGTCAGGGGCGGGGCAGGGGCGGGTCAGGGGCGGGTCATGCGCAGGACGTCCAGCGCCTCGTCCAGCTGTTCGGCGGTCAGGTCGCCCCGCTCCACGTACCCCGACTCCAGGACCACCTCCCTGATCGTCCTGCGCTCGGCCAGCGACTTCTTGGCCACCTTCGCCGCCTCCTCGTAGCCGATGTACTTGTTCAGCGGGGTGACGACGGACGGGGAGGACTCGGCGTACTCGCGGGCCCGCTCGGCGTTGGCGGTGATGCCGTCGACCGTGCGGTCGGCAAGCAGCCGGGCCGCGTTGGCCAGAAGGCGTACGGATTCCAGCAGGTTCTTGGCCATCACCGGCAGCATCACGTTGAGCTCGAAGTTGCCGGCCGCGCCGGCCACCGCCACCGTCGTGTCGTTGCCGGTCACCTGCGCGGCGACCATGAGGACCGCCTCCGGGACCACCGGGTTCACCTTGCCCGGCATGATCGAGGAGCCCGGCTGGAGGTCGGGCAGGTTGATCTCGGCGAGGCCGGTGCGCGGGCCGCTGGACATCCAGCGCAGATCGTTGGCGATCTTGGTGAGGGAGACCGCGATGGTCCTGAGCTGCCCGGACGTCTCGACCAGACCGTCGCGGGCGCCCTGCGCCTCGAAGTGGTCGCGGGCCTCGGTGAGCGGCAGCCCGGTGGCGCGGGCGACCTCGGCGATCACGGCGGCGGAGAAGCCGGGCGGGGTGTTGATGCCGGTGCCCACCGCGGTGCCGCCGAGGGGCAGTTCGGCGAGCCTGGGCAGCGCGGCGCGCAGCCGCTCGATCCCGTACCTGACCTGCGCCGCGTAACCGCCGAACTCCTGGCCGAGGGTGACCGGGGTGGCGTCCATCAGATGGGTGCGGCCGGACTTGACGACGCTCGCGAATTCGGCTGATTTCCGCTCCAGGGAAGCGGCAAGACGGTCGAGCGACGGGATCAGGTCCAGGGTCACCGCGGCGGTCGCCGCGATGTGGATGGAGGACGGGAAGACGTCGTTGGAGGACTGGGACGCGTTCACGTGGTCGTTGGGGTGCACGTCCCGGCCGAGCCGCTCGGTGGCCAGGGTGGCGAGCACCTCGTTGGTGTTCATGTTGGAGGACGTGCCGGAGCCGGTCTGGAAGACGTCCACCGGGAACTGCTCGTCCCAGCGCCCCTCGGCGACCTCCTCCGCCGCCTCCCGGATCGCCCGCGCCACCTCCGGGTCGAGCACCCCGAGCTCCGCGTTGACCGTGGCGGCCGCGGCCTTGATCCGGGCGAGCGCCGCGATGTGGGCGCGCTCCAGGCGCTGGCCGCTGACCGGGAAGTTCTCCACCGCCCGCTGGGTCTGGGCGCGCCACTTGGCATGGGCGGGCACCCGCACCTCGCCCATGGAGTCGTGCTCGACCCGGTAGCCGCCGGTGCCGGTCTCTTCATCGCTCATGGTTCGTCAACCTCCTGCACGGTGCTCATCGGGGGGCGACCCCCCGAACCCCCCGAAAAACATGAGCACTTGTCTTGTTCGATGTATTCCCAAGTCGCTTACCGGCCAGTAAAAACCGTGGGTAACCCCACTTCCAGGAGGCGCAATGACGCGCACCAGGTACAGACTCCGCTGGCCGGTCGCGGCCCTCGCCGCTGCCGCGGCCGCCCTCGGCAGCATGACGGCCGCCACCCCCGCCGGCGCGGCCGACACGAGCGACACGGCAGCCATCTCCTCCGTACCGCTCTCTCCCGAGCTGGAGGCGATCCGCGCCGCCGAGGCCACCAGGATCTACGGCAGCCCCGAGGAACGCCCGCTCGCCGAGCGCAGGACCGGACTCATCTCGCTCGGCGACAGTGAGATCTCCGGCGAGGGGGTCGGCAACTACGACCCGGCGACCAACACCTCGTCCAACCAGTGCCACCGCTCGCCCGACACCGCCATCCACCGCACCGGGATCGCCGCCGACCTCACCTTCAACGTGGCCTGCTCCGGCGCCTACACCGGGAACATCCGGATCGGCGGCTCGAAGCAGTACGCCGACGAGCTGGTCCAGAGCGACAGCCTGGCCATCAAGGCCCGCAACACCCGGATCAAGATGATCGTCCTGGTCGCCGGCGCCAACGACGACCTCCAGTTCGGCCCCGTCATGACCGACTGCGTCACCCGATGGGTGCTCAGCCAGGGCGCCTGCGAGCCGAAGTACGCCCCCGGCTGGCAGGCCCGGGTCGACGGGCTGCGCCCCAAGGTCGAGGCCACCATCGGCGACCTGCGCACCGTGATGCGCGGGGCGGGGTACACGGACGACGCGTACAAGCTCGTGGTCATGGGCTACCCGAGCCCGATCGGCCCCGACATCTACGACAACCCGAACTTCCCCGGCAAGCTCCCCGGCGGCTGCGCCGGCTACGACTCCGACGCCAAGTGGGGCCGCAACGCCGCGGTGCCCGCCTTCGAGCAGGGCATGCGCGCCGCGGCCCGCGACACCGGCGCGGTCTACCTGGACAACTCGCGGCTCTTCCACGGCCACGAGGTCTGCATGGAGGACCCGTGGGCCCGCGGGCTCTACCTCGACCTCGCCGACCACTTCCCCTGGGACGAGAACACCGCCCGCCAGTCCTTCCACCCCAACTACCGCGGCCACGCCGCCTTCGCGTCCTGCCTCACCCAGATCTACGCCTCGAACCTGCGCGAGGCGAGCTGCTCCGACGTCGACTCCAGCGGCACGCCCACCCTCTTCCCGGTCGCCTGGGACGACGCGTACAAGCCGCTGATGAACGCCGCCACCGGCAACTGTCTGGACGTCAACGCCTCGGAGTCCGCCAACGAGACCGCCGTCCTCGGCTGGGACTGCCACGGCGGCCGCAACCAGGGCTGGTGGTACGACTCCGCCCGGCGCACCCTGCACACCGAACTCACCCAGGACCGCTGCCTGGACGTCCCCGGCGCGGTCTACGAGTCCGGCAAGGCGCTCATCATCTGGAACTGCAGCGGCGCCGCCAACCAGAAGTTCGTCCGCGACGGCGCCACCCTGCGGCCGGCCGCGGCGACCGGCCTGTGCCTGACCCAGGGCGCGGCCAGGGAGGCGATCCGGCTGCGGGCCTGCGACGGCTCGGCGAACCAGCGCTTCGCGTAGCCGAGCGAGCGCACGCCAGGTGACCCCAGAGACGTCCCGGGAACGCGTCCCGGGACGTCTTCCGGGACCCGTGAGCGGGGAGCGGGCTCGTCGGGCGGGCGGCGGGCGAGCGTCGGACAATGACCAGTGGGCCCCTGGGGGAGATCCCTCACCCGCTGGAGGCAGGACATGCGCAGCTTCAAGAGGATCGGCGCGTTCGGCGCCGGTGCGGTCGCGGCCGTGGCCCTCGTCACCGCCGCCCCGCTGCCGGCCTCGGCCTCGGCGCCGGCCGACAACGGCGACGGCTTCGAGTTCACGCTGTACGCCAAGGAGATACCCGCACCCGGCGCCGACGAGAGCGGCCCGCCGCCCAAGGTCGGCGACACCTTCATGTTCGCCGACGACCTGTTCAAGACCAAGGGCGGTGACAAGGTCGGCCGGGACGGTGTCATCTGCGGAGTGGTGCGCACGTCCGGGGACCAGGCCGACACGAACTGTGTCGGCACCTTCGTCCTGAACGGCGGCCCGGGCGGCCAGCTCACCGCCCAGGCGCTCACGACGTTCGACATCTCGGCCGAGGGGCCGTCCGCCTTCGACCTCGCCGTCACGGGTGGCACCGGCGACTTCAAGACGGTGAGCGGCTACATCCGCGTGACCCCGGACGGGGACTACGATCGGATGGACTTCCACCTCACCCGCTAGGGGCGCGGGGCCTCGGGCCTCAGGGCCCGGGTCAGGACAGCTTGCCGCCGTAGTCCGGCAGCTTGAAGGTGCGCTCGGCGTGGCCGCCGACCAGGTCGGTGGTGTTGTTGCCGATGTTCGCGATGATCGTGTAGCCCTTGGCCTCGATCTCCGCGCGCTTGGCCGTCTTGTAGGCGCTGACCTCGGAGAACAGGTCCGGCAGCGAGCGCACGTAAAGACCGTCGACCGGGTAGCCGGCCTGCTTCAGGTTCCAGTCCGTCAGGGAGTAGATGATCCCCGGCCGGGCGGTCACGAAGAAGACGGAGACGCCGCGGGCGTGCGCGTCGGCCACCAGGTCGTGGATCTCCGGGATGGCCGGGGTCGGCAGCTCCCAGAAGGGGTGGAAGTCCGTCTCCAGGGAGCTGTTGTCGATGTCGAGGACGATGGCCTGCCGCTCGCCGTCGGCGTCCTCGGTGCGCTCCTCGATGTACGGCTTCGCCTGTGCGACCACGGCCGCCACGTCCTTGCGCCAGGTCGTGTAGTCGATGTCCTGGATCGCGGCGGTGGAGGTGTGGTGGGTGTCCGGGTCGGCGGCGGACGCGCTGGGCGCGGCGCCGAGCACCAGGACGGCGCTCAGGGCGAGGGTGGTGGCGGCAGTTGCCTTGGCCTTGGCGGAGGGCATGGGGGGCTCCCGAGTGGTCGACCGGCTCAGTGGTTGACATGCTCGCGACCCATACTGACCAGTAGGTGGCCGAATGGCTACCAGTCGGTAGCGACTTTCGTAGCGGGACATGACACGGGATACGACGGCGCCCCCGGTCCGTACGTACGGACCGGGGGCGCCGCGGAACGCTCTCCGTGTTACCCGGGGTTACGACAGCTGGGAGCCCTGCCGCACCGGGATGTGGGTGAACGTCGGCTCCGGGGCCGGGTTCTGGAAGAAGTCGTTGCCCTTGTCGTCCACCACGATGAACGCCGGGAAGTCCTCGACCTCGATCTTCCAGACCGCCTCCATGCCGAGCTCCTCGTACTCGACGACCTCGACCTTCTTGATGCAGTCCTGCGCGAGACGCGCCGCCGGGCCGCCGATCGAGCCCAGGTAGAAGCCGCCGTGCGTGCCGCACGCGTCCGTGACCTGGTTGCTGCGGTTGCCCTTGGCCAGCATGACCTTGGAGCCGCCCGCCGCCTGGAACTGTTCGACGTAACTGTCCATGCGGCCGGCCGTCGTCGGGCCGAAGGAACCGGAGGCGTAGCCCTCGGGGGTCTTCGCCGGGCCCGCGTAGTACACCGGGTGGTCCTTCAGGTACTGCGGCATCTCCTCGCCCGCGTCCAGGCGCTCCTTGATCTTGGCGTGCGCGATGTCGCGCGCCACGACCAGCGGGCCGGTCAGCGACAGCCGGGTCTTCACCGGGTACTTGGTGAGCTCGGCCAGGATCGTGTCCATCGGCTGGTTCAGGTCGATCTTGACGACGTCCCCGTCCGCGGAGAGGTGCTCGTCCGTCGTGTCCGGCAGGAAGCGCGCCGGGTCCGTCTCCAGCTGCTCCAGGAAGACGCCCTCGGCGGTGATCTTCGCGACCGCCTGGCGGTCCGCCGAGCAGGACACGGCGATCGCGACGGGCAGCGAGGCGCCGTGGCGGGGGAGGCGGACCACGCGCACGTCGTGGCAGAAGTACTTGCCGCCGAACTGCGCGCCGATGCCGATCTTCTGCGTCAGCTCGAAGACCTTCTCCTCCAGCTCCTTGTCACGGAAGCCGTGGCCGGTGGCGGCGTCGCCCTCGGTGGGCAGCTCGTCCAGGTAGTGCGCGGAGGCGTACTTCGCGGTCTTCAGCGCGAACTCGGCGCTGGTGCCGCCGACCACGATCGCCAGGTGGTACGGCGGGCAGGCCGCCGTGCCGAGCGAACGGATCTTCTCCTCCAGGAACTTCATCATGGAGGCCTCGTTCAGGACGGCCTTCGTCTCCTGGTAGAGGTACGACTTGTTGGCGGAGCCGCCGCCCTTCGCCATGAAGAGGAACTTGTACGCGCCGCCGTCCGTCGCGTACAGCTCGATCTGCGCGGGCAGGTTCGAACCGGTGTTCTTCTCCTCCCACATGGTCACCGGGGCCATCTGCGAGTAGCGCAGGTTGAGCTTGGTGTACGCGTCGTAGATGCCCTTCGACAGGGCCTCCTCGTCGCGCCCCTGGGTCAGCACGTTCTGGCCGCGCTTGCCCATGACGATCGCGGTGCCGGTGTCCTGGCACATGGGCAGGACGCCCGCGGCGGCGATGTTCGCGTTCTTGAGGAGGTCGAGCGCGACGAACTTGTCGTTGCTCGACGCCTCCGGGTCGTCGATGATCCGCCGCAGCTGCGCCAGGTGGGCCGGGCGCAGATAGTGCTGGATGTCGTGGATCGCCTCGGCGGCCAGCTTGCGCAGCGCCTCCGGCTCGACCTTGAGGAACGTACGGCCGTCGGCCTCGAAGGTGGAGACACCTTCGGAGGTCACCAGGCGGTAGGGCGTGGTGTCCTCTCCCAGCGGGAGCAGATCGGAGTACGCAAACTCTGGCATGGGGGCAGCCATTCCTCACTCGGCGACAGCAGCGCGCCGCCTCCGTTGGCGGGCGCGCCCTCCAGCGTAAGACGCGGGCGCGGCCCCGATCCTGTGAGGTAAGGCTCACTAGGCGCCTGGACCGCGCCGGAATGGCGCATTCGCGGCCCCGCGGGCGGGGGCGCACGCGGGCGTGTGTCGCCCCGCCGCCGGCCCAACCGGACGCCCCCGGTGGCCGGTTCGGGGGAGTTGTCCACAGGACACGGGAGCTCCCCCTAGTCGCGATCTATCGCGTTTCGCTAGGCTGGCGTCGTGGACCTCGAAAAGCAGCCCCAGCAGCCGGTCGCCCCCGCGGAGCCCGCCCCGGCCCCCGCCCCGGCGCCCGCCCCCGCGGCCCGGCCCGACTACGCGGATCCGCAGGGCTCGCTGCGCGCCTCCGATGCCGACCGGGACCGGATCGCGGACATCCTCAGGGACGCGCTGGCGGAGGGCCGGCTCGACGCCGAGGAGCACTCGGAGCGGATCGACGCCGTCTACCGGGCCAAGACGGTCGGCGAGCTGGAGCCGATCGTGCGGGACCTGCCCGCGGCCCGCACCGGCCAGGCCTCGGCGTCGGCCACCCTGTGGGGCCCCGAGGAGCCCGAAGGCCCCGCGGACACCATGGTCGCGGTCTTCTCCGCCTCCACCCGCAAGGGCCGCTGGCGGGTCGGCCGCCGCACCAACGCCTTCTCGCTGTTCGGCAGCATCGAGATCGACCTGACCGAGGCGATCTTCGCCCAGCGCCTCACCACCATCAACGCCACCTCGATCTTCGGCAACGTCGAGATCCGCGTCCCGGAGAACGTGACGATGCGCGGCAGCGGCACCGGCATCTTCGGCAACTTCGAGGTGGTGACCCTGGAGGGCGCCGACCCGCAGGCCCCGGTCGTGATGGTCAACGGCTACTCGGTCTTCGGCAACGTCGAGGCCCGTCCCAAGCGCGGCAAGTGGGTCACCGACCTGCAGAACCTCGTTCAGGACAAGTTGCGCAAGCACCTCGGCCACTGACCGCCCGCGTTCCGCTCCTCCCGGCCGGCCCGGCGGTGACCGGATTTCGCCGTCCGGTGTCCGCGCTGCGGAACACCACGGCACGCAGTGCATAGGCGCGCGCACAGCGGGTAGGGCTCGTGCATCGTCGCTCGCTCGCTCGCCCGCGGAAGCCGTCGTCAGGAGTAGACCGTGCTGCACACGCCGCATCAGCCCCTCCGGGTCGCCGCCGCCGTGCCGCCCCAGCGGATCCCCGCTCGGGAGGACGAGGCCGGTCCCTGGCACACGGAGGCGGTGTGCCGGAGGGACGAGGCCGGACTGTTCTTCGCCCCCTCCAAGGAGCCGACCGCCGCCCGGCTCTCCCGCGAGGAGGCCGCCAAGCGGGTCTGCGCCCGCTGCCCCGTGATGGTCGACTGCCGCGAGCACGCGCTGCTGCAGCCCGAGCCGTACGGCGTGTGGGGCGGGCTCACCGCCGCCGAGCGCCGTGTCGTGCTCGCCCGGCGCCGCCGCCGCGAGGTCGAGCTGCGCAAGGCCGCCGCAGCGGAGCGGGCCGAGCGGATCGCCCAGGCCGGCTGACGGGTCCGGCCGACAGGACTCCGGCTGACAGGACTCCGGCCGACAGGCCGGCAGGACCGCTTTCCGCGTCCGTACGGGTACGAGAAGGGGCGCCCCCACCGCACATGGGGGCGCCCCTCTTCGTACCGCCGCCGGATCCGGCGGCGCCGGGTTACTTGGCCCGGTCGAAGTCGATCTTGCTGTAGGCGCGCAGCTTGGCGAGCCGGTGCGTCGAGTCGATCTGGCGGATCGTGCCGGACTTCGAGCGCATCACCAGCGACTGGGTGGTCGCGGTCTCCGAGCGGTAGCGCACGCCGCGCAGCAGCTCGCCGTCGGTGATGCCGGTGGCGACGAAGAAGACGTTGTCGCCGGAGACCAGGTCGTTGGTGGAGAGCACCCGGTCCAGGTCGTGCCCGGCGTCCAGGGCCTTCTGCCGCTCGGCGTCGTCCTTCGGCCACAGCTTGCCCTGGATCACACCGCCCAGGCACTTTATGGCGCAGGCCGAGATGATGCCCTCGGGCGTGCCGCCGATGCCCATGAGCAGGTCGACGCCGGTGCCCTCGCGGGCGGCCATGATCGAGCCGGCCACGTCGCCGTCGGAGATGAACTTGATCCGGGCGCCGGTCTCGCGGATCTCCTTGACGATGCCCTCGTGGCGCGGGCGGTCGAGGATGACGACGGTGACGTCCTCGGCGTTCATGCCCTTGGCCTTGGCGACCCGGCGGATGTTCACCGAGACGGGCGCGTTGATGTCGACGAAGTCGGCGGCCTCGGGGCCGGTGACCAGCTTGTCCATGTAGAAGACCGCGGACGGGTCGAACATGGAGCCGCGGTCGGCGGCGGCGAGGACGGCGATGGCGTTCGGCATGCCCTTGGCGTTCAGGGTGGTGCCGTCGATCGGGTCGACCGCGATGTCGACCTCGGCGCCGGTGCCGTCGCCCACGCGCTCTCCGTTGAAGAGCATCGGGGCCTCGTCCTTCTCGCCCTCGCCGATGACGACCACGCCGTTCATCGAGACGGTGGAGATCAGGGTCCGCATGGCGTTCACGGCCGCCCCGTCGGCGCCGATCTTGTCGCCGCGGCCGACCCAGCGGCCCGCGGCCATCGCGGCCGCCTCGGTCACACGGACCAGTTCCAGGGCGAGGTTGCGGTCGGGAGCCTCGGGCGAAACCTCGAGCTCGGGCGGCAACAAGTGGTGCTCGGTCATCGGAGCGCACCTTTCTGTACGGCGACGGCCGGAAATAAGGAGGGTGCTTAGGACTCTATCGTCAGGTCGACAAATTGAGCAGAGGGGCCCACGTATGAGCACGAACCCTTGATGCGACCATAAGGGGCGTGGCAGGTATGCGAGGCAGGCAGACGGTACGCGGGATGTTCCAGTCCCTCGCGGTGATCATGGTCGCCGCGGGCGTGATGTATCTCTTCATCCCGCACGACGAGAAGGCCGACACGGTCGAGGCGAAGGACTACCGGGTCGAGCTCCTGACGGCCCAGCGGGCGGCGCCGTATCCGGTGCTGGCCCCCCAGGGCCTCGGTGACGACTGGAAGGCGACGGTCGTCTCGTACAAGCGCGAGGAGCACGACGCCTGGCGGCTCGGCTTCCTCGACCCGGACACCCAGTACGTGGCGGTCCAGCAGTCCACCGAGGACCCGAAGAAGTACGTGCCCAAGGTGACCATGGAGGCCAAGAACACCGGGAAGACCCGGTCGGTGGGCGGCCGCGAGTGGCAGCTCTGGGAGGGCCCGAAGTACGACGCCCTGGTGCGCTCCGAGGGTGGCGCGACGACGGTCGTGACGGGCACGGCGTCGTTCGACCGGCTGGCGCAGATGGCGGGCGCGCTGCAGTCGCCGAAGGTCTGACGGGCCTTCCGACACGGATACACGGATACACGGATACGAGGAAGGGCCCCGGTGCGCTGCACCGGGGCCCTTCTCGTGTCTGTGTCTCAGGGATCAGACGGTGGTGATGACCTCGTCGAAGGCCAGGCGCGGGGAGCGCGGGAACCAGGCGTCCTCGCCCGGCTTGCCGATGTTGATCACCATCAGCGGGGTGTGGTCGTCGTCCAGGAACTCCTTCTGGACGCCGGCGAAGTCGAGACCGGTCATCGGGCCGGCGGCCAGGCCGGCGGCGCGGACGCCCACGATGAAGTACGCGGCCTGGAGGGCGGCGTTCAGCAGCGCGGAGCCCTCACGGACCGGGCGCTCCGCGAAGAACATGTCCTTGGCCTGCGGGAAGTGCGGGAGCAGGGCCGGCAGCTCCTCGTGGAACTCGTTGTCGGCGGCCAGGATCGCGACGAGCGGGGCGGAAGCGGTCTTGGCCTGGTTGCCCTCGGCCATGTGCTTGACCAGACGCTCACGGGCCTCGGGGGAGCGGACCAGCGTGATGCGCAGCGGGCTCTGGTTGAAGGCGGTGGGGCCGAACTTGACCAGGTCGTAGATCGCCTGGACCTGCTCGTCGGTCACCGGCTCGTCGGTGAACGTGTTGGCAGTGCGGGCCTCGCGGAAGAGGAGGTCCTGGGCGGCGGGGTCAAGAGCGAGAGACATGCTGCATACCTTCCGGACTGCAAGGGGTTCGCCCGTCGGGATTCGAGCGATGTCTCGACAGTACGTCCGGAGTAGGTGAAGTTTCAACTATCTGAACCGGATAGTGATCCGCTTCACAGATCCGAGTGTACGTGCCCGGCGGGACGCCTGCGGACCCGCCTTCACGTCCGGCCCGTGATGCTCTGCCTGACCGACCTGTCACGCCCGGCCCGGCCGGCCCGTGACGCCTGGCCCGACAGGTCTGTCAGGCCTTGCCCGTCACACCCCGCCCGACCGGGCCGTCACTCCCCGTCGGACGCGGCCTCGCCGCCACCCTCGCCCTCGGCGCGCTCGGCCGCCAGCGAGGCGTCGAGACGGGCCCGGGCCCCTTCGAGCCAGTGCCGGCACACCTTCGCCAGCTCCTCGCCGCGCTCCCAGAGCGCGAGCGACTCCTCCAGGGTCGTGCCGCCCGCCTCCAGGCGCCGGACGACCTCGATGAGCTCGTCACGCGCCTGCTCGTAGCCGAGTGCGGTCGCAGTCTCTTCGGCGCCGTTGCGCGCTGCCATGGGTTCCACCTTCGTCTGTCAGGTCGTCTTGTTCGTTCGATGCTTTTCGGCCGGATACGGGCCGGATACGGGCCGGAGAAGCCCGCCGGCGAGTGCGCCGCCGAAGCGTGCGCGGCAGGCCTCAGCGGGTCAACCGCCGAGTCCACCGTCCACAAGTTCGTCGTCCACGCGTTCACCCTCCACGCGCCGGACGGTGAACTCGCCCGCGGCCACCCGGGCCCGCAGCTCCTCGTCCGCCGCGACCTCCGCCGGGTCCCGCACCACCGAGCCGTCGGCGCGCTGGAGCACCGCGTAACCCCGCTCCATCGTGGCCGCCGGGGACAGCGCGCGGACCCGGGCCCGGGTGTGCGAGAGCTCCGAGTCGGCCCGGTCGAGCAGGTGCCCGAAGGTACGGCGGCTGCGGGCGAGCAGCGCGTCGAGCTCGTCCTCGCGGACCTCGACCATCCGCTGCGGGTGCTCCATGACCGGCCGGGCGAGCGCGTGCGCGAGCCCCCGCTCCTCCCGCTCCAGAAGCCCCCGCACGGCGCGCAGCGCCCGGTCCCGCATCCCGCGCACCCGGTCCAGCTCCTCGCCCACGTCCGGCACCACCTTCTTGGCGGCGTCGGTGGGCGTGGACGCCCGCAGGTCCGCGACCAGGTCGAGCAGCGGCGAGTCCGGCTCGTGGCCGATCGCCGACACCACCGGCGTACGGCACTCCGCCACCGCCCGGATCAGCTGCTCGTCCGAGAACGGCAGCAGGTCCTCGACGCTGCCGCCGCCCCGGGCCACGACGATCACGTCGACCCCCGCGTGTGCGTCGAGCTCCCGCACCGCCTGGATCACCTGCGGCACGGCCTTCACGCCCTGCACCGGCACGTTCCGCACCTCGAACCGGACGGCGGGCCAGCGGCGCCGCGCGTTCTCGAGCACGTCCCGCTCGGCCGCCGACGCCCGGCCGCAGACCAGACCGATCAGCTGCGGCAGAAACGGCACCGGCTTCTTCCGGTCGAGCGCGAACAGCCCCTCCGCGGCCAGCGTCCGCTTCAGCATCTCCAGGCGCGCGAGCAGCTCACCGATCCCGACCGGCCGTATCTCCGCAGCCCGCAACGACAACTGCCCCCGCGGCGCGTACCACTCCGGCTTCGCGTGCACGACCACCCGGGCGCCCTCGGACACGACGTCCGCGACGGCGTCGAAGACCTGGCGATAGCAGGTGACGTTGATCGAGATGTCGTACGACGGATCCCGCAGCGTCAAGAACACCACGCCGGCCCCCGGCCGCCGCGACAACTGCGTGATCTGCCCCTCGACCCAGATCGCCCCCAACCGATCGATCCAGCCCCCGATCAGCCGGGACACCTCACCGACGGGGATCGGCGCTTCCGCTGACGTGTTCAGACCCATGCACCGAGCGTAACGGGAGGGTCGGACACCGTAAGTCCGCCGTGCGGGGCCCACCCCACCTCACGGCAGCGGCCGCCGCGCCCCCTGCACCGCGAGCACCACCAGCCCGATGCCGAACCAGATCACGCCCACCACCTGCGCCGAGGGCGAGGCCTCCACGATCACCGCGATCAGGATGGCCGCGCCGAGGACGGGCGCCACCAGGTGCGGCAGCCAGCGGGGCGGGCCGGCCATGCGGCGGACGGCGAACCAGCTCACCACGCTCGCGTGCAGCAGCACGAAGGCGGTGAGCGCGCCGATGTCGACGACCGAGACCAGATGGTCGAGGCCGTCGTCGCGCCGGGCCGCCCACACCGCCGCGATCATCGTGACCGCTGCCGAGACGAGCAGCGCCACCCGCGGCACGCCCGAGTCGGTACGGGCCAGGAGGTGCGGCAGGCGCCGGTCCCGGCCCATCGCGAAGAGCAGTCGGCCGCCCGCCGCCTGCCCGGCGAGCGCCGCGAAGGCCGCGCCGATCGCCTTCGACACCGCCACCAGGTCGTGCAGCCAGCCGCCCACGGACGTGTCCACCGCGTCGTAGAACGCCGAACCCTGCCTCGCCGGCTCGACCGCCAGCTCCGCCGACGAGACCGGTTCGAGCAGCGCCACCAGCCAGGTCTGCGCCACGAACAGCGCACCCGCCAACACCAGACAGAACAGCACCGCCCGCGCCACCTTCGACGGCCCGCCGGTCACCTCCTCCGCGAAGGAGGCGATCGCGTCGAAGCCGAGGTACGACAGCACGGCCACCGACACCGCACCGACGACCGCCGCCACCGAGAAGCTGCCGTCACCGGTGAGCGGCGACCACCAGTCCCGCTGCGGCCCGTTCCGTACGAGCACGACGACCGCCGAGACCACGAACACAAGCAGCACCACGATCTCCATCGCGAGCACCGCGAAGCCGACCCGGGCCGCGGCCCGTACCCCCCACAGGTTCAGCAGGGTCGTCACCACCACCGCGATCCCGGTCCACACCCAGCGGTGCACCTCGGGGACCAGCGCCTCCATCGCGATGCCGGCGAAGAGATACGCCACCGCCGGGATGAGGAGGTAGTCGAGCAGCGCCATCCACCCGGCCACGAAACCGGGGCCCTCGCCCAGCGCCGTACGGGCGTACGTGAAGACCGACCCGGCCCGCGGCGCGACCCGCACCATCTGCGCGTAACTGAAGGCCGTGAAGCCCATGGCGACCGTGGCCACCACGTACACGAGTGCGACCGCGCCGTGCGACTTGGCGTCGAGCGTGCCGAACACGCCGACCGGTGCCATCGGGGCGATGAACAGGAGCCCGTAGACCACCAGGTCGCGAAATCCAAGATTCCGCCGAAGCCCCTCGTGGTCGGGTGCTTCGTCTCGCACCTGGGATTCCTCAGCCATGGCGCAAGTCTCGGCCACGCCGCAAGGCGAACCGCTGATCAAAACGCCGACCGGAACGCCGATCAGCCACCCACCCGCGCGGCCTTACGATGGGGACCATGACTGCGACGCCCGCCGCCAACCGCCCGAAGCGTGTCCTGCTCGCCGCTCCCCGCGGCTACTGCGCGGGCGTGGACCGTGCCGTGATCGCCGTGGAGAAGGCCCTCGAACAGTACGGCGCCCCGATCTACGTCCGGCACGAGATCGTCCACAACAAGTACGTCGTGCAGACCCTGGAGCGGAAGGGCGCCATCTTCGTCGACCAGGCGACCGAGGTGCCGCCGGGCAACATCGTGATGTTCTCCGCCCACGGCGTCGCCCCGACCGTGCACGAGGAGGCCCGCGAGGGCCGCCTGAAGACCATCGACGCCACCTGCCCGCTGGTCACCAAGGTCCACAAGGAGGCCGTGCGCTTTGCCAAGGAGGACTTCGACATCCTCCTCATCGGCCACGAGGGCCACGAGGAGGTCATCGGCACCTCCGGCGAGGCCCCCGACCACATCCAGCTGGTCGACGGCCCCGAGGACGTCGCCAAGGTCGAGGTCCGCGACCCGTCCCGGGTCGTCTGGCTCTCCCAGACCACGCTCTCGGTCGACGAGACCATGGAGACGGTGGACGCGCTCAAGGAGAAGTTCCCCGAGCTGATCTCCCCGCCCTCCGACGACATCTGCTACGCCACGCAGAACCGCCAGACCGCCATCAAGGAGCTCGCCGGCCAGTCCGAGCTGGTCATCGTGGTCGGCTCCAAGAACTCCTCCAACTCGCAGCGCATGGTCGACGTCGCCAAGCAGGCCGGCGCCCCCGCCGCGTACCTGGTCGACTTCGCCAGTGAGATCGACGAGGCCTGGCTGGAGGGCGTCACCAGCGTCGGCCTCTCCTCGGGCGCCTCGGTGCCGGACGTCCTCGTCCAGGAGGTCCTGGAGTGGCTGTCCCAGCGCGGCTACGTGGACGTCGAGCTGGTCAAGACCGCCGACGAGTCGCTGACCTTCTCCCTCCCCAAGGAGCTCCGCGACCAGGACCTGCGCGCCAAGGCCGCGGCCCTCGTCGAAAACGAGTGACGGAGCGCTCCGGCCCGTAACGTTGGGTCCATGAACGTCTTCGGAGTGGACATCGGCGGATCGGGCATCAAGGGCGCGCCCGTGGACCTCGACCGCGGCGACCTCGCCCAGGAGCGCCACAAGGTGCTCACCCCGCAGCCCGCGACGCCCGACGACGTCGCGGGCCGCGTCGTCGAGGTCGTCGAGCACTTCGGGTGGTCGGGCCCGGTCGGCGTCACCTTCCCGGGGGTGGTCACCGGCTCCACCATCCGTACCGCCGCCAACGTCGACAAGCGCTGGATCGGCGTCGACGCGGGCAAACTGCTCGCCGACCGCCTCGGCGGGCTCCCGGTGACCGTCCTCAACGACGCCGACGCCGCCGGCATCGCCGAGATGACCTTCGGCGCGGGCCGCGGCCGCAAGGGCACCGTCATCCTGCTGACCCTCGGCACCGGAATCGGCTCGGCCGTCTTCGTCGACGGCACCCTGGTCCCCAACACCGAGCTGGGCCACCTGGAGCTGAAGGGCCACGACGCCGAGAAGCGCGCCTCGTCGAAGGCCCGCGAGGACGAGGATCTGAGCTGGGAGCACTGGGCGACCCGGCGGCTGCAGAAGTACCTGGCGCACGTGGAGATGCTGTTCTCGCCGGAGCTCTTCATCATCGGCGGCGGCGTGAGCCGCAAGGCGGACAGGTTCCTGCCGCTGATCGAGGACATCCGCGCCGAGATCGTCCCGGCGGAGCTGCAGAACAACGCGGGCATCGTGGGCGCGGCGATGGCGGCGAAGGGATAGGGGACCTCTCCCTGCTCCTGCCTCTGCCTCTGCTAGCCGCGCTCGGGGGCCGGGCGGCGGACCGGGCGTACGGGCTTGCCGCCGCCGGCTGCCGCGGCGGCGCGCTGACGGCGCCCCATGTCCCGCACCTTGCGTACGCTCGCGATGACACCGGCGACGAGAGTGCCGCCGTACAGCCAGCCCGCGTGCACGGCGAGCGCCGTGACCAGGGCCATCGCCTGCCCGCCGACCCCGCCCGTACCGCCGGAGATCGGCACCACGCCCACGGCGAACGCGATCGGCACGCTGATCGGCGCGGTGACCAGGTCGGCGGTACGGACCCACAGCGCAGTCAGCGCGCTGACCGGCAGGAACAGCAGCCCGTAGGCGAGCGGGGAACCGTCGAGGATCAGCCAGTCCAGAAAGCCGATCACCAGCATCACGGCGGACGCGAAGAGCCCGGCGCCGAGCCCGGTGAGCCGCGGATTGGGCAGCCGGCGCAGCGCCACCACGACGGGCGGCGCGGGCCGCTCCACCCGAGGCCGGCCGGGCCGGGGCCGGGCGGCCACGCGGTACACCGCGGCACCCTCGACCAGCGCGCCGGGCGGCGTCACGGGGCCCTGCGGCCGGCCCGCTGCGGGTCGTCGGGGCTGCGGCTTACGTGTCTTGTGCTGCTCCACCCCACCAACGTAGGTCGGAACGGCCCGGGAACCCCGTACGGGACACGCCCTTTGGGTGACCTTGGCGCGAAGAGGGCCGTCCTGGCCGGGTCGGCCCGCCCGGGGTCACGGTCCGGTGCGAGCGGCGGGACCCGGACGCGCGCCCCGTAAACTGGGGGATCGCCCCACCTCCACTCCTCATAGGGAAGTCGCCACCGTGTCGCTCACGATCGGAATCGTCGGCCTGCCGAATGTCGGCAAGTCGACCCTGTTCAACGCCCTGACCAAGAACGACGTGCTGGCGGCCAACTACCCGTTCGCCACGATCGAGCCCAACGTCGGCGTCGTCGGCGTCCCTGACCCGCGCCTGCAGCAGCTCGCCGACATCTTCGGCTCGCAGCGGCTGCTCCCGGCGACGGTCGACTTCGTCGACATCGCCGGCATCGTGCGCGGCGCGAGCGAGGGCGAGGGCCTGGGCAACAAGTTCCTCGCGAACATCCGCGAGTCGGACGCGATCTGCCAGGTCATCCGTGCCTTCAAGGACGAGAACGTCGTGCACGTCGACGGCAAGGTCTCGCCGAAGGACGACATCGAGACGATCAACACCGAGCTGATCCTCGCCGACCTGCAGACCATCGAGAAGGTCCTCCCGCGTCTGGCCAAGGAGTCGCGGATCAAGAAGGACATCGGGCCCAAGGTCGCGGCCGTCGAGGCGGCCAAGGAGATCCTGGAGCGCGGCGACACCCTCTTCTCGCAGGGCATCGTCCAGGGCTCGGAGAAGGCGGAGCTCCTCCACGACCTGCACCTCCTCACCAGCAAGCCCTTCCTCTACGTCTTCAACGTCGACGAGGACGAGCTGACGGACGAGTCCTTCAAGGACGAGCAGCGCGCCCTGGTGGCCCCCGCCGAGGCGATCTTCCTCAACGCCAAGCTGGAGGCGGACCTCGCCGAGCTCGACGAGGCGGACGCCCTGGAGCTCCTGGAGTCCGTCGGCGCCGAGGAGCCCGGCCTGGCCATCCTCGCCCGCGTCGGCTTCGCCACCCTCGGCCTCCAGACCTACCTGACGGCCGGCCCCAAGGAGTCCCGCGCCTGGACCATCCCCCAGGGCGCGACGGCCCCCGAGGCCGCCGGTGTCATCCACACCGACTTCCAGAAGGGCTTCATCAAGGCCGAGGTCATCTCCTTCGCCGACCTCCTGGAGGCCGGCTCGGTCGCCGAGGCCCGCGCCAAGGGCAAGGCCCGCATGGAGGGCAAGGAGTACGTCATGCAGGACGGCGACGTGGTGGAGTTCCGCTTCAACGTGTAGCACATGTGCAGGTCAGGGAGGGTCCGACTCCGTGGGGTCGGGCCCTCGGGGCGCCGAGGCATTGGGTGGGGGTGTTCGGTATCGTGTTCGGAACGATCATCGTCACACTGGGCTACGGCCTCGAACCGCTCGTTCGAGAGGGCTGTAGCAGGGAGGGCCTTTGCGTTACCCGGCTGCGGCGCAGTTTCTGCGTAACGCGATACCAGACGTCATCCACGCCTATCAGCTGGCGTTGAGGACGGTCCGCAGTCCCCTGGCCATGCGCAAGGAAGCCTGGCCGAAGTGCCGCGACCAGGCGCAGGCGATCGTGGAGGACTGTGTCGCGCGACTGACCGGGGACGGGCCGCTCGAGTCGGCCGAAGCCTGGCGGTACTCGCATCTCGTGGGCACCGACCGGGCCAACCAGGGGATCGCGGTCGCCGAGTCGGTGCGTGCGGTGGAGATCCTGTGGAACGCCATGCAGCCGACCATCAACGCCGCCGTTCAGCACGAGGCGCCCGCGCGACGGGCCCCCGCGCTGTTGCTGATCAGCACCGCGTTCCGCTCCAGCGCCGGAAGCCGGCTCTACGCGGGCGCCGTCGGCTACGGCGGGGCCACCGCCCGGACCACCGCCCGGACCACCGACCCCCTGCCGAACGATGACGACACCGCAGCCGCCGAGGGCGTCTCCGAGGCGGCGCCGATGCACGCCGGGGTGGGCGTGGCGTTGTCCCGGCGCGAGAAGGAGGTGCTCGAGGGGGTGGCGAAGGCGATGACCAACAGCCAGATAGCCCGCCAGCTCGGCATCACCACGGCGACCGTGAAGCGGCATCTCAACAACATCTACGGCAAGTTGGGCGCCGTGTCCCGCATCGACGCCGTCAACAAGGCCTTCGGGCGCTACTGACCCACGGACCTGTGCAGGGACCTGTGCACGGACCGCTGCACGGGCGGCCACGGTCACGCGGGTCCGTGCAGCAGGAGCGCGAGCAGCATCGTGATGTTCGCCGCGAACTGGGTGCACATGAACACGCGGTACGCACTGCGGCGGGTCTTCCTGTCCCCGTCGGCGGCCCTGGCCGTACGGACGATCTGCGCCACCAGGCAGACGGCGCCGATCGCCACGGGGACCGCTCCGGCCAGCGTCAGCGGAGCCCAGACCAGCGCCGCCAGTACCCCGCCCGCTCCGACGAGGAGAGCGCCCGCCACCGCGACCGCGCGGGCCCGGGCGGCACCGTGGCGCACGGCCACGGTACGACGCCCGCCGACGGCGTCTCCCTCGACGTCACCGAGGTCCTTGACGACCGCTCCCACCAGGGCCATCCAGGCGCTCATCACTGTGGCGAATACCAGCCCGGAAGGGCCGAGTTCGCCCCCCACGGCCACGGCACCCGCAGCGAACGAGGTCCAGCCGAGTCCGAACACCACCACCGCGCAGGTGCTGCTCCAGCGTTTCGCGGGAAACGGCGGCGCCGAATAGAGCCAGCCAAGCAGCAGGAACAGCGCCACCCACAGGGTGAGTCCGGGGACGTACAGGGACAGCAGAAGGGACCCCGCGGCCACGACCGCGGTGAGCGACGCGGCCGTCCGCTCCGGCAGATCGCCCCGGGCGATCGGACGGGCGGACCCGTTGGCGCGGTCCTCCTTGACGTCCAGCACGCCGTTGACGAGGTAGGCGCCCACCACCGCCAGCCACCAGACGAGGACCCCGGCGGCCAGGTGCGGTCCGTCCGCCAGATCCTGGGAGACGAAGGCGGCGCCCACCGCGAACCGTGTGAGGAACACGAGCTGAACCACAGGCCGTGCCTCGACCAGGCTCAGACGCGCGTAGCGGAGGACGCGGCAGAGCGAAGCACGTGGCCGCGAAGCACGAGGCCGCGATTCGGGGAGGAGAGCTCTGCCGGAGGTCATTGTCACGGCGTTCAGCCTACGAGGATCGTGTCGTCCCAGGCCGTGACTGCATCCAAGGGTGTACGGCAGCACCTCGCCCCTCGCACGCGGCCTCGCACGCGTCCTCGTCCTGATCGCGGTCGCGGTCGCGGGCCCGGGCCCGGGCCCGGTGCATCCTTGGGTGCAGTTCCGCCTGCCCGCCGCTCCTGGTTGACATCGTATGGGTCGACCGAGGAAGCAGCAGGAGAGAGTCATCAGTGGCCGGCATCAAAAATGCTCGGCGTGTGACTGCCTGTCTGCCAGAGGCCGCCTGAAACCGCTCGCCGGAACACCGCCGGCGGATTCAGGCCGGTTTGGAACCGGTTTCGATGTAGCTGCCTGCCGACTGCGAACGCAGCTATCGATCTGCACTGTGACGTGCCGTTCCACCATCGGGAGGTAAGCGAAGTGGATTACCACATGGGTACGGTCACCCTGGGTGGCTCGCTGCCAGAGAAAATGGAGGCAATCGCTGACGCCGGCTTCTCTGGTATCGAATTGATGGAATGGGACCTGCAGGCATCTTCGGTGCCCGTCGCCCGAACCATGGCGGAAGACCTCGGCCTGGAGATCATCAACTATCAGCCGCTCAGGGATTTCGAAGGCGGCCCCAGGGACCAGCTGGCGCCCAAGCTGGACCGGATCGAGCGAATCTTCGACTCCATGGAGCAGTTGCGGACCAGCACACTGATCCTGTGCAGCAACGTCAGCGACGTTTCGGATCTCGACGACGAGGAGGTCGCCGAAGACCTGGCGCTCCTGGGCGAAAGGGCCGCGGCCAGAGGGTTTTCGATCGGTTACGAGGCGCTGTCCTGGGGGCTGCGGGTCAATACGTTCCGTCAGGCCTGGAGAATGATCGAGCTCTCCGGCGCCGCAAACATAGGTCTGGTGCTCGACAGCTTCCACACCCTGGCCCTGAACGACCATTTCGAGGATCTTTCCGACGTGCCGCCGGAGCGCATCGCGCTGATCCAGGTCTCGGATGCTCCCCGCATGGGTCTGGATGTGAAGTCCTGGAGCCGGCATCACCGCTGCTTGCCGGGCGAGGGCGATTTCGATGTGGCCGCGTTCCTGGCGCCTGTGCTGGCCAACGGTTATGACGGCCCGATCTCGCTCGAAATATTCAATGATCATTACAAGATGCGGCCCCCCGCGCCGCTGGCGCGACAAGGCATGACCGCCCTGCGCGAGGTCACGACGGCGGCGATGGTGCCGGCTCCCCGAGAAGGAAGGCAGTTCCATGAGCACCGAATATGAAGTATTCGACTTCCCGGAGATCGAGCCCGGCCCCGAGAAGCCGCTGGTGCTCGGCCCGGCGGGCGAGGTCTTCAACTTCGTGCAGACCGGCGAGAGCAACGGCGGCAAGTTCCTGTTCTCCAAGCTGACCGTGCCGCCGCACGTCGGCCCGCCGCCGCACATCCATCACCGTACCGATGAATGGTTCTACGCGCCGAACGGCGGATTCAGCATCTTCATGGGGCCCAACGAATTCCCCGACCTGGACATCACGCCGGGCGATGGCGCCGACAAGGAAACCGTCGTCATGCTGCCGATGCGCCCGAAAGAACTTCTCTACGTTCCCCGAAACTACACGCATGGTTTCGTCAATACGACACACACCAACCAGGAGATGTGGTTGGTCTGGTCGCCGGACACACCGGAGAGCTCCATCCTCCCGTACTTCATGAACGCGGGAAAGGTCGTGACCAGCAAGCAGGACATCACGGAGCCGGACTTCCTGTCCCGCATTCGTCTCGTCTCCATGGCTCGCGACTACGGCATCAATCAGAGCGCGGACTTCTGGGACTTCGTCAAGGACGTCGTGGAAGACCGGCCCGAATGGCTGCCGAGCGACAGTCGCGCGAGGCTGCTGAACCTGTTCCACGACGAGATCGAGGCGCAGGCGTAGTCCCATGGGCATCGACGACAAGACCTCGATCGCCATCGTCGGCGGTGGATTGGGCGGAGCCGCGACGGCCGCGCTGCTGCAGCAGGCCGGCCATTCCGTGGCGGTGTTCGAGCAGGCACGCACGTTCGAGCCCGCCGGCGCCGGGATCCACCTGACGCCCAACGTGACGCGCATCCTGGGCCATGTCGGGATCGGTGACGCGCTCGTCAGGTCCGGACACCTCCCGGAATCGTTCACCAGCCGGAACCTGACATCGAATTCCGTCCGGTGCGCACTGCCGCTCGGTGACCAGGTGAAGGAGAGGTACGGAGCTCCCTATCTCACCGTCGGCCGCGGCGTTCTCCATCGAGAGCTGCTCGGTGCCCTGCGGCCGGACAGCGTGCAGTACGACAAGCGACTGGTCTCGCTCGACGACCGCGGCACGCAGGTGCGGATGCACTTCGCCGACGGAAGCACCGCCGAAGCCTCCTGCGTGATCGGTGCCGACGGTCTGGGGTCTCGGGTCCGTGAAGTGATGCACGGCCCCGAACGCCCCGGTTTCTCCGGCCAGATCGCGTACCGGGCGACCGTGCCCGCGCACACCCGAGTCCCTGTCGACAGACGGTGCATCACCAAGTGGTGGGCCGACGACAGGTTCGTCATCGGCTACCCGACCGACTCCCGGAGCGGCGACTACTACTTCGTCGCCGGCGCGTCGGCCGAGGCGTGGACGCATCCGCGGTCCTGGGTCGACGGCGACCAGGACGAGATGCTGGACGCCTTCACCGGCTCCTGCGACGAAGTCCTCAGCCTGCTCCACGCGGCTCGGTCCCTGACCAAATGGCCGCTCTTCGAGCGTCCGCCGATGCAGCAATGGGGACGAGGGCGCATCGCGCTCCTCGGCGACGCCTGTCACCCCATGAGGCCGCACATGGCGCAAGGGGCGGCCATGGCCATCGAGGACGGCGTGCTGCTGCTGCGCTGCCTGGAGGCCGAGGACGAGATCGAGGCCGCGTTCTGGCGCTACGCCGAGAGCCGCAAGCAACGCACCGCTCGGATCCAGGCCGTGTCCGCCGCGAACTCGTGGCTCAAGGACGCCGAAGACCCGGCCTGGGTCTTCGGCCATGACGCGATGACCGTTGATCTACATGAACCCAGGAGACATTCCACGTGTACGACACTGACGTCCTGATCGTCGGGAGCGGTCCGGCGGGGTCCTCCGCGGGACTGATGCTGAGCACGTACGGCATCGAGAACCTCGTGATCACGAAACACCGCTGGCTCGCCGACACTCCGCGTGCGCACTACAAGAACCAACGCACCATGGAGGTCTTCCGCGACCTGGACGTGGCGGACGAGATCCTCGCCAAGGCTTCACCCAAAGAAGTCATGGGCAATGTCGTCTTCTGCACCAGCCTGGTGGGCGAGGAACTGGGGCGACTGCCCTACGGCGCCAACAGGGCACAACGGCAGAGCGATTACGCGCTGGCCAGCCCGGCCGAACACTGCGACCTGCCGCAGACCCTCCTCGAACCCATCCTGCTGTCCAATGCCGCCGCACGTGGCAGCCATGTCCGGTTCGACACGGAGTTCCTGCGCCTCGACCAGGACGAGCACGGTGTCACCGCGCAGGTCCTGGACCGGCTGAAGCGCGAGCGCTACGAGATCCGGGCCAAGTACCTGATCGGGGCGGATGGCGGCAACAGCCTCGTGGCGGAGCAGATCGGCCTGCCCATGGAAGGCCACATGGGGCTCGCCGGCAGCATCAGCATCATCCTGCACGCGGATCTCTCCCACCTCGTGGCGCACCGCCCCGGCTATCTCTGGTGGATCATGCAGCCGGGCGCCAACGTCGGAGGCATCGGCATGGGCCTCCTCCGTATGGTCAGGCCGTGGAACGAGTGGCAGATCGTGTGGGGCTACGACATGAGCGCCGGCGAGCCCGACGTCTCCGAGATCGACGCGGTCGGCATCGCCCGTCAACTGATCGGCGACGACTCGGTGGACATCACCATCCGCTCGGTCTCGACGTGGACGGTGAACCAGAAGTACGCCACCGAGTACTCCCGGGGACGGGTGTACTGCATGGGCGACGCCGTGCACCGTCATCCGCCGTCGAACGGCCTGGGCTCGAACACGTCGATCCAGGACGCCTACAACCTGGCGTGGAAGATGGCGATGGTCCTGAAGGGGCAGGCGTCGGACCGACTCCTGAACACCTATGACCAGGAACGCGCGCCGATAGGCAAGCAGATAGTCGAACGCGCGAACAAGAGCATTGAGCAGTTCGGAGGCATCTTCTCCGCACTCGGACTGGACGCGAACCTGGATGCGGAGCAGATGCGCGTCAACATGTCCGTCCTGAAGGAGGCTTCCGCGGCGGGCGCCGAGAAGCGGAAGATGCTGCGCGAGGCCATCGAGCTCAAGTCGTACGAGTTCGCCACGCAAGGTGTCGAACTCAATCAGCGCTACGTGTCACATGCCGTCTGCCCGGACGGTACCGCGCAGCCCGCCTGGCAGCGCGACCCCGAGCTGTACTACCAGCCGTCCAGCCGGCCCGGCGCCCGCCTGCCGCACGCCTGGCTCGACCGGCAGGGCACGCAGGTCTCGAGCCTGGACGTGGTGGGCAAGGGGAAGTTCACCTTGCTGACGGGGCTGAACGGGCAGATCTGGCTCCAGGCCGCCCAGCGTCTTTCGGAAGAGCTCGGCATCGAGATCGCCGCGCACGTCATCGGCCCCGGACACGCCCTGCAGGACCTCTACGGCGATTGGGCAGAAGTGACGGAAATGCCGGAAGACGGCTGTCTGCTGGTGCGTCCGGACGCGTTCGTCGCCTGGCGCAAGGAGGACTCTTCCGCGGCCGTGGACTCGCTGCGCGCAGCCTTGCGCCGGATTCTCGGGAACGCGACGGCCCGTCCACACGCGGTGATGAACGAGGAGAAGAAGGTCGCATGACCATCCAGACGTCCTTCCAGGCGGAGCCCGCCAAGCGCGAAGGCACCGAGACCGGGGCAGCGGCTGCCGGTGACATCCGCAGGATGCAGGAACTGATCCGCGGCATGGCGGTTACCCAGATGATCGCCGCGGCCTGCGAAGTCGGACTGCCCGATGCGGTGGACGACGACGCGACGTCGCTGGAGACTCTGTCCGAACAGCTGAAGGTGCACGCCGGCGTCCTGACACGGCTTGCCCGAGCACTGGCCACCTACGGCATCTTCGACGTCGACACGGACGGCGGAATCCGCCACAACGAAGCCTCCCGCCTGCTGAGGACCACCACGGCCGGCCCCTCGCTCCACTGGGCCGCGCGATTCTGGGGGATGCCGGGCATCTGGCGGTCCTGGGGAGCGCTGAGCCATTGCACCCGTACCGGCGAGGAAGCGTTCTCGCACGTCAACGGGCAGGACTTCTTCGCCTACATGAACGGAAGCCCTGAAGAGGAAGCGCTCTACCAGCGCTATATGGCGAGCGGATACCCGGGACGCTACGCGGCGATCGCCGACGTCCTCACGGTGGCCCCCGGCGAACGCGTGATCGACGTCGGAGGGGGAACCGGAAGCCTGGCGCGGACGATCCTCGAACGAAATCCGGACGCGCACGCCGTCGTGTACGACCAGGCCAGCGTCATTTCCGCCCTCCCTGAGGCACCGGGGGACGCCCGACTGAGCACGCGCGCGGGCAGCTTCTTCGACGAGGTACCCACGGGAGGAGACATCTACATCCTGTCGTGGATTCTCCACGACTGGCCGGACGAGAAGGCGGAGTCCATTCTCCGCAACTGCCGCAAGGCGATGAGCGCCGGCGCCCGACTCGTCGTCGTGGATCGCGTCCTGCAGGAGTCTCCGCAGGACTGCGATCCGCTCGACCTGGTGCTCGATCTGCAGATGCTGGTCCTGCACGGAGGGCGTGAGCGCACACTGGACGACTTCACGCGACTCCTGAAGGCGGCAGGCTTCTCCGCTCCTCAGATCCTGTCCGCGCGTCCGGAATTCGCGGTCGTCCAAGCATGTGCCGTGTGAACGTCGATTCCCCATCCTGTCGAGAGAGCAATGACCACTGAGAGTGCAACAAGCCGGGCGGCGCAGCTCGGCATGTCACGCGGCCTGACCTTCCTGATGGCCGTGGCCTGCGGCGCGGTCGCAGCCAACATCTACTACGCGCAGCCCCTGGTGGCGTTGATCGGCCCCGACGTGGGCCTGAGCGCGAGCGCCTCCAGCCTCGTGGTGACCCTGACCCAGATCGGCTACGGCGTCGGCCTCGTCGTACTGGTTCCGCTGGGCGACATCTTCGAGAACCGTCGTCTCATCATGGTCACCCTGGCGGCCTGCATGGCTGCGCTGCTGAGCGCGTCGGTCGCATCGAACGCCGGCCTGTTTCTCGCCACTTCGCTGATCATCGGCCTGAGTTCGGTCGTGGTGCAGATGCTGGTGCCCTTCGCGGCTCACCTCGCCCCGGAAGAAAGCCGTGGACAGGTCGTCGGCAACGTCATGAGCGGCCTGCTGATGGGAATCCTGCTCGCCCGTCCCGTGGCCAGCATGACGACCGACCTGCTCGGCTGGCGTGCGATCTTCGCCATCTCCGCCGGCCTGATGCTGGTGCTCGCCGTCACCCTGCGTTCGGTCCTTCCGGAACGGAAGCCGAGCACCTCCGTCCCCTACCTGACGTTGCTGGGGTCGATGGGGCAGCTGCTCGTCCGCACGCCGATCCTGCGGCGCCGGGCGTTCTACCACGCCATGCTGTTCGGGGCGTTCAGCCTGTTCTGGACCGCTGTGCCACTGATCCTGGCGAGCCCGGCGTGCGGTCTGAGCCAAGGCGGAATCGCCCTGTTCTCCCTGGCGGCGGTGCTCGGGGCCTTTGTCGCACCGGTTGCGGGCCGTATCGCCGACCGCGGTCTGACGAAACCCGCGACGGGCATCGCGATCCTGACCGTCGTGGCCTGTTTTCTTCTGGTGTTTGCCAGTGGCGGACACGTCGTCGCGGCCCTGTTCGTCGCGGCGCTCCTGCTCGACGTGGGGATTTCGTGCAACCTGGTGCTGGGGCAGCGCGCGATCTTCTCGCTGGGGCCGGAGGTCCGCAGTCGACTCAACGGCCTCTACATGGCGATCTTCTTCATCGGAGGCGCGATCGGGTCCGCCGTTGCCAGTTCGGTGTACGCGTCGTACGGGTGGGCGGGCATCGCCTGGTGCGGCATCGCCTTCCCGCTGCTGGCCGGCCTCTACTATCTGACCGAATTCATGCCCCGGGGATTGGCGTCCGCACACAGCGGGAAGATAAGCTGAGACCTCGCATTCCCGTGATTTACCGCGGGAACTTGCTTGAGCCGTCACGAACGGATTCGCTCTGCTCCGACGAGAGTTCTGATCCCTCGGAGCCGCCGAGCGCGTAGTCGTCACCCGACACCGCTCTTTGCGCGCCATCTCTCAGTACTTCCGGACTTACCGCCCGACTGCTGAATTCTGCGCGCTGCCCTTCGAATCAGTATTCGAGTCAAGCCAACAGGAACGAGCAGATGACCGAACAGATGACAGGTGCTCAAGCTCTGGTCAGGGCTTTGGAGCACGTCGGAGTCGACACCGTGTTCGGATATCCGGGCGGCCATATCCTCCCCGCCTACGATCCGCTCTACGACTCGACCAAGGTCCGCCACGTACTGGTCCGGCACGAGCAGGGCGCCGGACACGCAGCGGAGGGCTATGCCCAGGCCACCGGCAAGGTCGGCGTCTGCATGGCCACCTCCGGCCCCGGCGCCACCAACCTGGTCACCCCGATCGCCGACGCGTACATGGACTCCGTCCCCATGGTCGCCATCACCGGCCAGGTGTCGAGCAGCATGATCGGCACGGACGCCTTCCAGGAAGCCGACATCTGCGGCATCACCCTTCCGATCACCAAGCACAACTTCCTGGTGACCGACGCCGACGACATCGCGCGCACCATCGCGGAAGCCTTCCACATCGCCTCCAGCGGCCGCCCCGGTCCGGTACTGGTCGACATCACCAAGGACGCGTTGCAGGCCGACACCGAATTCCACTGGGAGCCGACGACGCACCTGCCGGGCTACCGGCCGGTCACCCGGCCGCACGCCAAACAGATCCAGGAAGCGGCCAAGCTGATCTCCGAGGCCGAGTGCCCGGTGCTGTACGTCGGCGGCGGCGTGCACAAGGCCGGCGCCTCGGCGGAACTGCTCCGCCTGGCGGAGCTGAGCGGCATTCCGGTCGTCACCACCCTGATGGCCAGGGGCACCTTCCCCGACAGCCACCCGCTCCACATGGGGATGCCCGGCATGCACGGCAGCGTCTCGGCGGTGGGCGCACTGCAGAAGGCAGACCTGCTCATCGCCCTGGGCGTGCGGTTCGACGACCGGGTCACCGGGCAGCTGTCCTCGTTCGCACCACGGGCCAAGGTCATCCACGCGGACATCGACCCGGCGGAGATCTCCAAGAACCGGGTGGCGGACGTCCCGATCGTGGGTGACTGCAAGGAGGTCATCGGCGCCCTCGTCCAGGCGATCGACCGCCCCGGGGACTACACCGAGTGGCGTGCGCTCCTCGACCGGCTGAAGGAGACCTACCCGCTGGGGTACGAGGACTTCGCGGACGGCTCACTGGCTCCGCAATACGTCCTGGAGAGGCTCAGCTCCATCGTCGGGCCGGACGCCCTCTACGTGGCCGGCGTCGGCCAGCACCAGATGTGGGCGTCCCACTTCATCGGCTTCGAGCGGCCCGGCGCCTTCATCACCTCCGGCGGCCTGGGCACGATGGGCTTCGCCGTGCCCGCCGCGATGGGCGCCAAGATGGGGCGGCCGGACACGGTGGTCTGGGCCATCGACGGAGACGGCTGCTTCCAGATGACCAACCAGGAGCTGGCCACCTGCACGCTCGAAGGCGCGCCGATCAAGGTCGCGGTCATCAACAACGGCAACCTCGGCATGATCCGCCAGTGGCAGTCGCTCTTCTACGACCAGCGGTACTCCAACTCCGATCTGCGGACGGCCCAGCGCGTCCCCGACTTCGTGAAGCTGGGGGAGGCCTACGGCTGCGTCAGTCTGCGGTGCACCCGGCCCGAGGACGTGGACGCCACGATCGCCAAGGCGATGGAGATCAACGACGTGCCGGTGGTCATCGACTTCGTGGTCCACGAGGACGCCATGGTCTGGCCCATGGTCCCCGCCGGGACCAGCAATGACGACATCAAGATCGCCCGGGACATGACTCCGAGGTGGGAGAGCGACGACTCATGAGCACACACACCCTGTCGGTCCTCGTCGAGGACAAGCCCAGCGCGCTCACCCGGGTCACCGCCCTCTTCAGCCGGCGCGGCTTCAACATCGACTCCCTCGCCGTCGTCCCGGCCGAGGCGGGCGGCTTCTCCCAGGTCACCCTCGTGGTCGACGCGGACGACACACCGCTGGAGCAGGTGACCAAGCAACTCGACAAGCTGATCAACGTACTGAGCGTCACGGAGGTCGGCCGGGACTGAGCCGCGGCATCCGTCCCGCCCGGCCGGGCGCAGGTCAGAAGGGGTCGGCTCCTCCGGGGCCGGCCCCTTCGTCATCGTGAAGTTGACATGGGGTTTCCCCGTCCGTAGTGTTCTCCGAGTTGTCCGACGTGAGCACCGACCCCGGTCGGCCCCGGACAGCCATTCCGCAAGAACCATC
>NZ_JAHTMW010000031.1 GCF_026236535.1 Streptomyces sp. SKN60 | reverse complement strand
TCGAACTTCGACTTCGTCACGGCGTCGTTCACATTGATCGCCGGGAAGAGCAGGGCGCCGTCGCGGTGCATCTCGTAGAGGCGGTGGACGCCGGTGGTGGTCTCCTCGGTGACGCCCTTGATGCCGGCGGCGAGGGATGCCCAGTCGAGGGTGGAGTTCTGGAGGAGCTCCAGGATGATGCGGAACTCTTCGTTGTCGGCGGTCGAGGGGTCCGGGACGGCGCCGGCCTTCTGGTACTCGACGCCCTTGTGGACGAGGAGGGTGGCGTCGCCGCCGTCGTCCAGGATCATGTTGGGACCCTCGCCACCGGGCCAGGTCAGCGCCTGCTCGGTGCACCACCAGTACTCCTCCAGGGTCTCGCCCTTCCAGGCGAAGACCGGGATGCCGGCGGCCGCGATCGCCGCGGCGGCGTGGTCCTGGGTGGAGAAGATGTTGCAGGAGACCCAGCGGACGTCGGCACCGAGCGCGACCAGCGTCTCGATGAGGACCGCCGTCTGGACGGTCATGTGGAGCGAGCCGGTGATGCGGGCGCCGGCGAGGGGCTGGGCGGCCGCGTACTCGCGGCGGATCGCCATCAGGCCCGGCATCTCGTGCTCGGCGAGGGTGATCTCCTTGCGGCCGAATGCGGCCAGGGACAGGTCGGCGACCTTGAAATCGTGGGTGAGTTCGGGAGTGGGCATGTCGACTCCGATCGTCAGGCGGCTGCGGTGAGCAGGGAAGAGGGAGTGGTGGCAGAGGTCCGTCCGGGAACGAGATTGCGGTGGATCTCCACCGCGGCGGACGAGGTGTTGAGCGTGATGTAGTGCAGTCCGGGCGCGCCCTCGGCGAGCAGCCGCTCGCCCATCGCGGTCGCGTGCTCCACCCCGATCCGGTGCCCCTCCTCGGGACGGCCCTGGGCCGCTTCGAGGCGCCGGGCCAGAGCGGGCGGGAAAGTGGCGCTGCTCAGCTCGGCGAAGCGGCGGATCTGGTCGAAGCGGGTCGCCGGCATGATCTCCGGGATGATCGGGGTCTCGCAGCCGGCCGCCGCGACCCGGTCGCGAAGGCGGAGGTAGTCCTCCGGGTCGAAGAACATCTGCGTGATGGCGTAGTCCGCGCCCGCCCGGCACTTGGCGACGAAGTGCCGGATGTCGCTCTCCCAGTCGGTCGAGCGCGGATGCCGCTCGGGGAAGGCCGCGACACCGACGGTGAACGAGCCGGAATTCTTGAGCAGTTCGACCAGCTCGGCCGCGTAGGAGAGCCCCTCGGGGTGCGGAGTCCAGGCGCCCTGCGGGTCGCCCGGAGGGTCGCCGCGCAGAGCCAGGACGTCATGGATCCCGGCGTCGGCGTAACGGCCGATGATCCTGCGCAGCTCGGTGACCGAGTGCCCGACGGCGGTGAGGTGCGCGACGGGCCGCAGGGTGGTCTCGGTCAGGATCCGCTCGGTGATGGACACGGTGCGGTCGCGGGAGGAGCCGCCGGCGCCGTACGTCACGGAGACGAAGTCCGGGGCGAGGGCCTCCACGCGCCGGATGGCGTTCCAGAGGGTGCGCTCGCCCTTGTCGGTCTTCGGCGGGAAGAACTCGAACGAGAAGGTGGGGCTCACTGGCGCTGCCCTCCCGCGTTGAAGTAGCTCGCTTCGGGGTGGTGGACGACGAAGGCGTCGGTGGACTGCTCGGGGTGCAGCTGGTACTCCTCCGAGAGCGCGACCCCGATCCGCTCCGGCCGGAGCAGCTCGGCGATCTTCGCCCGGTCCTCCAGATCGGGGCACGCGGGATAGCCGAGGGAGTAGCGGCAGCCCTGGTACTCGGTCCGCAGGATGCCCTCCAGGCCGGCGGGGTCGGCATGGCCGATGCCCCATTCGGAGCGGACGCGGGCGTGCCAGTACTCGGCGAGAGCCTCCGCCAACTGCACGGACAGGCCATGGAGTTCGAGGTAGTCGCGGTAGGAGTCGGCGGCGAAGAGCTTGGCCGTCTCCTCGCCGATCCTCGATCCGACGGTGACGACCTGGAGAGCGATGACGTCCGTCTCCCCGGAGTCCTCCGGGCGGAAGTAGTCGGCGAGGCAGAGGCGCCGGCCGCGCTCCTGGCGGGGGAAGGAGAATCGGGTGCGCTCGCTGCCGTCCTCGTCGAGGACGATCAGGTCGTCGCCCTTGGACACGCAGGGGAAGTAGCCGTAGACCACGGCGGCTTCGAGGAGCCGGTCGGTCTGCAGCCGGTCCAGCCAGCCGCGCAGCCGTGCCCGGCCCTCCGACTCGATCAACTCCTTGTCCTTCAGCCCCCATTGGCCCTTGAACAGCGCACCTTCGTCCAGCCAGGAGGCGTACTCGGCCAGTTGGATGCCGGTGGCCACCTTCGTCCCCAGGAATGGCGGCTCGGGTACGGGGTTGTCGACGGCCACATCGGAGCGGCCCCCGGGCAGCGGAGCCTCGGCCCGCGGAGTCGCCGTCACCTTGGCCACCCGGCGCTGCTTGAGCGGCGGCAGTACGGCTCCGGGGACGCCCCGCTTGACGCCCATGAGGGCGTCCATGAGCCGCAGGCCCTCGAAGGCGTCGCGGGCGTAGCGGACCTCGCCGTCGTACAGCTCGTGGAGGTCCTGCTCGACATACGCCCTGGTCAGCGCCGCGCCGCCCAGGATCACCGGGAAGCGCTCGGCCAACCCTCGGCCGTTGAGCTCCTCCAGGTTCTCCTTCATGATCACGGTCGACTTCACCAACAGCCCCGACATCCCGATCACATCGGCGCGGTGCTCCTCGGCCGCCTCCAGGATCGCCGACACCGGCTGCTTGATCCCGATGTTGACCACGTTGTAGCCGTTGTTCGACAGGATGATGTCGACCAGGTTCTTGCCGATGTCGTGCACGTCGCCACGGACCGTGGCGAGCACGATCGTGCCCTTCCCGGCCTCCGCGTCGGACTTCTCCATGTGCGGCTCCAGATAGGCCACCGCCGTCTTCATCACCTCGGCCGACTGCAGCACGAACGGCAACTGCATCTGCCCCGAACCGAACAGCTCACCGACCGTCTTCATGCCGTCAAGCAGCACCTCGTTGACGATCTCCAACGCCGGCCGTCCGGCCAGCGCCGCGTCCAGATCCGCCTCCAGACCGTTCCGCTCCCCGTCGACGATCCGCCGCTTCAGCCGCTCCTCCAGCGGAAGCGCGAGCAGCTCCTCCGCCCTCGACGCCTTCGCCGAGGCGGAGCTGACGCCGTCGAAGAGGGCGAGCAGCCGTTCCAGGGGGTCGTAGCCGTCCCGCCGCCGGTCGTAGATCAGGTCCAGCGCGACCTCGCGCTGCTCCTCCGGGATCCGGGCCACCGGCAGGATCTTCGACGCGTGCACGATCGCCGAATCAAGCCCCGCCTTCACGCACTCGTCCAGGAAGACGGAGTTCAGGACGGCGCGCGCGGCCGGGTTCAGACCGAACGAGATATTGGAGAGCCCCAGCGTCGTCTGCACCTCCGGGTGCCGGCGCTTCAGCTCGCGGATCGCCTCGATCGTGGCGATGCCGTCGCCCCGCGACTCCTCCTGGCCCGTTCCCAGCGTGAACGTCAGGCAGTCCACCAGGATCGAGGACTCCTCGATCCCATATGCGCCCGTCAGATCGGCGATGAGCCGCTCCGCGATCGCGACCTTCTTCTCCGCCGTCCGCGCCTGGCCCTCCTCGTCGATCGTCAGCGCGATCAGCGCGGCGCCGTGCTCGCGGGCCAGGGACGCGATCCGCCCGAAGCGGGTGTCGGGTCCGTCGCCGTCCTCGTAGTTGACCGAGTTGAGCACCGCCCGGCCGCCCAGCATCTCCAGGCCCGCCCGCAGCACCTCCGGTTCCGTCGAGTCGAGGACGATCGGCAGCGTGGAGGCGGTGGCGAGGCGGCCCGCGAGCTCCCGCATGTCGGCGACACCGTCACGGCCCACGTAGTCCACGCACAGATCGAGCAGGTGGGAGCCGTCCCGGATCTGGTCCCGGGCGATCTCCACGCACGCCTGCCAGTCGCCGGCGAGCATCGCCTCGCGGAACTTCTTCGAGCCGTTGGCGTTCGTCCGCTCGCCGATGGCCAGATACGAGGTGTCCTGCCGGAACGGCACCGCCTGGTACAGCGACCCGGCCGCCGCCTCCGGCCGCGGTGTGCGCGGCGCCAGGGCCCGGCCCCGTACCCGCTCCACCACCGCGCGCAGGTGCTCCGGGGTCGTACCGCAGCAGCCGCCCACGAGCGCGATGCCGTACTCGCGGGTGAAGGTGTCGTGGGCGTCGGCGAGTTCCTCCGGCGACAGCGGGTAGTGGGCGCCGTCCTTGCCGAGCACCGGGAGACCGGCGTTCGGCATGCACGACAGGCCCACCCCGGCGTGCCGGGCGAGATGGCGCAGATGCTCGCTCATCTCGGCCGGCCCGGTGGCGCAGTTGAGTCCGATGAAGTCCACGCCCAGCGGCTCGAGTGCCGTCAGCGCCGCCCCGATCTCGGAGCCGAGCAGCATCGTGCCCGTCGTCTCCACCGTCACCTGGGCGAAGACCGGCAGGTCAAGCCCTCCCGCCTCGGCCAGGGCCTGCTTGCAGCCGAGGACCGCGGCCTTGGTCTGGAGCAGATCCTGCGAGGTCTCGACGAGCAGGGCGTCCGCGCCGCCCGCGATGAGGCCGGCCGCGTTCTGCCGGTAGCCCTCGCGGAGCACGTCGAAGGTGGTGTGGCCGAGCGTGGGCAGCTTGGTGCCGGGGCCGATCGAGCCGAGCACCCAGCGCGTCCGCCCGTCCCGCGCCGTGCACGCGTCCGCGGCCTCGCGGGCGATCCGGGCGCCGGCCTCGGACAGTTCGGCGATCCGTTCCGTGATCCCGTACTCGCCGAGCGCCGCGTGGTTGGCGCCGAAGGTGTTGGTCTCCACGCAGTCGACGCCGACCGCGAAGTAGGCCTCGTGGACCGACCGTACGATGTCCGGCCGGGTCACGTTCAGGATCTCGTTGCAGCCCTCCAGGTGCTGGAAGTCCGCGGGGCTCGGGTCCTGGGCCTGGAGCATGGTGCCCATCGCTCCGTCGGCCACCACGACCCGGGTGGCCAGGGCCTCGCGCAGGGCCTCCGGTGCGCGTCCCATCAGCCGCCCACCTCCGCGGATCCGACCGGTGCCGTGCCTCCGCCGATCCCCGTGAGGCCCGGGGCGATCTCCGCGGCCGCCTCCGGGCCGTACGCGGCGGCCAGCCGATCGCGCAACGTCTGCGCCGACAGCGGGTACTCCTGGGTGCCGACCGACTCCAGGACGGTGGTCGCCAGGGCGCAGCCGAGGCGGGCCGCGCGTTCGAGCGGCCAGTCGCGGGCGATGCCGGCGAGGAACCCGGCCCGGAAGGCGTCGCCGACGCCCGTCGGGTCGGCGACCGAGGCCGCGGGGACGGCGGGCACGGTGAGCACGGGCTGTCCGGCGCGCCCGATGGCGACGCCGTCGCCGGCGAGCGTGGTGACCCACGTCCCGACCCGGGCCAGGACCTCCGCCTCGCTCCAGCCGGTCTTCTCCAACAGCAGCGCCGTCTCGTACTCGTTGGTGAACAGGAACCGCGCCCCGTCGACGAGTTCGCGCACCTGCTCGCCGTCGAGCCGGGCCAGCTGCTGCGACGGGTCGGCGGCGAAGGGCACCCCGAGCTCGCGACACGTACGGGCGTGCCGCAGCATCGCCTCGGGGTCGTCCGGGGAGACGAGCACCAGGTCGAGGCGCCCGGTGCGGGCGAGGACGTCCCGCAGGTCGATCTCGCGGGCCTCGGCCATCGCCCCGGCGTAGAAGGTGGCGATCTGGTTCTGGTCCAGGTCGGTGGTACAGACGAACCGGGCGGTGTGGAGCGACTCGCTGACGCGCACCGAGTCGGTGTCCACGCCGTGCTGCTTCAGCCACACCTGATAGTCGGCGAAGTCGAGGCCGGCCGCGCCGACCAGGACGGGCGCGAGCCCGAGCCGGGCCAGGCCGAAGGCGATGTTGGCCGCGACCCCGCCCCGCCGTACCTCCATGGTGTCGGCGAGGAAGGACAGCGAGACGGTCTCCAGGCGGTCGGCGAGCAACTGGTCGGCGAACCGGCCGGGGAAGGTGAGCAGATGGTCGGTGGCGATCGAGCCGGTGACAGCGATACGCACCGGGCTACCTCCAGTCGGGGAAGGAACGGGCGGAGTGTGGTGGCGGGGCGTCCGGTCAGACGGCGGCGCGGGCCGCGGCGGCCAGCTTCTGGGCGCGGTCGGTGCGCTCCCAGGTGAACTCCGGCAGCTCGCGGCCGAAGTGCCCGTACGCGGCGGTCTTCGCGTAGATCGGCCGCTTCAGGTCCAGATCGCGGATGATCGCGGCCGGGCGGAGGTCGAACACCTCCAGGACGGCCCGCTGGATACGCCTCAGCGGCACGCTCTCGGTGCCGAAGGTCTCGACGAAGAGGCCGACCGGCTCGGCCTTGCCGATGGCGTACGCGACCTGCACCTCGCAGCGCTTCGCGAGCCCGGCCGCCACCACGTTCTTGGCCACCCAGCGCATGGCGTAGGCAGCCGAACGGTCGACCTTCGACGGGTCCTTGCCGGAGAACGCGCCGCCGCCGTGCCGCGCCATGCCGCCGTACGTGTCGACGATGATCTTCCGGCCGGTGAGCCCCGCGTCGCCCATCGGCCCGCCGATCTCGAACCGCCCGGTCGGGTTCACCAGCAGGCGGTAGCCCTCCGTCTCGATCGACAGGTCCCGCAGCACCGGCTCCACCACCAGCTCGCGGACATCGGGGGCGAGCAGCGAGTCCAGGCCGATGCCCGGCGCGTGCTGCGAGGACACCACGACCGTGTCGAGGCGCACGGCGCGGTCGCCGTCGTACTCGATCGTCACCTGCGTCTTCCCGTCCGGGCGCAGATACGGCAGCGTGCCCTCGTGCCGCACCTCGGCGAGGCGCCGGGAGAGCCGGTGCGCGAGGGAGATCGGCAGCGGCATCAGCTCGGGCGTGTCGTCACAGGCGTAACCGAACATCAGGCCCTGGTCGCCGGCGCCCTGGGCGGCCAGCTCGTCGCCCTCGCCCTCGACCCGGGACTCGTACGCCGTGTCGACGCCCTGCGCGATGTCCGGCGACTGCGCGCCGATGGACACCGACACACCGCACGAGGCGCCGTCGAAGCCCTTCGCGGAGGAGTCGTAACCGATGTCGAGGACGGTCTCGCGGACCAGGCTCGCGATGTCGGCGTACGCGGCGGTGGTGACCTCGCCGGCCACGTGCACCTGACCGGTGGTGATCAGGGTCTCCACGGCGACCCGCGAGGCGGGGTCCTGGGCGAGCAGGGCGTCCAGGATCGTGTCGCTGATCCGGTCGGCGATCTTGTCGGGGTGGCCCTCGGTGACCGACTCCGAGGTGAACAGACGACGTGTCACGGCAGAAGCTCCTTGGGTGTCGGGAATCTCGGGAAGCTCGGGATCAGTGGGCGGGGACGTCGGCGGCGGGCCGGAGCCGGTGCACGACCCGCGTGAGCCGCATCTCGCCGCCGGTGCGGTACGGCTGGAGGCGCCGCCGGTTGTCGACGTGCGCGGCGCTCGTCTCGAACGCGCGGAAGGCGGGCTCGTCGGTCCAGTCGGTGATGACCCAGTAGACGCCGGTGTCCTCGACGTCCCGGATCAGCGTCTGGCCGAGGTTCGCGGGCTCGGCGGCGATCCGCCGGCCGATGTCGAGCCAGGTGCTCTCGAACTCCCGCTCCGTGCCGGGGCGGATCTCCATCCTGAGCAGCACCCGGAAGGGCGGGCGCGGCCCGGCGCCGTGGTCGTCCATGGCGAACTCCTCGCTCGGTACGGTTGAGGTGCGCCCAGGCGGGGCACTCGGTGTCCGGGCACCGTTCCAACACCGCATCGAGGAAGGCTCAAGACCGGAGCCAGCCCGTGTCCCTCACCAGCCTCACCAGCCTCACCAACCGAGCACCTGATCCCCCCGCCGGAACGTGCCGCTCGGGCCGCCGTCCGGCAGCAGCGCGGCGTCCGCGACGTCCACCGCGGCCTCCTCGGCGCTGCGCCGCCCGCCCGGCATCATCCGGGTCCGGGTCGGGCCCGGGTTGACGGCGTTGACCAGGACGCCGGTGTCCTGCGTGGCGCTCGCGAGCAGCTGCGTGAGCCCGTTGAGGCCCGCCTTGGACACCGCGTACCCGGGACTTCCGGTGAACAGCCCGTTGCTGAACGAGCCGGTGCCGCTGGACACGAACACCACCCGGCCCCACCCGCGTTCGACCATCGCGGGCACGAAGGCCTGCGCCACCCGCCACGAGCCGAGCAGATTCACCTCCAGAGTCCGCTCCACCACCTCCACCGGCACGGACAGCGGATCGCCGGCGCCGTCCTCCAAGAGCACCCCGGCGTTGCCGACCAGGACGTCCACCGGGCCGACGGCGGCCCTGGCCCGCGCGATGCTCTCCGGATCCGTCACATCGAGCGCGCAGCCCCGCGCGCCCCGGCCGAGCTCACGGGCGGTGTCGGCCGCGGCGCGGGCGTCGCGGGCGGTCACCACCACCCGCAGTCCCCGGCCGAGCAGTTCGGCGGCCACCGCCCGGCCGAGCCCGCGGTTGGCCCCGGTGACGAGTGCCACGCGCCGATCCGTCATCACATCTCTCCCCTCGGGTCGCTCAATCTCCCCGAAGACTGCCGCCGGCGGCTCGACTGCCACTGGTGCCAGGGGGAGTCGGTCAAAGGAGAGCGCCCCTGGGCTCCGGGCTCCAGCGGGCTTCGAGGCGGGTCATGAACCATCCACGCGTCCCGTCATCAGAAGAAAGGACTTCGTCGGTGACGACTCACACTTCCCTTTCGGATGCGTCCAGCCCCGAGGGTCTCATCCGGCTCGGTACCGCCTTCTGCGACGCCAAGATCCTGCTCAGCGCGCTGGAGCTGGACCTCTTCTCGACGCTCGCCGCGAAGCCCCGCACGCTCCCGGAGCTGTCCGACGCCCTCGGTCTGCACCCGCGCGGCGCCCGCGACTTCGTCACGGCGCTCGTCACGCTCGGCGTCCTGGAGGCGGACGGTGAGCTCTTCCGCAACAGCCCGGCCGCCGACCGTTTCCTGGACCGCGGCAAGAAGTCGTACGCCGGCGGCTTCCTGGAGCGCGCCAACTCCATGCTCTACCCCGCCTGGACCCACCTCACCGACGCCCTGCGCACCGGCGAGCCCCAGGTGAAGGGCAAGGACGGCGACATCGTGGCGCAGATGGCCGACAGCCGTGAGCACCTCGACCAGTTCCTCACCATGATGGACTCCCTCAACAGCCAGGTCGCGCCCAAGCTGGCCGCCGCCTTCGACTGGGCGTCCCGCACCGACTTCGTCGACGTCGGCGGCGCCCGCGGCAACCTCTCCGCGCTGCTCATCGACCGGCACCCGCACCTGACGGCCCGGGTCTTCGACCTGCCGCACGTCGCGCCCGCCTTCGACGACCACATGAAGCGGCTCGGCACCCAGGACCGGATCTCCTTCACCGGCGGCGACTTCTTCGCCGACCCGATGCCCTCCGGCCAGGTCCTCGTCATGGGCCACGTCCTGCACAACTGGTCCGCCGAGCAGCGCCTCGGCCTGATCCGCAAGGCCTACGAGGCGGTCGAGCCGGGCGGCGCGCTGCTCGTCTACGACCGGATGGTCGACGAGCGCCCCGCCGACCTGGTCAACCTCCTCATCAGCCTCGACATGCTGCTCGTCACCCACGGCGGCTCCGAGTACTCCGTCGAGGAGTGCCGCGGCTGGATGACCGAAGTGGGCTTCGCCCGCACCGAGGCGAAGGTGCTCAGCAACACCGACTCGCTGGTCATCGGCCACAAGGAAGGGTGAGCCCGCCATGCGACTGGGGATCAACCTCGTTCCCGAGGACTGCGCCCGCACCGCGCAGGAGGCCGAGCGGCTCGGCTTCGACGTCGCCGCGGCCCCCGAAGGCTTCCGCTCCGACGCGATCTCGGTGCTCGGCTGGGTGGCCGCGCGGACCAGCCGGATCGGTCTGCTGTCCACGGTCATCCAGATCCCGGCGCGGACCCCGGTCGCCATGGCGCTCGCGGCGGCGACCCTCGACGGCCTGTCCGGCGGCCGGTTCCGGCTCGGCCTCGGCATCTCCAACAGCCATGTCACCGAGGGCTGGCACGGCACCCCGTTCGCCCGGCCGCTGGCCAGGACCCGGGAGTACGTGGAGGTCGTGCGCCGCACCCTGGCGCAGGAACCGGTGACGTACGAGGGCCGGCACTTCGCCCTGCCGCTGCCGGGCAGCGACGCCGGCCCGTTCCGGCACCCGGGCCCGGTCCGCGCCGACCTGCCGGTCTACCTGGCGGCGGTCGGCACCCGCAGCCTGGAGCTGACCGGCGAGATCGCCGACGGCTGGGTGGGCGTGTTCTGCACGCCCGACCACGCCAAGCGCGCCCTCGACGCGATCGGCACCGGCCGCCGCCGGGCGGGCCGGGACCTGGCCGGCTTCGACGCCTTCCTGTCCGCCCCGGCGGCGGTCGGCGACGACGTCGAGGCCGCCGCCGCGCCGATCCGGCCGTACGTCGCCCGCTTCATGAGCCTCGGCGACCGGGAGAGCAACTTCTACTTCCGGCTCGCCACCCAGCTCGGCTACGGGAAGGCCGCCGAGGAGGTGCAGGACCGGTTCGTGTCCGGCGACGCGGCCGGGGCGGCGGAGGCCGTGCCGCTGGAGTTCATCGACTCCACCTCGCTCCTCGGCACGCCCGCCCGGATCGCCCGCAAGCTCACCGAGTACGCGGCCGCCGGGGTCACCACCCTCGGCATCTCGCCGTACGCGGACACCACGGAGGCGCGGATCGCCGTCATGGAGACGGTGGCCCGGGCCCACCGCGAGGCCGGTCTCCCGGTCAGTTCCGCGGTGGGGGAGGGGTGAGGCGTCCGATGCGCGTGCTGTTCGTCAGCTGGGCCTGGCCGACCCACTTCTACCCCATGGTGCCGCTGGCCTGGGCGCTCCGGGCGGCCGGCCACGAGGTACGGGTGGCCGCCCCGCCCGGCCTCGCCGCCCAGGTCACCGCCGCCGGACTGCCGTACGCGCCGGTCGGGCACGAGCTCGACGCGGTGGCCCGGATCCGCGACTACATCCCGGGCCGGAACCCCGGCCCGGCGGGGCGCGGGCCGCGTGCGGTCACGCTCTTCGCCGAGCTCGCCGAGGCGATGGCGGACGACCTCGTGGCGTTCGCCCGGGCCTGGCGCCCCGATCTGGTGGTGCACGAGCCCACCGCGTACGCCGGACCGCTCGCGGCCGCCGCCTCGGGGGCCCGGGCCGTACGGCTGCCCTGGGGCGCCGACCTGATGCACCGGCAGGCCACCCAGGAGGCCGAGGAGCACGCGCTCGCCCCGCTGTTCGCGCGCTTCGGCCTGTGCGGCCCGGAGGCCGCGGACGTCCTCGGGGCGCTCACCGTGGACCTGTGCCCGCCGGCGATGCAGGTGCCCGAGGAGTCCCGGCCGGGCCCGCTCGACCGGCTGCCGATGCGCTACGTGCCGTACAACGGCGCCGGCCGGATCCCCGTGCCGCTGCCGCCCGCGGAGCGCCGGCGGCCCCGGGTCTGTGTCACCTGGGGCACCACGGTCGGCCGCCTCGACCCCTCGATGATGCTCGCCGGCGAGGTCGTCGCCGCCCTCGACGCGCTCGACGTCGGGATCGTGGTGGCCGTCGCGGCCGAGCAGCGCCCGCTGCTCGGCGCACTGCCCGCCCGCGCCAAGGTCCTGGAGTCGGTGCCGCTGCACTGCGTCCTTCCGCACTGCGACCTGGTCGTCGCCCACGGCGGCGCCGGCACCATCCTGACCGGCCTCGCCGCCGGGCTTCCGCAGCTCGTCGTGCCGCAGCTGATCGACCACGGCTTCAACGCCCAGCGGTTCACCGCCACCGGCGCCGGACTCTCGCTCACCCGCGACGAGGCCCACCCGGAGGGCCTGCGGGCCGCCGTCCGCGCCCTCCTCGACGAGCCCGCGTACCGCAAGGCCGCCGAGGAGATCCGCGACGACAACACCCGCCGGCCGACCCCGGCGCGGGTGGCCGAACAACTGGCGGAGTTCGTGGAGTCGACCGAAGGAGGCCGGCCGTGCTGATCGGCGTCGGACTGCCCGCCACCGTCCCCGGCGCCGCGGGGGAGCGGATCACCGACTGGGCCCGGCGGGCCGAGCAGCACGGCTTCGCCACCCTCGGTGTGCTCGACCGCCTCGTCTACGACAACTACGACCCGCTGATCGCCCTCACCGCGGCCGCCGCCGTCACCCACCGGATCGGCCTCGCCACCACGGTGCTCACCGCCCCGTACCGCAACAACACCCCGCTGCTCGCCAAGCAGCTCGCCTCCCTCGACCGGGTCGCCGGCGGGCGCCTCACCCTGGGACTCGCCGCCGGCAACCGCGACGACGACTTCACCGTCTCCGGCGTCGACCCGGCGGCGCGCGGCAAGCTCCTCGACACGATGCTCGCCGAACTGCGGGACATCTGGGGCGGCGCGGGACCGAGCGGCCTCGGCCCCGCCCCGCAGGGGGAGCTGCCGCTGATCCTCGGCGGCACCTCCCCGGCCGCCTTCCGCCGGGCCGCGCAGTACGGGCGTGGCTGGATCGCCGGCGGCAGCTCGCCCAGCGGCTACCGGGCCAACGCCGACCGGGTCGAGGCCGCCTGGCAGCGGCACGGGCGCACCGGCCGCCCGCATCTGATGACCCTGCTCTACTTCTCGCTCGGCCCGCGCGCCGAGACCCTGGCCCAGCGCTATCTCACCGACTACTACGCCTTCTCGGGCCGCGCCGAGTCGATCGTCACCATGGCGCTCACCGAACCGTCCCGGCTGCGGGCGGCGGTGACGGCCTATCAGGACGAGGGCTGCGCCGAGATCGTCTTCATGCCCTGCGACGCAGAACCCGACCAGCTCGACCGCCTCGCCGACGCCGTGCTGTAGGCCTCGTCCCAGGTGCCGCCGGGCGACCACCCGCCCCACCGGACGCCGTTCCGCTCGCGGAGCGGCGTCCGTCGTGCTGACCACGCTCCCAAGGAGGACCCATGACCGCCGAGAGCACCGCCGCGAGCCCCAGCGCCACTGAGCGCTCTGCCCAGTGCCCCGCCGAGAGCGGCTCGGCCACGTGCCCCCAGCTGTCCTTCCCGCTGCCCGTGCCCGACCCGCTGGAGCCCGCCCCCGCCTACGCCGAGCTGCGCGGCACCGAGCCCGTCGCTCCCGTGACGCTGCCGACCGGGCACCGGGCCTGGCTGGTGACCCGTTACGAGCACGTACGGCAGGTGCTCGCCGACCCGCGGTTCAGCAAGGCGGCGCTGACCGAGCCCGACGCGCCCCGGCTGCTGCCGGTCGCCAAGGGCTCCAAGTCGCTGTTCACCATGGACCCGCCCGAGCACACGCGCCTTCGCAAGCTGGTCGCCCGGGCCTTCACCGCCCGGCACATCGAGCGGATGCGCCCGCACGTCCAGGAGATCACCGGCCGGCTGCTCGACACCATGGCCGCCGGCGGCGCCCCCGCCGATCTGATCGCCCACCTCGCCCAGCCGCTGCCGATCACCGTCATCTGCGAACTGCTCGGCGTGCCGCTCGCCGACCAGGACCGGTTCCGGGTCTGGTCGGACGTGATGCTGTCGATCTCGGCGCACTCGCCGGACGCGGTGATGGAGGCCCGGCGCGGACTCAACGGCTATCTCGGCGAGCTGATCGCGGCCAAGGCGAAGGAGCCCGCCGACGATCTGCTCACCCATCTCATCGAGGCCCGCGAGGAGGACGGCGACCGGCTCTCCGAGGAGGAGCTGCTGGCCTTCGGCCACACCCTGCTCGTGGCCGGCTACCACGCCACCACCGGCGAGCTGGTCGGCGCGCTGATCACCCTGCTGCGCGACCCTGAGCTGTGGGCGCGCCTGGTCGCCGACCGCTCGCTGGTGCCGGGCGCCGTGGAGGAGCTGCTCCGCTTCTCGGTGGCGGGCGGCGGCGCCGGCGCCATGCGCATCGCGAAGGAGGACGTCGAGCTCGGCGGGGCGGTGATCCGCAAGGGCGACGCGGTGCTTCCGGCGATCACCTCGGCCAACCGCGACGAGGAGGTCTTCGAGCGGCCCGAGCGGGTCGACCTGACCCGGCAGAACAACCCGCACCTCACCTTCGGGCACGGCCTGCACCACTGCCTGGGCGCCCAGCTCGGCCGGATGGAGCTGCAACTGGCCCTGGAGGGCCTGCTCGACCGCTTCCCCGCGTTGCGCCTCGCGGTGCCCACCGACGAGCTGCGCTGGGTGTCGGGGATGGCCTTCCGCCGGCCGGCGGAGCTCCCGGTCGCCTGGTGACACGACCCCACCCGGCAGTGCCCGTACGACACGAGGAAGCTCCCCCGTCCCGGCCCGGACGGGGGAGCTTCCTCATGTCGTACGGCTGAGGCTCAGACCGCCAGGTCGAGCCCGTACGCCGCGATCCACTCGTCGAGGTGCAGCGCCATGTCGATCTCGATCCGGGTCAGCCCGGCCGCGGCCGTCGCGTCCCGGCGCACGTCCTCGACGATCGTCGGGTTGAGCAGCGGCAGGACCGCCGAGTCCCCGCCGGCCACCAGCTTGGCGAACCGCTCCTGGACGTAACGGTCGTAGGCGGCGTCGTTGGAGATCGGATAGCCGGTCTTCGGCCGGTTGAGCACCGCCTCCGGCAGCAGGTCCTTCGCCGCCGCCCGCAGCAGGCTCTTCCACTGCCCGTCGAAGGTCTTGAACTCGAACGGCGCGTTGAACACGTAGTCCTGCAGCCGGTGGTCGCAGAACGGCACCCGCACCTCCAGACCGACGGCCATGCTGAGCCGGTCCTTGCGGTCGAGCAGGGTGCGCATGAAGCGGGTCAGGAAGAAGTACGTCGACTCCCGGAACTGCCGGGCCCGGCCGCTCTCCCCGGGCATCCGCGGCACCGCGGCCGCGGCCTGCCGGTACTGGTCCGCCTGGTGGCCGCGGACGTCGACCCGGGTGGTGACCGGGCCGAACAGGGCCGGCATGCCGAGGTTGTGCGCCAGGCTCCACGGCAGGGTGCCCGGCTGCCCGTACTCGGGGTGGTGGAACCACGGATAGCCGCCGAACAGCTCGTCCGCCGACTCGCCGGTCAGCGCCACCGTCGACTGACCGCGGATCGCCCGGAAGAGGAGATACAGCGAGATGTCCATGGAACCGGGGCCCGCGATGAGCACCGGCCAGTCGAGCGCGTGGACCACCGCCCGGCGGGTCGGGGCGTCGATCATCTCCGTGTTGCCGAGCAGGATGTGCCGGTGGTCGGCGCCGACGTGGTCGACGACCTGCCGGACGTACGGCGAGTCCGCCGTCGGATGGGTCAGGTCCGGCTCGAAGTTGTCGAGGTAGCCGACGAAGTCCACGTCGAACGAACGGACCTTGCCGCTGCCGTCCTTCTCCTTGGCGTGTGCGGCGAGCGCGGTCAGCGTGGACGAGTCGAGCCCGCCCGACAGCATCGTGCACAGCGGCACGTCGGAGACGATCTGCCGGGTGACGATGTCCTCGAGCAGCTCGCGCACCGTACGGATGGTGGTGGGCAGGTCGTCCGGGTGCTCGTGCGCCTCCAACTGCCAGTAGCGGCGCAGCCGGTGCCCGTCGCGGGAGACCCGCAGCACATGCCCCGGGGCCAGCTCCGGCATCCCGGAGATCACCCCGGCGCCCGGCGCCTTCACCCCGCCGAACAGCTCGCGAAGCCCGTCCGCGTCGATGGTGCGGCTCGCCCGCGGATGGGCCAGGATCGCCTTCGGCTCCGAGCCGAAGAGCACCCCGCCGCCCGGAAGCAGCTGGTAGTACAGCGGCTTGATGCCGACCCGGTCGCGCACCAGGAGCAGTTCCTCGCTGCGCGCGTCCCAGATCGCGAAGGCGAACATGCCGTTCAGCCGGTCGACGAAGGACTCGCCCCACTCCAGATAGGAGCGCAGCACCACCTCGGTGTCGCTGCGGGTCCGGAAGCGGTGCCCCTTGAGGACGAGTTCCTCCCGCAGCTCACGGAAGTTGTACACCTCGCCCGCGTACGTGAGGGCGGCCTGCACCCGGCCGCCCTCCTCGGCGACCATGGGCTGCGCCCCGCCCTCCAGGTCGATGATGGCGAGCCTGCGATGGCCCAGTGCGGCGTGCGGAGCGATCCACACGTCGCCGGCGTCGGGGCCGCGCATGGTCATGGTCGTCGTCATCTCCCGGACGACGGCGGCCTCCTGACGCAGATCGGCTGTGAAGTCCACCCAGCCGGCGATGCCACACATGCCAGCACTCTCCTTCGCTTCGTCCCGGCCGGGGGCCGGTCAGCCGTCGACACCGAACCGGGTGCCGACCGCCGTGGACTGGACTTCCATCAGGACCTTGCCGCCGGCGTCGAGGGCCTGCCCCGTGCCGGTCGAGGTGAACGTGCCGTCCGCGCCGAACCGGCCCGTGTGCCGGATCCGCAGCTCGCTGAGCAGACCGCCGTCGGCGTCGGAGCGCAGGCCCCGCGTCACGTACACGAAGGAGCCGTCGTCGGCCCACTCCCAGGTGCCGATGCCGGTGTGGGTGTGCCGGTGGGTCTGCAGGATCAGCTGTCCGTCGGCGCCGAACGAGTAGTGCGCGTGCTCGACGTCCGGTACGCCCTCGATGGTGACGACCACCGACCAGCTGCCGACCGGCGAGGGCCGCCGGTTCCCGTGGCGGTGTCCGGGCCCCTGTTCGTGCGCCGCGGCGGCGGCCGGGGCGGCGGCGCCGACGGCGAGCGCCGAACCGAGGAAGCCGGCCCTTCTGAGCAGGGAACGGCGGGTGCTGCGCTGGGGATTCATGGGCGTACCTCTCTCGGTTCCGGTGGTCGTACGGCCGCCTCCGGGGCGGCGGTGTCGACCGGCCGGCCGGTCGACAGGTCGGTCAGGGTGATCGCCTCGGCCGGGCAGGCCTCCACGACGTCGATCAGCTCCGGGTCGGGGTCCACGGGGCCGGCCGCCGGCCGGGTGCGGTGGTCCTCGCCCACGGAGAAGTACCGGGGCGCCGCCGCGGCGCAGATCCCGCTGCGGCGGCAGGTCTTCTGCACGGTGATCCGCCACTGCTCGCTCATCGCCGCCCCCGGGTCACCAGGTCACCGGCAGGTTGACGAGCGCGCGGGCGGTGAGCCCGGTCTTCCAGGTCAGCCAGTCGGCCGGCACCGCGAGCTTCAGGGTGTCCGGCAGCCGCTCGATCAGCGTGCGCAGCGCGATCTGCATCTCCAGGCGGGCGAGCTGGGCGCCCAGGCAGTGGTGGATGCCGTAGCCGAAGGAGAGGTGCACGTTCGGGGTGCGCTCGACGTCGAAGCGGTCCGGGTCGGCGAAGACCTCGGCGTCGTGGTTGGCGGAGCCCAGCGAGGCGATCACGGCCTCGCCCTTCCGGATCCCGGTCTCGCCGATCGTCAGGTCCTCGGTGGCGACCCGCAGCTGGGTGCCGGTGAAGACGAACGGGTTGAACCGCAGCAGCTCCTCGACCGCGCCCGGGATCAGCTCCGGCTTCTTGCGCAGCAGTGCCAGCTGGTCGGGGTGGTGGAGGAGGGTGAAGAGCGCGGTGCTCAGCGAGTTGGCGGTGGACTGGTGCCCGACCGTCATGATGATCATCGCGAAGTCGAGCAGCTCGTCCTCGGACAGCTGCTGCCCCTCGTCCCGGGCGTGCACGAGCACGCTCAGCAGGTCGTCAGCGGGCTCCTCGCGGCGCTGCTCGATCAGTCCGCGGAGGTAGCCGATGATCTCGCCGCGGGCCTCCTTGACCTCCTCGACGCTGTGCCCGCCGAGGCTGAAGATGACCTCGCTCCAGGCGTGCAGCCGGTCCACGTGCTCGTACGGCACGCCGAGCAGCTCGAAGATCACCTTGATGGGCAGGCTGAGCGCGTAGCAGGACATCAGGTCGACCGGCCGCGGCGCGACCAGGACGAGCCGGATCTGCTCCTCGGCCAGCTGCTCGACCCGGGGGCGCAGCGCCTCGACCCGGCGGGCGGTGAACGCCTGCATCACCAGGCGGCGCAGCCGCGAGTGGTCCGGGGCGTCCATGCCGAGGATGGTCTTCGGGCCGGGGGTGGTGTTGCCCATCCGGGGCGCGTCCGGCGCCTCGGCGGCGGCCCGGCTGAGCCGCGGGTCGACCAGGGCGGCGCGCACGTCCGCGTAACGCGTCAGGAGCCAGGCCCGGTCGCCGGTGGGAAGGGTCACCCGGGCCACCGGAGCCTGCTCGCGCAGCCGGCGGAACTCCTCCGGCGGCTCGAACGTGTCCGGCGCCGGGAAGGGGAAGGCCGGCGGTGCCTCGTCGATCGACATCGGAATCCCTTCGGGGTGGTGCGCGGATCGGTGTGGTGCGCGGGGGTGGTGCAGGGAGATGCACGCGCAGGCAGCCCCTCCGCCGCGGGATCGCGGAGGCGCCGCCCGTGACGCGTGGGCTGTGAGAAGCGGCCTTACTTCTTGCGGCCGATCACGAGGATGTCGTTGGTGTCGAGCAGCTCGGCGGAGGTCTCCGCGAAGCCGGCCTCCGTCATCCAGGCACGGCAGTCGTCGACCCGGTACTCGGAGCCGCCGTGCGTGACGACCAGCATGGTGAGGCTGGTCAGCAGGTTGTTCAGCGGGCTGAGCTCGTCGTCCAGCATGGGGTCGTAGACGAGCAGGGTGCCGCCCGGCTTCAGGGCGTCGAACGCCGACTTGATGAGCTGCTTGCGGCGCTCCGGCGACCAGTCCTCCAGGACGTGCCCGATGATGACGACGTCCGCCTCCGGGACCGGGTCGGCGAAGAAGTCGCCGCCGTGGAAGGCGATCTTGTCCTTGAGGCCGAGGCCGCCGATGTGGTCCTCGTACGCCGGCTCGACGGCCGGCAGGTCGAACACGGTGGCCTTCAGGTGCGGGTGGGCGTCGATCAGCGTCGCGGCCAGGTTGCCCCGGGCGCCGCCGACGTCCGTGACGGTCTTGACCTTGCTCCAGTCGTACGCCTTGGCGAGCTCCGGGCCGACCGCCCAGTTGAGCGCGTCCATCATGGCGACGAAGTCCCGCATCTGCTCCTCGGAGCGGTACAGGTGCTTGAACATGTTGTCGTCGCCGTGGCCCTCGATCTGGGACTCACCGCTCTTCAGCGACTCGGTGAAGCCGCCCCAGGCGCCGTAGAGCACGCTGTTCGAGCGGCTGAGGAAGCGTCCCACGTACGTCCGCCGGCCCTTGACCAGGTGGGTGTCGGCCGCCTTGGTGTTGCCGTAACGCCCGTCCTCCCGCGCCAGCAGGCCCAGCTTGACCAGGGCGTTGAGGAACTCGCGGGCACCGCGCTCGTGGAGCCCGAGCTTGCCGCGGATCTCCTCCTCGGTGGCCGGCCCGCTGTCGCTCAGCACGGTGAACAGGTCGAGCTCGTTCGCGGTGAGCAGGATCTTCGCGCTGCCGAACGCCATGCCGAGCTGGATGATGCCGTTCAGGTCCAGTGATCCCTGCTCTTCACGGGTCTTGGTCATGCGCCGGTTCCTTTCAGGTGGTTCCGGTGGTGTCGAGGCCGCGCCCGGTCTGGTGAGCACGCCCGGTGAACTATCCGGACCGGACCTCAATCCGAACTGGATTCCCGATGGACCGGCGCTCGCGGCGCCGTGGCCCGCGTCTCGCGACCGGTGTTCGAGGGAGCGTCCCGGCCGCTCAAGTGACACTCCAGTCGCGATCTCCAAGCTGGGGTGCGGTGCCCGCGTGTGCGCGAGCGGGCCTGACGTGTCGACACCGGCGCACCGCCGGAAAGGACGGGAGTTGCCATGGAACTCGGCCTGAAGGACAAGGTCGTACTGATCACCGGCGGCAGCGGCGGCCTGGGCCGCCCGCTCGCCCGCGCCTTCGCCGACGAGGGCGCCAAGGTCGCGCTCACCTATCTCAGCCGGGTGGAGAACGCCAGGGCCGTGGCCGCCGAGATAGCGGAGGTCGGCGGCGAGGCGCTGCCGGTCCGCCTCGATCTGACCGACGCGGACTCCGTGCGCGCCGCGGTCGCGGAGGTACGGGACGCGTGGGGCGGCATCGACGCCCTGGTGGTCAACGCCTCGGCGTCCGGCGGCCCCAGCCCGCACGCGCCCGCCTTCGACGAGATCCCGGCCGAGCGGTGGCTGCCGCCGCTGCGCGCCGAGGTCGAGGGCGCCTTCCACACCGTGCAGGCGACCCTGCCGGCGATGAAGCCGCGCGGCGGCGGCCGGATCGTGTTCATGTCGGCGGCCATCGTGCAGCGCGGGCTGAAGGGCGCGGAGGGGTACGCGGCGAGCAAGTCGGCCCTGCACGGCCTGAGCCGCACCCTGGGCACCGAGCTGTTCGAGCACGGCATCCTCTCCAACTGCGTCGCGCCGGGCCCGGTGGTCACGGAGGGGCTCCTGGAGAAGCTGCCCGAGGAGGTACGCGACCGGGTCGCCGGCCTCGACGCCGAGGGGGCCCGCGCCGCGCTCAACAAGGCGATGCCCTTCCTGCACTTCTCCACGGTCGCGGACGTCGTCAACACCACGCTCTTCCTGGCCTCCCCGGCCAACGGCAACATCACCGGCAACGTCGTCTACGTCGACGGCGGGCACTGATGACGCCGGGGAGCCGGGAAGCGGCGTTCAGCCCGCTGCGCGAACTGCAGACCCTGCAGCCCTTCCAGTGGTCGGCCGGCCTGGTCGCCCGCGGCATGGCCGAACTGCGGATCGCCGACGCGCTCGGCGACGGCCGGCGCACCACGGAGCAGATCGCGGAGGCGATCCGCGCCCACGGGCCCAGCCTGGAGCGCTTCCTGCGGGTCTGCGAGCTGCACCGCCTGGTCACGCCGGCCGCCGACACCGCGGACGGAGATGTACGGCTCTGGGAGCTCACCCCGGCGGGGCACCTGCTCCGCTCCGACGTGCCGTCCCTGCGCGGCTTCAGCATCGCCGTCAACGCGCCCGGCATGACCCGCCCCTGGGAGCTGGTCGCCGACGTGGTCCGCACCGGCTGCCCGGCCACCCGGACCGTGTGGGGCATGGACCACTGGGAGTACTACGCCGCGCACCCCGACGAGGCCCGCAGCTACGCCGAGACCTGCGCCTCGCTCTCCGTCGAGGCCGCCGAGGCGCTGGTCGCCAGCGTCCCGCTCGCGGGGGAGCGGGAGATCGTGGACGTCGGCGGCAGCCCCGGCACCGTGCTCGCCCGGGTGCTCCGGGAGGTCCCCGAGGCGCACGGCGTGCTGCTCGACCTGCCGTGGGCGATCGGCTACGCCCGCGAGACCTTCGAGCAGGCCGGTCTGACCGGCCGGGTGGACCTGGTGCCCGGCGACTTCCGGGCCGAGGTCCCGGCCGGGGGCAGCCTCTATCTGCTCAAGAACGTGCTGTGCGACCTCGACGACGAGGCCGCCGCCCAGCTGCTCGCGCACTGCGCCAAGGCGGCGGAGCCGGGCAGCCGGCTCGTGCTGCTCGACTGGGAGTACACCGAGCACTCCTCCCACGTGCACGCCAACGACGTGGAGTTCATGGTGCTCACCGGCGGCCGGGCGCGCACCGAGGACGAGTACCGGCGGCTGCTCGCCGCCGCGGGCTTCGAGGACTGCCGCCGGCTGCCGCTGGCCGGCCACGAGCGGGCCCCCATCGCACTGATCGAATCCGTCCGGGCCTGACAGGGCACCGGTGAGTCAAGGTGGTTGAGGATGTCGGCTGAACTGACACAGGACAGGACCGGCGACCGGTCCGACGACCGGGCGGACGACCGGGTGGAGGCCTGCGAGGGCGCGCCCGTGATCGGCCCGCCGCCCGCGCAGGCGGTGGCGGAGCTCGGCTGGGGCATGTGGGCGAGCGCCGTGGTACAGGCCGCGGCCCAGCTGAAGCTCGCGGACGCGGTCGGCGACGAGCCGGCCACGGTCGAGGAGATCGCCGCCGCCGTCGGCGCGGACGTCCCCGCGCTGAAGCGCCTGATGCGGGCCCTGGTGGGCTTCCGCATCTTCCGGCAGGCGGCGCCCGGGAGTTACGCGCACACCCCGATGTCGCGGGCGATGCGCTCGGACGCGCCGGGCTCGGTCACGGACATCATGCTGACCGGCTCGCACTGGGGCTGGGAGATGTGGGGCAAGCTCGCCGAGAGCGTGCGTACGGGCGGCTGCGCCTTCCAGGAGACGTACGGCAAGGACCTGTTCACGTACTTCCACGAGGACGACAACGCGGCCGGCGAGACCTGCCTGAAGGGGTACGCGGCGCAGTCCCGGGCCATGAACCCGGGCGTGGTCGCGGCCCTCGACCTGGCGGGCGTGGACACCCTGTGCGACGTCGGCGGCGGCCACGGCAGCCTGCTGAAGTCGCTGCTCGAAGGCAATCCGAGCGTCAAGGGCGTGCTTTTCGACCGTCCGCACGCCATCTCGGCGGCGCTGCCCGAGCTGCGCGCGGGGGGTGCGCTGGGCGACCGGACCGAACTGGTGACCGGCGACTGCTTCGAGGGGGTGCCGGAGGCGGACGTGTACGTCATCCGCCAGGTGCTGCACATGTGGGACGACGACGCCTGCCACACGGTGCTCGCCAACTGCCTCAAGGCGGGCCGCCCGGGCGGCCGGGTGGTGCTCCTGGAGCAGCTGGTGGCCGATCCGCCGGAGACGCCCTGGGACGCCCTGATGGACCTGCACATGCTGCTCGTCATGGGCGGCTGGGAGCGTACGGCCGAGGAGTACGGGGCGATGTTCGAGCGCGCCGGACTCGAGTACGCCGGGGTCGTGCCGAGCGGCACTCCGCTGCGCCTGGTGGTCGGCCGAATACCCGGGTGACGGGGCGGCGGCTGGTGCGTACGCTCGTTACGCACCAGCCCGCAACCGCCCCCGCCCCAGGCTCACTTGGCGGCGGCCGCCCGCTTGGAGCCCTTGGCGGCGCTCTTGCCGGCCCGGAGCTTCACCGCCTCTTCGTGGGTGATCGGCGCGGCCGACCGGACGAAGTCGAGGACCGTTTCCAGCTCGCTCTCGGTGAACCGCTCGCACAGCTCGGCAAGGGAGCTGCCGAGCGATTCGAACAGTGGGAAGACCTTCGCCTCCAGGTTGGGCATCGGCGTGACGAGGACACGCCGACGGTCCTTCGGATCCCGATCGCGACGCACGTGGCCGGCCGCCTCCAGGCGGTCGATGACCCCGGTGATGGCTCCGGTGGTCACCCCGTTCTCCTCGGCCAGCTGCCCGGCCGCCATCGGGCCGCGGGCCACCAGCGCCCCGAGACAGTTCAGGTCGAGGACGCTCAGCCCGAGGCGGTCGGCGACCGCCTGGTGGAAGAGCACCGACTGGCTCACCAGACCTCGCAGCTCCTGATCCACGGCCGCGGCCAGTTGTGCGCGTTCCGCACGTTCCGCGCTTGACATACGTCCCGTCCTTCCAGTTACCTTGCCTCATCGTTATCTCAGCAACTAAGATAACGAGTCGAAGAGACTCCTGCCTAGTAAGCATCCGAGTTGCTGATTGTCTTGGTCAGTCTAGATCAAAGAGAGGTGCACCATGTCGAACCCGTCCGCGGCTGCCCCGCCCGTCGAGGGGGACCCGAAGCGCAAGGTCGCACTGATCGTGGTGCTCTTCGCCGCGTTCATGGACCTGCTCGACTCCACGATCGTCAACGTCGCCATCCCGTCGATCCAGGCCGACCTCACCACCGGATACGCCACCGTGCAGTGGGTGGTCGCCGGCTACCTGCTCTCCTTCGCCGTCCTGCTGATCCTCGGCGGCCGGCTCGGAGACATGTACGGCCGCAAGAAGCTCTTCCTGACCGGCGTCGCCGGCTTCACCGTCGCCTCCGCGCTGTGCGGCTTCGCCGGCAGCCCGGAGATGCTGGTCGCCGCCCGGGTGCTGCAGGGCGCCATGGCCGCGCTCATGGTGCCGCAGGTGCTCTCCATCATCACCGCCGCCTTCCCGCCCAAGGAGCGCGGCGCGGCCCTCGGCGCCTTCGGCGGCGTGGCCGGTCTCGCCACCGTCGGCGGACCGATCATCGGCGCCCTGCTCATCGACGCCGACCTGTTCGGCCAGGGCTGGCGCATGGTCTTCCTGATCAACCTGCCGGTCGGCATCCTGCTGTTCCTCGCGGCCTCCGCCGTCATCCGCGAGTCGCGCTCCACCGAGTCGATCAAGCTGGACGTCACGGGCACCCTGCTGCTCACCGTCGGGCTCCTGCTGCTGCTCGTCCCGCTCGTCCAGGGCCGCGAGCTCGACTGGCCGCTGTGGACCTTCGTCTCGATGATCGCCTCGGTGCCGGTGCTCGCGATCTTCTGGGCCCACCAGCGCCGCCTCGGCGACGCGGGCCGGCCCGGCCTGATCGTGCCCTCGATGTTCCGCAGCCGCTCCTTCACCGCCGGCATCGTCGCCAACACGGTGTTCTTCGCGGTCACCATCGGCCACTTCCTGATCTTCATCCTCTTCCTGCAGAACGGCCTCGGCTTCTCCGCCCTGCGGGCCGGCCTCACCGGAGTGCCCTGGTCCTTCGGCGTCAGCTTCGGAGCGGCCTTCTCCGCCACCGTCCTCACCGCCAAGCTGGGCCGCAAGGTCATGGTCATCGGCGCGGTCCTGCTCGCCACCGGCCTCGCCGGCATCGCCCTCACCATCCAGCTGCGCGGCGCCGAGATCGGCTCCTGGTCGCTGCTCCCGACGCTCCTCGTCGGCGGCCTCGGCATGGGCATGATCATCGCGCCGATCCTGGACTTCATCCTGACCGACGTCCCGCCGGAGCACGCCGGCGCCGGATCCGGCGTGGTCAACGCCTTCCAGCAGGTCGGCGGCGCCCTCGGCATCGCGGTCATCGGCGCCCTCTTCATCGGCTTCCTCGGCACCGGCGCCGACACCGCCGCCAAGGACGCCGGCGGCCAGCTGCGCACCGCACTCGTCCAGACCCACGTCTCCCCGGCCGACCAGGCCAGGCTGACGGAGACCTTCCAGACCTGCTTCACCGAGCGCACCAAGTCCAAGGACCCGACCGTCGAGCCCGCCAGCTGCGCGCCGCTGACCCAGGTCACCGACCCGCAGGCCGGCGCCGCCATCGGCGCGGCCGCCAAGGACGCCCGCCGCGAGGTCTTCTCCTCCGCCCTGCAGCGCACGATCCTCGCCCAGATCGGCCTGACCGCCCTGGTCCTGCTCCTGGTGCTGCTCCTGCCCAAGCAGGCCAAGCACCACGACGAGGCCTGGGAGGAGACCGCGGAGCCCGGCACCGAGCCCGCCGGCCCCGGCGTGGCGGAGCCCCGCACCGCCTGAGCCCGACCCGTACGACCCGAGCACAGCCCGTACGACCAGGGCTCGACCCCCGTACGACCCGAGCCCGACCCGTACGACCCGGACGGCCGCGAGCAGGCGGCGGCCGTCCGGGCGGACCGGGCCACCGGCCCGCACCGCACCGCCCCCCCCCCCGCCCCGCACCTGACCGAACGTCCCGAACGGAGAGGTACCCATGACACCCGCTCCCACCGAGCAGACGCCCGTTCTCATCGTCGGCGGCGCCGTGGTCGGCCTTTCGACCGCGCTGTTCCTGGCCCGCCGGGGCATCCGGCCGCTGCTCGTCGAGCGCCACCCCGACGCCCTCGGCCACCCGCGCGCCCGGATCCTCAACCCGCGCACCGTCGAGGTCTTCCGGGCCACCGGCCTGGAGGAGGAGATCTTCGCGGACCGCTCCCTCACCTCCGAGCTCAGCGAGAAGCTGATGGTCCGCGCCGAGACCCTGGCCGGCCCGGAGATGTTCTCCGCGCCCATGCAGGACGAGGCCCCCGAGCTCACCTCCGAGGTCACCCCCTGCACCTGGTGCTCCATCGACCAGGACAAGCTGGAGCGGGTCGTCGCCCGCCGCGCCGCCGAGCTCGGCGCGGAGCTGCGCTGGTCCACCGAGCTCGTCGGCTTCGAGCAGGACGCGGACGGTGTCACCGCAACCCTCCGTGACACCACGACCGGCGCCGAGTCGACCGTCCGCACCCAGTACCTGATCGGCGCCGACGGCGTCCGCAGCGCCGTGCGCGAGGCCGCCGGCATCGCCGTCGAGGGCCCCGGCACCCTGATCCACACCGTCAGCGTGGTCTTCAAGGCCGACCTCACCGAGCCGCTGCGCGGCCGCGACCTCGGCCTCGGCTACTTCGACCAGCCCGACACCGGCACCCTGCTCATGCCGCTCGACGGCTCCCGCTGGGTCTTCTACACCCCCTACCACCCCGAGCGCGGCGAGCGCATCGAGGACTTCGACGAGGCCCGCTGCGTCGAGGCCATCCGCGCCGCCATCGGCGTGCCCGACCTCGCCGTCGAGGGCCTGGAGGTCCAGGTCGAGAAGACCGGGCAGAAGATCCTCGGCTTCGAGATCTCCGCCGGGCTGGCCGAGCGCTACCGCGCGGGCCGGGTCCTCCTGGTCGGCGACGCCGCCCACACCATGCCGCCCACCGGCGCCTTCGGCGCCGCGACCGGCATCCAGGACGCCGACAACCTCGCCTGGAAGCTCGCCGCGGTCCTGCAGCGCACGGCCGGACCCGCGCTGCTCGACTCGTACGAGGCCGAGCGCCGCCCCGTCGCCCGCTTCACCATCGACTACGCGCTCGCCGAACTCCAGGAGCGCTCGCACGACCAGGACGACGACGGCCGGCCCAGCTACGCGGCGGCCATCCTCGGCCAGCTCTACCCGGCCGGCGCCCTGCTCCCGGAGGGCACCGACACCGGGGACGCCTCGGACGCCTCGGACGCCGAGGCGGCGCTGCCGCCCGCGCTCGACCCGCGCGTGCTCGGCCGGCCCGGCACCCGCGCCCCGCACACCACCGTGCGCTGCCGCGGCAAGGAACTGTCGACCCTCGACCTGTTCGGCGAGGCGCCGGTGCTCCTCACCGGCCCCGAGGGCAGCGGCTGGGAGCACGCCGCGGGACCGGCCGCGCAGCGGCTCGGCATCGATCTCGACGTCTACCGGATCGGCGGTGAGTTCGTCGCCGACCCGGCGGGGGACTGGGCCTCCCGTTACGGGGTGGACGCCGACGGCGCGGTGCTCGTGCGCCCCGACGGCTTTGTGGCCTGGCGCTCGCCCGGCGCCGCCGCCGAGCCCCAGGCCCGGCTCGAAGAGGTCCTGGCCCAGGTCCTCGACCGCGCCCCGGGCGCCTGAGCCGTAACCGACACACCCGTACCACGCGTACCACCGGCACCACCAGCAACAGATGCGTGAACCGCACGAACGGAAGGAATGACCGATGACCACTCAGGAGAAGACCTTCAGCGACGCGCTCGGCGCGACCACCACCGGACTGCTCAAGTTCGTCGGCGGCGCGTCCGAACTCACCCTCGCCGCCGAGCCCAAGGACAGCGACCACCTCTACCAGGGCAGCTTCTCCGGTCTCGTACCGGAGATCGACACCACCGGCGGCGTCGTCACCGTCCGCTACCCGCGCCGGCTGCACCCCTTCTCCGTCCGCCGGCACAGCGGCAGCCTCACCCTCCACCCCACCGTTGCCTGGGCGATCGAGGTCGACGGCGGCACCGGACGGCTCACCGCCGACCTGTCCGGCCTGGTCCTCACCCGGCTCGACCTCGGCAGCGGCGCCAGCCACGTCTCCGTCTCGCTGCCCCGGCCGCGCGGCACCGTGCGCATCCGGGTCGCCGGCGGCGTCAGCAACGTCAGCCTGCGCCGCCCCCAGGACGTCGCCGCCCGGATCGCCGTCCACGGCGGGGTCTCCCAGCTCACCTTCGACGCCCAGCACCTCGGCGCCGCCGGCGGCGGGGCCACCTTCGCCGGACCGACCTACGAGACCTCCGAGGACCGCTACGACATCGAGGTGCTCGGCGGCGCCAGCGCCCTGACCGTCGACCGGGCCTGACGGCCGTCGACCGGACCTGACGTCCCGTCACCACCCCACCCGTCGAGGGACCTGCCCGAGGGCCGTGAGCGCCCCGGGCTCGTCCCGCTGATCGGAGCAAGGAATGTATTCCAATCTCGCCATCTTCGATTTTCTCGTCTCGCTGATCCTCTTCCCGGTCTGGCTGTTGGCCGCGCTCACCGTCCGGCGGCTCGCCACCCGCCCGGACACGCGGCGGCTGCGCCGCGGGGCCCGGATCGCCGTCCCGTTCCTCCTGCTCGGTTTACTGCTCGCCGCCGGGCGGCTGCTGCTCTTCTCCCAGATGGCCGGCCTCAACTGGGCCCTGGTCGGTGACCGGCGCGCCATCACCACCCTGCTGCTGCTCCTGCCCGGCGTCCTCGCCACCCTGGTGCTCAGCCTGCCGAGGGTGTGGTCGGCGGCCCGCCGCAGCGGCCCCGAGGAGCCCACGGCCCTGGCCGCGCCGCGGATCGCCGTCCCGCCGCAGCTCGCGGCCTTCGGCGCGGCCGGCGGCTTCTTCGAGAAGTTCCTGCCGCCGGACCGTTCCGCCGCGCTCAACTACCTGGTCTACGGCCTGATCCTGGTGGCCTTCGCCGGCTGGCTGGTGTTCCGCAACCGCCGCCGGGCGGACCGGCTGACCGGCCGGACCACCGCCCCGCAGCGCACCCGCGGCCGGCGCGTCGCGGTCCGCCTCGGCACCACCGTCGTGATCCTCGGCGTGCTCGGCGCCCTGGTCACCCTCGAATCGCAGCGCAGCCGCTTCCCCGAGACCTTCTCCATGATGAAGGGCACGATGGACTACGGCGGCGGGACGACGTTCGCCGCCGACCACTCGGGCCACGGCGGAGACGCCGGACACGCCGACCACGCCGGGCACGGGTCCGCCGCCACCAACGCACTCGGCACCACGGGCACGCACGGCACCGGCCACGCGGCCGGCACGCCCGCCGCCAAGCCCGTCGGCGTGGACTCGCTCAAGGGCCCCAAGACCGGCACCCCGGACCGCCGGTTCACCCTCACCGCGCAGGAGGCCGAGCTCAAGCTGTCCTCGGGCCGCACGGTCGACGCCTGGACGTTCAACGGCCAGATCCCCGGCCCCGAACTGCGCATGAAGCAGGGCGAGCTCGTCGAGATCACCCTGGTCAACAAGCTCAAGGACACCCCGGTCAGCACCCACTGGCACGGCCTCGACGTCCCCAACGGCGAGGACGGCGTCGCCGGTGTCACCCAGGACGCCGTGGCCCCGGGCGGCACGTACACCTACCGGTTCCGCGTCAAGGAACGCGGCACCTTCTGGTACCACTCGCACCAGTCCTCCTCCGAGCAGGTGCAGCGCGGCCTCTTCGGCCCGATGATCATCGACCCGGCCGAGCAGACCCGCCCGGTCGACCAGGACGTCACCGTCCAGGCCCACTCCTGGGAGACCTCGCAGGGCGACACGCTCGCCCTCGGCACCTCCGACACCCTGGACCGCCGCACCGCCCGCCCTGGGCAGAAGATGCGCCTGCGGCTCGTCAACAGCGACATCCTGACCAGGACGTTCACCCTGACCGGCGTCCCGTACAAGGTCACCGCGATCGACGGCATGGACATCAACGAACCCGGTGAACTGACCGGCCGGCGCCTCGTGGTCGCCGGCGCCGGACGCCTCGACGTCGAGTTCACCATGCCGAACACCCCGGTCCGACTGGCCGCCGAGGACGCCCCGAACGCGGGCATCGCCTTCTCCGCCGACGGCCGGGGCAGCCTCGAACCGCGCTTCGACGGACCGGAGTTCGACAAGACCTCGTACGGCAAGCCGGCAGCCCAGCCGTTCGACGCGAACAGCCGCTTCGACCGCACCTTCGACCTGACCCTCGACGAGTGGCTGGGCTTCTACGACGGCGGCTTCGCGCTCCGCATGACCATCAACGGCAAGGTCTTCCCCGACGCCCCGATGCTCATGGTCAAGGAGGGCGAGACGATCCGCGTCCGCTTCCTCAACCGCGGCCAGGAGGACCACCCCATGCATCTGCACGGGCACCACGTCCTCGTCCTCAGCAAGGACGGCAAGCCGGTGACCGGCAGCCCGATCTGGCAGGACACCGTCCTGGTCCGCCCGGGCGAGGCCTGGGAGATCGCCTTCAAGGCCGACAACCCCGGCATCTGGATGGACCACTGCCACAACTTCACCCACGCCCAGCTCGGCATGGTCATGCACCTCGCCTACGAGAACGTCACCACCCCGTACACGGTCGGCGGCAAGAACGGCAACCGCCCCGACTAGTACGTCGGCGGGCCGGCGCCCCGGTGCCGGCCTCTCCGCGGGCGAGCCGGACCCGAGCGAGCCGGACCCGAGCGGGCTCCGAGGGCGGCCCGGTTTCCTTCCCCTTGAGAGGGAGACGGCTTCCGGCGCGTGCGCCGGGTCGCCCTCGGGCCGGGTTCGCAAGGACGCGCTCCTCCGGGCGCCCTCGGGAATCCGCCCGGGGCAGGACCGGCTCCCCGGGGGCCGGGGTGCGGCCCGGCCCCCGGCGCCGCGGGAACCTGCGACCCCTGCGCGACGGCCCGCCCCCTCGAACCGCGGCGCCCGGTACCTCCCCCGGCCGGGCGCCGCGCCCTTTCCTCCTCCCGCCCCGTCTCGTACGCGCTCCCGCGAGCGATCCTCGAGCCGTCCCCGAACCGGCGCGGCCAGATTCGGCGGGCGACCGTCCGAGACATCCGCGTCCGCAGGGAGGAACCCATGGCCGCCCCGATCAGACCGCCCGCCACCGGCGAGCGGGTCCAGGAGACCAGCACCGCCCCCGTCCCCGGCCCGGCGGCGACCCGCCCCGCCCGCCGCTCCGTCCTGCCCGGCCGGCCGCGCTGGTTCACCACGCTCTTCCTCACCGACGTCTGGGAGCGGTTCAGCTTCTACGGGATGACCGCGATCCTCGTCCTGTACGCGACGGAGGGCACCGCGCGCGGCGGCCTCGGCCTCGCCGCGGGCGACGCCGGCATCCTCTTCGGCGCCTACATGGCGGCCGTGTTCCTGTCCTCCCTGCCGGGCGGCTGGATCGGCGACCGCGTCCTCGGCGCCCAGCGGGCCGTCCTGTACGGCGGGGTCCTCATCGCCCTCGGCCATCTGACCATGGCCGTGCCCGTCACCGGCTCCGTCTACCCCGGACTGCTGCTCGTCGCCTGCGGCACCGGACTGCTCAAGCCCAACATGGCCGGGCTGCTCAGCGCGTTCTACGACCGCGAGGACCGAGCCGGGCGCGACGCCGGCTTCGCCCTCTTCTACATGAGCGTCCAGGTCAGCGCCCTGATCTCGCCGATCGTCGTGGGCCTGCTCGGCGAGGGCGTCAACTGGCACCTCGGCTTCGGCGTCGCCGCCCTCGGCATGGGGGCCGGGCTGCTCCAGTACGCCCGCGGCCTGCGGCACTTCGGCGAGGTCGGCCGTACGCCGGAGCGCGCCGCGACGCCCGCCGAACGCACCCGGGTGCTGCGGGTCGCGCTCGCCGCCGTCGCCGTGGTCGTCCTCGCGTACGGCACCGACATCGCCCTCGGCGCCTTCCGGCTGCCCCATGTCATGATCCTGGTCGGCCTGTTGGCCGTGGCGTCCCCGGCGATCTGCTTCTGGCGGCTGCTGCGCAACCCGGTCCTGACGGCCGTGGAGCGCATCCGGGTCCGTACGTACATCTGGCTGTTCCTGGTCTCGTCGGTGTTCTGGGCGCTGTTTCTGCAGGCCGGGTCCGCCTTCTCGCTGTTCGCCAAGCACGCCACCGACCGCGAGGTGTTCGGCCGCACGCTGCCCGCCAGCTGGTTCCAGTCGGCGATCCCGTTCTTCGTCCTGGTCCTCGCCCCGGTCTTCGCCTGGCTGTGGACCCGGGCCGGCGACCGGCTCTCGACGGCCACCAAGTACGCCGTCGGCATGGGCGCCGTGGCCGCCGCCTACCTGGTGATGGCCTCCGCCGCCGGGCTCGCCGCGGGCGGCGCCCAGGTGTCGCCGCTCTGGCTCCTCGTCGCCTTCCTGCTGCTCGCCGCCGGCGAGGTCTCCTTCGGCCCGGTCGGCATGAGCGCCTCCACGGCCATCGCCCCGGCGACCTTCGTCAGCCAGATGGTGGGCCTGTTCTGGCTCTCCGGCGCGCTCGGCGGCGGCATCGGCGCCAACGCCCTGAAGGCGTCCGGGGATCAGGTCCCCGGCCCCGGCTTCTTCCTCGGCCTCGCCGCCGCGGCCCTCGTCACGGGCACGGTCCTGCTGCTCCTGCGCCGTCCGCTCACCCGCCGCCTCGGCGTCTGAGCACCTTCGCCTTCGGGGCGCCTTCGCCCCCGCCGCGTCGCCTGCCTGGCTGGCGCGGGCGGGGGTTTCGCGCGCTCCCTCTCGGGAGTGGAACGGCGGGGCCAGTGGGACGCAGCGCGGCACGGCCGCGGGTGCGGGGGAGGGCGAGTCAGGAAGGTGTGGGTGCTTCCCCGTTCCCCGCGAGACGGAGGTTCGTACCCGCATGACCCCCCACCCCCACCCGAGGCCCGCGCACCGGCGCCGCCGCCGACCGGGCACCACCCGGGCCGCGGCCCTGGTCGCGTTCGGTCTTGCGGCCGCCCTCTTGCTGCCCGGCGCCGCGCTCGCGGCACCCGGAGACCTGGACCCCGCCTTCGGCACCGACGGGCGGGTCACGACGCCCGTGACCGGTTACGCGGAAGGCCACGACATCGCCCGGCAGCCCGACGGCAAACTGGTCGTCGCCGGCACCAGCGAGGCCGGATTCGTCCTCGCCCGCTACGACGAGGGCGGCGCCCTCGACCCCACCTTCGCCGGCGACGGCATCACCACCAGCGACTTCGGCGGCGGCACCCACTCCGCCAACGGCGTCGCCCTCCAGCCGGACGGCAAGATCGTCGTCGCCGGCACCACCGAAGTCCTCGGCGAGGAGGGCGGCGGCTGCTGCTTCTTCTCGGTGGCCCGCTACAACCCCGACGGTTCGCTCGACGCCGGATTCGGCGAAGCCGGGCTCGTCCGGGTCCAGGAGTTCGGCGGCTCCGCCGACGGCGCCGACGTCGCCCTGCTGCCCGACGGCCGGATCGTCGCCGCCGGAAAGGGCGGTGGCGGCGGCTTCGCGCTCGTCCGCCTCACCGAGGACGGCAGCCTCGACCCGAGCCTCGGCGGCGACGGCGCCGTCGTCGCCGGCTTCACCCCGGCCTCGCCGCAGGACGCCGGCGGCATCGCCCGCCGCATGGCCGTACAGCCCGACGGCAAGATCGTGTCCGTCGGCTACGTCGGCAGCACCGCCTTCGACATCGGCCTCGTCCGCTACAACCCCGACGGCAGCCTCGACACCGCGTTCAGCGGCGACGGCATGGTGACCGCCGACTTCGGCGGCACCGAGTTCGGCAACGACGTCGCCGTCCAGACCGACGGCAAGATCGTCGCCGCCGGCTCCGGCGGCGCCGGAGCCGCCCTGGTCCGCTACAACGCCGACGGCACCCCGGACACGGGCTTCGGCACCGCCGGCCGCACCTCGGTCGCCTTCCCCGGCGACGGCGGCTTCGCCAACGCCCTCGCCCTCCAGACCAACGGCAAGATCGTCGTCGCGGGCCGCGCCGACGACCCGAACAGCGCCGAGGCCAACGACTTCGGCGTCGCCCGCTTCCACCCCGACGGCACCCTCGACACCGGCTTCGCGGGCGACGGCTTCGCGGTCACCGGCTTCGGCGACTTCGACGAGGCCCGCGCCGTCCTCGTCCAGCCCGACGGCAAGACCGTCGCGGCCGGTTACGGCGCCGGCTACGCCCTGGCCCTCGCCCGCTACCAGGGCGGCGACGACACCCCGCCGCCCCCGCCGCCGACCCCGCAGGCCGACCTGGCGGTCACCGAGACCGGCCCCGCCACCGTCAGCATCGGCGACCGCGCCACGTACACCGTGACCGTCACCAACTCGGCGAGCTCCACCGCCACGGCCACCGGCGTCACCCTCACCGACACCCTCTCCGGCGCCGGCGTGACCCTGACCTCCGCCACCCCCTCCCAGGGCAGCTGCACCACCACCGCGACCGGCGCCACCTGCGCCCTCGGCTCGCTCGCCGCCGGCGCGAGCGCCACCGTCACCGTCACGGCCGAGCCCCGCACCACCGGCACCCTCACCCGGACGGCCACCGCGAGCGCCACCGAGCAGGACCCGGCCACCGGCAACAACACCGCCACCGGGACCACGTCGGTCAACAACGCCCGCGGCTGCACCATCGTCGGCACCAGCGGCACGGACACCCTCACCGGCACCTACGGCAACGACGTGATCTGCGCGCTCGGCGGCAACGACACCGTCCGCGCCGGCTACGGCGCCGACACCGTCCACGGCGGCTACGGCAACGACAACATCGACGGCGGCTTCGGCGACGACAGCCTGAACGGTGACCAGGGCAACGACACCCTGACCGGCTACTACGGCAACGACCGCCTCACCACCACCGACGGCGTCTCCGCCAACGACACCGCCAACGGCGGCTACGGCGTCGACTCCTGCACCACCGACCCCGGCGACATCCGCATCAGCTGCCCGTAACCCCTCTCGATCCAGCGGCACCCGGCCCCCGGCCCCCGGTCCTCGCTCTGCGGACCGGGGGCCGCGGCGCGTACGGGCCTCAGCCCCGCCGGGGCGTCGTCAGCAGCCACCGCCAGCGCGGCAGTTCCGTCACCAGCGTCGTCGCGGCCAGCACGGACACGACGACCGCCGCCCAGACCGGCCACGCGAGCCACGCCGACACCACGGCGGCCACCAGCTGGAGCAGCACCAGCAGAATCGTCACCGCGCCCGGCGCCGGCACCATCACCTGCGCCTTGTCGCCCGGCGTGGCGAAGACCGTGGGCAGGCCGATCAGCACGACGATCGAGACCACGGCCAAGAGCCACGACGTCCCGGCCAGCGCCCACGGCGTCGCCACCCAGGCGACGAGCTCGGTCGCGAACCGGAAGACGGAGGCGCGCCGGTCGTCCGGTCTCCCGTCAGATCTCTCATACGGTCGGTTCATCAGATCCCCCCCAGGGTCGCGGTCCGCAGCGGGAGATCATAAGGCGGCCGGAGCCGAAACGAGTGAGACGGTTCGTGTCGGTGTTGGGCCGAACGGGTGAGTAACGGGAGGATGGGCGCATGAGTAGGTACGAGAGGTACGACGTCACCGACGAGCAGTGGGAGGGCCTGGCGCAGGTCGTGCCCCTGCGCGGTCGGGACGAATGGCCGTCCAGGGTGGACCACCGCACGATCCCCGACCAGTACGGAGCCGCCGAGAACCGCCGCATGGTCGTGCTGCGGGTGCAGGTGTTCGCCGATGCCCGCGAGGTCGCCGAGTACCTCATCGCCCAGATCCCCGTGCTGCTCGATCTCACCAGCGCGGACACCGAGGTCGCCAAGCGCATCCTCGACTTCAGCAGCGGTGTCGTCTTCGGACTCGGCAGCGGCATGCACCGCGTCGACCGCAACGTCTTCCTGCTCGCCCCGGCCGGCACTGAGGTCGAGGGCGCCGCGGACGAGAACGCCGGGGACCTGGAGGCGGGGGCGGTCCCCCGTTCGTAGGAAGGTCGTTCAGCCGTAACGGTTCGGCGTACGGGCGGCTGCGTACGGTCCGGGCATGACCACCACCGGCGGCACCGCCCCCGACCGCACGTACCGCCCGCAGGCCCGGCCGTCCGGGTTCGTCCCCGCGCAGGGCCGCACCCGCGGCCCCGACCGGATCGTCAGGACCGCCCTCGCGGCCCCCGCCCCGGCCCCCGCCGCGGCCCCCGCCCGGCCCTTCGTCACCGAACTGCGGCTCTCCGCCTTCGGACCGCACCGCGGCACCCTGCTGCCGCTCGGCCCCGTCACCCTGCTGCGCGGGCCGAGCGGCAGCGGCAAGAGCACCGCCCTGGTCGCCTACGAGGCACTGGCACGGCTCGCCTCCGGCGCGGGTCTCGCCGAGGCTTTTCCGGACGCCGCGGACCACGTCCCCGAACGCTCCCGGCCCGACCGGCAGGGGCGGCGCGGCTTCCGCATCGGATGCACCGTCGACGGCCCCGCCGGACCCGTCGCCCTCGACCTCGCCGTCCAGGTCGAACCCGAACTGCGCATCGCCGGCGAACGCCTCACCAGCCGGGGCCGCACCCTCCTCGCCACCGCGCTCCGCGACCCCGGACGCGGCACCGTGCACGCCGAATGGCACACCGCCGGCAGCACGAAGGTCACCCGCGCCCCGCTCCCCGACGATCTCCTCGCCACCGCCCTCCTCCCGCTCCGCGTCGCCGGGCGCACCCCGGGCCAGCGCGATGTCCTCGCCGCCGCCGAGCAGGTCGTCGTCGGACTCCGCTCGGTCTTCCCCTGCGACCCGCGACCGCGCCGGATGCGCGAACCCGCACCGATCGGCGCGAGTCCCGGCCGGCTGCGCGGTGACTGCCGCAACCTCGCCGAAGTGCTGCACCGCACCGCCACCGAATGCCCCCGCCGGCACGCCCGGCTCGCCGCGTTCGCCGCCGCCGGCTGCGCGGGCCCGGTCACCGGTCTCGGATTACGGGAGTCGGTGGACGGCTCCCTCGTCCAGGCCGTCCTGGAGCGCACCGCCCGCGGGACGGCCCCCGCCACCCCGTTCGGCCGCCTCGGCGACGGCGAACTGCGCTACCTCGCCCTCGGGCTCGTCCTGCTCACCGGGCCCGCGGTGCTCACGGTCGACCCGGTCGACGAGGTCCCGCAGGCCATGCAGACCCTCACCGTCCTCGCCGACGGCCTCGACCGCGGACTCGACGCCCGGCAGGTGCGCGCCCTGCTCGCCCTGGCCGGCGAGATCTGCGGGTCCGGCCATCTGCGCCTCGTGGCGACGTCTTCGGCGACAGCTTCGGGTTCGGCATCGGCTTCGGCTCCGGCTTCGGAGGCACCGGTGGGGCCGGAGGTGCCCGGGGTGACGGTGGTAGACCTGGGGCGTGACCGAACATGATGTGCCCGGACTCCAGCGCCGCCTCGCGGAGTTCGCCGCCGCCCGCGACTGGCAGCCCTACCACACGCCGAAGAACCTGGCCGCGGCGCTGAGCGTCGAGGCCGCCGAACTCCTGGAGATCTTCCAGTGGTCGACCCCCGAGGAGGCCGCCCGGGTGATGACCGACCCGGACAGCGCGCACCGGGTCCGCGACGAGGTCGCCGACGTCCTCGCCTATCTGCTGCAGTTCTGCGAGGTGTTGGGGATCGATCCGCTGGAGGCCCTCTCGGCCAAGATCGACCGCAACGAGCTCCGCTTCCCGCCGCGCCGGGGCCCGTCAGGGCCCGCCGGCGGGACCGATCGTCACTCTTCGGAGTGATCGGGTTTTCCCCAACGAGATTCCTGTCCACAGATTTCCGAATTCCCCTGGTGTTTGGGCTCAGGCCGTCTCACGCTGGGTAATGGAATGAATGAGCGGTAAGTCCGGGGAACGGGGGCGGCGTTGATGGAAGCGGAGAGGTTGATCGCGACGGGGCGGCACGCGCTGGCCGAAAGCCGGGTGGCGCTGGACATCGTGGCGGAGGCCTGGCAGGCCCAGACCCTCGCCCAGGCGATAGGGAGTCATCTCGCGCTCTGCGGGCCGATGGAGCTGCGGAGCGAGGCGCGGGGACTGAGTGAGATAGGGGGCGGACGCGCAGTGGTGGAGCACCCGGCCCTCCGCACCGGCGGGCCGCGCGCCGCGCAGCTCACCACCCTCGGGGACGCCCGCGCGGCCCTGACCGCGCTCGGCGCGCTTCTGGGCGAGGTCGGCATCGCCCTGGTCGGGGTGGCCTGTGCCACCGACGAGGAGGGGCTCTACTGGCAGTGCATCGAGGCCATCGACGCGGCCGACGAGGCGGGCGACCGGGTCCGCGCCATGCTCCGCCGCCTCGCGGTGCGGGAGCGCGAACGTGAGCGGGACCGCCCGCCCGACCCGGCCCGCGGCCGGGCGGGCCCGGGCCCGCGCTGAGCGCCCCCGGCCGTCAGGCCGGCGTGTCCTCGGGCCGGCCGGCCGAGGACTGGAGGTCGGCGTCGAGTTGGGAGAGGTCGGCGGTCAGCGCCGCCATCAGTTCCTCCATCTGCTGCAGCAGCCCCTTCGGGGCGCCACCCGACGGCCCCTGCGACGGCAGGGGCTGCTCCGGCGCGGCTTCCTGGGACATGGCGGCCTCCTCGGCCCGGGGCCCCTCCCTACGGAGAGGGCCACAAGAGAGCGACGCACCGGCAACATCCGCCGGCACGCGGGCCGGGCGGTCCGGCTCCGCCCGAGCCAACGACGCCCGCCCGGCCCCGGTCACTGGCCCGGCCGGACGCCGCCCGTCAAGTGGACGGATATTCACCCGACCGTGCCGACGGAGATCATCCGCTGACGAATCGGTTGACGGAGGGAGGGGGAGGCCCCCGGCGGGGCCCGGGAGGTACCGTGCTGGTGGGAGCCGTGGTCCGGGCGGTTTCCGAGCTGGGACGACGCCGCTGGGGTGAGCCGATGAGACCCGAACGCACGCTGGCCGCCGCCCTCGCCGAGGGCACGCTCGTCCTCGACGGCGGGCTCTCCAACCAGCTGGAGGCGCAGGGCTGCGATTTGTCCGACGCGCTGTGGTCGGCGCGGCTGCTCGCCGACGCGCCGCAGCAGATAGAGGCGGCGCACGCGGCCTATGTACGGGCCGGAGCCCAGGTGCTCATCACCTCCAGCTACCAGGCCACCTTCGAGGGCTTCGCCCGGCGCGGCCTCGGGCACGCCGAGACGGCGCGGCTGCTCGAACGCAGCGTCGCGCTCGCCCGGGAGGCGGGTGAGCGGACGGACCGCGAGGTGTGGGTGGCGGCCTCCGTCGGGCCGTACGGGGCGATGCTCGCCGACGGCAGCGAGTACCGCGGGCGGTACGGGCTCTCGATCGCCGAGCTGGAGCGCTTCCACCGCCCCCGCGTCGAGGTCCTCGCCGAGGCCGGGGCCGACCTGCTGGCCCTGGAGACGGTGCCGGACGTGGACGAGGCCGAGGCCCTGCTGCGGGCCGCCGGCCGGTGCGGGGTGCCCGTGTGGCTCTCGTACACGGTCAGCGGGGTGCACACCCGGGCCGGGCAGCGGCTGGAGACCGCCTTCGGTCTCGCCGAGGGGATCGACCAGGTGGTGGCGGTCGGCGTGAACTGCTGCGACCCGGACGACGCCGGGCCCGCCGCGGAGATCGCCGCCGCGGCGACCGGCAAGCCGGTGGTCGTCTACCCCAACAGCGGCGAGCGCTGGGACGCCGGCACCCGTCGCTGGCACGGCGGCGCCACCTTCACCACCGCCACGACCTCCGCCTGGCGCGCCGCCGGCGCCCGCCTCGTCGGCGGCTGCTGCCGGGTCGGCCCCACCGCGATCGCCGCCCTGGCCGCCGAGCTCGCGACGGAGCCGTAGCAGGGACAGCGGCGACGGGGACCCGGCGGGCACGAAATACGTTGTGACGGGGCGGCGCGAAAGGTCATCCTTGAACGCATGTTCCTGACGATCAGCACCACCGGCACCGCCGAGAAACCCGCCACTGACCTGGGCTTTCTGCTGCACAAGCATCCCGGGAAGGCGCAGTCCTTCTCGACCTCGCACGGCACCGCGCACGTCCTCTACCCCGAGGCCGGCGCGGAGCGGTGCACGGCCGCGCTGCTGCTCGACGTGGACCCCGTGGCGCTGGTGCGCCGCGGCAAGGGGAAGGGCCGGGGCGGCGCCCCGGACGCGGCCCTCGCGCAGTACGTGAACGACCGCCCGTACGCCGCCTCCTCGCTGCTCGCCGTCGCGCTCGCCAAGGTCTTCAAGAGCGCCCTGCACGGCAGCTGCGCCGCCCTGCCGGAGCGGGCCGCCGAACCGCTGCCGCTGCGCATCGAGGTGCCGGCGCTGCCCGCCCGGGGCGGCGCGGAGCTGGTGACCCGGCTGTTCGGGCCGCTCGGCTGGACGCGCGTGACCGCCGAACCGGTCGCGCTCGACCCGGAGTTCCCGGCCTGGGGCGACTCCCGCTACGTACGGCTCGTCCTGGAGGGCGAGCTGCGGCTCGCCGACGCCCTCAACCAGCTGTACGTGCTGCTCCCGGTGCTCGACGACGCCAAGCACTACTGGGTCGCGCCGGACGAGGTGGACAAGCTGCTGCGCGCCGGTGACGGCTGGCTCGCCGACCACCCCGACCGCGCCCTCATCACCAGCCGCTATCTGTCCCGCCGTTGGGGCCTGACCCGGGCGGCCACCGAGCGCCTGGAACTGGTCCGGCTCGCCGAGGCGGACGGCCTGGACGTCGAGGACGTCGACAACGCGGTCGACGAGACCACCGACACCGACGAGAAGCCCGTGCCGCTCGCCGAGCAGCGCCGCGCGGCGATCCTCGGCGCGCTGCGCGCCGCCGACGCCGCCCGCGTGCTCGACCTCGGCTGCGGCCAGGGCCAGCTGGTGCAGGCGCTGCTCAAGGACGTGCGGTTCACCGAGGTCGTCGGCGTGGACGTGTCCGCCCGCGCCCTCTCGGTCGCCGCGCGCCGGCTGCGCCTGGAGCGGATGGGCGAGCGGCAGGCCGCCCGCGTGAAGCTGCTCCAGGGCTCCCTCACGTACACCGACAAGCGGCTGACCGGCTACGACGCGGCCGTGCTCAGCGAGGTGATCGAGCACCTCGACCTGCCCCGGCTGCCCGCCCTCGAATACGCGGTGTTCGGCGCCGCCCGGCCCCGCACGGTGGTCGTGACCACCCCGAACGTCGAGTACAACGTGCGCTGGGAGTCGCTGCCCGCCGGGCACGTCCGGCACAGCGACCACCGCTTCGAGTGGAACCGGGCCGAGTTCCGGGAGTGGGCGGCGGCCGTGGGGGAGCGGTACGGCTACGAGGTCGCGCTCCTGCCCGTGGGCCCGGACGACCCGGAGGTCGGCCCGCCCACGCAGATGGCCGTCCTCACCCGTGACGACAACGACAACACCGCGCGCAACGCCGACATCACGAAGGAGGACGCGGCATGACCGACGACGACACCACCGCCAGCAGCAATCCGAAGACCGGGCGTGTCCTGCCCGTCACCGATCTCTCCCTCGTGGTCCTGGTCGGAGCGACCGGCTCCGGCAAGTCGACCTTCGCGCGGCGCCACTTCAAGCCGACCGAGATCGTCTCCTCCGACTTCTGCCGCGGGCTCGTCGCCGACGACGAGAACGACCAGAGCGCCAGCAAGGACGCCTTCGACGTCCTCCACTTCATCGCCGGAAAGCGGCTCGCCGCCGGACGCCTGACCGTCGTCGACGCCACCAATGTGCAGCGCGAGGCGCGCCGGCAGCTCGTGCAGCTCGCCCGCGAGCACGACGTGCTGCCGATCGCGATCGTCCTCGACCTGCCCGAGAACGTGTGCGCCGCGCGCAACGCGGCCCGCCCCGACCGTGCGGACATGCCCGGCCACGTCATCCAGCGGCACCGTCGCGAGCTGCGCCGCTCGCTGAAGGGCCTGGAGCGCGAGGGCTTCCGCAAGGTGCACGTGCTGCGCAGCGTGGCGGAGGTGGACGCGGCCGAGGTCGTCCTGGAGAAGCGGTTCAACGATCTGCGGCACCTCACCGGCCCGTTCGACATCATCGGCGACGTGCACGGCTGCCGCTCCGAGCTGGAGACGCTGCTCGCGAAGCTGGGCTATGTGGACGGGCACCACCCGGAGGGCCGGACCGCTGTCTTCGTCGGCGACCTGGTCGACCGCGGCCCCGACAGCCCGGGCGTGCTGCGCCGCGTGATGGGCATGGTGGCGGCCGGGGACGCGCTGTGCGTGCCCGGAAACCACGAGAACAAGCTCGGGCGCTGGCTGCACGGCCGCAAGGTGCAGCAGACGCACGGACTCGCCGAGACGATCGAGCAGCTGGAGCGCGAGCCGGAGGAGTTCAGGGCCGAGGTCGCGGCCTTCGTCGACGGCCTGGTCAGCCACTACCTCCTCGACGGGGGCCGGCTGGTGGTCTGCCACGCCGGTCTGCCGGAGAAGTACCACGGCCGCACCTCGGGGCGGGTGCGTTCGCACGCGCTGTACGGGGACACCACCGGCGAGACCGACGAGTTCGGGCTGCCGGTGCGCTACCCGTGGGCCGAGGACTACCGGGGCCGGGCGACCGTGGTCTACGGCCACACCCCGGTGCCGAACACCTCGTGGATCAACAACACGATCTGCCTCGACACGGGTGCCGTGTTCGGCGGGAAGATGACCGCGCTGCGCTGGCCGGAGCGCGAGCTCGTCGACGTACCGGCGGAGCGGGTCTGGTACGAGCCGGCCAAGCCGCTCGCGCCCGAGGCGCCCGGCGGGCACCAGGGCCGGCCGCTGGACCTCGCCGACGTGCACGGCCGCCGGATCGTGGAGACGCGCCTGATGGGCAATGTCGCCGTGCGCGAGGAGAACGCGGCGGCCGCCCTGGAGGTGATGAGCCGCTTCGCGATCGACCCGCGGCTGCTCACGTACCTCCCGCCGACCATGGCGCCGACCGCCACGTCCAGGGCAGAAGGCTTCCTGGAGCACCCGGCGGAGGCGTTCGCGCAGTACGCGGCCGACGGGGTCGGGCGGGTCGTGTGCGAGGAGAAGCACATGGGGTCGCGGGCCGTCGTGCTCGTCTGCAAGGACGCGGCGGTGGCGGCGGAACGATTCGGCGTGGCCGCCGGCGACGGGGTGACCGGCGTCGTGCACACCCGCACCGGCCGGCCCTTCTTCGACGACCGGGCGACCACCGAGCAGGTGCTCGCGCGGCTGCGGGCGGCCGTCGGCGCCACCGGGCTGTGGGAGGAGCTCGACACGGACTGGCTGCTGCTCGACGGCGAGCTGATGCCGTGGTCGCTGAAGTCGGCCGGACTGCTGCGCTCGCAGTACGCGGCGGTCGGCGCGGCCTCCCGGGCGGTCTTCCCCGGCGCGCTGGGGGCGCTCGAACAGGCGGCCGCACGCGGGGTGCCGGGCGTGGACGCGCTGCTCGGCCGGCAGCGGGAGAGGGCGGCGGACGCGGCGGCGTTCACCGACGCGTACCGGCGCTACTGCTGGCCGACCGAGGGCCTGGAGGGCGTGCGGTTCGCACCGTTCCAGGTGCTCGCGGCGCAGGGGCGCTCGCTGGCCGCCGTACCGCACGACGAGCAGTTGGCCTGGCTCGACCGGCTGGTCGAGCACGACCCGACCGGCCTGCTCCAGGTCACCCGGCGGCTCGTGGTCGACCCGGCCGACGAGGCCTCCGTACGGGCCGGTGTCGACTGGTGGCTGGAACTGACCGCGGCCGGCGGCGAGGGCATGGTCGTCAAGCCGCTCGCGGCCATGGCCACCGGCAAGGACGGGCGGCCGGTGCAGCCGGGCGTCAAGGTCCGCGGCCGGGAGTACCTGCGGATCATCTACGGCCCGGAGTACACCCGTCCGGACAACCTGGAGCGGCTGCGGAACCGGTTCCTCGGCCACAAGCGCTCGCTCGCCCTGCGCGAGTACGCGCTCGGTCTTGAGGCGCTCGACCGGCTGGCCGCGGGGGAGCCGCTGTGGCGGGTCCACGAGGCCGTGTTCGCGGTCCTCGCCCTGGAGTCGGAGCCGGTCGACCCGCGGCTCTGAGCCGGTCGGCCCACGGTTCCGAGCCGGTCGGGCCGCGGTTCCGAGCCGGCCGGACCCGGGCTCCGCGGACCCCTTCGTTCCGAAGGGGTCCGCGGCCGGTCACAGGCAGGACACAGGGGGCGCAAGGGGGCGGAAATCAGCGCTCCCTTGCGCCCCTCGTGTCCGCCCCCACCCGCGTTGACGTGATTCTTCGGGTGGGCCTAGCGTTCTTCACCCCACGGAGTGACGCAGCGTCAACAATGTGACTCTGGTTGCTCGTTGATGTGGGAACAAGCACGCGAATGCGCGAAGTCGTGCGGGGGTGTGAGCGACCGTTGAGTCTTTTCGGCCAGGACCGGTCCTTCCTGCACGCCCTCCCCGCGGCCGACCGCCGCGCGCTGCTCGCGGAGGGCGCCCCGCGCACCTACGAACCCGGTGACGTGATGATCCGGGAGCGGGACACCACCGCGTTCGTCCTCGCCCTGCTCTCCGGCTGGTCGGTCGTCTCGGTCGGCACCGAACGCGGCGCCCGGCTGATCCTGGCGCTGCGCGGGGCCGGCGAGGTGGTCGGCGACCTCGCGGCCGTCGACCGCCGGCCGCGCAGCGCCACCGTCACCGCGCTCGGCCGGGTCGAGGCCGTCGCGATCTCCGGCGACCGGTTCCGGCGCTTCCTCGCCGCCCGGCCGCACGCCACCTCGCTGATCATGCGCCAGCTCGCCACCCGACTGCGCAGCGCCGACGTCGAGCGCCGCTCGCTGGCCTCCGAAACCGTCCTCCAGCGGCTCGCCGCCCGGCTCGTCGAACTCGCCGAACGGGCGGGCCGGCGCGCCGAGTCCGGCACCGTACTCGAACTGCCGCTGCCCCAGCACGATCTGGCGGCGGCCATCGGGGCGACCCGCGAAGCCGTGGCCAAGGCGCTGCGGCTGCTGCGCGAGCAAGGGGTCGTCCGCACCGCCCAACGCACCGTGGTCGTCGTCGACATGTCCCTGCTCGTGCTGCTCGCGCAGGGGCGCGCACACCCCGGCGCACATTCGTCGGACAAACAACCCCCGGCTGTGTAAACGGCTACATCGCCCTGGTGCGAAAGCAGCCACGCTGGACCCGTGACCACCACCAAGGCCAGGGCGCGGGGCGGCAAGGGCCCTTGACCTCCGCACGACGGAACCGCCTGAACGACATCAGAGGAGTCCGAGTGACCAGTACGGGAGCCAGCACGGGAGCGGATGTGGGGGCGAGCGCGGGTGCCCTCCACCGGCTCGTCGTCTTCGGGGACGTCGTCGGCTCCGGGCGCCTCGGCATGGACGAGAAACGGCTCGTCCGGGCCGCCATGTACGAGGCCTTCGGAGAGGCGTACGCCTCCGTCGGCGTCGAGCCCGGCACCGTGCACCAGGAGGACCGCGGCGACGGCATCCTCGCCGCGCTCCGCCCGGACGTGCCCCCGGCCCTCATGGTCGGACGCTGGATCGCCACCCTGCACGCCGTCCTGCGCGCGTACAACGCCCTCCACGGAGGCGGGGGAGCGGGGAGCGGGAGCGGCGGCGGGAGCGGGGGTGGGGGCCGGAGGCTGCGGCTGCGGGTCGGCATGAACGCCGGGCTCGTCCTCGACGACGGGCGCGGCCTGGTCGGGCGGGCCGTGGACCTGGCCTGCCGGCTGTGCGACAGCGCGCCCGCCCGCCAGGTGATGACGGAGGCCCCTGAGGTCGATCTGCTGATCGTCGTCTCGGACTCGCTCTACCGGAACGTGGTGATCGAGGGCGGCCGTTTCGTCGAGCCGGACCGCTACCGGCGGGCCCCGGTGGTGGCCAAGGAGACCCACGAGGACGCCTGGTTCCACGTGCCGGGCCTGCCCGAGCCGCCCGCCCTGGCCGGCGCCCCGCGCGCCGCCGCGCCGGGACCGCGGCCGGACGGGTCACCACAGACCGGCGGTGGGCCGTCGCGGGGGGACGGCTCACCGCCCGGCACCGCCGAGCCCAGGCCCAAGGCCCCTGCTGGAAGCAGGACGTTCACGGCGGGCCGCGACATCCAGGTGATCGAGGCCACCACGATCCACGGCCCGATCACCGGCATCCGCAACGAGACGCGGGACGGGGAGCGGGACGGTACGAGGGGCGGGGAGCCGGGCGGGTCGGCGCGTCCGGGGGCGCGCGACGGGGGCTCGCGCGGGCGCACGGGTGACGACGTGCCGGAGGAGGAGTGGGAGCCGGACTGGGACGACGAGGACCCGGACGCCGACGACTCGTACGCCGGCGTCCCTGAGGAGCGGCGCGAGCACACGTACGGCGAGGGCGGCGGCCACCAGGACGGCGGGCGGGAGGAGCGGGCATGAGCGACGACGACCTCGACCACGGCGGCGGTGCGGCACCCGACGCGGAGCCCAAGGCCGACGAGGCCCAGGGAGGCACCCCTGGGACGCCGTCGACGACCGGCGACGGCCCGTCCGGCGACGCGGCCCGGGAGCCGAATCCCTTCGACCGGGCCGACCGCAGCCCGCTCGGCGGCGCGGGCACCACCGGCGGCGCCGGGACCGCGCGCGCCGCGCGCCGCTCCCTGGGGCAGGGCTCGCCGGGCGACCACCGCACGGCCGCCGGCCGCGACGCCCACGTCCACTACGGCGACCGGTACGAGCTGCTGCTCGGCGACCGTCCGCACTTCGTGCAGGGCGCGGTCCCGGCCGAGACCCTCGACCACCTCGACGACGTGTACTGCGAGACGGACGGCTACCAGCGCATGAAGGACCGGCTGCGCAGCCACCGCGTCCTGGTGCTGTGCGGCGAGCCGGGCAGCGGCCGCACCGCCACCGCCCTCGCGCTGCTCGCCGAGCAGACCGGGCGGCGGGTCCACCGGCTCGACCCCCGGCACGGGGTCGACGAGATCACCGCCGACGCCCTCCACGAGAAGGCCGGCCACCTCCTCGAACACCGCCCGGACGATGTCGTCCGCGCCGAGGACGGGCGCCGCCACGGCCGGGGCGGCGAGCGCGGCGAACCGGCCCGGCGCCCTCCGGTGCGCCTGTCCGAGCTGCACCTCGACCGCTTCGCCGACCTGCTCCGCGGCGTCGACGGCTACGCGGTGGTCGTCCTCGGCAACGGCGACCTGGCCGACCGGCTGCTGCGCGGCCGGTACGGGATGTACTGCGCGCCGCCGCCCGCCGCCGACGTCCTCCACCGCCATCTGCGGCTGCTGCTGCGCGGCGCGCCCGAGGAGGCCACGGCCGAGGCCCGGGCCCTCGCGGTCCGCGCCGACGTCGTCGACGCCCTCGGCCTGGAGGAGCTGCGGCCGCGCGAGGCCGCCCAGCTCGCCGACCACCTCGCCGGACACCGCCGCGGCACCCTCACCGACGAGCAACTCCTCGCGGAGTGCGCCTCCTTCGTACGGGCCCAGGCCCGCGACTGGTTCGCGGGTGCGGACCGGCCCGGCACCCTGCCCGAGGCCCTGCCGCTGCTCAACGCCGCCGCCTTTCGGATCGCCGTGGCCGTCTTCGACGGCTCCGCCTACAGCATCGCCACCGAGGCCGCCGAGCTCCTCGCCTGGGAGCTCGCCGTCACCCTCGACCCCGAACACCCGGCGGGACGGCGCCTGTTCGGCACCCACGCCGAGCACCGGCCGGTGCTCGCCCGGTCCGTCCTGGAGGACGGCGAGCTCGACCTCGGCCGGGCCAAGGTGCCGGTGCGCGCCGTCCGCTTCCAGGGCACGGCGCTCGCCACCGCCGTCCTCGCCGAGGTCTGGCACGGCTACCACAACGTGCGCGGACCGGTCGCCCGCTGGCTGCGCGGCCTGTGCGACGACCCCCGCCCCGAGGTGTGGGTGCGGGCCTCCATCGCGGCCGGAGTGCTCTGTTCCTGGGACTGGATCCACGGCTACCACGAACTGGTCGCGCCGCTCGCCGGCACCGACGACCCGGTGGCCCGGATGGCGGCGGCGACCGCCCTCGCCGAGGCGGCCCGCGACCCCGAGGTGCGGCCCGCCGTCGCCGCCACCCTCAAGGACTGGGCCGCCTCGGACGACCCGCAGCTGCGCGACACCGCGCTGCTCACCCATGGCTACGAGTACGCGGCCGGCGGCCTGCGCGGCTCGCTCGACGCCGTCGCCCGCGTCGTCCGCGAGCAGGAGCCGACCGACTTCGACGTCCTCGTGCCGGCCTCGTTCAGCGTCACCCGGCTGCTCGCCTCCGGCGACCCCGATCCGGTCCTTCGCCGGATGCGGCGCTGGCTCGCCGACGGGCGGCAGAACCTGGCCAACCTCGTGCACCTGACCGTGATCCGCAGCCTCACCACCCGCACCACCTATCTGTGGGGCCTGCGGGACGTCCCCGAACTCGACGAGCACGCCGCCCGGCCGCTGATGGTCGCGCTGCTCGCGACCCGGCCCGACCTCGCCCCGGTCCTCGGCGGGCTGCTGCGGCACAGCCTCGTCACCGCGAGGGCGGGCGAGGCCGCCCTCGACGGCCTGGGCAGCCTGCTGCGCCGAGCCGCCAAGGACCCCACCGCCCTCGACCTCGTCTGCGGGCTGCTGCCCCTGATCTCCGTCGAGCGCCGCGACCGGGACCGGCTCCGCGGGCTTCTCAACGACCTGGTACGGGACCGGGACCGGCCCCTGGACAAGAGCGCGGCGCGCCGCATGTGGGACGCCGTCGCGGAAGGAGCGCACCGATGAACGGGCCGCAGGAGGAGGGGCAGGTCCGCCGCGAGCCGGACGGCCTGCGCGAGCGCCGCGAGCGGCGGGCGGACCCCGCCCAGGAGCGGAAGTCGCCGGCACCGGCGGCGGGCGGAGCCGAGGCGGGGGACGGCTCGGGCACCGGGCCGCTCGGACCGCTGCTGCGCGAGAGCGCGCCCCCGTACCGCCGCACCAGCGGACAGATCGCGGCGGTCCTGCTCTACCGCAACGGCGGGCACCGGATCGTGTGGCCGGACCGGACGGACGACGTCGACAAGCCGCTGCTCCGCCCCCCGTACACCGTCTTCGAGGTGCAACTGGGCCGCAACATCACCGAGTTCGCGCTGCGGCTGCCCGCCGCCGGCGACGGCTCCTGGTTCGACGTCCGGGTCCGGATCCAGTGGACGGTCGAGGACCCCTACCTCGTGGTCCGCGAACAGGCGTGGAACGTGGCCGAGCTGCTGCACGACGACCTGCTCGACGGGCTGCGCTCGCTGTCCCGCCGCTTCCGGCTCACCGAGGCCCAGCGCGCCGACGAGGCCGTCCGGGACGAACTGGCCTCCGGCCGGCTCGTCATCGGCCGGGACATCGGACTGCGCACCCAGGTCTACGTCTTCTTCGACCTGGCCGAGCAGACCAGGATCGAGGTGGCCCGGGGCGACCAGGCCGGCGTCGCCAGCGGCTCCGACGCCCGGGTCGCCGAGCGCGAACTGCGCCAGGAGGCGTGGGACCGCAAGCGGATCGAGGCCCGCGCCGAGGCGCTGATGGCCGTCTTCCGGAGCGGTGACCTGGCCCAGATCGCCCACCACATGGCGAGCAACCCCGATCGGGAATGGGAGATCCGCACCCAGCTCCAGCGCGAGAAGCGCGAGGGCCAGGCGGACCTGCTCACCGTCTTCACCAAGCTCCTCGACGCGGGCGTGCTCGAACGCCACGAGATCGACGAGCAGGCCTTCCAGGTCCTGCAGCATCTGCGCGGCTCCACCGGCGCCATCCTCGGCGGCGTTGCCTCCCAGGTCCTGGACGGCGACCGCGGCTCCGGCCGGCGCGCCCTGGAGCCCGCCCGGCCCGAGCCCGCCGCGCCCCACTGGGACGACGAGCCCGCGCCGGAGGCGGCGCCCCAGGACCGGCGGATCTACGAGCCGACCGACGTCCGGCCCGCGTCCGGGCCCGATCCGTACGACGACCCGTACGACGCCCGCGACCGCGACCGCCACGACGCTCCCCGCTCCCAGCCGAGCGACGCGTTCGACGACTGGGACGACGAATGAGCACCCCGACCGGGGGCACCGCCCCCACGCCCGTACCCGAGCCCGCACCCGTACCCGCACCCGCGGCGACCCCGGCCCGCCCCGCCCGTCCCGCCGAGGCGCCGGAGCCGGGCGAACTGCGGCGGATGGCCGAGCAGTTGCTGACCACCGTCCGCGAGGACATCGGCCGTGCCGACACCAAGGCCGCGATCCTGCTGTCCGGCGCGCTCGCCTTCCTCGCGATCGTCTTCTCCCGCGACCACGGCCCGCTGCCCGGCGGCGCCGGCCGCGTCCTGCTCGTCGCCGCCGGAGCGCTGTGGACCGCCGGCGTGCTGATGCTGGTCTCCGTCGTGCTGCCCCGCACCCGGCCCGGCGCCGAACGCACCCTGCTCCGCACGCTCGTCTCCGGCACCTCGGCGGACGCCCTGCGCACCCGCCTGGAGGCCGCAGGACCGGACGCCACCGGCTGGCTCCTGGACCAGGCGAGCGTCCACGGCCTCGTCCTCGCCGCCAAGTACCGATGGCTGCGGCTGGGCGTCGCCGCCCTCGTGCTCGGCGCCCTCCTGGCCCTCCTCAGCGAACTGTGGTGACACGCCCATGAAGGTGACCGTGCAGTCGAAGCCGTGGCGCACCCCGCCGCAGAACCACCGCCCGAGCGCCCGCCCGAGCACCCGCCGAGACATCGGACGGGCCGTCGGGCGGAGCCTCAGGACCGGCGGGACGCTGCTCGCCGCCGCGCTGCTCGTCGTCGCCGGGCCGCTCGCCGGCCCGGCCGGCGCTCTGCCCGCGCGCGCGGCGGCGGCCGACCCCGCCGAGGGCGCCGACCCGATCGACTTCGTCGTCCTCGTCGACCAGTCGGAGAGCCTGGCCGACCAGGACCTGGCCCGGGAGACCGAGGCCGCCGCGCTGATCGGCCAGGGCGAGATCTCCGAACGCTCCCGGGCCGCCGTCATCGGCTTCGGCAGCTCCGAGAAGGCCGGCCAGTCGCCGGTCAACGAGGTCTGCCCGCTCGCCGTCGTCGACGCCGCCGGACGCCAGCGGCTCAGCGACTGCGTCAAGCAGCTCAACCGCCGCGACCGGGCCCGGCTCGGCCCCGGCACCGACTTCCCGGCGGCCGTCCGACAGGCCGTCACCCGGCTCACCGAGAACGGCGGCACGGCAGGCGACGGCGGCCCGGCGAAGAACCCGGGGGCGCCCGCGGCACCGAAGACCCCCAAGGTGGTCTTCCTGCTGACCGACGGCCGGCTCGACGTCAGCGACAGCCCCGAGTACGGCACGGACGCGCCCAGCCGCCAGTCCAACGGCGAGAAGCGGCTGGCCGAGGAGCTGGCCCGGGCCCGCGCGGCCGGGGTGCAGATCTGGCCGCTGGGCTTCGGCGGCGAGATCGACCGGGCGGCGCTCACCGCGATGGCCGAGGGCGGCTACCGCGGCGCCTGCTCCGAGGTGCCCGGCTCCGCGCCCCGGATGCGAGTGGTCGCCGGCTCCGGCCAGATCGACAAGGCGCTCCAGGAGACCTTCGCCGCCGCACGCTGCGCCAGCATCGTGGACGGCACCGCCGGCAAGCCGCCCGCCGACCTCTTCGTGACCATCCCGCCGATCGCCACCGACGGCTCCCTCACCGTGGCCAAGCACGACCCGAAGGTGCGGGTCACCTACTTCGACCCGCGGAACCGGCCGGTGCCCACCCGCGGCGACTTCGACGGCTCGGCCTTCGAGGTCAGCGGTGCCGACGGGCCGGTCGAGGCGCTGCGCGTGCGCAACCCGCTGCCCGGCCGCTGGCGGGTGCACATCGAGGCCCCGGAGGGGCACCGGGACCGCGAGGTCGCCGTACGGGCCATCTGGCAGGGCAGGCTGCGGTCCGCCGTGGTCCTCGACCCGGTCGCGCCGCGCGCCGGCCAGGAGGCCGTGGTCGAGGTGCGGATGCAGACCCGGCGCGGCGTCGTCATCACCGACCCGCGCCAGCTGCAGGGCGTCACCGTGAGCGCCCGGATCACCGGCGACGGCGGCTTCGCCCCGGTCACCGTCCGCCTCGCCGACGACGGAAAGGCACCCGACCGCACGGCCGGGGACGTCCGCTTCACCGGCCGGCTCACCGTGCCGGCCACCGCCACCGGCGACCTGGAGATCGTCGCGGACATGGCCGCGCCGGGCGTCACCTCCGACCGGCGCCCCTTCCACACCACCGTCACCCAGGGCACCCCGCTCCTGGAGGCCCAGGTCTCCGTCGACCGGGTCACCGTGCACCCCGGCGACACCGTGCACGGCTGGGTCGACCTCACCAACCACGACAGCGCCCCGCACACCCTCCGCCTCGCCCTGGAGGACGAACCGGGCGGAACAGGGGCCAACTCCGGGCCCGGTTCCGGCCTTGCGCTCGCCCCGGCGACCGTCGTCGCCCAGCCCGGCCCGGCGACCCGCGCCGAGTTCACCCTCACCGTCGGCAAGGACGCCCCGCTGGGGGCGCTCGGCGGCCGGCTCGTCGTCCTGGACACCGGGCGCGGCGACAGCAAGCTCGACGCCGTCTTCCTCGACGTCCGCGTCGAGGCGCCGCCCACCTGGTGGGACCGCTGGTGGCCGTACGTCGTCGGCGGCGCGATCGCGCTCGTCCTGCTCGCCGCCGTGGCCGCCGTACGCATCGCCGTCGGCCGGCGGACGAAGGACCTGACCGGGGTGCGGATCGAACTCCTCAGGGACGGGGTCGTCCTGCACACGCTGGTCGTGCACGCCGGACAGAGCCCGGGCGGGGAGTACGAGTTCGGCATCGACCAGCCGCGCGGCGCCGCGCCCACCCTGCGGCGCGGGTCCCGGGGCGGCGGGGCGCACCGGCTGCGCCGGACCGGCGCGGGCGAGCTGCTGTTCCGCCCGCACCGGGGCCGGGAGACGTCGATCCGTGCCGGCCAGCCGGTCGCCGTGGACGAGTGCGAGCTGGTCGTACGGGACCGCCGCCCGGCAGCCCGCGGCCGCATACCCGCCGGCCGGCTGCTCCCCGGAGCCCGCCGCGGCGGTACGGGCCGGCCGGGCAGGACCGGTCGCACCGGGCGGCCCGGCCGGACCGGCGGCTCCGCCCCGGCCGGGGACGCCCTGCCGCCCACCACGGGCGGCCCGCACGGCCCCGGACCCGACGCCCCGAACGCGCCCACCACGACGCCCGCCTGGGACCCGGACTTCTGACCCACCGGACCGGCCCACCGGACCGGCCCACCGGACCCACGCCCTACACCCACGACCGACGCCCCACGCACGTACGAACGAAAGGTCCTCAGGGGCCCCAGGGGAGACGACATGAAGATCTACCAGCCCATGCTGTTCGTGGGCCTCGGCGGCACCGGCGGCCGCATCGGCAGCGAGCTCGAACGCAGCCTGCGCCGCGAGCTGTGCGGCCCCGACGGCACCGAACTCGTCGACGGCGGACGGCGGCTGCCGTTCCAGCTGCCCGACTGCCTGCAGTTCGTGTACGCGGACTTCAGCGAGGCCGAGCTGACCCGCCAGCCCCAGTTCCGGGCCAAGGGCGCCGAGGGCGCCGCGTACTCCCGTACCTCCCGGATGGTCCGCGACCTGCTGCCCACCGACTACGACTCCTCGCCCGAGGTCACCCGCATGCTGCGGGTCGCCCTGCACGAGGAGACCAAGCTGTGGCTGCCGCCGCAGGCCCGGCAGCCGCGCGTCGCGCCGCTGCACAGCGGCGCGGGCCAACTGCCCACGGTGGGCCGGGCCGCGCTGTTCGCGACCATGCGCTCCGGTCTCGAACCCGTGCTGCGGCAGCTGCGCGAGGCGATCGGCGCGATCGGCAACTCGGCCGGCGACCTCCAGCGGGTCGGCGGCAGCCGGATCCGCGGCTGCGACGTCTTCGTCGCCTTCTCCGTCGCCGGCGGCACCGGCGCCGGCATCTACTACGACTTCCTCCACCTCATCGGCCACGAGTTCCGCAAGGGCAAGGTGCCCGGCGTCAAGATCTATCCGCTGGTCGTCATGCCCTCCGCGTTCCCGCCCGAGGGCGGCGGCGGCCGGGAGGCCGAACTCAACGCCGCCCGCGCCCTCGTGGACCTGTCGCGGCTCGTCGACGACCAGAACGTGCCGGACGCCCTCGACGACGTCGGCGACGTCGAGCAGCGCGGCCGGATCAGCGTCCACTACCCCGTCGACGGGGTGGTCGCGCTGCGCCCCTCCACCGTGCAGACCGCGTTCCTGTTCTCCAAGCCCGCCGTCATCGGCACCGAGGACCTGCGCCGCTCCATCACCGCCATGGTGATGTCCCTGATCGGCACCGAGCTCAGCGAGGAGACCGGCGCCGCCGCCCGCGCCGAGGACGACTACCAGTCCTTCGCGGCCAGCTTCATCAACAAGAGCGTCGAGCGCTCCACCCCGGCCCGCACCGGCATCGGCTACCGCGGCATGTCCACCAGCCTGGCCGCCTCCCTCACCGTGCCCGTCGACGACCTCGCCGAGATCGTCGCCGGCCGGCTGCTCGCCCAGGCCGTCCGCGGCCTCGGCGAGAAGGCCCGCCGCACCACGCCCCAGGACAAGACCCAGGTCCAGGAGCTGTTCACCCGCTCAGGCGTCGGCCCGCTGTGGAGCCGCGAGGCCCCCGACGTGGCGCTGCCCGAGCAGCTCCCCAAGGGCAGGGGCGCGATCACCCAGGAGCTGCGCAACCGGCTCGGCGACATGGAGGACGCCCTGCGCCGCCTGGAGTCGGACCTGTCCCGCGACGTGCCCCGGCTCACCGAGGACTTCAAGCCGGGCACGGCGGTGCGCGAACTCCTCGGCATCGTCAGCCCGTTCCACGTCGAGATGATCCTCAACGGGCACCCCGGCCACCCGGACCGGGTCGCCGCCGCCGGCTTCACCGGCATGCTCGACAACCGGCGCAACGAGGCCGAACGGCCCCCGGACGTGCAGGCCCTCGCCCCCGCCATCCCGCACGTGCGGCGCGGCGCCGGCGGCCTCGTACCGGCCCGCTGGAGCGATCCCGACGTGCAGGACGCCCTCGCCCGCCAGGACGCCTGGTACCAGTGGCGGGCCCGGTCGCTGTGGCACCGGGCCTGGCAGGCCGGCGAGGCCCAGTGGCGGCCCGCGCTCACCAAGGTGCTGCACGAGCTCGGCGAGCTCGCCAAGGGGTTGCGTGCCCACGAGCAGGACGAGGGCAAGCTGTTCGCCGACCGGCGCCGCGAGCTCTACCGCGACGACCGCACCGGCGTCTCCTACCTCCTGCCGCCGCAGAACAGCCTGCGCGCCTTCTACGACGACGTCCTCGACCGGCTCGTGCAGAGCGAGGGCCTGCCCGAGAACACCGACGCGGCCGGGCTGCTCGAACGGCTCGTCCGGCCCGAGGAGTGGCGCGGCGCCCTGGACGCGGTGCGCCGCTCGCCCGGCGCCGCCGTCAAGGAGATCAAGCAGGTCGTCGAGCGGCGGGTGAAGCGGCTGTTCGGCGAGGCCAACGACGACCGGTTCGCCCGCCCGCTGCTGCCCTCCATGGGCCTGCTGCTCCGCGCGGCGGCCGGCGACGAGTCCGCCGAGTCGAAGGTCGACGGACGCTGGCTCGACCAGTTCCGGGCCGCGCTCGCCGGGCTCCTGCCGGTCGGCTTCACCCCGGACGGCGGCGGCCCGCTGAAGATCCTCATCGTGCACCCGGCCAGCGAGTCCGACGGCCGGGCCTCCGACTATCTGCGCCAGGAGCTCAACCTGCCGCCGCGCGCCGCCCAGGAGTACCGGGCCGTCGACACCGAGTCCATCACCGTGGTGCTGTTCCGCAGCGGCATGAACCTCACCGACATCTCCGAGGTGCGCTCGGTCCTCACCCTCTGGGCGGAGGCCCGCGACAGCGGCGGCCAGGAGGACTTCCTGCACTGGCGGCAGCGGCTCGGCCACCAGGACGACTGGCTGGTCTCCACCGAGGAGGACCGCCGGCGGATACTGCACCGCCTGCTCTGCACGATGTGGAACGGACACATCCACACCGAGGGCCCGGACGGTTCGCCGCACCGCGTGCGGATCCGGCTCCAGGAGGGCGAGGGCGCGACCATGTCGCTGCGCCTGGAGGACTTCGACGGCGCGCTGTCCAGCTGGGCGGGGCTGCTGCGGGCCTACGAGCGGTGGGCGCTGCTCGACGAGGGGCAGATCATCGAGGAGTTCTGCGGACGCCTGATGCAGGCCCTGCCCAAGGGCCTCGCGCACACCCCGGCGGGCCCCTCGCCGCTCTTCGTCCGCTTCGTCGAGGAGATCGCGCCGCGCCAGCGGCGGCTGCTCGAGGAGATGGCGCAGGAGTACGGGCCCGAGGACGCCGAATGGCTGGCGCCGCTGCGGGACTTCTGGGAGGTCACCTACCCGGCCGCCCTGGACATGCGTTTCGCGGGCGCGGGCCGGCCCACCCGGCCGACCCTCCGCGCGCTGTACGAGCGCCACGCCCCGTCCGCCGCTCCCGCGCCCGACCCGCTGCCGCCCGCTCCCGCGCCCGTACGGGAGACCGAGCAGGGGCCGGTCCGGGAGCCCGTGCGAGAGCCCGTACGGGAGGCCGTGCCCGAGTTCGGAGGCGGCGGCTACCCGTGGGACCAGGAGGACGGTGAGGAGGAGTGAGCACGAGCGTCGTCCCCGGCCGGCCGGCCCCCGGCCACGCCGTCTGCCTCGACCTGCGCGCCGAGGCGTACGACCCGGCCGACCGGTACGCACCCGAGGAGGCGGTCCGCCGCGCCCTCGCCGTCCCGCAGCCCCCCGACGAGCGCCGCTTCCTGGTCGTCGACGACGCCGACCGGCTCGTCGCCCACCAGCTCCTGCACGAGCGCCTCTCCTCCTACGGCCCGGCCCGGGTGGTCTGCCTGGCTGTCGGCGCACCCGGCGAGCGGACCCTGCGCCGCACCCGCACCCCGTGGCCGCCCGACGGCGGAGTGCTGTGGCTGCTCGACGGCTTCCGCGGCCCGGACGCCGCCGCGCTGCGCCCGCTGGTCGACGTGCTCGCCACCCCCGAGGTGTTCGACGCGGTCCTCCGGGCCCTCGCGCGCGTGGCGGGCGGGGTCGCCGTGCCCGCCGCGCGGGTCGTGGAGCACGACCTCAGCGACGAGGCCCGCGCCCGGGCCTGGCGGCAGGCCGTCGAAGCCCTCACCGGCCCCGACGTCCCGGTCGCCGGCACGGTCGGCACCGTCCCCGGCGAACTCTCCCTGCTCCTCGACGAGTCGGTGCCCCGCTCGCTCTCCGCCCACGACTGGCTGCCCGCCCAGGGCCGGGCCGGAGCCGAGGAGCGGGCCTGCCGGGACGCCCTCGACGACGCCCTCGACGGCTACGAGCGGGTGCGCGGCCCCGCCGGACTGCTCACCCGGGCCGGCCGCGGCCTCGACCTGCCCGGGGACATCGAGCGGGCCGCGTTCGCGCTGCGCCGCTTCCGCGCCACCGTCGCCGACGCCTTCGCCCTCGCGGGCGGCAGCCGGCCCACCGTCGAGGAGCGCGGACTCCTCGCCGAACGGGGCGTCCACCTCCCGGAGATGCCCCGGGAGATCAGCCGCACCGGCATCGTGCCCGCGCTGCGCGACCACACCCACGGACTCATCGACAGCGGACTGCCGCTGCGTTCGGTCGCGGCCCGGCTCGCCGCCCTGTCCACCCGCACCGCGCCGGCCGGCAGCGCCGCCCGGCTGGCCGCGCTCGACGCCGTCTGCGGCCCGGACCGGCTCGACCGGCTCACCGCGCAGGAGCCGTTCCGGGCGGGCGGCCCGCGGTCCGTCGCCGCGGCCGTGACCGGCGTCCTCGCCCTGCTCGCCGGGGTGTGGCCGGGCCTCGGCTGGGGCCTGGGTCCCGCCGTCGGCCTGCTCGCCGCCGTGCTCGCCCTGCTCATGCTGCGCCGCCGCCCCAACCGCTCGCCCGACGGACGCCTCGACGGCGGCGGCGCCACCGGCTCGGCGCCCCGGCTGTTCGGCGGCCTGATCGGCGGTGTCGCCGGGGCCGTCCTCGGCCAGGCCCTCGATCCGCCCGTCTGGGCCGCGGCGACCGCCCTCGCCGTCTCCGTCGCCGCGGTCGTGCTGCTCGCCCTGCGCGACTGGACCCACGGCGTCGACGACTGGTGGCAGCGCGCCGACCCCGAGGACGCGGACCGCGCCCTGCGGGAGGTCCGTCACCTGCTCGTCACGGCCGCCGTGCACGACTGGCTCTTCGCCGACGTACGGCACCACTGCTCGGACGGCGCCGGCGCGGTGGCCCGGCTGCTGCGCGCCCTCGCCGCGACGGCCGACGCCTACCAGGGACCCGGCGTGCCCGGCGCGTACGAGGGCCCCGGCACGAGCCCGGAGCCCGAGGGGTACGGGCGGGGCGCATGGGACTGGGACGACTGGACGGACGGCGGCGGCCAGGCCCCGGGCCGGGCATCGAACCAGGCCCCGGCCCCGGGCCCGGGCGGCGGCGCCGGGCGGGCCGAAGCGGCCGGCTGGTCCGACCCGGTCGACTGGTCCGACCGGGCGTGGTCCGACGCCGTCTCCGACGCGTGGACGGACCGCGCGGCCCCGGCCGACGCCGGCTGGTCCGACGCGGTCCCGGACCCGCGCCCCGCGGCCGCGCCCCCCGAACCGCCCGCGCCGCCGGAGCCCGTCCGGCCCGAGCCGGTACGCGAGCCCGAACGCGGGTCCGTACGCGAGACCGACCCCGACCCCGACCCCGACTCCGGGCCCGCCGCCGCGCCGCGCTGGCTGGAGCGGCGGTACGGGGACGGCGGGCCGGCCCTCGTCGACACCCTCCACGGCGATCTGTCCGACGGGGTCGCCGGGCTGCTCCGCGGCTGCTGGGCCGGCATCGAACGCGACCCCGGCAACGCGGCCCGACTGTCCCTGGACAAGCCCATGACCGCCCTCCTCGACGAGACCCGCTCCCGCCTGGAGCGGGACGCCGCCGCGTCCCCGCCGCCCGGCCGGGAGCGCGGCGACCGGCCCGACGCCGCGCGGCTCACCGGAGTCGCCCCGGACGGCGTGGCCCGGCTCCTCGCCGCCGACGACGACCCGGGCCTGACCGTCCCGCTGTGCGGGCCCGAGCACCTGCGGCTGCTCTCCCACGAACCCGGCGCCGTACGCCGGGTCCGGTTCGTGCCCGAGACCATGCGCCGCGGCACGACCGGCGACGACATCTGGCGCGGCACCACCGAGGACGTGGTGTGGACGGACGCCGGCCGGCACGCGGGCGTACTGCGCCTCGTACCGCTGCGCGCGGACGTCGTGCACACGGTCCTGGCAGAGGAGGACGGAGCACCATGACCGCCGACCCGCCCACCCCCGGGTTCCCACCCGAACCGCCGCCCGAAGGTCCCGACGAGGAGCTGGAGTTCCTCACCCCGCGCGAGGAACCGGTCCGCTTCTCCGTGCGGTACGGCGAGGACGCCCGCCCGCCCGGCCGGCCGCACCTGCGGACCCGGGCCGTCACGCTCGGCGCGGGCTGGCCCGTCGTCCAGTTCCGGCTGCCCGCCTCCGCCCAGGCCGACCCCCGCGCGTACACCCTCCTCGAACGGGAGGTGTCGGCCGCCGTCGTCCTCGAACGGCGCTACGGCGGCGAGAAGTTCGCCGAGCTGTTCACCCGGATCGTCGGTTACGACCTCGACTGCGCCGAGCCGTTCGTGCTCTACCGGCGCGCCGCCGGGGCGCCGCTCGCCGAGTGGCTGCCCCGGCTCGGCGCCGAGGAACAGCAGCGGATCGTGGGCCAGCTCGCCCTGGCCGTACGGCTCCTGGACGACGCCGGGCTCGTCCACCGGGCGCTCGCCCCCGACTCCGTACGGTGGGACGGCAGCCATGTGCGGCTCGCCGAACCGCACGCGGCGCTGCGCGCCGGGGAGCCCCGCGAGCCCTTCGGCACCGCCCCCTGGGCCTCGCCCGAGCAGCGCGCCGGGCACGGCACCGCCGACCCCCGCGACGACCTGTGGTCGCTCGCCCGGCTCGCCTATCTGCTCCTTTCCGGGCACCCGAGCCCGCCCGGCCGCCCCGACCGGGCCGACGGGCCACCGGAGGACCTGGGCGACTACCGGCGGCTCGCGGCGCTCGCGCAGAGCGGCCTGTTCGCGCCCGCGGCCGGCGGACGGCCCGCGCCCGCCGAGCTGCTCCGGCTGCTGCGGCTGCCCGACCCTCTCGCCCACGCCGTCGCCACCGCCGACCCGCTCGCCGCCGGCCGGGCCCGCTACGACGCCGAGATCGCCCGCCGCCGGGAGCCGTGGCGCCGCGACACCGACCCGGACGATCCGGGCGACGCATATGGCCCGTACGACCCGTACGACCCGTACGACCGCTACGAACCGGGCGATCCGGCGGGGCGGGCCGAACAGGGCGCCCCGCCCCGGCGCGGCCTGCGCGCGCTGCTCTTCGGCGAGCAGCCGGCCCGCCCGCCCGTCACCCTCACCCCCGACTCCGCTCACAACCCCGGTCACGGCCCCGGTGCCGCGACCGGCCTGGACGATCCGGGCGTCGATCCCGGCGCACCGCCCGCCCGGACCTGCCCGCACTGCCTGCTGCCCGTGGTCTACGACGAGAGCCTGCTCGTCACCATCGACGCCAAGGGCAACCGCATCCCGCTCGACCTGTCCAGGGAACACCGCCCCGGCCGCCGCAACGACCTGCTGCGCACCGCCTACCACCTGTGCCCGCACGGCGGCGAGGGCGACGAGGCACACGAACTGCCCGTCCCCTACCTCACCAACGGGCGCCCGCTGTCGATCGCCTTCGTCGGCAGCTCCGCCGTCGGCAAGACCCATCTGATGGCCGCGATGCTCGGCGAGGTCGAACTCGGCGGCCTGGAGCCGTACGGACTCAAATGCCTGCCGCTCAACCCGGAGGCGCACCGCACCTTCCTGCGCGAACGGGTGCAGAGCCTCCAGCAGGGGCGGCAGCTCGGCCGCACCGGGCAGCAGACCTTCGCCCGCTTCGCCGACGGCCTGCTCGTCTCCGCGCCCGGCCGCACCCCGCGCCCGGTGGTCTTCTTCGACCTCGCGGGCGAGGACCTGGCCCAGGACGGGCCGGTGACCAGCTTCCTGATGGGCGTGGACGCCTTCGTGTTCGTCGTCGACCCGCTGCGCGCGCTGCGGATGCCCTCGCTCGACCCGCTGCGCCAGCGGTACGGGCTCTCCCGCCGCGACCTCGGCGACGAGGCCTTCACCACCGTCCTCAACCGGCTGCCCCGGTCCGCCGACGGCCGGATCGCCGCGCCCGCCGCGCTCGCCGTCAACAAGAGCGACCTGATGCGCTTCGAACCGGCCGTGGACCGCTGGCTGGGCCGGGCGCTGCCGGGCCGGCACGACCCGGGGGCGGAGACGGCCGAGAGCCGCGACGCCTACGCCTTCCTGGACCACCACGCCAGCCCGGCCTGGCTGCGCCCGTTCGACGACTGCGCGCGCTGCACCCTGCACTTCGTCGCCGCGACCGGCGGGCAGGCGCGCGGCGACCGCTTCCCGCACGGGGCCCGGCCCCGGCGGGTGCTCGCGCCCCTGCTGTCCGTCTTCGCCGCGTGCGGGCTGATCCGAGGGAGGGACTGACCGATGGCACCGACGGATGCGAGGGCATCGAGGGGACCGGGCGGATCACCGGGCGGGCCGCCGGGCGGCGGTGGTGGGGGCGGTGCGGACGAGCTGCTCGACCAGATCGTCTTCCGCTGGGACGGCATGAACGCCGGTGGCACCACCGGCTTCGGCCCGGTCGCCTGGTCCGGCGGCGGGATCGACGTGGACGAACTCTTCCATGTCGCCGGCCCCATGCTGCGGGCCAGCGGCGAGGAGGTCCGGCCCGCGCTGATCCGGCTGCAGAGCGAGACCGACGCGATGCTGATCCGCCGGATCCCCTGGACCGACCCCGGCGGCGGCGCCTCCACCGTCTGCCACGCCCTGGTCGGCCCGGCCGGCCTGCTCGACCCGATGACCTGTCTCGGCCTGCACGCGTGGCGGTGGCGGGGCTCCCAGGTGGACCTCGGCCGGGTGCGCGGCGAGGCGCTCGACCGGATACCGGAGAGCGTGCTCGTCGAGTCGCGGGACGCGGGACTCCGCGCCCTCGACGCGGATCTGGCCCGGGCCGAGGTCGAACTCGGCGGCGCGGTGGCGGAGTTGCTGCGGCGTCCGGGCGGCCGCTTCATGTTCCTCGACGAGGACGCCGACCGGGCGCTGCCGGTGCTGTGGGGCCTGTACGGCATGTTCGGCGACCTCCTCGCCCGCCGCTGGTCCTTCGCCACCCACGACACGGCCGAGAGCACCCACCTCAACTTCGTGTTCGTCGGCCGCTGGGCGGGCGCGGCCGGCCCCAACACCGACCGGCACCGGAGCGATCCGCGCGAACGCCTCGGCGACGCGGCCGACTCGATCGCCGGCCGGCTGGTCGCCCACCACCTCCGCGGGGTCGCGGCGGGCGACGGCGACTACGCCGTCTGCTCCCGGCTCGCCGAAGCCCGCCGCCACCTCCCCGACGCTTCCTTCCTGGCCTGCGCCCGCGCCGCCCTGGCCGCCCTCGACCGGGACAAGGCGCGCGGGCCGCGCACCGAGGACCGGCCGAGACGCGCGCCGGCGGACCCGCCCGTACGGAGGACCGAGCCGGTACGGCGGACCGAGCCCGCCCGGCTCGGGGACGCGGAGCTGCTGGCCGTGCTGCGCGACCCCGGGTACTCGTACGCCGACACCCAGGTCCTCGTCCGCAAGGCGGCACGGCGCTTCCCCGGCTGGACACCCGCGCAGCAGTGCGCGTTCCGGGACCTGGTGATCGACGAGGAGTACTTCCTCGCCCGGCCCGTCGCCGAGGAGTGGATCCCGGCCGCGGAGCGCGGCGCCGACGCGGCCGCGCTGCACGACTGGGCGGTGGGCCCGCTCCTCGACCACCGGGGCGACCCCGGCGCCGCCGACCGGCTCGGCGCCCTGCTGCTGCGCTTCGCGACCCGCACCGAGCCGGAGGGCCGGGCCGTGCTCCGCGAGATCGTGGCCCTCGAACGCCCCGGACTGCCCGAGCGTGTGTGGCGCGAGCTGGTACGGGCGGCGATCCCGCCCCCGGTTCATGCGACCCCGCACCCGGAACAGCCACAGCCCAAGCCCCCACCCCGCCCGCAGAACCGTCCGGAGAGCCGCCCGCAGACCCGTCCGGAGAGCCGTCCCCGGACTCGTCCGGAGAGCCGTCCGAAGTCCGAAGCGCCCCGCTCGGCCTCGACCCGCACCACCGTCCCCGTACGCACCGCCGCCGCCCCGCACGCGAAGGACGGGTGGCTCGCCTTCGCGTTCCTCGGCGCGGCCCTGGTGCTGCTCGTGATCCTGGTGGTGGTCGTCATCGCGGCCTCGTGACACGCGGAGTACCACGCGCGAGCCGCCCCGCTCCGCCAGGATGGGCGCATGGGATTCCATGTCGATTCCGAGACCGGGCGGCTGCGCCGCGTCATCCTGCACCGCCCCGATCTGGAGCTGAAGCGGCTCACCCCGACCAACAAGGACGCCCTCCTCTTCGACGACGTGCTGTGGGTGCGCCGGGCCCGCCAGGAGCACGACGGCTTCGCGGACGTGCTGCGCGACCGCGGGGTGGAGGTGCACCTGTTCGGGGACCTCCTGCGCGAGGTCCTCGACGTGCCCGCGGCCCGCAAGCTCGTCCTCGACCGGGTCTTCGACGAGAAGGAGTACGGCCCGCTCGCCGCCGACCATCTGCGCGCCGCGTTCGACGCGCTCGACACCGGCGGCCTGGTGGAGGCGCTGGTCGGCGGGATGACCAAGCGGGAGTTCCTGGCGGCGCACCGCGAACCGACCTCGGTGCGCTTCCACGCCCTGGACCTCGACGACTTCGTGCTCGGCCCGCTGCCGAACCACATCTTCACCCGGGACACCTCGGCCTGGATCTACGACGGGGTGTCGATCAACGCGATGCGCTGGCCGGCCCGGCAGCGCGAGACGGTGCACTTCGAGGCGATCTACAAGCACCATCCGTTGTTCACCGGCCCGGAGGCGGGGCCGTTCCACCACTGGTCGGAGGGCCAGGCGGACTATCCGTCGACGATCGAGGGCGGCGACGTCCTGGTCATCGGCAACGGCGCCGTGCTCATCGGCATGAGCGAGCGCACCACCCCGCAGGCCGTGGAGATGCTGGCCCGCGGCATGTTCGCGGCGGGCTCGGCGCGCGCCATCATCGCCCTCGACATGCCGAAGCGCCGGGCCTTCATGCACCTGGACACGGTGATGACGATGGTGGACGCCGACACCTTCACCCAGTACGCGGGCCTCGGCATGCTCCGCTCGTACACCATCGAGCCGGGCGACGAGGGCCAGTCCCTGCGGGTCACCGACCACCCGCCGGAGCAGATGCACAGCGCCATCGCGGCGGCGCTCGGCCTGCAGGACATCCGGGTGCTCACCGCGACCCAGGACGTGCACGCGGCGGAGCGCGAGCAGTGGGACGACGGGTGCAACGTGCTCGCCGTGGAGCCGGGCGTGGTCGTGGCGTACGAGCGCAACGTCACCACCAACACGCATCTGCGCAAGCAGGGCATCGAGGTGATCGAGATCCCGGGCAGCGAACTGGGCCGGGGGAGGGGCGGCCCGCGCTGCATGAGCTGCCCGGTGGAGCGGGACGCGGTCTAGACGCGGTCTAGCGGGACAGGGGCGTCCAGGGCAGGGCCATCCAGGACAGGGGGCTGTATAAGAATGCTGAATTACGTATACACTTCCAGGGTCCTCGTCCCTCGACGTCCCCGACCGTAACCCAGGAGCGCCCCATGGCCACCGACCTCATCGGCCGCCACTTCCTCAAGGAGCTGGACTTCACCGCCGAGGAGTTCCGCGGCCTGGTGGCGCTCGCCGCCGAGCTCAAGGCGGCCAAGAAGGCGGGCGCCGAGGTGCAGCGGCTGCGTGGCCGGAACGTCGCCCTGATCTTCGAGAAGACCTCCACCCGCACCCGCTGCGCCTTCGAGGTCGCCGCCGCCGACCAGGGTGCCGCCACCACCTACCTCGACCCGTCCGGTTCGCAGATCGGGCACAAGGAGTCCATGAAGGACACCGCCCGGGTGCTCGGCCGGATGTTCGACGGCATCGAGTACCGGGGCGACAGCCAGGCCGCCGTCGAGGAGCTCGCCACCTATGCCGGGGTCCCGGTCTTCAACGGGCTCACCGACGACTGGCACCCCACCCAGATGCTCGCCGACGTCCTCACCATGACCGAGCACTGCGCCAAGCCGCTCGACGCCATGACCTTCGCCTACCTCGGCGACGCCCGCTTCAACATGGGCAACTCCTACCTGATCACCGGCGCCCTGCTCGGCATGGACGTCCGGCTCGTCGCGCCCAAGGAGTACTGGCCGGCCGAGTCCTTCGTCGCCGAGGCGCGCCGCCTCGCGGAGACCAGCGGCGCGAAGATCACCCTCACCGAGGACGTCACCGAGGGCGTGCGCGGCGCCGACTTCGTCGCCACCGACGTGTGGGTCTCGATGGGCGAGCCCAAGGAGGTCTGGGACGAGCGGATCGCCGCCCTCGGCCCGTACGCCGTGACCATGGACGTGCTGCGCGCCACCGGCAACCCGGACGTCAAGTTCCTGCACTGCCTGCCGGCCTTCCACGACCTCGGCACCGCCGTCGGCCGGGACATCCACGCCCGCCACGGACTGACCGAACTGGAGGTCTCCGACGAGGTCTTCGAGTCGGCGCACTCGGTCGTCTTCGACGAGGCGGAGAACCGGATGCACACCATCAAGGCCGTCATGGTGGCGACCATGGGCGACCCCGTCGCCTAAGACGCGCCGACAGCCCCCGCCCCCCGTCGCCACCTGGCCGATCGCGCGCTTGAAGTCCGGGCAGTCGACGATCGGTTCGTGCGCGCAGACGGCCGCGTGCCGCAGGCTGTCCCGCAGCCTCGTCAGGCGGCCGATCTGCTCGTCCAGGTCCTCGGCCCGCGCGGCCATCCGCTCCCGCAGTTCCCCGTCGGACGGCCGCGCCGCCAGGAAGCGCCCGATCTCGGCGACCGACAGACCTGCGCTGCGCGCGCAGGTGATGAGCCCGAGGCGCTCCAGGACCTCCGGGCGGTAGGTGCGCCGCAGGCCGTTGCGGCCTTCGGGGGCGATGAGCCCCTTCTTCTCGTAGAAGCGCAGCGCCGAGGCGGCGAGCCCGGAGCGCCGGGCGACCTCGCCGATGTCGAGCAGCGGAATGGCGTCGTGCACGGAGTCCTCCCCGCGAGGGTGTGCGTTGCGGCCTTGACTTGAAGCGCGATTCAAGTCGCAGCCTAGTCGGCATGAAGATCCATCACCTGAACTGCGGGTCGGTCCGCACGATCGACGCCACCTACGACGGCCCCGCTCCCGCGCCCGCCGTCAACCACTGCCTGCTCGTGGAGATCGACCGTGGCGGCCTTGTCCTGGTCGAGACCGGGCTCGGGCTCGGTGACGTCCGCGACCCCGAGGGCACGCTCGGCGCCGACTGGGTCGCGATGGCCGCGCCCGTGCTCGACGAGGCGGAGACGGCGGTCCGGCAGGTGGCCCGCCTCGGGTACGACCCCGCCGATGTGCGCCACATCCTCGTGACCCACCTGGACGTGGACCACTGCGGCGGCCTGCCCGATTTCCCTGACGCCCGGGTCCACGTGCTCGCCGACGAGCTCGCCGCCGCACGCGCCGAGGCCCCGAGCCGCCGCTACCGCCCGTCCCGCTGGGCCCACGAGCCCCACTGGGTCGCGTACGACACCGACGCCCCCACCCGCACCCAGGCCGCCGAGGACTGGTTCGGCTTCGCCTCGTACCGGCCGTACGGGCTGCCGCCGGAGTTCCGGCTGGTCCCGCTCGGCGGACACACCGCCGGACACACCGGGATCGCCGTGCACCGGGGCGACCGCTGGCTGCTGCACTGCGGCGACGCGTACTACTACCACCGTGAGCTTGGGGAGACGAAGGAGGCCCACCCGCTCCTCGACGTCGTCCAGACGAGCTCCGAGGTCCATCGCGACCTGCGGCTCGGCACCCAGGCCCGGCTGCGCGAGCTGGTCCGCGAGCACGCGGACGAGGTCGAGGTCTTCTCGGCGCACGACCCCTGGGAGTTCGCCCGCTTCAGTCCGACGGCCGGCGCTGCGTCGGCACCGCAGGGAGCGTGAACCAGACCGCCTTGCCGTGCGGGGTGGGGCGGTGTCCGCAGTCGCTGCTCAGCGCGCGGATGAGCAGCAGCCCGCGGCCGTGCTCCTGCCAGGGGTCGACCGGCACGGCCGGATCGGGGCAGCTCAGGTCGCCGGGCGCGGCCGGGCCGCCGTCGTGGACCTCGATCTGGCAGCCGCCGCCGGGGGCCGGCAGCAGCTCCACGACCAGCTCGATCGGCTCGTCGCCGGGGGTGTGCTCGACGGCGTTGGCGACGAGTTCGGCGGTCAGCAGCTCGGCCGTGTCGCTGTCGGCGGCGGCCTGTGCGGGGCCTTCGATGGCGGTGAGGGCGGTACGGACGAGGGCGCGGGCGATCGGTACGGCGGCCGTGGTGTGCGGCAGCCGCACCCGCCAGGAGAGTTCGGACACTTCGGACACGGTGGGGGTTCCGTTCGGGCGGTTCGTGGGGCGGACGGGTGTGCGTGGGGGTGACGTCCTGGTTTCAACCTTACGGAGTCAAAAATCTGGATACAGAGGCGGTCGCCCGCTTTGGTGTGGACCAGCGTCTGGGACGTTCGGCAGGGTCAAGGGGCGCGCCGAGGGTCGATCGGCGCGTGCTATCGCGTACTCGTGACGACAGTCACACACGAGTGATACCCTCCTGGAGGTGATGCCGTACCGGTACGTGCACACAACAGGGAGGTCCTCCCGAATGAGCCCCTTCACCGGCTCCGCGACCCGGACCGAACGCTGGCGGCACCTGCGCCTGACCGTCGACGACGGGGTCGCCACGATCACCCTCACCCGCCCCGAGAAGCTGAACGCGCTCACCTTCGGCGCCTACGCCGATCTGCGCGACCTGCTCGCCGAACTCTCCCGGGAGCGCGCCGTCCGCGCCCTCGTCCTCGGCGGCGAGGGACGCGGCTTCTGCTCCGGCGGCGACGTCGACGAGATCATCGGCGCCACCCTCTCCATGGACACCGCCCAGCTCCTCGACTTCAACCGGATGACCGGGCAGACCGTCCGCGCGCTGCGCGAGTGCCCCTTCCCGGTCATCGCCGCCGTCCACGGCGTCGCCGCCGGCGCCGGGGCCGTCCTCGCCCTCGCCGCCGACTTCCGGGTCGCCGACCCCACCGCCCGCTTCGCCTTCCTCTTCACCCGGGTCGGCCTCTCCGGCGGCGACATGGGCGCCGCCTACCTCCTTCCCCGGGTCGTCGGCCTCGGCCACGCCACCCGCCTCCTCATGCTCGGCGACCCCGTCGGCGCCGCCGAGGCCGAACGCATCGGCCTGATCAGCGAACTCACCGAGGAGGGCGCCGCCGACCAGCGCGCCGCGCTGCTCGCCCGGCGCCTCGCCGAGGGCCCCGCCCTCGCCCACGCCCAGACGAAGGCGCTGCTCACCGCCGAGCTCGACATGCCGCTCGCCGCCTCCGTCGAGATGGACGCCGCCACCCAGGCGCTGCTCATGCACGGCGAGGACTACGCCGAGTTCCACGCCGCCTTCACCGAGAAACGCCCCGCGAAGTGGCGGGGACGGTGACCCCCGTGCCGTCCCCCCGGCCCCTCCGCGTCGCCGTCATCGGCGGCGGCCCCGGCGGCCTCTACGCCGCCGCGCTGCTCAAGCGCGGCGACCCGGCCCGCGAGGTCACCGTCTGGGAACGCAACGCCCCCGACGACACCTTCGGCTTCGGCGTGGTCCTCTCCGACGAGACCCTCGGCGGGATCGAGGACGCCGACCCGGCCGTCCACGACCGGCTGCGCCGCGAGCTCGTCCACTGGGACGACGTCCATGTCGTCCACCGCGGCCGGCTGCTCACCTCCACCGGCCACGGCTTCGCCGCCCTCGGCCGCCGCCGTCTCCTGGAGCTGCTCCACGCCCGCTGCGCCGAGCTCGGCGTACGGCTCCGCTTCCGCGCCGAGGCCCCGCCCGCCGCCGAACTCGCCGCCTCGTACGACCTGGTCGTCGCCGCCGACGGCGTGCACAGCCGCACCCGCGAGGCGCACGCGGACGTCTTCCGGCCCACCCTCACCACCCACCGCTGCCGCTACATCTGGCTCGCCGCCGACTTCGCCCTCGACGCCTTCCGCTTCGAGATCACCGAGACCGAGCACGGCGTGATGCAGCTCCACGCCTACCCGTACTCCGCCGACAGCTCGACCGTCATCGTCGAGATGCGCGAGGAGGTCTGGCGGGCCGCCGGCTTCGACGAGATCGAAGAGACCGAGGGGGAGGGCGAGGCAGGAGCCGAGTCCGCCGCCCGCTGTGCCAAGATCTTCGCCGAGGCCCTGCACGGACGCGCGCTGCGCTCCAACAAGTCCGCCTGGACCGCCTTCCGCACCGTCGTCAACGCCCGCTGGTCGCACGGCAACACGGTCCTCCTCGGCGACGCCGCCCACACCGCGCACTTCTCCATCGGCTCCGGCACCAAGCTCGCCGTCGAGGACGCCGTCGCCCTCGCCGCCGCCGTCGACCGGCATCCCGACCTCGCGGACGCGCTGGCGGCGTACGAGGCCGAGCGCCGCCCGGTCGTCGAGTCCACCCAGCGGGCCGCCGCGGCGAGCCTGCGCTGGTTCGAGGAGATCGCCGGCCAACTCGACCGGCCGCCCCGCCAGTTCGCGTTCAACCTGCTCACCCGCAGCCGCCGGGTCACCCACGACAACCTGCGGCTGCGCGACCCCGCGTTCACCGCCGCCGTCGAGACCGAGTTCGGCTGCCCGCCCGGCACCCCGCCGATGTTCACCCCCTTCCGGCTCGGCGGCCTCACCCTGCGCAACAGGGTCGTCGTGTCGCCCATGGACCTGTACGTCGCCGAGGACGGCGTTCCCGGTGACTTCCACCTCGTCCACCTCGGCGCCCGCGCCCTCGGTGGCGCCGGCCTGGTCATGACCGAGATGGTCTGCGTGAGCGAGCGGGGCCGGATCACCCCCGGCTGCACCGGCCTGTGGACCGACGCACAGGCCGACGCCTGGGCCCGGATCACCGCCTTCGTGCACGCGCAGGCCCCCGGCACCGCGATCGGCGTCCAGCTCGGCCACTCCGGCCGCAAGGGCTCCACCCGCCGCATGTGGGAGGGCATCGACCAGCCCCTGCCGGACGGCAACTGGCCCCTGGTCGCCGCCTCCCCGCTCCCGTACCGCCCCGGCGTCAACCAGACCCCGCAGACCCTCGACCGGGCCGGACTCGCCGCCGTGCGCGAGGAGTTCACCGCCGCCGCCCGGCGGGCCGCCCGGGCCGGCTTCGACCTGCTCGAACTGCACTGCGCCCACGGCTATCTGCTCTCCGGCTTCCTCTCCCCGCTCACCAACCACCGCACCGACGCCTACGGCGGCGACCTCGCCGGCCGGCTGCGTTTCCCCCTGGAGGTCTTCGACGCGGTACGGGAGGTGTGGCCGGCCGACCGGCCGCTCACCGTCCGGATCTCCGCCACCGACTGGGCCGAGGGCGGCACCACCGCCGAGGACGCCGTCGAGATCGCCCGCGCCTTCGCCGCGCACGGCGCCGCCGCCCTGGACGTCTCCACCGGACAGGTGGTCCCCGAGGAGCGCCCCGAGTTCGGGCGCTCGTACCAGACCCCGTACGCCGACCGGATCCGCAGCGCCCTCGGCGTCCCGGTGATCGCGGTCGGCGCGATCTCCTCCTGGGACGACGTGAACTCCCTCCTCCTGGCCGGCCGCGCCGACCTCTGCGCCCTCGCCCGCCCCCACCTCTACGACCCGCACTGGACCCTGCACGCCGCCGCCGAACAGGGCTACGAGGGCCCGGCGGCGCCGTGGCCCGCGCCGTACCGGGCGGGCAGCCGCCGCCCGCCGACGGGTCGCAAGGACGTCTGACGTCTGAGGTTCGCTCGGCGAGGCGGTGATCGACTTGATAGGCAAGTCGGTGCTTGCCTATCGTGGAGTCGTGGCGGACGATGACGACGAACTCTTCAAGGCGCTGGCCGACCCCACCCGCCGGATCGTCCTCGACGAGCTGGCGGAGCGGGACGGACAGTCCCTCTTCGAGATCTGCGCGCGCCTCGCGACCCGGCACGGCCTGGGCATCTCCCGGCAGGGAGTCAGCCAGCACCTCGCCGTCCTGGAGGCCGCGGGCCTGGTCACCACCCGGCGCGAGGGCCGCTACAAGTTCCACGACCTGAACACCGAGCCGCTGCGACGCATCGCGACCCGGTGGCTCGCACCCCCCGACTCCCCTCCCCGCACCCCTCCCCACACTCCGGAGCGCACCCCATGAGGATCAACCTGACCAGCGTCTTCGTCGACGAGCAGGACAAGGCCCTGCGCTTCTACACCGAGGTGCTCGGCTTCGTGAAGAAGACCGAGGTCCCGCTCGGCGAGCACAGCTGGCTCACCGTCGTCTCGCCGGAGGACCCCGACGGCGTCGAACTGGTCCTGGAGCCCAACCAGCACCCCGCCGCCAAGGCCTACCAGGACGCGCTCGCCGCCGACGGCATCCCGGTGAACTCCTTCGCCGTCGACGACGTGCACGCCGAGTTCGCGCGGCTGAGCGCGCTGGGCGTCCGCTTCACCCAGGAACCGGTCGACATGGGCCCGGTCACCACCGCGATCCTCGACGACACCTGCGGCAACCTGCTCCAGATCGCCGAGTACAAGGACTGACCGACGAGGGAGGCGGCCGGCATGACCGAACCGCTACCGCTCTACTACGTCGACCGCTCCGACGTCCGCCCGGGCGGCCTCGACGAGCTGCGCGCCGGGATGCGCGAGCTGGCCGCGTTCGTCGAGGAGCGCGAGCCGAGGCTGCTCGCGTACCACTTCTACCTCGACGAGTCCGCCGCCACGATGAGCGTGGTGGCCGTCCACCCCGACTCGGCGTCCCTGGAGCTCCACCTGGAGCTCGGCGGCCCGAAGTTCCGCGCCCTCGGCGCGCACCTCCGGCTGCGCACCATCGACGTGTACGGCCGCCCGAGCCCGGCGGTCGTGACCCGGCTCCGCGCGAAGGCGGAGCTGCTGGGCGGACCCGAGGCCACGCTCACCCTGCACACCCACGAGGCGGGCTTCAGCCGCCTGGCCGGCTAGCCGGGCTCGTACGCACGGACCCGCCGCCGGCCGTACGGGCCTGCCACCTGTCGTACGGACCTGGCATCGGCCGTACGGACCCGGCACCTGCCCCCCCCGTACGTCACACCGGCACCCAGGCCGGCCACCACGGCGGCACATTGCTCGCCGGGCACAGCCCCGAGTCGCCCGGGTAGCCGGCCGGTGTGCCCTGGACGGCCAGGTACGCCCAGCCGAGCAGCAGGACCACGGCGAGCACGGCCACCAGCTGGGCCGAGGCGCGCACCCGCCGGGACGCCCGCAGGGAGACCCGGCGGGCCAGGACCGCCGCCACCAGGGCGGCCGCCACGGTCACTCCGGACAGCACCACGAACTCGACGACGTGGACGAGCCGGTGCGCGGGCTCCCAGGCCGCGTCGCAGTAGGCCCGGGCCCGCGCCGCGAGCGCGCTCGCGCCGAAGGCGCCGGCCAGGCCCACCGGCACCGTCGCCGACCAGGACAGCTTCTGCCACCGCGAGACCGCGCGCGGCGGGGTGTGTGCGCTCATGCCCCCTGGGGACGGGCGCCGGGCCCGGACGGTTGCACGAATTCCGCACCCCGCGCGTGCAGCAGTTCGTGCAGGGCGAGGAAGACCTGCGCCGAGCGGGTGCCGGGCCAGTTCTCCGGGAGGAGCTCCAGCGGAAGGACCGGGTCGGCGTACGGCAGCCGCCGCCACGAGTCGAGGGCGAGCAGATACGCCCGGTAGGCGTCCTCCGGCGTGGCCGGCGGCCCGGCCCGCAGCACCGGCTCGTGCACGTCCAGGAACTCCTCGTGCAGCTTGGCGATGGACGGCAGGTCCCACCACCGGGACACCGCCTCCGCCGTCGCCGCGAAGCCCAGGTGGTCGCCGCGGAACAGCTCCACGTACGGTGCGAGGTCGAGCCGCTCCAGGGTGTGCCGGGTCTCCTCGTGCAGCCGGGCCGGCGCGATCCACACGCCCGGCGCCGCCGTACCGAAGCCGAGCCGGGCGAGCCGCGAGCGCAGCAGATGCCGCTTGTGCCGCTCGGCCTCCGGGACCGAGAACACCGCGAGCACCCAGCCGTCGGACAGGCGCGGCTCGTCGCGGGCGTAGATCCGCCGGTCGCCGTCGTCGAGCAGCATCCGGGCGTCGTCCGAGAGCGCGTACCCGGCCGCGCCCTCCGCGGTACGCCGCGGGATCAGCAGCTCGCGCCGCTTGAGCCGGGACACCGAGGAACGCACGCTCGGCGCGTCCACGCCCAGCACGCCGAGCAGCCTGATCAGCTCCGCCACCGCGAGCGGCGCGCCGTCCGGCGACCGGCCGTACGCGCCGTAGAGCGAGACGATCAGGGATCGGGGGGTGTGCTGCTCGGCCACGTGATCACTTTAGGGGTCCGGATCCGGCCTCGTCGTCCCGGAGCCGGAAGCGCTGCAATTTGCCCGTCGCCGTGCGCGGCAGGGCGTCCAGGAAGACGATCTCGCGGGGCGACTTGTACGGGGCGAGCCGGGCCCGGACGAAGGCGCGCAGCGCCGCCGCCGTCGAGCCGTCGCGCGGCACCCCGTCCCGTACCACCGCGTACGCCACGACGACCTGCCCGCGCACCTCGTCCGGCCGGCCGACCACCGCCGTCTCGACCACGTCGGGGTGGGCGAGCAGCGCCTCCTCGACCTGCGGTCCGGCGATGTTGTAGCCGGCCGAGATGATCATGTCGTCGGCGCGCGAGACATAGCGGAAGTAGCCGTCGGGTTCGCGGACGTAGGTGTCGCCGGTGACGTTCCAGCCCTCCCGCACGTACTCCGTCTGGCGCGGGTCGGCGAGATAGCGGCAGCCGACCGGGCCGCGCACCGCGAGCAGCCCCTCCTCGCCGTCCGGCAGCTCGCGCCCGTCGTCGCCGACGATCCGGGCCTGCCAGCCGGGGACCGGCCGGCCGGTGGTGCCGGGGCGGATCGCGCCGTCGGCGGCGGAGATGAAGATGTGCAGGAGCTCGGTGGCGCCGATGCCGTTGATCAGCTTCAGACCGGTCCGCTTCCGCCAGGCCTCCCAGGTGCCGGCCGGCAGGTTCTCGCCGGCGGACACGCAGCGGCGCAGCGAGCTCAGGTCGGGGCCCGGGCCCTCGCCGGGGTCCTGGGCGGGTCCGCCCCCGTGGCCGGGTTTGTCGAGCTCGTCGAGCATCACCCGGTAGGCGGTGGGGGCGGTGAAGAGGACCGACACCCGGTGCCGGCCGATGGCGGCGAGCAGCTGCTGCGGCCCGGCCTGTTCGAGGAGGACCGCGCACGCCCCGGCCCGCAGGGGGAAGACGACGAGCCCGCCCAGGCCGAAGGTGAAGCCGAGCGGCGGGGAGCCGGCGAAGACGTCGTCCGGCTCCGGGCGCAGGACGTGCGCGGAGAAGGTGTCGGCGGTGGCCAGCACGTCCCGGTGGAAGTGCATGCAGCCCTTGGGGCGCCCGGTGGTGCCGGAGGTGAAGGCGATCAGCGCCACGTCGTCGGCGGCGGTGTCCACCGCCTCGTAACGGTCCGGCTTGCCGATCGCGAGACTGAGCAGGTCGTCGGCCCCGTCCCCGCCGAACGGGGTGATCCGGAGCCCCGGCACCTCGGCCTTCACCAGCTCGTCGACCGCCCGGACGTCGCACAGCGCGTGCGTGCAGCGGGCCATCTCGCACATCACGGCCAGCTCGCGGGCGCGCTGCTGGGCGAGCACGGTGACGGCGATCGCGCCCGCCTTCATCACGGCGAGCCAGCAGGCGGCGAGCCAGGGGGTGGTGGGGCCGCGCAGGAGCACCCGGTTGCCGGGGCGGACGCCGAGGTCGTCGGCGAGGACATGGGCGATCCGGTCCACCCGCTCGCGCAGCTGCCCGTACGTCCACACCCCGCCCTCGCCGTCCCGGAACACCTCGCGGTCGGCGCCGAATCGTTCCACCGTGCGGTCGAGGAGCTCGGTGCCGCAGTTGAGGCGGTCGGGGTAGGCGAGGGAGGGCAGCTCGAAGAGGAGGCGCGGCCACTGTTCCGGGGGCGGCAGATGGTCGCGGGCGAAGGTGTCCAGGTGCGCCGAGGGCGTCAGCTCCATGCGTCCGTCCCCCTGTCGGTGGGATCGTCGGAGGGTGCCGTTTCGTGGTGCCGTTGCGTGGTGCCGGGCGGTGCGGAGGGCGGCCGACCGGGGTCGACCGCCGCTTTACGAGCGTATCGTGATGGTGACGACAGTCAACGGTTCGCGATATGGAGAGGCCCCCATGGCCGCATTCTCGCTCGATCCCGAACAGTCCACCTGGTGTGCCGAGCTGCGCGCGCTCGCCGCCGAGCAGCTGCGACCGATCGCCGAGAAGGGCGAGCCGGGCCGCGTCAACCGCCCTCTCGTCGCCGCGCTCGGCGCCCACGGCCTGATCGCCCGGCTCTTCGACTCCGGCGCGCTCGACCTGTGCCTGATGCGCGAGTCCCTGGCCCGGGCCTGCACGGAGGCCGAGACCGCCCTCGCCCTCCAGGGCCTCGGCGCCCACCCGATCGCCGCCTTCGGCACGGACGCTCAGCGCTCCCGCTGGCTCCCCGAGGTCACCGCCGGGCGCGCCGTCGCCGCCTTCGCCCTCTCCGAGCCCGGCGCGGGCTCCGACGCGGCCGCGCTGGCCCTGGAGGCCGTACCGAACGCGGAGGGCGGGGGCTGGCGGCTGTACGGGGAGAAGTGCTGGATCTCGAACGCGCCCGAGGCGGACGTGATGACCGTGTTCGCCCGAACGGGCGAAGGCGGGGACGGGGAGGGGCGGCGCGGTTCCCGCGGGGTCACGGCCTTCCTGGTCCCCGGCGACCGGCCGGGGCTCGGCGGCGAGGCGCTCGACATGCTCGCCCCGCACGCGCTCGGCAGCCTGGTCTTCGACGGCGTACGGGTCGGGCCCGAGGACGTCCTCGGCGAGCCCGGGCAGGGCTTCCGGGTCGCGATGCACACCCTCAACCTGTTCCGGCCGAGCGTCGGCGCCTTCGCCGTCGGCATGGCCCAGGCCGCCCTCGACGCCACCCTCGCCCACACCGCCGCCCGCCCCGCCTTCGGCGGCGTCCTCGCCGACCTCCAGACCGTCGCCCACCAGGTCGCCGACATGGCCACCCGCACCGAGGCCGCGCGGCTCCTCGTCTACGCGGCGGCCGAGGCGTACGACCACGGCGCCCCGGACGTCCCCCGCCGCGCCGCCATGGCCAAGCTCCTCGCCACCGAGACCGCCCAGTACGTCGTCGACACCGCCGTCCAACTCCACGGCGCCCGCGCCCTCCAACGCGGCCACCTCCTCGAACACCTCTACCGCGAGGTCCGCGCCCCCCGCATCTATGAGGGCGCCACAGAGGTCCAGCGCACGATCATCGCGAAGGAGCTGTACCGGGCGGCGGGCGCGAAGTCCCACCCTCCGGCGCCATCCGCGCCGAACGCCGCAGCCCCCGGGGGCCGCCCGCCGGTGGGCGCCGGGGCCTCGGGCCGTGGCCGGGCGTCCGCGCCGCCTGCGGCTCCCGCTTCGAGCCCGGGCCCAGCCGCTGCTCCGGCGTCCGTGCCGGCCTCGGACCGTGCTGCCGGCCTGAGTCGAGCTGCTGCCCCAGCTCCGGCCCCTGCCCGGGCCCCCGGCCGGGCCGGGGCGGCGGCCCCGGAGGGCCGCTCGCCGGCGGAGGCGGCGAGTTAGGCCAGCGGCGCCCTCCAGCTGATCGCCACCTCGTGGGTGGAGGACGAGCCGTTGGCGTCGTTGTAGGAAGCGGCCGGCGCGCACCCCGCCAGCTTC
>NZ_JAHTMW010000030.1 GCF_026236535.1 Streptomyces sp. SKN60 | reverse complement strand
CGCCGCGCCGCGCCCGGCGCCCGGGGCTCCCCCGCCCTTCGCGCTGCGGCACCCGGCGCCGCCGGCGTCCGGGAGCGGGGCCGCGCCAGGGGCCGGGTCCGTCCAGGGGCGGCCGGTCCCCGAGGCGCCGCGGCCCTCCTTCCGGCCGGTGACCATCAGGACCGCGCGGGACGCGGTCGCCGCGTCCGCCGGATATCTGCGCTGGCTGGGCTTCCGGGACGTGGTCCAGCCGGAGGAGCGCTCGGCCTCGGCCGTCGACCTGCGGGGCCCGGGGCTGGTCGCCCAGGTCGACCCGAGCACCCGGCCGACCGGGCTGCGGGCGGTCGAGTGCCTGTGGCTCAACGGACTCAGCAACGCGGCGACGAGCGTCTGCTTCTCCCTCGCCGGCTACACCGCCGAGGCGCACGAGCGGGCGGACGGGCTCGGCGTCCCGCTGTTCGTGCTCGACCTCACCGGCACGCCCCAGCCCGTCAACCCCCCGGCGGGCGCACTCCTCGCCGCCGGCGCACCCTGACGGTTTCGGCCATTCGCACGTGAGGACGGCCGCTCCCCCGGGCACAACACCTGTGGGGGTGGACGTCATGACAACGGGGATGTGGTGGTTCCTGGGGGCCGCCGTGGGTCAACTCGCTCTGGCGGCACTGCTGTTGCGTGCCCGCAGCCCGGAGCGCCCTGAGCTGCCGCCACAGGCGCTCGCGCTGCTGCGCGGCGGGCCGCGCGCGGCGGTCGTGGTGGCGCTTGTCGCGCTGCATCAGCGCGGGGCGGTGGCGGCCGGGCGCCGGGGCACGATTCGCGCCAACGGCGGCGCCGGGCGCACCCGCGATCCACTCCAGCTCGGAGTGCACCGTTCGCTGCAGCGCGCGCTCACCCTGCGGCTGCTCGCCACCCGTCCCAAGGCCCGGCAGGCCCTCGACGCGCTCCGCGCGGAGCTCGGCCGGACCGGGCTGCTCCGCCCACCCGGCCGGCACCGTGCGGCCCGGGTGCTCCTGGTGTGCGTCCCGCTCACCGTCGGCGCGGGCCTGGCCGCGGCCAGCCCGTCGGCCCTCGGGCTCGCCCTGGGCGCGGTCCCGGTCCTCGCGGCCCTCGCCCTCCTCTGCGTCCCCCCGACCACCCGCGCCGCCCGCCGCCTGCTGGCCGCCCTGCGCTCCCGCCACCCCCTCCCGGCCCACCGCCGCGAGGTCACCGACGCCCGCGACGTCCTCCTCTACGTCGCCCTCTACGGCGACCCCGCCCTCGCCCTCTTCCTCCCCCACTTCTCCCGCGACGGCGGCCTCCTCACCCGCCACCCGTACCACGACGACGCCTACGCGACGGGCCGCGGCACGACGGAGACGCCGTTCACCTGCGGCAGCGCGACGCCCGAGTGAGGGGGTGGAGTCAACACGGCGGGCCGCGCCCCCTGGCTTCGCCGGTGGCACCCCACCCGGGCGGAGTCGCGGGCCTGCGGCCCGGCAGAGGCACACGCCCGACGGGTCGTGACGCACCGTGGCCCACGGCAGGGGCCGGGGCAGGCCACGGGGGGACGGGAACCCGGCTCGGGCGCCGCCCGGCCGGAGAAGCGGCCCGCTCCGGGCCCAGCGGCCGCGCAGAGCCAGGGGTTCGGGCCAGGTCCGGTCCCGAGGCCCGTGCCTGGGATCCGGGCCAGGCCTCCAGGCCCGCGGCCCGTGCTTCGGGCCTGCGCGGCGGCGTTGCGCCGCCGGCCGACCCGGGGAAGGTCCGCGTGCGCGCCCGCCCGGCGCTGTCGGGCACGCGCCCAGAGCCGGAACCCAGCCACGGGCAAGCACCCGCACCGCTCTGCCGCCCGCGCCGGGCCGCGGTCAGGGTGCGGACCCCTGGCCACGCACGGCGGCGCTGCGCCGGGAGCCGGCCCGGGAGGGACGACCTCGGCGGAGCCACGCCGGGAGCCGGAACCGGGCACGGCTACGCACCCCCGGGCGCACGCCCGGAGGTCACACCCCCAGGCGCACGCCCGGACCCGGAGCCCGGTCACGGGTACAGCCCCCCGGCCGAGAGACCCGCGCCCGCCGGCCCCGCAGCGCGGCGTGGGCGGGCCCGGCCAGGCATCGCCGAGCCCGAGGCCGGCCGCCGGAAACCCGGTCACGGGCAGAGCCCGGTCCGGCCGGAGAGGCCGGCAGGCGGCGGGCCCGGCCGCCGGCGTCGCGCAACACTGACGCCTTTCGGCGCCGTGGCGCGCCATACTGGCGTATGCGCATCCGAGCGGCCGCACCGGCCGAACTCCCCCTGCTCCAGGACATCGAACGCGCCGCGGGCGAGGCCTTCCGGCTCCTCGGCATGGGGGAGATCGCCGATGACGACCCCCTGCCGCTGGACGTGCTGGAGGGGTATCGCGACGCGGGGCGGGCCTGGGTGGCGGTGGACGCGGGGGATCGGCCCGTCGCGTATCTGCTCGCCGACACCGTCGACGGGGCCGCCCACATCGAGCAGGTGTCGGTGCATCCGGACGCCGCCCGGCAGGGGGTCGGGCGGGCGCTGATCGAGCACCTGGCGGAGGGCGCCCGGGCGCAGGGGCTGACGGCGCTGACGCTGACGACCTTCACCGAGGTGCCGTGGAACGCTCCGTACTACGCCCGGCTCGGCTTCCGGCGGCTCGACGCGGGCGACCCCGCGCTGACCGAGGGCCTGCGGGCGATCAGCGCGGCCGAGGCGGCCCACGGGCTGGCCGCCTGGCCGCGGGTGTGCATGCGCCGCGAGCTCACCGTCCGGACGGTCAGCCCGCCCCGTAACGCTCCCGCAGTTCCACCTTCCGCACCTTCCCGCTGACCGTCATCGGGAACTCGCCGAGGATCTCCACCCGGCGCGGGATCTTGTAGTGGGCGAGGCGGTCCCGGCAGAAGGCCGTGACCTCCTCCAGGGTGGGCGGGTCCGCCGGGTCGCGCGGGATCACGCAGGCGAGGATCTCCTCCCCGTACCGCTCGTCCGGCACGCCCACCACCTGCACGTCGGCGATCTTGGCGTGCCCGTACAGGAACTCCTCGATCTCGCGCGGGTACACGTTCTCACCGCCGCGGATGATCATGTCCTTGATGCGGCCGACGATCTGGACGTAGCCGTCCTCGCGGAGCACGGCGAGGTCGCCGGTGTGCATCCAGCGGCCCGTGTCGATCGCCTCGGCGGTCTTCTCGGGCTCGTCCCAGTACCCCAGCATCACGCTGTAGCCCCGGGTGCACAGCTCGCCGGCCGTGCCGCGCGGCACGGTGAGCCCGGTGGCCGGGTCGACGATCTTCACCTCGACGTGCGGCAGGACCCGCCCGACGGTGCCGGTGCGCCGTTCCAGGTCGTCGTCGCGGCGGGTCTGGGTGGAGACCGGCGAGGTCTCCGTCATGCCGTAACAGATGGACACCTCCGCCATGTTCATCTCGGCGACCACCCGCTTCATGACCTCCACCGGGCACGGCGAGCCCGCCATGATGCCGGTGCGCAGCGTCGACAGGTCGTACGTGCCGAAGTCCGGCAGGTTGAGCTCGGCGATGAACATCGTCGGCACCCCGTACAGCGAGGTGCAGCGCTCCTCCTGCACCGCGCGCAGCGTGGCGGCCGGGTCGAAGGACGGGGCCGGGATCACCATGCAGGCGCCGTGCGAGGTGGCCGCGAGGTTGCCCATCACCATGCCGAAGCAGTGGTAGAAGGGCACCGGGATGCAGATCCGGTCCTGCTCGCTGTAGGCGATCATCTCGCCCACGAAATAGCCGTTGTTGAGGATGTTGTGGTGGGAGAGCGTGGCGCCCTTCGGGAAGCCGGTGGTCCCCGAGGTGTACTGGATGTTGACCGGCTCGTCGCAGGACAGCTCGGCGGGCCGGACGCCCTCCGGGGCGGTGCGGGCGAGGAGTTCGTCCCAGGTCGGGTCGCCGAAGTAGACCGTCTCGCGCAGCTGCGGGCAGTTGCGGCGCACGTCCTCGACCATGGCCCGGTAGTCGCTGGTCTTGTGGGTGAGCGAGGCGAAGAGCAGCGTGATGCCGGCCTGGTTGAGCACGTACTCCAACTCGTGTGCCCGATAGGCCGGGTTGATGTTGACCATGATGGCGCCGATGCGCGCGGTCGCGTACTGCACGAGCACCCACTCCGCGCAGTTGACCGCCCAGATGCCGACCCGGTCGCCCTTCATGACCCCGCTGCCGAGCAGCGCGTCCGCCAGCCGGCCGACGTCGGCGCCGAACTCCGCGTACGTCCAGCGGCGCCCGCCCGGCACGTCGACCAGGGCCTCGCGGTCCGGCCAGGCGGCGACGGCCCGGTCGAGGTTGGCGCCGATGGTGTCGCCGAGGAGCGGCGTGGTGCCGGTCCCGTGGGCGTACGAGAGGCTGCTCGGGCCCTTCGTGGTCCCCGCCGCGCCCGCCGCGCCCGCTGCGCCCGCCGTTCCGGTCATGCCACGTCCCCTTCCGTGTACTCCGTGCCGGTCTTGCCGTCCGCCGTGAGCTTGCGCAGCTCGACGCGGCGGATCTTGCCGGAGACGGTCTTCGGCAGGTCGGCGAACTCGATCCGGCGGATCCGCTTGTACGGGGCGAGCACCTCGCGCGAGTGCGCGAAGAGCGCCTTCGCCGTCTCGGGCCCCGGCTCCCAGCCCGCCGCGAGCACCACGTACGCCTTGGGGACGGCAAGCCGCAGCGGGTCGGGGGCGGGGACGACGGCGGCCTCGGCGACCGCCTCGTGTTCGAGCAGCGCGCTCTCCAGCTCGAAGGGGCTGATCTTGTAGTCGCTCGCCTTGAAGACGTCGTCCGCGCGCCCCACATAGGTGATGTAGCCCTCGGCGTCGCGCGCGCCGATGTCACCGGTGCGGTAGTAGCCGCCTGCCATCGCCTCGGCCGTGCGCTCCGGGTCCCCGTGGTAGCCGGTCATCAGGCCCACCGGGTCGGCCGCCAGGTCGAGGCAGATCTCGCCCTCCTCGACGTCCGGCTCGCCGCTCACCGGGTCGACCAGGGTGACCCGGTAGCCGGGGCTCGGCCGCCCCATCGAGCCCTCCTTGAGGCGCTGACCGGGGCTGTTCGACACCTGCACGGCGGTCTCGGTCTGCCCGAAGCCGTCCCGGATGGTGACGCCCCAGGCGCGCCGGACGGACTCGATGACCTCCGGGTTGAGCGGCTCGCCGGCCGCGACGACCTCGCGGGGCGGGGTGGTCAGCTGGGTGAGATCGGCCTGGATCAGCATCCGCCACACGGTGGGCGGGGCGCAGAAGCTGGTGACGCCGTGCCGGTCCATCTCGGCCATCAAGCGGGCTGGGTCGAAGCGCGTGTAGTTGTGGATGAAGACGGTCGCCTCCGCGTTCCACGGGGCGAAGAGGTTGGACCAGGCGTGCTTGGCCCAGCCGGGCGAGGAGATGTTGAGGTGCACGTCGCCGGGCTTCAGCCCGATCCAGTACATCGTCGCGAGGTGGCCCACCGGGTACGAGGTGTGGGTGTGCTCGACCAGCTTGGGGCGGGCGGTGGTGCCGGAGGTGAAGTAGAGCATGAGGGTGTCGTCGGCGAGGGTCGCGCCGCCCGGCGTGAACTCCGCGGACGCGCCGTACGCCTCCTCGTAACCGAGCCAGCGCGCCCCGTCGCCGCCGACCGCGATACGGGTGTAGTCCCCCGGCACGTCGTCGAACTTGGCGGTGTCCTCGGCCCGCACCAGCACGTGCCGGGCCCGGCCGCGGTCCACCCGGTCGCGCAGGTCGGCGGGGCCGAGGAGGGGGGTGGCGGGGATGACGACGGCGCGCAGCTTCATCGCGGCGAGCATGGTCTCCCACAGCTCGACCTGGTTGCCGAGCATGACGATCATGCGGTCGCCGGCGCGGACGCCCCGCGCGCTCAGCCAGTTCGCCACCCGGTTGGAGCGCTCCGACATCGCGGCGAAGCTCAGCTTCGTCTCGGTGCCGTCCTCCTCGACGATGTGCAGCGCGGTGCGCTCGTTGCCCGCGGCGATGACGTCGAACCAGTCGAGCGCCCAGTTGAACCGGTCGGGGCGGGGCCAGGCGAAGCCCGCGTACGCCGTCTCGTAGTCCTCCCGGTGCTGGAGCAGGAAGTCACGGGCGGCCCGGAACCGCTCCGTCGCCTCCGTCGCACTCGTCGTGGTCATGCGTCCTCGTCCTCCTCGTCGCGGCACCGGTCCATTGCGGGACCGGTCCCCGACATCGTGTAATCAGTGACCCAGGTCTCACTACCCCCGTTCGGGGGTGATGGACGCGACGAAGGAGAACAACGTGCCGGAGCGGGTCGAGGGGGCGGCGGGCGGGGCGGTGCAGGGCGGGGCGGCGGAGGCGGCCGGGCTGCGCGACGCGCTGCTGCGGCTGCGGCGCGCCACGGGCCTGCAGGTGGCCTTCGGCGGCCTGCTCCACGACGGCTCCGCGATGCGGATCGCCGAGCTGTCCGGCGCGGTCACCCCGGCCCTGCGCGGCCTGGCCATCTCCACCGGCTCCGGCCTCGGCGGCAAGTGCCTGGCGCTGTCCCGGCCGTGCGCGGTCACGGACTACCCCTCGGCCCGGCACATCACCCACGAGTACGACGGCCCGGTCTCGGCGGAGGGTCTGCGCTCCGTGATCGCGGTGCCCCTGGTCGTACGACGAAAGGTGCGCGGCGTGCTGTACGGCGCGCTGCGCGACGCCCTGCCGATCGGCGAGCGGGTCTTCGACGCGGCGGTCGCGGCGGCCCGCGACGTCGAGCAGGCGCTCGCCGTGCACGACGAGGTGCGGCGCCTGGTGGCCGAGCGGGAGGAGATGCGGCAGGTGTACGGGGAGCTGCGCGAGCTGGCGCCCAGGGTGACCGACCCCGAGGTCCGCGAGCGCCTGTGGGCCGTGTGCGGGCGCCTGGAGACGGCCTCGGGCACCGATGTGTCGGGGTCGGCCCCCGAGGTGACCCTGACCCCGCGCGAGACGGACGTCTTGGCCGCGGTGGCCTCGGGAGCGACGAACGCCGCGGTGGCGGAGCGGCTCGGCCTCCGTCCGGAGACGGTGAAGGGTTACCTCCGCTCGGCGATGCGCAAGCTGGGCGCGCACACCCGCCTGGAGGCGGTGGTGGCGGCGCGGCGGGCGGGGGCGCTGATCTAGACCGCCTCCTGTGGATCCCCGTACCGGATGTCGTACGGGAGGCCCGCGGGGGCGAGGAGGCGCAGGGTCCGCTCGGCTTCGGCGGTGAGCGCGTCGCGCCGCGCCTTGGTGAGCCGGGTGAACGGCTCGATGGTCAGCGTGGTGCGCTCCTTGCCCTCGTCCAGGTGCCAGATCCCGGCGAGGAAGCCGTCGACGAGGAAGGTCCGGTGGGCCTGGTTGCCGGTCCAGGTGCGGGTGCGGTGGGCGGCGGGGACGACGCGGGTGCGGTCGGCGTGCGAGAGCAGCAGGTTGTCGAACTCGGGCAGCAGGCGGGGCGGGGCCGGGGTGTCCGCGTCGGGGCGGGGCGCGTCGGGGAGGTCGAAGAGCTCGGTGCCCTGCTCGTCGCGGAAGACGAGGAGGCGGGGGCGGAGGCGTTCGAAGGCGGGCCGGAGCCGGGTGAGGCCGCACCAGGTCTGCATGTCCTTGACGGTGGCGGGCCCGAAGGCGGCGAGGTAGCGCAGGACCGTCTCGTCGAGGTCGGCGGGCCGGTCGCTCACCGGGGCGGAGGCGGACTCCGGCCCGCCGAACCAGCTGGTGGCCCGGGCCAGGGCCACCTGCCCGCTCCGGCCCCAGAGCCCGCGGGGCGTGACCTGGACCATGGGCAGGAGGCAGCGCGCGGCGATCCCGAGGGCCTGCGGGTCGGCGTCCGGCCACTCCTGGAGCAGCCGCTCGCGCAGCTCCTTCGGGGTGCGCGGCCGCTCGTCGACCTCGGCGGCGGTCAGCGCGGTGAGCCGGTCGAGGTCGACGCCGGCGAGCCCCTTGCCGAACATCCTCAGCTCGCGGTCGATCGCCCCGTCCTGGACGAGCCGGCGCAGCGGGACGGCGTCGGCGGCGGTGTGGGTGTGCACGGTGGAGCGCAGCGAGACGATACGGGCGACCCGGCGCGACTCCATCAGCCCGGACAGGTCCTCGGGGCGGAAGCCGTCGAGGCGGGCGGCGAGCGCGTAGTAGGGCGGCTTGGTGTTCTGCGCCTGGAGGCCCACGAGGTGGTGGACGGCCTGCTCGGCGGTGAGCGGCGCGGGGCGGAGCAGCAGCTGGCGGTCGAGGGTGGCGCGGTTGAGGGCGCGGGTGGAGAGGACCGGGGGCATCGGCTGCGTCGTCTTCGTCGGCTTCGTCGTCTTCGGGGCCATGGTCAGCACGCTAGCGAGAAATGCGGACAGGACGGGTCCGCAATCGGGTCGGCAATCGGGTCCGCGAAGGGAGGGCCGGGTGGCCCGGCGCCGCACGATTCCCCCCGTTATCCTGCGAAACGACCGTCTGATCCCGCGAGGAGACCGCCCGATGTCCGACCGCCGCCCGCGCGCGGCCCGGCGCCGCCCGCCGGAGCCGCCGGCCGCCGCCGCGTCCTCGCAGCCGCCGCAGGCACAGTCCCCCTCATCCCCTCCCCCTCCCTCGCAGTCACCCTCGCCCACGCAGTCAGCCTCGCCGTCGCCGAGCGTGGTGCAGGCGACGCTGTACCGCGACGGGCGCCGGGTCGCCTCGCCCGCCACCCTCGCGGAGACCTTCCGCCAGCTGCGCGAGCACCCCGACGGCATGGCCTGGATCGGCCTGCAGCGCCCGACGGCGGACGAACTCCACTCCCTCGCCGCCGAGTTCGACCTCCATGAGCTGGCCGTCGAGGACGCGATGGAGGCCCACCAGCGCCCGAAGCTGGAACGGTACGGCGAGACCCTCTTCGTCGTCCTGCGCGCCGCCCGCTATCTGGACGCCCCGGAGGAGGTCGACTTCGGCGAGCTCCATGTCTTCGTCGGGCCCGACTTCCTCATCACCGTCCGCCACGGCGCCGCCCCCGACCTCTCGGCGGTCCGCACCCGCATGGAGGCCGACCCCGGCCTTCTCGCCCTCGGCCCCGAGGCGGTGCTCTACGCGATCCTGGACGCGGTCGTCGACGGCTACGCCCCGGTGGTGGCCGGCGTCCAGAACGACATCGACGAGATCGAGACCGAGGTCTTCGGCGGCGACCCCGCGGTCTCCCGCCGCATCTACGAACTCTCCCGCGAAATGGTCGAGTTCCAGCGCGCCACCCGCCCCCTCGTCGGCATGCTCCACGGCCTGATGGCCGGTTTCGCCAAGTACGGCACGGACGAGGAACTCCAGCGCTACCTCCGCGACGTCGCCGACCACGTCACCCACACCAGCGAGCGCGTCGACGGCTTCCGCCAGGCCCTCACGGAGATCCTCACGGTCAACGCGACCCTGGTCACCCAGCAGCAGAACGCGGAGATGCGCGCCCTGGCGGAGGCGGGCTTCGAGCAGAACGAGGAGATCAAGAAGATCTCCTCGTGGGCCGCCATTCTGTTCGCGCCCACCCTGGTGGGCACGATCTACGGGATGAACTTCGACAACATGCCCGAGTTGCACTGGGCGGGCGGGTATCCGTTCGCGGTGGTGCTGATGGCGGTGGTGTGCACGAGCCTGTACGTGGTCTTCAAGAAGAAGGACTGGCTGTAGGCGGCGCGACGGCTTCCCGACCGCTCGGCACCCCTCTCGTCCGTTCCTCCAACCTCCCTCGCATTCGCCATGGAGGGTCCCACGATCTTGTTGCAGATGAGCGTGATAGCGCCCTACGGTGTCGCACATGCAAGACCCGCGTCACCGTCCCCCGCTCACGAGTCGTGGAGAAGCCATGCCCCTCACCCCCGCCAGGCGCCGTGCGGCCGCCGCAGCCCTCGCCGCGGCCCTGCTGGTGCCGCTCGCGGCCTGTTCGTCGAGCGACGACGCCACGAAGGACGCCGACGGGTCCACGGCCTCCGGCTCCGCGGGCGCCGCGCGCCAGGCGAAGCTGACCGTCCTCGCGGCCGCGTCCCTGACGGATGTGTTCAAGACGGCGGGCGCGGCCTACGAGAAGGCGCACCCGGGAACGAAACTCACGTTCTCCTTCGCCGGGTCGCAGGAGCTCGTGGCCCAGGTGTCGCAGGGCTCGCCCGCCGACGTCCTGGTCACCGCGGACACCAAGAGCATGGACAAGGTGAAGGCCGACACCGGCACGCCCGCGATCATCGCCAAGAACCGGCTGGTCATCGCCACCGGCGAGGGCAACCCGCACAAGGTCGACGAACTCAAGGACCTCGCCGACACCCGGCTCAAGGTCGTCCTCGCGGCCCCCGAGGTGCCCGCCGGCAAGTACAGCGAGCAGATCCTCGACAAGCAGAAGATCACGGTGAAGCCGGTCTCCCAGGAGCCGAACGTGCGCGCCGTGCTGAGCAAGGTCGAGCTCGGCGAGGCCGACGCCGGTCTCGTCTACAAGACGGACGCCGCGAGCGCCGCCGACAAGGTCGACGCCGTCGAGATCCCCGACGCGCAGAACGCCGTCGCCCAGTACCCGGCCGCCACGCTGAGGGACTCCAAGAACGCTGAGGCCGCGGCCGCGTTCGTCGCCTGGCTGTCCTCGCCCGAGGGCCAGAAGATCCTCCAGGACGCCGGCTTCCAGAAGCCGTGACGGACCCGACAGCCGCGATGATCAGCCGGAAGGAAGCGAGAAGCGACATGACGGAGACGGGGCACGGCACCTCCGCGGTGCGGGACTGGCTGCGCGGCATCGAGGTGTTCGCCCGGCCCCTGCCCGACTTCGCGCCGGACGAGGCCCCGGCCGAGCCCTCGGAGCTGTTCCTCGCCTGGCTGACCGAGGCCGTGAGGGCCGGCGTCCCCGACCCGCACGCCATGACCCTGTCCACCGTGGACGAGGCCGGCGATCCCGACGCCCGGGTGCTCATCCTGAAGAACGTGGACGCCGCGGGCTTCCAGTTCGCGATGCACGGCGGCAGCCCCAAGGGCGTCCAGCTCGCCGGCACCCCGCGCGCCGCGCTCACCTTCTACTGGGCGGAGTTCGGCCGCCAGGTCCGTATCCGCGGCACGGTACGGCCCGAGCCCGCCGACCGCTCGGCCGCCGACTTCCTGGCCCGCTCGGCCACCGCCAGGGCCGAGGCCCTGCTCGGCCGCCAGAGCCGCTACCTCGCCGACCCGGAGGAACGCGACCGGGCCCTGCGGGACAGCCTGGCCAGGATCGAGGCGGAGCCGGAGCTCGTCGACCCCGCCTGGACGCTCTGCACCGTCGTCCCGGACACCGTGGAGTTCTGGCAGGCCGCCGCCACCCGCCTCCACACCCGGCTGCGGTACGAGCGGGAGGGCGCCGGCTGGCAGCGGCGGCAGCTCTGGTCCTGACGCCGCCGGCGTCGGTGCGCCCGGTCAGCGGGCGTCCGCGTCCGTCACCCGGCCGAAGAGGCGGCCGGCGAGGTCGACGCCCGTGACCGCGCCGTCGGCGTCGCGCGAGAAGTAGCCGCGCTGCCCCTTGAGGCCGCCTTCCATGACGACGTACTCCTCACCGTCACCGGGGAGGAAGCCGATCTCCGCGGCCGGGTAGTCCGGCGGCATCTCCTCGTCCGAGGCCGCGCGGATCTCCGGCTTGATCCCGACCGCCAGGGTGAGGCGGGTGCCGTCGGTGGCGAGGTCGAGGTTCATGGCGTCGATCTCGTAGCGGCCGGCGACCTGTCGGGCCCGCCCCTCGTCGTACGGGACCGGCTCCGGCGTCTTCTCCACGACGCCGAGGCAGTTCTCGAGTGCCCACCGCACGACGGACTGGTTGAACGCGTAGCCGTCCGGCCCTCCGTTGGCCAGCGAGACCACCGCGAAGCCGCGCTCGGGCACGATGAGCAGCTCGGAGAACTGGCCGTTGCCCGAGCCGCCGTGGCCGATCGCCCGGAGGCCGTCCAGGTCGCGCAGGAACCAGCAGATGCCGAAGCCGTCGCCGAGCGTGCTGGCGCGCAGCTCGACGGTACGGTCCCGCATGCGGTGCAGCTCCGCGGCGGGCAGCACGCCCTCGCCGTCGCCGAGTTGGAACCGGGCCCAGCGCAGCAGATCGCTCACCGAGGAGGCGAGGCCGCCGCCCGGGTTGTCGCCGCGCGCGCCCTCCCTGAAGGCTCCCCAGGGACGGGCGGGGTGCAGTGTGCCGTCGTCGGCGCGGTTGTGGCCGACGGCGAACTTGCGGACCATCACCTCCGGCAGGCCGTACACGGTGTCCGCCAGGCCCACCGGCTCCAGGACCAGTGAGGCCATGGCCTGCTCGAAAGGCAGGCCGGTGACCTTCTCGACGATCCGCCCGGCCAGGTTGTATCCGGCCTGACTGTACGAGGCGCGTGCGCCGGGCTCCGCGATCAGCGGCAGCCGGGGCAGCTTCGCCACGAGGCCGGCCAGGGAGCGATCGCCCTCGCCGTCGTCGATCAGGTTCCAGTCCAGGCCCGCGGTGTGGTTGAGCAGGTTCAGGACGGTGATGCGCGCCGCGGCCCGCTCGTCGGCGAGCCGCAGCTCGGGGACGTAACGCCGCACGGGCGCGTCGAGGTCCACCTTCCCCTCGGCGACCAGGCGCATCAGCGCGGTCGCCGTGAAGGTCTTGGACACCGACGCCAGGTGGAACAGGGTCTTCTCGTCGACCGGCGCCGGGTTGCCGAGACTGGTCACGCCGTGCGAGGCGCAGATCTCCCGGCCATCCAGGAGCACCCCGACCGAGACGCCCGGGACACCGGACTCCGCGGCCTGAGCCGCGACGAACGCCGCCAGCTTCTCCTGCAACATCGCTCCCCCTTCGAGGACTTGAACTAAGTACGAGTACGAGAATGACCCTAGGGCGCCGCTTGAACAAAGTGCAAGTCTCTTCGTGAACTAAGTTCAAGTAGGGTGGCGGCCATGGCGCGAGACACCCTGACCCCGGACCGGATCCTCCGTGCTGCCGTCGAGCTGCTCGACGACGAGGGGCTGGACGGCCTCAACATGCGCAGCCTGGCCAAGCGGCTCGGCTCGGCGCCCACGGCCGTCTACTGGCACATCAAGACCAAGGACGAGCTGGTACGGCTGGCCGCCGACGCGATCTGGTCCGAGGTCGAGCTGCCCGACCTCGACACCACCGACTGGCGCACGGCCGCCACCGCCCACGCCACCGGCCTGCACGCGATGTTCACCCGGCACCCGTGGCTCAGCCAGGCCTTCGGCAGCCATCTCCTCCACGGCCCCGGCCAGGCCCGTCACAACGACCTGAGCCTCGGCATCTACGAGAAGGCGGGCTTCGCGGCCTGTGACGCGGACCGGGCGGCGGCCGCGGTGTTCACCTTCGTGCTCGGCAGCGCGCTCGGCCCCGCCTCACAGGTCTCGCTGAACCGCCGGCTGAGCAAGGGCGGCGCGGACGCCGAGCAGTTGACGGCCGAGGCGATGGCGCGCGCCACCGAGACCGCCCTGCGGTTCCCGCGGCTGCGCGAGCGCCTGGGCACCACGGCGGCGACGGAGTACGCCGCGGCGCCCGACGACAGCTTCGCGTTCGGCCTGCGGTCGCTCCTCGACGGCTTCGAGGCCCGCCTCACCGCCGAACGCTGACCGCTGACCGCGCCGGACACGCCGAACGCGCCGTCCGGCGCGAGTGACCCCGCTCCGGACAGCGCGTTCGGCCGGCTCGTCACGACGTGGCGGAGGACTTTCGCGCGGTGCTCGTGGCCTGCGCGTCCTGGCGGTAGAAGATGTCGATGTCGACCTCTTCGCCGCCGACGATCAGGGTGTCCCACGCCCCGCTGTCCAGGAGGGTGCGCAGGGTGGCCGAGCCGAGCGTCTCCAGGTGGTTCCGGAGCGTCGCGTCGTCGGGCATGCCGGGGACGCGTGGCGCCAGCCGGGCCCGGATCTCCCCCATGCGCTGCAGGAACGCCTCGATGTCGGCGTTCCGGTCGAGGTCCTTCCGGTCCTTCCCGTCCTTCCCTTCCTTCCCCTCCGTCCCTTCCGTCTCCTCAATGCTCTGGGCGATCTTCTCCTTGATCGCGCGGCTGACGCCGTTCTCGTCGGTGGTGATCATCGTGTTCCAGGCGCGGCTCTTGTGCCGGTACTGGAGCATGGACATGGCCGCCTCGTGGCGGGCGAAGTCCGCGTCCCGGAACGGCCGGCCGGTCCATGCGCCGTTGAGGGACCGGGCGAGCGAGATGGCGGAGCCCAGACCGCTGTTGAGCCCGCGCCCGGGCCAGAAGTGGATGGCGTTGGCGGCGTCGCCGAGCAGGAACCCGTACGTCCCCGGGGTGGTGGCGGTGGCCGGGTGCAGCCGGGTGGTGAACCGGGGCCGCTGCACCATGTCGAGCCGGAAGGCGGTGACGGCGCTCAGGTCCCGCTCGGCGACACCGAACAGCGCGAGCCCCTCCAGCACCCGCTTCCACAGGGCCGAGCCCCTGACCATGGCGGGCAGGAAGAGCGTGCTGTGCGTCGAGCACTGGAAGTCGCCGTGGTCGTCCCGCCCCATGACGCACGGCCGCGAGGCGATGCACTCCTCGAAGACGTGCCGTACCGGGTCGATGCCGACGACTTCCGCGGCCTCGGCGTCGGTGAGACGCATGTTCAGGAATCCCTCGCCGCGGAGCGAGTTGAGGAGAAAGCGGTTCTGCGCCACGGTCAGCAGCACGGTCATGGGATCCGTCAGGGTGGACTTGACGCGCAGACCCAGGACGACATCCTGAATGTGCTGACCGCGCAGCGAATAGATGGACTTGTCGGCGTTGCCGAACTTGTCGGCGAAATGCTCGCGGGTCCGGGAACGGCCGCCCTCGCAGATGGCGAGCACATGTCCCTCGGCCGCCGTCTCCTCGTGTTCGACCGGGTCGAATGCGGCGGGAATCAGCTGGATGCGGTCCGGCTTTTCGTTGGCCATTTCGAGGAGGGTGTCCTCGATGTAGGCGATCCGCATGTTCCGGGGATTGCGGTCGCGGATGGAGTCGGGGCCGACCGGCCACATCTCGGAGAACGCGTCACCGCGGAACAGCCTTTCCTGCACCTCCTCGGGGAGGTTCAGATACTGCCGGCTCTGCACCGTGACGACCTGCTGCCGCCGGACATTGCCCTGCCCCTCGCTCTTCCAGACGACCTTCGCGCCGTCCCGGGTCCACCGCCCGTCGTACACGGTGATGGCCACGCGAGGCCCCATGAGGTGCTCCAGGAGCAGCGCGAAACTCAGCCCGACGGGACCGCCGCCCGAAATCGTGACGCGCAGCACCGGGCCCGCGGCCGGCGCCTTCTCGGGAGTGGCGAGCGGCCGCAGCACGGAGAGGTCGAGGATGGTCTCCAGCGCGTCGGCCGCCTCGAACCGGAACGTCTCGGTTCCGATCTCGATGAGATCTCCGGGCTGCAGCTCGTGCGAGGTCACACGTGTCCCGTTCACCCGCGTTCCATTACTGCTGCCACGGTCGTACAGCACGAAACCGTGACCCTCGCGACGCACTTCGGCGTGAAACCGTGAGACGTTGCCCCCGGATATCGCGATGCTGTTCTCGTTGTTACGACCCAGGGTTACCGCGGTGGTGCCGATCGGGAACTGCTGTCCAGCCAGAGAGCCTTGATGGCCAACGAGCCGAGGAGGCATGGGTCACCCATTTCCCTAAAGCACGGATCCGATGACGAATTGCGAGACCGGTCGCCCACGGCGGCACTCCTGCATCACACACCGCGAGTCGACCGGTACGCAGAGCAAGCTTAATGCGGTCACGAGGCCCCTGAGAAGTCATACGGACTGACTGATCAACACACGGTGTCCATTCCGTGAAGATGTAACAGGGGACGCCCGAGGGGAGCCGATGAGCTGGTGGGGAACACGGTTCAGGACGGCCTGAGCGCGCCGGATCGCATGAACCCGCGCGGCCCGGGCAGCGGCCGGGCGAGGGGGTTGTGAGGGTCGTACGTGGCGAGAGGAGCGGATCATGCCCCGCGGATCGAGTGCCAAGCGAGAGCGGCAGTACGAGCACATCAAGCAGAGCGCCCTGCAACGGGGCGAGAGCAGGAAGCGCGCGGAGGAGATCGCCGCGCGCACCGTGAACAAGGAACGGGCCAGGGCCGGCGAGTCGGAGACGGCGAGCAAGAGTTCCACGCAGGACATGTCGTCCTCCCGGCGCGGCGGGCAGCGCTCGCACAGCGGGTCGCAGGGACCGACCTACGACCAGCTGTACGCGGAGGCGCAGCGGCGCGGCATCCACGGCCGTTCGCACATGAACAAGGCCGAACTCAAGCGTTCCCTGGGTCACTGAACTTTGAGGCACTGAACCCGGGCACAGCCCCGGGGCACCGAAGGAGCACATCGCCGTGACCCTCGACGGAATGAACGTCCTCGTCCTCACCACCAACTACGGAGTCGAGCAGGACGAACTCACCCGGCCCGTGGCGGCCCTGCGCGAGGCGGGCGCGGCCGTCACGGTCGCCGCGCAGCGGGTCGCGCCGATCCTGACCCTGGTCTCGGACCGGCGGCCCGGCACCGTCGTCGCCGCGGACGCCGCCATGGGCGAGGTCATGGCGCAGGAGTACGACGCGGTGGTCGTCCCCGGCGGCACGCTCAACGCCGACCGGCTGCGCACCGACCGGGACGCCCAGCGCCTGGTCGGCGCCTTCGCCAAGGCCGGGAAGCCGGTGGCCGCGATCTGTCACGGCCCGTGGCTGCTCGTGGACAGTGAGGTCGTCCGGGGCCGCGAGGTGACCTCGTACCCCTCCCTGCGCACCGACATCGAGAACGGCGGCGGCAGCTGGCACGACCGGCAGGTCGTCATCGACACCAGCGGCGGCTTCCCGCTCATCACCTCCCGCCGGCCCGGCGACCTGGACGCGTTCTCCGCGGCCCTCGTCCGCACGCTCCAGAGCCGCCTCCCCGCCGCGCGGGAGCGAGCTCAGTCGTAACGCCCTCGGGGGCGTCAGGCCGCCTCCGCCTCCAGATGGCTCGTACCGGTGCGGACGATGACCACCGGGCAGGAGGCGTGCACGGCGCACTGCTGGCTGACGGAGCCGAGCAGCAGGCTGGAGAAGCCTCCGCGGCCCCGGCTGCCGACCACGAGCACCTCCGCGCCCTTGGACGCCTCGATCAGCACCTGGGCCGGGTTTCCGCGGACCACGTGCTCGTCGAGGGGCACGTCGGCCGCGCGGGAGAGTTCTTCGCGCAGCTCGTCGGAGAGGGCGCGGCCGGCCGCCTCCGCGTCGAAGGCGGCGTCCACGGCCGGTGCGGACCAGCCGACGGCGCCGGGCAGGTCGTAGGCGGCGACGGCCTCCACCGTCCCGCCGATCAGGCGGGCGTGCCGCACCGCCCAGCGCAGGGCCTCGTGCGAGGCCGGGGAACCGTCCACGCCGACGACGACGCGTCGCTGCTGGTCATGGGTGTTCATGGTCGCAGTCCCTTCAGTCACGTCACGGATTGGTTCCGTCACGGATTCCGGCGGGCCCTTCACATTGTCGCCTGCCCACCGGTCTCCCGCTCACCCTTGGGAATCCGGGCAGCCGATCCGGGCGGCCCCGCGCATAGATGCGAGCGGCCCGGGAACGCGCGCAAGGAGGCGGATGACGTCATGACCGAGAAGAAGATCATCACAGTATTCGGTGCCACCGGCCGGCAGGGCGGCGGCCTCGCGCGGGCGATCCTCGCGGAACACGGCGACGCCGCCGAGTTCGCGGTACGCGCGGTCACCCGGCACCCCGACTCGGAGCCCGCCCAGGAGCTGAAACGGCTGGGCGCCGAGATCGTACGGGCCGACATGGACGACGAGGCGAGTCTCCCGGCGGCCTTCGAGCATGCGTACGGCGCGTTCTGCATGACGAACTTCTGGGAGCACCTGTCCGCCGAACGCGAGGGCGTCCAGGCGGAGGCGATGGCCCGGGCCGCGGCGCACGCGGGGGTGCAGCACGCGATCTGGTCCACCCTGGACGACACCCGGGAGTGCGTCCCGCTCGACGACCCCCGGATGCCCACCCTCCAGGGCCGATACAAGGTGCCGCACTTCGACGGCAAGGCCGAGGCCGACCATCACTTCACCGACGCGGGCGTGCCGACCACCTTCCTCCGCACCACCTTCTTCTGGGAGAACCTGCTGGGCGCCTTCGCCCCTGAGCACAGTGCGGACGGCGCGCTGTGGCTGACGTATCCGATGGGCGACAGCCGGCTCTCGGGGATGGCGTCGGACGACGTCGGCAAGACCGCCCTGTCGGTCTTCCGGCTCGGCGGCTCCGCCGTCGCCGCGACGATCAGCATCGCCGGTGAGCACCTGAAGGTCGCCGACATGGCGGCCGCCCTCACCGAGGCGGTCGACCGGCCGGTGCGCTACCGCCCGCTGACCGCGGACGAGTGGCGGGCCCAGGGAGCCCCCGGGGCGGACGAGACGGGCAACATGTTCCAGTACTACGCGGAGTGCGAGCAGCGCTTCACCGACGCCCGGGACCTCGACGCCGTACGCCGCCTCAACCCCGCCCTGCAGGACTTCTCCACCTGGCTCGCCGCCCACCACGAAGCCCTGCGCAACGCCTGGACCTGAACCTCCCCCCCCCCCGGCCGGTCAGGGGCGGGCGGCTCCGCGGTGGCGGAGGTTGACGAGCGCCGCCTTCGCCAGGGCCAGGGGGCTGAGGAAGCGCAGCGGGCCGATCAGGCGGGCGGCGAAGAGGTACATGTGGCGGGCCATCGCCTCGTCGCGGGCCGCCGCCGCGAACATCAGGCGCTCGCCCGGGTTGAAGGGGCGGGCCTTGGCGAAGTCGGCGGCGATCTGCTGGTGACCGCGCAGGCCGCGGCGGTGGCGGCGGGCGTAGCGGGTGAGGGCCGTGTCGAGGTCGCCCTGGCCGGCGGCGGCCGGGGCGACGGCGTCGGCGAGCCACTGGGCGGTCTGCAGGGCCCAGCCGCAGCCGACGCCCCACAGCGGGTCGCCGGTCAGGGCCGCGTCGCCGATCAACGCGAGGCCCGGGGCGGTCGGCTGACGGGTGATCAGGGGGTAGTCGACCGCGCCGATGATCTTCGAGACGCGGGTGGCGGCATCGACGGGCGGCGCGTCGGGCAGGCCGCGGACGAAGTCGAGGAAGCTGCCCTCCAGGTCCTCGCGGAAGGCCGGCAGGCGCTTCTTGTCGGGGAGGACGGCGAGGACCGTGACGCCGTCGTCGTTCGGGAACGCGTACGCCATGTCCGGTTCCAGGAACCAGGTCTGGCCGATCCCGCCGTGCAGCGGGAGGTCGCGGAAGTGCGCGAGGTAGCCGAACCGGGTGTTCCGGTGCTTCCGGGTGGGCACCCCGGCGAACTTCGCCACGGCGGAGTCCTTGCCGTCGGCCCCGACCACCAGCCGGGCCCGCAGCTCCCGCTCGCCCTGCGGAGTCGACGCCCGCACCCCCGCGACGCGTCCGTCCTCCCGTACGATCCCGGTCACCTGGTGGCCGAGCAGCAGGTCCACGCCGGGCGTCTGCGCCGCGCGGGCCCGGATCAGCGGGTCGAGGGTGCTGCGCCGCACGTTGTACCCGTGCGGCAGCGCGGGCCCGCCCGCCGCGGCGCGCGGCTCGATCCACCCCCAACGCGTGTGCCAGCGTGCGTCGTTCCGCAGCGCACCGGCCTTCTCCAGCTCGGGGAGGAGGCCGATCTCGTCGAGGACGGGGTGCGCGTTCGCCGTGATGGAGTGGGTGCACAGCACCTTGTACGCCTCGGGGTCCGAGCGCCGCTCCAGCAGCGCGACCCGCGCGCCGCGCCGGGCGAGCAGGATCGCCGCCGTGCTGCCGGCGAGGCTCGCCCCGCTGATGACGACGTCGTAGTCGTCCGCGCGCGCGTCTTCGTGCTCGTGCTCGTGCTCGTGCTCGTGTCCCGTGCTCTCGGGCCTGGTCATGGCCTGTTCGCCCCCTTCGGGTTGCTGTCGCCGGCCGGAATGACGGCAGAGCAAGAGCTGTCAGGAGCATGACCGAATGTCAAGAGGGCGGGCCGCCGTCACGAGGCGGAGGCACGGCCCATGGGTTACGTTCCCCCTTCGCCGGACAGAGCGGACGGACCATCGGGAGGGTGACGTGGCGGAGGGTTCCCCGCGGCAGGCGCGACAGCCGCGACAGCCCCGGCAGGCGCGGAGCCGGGCGCGGGTCGAGGCGATCCTCGGGGCCGCCGACCGGATCCTGTCGCAGGAGGGGTACGAGGCCCTGACGATGCGTCGGATCGCCGAGGAGTCGGGGGCGCCGGTCGGCAGCATCTACCAGTTCTACGCGGACAAGGGCGCCGTCGTGGACGCGCTCGGCCGGCGCTGTCTGGACAGGTACCGGACCGCGATCGACGATCTCGTCGAGCGGGCGGTCGCGGGTGAACTGACCGATCTGGTCGGCACGATGGTCGATGTGTACGCCGAGCTGTTCCGGTCGCAGCCGGGCGGCATGGCGCTCTGGGCCGGGCGGCACCTCAGCCCCGAGCTGGCGCGGGCGGACGAGGCGAGCAACGCGCTCATCGCCGACGGGCTGCGGCGCATCGTGGAGCAGCTGACGGGCGTCGCGGACGACGAGGTGCTGCCACGGGCGACGCGGATGGTGGTGTGGGCGGCGAACGCGGTGCTGCACGAGGTCCACAAGGGCGGCGGCACGGCGGATCCCGGGACCGTGGACGAGCTCAAGCGGATGCTGAACGCGTACTGGGAGGACCTGCGGAGCCGGCTGCGCGCACCGTAGAACATGAACGTGCGTTCATGTTACGTTGCGGTCGCGCCGTGAAGAACCTCGCGCCGGCGAGCCACCGACGAAGGCACGACCAAGGCAGGTGCCCGTGACCACGAGCTCCAACACCCCCTTCCGGTTGCCGGACGACTTCGTCTGGGGCGCGTCGACCGCCGCCTACCAGATCGAGGGCGCGGCCGGCGAGGACGGCAAGGGCCCGTCGATCTGGGACACCTTCGTACGGCGCCCCGGCGCCGTCCGCGACGGGCACACCGGGGACGTCGCCTGCGACCACTACCACCGCCTCGACGAGGACGTCGCGCTGATGCGCCGGCTCGGCCTCGACGCGTACCGCTTCTCGCTCTCCTGGCCGCGGATCCTGCCGACCGGGGCGGGCAAGGTCGAACCGCGCGGCCTGGACTTCTACGACCGGCTCGTCGACGCGCTGCTCGGCGCGGGGATCGAGCCGACGCCGACGCTGTTCCACTGGGACCTGCCGCAGGCCCTGGAGGACGAGGGCGGCTGGCTGAACCGCGAGACGGCCTACCGCTTCGGGGAGTACGCGGCCGTGGTCGCCGAGCGGCTCGGCGACCGGGTCACACGGTGGATCACCCTGAACGAGCCCTTCGTACACATGTCGTTCGGCTACGGCTTCGGCGTCCACGCCCCCGGCCGCGCCCTGATGCTCGACGCCCTGCCCGTCGCCCATCACCAACTCCTGGGCCACGGCCTCGCGTCGGCGGCGCTGCGCGCCGACGTGCCGGACGCGCGGGTGCTCGTCGCCAACAACTGCACTCCCGTGCGGCTGCGCTCCGACGCACGGCGCGAGGCGGACACGGCGGCGGCCTCGGCGTACGACGTCCTGCACAACCGTCTCTTCAACGACCCGCTGCTGCTTGGCCGTTACCCCGATCTGACCGCCTACGGCATGACCGACCCGAGCTGGGGCGGCGTGGTGCGCGACGGCGATCTCGACACGATCGGCGCGCCGCTGGACGGGCTCGGCGTCAACTACTACAACCCGACCTGGGTGACGGCCCCGGCCGACCCCGCCGGCGGGCTGCCCTTCGACCTCGCCGAGCCCGAAGAGGCGTACGAGCGCAGCGCGTTCGGCTGGCCGGTCGTGCCCGACGGGCTCACGGAGCTGCTCACCGGCCTCGCGTCCCGCTACGGCGGCGCCCTTCCGCCGGTGTGGATCACCGAGAACGGCTGCTCGCAGCCGGCCGGGCTGCGCGACCGGGCGCGCATCGACTACCTCGCCGGGCACATCGGCGCCGTCGCGCGGGCCGTCGCCGAAGGCGTGGACGTGCGCGGCTACTTCACCTGGTCACTGCTCGACAACTTCGAGTGGGCCGAGGGCTACCACCAGCGCTTCGGCCTGGTCGAGGTCGACTTCGCCACCGGGCTGCGCACGCCGCGGGCGAGCTTCGACTGGTACCGCGAGCTGATCGCCTCGCAGCGGTCCCACCAGTCCCAGCGGTCCCAGCGGTCCTGATCGGAGGGGCGGCGCCCCGCGCGTGGCGCCGCCCCTTCAGCCAGTCCCGTCAGCCCTGCTCGCTGATGTTGACCATCCAGGTGATGCCGAACTTGTCGGTGCACATGCCGAACACGTCGCCCCACATCTGCTTCTCCAGCGGCACGGCGACGTTCCCGCCCGCCGACAGCTTCTCCCAGTACCCGCGCAGCTCGTCCGCGTCGTCGCCGCTGAGGCTCACCGCGTAGTTGTTCCCGGGCTTGTGCTCCATTCCGGGCGGCATGTCGGCCGCCATGAGCGTGAAGCCGGAGTCGGTCTCCAGCATGGCGTGCATGATCTTGTCCTCGTACCCGGGCGGCACCTGGGGCATGGAGTCGCCGTAGCCGTTCAGGCTGAGGTCGCCGCCGAGGACGCTCCGGTAGAACTCCATGGCCTGTCGCGCGTCACCGGAGAAGCTGATGTAGGGGTTGAGCCGGGATGCCAAGACGTGCTCCCTTCGAAGGGGTGCGGACGTTCGATACGGGGAGCTTAGGGCGGTTGCGTCCCGTTTCGTCCGACCCGAGGGGCACCGTCGCTCGTCTGGTCGTCCCGGCGGACTTCGTCAGCTGTACGCGTCAGCCGTACGAGAGGTTCGCGCAGGGGTCCTCGTCCGCCGGGCGGGTGTCGGCGGGCGGGACCGTGGCGGTCGGGGTGCTGGGGGCCGTGGTGGCCGAGGGGGTGTCGGCGTAGGAGCGGCCCAGGGTGACCGTGATGCCGGGACTGCCGGCCGGGGTGAGCTCGGCCGCGGTGAAGTGGGTGGCGACGGCCTCCGCCTGGGACTTCTGGCCGGGGCCGTAGGCGATCAGGGTACGGGGGTGGGTCTGGTCGGGGGCGGTGGAGGCGTCCGTGACGGTGAAGCCGGCCGCGCGGAGCATCTCGGCGGCGCGGGCGGCAAGGCCTCTGGTGCGGGTGCCGTTGTGGACGGCGACGGAGATGCCCGCGCCGGACGCCGGGGAGGCGGTGGCCGTCGGGGTGGCCCCCGCACCGGGGCGGGCGCCGAGGGGCCGGTCGGCACGGAGGGCGGCCCAGAGTGCGTCCGCCTCGGGCTCGACGATCGCGACGCGGGCGCCCTCGTACCGCCAGGGCAGCGTCACGAAGGTGGTGTCGTGCAGGTCGACGTCCTTCAGGGACATCGCGAAGTCGATCAGCTTGTCGGCGGAGCCGAGCCCGGAGTCGACGGTCAGGGACTCGGTGGCGGCGTTCGCCAGCGGCAGCAGCTTCGTCGGGGTCAGCCCGTCGCTCTTGACCTTCTTGAACAGGCTGCCGACGAAGGCCTGTTGGCGCTTGATGCGGCCTATGTCGGAGCCGTCGCCGATGCCGTGCCGCAGCCGTACGTAGTCGAGCGCCCGCTGCCCCGCGACGGTCTGCTCACCCTTGGGGAAGAGGAGTTCGCCGCGGGTGGCGCGCTTGGGGTTGAGGTCCTTCTGGTACACGTCGTTGGGCAGGCACACCCGGACGCCGTCGACTACCTCCGTCAGCGCGGCGAAGCCCTTGAAGTCGACGACCATGGTGTGGTCGACGCGCAGTCCGGTGAGCTTCTCCACGGTGTTCTGGGTGCAGGCCGGGTTGCCCTTGGCCGTCTCGCCGGTGCTGAACGCCGAGTTGAACATCACCCGGGTACGCGGCCGGGTCCACGTCCCGTCGGGCAGGCGGCACGGCGGGATGTCCACCAGGGTGTCGCGCGGGAAGGACACGGCGACGGCGTGCCGGCCGTCGCGGTAGACGTGCAGCAGGAACGCGGTGTCGGAGCGCCCGATGTCGTGCGCGTCGCCGCCGCCGAGTTCGTCGTTGCCGTCGGTGCGCGCGTCGGAGCCGATGACGAGGACGTTCTGCCCGTGGGCGGAGGCGGCGGGGCGGTTGTCGGAGAGTCCGTCGGCGCCGAAGGTGTCGATGTCGCCGCCGAGTTCCAGATAGATCCAGCCGACGCCGGACACGGCGAGCACGAGCAGCGCCAGCGCCGTGGTGAGCAGTCGCCCGCCGCGGCGCCGTCGCGGAGCATGGTGCAGTCGCCTGTCAGTCATCGGTACGCCCTCGTTCGTCCGGCCCTGCAGAGGGAGACGAGTGGCCGGGCCACGGGGTTGCACGCTCCCGGCACCCTCCTGGAGGCAACCATCACGGCCGTCCTCGCGTCTTGCTGGGCGAACAGGTGTGAGCACGACCGTGGAGGATGAACAGTGGGCGTTTCCCTGGCCAAGGGCGGCAACGTTTCCCTCAGCAAGGAGGCCCCCGGCCTGACCGCCGTTCTGGTCGGCCTGGGCTGGGACGTGCGGACGACCACCGGCGCCGCCTACGACCTGGACGCGTCCGCCCTGCTCTGCGACGCCTCCGGCAAGGTCGTGTCGGACGCGCACTTCGTCTTCTACAACAACCTCACCAGCCCGGACGGCTCCGTCGAGCACACCGGCGACAACCTCACCGGCGAGGGCGACGGCGACGACGAGTCCATCAAGGTCGATCTCGTCGCCGTGCCGGCGCAGATCGACAAGATCGTCTTCCCGGTGTCGATCCACGACGCCGAGAACCGCGGCCAGAGCTTCGGCCAGGTCCGCAACGCCTTCATCCGGGTCGTGAACCAGGCCGACGGCCGCGAGATAGCCCGCTACGACCTCTCCGAGGACGCGTCCACCGAGACCGCGATGGTCTTCGGCGAGCTCTACCGCCACGGCGGCGAGTGGAAGTTCCGCGCCGTCGGCCAGGGCTACGCCTCCGGGCTGCGCGGCATCGCCCTGGACTTCGGCGTCAACGTCTGACGTCCGGACGCCCGGGCGACCACAGGACCGAGCCGGTCGTCCGGGCGCCCGCAGGACCGAGCCGCGGGTCCGCCACAACCCGTACCGACCCCTTGACACCCCCCTGTTTCCCGCCCAGCACGACCGTCACCCGGGATCAAGGGAAATCCGGCGAGGTCAAGGTCACAGCTGATCACGCTGCTGCTCGTATGCGTGACAACCTAGGCTCCGACCATGACTGTGCTGCCTGACGACGGCCTCTCTCTGGCCGCCGAGTTCCCCGCAGCGACCCATGCGCAGTGGCAGCGCCTCGTGGCGGGCGTACTGAGCAGGTCGGGCAAGGACGTTCCCGAGACCGAGGCCGAGGACGCGCTCTCCACCCAGCTGGAGGACGGCGTACAGGCCCGGCCGCTGTACACCGACGCCGATGGCGTGCCCGATCCCGGGCTGCCCGGCTTCGCCCCCTTCGTGCGCTCCGGGCGCGCCGAGGGCAACACGGCGGGCGGCTGGGACGTGCGCCAGCGCCACCGCACGGCGGACGCCGAGGCGGTCCTCACCGACCTGGAGAACGGCGTCACCTCGCTGTGGCTGACCGTCGGTGCCGACGGCATCCCGGTGGACGCCCTCGGCCGGGTCCTGGAGGGGGTCTACCTCGACCTCGCGCCCGTCGTCCTGGACGCCGGCGCCGACACCACCGCCGCCGCGGAGGAGCTCTTCGCGCTGTACGGGCGGCGGGGCGTCGCCGCCGACGCCGCCCGCGGCAACCTGGGCGCCGACCCGCTCGGCACCGAGGCCCGCACCGGCACCCCGTACGACCCCGAGGGTCTCCCGGGCGCCGTCGCGCTGGCCCGCCGCTGCGCCGAGACGTACCCGGGGCTGCGGGCGCTGACCGTGGACGCCCTGCCGTACCACGAGGCCGGCGGCTCCGCCGCACAGGAGCTCGGCGCCTCGCTCGCCACCGGCGTCGCCTACCTCCGCGCGCTCACCGACGGCGGCCTCACCGTCGAGCAGGCCCTCGGCCAGCTGGAGTTCCGCTACGCGGCCACCGCCGACCAGTTCCTCACCATCGCCAAGCTGCGCGCCGCCCGTCGCCTGTGGGCGCGGGTCGCCGAGGCGTCCGGCGCGGCGGCGGCCGGGGCACAGCTCCAGCACGCGGTCACCTCGCCGGTGATGATGACGGCCCGCGACCCGTGGGTGAACATGCTGCGCACCACGGTCGCCACCCTCGCCGCCGGTGTCGGCGGCGCCGAGTCGGTCACCGTGCACCCCTTCGACCACGCGCTCGGTCTGCCGGACGCCTTCGCGCGCCGGATCGCCCGCAACACCTCCACGATCCTGATCGAGGAGTCGCACCTGTCCCGGGTCATCGACCCGGCCGGCGGCTCCTGGTACGTGGAGACGCTGACCGACGAACTCGCCCACGCCGCCTGGGAGTTCTTCCAGGAGATCGAGCGGCAGGGCGGCCAGGCCGCCGCGCTGCGCTCCGGCTGGATCGAGCAGCGGCTGAGCGCCACCTGGGCCGAGCGGTCCAAGGCGCTCGCCAAGCGCCGCGAACCGGTCACCGGGGTCAGCGAGTTCCCGCACCTGGCGGAGAAGCCGGTGGTGCGCGAGCCGGCGCCCGCCGAGCCCACCGGGGGTCTGCCGCGGGTCCGCCGCGACGAGGCCTTCGAGGCGCTGCGCGCCCGTTCCGACGCGCATCTCGCCGCCACCGGCGCCCGGCCGCGGGTCTATCTGGCCGCGCTCGGCCCGGCCGCCGCGCACACCGCGCGCCTCACCTTCGCCGCGAACCTGTTCCAGGCAGGTGGCATCGAGCCGGTCACCGAGGGCTCGTTCGAGGACAGCGGCGCCGCCGAGGTGTGCCTGTGCTCCAGCGACGCGGTGTACGAGGAGCGGGCCGCCGAGGAGGCCGCCGCGTTCCGCGCCGCCGGTGCCGGGCACGTGGTGCTCGCCGGGCGCCCGGCCGCGTACCCGGACGCCGACTCGTACGTCTTCGCGGGGTGCGACGCCGTCGCCGTGCTCTCCGCCACCCTCGACCGCATGGGAGTGTCCTGATGGGAATCCCCGACTTCACCGGGATCGACCTCGGATCCCCCACCCCGGCCGGCAGCGCCGACGACTGGCGTGCCGCGGTCAAGCGCGCCTCGGGCGGCGACGACCTGCTGTGGGAGACGCCGGAGGGCATCGGCGTCAAGCCGCTGTACACCGGCCGTGACCTGGAGGACGTCGACTTCCTCGGCACCTACCCGGGCGTGACGCCGTATCTGCGCGGCCCGTACCCGACGATGTACGTCAACCAGCCGTGGACGATCCGGCAGTACGCGGGCTTCTCGACCGCCGAGGAGTCCAACGCCTTCTACCGGCGCAACCTGGCGGCCGGCCAGAAGGGCCTGTCGGTCGCCTTCGACCTGCCGACCCACCGCGGCTACGACAGCGACCACCCGCGCGTGACCGGCGACGTCGGCATGGCGGGCGTGGCGATCGACTCGATCTACGACATGCGGCAGCTCTTCGACGGCATCCCGCTGGACAAGATGTCGGTGTCGATGACGATGAACGGCGCGGTGCTGCCCGTGCTCGCGCTGTACATCGTCGCCGCCGAGGAGCAGGGTGTGCCGGCCGAGAAGCTGGCGGGGACCATCCAGAACGACATCCTCAAGGAGTTCATGGTCCGCAACACCTACATCTACCCGCCGAAGCCGTCGATGCGGATCATCTCCGACATCTTCGCCTTCACCTCGAAGAACATGCCCCGCTACAACTCCATCTCCATCTCGGGGTACCACATCCAGGAGGCCGGTGCGACGGCCGACCTGGAGCTGGCGTACACCCTCGCGGACGGCGTGGAGTACCTGCGGGCGGGCCGCGAGGCGGGCCTGGACGTGGACGCGTTCGCGCCGCGCCTGTCGTTCTTCTGGGCGATCGGCATGAACTTCTTCATGGAGGTCGCCAAGCTGCGCGCGGCCCGGCTGCTGTGGGCCAAGCTGGTCAAGCAGTTCGACCCGCAGAACGCCAAGTCCCTCTCCCTGCGGACCCATTCGCAGACCTCGGGCTGGTCGCTCACCGCGCAGGACGTCTTCAACAACGTCACGCGCACCTGCGTGGAGGCGATGGCGGCGACCCAGGGCCACACCCAGTCGCTGCACACCAACGCGCTCGACGAGGCGCTCGCCCTGCCGACCGACTTCTCGGCGCGCATCGCCCGCAACACCCAGCTGCTCATCCAGCAGGAGTCGGGCACCACCCGGGTCATCGACCCGTGGGGCGGCAGCGCGTACGTGGAGCGCCTCACCTACGACCTGGCGCGCAAGGCCTGGCAGCACATCCAGGAGGTCGAGGCGGCCGGCGGCATGGCACAGGCCATCGACGCGGGCATCCCGAAGCTGCGCGTCGAGGAGGCCGCGGCCCGTACCCAGGCGCGGATCGACTCCGGCCGGCAGCCGGTCATCGGCGTCAACAAGTACCGGGTGGACGGCGACGAGCAGATCGACGTCCTCAAGGTCGACAACTCCTCGGTCCGCGCCCAGCAGATCGAGAAGCTGCGCCGGCTGCGCGCCGAGCGCGACGAGCGGGCCTGCCAGGACGCGCTCGACGACCTCACCCGGGCCGCCGGCGGCGAGGGCAACCTGCTCGAACTGGCGGTGCGCGCGGCCCGCGCCAAGGCGACTGTCGGCGAGATCTCGGACGCCCTGGAGAAGGTGTACGGGCGGCACGCGGGCCAGATCCGTACGATCTCCGGCGTGTACCGCAACGAAGCAGGCGAGTCCCCGTCCGTGGACGGCACCCGCGCGCTCGTCGACTCCTTCGAGGAGAACGAGGGCCGGCGTCCCCGCATCCTGGTGGCCAAGATGGGCCAGGACGGGCACGACCGCGGCCAGAAGGTGATCGCGACCGCCTTCGCCGACCTGGGCTTCGACGTCGACGTCGGCCCGCTGTTCCAGACGCCGGCCGAGGTGGCCCGGCAGGCCGTCGAGGCGGACGTCCACATCGTGGGCGTCTCGTCCCTGGCGGCAGGCCACCTCACGCTCGTCCCCGCGCTGCGGGACGAGCTGGCCGCGGAGGGCCGCGAGGACATCATGATCGTGGTCGGCGGGGTCATCCCGCCCCAGGACGTGCCCACGCTCCTGGAGATGGGTGCCGCCGCGGTCTTCCCGCCCGGCACGGTGATCCCGGACGCCGCCGCGGACCTGGTGCGCCGGCTCGCGGCCGGCCTGGGGCACGAGGCGGGCCCGGGACAGGACGCCGTCGCGGGACACGACGCCTGATCCATGGCCATCGACATCGACACGTACGAGAAGGGTGTACGGGACGGGAAGCGCGCCCTCGTGGCGCGCGCCATCACCCTCGTCGAGTCCACCCGGCCGCAACACCGGGCGCTCGCCCAGGAGTTGCTGACCCGGCTGCTGCCGCACAGCGGCCGGGCCCGGCGGATCGGGATCAGCGGGGTGCCGGGGGTCGGCAAGTCGACCTTCATCGACGCCTTCGGCACCATGCTGACCGGCCTCGGGCACCGGGTGGCGGTGCTCGCAGTCGACCCGTCCTCGACCCGTACCGGCGGCTCCATCCTGGGCGACAAGACCCGGATGGAGCGGCTCGCGGTCGACCCGGCGGCGTTCGTGCGGCCCTCGCCGAGCGCGGGCACGCTGGGCGGTGTCGCCAAGGCGACCCGTGAGTCGATGGTGGTGATGGAGGCCGCCGGCTACGACGTCGTGCTGGTCGAGACGGTCGGCGTCGGGCAGTCGGAGACGACCGTGGCGAACATGGTCGACTCCTTCCTGCTGCTCACCCTGGCCCGCACCGGCGACCAGCTGCAGGGCATCAAGAAGGGCGTCCTGGAGCTGGCGGACGTGGTCGCGGTCAACAAGGCCGACGGCCCGCACGAGCGCGACGCCCGCGCCGCCGCACGCGAACTCGCGGGCGCGCTGCGTCTCATGCACGGCAAGGAGGCCTTCTGGACGCCGCCGGTGCTGAGTTGCAGCGCCCGCGAGTCGACCGGCCTCGACGAGGTGTGGGAGCGCCTGGAGAAGCACCGCGCACTCCTGGACGCGACCGGCCGCCTCGACGCCCGGCGCCGCGACCAGCAGGTCGACTGGGCCTGGTCGATGGTCCGCGACGAGCTCCTGAACCGCCTGCACGCCGACCCGGCGGTCCGCGCCCTCACCCCCGAGGTGGAGCGGCGGGTCCGGGACGGCGAGCTGACGGCGACGCTGGCGGCCGAGCGGATCCTGGGGGCGCTGGGGTCCGGAGGCTGACGCTCTCGGCCGAACGGGTGAGCCTCGTGCCCCGGCACCACCCATGGTGCCGGGGGCGACCCGGCGCCGACTTGCCGCGCGCCCGGCGGCTGCCATCGTGGTCTTGCGGGGCACACGGCGGCCCGGCGAGCCGGAGGTGGTGGCGACGGTGGGCGATGCGGAGCGCGGGGCCGAGGAACGGGCGGCCGAGGCGGCGCTTCTGGACGCCCTCTTCACCCAGGCGCCGGTGGGCCTGTTCCTGGTGGACCCGGAGCTGCGGGTGACGCGCTTCAACCACGCGGCGCACGGCATGCGGCAGGTGCCGGAGGAACGGGTGCTCGGTCACCGGATCGGCGGCTTCGCCCCCGGACTCGCCACGGACGAGCTGATCTCGACCGCCCGGCGCGTCCTGGAGACCGGCGAGTCGGCGCTCGGCATCCTGCTGCGCGGGCGGCGCCCCGGCGGGCCCGACCCCGGCGACGGCGAGGAGATCGCCGTGTCCGCGTCCCTGTTCCGGCTCACGGACTCCTCGGGCAAGGTGCTCGGACTCGCCGCGCTCGCCGAGAACGTCACCGACCGCGAGCAGGCCCTGGCCCGCCTGGAGGTCCTGCACCGGGCGCACCGCCGGATCGGCACGAGCCTCGACGAGACCGCCACGGCCGAGCAGCTTGCGGCGGTGGCGGTGCCGGACCTCGCCGACGTCGTGATCGTCGACGTGCTGGGCGAGGTGTCCCAGGGGCGCCGGCTGCGGCCCGGCCGGGTCGGTCCGGGCAGCCCGCTGCGCCGTGCCGCGTTCCGCGCCGCCGACGGCTCGGCCGGGGACGTCGCACCGGGCGCGCTCGTCGAGCTCCCCTTCCCCACCCCGTGCTCCCAGGCTCTCGCCGATCTGCGGCCGCGTCTCGTCCCCCGGCTCGCCGCCGGCACCCCGGGGGCGAAGACGTTCGGCGCCGGCGCGCACTCGCTGATCGCCGCGCCGCTCGTGGTGCACGACACAGCCCTCGGGATCGCGGTCTTCCTGCGCACCACCCGCCCCGAGCCCTTCGACGGGGACGACCTGCAGCTCGCCGAACAGCTCGCCACGCTCACGGCGCTCGGCATCGACAAGGCCCACGCCTACACCCGCGAGCGCACCGTCGCCACCGCCCTGCAGCGCCGGCTGCTGCCGTCCGCGCCTCCGGAGCTGACGGGCGTGGAGGCGGCGCACGTGCATCTGCCGGGCGACGACGGGGCGGACTGGTTCGACGTCATCCCGCTCTCCGGGGCGCGGGTCGGGCTGACCGTCGGCACGGTCGCCGGGCGGGGCATCGAAGCGGCGGCGACCATGGGCCAGCTGCGGACCGCCGCGCGGGCGCTCGCGGCCCGCGACCCCGCCCCGGACGAGCTCCTGTCCGGTCTCGACGAGGTGACCGTACGGCTGGCGCGGGAGGTCGGACCGGAGGGCGGGGCCACGTCGACGCAGGCCGAGCCCCCGTCGGCGACCTGTCTCTACCTCGTGTACGACCCGGTGTCCGGGCGCTGCCGGGGCGCGAGCGCGGGGCATCCGGTGCCGCTGGTGCTCGGCCCGGACGGGCGGAGTCAGGTGTCGGAGATCCGGCCGGGGCCGCCGCTCGGCGGGGGCGGCGGTTTCTCCGTCGCGACCGCGGAGCTCGCCGAGGGCAGTCTGCTGGCCCTCTACTCCGCGGGTCTGGTCCTGGGCCGGGGCCGTTCGGCGGCCGAGGGCCGCGCGACGCTGCGGACGGTGCTCGGCCGGGCGGGCCGGACGCCGGCGGAGCTCTGCGACGACGTCGTGTACGCGCTCGGCGAGCGCCACGACCCGCGCAGCGTGGACGACGCGAGCCTGCTGCTGGTCCGCACCCGCCGGCTGGGCGCGGACCGGATCGCCGAGTGGCCGCTGCGGCACGACCCGACGGTGGTCGCCGAGGCCCGCGCCCTCGCCGTACGGAAGCTGGCGGACTGGGGGCTCGACGAGCTCGCCGACGCCACCGAACTGATCGTCAGCGAGCTCGTCACCAATGCGATCCGCTACGGGCTGCCGCCCCTGTCGCTGCGGATGCTGCGCGACCGCGAGCTGATCTGCGAGGTCACCGACGGCAGCAGCACCACCCCGCACATGCGGCTCGCCGAGCCCACCGACGAGGGCGGGCGCGGGCTGTTCCTGGTGATGCATCTCGCGGGCCGCTGGGGCACCCGGTTCGCCGCCCGGGGGAAGACGATCTGGGCGACCCAGGAGCTGCCCCGGGACGAGGACTCGGGCCAGGGCCAGGACCTCATGTGATCGTCCACTGCTGGAGGCCGGATCCGGTGTCGGGCTGCTGGGTGACGCGGGCGCCGTCGCCGGTCGAGGCGGTGGTCAGGAGCAGTCCGCTGCCGACGGAGGCGACGGTGTAGCCGCCGCCGGACGGCAGGCGCAGGATGGTCCAGCGCTGGTTGGCGCCGCCGTGGCAGGTCCACTGGATGACCCGGGCGCCGGCGGCCGTGGACCCGCCCTCGATGTCGGCGCACTTCCCGGACGAGCCGTTGCGCAGCTCGTAACTCCCGTCGGTCTGCCGGGTGAGGGTCCACTTCTGGTTGGCGCCGCCGTTCGGGCTCCAGGTGATCAGCTGGGTGCCGTTGGCGCTGCTGCTGTCGGGGTCGTCGAGCGTCTTTCCGCCCGAGACGGTGGTGAGGGTGCGGACGCCGTCGAGGGCGGGCGGCGCGGTGCCGGTCGCGGTGAGGCTCAGGGTCTGCTCGGCGGCGCCGCGGCCGGCGCCGACCGGGCTGCCGGTGGTGTCGGTCCAGCTGCGGGCCGGGGTGGTCTCGGCGGCCGGCCGCGCGGGGTCGCCGGAGAGGCCGAGGACGAGCCCGCTGTAGCGGTTGACCAGGCGGTACGTGCCGGTGGGGGTGTTGTCGGCGGCCGAGGCGCCGCGGATCACGAACCACTCCTGGCCGGTGGCCGCGGTCCCGCCGGCCGGGGCGGTCACGGTGGGCCGGGTGCCCCAGGCGCGGGTGGCCGGGCCGGTGGCGGCGACGCCGAGGAACTGCCCGGTGGCGGCGTTGGCGATGCGGTAGGAGCCGTCGCCCTTGGCGGTGAAGGTCCAGGACTCGAGGGCCGAGCCGGTGGGGGCGGCCACGGACGTCGTGCCCGTACCGCCCTGGACCTGGGCGAGGACGCGTCCGCCGGCGCTGCCGATCCGGTAGGTCCTGGTGGTGTCGACGGGCGCGGCGGGCCGGCTGCTGTCGATGCGCAGGTTGACGTACTCGCTGCTCGCGCCGCCGGAGCAGCCGAAGGAGCAGTAGGCGCGGAAGTCCCGGCCGACGATGCCGGAGTTCGTGCGGTTGCCGGAGTCGAGGAACCAGCGGTACCAGGACGCGGTGGTGTAGCCGCCGGTGTCGCCGAGCCGGAACCACTTCTGGGTGGTGAGGTCGTCGGTGGCGTAGAGCTCCTGCGGGGCCTTGCCGCTCTGGTCGACGGCCTGCGGCTCGCCGATGTAGAGCCCGAGGTGGGCGTTGTAGGTGATGTCCATGACGAAGAGCGGCGAGGTGGGCGGGGTCTGCCCGGCGGCGACCTGCTGGCTGACGGTGCCGGGGGTGGCCGGGTCGTACTCCTGGTCGGTGGGCACGTAGCCGGTGCTGCTGGTGCCGACGGGGACCATGGTGCTCTCGCGGCCGCCGACGCCGGGCTGGGACCAGGCGCCGTCGTACCACTTCTGCCAGGAGCCGGGGGCCATCTTCGAGGCGATGGGGGCGCGGGCGACGTGCCCGTAGAAGGCGGCCCAGCCGCCGCCCTTGTTCACGATGCGCGAGCCGTAGAAGACGTAGAAGTAGCCGGAGGCGGTGTCGGTGAAGAGGCGGGGGTCGCCGGTGCCGTAGTGGTACGTCTGCTGGGGGAAGGCGGCGGTGTCGCCGCGCCTGGTGCTGTACGGGGACGTGATGACGTGGTCCTTGACGGTCCAGGTGCGTCCCTGGTCGCGGGAGACGGCGTAGTCGATGCCGTCGTAGTGGATGCCGTCGGCGAAGGGCTGCGGGGTGAACTCGTTGTGCACGAGCCCGTACCAGTCGCCGGTGTCGGGGTCGACCCACAGACCGGTGAGGTCGCAGTAGTTGCGGTGGGCGTAGCCGCTGCCGGCGGGGGCGTTGGTGGATTCGACGCCGGTGGGGCTGTTGTTGCAGCGCCAGGTGGTGTCGTTGTTGCGGTCGTTGCTGTTGTTCGGGTTGACGGCGTCGCTCAGCGCGCCGGAGCGGGTGGCGGTGTCGAGGTCGGCGCCGGTGAAGAAGTTCCACTGGCGGGAGTCGTTCGCGCCGTAGAGGGCGTGTGCCTGCTGGAAGTAGAAGGTGCCGTCCTTGTCGGTGTAGGGACTGGCGGGGGTGTCGTCGGGGTGGGTCCAGGAGCCCTTGGCACCGACGGTGACGGTGTAGGTGTCCTGGCTCGTGGCGGGGGCCGGGGCGGGGGTCGAGACCGGGGCCGCGGAGCCGGTGGGGGCGGTGACGGCGAGGGAAGCGGCGGCGAGCGCGGTGGTGGCGAGCAGGCTCAGGAGCCTGCCGCAGCGTGGAGGATGCACGTGAACTCCCTGGGCGGGGGCCGGAGTTGCCGAACGGCCACGGACGATAGAGCTCATTTGACCGGTAAAACAAGAGGCGCGGCGCAGTCGCGTCCGTGAAATCACCGTCCCTTGACCGCGGTTGGCGGCCGGGCTACGGTGCGACGCCATGGTGACCATGCGGGAGGTGGCGGAACGGGCCGGCGTCACCAAGCAGACCGTGTCGAACGTCGTGACGGGACGGGTGGCGGTGCGCCCGGCCACCGAGGCGCGGGTGCGCGCGGCGATCGCCGAACTCGGTTACGTACCCAATCTGGTGGCCCGTTCGCTGGCGACGGGCAGCACGCGCACGGTGGGCCTCTTCGTGCCGACGGTGTCGGCGCCGTTCTACGCGGACGTCGTGGAGGAGGTCGAGGACGCCCTGGAGGAGCGCGGTCACCATCTGCTGCTCTGCACGACCCGGCGGGACGGCGAGCGGGCCCGCCGCCATCTGGCGGGGCTCACCAGCCGCTCGGTGGACGCGCTCCTGATCGCCGGGGACCAGGGGCTCACCGGCCATCTGCCGCTGCTCGCGGACGCCCGCTTCCCGGTGGTGCTGTGCGCGTGGGAGGCGCCGGTGCCGCCCGGCTTCCCGGTGGTCACCATCGACTACGCGTACGGCGGCGGGCTCGCCGGCCGCCATCTGCGCGAGCTGGGCCACGAGCGGGCGGTGATCCTGGCGAGCCCCGCCCACTCCGTACGCGTCGAGGGCTTCCGGCGCGCCTTCCGCGAGGACTCCCCCGTCCATCTGGCCCCGGCCCCGGCCTTCCGCGCCGGCCTCGACACGGCGCTCGCCGCCCTGCGCGCCCACCCCGGGGCCACCGCGCTCTTCGCCACCCACGACGTGCTGGCCGCGGCGGCCACGGAGGCGGCCCGCGCCCTGGGCCGCTCGGTCCCGCACGACCTCTCGCTGGTCGCCCACGACGACACCCCGGAGGGCCTGCTGTCCCGCTCGACGCTCACCTCGGTGGTGCTGCCGAAGCGCGAGATGTCCCGCCAGGCCGTGGACCTGGCCCTCGCCACCCCGCCCGGCGCCGTGCCGCCCGCACCTCGGCTGCTCCTGCCGGGCCTGGTGCCGGGTGCGAGCACGGCGCCACCGCGAGGCTGACGGCTCAGGGAGTCCAGTACTGGGCGAGCACGCCGGTGCTCAGCCCCAGCCGTGGTCGTCGGTCGCGCCGGCGAGGACGAGGCGTCCGTCGGGGGAACCGGCGTCGGCGGTGGCCGCTTTCCCCAGCCGTGATCCGCCGTGACACACCGGCATCGCCGACGGCCGTACTGGGCACGTCCGTTGGCGCTCGCCTGGGCTGGGCAGCGTTCACCAGGGGTGCGGACGCCCGTCACCGGCCGGCCGCACCACCCGGACCCGTCGCCCGATCCGGCGCCCGATCCCAGCCCTCAGGACTGGAGGGCGGCGCGCTCTTCAGATCTGGGCGCTGCTCGCGACCGAGCAGGCGTGATCCCGGCCCGTACAACAGAAGAGGCGAGGAACGCTCTCCTCGCCACTCTTAAGTTATAGCGCATGGGGGGCCTTGCGGCAAGGCCCCCCTGCTGCCGCACAATCGCTCTCCTGACGCCGGAACCTGCGGAAATGGGAGCTTCACCACGTGCGTACGCATACGTCCGCGTTCAATCTGTCCGACCACCACTCCCCCAAGGCCGCCGCGGCACTGATCGCCGCCGACGAGCAGCACTTCGCGGCCGTCGCCGAGAGCCTGGAGGAGTCGATCGCCGAGCTGTCGGACCGGCTCGCCGTGCTGCGCAGGGCGCCGGGCGGGATCGGCCGCGAGGCGATGGAGCGGGACAACGAGATCCACCGGCTGACCGCCCGGCTGCGCACCCTGCGCCGCTTCGGCCTGGACCTGTGCCTGGGGCGGATCGTCCCCGCGGACCCGGCCGGAACGGGCTCCGCCGGCCCCGACTCCACCGAGCCCGTCTACATCGGGCGACTCGGCCTCACCGACGCCGCCGGGCGGCGGCTGCTCGTCGACTGGCGCTCGCCGGCCGCCGAACCCTTCTTCGCCGCGACCCACGCCCGCCCGATGGGCCTGGCCAGCCGCCGCCGCTACCAGTGGACCGGCGGCCGGATCCACGACTACTGGGACGAGGTGTTCAGCGCCGACGGCCTCGAAGGGCACGCGGCGCTCGACGACCAGTCCGCGTTCATCGCGAGCCTCGGCTCCAACCGCTCCGAGCGCATGCGGGACGTGCTGGCCACGATCCAGGCCGACCAGGACGCGATCATCCGGGCCGGCTCGCGCGGCGCGCTGGTCGTCGACGGCGGCCCGGGCACCGGCAAGACCGTGGTCGCCCTGCACCGCACCGCCCATCTGCTCTACTCCGACCCGCGCCTCGGGCACCGGCGCGGCGGCGTCCTCTTCGTCGGCCCGAGCCGGCCGTATCTGGCGTACGTCTCCGACGTGCTGCCCAGCCTCGGCGAGGAGGGCGTGCGCACCTGCACGGTGCGCGACCTGGTCCCCGAGGGCGCCGCTGCGGTGCCGGAGAGCGACCCGGAGGTGGCGCGGCTGAAGGCCTCCGCCGAGATGGTGCGCTCGATCGAGCTCGCGGTGCGGTTCTACGAGGAGGCGCCCACGCAGGCGCTGACCGTCAGCACCCCGTGGGCGGAGCTGCGGCTCACCGCCGACGACTGGGCGGAGGCCTTCGAGGCCGCCGACGGCGTGCCGCACAACGAGGCCCGCGAGCGGATCTGGGCGGAGCTGGGCAGTCTGCTCCTGGAGAAGCTGGACGAGGACACCGAGGTGGCCGAGGAGGCGTTCCGCCGGGCGCTGCGCGCCGACCGGGAGCTGGCCGAGACGCTGCACGGGGCCTGGCCGGTGCTCGATCCGGCCGACCTGGTGGGCGACCTCTGGTCCGTACCGGCGTATCTGCGTCTTTGCGCACCGTGGCTGTCGCGGGACGAGGTGCGGCTGCTGCAGCGCGCGGACGCCCGGGCGTGGACGGTCTCCGACCTGCCGCTCCTTGACGCGGCGCGGCAGCGGCTCGGCGACCCGGAGGCGGGGCTGCGGCTGCGCCGCTACGAGCAGGCGCTCGCCGACCAGCGCCGGGAGATGTCGGCGGTGGTCGACAACCTGATCGCGGCGGCCGCCGACTCCGGCGCGGACGGGGACGACGGCGAGGGCCTGGTACGGATGCTGCGCGGCGAGGACGCGAAGGTCAGCCTGGTCGACGAGAGCGTCCTGCCGGGCTCCGAACGGGACGCGCTCGCCGGGCCGTTCGCGCACATCGTGGTCGACGAGGCGCAGGAACTCACCGACGCCGAGTGGCAGATGCTGCTGCTGCGCTGCCCGTCGCGCTCCTTCACAGCGGTCGGCGACCGCGCGCAGGCCCGGCACGGCTTCACCGAGTCGTGGCGGGAGCGCCTGGAGCGGGTCGGCCTGGACCGGGTCGAGATGGCCTCGCTGAGCATCAACTACCGTACGCCGGAAGAGGTGATGGCCGAGGCCGAGCCCGCCATCCGGGCCGCGCTGCCCGACGCCAACGTGCCGACCTCGGTGCGCCGTTCCGGCGTCCCCGTGGTGCACGGCCCGGTCACGGACCTGGACGGGATCCTGGACGCGTGGCCGGCCGAGCACGCCGAAGGGACCGCCTGCGTCATCGGCGGTCCCGTGGTGCGGGGCAGGGAGCGGGTCTTCTCGCTCACCCCGGAGCTGTCGAAGGGCCTGGAGTTCGACCTGGTGGTCCTGGTCGACCCCGAGCGGTTCGGCACCGGCGTCGAGGGTGCCGTCGACCGCTATGTCGCGATGACCCGGGCGACCCGGCAGCTCGTGATCCTCACGAGCGCCTGAGTCGGCCAAGTCCTCTTTTCATTACCTCAGTTGAGGGCGGCGACGCCGGCCTGGGCGAACTTCTCGTCCAGGTCGCCGGAGGGCGCGCCCGCGACGCCGATGCCCGCGATAGGGGCGCCCTTGGCGGCGACGGGGGCGCCGCCGGCGAGGAAGAGGGTGCCGGGGATGTCCTTCAGGGTCGGCGCGTTGGTGAGGCGCTTGACCAGCTCGGAGGTCGGGGCGTTCCAGGAGACCGCGGTGTACGCCTTCTTCACGGCCGACTCGTAGGACTGCGGGCCCGCGCCGTCGCCGCGCAGGGTCACGACGGTGTTGCCGTCGCGGTCCACGACCGCCACCGACACCCGCTGGTTCTCCTTCTCGGCGGCCTTCAGGGCGGCCTGCGCGGCCTTCGTCGCGGCCTCGATCGTCAGGTGGGTCGTCTGGCGCGTGTTGTCGCCCTCGGCGTCCGCCTTGGCGACGACCGGCCGGGGCGGCGGCGGGCGTGGCGGCGTTCGCCGAGACGGCACCGAAGGAGCCGGCGCCGAGGACGACGAGGGTGGCGCCGCCGGTCAGGACACGGGCCCGCATCAAGATCTTCTTCATGGTGGATGACTCCTCGTGATGGTGGTCGCGGCCCGGGAGGCGCTGCGCCGTCCCGCTCCGTCATCCATCCTGGGTCCGCCGGCGACCCCGCCCGGTCCGCCCGCCGGCCCCTGTCGCGGCCCCGGCCGGCCGACCCCGGGGTCAGCCGATCGGTTGACCCCCGTCCCGGGACGCGTGCATCTCCTGGAACAGGTCCCAGCCGCCGTCGGGCGTGGCGACGAAGCCCTGCCAGTGGAAGGAGTCCGGCGTGACGTCGCCGAAGGTCCAGCGCGAGGGCCTGCCCTCGGCGTCGGTGCCCTCCTGGATCATGCCGCCGGCGCCGTCGGGGCGGCCCGTCTGGGAGAAGTACGAGGGCAGCTTCGGCGAGAACCAGGTGATCTGCCACAGCCCGGTGGTCACGTCGTACATCCGCACCGTGGTGCCGGGGTAGGGACCGTGGAAGTCGGGGCAGTGGAGCACGTCCTGCACGACCCGTCCGCCGAGCGTCCAGCCGAACCGCCACTCGCCCGCCGCGGTGCGCCACTCCCCGTCGGGGAACCGGTAGCGGTTCTCGACGCGCCAGGTGCCGACGAGCCGGCCGTAGAGCATCAGCGCCTCGGCATGGTCCGGGTCGGGGCCGTCGGCCGAGAGCAGGTCGAGCATCGAGGCACGGGACGACGCGGTCATGGCGGTCGAACCCCCTTCTGACGGAACGCGGTTGACCGGCCAGAGGGTAGCCCGCCGATCCACCGGCGGACATCCGCAGGGAGAAAGGGCACCGCGCCGCCGGGACGCCCACCGCCACCGGCGGGACGGGGACGCACGCCCGGCGCCGGCGGGCCTCCGGAGTGACGCCGCCCCGCCGCCCGCCCCGGGGAGGGGTGGTGGACGACGGGGCGGACGTACCGGATGGGCCGGTGGGTCAGCTGCCCACGGAGCCCGTCGCGACGCGGTGCTCGAAGGCGCCGAACGCGGCCTCCTGGCGCCACTCGACGGCGGCCTTGGGGCTGGCGTCGAGGAGCCGGCGGCAGGCGGGGCGCAGCCGCTCGGAGCCCGGCTCGTCGTGGCGGCAGGCACCGGCGAGGCGGTAGCCGTCACGCGTCGGGTTGCCCTGCCAGATGCTGGCGCCGGGCAGGAAGGCGAACTCCAGGGAGGCGCGGGCCAGGTCCTTCAGCTCGCGGTAGCCGAGGTCGTACGTCTCGGCGGCGTAGCGGTACTCGTGGGTGATGTCGATCCGCGAGACGCCCGGGTCGTCGGTGGCGAGGACGACCGGGACGCCGTGCGCGCGGTACGTCTCGAAGGGGTGGTCGGCGCCCTTGACGCCGAGGATCTGCGCGTTGCTGGTGAACGGCACCTCGACGGCGATCCGCCGCGCGGCCATGGTGTCGGCGACCCGCTGCCAGTCGTCCTCGTGGACGAGGTCGACGCCGTGCCCGATGCGCTCGGCGCCGGCCGTGTTCACCGCCTCGCCGATGTGGAAGGTGAGGTGCTCGGGCTTGACGAGACCGGGCCACAGCTCGCCCGCGTGCAGGGTGACGTGGGCCTTCGGGTAGACACCGCGCAGGTACTGCAGCATCCGCATCTGGGTGCGGTAGTTGGCCAGGGAGGTGTCCCAGTCCTCGGGCTGCACGAGGTTGACCGCGACGAAGCGCGGGTCGGCCTCGGCGAGCCGCATGCCGAGCGCCATCTGCGTGAAGACCCGCTCGTCGGTGCTGCCGCGCGAGACCTGGGAGATCCAGCGGACCGTCAGCCCGCAGCCGGGGCGGGGCGCGTCGGTGGCGCAGCGGGCCTCCGTGCGGAACTCCGCGTCACCGGCGTCGGCCTCCTTGCGCGCCTCGGCGACCACCTTGTCGAGCTTGCCGCCGGCGACCAGCTTGCTGTGCATCCGGGCCAGGTCGGCGTCCCAGCCGACCTCGCCCGCGAGCTTCTTCGCGCTGTCGGAGGCCGGGCTGACCATGGTCTCCAGATAGAACTGGTTCTGCTCGGCCACGGTGTCGGCGAACTCGGCGAGCAGCTTGCCGCGGTGCCGCCAGGTCACCTCGCCGAACTTGCCGAAGGTGTCGAAGAAGTGGTCGTGGCCGTTGCCGCCGGGCGGGAAGTCCTGCATCGACCACTCGCGTACGAGCGCGTCGTGGAAGGCGCCGTCGGTGCGCGCGTCGGCGGCGGGGCGCGTGCCCGGGCCGCACGGTGGCGCGACGGCCGTCATCGTCTTGGTGTCGATGCAGAGGCCGTCCTCGGCGGCGAGCTCGATCAGATACTCGGTGGTGACCGCGCCGGAGAGGTGGTTGTGCAGCTCACCGCCCTTGGGCATGGCCCGGAAGAAGGCCTGCAGCGCGGCCGGGTCCTGGCGGATCGCGGCGAGCCGCGCGGAGGCCACCGCCTCCCCCGCCGTCACCGCCGGCCGCGGCGCGGCGGGCGCGCCGGGCGCGGCGCTCGCCTGACCCGCCGGGGCGGCGACGGCCGCCGGCAGCAGACACAGCGCGGCGACGAGCAGCGCCCGGCGGCGCGAAGTGCGGCGCGGGGCGGGGTGGTTGAGGTCCTGTGGGGGTACGGAATTGATCACCCCGGCATGATCGCGAGTCCCGGCGCGCCATGGGGCGTGCGACGGCCTTTTCCCCCGCCACTCCACCCGCACGAGAAATTTCTTCGTACGGAACGCACGAACCACGAACGGGTGTCCGGGCGTGTGGCGTTCGGGCCGGCGATGTACGGGCGAGGTCCCAGAAGTACCTCGATACGCGCCGAAGCCCCAGGACTCACCCCAGGACCCGGCCTAGGCCCGGCGGCGGTTCCCGGCCTAGGACTTGAGCCCGTTCCGCCGCCCGGCCCGCGCGGCCTACGGTCCCCCGTATGGAGACGACAGGCAGGCACAGCACCGACCGCACCGGCGTCCTCGACGAGGCGTTGGAGCGGCTGCACTCCAGCGGGCCCGAGCGGCTCGGGCGGCTCGGGCGGCTCACCAATCACGCGCCGATGGCCGTGGAGGCGCTGGCCACGCGCGGGGAGGGGCGGACGGTGCATCGGTGGCTCGACGCGTACGCGCCGAAGCTGGAGGAGTTCCCGGCCGGGGTCGCGCCCGTCACCGGCGAGGACTGGCGGGAGGCGCTGGGCGACCCGCGGCGGGCCGCCGACTGGATCGGGCACTTCGGCCGGGAGCTGGCCGAGCGCCCGTGGCGGGACGTGCTCGCCGAGTGGTGGCCGCGGCTGCTGCCCGGGATGTACGGCGGTTCGACGCACCCCGTGATCCGCGTCGGGCACGCTGTACGCACCCTGCTCGCGGACGGCGACGACCACACCGCTCCGCGGCTCACCGAGCTGGCGCACGGCCTCGGCTACTGGGCCGCCCGGCACCGCCCCGTCACCGGCGTCACCCCGCGGCCGGGCGCGGACGGCGCCACCGCCTCCGCCGCGCTCGACGCCGTACCGCGCATCGCCGGGCAGGAGGGGAGCTTCCCCGACCGGCTCGGGCGGGTCGGGGAGCTGCCGGTCTGGGCGGCGTCCGTGACCGGGCCGGACGCGGCGTACGAGCGGCTCACCGAACTCGTGCGCGCCGCGACCCACCGCTACGCCACCCACGGCCACGGCGAGGAGACCATGCTGGTCCACGCCGCCACCGCGCCCAACGCCGTCCTGCGCACCCTGCCCGCACTCCCCCGCGACCTGTGGGCGCCGAGCCTGCACGCCGCGTGGACGGCGTCGGCGGCGGTGACCGCGATGTACGCGCCGGCCGAGGCCGTCGTCCCCGCACCGCCCGGCTCCCGCACCCCCGAGGAGGTCTTCGAGCGCGCCCTCGCGCACGGCGACGAGCACGTGATCAAGCTGACCGACACGGCCCTCGACTTCCCCGACGAGCTCTCGCTCGCGGCGGCCCTGCGCGCCGTGGAACTCAGCGAGCCGCTGCGCCCCTGAGCCGGCCCGGCCCACGCCCGCCCCGGGCCGCATGAGCAGGCCGGATCGGGGCAGGCGCCCAGCGGAGGTGCCGCAATGGTCCCCGTGGATTTCGTGCCGTCCCAGGGCGGGGAGCGGAACCCGGCTCCCGCCGGTCAGGAGCCGCGGACCTACCGCGCCTCTGCGGGGACGGCGTGGGTGGTGCGCGAACCCTCCCCGGCACCGGGCACCGTGGTGCTCGCGGCGACCGGGGAGTTCGACGTCGACACGATCGACTGTCTGCGCCGGGCGCTCACCGAGGCCCGGCACTCGGGCTGCCGGCAGACCGTCCTCGACATCTCGCAGATCGGCTTCGGCGACTCGTCGTTCCTGCACGAGCTGCTGACCGCCCACTTCGCGCACGGCCGGCTCGTGCTCGCGGGACCGGTGCCGCGGCAGCTGAAGCAGTTGTTCGCGATGACGGGGACGCTGCGGCTGTTCACCATCGTCAAGGATCGCGCGGTGCTCGGCTTCGCCTGATCATGGACGCAGAAGGAGAGCGCACAACGCAGGACGCATAACGCAGGACGTACAGACCGGACCGGAAGGAGGCCGGCACCGCATGGAGGCCATGGACCGGGCGGAGGACTTCGCCGGACGGCTCGACGTCCGGGAGCTGAACGGACGGCGCCCCGACACCGTCGTCCTCGCCCTCGCGGGCGAACTCGACCACGACACGGCGGGCCCGCTCCGGGACGCCCTCACGGCGCACGACGGGAGCGACGGCAGCGGCAGGGACGGATTCCGGATCGTCGTCGACTGCTCCGAGCTGAGCTTCTGCGACTCCACCGGTCTGAACGTGCTGCTCCGCGCCCGGCTGCGGATGACCGAGGCCGGCGGACGCCTCGACCTCGCGGGACTGCGACCGCCGGTGGACCGCATGTTCGAGATCACCGGAGCGCGATCGGTCTTCCGGGTCTACGAGACCGTCGCGAGCGCCCTCGCGGACGCCCCGGCCCCGGAGGGGTCATGAGGGGGCGGGAAGACGACGGCGACCGGCCACCGGACGCGGCCGCCTTCTCCGATTCCCTCTCCGACCCCTTCGTCGATGCCTTCGCCGGCGCCCAGGTCCGGCGGCTCCTCCTCGGCACCACCACCGGCGCCGTGACCCGCTGCCGCGACTTCACGGCGGCCGCGCTGCGCGACTGGGGGTGGCTGCCCGCGACCACGCCGGAGGGGCGCGAACGCGCCGAGGACGTACTCCTGATGGTGTCGGAGGTGGTCACCAACGCGTGTCTGCACACCGCCGGGCCCGAGGAGCTGGTGCTGCGGCACGCCGACGGCCGGCTGCGGCTCGAAGTGGCCGACGGGAGTCCGGACCCGCCCCGACCGCACGCGCCCCGCTCTCCGGCGCTGCCCGGCGGGCACGGGCTGATGGTCCTGGACCGGCTGGCCGGGGCCTGGGGCTCGGCGCCGAAGGCGGACGGCGCCCTCGGGAAGATCGTGTGGGTGGAGGTCACCCGCCCGTCCCGGCCGCCCTGGCGGAGGGACTGACTCCGCCCGAGCGCCCGAGCGCCCGGCGCCCCCGCCCTGCGCGGCTCCCGTTTGCCGCTCCGGGCAGCGGAAAGCCGCAGCGTATGTCCCTCACGCACGCCAAGGAGATCCGTGGCCGCGGCCGCGGCCGGTCCCTCAGGTACGACCTGACGGGGATGCCACCGGGGCCGGGCGTCGTCGCCGCCTGCCGGGAGGCGACCCGGCGGGCGCTGAGCGCCTGGTTCGGGCCCGCGGACGCGCCGGACACGCGGGCGGTGGCGGACGCGCTGCTGCTGGTCTCCGAGGTCGTCACGAACGCGCACACGTACGGCGGCGTGCCGAGCGAGCTGCGCCTCGACGGGACCGACCGTGCGCTGTGGGTGCAGGTCAGCGACACCAACCCGGACCGGCCGCGGCCGCACGGCCCGCACCGGGCCTACCGCTCCTCCGGACACGGGCTCTATCTGCTCCAGCGGCTCGCCGCGCGCTGGGGCACGGTGCCCCGGGGGCAGGACGGCAAGACGGTCTGGTTCCAGGTGGACCTGTTCCCGGAGGCTTCCGGACCTGGCGGGTCCTAGAGTGGATGGGCGGGGCGTCCGACCCCGCCCGGGCAGGCCCTCATGGCAGAACGCACACCAGCACCCCACGGCGAGTACGGCGAGCACGACGGCCCGCACGACGGCGAGCGGGACGGGCACCGGCCCGATTCCGGGTCCGCCGAGGAGGGGCTGCGGCGGCTGCTCGCCGGGCTGACCGCCGTACGGGACGGGGAACTGTCCGTACGCCTGCCCGAGGGCGCGGAGGGCGTGCAGGGGGAGATCGCGACCGTCTACAACGACATGGTCGACCGGCTGTCGCTGCTGACCGCCGAGGTCACCCGGGTGGCCGGCGAGGTCGGCGGGCAGGGTCTGCTCGGCGGGCGGGCGGGCGCGCCACGGGCGAGCGGGGTGTGGCGGGAGCTCACCACCGGTGTGAACACGATGGCGGACAACCTCACCTCCCAGGTGCGGTCCATCGCGCAGGTCGCGACCGCCGTGGCCCGCGGCGACCTCACGCAGAAGATCCGGGTGGACGCGCGCGGCGAGATCCTGGAGCTGAAGGAGACCATCAACACGATGGTCGACCGGCTCTCCTCGTTCGCCGAGGAGGTGACCCGGGTGGCGCGCGAGGTCGGCACCGAGGGCAAGCTCGGCGGCCAGGCCCGGGTGCGCGGGGTGTCCGGCACCTGGAAGGACCTCACCGACAACGTCAACTCGATGGCGGACAACCTGACCAACCAGGTCCGCAACATCGCGCAGGTGACCACCGCCGTCGCCCAGGGCGATCTGACCAGCCGGATCGACGTGTCGGCGCGCGGCGAGATCCTGGAGCTCAAGACCACCATCAACACGATGGTCGACCAGCTGTCGTCCTTCGCCGCCGAGGTGACCCGGGTGGCCCGCGAGGTCGGCACCGAGGGCCAGCTCGGCGGTCAGGCGGAGGTGGAGGGCGTCTCCGGGACCTGGATGCGGCTCACCGAGAACGTCAACGAGCTGGCCGGGAACCTGACCCGTCAGGTCCGGGCGATCGCCGAGGTCACGAGCGCGGTCGCCGAGGGCGACCTCACCCGTTCCATCACCGTCGAGGCGCCGGGCGAGGTCGGCGAGCTCCGCGACAACATCAACGCCATGGTGGAGTCGCTGCGCGCGACCACCCGCGCCAACGAGGAACAGGACTGGCTGCAGACCAATCTGGCCCGGATCACGGCGCTGCTGCAGGGCACCCGCGGGCTGCCGGAGATCGCGGAGCTGATCATGGCGGAGGTGCCGCCGCTGGTCTCGGCCCAGTACGGAGCCTTCTTCCTGACCGCCGACGCGCCGGTCGGCGAGCACGGGGCCGAGCAGGGCGGCGAGCGGGGCGCCGGGCCCGTCGACGTACCCGCCGCCGAGTCGCGTGCGGGCCCCGATCTGGTCATGGCCGCCTCGTACGGTCTGCCGGTCGCCCCCGGCGATCCGCCGCGCCGCTTCCGGACCGGCGAGGGGCTGGTCGGACAGGCGGCGCGGGACCGGCGCGTACTGCTCGTCGATCCGGTGCCCGAGGGGTACGCGACGGTGTCCTCCGCCGTCGGCACCGGCGAGCCGGCCGCGCTGATCGTGCTGCCGATCGTGGTCGAGGACCAGGTCCTCGGCGCCGTCGAACTCGCCTCCCTGCGGCCCTTCGGCGCGCTGCAACGCGACTTCCTGGACCGGTTCGTGGTGAGCGCGGGCGCCGTGCTGAGTTCGCTGGTCGCCAACCTCCGCACCGACGAACTGCTCGCCCAGTCCCGCAGCCTCGCCGACGAACTCCGCTCCCGCACCCTGGAGTTGCAGGCCCGGCAGCGCGAGCTCCAGCGCTCCAACGCCGAACTGCAGGAACAGGCGGAGCTGCTCGCCGAGCGCAACCAGGACATCGAGTCGAAGAACCGGGTCATCGAGCAGGCCCGGCAGGAACTGGAGGCGCGCGCCCAGCAGTTGTCCCGCACCTCGATGTACAAGTCGGAGTTCCTGGCCAACATGAGCCATGAACTGCGCACCCCGCTCAACAGTCTGCTGATCCTGGCCCGGCTGCTCGCGCAGAACCCGGAGGGGAATCTGACGGAGAAACAGGTCGACTACGCGGAGGTCATCCACTCGGCCGGTTCGGACCTGCTGCAGCTGATCAACGACATCCTGGACCTGTCGAAGGTGGAGGCGGGCAAGATGGAGGTGCGGCGCGAACCGTTCGCGCTGTCCCAGCTCCTGGAGTATCTGGAGGCCACCTTCGGCCCGGTCGCCGACCAGCAGGGCCTGGACTTCGGCGTGTCCGTGGCCCCCGACGTACCCGAGCGGCTGACCACCGACGAGGCGCGGCTGCGGCAGGTGCTGCGCAACCTCCTCTCCAACGCGCTGAAGTTCACCGAGGTCGGCGAGGTGTCGCTGACCGTCGAGCGCACGCCGCCCGACGAGGTGCCGGCCGCGCTGCGGGACGGGCGGCCGGTGCTGGCTTTCCGGGTCGCGGACACCGGGGTGGGCATCCCGGCGGACCGGCTGCGGCACATCTTCGACGCGTTCCAGCAGGGCGACGGGACGACGTCGCGCGAGTACGGCGGGACGGGCCTCGGCCTCTCCATCAGCCGCGAGGTGGCCACCCTCCTGGGTGGCACCATCGAGGTCGAGAGCACCCCGGGGCGGGGCAGCCGCTTCACCTTCCACCTCCCGGAGCAGGCGGCCCCGGCCGCGGCGGGCCCGGCCGCCCCGGGACCGGCCGCCCGCGCCGAGACCGGGACGGACGAGGAGGCGGAGAGCGCGGCCCCCGCCCCGACGCCGGCGCCCGCGGCGGCGACCGTCCTGATCGTGGACGACGACCTCCGTAACGTCTTCGCGCTCACCCAGGTCCTGGAGACGCACGGGCTGCGGGTGCTGACCGCGGACGGGGGGCGTCGGGCCATCGAACTGCTCGCCGCGCACGACGAGGTCCGGCTCGTCCTGATGGACGTGATGATGGCCGGCATGGACGGCTACCGTGCGATCGAGGAGATCCGGCGGATGCCCGGCCGGGCCGGTCTGCCGATCATCGTCGTCACCGCGAAGGCCATGCCGGGCGACCGGGCCCGCGCCCTGGAGGCGGGCGCCGACGACTACGTCGCCAAGCCGGTCGACGAGGCGGAGCTGATGGTCAGGATCCGCCGCCGGCTGGAGGACTGAGCCACCGCGGACCGGGCTCCTCGCCGCCGGCCGTCTCCTCCGGGCGCCGGACGCGCACCGCGACCACGCTCGTGTCGTCGTCCGTGTCCCCGAGGGCCATGGCGAGCAGCGCGTCGACGAGGAGTTCCGGGCTCTCCCGGCCCGCCACCCGGGTCGCGACCGCGAGCAGCCGGGCGAGCCCCGGGCCGAGGCCCTCGTGCCGGCGCTCGACCAGGCCGTCGGTGTAGAGCAGCAGGGTGTCGCCGGGGCGCAGGGCGGTGCGGCGTTCCTCGTACGCGTACGAGGGCACCGCGCCGAGGAGGACGTCCTGCGGCGGTTCGAGGAGCCGGGCCCGGCCGTCCCGGATCAGCAGCAGCGGAAGGTGGCCGGCGCTGGACCAGACGAGCCCGCCGTCCTCGGGGTCGTACAGGGCGCAGACGGCGGTGGCGGTGGAGCCGCCGCCGGTGCGGAGGGTGACCTCGTTGAGCCAGCCCATCAGCTGGTGGGGCGGGCGGCCGGTGAAGGCGAGGGCGCGCTGGGCGTTGCGGAGGGAGACCATGCCGGTGACGGAGTCGATGCCGTGTCCGGCGATGTCGCCGACGGCGAGCAGCACCTTGCCGCCGGGCAGCGGAAGGACGTCGTACCAGTCGCCGCCGACCTGGTACTCCTCGGCGGCCGGCCGGTAGCGGGCGGCGACGGTGAGTCCGCCGGGGAGTTCGCCCAGGGCGGTCGCCTCGGGGACGATCGCCTGCTGGAGCTGGAGGGCGACCTGGTGGCGCAGCTCGGCCTGGTCGCGGACGGCGGTGAGCCGGTCGAAGGTCGCGGTCAGGGCGAGCTCCGTGCGGCGGGTCGCGGAGACGTCCTGGTAGGCGCCGACGAAGCCGGTGACGGTGTCGCCGTCGAGGAGCGGTTCCGCCGCGACCCGCACATGCCGCACGGAGCCGTCGGGCAGCACGGTCCGCAGGACGGTCTGGGCGCCCGTACGGCGCTCGGTGAGCGTCCTGAGCAGCGCGGTCAGGGCCTCGCCGTCCTCCTGGTGGATGCGGGCGCGCAGCGCGAGCAGCGGGAGCGGGGCCTCGTCGCGGGCCATGCCGAAGATGCCGTACGCCTGCTCCGACCACACGGTGTCGCCGCCGGTCAGGCTGTCCTGGAAGGTGGCGACGCTCTGCAGCCGGGCGACGGCGCGGCCGGTGGCCAGGCCGGGGTCGCCGGTGGTGTGCCAGAGGACGACGGCGCGGTCGGGTCCGGCGGGCAGCACGCGGATGTCGAGCAGCGGGCCGGGGCCGTCCGCCGGCGGCCCGGCGGGCAGCCGGGCGGCGTGGCCGGGGCGGCGGGTGTGGCGGGCGCGGCGGACCAGCCGGGCGAGCTCGGTGTGCGCGTGCGGGAAGGCGCGGGCGAGGGAGGGGTCGTCGGCGGGGAGGGTGCCGCCGAGGGCGGTGACGGCGGCCTCGTTGACGTGTTCCACCTCCACGACCGGGGTTCCGGTGGCCTCACCGGTACGGAGCAGGGCGGCCGGGTGGGTCAGCGCGTCGAGCAGGTCGACGAGGACGGGGGCGCCGGCCTCCTCGCCGTCCGGCCGGTCCAGGAGCGCGCCGGCCACGTCCATCAGGCCGCCGACGGCCCGGCGCAGCGTCGGGTCGAAGGTCACGGGGCCGGGCCAGCCGACCAGCGCGACGCCCTCGGTCGTACCGCGCCGGCGCAGTGGCAGCACGGCCCGTGCGGCGCCCTCGCCGGCGCCGGGCAGGGCGGCGCCGGCGGCCGGGCCCTCGGGCAGCCACACGGGCGCGTTCCCGTCGAGCACGGCCCGGATCGGCTCCGGCGCGGCGGGCGGGATCCACCACCAGGCCGCGGCCTCCGCCGCCCCCACCCCGGCGTGTCCGGCGAGCCGCAGACACCCGCCTTCGACCAGCCGCCACAACCACACGCTGTCCGCCCCGAGCGGCCCGAGCCCGCCGTCGAGCAGCGCCTGGGCGGCCGCCGCGACGTCCTCGGCCGTCTCGACGACGGCGGCGGTACGGCGGCTCCGGCGGGCGGGCAGCGGCGACGCGGGCGGGGGCACCCCCAGTCCTTCCGCCGCCCGGGGTCCGGCGACGGAGTTCACGACGTCCGCGGCGAGGTCCTCGACCGTCATCCCGGTGGCCCCCGCGAGGGCCGTCAGGTGCTCGGCCGCATCGCCCGTGGAAACCCCCAGCTGCACGGCGAGCACCCCGGTCGCCAGATCGAGCAGATGCGCCCGCGCCCGCTCCCCGCGCAGCCGCCGGTTCTCCGCCGCCAACCCCGCGAACCCGGACTCCGCCCCGCCCCCGGACACCTTCGCCCCCGCCCCCGAGCCCCCAGCGGAACCGGTCAACTCGACCTCCGGCACAGGCACGCGTACCCCTTCGGAGTCTACTCGCGGGGACGGGCGGGGAGGGGGCGGCGAAGGGGCCGGGGCCCGGCCCGGCGCACCGGAGGAACGCACCGGTACGGTTCCGGGCATGGTGATCGACAGCGGCTTCCACGAGGTCTCCGGCGCGGACCTCCCGGGCATCCTCGCCGAGGCCGATCGCCGGGGCGTTCCCGTGTTCACGCTCTCCACCGCCGGGCGGACCGACAAGGAGGCGTTCTTCCGGGCGGTGCGGGAGACCCTTCCCCTGGACCCGCCGCTCGGGACCTGCCGCATGGTGTGGGACGCCCTCGCGGATTCGGTCTGGGGCGGTCTGCACGGGCTGAAGTCCCCCCGCGCGGTCGTCGTCTGGCCCGATGCCCGGCCCGTCGCGGGCGCCGAGGCCGCCGCGGGCGATTTCCGGATCGCGCTGGACATCCTCCGCGACGTGGCCACGTCCCTCGCCGACCTCCGGCACACCGGCGGCAGGCCGACCCAAGTCGCGGTCTACCTCGCCGCTCCGGAGTGACACAGGACGGGTGATCCGAATCCGGCCACGCCCGCGCCGCGGAGATGGCCGAAACACGCCGGGACCGGCAGGAACCCTTCCGGTGCCTCGGCACTCATGCTCGGTGAGCGAGTCGTCCGGAACGTCCGGGGCGACCGCTTCGAGTGAGAAGTCGAGGAATTCCGTGCTCCTTTCGCCGCACCGACGTCTGGCCGTGGGCGCGGGCGTCGCGCTGGTCGCCGCGCTCGCCGGGACGCTCGTCCCGGTCACGCAGGCCGCCGCCGCGCAGGCACCCGCCCGTACCGCAGCGACCACCGCCCCCGCCCCGGCGCCCGACATGGCCGGGATCACCGCCGCGCTGAACGCCGCCATGGCCAACGGCGCGCCCGGCGCGATGGCCCGGTACAGCGGGCCGGAGGGGGTCAGGAGCCGGGCGGTCGGGGTGCGGGACCGGGTGACGGGCGAGGCGATGGACGTGCGGTCCCGGTTCCGGATCGGGAGCGTCAGCAAGACGTTCTCGACGGTCGTGCTGCTCCAGCTCGTGGACGAGGGCCGGCTGGAACTCGACCAGCCGGTCAACCGCTACCTCCCGGGCCTGCTGCCCGACGACCGGATCACCGTCCGCCACCTCCTCACCCACCGCAGCGGTCTCGCCGACTACACCGACCCGATGTTCGAGCACACCGTGCCGGGCTTCGAGGCCGTGCGGAACCGGGTGTTCACGTACCAGGAGCTGGTGGACCTCTCGCTGGCCCTGCCCCGCACCACCGAGCCCGGTGTCTCCTACAAGTACTCCAACGCCAACTTCGTCGTCGTCGGCATGCTGATCGAGAAGCTGACCGGCCGCCCGGTGGCCGACGCGTACCAGCGGCGCATCTTCAAGCCGCTGAAGCTGCGCGGGACCTCGTACATCCACCCGGACACCCGCATCGCGGGCCCGCACGTGAAGGGCTATCTGCACCCGGACGAGGAGGGCGCGCCGCTGGTCGACTCGACCGAGCAGACGGTGTCGTGGGCGCAGTCCGCCGGCGCGGTCATCTCCACCACGGCCGACCTCGACACCTTCATGAGCGCCCTGATGCGCGGCCGGCTGCTGTCCCCCGCGTCGCTCGACGCGATGACGACGGTGACGCCGACCGACACCACCAACACCCGCTTCTACGGGCTCGGTCTGCGCCGTTACGACCTGTCCTGCGGCACCCAGGTGTACGGCCACACCGGCACGGTCCAGGGCTTCTACACGTACGCCTTCGCCACCCGCGACGGCCGGCGCAGCGTCTCCGCGCTGGCGAACACCTCCAACCACGGGGCCGCGAACACCGCGCTCGGCGGAACCCTTGAGGCGGCCTTCTGCGGAAGCGCGAAGACCGCGACGACCGCGACGACCGCGACGACCGACAAGAAGCCGGCCGCGTCCCCCACGGCCCGCTCCCTCCAGAGCGCGCCGAGCGCCACGGACCGCCCCGCGGAGCGCGACCTGCCCGAGCGGCACTGAGCGACGGGCGGGGGGCGGGGGGCGGTCACGAACACGTGAACGAGCGTTCAGCCACCGGCGGTTCATCCGACCACCCCCCGCCCGCCACCCGGATCTCACCGACGGCGCTCACGATCCGGCCATGACCAACGCCTCCCGCGCGCCCCGCGCCACGACCGCTGCCATCGGCCTTCCGCTGTCCGCGGCACTCGCCCTGACCGCCCTCGCCTGGCCGGCCTCGGGCGCGCCGGCCCCGCACGCGCCCGGCCACGGCACCGGCCCGGCGGCCCGCGTGGTGGCCGACGCCACGCTGCCCGACATCCCGCTCGCCGAGTTCAGCAACCGTCTGCTGCCCGGCAGCGTCGCCGACGACCGCGGGGTCGACCTCGGCGGCATCGGCAGCGACCTGTACCCGGCCGAGCGGCCCGGCGAGTACTGGACCGTCACCGACCGCGGCCCGAACGGCCAGATCTCCGTCGGCAAGGAGAAGCGCCGCACCTTCCCGGTACCCGGCTTCGACCCGGCCATCGTGAAGATCCGCGTCGTCGGCGACCGCATCGACGTCGTGCGGGCCATCCCGCTCACCACCGCCTCCGGCAAGCCGGTGACCGGCCTGCCGAACCAGGCCGGCCGGGACGAGGCGCCGTACACCTACGACGCCCGGACCCCGCTCGCGTACAACCCGAACGGCCTGGACACCGAGGGCCTGGTGCGCGACCGCGACGGCAGCTTCTGGCTGGTGGACGAGTACGGTCCGTCGCTGGTGCACGTGTCGCCGCGGGGCCGGGTGCTCGCCCGCCACGTGCCCCAGGGCCTGAACCTGACCGGCGCCGACTACCCGGTGATCGAGTCGCTGCCGTCGATCCTCCTCACCCGGAAGATCAACCGCGGCTTCGAGGGCCTCGCCCTGCTGCCCGACGGCGACCTGGTGATGGCGCTGCAGAGCCCGCTGCTCAACCCCGACAAGAACAGCGGCGAGGACTCCCGCACCACCCGCCTGCTGCGCTTCTCGCCCCGCGAGGGCGCGGTCACCGGCGAGTACGCGTACCGCTTCGACCCGGTGGGCGAGGTCGAGCCCGGCCAGACCAAGACCTCCGAGCTGAAGATCTCCGCCCTGGTCGCGCTCGGCGGCGACCGTCTCCTGGTGCAGGAGCGCACCGACAAGGCGGCCCGGCTGTACGAGATCCGGCTGCGCCACGACGCCGACATCCTCGGCTCGGCCTGGGACTCCACCGCCACCACCCCGTCCCTGGAGCAGCTGGCGGACCCGGCCGCCGAGGGCGTGCCGGTGCCGGCGAAGCGCCTGATCGTGGACCTCGGCACGGTCGAGGGCGTGCCGAGCAAGATCGAGGGCGTGGCGGTGGAGGGCGCGCGCACCCTCGTGCTGCTCAACGACAACGACCTCGGCATGACCGACGGCGCCGGCGCCTTCGACGCGAACGGCCGCCTCGTCGACAGCGGCGTGGAGACGACGCTGGTGAAGGTGCGCCTGGACCGCCCGATCCGCTAGCCCCCTCCGCTCTCCCCAACACCTCGGCCGTGCACGGGCATTGACCCGGGCACGGCTTGCCCTTACCTTCCTCGTCGCCGAGCACACCGGCACCCTGGAGGAGTACGAGCAGCTCGCCGCCTCGGTCGGCGCACTCCTCACTCGGGGCCAGCGCGAGGCCCTGGAGTTCGGCATCCGCTACGAGCGGATGATGGTCGACTTCTGGCGCTGGGTGGCCGACCGCGACGAGGACGGCACCGAGCGGGCTCAGCGGGCGGCCGACGCCTGATCCCGGCCGGCTCGGCCGGCGCCGGCGGCGCGCAGCAGGCTGCGGCGCTTGGCGGCGCCGCCCGGCAGATGGTGGAGGCGGTAGGAGCCGGGCTTGCGGGCCTCCCCCACCAGCTGCTGGTGGATGGAGGTGCAGGCGATCTCCTTGAACCGGGCGCCGAGCCGGCCGTCGACGTGGAACCCGATCGCGACGTCGGCGCGGTCGGCGAGCTGGAAGAGCCCGGCGTCCCGGCCCAGGCTGACGCACTGGGCGTAGTACGACTGGTGGAGCTCCGCCGGCCGCTCGCCCGTGAGCCGGCTGAGGACGGTGTCGGCGGCCCGGGCGCCCTGGGGCAGCGCGGACTGGCAGCTCATCCGCAGCGGCAGACCGGACGGCGCCGCCGAGTCGCCGGCCGCGACGATGCGCGGGTCGTCGACGCTCGTCAGCGTCTCGTCCGTGAGCAGCCGGCCCAGGGCGTCGGTGGTCAGCCCGCTACGGACGGCCAGGTCGGGGACGGCGAAGCCGGCAGTCCAGACGGTGACCCGGCTCGGCAGCTCGCGGCCGTCCGCGAGCCGTACGGCGTCCCGGGTCACGGCCGTCACCTTCGCGTCCGCCCCGTCGACGACCGTCACACCGAGCCGGCCGAGCCGCCGGGCGACGGAACGCCGGGCCCGCGGATGCAGATACGGGCCGAGCACGCCGCCGCAGACCAGGGTGACCGTGCGGCCGGTCTCGGCCAGTTCGGCGGCGGTCTCGATGCCGGTGGGACCGGCGCCGACGACCGTCACGGGGGCCGTCGCGGGCTCGGCGTCGAGGGCGGTGCGCAGCCGCCGCGCCTCCTCCAGGGTGGAGATCGGGCGCGCGAACTCGGCCGCCCCCGGGACGCCCGGGTCGGCGGTGCCGCTGCCCACGGCGTAGACCAGGTAGTCGTAGGCGAGGGTGCCGCCGGCCGCCAGGGTCACGCCGCGCCCGGCCGGGTCGATCCGGGTCACGGTGTCGGTGACCAGCCGGACGCCGGCGGCCAGGACGGACTCGTAGGCGACGACGGCGTCGTCGGATCCGCCGACCAGCTGGTGGAGACGGACCCGGTGGACGAAGTCCGGGCGTGGGTTGATCAGCGTCACGGTGACGCCGGGGCGCCGGGTCAGCCGGTTCGCCGCCATCACGCCCGCGTATCCGCCGCCGATCACGAGCACGGACGTCGTCGTGTGCACGGTGCTCCGGGCCTGGGCCATGGGACCTCCTCCGTTTCCGGGTTCGGCCACAGGACACCGCGTCATCGACCCCCGTGACGGAAAGTGACCCAGGTCACACCCCGGTGGCCGCCTCGGCCAGGATCCGGGCGAGCTCGCGGGGCCGGGTGGTCATCGGCCAGTGGCCGGAGTCGATGTCCACGTACGAGAGGTGCTGGGCGGCGGCGAGTTCCGGGCTCTCGCCGGCGGCGAGCAACTGCCGCGCCTCGTCCGGGCTGAACTCGGGGCACACCAGCGTCACCGGCACCTCGAAGCGGCGCGGGTCGGTGAGCCGTACGACGCCCTGGACCACCGGTCCGGGGACGGGGACGGTGGCGGAGGCGAAGCGCTCGCGGGCGGCCTCGTCCAGGTCGGCGGCGTCGGGGCCCTCGAAGGGCGCCCAGCCGGGGAAGCGCATGACGCCGTCCTCGACCGGGAAGAAGGGGGCGTACTCCCGGCCGTCGGGGGCGGGGAAGCCGCCGATCAGGGCGACGCCCGCGATCTTCTCGGGCCGCGCGTCGGCGGCGAGCCAGGCCAGCGTGGTGGCGGCGGAGTGGCCGACCACGAAGGGCCTGCCGGGCGCCGCGTCCACGGCGGCGACGACCGCCGCGACCTGGTCGTCGAGCGTGGCGGAGGCGGCGCCGTCGCCCTGTCCGGGGAGGGTGAGCGGGACGGGACGGTGGCCGAGCGCGGCGAGTTCGGGCACGACGTCGTCCCACGCCGATCCGTCGAGCCACAGACCGGCGACGAGCAGGATGTCCACGAGCTTCTCCCGGTGAGAGTGCGAGTTGCGGGTGCGGTTCCGGCCGCGTTCCGCACGCTAGTGGGAGGGTCTGACAACGGGCCCTGCGCGCCGGCCCCGGCGCGTCAGCCCGTGGCGGCCCGCGTCAGCCCGCGGCGGCTGCGGCCTTGGCGGCCGCGACGAACTCGCGGATGAGCTCGTGGTCCTTCACGCCGGGCGCGGACTCGACCCCACTGGAGACGTCGACGCCCCAGGGGCGGGCCCGGCCGACGGCCTCGGCGACGTTGTCGGCGGCCAGGCCGCCGGCGAGCAGCCAGGAGCCCTCGGGGCGGGCGGCGTCGAGGAGGGACAGGTCCCAGCGCGAACCGGAGCCGGCGCGGGGCGAGTCGAGCAGCAGCACCTCCTCGCCGTACGCGCCGACCCGGGTGTCGGGCCGCTCCTTGAGGGAGGTGGCGCGCCACAGCCGGGGGAAGGTCCGGACCGCCGCGGCGAACTCCTCCTCGCCGTACGCCGGGCCGTGCAGCTGGAGCGCGTCGACGTCGAGCTCACGGGCGAGCGCGGCCGCCTCGGCGGCGGGGGTGTCGTTGACGACGAGGACGGAGAGCACGTGCTCCGGGGTGTGGGCGCGGGCATGGGCGGCAAGGACCGCGGCCCGGTCGCGGGTCAGACCGCGGACGCTGGTCCCGCTGACGACCAGGCCGATCGCATCGGCCCCGGCCGCGGCGGCCACGTCGATCTCGGCCGTCGTGGCGAGCCCGCACACCTTCACGAACACCTGTGTCTCCTCAGCTCTCCGCCGGCCCGCCCGTCGAGGCCCGAGCCTACCGCCGCGGCCCGCGCCCCGGCCTACGCACCCTCGCTCCGTTCGGCGGGTTCCTCGTCGCCGAAGGAGTCGGCGGCGTACGGGTGCACGTAGTGGTCGTCGCCGAACGGGGTGAACCAGGTGCCGAAGCCGAGCAGCGGGGGTTCGGCCTCCGCGCCCTCGTGGACGTGGGCGCGGAAGCGCTCCAGGGCGGCGAGCACGTCGTCGTCGACGAGGCCGTACAGCTCCAGGGCGGCCCGGGCCTGCTCGATGAGGAAGCGCAGGACGAGTTCCTCGGCGAGGCAGCCGAGGCGGCGGAAGCCGCCGTCGGTGAAACGGGTGGTGAGGGCGACGGCGGTGACGAGGAAGCGGCGGGCGAAGGGTTCGTCGTAGCGGGCGGCGTGCCGGGCCGGGAGGCGGTCGAGGTGCCAGAGGTGGCCCTGGCAGCCGGCGACGTCGGTGTCCTCGTCGGCGAGGGCCTGCACGTCGTCGTACAGCTCGTCGATGAACACCTCGGCGGCGTGCACCAGGACGCCGGCGGCGAGTTCGGCGGTGTCCGGGCTCGCGCCGAAGACGGCCGGTTCGAAGGAGCGCAGCCGGGCCGCCATGGCGCGGATCTCGGTCTCGGGGTCGGGGGCGTCCTCGACGATCTCGGACCAGACGCCGTCCTCGTCGTCCCCGTCGCCCTCCCCGGCGGGCCGGCCGCGCCCCGGCGCCGTGTGCCGGGCCCGGCGGGCGGCCGGGTCGCTGGGCGGGGCGTCCGGCCCGTCGGCGGCGGCGAGGCTCTCCCGGGCGCGGTCGGTGTGCAGCCGCACCTCGCTGCTGACGACGAGCCAGCCGGTGAGGAGTTCGGTGTGGTCCAGGACCTCCTGGACCACGGCGCCGACCGCGTCCTCGGCGGCCTCCAGGGAGGGCGCGAGAGCGGTCACGGACAGCTCGGCGCCCCGGTGGTGGGGGTCCACGGTCACATCGAGGACGTCCACCTCCACGCCGTCCGGCCCTTCGGCGCCGGCCACCGAGCCGAAGCCGCGCTCCAGGAGGACGGCGGCCCCGAACCTGCCGAGGGCGTCGAGGTCGGAGGCGTCGTCCGGTATGCAGGTTTCCACGGTCACGACGTACGTCACGACGCAAGACTGCCAGGCCGGGCGGGGCGGTTTCGAAGGGATTGCGGAATCCGGAGGGGTGGGGACGGATCCGGGGGGCGGAGTCGGGCGCGGGGCCGGGGCCCGGGGGCGGGGCCGGGGCCCGGAGGCGGAGTCGGTGCGGGGCCGGGCCCGAGTGCGACTCGGGGTCCCGGCGCGGAGCCGGGGGGTCCTGGCGGTGCCCCCCGAGGGCCCGGGAGCCGGGGGTACCCGGGGCCCGGGGGCGGACTTCGGGGCGGCCGGGGAGCCGGGCCGGCCCGCGCCGGCCTCCGCGCGCGTCACGGCCACCACCGGCCGGAGCCCGAACCGGTGTCGTCGGCGCGCTGAACGCGTCAAGTCCCCGTCAGGGGGCGCCGGTGCCTCGTCAGGGGCGCGTCAGGGACGGTTCCCCCAGGGCCCCGGGGGCCGGCGCCGGGCATAGCTTCGTCGGCGCGGCCCCGGCGCGAACGGCGCGGGGGCGCCCGTTCCCGGGGAGGAACCACCATGAGCGACGTCCTGTACGGAGACGATCCCGAGCCCGCTGAACAGGTGCCGGCCGGACGAGGCGGGGGTCGGCGCGGGGGCCGGCGCGGAGGCCGTGCCCGGCTCTGCGTACCCGTCCGGCCGGTGGCCCACGGCTGCGCGGCGCGCCTCTTCCGTACGCCGCTCGGCGCCCGTACCGCCGTCGCGTTCACCACGCCCGAGCGCCTCAGGTCCGTCCTCGGCCCCGACCAGGCCTGGACGGCGCTCGCCGAGCCCGCGCTGCGGGCCCTGGTCCGGCCGCTGGGTGTCGCGGAGCTGACCGTCGACCCGGCGCTGTCGGCGACCCCGCCGACCGGTGGGCCCTCCGCCGGCCGCTCCCCGGTCCCGCCGTCCGCGCGCCGGCCGCGGCCGGTGCCGGCCCGCTGAGGGGGCCGGGATGACCGTCGCACCCCTTGCCCCTGCCGCCTCCGACCTGTCGGTGTGGCCCGCCTCGGCGGTGGCCCGTCCGGACGGGCGGCTGCTCGTCGGCGGCGTCGCCCTCGACGAGCTGGCCGAGCGCCACGGCACACCGCTGTACGTCCTGGACGAGGACGAGGTACGGGGCCGCTGCCGCGCCTACCGCGACGCGTTCCCGGAGGCCGAGGTCCACTACGCCGCCAAGGCGTTCCTGTGCCGGGCGCTGGCCCACTGGGTCGAGGAGGAGGGCCTCGGGCTCGACGTGTGCTCGGCGGGAGAGCTGGAGCTCGCCGTGACCACGGGGTTCCCCGCCGAGCGGATCCTGCTGCACGGCAACGCCAAGTCTCCGGAGGACCTGCGGGCCGCGCTGCGGCTCGGCGTCGGCCGGATCGTCATCGACAACCCGGCCGAGATCGCCCGGATCGCGGCGGCGGTCGGTCCGCACGCGCGCCAGAAGGTGCTGCTGCGGGTCGCCCCCGGCATCGGCGCGGGCGGCCACGCCAAGATCCGCACGGGCTCGGACGACCAGAAGTTCGGCCTGTCGCTGCGCGACGGGCACGCCCAGCACGCGATCGCCCGCATCCTCGACCAGCCGCGCCTCGAACTGACCGGGCTCCACTGCCACCTGGGCTCGCAGATCACGGAGGTCAAGCCGTACCTGGTCGCGGTGCGACGGCTCGTCGGCCTCATGGCCCGCACCCGCGACGCGCACGGCGCGGTCCTGCCCGAGCTCGACCTCGGCGGCGGCCACGGCATCGCGTACCGCCCGGGCGACCCGGCCCTCGACCTCCCCGCGCTCGCCCGGCGCGTCCGCACCGAACTGGCCGTGAGCTGCGCGAGCGCCGGCCTCCCGGTGCCCCGGCTCCTCGTCGAGCCGGGCCGCGCGGTCGTCGGCCCGGCGGGCGTCGCCGTCTACCGGGTGCTCGCCGTGAAGACCACCCCGGAGCGGGTGTTCGTCGCGGTCGACGGCGGCATGAGCAACAACCCGCGCCCCGCGCTCTACGGCGTGCGCTACGCCCCGCGCCTGATCGCCCGCCCCTCGACGGCGCCGCCCCGGCCGATGACCGTGGTCGGCCGCCACTGCGAGGCCGGCGACATCCTCGCCGCCCAGGTCCCCCTCCCCGCCGACCTCCGCCCCGGCGACCTCCTCGCCCTCCCGGTCGCCGGCGCCTACCACCTGTCCATGGCCTCCTCCTACAACCTCATCGGCCGCCCCCCGCTCGTCGCCGTCTCGGCGGGCACGAGCCGCCTCCTCGTCCGCCGCGAGACCCTGGACGACCTGCGGGCGCGGGACGTGGGCCTCTGAGGGGAGGGGGCGGGGGAAGCCCCCCGCCCCCTCAGGCCGCCCCCAGCGCGGCCACCACCCCGCGCCCCACCGCCTCGTCCCCGAGCAGCGCGTTGTGGTCCAGGCAGCCCGCCGGCGTGTTGGTCGCTCCGGCGAGCCGCACGCTGTCGTCCGGGTCGATGACCTCGTCGCAGTTCGACCAGAAGGTCGTGTACGCCACCGGGCCCGGGGTCTCGTCGCCTTCGGCGAGGTGGTTCTGGACCCAGCTGCCCGGGGTCATGTCGCGGCAGGCCTGGTCCCAGAGGGCGCAGGCCCAGGCGACGCCGGTGCCGTGGTTGGGGCCGGCCAGGGAGATCCAGTGGGCCACGGTGGCGGTGCCGCCGGCGTACTTCACGTACCAGCGGGTGGGGAGGCCGCCGAAGGAGTGGGCGACGATGTCGACGCGGTCGGCGCCGGTGGTGCGGCGCACCTCGTCGACGTACGCGGCGAAGCGGCCGGCGAGCACCTCGTTGACGGACTGGTGGGTGTCGTAGCCCCAGCGGAAGATCTCGCCGTCGGCGTACCCGGCGGCCCGGAGCCGCGCGTCGAGGCTGCCCCAGACGCCCGGGTCGGCGTTGTAGCCGTGGACCAGAACGACCGGCCGGTGGGCGGTGGTGGCGGCGCGCGCCGGGCCCGCGCCGGGTCCGGCGAGCAGGGCGGCCAGGGCCGTGAGGAGTGTGAGGAGGGCGGTGGCTGAGCGACGCATCACAAGGCCTCCGGGCAGTCGGCGAGAGGAATGAAACCCCGAAGTGACGGGGCGTCAGATTCGACGGTCCCGCGATGTTACCGCCGGGAACCCCCACCCCACACCCCCGTGTCCAGGACCACACGGGACCCCCCTGCCGCACATCGGAGACGACGGGATAGCATTTGAGCACTGCCTAGCTCGATCGAGAGATGCTTTCTGTGACTGTCAACGAGGACTCGTTCACAAACTGGAAGAACCGCGAGGAGATCGCGGAGTCCATGATCCCGATCATCGGGAAGCTGCACCGGGAGCAGGACGTCACCGTCCTCCTTCACAGCCGCTCCCTGGTGAACAAGTCGGTGGTGAGCATTCTCAAGACCCACCGATTCGCCCGCCAGATCGACGGCGAGGAGCTGTCGGTCACCGAGACCATGCCGTTCCTGCAGGCGCTCACCACCCTCGACCTGGGTCCGTCCCAGATCGACATCGGCATGCTGGCCGCCGAGTACAAGGCGGACGACAAGGGCCTCTCGGTGGCGGAGTTCACCGCCCAGGCCGTCGCCGGCGCCACCGGGGCCAACAAGATCGAGCGCGGCGAGGGCCGTGACGTCGTCCTGTACGGCTTCGGCCGCATCGGCCGGCTCGTCGCCCGCCTGCTCATCGAGAAGGCCGGCTCCGGCAACGGGCTGCGGCTGCGCGCCATCGTCGTGCGCGGCGGCGGCGACCAGGACCTCGTGAAGCGCGCCTCACTGCTGCGCCGCGACTCCATCCACGGCCAGTTCCAGGGCACCATCACGGTCGACGAGGCCAACGGCGCGATCGTCGCCAACGGCAACACGATCAAGGTGATCTACGCCAACGACCCGTCCGAGGTCGACTACACGGCGTACGGCATCGAGAACGCCATCCTGATCGACAACACCGGCAAGTGGCGCGACCGCGAGGGCCTGTCGAAGCACCTGCGTCCGGGCATCGACAAGGTCGTCCTGACCGCTCCCGGCAAGGGCGACGTCCCGAACATCGTGCACGGTGTCAACCACGACACGATCAAGCCGGACGAGCGCGTCCTGTCCTGCGCCTCCTGCACCACCAACGCGATCGTCCCGCCGCTCAAGGCCATGGACGACGAGTACGGCGTGCTGCGCGGTCACGTGGAGACCGTCCACTCGTTCACGAACGACCAGAACCTCCTGGACAACTACCACAAGGCCGACCGCCGTGGCCGCTCCGCGCCGCTGAACATGGTCATCACGGAGACCGGTGCCGCCTCCGCCGTCGCCAAGGCGCTGCCGGACCTCAAGGCCCCGATCACCGGCAGCTCGATCCGCGTCCCCGTCCCGGACGTCTCGATCGCGATCCTGAGCCTGCGCCTGGGCCGCGAGACCACCCGCGACGAGGTCCTCGAGTACCTGCGCGACGTCTCGCTGCACTCGCCGCTGAAGCGCCAGATCGACTTCACCACGGCCCCCGACGCCGTCTCGATGGACTTCGTCGGCTCGCGCCACTCGTCCATCGTCGACGCCGGTGCGACCAAGGTCGACGGCGACAACGCGATCCTGTACCTGTGGTACGACAACGAGTTCGGCTACTCCTGCCAGGTCATCCGGGTCGTCCAGCACGTCTCGGGCGTCGAGTACCCGACCTACCCGGCCCCGGCGGCCTGATCCGCCGCGGTACCGGACAAGCCATACGCCGAACGGCGGTGGGGCCCTCGCCCCGCCGCCGTTCGGCGTTTTCCCGCCCGTCTTCCGACGAGGCCCGGACATGGCGGTGCCACGGCGCACCCGCGGTCTCTGGAGCCCGGTCGGGGGTGTGGGTCCGGGGAGAGACGGGTGTGCCGTGGCACCGGTTCAGGGGGCGCGGGCCGTGGGGGCGGGCCCGCGCCGTGGGCGAAGGTCAGCCGGCGAGGCCCGGGTTGGGACCGAGGGCCGACACCGCGGCGTCCTCGGGGTCCTCGGCCGGGACCGCGCCGGCCAGCGCGGTGGCCTGGCGGAGGGTCTCGGCGAGGTTCTCCCAGTCGAGGGCCGGGCGGTCGTCGCCGCGAGTGGAGAGCAGACAGGCGTTCCAGCGCATCCGGGGCACGCCCGGCAGCGGGCGCAGTCCGCCGGCCTCGCGCGGGGAGGCGGCCAGGGCCATCGGGAGCATGGCGCAGCCGAGCCCGGACTGGGCGGCGGCGCGGACCCCGGCCATGGAGCCGAGTTCGTGGATCTCGGGCGGTCCGTCGGAGCGGAGCCGGAGGAACTCGGGCAGCCAACGCTGCGAGGGGCAGTCGGGGTCGGCGATGACGACCTGGCGGCCGGCAGCGGCCGCGCCGCGCATCCGGGTGACTCCGGTGACGGGCACGAACTCGACTTCCTGCAGGCGCACTTCTGTCAGGTCGTCGGCCCGGTCGGGGGTGCGCAGCGGGTCGGTGAGCGCGCCGGGCAGGGCGGCGGGGTCGTCGGCGTCGACGACGGTGAGGACGAGCGCGCCGTCGATGGTGCCGGCCCGGAAGGCGTCGTGGACCTCTCCGGTGCCCATGACCCGCAGGGCGAGCTGGACTCCGGAGAGCAGCCGGCGGCCGATGTGGGTGAGGCGGGCGAGCTGCTGTCCGTAGGCGAGCGCGGGCACCACGCCGACGGTCATCCGCGGCGGGTTGGCGGCGGGGCGGCGCAGGGCGACCTCCATCTCGCCGACGAGCGTGAGGATCTGCCGGGCGTAGTCGCAGAGCACGGTCCCGGTGCGGGTGAGCCGTACGCCGCTGGGGAGCCGTTCGAAGACGGGCTCGCCCACCTGCCGTTCCAGGGCGCGCATCTGCGCCGTGACGCTGGACTGCGAGTACCCGAGGCGGCGGGCCGCCTGGGTGAAGGACCCGGTCAAGGTCACCTCGCGGAAGGTTCTCAGGGTTCTTGCGTCGATGTCCACGTGTTCAACCCCCTTGCCGCCCCCCGGCGGCGCCTGGCACTGGGGCGGCTGGTCGCACGCCGCCCGTTCGATCGCCCCAGTCGGTCTGTTCACACCACAGGGGTGCCGGACGCTCCTTCGCTCCCGGCACCCCTGTCGGCAGCGGAGGACTCTACTCGGCGAGCTGCGCCGGAACCAACGGAAAGTCCAGTTCCGGTTGCGCAACGTGATTGAAGAAGTTGGACAGCACGTTGAGCGCCACATGTCCGACGATCTCGGCCAGTTCGGCGTCGGAGACGCCGGCGGCGCGGGCGTCGGCGAGGGCGGCGTCGCTGACGCGGCCGCCGCTCTCCATGATGGCGCCGGTGATCCGCAGGACCTGGTCCATGTGCGGGTCGCCGGCGTCCTGGCCCTTGCGGGTGGCGAGCAGTTCCTGCTCGCCGAGGCCGACCTTGCCGCCGCGCAGGGTGTGCGCGGAGACGCAGTAGGTGCAGTCGTTGCGCTGGGCGATGTAGAGCGCCAGCTGCTCGCGCTGCCGGGCGCTGAAGCTGCCGCCGACCAGGGCGTCCCGCATGGCGAGGTAACCGCGCAGCGCGGCCGGGCCGTTGGCGAGGGCGGCGTAGAGGTTGGGCAGCTTGCCGAGCTGCTTGAGCGTGCTCTCGAGCAGCTCGCGCTGCTCCTCGTTGGCGGACTCTACGGTCAGCTGGGGCAGGCGGGGCATGGAACTCTCCTTGAGCCGAACCAAGACGGAACCAGTACGGAACCGAACGGAACTGATCGGTACCATCATGACGGTACCGATCGGTTCCGTCTGGCGCAACGGGAGGCGTGGACTCCGGTCCGGGCGCACGGAATCCGCCGCACGGAACCGAGTGGTACCGTTTGGTATGGCCACGAACGCGAAAGAACGACTCCTCAGTGCCGCGGAGCGTCTTTTCTACGAAGAGGGCATCCGGGCCGTCGGCATCGAGCGGATCCTGTCCGAGTCCGGAGTGGGCCGCGCCTCCTTCTACCGGCACTTCCCCAGCAAGGACGACGTGGTCGTCGAGGTGCTGCGGCGCCGCGACGGCATGTGGCGGGCCTGGCTGGACGGACGCATCGAGGCGAGCGAGCGCGGGCCGGAGGAGTTGCCGCTCGCCCTCTTCGACGGACTCGCGGAGCGCTTCGCCGCGGCGGACTTCCGCGGCTGCGCCTTCATCAACACGATGGTGGAGACCGCCGATCCGGAGAGCCCGGCCCACCATGTGGCGGCCGAGCACAAGGAGAAGGTCATCGCCCGCCTCGACGCCCTCCTCACCGACGGCGGCTACCACGACCACGAGACCCTCGCCCGCCAGCTCGCCCTCCTCGGCGACGGCGCCATCGTCACCGCGCTGCGCGAAGGCACCACCGAGGCCGCCCTCCGCGCCCGCGCGGTCGCGACGGTCCTGCTGAGCACGGCGGACCGGGAGGCGGACCGGGCGGCGGAGCCGGCGGAAGCCCGCTGAGAACGGCGCCGGACACACCCGGCGCCGGACGCGTGAACGCCCGGGGCGCCCCCCTCACGAGGGCGTCCCGGGCGTTGGCGTGTCTCAGGCCGCGCTGCCGTCCGCGCTGAGGGCGGAGCGGCGGAGTTTGCCCGAGCGGGTGCGGGGGAGGGTCGGGGTCAGGGTGATGGACCTCGGGACGAAGACCGGGGCGAGGCGGCGGCGGGCGAGGGTGAGCAACTCGGTGCGCAGGAGCTCGGGTTCGACGGGGCCGCGGGGTTCGACCACGGCGTACGGGGCGAGGCCGCCGCGCTCGTCGGGGCCGGGGATCACCGCCGCGTCGGCGACCGAGGGGTGGGTGCGCAGGACCGCCTCGATCTCCATCGGGGAGACCCGGTGGCCGTACGACTTGAAGACCTCGTCGTTCCGGCCGAGCAGCCGGATCGACCCGTCGGCGAGCCGCTCGCCCCGGTCGCCCGTGCGGTAGAGGCCGTCCGCGAAGGCCTCGGCCGTGCGGTCCGGGCGGTCCGCGTAGCCCCGCATCAGACCCGGCGGACGGTCCGTCAGATCCACGCACACCTCGCCGGATTCGCCGAGCGCGCCCGTCTCCGGGTCGCGCAGCACGATCCGGTAGCCGGGCAGCGGATGCCCGAGCGGGGACAGCGGCGCCGGAACGTCTGGGGCCCGGCCGATGAGGGCCGTCGCCTCCGTCTGCCCGTAGCCGTCCCGTACCCGTACCCCCCAGGCCGCCTCGATCCGGTCCGTGACCTCGGCGGTCAGCGGCTCGCCCGCCGCCGTCGCCTCCCGCAGCCGGGGCGCGCCCCGGCCCCCCGTCACGTACGGCAGCATCGCCCGCCACGCGCTCGGCGGCGCGCACAGGCTGCTGATCCGCTGGGCGGCGAGTACCCCGGGGAGCAGCTCGGCCGGCAGTCCGCCGTCGGGCGGGGCGACGACCGTGGCGCCGGCCGTCCACGGCACGAAGAAGCTGGACCAGGAGTGCTTCGCCCAGCCCGGCGCGGACAGGTTGAGGTGCCGGTCGCCGGGGCGAAGCCCGCTCCAGTAGAGGCTGGACAGATGCCCCACCGCGTAGCCGGCGTGGGAGTGCTCGACCAGCTTCGGCAGCGAGGTCGTACCGGAGGTGAAGTAGCAGAAGGACGGATCGGCGGACCGGGTCGGCCCGGGCGGCAGGAAGGCGCGGCGCCGCCCGGCGTCCCGGGTGTCGGGGTACGGCAGCCAGCCCGGCACTCCCCCGGCGCCGGGCGCCATCCGTACGCCCGGCACCGGAACCGCCGACTCCCCGACCAGGTGGACGAGTTCGGGCGCGCACACCACGTGCCGGATGCCGCCGCGGCCGATCCGGTCGGCGGCCTCGTCGCGGGTGAGGTCCTGGTAGCCGGGGACGACGACCGCGCCGAGCTTGATGCAGCCGAGCAGGGTCTCCCACAGCTCGGCCCGGGTGCCGAGCAGGATGAGCACCCGGTCGCCGCGGGCCACCCCCGCATCGGCGAGCGTGACCGCCAGCTCGTCCGAGCGGGCGGAGAGTTCGGCGAAGGTGACCCGGTCCACGACCGGCACCGTGCCGTGCGCGTCCGGTGCGCCCAGAATCTCCAGGGCGGTGCGCTGATTGCCCTCGGCGACCACGTCGAACCATTCCAGGGCCCAGTTGAAGTGCTCGGCCCGCGGCCACCGGAACGCGGCCGAGGCCGCCTCCCGTTCGCCGCGCAGCCGCAGCAGCAGGTCCCTGGCCGCCCGGTACTCCTCGTGCGCGGGCGTGCTGCGGTACTCCGCGCGGCAGGCGGGCCGCCGCCGGGCGGGCGCGGTCATCCGGCCACCCCGGCCACCCCGGCCGCTCCCGCGAGCGCGCCGGCGATGGCGTCGGCGTCGCGCGTGAAGGAGCCCCAGCCGCCCGGCCGGCCGCTGCCGACCTGGGTGAACCAGCGGGTGTGCTCGCTCGGGATGCCGAGCACATGGATCGCCTCCTCCGGCGAGCCGTCCGCGCCGACCGGGTGGAACGGCGCGTCGGTGCAGTCCACCCCGCCGGTCCGGAACTCCCCGGCCCCCGCGCTGGCCCCCGCACCGGATCCGGCTTCGCCCGCGTTCACATAGGGCCGCACCAGTCCGTCCGCGAGCAGTCCGCGGATCAGCGGATCGCGGTCCGCGGTGATGTCCGTGGTGGGCAGGCGCGCGTCGACGAGGACGTCGAGCGGTGTCCAGGAGTTCTCCACCTGCGCCGACTCCACCGTGAACCGGCCGCCGACCGGGTCCGTGCCGAACCGCACGCCCGGGCCGACCGGTTCGAGCACCCCGGCGGCGAGCAGCGCGAGGAACTGCTCGGAGCGCAGCTGCGGCGGTCCGGTCGACACCATCGCCGCCACCGGCCCGAACTCGGCCAGGAACCAGGCGTGCGAGGCGGGGGTGAGCCCGCCGAAGTCGACCACCTCGCGGATGGTCTGCCGGACGTCCCGCAGCACGTCCGCCGCCGCCTTCATCGGCCCGTCCGCGTTGCCGAGCCGCGCGTCGCCCAGGTCGGCGCGCAGCCACTCGGTGAGCACCTTGTGGAACTCGGCCGGCGAGCCGAAGCGGCAGCCGTGGAACGGCCGGGCGAGCGCGTCGAGTCCGGTCAGCGGCTGCGGGTCGATCCGGTAGCCGGCGGCGAGTCCGCGCAGCACGTCCTGGTCCGGGACCAGGGCGAGGGCTTCCTCGGCCCGCTCGGTGAACTCCCGTGCCGCGTCCGGACCGTGGACCTGCCGGATCCGGGTGGCGAGCAGCACCAGGTTCACCTCGGCGAGCAGCCAGGGCAGCACCAGCCGCTCGAAGTCGAGCGGCGCGTGCTCGGCGCGCAGCCGCGCCATCCGGGCGGGCGTGAAAAGCACCGGCCGGTACCGGTGTTCTGGCCCCTTCTGGTTGACGCCCCGGGTGAGCAGCGGCACGCCGGCCCGTGAGCCGGTGAGGATCCGCGGCTCCTTCCCGCTGGGCAGGTAGAGCAGCCCGTCGCCGCCGTCGGTGAACACGCCGCCGCGCCCGAGGGTGAGTTCGGCGAGCACGTCGTAGAAGGTGAGACCCATGCCGATGACGCCGACGCTCGCGCCGGCCGGGATGTCGGCGAGCGGCATCTCGTTGGCGGAGCCGCCCGCGATGTAGCGCAGCGGGCGGGCCGGGGTGCCGTGCTCGCGGGCGAACCGGCGCCAGTCGCGCTGCTGCGCGTCGAGCTCGTTCACCGGGTGGCCGGTGGCGAGCAGCATCCGGTCGACGGTGAGCACGTCGCCGCGGTCGAGCCGCAGCCGGTACGGCTCCCCCGGCGCGCCCCGGTCCGCGCAGATCACCCGGGCGGGCACCTGGTGCACGGTGAGGCAGGGCGGCAGGGTCTCCTCGATCCGCCGCATCACATAGCGCAGATAGCGGCCGTAGACCGCGCGCGGCGCATAGCCCTGCGGCTCGGCGCGCGCCGGGTCGTGCTCGGTCCACCACTCGCCGAGCGAGGGTCCGGCGCCGGGCCGGTGCGGGCCGTCGTCGGCCGGGCCGGAGAACATGGTGACCTCCTGCGCCGCGGTGTTCATCAGGAACCACGGCGACTGGTCCGTCCGCCAGATCCGCCCGGCCCCCGCCTCGTGCGGATCGATCGCGAACACCTCGATGCGGCGCGCCGGCGGCCGCTCCGCGCACCGGGCCGCGAGCCGCTCCAGGACGGACAGGCCGCGCGGGCCCATGCCCACGAAGGCGATCCGCAGCGGTTCGGCGACCGGATCGGCCAGGCAGCGCGGGGTGTCCAGCGGAGCCGGCTCCGGCGGCGGAGCGGTCTCCGCGGCCAGGTCGTGCTCCCGCGAGACCCGGCCGAGCATGCCGGAGAGCTGGCGCGAGGTCATCGGGGTGGTCCTCCGGCTGGTGGTGAGCAGCGGCAGCGCCCCCAGGTCGGTCCACTGGAGCCGCCCGTCCGGCGCGACCGCCGAGCGGGCCTCGCCCCGGTTGTCCGGGTGGAGGCAGAACGGCACGTCGAGCAGCCCGCGGTCGAAGGCCTTCAGGAGCGCGAGGCCCAGATCGTCGGAGAGCGCCCGGACCGCGCCGACCAGGGCGCGGGCCTCGGCGAGGATCTCCTCGGCGTCGCCCACGGCGGTCTGCCCGGCGCCGCGCGCCGCCCGCTGCCGTGCGGTCCTGGCCGCGTCGGCGGCGACCGACAGGGCGGTCAGGTTCTCCGCGACCGACGGGATGCGGTGCGCCTCCGTCTCGGTCTTCACGATGAGCCGCTGCGCCCCGCCGAGCACGGCGAGTTCGGCGCTGCGGCGCAGCAGCAGCCGGGCGCCGGGCACGGTGCGCGGATAGACGCCCATGTACGTGTAGAGGACGACGTGCCGGTCCACGCTCGGCGGGAGCAGCTCGTCGGCGAGCTGCCGCAGCGCGGCGAGCGCCCCGGCGTCCTGCAGCGGGTGGGTCTGCTGCGCGTACGACAGGGAGACGCTGGTGGCGCCGTTCTGCGCGAAGAACAGGCACTCCAGGACGGAGACGGCGACCAGCATCGACGGCGGGCACAGCTGCCCGAGCAGACAGCCGCCGAAGGACTCCAGATGGGCGCGCCGGCCCTGGGCGCGGCTCTCCTCGGCAAGGAACTGCACGGAGTCCCGCCAGGCGGCGACGGACTCGGCGAGCGGGGTGCGGCCGTAGGGCAGGCAGTACGAGACGGGGCCGCCCTCGCTGGCGGAGAGCCCGGCGGCGGCCATGGTGCGGAAGATGGCCATCGGGTCGGCGGAGCCGTGCCGGACCTGCACCGGGGTGCGGCGGCCGGCGGCCGCGGCGGTCCGGGCGGCGGTCCTGGGCCCGTGGCTGACGATCGGGAAGCCGTTCAGCGGCCGCCCGGTGCGCAGGGCGGCGGTGGCGGCGGCGTGGTCGCCGACCCGGGTGTAGCTGTCGATGGTGAGGGTGGCGACGGTCCGCTCGGGCAGCGCGGCGACGGCGGCGACGCCGGCGGCCATCTCCTCCGGGGAGACCATGCCCATGCGGGGCTGGACGACGAGCTCGCCGGCCGCGGCGGCCTCCTGGACGAAGGCGCCCAGGTCACCGGGGGCGTACGGGGCGGGGCCCGGGTTCGCGCCCGGGCCGGGGTTCGGGCCGGGTACGGGCTGCGCCTGCGGTGAAGGCGGATGCGGGTGCGGGTGCGGCGGGTGCCGGTCGGGAAGGGTCACGCCGCGGCCCGCCCGGTACACGCGCCTCTCGTCCCGCCGGATTCCTCGAGCCGGCCGAGCCGGGCGAGCAGCGCGGTGGGCGCGGTGCCGTCCGGGTACACGGCGTCGTAGCCCGCCGCGAGGAGTTCGGCGGTGCGCTCCTCGGCGCCTTCGGGCGAGATGCCGAGCAGTCCGCCGATCACCATCGGGATCTCCCGGGTGTCGGCGTCCTCGCGCAGCGCCCGGGCGGCGCGCAGGCCGTCCTGGTGCCCGTGGCCGTTGACCGAGGAGAGCACGACGAGGTCGGGGCTGGTCATCCGCGCGGTGTCCACGAGCAGCCGCTCGGGCACGCAGGGCCCCAGGTTGAGCACCGAGTGCCCGTGCTCCTCCAGGAACAGCTGAAGGTGCACCAGATTCCAGGTGTGCGCGTCCGAGGACCCCGTGGTGAGGAGCACCCGGCGGGACGGCTCGGGACTGTGCAGACTTTGCATGGCGTGTCTCCAGTGACGGTGCGGATGCGGATGCGGAAGGGGGCGAGCCCGGGCGTGGCGGTACGGCGACGGGGGCGGCGTGGGGCCATGGGGCGGCGCCGGCGGGGAATCGGCGCGTACGGCCCCGGGAGCCGCGGCCACCGGCGGGTACGGCCGGTGGCGGGCGGGGGCGGCCGCGACGGGGGGCGCGGCGCGCGGGTGCGTGCGGGTGCGTTCGTGCAGTGCGTTCGTACGGGCCACGGGGAGGCCCGTACGGCACGGTGCAGCGGTACGGGAGGGGTCGCCGCCCTCGCGGGCGGTGGGGGCCGCGAGCCCCCGGCAGGGGCCGGTCGCGGACCGGACGGGGACCGGTCCGCGCGCGGCCGTCGGTGTCAGGCGCCGGCGCCGACGCCGGTGGTGATCTCGCCCTCGTGGGGCGTGCGCGGGGAGGCCGGGCGGGCGCGGACCGCGAGGACCGTGCAGCCGGTGGCGCTGGACATCTGGTGCCGGGTGCCCGGCTCCTCGATCACGAGGTCGCCGCGGTGGAAGCGGCGCCCGTCGCTGTGGTCGAGCGTGCCGTCGAGCACCAGCATCAGCTCGTGCCCCAGGTGCTCGTGGAAGTCGCCGTGCGCGCCGGGCGGGAAGCGGAGCAGCAGCGAGGCGGAGTCCTCCTCGCCGGCGTGCCCGGGGCCCCACAGGACCACGAACTCCACGCCCTCGCGGCCGGGTTCGGTCCACGGCACCCAGGGCAGGTCGGTCTGCTCGAAGCCGTTGCGCAGCACATCGCGGAAGACGGTGACGTCAGGCACGGGTGGGGACCTCCGTATCGGCGGCGGCTCGCTGGGGGACGACGGACGGGATGGGGTCGGGGCCCCACTGCTGCGGGCCCTTGACGATCGGCGCGCCGATGAGGGAGCCGAACTCCCGCCACGCGCCGTCGTAGTTGCGCACGTCGCTCATGCCGAGCAGCTCGTGAAGCACGAACCAGCTGTGCGCGGAGCGCCAGCCGACCCTGCAGTAGAGGACGGTCGGGGCCTCGGCGTTCAGGGCGCCGTAGGCCGCCCTGAGCTCCTCCTCGCCGCGGAATGTGCCGTCGGCGTGGATGGCGGTGTGCCAGGGGATGTGCTCGGCGGACAGGGCGTGGCCGCAGCGCACGCCGATGTCGTCGGGCACTCCGGGCGGGGTGTTCGTGTGCCCGAGGTACTCCTCCAGGGAGCGCACGTCGAGCAGGGTGCGGCGGCCGATGTGGTCGAGCATGTCCTCGCGGCGGGCGCGGATCGTCTCGTCGGCGCCGGCCGGTACCGGGTACGTGGTCGCGGGGCGTTCGGGCGCCTCGGTGGTCAGCGCGCCGCCGATCGCCTCCCAGCGGGCGCGCCCGCCGTCGAGGATCCGCAGCTCCCGGTGCCCGTACAGGCGGAACTGCCAATAGCCCGCCGCGGCCCACCAGTTGTTGTTGCCGCTGTAGAAGACGACGGTGTCGTCCTCGGAGATGCCGTGCCGGCCGAGGAGGGCCGCGAAGGCCTCCGGGCCGATGAGGTCGCGCCGTACCGGGTCCTGGAGGTCGCCGGTCCAGTCGATGCGGACCGCGCCGGGGATGCGGCCGGGGCGGCCGCCGCCGTCGTTGCCGCCGTCGGTGATCTCGACGAGGACGAGTGCGGCGGTGCCGGCGGGGTCCTTCAGGTGCTCCTGGAGGCGTTCCGTGCTGACGAGCAGGCTCTCGCGGTTCATCGGGTTCACCACCAGTAGGTCGGGTACTTGGCGATCACGCCGGCCTTGGAGGCGATCAGGCCGAGCAGCACGAGCAGCACGCTGCCGATGCCGAGCAGGACGAGGAAGGTGACCGGCTTCGGGTCCTGGAGCACGGCGAGGACGGCGGTCGCGGCGGCCGGCGCGTGCACGGCGCGCAGCACCAGCATCAGGCCGACGCTGAGGCCGGCGGCGACGGCCGCGACCCACAGGGAGTGCCCGAAGAGCGCGACGGCGGCGAGGCCGAGGACGCCGGATCCGATCTGGCCGAGGACCACGTTGCGGGGCTGCGCGGGCGGCAGCGCCGGGGTGGAGCAGACGATCATCGCGGTGGCCGCCAGCGGGGCGATCATCAGCAGATGGCCGGTGGCCTCGCCGAGCGCCACGAGGACGACCAGGGAGACGACGGTGGCGAGGGTGCCGAGCAGGGCGGGCTTGGCGCCAGGGAACGGCGGGGCGCCGCTGCCGCCCTTGGCCGCGGCGGGCGCCGGGGCCGGGGTCTGGGTCGGGGTCTGGTTGCTCACGTGCTCGCTCCTCAACAACCGTTGAAGTAGTGCATGGCCTGCCGGTGCACGACCGTGCCGATCTGGTGGCCCATCTCGATGCCGGGCTCGTTGTCGAAGCTCCAGTGCATGCCGCCGTACACCCGGGAGATGCCGGCCTGGCGGGCGGCCTCGCTGAAGGTCGGCCAGGTCAGGACGACATCGGTGTGCGGGGTGAGTCCGGGCTCGACGGTGGAGGTGCCGGCCTTGAAGCGGAAGGAGTCGCCGAAGGAGTCGGTACCGGTGAAGCGGCGCAGGAACTCGGCGGCGGCGCCGGAGAAGGTGCTGTGGCCGGAGACGGTGGCCGGGAACGGCGGCACGGCGACGTACGCCTGCCAGTTCACCCCGTCCATGGTGACGGTGCCCTGCCCGGGGCCGCCCCAGACGGTCACCTGGCGGCCGCGCTGGTCGTACGGGATGAGGGTGGAGGGGCGGGCGAAGTCGTAGTCGAGCTTGACCGCCCAGGAGCCGATGGCGGCGTCGCACTCGGCCATGTTGAGGCCGAAGAACAGCTTGGCGTCCTGGTCGATGTCGTGGCCGTCACGGGCGGACACGAAGCGGCCCCACATCTGCTGGGCGCCGGGCGGGGTGACGTCGTCGTTCAGCCAGAACTCGGCGATGCACTTCTGCTCGTCCGTCAGATGGGCGCTGATGTCGAGGAGTTCCTCGATGGCGGCGGTCATCCGGATCGAGGGGTACGCGGGCGGCGCGGGCACCGTGAACTGGTCGGGGCGGCTGAGCGCGAAGGGCTTCATCACGGCGAACTGCGGCGTGAGGTACTTCTGCAGCTTGCCGCCGACGATCAGCGGGGACCAGTGCTCGGGCGAGACGACGATCGACGGGTCGAAGGCGCCGGCGGTCTGCGGCGGGTTCTTCGGCTGGTAGCCGGTGGTGTCCGCGTACGGCGGGGTGCCGAGCTGGTTGGCGCCGTCGCCGTGGCGGTAGTCCAGGACGGCCTGTGCGGTGCGGAGGCCTATCCAGGCGGGGCTGTAGCGGCGCGGGCTGGTCAGCTCGGGGTCGTAGCCGAGGCTGCTCAGCATGGAGTCGATGGCGACCTTGTACTCCGGGAAGAACTCCAGGAGCGCGAGGTGCGCGGCGTAGCTGACGGCCTCGTTCTTGTTGTCGAGGGTGCGCTCGGAGCGGGGCCGGCGCAGCGCGCCGCCGAAGCGGGTGCCGGAGGCGACCCGGTCGTAGCAGGCCCAGGCGTCGTAGATGCAGTTGTGGACGACGGCGAGGATGCGGGCGTTGACGGTGGCGGGGCCGAAGCGGTTGCCGACGGCCTGGTAGCGGCCGAGGATCGCGTCCATGGTGGCCTGGTTCCAGCGGACCACGACGGTGGGCTCGGCGACCGCGCCGGGCGCCCGGCGGCCGGTGCGGGTCTCCGCCTCGAACCGCGTCGTCGGGGCCGCGGCGGCCCAGGCGGTCCCGCCGGAGGCGAGCGCGAAGGCGCCGGCCGCGGCGGCGGAGGCGGTGAGCACCCGGCGCCGGGTGAACGGCGTGGGGGTGGCGGGGTCGGTGGAGACGGGTCGCTGAGACATCCCTTGTCTTTCCTTCGCGTGCGGTGCGGGCCGGATGCGGACGGTGCGGATCACGGATCGGACGGATCCCGGATCGGTCGGATCGGGGGCGGACCGGGGCGGAGCTGGTGGGACGGGTCCATCGGGTCGATCTGGGCGCCGGAAATCGGTCGGATCGTTCGGATCGCGGATCAAACACAAGCTCGAACAGTCCTCAGGCTGGCGAGAATTGATCGCGCGGGGCAACGGCCTATCGGCTTCTTCCATCGGAGGCATGCAAGGAAGCGATGGGCCGGGGCGGGGGCCGGGGCGAGTGGCTAGCGTGAGGGGACGCCAGGCACCGCCGGTCCGTACGGCCGGGTACGCCGTGCCGCGGAGATTCGGCACCTGGGCCCGTCCGGCCCTCATCCGCCGGACAGGCCCAGATCCCGGTTCCCGGGGCGGCGGCACGTCCTCGGGGGCCGGCTCCGCCGCCCGGACCGACCCCGGCCGCGCTCACCGCCCGTGGCCCGCCCCGTCGCCCGCTCAGCGGGCGGGGCCCGACCGCCTGGCACCGCAGGACATCTGCACGCGCACCGCCGACCCGAGGACTCGGGTCCGCCCGGTCATCCCGGCCACCTCCGGCCGCCCCGTCTCGGGGGCGAGCGCCGCGGGCCGCCGGCCGCCGGACCGGTGACCGCACCCTCGCAATCCCGTCCGGCAAGACCTCACGATCCCGCACCGATCCGTCTGGAGTGGCCGCGCATGTCCGTTTCCTCGCAGATCAGACCGCAGACCTCAGCCTCGGCGCCCCCTGCCGCCCCGCCCCTCACCGCCTTCTTCGACCGCCTCGCGCCGCGGCTGCACCGCTACGGCCTGGTGCTGCTGCGGGTGGGCCTGGGCGGCGTCTTCGTCTGGTTCGGCGTCCTGAAGGTGATCGGGCAGAGCCCGGCCGCCCAGCTCGTCGTCGACGTCATCCCCTTCGACACCGGTACCTGGTTCGTCCCCGCCCTCGGCTGGGCCGAGATCGCCCTGGGCGTCTGGCTGCTCAGCGCCCGCGCCCAGCAGCTGCTGCTCCCGGTCCTGGCCGGCCACCTCCTGGGCACCTTCCTGGTCCTGCTGCTCACCCCGCAGGTGGCCTTCGACCACGCGAACCCGCTGCTCCTGACGATGATCGGCGAGTTCGTGGTGAAGAACGTGGTGCTGCTCGCGGGGGCGGTGGTGGTGACGACCCGGCCGAAGGGCTGAGCGTCCCGGTGCGGCAGCCCTAGCAGAGAAGACACGACGGCTCCGGCCGGGGTGCGCCCCCGGCCGGGGCCGTCGTGTCTGCTGTCGGTCCTGCTGTCGGGCATGTCGCACCGAAGCCACTAGCATCATGGCACTGAGTGTGTTTTGCTGAGGGTACTCAGTGCCATTCAGTGCCATCATTGCCACGAGCGTTGCTAGGGGAGCCCCAGACCATGGCCAAGGACTTCGATCTGTATCGTCCGTCGGAGGAGCACGAGATGCTCCGGGAGACGGTCCGTGCGCTGGCGGAGGCGAAGATCAC
>NZ_JAHTMW010000002.1 GCF_026236535.1 Streptomyces sp. SKN60 | reverse complement strand
GTGTCCGGTGGCGGGGCGCCGTCCACGGCGGCGCAGGCGGGCGGCCGGGCGGGCGGTGGTGACGCGCTGTCCGGTGCACCCGAGGGCGGCGGGTTTACGGGCTCCTCCGCTCCCGGGGCGTCGTCGGGCCTTGGCCCGGCCGCGGCCGGCGGCCACGTGCGGCTCGTCTCGCCGGAGGCGGGTGGAGTTGCGGGCGGAGCCCTTCCCGCCGACGGCTCCCCGTCCGCGCCCGCGGGCCATGCCCCTCAGCCGGATCGGTCTGTGCCCGGCCGGGGCCTCGCCTCGCGGGAGCCGGGTGCCGGCGGCAGTGCGGCGCAGCCGGGCGGCGCCCGCGCAGGCATGTCCGCGTCGGCGGACGGCCGCCTGCCCGGCGCGGGAACCCCTGCCGGCGCGGCAACCGCGCCCGACCGCGATCCGGCCTCGCCGCAGCCCGTCTCGTCCGCAGACGGCCGTCCGGCTGGCACGGGAACCCACGTCGGTGCGGCGGCGGACACGCACGCGGGTGGCCCTTCGGACGGGGCACGCGCCGATGGGTCCGGTACGGGGATCGTTGCCGGTGCGGCGGCGGACTCGCGCGCGGTCCACCCGGACTCGCAGGCGGGCGCGAGCGTCGGCGGGTACCGCGCGTCGGGTGCGGCCGGCGGTACGACGCGGGCTGCCGGAGCAGCGGCGGACACGCGCGCTGCCCACCCGGACCGTTCTGCGACCGGCCAGCCGCCCGGCTCGCCGCAACCGAGCACCCGCGACGGAGCACGCCCGGCTTCCACTGGCGCCGGCTCGACCCAGCCGACTCCGTCCGGAGCCGGCCACCCGCCTCAGGCCGGCACCCACGCCGGAGCCTCCGGCTCGGCGCAGCCGACTCCGTCCGGCGGCCGGACTCCCTCCGGGGCCGGCTACGCAATGGGGTCGGCGCAGGCCGGTGCAGCCAGCGCCTCTGGTTCGGTGCAGGCCGCGTCGTCTGTGGGTGCCCACGCCGGCGGCGGGCCTTCCTCGGCGACCGGCCAGGCGGCGGCCTCGCCGCAGGCAGGTGCGCCTGATGAGCCGCACTCGTGGTCCGCCGGTTCGCGCGCTGGCGTGTCGGGTTCGCCGCAGGCGGGTGCGGGTGCCCACGCCGGAGCCTCCGGCTCGGCTCAGCCGGCTCCATCCGGCGGCCGGACTCTCTCTGGGGCCGGCCACGGCCCGGGTTCGACGCAGGCCGGTGCCGCCAACGCCTCCGGGTCGGCCCAGGCCGCGTCGTCCGTGGGTGCCCACGCTGGCGCGGGGACTCCCTCTGCGACCGGCCAGGCCCCGGGTTCGCCGCAGGCGAGTGCCCCCGACGAGCCGCACCTGTCGTCTGCCGGTGCGCACGCTCGCGTGTCCGGTTCGCCGCAGGCGGCCGACTCGTCCGGGACCGGTATCGCGACGGGGTCGCCGCAAGCGGGTTCGCACGCCGGTGCCCCTGGCTCGGCGCGGCCGGCTTCAACCGGCGGCCGGATTCCCTCCGAGGCCGGCCACGGCCTGGGTTCGGCGCAGGCCGGTGCCCGCAACGAGCCGCGCTCGGCTTCCGCCGGCGCCGGGACTTCCCCGGCGACCGGCCATGTACCGGCCGGTGCTGCTGGCTCGGCGCAGCCGGCCCCGTCCGGCGCCCGGAGCGCCTCGGCGGCCTCGCCGCAGGCGAGTGCCCCCGACGAGCCGCACCTGTCGTCTGCCGGTGCGCACGCTCGCGTGTCCGGTTCGCCGCAGGCGGCCGTCTCGTCCGGGACCGGTATCGCGACGGGTTCGCCGGAAGCGGGTTCGCACGCCGGTGCCCCTGGCTCGGCGCAGCCGAACCCGTCCGGGGCCGCCCGGACCGACTCGGCGGCCGGCCACGCCGCGCCGGGCGCCCCGGGCCGGGCCGGTGGCCAGGACGAGGCCGTCGACTTCGGGTGGATCGCCGGAATGCGCGTCAAGGCCGTCACGCTGCCCGTCGCCGTCAACGCCGAGCCCACCAGCCGCAGCACCACGGCCGCCACCACCAACCCCCGGCGGCAGAAGGTCATCGCGGGGGAGACCACCGGGAGCATTCCGGTGCATCTGTTGTTCCGGGACGAGTCGGAGGGGGGTGGGAAGGGGGACGACGGGGGGCCCGACACCGTGCCCGTGGCCAAGGCGAAGGGCAAGCCCGGCGACAAGGGCAAGCCCGGCAACGGCAACGGCAAGAAGAAGGCCGCCATCCCCGCGCCCACCCGCGCCGCCTCGCGCCCCGCTCCGACCGCCGATCCGAAGCTGGTCGAGCGGCCGGGGCCGGTGCTGCCGGGGTGGGTCGGGGTGGTCGGTGGGGCGGTCGCGGCGATCGGGTGCGCGGCGATCGTGTGGTGGACGGGCGCCGTGCCCGACGAGGCCGCGCGGATGCTGCGGCTGCCGGTCCGCCCGTACGACGGGATCCGTCTCGGCCAGTGGGCGCTGCTGGCGCTCGGCGTCGTCGTCGCGCTGTTCTTCCTGGGCGGTCTCGGCCGCGGCCGGGTCGGTTACGCCCTCGTGCTCACCCTCTTCGGCGAGTACCGCGGCACCGTCCGCCGCACCGGCCTGCTCTGGGTGAGCCCGCTCCTGCTGCGCCGCCGGGTCGACGTACGCCTGCGGCACTGGCGCAGCGAGCCGCTGCCCGCGGTCGACGCGAAGGGCACGGCGCTGGACGTCGTGGTCCTGGTGGTGTGGCGGATCAGGGACACCGTGCGGGCGGCGCTCGGGGTGGACGGGCACGAGGAGTATCTGCGCGAGCAGGTCGAGGCCGCGATGGCGCGGGTCCTGTCGCAGCTGCCGGCGGACGCGTTCCACGAGGACGCCCCGACCCTGCGCGACGCGGAGGCGGTCGGCGAGGCGCTGACCCGGATGCTGTCGGCGGAGTGCGCGCCGGTCGGGATCGACGTGTTCTCGGCGCAGCCGACCCGGATCGAGTACGCCCCCGAGGTCGCCGCGGCGATGCAGCGCCGCCGGATCGCGGCGATCGACGCGAAGCACCGGGACAGCGTGCTCACCTCGGTCGTGGACGCGGTGGACGACGTGGTCCACCGGCTGACCTCCCGTGGTCTGGTGGAGCTGGACGACTACGAGAAGAAGGCGCTGGTGAAGGACCTGACCGTGGCGTTCTACACCGGCCGCACCGCCCCGGGGGAGGGCGCCTGAACCCGTCCCGGCCACCCCGCCGTTGGTATGGACATGTTCAAGTTCCGTCCCTACCTTGGGACTTGGTCTAGACCTAAACCCGACAGTCAAGAGCAACACCGCACGCGTGCAGCACAGCCCACAGAACACCCCCACGTTCTCCTGGAGCGACAGCATGCGCAAAAAGACAGGGGTGGCGGCCGTGGCGCTCGGCGTCGCAGCCGCCTCCCTCTTCGCCACCACCAGCGCGAGCAGCCACGGCTACACCGACTCGCCGATCAGCCGGCAGAAGCTCTGCGCCAACCGCACCGTCTCCAACTGCGGCGACATCCAGTGGGAGCCGCAGTCGGTCGAGGGGCTCAAGGGCTTCCCGTCCCGCGGCCCCGCCGACGGGACGATCTGCGCGGGCGGGAACTCCCGCTTCGCGCAGCTCGACGACGCCCGCAACGGCGCCTGGCCGACGACCAGGGTCAGCGCGGGCCAGAGCTACACCTTCCGGTGGCAGTTCACGGCCCGCCACGCGACCACGGACTTCCGCTACTACATCACCAAGAACGGCTGGACCGGAACCAGGGCCCTCACCCGGGCCGACCTCGACACCCAGCCCTTCCTGGTCGTCCCCTACAACAACCAGCAGCCGCCGTCGACCCTCTCGCACTCCGGGACCATCCCGGCGGGCAAGACCGGCCGGCACCTGATCCTGGCGGTCTGGACGATCGCGGACACCGGGAACGCCTTCTACGCGTGCTCGGACGTCCAGCTCTAGTCGCCGACGACCGGATCGGCGACGTTCACAACTGAAAGACCGTCAGCTACCATCCCGCCGCATGGGGACCGTCGCGGAACTCGTACGACGCCAGTGGAACGACCACCGGACCGGACTGAGGGACGAGCACACCACCCTCACCCACCACCAGGTCGCCGCCGGCGCCGCCGCGCGGGCCGCCCTGCTCACGGAGCTGATGCCCCACCGGCCGGGGCGCGAGCCGCACCTCGGCCTGCTGCTCGACAACACACCGGAGTACCCGCTCTGGCTCGGCGCGGCGGCCCTCGCCGGGGCCGCCGTCGCCGGGATCAACCCCACCCGGCGCGGCGCCGAACTCGCCCGCGACATCCGGCACACCGACTGCCGGGTCCTCGTCACCCAGCGCGCCCACCTGCCGCTCCTCGACGGACTCCCGCTGCCCGCCGGGCTGCGCGTCCTCGTGACCGACACCGACGCGTACGCGACCCTGCTCGCCCCCTACGGGACGGCCACGCCCCACGACACCTTCCGCCGGCCCGCCGCCCGCCCCGACACCCGCTTCCTGCTCTCCTTCACCTCCGGCTCCACCGGCGCGCCCAAGGCCGCCGTCTGCTCCCAGGGCCGGCTCGCCGCCGCCGGCGCCTCCCTCGTCTCGCACTTCGGGACACGGCCGGACGACACCCACTACATCTGCATGCCGATGTTCCACGGCAACGCGGTGATCGCCGACTGGGCGCCCGCCCTCGCCGCCGGCGCCGACATCGCGCTGCGCGCCCGCTTCTCCGCCTCCCGCTTCCTGCCCGACGTACGGCGCTTCGGCGCCACCTACTTCACCTACGTCGGCCGGGCCGTGCAGTACCTCCTCGCCACCCCGCCCAGCCCGCACGACCGCGACCACCGGCTCCGGCTCGGCTTCGGCACCGAGGCCGGCGCGGCCGACGCCGCGCGCTTCGAGGCGCGCTTCGGGGCACGGCTCGTCGAGGGGTACGGATCCTCCGAGGGCGGGGCCGCGATCCAGCGCAGCCCGGGCACCCCGGCCGGGGCCATCGGGCGGGCTGCGCCCGGCGACGACCTGGCCGTGATCGACCCGGAGACCCGCCGCGAGTGCCCGCCGGCCCGCTTCTCGCCCGCCGGCGTGCTCCTCAACGCCGACGAGGCCGTCGGCGAACTCGTCAACCGGGGCCGCAGCCCCTTCGAGGGCTACTGGCGCAACCCCGAGGCCGACGCCGCACGGGTACGGGACGGCTGGTACTGGACCGGCGACCTCTTCTACCGGGACACCGACGGCTTCCTCTACTTCGCCGGCCGCACCGACGACCGGCTGCGCGTCGACAGCGAGAACCTCGCCGCCGCGATGATCGAGAACATCCTGGCCCGCTGGGAACGCGCGGCGGGCGTCGCCGTCTACGCGATCCCCGACCCCGTCGCCGGCGACCAGGTGATGGCCGCGCTCGCCCTGCGCCCCGGCACCGCCTTCACCCCCGGCGCCTTCGCCGGCTTCCTGGCCGCCCAGGGCGACCTCGGCACCAAGATGCCCCCGAAATACGTCCGGGTCGTCCCCGAACTCCCCCTGACCGCCACCAACAAGATCCACCGGGTCGCCCTGCGCCGCACCGCGCTCGCCACCGCCGACCCCGTCTGGTGGCGCCCGGCGCCCACCGCCCCGTACGAACCCCTGACCCCGGCCGCCCGCGCCCGCCTCCGCGAGGAGTACGCCCGCCAGGGCCGGCCGCTTCCTGGCGACCCGCCGCTGTCTGTCGGCCCCTAGGGGTAGGGCCAGGCCCACCCCCCGTACGCCCCTCAGACCCATGGCCCCCGGCCCGCCCCCGCGCCTAGCGTGCACGTCATGCAGTCCCGCAGCCCCCGCCCCGCCGCCCGCACCGTCTGGCAGGCCCTCGCCCGCCCCGCCGGCCTCCTCCGCACCGCCTGGCCCTGGCGGGCCGTCGCGCACCTCGCGGGCGGGGTGCTCTCCGGCGCCGTCACGCTGCTCCTGCTGCTGGTGCTCTGCGGGTTCTCGCTGCTGTTCGTCGGGCTCCCGCTGCTCCTTCTCGCCGGGGTCGCGGTCGGCGCCGCCGAGCGGTGGCGGCTGCGGCTCGTCGACCCCGAGCCGGCGCCCGACCCGCACCGGCTGCCCGAGGCCCCCGGGCTCGCCGCCTGGCTCCGGCTGCGGGCGCGGGAACAGGCCACCTGGCGGGAGCTCGGGTACGCCCTGCTTCACGCCACCGTCCTGTGGCCGCTCGACCTGACCGTCCTCGCCGTCGGACTCGGCCTGCCCGCCGCCCTGATGAGCACCCCGCTCCAGCTCGCCGCCGACGGCCACGAGGTGAAGGTGGCCAAGGCCTATCTGGTCACCTCCTACCCGCAGGCCTTCGCCGCCGCCCTGCTCGGCCTGCTGCTCCTGCCGCTCCTCCTCTACCCGCTGACCGGTTACGCCGGTGCCCGCGCCGCCTTCGCCCGCGCGCTGCTCGCCCCGCGCGAGGCCGAACTGCGGCAGCGGATCGGCGAGGTCACCGCCTCCCGGGCCCGGCTCGCCGCCGCCTTCGAGGCCGAGCGGCGCCGGATCGAGCGCGACCTCCACGACGGCGCCCAGCAGCGGCTCGTCGCCCTCACCATGACCCTCGGCCTCGCCCGTTACGACGCCCCGCCCGGCCCGCTCGCCGACCAGCTCGCCAAGGCCCACGACGAGGCCGGCCGGGTCCTCAGCGAACTGCGCGAGCTGATCCACGGCATCCACCCCCAGGTCCTCGCCGACTACGGACTCGGCGCCGCCCTCGCCGACGCCGCCGACCGCACCGCCACCCCCGTGGACTCCACCGGCCTCGACCCCGAGCTGCCCCGGCTGCCCGCCGCCGTCGAGAGCGCCGCCCACTTCGTGGCCCGCGAGGCCCTCGCCAACGTCGACCGGCACAGCGGCGCCGCCCGCGCCCGGATCACCGCCCGGCACGCCGACGGCACCCTGCTCGTCGCCGTCGAGGACGACGGGCACGGCGGCGCCGACTCCGCCCGGGGCAGCGGACTCACCGGACTCGCCGACCGGCTCGCCGTCCTCGATGGCACACTGACGATCACCAGCCCGCCCGGCGGGCCGACCCTCCTCCGAGCGGAGATCCCGTGCAGCCCGCTGCCCCCGACCGACCCGGCCTCCGGATCGTCCTCGCCGAGGACGGCGTCCTCCTCCGTGAGGGACTGATCGGCCTCCTGGCCCGCTTCGGCCACGAGGTGGTTGCCGCGGTCGGCGACGCCGACGCCCTGCGCACCGCCGTCGCCGCGCACGCCCCGGACATCGTCCTCACCGACGTGCGGATGCCTCCCGGCTTCCAGGACGAGGGCCTGCGCGCCGCCGTCGCGCTGCGCGCCGAGCACCCGGGCCTGCCGGTGCTCGTGCTCAGCCAGTACGTGCAGCGCAGCTACGCCGCCGACCTGCTCGACTCCGGCGACGGGACCGGCGTCGGCTATCTCCTCAAGGACCGGATCGGGCAGGTCGAGGAGTTCGTGGACGCGCTCGCCCGGGTCGCGGCCGGCGGCACGGTCGTCGACCCCGAGGTCGTACGGCAGCTGCTGCGCCGGCACCGCGATCCGCTGGCGGCGCTGACCCCGCGCGAGCGGGAGGTGCTTGCCCTGGTCGCCGAGGGGCACTCCAACGGGGCGGTCGCCCGCCGGCTCGTGGTCACGGAGGCGGCCGTCGGCAAGCACATCGGCAACATCCTCGCCAAGCTGGACCTGCCGCCGGCCGAGGACACCCACCGCCGGGTGCTCGCCGTCCTCGCCTATCTGAAGGCCTAGCGCGGGAAACAAGGAAGCCCCTCGCTCTCGCGAGGGGCTTCCTTCGTCTGTGCGCCGCCAGGGACTCGAACCCCGGACCCGCTGATTAAGAGTCAGCTGCTCTAACCAACTGAGCTAGCGGCGCCTGCTGACAGAGAAAATACTACCTGGTCCGGAGGGGTGCTCGTGACCACCCTCGTGACCACCCTCCGGATCACCTTCGCGACCTCTCTAGATCGCCAGCGAGAGCACCACCGGAGCCGCCCGCCGGTTGAGGGTGTCGGCCGCGGCGCGCAGCCGGTGCGCGTGCTCGATCGGGAGCGACAGGGCCAGGCAGCCCACGGTCGCGCCCGCGGTGAGCGGCACCGCCGCGCAGACCGTGCCCACCGCGTACTCCTGGAGGTCGAGCATGGGGACGGTCGGCGGCTGGCTGTCCAGCTTGGAGAAGAGCACGCGCTCGTTGGTGATCGTCCGGGAGGTCAGCCGGGCGATCTTGTGGCGGCTCAGATGGTCGCGGCGCCCGTTCTGGTCGAGCTGGGTGAGCAGGCACTTGCCGACCGCGCTGGCGTGGGCGGCCGAGCGGAAGTCCACCCACTCGTTGACCTTCGGGGTGCGCGGGCCGTCGGCGAACTGGGTGATCTTCACCTCGCCGTCGATGTAGCGGCTGATGTAGACCGCGGCGCCGACGGAGTCGCGCAGCTCGGTCAGGGTCTCCTGGAGCTTGCGCTCCAGGGCCTCGCGGCGGGTGACGCCGGAGCCTAGGAGGACCAGGGAGTCGCCGATGACATAGGCGCCGTCGGAGACCTGCTCCACATAACCCTCGCGCCGCAGCATCAGGAGCAGGGACGACAGATGGGCGACGGGCAGGCCGGTCTCCCGCGCGATCTGCACGTCCGTCACGCCGCCGCCGTGCCGTGAGACCGTCTCAAGCACACGCAGGGCGTATTGCACCGAGTGGAACGGCGCGGTGGGCTCGGGCTTCAGCGCCACGGTTTCCCCCTACCAGGTTGTGACCGCAAGCTTCCGTACCACGATAGCCGCCAAGCGCCCGCAACGGGGCGGCTGTTGGCGAGAATGATGCGGTGCACAGGCCCCCTGTGCTGGGCATCACCCCGGTGGCATATGCCACGGTCACAGCCCCGCCGGAGAGGCTGAGGTCAGGGCGGTGTGAACAGGCGTCCGCACGCCCGTTCGGTGCCCTTCCGGACGTGAAGATTTTTTCGCGCGGGGGCCGCCGGAGCCCCCGGTGGACCCGTGGAGAGGCCCCCGGACGGGCTTTTGCCCCGGCTTCCGGAATAACCGGAGACCTCCTCCTGTTAGCCCCCGTGACCGACGTCCCTACGCAGGAAGGCCGCCCACGGTGAGCGACGCGATTCGAGACGCGATTCGAGGAGAGGCGCGCGGCACCGCGCCCGTACCGCTGTCCGTGCTTGACCTGGTCACGGTCGGCGAGGGGCGCACCGCGAGCCAGGCGCTCGCGACCAGTGTGGAGATCAGCAGGCTCGCCGAGCGCCGCGGCTACCACCGGCACTGGGTGGCCGAGCACCACTCCATGCCCGGCGTCGCCTCCTCCTCGCCCGCCGTGATCCTCGCCCACCTCGCCGCCCACACCCGGCGCATCCGCCTCGGCTCCGGCGGCGTGATGCTGCCGAACCACGCCCCGCTGGTGATCGCCGAGCAGTTCGGCACCCTGGAGGCGCTGGCCCCGGGCCGGGTCGACCTCGGGCTCGGCCGCGCGCCCGGCACGGACGGCGCCACCGCCGCCGCCCTGCGCCGGACCCAGACCCTGGGCGAGGGCGCCGACGACTTCCCGGAGCAGCTCTCCGAGCTGACCCGGTTCCTCGACGACACCTTCCCGGACGGGCATCCGTACGCCCGGATCCACGCCGTCCCCGGCCCGGTGCAGGGCCCCAAGGGCCGGCCGCCGATCTGGCTGCTCGGCTCCTCCGGCTTCAGCGCCCGCCTCGCGGGCCTCCTCGGACTGCCCTTCGCCTTCGCCCACCACTTCTCCGCGCGCAACACCATCCCCGCGCTCGACCTCTACCGGGAGTCCTTCCGCCCCTCCGCCGTCCTCGACGCGCCGTACGCGCTGATCGGCGTGGCCGCGCTCGCCGCCGACGAGGCGAAGGAGGCGCACCGCCAGGTGCTGACCGGCGCCCTGTCGATGCTGCGGCTGCGCACCGGCCGGCCCGGCCTCGTACCGACGCCGGAGCAGGCCGAGGCGTACGCGTTCGCGCCCGCGGAGCGGGAGTTCGTGGACGGCTGGCTGGCGAACATCGTGTACGGCACGCCGGACGAGGTCCGCGACGGCCTGGACGCGCTCCAGAAGCGCACCGGCGCCGACGAGTTGATGATCACCGCCAACGCGCACAGCGGGGACGCGCGGCTGCGCAGCTACGAGCTGATCGCCGACGCGTACGGTCTGCCGGAGGTCGCGCCCGAGCTCGACTGACTCCGCCAAGTGGAATTTCCCGGCCCGTTGGTTCAGCTCCGAACCGGCGGGCCGTGGAAACCTAAGTGAACCTTAAACCGCTCGTCACGCATGGTGGCGGGCGGTCGTTCTTTGTGCTGCACGTCTCTGACAAGGGCTTTCTCCCGCCAATTGGTCTAGTCCTCAATCTGGTTCAGACCATTGACGCGCTGTTCGCGCGGCGGATATCACTGCTCCAACTTCCGTACCGCCACCCCTTCCGGAGGCCGCACGTGCACCCCCGCAACCCCCGCAGTCCCGGCAGTCCCCGCAAGCCACTGATCGCCGCACTCCTCTGCTCGACCCTCGCCGCCGGCGCGCTCGCCGCGACCGTCGGCCTCGGCTCGGCCTCGGCCGCCGGCGCCGCCACCACGGCCGCGTCCACCGGCGGCGTCAAGATCGCGTACTACGACCAGTGGAGCGTCTACGGGAACGCCTTCTACCCCAAGCAGCTCGACGAGCGGGGGATCGCGGCCAAACTGGACGTCATCAACTACTCGTTCGGGAACATCCACCCGACCGACCTCACCTGCTTCGAGGCCAACAAGGCCGCCGGCGACGACGCCAACCCCAACGCCGGTGACGGCGCGGGCGACTCGTACGCCGACTACCAGAAGTCCTTCTCGGCCGCGGACAGCGTCGACGGCGTGGCCGACAAGTGGGACCAGCCGATCGTGGGCGTCTTCAACCAGTTCAAGGAACTGAAGGCGAAGCACCCCAACCTGAAGATCAACATCTCGCTCGGCGGCTGGACCTACTCCAAGTACTTCTCGGACGCGGCCAAGACCGACGCGAGCCGCAAGAAGCTGGTCGCCTCCTGCATCAAGCAGTACATCCAGGGCGACCTGCCGGTCGAGGGCGGCTACGGCGGCCCCGGCACCGCCGCCGGCATCTTCGACGGCATCGACATCGACTGGGAGTACCCGGGCTCGCCCGACGGGCACCTCGGCAACCACTACGCCCCCGAGGACAAGCAGAACTTCACCCTGCTCCTCGCCGAGTTCCGCAAGCAGCTCGACGAGTACGGCGCCGCCCACGGCGGCAAGAAGTACCTGCTGACCGCCGCCCTGCCGGCCGGCCAGGACAAGATCAAGAACATCGAGACGGACAAGATCGGCGCGTACCTCGACTACGCGAACATCATGACGTACGACATGCACGGCGCCTGGGACGGCGACGGGCCGACGTACCACCAGTCCCCGCTCAACTCCGGTGCGAACGACCCGACCGACGTCATCAAGCCGGGCACCGAGAAGTACTCGATCGACAACGCCATCGACTCCTGGATCGACGGCAAGCCCGCCTACGGCATCACCGGCGGCTTCCCCGCCAACAAGCTGACCCTGGGCTACGAGTTCTACTACCGCGGCTGGAAGGGCGTGCCGGCCGGCACCACCAACGGCCTCGCGCAGACCGCCACCGGCGGCTCCAACGCCCGCCCGCTGAGCCAGGCGGCCGGCATCGCGTACTACAAGGAGCTCGGCGGCATCGTCGACAACCCGGCGACCACCTTCTGGGACGACCAGGCCAAGTCCGCCTACTTCTACAAGGACGGCGAGTTCTTCACCGGTCTCGACCAGCGCACCATCCAGGCCCGCGCCGACTACGCCCACCAGCGCGGTCTCGCCGGCGCGATGATGTACTCGCTGCTCGGCCTGGACGCCAACGCCACGCTCTTCAACCAGATCGTGACCGCGGTCGGCTCGACCCCGACCGACCCGACCACCCCGCCCACCACCCCGCCGACGACGGCTCCCACGACGCCGCCGACCACGGAGCCCACCCCCACCCCGACGCAGACCACCACGCCGCCCACCGGCTGCACCAACCCGGCGTACGTCGCCGGCCAGGTCTACACCGGCGGCCAGACCGTGTCCCACAAGGGCCACAACTGGAAGGCCAAGTGGTGGACGCAGAACGAGGAGCCGGGCACGACCGGCGAGTGGGGCGTCTGGCAGGACCTCGGCGCCTGCTAGTCACCCCGGTGTGACCCCTTTATGAACCACTGCCCCCGCCCGGAATGTCCCTCCGGCCGGGGGCAGTTCCATGCCCTGCGTGAATTCTTCTGTACGGGCTACGCCGGCTGCGGCTGTACGGGCAGGGGCGCGACCCCGATCAGTTCCGCGATGCGGTCCGGCGCCACCGGCCGGGAGTACAGCCAGCCCTGGCCGGTGTCGCAGCCGATCCGGCGCAGCCGGGCGGCCTGGCCCGAGGTCTCCACGCACTCGGCGGTGACCGTGAGCCCGAGCCGGTGCGAGAGCCCGACCAGCGCCTCGACGATCAGCTCGTCCGCCGGGTTGGCGTGCTCCTCGTCCTGGAAGCCGCGCACGAACGATCCGTCCAGCTTGAGCACGGAGACCGGCAGCCGGCTCAGATAGGCGAGGTTCGAATAGCCGGTGCCGAAGTCGTCGATAGCGATCCGCACCCCCATGTCGCTCAGCGCCTGGAGCGCCTGCAACGGCCGGCCGGCCGAGCCCATGACGGCGGACTCGGTCAGCTCCAGCTGGAGCAGATGCGGCGCGAGCCCGGTCTCGGCGAGGATGCCGGCGACGTCGGCGACCAGGTCGGAGTCCCAGACCTGACGTACCGCCACATTGACGCTGACGAAGATCGGCCGGTCGCCCGGGTGGTCCTTCTGCCACTGCCGGGCCTGGCGGCAGGCGGTGTGCAGCACCCAGCGCCCCAGCTCGACGATCGAGCCGTCCTCCTCGGCGATCCCGACGAACCGATTCGGCGTGAGCAGCCCGAACTGCGGGTGGTCCCAGCGCACCAGCGCCTCCACCCCGCGCACCGCCCCGTCGACGAGGTCCACGAGCGGCTGGTATTCCAGCACGAACTCGCCCCGCTCCACGGCCGGCCGCAGGGTGGAGGAGAGCGCCTGCCGGGTCATCCGGTGCGCGTTGCGCTCGGGGTCGAAGAGCGTCCAGCGGGCCTTGCCGTCGGCCTTGGCCCAGTACAGCGTGGTGTCGGCGGCCTGCATCAGCTGCGTCGCCGTCGAGCCGTGCGCGCGCCGCTCGACCACGCCGATGGAGGCGGAGACCGAGAGCCGCTGCCCGGACAGGTCGAAGGGCTCCTGGAGCGCGGTGAGCACGGACTGCGCGAGGTCGGCCAGTTGCTCGGTGCCGGTGGAGTCCTCGACCAGGATCGCGAACTCGTCGCCGCCGAGCCGGGCCACCAGGTGCCCGCCGCCGCTGCGGGTGTAGCCGTAGCCGTCGGCGCACTCGGTGAGCCGGCCCGCGACGGCGGCGAGCAGCCGGTCGCCGACCCGGTGTCCCAGGGTGTCGTTGACCGCCTTGAACCCGTCCAGGTCCAGGTAGCAGATGCCGATCCGCCCTGTTCTGCCATGCCCGTACGACTCGTAGGACTGGTAGGAGAGGTGCGTGTGCTCCCGGAGGTCCTCGTCGGACGCCGGGCCCTCGGCGGCGGCGCTCTCCAGGGCGGCGGTGAGCCGCTCGAAGAAGAGGGTGCGGTTGGGCAGCCGGGTGACCGGGTCGTGCATCTGGAGGTGGCGCAGCCGGGCCTGGAGCTCGCGCCGGTCGCTGATGTCCGCGACCGAGAGCAGCACGCGCGGGCTGTCCGGCACGGGGGCGACGGTGACCTCGGCCCACAGGGAGCGCCCGTCGGGGTGCTTGAGCCGGCGGGTGCAGCGGAAGCGGGAGCGCCGGCCGCCGAGCACCTCGCGGTAGGCGTGCCAGGTGCGGCCGTCGGCGGCGAGGTCGACGAGGTCGGCGGCGGCCTGCCGGCGCAGGGCGTCGGCGTCGGCGCCGAGGAGGGAGCCGAGGGCGTCGTTGGCGGCGAGCACGATGCCGTCCCGGTCGACCAGGGCCATGGCGAGCCGGGCGGCGCGGAAGGCGGCCTGATGGTCGCGGAGGTCGCTGAGGTCGTCGCGGAGGTCGCGGAGTTCCGTACCGTCGTCCGGATCGGGTGCGGGTGAGTGACACTCCGTGATCGCCGGTTCCGCCGACGGATGCATCGGTACTTCGGGGGATCCGCTCACCGCTCGCTCCCGTACAGATGTGGTCGGAATGGTCGGCCCAGGGAAAGTGTGCCGATCATAGAGGCTGGTTGGGGCGGCGTTCCAGCTTCTGGACGGGCCCCGGGCCCCGTGCGGGCTGTGAGGCTGACCACCCGGGGCGGCGGCAGATCGTTTCTGCGCGGGTGTGACACGGGTCGACGGGGGTCTGACCGAATGTGACTTTCCGTGAGCTGCTGCCTGCCCGTGTCGCGTCGACCGGGCGCGTCCCGCTCACCCGACCGGGGCAGCGGAAAGGTGCGAAACACCACAAACCGCCACAAGGTGGTTGAGGTGTCAGCTTTCCGGAGCCGGAGGTCCACGTGAGGGGTCAGCAGCCACCCGGGCGAGGGTCCGGCCCGGGGTCCGGGGGAGGGTTCGGGCGGGTGCCCGGGCGAGAGTTCGGCCGGGGGTCCGGTGGCGCGCGCGGACCGGTGGAGCGCTCGCGCCTGCGGGCCGGCGCGGCCGCCTTCACCTCCCTCGCGGCGCTCGCCGCGACCGGCCTGGTGGCCGGTCCGGCCGTCGCCGCGCCCTCGGCGGGCCCGTGCGCCCTGCCCCGTACCGCCGCGCACCACTCCCTCGGCCTCGACACCTGGAACCGGGCCTACCCCCGGCCCACCCGCGCCCTCGACGCCGTCATGATCTTCCTGTCCTTCCCCGACTCCCCGCCGCTCACCACCCCCGCCGAGCTGACCGCCGACCACTTCCCCGGCACCGCCGAGTTCTTCGAGCGCGCCTCCTACGGACGCTTCAGCCTGCGCGTCCACCCGCAGGCCGGCTGGGCCCGGATGCCGCAGAAATCCACCGCGTACGCGATACGGCGCGACTGGAGCACCGAGCACCGCGGGGCCTATCTGCGCGACGCGATCCGGGCGGCCGACGCCTCCGTGGACTTCTCCCGCTACGACATCGTCTATCTGGTCGCCGACCCGGACGCGCCCGGCGTGGACTCCGACGCCACCAAGGTGGTCAACCTGGAACACCCGCTGGAGGCCGACGGCACCGAGATCAAGCGGGTCGTCACCGTCTTCGAGCGGCACCCGCCGGACCGCAACGTGCTCGCCCACGAGACCGGACACGTCTTCGACCTGCCCGACCTCTACCACCGGCCCACCGACGGCAAGGGCGACTGGGACACCCACGTCGGCGACTGGGACGTCATGGGCAGCCAGTTCGGCCTCGCGCCCGACCTCTTCGCCTGGCACAAGTGGAAGCTGGGCTGGCTCGACCGCGCCCAGGTGGCCTGCGTACGCGGCCCCGGCACCCACGTCATCGGCCTGGAACCGGTCGCCGCCGCCCCGGTCGCCGGCGGCACCCTCGGCACCCGGCTCGCCGTGGTCCGCACCGGCGAGGACAGCGTCCTGGCCATCGAGGCCCGCTCGGCCACCGGCAACGACGCCGACACCTGCACCGAGGGCGTCCTCGTCTACCGCGTCCGCAACCGCGCCGCCTCCGGCGACGGCCCCGTCGAGGTCGTCGACACCCACCCCCGCACCGAGGCCTGCTGGGAGCGTTCCGTCTACCCCCCGCTCGCGGACGCCCCGCTCCAGGAGGGCGAGTCCTTCACGGTTCCGGACACCGGCGTCCGCGTGGACGTCGCCGAACGCACCCCCTCGGGCGTCTGGACCATCCGCATCACGGGCCCGCAGCCCGTCGGCTGAGCCGACCGATCCTCCGTGCACACGAAGAAGCCCCCCGCTTCCGCGAGGGGCTTCTTCCGTCTGTGCGCCGCCAGGGACTCGAACCCCGGACCCGCTGATTAAGAGTCAGCTGCTCTAACCAACTGAGCTAGCGGCGCCTGCTGACGTCGTAGACATTAGCATCCTGGTCGGCGGAAGCAAAAATCGATACCCGCACATCGGCCGCCCTAACCGCCCGGACGGCCCGCACGCAGGCCCACAGCAGGACCTCGGGGCCGGGGAGCCAGGGCTTGCGGGTGTCGGGGGCGACCAGCCAGCGGGGGCCCGAGGAGTCGTGCGGAGTGAGCGGGGGGATGGTGACCGCGTCGCCGGTGCCGTGGCAGAGCGGGCGGGGGACCTCCTGGCCCCACTCCTCCCAGTCGAGCAGGGACGGTAAGCGCTGGGCGGTGCCGGGGGCGGCGAAGAGCAGCATCCGGCCCCGGTGGACCGCGACCGGGCCGCTGCCCGGGCCCTCGGCCCACAGGCGGTCCAGCATCCGGCGCCCGAAGGTCGGCTCCACGTTGACGACGTCGAAGACCGTGCCGCAGGGGAGTACGGCGGGGGAGGCGGGGCGCTGCTCCCAGTGGGCGAGCGCGGGGCCCGGGCGCGAGGTGGCGGAGGCGAGCCAGGCGGCGCCGTCCTCGGTGACCCGCGCGGGCTGGTGCCGGCAGATGTCGTACAGGACCGTCGTCTCGTCGCTCAACCACGTCGTCATACGAGAAGATCTACCGGGTGTGACGGAGCCGTTTCAGCGGGTTGTGGGAAACCCGGACACGGTGGGGTGCGGAGGAGTATCTTGCGCCCCGGCATATGCCAGGGCGCTGGGCTGCCGGGGTAGACCGCGGGCGCAGTCCCGGTCCCGGTTCCCTCAGTCCTCGGTCTCGCGCCCGCCCGTACGGATCAGGCCCTGCCCGAACTCGATCATCTTCCGCGCGTAGTCCTCGGTCCACGCCGCCCGCTCGGCGATGTCGGCGGGCGTCAGCCGGTCGAACCGGCGCGGGTCCGCGAGCTGGGCCGCCGCGATCGCCTGGTACTCGATCGCCCGGTCCGTCGCCGCCCGGAACGCGAGCGTCAGCTCCGTCGCCCGGGCCAGCAGCTCCCGCGGGTCCTCGATGGACTCCAGGTCGAAGAAGTGCTCCGGGTCGGCGGTCGCCTCGGCAGGCTCGAAGACCAGCGGCGCCGGCCTGACCCGCCGCTGCCCGCTCCGCTCCGCGGATTCCGCCATGGTCCTTCTCCTCCTCGCACACACACGGCCCGGACACCCGGGCCGCCGCTTCCCATTCTCCCGCGCCTGGCAAGAGGGCCGAAGCCCGCCGCTCACGGGCCCGGACTCACGGCGTCCGGACTCACGGCGCCCACGACACGCGGTGCTCCGCCAGGTGTGAGAGCACCGCGTGGTTCGCCTCCCACCCGTCGGGGAACTTCACCGTGACGCCCAGCTGGACCGGTTCCGTCGAGGGGTGTTCGTCGAGGAGGGCGGTGACGCCGGCGCGGCAGACGACGATGCAGGCGTGGCGGTGGCGGGAGGCGAGGACGCAGAGGCGGCCGGTCTCCAGGTGGAAGGCGGTGGCGTCGGGGCGGCCGGAGAGCGGGTGGAGGACGACGGTGACGTCGTACTCGCGGCCCTGGAGGCGGTTCGCCGTGTCCACCGTGACGCCCGTGACGCCGAGCTCGGCGAGGGCCGCGCGGACGGCCGCCGCCTGGTCGCGGTGGGCGGTGCCGACGGCGACGCGGTCCGGGGTGAGGGGGGCCGGGTCGGGGGAGCGCTCCGAGACCGAGGCGCCGCCGCGGTCGAGCAGGCGGCGCACGACGAGGGCGACCGCGTGGACCGCCTCCGGGTCGGTGCGCGGGGTGTGGCGGGCGGGGAGTTCGAGCAGGCCCCAGCCGGACTCGGCGGCCTCGTCGAGGACCCGGTCCGGAGCCGAGCCGTCCGAGGGCACGCCGAAGGACAGACGCCGGTCGCCGTGGCCGGTGCCGCTGCGGAAGGGCGTGTACGGGTAGAAGGCGTCCGACACCAGCGGCGCGGCCGAGGCCGGCAGCCGCCAGGACACCGGGAGCCGGTGCTGCGGCAGCTCCGGGTTGTGCGCCAGGAGCGTGGAGACGGCCGACGCCGACGGGTCGTACGACAGGCCCGCCCACTGCTCCGCGCCCACCACCGAGAACGGGTCCAGCTGCCCCGGGTCGCCCACGAAGAGCGCCCGCTCGAACAGGCCCGCCACGGCGAGCAGCGCGTCCGAGCGCATCTGGTACGCCTCGTCGACGATCGCGTGCGCCCACGGCTCCACGTTCTTCACGTGCGCCCACTTCGCGGCCGTCGACACCACCACCGGCAGACCCACCAGGTCCCCGGCCTTCGCCGACTTCCGCACCTGCTCCAGGTCGTCGAGCGCCTTGTCGTACGGATCGGCGTCGCTGGAGTGCAGCCGGCCGACCGCGAGCTCCGGCTGCTTCTCGGCGATCCGCAGCACCAGGTCGTCGACCTGCGCGTTGGTCTGCGCCACGATCATCAACGGGCGCCCGGCATCGGCCAGTTCGAGCGCCGCCCGCACCACGAGCGTCGATTTTCCGGCGCCCGGCGGAGAGTCCACGACCACGCCGCGGGCGGAGCCGCGCAGCGTGTCGGCCAGGATCGCCTCCGTCGCCCGGCTCGCCTCCGCGGACGGGTCGAAGGGCAGGGACTCGGGGCTCACAGGATGTCCTCCGGTGTGACGGCATCAGGGAGTTCCAGGGCATCGGTGCGCGGAGGGCCGCCGTGCGTCCACGGCGTCTCCTCCGGGTCCGGCAGCTTCGCGCCCATCCGCTGGTCGTGCTCGAACAGCGTCCAGGCGATCCGCTCGCCCTTCTCCGGCACCGTGCCCTCCGCCGGATCCTTCGAGCGGCCCATCTTGTCCAGGAGTCGCAGCACCAGGGCGCCGTCCGGCTCGCGGCGCACGAACTCCGCCGACTGCGGCTTGCCGTCGAGCGAGCGGTACGCCTTCAGGCCCTCGCCCAGGTGCGGCCGGTCGTCGGTGCGGACGGTGAGCAGCGGGCGGGGCGCCGGGCGCTTCGACTCCGTCCAGGCCATGGTGACCTCGGTGACCTCCGCGACGAACGCCTCGCCCGCGAGCCGCCGGCCCGCCATCACCAGCGGGTCGTCCAGGGCCTCCTGCGCCTCCAGCTGGCCCTGCGCCTGTTCGCGCGCGGCCAGCTTCGAGGCCGCGGTCACCGCGTCGTCCCGGCGCGGCTGCGGCGGCTCGCCCGCCGCGATCCGGTCGCGCTGGCCGGTGAACGACCAGCGGTCGCGGGTCCAGCGGTCGGCCACCCGGGCCCCCTCCGGGAGCTCGCGCAGCAGGTCGAGCGCCTGCCACACCGCGTACCAGGTCGGCTTCAGCTGCGAGAGGACGAGGCGGCGGATCTCCCGCTCGGCGCGGGTGAGTTCGGCGAGCCCGTCCTCGGCCGCCCCGCCGTCCTCGGCCGCGCCGAGCGCCTGCCGGGCCCGGTCGTAGCGCTCGATCGCGGGCGCGAGCAGCTTGTTGTCGAAGGCCGGGTCGGTCGCCGGACCGGCCGGCGGGCACACCAACTGGCCCTGCGCGTCCCGCCCGAGCTCGGCGCGCAGCGCCGCCTCCGCCCCGGACTCGCCGTCGTCAGGGGCGATCCAGGCGAGCAGCGCGCCCAGGTGCTGGTCCTCCAGGGAGGACTGGCCGGTCGCCCAGTGCCGGTTCAGCATATCGGTCGCCGCGACGAGCAGCGACGAGCCCGGCACCCGGGCCCGCTCGCCGAAGTGGGTCAGCCAGCGCCCGAGCAGCGGCACCCGCGGCGGCGCCGGGAACGGCGTCTCCGGGTCCTGCTCGGCCGTGCGCCGGAACCGCATGGACCGCCCGAGCAGCCGCACGTACTCGACGCCTGCCCGGCTCGGCACCACCAACTGCGGTGCGTCCGCGCACAGTTCGACCTCGACCTTGACCTTCTTTCCGGTCTCCGGGTCGGTCTCGGAGCGCTCGGCCGCCTCCACGACCTCCGCGAACGAGTCCACGTACGGCAGGATCTCGTCGGCCAGCTCGGCGAGGAACGCGAAGCGCAGATCCCGGTCGCGCGGCTGCGGCACGACGAGCAGCCGCGGCTCCTCCGGGTCCGTGCCCACCAGCGCGCCGAGCGGCGCACCGGCCTCGCCGGAGGTCGTCAGCGGTACGAGGACCAGCGGCCGCTCGGACAGCCGCCGGTGCCGGACCGTGGCCAGCGGCTGGGCCCGGCCCGCCTCCACGGCCTCCATCCGAGCCAGGGTGCCGATCAGCGACATACGGGTGCCTCCTCGGCAGGCTCGGCGGGGACGGGCCGAAGGCCGGTCAGCAGGCGCATTCGACGACCTCCGCCGGGATACGGGCCGGAGCCGCCGCCAGCGCCTCCGCGCGCAGCGCCCGTGCCCGGCGCAGCGCCGCCACCGCCGGGTCGTCCGGGTCGCCCGCCTCGCCGCGCGCCGCCGCCAGGACCGCGCCGATCGTGGTCAGGCCGCCCAGCTCGCCCCGTACCGAACGGCCGAGCGCCGTCACCACGTCCGCCGTGCGGGCCCGGTCACGGCAGTGGAAGGCCAGCTCGCAGGCGGCCAGGCACTCCGGCGCGTAGGCGTGCGGCACGCACTCCACCGCCGAGGCCAGCTGCTCCGCCGAGCACTCGGCGACATCGAAGGTGACGCCCTCCGGCAGGGCGTCCGCGATCTCCTCGATCCGGGTCAGCCGGGTGAGCTGGCGGCGGGTGACGGCGAGCTGCTTGCGGACGTCCACGGCGGAGGCGGTCGGCAGGTTGGAGAAGTCCTTGGGGCAGACGAGCAGCACCTGGTGGGCCACCGCCGCGCCCTCCGTGAGCGCCGCGACCTTCTCCAGGGCGAGCACGTACACCGCGGCCTGCCGAGCCGCCGCGCCCACCTTCGCCGCGTCCGCCGAACCGTCGATCATCGGGAAGGACTTGATCTCCACGACCGTCCACCGCCCGTCCGGCCGGACCACCACCGCGTCCGGCTCCAGATACACCGGCGAACCGGCCACCTCCAGGGCCAGCATCGGATGGTCGAACAGCGCCCAGCGGCCCGCCGCCGTCGCCTCCCGCAGCGCCAGCGCGGTCCGCGCCGCCCGGCCCTCCGGGCCCGCGGCCGTCAGCTCCGGCAGGTCGACGTCCCCCGGCTCGGCGATGCCGAGCAGACCGAGCAGCTCGCGCCCGCCGTCCGCCTTCACCTTCGCCTCGAACGCGTTGCCCCGGGCGATCGCGAACTGCGACTGGCCGAAACCGGACGGGGAGCCCAGCTTCGCGGCGAGCGCGGTCTTGTCGACCCCCGCCCCGTCGAGGATCGCCCGCCGCCGGCAGCCGGGGTTCGCGGCCAGGGCGGCCAGCGCCCGCGCGTCCAGCGGACGCGGCACGGCGGCCGGTCCGCGCAGCTCAGCGAGCCGATGCCGGAGTGTCGTCTGCGGCGGCCGGTGCGGGCCGCCGCCCAGGGATGCGCTCACCCGCGGAAGTCTCCCATCCGCCACTGACACGCGGGTGGTTTCGCTCCGATTCGCCCCCGAAGATCCGATCCCGGACCCGATCCCGGACCCGATCCCGGACCCGATCCTGGAGCCGATCCAGGGCCCGGCGCGCAGAGGGCGTGAGCAGCAGCCCGGCCCCCATCACCGCCGCCCCGGCCACCGCGTCCAGGAAGTAGTGGTTGGCGGTGCCCATCACCACCAGCACGGTCAGCAGCGGGTACGCCGCCCCCAGGACCTTCAGCAGCGGCGTCCGCCCGTACCGCCACAGCAGTACCCCGCACCACAGCGCCCAGCCGACGTGCAGGCTCGGCATCGCCGCGTACTGGTTGGTGAACGAGCCGAGCCCGCGCGGCGCGCTGGCCTCCCCGCCCCACCAGCCGTACGCGCTGAAGTGCGCCATCGTGTCCACGAAGCCGTGCTCGGGGCCGAGCAGCCGCGGCGGGCAGGTCGGCAGCAGGGTGAAGCCGACCAGGCCGAGGAGGGTGGCGAGCATCAGCCAGGTGCGGGCGGCCGGATAGGCGGCGGGGCGGCGGCGGTACAGCCAGATCAGGACGGCGGGCGTGACCAGGTAGTGGAGCGAGGCGTACGCGAAGTCGGCGGGCACGCCGAGCGCGGGGACGGCGGTGAACAGGCGGTTCAGCGGGCGTTCGAGGTCAAGGGCCAGAGTCTCCTCGATCCGCAGGATCGCCAGTCCGTGGCCGACGGCGGTGTCCGCGTCGCCGCGGGCGAGGAGCCGCCCGCCGGAGTAGGCCGCGTACACCGCGGCGATCAGTATCAGCTCCGCCCACCAGCGCGGCCTGCGTCGCATGCCGGTCCCCCCCACTCGGTCCGTACCCCCGTCCGGTCGTGGGAGGACGCGGCCCGGGGCGGGGAGGTTGCCCGGCGGTCACCGCGAATTCAGGTGGGAGATGATGGGAGGGCATCCGCACGTGAAGATCTGGAGAGCCTCCATGGCACCGCGCATCCTGCTCGCCCGGCACGGCCAGACCGAATGGTCGCTGCTCGGCCGGCACACCGGCAGGACCGACATTCCCCTGCTCGACGAGGGCCGGCGCGGGGCCAAGCTCCTCGGCGAGCGGCTCGCCCACGGCCCGTGGGCCGGCCTCGACGGCGTCGAGGTGCGCACCAGCCCGCTGGTGCGGGCCCGCGAGACCTGCGACCTGGCCGGTTTCGGCGAGCGCGCCGAGGACTGGGACGCGCTGATGGAGTGGGACTACGGCGCGTACGAGGGGATGACCCCGGCCGAGATCCAGCGGGTGCAGCCGGGCTGGTTCATCTGGCGCGACGGCGTGCCCGACGGAGAGACGATGGCCGAGCTGTCGGCCCGCGCCGACCGGGTCGTGGAGTGGGCCCGCTCGGCCGACCGCGACGTGCTCGTCTTCGCGCACGGCCACATCCTGCGCTCGATCGGCGCGCGCTGGCTGGGCGAGGACGTGTCCTTCGCGGCCCGCATCCGCCTCGACCCGACCAGCCTCTCGGTGCTCGGCTGGGCCTACGGCGACCCGGCGATCGAGCGCTGGAACGACACCGGGCACCTGGAGCAGTAGCCCGGGGGAGCAGGGGGTCGCCGTGGCGGCTCAGTGCGCGGCGATGACCTTGCGGGTCTCCGTCAACAGGCTGCGGATACGGGCCGACTCGACGCCCGCCAGGGAGTCCTCCACCCGCCGTACCTCCGCCGCCGCCTCGTCGGGGCGGCCCGCGCGGGCCAGGTTGCCGGCCAGCTGGGTGCGGTAGAGGGCGAGGTTACGGGCGAAGTGCGGGTCCTGCAGGACCGTGGCGCGCTGGGCGTGGCGGGCGGCCCGGGACCAGTCGCCGAGCAGCGACCAGCACAGCGCCTCCTGCGCCTCCAGTTCCGGCTCCCCGAAGAAGGACATCCACTCCGGGTCGCCCTCGCCGGGGCCCCGCCCGAAGTGGGCGTGCGCCCGGCCGAGCGCCGCCGAGCAGGCGCCGCGGTCGCCGAGCCCGGCCCAGGCCCCGGCCTCCCGGAGGGTGAGCAGCGCGAGCAGCCGGTCGGAGGCGAGCGGTGCCGCGGCCCGCAGCCCGGCCTGGGCGGCCCGTACCGCCTCGCGGTAGCGGCCCGAGTCCCGGGCCAGGAACGAGGCGTTGCAGAAGGCGTGCGCCTCCAAGGCGGAGTCGCCGGCCATCCGGGCGGTGGCCAGGGCCTCGGCGTAGTGCGAGCGGGCGTCGTCGAGCCGGCCCGAGTCGTGGGCGAGCCAGCCGACGGAGATGGCGAGTTCGCCGGCGCCGTTGTGCAGCCGGTCGGCCGTGGCGCGGCGGGCGGTGACGCCCGCGTCGAGCAGGGCGTACGCGGAGCGCAGTGGCTGGGTGGCCCGCCGGTAGAGGCCCTCGGCGCCGTGCCGGTCGTCGAGCAGCCGGATCTGGCGAACCGCTTCCTCTACGGCGCGGACCTCGGCGTCGCCGACGCGGTGGACCGAGCGGGGGGCCGGGATGGCCACGGCGGCCGAGCCGCCGAGTCCCAGCGAGGCGGTCGCCAGGGTGGCGGTGCCGCCGGTCATGAATGCGCGACGCAGCACGTCGCTCTCCTCATCGTTCCGGGTGGTGAAGGCGAGGGGCGGCGGTGCCCCGGCCGCCACGGCGGCCGGCCGCCGGCCGCGAACGGCCTCCCGCGCCGAGAACCCCAGGTCCGCAAGGCTCAGTCCGGGGAACATGTGCAGGAAGACCCGCTCGTACGCGTAGTTCGGGCAGCGGATCTCGCCCGCCTCGACGCGGCCGATGTAGCGGGCGTCGCACGCGACCTGCTCGCCGATCTCCCGTGCCGCCCGGCGGACGGCCGCGGCGAACTCCGCCGGCGAACGCTGTCCGCGGAGCCTGCGGAAGGCGAGATTGGGAACTGCCCGTGACAACGCCATGGCCGAGCCCTCTCCTGGTGCTGCCGGTGTTCCGGCGGGGCAAGAACGTACCTGCTGTGACCGGTCGCCCACGCTGGGTTTGGCAACAAATCGGATATCTCGTACGCGATCTGCCATGAACTGCCATCCTTTGCGGCGGCGTGCCGCCGTAGCCGTTGACGGGGAGCGGCGTTGAACCATGTGGAGAGACGGAACGTGTCTCCTCTTCGAAAACGAGGAGGGTCCCATGGTGGAAATGGTGGAAGCCGGAGCCATCGGGCCGGTCGCCGCGCAGGCGCCGTCCGCCTCGCAGGCGTCGACCGAGCGGCACACCCCCACGGCGGACGCGAGCGCGTCCCCCGGCGAAGCCGTCCGGACGGCCGGGCCGGACGTCGCCGCGCCCTGCGACCTGGTGACCGTGCCGGCCCGGCAGGGCCTGGAGGCCGTGGACATCCTGCGCCGCGGCGGCGCCCCGGCGGTCGGCCCGGTGCTGCACGACGGGGCCTGCGACACGCTCGGCTTCCTGGTGCCGCCGGGCACCGCGGCGGGCTGGGACATGCCGGGCAGCGCGTGTACGAGGACGGACGGGCGCGGGCTGCGGATCCCGGAGCCGCCGGAGCTCCCGGGCCCGGACGGCGCCACTCCGCGCCCCGCCGACTGGCTGTTGCCGCCCGGCGACAGCGGTGAGGTCACGGACCCGGCGATGTTGCGGGAGGCGCTCGGGCAGGCGGCACGGTTGATCGAGGCGGCGGATGGGTGTCGCTGACGGTTTGAGGGGCGGGGGTGGGTGCCGCCGGTGGGTTGGTGCGGCGCCGTCGTGGTTGCTCGTGCCCACGCGGCGGAGCCGCAAGTGTCACAGTCCCGCGCCCCTGGGGTCCGGCCGTCCGTAGGCTGGGTGCGGCGCCGTCGTGGTTGCTCGCGCAGTTCCCCGCGCCCCTACCGGGGCGCAGCTGGTCGTCACCTGCGTCGATAATGAGGGCGTGGCCAGGAACAGACAGCGGGAGCGGGCGGCGGAGGCTGCGGCGGTCGTCGAGCAGGTGGACGGCGGGCTCGCGGAGCTCATACCCGACCGGGAGCGGGCGCGGGGCTGGACGCTGCTGATCGACGGCGCCCCGCAGTCGCACGTGGACCTCGACGACCCCGCGTACCTGTCCTTCGAGTACCAGCGGCGCCTCGGCCACATCGCCGACCTCGTCGCGCCGGCGAACCGGCCGGTCCAGGTCGTGCACCTCGGCGGCGGCGCCTTCACCCTCGCCCGGTACGTGGCGGCCACCCGCCCGCGCTCGACCCAGCAGATCGTCGAGCTGGACGGGCCGCTCGTGCAGCTCGTGCGGCGGGAGCTGCCGCTCGACGCGGGGGCCAGGATCCGGGTCCGTTCGACCGACGCGCGCGCCGGGCTCGGCAAGGTCCAGGACGGCTGGGCCGACCTGATCATCGCCGACGTGTTCAGCGGCGCCCGTACCCCCGCGCATCTGACCAGTACGGAGTTCCTCGCCGAGGTGCGCAGGGTGCTGCGGCCCGGCGGCTTCTACGCGGCCAACCTCGCCGACGGCCCGCCGCTGGCCCATCTCCGCGGCCAGATCGCGACCGCCGCCGCCGTCTTCCCGGAGCTCGCGCTCGCCGCCGACCCGACCGTGCTGCGCGGGCGCCGCTTCGGCAACGCCGTACTGCTCGCCTCCGACCGCGTGCTGCCGGTGGCCGAGCTGACCCGGCGGGTCGCGACCGACCCGCACCCGGGGCGGGTGGAGCACGGGCGGGCGCTCGCCGACTTCACCGGCGGGGCGGCCGCGGTCACCGACGCCGGCGCCAAGCCCTCACCCGTACCGCCCGCCTCCGTCTTCCGCTGATCAGGCAGTCAGACAGCGCGTTCGTCGATCTCCACGCGCGGCGCCGAGTCGTGCCACAGGCAGAAGACGGAGATCTCCCGCCCGTCCTTGGTGAAGGTCACCCGGATCCAGGTGGGCTGCTTCCACACCTGCATCTGCCAGCCCGACTCGGGCGTCGCGTTCACCAGTTCCGCCGAGGACGGGCCCAGATCGAAGACGGCCCGGCCGCCGTCCGTGCCGTAACTCTTCACGTTGCCGCTCGTGTCCGCCGGCGGCTTCGCGGAGGCCGGCTGCCGGGGCGCGGCCGGGGCAGTGGTCGGCGGCTGCGACGGGATGCCGGTGCCCGGGCCGGCGGAGGGGGTGGCCGTGGGCGCCGACGGGGTCGCGGCCGAGGTGGGCGCGCCGATCGAGGCGCCGTCCGAGCCCGTGGCGCCGGACGGGATGGGCAGCGCGCGCGGCGGGTCGTAGACCGTGCCGGCCAGCACCGTGTGCACCCCCCACCAGGAGAGGGTGACCGCCGCGCCCGTGGCGAGCGACCACGCCAGGGCGTGAACCAGACCTCTTCGCACCGGGTCATCCTGCCATCCGCCGGCCGTCCCGCTGTCCCCCGGATGGCGTACGGTGCGGGCCATGGCAAGTGTGCTCGTGGTCGAGGACGACCAGTTCGTCCGTTCCGCCCTCATCCGGCATCTCACCGAGGCCTCCCACACCGTGCGGAGCGTCGGGACGGCCCTGGAGGCGTTGCGCGAGGTCGCCCATTTCCGCTTCGACGTGGTCATCCTCGACCTCGGGCTGCCCGATCTCGACGGGGCCGAGGCGCTGAAGATGCTGCGCGGGATCACCGACGTGCCGGTGATCATCGCGACCGCGCGCGACGACGAGGCCGAGATCGTACGGCTGCTCAACGACGGGGCCGACGACTATCTGACCAAGCCGTTCTCCGTGGAGCACCTGTCCGCGCGGATGACCGCCGTCCTGCGCCGGGCCCGCTCCTCGGCGGGCGAGGCGCCGCCGTCCCGGGAGCTGCGGGTCGGCGGGCTCGCCATCGACCCGCTCAGGCGGCAGGCGGCGCTCGACGGGGCGGCGCTCGACCTGACCCGTCGCGAGTTCGACCTGCTCGCCTTCCTCGCCGGGCGGCCCGGGGTGGTCGTCTCGCGCAAGGAGCTGCTCGCCGAGGTGTGGCAGCAGGCGTACGGGGACGACCAGACCATCGACGTCCATCTGTCGTGGCTGCGACGGAAACTGGGCGAGACGGCGGCCCGGCCCCGCTATCTGCACACCCTGCGCGGGGTGGGCGTCAAGCTGGAGCCGCCGGCCGCGGCCGCCGAGGCCCGGCCGTGAGGTGGGCGCTGGTCAAGGTGTCGCTCGCCGTCACCGTGATGGTCGTGGTCGCCTTCGCCGTACCCCTCGGGCTCGTCGTCAAGGAGATGGCCCGCGACCGGGCCTTCTCCAACGCCGAGCGGCGGGCCTCCGGCCTGGCGCCGGTGCTCGCCATCACCACCGACCGCGAGCAGCTAAAACGGGCCGTCGCCACCACCGACGACGGCGCGGAGGGGCGGCTCGCCGTCCATCTGCCCGGCAGGGGGCAGGCGATCGGGTCCCGGCGGGCGAGCGGCGAGGACCTGGGCACGACGCGGCGGCTCGGGCGGGCGACGATCGCGGAGGTGCCGGGCGGGTTCGTGCTGCTCCAGCCCACCGCGGTCAGCTCGGGGCAGGTCGCCGTCGTCGAACTCTTCGTGCCCGAGGGCGAGGTCAGCAACGGCGTCGCGACGGCGTGGCTGGTGCTCGCCGCGGTCGGCGTGGCCCTGATCGTCGGATCGGTCGCGGTCGCCGACCGGCTCGGCCTGCGCATGGTGCAGCCCGCGCAGCGACTCGCCCGCGCCGCGCACGAACTCGGCGAGGGGCGGCTTGGCGCGCGGGTACGGGAGGAGGGGCCGCCGGAGCTCAAGTCCGCGGCCGTCGCCTTCAACTCGATGGCCGACCAGGTCGTCCAGCTCCTCGCCAACGAGCGCGAACTCGCCGCCGACCTCTCCCACCGGCTGCGCACCCCGCTCACCGTGCTCCGCCTCAACGCGGCCTCGCTGGGCTCCGGCCCGGCCGCCGAGCAGACCCGGGCCGCGGTCGAGCAGCTGGAGCGCGAGGTCGACACCATCATCCGGACGGCCCGGGAGGCCAAGCCGCAGACCCAGGCCACCGCGCCGGTCGCCGGCTGCGACGCGGCGGAAGTGGTGCGCGAGCGGATGGACTTCTGGTCGGCGCTCGCGGAGGACGAGGGCCGGAAGGTACGGGTCGCGGGCGTCGACCGTCCGGTCCGCATCCCGGTCGCGCGCCCCGAACTCGTCGCCGCGCTCGACGCCCTCCTCGGCAACGTCTTCCGGCACACCCCGGAGGGCACGGCCTTCTCCGTGGACCTCCACAACGGCGACGACGCCGTCATCGTCCTGGTCTCCGACGCCGGCCCCGGCATCCCCGACCCCGCCGCCGCGCTCGCCCGCGGCGCGGGCAGCGGCCGCGACGGCTCCACCGGCCTCGGCCTCGACATCGCCCGCCGGATGGCGGAGGCCACCGGCGGCGACGTCCGCATCGGCCGCTCCGTCCTCGGCGGCACCGAGATCCGCATCTGGATCGCCCTCGACGCCCGCCGCGCCCCCACCCCGGGCCCCCGCCGCGGCCGCCGCGCGGGTGCGGGCCGCCGAGGACGCGGCCAGAAGGGCTGAGCGGGTCCGCGAGTCCGGTTTCGGGGGGTCTTCACGGCGCAACCTTTTGCCGTCCCGATGTCCTCCTTAAGCGGACCCTAAGAATCCCAACCCCGCACCGACATCAGGCATTTGTCCGTTTCCGAGTCGCTAGCGTGCTGCCGCACCCCACCACCCTCCACACCCCCGGCACACAGAGGCAGGCACGCGATGGGCACCAGCGCACACCGGCGCAAGGCGAGCGTCAGGACCAAGGCGATCGGGGCGGTCGTGGCCGCGGCTGTCATCGGGGGCGCGGCGTCCGCGCTCTCCGGGACCGCGCAGGCCGCGTCCGTCGGCGCGGCCTACACCAGGACGAGCTCCTGGACCGGCGGCTACACCGGGCAGTACGTCGTCACCAACGAGACCGACGCGCCGCAGTCGGACTGGACGCTGGAGTTCGACCTGCCGGAGGGGACCACGATCGGGTCGCTGTGGAACGGTGAGCACACCGTGTCCGGGCGGCACGTCACCGTGAAGCCCGCGAGCTGGAACCGGCAGCTCGCGCCCGGGCAGTCCGTCACCGTCGGGTTCGTGACCTCCGCGTCCGGGCAGGCCGGGGACCCCGTCAACTGCCTCATCAACAAGGCCAGCTGCGCCGCCGGCGGCCCCGCGCCCACCCCCACCGGGCGTCCCACGACCACCGCGCCCACCCCGAGCCCGACGCCCACCAAGACGGCCAGCCCGACGCCCACGCCCACGCCCACCAGGACCGTCACCCCGACGCCCACCCCCACCACGACCACTCCGCCCCCGACCAGCGGCTCCGCGAAGTTCGCGCCGTACGTCGACACCTCCCTCTACCCCGCGTACGACCTCCTCTCCACCGTCGACGCGACCGGCGTCAAGGAGTTCAACCTCGCCTTCATCACCTCCGGCGGCAGCTGCGCCCCGCTCTGGGGCGGGGTCACCGACCTCGCCTCGGACAAGGTCGCCGCGCAGATCGGGGCACTGCGCGCCAAGGGCGGGGACGTGCGGGTGTCGTTCGGCGGGGCCGCCGGGCACGAGCTGGCGCTCAACTGCTCGACCGCGGACGCGCTGGCCGCCGCGTACGGCAAGGTCGTCGACCAGTACAAGCTCACCAAGGTCGACTTCGACATCGAGGGCGCCGCGCTCCCCGACACCGCCGCCAACTCCCGCCGCTCCCAGGCCATCGCGCAGCTCCAGAAGTCCCACCCGGGCCTGAACGTGTCGTTCACCCTGCCCGTCATGCCCGAGGGCCTGACCCAGCCGGGCGTGGACCTGATCGCCGACGCGAAGCGCAACGGCGTCCGGGTCGACGCCGTGAACATCATGGCGATGGACTACGGACCGGCCTACAGCGGCGACATGGGCACGTACGCGATCCAGGCCGCCACCGCCACCCAGGCCCAGATCAAGGGCGTCCTCGGGCTCTCCGACGCGGCCGCCTGGAAGGCCGTCGCCGTCACCCCGATGATCGGCGTCAATGACGTCTCGTCCGAGATCTTCAAGGTCGACGACGCCACCCAGCTCGTGGACTTCGCCAAGTCCAAGGGCATCGGCTGGCTGGCGATGTGGTCGGCGACCCGCGACAAGCAGTGCGCGTCCGGCGCCGTGAACTACGCCGACCCGACCTGCTCCTCGATCCTCCAGCAGCCGCTGGCCTTCACCAAGGCCTTCGGCGCCTACAAGTAACACCCCAGGCCACCGAGTCCACCCCTGGCCCCCCACACCGCGCGCCCCGGACGGTCCCACCCCCACCATCGTCCGGGGCGCGCTCCTCTCTCCCCACGCTCACCCCTTCACGGCGCCCCGCATCACCCCACCCACCACCAGCCGCCCGAGCACCGCGAACACGAGCAGCAGCGGCACCGTGCCGAGCAGCGCGCCCGCCATCACCACCGAGCGGTCCGGGATGTAACCGCGGCCCAGACCGGTCAGCGCCACCTGCACCGTCGGACTGCCCGTCTGGGTCAGCACGAGCACCGGCCAGAAGAAGTCGTTCCAGGCCGCCACGAAGGTCAGCGTGCCGAGCACCGCCATCGCCGGACGGGCCGCCGGGAACACCACGTGCCACACGATCCGCAGCGGTCCCGCCCCGTCCATCCGCGCCGCCTCGACCAGTTCGGCCGGCAGCGCGCGCAGCAGGTGCTGCCGCATGAAGAACACCCCGAACGCCGACACGAGTCCTGGCAGCACCACCGCCCGCAGCTCGTCCGTCCATTGCAGCCGGGCCACGAGCAGATACAGCGGTACGACGCCGAGCTGCGGCGGGATCAGCATCGTCCCCACCACAAGGGCGAACAGCGCGCCCCGGAAGCGGAACCGCAGCCGCGCGAAGGCGAAACCGGCCAGGGTCGCCACCAGGACCGTGCCCGCCGCGACCAGCCCCGCCACGAGCAGCGTGTTGAAGAGCGCCGCGCCGAGGCGGGCGTCGGTCCAGGCCACGGCCAGGTGCTCCGGCAGGTTCCGGCCGAAGCGCAGCGGCGGCGGGGTGTGCGCGAGCCGGGTGGTCGTCCGCGATGCCGCCACCCCCGCCCACAGCAGCGGGAAGAGGGAGACCGCGCAGAACAGCAGGAGCAGGGTGTACGTGCCCCAGCCCGCCCGCTCGCCCCCCTGACCCCGCTCGCCCCGCATCAGGCCCGCCCCCGGGGCCGCGAGCGCACGAGCCGGGCCGCCCCGAACACGACGAGCAGGATCAGCAGCATCACCCAGGCGATCGCCGAGGCCCGCCCCAGATGCAGGTTCACCCACCCCTGCTCGTACAGGTAGAGCCCCAGCGTCTGGAACTGGTGGTCCGCCCCGCCCGAGGCCCCCGTCCCGGCGTCGAACAGCAGCGGCTCGCCGAACAGCTGGGTCGCCCCGATCGTCGACACGACGACCGTGAACAGGATCGTCGGCCGCAGCGCCGGCAGCGTGACGTGGACGAACCGCCGCCACCGCGAGGCCCCGTCGAGCGCCGCCGCCTCGTACAGCTCGCGTGGCACCGTCTGCATCGCCGCCAGATAGATCAGCGCGTTGTAGCCGGTCCACCGCCACACCACGATCGCCGACACCGCCGCCTTCGCCGCCCACGGCCCGTTCTGCCAGTCCACCGGCGCCAGCCCGGCCGCCGTGAACGCCCAGTTCACCGGCCCGTGTTCGCGCCCGAAGAGCAGCGCGAACACCAGCGTCGCCGCCGCCACCGAGGTCGCGTACGGCGCGAGCGCCACCACCCGGAAGAAGCCGCGGGCCCGCAGCCGCGCGTCGAGCAGGTGCGCCACCCCGAGCGCGAGCAGCAGCTGGGGCACCGTCGAGAGCACGCCGATCACGAAGGTGTTGCCCAGCGCGTTCCAGAAGTACGGATCCTCGGCGAGCCGGGTGTAGTTGCGCAGGCCCACCCACTCGGGCCGGTCGAGCGCCGTCAGCTCGACCCGGTGCAGCGACGCCCAGCCGGTGTAGAGGAGGGGGAAGAGCCCGAAGGCGCCGAAGAGGACGAAGAAGGGCGCGACGAGCCCGTACGGCACCCAGCGGTCGACGCGCTGCCTCACCCTCACCGGTCCAGGGCGTTGTCGATCGACCGCAGCGCGTCCGCCCAGGCCTCGTCCGGGTCGCGACCCGTCTGGTCGACCAGGAGCATGCCGCCGTCGGTCAGGAGCTGGGCGACCAGGCCCTCCTTCGGGCCGATCGGCGCCGACGGCACGCCGCGGGCCGCCGCCCCGAAGATCGCGCCCACCGGGGTGTCGCCGAAGTACGGATGGCGGGCGCCGGCCACCGACGGCAGGGCGTGCGCGGCGGAGGCGCTCGGGAAGCTGCCCCGGCGGGCGAAGACCCGGGCCTGCTGGGCCGGGGCGGTCAGCCAGGCGGCGAGCTCGGCCGCCTCCGCCCGGTGCGGGCCGGCCTTGGGGACGACCAGGAAGGAACCGCCCCGGTTGCCCGGCCGGGGCGCCGCCGCCACGTCCCAGCGGCCCCGCCCCGCCGGGCCCGCCTTGTCCTCGATGTAGCCGAGCATCCAGGCCGGGCACACCACGGTCGCGAAGGCCCCGTTCGCGAAGCCCTGGTCCCAGCCGGGCGTGAACTGCTGCAGCCGGGCCGTGAGCCCCTGCCGGGCGAAGGCCGCGGCGAGGTCCCAGGCCTCCCGTACGCCCGGGTCGGAGCCGATCACGAGGGCGCCCCGCTCGTCGTAGAAGCGCCGGGGGTTGCTGCTGACGACCGCCGAGAGGACCCCGGACGCCGAGTCCGTGAACGCCGTCCCGGCCGGCGCCTTCGCCGCGAACCGCCGCCCCGCCGCCAGGAACCGCCGCCAGTCCCCGGCCCACAGCCGCCCCACCTCCGCCCGGCCGGTCGGCAGCCCGGCCCGCGCGAACAGGTCCTTGCGGTAGCAGACCGCCTGCGGGCCGACGTCCGTGCCGAGCGCGACCGTGCGCCCGTCCCGGCCGGTGCCCTGCGCCCACTTCCACGGCAGGAACGCCGCCCGGTCCACCCCCGGCACCGCGCCCAGGTCCACCAGGCGCGGCCCCTGCGTGCCGACCACCTCGGCGATGTTCCCGACCTCCACGGCCTGCACGTCGGCGAGGCCGGAGCCGGTGACCAGATGGGTGATCAGCTGCGGGTAGTAGTTCTCGTTCCGCTCGATCGAGGTCTGCCGGACCGCCACGTCGGGATGGAGCCGCATGTACGTGTCGTAGAGCCCGGCCTCCTTGAGCCCGAAGGCCCCGAACACCCCGACCGTCAGCGTGACCGGCCGCCCCGCCGGGTCCACCCCGCCGGATCCTTCGCCGGTTGTACGGCTCGGCCCGGGCGGGTCGGTGGCGCAGCCCGCGGTGAGGCCCGCGCCGAGCAGCAGGGCGAGGGCGAGCGCGGTGACCCGCCGGACGGCGGCGCGACGGGGGCCGCTGCTGCTTCTCGTACGCCGGGGCATGGCGCGACCGTAGTGCGGTCCGGTGGGCCGCCCGGGGACGCTCGCCGATGAAGGCCCCGGCGGGTGAATCCCCGGCGGGTGAGGCCTTGACGTGCGAGGCTGACGGGACCGGAGGGGGCGAGGGTACGGATGAGTGGTACGAGCGGTACGAGAGGGGAGAACGGGATGAGCATCGAGGTGCGTCCGGCGTCGGACTTCGCGGACACGGCGGCCGTCATCGGCCCGAAGTCGCCGACCGCCACCGTCTGCTGGTGCCTCAGCCATCGCATCCCGGCCAAGCTCGACCACGCGATGCGCGGGCCGGAGCGCGGTGCGTACGTGGCGCAGCTGTGCGCCGGTGCCGTACCGCCCGGGGTCCTCGCGTACGACGGGGACGAGCCGGTCGGCTGGGCGGCCGTGGCGCCGCGCGCCGACACCTCGTACGCCCGCAGCCGCACGATCCCGCACCTCGACGACCTGCCGGTGTGGTCGCTGTGGTGCGTCCGGGTCCGCCCCGGGCACCGCAGGCGGGGCATCTCGCACGCCCTGATCACCGGCGCGGTCGAGTTCGCCCGCGCTCACGGCGCCCCGGTCGTCGAGGCGTACCCGGTGGACAACGGCGACGCGCGGGTCGACACGACCATGGCGTACGCGGGGCTGCGCGGGAACTTCGAGCGCGCCGGGTTCGTCCACGCCGCCGACACCACCTCGGTCCTCGCCGGCCACCCCCGGGTCCTGATGCGGCGCGACCTGCGCTGACGCCGGGACATGCCCTGAGTGCCGTACACATGAACAGGAGGGAACGCGGGGCCGTTAGCATCGCGGGACGCTTGATGACGGCAAGGAAACGGAGTGGGTTGTGGCGCGACCGCGTATGGGTGTGGCGGTGCTGACGATGGGCACACGCCCGAAGGAGCTGCGGGCGCTGCTCGATTCGGTGGCCATGCAGGACGAGCCGCCCGCCCGGGTCGTGGTGATCGGCAACGGCACCGGTTCGCTCGCCGAGCTGCCGGACGGCGTGCACGGCGTGGAGCTCCCGGAGAACCGCGGGGTGTCCGGCGGCCGCAACGTCGCCATCGAGACCCTCCGCTCCTTCGGCGACGTCGATGTCGTCGTGGACCTCGACGACGACGGTCTGCTCGTCGACACCGATGTCTTCCGGCGGCTTGCCGACCTGTACGAGGCGGAGCAGGCGCTCGGCATCGTCTCCTTCCGGATCGCCGACGAGCACGGCGAGACGCAGCGCCGCCACGTGCCCCGGCTGGGCGCCAAGGACCCGATGCGCGGCGGCGAGGTGACCACCTTCCTCGGCGGCGGTCACGGCCTGTCGATGCGGATGCTCGACCAGGTCGGCGGCTGGCCGGAGGACTTCTTCTTCACCCACGAGGAGACCGACCTGGCCTGGCGCGCGCTCGACGCGGGCTGGACCGTGCGGTACGCGCCGGAGCTGCTGCTCCAGCACCCGAAGACCAGCCCGGCCCGGCACGCGGTCTACTACCGGATGACGGCCCGCAACCGGGTCTGGCTGGCGAAGCGGAACCTGCCGGCCCCGCTGGTCCCGGTCTACCTGGGCGTGTGGACCCTGCTGACGATCGCCCGCACCCGCTCCCTGCCGGGGCTGCGCGCCTGGTTCGGCGGCTTCGTCGAGGGCGTCCGCCGGTCCGGCGGCGACCGCCGGCCGATGAGCTGGGCCACGGTCTGGCGGATGGGCCGGCTCGGCCGCCCGCCGGTGATCTGAGACACGCCGCCCGGCCTCGCCCTCTCCAGGGGCGGGGCCGGACCTGCTCCCGGCCCGTGTCGGGTTGTGTCCGGCCCAGGAAACGAGCGAGGCCCCGGTTCTTCCGAACCGGGGCCTCGACCCTTCAGGGTGAGTGACGGGACTCGAACCCGCGGCATCCTGGACCACAACCAGGTGCTCTACCAGCTGAGCTACACCCACCATGACCGGTCATTCGCCCGAGGGCTTCCCTGACCGGCCGAGAAGAAGTCTACAGGGTCTTGGGGGGTGCTCGCGCACACGTTTCTCTCGAGCGTCTTTCCGGCGCGAGCAGGCCCCCTCGCGCCGGCTAGTGGGAGCTGTCGCCGGCGATGACGTGGCGTGCCGCGATCTGCTTCGCGGTCTCCGAGTCCGGGCCGGGCTGCGGCACGAAGATCGCCTCCCGGTAGTAGCGGAGCTCGGCGATCGACTCGCGGATGTCCGCGAGCGCCCGGTGGTTGCCGTTCTTCTCCGGACTGTTGAAGTACGCCCTCGGGTACCAGCGGCGGGCCAGTTCCTTGACCGAGGAGACATCGACGATCCGGTAGTGGAGGTGCTTCTCCAGGGCCGGCATGTCGCGGGCGAGGAAGCCGCGGTCGGTGGAGACCGAGTTCCCGCACAGCGGGGCCTTGCCGGGCTCCTTCACGTGCTCGCGGATGTACGCGAGGACCTGGGCCTCGGCGTCGGCGAGGGTGGTGCCCCCGGCCAGCGCGTCGAGCAGTCCGGACTTCGTGTGCATCTCGCGCACGATCTCCGGCATGGTCTCCAGGGCCGCGTCCGGCGGGCGGATCACGATGTCCACGCCTTCGCCGAGCACGTTCAGTTCCGAGTCGGTGACCAGCGCGGCCACCTCGATGAGTGCGTCGTCCGTCAGCGAGAGCCCGGTCATCTCGCAGTCGATCCACACCATGCGATCGTTCATGCGTCCTACCTTATGGCCGAAGGGGGGCCGGGGCCGAAGAACGGCCGCGGCCACGGAACGGCCGAAGGGCCCCCTGGCTGGTGTCCGGGGGGCCCTTCGGTTTCTCGGTGCGCGCTTTGTGGCGCGCGGTACGGGGGGCCGGTTACGGGGCGCTCCGCTGGCCCGGGAGGGCCGGGCGGCCCGGCGTGAAGGCGTCCGACGGCGGCTTGCCGGGGTCCAGGAGGTGACCCGGACGGCGCGGGGCCGCCGGGACCTGGGCCTGGGCCGGGACCACCGCGTCGAGCAGCGCCGTACCGCCCTCGCCCTGCGGCCGCCGGGCCCGGTACGCCGCCCGGTACGCGGCCGGCGAGGAGCCCAGCTGCCGCCGGAAGTGGCCGCGCAGGGCCACCGGCGAGCGGAAGCCGCAGCGCCCGGCGACCTCGTCGACCGAGTAGTCGGAGGTCTCCAGGAGCCGCTGTGCCTGGAGCACCCGCTGGGTGATCAGCCACTGCAGCGGCGCCGAGCCGGTCAGCGAGCGGAACCGGCGGTCGAAGGTCCGCCGTGACATGTACGCGCGCGCGGCGAGGGTCTCCACGTCGAACTGCTCGTGGAGGTGCTCCAGCGCCCAGGCGACGACCTCGGCCAGCGGGTCGGCGCCGATCTCCTCAGGTAAAGACCTGTCGAGGTAGCGCTCCTGACCGCCGCTGCGCCGCGGCGGGACGACCAGCCGGCGCGCCAGGGCGCCCGCGGCCTCCGTGCCGTGGTCGGTCCGCACGATGTGCAGACACAGATCGATTCCGGCCGCGGTGCCGGCCGAGGTCAGCACGTCGCCGTCGTCGACGAAGAGCTCCCGCGGGTCCACGTGGACCGACGGATAGCGCTTGGCGAGCGTCGGCGCGTACATCCAGTGCGTGGTCGCCGGGCGGCCGTCGAGCAGCCCGGCGGCGGCGAGGACGAACGCGCCGGTGCACAGACCGACGATGCGCGCGCCCTCCTCGTGCGCCCGGCGGAGCGCTTCGAGCGCCTCCGGGGGCGGCGGCGACGTGATGGAACGCCAGGCCGGCACGACGACGGTGCCCGCCCGGCTGATCGCCTCCAGGCCGTAGGGCGCGGTGAGTTCGAGTCCCCCTGTGGTCCGCAGCGGGCCTTCCTCGCCGGCGCACACCAGCAGCCGGTAGCGCGGCACCCCCGCGTCCTGGCGGTCGATGCCGAAAACGGAGAGCGGGATGGAGCTCTCGAAGATGGGGCCACCGCTGAACAGCAGTACCGCGACGACTTCGCGACGGCGGCGCCCGGACAGCTTCCGTGCCGCCTCCGGTGCGGCGGAGTCCTGGCTCATGACGCTAAGCCCCCCTCGGTGTTGGCGTCTCCCTGGTCATGTGGATGTGCCACGTTTCCCCTCGGTTTTGCGCGAGACCCCAGTCTTCGGTATCCATGATCGAATCTACTGCGTCCCGTGGTGCCCGCGTGCCACGTTCTCCTTCCGGCACATTGTCGACATGGCAACTTGGCGTGAAGCATTCGATCGTGAAGCCCAGTACAGCGCGGTGATGCCAGCACCTACGCGGGTTGAGCGGTCTTCGGCCAAGGACTCGCCGAGTACCGGAACTTGGCTGAAAACATACGGGATCGGCTGTGCGACCCTGTCAACTCCGCGAGTGGCGCCCGTCCCGGGGCCCGGTCCGGAGCTCGGTCCGCAGTCCGCGTTCCGAGCGGCGCAGCAGCACCCGGCAGGCCGCGGTGACCGCCGCGAGGCCGAGCGCGGTGCCGGCGGCGCCGCCCAGGGAGGTGCCGTAGACCAGCAGGACGACCGGCACCAGGACGCAGCAGAACACCGCCCAGCGCACCACGTCTCCCCCGGCGTCCGGTCCGACGGTGCCACCGGGTCCGACGGTTCCACCGCTTCCACCGCTTCCACCGGTTCCGCCGGGCCGGTCCGGCGCGGCCCGGCGGCGCCCGCGCGGGCCCGGGGGCCGGCCGTGCGCCGGGGCGCCGCCGGGGGGTACCGGGAGCGCGGTGACCGTCTCGGCGGAGGCGAGCGCGGCGGGGTCAAACGGGGCGTCGGTGTCCATGGGTGACGGTGCGGGCACGGGCGGGCTCCCTGCGACGGTGACGTTGACCTGTGGAAACGAGGAGCGGAACGTTCCGGTCACTGCGCGAGGCGTCCGTTTGGCCCCCGTACGGACACCTGTAGGGCACATCCGGCATTGCGCTACGGCGCGGGGCTCGTGCATGCTCCCTGGGACGCCGTAACGGCGCCCGGCGGTCGCCCCTGGGCACGGGAGGAGTGTCGCCGTACCCTTGGGGGTATGGGCTTGGGAAGATGATTCCCGGACACAGCTCCGCCGCCAACCGTTGTTCCGCTCCCTCTCCCCTTCCGTCCCTCCCAGAGGACCCTCTTCGCCGAGACACCGATGGCCGGTCACGAATTCCCCGAACCCGCGGACCGCAAGCGCGTCGCCGACTCCACGGTCGACCCCCTCGCGGTGGAACAGCCACGCCACTCCTGCGACCCGGCCTTCCGGCACGGCGTCGTCGTCGGCTTCGACGGCTCGACCTCCAGTGAACGCGCCCTCGCGTACGCCATCGGCATGGCCCGCCGCTCCGGCTCCGGCCTGATCATCGTGCACGTGGCCAACCGGCTGCCCACCACCGTGTGGGCCGGCTGCGAACCGCCGGTCTTCGTCGACGTCCCCGACCACCGCACCGAGGTCCTCGGCCTGGAGCTCGCCTGCGCCGACCACCTCTCCGAGGTGCCCTGGATCCTGGTCGAGCGCGGCGGCGACATCTGCCACGAACTGGAGGAGGTCGGCCGGGAGTACTCGGCCGACGCGATCGTGGTCGGCTCGACCCACGGCATCGTCGGGCGGATCTTCGGCTCGGTGGCCGGCCGGCTCGCCCGCCGCGCCCAGCGCCCCGTCATCGTCATCCCGTAACACCGGTCACGGCGACCACACCTCCCACTCCTCTTGCGGGGTCCCCGCCAACTCCCTTGATCCGGCCATAATTTCGGCCTTCCTCAGGTGAATTGTGTGGTTGTGAAGGGTACATAAAAGTCACCGGAACAAAGCGACCCAAGCAGTACAACTGCACACCTGAAGGGAGCCCGCCGTGTCCAATGAAGCCGCCGCGGGAAACAGCACCTCCACCCTCGGACACCTCGCACTCGGCCTGACCCTGCTGGCCTTCGGCATCGGCTCCACCGGCGTGATCGACCACGTCGGCGCGGGCGACGCCGCGGGCCTGGCGACCTGGGTCGGCGGAGTGGCCCTGTTCCTCGTCGGGCTGCTCGCCCTCCGCGCCGGCAACACCGGTGAGGGCACGGCCTATTCGGCGCTCGGCGCCTTCTGGTTCACCTGGGGCACCGGGGTGGGCGACGCCGGTTCGGCCGAGGCCGCCGGGCTCTTCCTGCTGCTGTGGGCGCTGCTCGCGCTCACCCTCACCGTCGCGTCGGGCGGCAGCGGCCTCTTCGGCCAGGGTGTGTACGGGCTGCTCTTCGTCGCCCTGCTCCTGACGGGCATCGGGGCCCTCGCCGACAACGCGGGCCTCGGCAAGGCGGGCGGCTGGGTCGCCGCGGTGGCGGGCCTCGCGGCCTGGTACGGCGCGACGGCGGCGGTGGCCGGCTGGCCGACCTCGCTGGCCCGCGGGTCCCGCGCGGCCGCGGCGAGCTGAGCCCGCACCCGTACCCGTAACAGCGCAGGAAAGAGCGGCCTCCGTGCACCTGGGATGCACGGAGGCCGCTCTTGTGTCCGGTCGACCACCGGGGGACAGGCCCGGTGGGCGGGGGGCCGGGGGACAGGCCCGGCGGCCCCGCTACTCGACCGTGACGGACTTGGCCAGGTTGCGCGGCTTGTCGATGTCGCGGCCCATGGCGAGCGCCGTGTGGTAGGCGAGGAGCTGGAGCGGGATGCCCATCAGGATGGGGTCGAGCTCGTCCTCGTTCTTCGGCACGACGATGGTGTGGTCGGCCTTCTCCTGCGGCTGGTGCGCGACGGCGAGGATGCGGCCGCTGCGGGCCTTGATCTCCTCCAGGGCGCCGCGGTTCTTCTCCAGGAGGTCGTCGTCGGGGACGATGGCGACCGTCGGCAGGGCCGGCTCGATCAGGGCGAGCGGGCCGTGCTTCAGCTCGGAGGCCGGGTAGGCCTCGGCGTGGATGTAGGAGATCTCCTTCAGCTTGAGGGAGGCCTCCAGGGCGACCGGGTAGCCCCGGACGCGGCCGATGAACATCATCGACTGGGCGCCCGCGTACTCCTTGGCCAGCTTCTTGATCTCGTCCTCGGACTTGAGGATCTCCTCGATCTGGCCGGGCAGCTTGCGCAGGCCCTCGATGATCCGCTTGCCGTCGGTGACGGACAGGTCGCGGATGCGGCCGAGGTGCAGGGCGAGCAGCGCGAAGGCCACCACCGTGTTGGTGAAGCACTTGGTGGAGACGACGCAGACCTCGGGGCCTGCGTGCACGTACATGCCGCCGTCCGCCTCGCGGGCGATGGCGGAGCCGACCACGTTGACCACGCCGAGGACGCGGGCGCCCTTGCGCTTGAGCTCCTGGACGGCGGCGAGGACGTCGTACGTCTCGCCGGACTGGGAGACCGCGATGTAGAGGGTGTCGGGGTCGACGACCGGGTTGCGGTAGCGGAACTCGGAGGCCGGCTCGGCGTCGGCGGGGATGCGGGCCATGGACTCGATGAGCCCGGCGCCGATCAGACCGGCGTGGTACGAGGTGCCGCAGCCGAGGATCTTGATCCGGCGGATGGTGCGGGCCTCGCGCGGGTCCAGGTTCAGGCCGCCCAGGTGCACGGTGGAGAAGCGGTCGTCGATCCGGCCGCGCAGCACGCGGTCGACCGCGTCGGGCTGCTCGGAGATCTCCTTGTGCATGAACGTCTCGTGGCCGCCCATGTCATAGGAGGCGGCCTCCCACTCGACCGTCTCGGGGGTGGCCGTGGTGGAGGCGCCCGAGGTGGTGTAGGTGCGGAAGTCGTCGGCCTTGAGGGTGGCCATCTCGCCGTCGTCGAGGGTGACGACCTGGCGGGTGTGGGCGATCAGGGCGGCGACGTCGGAGGCGACGAGCATCTCCTTCTCGCCGATGCCGAGGATGACCGGGGAGCCGTTGCGGGCCACCACGATGCGGTCGTTGAAGTCGGCGTGCATCACGGCGATGCCGTAGGTGCCCTCGATGTGCTTGAGCGCCTCGCGGACCTTCTCCTCAAGCGTCTCGGCCTGGGAGCGGGCGATCAGGTGGGTGATCACCTCGGTGTCGGTCTCGGAGGCGAAGACGACGCCCTCGGCCTCCAGCTTGGCGCGGAGCTCGGCCGCGTTGTCGACGATGCCGTTGTGGACGACCGCGACCTTGTTCTCGGGGTCCAGGTGGGGGTGCGAGTTGATGTCGCTGGGCGCGCCGTGGGTGGCCCAGCGGGTGTGGGCGATGCCGGTGGTGCCGGTGAAGCGCTTGGGGACCCTGGCCTCCAGGTCGCGGACCCGGCCCTTGGCCTTGACCATCTTCAGGCCGGCGGCCTTCGGGCTGGTGACGACCATGCCGGCCGAGTCGTAGCCGCGGTACTCGAGGCGGGCCAGGCCCTCCAGGAGCAGCGGGGCCACGTCGCGCTTACCGATGTAACCGACAATTCCGCACATAAAGGTGAAACCCCTCCAGGTTGACGACAGGTGCTGTTCGGCCGTGTTCCGGCTGTGGCTCAGCCGTAGACGATGCGGCGCAGTTGCCGCAGTGAGAGCTCCGGCGGTGCCACCGCGCGGTGCGGCAGTTCGGCCGCGATCCGCTCGAAGATCTCGGCGTTCACCGCCCCGCCGGACTGCAGTTCGCGGTGCCGGCGGCGGACGAAGTCCTCGGTCGACTCGTCGAAGTACGCGAGGACGTCGAGGATCACCCGGGCGGCCTCACCACGCTGGAGCGAGGTGCTGCGGACCAGGTGGTCGATGAGGTCGTCGTGCGACGGGCGGCGTTCGAGCACCCGTGAATACTGAGGGGTACCCGAGGGTTATGGCAACAATCCTGCCCGATTTCGGGCAGGAGGGGTCATGATCGCGCCGCCAGATGGGCTAATTGGTCTACACCTTGACCCTCGACGGGGCAGAGGGTACGCATGGTGACCGTTCGGACACGTCAGCTACGTCAGATGCGTCGGATACGTCAGATGCGTCGGATACGCAAAGCCCGCAGCCACACGCCCGCAGCCGCATGCCTGTCGGACGCCCCGCCGGGCGTACCGCCGGGCATCCCGTCGAAAGGGACCCGTCTGTGACTCCGCGCAGAACGCTTCCGCTCCTCCTGCTCTCCTCCCTGCTCCTCGCCGGTGTGGCCTCCTCCGGTTCCGGGGCAGCCGCCTCCGGCGCCGCCGCCGAACCCCTCGTCCGCCCGCTCGGCGACGTCGTGCCGGCGCCCGCCGCCGTGACCCCCGGCGGCGCCCCGTACACCCTCACCCACCGCACCGCCGTCCGCGTCGACGCCGCCGACCACGAGTCCCGCGCGATCGGCCGCTACCTCGCCGGAGTGCTCCGCCCCTCCACCGGCTATCCGCTGCCCGTCGTCGACGACCACGCGGCCCGCGGCGGCATCCTGCTGCGGATCGACCGGCGCGCCACCGCCCTCGGCGACGAGGGGTACGAGCTGCGCTCCGGCCGCGCCGGCGTCACCCTCACCGCCCGCGCCCCCGCCGGACTGTTCCGCGGCGTACAGACCCTGCGCCAGCAGCTGCCCGCCGCCGTCGAGCGGCGCACCGTGCAGTCCGGGCCCTGGCAGATCGCCGGCGGCACCGTCACCGACACCCCGCGCTTCGCCTACCGCGGCGCGATGCTCGACGTCGCCCGGCACTTCTTCACCGTCGACCAGGTCAAGCGCTACATCGACCAGCTCGCCCTCTACAAGGTCAACACCCTGCATCTGCACCTCAGCGACGACCAGGGCTGGCGCATCGCGATCGACTCCTGGCCCCGGCTCGCCGCGTACGGCGGCTCCACCCAGGTCGGCGGCGGCCCCGGCGGCTCCTACAGCAAGGACGACTACCAGGAGATCGTCCGCTACGCCGCCTCCCGCTACCAGGAGGTCGTGCCCGAGATCGACATGCCCGGCCACACCAACGCGGCCCTCGCCTCCTACGCCGAGCTCAACTGCGACCGCGCCGCCCCGCCGCTCTACACCGGCACCGGCGTCGGCTTCAGCTCGCTGTGCGTGCCGAACGACCGCACGTACGACTTCGTGGAGGACGTGATCCGCGAGCTCGCCGTACTCACCCCCGGCCGCTACCTCCACATCGGCGGCGACGAGGCGCACTCCACCAGCCACGCCGACTACGTGGCCTTCATGGACCGGGTCCAGCCGCTCGTCGCGAAGTACGGCAAGACCGTCATCGGCTGGCACCAGCTCACCGGTGCCCGGCCCGCGCCCTCGGCGGCGGCGCGGTCCGCGCCCGGCGCGCTCGTCCAGTACTGGGGTCTCGACCGCTCGCCGGCCGCCGAGAAGGCGCAGGTCGCGGCGGCCGGGCGGGCCGGGACCGGGATCATCCTGTCGCCCGCCGACCGGGCGTACCTCGACATGAAGTACACGAAGGAGACCCCGCTCGGGCTCTCCTGGGCCGGTTACGTCGAGGTGCGGCGCTCGTACGACTGGGACCCGGGCGCGCTGCTGCCGGGGCTGCCCGAGGTGGCGGTCGCGGGCGTCGAGGCGCCGCTGTGGACGGAGACCGTCTCGCAGGGCGTCCACATCGACCGGATGGCCTTCCCGCGGGTGGCCGGCATCGCCGAACTCGGCTGGTCGCCGGCGGCCGCCCACGACTGGGAGGCGTACCGGGCGCGGCTCGCGCAGCAGGGGCCGCGGCTGGACGCGCTCGGCATCGACTACTACCGCTCGCCGCAGGTGCCGTGGGTGTAGGCCGGGGCTGAGCCCGCAGGCCGGGAATGGGCCAGGTGGCGCGCTCTGGGTGCGGGGGCGGGCGCCGGTACGGAGACTTGCGGCATGTCCGTGCCGCCAGGGGAACCGTCCCGGCCGGCGCCCGCGCCGCCCAGGGTGTCGTACGTCGACAAGGTGGCGTACATCGTGGCGCCGGGGACCATCGTCATCGGTCTGCTGTACTACTTCGGCAGCGTCTACACCGACACCTACTACGCGACCTTCGGTGTACCGGCGGCCGACCTCCAGCTGTCCGTCCAGACCTATCTGGCCAAGAGTCCGAGGGCGATCTTCGGCCCGGTGTGGTTCCTGCTGATCTGCGGGCTGGTCGTGGTCCTCGTGCTCGGCCGGGTCGGCCTGCTGCTCGACCGCCCCGGGAGGGAGCAGCGGCGCCGCACGGTGTGCTGGGCGCTGCTCGTCGGCGGCCTCCTCATGACGCTCCTGGGACTGCCGATCTTCTTCGGATGGCGGATTCCGCTGCCCTTCCCCGACAGCTGGTGGTTCACCCGGTTCGTCCCGCCCTGCCTCGTGGCGCTCGGCGCCACCCTGGCCTTCTTCGCCGTGCAGCAGCGTCTGCAGCGGATCGCCGTCGATCCGCGGCGGCGCGACGGGACCGCCGACCGGATGTGGACCGCGGGCGGTGCCCTGCTGATCGGGCTGCTCGCCATGAGTCTGTTCTTCGGCATTTCGCAGTACGTCGTCGACTCGGCGAAGAGCGAGGCCTTGGGGGTCATCGAAGGGGGGAGCCGGGCGAGCCTGCTCGTGGTGGTCTATTCGCGCATCCCGATCACGCACGACGCGCACGGCATCGGGTACAAGGACATGGGCGCCGAGAGGGGCCCGTACCGGCATCGGTACACCGGATTCCGGCTGCTCGTGAAGTCCCCCTCCCGTTTCTACCTGGTCTCCCACACGGCTCGGGAAGCGGACTACCAGACGGTCGTGCTGCCCGACGACGACACGGTGCGCGTGGCGCTGACCTCGCCCTAGGGCTCGGTTTTGATGTCGGTCTCCGTCTCGGTCGGCTCGGTGGGCAGCGGGGTGTCTGTCGGGGTCGGCTCGGTGGGGAGCGGGGTCTCCGTCGACGGCGACACCGTCTCCGTGGGGGAGTCCTCGACCGCCTCGCCGGAGAAGGGGACGGTGAGCGTCTCCCCCTGCGAGGTCTGGACCGTCAGCGTTCCGGTGTAGGACCCCGGCTGGTACGCGGTGTGCTGGACGGTCATCTCGCACGACTCGTCGGGGGCCAGCGTGCCGGTGCAGGTACCGAGGTCCGCCGTCGTCTCGCCCGCCTCGGGGTCGTCGTCGCTCGTCTGCGGAGGTGCGAAGTTCATGGGCTCGCGCGAGGAGTTCTTGACCTTCATCCTCCCGCTCCTCGGCTCGCCCACCTTGGCGGTCGGCATACGGGCGGGCGCGGCCTGACCGCCCCCGCCCTTCCCCGGGTAGAGGGTCCCGATCGAGTCTCCGGAGTCCGGCTCGGGGCTCGCCGTCGGCTCCGTCGTCGGCGCCGTCGGATCGATCGGGTCCGGATCTCCGCCTCCCCCGCAGGCGGTCGTCGCGGCGAGGGCCATGGCCAGGGCCGCGCCGGCGAGGCCGCGGGCGATTCGAGTCATCACGTGGCCAAGCTCGCACAACCACGATGCGTAGTCGCCGGGATTCACTCGGTGACACCGTGTGATCGCCTGATCGGAGGGGGGATGCCGGCCCCGGCGGAGGACCGTACTCCGCCGGGGCCGGCATCCGGTCTCCTGGCCCTGCCGTCAGGCGAACCGCGCGATCGGGTTCACCAGGTCCCCGACCAGCTGCAGTGCCCCCGAGGGGTCCGCGAGGTCGACCATCTGCCGGTTGTCGCGGAGCTGGAGGCGGTTGAGCGCGGACAGCGCGAAGGTCTCCGCGAAGAGGTCGTACTGCGCGAACCGGTCCGCCAGCTCCGGCTTGCCCGCCTGGTAGTCCTTCACGCAGGCGGCGACCGTGCGCCAGAAGTCGTCCTCGCCGAGGACGCCCTCCGCCGCGAGCGTCGCGCCGAGGAAGCGGAAGAAGCAGTCGAAGACGTCCGTGAACACGGACAGCAGCTTCATGTCCTCCGGGACCTCGGCCCGGATCCGCTCCACGGCCGGCGGAAGCACCGCCTGCGGGTCCATGACGCAGATCTCCTCGGCGATGTCCTTGAAGATCGCCCGCGCCACCGCGCCCCGCTCGTCGAGGACCAGGATCACGTTCTCGCCGTGCGGCATGTAGACCAGGTCGTAGGCGTAGAAGGAGTGAAGGACCGGGACCAGATAGGCGTCGAGGTACTTCCGCAGCCACGCCGCCGGGGCCAGGCCCGACTCCTTGACCAGGGCGCCCGCGAAGGACGCGCCCGCGTGGTCGACGTGCAGCAGCGAGGCCATCGTCGCGAGCCGCTCGCCCTCGGCCAGGGACGGCACCGGGGACTCCCGCCACAGCGCGGCCAGCATCTTGCGGTAGGGGGAGTAGCGGTCGGTGGCCGCCTCGTACTCCAGGTGCCGGTAGCCGACCGCCGCCCGCTCGCGGATGATCGAGAAGCGGGCCGCGCGCAGGGTGTCGTCGGCCTCGACCAGACCGGCCAGCCAGTCGTTGATGGCCGGCGTGGCCTCCATGTAGGCCGCCGAGAGGCCGCGCATGAAGCCCATGTTGAGGACGGAAAGGGCCGTCTTCACGTAGTGCTTGGCCGGGTCGGTGGAGTTGAAGAAGGTACGGATGGACTGCTGCGCCAGGTACGCGTCCGTCCCCTCGCCCAGGTACACCAGGCGCTGCTGCGCGACCTCGGCGGCGAAGGTGACCGCCATCTTGTTCCACCACTGCCAGGGGTGGACCGGGATCAGCAGGTAGTCGGCGAGGTCCAGGCCGCGGGCGGCGAGGGTCGCGGCGAAGCCGTCGACGGCCGCGTCGCCGAGCTCGGCCCGTACGAAGGTCTCGTAGTCGATGCCGGCGCCGGCGGTGAAGGTGGTGCGGTCGCGGTGCGCGGCCAGCCACACCAGGTGCACGGGGCTCGCGGCCTCCGGGGCGTAGGCGCGGTACTCGTCGACGCCGAAGCCGAGCCGCCCGTTGTTGGCGACGAAGCAGGGGTGGCCCTCGGTCATCCCGGTCTCGATCGCCTGGAAGCCGGCCCGGGCGAGCTCGGCGGAGCTCACACGCGGCTTGGTCGCCTTGTACGCCGTACCGGCCAGGGTGGCGGAGATCTCCTCCAGGTACACCGGCAGGATTTCGTCGCTCAGACCGAGCGCGCCGCGCAGCTCGATGACGAACTGCAGGGCGTCGAGCGGCAGTTGCTCGCTGCCCCGGTGCCGGCTGATCGACTCGGGGTAGACCTGCCAGTGGTCGAGCGCGAAGCGGTCGGCGGTGAAGCGGTACTCGGTGCGCCGGTCGTCGCTCAGCACCGCGTAGCGGCTGTCGCCGAGCTCGCGCGGGTCGAGCAGCCGCTCGTGGACGAACTCGGCGAGGCCCTTGCGGATCAGGGCGCGGTTGGCGTCGGCCCAGCGCTCGGGGGTGAGGTGGGCGACGGGGCTGTCGGTGACGGGGTTCATACGGAGGCTCCGACGGCGGTCTCGAACTGGGCGCGGGTGCAGAAGCTCAGCAGGGCGGTCTTCTCCGGCTTCTCGATCTCCCGCTCGGGCACGAAGCCGACGGCCGCGTTGAGCGCGTGCACGGCGGTGTTGCGGATGTCCGGCTCGACGACCACCCGGGCGGTGGCCGGGTCGGCGAACAGCTCGCGCATCACGGCGGTGATCACGGTGCGGGTGAAACCGTGCACGGGGGTGTCGCCGGGCGCGACGGGCGCGACAAGGAAGTGCATGCCGACGTCGCCGGGCTCCGGCTCGTACAGGCCGACCAGTTCGGCCTTCGCGGGGTCGTAGCGCTCCATGAGGAAGGCGGGCACGCCGTCCACGCTGCCGATGAAGGCGTCGTGGTGCGGGTCGGCGGCGATCGCCATGTACTCGCGCTCGACGTCCTGGAGCCGGTGGTCCTGCATCATCCAGAACGCGGCCTTGGGGTGGGTGACCCAGGGGTGGATCAGCTCGGCGTCCGTCAGGGGGTCGAGCGGACGGATCTCGATGGTGCCGATGGTGCTCATACGGCGAACTCCTGGAACGCGATGGTCTTCTCGACGGGGTAGTACTCGGCGCCGAGCATCTCGGCGATGATGTAGGCGTTCCGGTAGGGGCCCATGCCCAGGTCGGGCGAGGTGATCGAGTGGGTGTGGACGCCGGCGTTCTGCAGGAACACGGCGCGGCCGGTGGTGTCGATCGCGTAGTTGCGGGCGACGTCGAAGCGCCCCTGGGAGTCCCGGCGGAGCCGGTCGCCGATCGGCGCGAGGAAGCCGGGGACGGCGTACTTGTAGCCGGTGGCGAGGACCAGGCCCTCGGTCTCGACCGTGAAGTCCTTCTCCTGCTCCTCCTGGCGGAAGCCGAGCGTGTACGTGCCCGTCGTCTCGTCGTACGCGGCGGTGCGCAGCGCGGAGTTGGTGAGCAGCCGGGTGGGGACCGGGCCGGCGAAGTTCTTCTGGTAGAGCAGGTCGAAGATGCCGTCGACGAGCTCGCCGTTGATGCCCTTGAACAGGCCCTTCTGCTGCGACTCCAGGCGGTAGCGGGTCTCCTCGGGCAGCGCGTGGAAGTAGTCCACGTACTCCGGGGAGGTCATCTCCAGGGTGAGCTTGGTGTATTCGAGCGGGAAGAAGCGCGGGGAGCGGGTGACCCAGTTCAGCCGGTAGCCGTGGACGTCGATCTCGCTCAGCAGGTCGTAGTAGATCTCGGCGGCGCTCTGGCCGCTGCCGACGATCGTGATCGACTTCTTCTTCCGGAGCTCCTCCTTGTGCGGGAGGTAGCGCGAGTTGTGGATCAGGTCGCCGCCGAGCTCCCGGCAGGGCTCGGGGACGTACGGCGGGGTGCCGGTGCCGAGGACGATCCGGCGGGCCCGGAACGTCTCTCCGGTGGCCGTGGTCACCACGTACAGCTCGTCGGTCTCCTCGTACGAGACGGAGGTGACGGTCGTGGAGAAGCGGATCGAGGAGAGCTTGCCGGCGGCCCAGCGGCAGTAGTCGTTGTACTCGGCGCGCAGCGGATAGAAGTTCTCGCGGATGTAGAACGAGTACAGCCGGCCCTTCTCCTTCAGGTAGTTGAGGAAGGAGTACGGAGAGGTCGGGTCCGCGAGGGTGACCAGGTCCGACATGAACGGGGTCTGGAGGTGGGCGCCTTCGAGGAACATCCCCGAGTGCCACTCGAAGTCCGGCTTGGACTCCAGGAAGAGGCCGTTCAGTTCGGCGATGGGCTCGGTGAGGCAGGCGAGGCCGAGGTTGAACGGACCGAGACCGATGCCGATGAAATCAAGAGGCTGCGTGGACAAGGTTCTCTCCCAGGTACTGCTCGGCGTGGCCGGCTATCAGATCGAGGACGGCGGCGATGTCGGCCACGGTCGTCTCGGGGTTGAGCAAGGTGAACTTGAGGTACTGGCGGCCGTCGACCTTCGTGCCCGCGACCACGGCCTCGCCGGAGGCGAAGAGGGCTTTACGGGCGTGCAGGTTGGCCCGGTCGATCTCCTCGGGCGAGCCGGCGTTCTCGGGGACGTAGCGCCAGACCAGGGTGGACAGCTGGGGCTCGACGACCACGTCGAAGCGCGGGTCGGCGGCGAGCAGCTCGAAGCCCTGCCGGGCCAGGTCGCAGACCTCGTCGAAGAGCCCGCCGACGCCGTCGGCGCCCATGACGCGCAGGGTCAGCCACAGTTTGAGGGCGTCGAAGCGGCGGGTGGTCTGCAGGGACTTGTCGACCTGGTTGGGGATGCGCTCGGCGAGCGTGCGGCGCGGGTTGAGGTATTCGGCGTGGTAGGTCGCGTGCCGCAGCGTGGCGCCGTCGCGGACCAGGACGGCGGAGGAACTCACCGGCTGGAAGAAGGACTTGTGGTAGTCGACGGTGACCGAGTCGGCGTGCTCGATGCCGTCGAGGAGGTGGCGGCGGGTCGGCGAGGCGAGCAGTCCGCAGCCGTAGGCGGCGTCCACGTGCATCCAGGCGCCGTACTCGGCGGCCAGGGCGGCGATCTCCGGCAGCGGGTCGATCGAACCGAAGTCGGTGGTGCCGGCGGTGGCGACGATCGCCATCGGGATCAGGCCCTCGGCGCGGCAGGCCTCCAGCTCGGCGGCGAGGACCACCGACTGCATGCGCTTGGTGCGGTCGACCGGGATCGGGACGACGGCGTCGCGGCCGAGGCCGAGCAGCTGGGCGGACTTCTGGACGCTGAAGTGGCTGCACTCGGAGGAGAAGATCCGGAGCTTCTTCAGATCCGTCGTCCTGGCCTCCTCGCGGGCGAGCAGCAGCGCCTGGAGGTTGGACTGGGTGCCGCCGCTGGTGAACACGCCGTCGGCGAGCGGCCCGAGACCGATCCGGGCGGCCGTCCAGTCGATCAGCCGGCGCTCGATGAGGGTGCCGCCGGCGCTCTGGTCCCAGGTGTCGAGGGAGGAGTTGACGGCGGAGAGGACGGCCTCGCCGAGCACGGCGGGGATGGCCACCGGGCAGTTGAGGTGGGCGAGGTAGCGGGGGTGGTGGAAGTAGACGGCGTCCCGCAGATACACCTCCTCCAGCTCGTCGAGGGCGGCGGAGGCGTCACCGAGCGGCTTGTCGAGGTCGACGGCGTCGACGACGGGGGCGAGTTCGGCGGGCGTGACGCCCGTGAACGGACCGCGCGTCGTGGCGAGTTTCCTCGCCACCCGCTCGACTCCTTCGGTGACGGAGCGTCGGTAGACGTCCGCCGTCGTGTCGTTGAGCAGGTGGGAGCGCATGTGGGGGCCCTTCCGGGAGCGAGAGCGGACTCGGTCGGTGTAAGTAAGGTTAGCCTAACCTAATTTTGAGTACGAAAAAGCCCCCCGACTCCGCTGAGTCGAGGGGCTGTCGGCGATTGTCCGGTTCGCTACGCCGCCGAGGGGGCGTCCGTCTGAGCGTCCGTCTGGGTGTCCGTCTGGGCGTCCGTCTGGGCGTCCGTCTCCGTCTCGTCCGGGACCTCGCGCAGGGCGTCCTCGGACAGCCCCTTGCGCCAGTAGCCGACGAAGGTCACCTTCCGCCGGTCCAGGCCGCGTTCGCGTACGAAGTGGCGGCGCAGCGCCTTCACCGCGCCGGATTCGCCGGCGATCCACACGTACGGGTTCTCGCCGGGCAGTTCGGCGCCCGCGATCGCCTCCAGGGCGGACGGCGCGCCCTCCTCCCGTACGAGCCAGGTGACGGTCGCGTCCGCCACCGTGGCGAACTCCGTGCGGTCGCCGGAGCAGGGGACTTCGAGGTACACGTGGGCGCGGGTCTCGGCCGGCAGCCACTCCAGGATCGCGGAGGCGGCCGGCAGGGCCGTCTCGTCGCCCCAGATCAGTACGGAGTCGGCGTCGTCCGGGAGTTGGAAGCGCACGCCGGTGTTGTCGGCCACCGCCGGGCCGAGCACGACCACCCGGTCGCCGGGCTCGGCGCGCTGCGCCCAGCGGCAGGCCGGGCCGCCATCCTCGTGGATCGCGAAGTCGATGTCGACCTCGGTGCGCCCGTCGGGCGCGGTGCGCTGCTCGCGGACGGTGTACGAGCGCATCACGGCCCGCACGTCGTGCGGCATCGCCCGGTAGGCGCCCAGGATCGCGTACATGTCCGGGTCGTCGAGCGGCGGCAGCACCGGCGCGTCCTGCCCGGGGTGCGGCAGGAAGAGGGAGAGCGACTGGTCGCGGCCCCCGGCGGCGAAGCCCTTCAGATCCTCGCCGACGAGGTCGTCGCCGGTGAAGGTGACCCGGACCAGGGACGGGCCGAGCCGCCGCGTCCGGTCGACCTGGAGGGGGAAGAACTGGAACGGGGCGGTCTCGGCGTTCGTCATGGGGTCAGGCCACCTTCTTGGCGTTCTCGAGGGCCTTGGCCAGGTCCTCCAGGAGCGGCGCGCACTTGGCGTACGAGTAGATGGGCTCGGTGACGCGCGGGAAGACCTGGCCGGCCTTGACGGCGGGCAGCGCGGCCCAGGTGGGCTTGGCCTTCAGGGCCTCGGGCTGCAGGGCGGAGGTGCGGTTGTCGAGCAGTATGACGTCGGCCTTGTACTTGTCGACGTTCTCCCAGCTGAGCAGCTCGAACCAGCCGGTCGGGTCCAGCTTGTCCGGGACGATCAGGTCGACGCCCAGCTCCTGGAAGAAGAGGGTGTCGGTGGGGCGGGCCGGGGCGGAGACGTAGAAGGTGTCGGGGGCGCCGGAGCCGATGAGCACCTTGATGCCCTTCTTCGCCTTGGCGGCCTTGCGGACCCGCTCGGCGGCGGCCTCGAAGCGCGCCTTGTCCGCCTTGATCTGTGCGCCGTTGACGTCGGCGCCGAGCGAGGCGGCGAGGTCGACGTGGCGCTGGAGCACGGCGGGCATCGACTTCCCGGCGGCCCACAGGGCGACGCTCGGGGCGATCTTGAGGATCTTGTCCTTCTGCTCCTCCGGCACGTACCAGAGGGCGTCCTTCTCCCACATGTCCGTGATGAGGACCTCGGGCTGGAGCTTGAGGTACTCCTCGATCCTGAACTCGCCCCAGACGTTGCCGAGGACGGTGACCTTGGAGATGTCGAGGTCGCCGGCCTGGACGTCGGCCTTCTTCGTCTTGGTCTTGGGGTCCTCGACGTAGGTCGGGCCGAAGACGCCCTTCACCTCGATGCCGAAGTCCTTCAGCGCGGCGGCCATGCCGGTGAAGGCGACGATGTTCTTCGGCGCCTTCGCCGTCTTCACGGTCTGGCCGCGGTCGTCCTTGAACTCCCAGGCGCCGGACTTGCCGGACGCCGGGGTCGCGGCGGAGCCGCCGTCCTTCGCGTCTTTCCCGCCGCACGCGGCGAGCGCGGCGCCGATCCCGAGTGCGCCGCCCGCGGCGAGCAGGCCGCGACGGGTGAGGGAGGTGGCTCGGGCGGTGCTGGGCATGGCGAAGTCGCTTTCGGTACGTGCCGGGGTGCCGGGGCGGCGTCCGGGCAGGCGAGGGCAGGCGGAGGGCAGGCCGAGGAAGGTTAGGCTTACCTCACGACGTGCAGGTTAGCCTAACCTCACTTGGATCAACAGCCCCGGGGTGACCCGAGAACGACGGAGGCCCGCGACCCGTCAGATCGCCCGGGTGCAGTGGTCGATGAAGGTGCGCAGCCTGGTCGTGAACCGCCCGGGGTCGACGAGGTGGACGAAGTGCCCGTCGCCCGTCCACTCCTCGATCTGTACATCCGGCATCCGCCGCAGGCGCTCGCGTTCGCCGTCGGTGGCGGCCCGGCCGAACACCGCGAGGCAGGGGACCCGGATCCCGGCCGTGCTCGCGTCGATCCGGGCCTGCAGCTCGGACGGATCCGTGGTCAGGGCCTCGTCCCAGTATCCGAGGACGACGTCCTGCTCGACCTTGTGTGCGTCGAACACGCGTGTGCGGGTGGGTTCGGGGATGCGGTCGAGCCCGAGGCTGTTCTCGATGTTCGGCCAGACCTGGTGGAAGCCGGGGCCGCGCAGCATCGGGGCGATCTGGTGGAGCATCCGGGCGAAGGGGAGCACCTCTGTCGCCTGGTCCACGAGGACCATGCCGCGGGTCGGGTACGTGGCCGCGTAGACGCCGGCCACCGCGGCCCCCATCGAGTGCCCCACGACGACCGGGCGTTCGACGGCCAGCGATTTCAGCAGGTGATGGATCCGCTCGGCCACGTCCTCCAGCCGTGTCGGCCTGCCCGTGCTGCCGCCGTGTCCCGGCAGATCGGGGGCGATGCTCGTGACGGAGCCGTCCAGCTCCTCGACGATCGGCTGCCAGGTGCGGCGGTCGAAGGTCATCCCGTGCAGGAGGACGACGGGCGTGCCCGTTCCCTCCATGTCGTAGGCCAGGCCGCTCTTCAGATCGGTCGCGGTCGCCATGACGCACCTCCTCGGAGAGGTCCCATCGCGACGAGGCTTGACCGTCGCGATTTCGCGACAATGTTTCGTTACTTCATAACGTAATGGCGTTCCGATATGCTGTCAATGTGGGACGCAAGCGTGTGCACAACGAGGAGACGGCCGAGGCGCTGCTGGACGCCGCGGAGCGCATCCTGGAGGCCGAGGGCCTGGAGGCGCTGACCGTGCGCCGGGTCGCGGACGAGGTGGGGACGACGACGCGGGCCGTCTACAGCAGCCTGGGTTCCAAGGACGCCCTGATCGCCGGCCTGGGTGTGCGGGGGTTCGCGCTGCTCGCCGCGAAGGTCGCGGCGCTGCCCAGGACGGACGATCCCGTCGCGGACCTGATCGCGGGCTGTGTGTCGGGATTCCGGGCCTGGGCCCTGGCGCATCCCGCGTTGTTCCAGGTCACCTTCCAGCAGCGCGCGATCGCGAATCCAGAGGTCCGCGAGCGCTTCGAGCCGGCGAGGAGGGAAGCCCTGGAGGTTCTCCTCGCGCTGATCCGCCGGCTTCAGGACTCCGGACACATCGGGGGGCGAACGGTCCTGGAAGCCACCTGGCAGGTCAGCTCCCTGTGCGAGGGACTCGCCGCGCAGGACCTCCGTATGGCGACGTGGGGCGGTGGGCCGGACAGCACTCCGATCTGGACCGACGCGCTGAGCACTCTGATCGCGGGGTGGCAGGCCACGCGGCACGGGACGCCGTCTGCCTAGGGTCCGGCTCGGGATCCGGCTCGGGGGGAGTTGTCCTCCCCTACGTGAACGGCCCGCCGAGTCGCACTCGGCGGGCCGCATCCACAGCAACCTTCGACCAGGGGTCAGCCGGTCAGGCCCAACTCGCGGGCGATCAGCATGCGCTGGACCTCGCTGGTGCCCTCGCCGATCTCGAGGATCTTGGAGTCGCGCCACATGCGGGCCACCGGGTACTCGTTCATGAAGCCGTAGCCGCCGTGGATCTGGGTGGCCTCGCGGGCGTTGTCGACGGCCACCGTCGAGGAGTACAGCTTGGCCAGCGCCGCCTCCTTCTTGAAGGGCTCGCCGAGGACGAGGCGGGAGGCGGCGTCGCGCCAGCCGATGCGGGCCATGTGGGCGCGCATCTCCATGTCGGCGATCTTGAACTGGATGGCCTGGTTGTCGCCGATCGGGCGGCCGAAGGCGTGACGTTCCTTCGCGTACTTCACGGACTCGTCGACACAGCCCTGCGCGAGGCCGGTGGCCAGCGCGGAGATGGCGATCCGGCCCTCGTCGAGGATCCGCAGGAACTGCGCGTAGCCGCGGCCCTCCTCGCCGAGCAGGTTCTCGACCGGGACGCGCACGTCGTCGAAGGCGAGTTCGCGGGTGTCGGAGGCGTTCCAGCCGACCTTGGAGTAGGGCGCGGCGACCGTGAAGCCCGGGGTGCCGGACGGGACGATGATCGAGGAGATCAGCGGGCGGCCGTCCGCCTTGCGGCCGGTCACCGCGGTCACCGTCACCAGACCCGTGATGTCCGTACCGGAGTTGGTGATGAAGCACTTCGAGCCGTTGATGACCCAGTGGTCGCCGTCCCGGACGGCGGTCGTGCGGGTGCCGCCCGCGTCCGAGCCGGCGCCCGGCTCGGTCAGGCCGAACGCGCCCAGCATCTCGCCGGAGCACAGCTTCGGCAGCCACTGGCGCTTCTGCTCCTCCGTACCGAAGAGATGCAGCGGCATGGCGCCGAGCGAGACGCCCGCCTCCAGGGTGATGGCGACCGAGGAGTCGACCCGGGCCAGCTCCTCCAGGGCGATGCCGAGGGCGAGGTAGTCGCCGCCCATGCCGCCGTACTCCTCGGGGAACGGCAGGCCGAACAGGCCCATGCGGCCCATCTCGGCGACGATCTCGTACGGGAACTCGTGGCGCTCGTAGTAGTCGCCGATCTTCGGGGCGACGACGTCGTGGGCGAACGCCTCGACGGTACGGCGGAGTTCCTCGTGCTCTTCGGAGAGCCGGTGGTCGAGGGACATGCTCAGGACTCCTTGTGGGAGAGCGCGCGAACGGTGCGGGACGGGCTCGGGCGGCCCAGGTGTTCGGCCATCCACCCGCTCGTGGCGGTGAGGGCGGCCAGGTCGACCCCGGTCTCGATGCCGAGGCCGCGGAGCATCCACACCAGGTCCTCGGTGGCGAGGTTCCCGGTGGCGGACTTGGCGTACGGGCAGCCGCCGAGGCCGCCGGCGGACGCGTCGAAGACGGTGACCCCGTGTTCGAGCGCCGCGTAGGCGTTGGCGAGGGCCTGCCCGTAGGTGTCGTGGAAGTGCACGGCGATACGGGAGGTGGGCACCCCGGCCTCGTTGAGCGCCGTGAGCAGCGCCTTGACGTGGCCCGGGGTGGCGACGCCGATCGTGTCGCCGAGGCTCAGCTCGTCACAGCCCATGTCGGCGAGCGCCTTGGTGACCCGGACGACCTGCTCGATCGGGACCGGGCCCTCCCACGGATCGCCGAAGCACATCGAGAGATAACCGCGGACCTTGAGTCCGGCCTCGGCGGCCCGGGTCACGACCGGCGCGAACATGGCGAGCGCCTCGTCCACGGTGCGGTTGAGGTTGGCCTTGGCGAAGGACTCGGTCGCCGACGCGAACACGGCGACCTCGGCCGCGCCGAGGGCGAGCGCGCGGTCCAGGCCGCGCTCGTTCGGCACAAGCACCGGGAGCCGTACGGGCAGGTCGCGGACCTGCGGGAACAGGTCCTCGGCGTCGGCCAGTTGGGGCACCCACTTGGGGTGCACGAAGCTGGTCGCCTCGACGGTGGTGAGGCCGGCGGCGGCGAGGCGGCGGATGAACTCCGCCTTCACGTCGGTCGGTACGGCGGTCTTCTCGTTCTGCAGCCCGTCGCGGGGCCCCACTTCGTGGATCCGCACGCGTGCGGGCAGCCCCGCGGCCGGCACGGGCATCGGCAGTCCGGTGGCGGTCATGCGTCCTCCTCGTCGCGGGGCGTCACCACGGCCAGGACCTGGTCCATGGCGACGGTCGTGCCGGGCGTGACGTCCAGCTCGGTGACGGTGCCGGCGTGCGGCGCGGAGATGACGTGCTCCATCTTCATCGCCTCCACCACCAGCAGGCTCTGCCCGGCCTCCACCTCGTCCCCGACGGCCACCTTCACGACGGTGACGGTCCCGGGCATCGGCGCGGCGAGCGTGTCGGCCCCGCCGTGCCGGGCGCCGGAGAGGGCGGCGGCGACGGGGTCGTGGTCCATGACGTGCCAGGAGTGGCCGTCGCGGCCGAGCCAGTCCCCGGCCCGCCGGAAGTGGTGGGTGACCCCGTCGACGGTCACGCTGACCGACCGGTCCGTCACCCGGGCGCCGCCGGCCGGGGTTTCGGCGACGACGGGTTCGAGTCCCGGCACGCGGAACGGGAAGGCCAGGGCCTTCGGGGCGCCGCCGAGGCGGAAGCCGTTCGGTACGGAGAAGGGGTCGGTCCAGCCGTCCCGGGGCGCCGGGGCGAGCTCCGCGAACCGTACCGCCGCAGCCGCCGCGTACACCTCCGCCGGCACCTCCGTCGCCACCAGCGACTCCGCGTCCCGCTCCACCAGACCCGTGTCGAGCTCGCCCGACACCACGTCCGGGTGGGCGAGGAGGCTGCGCAGGAAGCCCGCGTTCGTCGGGACGCCCAGGGTGACCGTTTCCGCGAGGGCCGCGCGGAGCTTGCGCAGGGCGGTCGGGCGGTCCTTGGCGTGGACGATGACCTTCGACAGCATCGGGTCGTAGAGGCTGGACACCTCGGTGCCCTCGCTCAGGCCCGAGTCGGTGCGGACGCCGGCGCCCTGCGGCTCGTCGAGGGCGAGGACCGTGCCGCCGGACGGCAGGAAGCCGCGCGCCGGGTCCTCGGCGCAGATGCGGGCCTCGATGGCCCAGCCGTCGAGGCGGACGTCGTCCTGGCCGAAGTCCAGCGGCTCGCCGGCCGCGACCCGGAGCTGCCACTCCACCAGGTCCAGGCCGGTGATGAGCTCGGTGACCGGGTGCTCGACCTGGAGGCGGGTGTTCATCTCCATGAAGTAGTACGCGGAAGGGTCGCCGCCCGGCACGATGAACTCGACCGTGCCCGCGCCGACGTAGCCGCAGGACCGGGCCGCCTCCACGGCCGCCGCGCCCATCGAGGCGCGGATCTCCGGGGTGAGGAGGACCGAGGGCGCCTCCTCGATGATCTTCTGGTGGCGGCGCTGGAGGGAGCACTCGCGCTCGCCGAGGTGCACCACGTTGCCGTGGGCGTCGGCGAGGACCTGGATCTCGATGTGCCGGGGGCGGTCGATCCACCGCTCCACGAGCAGCGTGTCGTCGCCGAACGAGGACCGGGCCTCGCGCCGCGCCGCCGCGATCTCGTCGGTGAGCACGGTCAGGTCGCGGACGAGCCGCATGCCCTTGCCGCCGCCGCCCGCCGAAGGCTTGAGGAGCACGGGCGCGCCGAGCTCGTGCGCGGCGGCCTCGATGTCCGGGTCGGCGGCGCCGGGGACGACCGGGACGCCGGCCGCCCGTACCGTCTCCTTGGCCCGGATCTTGTCGCCCATGAGCGAGATCGCCTCGGCCGGGGGCCCGATGAAGGCGAGCCCCGCCTCCGCGCAGGCCCGGGCGAAGGCCGCGTTCTCCGCGAGGAAGCCGTAGCCGGGGTGGACGGCCTGCGCGCCGGTGCGGCGGGCCGCGTCGAGCAGGGCGGGGACCGAGAGGTACGACTCCGAGGCCGGCGCGGGCCCGATCCGTACCGCCGTGTCCGCCTCCCGTACGTGCCGGGCGTCTGCGTCCGCGTCGCTGTAGACGGCGACCGACCGCACGCCGAGCTCCCGCAGGGTGCGGATGACGCGCACGGCGATCTCGCCCCGGTTGGCGACGAGCACTGTGTCGAACAGCATGTTCCGAAGTCCCCTTACATCCGGAAGACGCCGAACTGGGGGTCACCCAGGGGCGCGTTGGCACAGGCGGTCAGGGCGAGACCGAGCACCTGCCGGGTCTCCAGCGGGTCGATGACGCCGTCGTCCCAGAGGCGGGCGGTCGCGTAGTAGGCGTTGCCCTGCGTCTCGTACTGGGCGCGGATCGGCTCCTTGAAGGCCGTCTCCTCCTCGGCGCTCCACGCGTCGCCGAGCTGGTCGCGCTTGACCGTGGCGAGCACGGACGCGGCCTGCTCGCCGCCCATGACCGAGATCTTGGCGTTGGGCCACATCCACAGGAAGCGGGGGGAGTAGGCCCGGCCGCACATCGAGTAGTTGCCCGCGCCGTACGAACCGCCGACGACGACCGTCAGCTTCGGCACGCGCGTGGTGGCCACGGCCGTCACCATCTTGGCGCCGTGCTTGGCGATGCCGCCGTGCTCGTAGGCCTTGCCGACCATGAAGCCGGTGATGTTCTGCAGGAACAGCAGGGGGATGCCGCGCTGGTCGCACAGCTCGATGAAGTGCGCGCCCTTCTGGGCGGACTCGGCGAACAGGATGCCGTTGTTGGCGACGATGCCGACCGGGTGCCCGTGGATCCGGGCGAAGCCGGTGACCAGGGTCTGCCCGTACTCGGACTTGAACTCCTGGAAGCGGGAGCCGTCCACGATCCGCGCGATCACCTCGCGCACGTCGTACGGGGTGCGGGAGTCCACCGGCACCGCCCCGTACAGCCCCATGGGGTCGACCTTCGGCTCTTCGGCCGGTTCGACCGACCAGGGGAGCGGGCCGCGCTCGGGGAGGGTGGCGACGATGTTGCGGACGATCCGGAGGGCGTGGGCGTCGTCCTCGGCGAGGTGGTCGGTGACGCCGGAGATCCGCGAGTGAACCTCGCCGCCGCCGAGCTCCTCGGCCGTGACGACCTCGCCGGTCGCGGCCTTCACCAGCGGCGGGCCGCCGAGGAAGATCGTGCCCTGGTCGCGCACGATCACGGCCTCGTCGCTCATCGCCGGGACGTACGCGCCGCCGGCCGTGCAGGAGCCCATGACCGCCGCGATCTGCGGGATGCCGGCGCCGGACATCCGGGCCTGGTTGAAGAAGATCCGGCCGAAGTGCTCGCGGTCCGGGAAGACCTCGTCCTGCATCGGCAGGAAGGCGCCGCCGGAGTCGACCAGGTAGAGGCAGGGGAGACGGTTCTCCAGGGCCACCTCCTGGGCGCGGAGGTGCTTCTTCACCGTCATCGGGTAGTACGTGCCGCCCTTGACGGTCGCGTCGTTGGCGACGATCACGCACTCGCGGCCCGAGACCCGGCCGATGCCGGCGATGACGCCGGCGGCGGGGGCCTGGTCGCCGTACATCCCGTTCGCCGCGAGCGGGGCCAGCTCCAGGAAGGGCGAGCCCGGGTCCAGGAGGGTGTCCACCCGGTCGCGCGGCAGCAGCTTGCCGCGCGCGGTGTGCCGGGCGCGGGCCTTCTCGCCGCCGCCGAGCGCCGCCTCGGCGAGCTTGCCGCGCAGGGTCGCGGCGAGCTCGTGATGGGCCGCCTCGTTGGCCTGCCAGGCCGGCGAGGCGGGATCCGCCGCACTCGTCAGCGCAGGTGCCTGCTGCATCCGTCGAGCTCCCTTGCTCGGTCGGTCCACTCGGTTAATGAGCGTTAACGTATGCCGCCAAGGTTAACGACCGCTAACCCCGCTGTCTAGAATCGAATCCATGACCACCACCCCGACGCCGACCCCGTCCTCTTCCGGCCGGACCGACGCCCCGACGCGACGCGAGCAGATCCTCAAGGAGGCCGCCCGCCTCTTCGCCGAGCGCGGCTTCCACGGGGTGGGCGTGGACGAGATAGGAGCCGCCGTCGGCATCAGCGGCCCCGGGCTCTACCGCCACTTCCCCGGCAAGGACGCGATGCTCGCCGAGCTGCTCGTCGGCATCAGCGAGCGGCTGCTCGACGGCGGCCGGCTGCGGGTCGCCGAGTCCGACGGCGACCCGCGCGCGGTGCTGCGCTCGCTCATCGACGGGCACATCGACTTCGCCCTCGACGACCGCCCGCTGATCACCCTCCACGACCGCGAGCTCGACCGCCTCAAGGACGAGGACCGCAAGCGGGTTCGCCAGCTCCAGCGCCAGTACGTGGAGCTCTGGGTCGCCGTCGTCCGCGACCTGTACCCGACGGCCGGCGAGTACGAGGTCCGCGCCGCCGTCCACGCCGTCTTCGGCCTCCTCAACTCCACCCCGCACCTGGGCGCCCCCCTGGGCCGCGAGCCGATGGAACGGCTGCTGAGGGAACTGGCGCACGGGGCGTTCGGGGCGCTGGGGGCGGAGTAGGGCGCGGCCGTGGCGCCGCCGGGCGCGGGGCCGGGGCGGCCGGTCCGGCGGAATCCGGGCCTCCGCGGCGCGAGCTCGGCGGCGCCTCCGACCTCGGCGCGGGCCGAGCCTCGGCGGCCGGGGGCCCGAGACCGCCCGGGTGCGCCGGACCCGGGCCGCCGGCCGCGGCCTGGCCGCGCGGCGGTCCCGACGCCGTCCGGTGCGCCGGAGCCATGGCCTCCGTTCGGCGGAACCCGCACCTCCGGCCCGCGGGCCCGTCCCGGGCTCCGTCCACCGTGTGGGCGGGGCCCCGGCGGGGCGGTGGGAACGGCAGAATGGGGGCCATGCCGATACTCAGCCGCGCCGACCTCGTCGAGCACCTCGTCCGGACCCGTATCGCCGGGGACGTCGCCACCCCGCGCGACAACAACCTCAGCCACTACCGGAAGCTCGCCAACGGCGACCGCCACTACTGGTTCGGCCTCGAGTTCGGCGACCGGTGGACGGACGAGCAGGACGTGCTCGCCGTGATGGCCGAGCGGTGCGGTGTCGTCGACGACCCGGCGCACCGCGCCGGGCAGGACACCATCGACCCCGAGCTGACCGTGGCGGCGCTCGACCGGATGGCCGCGCGGCTCGCCAAGGCCGCCGCCGCGAAGGAGCGGGTGCTGTTCGCGACTGGGCACCCCGGCTCGCTGATCGACGCGCACAGCCGGATCGCCGCCGCGCTGCGGGCCAGCGGCTGCGACATCGTGCGGATCCCCGGCGGGCTGACCGCCGACGAGGGGTACGTGGTGCAGTTCGCCGACGTCGCCGTCTTCGAGCGGGGCGCCAGCCTGTGGCACACCCACTCCCCGGAGCCCATGAACGCGATCCTGGACGGCCTGGACGCGCTCGGCGAGCCCGCGCCGGACCTGGTCGTCGCCGACCACGGCTGGGCGGGCCGCGCCGCCCAGCGGGGCCTGGAGTCCATGGGCTACGCCGACTGCAACGACCCGGCGCTCTTCCTCGCCGAGGCCGAGGGCACCATGCAGGTTACGATCCCGCTCGACGACCACGTCGTGGACCCGCGCTACTACGAGCCGATGACGGCGTACGTGCTCGACGCGGCGGGTCTGACGAACGCCTGACGGGTCGGGGTGCGGCCGGGGGCGTGGCCGGGGGCCGGGGCCTCCGCGGCCCCTTCCCGCCGTGCTCAACCGCGGCCCGGCGTCGGGTCCAGGTAGACGCGCCGGACGGACGGGAAGCGGGCCCGGAGCCGCCGTTCGGCGTCCTCGCAGGCCAGCTCGACCTGCTCGGCCGAGGCCACGTCGCGGAAGTCGACCTTCGCGGCGACCAGCACCTCCTCCGGGCCCTGGATCAGGGTCGTGAGGTCCAGGACGGAGACCACGTGGTCCACCGCGAGGAGCTCGTCCCGCACCGCGTCCCGCATCCGCGGCGGCAGGGCCCGGCCCACCAGGAGCTCGGCGTTGGAGCGGCCCAGCACCCAGGCCACGTACACGAGCAGGCAGCCGATGAGGATCGACGCGACGCCGTCCCAGACGCCGGAGCCGGTGATCTGCCCGCCGAGCAGCCCGCCGGCCGCGAGCATCAGACCGGCCAGGGCGGCGGAGTCCTCCATGACGACGGCCTTGACGGTCGTGTCCGGGGTGAGCCGCAGATAGCGGGAGAACGGCGCCGCGGCGCGCTCGGCCTCCGCGCTGACCTGCCGGATCGCGGTCCGCAGCGAGAAGCCCTCCAGGACGGCGGCGATGCCGAGCACGAGGTACGAGACGAGCGGATCGCCGAGCTCCTCGCCCTGGACGAGCGTGTGGATGCCGTCGTAGAAGGAGAAGACGGCGCCGCCCACGAAGGTCGCCACCGCCGCGAGCAGTGCCCACACATAGCGCTCGCCCGCGTGCCCGAGCGGATGGTCCTCGTCGGCCGGGCGGCTGCCCCGCCGCAGCGCGGTGAGCAGCATGCCCTCGGTCACGGTGTCGGCCACCGAGTGGGCCGCCTCGGAGAGCATCGCGCTCGATCCGCTGATCACGCCCGCGACGGCCTTGGCGGCGGCGATCCCGAGGTTCGCCACCGCCGCCACGATCACCGTGGAGGTGCTTTCCCCGGTGTTTCCAGCGGTGCTTTCACCGATTTCCGACATAGTCGGACGGTATGTCCGGGTGTCAGCGCGGGACGCGAACGACACCCTCCTGGATGACGGAGATCGCGAGCCGCCCGTCCTGCGTGTAGATCCGGGCCTGGCCCAGACCGCGCCCGCCGGACGCGGTCGGCGACTCCTGGTCGTACAGCAGCCACTCGTCCGCCCGGAAGGGGCGGTGGAACCACATCGCGTGGTCGAGCGAGGCGCCCACGACGTCACCGACCGCCCAGCCGCCGCGCCCGTGCGCGAGCAGGACCGAGTCGAGCAGCGTCATGTCGGAGACGTACGTGGCGAGCACGACGTGCAGGAGCGGGTCGTCGGCCAGTTTGCCGTTGGTGCGGAACCAGACCTGGGAGCGCGGCTCGCGCGGCTCCCCGACCGTCCCCCACGGGGGCGTCTCGGCATAGCGCAGGTCCACCGCCGCCCGCGCCTCGATCAGCCGGTCCGCGACCTCGCGGGGGAGGTGGCGGGGCAGCATCTCGGCCGGCGTGGGCAGCGACTCCGGGTCCGGGGCGGGCGGCATGTCCGCCTGGTGGTCGAGCCCCTCCTCGTACGTCTGGAAGGACGCCGAGAGGTGGAAGATCGGCTGGCCGTGCTGGACGGCGACGACCCGGCGGGTGGTGAAGGAACGCCCGTCGCGGATGCGGTCCACGTTGTAGACGATCGGCGCGCCCGGGTCGCCGGGGCGCAGGAAGTACGCGTGGAGCGAGTGGGCGAGTCGGTCGGCCGGGACCGTCCGGCCCGCCGCCACCAGCGCCTGGGCGGCCACCTGGCCGCCGAAGACGCGGGGGACGAGCGCGGACCGGGACTCGCCGCGGAAGATGTCCCGCTCGATCCGCTCCAGGTCGAGCAGATCGAGCAGGGCATCCAGTGCCGTGGGTGTTGCCTCCGGCACTTACAGGCCCATCGACTTGGCGATGATCGACTTCATGATCTCGCTGGTGCCGCCGTAGATGCGGTTGACGCGGTTGTCGGCGTACAGGCGGGCGATCGGGTACTCGTTCATGTAGCCGTAGCCGCCGTGCAGCTGGAGGCAGCGGTCGATCACGCGGTGCGCGACCTCGGTGCAGAAGAGCTTGGCGGAGGCGGCCTCGGCCGGGGTCAGCTCGCCCGCGTCCAGGGCCTCCAGGGCGCGGTCGGCGACGGCCTCGGCCGCGTCCACCTCGGCCTGGCAGGCGGCCAGCTCGAACTTGGTGTTCTGGAAGTGCGCGACCGGCTTGCCGAAGACGGTGCGGTCGGTCACGTACTGCTGGGCGAACCGGACGGCGGCCTTGGCCTGCGCGTACGCGCCGAAGGCGATGCCCCAGCGCTCGGAGGCGAGGTTGTGGCCGAGGTAGTAGAAGCCCTTGCCCTCCTCGCCGAGCAGGTCCTCGACCGGCACCTTGACGTCGACGAACGCGAGCTCGGCGGTGTCGGAGGTGCGCAGGCCGAGCTTGTCCAGCTTGCGGCCGATGGAGTAGCCCTCGGACTTGGTGTCCACGGCGAAGAGGGAGATGCCGAAGCGGCGGTCCTCGGCCGACGGGGCGGAGGTGCGGGCGCAGACGATCACGCGGTCGGCGTGTACGCCGCCGGTGATGAAGGTCTTGGCGCCGTTGAGGACGTAGTGCGTGCCGTCCTCGGAGAGCTTGGCGGTGGTCTTCATGCCCGCGACGTCGGAGCCGGTGCCCGGCTCGGTCATCGCGAGGGCCCACATCTCCTCGCCGGAGACGAACTTCGGCAGGTAGCGCTTCTTCTGCTCGTCGGAGGCGAGCATCTTGATGTACGGGAGCGCGAGCAGCACGTGCACGCCGGAGCCGCCGAACTGCACGCCGGCGCGGGCGGTCTCCTCGTAGAGGACGGCCTCGAACTTGTGGGTGTCCAGACCGGCGCCGCCGAACTCCTCCGGCACGTTGATGCCGAAGATGCCCAGCTCGCCGAGCTTGTAGTAGAAGTCGCGGGGCGCCTGGCCGGCGGCGAACCACTCGTCGTAGACGGGGACGACCTCGGCCTCGATGAAGGCCCGGATGGTCTCCCGGAACGCCTCGTGGTCCTCGTTGAATACGGTACGGCGCACGAGCCGCCTCCTTCGGGTCCTGTCCTGGTCCGGCGCAACGCTTGTCTAAGCGCTTGCTCAGTCCAAGTTACCCGTGGGTTGTTGAAAGTGTCCAGAGTTCTGGACTGTGATCCAGCCCCGGCCCGCGGGGAGAGCGAGCCCTATGCGGCCCGGGCGCTGCCGAGGGCGAACCACAGCTCCATCCGTACGTCCGGGTCGTCCAGGTCGCGGTCGAGGAGGGTCGCGATCCGGGCGATGCGCTGGCGGACGGTGTTGCGGTGGATGTCCATGGCCACCGCGGTGCGGTCCCAACTTCCGTGCAGGGAGAGCCAGGTGCGCAGGGTCTCGGTCTGCGGTTCGGTGAGCGGGGCGAGCAGCACGCGCGCGTGGGTGGCGGCCTCGGCCGGGTCCACGAGGCCGGCCAGGCCGTTGGCGCGGTGCCGGACCAGGGGGGCGCGGGTGGCCTCGGCGCGGCGCAGGGCGCGGGCGGCCTGGGTGTCGGCGGCGGCGAGGGCGGCGGGTTCGGCGGGGGCGCTGACGCCGAGGGTCCAGCCGGGCCGGGCGGTGACGGAGGCCGCGGCCTCCGGCGGGAGCAGGAGCCGCACCACCGCCGGGCCCGCGCCCGCACCCGTTCCCCCGCCCGCACCGGCACCCGCACCCGCGCCCGGGTCCACCAGGTCCGTGCCCAGGGCAGCCGCGAGCTCCGCCGCCGCGAACGGCGTGCTGTCGCCGCCCCGGGCGTGCACCACCGTCCACGGCCCGGGGGAGAGGGCGGCCGCCGCCTCCGCGACCGGCGCGCCGAGCAGCAGCCGGGCCAGGGCCCCGTCCCGTACCGAGATGTCGGCGGCCCGGTGCGGCGCGGTGAGCAGCGAGAGCAGGACGACGGCGACCCCGGCGATGGTGTGGTCGCCCGGTGCGCGCCCTTCGGTCGCGATCCCGAGGGCCATGCCGTCGCCGCCGCCGAGCGCGTACGCGGCGAGCCGCAGCCCGCCGCCGTCCCCGCTCGCGGAGGCCGGGCCGCCGGGCCGGGGCCCGACCACGCCCGCCAGGTCCGCGAGGGCCCGGGCCGCCTCCGGCGGGATCGCGCGGCCGGCCGCCGCCGACTCGGTGCCATCGGCGCCGTACAGCACCGCGCGCCCGCCGAGCCGTGAGGCGAGCGCGCCGAGGACGGCAGGTACCGGCGCCGGGCGGGCGGCGGCGGTCGCCAGGGACTGCTGGGCCTCGCTCACCCGGCGCAGCTCGTGCAGCCGGGCCTCCGCCATCAGCCGCCACAGCGCCCGGGCCACCGCCGTGAACGGCGTCTCGGGCGGCACCTCGATCAGCGGCAGGCCGAGCCGCTCGCAGGCCCCGACGAGCGCGGCCGGCACCGTGTCGTACACCGGCGTGACGCCGAACCCGAGCGCCGCCGCACCCGCCTCGACCACCCGCTCCACGAACCGCGCCGGGTCGGCGAGCTGCACGCCCGCCGTGAGCAGCAGCTCGCCGCCGAGCAGATACGGGTACGGGTCGGCCATCTCCGAGGCGTGCACCCAGTGCAGCGGTACGTCCCCTGGCCCGGCCAGCAGCCGGAGCCCGAGGTCCCGCCGGGCGAGCAGCGCGGCGAGCGGGACGGGGGAGGTGGGCGGCGCGGGCTCCGGCGCGGCGGACGTGGTCATGGATCCTTCGTACACCACGCGGCCGTACTGTGGAGGAAACGCACACTTCTCCGCCGCTGTCCGGCCCCCTACTGTCGACTCGCCGGACCGATCCATCTCCGGACCGATACATCCCAGGAGGACCGACCATGAGCAGCAGCGACCAGAACACCCCGCGCGGCCCGATCGACTCGTCCCGCATCCCGCGGTACGCCGGTCCCGCGACGTTCGCCCGGCTGCCGCGGCTCGACGAGGTCGGCACCGCCGACGTCGCCGTGGTCGGCATCCCCTTCGACAGCGGCGTCTCCTACCGCCCCGGCGCCCGCTTCGGCGGCAACGCGATCCGCGAGGCCTCCCGCCTGCTGCGCCCGTACAACCCGGCGCAGGACGCCTCCCCGTTCGCCCTCGCGCAGGTCGCCGACGCCGGTGACATCGCGGCCAACCCGTTCAACATCAACGAGGCCGTCGAGACCATCGAGGCCGCCGCCGACGACCTGCTCGCCACCGGCGCCCGCATGATGACCCTGGGCGGCGACCACACCGTGGCGCTGCCGCTGCTGCGCTCGGTGGCCAAGAAGCACGGCCCGGTCGCCCTGCTCCACTTCGACGCGCACCTCGACACCTGGGACACGTACTTCGGCGCCGAGTACACCCACGGCACCCCGTTCCGCCGCGCCGTCGAGGAGGGCATCCTCGACACCTCCGCCCTCTCGCACGTCGGCACCCGCGGCCCGCTCTACGGCAAGCAGGACCTCACCGACGACGAGAAGATGGGCTTCGGCATCGTCACCTCCGCGGACATCTACCGCCGCGGCGCCGACGAGGTCGCCGACCAGCTGCGCCAGCGCATCGGCGACCGCCCGCTCTACATCTCCATCGACATCGACTGCCTCGACCCGGCCCACGCCCCCGGCACCGGCACCCCCGAGGCGGGCGGCATGACCTCCCGCGAGCTCCTGGAGATCCTGCGCGGCCTGTCCTCCTGCAACCTGGTCTCGGCCGACGTGGTGGAGGTCGCCCCGGCCTACGACCACGCCGAGATCACGGCGGTGGCGGCGTCCCACACGGCGTACGAGCTGACGACGATCATGTCGCGGCAGATCGCGGCGAGCCGGTGATCGCGCGGAGCCGATAATTCCCCGGGGTGCCCGGCCCGCCGGCCTTCGCGGCCGGCCGGGCCGGGCATCCTCGCGTACGCGCCCGACCACGCCCACGCCCCAAGGAGCCGGCCCATGACCCACGACCACGACCTGGTCCTGCGCCCGACGCCCGCGCAGACCGAGGCGGCCCTCCACCCGCCCGCCGGGCGGACCGGCGGGGACCTGGTCGTCGAGAGCCTCAGCGGCCTCGGCGCCACGACGGTCTTCGGGCTCCCCGGGCAGCACGCGCTCGGCATGTTCGACGCGCTGCGCCGCTCCGACCTGCGGTACGTCGGGCTGCGGGTCGAGAACAACGCGGGCTTCGCCGCCGACGCGTACGGGCGGATCACCGGCGAGGCCGCGCCGCTGCTGCTCTCCACCGGCCCCGGGGCGCTGATGTCGCTCGCCGCGCTCCAGGAGGCGGCCGCGGCCTCCGCGCCCGTGCTCGCGATCGGGAGCCAGATCCCGGTCGCCGGGCTCGGCGGCGGCCGGCACGGCTATCTCCACGAGCTGCGCGACCAGCAGGCGTCCTTCCGGGACGTCGTGAAGTCCGTGCACACCGTGCGGACGCAGTCGCAGATCCCGTCCGCGATCGCCGCCGCCTGGCAGTCCGCGCTCACCGCCCCGCACGGGCCGGTGTGGGTGGAGATCCCGCAGGACGTGCTGCTCGCGGAGACGACGCTGCCGGTGGTCACGGCCATGGACGCGACGCCCGACGAGATCCCGCCGCGGCCCGAGCTGACGGCCGTCGCCGCGCACCTGCTCGCGCACGCCGAGCGCCCGGTGATCGTCGCGGGCGGCGGGGTGGTCCGCTCGGACGCCTCCGGCAAGCTGCGGGCGCTCGCCGAGCGGATCGCGGCGCCCGTCGTGACGACCTTCGGCGGCAAGGGCGCCTTCCCGTGGCAGCACCCGCTGTCCCTGCAGTCCTGGCTGGAGGACCGGCACACCACGGACTTCCTGGAGGACGCGGACGTGCTCCTGGTGGTCGGCTCCGGCCTCGGCGAGCTGTCCTCGAACTACCACACCTTCGCCCCGCGCGGCCGGGTGATCCAGATCGAGGCCGACGCGGGCAAGCTGGAGTCAAACCACCCGGCGCTCGGCATCCACGCGGACGCCCGCCTCGCGCTCCAGGCGCTCCTGGAGACGGTGGCGGTACGGGAGGACCCGGCCGCCCCGGAGCGGGTCGCCGCCCTGCTCGCGAAGGTGCGGGGCCGGCTCGCCGCCCAGGAGCTCGACCTGGAGCAGCGGGTCGTGGCGGCGGTCCGCGAGGCGCTCCCGTCCCGGGCCCCGAGCTTCTGGGACATGACGATCCTGGCCTACTGGGCCTGGTCCGCCTTCGACGCGCGCCACCCGAACACCATGCACTCGGCCCAGGGCGCCGGCGGCCTCGGCTACGCCTTCCCCGCCGCGCTGGGCGCCGCCGTGGCCGACCCGACCCGCCCGGTGCTCGCGGTCTCCGGCGACGGCGGCGCGATGTACTCGATCGCGGAGCTGGCGACGGCGAAGCAGTACGAGCTCGACGTCACCTGGCTGATCGTCGACGACGGCGGTTACGGCATCCTGCGCGAGTACATGACGGACGCCTTCGGCGCGGCCACCGCCACCGAACTCACCCGCCCCGACTTCGTCGCCCTCGCCGAGTCCTTCGCCGTCCCGGCCACCCTCACCACCCCGGACACCCTGGCGTCGGACCTCGCCGCGGCCCTGAAGACCCCGGGCCCGTCGGTGGTGGTCCTCCCGGCCCTGCTGAAGATGTTCGAGCCGACGCACCTGTGACCGGGACGGTCACTTCATGACGGCCCCGTGCTCCGTCTCGTACTGATCGAGTCCGGTTCGGAAGCCCAGCAGGAACTCCTCCTGGGCCTCCTTGGTCAGCCCGGTCGGCAGCCGGCCGCCGGCCGGAACGTGGTCGGGAATGGACCGGAAGACCTCGGCTGCCGCCGCGGCGTGCTCCACCCCGCGCGTGTGCGCCGCCCGCAGGCGCTTGCCGACCCTGGCCAGCTGCTCGTTCAGCTCCCGTTCGGGGAAGCGCTGGGCGTCGTACAGACCGCTCCCTCCGGCGAGCCGGCCCGGATCCGGCCGGCCGCTGATCACGCGCAGCGCGTGCATCGCCGCCCACAGCCGGCCACATAGAAACGCGGTACTCCGCGTGGACTCCGTCACGCCCTCGTCCTACCCCGGCGGGGGCAGGCCGCGAACGTTCGTTCCCGGCCATGTGCCCTCCAGGCCCCGGCCCCGGCCCCGGCCCCGGCCCCGGCCCCGGCCCGGCCGCCCGGCCGCCCGGCGGCCTAGGACCTGCGACCCGCCCGGGTCGGTCCTTCGGCCCGGGATTGTTGCCGCGGGATGAAATCGCACGTCGGCCGCGTTGGCCCTTCCGGTAGAGCAGGACGGACGGGAGGCGCCACGTGGCGGCGGTGGGGCAGCAGCAGACGGGGGAGCGGGGCCCGGGATGGGCCCGCAGGCTCTGGGGGTATGCCTGGCGGTACAAGGCGGACGTGGTGCTCGCGCTGGGCTCCTCGCTCGCCGGCATGGCCGTGCTCGCGCTCGTGCCCCTCATCACCAAGGTCGTCATCGACGACGTGATCGGTTCGAGGACGGGCTCCCTCGCCCTGTGGACCGGCCTCCTCCTCGGCGCGGCCGTCGTCGTCTACGTCCTCACCTACATCCGCCGCTATTACGGCGGCCGGCTCGCCCTCGACGTCCAGCACGACCTGCGCACCGAGATGTACGGGACGATCACCCGGCTCGACGGGCGGCGCCAGGACGAGCTGTCCACCGGACAGGTCGTCGGCCGCGCGACCAGCGACCTGCAGCTGATCCAGGGCCTGCTCTTCATGCTCCCGATGACCATCGGGAACGTGCTGCTCTTCCTCATCTCGCTCGGCGTGATGGCCGCCCTGTCCCTGCCGCTCACCGCCGTCGCCCTCGCCGTCGCCCCCGCCCTGTGGTGGATCGCCCGCCGCAGCCGCACCCGGCTGCACCCCGCCACCTGGTACGCGCAGCAGCAGGCCGCCGCCGTCGCCGGTGTGGTCGACGGCGCCGTGACCGGCGTCCGCGTCGTGAAGGGCTTCGGGCAGGAGGAGCAGGAGACCGGCAAGATCCGCGAGGCCGGCCGGAAGCTGTTCGCGGGCCGGCTCCGCACCATCCGGCTCAACGCGAAGTACACCCCGGCCCTGCAGGCCGTCCCGGCGCTCGGCCAGGTCGCCGTGCTCGCCCTCGGCGGCTGGCTGGCCTACAAGGAGCAGATCACCCTCGGCACCTTCGTCGCCTTCTCCGCCTACCTCGCCTCCCTCGTCGGCCCGGTCCGCATGCTCGCCATGGTCCTCACCGTCGGCCAGCAGGCCCGGGCCGGCGTCGAGCGGGTCCTGGAGCTCATCGACACCGAGCCGACGATGAAGGACGGCACCAAGGAGCTTCCCGCGGACGCGCCCGCCACGGTCGAGTTCGACGACGTGTCGTTCGCGTACGAGAGCGCCGACGGCAAGGCCAACCCGGTCCTGGAGGGCTTCTCCCTGGAGATCCGGCCCGGCGAGACCGTCGCCGTCGTCGGCGCCTCCGGCTCCGGCAAGTCCACCGTGTCGCTGCTCCTGCCCCGCTTCTACGACGTGACGCACGGCGCCGTCCTCGTCGGCGGCCACGACGTGCGCGAGCTGACCCTCGACTCGCTGCGCGCCGCCGTCGGCCTGGTCCCCGAGGACAGCTTCCTGTTCTCCGACACCGTCCGCGCCAACATCGCGTACGGCGTCCCCGACGCCACCCAGGAGCAGATCGAGACCGCCGCCCGCGCCGCCCAGGCCGACCGGTTCGTCGCCGAGCTGCCCGAGGGGTACGACACCAAGGTCGGCGAGCACGGCCTGACCCTGTCCGGCGGCCAGCGGCAGCGCATCGCCCTCGCCCGCGCCATCCTCACCGACCCGCGGCTCCTGGTCCTCGACGACGCCACCTCGGCCGTCGACGCCAAGGTCGAGCACGAGATCCACGAGGCCCTGAGGTCGGTCATGGCCGGCCGCACCACCCTGCTCATCGCGCACCGCCGCTCCACCCTCGGCCTCGCCGACCGGATCGCCGTCCTCGACGGCGGCCGGCTCGCCGCCATCGGCACCCACGAGGAGCTCCAGGAGCACTCCGCGCTCTACCGCCGGCTGCTCACCGACCCCGACGAGCTGGGCGCCGTCTCGCCGGGGCACGTGCTGCCGGCCGAGCCGCCCGAGGACCGCACCCTGCGGGCCGAGCTGGACGCCGAGTTCGACGCCGAACGCGGCATCACCCCCACCCTGTGGGTACGGGACGAGCGCGCCGAGGAACGCGAGGCGAAAGGCGCCGGGGCCACCCCGGAGCTGCTCGCCGCCGTCGACGCGCTGCCGCCCGCCACCGACGCCCCGGAGGTCGACGAGGGCCGCGCGGTCGCCCCCGAGACCTCGTACGGGCTGCGCCGACTGCTGCACGGCTTCGGCCTTCCGCTGCTCGTCAGCCTCGGCCTGGTCGCGGTCGACGCGGGCGCCGGGCTGCTGCTCCCGGTCCTGATCCGGCACGGCATCGACGAGGGCGTCAACCGGCTCGCCATCGGCGCCGTCTGGGCCGCGTCCGCGCTCGCCCTGCTCACCGTGTTCGTCCAGTGGATCGCGCAGACCGCCGAGACCCGGATGACCGGCCGCACCGGCGAGCGGATCCTCTACGCGCTCCGCCTGAAGATCTTCGCCCAGCTCCAGCGCCTCGGCCTGGACTACTACGAGCGCGAGCTCACCGGCCGGATCATGACCCGGATGACCACGGACGTCGACGCCCTGTCGACCTTCCTGCAGACCGGCCTGGTCACCGCCTTCGTCTCCGTCGTCACCTTCTTCGGCATCATGGGCGCCCTCCTGGTGCTCGACCTCCAGCTCGCCCTGGTGGTCTTCACGACCCTCCCGGTCCTCGCCGTCGCCACCTTCTTCTTCCGCCGCGCCAGCGTGAAGGCCTATGAGCTGGCCCGCGAGCGGATCAGCGTGGTCAACGCCGACCTCCAGGAGTCCGTCGCCGGACTGCGGATCGTGCAGGCCTTCCGGCGCGAGCGGTCCGGCGCCGAGCGGTTCACCGCCCGCAGCCAGGAGTACCGCGCGGCCCGCATCCACGGCCAGTGGCTGATCTCGGTCTACTTCCCGTTCGTCACCCTGCTGTCCTCGGTGGCCGCCGCGGCCGTCCTGATCGTCGGCGCCCACCGCATCGAGGACAAGACCCTCACCACCGGCGCGCTGGTCGCCTACCTCCTCTACATCGACCTGTTCTTCGCCCCCGTCCAGCAGCTCTCGCAGGTCTTCGACGGCTATCAGCAGGCCGCCGTCTCGCTCAAGCGGATGCAGGAACTCCTCCAGGAGCCCACCTCCACCGCCGCCGCGGACGCCCCGCTCGACGTGCTCTCGCTGCGCGGCGAGATCGCCTTCGAGGACGTCTCCTTCGGCTACGGCTCCGCGGACGACGGCGAGGAGGCCCTGACCGGCATCGACCTGCGCATCCCCGCCGGGCAGACCGTCGCCTTCGTCGGCGAGACCGGCGCCGGCAAGTCCACCCTGGTCAAGCTGGTCGCCCGGTTCTACGACCCGACGGCCGGCCGGGTCACCGCCGACGGCACCGACCTGCGCGCGCTCGACCTCACCGCGTACCGGCACCGGCTCGGCGTCGTCCCGCAGGAGGCGTACCTCTTCGAGGGCACCGTGCGCGACGCCATCGCCTACGGACGCCCGGACGCCGGCGACGCCGAGGTGGAGGCCGCGGCCCGCGCGGTCGGCGCCCACGACATGATCGCCACCCTCGACGGCGGCTACCTCCACGCGGTCGCCGAGCGCGGCCGGAACCTGTCGGCGGGCCAGCGCCAGCTGATCGCCCTGGCCCGCGCCGAACTCGTCGACCCCGACGTGCTGCTCCTCGACGAGGCCACCGCCGCCCTCGACCTGGCCACCGAGGCCCAGGTCAACGCGGCCACCGACCGCCTCGCCGGCCGCCGCACGACCCTGGTCGTCGCCCACCGCCTGACCACCGCGGCCCGCGCCGACCGGGTCGTCGTCATGGACCACGGCCGGGTCGCCGAGGACGGCACCCACGACGAACTCCTCGCCCTGGACGGGCGGTACGCGGCCCTGTGGCGCACCTTCATCGGCGAGGACGAGGACACCGAGCAGGAGCCGACTCCCGCCGAGGCGATCTGAGCACGGCAGATCCGAGCACGGCAGATCTGAGTACGGGAGCGCATACCGGGCCCCGGGCGGACGGGGGTTGAATCGGTCGCATGAGCGACGACCTCCTCCCGCCCCTCCCGGGCCCCCGGCCCGCACCGACGGCGGCGCGCCGGCTGCGCACCCGCGCCCTGTGGGCCGGGCTGCTCCTGGTGCCCGCGACGATCCTCGTCGTGGTGCTCGCGCTGGCCTCGGCGAGCGGCACGGAGTGCGTGATGTACGGCACCTGCGGGGAGATCCCCGGCTGGGCGTACCTGGCCACCCTCGCCGTGGCGGTGGCCGCCTGGATCCGGGCCCTGAGCACCCCGGACACCCCGCACACCCCCGCCACCGGCCGCACGGCCGCGTTCTGGATCCTGCTCGGCGCCGAGCTGACCTTCCTCTCCCTCGTCGCCGGCCACTTCTCGGGCTAGGCCGTGTCTTCGGCGTACGGCCGGAGCCGGGCCCGCAACCGAATCGGGCCCGGCCGCGTCGTAAACCTGTACGAGTTCAGGCGGGGGAACCAAGGGGAGGGGCGGGGGACATGAGCGCGGGGGCGGTGCGAAAGACGGGGCGGGGCCTCTCGGCGTATCTGCTCGCCCTGGTCACGGCCGTAGGTCTGCTCGTGCTTGCCGGCCCACCGGCCGGGAGCGCCGAGGCGGCGTCCGTCTGCGCCGGGCGGCCCACCCGCGTCATCGGGTTCGCCACCGGCGAGCTGCGGCTCTACCGCACCCGGCAGTACGCGTGCGCGGTCGCCGTCGCCAAGCGGCCCGGGCCGCTGCGGCCGATGTCCCTGTCCGTGCAGCCGCGCGGCGGACGGGCGGCCGTGGACGCCGGACGGTTCGGCCGGCAGGCCGGGCCGGTCACGGTGTACGCGCTGAACCGCTGCGTCCGGGTGTCCGCCACCATCGACGGCCGCTCCACCGCCACCGGCTGGATCCTGTGCTGAAGCACAGGAAACGCCCCGGCGTAAGGCCCAACTGGGTCTGGCGGTCCACACGTTGCCCCCGCTAGGTTCGCGACACCGTTGTGAACCAAGGGGAGGGTGCATGCGCAAGTCGCTCAGATGGCTGTTGTCGCTCTCGGTGCTCATAGGCACCGCGGGCTCCACCGGCGTGGCCACCGCCGCGGAACCGGACACGGACAGCAGAGCCGTCGCAGAGGCGCAGAGCGCGGACATCAAGGACCGCATCCTGGCGATACCCGGGATGAGCCTGATCGAGGAGAAGCCGTACGCCGGCTACCGCTTCTTCGTCCTGAACTACGAGCAGCCGATCGACCACCGGCGCCCGTGGGCCGGCACGTTCCAGCAGCGGATCTCGGTCCTGCACAAGGACACGGACCGCCCGACCGTCTTCCGCACCAGCGGCTACGGACTGAGTACCACGCCCGGCCGCGCCGAGCCGACCCGGATCGTCGACGGCAACCAGGTCTCCATGGAGTACCGCTTCTTCACGCCGTCCCGGCCGCAGCCCGCCGACTGGTCGAAGCTGGACATCTGGCAGGCCGCCAGCGACCAGCACCGCATCTTCACCGCGCTGAAGAAGATCTACGGCAAGAACTGGCTGTCCACCGGCGCCTCCAAGGGCGGCATGACCGCCACCTACTACGAGCGCTTCTACCCGCGCGACATGGACGGCGTGGTGGCGTACGTGGCGCCCAACGACGTGGTGGAGAAGGAGGACTCGGCCTACGACCGCTTCTTCGAGACCGTCGGCACCAAGGACTGCCGCGACCGGCTGAACGCGATGCAGCGCGAGGCGCTGGTGCGCCGCGAGCCGCTGGAGAAGAAGCTCGCCGCCCAGGCCGCGGCCGACGGCTCCACCTTCAACACCCTCGGCACGCTCGACAAGGCCTACGAGGCCGTCGTCCTCGATTTCGTGTGGGGCTTCTGGCAGTACTACGGCCAGGACGTCTGCGACCAGATCCCGGACGCCGCCACCGCGAGCGACGACACCGTCTACGAGACGATCGACGCCTACTCCGGCTGGGCCGCGTACACCGACCAGAGCCTGGAGGGCTACACGCCGTACTACTACCAGGCGGCGACCGAGCTCGGCTCGCCCACCATCACCCAGCCCCACCTGGCCGGGCTGAGCCGCTACGGCTACCAGCCGGCCCGCAACTTCGTGCCGCGCGAGATCCCCATGAAGTTCAAGCCGTGGGTGATGCGGGACGTCGACACCTGGGTCCGCCACAACGCCAACCACATGCTGTTCGTCTACGGCGGCAACGACCCGTGGGGCTCCGAGCAGTTCCGCCTCGGCAAGGGCGCCCGCGACAGCTTCGTGTACGTGGCGCCGGGCGCCAACCACGGCGCCAACGTGGCCGGTCTGGTCGAGGCCGAACGGGCCAACGCCACCGCCCGGATCCTCGCCTGGGCCGGCGTCGACGCCCCCGCCGTCCGGGCCGCGCAGCCGCTGGCCCGCTTCGACGCCCGGATCGACCGGCCGGTCGACGAGGACGCCACCCGGGAGCACGGGCTGCGCCCGTAGGTCCGTCCGCGATTCCCGTGGTTCCGGGCCCCCGTACGCACGCGATCGCGCGCGTACGGGGGCCCTTGCTCGTCGTCGCCCGGGCCCGCCGGCCGCTTCGCCGGTCAGCGGTACGAGAGTCCGTAGCCCACCGGGTACAGCACCTTCGCCGGGTCGGCCGCGTCCTGCACCGGGACCGGAAGCCGGCCCTGCGGCTCGGCCCGGCCGGCCAGGACCCGTACGGCGGCGCGCAGTTCGACGTCCGTCCAGGAGTAGGCGGCGAGCGTGGCCCGCTGGCCGGTGGTCCGCGCCACGTCGTACGGATTGCGGATGGCGATCGTGACCACCGGCACCCCGGTCGCCACGAGCCGGGCGACCAGTGTGCGCTGGGTGCTGGTCGCCGTCAGGTTGTACGTGCCCACCACGACCAGGTCCTGGCCGGCCGCGGCGGCCACCGCCTCGTCGATCTTCGCGGCGGTCGGGGCCGTCCCGGTCGGCACCACCGTGGGGGTGAAGCCGAGTTCGTTCAGGGCGCCGGCCACGGTGCCGGTCGGCGGGCCGGTGGTGCCCGACGGCGAGGCCGGGTCGGCGCCCACCACCAGGACCTTGGGATGGCTGCGCCGGCTGACCGGCAGGAAGCCGCCCTCGTTGACCAGCAGCGTGGTGGTCCGCTCGGCGATCCGGTCCGCGTGCGCGAGGTGGGCCGGGGTGCCGACCGTGCGGTCGACGCCGGCGTCGCTGACGTACGGGTCCTTGAACAGGCCGAGTCCGGCCTTGAGCCGCAGGATCCGCAGGATCGATTCGTCGAGCCGGGCCTCGGTCAGCTCGCCGTTCTTCACGGCGGCGAGCACCGCGTGCCAGGCGACGGAGAGGTTCGGCGGGTTGAGCAGCTGGTCCACGCCCGCCTTCAGCGCGAGCACGGGGACGCGCTCGTCGCCGTACTTCGTCCGTACGCCCTCCATGCCGAGCGCGTCGGTGACCACCACGCCGTCGTAGCCGAGCTGTTCGCGCAGGATGCCGGTGAGGATGGGGCGGGACAGCGTCGCCGGGTCCTCGCTCGGGTCGAGCGCGGGCACCACGATGTGCGCCGTCATGATCGAGTCGATGCCGGCGGCGATCGCCGCGCGGAACGGCGGGGCGTCGAGCTCCGCCCACTGCTCGCGGGTGTGGGTGATGGTCGGCAGGCCGTAGTGGCTGTCGGTGGCCGTGTCGCCGTGCCCCGGGAAGTGCTTGGAGGTCGCCGCGACCCCGCCCTGCTGATACCCCTTGACCTGCGCGGCGACCATCGCGGCCACCGCCGCCGGGTCGGCGCCGAAGGACCGTACGCCGATCACCGGGTTGGCCGGGTTGACGTTGACGTCGGCGACCGGCGCGTAGTTCTGCCGGATGCCGACGGCGGCCAGCTCGGCGCCCGCGATCTGCGCCGCCTTGCGGGCGTCGGCGTGCGAACCGCCCGCGCCCAGCGCCATCGCACCGGGCATCAGGGTGGCCGGCTCGCCGACCCGGCAGACGATGCCGTGCTCCTGGTCGGTGGAGATGAGCAGCGGGAGCGGGGTCGGCTGCGCGAGCCCGGCCCGCTGGATGCCGTTCGACAGGTCGGCGATCTGGTGCGGGTCGCGGGTGTTGTGCGCCCAGGCGAAGTAGATGATCCCGCCGACGTGATAGCGATCGATCAGCTCGGCGGCCGTGCGGACGCCGATCTCCTTGAGGTTGGCGTCGACGTCGGCCTGGTCGGGGGCGGTGGCGGAATGGCCGTAGACCCGCATGACGAACAGCTGGCCGACCTTCTCCTCCAGGGACATCCGGGAGAGGAGCGTGCGCAGCTTCTTGTCGTCGGCGGTCCGCTGCTCGTCGGAGACCGGCTGGTCGGCGAGGGCGGCGGGGGCGGTCACGCCCGTGACGGCGGCGGCCGCCGCAGCGGCGGTGGCGGTGAGGACGGTGCGTCGGGAGGGGGCCGGGGGCACTGGTGCTCCTTCCGTGAAGGAAACTTCCAAGGTGACACGGATATCCGGAAACTAACTGCCAGGTCAAGGATCCGCGCAGGAATGACGCCCCGTCACCCGACCGGCGTCCGTCGCCGGGGCGGCGCCGCCCGTCACTCGGTCGCCGCGATCTCCGGCCACACCTCCTGCAGGGTCCGCACCGTCTCCGTGATCGCCGGCCGCCGGGCGGCCCCGGTCCGCCACAGCGCCCACAGCCGCCGCATCGGGATCGGGTCGAGCCGCAGCGCCACCACCTCCGGCGGCAGGGTGCCGCGCCCGAGCCGCGGTACGAGCGCGATGCCGAGCCCGGCCGCCACCAGCGCCACCTGGGTGTGGTTCTCCTCGGCCTGATGGGCGATCAGCGGCTCGTAACCGGTCGCCCGCAGCGTCCGGATCAGCCAGTCGTGACACACCGTCCCCGGCGGCTGGGTGATCCACCGCTCCTGGCTCAGCTCCTCGCGCCGCACCCCGTCCCGGCCCGCCAGCGGATGCTCCCGCGGCACCAGGATGTCGCACAGGTCGTCGCCGATCACCGCCTGCTCCACCCCCGGCGGTACGGGCAGCGGCGCGATGTCCCAGTCGTGCGCCACGGCCAGGTCGAGCACGCCCCGCCCCACCAGGTCCACCGAGAGGTGCGGGTCCACCTCGGACAGGCGGGCGTCGAGCGCCGGATGGCGGCGGGCCAGATCGGCGAGCGCCCGGGGCATCAGACCGCGCGCCGCGCTGGCGAAGCAGCCGATCCGCAGCCGCCCGGCGGGCAGCCCGCGCCGCTCCTCCAGACGCACCTCCGCCTCCTCCACGAGCGCGAGCAACCGCTCGGCGGTGTCGGCCAGTTGACGGGCTTCGTCGGTCAGCCGGACGCCCCGGCCGCTGCGTTCGAGCAGGGTCGTGCGGGTCTCCCGCTCCAGCTTGGCGATCTGCTGCGAGACCGCCGAGGGCGTGTAGCCGAGCGCGGTGGCCGCCGCGCCGACCGTGCCGTGCACGGCGACGGCGTGCAGTGCACGCAGACGTCCCAGATCGAGCACGTCGACGACCCCTTTCTGTAGCAGTGCTTCATCCAATCATGAAGGAATCCGTGCTGGTGCTACACGGTCCGGGCGGGCGATGCTCGTCCCCATGCGCCCCGCTCATGTAGCCCTCGCCGCCCTGGTCGCCGCCGTCTGGGGAGTCAACTTCGTCGTCATCGAGATCGGCCTCGACCACTTCCCGCCGCTGCTCTTCTCCGCCCTCCGCTTCCTCGTCGCCGCCCTGCCCGCCGTCTTCTTCGTCGGGAGGCCCAAGGTGGCGTTGGGGGCACCTCCCACGCCCGGAGGGCCGTGGGGGAGGATCGTGGGGGTCGGACTCGCCCTCGGCGTCGCCAAGTTCGGACTGCTCTTCACCGGCATGAGCCTCGGCGCCCCGGCCGGCCTCTCCTCCCTGATCCTGCAGGTCCAGGCGGTCTTCACGGCCCTGTTCGCCTTCCTCGCCCTCGGCGAGCGGCCCGGCAGGGTCAAGGTGCTGGGCATGGGTGTCGCGCTCGCCGGCATCGGCGTCGCCGCCGTCGACGAGGGCACCTCCGGACCGCTCACCGGCTTCGTCCTGGTGATCGCGGCCGCCGTCTGCTGGGGCGTCTCCAACGTCCTCACCCGCAAGGCCGCCCCGCCCGACCCGCTCAACTTCATGGTCTGGGTCAGCACCGTCCCCGTACTCCCGCTGCTCGCCCTCTCCCTCCTCCTCGAAGGCCCCGACCGCGACCTGGCGGCGCTGCGCGGACTCGACTGGACCGGCGCCGGCGTCATCGTCTACGTCGCCTGGGTCACCACCGTCTTCGGCTTCGGCGCCTGGGGCTGGCTGCTCCGCCGCCACCCGGCCTCCTCCGTGGCCCCCTTCTCCCTCCTCGTCCCCGTCTTCGGCATGTCCTCCGCCGCCCTCTTCCTCGGCGAACCGGTCAGCCCGCTGCGCTGGTGCGCCGCCGCGCTGCTCGTCGGGGGAGTGGCCCTGACCTCCCTCCGGCCGACCACCGGCCGCGCGCCGAATATTTCCTGGCTGCGCCAGGCGGGCCGGGCTACTGTGTCACGCCCCTGAGACCCGTACGCGTGACTCGTACGCCTGACCCTGCGCGTGAGCCGTGCGCGTGACCCGTACCGTCCGCTGAAAGAGTGTGCATGACCTTCGAGAACGTCGTCGTCGACAGCCCCGAACCCGCGCCCGGCGCCGTCCTGTTGGCCGGCATCCCGGGCAGCGGCAAGAGCACCGTCGCGGCGGCCCTCGCGGCCCGGTTCGCACGGTCCGCGCACATCGAGGTCGACCACCTCCAGGAGCTCATCGTCAGCGGCGGCCACTGGCCGAGCCCGGACGGCGACGCCGAGGCCGACCGGCAGATCCTGCTGCGGGCCCGGCACGCCTGTCTGCTCGCCGACAGCTTCGTCGCGGCCGGCTTCCTGCCCGTCCTCGACGACGTGGTGGTCCGCCGCTCCCACCTCGACTTCTACCACGCCCGGGCGAGGACGCCGCTGCACGTCGTCTTCCTGGCCCCGGGTCCTGACAAGGCCTGGGAGCGCAACAACGCCCGCCACAAGCGCCTGACGACCAACTGGGGTTGGCTCGACGAGGCCATGCGCGAGGAACTGTCCGGCGAGGGCGTCTGGATCGACAACGCGGAGCAGACGGTCGAGCAGACCGTCGACGCCGTCCTCGCCGCCACGGGACTGGACGCCGCCGTTCCCGGCACCGCCTGACGCCCGTCAGGCCTTGCGGTCACCCCTTCGGCGGCGCCGTCGACCCCCGTACCACCAGCTCCGCCGGGATCGTCGCGGGCTCGCCGCCCGCCGGCGGCTCCTCCGTGCCGAGCGCGATCCGCCCGGCCCGCGCGCCCGCCTCGTGCAGCGGGAGCCGTACGGTCGTGAGCGCGGGCACCGCGTCGACCGAGAAGGGCAGGTCGTCGAAGCCGGCCACCGAGACGTCGCCCGGGATGCTCAGGCCCCGGTCGCGCAGTGCCGCGCAGACGCCGAGCGCGACCGTGTCGTTGGCGGCGACGACCGCCGTCAGGTCCGGGGCGCGGGACAGGAGCTCGGCGGTCACCTCGTAGCCGGACGGGCGGTCGTAGCGGCCGTGCACGGTCGGGCCCTCCGCGACCCCGGCCGCCGCGAGCGCCGCCCGGTGGCCCTCCAGGCGGTGCCGGGTGGTGGTGCGGTTCTCCGGGCCCGCGACGTAACCGATCCGCCGGTGCCCGAGCGAGAGCAGGTACTCGGTGAGCCGGCGCGCCCCGGTCCGGTTGTCGAAGGCGAGCGTGGCGGCCGACACCCCCTCCAGCGGGGGCCGCCCGCACAGCACCACCCGGGTGCCGGCCTCGGTGAGCCGGGCCAGCTTCGCGCTCACCGCCGCCAGGTGCTCCGGGTCCTCCAGGGAGCCGCCGGTGAGGATCACGGCCGCGGCCCGCTGCCGCTGGAGCAGGGTGAGATAGGTGAGTTCGCGTTCCGGGTCGCCGCCGGTGTTGCACACCACGGCCAGTTTCTCGCCGCCGGCCCGCCCCGCGCCCGGCGCGCCGATGGCGCCCTGCGCGGCCCCGGCCATGATCCCGAAGAAGGGGTCGGCGATGTCGTTGACGAGGATGCCGACCAGGTCGGAGGTGGCGGCGGCGAGCGAGCTGGCCGGACCGTTCGGTACGTAGTCGAGCTCGTCCACCGCGCGCAGCACCCGCTCCCGGGTGGCGGCGGCGACCGGGTAGTTGCCGTTCAGGACGCGGGAGACGGTCGCGGGGGAGACCTGTGCGCGGGCTGCCACGTCCGCCAGGGTGACGGTCATCGCGTGCGTACCTCCAGGGCCCTTGTCGGCAGTGATGTCGGCAGGCTAGCGTCATCCCTGGTAGAAAGCGCTTTCTATCATCCTTTCCGTCCACTCCGCCTCTCCCCTCCGCCGCTCCGCCCCTCCGGGAGGAACACCCCCGTGACACCCCGCACCGCCCGCCGCACCGTCCGCATCGCCATGAACGGCGTCACCGGCCGCATGGGATACCGCCAGCACCTCGTCCGCTCGATCCTCGCCCTGCGCGAGCAGGGCGGACTCGACCTCGGCGACGGCCAGGTCCTGTGGCCGGAACCGGTCCTCGTAGGCCGCCGCGAACCCGCGCTGCGCGCGCTCGCCGAGCGGCACGGGCTGACCGAGTGGTCCACCGACCTCGACGCGGTCCTCGCCGACGACACGATCGACATCTACTTCGACGCGCAGGTCACCTCCGCCCGCGTCGCCGCGCTGACCAGGGCCATCGCCGCCGGCAAGCACGTCTACACCGAGAAGCCCACCGCCGGTGACCTGGCCGGCGCCCTCGAACTCGCCCGGCTGGCCCAGGAGAAGGGCATCCGGCACGGCGTCGTCCAGGACAAGCTGTTCCTGCCGGGTCTGCGCAAGCTGAAGCGGCTGATCGACGGCGGCTTCTTCGGCGAGATCCTGTCCGTGCGCGGCGAGTTCGGCTACTGGGTCTTCGAGGGCGACTGGCAGGAGGCGCAGCGCCCCAGCTGGAACTACCGCGCGGAGGACGGCGGCGGCATCGTCGTCGACATGTTCCCGCACTGGGAGTACGTGCTCCACGAGCTGTTCGGCCGGGTCACCTCCGTCACCGCCGCCGTCGCCACCCATGTGCCGCGCCGCTGGGACGAGCGGGGCAAGCCGTACGAGGCGACGGCCGACGACGCCGCGTACGGCATCTTCCAGCTGGCGGGCGGCGCGATCGCGCAGATCAACTCCTCCTGGGCGGTCCGGGTGCACCGCGACGAGCTGGTCGAGTTCCAGGTCGACGGGACGCACGGCTCCGCCGTCGCCGGCCTTCGCGGCTGCCGGATCCAGCACCGCGCCGCCACCCCGAAGCCGGTGTGGAACCCGGACATCCCGGCGACCGAGCCCTTCCGTGAGCAGTGGCAGGAGGTGCCGGACAACGCCGAGTTCGACAACGGCTTCAAGGCCCAGTGGGAGCTGTTCCTGCGGCACGTCGTGCTCGGCGAGCCGTACCACTGGGACCTGCTCGCGGGGGCGCGCGGCGTGCAGCTCGCCGAGCTGGGCCTGCGCTCGGCGGCGGAGGGGCGCCGGATCGAGGTCCCGGAGGTCGCGCTGTGATCGCCCTTCCCCTGCCGGGCGGCGGCACGCGCGCGTACACCCCCCGTACCGAGCCGCTCGCGCTCACCGGGGCCGGCCCGCTGGTCTCCCGTACGGTCTTCTCCGCCGCGCACGTCGTCGCCGACCCGTACGCCGACACCACCCCCGACGGCCCTGCCGCCCTCGACTGGGACGCCACCCTCGCCTTCCGCCGCCATCTGTGGTCCCACGGGCTCGGCGTCGCCGAGGCGATGGACACCGCGCAGCGCGGCATGGGCCTGGACTGGGCGGGCGCGGCCGAGCTGATCCGCCGCAGCGCCGCCGAGGCGAAGGCGGTGGGCGGCCCGATCGCGTGCGGGGTCGGCACCGACCAACTCCCCACCGGCCCGGCCTCTCTTACGGAGATCCGCGCGGCGTACGAGGAACAGCTCGCCGTCGTCGAGGAGTCGGGCGCCCAGGCGATCCTCATGGCCTCCCGCGCCCTCGCGGCCACCGCGACCGGCCCCGAGGACTACCTGGAGGTCTACGGGCAGCTGCTGCGCCAGGCCGCCGAGCCGGTGATCCTGCACTGGCTGGGCCCGATGTTCGACCCGGCCCTGGCGGGCTACTGGGGGTCGGCGGACCTGGACGCGGCGACGGAGGTGTTCCTTGAGGTCATCGCCGCGCACCCCGACAAGGTCGACGGCATCAAGGTCTCGCTGCTCGACGCGGGCCGCGAGGTCGCGCTGCGCCGCCGGCTGCCGGACGGGGTCCGCTGCTACACGGGCGACGACTTCCACTACCCCGAACTGATCGCGGGGGACACTCACGGTTTCAGCCACGCGCTGCTCGGGATCTTCGACCCGCTGGGTCCGCTGGCGGCGGAGGCGGTCAGGGTGCTCGACACGGGCGACACGGCAGGCTTCCGCGCCGTCCTCGACCCGACGGTGGAGTTGTCCCGCCATCTCTTCGAGACCCCCACCCGCTTCTACAAGACGGGGGTGGTGTTCCTCGCCTGGCTGGCCGGCCACCAGGAGCACTTCACGATGGCCGGCGGCCTGCAGTCCGCCCGCTCCCTGCCCCACCTCGCCCGGGCGTACGAACTGGCCGACGGCCTCGGCCTGTTCCCCGACCCGGCGCGCGCGGAGTCCCGGATGCGCTCGCTCCTCACCGTGTACGGAGTCGCCCAGTGAACCTCGAACGCTTCGGCATCAACCAGATGACCGTGAAGCAGCTCGCCCTCCCCGACCTCGTGCGGGAGTGCGTCCGGCTCGGCATCCCGGGCGTGGGCCTGTGGCGCGAACCCGTCCAGGAGTACGGGATCGAGGCCGCCGCCGCGCTCGTACGGGACGCGGGGCTCGCCGTCACCACGCTGTGCCGGGGCGGCTTCTTCACCGGTGAGGGCTGGGAGGCGGAGAACCGCGCGGCCATCGACGAGGCCGCGGTCCTCGGCACCGACACCCTCGTCCTGGTCTCCGGCGGCCTCACCCCGGCCTGCCCGGACCTGCCCGCCGCCCGGGCCCGGATCACCGAGGCCATCGGCGCGCTCGCCCCGTACGCGGGCGAGCGGGGCGTCCGCCTCGCCATCGAGCCCCTCCACCCGATGTATGCCTCCGACCGCTGCGCGGTCTCCACCCTGGACCAGGCCCTGGAGATCGCCGAGCACTTCCCGGCCGACCAGGTGGGCGTCACGGTCGACACCTACCACCTCTGGTGGGACGACCGCGCCCCGGCCGCCGTCGCCCGCGCGGGCGCGGCCGGCCGCATCCACTCCTTCCAGCTCGCCGACTGGACCACCCCGCTCCCGGCCGGCGTCCTCAACGGCCGCGGCCGGCTCGGCACCGGCGCGATCGATCTCCCCGCCTGGGCGGCCCTGGTCGAGAAGGCGGGCTACACGGGCCCGGTGGAGGTCGAACTCTTCAACGACGCCCTGTGGGCGCGCGACGGCGTGGAGGTCCTGGAGGAGACGCTGGAGGCATTCCTGGCCGTGTGAGTCCCGGGCAGGGGCGGGCGTTGTCCACAGGTGCGCGCATCCGGGTTGTCCACAGGCCCGCCCCGTTGTCCGAGGGCTTCGCTACCTTCGGGGCATGTCCAGCGAAGTGCGCAGTCTCGCGGTGCTCGAAGGGGTCCTGGAGCGGATCACCTATGCCAACGAGGAGTCCGGGTACACGGTGGCCCGGGTCGACACCGGGCGCGGGTCCGGGGACCTGCTGACGGTCGTCGGGGCGCTGCTCGGGGCGCAGCCGGGGGAGTCGCTGCGGATGCAGGGGCGGTGGGGCTCGCACCCGCAGTACGGGCGGCAGTTCACCGTGGAGAACTACACGACGGTGCTGCCCGCCACCGTCCAGGGCATCCGCCGCTATCTCGGCTCGGGCCTCATCAAGGGCATCGGGCCGCGCATCGCCGAGCGGATCGTGGACCACTTCGGCACCGACACCCTCGACGTCATCGAGACCGCGCCGAAGCGCCTGATCGAGGTGCCGGGGCTCGGGCCGAAGCGGACGAAGCTGATCGGCGCCGCCTGGGAGGAGCAGAAGGCGATCAAGGAGGTGATGGTCTTCCTGCAGGGCGTCGGGGTGTCCACCTCCATCGCGGTGCGGATCTACAAGAAGTACGGGGACTCCTCGATCGGCGTCGTGAAGAACCAGCCCTACCGGCTGGCCGCCGACGTCTGGGGCATCGGCTTCCTCACCGCCGACCGGATCGCCCAGGCCGTCGGCATCCCCCACGACAGCCCGGACCGGGTGCGGGCCGGCCTGCAGTACGCGCTGTCGCAGTCCACCGACCAGGGGCACTGCTTCCTGCCCGAGGAGCGCCTGATCTCCGACGCGGTGAAGCTGCTCCAGGTCGACACCGGGCTGGTCATCGAGTGCCTGGGCGAGCTCGCCGAGGACCCGGAGGGGGTCGTACGGGAGAAGGTGCCCGGCCCCGAGGGGCTGCCGGTGACCGGGGTGTTCCTGGTGCCGTTCCACCGGGCCGAGCTGTCCCTCGCCGGGCAGCTGCGCCGGCTGCTCGCCGCCGAGGAGGACCGGCTGCCCGCCTTCCGGGACGTCGCCTGGGACCGGGCCCTCGCCTGGCTGGCGGAGCGGACCGGGGCCTCGCTCGCGCCGGAGCAGGAGGAGGCGGTCCGCCTCGCCCTGACCCGTAAGGTCGCGGTCCTCACCGGCGGACCGGGCTGCGGCAAGTCCTTCACGGTCCGCTCGATCGTGGAGCTGGCCCGCGCCAAGCGGGCCAAGGTGGTGCTCGCCGCGCCCACCGGCCGCGCCGCGAAACGGCTCGCGGAGCTGACCGGCGCCGAGGCCTCGACCGTGCACCGGCTCCTGGAGCTGAAGCCCGGCGGCGACGCCGCGTACGACCGGGACAAGCCGCTGGACGCCGATCTGGTCGTGGTCGACGAGGCCTCGATGCTGGACCTGCTGCTCGCGAACAAGCTGGTCAAGGCGGTGGCCCCGGGGGCCCATCTGCTCCTGGTCGGGGACGTGGACCAGCTGCCCTCGGTCGGTGCGGGCGAGGTGCTCGGCGATCTGCTCGCCCCGGGCAGCCCGGTGCCGGCGGTCCGGCTCACCCGGATCTTCCGGCAGGCGCAGCAGTCCGGCGTGGTCACCAACGCGCACCGGATCAACGCGGGCGAGCAGCCCGTCACCACCGGCCTGCCGGACTTCTTCCTCTTCGCCGAGGAGGAGACCGAGGACGCCGCCCGGGTCGCGGTGGAGGTCGCCGCCCGCCGGATTCCCGCCAAGTTCGGCCTCGACCCGAGGCGGGACGTCCAGGTCCTCGCCCCCATGCACCGGGGCCCGGCCGGCGCCGGCTCGCTCAACGGGCTGCTCCAGCAGGCGATCACCCCGGCCCGCCCCGACCTCCCCGAGAAGCGCTTCGGCGGCCGGGTCTTCCGGGTCGGCGACAAGGTCACCCAGATCCGCAACAACTACGAGAAGGGCGCCAACGGCGTCTTCAACGGCACCGTCGGCGTCGTCACCGCCCTCGACCCCGTCGAGCAGCGGCTCGTCGTGCGCACCGACGAGGACGAGGAGGTGCCGTACGACTTCGACGAGCTGGACGAGCTGGCCCATGCCTACGCTGTGACCATCCACCGCTCGCAGGGCAGCGAGTATCCGGCGGTGGTGATTCCGGTCACCACCAGCGCCTGGATGATGCTCCAGCGCAACCTGCTCTACACGGCTGTCACCCGCGCCCGGAAGCTCGTTGTCCTGGTCGGCTCGCGCAAGGCGATCGCCCAGGCGGTGCGCACGGTTTCGGCCGGGCGCCGCTTTACCGCACTCGCCCATCGGCTCACAGGGAGCACTCTCGTGTGAAAGATCACGGAGGACTTCCGGAACCGGGGCGAAGGGGGCAGGATAAGCAGGTTGGCGGCACTGAGTGCCGCCGAATGGCCCAATGAGCGACCCCGAGTGCACTCTCCACAGCCAAATGGGGGATGGTAGAGACAGTCAGGGCACCTCGAAGAAGAGGCACTACGTCGGTGAGGGATGACGTGAGCGACAACTCTGTAGTACTGCGGTACGCGGACGGTGAATACACCTACCCGGTGGTCGAGAGCACCGTCGGCGACAAGGGCTTCGACATCGGGAAGCTCCGAGCCCAGACCGGTCTGGTCACCCTGGACAGCGGATACGGCAACACCGCCGCCTACAAATCCGCCATCACCTATCTCGATGGTGAGCAGGGCATCCTGCGGTACCGCGGCTACCCCATCGAGCAGCTGGCCGAGCAGTCCACCTTCCTGGAGGTGGCGTACCTGCTGATCAACGGCGAGCTGCCGAAGGCGGACGAGCTCTCCGTCTTCCAGAACGAGATCACCCAGCACACGCTGGTCCACGAGGACGTCAAGAACTTCTTCCGCGGCTTCCCGCGGGACGCCCACCCGATGGCGATGCTGTCCTCCGTGGTGTCCGCGCTGTCCACCTTCTACCAGGACAGCCACAACCCGTTCGACGAGAAGCAGCGCCACCTGTCGACGATCCGGCTGCTCGCCAAGCTGCCGACGATCGCGGCCTACGCGTACAAGAAGTCGATCGGTCACCCGTTCGTCTACCCGCGTAACGACCTCGGCTACGTCGAGAACTTCCTGCGCATGACCTTCTCGGTCCCGGCCCAGGAGTACGACCTGGACCCGGTCGTGGTCTCGGCGCTCGACAAGCTGCTGATCCTGCACGCGGACCACGAGCAGAACTGTTCGACGTCCACCGTCCGGCTGGTCGGCTCCTCGCAGGCGAACATGTTCGCCTCGATCTCGGCCGGCATCTCGGCCCTGTGGGGCCCCCTGCACGGTGGCGCCAACCAGTCCGTCCTGGAGATGCTCGAGGGCATCCAGGCCAACGGCGGCGACGTCGACTCCTTCATCCGCAAGGTGAAGAACAAGGAGGACGGCGTCCGCCTGATGGGCTTCGGCCACCGGGTGTACAAGTCCTTCGACCCGCGCGCCAAGATCATCAAGGCGGCGGCGCACGACGTCCTGTCGGCCCTCGGCAAGTCCGACGAGCTGCTCGACATCGCGCTCAAGCTGGAGGAGCACGCGCTCTCCGACGACTACTTCGTCTCGCGCAACCTCTACCCGAACGTGGACTTCTACACGGGCCTCATCTACCGCGCGATGGGCTTCCCGACCGAGATGTTCACGGTCCTCTTCGCCCTCGGCCGCCTTCCGGGCTGGATCGCCCAGTGGCACGAGATGATCAAGGAGCCGGGTTCCCGCATCGGCCGCCCGCGCCAGATCTACACCGGCGAGGTCCTGCGCGACTTCGTCCCGGTCGAGTCCCGCTGACTCCCGGACCACCAGCAGTCACAAGCGGAAGCGCCCCGCCGCCGATCCCCCCACGGGTCGGCGAACGGGGCGCTTCCCATATCCCCGGTGCGGATTCCCCCCACGGGATCCGGGCCGGGCGTCTGCTCGCGCGGTCTGCCGGGGTACGTACGTACGGGAGGGCCGCTCAAAGCTCCCCGGTGCACGTGCCCCGGCCGCGCTTGCCTGGAGACGTCCCCCAAGACATCTCCGTGAACGTCCCCCAAGACGTTCTCGGCATCGCCCACTTAGACTCGCGAACAGCCCAGATGGTTACCCCCCAATATCTGTGATCTAGATCTCTTTGTGAAGGTCCTGTGCGTCACGTGTAGGTGAATTCGCGTGATCACTCGCCGTACGGGGTCCCCCGGGGGCTCAGCGGAAGCGGCGCAGCCGCAGGCTGTTGGTCACCACGAAGACCGACGAGAAGGCCATCGCGAGCCCGGCGATCATCGGGTTGAGCAGCCCGGCCGCCGCCAGCGGCAGCGCGGCCACGTTGTAGCCGAAGGCCCAGCCCAGGTTCCCCTTGATCGTCGCGAGGGTGCTCCGGGAGAGCCGGATCGCGTCGGCCGCGACCCGCAGATCGCCCCGTACGAGCGTGAGGTCGCTCGCCTCGATGGCGGCGTCCGTGCCGGTGCCCATCGCCAGGCCCAGATCGGCGGTGGCCAGGGCCGCCGCGTCGTTCACGCCGTCGCCGACCATGGCCACCGTGCGGCCCTCGGCCTGCAGCCGCCTGACCACCTCGACCTTGTCCTGCGGCAGCACCTCGGCGATCACCTCGTCGATGCCGACCTCCGCCGCCACCCGCTCGGCCACCGTCCGGGTGTCGCCGGTGAGCAGCACCGGCCGCAGCCCGAGGCCGCGCAGCCGGGTCACCGCCTCGGCGCTGGTCTCCTTGACCGCGTCGGCGACCGTCAGGGTGCCCCGGGCCCGCCCGTCCCAGGCCACGTGGACCACGCCGGGGGCGGCCCGGTCCGGGACCTCGATCTCCTCGGCGGCGAGCAGCGCGGCCCGCCCGACCAGGACCAGGTGTCCGTCGACCGAGCCGCGCACGCCGAGCCCGGGGACGCTCTCGAAGGACTTCGGTACGGGCAGCTCGCCGACCCGCGCGGCGGCGCCGGCCGCGACGGCGCGGGCGACCGGATGCTCGGAGGAGTGCTCCAGGGCGCCCGCGAGCCGCAGCAGCTCGGCCTCGTCGGTGCGGTCGGCGCCGTAGGCGCCCCCGTACACATGCACCCCGGTCAGCTCCATCCGGCCGGTGGTGACCGTGCCGGTCTTGTCGAGCACGACCGTGTCGACGCGGCGGGTGGACTCCAGGACCTCCGGGCCCTTGATGAGGATGCCGAGCTGCGCGCCGCGCCCGGTGCCGACCATGAGCGCGGTCGGGGTCGCGAGGCCGAGGGCGCACGGGCAGGCGATGATCAGCACGGCGACGGCGGCCGTGAAGGCGGCGGTGGTGTCGCTCGTGACGAGCAGCCAGCCGACCAGGGTGCCGAGCGCGATCAGCAGCACCACGGGCACGAAGACGGCGGAGATCCGGTCGGCGAGCCGCTGCACCTCGGCCTTGCCGTTCTGGGCGTCCTCGACGAGCTTGGCCATCCGGGCCAGCTGGGTGTCGGCGCCGACCCGGGTGGCCTCGACGACGAGCCGGCCGGAGACGTTGACGCAGCCGCCGGTGACGGTGTCGCCGGGCGCCACGTCGACCGGCACGGACTCGCCGGTGAGCATCGAGGCGTCCACGGCGGAGGCGCCGTCGGTCACGGTGCCGTCGGTGGCGATCTTCTCCCCGGGGCGTACGACGAAGCGGTCGCCGACCGCGAGCGCGCCGACCGGGACCCGTACCTCGACCCCGCCCCGTAGGGCGGCGACGTCCTTGGCGCCGAGCCGCAGCAGCGCGTGCAGGGCCGCGCCGGCCTTCCGCTTGGCGCGGGCCTCCAGATAGCGGCCGAGCAGGAGGAAGGTGATGACGCCGGCGGCGACCTCCAGATAGATGGTGGAGGCGGCGTGGTCGCGGGAGACGGTGAGGTCGAAGTCGTGGCGCAGGCCGGGCATCCCGGCGTCCCCGAGGAACAGCGCCCACAGCGACCAGCCGAAGGCGGCGAGGGTGCCGAGCGAGACCAGGGTGTCCATGGTGGCGGCGCCGTGCCGCAGATTGGTCCAGGTGGCCCGGTGGAAGGGCAGCCCGCCCCAGACGACCACGGGCGCGGCGAGGGTGAGCGAGAGCCACTGCCAGTTGTCGAACTGCAGGGCCGGGACCATCGAGAGCAGGACGACGGGGAGGGAGAGGACGGCGGAGACGGTGAGCCGCTGCCGGAGGGAGGCGAGCTCGGGGTCCTCCTGATCCCGGACTTCGGACGTGTCGGCCTCCGACTCCGGCCCGGGCTCCGGCTCCGGCTCGGGCGGCGGGGGCTCCTCGGCGGTGTAGCCGGTCTTGACGACGGTGGCGATGAGGTCCGCGACCGGGAGCTCCGCCGGGTGTTCGACGCGCGCCTTCTCGGTGGCGTAGTTGACGGTCGCGGTCACGCCCTCCATCCGGTTGAGCTTCTTCTCGACCCGGGCGGCACAGGACGCGCAGGTCATGCCGCCGATCGTGAGCTCGGTGACGGTGGAGGTCGTGAGCGGTTCCATGGAGGTTCCCAACAGGAGCAGGGCCGTACGTAGTCACCGTACGGCCCTGCGGGGGTGAGGCGGAGGGCCGGTGGTCCCGGCCCGCACGTCAGGCGAGGCCGACGAGCTCGTAGCCGGCCTCGTCGACGGCGGCGCGGACGGCCTCCTCGTCGAGCGGGGCGGCGGAGACGACGGTGACCTTGCCGGTGGCGGCGACGGCGGTGACCGAGGCCACGCCGGCGATCTCGGAGATCTCGCTCGACACCGCGCCCTCGCAGTGGCCGCAGGTCATGCCCTTGACCTCGTAGACGGTGGTGATGCCGTCGGCCTGGGCCGCGTCCGCCGCGCCGCCCTGACAGCCGCCGGTGGAGGAGCAGCAGGAGGCGGTCGCCTGGGGGAGTTCGGTCCGGGTCTCGGCGGTCATGGCGTTCTCCTCTTCGAGGGGCGTGTACTCACCCCCATTGTACCCCTAGGGGGTATGGATGCGGGTGGGGGTCCGGGTGCGGGTTCGTACGGGGTCCGGACGGGGGTCCGGTCGTGCCGGGCCCTCACGTTCCTCCGCGTGCCCGGCGATTGGCCGGAGCTTATGGTATTGACCCCGTATGTCGCATTCGGGGACCACGCTGATCCTGATCATGGCGATCGCCGTCCTGGCGCCGCTGCTCGCCTACGGAGCCGCCCGCTGGCTCCCCGTACCCCTCGTCATCTTCGAGATCCTGCTCGGCATCCTGGTCGGCCCCGACGTCCTGGACTGGGCGAGGACCGACGCCCTCATCGACGGGCTCTCGGAGCTCGGCCTCACCATGCTGATCTTCCTGGCGGGGTACGAGATCGAGTTCGGCAAGGTCCGCGGCGACACCCTCAAACGCTCCCTGGGCGCCTGGGGCATCGCCCTGGTCCTCGGCCTCGGGGCGGGCGTGCTGCTCGGCGGCGGTTACACCAAGGGCGTGTTCATCGGGGTCGCGCTCACCAGCACCGCGCTCGGCACCGTGCTGCCCGTGCTGCGCGACTCCGGCGGACTGCACGGGCGCTTCGGCTCGGTCGTCATGGCCTTCGGCGCGGTGGGCGAGTTCGGGCCGATCATCGCCATGGCGCTGCTCCTGAGCGGCCGCCGGCCCGCCGAGTCGGCCGCCCTGCTCGCCGTCTTCGCCGCGCTCACCGCGGCCGCCGTCTTCTGGGCGATGCGGCCCCGCCGGCCGTGGTTCTCCGACATCATCGTGCGCACTCTGGACAGCAGCGGGCAGTTCGCGCTCCGCTTCGTCTTCCTGTTGCTGGCCGTGATGCTGGGCGCCTCCACGGCGCTCGGCCTGGACGTGCTGCTCGGCGCCTTCGCCGCCGGGATGATCACCCGGCTGCTGCTCGCCGGAGCCGCCCCGGAGTACGGGCCGCGGATCCTGGAGAAGGTCGAAGCCGTCGGCTTCGGCTTCCTCGTCCCCGTCTTCTTCGTCGTCACCGGCATCGAGTTCGACCTCGACTCGCTGCTCTCCGGCGGCCGTACGCTGCTGCTCCTGCCGCTCTTCCTCGCGCTGTTCCTGGTGGTGCGGGGCGGGCCGATCTGGTTCCTGGCCCCGCGCGACCTCGGCCGGCGCGACCGGAGCGGGCTCGTGCTCTACGGCTCCACGGCGCTGCCGCTGGTCGTCGCCATCACCACCATCGGTGTGGACGACAAGACGCTGACGGCGGGCGAGGCGGCGGCGCTCGTCGGGGCGGGCATGGTGTCGGTCCTCGTCTTCCCGCTGCTCGCGCTGAGGCTGCGGGCGGGCGCGGAGGGCGAGGCGGAGGGGGCGCCGGAGTCCGCGTCCGTGCCCGAGTCCGCGTCCGAGTGGATCACGGGCTCGGAGTCGTGGTGACCGGAGTCGTGGTGACCGGAGTCGTGGCACCGGGAGTGGTGAGCCGCTGGTCCGCGAGGGGCGGGGCGAGGTAGCGCAGCAGGACCGTCTTCAGCTCAGTGATCACCGCCTCCCGCTCCGGTCCCTCGGGCGCGGCGAGCACGAGCGCGAGTCCGGACTTCACGATGGCGAAGATCATGTCGGCCATCCGGGCGCGCTGGGCGGGCTCGGTGCCGGGCAGGTAGTGGGCCATCAGCTCGCCGACCCGGGCGAGCATCGAGGCGTGCAGGGCGTCGTGCTCCTCGGCGATCCGGCCGGGGATCTCGGAGCCGTGCATGAGCGCGAGGAAGACCGGGTGCTGGCAGTTGAACTCGATCAGCGGGTCGAGGACGGCGTCCACGAGCTGGGGGATCGGCAGTCCCAGGTTCGCTGGAGTGAAGGCCTGCCCGTGGGCGGCTCGCATCTCGGAGAGCAGTCGGTCGCCCAGCTCCAGGGCGATGGCCTCCTTGTTCGGGAAGTACTGGTAGAGCGTGCCGGGCGAGACGCTCGCCTCGCGGGCGATCGCGTTGGTGCTCGCCGCCGTGTAGCCCTTGGCGCAGAAGACGTCCGCGGCGGCCTGGAGCAGCTGGGCGATCCGGCGTTCGCCGCGGGCCTGGCGGCGGCGCGGCCTCGGTTCCGCGGGCGCGGTTCCGGGGGTCTCCTCGTCCTCGGACATGGCTGTCCACAGCCTCCTCAACACGTTTGACAAACACGAGAGGTCGCTCGCATTCTTGAAAAACGCGAGCGATGTCTCGTGTTTGCCAGCCTATGGCAATGGGCGACCCCTGCGCGCGTCGCACGGGTCACGGTGAAGGGGACACCGCGTCATGGCCGAAGTCAAGAAAGCCCTGCCCACGGGGGGTGGGCCCGGCCGCTGGACACGGCTGGTGACGGCCCGGCCCCGGCTGTCGCTGCTCGTCGCGCTGGTCCTCACCGCGCTCGCGGTGCTGGCCGGCGGCGGGGTCGCCGACCGGATGGGCAGCGGCGGCTGGGAGGACCCGGACGCCGAGTCCACCCGGGCCATACAGGTGCTTGAGCGGGAGTTCCCCGCCTCGCAGCCCAATGTGCTGCTCCTGGTCGACGCGGGGTCCGCCGGGGTCGACGCGCCCGCGGTCGTCGCCGAGGCCCGCCGGCTCGCCGAGCGGCTCGACGCCCAGGAGGGCGTCGACGGCGTCGGCTCCTACTGGCAGACCGGCTCGCCGGCCCTGCGTTCGAAGGACGGCCGGCAGGGCGTGATCGCCGCCCGCATCGACGGCGAGGAGAAGGCGGCCGGCGAGATCCTGCAGCGCCTCGCCCCCGAGTTCCGCGGCACCCACGGACCCGTCGAGGTCTCCGTCGGCGGCCCGCTCGCCGTCCGTCATGAGATGCAGACGATCATCCAGGAGGACCTGCTCAGGGCGGAGATGATCGCCCTGCCGATCACCCTCGTCCTGCTCGTCATGGTCTTCGGCAGCGCCGTCGCCGCCGTGCTGCCGCTGGGCATCGGCATCGTCGCCATCCTCGGCACCAACGCGGTGCTGCGCGGCATCACGGAGTTCACCGACGTCTCCGTCTTCGCCCAGAACCTCACCACCGCCCTGGGCCTCGGACTCGCCATCGACTACGCCCTGTTCGTGGTCCGGCGGTTCCGTGAGGAGCTGGCCGGCGGCGCCGACACCCGCACCGCCGTCGCCACCACCCTGCGCACCGCCGGACGGACCGTGCTCTTCTCCGCCCTCACCGTCGCCGTCTCGCTGGCCGCGATGCTGGTCTTCCCGCAGTACTTCCTGCGCTCCTTCGCCTACGCGGGCATCGCCGTGGTCCTGCTCGCCGCCGCGGCCGCCCTGATCCTGCTGCCGGCCGCGCTGCTGCTGCTCGGCGACCGGGTCAACGCCCTGGACCTGCGCCGGGTCCTCCGGCGGCGGGGCACCGCCGATGCCGGGCGGGCGGAGGGCGCCGGATGGGGGCGGGCGGCCGGTCTCGTGATGCGGCGGGCGCCGTGGTTCGCCGCCGTCACCGCCGCCGGCCTGGTGCTGCTCGGACTGCCGTTCCTCGGCGTGAAGTTCGGCACCGCCGACGACCGCCAGTTGCCCGCCACCGCCGAGTCCCGCGTCGTGCAGGACCAGCTCCGCGAGGGCTTCCCCGGCAACCCCGGCGGCGCGCTCACCGTGCTCGCCGAGGGCCCGGCCACCGCCGCCCAGTACGAGGACTACCGCACCCGGATCGAGGCCCTCGCCGGCGTCGCCCGGGTCGACGGGCCGGTCACCGCCGGCACGGCCGGTGCCGCCGATGCAGCCGGTTCCGCGGGCGCCGGCGGGCGGACCCACGCGTACTACACCGTCGTCCCCGAGGGCGAGGGAGTCGGCGCCGGAGCCCAGCGCGTGGTCGGCGAACTGCGCGCCGAGGAGGCCCCCTTCGCCACGTCCGTCACCGGCGCCGCGGCCGTCCTGGTCGACTCCAAGGACGCCATCGGCGAGCGTCTGCCCTGGGCAGCCGCCATCGTCGCGGTCGTCACCCTGATCCTGGTCTTCCTGCTCACCGGCAGCGTCGTCGTCCCGCTCCAGGCCGTCGTGCTCAACGCCCTCAGCCTGACCGCCATGTTCGGCGCCGTCGTCTGGGTCTTCCAGGAGGGACACCTCGCCGGGCTCCTCGGCTTCACCTCCACCGGCGACATCGAGACCACCCTGCCCGTCCTCATGTTCTGCGTGGCCTTCGGACTCTCCATGGACTACGGGGTGTTCCTGCTCTCCCGCATCAAGGAGGAGTACGACGCCACCGGCGATCACGAGGGCGCCGTCCGGCACGGACTGCGCCGCACCGGCGGGCTGATCACCGCGGCGGCCGTCATCCTGGCCGTCGTCATGGTCGCCATCGGCACCAGCCGGGTCACCAACACCAAGATGCTCGGCCTCGGCGTGGCCCTCGCCGTCCTCATGGACGCCATGGTGGTGCGCAGCCTGCTCGTGCCGTCCGTGATGAAGCTGACCGGCCGCCTCACCTGGTGGGCGCCCGCGCCGCTGCGCCGGCTCCATGCCCGCTTCGGCATCAGCGAGGGCGGCATACCCGGGGCGCCCGCCCCCGAGGCGGGCGCCGCCCGCGAGCCAGAGAAGGAGACCGTCGCCGGATGACCGTCCGCGGATGACCGGCGCGGGACGACGGAGGCCCCGCACCGCGCGGGGGCGCGGTGCGGGGCCTCCGGGGCTCGGGGCCTCCGTCTCCCTCGGGGCGGCTCAGTTCCGGCGGCTCCGGTTCCCCGGCCGGTTCGCGACCCAGGCGCGGATGGTGTCCGGGGTCCAATAGGGCTTGCCCGACTCCACGTGGTCGGGCACGGGCAGCAGTCCGTGCTTCCGGTAGGAGCGGACCGTGTCCGGCTGCACCTTGATGTGCGCGGCGATGTCCTTGTACGACCAGAGCCTTCTGTCGGTCATGGCGTGGCACCTCTCCTGCGTGCCCGGCAGGGCGGCGGGGGCGCCGTCGGGGGAGCTGCCGGACGTCACTGGTGATCACTCGTGACGCGTGATCACTGAGCCTGTGCCCGGTCGACGGCCCCTTCCGACGGGAGGAGAGAGGCTGTCGAGCGCCTGTGACGGAAAGCCCGCGTAACGGAGACATGCGTGACGAAGGAGCGACGGCCGTGACGAAAGTGACGCACGATCATCAGACGCCACAGGAGCGGAGGAAGCGGCGGGTGCGCTCCGCGATGGGGTAGGGAGCGTCGGGCTCGCAGGGGTACATGTCCTGCTCGACGATGGCGAACAGGTCCACGTCCAGGGCGCGCGCCGCGTCGAGCACCGGCTCCAGGGCCGGCACCCCGGCCGGCGGCTCGCACATCACGCCCTGGGCCACCGCCGGACCGAAGGGCAGCTCCTCGGCCACCACCCGGGCGAGCACCGCCGGGTCGACCTGCTTGAGATGGAGGTAGCCGATCCGCTCGCCGTAGGTCTCGATCAGCTTCACGCTGTCGCCGCCGCAGTAGGCGTAGTGGCCCGTGTCCAGGCACAGCGCCACCAGATCGGGGTCGGTGGCGTCGAGGAAGCGGGTGACGTTCTCCTCGGTGTCGAGGTGGGTGTCGGCGTGCGGATGGACCACGATCCGCAGCCCGTAGCGCTCCCGCACCTCGTGGCCGAGGCGCTCGGTCAGACCGGTCAGCTGCCGCCACTGTTCGGCCGTGAGGGTGCGGTCCTCCAGGACCTCGCCGGTGCGGTCGTCCCGCCAGAAGGAGGGGATCACGACCAGATGTTCCGCGCCCATGGCCTGGGCGAGCGCCGCGTTCTCGGCGACATGGGCCCAGGTCCGCTCCCACCCGGCCGGCCCGTGGTGGAGCCCGGTGAACACGGTCGCCGCCGAGACCCGCAGCCCCCGGCTGCCCGTCTCCTCGGCGAGCAGGCCCGGATCGGTCGGCAGATAGCCGTACGGGCCGAGCTCGATCCACTCGTAGCCGGCGCCCGCCACCTCGTCCAGGAACCGCTGCCACGGCACCTGCCGCGGATCGTCGGGGAACCACACCCCCCACGAGTCCGGGGCGGAACCGACTCTGATCCGCGGCGGCTGGGGGGAGGCTGACGGGGGCGGCGAGGGCCGCCGAGGTGACGGATTCGTCATGAATGCCACCTTGGGGCGGACTCCTGGGGGCGTCAAGACGGCGTCGGGCAGTACGTGCGCAGCACGCCCGGTCGCGTCCGGCGGCACGTCCGGATGGCAGGACCTGTCGTTGACACGCCCCAGGGCCGTGGATAGACCTGAGGACGTGGGCCCACCAGGGCCGAGGCGAGAGGTGACGTGCCGATGACGGCGGAACCGGAGCACCGGCGGGACGGCCGCCCCGACGACCCGATCGGGCGGGAGCCGGTCGCGTACGACCGGGTCACTTACGACCTGATCGCGATGGGGCGCCTCGGTGTGGACCTGTACCCGTTGCAGAGCGGGGTGGAGCTGGCCCGGGTGGAGAGCTTCGGGAAGTTCCTCGGCGGCTCCCCGGCCAATGTGGCCGTCGCCGCCGCGCGGCTCGGCTGCCGCACCGCGCTGATCAGCCGGACCGGGGCCGACCCGTTCGGCGCGTACCTGCGCCGCGAGCTGCGGGCCTTCGGGGTGGACGAGCGGTGGGTCACCGAGGTCGCCGCGTACCCCACCCCGGTCACCTTCTGCGAGATCTTCCCGCCCGACCACTTCCCGATCCACTTCTACCGCCGCCCCAAGGCCCCCGACCTGGAGATCCACCCCCACGAGCTGGACCTCCACGCACTCCGGGCGGCCCGCGCGCTGTGGGTCACCGGCACCGGACTGAGCGCCGAACCCAGCCGCACCGCGACCCTCGCGGCGCTGCGCGAGCGGGCCGCCGCGGCCGGACCCGGCGCGTTCACCGTCCTCGACCTCGACTGGCGCCCCGCCCTCTGGGACGCCCCCGGCGAGGCCGGCCCGCTGTACGCGGAGGCGCTGCGGCACGCGACCGTCGCCGTCGGCAACCTCGACGAGTGCGAGATCGCCACCGGCGAGCGCGAGCCGTACGCCGCCGCCCGCGCCCTGCTCGCCGCCGGTGTCCGGCTCGCCGTCGTCAAACAGGGCCCCAAGGGCGTCCTCGCGCTCGCCGCCGACGGCACCACCGCCGAGGTCCCGCCGCTGCCCGTCGAGGTGGTCAACGGCCTCGGCGCCGGCGACGCCTTCGGCGGCGCGCTCGCCCAGGGCCTGCTCGCCGGCCTCGACCTGGAGCTGCTGCTGCGCCGGGCCAACGCCGCGGGCGCGATCGTGGCCGGCCGGCTCGCCTGCTCGCCCGCCATGCCGTACGCCGAGGAGATCGACCTGGCCCTCGCCACCGGCGACGCCTCGATCCCGGAGCGCCCCCGATGACCCGGCCCCCGATGACGGGGCGCCCCGGCGGGTAGGGACATGACCATGGACTCCACGCTCGCCCTCCATCTCCCCGCCGGCTCGGCCGCCCGCGGCCCGTACGACGTCGACATCGACCCCGAGCGGGCCGGCTGGACGCACAGCTCGCTGCGGGTGCTCGATCTGCCGCCCGGCGGGACCCACGAGTTCGAGACGGGGAACAGCGAATGGGTGGTGCTTCCGCTCTCCGGGGGCGGTACGGTGCGCGTCGACGGGGAAATCCTCGAACTCGTGGGCCGCGACAGCCCGTTCGACGGGGTCTCGGACTTCGCCTACGTACCCAGGGACGCCCACGCCCAGATCGCCTCCGGTGCGGGAGGCCGCTTCGCTTTGGCAGGAGCGAAGTGCGAGCGACGACTCCCCGCACGCTACGGCTCCGCGCCGGAGGTTCCCGTCGAGACCCGGGGCAGCGGCAACCGCACCCGCGAGGTGCGCAACTTCGCCGCGGCGGGCGTTTTCGACTGCGACCGGCTGATCGCCGTCGAGGTGATCACCCCCGGCGGCAACTGGTCCTCCTATCCGCCGCACAAGCACGACGAGCACCGCCCGGGCACGGAGTCCGTCCTGGAGGAGATCTACTACTACGAGGTGTACGCGCCGCCCGGAGCCCCGCACCACGCCCCGCCCGGCTACGGCTACCAGCGGATCACCCCGTCCCGCCCCGGCGGCGCCGAACTCCTCGCCGAGGTGCGCACCGGTGACGCCGTCCTCGTTCCCGACGGCTGGCACGGCCCGTCGATCGCCCAGCCCGGGCACCCGCTCTACTACCTCAACGTCATGGCCGGACCCGGCCCCGAGCGGGAGTGGCGGATCAGCTTCCACCCCGACCACACGGAGGGATACAAGTGACCCGGCTGACCGTCGCCCAGGCCCTGGTGCGCTTCCTCGCCGCCCAGCACACCGAGCGCGACGGCGTGCGGCAGCGGCTCGTCACCGCCACCTGGGGCATCTTCGGCCACGGCAACGTGGCCGGGCTCGGCCAGGCGCTCGTCGAGCACGCCGACCTCATGCCGTACCACCAGGGACGCAACGAACAGGCCATGGTGCACGCGGCCGTCGGCTACGCCCGCCAGTCCCGGCGGCTCCGGATCCACGCCGTCACCACCTCCATCGGCCCCGGCGCCACCAACCTCGTCACGGGTGCCGCGCTCGCCACGATCAACCGGATCCCGGTCCTCCTGCTGCCCGGCGACACCTTCGCCACCCGCCCGGCCGACCCCGTGCTCCAGCAGCTCCAGGTCCCGTACGCCGGCGACGTCTCCGTCAACGACTGTCTGCGCCCGGTGTCGAGGTACTTCGACCGGATCGTCCGTCCCGAGGCGCTGATCCCGGCCGCCCTCGAAGCGATCCGGGTCCTCACCGACCCCGCCGAGACCGGCGCCGTCACCCTCGCGCTGCCGCAGGACGTGCAGGCCGAGGCGTACGACTGGCCCGAGGCGTTCTTCGCCGAGCGGATCTGGCGGGTGCGCCGCCCGGCACCGGACGAGGACGAGCTGGAGGCGGCGGCGGAGGCGATCGGCCGGGCCGCCCGCCCGCTGATCGTCGCGGGCGGCGGCGTCAAGTACAGCGGGGCCGAGGAGTCGCTCTCCGACTTCGCGGCACGGACCGGCATCCCGGTCGCCTCCACCCAGGCCGGCAAGGGCGCGCTGCCTCACGGCCACCCCCAGGACATGGGCGGCATCGGCCACACCGGCACCGCCGTCGCCGACCACCTGGCCCGTACCGCCGACGTGGTGATCGGGGTCGGCACCCGCTGGAGCGACTTCACCACCGCTTCCTCGACCCTGTTCGGCCACCCCGCCGTGCGGTTCGTCAACCTCAACATCGCCGCCGTCGACAGCCACCGGATGGCGGCGCTCCCCCTGGTCGCGGACGCCCGCGAGGGCCTGGAGCAACTCCACGGTCTCCTTGAGCAGCACCATGTCACCGAGCACTACGTGCACGAGTACGCGGAGGAGAAGCTGCGCTGGAAGGCCCGTACCGACGCCGCCTGCGCCGCGTCCGACCCGAGCGCCCGCCCCACCCAGGCGCAGGTCCTCGGCGTACTCGACACCCTGGTCACCGGGGACGACATTCTGATCAACGCGGCCGGCTCGCTGCCCGGCGACCTCCACAAGCTGTGGCGGACCCGTTCCACCGACCAGTACCACGTCGAATACGGCTACTCCTGCATGGGATACGAGATCCCGGCGGCCATCGGCGTCTCGCTCGCCGCGCCCGGCCGGCCGGTGTGGGCGCTGGTCGGCGACGGTACGTATCTGATGAACCCCACCGAAATCGTCACCGCCGTGCAGGAGGGACTGCCCGTCAAGCTGGTCATCCTCGACAACCACGGCTACGCGTCGATCGGCGGCCTGTCGGAGGCGGTGGGCGCCGAGCGCTTCGGCACCGACTACCGCTTCCGCGCGGAGGACGGCGGCTTCACCGGGCCGCCCCTCCCCGTCGACCTCGCCGCCAACGCCGCCTCCCTCGGCCTGCGGGTGCGGCGCGCCCGTACCGTACGTGACCTGCGGGAAGCCCTCGCGGACGCCCGGCAGGCCACGGTTCCCACATGTGTCTACGTGGAGACCGAAACGGGCGACAGTGTGTCGGGCCCGCCCCCCGCCCAGGCGTGGTGGGATGTGCCCGTGGCCGCGATTTCGACCCGCCCGTCGGCGGTCAAGGCCCGCGAGGAGTACGACCGGCACGTCACCGCCCGACGCCGCCACCTGTAGCAGCCAGAAGGAGCATTCCGTCATGACGAAGACCGTCAACCACTGGATCGGTGGCAAGAGCGTCGAGGGCACGTCGGGCAACTGGGGCCCGGTCACCGACCCGGCCACCGGCGCCGTCACCACGCAGGTCGCGCTCGCCTCCGCCGACGAGGTCGACACGGCGGTCGCCGCCGCCAAGGCCGCCTACGCCACATGGGGCACCTCCTCGCTGGCCCAGCGCACCACGATCCTGTTCCGCTTCCGCGCGCTGCTCGACGCCAACCGCGACGCGATCGCCGAGCTGATCACCGCCGAGCACGGCAAGGTGCACTCCGACGCGCTCGGCGAGGTCGCCCGCGGCCTGGAGATCGTCGACCTGGCCTGCGGCATCACCACCCAGCTCAAGGGCGAGCTGTCCACCCAGGTCTCCAACCGGGTCGACGTGGCGGCCATCCGCCAGCCGGTCGGCGTCGTCGCCGGCATCACCCCGTTCAACTTCCCGGCGATGGTGCCGATGTGGATGTTCCCGCTGGCCATCGCCTGCGGCAACACCTTCATCCTCAAGCCGAGCGAGAAGGACCCGTCGGCCTCCCTGAAGATCGCCGAGCTGCTCGCCGAGGCGGGCCTGCCGGACGGCGTCTTCAACGTCGTGCACGGCGACAAGGTGGCCGTGGACCGCCTCCTGGAGCACCCGGACGTCTCCGCGGTCTCTTTCGTCGGCTCGACCCCGATCGCCCGCTACATCCACACCACCGCCTCCGCCAACGGCAAGCGCGTCCAGGCGCTCGGCGGCGCCAAGAACCACATGCTGGTCCTCCCGGACGCCGACCTCGACGCCGCCGCCGACGCCGCCGTCTCCGCGGCCTACGGCTCCGCCGGCGAGCGCTGCATGGCGATCTCCGCGGTGGTCGCGGTCGGCTCCATCGGCGACCAGCTCGTCGAGAAGATCCGCGAGCGCGCCGAGAAGATCAAGATCGGCCCCGGCAACGACCCGACGTCCGAGATGGGCCCGCTCATCACGGCCGTCCACCGCGACAAGGTCGCCTCCTACGTGCACGGCGCGGCGGACGAGGGCTGCGAGGTCGTCCTCGACGGCACCGGCTACACCGTCGACGGCCACGAGAACGGCCACTGGATCGGCCTCTCCCTCCTCGACCACGTCCCCACCACGGCCAAGGCCTACCAGGACGAGATCTTCGGCCCGGTCCTCTGCGTCCTGCGCACCGAGACGTACGAGGAGGGCGTCGCCCTCATCAACGCCTCGCCGTTCGGCAACGGCGTCGCCATCTTCACCCGCGACGGCGGCGCCGCCCGCCGCTTCCAGCTGGAGATCGAGGCCGGCATGGTCGGCGTCAACGTCCCGATCCCGGTCCCGGTGGGCTACCACTCCTTCGGCGGCTGGAAGGACTCGCTCTTCGGCGACCACCACATCTACGGCAACGACGGCGTCCACTTCTACACCCGCGGCAAGGTCGTCACCACCCGCTGGCCGGACCCCTCCGACGCCCCGGCCGGCGTCGACCTGGGCTTCCCGCGCAACCACTGACGCCCGACCGGCCCTCTCGCGCCACCCTGCGGCCCGTACGGCTTCGGCTGTACGGGCCGTCCTCGTCCGCCGTTCGACTACACCCCGCGAGCAACCGTCACGGGGTGTGAGCGGGCGGGAACGATCCTGAGGCAGTTCTCGAAAATCTGTCCATGATCGAAAGGAATGTCGATGACGAGGAGTCATCTCCGCCGTGTAGCCACGAGCGGATACGCCTGCGCACTCGCTCTGGGGGCCGTCGGACTCGCCGCCCCGTCGGCCGAAGCCCAGCAGCCGACCTGCTTCGGCGCGCCCGCCACGATCGTCGTCGGCGCCCCCGGCCAGACCACCAACGGCACGGCGGGCAACGACGTGATCGTCGGTACGGCCGGCAGCGACACGATCAACGGCCTCGGCGGCAACGACCTGATCTGCGGCCTCGGCGGCGACGACCTGCTGACGGGCGGGCTCGGCAGCGACCGCCTCGACGGCGGCGCGGACAACGACCGTCTCATCGGCGACACGTTCAACACGAGCGGCTCCTCCACCGGCGCCGTGTCCTCCGACACCCTGCTCGGCGGCAGCGGCAACGACTCGCTGGCCGGTGACAACCGGGCCCCCTTCAGCGGCGCCTTCACCGCCTCGGGCGGTGCGAACGACACCCTGGACGGCGGCACGGGCAACGACTTCCTGACCGGCGACAGCCTGGGCGCCAACGCCAGCGGCAGCGGATGGGACCGCCTCAACGGCGGCGCCGAGAGCGACGACATCGTCGGCGACGCCCGTTCGACGGCCGGGAACGCGAGCGGCGCGGGCAGCGACATCATCGACGGCGGCCTGGGAGCCCAGGACTTCCTCGTCGGTGACAGCGACGCGACGGGCGGGAACGCGAGCGGCAACGGCGGGAACGACGTCATCAGCGACACCACGGACGGATCGTTCGCGATCATCGGCGACCACAACCTCCGGGTCGACAACGGAGGCACCGCGACCGGCTCCGGAAGCGACCGGATCACGGGCGGTCCGAGCAACGAACTGCTGACCGGCGAGAGCTCCGTCTCCAGCGCGGCCACCACCTCCGCGAGCAGCGACGTGATCAACGGCGGCGGCGGCAACGACCGGATCTTCGGCGACAACGCCGACTACAACCTCACCGCCACCGTCGGCACCGCGGGCGGCTCGGACGCCCTGCGCGGCGACGACGGCGCCGACACCATCCTCGCGGGCCCGGGCAACGACTCCCTCGACGGCGGCCCCGGCGCCCCCGACACCTGCAACGGCCAGACGGGCACGGACACGGCCAACGCCTCCTGCGAGGTCGTCCAGAACGTCCCCTGACCGGACGGGAAAACCACTGGCCCCCGGGGTGCCCGCCGACCCACCCTGGGGGCCATGTCCGCACCGCCGCAGCACCCGAAGCACCCGAAGCATCAGATCCGCGCCCTGCACACCGACTCGACGGTGACCGTGTACCAGGCCTACCGCCCGGAGCTCGGCCTTCCCGCCGCCCGGGACGGACGCTTTCCGCCGGAGTGGAAGCGGGACCGGATGACCTGGATCAAGCCGTCGTTCCTGTGGATGATGTACCGCTGCGGCTGGGGGCAGAAGGAGGGGCAGGAGGTCGTGCTCGCCGTCGAGATCCGGCGGGACGGCTTCGAATGGGCCCTGCGGAACGCCGCCCTCTCCCACTACGTGCGCGGCTTCCACACCGACCGGGCGGACTGGCAGCGGGAGTTGAAGCGCGCACCGGCCCGGGTGCAGTGGGATCCCGAGCGGGACCTGCACCTGAGCGGGCTCGGCCACCGGTCCCTGCAGCTCGGGCTTGCCGGGGAGGCCTCGCGGCGGTACGCCGACGAGTGGACGGTCGCGATCCGGGACGTGACGCCGCTCGCCCACGAGATCCACGGGCTGGTACGGGAGGGGCGCCTGGCGGAGGCCGGGCGGCTGCTGCCGGAGGAGCGGCCGTACCCCGTGCCGGACGGGCTGCTCGACCGGGTCGTGCCGATCAGGACCGGGGAAACGACCAGCCCCGCATCGTGAACACGCCCTCGTCCGCCGCGCCCGCCGCCGCGTACGTCCGCAGCGCGGGCTCGTTGTCCGTGTCCACGCCCACCCACATGCCGTAACAGCCGCGCGCCCGGGCCTCCGCCGCGAGCGCCTCGGTGAGGGCGCGGCCGATGCCGCGGCGGCGATGGGCCTCGTCGACGGAGAGCTCGTACAGGCACAGTTCCACGCCCTTGTCGGGGTGGTGCATCTCGATGCCGGAGACGAAGCCGGCCGGGGTGCCGTCGGGCGCGTAGGCGATGAGCAGCACATGGCCGGGGGCGGCGAGGAAGGCCGCCGCCCACTCCTCGCGGGGCGGCGCGTCGTACAGGTGCGCCGCCGCGAGCAGCTCCGCCACCGTGGTGGCCCGCCGGATCTCCACCGCACACCTCCCGTGTCGCGTACCGCGCCTGGTGTACGGGGACGGTACCGCGTACGACCGGAGGAGGCCTCCGAGTTCCGACCGGGGCACCCGGGGCGCGGCCCCCGGTCCGCCTAGGCTCGATGCCATGCAGCTGCGACTTCCCCGCAAGGGCCTGCGGCGGTGGGCCGCGGCCGGCGCCGCGCTCGCCGTGCTCCTCGGCGGCGCCGGTACCTGGACCGCCGTCGCCTCCGACGGGCCCGCGCCCGTGCACCGCGCGGACTCGATGCTCGACCTCGACGGAGTACGGCTCGACACCTCGTACTTCACCGCGGGCGACGATGCCGGGCGCCGCCCCGCCGTGCTCCTCGGCCACGGCTTCGGCGGCTCCAAGGACGACGTCCGCGCCCAGGCCGAACGGCTGGCCCGCGACGGCTACGCCGTCCTCACCTGGTCCGCGCGCGGCTTCGGCGCCTCCACCGGGCAGATCGGCCTCAACGACCCGGAGCGCGAGGTCAAGGACGTCCGCGGGCTCGTCGACTGGCTCGCCGCCCGGCCCGAGGTGCTGCTCGACAAGCCGGGCGACCCGCGCGTCGGCATCACCGGCGCGTCGTACGGCGGCGCGGTCGCGCTGCTCGCCGCGGGCCACGACCCGCGCGTCGATGCGGTCGCGCCGCAGATCACGTACTGGAACCTCGCCGACGCGCTGTTCCCGAACGGCGTCTTCAAGAAGCTGTGGTCGGGCATCTTCTTCTCGTCCGGTGCCACCGGCACGGGACAGCGGCCGGGCGCCGCCGCCCCGACCGCCTGCGGGCGCTTCAGCCCCGAGATCTGCGCGCTCTACCAGCGGGTCGCCGTCTCCGGGCGGCCCGACCCCGCCGCCCGTGCCCTCCTGGAGGCGCGCAGCCCGTCCGCCGTCGGCGGGCGCATCAAGGTGCCCGCGCTGATCGTGCAGGGGCAGGCCGACTCGCTGTTCACGCTCGACCAGGCCGACGCCATGGCCCGGACCATCGCGGGCAACGGCGCGCCCGTCGCGGTCGACTGGACCGCCGGCGGGCATGACGGCGGCGACCGCGAGACCGACCGGATCGAGGGCCGGATCGGCGCCTGGTTCGACCGCTATCTGAAGCAGGACACCGGCGCCGACACGGGCCCGGCCTTCCGGGTCAGCCGGACCGGCGGCGTGGACTCCACCGACGGCCGGGCCACCCTGCGCGGCGCCACCGCCGACCGCTACCCCGGCCTCGCCGCGGGCCGGGTACGGGTCGCCCTCTCGGGCCCCGCCGCCCCGCGCCCCTTCGCCAACCCGGCCGGCGCCAACCCGCCCGCCCTGTCCGCCGTGCCCGGGCTCGGCGGCGGGCTGAGCCAGTTGTCCTCCCTCGGCGCGGGCTTCTCGCTCGACTTCCCCGGCCAGTTCGCCGCCTTCGACGCCCGGCCGCAGTCCGCGCCGCTGCGCGTCACCGGCGCGCCCACCGTCCGGGTCCGGGTGACCTCGACCGCCCCCGACGGTTCGGCCGTCGTCTTCGCCAAGGTGTACGACGTGGGGCCGGACGGCCGGCAGCAGGTGCTGCCCGCCCAGCTCGTCGCCCCGGTCCGGATCGACGGCGCCGCCCAGGGCCGCACCGTCGACCTCACCCTCCCGGCCGTCGACCACGAGGTCCCGGCCGGGCACCGGCTGCGACTTGTGCTCGCCGCGACCGACCTCGGCTACGCGTCCCCGGCCGCCCCCGCCACGTACACCGCCGCCGTCGAGGGCCCGCTGACCGTGCCGACCGCACCGGCCGTCACCACCCAGGCCACCGGCCTGCCGTGGTGGGTCTGGGGCCTGCCGCTCGGCGGCGCCGTCGTGGCCGCCGTGCTGCTGCTGACCGCCCGGCGGCGTACCGCGGCCCCCGCCCCGGACCCCGAACTGGCCCACGTACCCCTGCAGATCACCGGCCTCAGCAAGAAGTACGCGGGCGGCGACCGGTACAGCGTCCGCGAGCTGTCGTTCCGGGTCGAACAGGGCCAGGTCCTCGGCCTGCTCGGCCCCAACGGAGCCGGCAAGACCACCACCCTGCGCATGCTGATGGGCCTGATCACCCCCGACGAGGGCGAGATCCGGGTCTTCGGGCACGCGATCCGGCCCGGCGCCCCGGTGCTGTCCCGGGTCGGCGCGTTCGTCGAGGGCGCGGGGTTCCTGCCGCATCTGTCCGGGCGGGAGAACCTGGAGCTGTACTGGGCCTCCACCGGCCGCCCCGCCGAGGACGCCCACCTCGACGAGGCGCTGCGCATCGCCAACCTCGGCGGCGCCCTGCAGCGCGCCGTGCGCACCTACTCGCAGGGCATGCGGCAGCGGCTCGCCATCGCCCAGGCCATGCTGGGCCTGCCCGACCTGCTGATCCTGGACGAGCCGACCAACGGCCTCGACCCGCCGCAGATCCGCGAGATGCGGGAGGTGATGATCCGGTACGCGGCCGGGGGCCGGACCGTCATCGTCTCCAGCCACCTCCTCGCCGAGGTCGAACAGTCCTGCACCCACCTCGTGGTGATGGACCGCGGCGGCCTCGTCCAGGCCGGCCCGGTCGGCGAGATCACCGGCAACGGCGACACCCTGCTCGTCACCCTGGCCGGCCCGGTGCCGGACCCGGTGGTGGAGAAGCTGGCCGCCGTACGGACCGAAGCGGGCCTGCTCGTACCGCTCGACGGCCGGACCGCCACCGAACTCATCGGCGAACTCGTCCGGCTCGACCTGCCGGTGACCGGCGTCGGACCGCACCGGCGGCTCGAGGACGCGTTCCTGACCCTGATCGGAGGAGAGTCGGCATGACCACCGCCACCACGCCCACGGGGCCCGCGACCGCGCCCGCGAGCGCCACCGCGACCGGTTACGCGCCGGGCCGCACCCTGCCGCTGCGGGTCGAGGCCCTGCGCCAGCTCAAGCGCCGCCGCACCCTGGTCATGGGGCTGATCCTGGCCGCCCTCCCGTTCGTCCTCATCGTCGCCTTCGCCATCGGCGGTTCGCCGGGCGACAACGGCAACGGGAACGGCCGGATCAACCTGATGGACACGGCGACGGCATCCGGCGCCAACTTCGTCGCCACCTGTCTCTTCGTCTCCGCCGGCTTCCTCCTGGTGATCCCGGTCGCCCTCTTCTGCGGCGACACCGTGGCCTCCGAGGCCGGCTGGTCCTCGCTGCGCTATCTGCTCGCCGCACCCGTGCCGCGCGCCCGGCTGCTGTGGTCCAAGCTCGCCGTGGCCCTCGGCTTCAGCGCCGCCGCGATGCTGCTCCTTCCGCTGGTCGCGCTCGTCGCCGGCACCGTCGCCTACGGCTGGGGCCCGCTGAAGCTGCCCACCGGCGGCGCGCTCCCGGCCGGCGAGTCGCTGCTGCGGATCGGCATCGCCGTCGCCTTCGTCTTCGTGTCCCAACTCGTCACCGCGGGCCTCGCCTTCTGGCTCTCCACCCGCACCGACGCACCCCTGGGCGCGGTCGGCGGCGCCGTCGGACTCACCATCATCGGCAACGTCCTCGACGCGGTCACCGCCCTCGGCGACTGGCGCTCCTTCCTCCCGGCGCACTGGCAGTTCTCCTGGATCGACGCGCTCCAGCCGCAGCTGGAGTGGACGGGCATGGCCAAGGGCGCGGCGGTCTCCGTCACGTACGCCCTGATCCTCTTCGCCCTCGCCTTCCGGGGCTTCGCTCGCAAGGACATCGTGTCCTGACCCGGCACGAGCCCCCTCTGTCGGCCGTCTAGATCCACCCCCTTCGAGCCGCTTCCGCCCCCGCGCGGAAGCGGCTCGTCGTGCCCAGGGCCGCCATCAGCTCACCCACCCTCCGGCTGTACGTCCGCGGCGACATGCCCAGGCGGGCCGCGGCCGTCTCGTCGGTGAGCCCCGCGAGGAGGGCGTCGAGCACGGGGCGCAGCTGCGGCGGCAGTTCGCGGGCGGGAGGGGTCAGGCCCGCCAGCTCCTGGCTGGTGTCCCACGAGGCGTGGTGGGCCCGGACCAGGGCCTGGACGACCACCGGGTCGCGGATCAGGAGCAGCCCGTTGTAGTGCAGCTCCAGGTCGAGCGGGACCGCGGCGACCGTGCGGTCCACGACGATCATCTTGAACGGGATGGTCTCGGCGACCCGGGCCCGGCCCGGGACCCGGACCGCCCCCGCCACCTGGGGGAGGGCGTGCCGGGGGACGATCCGGCGGACCTCGCCGGCCCGCTCCGCCGCCGCGCGCATGCACGCTCCCGCCAGCTCCAGGAACGGCTCGGGGATCGCGCGCGACACGGAGGCCGCCGGGTCGTCGAAGGTCAGCAACTCGTGCCGCGCGGACGCCGCCAGGCCCGCGAGCGCGGCGCTGACCCGGCGGGTGCCGCGCACCGGGCGCCCCGGCGGACGCTGCGGCTCCGGACCGGCCCGGCCCATCGCCGAACGGGCGAGCATCACGGAGCCCGCTGTCTCTGCCACCGCTGACCACCCCCGCCCGATCGGTGTGCCACTCCATGTACGCACGCGACTGCGTACGGTGACAACCCCTGTTGACAAGGATGGCGAGTCCCTGCCACGGCAGCGCGCCCCCGCCGCCGTTGCCGCATTGAGATCCTTCCGCAACTCCTTCGTCTGCTCCTTCCGGCCCTCCCGGACGTCACATTCACAAGTGCCGACCTCCCAGGGAGAGATGAGGAGATGGGGGATATGCCCATGAAGCGGATCATGAAGCGAAGGCTGGCCGGTGTGGTCGCCGGAACGCTCGGAGGCGTCCTGCTGGTCGCGGGCTGCGCGGGCGGCGCAAACGGTTCGCGCACCAGTGCGGACGGCTCCCGCGCCGACCGGGGCGCGCCCGCGCCGAACCGCCCGGCCGTCCCCGACGGCGGCAAGGGCGCGGCGGAGAAGGCGCCGAGCAAGGCCCCCGACGGGAAGCCCGCGCCCGCCCCGGACCGGCTGTCCACCTTCGCGCTCGACGTCGACACCGCCTCGTACGGCTACGCCCGCCGCACCCTCGCCGAGGGCCGGCTGCCCGACCCGGCGGACGTCCGTCCCGAGGAGTTCGTCAACAGCTTCAAACCGGACTATCGGCGTCCCGAGGACAACGGCTTCAGCGTCACCGTCGACGGCGCCCGCTCCGACGCGCCCGGCTGGTCGCTCGTACGCGTCGGCCTCGCCACGAGGCCCAGCGACGGCGAACGCCCGCCCGCCGCCCTCACCTTCGTCGTCGACATCTCCGGCTCCATGGGCGAACCGGGCCGCCTCGACCTGGTCAAGGAGTCCCTCGGGCTGCTCGCCGACAAGCTCCGCGACGACGACTCCGTCGCCCTCGTCACCTTCAGCTCCGACGCCGAGACCCGGCTCCCCATGACCCGCGTCGGCCCCAACCGCGGCCGGATCCACGAGGTCGTCGACGCCCTGGAGACCACCTCCTCCACCAACGTCGAGGCGGGCGTCCGCACCGGCTACGGCGTCGCCGTCGAGGGCCGCCGCAAGGGCGCCACCAACCGGGTCGTGCTGCTCTCCGACGCCCTCGCCAACACCGGCGACACCGAGGCCTCCGGCATCCTGGAGCGCGTCGACAAGGAGCGCCGCACGTACGGCATCACACTGTTCGGCGTCGGCGTCGGCAGCGACTACGGCGATGCCTTCATGGAGCAGCTCGCCGACAAGGGCGACGGCCACACCAGCTACGTCGGCACCTCCGAGCAGGCCCGCAAGGTCTTCGTCGACCAGCTCCCCAGCCACATCGAACTGCGCGCCCGCGACGCCAAGGCGCAGGTCGCCTTCGACCCGAGGACCGTGGAGAGCTTCAAGCTCATCGGTTACGACAACCGCAAGGTCGCCGACGAGGACTTCCGCAACGACCGGGTGGACGGCGGCGAGGTCGGCGCCGGGCACACCGTGACCGCGCTGTACGCGGTGAAGCTGCGGCCCGGGCAGCAGGGCCGGGTCGCCACCGCCACCGTCCACTGGCTCGACCCCGCGACCCGCGCCCCGCACGAGCGCTCCGGCACCGTCGAGACCGCCGCGCTCACCGCGCCGATCTGGGGCGGCGGCCACGACAGCCTCCAGCTGACCGCCATCGCCGCCTACTTCGCCGACCGGCTGCGCGGCGGCCAGGTGGCCGGAGCCCCGCAGCTCTCCGGCCTCGCGGCCCGCGCGGGCGCGCTCGCCGACCGGGCCCGCTCGGCGTCCGTACGGGAGCTGGCCGAGGCCATCCGGCAGGCCGACCGGCTCGGCGGCCGCGACGGTTCCGCCGACCCGTACGCGGACTGACCGGCCGTACGCTGACCGACCGGCCGGTCCGGCCGGTATACCGAACAGGGGACCGGAGGGTCGGTTTTCCGGTCGCCCTGAGTGACGTTCGAAGAGATCGAGCACGCCGTCAGGTCGGCGCGAGCGGAGCCGACCTGACGTTCTCTTACTCGAGTAGATCGGCAAATCAGCTGGTCAGAGGCGTGAATTCGGCGATGGCCGGGCGTTCGGGTTCATTGCGAACATGGCTTCGGGTATCTTCCAGCTGCCGGAAAATTGGTACCCCAAGGTTTGTTTTCTCGGGCCACCGGGATGCCGGTTCGGGCGCGATGAGAGGGACGTGACTCCCATGGCGAAGCAGGATCGGGCGATCCGTACCCGCAGGGCGATCCTGGAGGCGGCGGCGGCCGTCTTCGACGAGCGGGGCTACGAGGCGGCGAAGCTCTCCGACATCCTCGCCCTCGCCCAGGTGACCAAGGGCGCGCTCTACTTCCACTTCGACTCCAAGGAAGACCTCGCGCACGCGGTGATCGACGCGCAGGTGTCCGTGGTGCCCACGCCCCCGCCGCAGACCTGCAAGGTCCAGGAGTTCGTGGACGTCGGCATGGTCTTCGCGCACCGGCTCACCGTCGACCGGGTGCTCAGCGGCAGCGTCCGGCTCACCCTCGACCAGGGCGGCCACGACCTCAACCGCAGCGGCCCCTACCGTGAGTGGACCGACATCAACATGAGCCTGCTGCGCGAGGCGAAGGGGCAGGGCGAGCTGCTGCCGCACGCCGACCCCGAGCAGGTGGCCCCGCTGGTGGTCGGCGCCTACGCCGGGCTCAATCTGATGACCCATGCGCTGGAGGGCGACCGCTCCTCCATGGAGCGCTGGGCCTCCGCGCTCTACCAGCACTTACTGCCCAGCATCGTGGTGCCGGCGGTGCTCACCATGCTGGACCTGGAGCCGGGCCGCGGCGCCCGCGCGCTGGGCCTCGCGGACGAGGCCTCCTAGGCGGGGCTCCGCACGGCCGGACCCCTCTGGGGAGGCCCTTCCTCGTGGGGGCCTTCCGCTTGGGCCCTTCCGCTTGGGCCCTTCCGCTTGGGCCCTTCCGCGTGGGCCCTTCCGCTTGGGCCCTTCCGCTTGGGCCCTTCCGTGTGGGTCTCCCCGCGCCCGTTCCCGGCCCGTACCCCTGGCGTCCCCCGGACGTCATGTTCTGATGCGTCACTTCCTGGTGGTGGGGTGCTTCCCCCTGCGTCCGCGCCGGGCCATCATGATCTCAAAGAAAACCGCCATGCCGGTTTTCTCGTGCCGCTGGCCGGAAGGCGCCCGCACGCCTGCCTGAAAACGAGCGGGAAACCATACCCGTGGGTCCAGTATCTGGATCCGCGAGTACGTTTCCTCACATCCTGACGCGTTGTTGATGGGGCAAAGGTGGGGCGAACCGGGCAAAATTTCCGCCCACGGGGTCCGGAGATTCCATACCGTCCGGTTTCTTATTGACATGCCGCGCGGTCTCTTTTCTAATCGTCCAGGGTCATCCCGTGCGCAGACACTGAGGGGGCAAGGTGGACGTCCGGATCCTGGGGGGACTTTCGGTGTGCGAGAACGGGGTGTCGATCACCCCGACCGCCGCCGCGCCGCGACAGGTGCTCGCGCTGCTCGCCGCCTCCGCCGACCAGGTCGTGCCGGCCACCGTGCTCATGGCCGAACTGTGGCCGTCCGGCGGCCCGCGCGGCGCCCGCGCCGAACTCCACGCGCACATCACGGGACTTCGCGCGCTCATCGCCGCCGCCCTCCACGACGGCGACCGGCGTCCGGGCGACGGGCGTACGGGCGACGGGCGCGCCGCGGACGGGCGCACCGCCGAGACCGTGCTCGCCGCCCAGTCCGGCGGCTACCGCCTCGACACCGGCGGCGGCTCCCACGACGTCGGCCGGTTCGAGCGCGCCGCGGGCGCCGGCTACCGCGCCATGGAGGCCGGCGACCTGTCCCGGGCCGCGCTCCGGCTCGGCGAGGCGCTCGCCCTCTGGCGCGGCGAGCCCTACGAGGGCGTGGCCGCCGGACCCCGGCTGCGCGCCGAGACCGTGCGCCTGGCCGCCTCCCGGATGAGCGTCCTCGACCAGTGGGTGGAGGCGCAGCTGGGCCTCGGCAAGCACGCCGAGATGGTCCCCGAACTCGCCACCCTCGTCGCCCGGCACCCCGTCAACGAGGCGCTGCACGCCCAGTTCATGGTCGCGCTGCTGCGCTCCGGGCGCACCGAGGACGCCCTCGACGTCTACCAGCGTCTGTGCGGCGCGCTCCTCGTCGACGGCGACCGGGAGCCCTCCGCGCGGCTGCGCCGGCTCTACCGCTCGCTGCTCACCGTCCGGGACGGCGCCCGGCCGCCCCGGGTGCCCGCGCAGGCGCCCGGCGTGTGGGCCCGTACGCCCCGGCTCGTACCCGCCTTCGCGGGCGCGTCGTTCGCGGGCGCGCCGGTCTGATCCGGCCGCGCCCCGCCCGCTCCTGACGCCCGGTCCGTTGACCGGCGTGCACGAGCGATCCAGTCTCAGCCAGCAGTTCCAGCAGTTCCAGCAGTTCCAGCAGTTCCAGCAGTTCCAGCAGTTCCAGCAGTACCAGCGGTACGGGCGTCCGGCGCGACGCCCGGTTCTGCACAAGAGCGGGAGTTGATACATGTCCCACCACGGCACGGACGGGGGCGGAAGCGTGGACGCGCTCTCCGTGCTGGAGCTGCTCGCCCAGCAGGCGCCGCCGGAGCGGCTCGCCGAGCTGCTCGACGGGGCCCGCGAGGCCGGCCGCCCGGCCGCCGAACTCGCCCATCTGGAGCGGGCCGTGCAGCTCGCGACCGGTGTCGCCCAGTCGCTCGCCCGCCGCGAGCAGCGCGGCCTCGCGCTCGACGCGCTCGCCGACACCGTCCGCGACCTCACCCACCCGTACGACCTCGACGGACTGCTGCGCCTGATCGTCCGCCGCGCCCGCCGGCTCCTCGACCTCGACCTGGCCTGCGTCACCCTGCGCGACGCGCACGGCACGCGCGTGCTGCACAGCAGCGAGGGCGGGCTCACCGTCCTCGACCCGGCCGGCTGCACCGCCGCTCTGGAGCGCGAGGGGCTGGGCGGTCTCGTCCACGTCCTCGGCGGACCGGCCTGGACCGAGGACTATCTGACGGACGACCGCTTCCCGCACGTGCCCGCCGTCGACCGGCTGGTCCGCGACGAGGGACTGCGCGCGGTGCTCGCCGTGCCGCTGCGGATCGGCGACACGGTCCTCGGCCTGCTGTACGGCGGGGACCGCCGGGCCCGCCGGTTCGCCGACGGCGAGCTCGGCCTGCTCGCCCCGCTCGCCGACCTGGCCGCCGTGGCCACCGAGAAGGCCGGCCTGCTCGACCAGACCCGCGCCGAGGTCACCGAACTGGAGCAGGACAGCTCCCGCGCCCGTACCGCGCTCACCCGCATGCGCTACATCGGCGAGGCCCACGGCCGGATCATGAACCTGGTGCTGTCCGGCGGCGATCTCCTCGGCGTCGCCAAGACCGCCGGCGACGCCCTCGACGCCTGCGTCCTGGTCCGCGACCCGGGCGGCCGCACGCTCGCCGCCGCCGGCGAGGTCCCTGCCTTCGACGAGGACGCGGTGGCGAAGGCCTCCCTCGACGCGCACGCCGGCCGCCGTCCCGTCCGCGCCCCCGCCGGGGACGACACCCCGCGGGCCGGGGCCCCCGCGCAGACCTGGGTCGCCCCGGTCATCGCCGGCTCCGAGGACCTCGGCGTCCTCGTCGTCAGCGCCGCCACCCCGCTCACCGGAGAGGACGAGCGCCTGCTCGAACTCGCTGCCCAGTCCGTCGCCTTCCTGCTCCTGATGCAGCGCTCCACCGCCGTCGCCGAGGGCCCCGTCCGCGACGAGCTCCTCGACGACCTGCTCGCCGAGCCGCAGCACGCCCCGCAGCAGATCGCCCAGCGCGCCCGCCGCCTCGGCATCGACCTGCGCAAGCCGCACGTCCTGGTGGTGGCCCGGCCCGAGGGCGGCGAGCAGGGCCGCGCCGTCGTGTGGGCGTCCTCGTACGCGTACCGGATGGCGGGTCTGAAGACCGTGCAGGGCGGCTGCATCGTGCTGCTGCTGCCCGGAGTGGACGCCTCCGCCGCCGCGAAGGCCGTCTCCGCCGAACTCGCCCCGCTGCTCGGGCATCCGGTGTCCGTCGGCGCCGCCGGCCCCGGCTGGAGCCCCGACAGCGTCGCCCGGCTCTCCCAGGAGGCCATGCGCTGCCTGGACGCCATGAGCGCGCTCGGCGGCGCCGGTGCCGCCGCGTCCGTCGACGACCTGGGCTTCCTGGGCCTGCTGCTCTCCGACGACCACGACGTGGACGGCTTCATCGAGTCGGCGATCGGCCCCGTACTGGACTACGACGCCGAGCGGTTCACCGATCTCACCCGCACCCTGGAGGCCTACTTCGCCTCCGGCGCCAGCCCCACCAACGCGGCCGAGGCCCTGCACGTGCACCCCAACACGGTCTCCCGCCGCCTGGAGCGCATCGGCGAACTCCTCGGCACCGAATGGCAGAAGCCCGGCCAGGTCCTCGAAGTGCAACTCGCCCTGCGCCTCCAGCGCACCCGCGACGTCCTGGCCCGCCGCCGCACCGCCCTGGTCGCGGACCCCGAGTAACTCCGTGGAGCGCAGCCGGGACAAGGGGTACGGGGTCCGGAAGCCCCAACTCCCGGACCCCGGTCCGAAGCCCGGGCCGGGGACCGATCCGGCCCCGGCCCGGAAGCACCTCGATCAGCCTCGATCAGCGTCGACGAGCCTCCGTCGGCCTCAGCCCGCCGAGCGCGCCGGCGCCGCGCCGAACGGCGCGTTCCGGTCCGCGGCGAGCACCGTGGCCGCGTGTGCTGCCGAGGCCAGCGTGATGTGCCGGTGCCAGCCGCGGAAGGAACGGCCCACGAAGTCCCGCAGGCCCGCGCCCTCGCCGACCGCCCGGAAGTCCCGCTCGACCCGCCGGGACAGCTTGGTCAGCCGCAGCAGCGGACCGACCGCCGAACCGGTCAGATCGGTGATCCACAGCCGGGCCGGAGCCTCCTGCGGCTCGTCCCACTCGCCGAGCAGGAGCAGCGGCCGCTGCCGCTCGCCCGCCGGCACCGGCAGGGTGACCCGTACGGCCGTGGCCAGCGAGGTCCGCGAGGTGCGCACGCCGTGCACCGAGTCCACCCAGCTCACCGGGCGGCGCAGCCCCTTCAGCGACTCCAGGATCTGCAGCGCGGTCAGCGGCCCCGAGCCGAAGCCGGGCAGCGAGCGGTCCGCGACGGTCAGCCGGCAGCCCGCGCCGATCCGCGCCACCACCGGCACGCCCGCCAGGGCGAGCCGGTGCAGGGCCGCCCGGCCCGCACCGCCGCGCACGTCGAGCAGCAGCGGCTTGCGGGCCACGTCGGGCCAGCGGGCGGTGTCGAGCGCCGCGTTGACCGCGCACTCCTCCAGGGTCTCCTCGCCGGCGCCCTCCGGGACCTCGGCCCGGTCGCGCCGGGTGCGGTCCTTGACCCACGGATCGGGCAGGAAGAGCCGCCAGTTGACCGGCACGCTGGTCTCCTCGGAGGCGAACCACAGACCGAACGCCTGCTGCCCGCGGAAGACCTGCCCGCGCTCCGGGTCGAACCGCCGGTCGACGCCCACCGAGTGCTGTCCGGCCTTCGGTATCGGCATCGGCCGCACGACCCAGGCCTGCGGGGCCGCGGTGCGCTGGACGTGCCGGGCCAGCTCGGCGCGCATCGGCCGCCAGTCCCAGGTGGAGCTGGAGATGAAGTGATGCAGGCTCTGCTCGGCGGCCGGGCCGCCGATCTGGGCGGCGATGTTGCGGATGGACTTGCGGCCCTGCGCGGTCAGCAGACCGCTCAGATACTGCTCGGCCTTCATCCGCTGGTCGCGGCGCGGGAAGCCGGAGAACAGCGCGGCGCAGAGTTCGCCGTACACGTCCTCGCCGGCGGTCTTGCCGACCGCGTCCCGGTGCCCGGTGACGGTCCTGAACCTCGATGCGGTTGCGACGGATGTACTCACGACACTCCTGCCATGGGGGGTGGTGCAGCTCCCTCCCGCTGCCCCACCACACTCCCGTCCCCGCCCCCTCCCGGACGAGGTGGAGACGGCACCCGTCTGGGCCGCCCGGTGGTGGCCGGACCACACCCCCACTCCCGCTCGACCCTTTCCGGCCACGGGAACGCGATACCCCACGGGGGGATCTGACAGATTCGGGAGCCCGGCTTTGACCCCCGTGCGGCCCCGCCCGGAACATCGGGGCGAGGCAGCACGGGCCGGTCTCCGGTTAATGCCCCAGGCCGGAGACCGTGCCTGTGCGCCTCGTCCCTCGCCGACCGGCCGGCCGTCCCCGCCGCCGGCGGGGCCACTGCCGAGCGGCGGGCCGTCCCCTGCCGACCGGTGGTGTGCGGTGCCGACCGCTGGTGCCATGCCGACCCGGCGGGACCCATGTGGGGCCGGCGAGGTCTCTGCCGCCGCCCGGTCGGGTCCCTGCCCACCGGCGGGAATGCGCTGCGCCTACGCTGGTGCCATGGGATTCCGCGCACAGCTGCCGGTCGTCGGGGTGATCGCCGCGGGCGGCGCGCTCGGCGCGACCGCGCGCTATGCCGCGACCCTGCTCTGGACCACCCCGGCCGGCGCGTTCCCCTGGACGATCCTGACCGTGAACGCGGTCGGCTGCGCCGTCCTCGGCGCGCTCATGGTGGTCGCCACCGAGACCGCCAACCCGCCGCACCCGCTCGTCCGTCCCTTCCTCGGCACCGGCGTCTGCGGCGGCTTCACCACCTTCTCGACCTATTCCCTCGACACCCAGCGGCTGCTCGCCGGCGGCGAGGTCCCGCGCGCCCTGCTCTATCTGGGGGGCACCGCGGTGACCGCGCTCGCCGCCGTCTGGGCCGGCGTCGTCGCCGCCCGCGCCGCCACCGTACGGAGGAGCCCGTCATGACCCGGCTCGCGGGCCGCGCGCTGCGGCTGACCGCCCTCGTCGGCGAGAACGACACCTGGCACCACCGCCCGCTGTCCACCGAGATCGTGCACCGCGCGCACGCCGCAGGACTGGCCGGCGCCTCCGTCTTCCACGGCGTCGAAGGTTTCGGCTCCTCCGCCCTGGTGCACACCGCCCGGCTGCTCTCGCTCGGCGAGGACCTGCCGATGGCGATCGTGATCGTCGACACCGAGGAGCGGGTGCGGGCCTTCCTGCCCGAGCTCGAGGAACTGATGGCGGACGGCGGCCTGGTGCTGCTCGACGCCTGCGAGGTCGTACGGTACGGGCCGCCCGCGGCGGCCGGGGAGCCGCCCGCGTGAACTGGCTGCTCGTCGTCGCCGGCGCCGCCGTCGGCGCCCCCCTGCGCTACCTCACCGACCGGGCCGTCCAGGCCCGCCACGACTCGGTCTTCCCCTGGGGCACCTTCGTCGTCAACGTCGTCGGCTCCTTCGTCCTGGGCCTGCTGACCGGCGTCGCCTCGACCCGCCTCGGCCTGCTCCTCGGCACCGGCCTGTGCGGTGCGCTCACCACGTACTCGACCTTCTCCTACGAGACGCTGAAGCTGTACGAGTCGGGCGCGCGCGCCTACGCCGCGGCCAACCTCGCCGGCAGCACCGCCGCCGGTCTCGGCGCGGTCTGGCTGGGCGTCGAGGTCGCGCAGAGCTTCTGACCGTCAGGATCGCGTCAAGACCGGCGCCACCCGCGTCAAGAGCGCGGGAGGAGCACCCGGAACCGGCCGAAACCCGCCTCACGCTGGGGCAGTCCTCTGGAGCCCGCAGCGAAAGGCGTCGGAACGATGGCCGTACAGACCGGAGACACCGCCACGAGCGAGGCCGCACGCGGCCCCGAGGAGCCCCCGGATACCGGCTCCCGGCACCGGCTCACCGCCCTCCAGGGGCTCGCCGCCCTGTCGCTCGACGCGATGGCGTCCGTGGCGTACGGGCCCGAGGCCGTCGTCCTGGTCCTCGCCGCGGCCGGCGCCCACGGGCTCGGCTTCACGCTCCCGGTGACGCTCGCCATCGCCGGCCTCCTGGCGGTGCTCGTCGCCTCGTACCGCCAGGTCATCGCCGCGTTCCCGGACGGCGGCGGCTCGTACGCGGTCGCCCGGACCCATCTCGGCCGGCGCACCGGACTGGTGGCCGCCGCGTCCCTGGTCCTGGACTACGTGCTCAACGTCGCCGTCGCGGTCACCGCCGGCGTCGCCGCCCTCACCTCCGCCTTCCCCGCCCTCCACGCCGACCGGCTGTGGATCTGCCTGGGCGTGCTCGTCCTCGTCACGGCCGTGAACCTGCGGGGGATCGTCGACTCGGCCCGCGCCTTCCTCCTCCCGACCGCCGTCTTCGTCGGCGCGATCCTCGCCATGGTGGCCGTGGGCCTCTTCCGGGACGCCCCGGTGTCCACCGCCGCGTCCGCCGGCCACGCCTCCGCGCTCGCCGCCGACGCCACCACCGTCGGCGCGCTGCTCCTCCTGAAGGCCTTCGCCTCCGGCTGCTCGGCCCTCACCGGCGTCGAGGCCATCGCCAACGCGGTGCCGTCCTTCCGCGCCCCGGCCGTCCGCCGCGCGCAGCGCGCGGAGGTCGCGCTCGGCGCGCTGCTCGGCGTCATGCTGATCGGCCTGTCGGTCCTGATCTCCCGCTTCGGCCTCCAGCCGGTCGAGGGCGTCACCGTCCTCGCCCAGCTCGCCGACGCGTCCTTCGGCCACAACGCGGCCTTCTACGTCGTCCAGTTCGCCACCATGGTGCTGCTCGCCCTGTCCGCGAACACCTCGTTCGGCGGGCTGCCGGTGCTGCTCAAGCTGCTCGCCCGCGACCACTACGTGCCCCACGTCTTCGGCCTCAAGGCCGACCGCCAGGTGCACCGGCACGGCGTGGTCTGGCTCGCGCTCGTCTCCGCCGCGCTGCTCGTCCTCTCCGGCGGCGACACCAACACCCTCGTACCGCTCTTCGCGATCGGCGTCTTCGTCGGCTTCACCCTGGCCCAGACCGGCATGGTGCTGCACTGGCGGGCCGAAGGGCAGTGGGGCAAGGCCGTACTCAACGGCTTCGGCGCGCTGCTCACCGGCGTCAGCGCCGTGGTCGTCACCGCCACCAAGTTCCAGGACGGCGCCTGGCTGATCGTGATCGCGCTGCCGCTGCTCGTCGCCCTCTTCGAGGGGGTGCACCGGGCGTACGGGCGGATCGACGAGCGCCTCGGCGTCGGCCGGATCCCCGAACCCCCGCACCGCGTCCGCTCGTTGGTCCTGGTGCCGGTCTCGTCCCTGACCCGGGTCACCAGCGAGGCCCTGACCGCGGCCGTCTCCCTCGGCGACGAGGTCCGCGCGGTCACCGTCTGCCACCCCGACCCGGAGGACCAGGCGCTCACCGAGGCCCTGGAACGCGACTGGGCCCTGTGGAACCCGGGCGTCGATCTGGTCCGGCTGCCCTCCGAGCGGCGCTCGCTCGGCCGCCCGATCACCGCCTACGTACGGGAGCTGGGCGCGGCCCGCCCCGACACCAGGGTCACCGTGCTCATCCCCGAGGCCGAACCCGAACGCCTCTGGCAGCGACTGCTGCAGAACCAGCGCGGCGCGGTCGTCGCCCACGCGGTCCGCCGGGACACGGACGCGGCGGTGTGCCGCCTGCGCCTCCGGATCCGAGCCTCGGCCCGTCCGTGACGGATCACGACGAGGACCTGGGGATCGAGCCCTGGCCGGAAGGGGCGTAGGGGATGCGTCAAGACGGGCGTCGAGGGCGTCAGGGGTGCGTCAACGGCGGCGGTGGCCTGGCCGGAAAGAGGTTTCCTCGTCTGGTCAGACAATCCGCTCTCTTCTGTCAGGAGCTCACGATGGCCGACGTGGCCTTCGTCGTCACCACGGTCGCGATCTTCGCGCTGGTGGCTTTCGTCGCGAGGGGGGTGGCGAAGCTGTGACTGTCGAGAACATCGTCGGTCTCATCGTGGCCGCCGGCCTGCTCGGGTATCTGGTCCTCGCCCTCGTCAAGCCGGAGAGGTTCTGAGTACGGATATGAGTCCCGTCCTGGCTGGAGTCCTCCAGCTGCTTGCCCTGGTCGTCGCTCTCGGTCTGTCCTACCGGCCGTTGGGTGACTACATGGCCAAGGTCTACTCCTCGAAGCGGCACTACCGGCCCGAGAAGTGGATCTACAAGGCCGTCGGGGCCGATCCCGACACCGAGATGCGGTGGCCGGCGTATCTGCGCGGGGTGCTCGCCTTCTCCGCGGTGAGTGTTCTGTTCCTGTATCTGTTGCAGCGGTTGCAGGGTTTTCTGCCCGGCTCGCTCGGGTTCGTCTCGATCGATCCGGATCAGGCCTTCAACACGGCCGCGTCGTTCGTCGCGAACACCAACTGGCAGTCGTACTACGGCGAGCAGGCGATGGGTCATGTCGTGCAGACCGGTGGTCTGGCGGTGCAGAACTTCGTGTCGGCGGCCGTGGGCATCGCTGTGGCGGTCGCCCTGGTGCGCGGTTTCGCCCGGTCGCGTACGGGTGAGCTGGGCAACTTCTGGGCCGATCTGGTCCGGGGTGTCGTCCGGATCCTGCTGCCGCTCTCGGTGGTCGGTGCGCTGGTCCTGGTGGCGTGCGGCGCGATCCAGAACTTCTCCGGCATCCACGAGGTGGGTCAGTTCACGGGTGGCGGGCAGGAGTGGAACGGTGGCGCGGTGGCGTCGCAGGAGGTCATCAAGGAGCTGGGGACCAATGGCGGCGGGTACTTCAACGCCAACTCCGCCCATCCCTTCGAGAACCCCAACGGGCTTTCCAACCTGTTCGAGATCTATCTGATTCTCGTCATTCCGTTCGCGTTGACGCGGACCTTCGGGCGGATGGTCGGCTCGATCAGGCAGGGGTACGCGATTCTTGGCACGATGGCCGTGATCTGGCTCGGGTTCACCGCGCTGATGATGTGGACGGAGTTCGCGGGCAGGGGCCCGGCGTTCGACATCGCGGGCGGTGCGATGGAGGGCAAGGAGACCCGGTTCGGCATCGGCGCGTCGGCGATCTTCTCGGTCGCGACCACGCTGACGTCGACCGGCGCGGTGAACTCCTTCCACTCCTCGAACACCGGTTTCGGCGGCGGCATCAACCTGCTGGGGATGCAGCTGGGCGAGATCGCGCCCGGCGGCGTGGGCTCCGGCCTCTACGGCATGCTGATCATGGCGATCATCGCGGTGTTCATCGCGGGTCTGATGGTCGGCCGCACCCCGGAGTATCTGGGGAAGAAGATCGGCACCCGCGAGATCAAGTACGCGGCCTGCTACATCCTGATCACCCCGGCGCTGGTGCTGTGCTTCACGGCGGCCTCCTTCGTGCTGGACACCCCGGCGCACTCGATGACGAACTCCGGTGCGCACGGCTTCTCCGAGATCCTGTACGCCTACACCTCCGGTGCCAACAACAACGGTTCCGCCTTCGCCGGCCTGAACGCCGACACCCAGTGGTTCAACTCGACGATCGGCATCGCGATGCTGCTCGGCCGGTTCCTGCCCATGGTGTTCGTGCTCGCGCTCGCCGGCTCGCTCGCCAAGCAGACGCCCGTACCCGAGACCGCGGGCACCCTGCGTACCGAGAAGCCGCTGTTCACCGGCCTGCTCGTCGGCACCATCATGATCATCACCGGTCTGACCTACTTCCCGGCCCTCGCGCTGGGACCGCTCGCCGAAGGGCTGGCAGCATGAGCACCCTCACACCTACCCGCGCCCCTCACGAGGACGCGCCCCGGCCTCCGCACCAGGAGGACGCCGACGGGGGCGGCCGGGTCGGCGGGGGTCTGTTCGACCCGAAGCAGCTGGTCAAGTCCCTTCCCGACGCCCTGCGCAAGCTCGACCCGCGCGTGATGGTCAAGTCGCCGGTGATGTTCGTGGTTCTGGTCGGCTCGGTGGTCACCACCGTGCTGGCGGTGAAGAACCCCACCGACTGGTTCGGGTGGGCGATCACCGCCTGGCTGTGGCTGACCACGATCTTCGCCAACCTGGCGGAGGCCGTGGCGGAGGGCCGGGGCAAGGCCCAGGCCGACACGCTGCGCAAGGCCAAGACCGACACCGTCGCCCGGCGGATCACCAAGACGGGCGAGGAGCGGGTGCCCGGCACCGAGCTGACGATCGGTGACCTTGTGGTCTGCGAGGCCGGTGACGTCATCCCCGGCGACGGCGATGTCGTCGAAGGTGTCGCGAGCGTCGACGAGTCCGCCATCACGGGTGAGTCCGCGCCCGTCATCCGTGAGTCGGGTGGTGACCGCTGTGCTGTCACGGGCGGGACCAAGGTGCTGTCCGACCGGGTCGTCATCAAGATCACGACGAAGCCCGGTGAGACGTTCATCGACCGGATGATCAACCTGGTCGAGGGCGCCGCCCGGCAGAAGACCCCCAACGAGATCGCCCTCAACATCCTGCTCGCCTCGCTGACGATCGTCTTCCTGCTCGCCGTGGTCACCCTCAAACCGTTCGCGATCTACGCGGGTGCCGACAAGCAGACCTCGATGATCGTCCTGACGGCTCTCCTCGTCTGCCTGATCCCGACGACGATCGGCGCGCTGCTCTCCGCGATCGGCATCGCCGGCATGGACCGCCTGGTGCAGCGCAACGTGCTCGCCATGTCCGGCCGGGCCGTCGAGGCCGCCGGCGACGTGTCCACCCTTCTCCTCGACAAGACGGGCACGATCACCCTCGGCAACCGCCAGGCCGCCGAGTTCGTGCCCGTGCGCGGGACGACGGAGGCGGAGGTCGCCGATGCCGCCCAGCTCTCCTCGCTCGCGGACGAGACGCCCGAGGGCCGTTCGATCGTGGTCCTGGCCAAGGAGAAGTACGGGCTGCGCGAGCGCCACCAGAGCGAGCTCGCGCACGCCACGTGGGTCGAGTTCACCGCCCAGACCCGCATGTCGGGCGTGGACGTGGACGGCCGCAAGGTCAGGAAGGGCGCGGCCGGTTCGGTCGTGGCCTGGGTGGAGGAGCAGGGCGGTCATGTCGCCGAAGACGCACAGCAGCTCACCGACCGCATTGCGCAGGCTGGTGGCACGCCGCTGCTCGTGGCTGTGGCGGACGGCGAGGGCGCGCGTGTCCTCGGTGTCATCCATCTGAAGGACGTCGTCAAGGACGGCATGCGGGAGCGGTTCGAGGAGCTGCGGCGCATGGGCATCAAGACGGTCATGATCACGGGTGACAACCCGCTGACCGCGAAGGCCATCGCCGAAGAGGCGGGCGTCGACGACTTCCTCGCCGAGGCCACCCCCGAGGACAAGATGGCCCTCATCAAGCGCGAGCAGGCCGGCGGCAAGCTCGTCGCGATGACCGGCGACGGCACCAACGACGCACCCGCCCTCGCCCAGGCCGACGTCGGCGTCGCGATGAACACCGGCACGTCGGCCGCGAAGGAGGCCGGCAACATGGTCGACCTCGACTCCAACCCCACCAAGCTCATCGAGATCGTCGAGATCGGCAAGCAACTCCTCATCACCCGAGGCGCGCTCACCACCTTCTCCGTCGCCAATGACGTGGCGAAGTACTTCGCGATCATCCCCGCGATGTTCGCCGTCGCCTACCCCGGCCTGGAAAAGCTCAACATCATGGGCCTGGCCTCGCCCGAGTCCGCGATCCTGTCCGCCGTCATCTTCAACGCACTGATCATCATCGCCCTCGTGCCGCTCGCCCTGAAGGGCGTCCACTACCGGCCGAGCAGCGCCGACTCGATGCTCCGCCGCAACCTCGGCCTCTACGGACTCGGCGGCCTCATCGCCCCGTTCATCGGCATCAAACTCATCGACCTGCTCATCTCTCTCATCCCCGGAATCGGCTGAGGACTTCAGGACCAACCATGAACAACTCTGTTGGAAACGCAGGACGGTTGCTCTGGGCCGGACTCCGCGCCCTCCTCGTCCTCACCGTCGTGCTCGGCGTGCTCTACCCGCTCGCCGTCACCGGCATCGCCCAACTCGCCTTCCCCGGCAAGGCCAACGGCTCCGAGATCAAGGACACCAGCGGAAAGGTCGTCGGCTCCGAACTCATCGGCCAGAGCTACCAGGACCTCAAGTGGTTCCAGTCGCGCCCGTCGAACGGTCTCGGCGCCAACTCCGTCAACACCCAGTACAAGATCATCCTGTCGGGCGCGACCAACCGCTCCGGCGACAACCAGGACCTGATCAAGTGGGTCACGGACGCCAAGGCCGCCGTCGTCAAGGACAACTCCACCGCCGACTACAAGGTGCAGCCGTCCGACGTCCCCGCCGACGCCGTCACCTCCTCCGGCTCCGGCCTCGACCCGCACATCTCCCCGGAGTACGCCAAGCTCCAGATCCACCGGGTCGCCCAGCGGAACCACTTCACCGTCGCCCAGGTCGACAAGCTCGTCGCCGACCACACCGACGACCGGATCCTCGGCTTCATCGGCGAACCCCGGGTCAACGTCCTCCGGCTCAACATCGCGCTGAAGAACCTCGTGGCGACGTCAGCCAAGGGCTGACGCCGCCACGGCGCCGGAAGCAGGCCTCAGGCCCGGCGGCCCGGCAGGAGCAGCGCGGGCAGGACGGCCAGGGCGATGAGGGCCGCCGCGACCGCGTAGGTGAGCCGGAAGCCGGCCGGGTCGGTGCCGGCCGAGGCGAGGACCACCGAGCAGAGGGCGGTGCCGATGGACGCGCCGAGCTGCGAGTTGATGCTCAGCGCGGTGCTCGCGGCGGCCAGCCGGTCCTTCGGCAGGTCGCGGCTCGCGGTGGTCATCGTCGGCATCAGGACGATGCCCGAGCCGACGCCCATCAGCATCGCCGCCGCGACCGGCCGCCAGACCGCCACGCCCGGGATCCCGGCCTGTACGGCGATCAGCCCCATCCCGAGCGCGCCGAGGGCGACACCGAGCGGGATCAGCCGCCGGGGCGCGGTCCGGTCGATGCGCCGGGCGGCGAGCTGCATCGTCAGGCCGACGGTGAGCCCGACGGGTACGGAGAGCAGCCCGGCGGTGCTCGCGGTGAACCCGCGCACCGACTGCCAGTACACCGGAGCGAGCAGCATCGAGCCGAAGTAGCCGCAGGTGAACAGGGCGAGGGTGCCGATGCCCGCGGCGAAGGTGCGGTCGCGGAGCAGCCGCAGGTCGAGCAGCGGCTCACGGGCCGTCAGGGCCCGCCGTACGAAACCCGCCACGAGGACGAGTCCGGCGAGCGCGGGCAGCAGCGCCCCGGGCGCGGTCGGGTCGCCGTCCTCGCCGCCCCGCGCGAGCCCGTACAGGAGCAGCGCGAGCCCGGGGGAGAGCATCAGCAGGCCCGGTACGTCGAGCCGGGGCACCGGGGCGCCGGCGCGCGGCGCGTCGGGACGCAGCAGCCGGGTGGCGAGGACGAGGGCGAGCGCGCCGAGCGGCAGGTTGACCAGGAAGATCCAGTGCCAGGTCGCGGCGTCGACCAGCCAGCCGCCGAGGGTGGGCCCGATGACCGGGCCGACCAGGATCGGCAGTCCGCCGATCGCCATCGCCCGGCCCATCCGTTCCGGATCGGCGGCGCGCATGACCATCGTCATGCCGACCGGCATGAGCAGCCCGCCGCCGAGCCCCTGCACGGCCCGGAACGCGATCAGACTGCCCGCGTCCCAGGCGAGCGCGGCGAGCAGCGAGCCGAGGGTGAAGAGGACGAGCGCGGTGAGATAGGTGCGGCGGGCGCCGATCCGGCCCATCGCCCAGGCGGCGGTCGGGATGACGGCGGCGAGCGCCAGGGTGTAGGCGGTGGCGGTCCACTGAATGGTGGTCAGCGGAGCCTGGAAGGCGTCCGAGAGGCTGCGCAGCGCCACATTGACGATGGTCATGTCCAGGACCGCCATGACGGAGCCGAGGACGGTGACGGCGAGGACCCGGTTGAGCGCGGTGCCGGTCGGTCCGCCCGGGACCGCCTGCCCCGAAGGGGCGACGGGTCCGGTACGGGGCGGTGCGGAGGTCATGGCCGGTGCCCCCTCAGCCCTGGTACGGGAGGTCGGCCCGGGCGGTGCGCAGTGCGCGGCCCCACCAGGTGAGCTGGCCCAGCATGCCCTTGGCGGCGCCCTCGGCGACGGTGCGGTCGAGCGGCTGCCCGTCCGCGCCCAGGCCGGACCAGGGGCCGTGCAGGCTGACCGAGTCGCGCACGGTGGTGGCGTGCAGCTCGGCGAAGACCAGCCGGAGCTGCTCGACCGCGCGCAGGCCGCCGCCGAGGCCGCCGTACGAGACGAAGCCGACCGGCTTGGCGTACCACTCGGTGCGGTGCCAGTCGATGAGGTTCTTCAGGACGGCCGGGAAGCTGTGGTTGTACTCGGGGGTCACGACCACGAAGGCGTCGGCGGCGGCGAGCCGCGGCGAGACCCCGGCGAGCGCGGCGACGGCGCGCGGGTCGAGCTCCCCGCCCCAGCCGGGCATGACCAGCGGCAGATCGACCTCGGCGAGGTCGATCACATCGAGCTCCAGGCCCCCGTGCGCGGCGGCGACGCCGGTGAACCAGTCGGTGACGGCGGGGCCCTGGCGCCCCTCGCGGACGCTGCCGACGAGGACGGCGACCCGCAGCGGAGCCGTCGCGCCGGTGTTCTCGGTGGTGTGCGCGCCGGTGTTCTCGGTGGTGGTCGTGGACATGGCTGTTCCCCCTCCATGAGCGGCCGGGACGCCCGCTGCGTTCCGGCACACCAGGAAGGTACAACGAGCGTTGTAAAAAGTGCAACGCTCGTTGTACTCGTCCGGGGTTCCGCGGGTAAGGTGCCGTCATGAGCAGCAGCAACGACGCCTGGATGGAGCGCGCCAAGCGCGAGGTCCCGCCCCGCAAGCTGGAGAAACAGCTCGCCATCGTCCGCGCGGCCTGCGGGGTCTTCGGCCGCGAGGGCTACGCGCGGGCCTCGGTCGACGCCATCGCCGCCGCCGCGGACGTGTCGACGCGCACGCTCTACAACCACTTCCCGGGCGGCAAGGCCCTGCTGTTCCGCACCGTCGTCACCTGGACGGCCAACGAGGTGCGGGACGCCCAGCTCGCCCGCCTCCACGCGCTCCTCGATCCCGCGCGCCCGCCCCACCCCGACGACCTCGAACGGGACCTGGTCGCCCTCGCCCGCGCGTTCACCGACCTCATCGGCGAGTACCAGGACCACTTCGCCCTCGTCCGGCACATCCACGCCGATGCCGGACACATGCCCGAGGAGGTCATGACCGCCTGGCGGGAGGCCGGCCCGGTCCCCGTCGCCCACGCCTTCACCGCCGCCCTCGCCGCCCTGGAGGACGCCGGGCTGCTCGACCTGCACGGCGACGCCGCGCTCGCCGCCGTCCACTTCCCGGCGCTCACCTCGGCCGCCGTCCTCCAGCGCTCCATCTACGGCCTGCTGCCGCTCCCGGAGGACGAGACCGACCGCCTTCTGCGCGGCGGCGTCGGCGCCTTCCTGCGTGCCTACCGCCGTACGGAGGGTGCGTAGACCCGCGCCTCCGCCCGAGGGACGGCCGGGGCGAGCGCGAAGCCGTGGTTCGCGGCCACCGACCGCAGGTGCTCGGCGGACAGCGAACCCGGCCGCTCCAGGATCAGCGCGGGCAGCCCCGCCCGGCCGTACCCCGCCGCGCGGTGGAAGGCCACGACGGTCACCGGCACCGGCGCGTGATGCGGGAAGCGCTCCCGCGCCGATGTGTCACCGGCATGCGTCAGGATCCGTACGTGGGGCGGGAGTTCCCGCGAGCGGTCGGCGGAGGCGGTGCACAGCAGGCCCGTACCGGCGCGGTCGAGCGCGGCGGCGAGGAAGGCGTTCGACGGGCAGTGCCGGCCCGGCGCGACGACCCGGGCGGTGCGCACCCCGTCCCGTACGGCGGTCAGCCGCTCCGGCACCGCGTCCGCGGCCGGGCCCCGGAAGCCGAACGGCCCCAGCTCGTACAGCTCGTCCATCAGCGACCGCACCTGCCGGCGCGGCAGTTCGGCGGGCAGCCGGGTCCAGTCGAAGAGCCCGGGCAGCGCGTCGGGCACGGTGGTGACGCTGCCGGCCCGCCCGTCCGGGCGGCCCGTCAGCCGGTTCACCAGGGCGATGCCCTCCCGGTCGGGGCGGGCGGTCAGCGCGTGGACGGTGCCGAAGCCGTGCAACACCACACGGCCCCGGGCCAGTTCGTCGGCCGCCGCCCGTACGTCCCCGGGTCCTGCGATCGTCCCTCGGGGCGCGTGCTCCGTCGCCGGTTCCGTCATCAGTGCCGTCCGTTCGTCTCCCACCGTCGTACCTCCGCTGCTCCTCGGCGCCCCCGCCTCGCCTGCCTGATCGTTTACGGCGTGCAACGATCCCGGCCCGATCCGGTCACCCGCGGTCACGTTGCGTCACGGGCGGAGGGGTGTGCGCGGCGGGAACGCGGTCGCGCGGAAGACGTCCCGGACCCGGGTGATCGGGCCCGTCGCGCGCGTGAAGTACAGCTTGTTGGTGAGCAGGACGGCCCACCGGCCGCGCGCCGGGCTCACCCACATCCCGGTGCCGGTGAAGCCGTAGTGCGCCCAGATGTCGTCGCGGGCCGTCGTGCCCGGCGCGAGATGCCAGAACAGGCCGCGGGGCGGGGCGAGTTCGCCGGTCCGCACGCGCAGCGACGCCGCCGTCCACTCCGCCCCGAACGGCGGCCGTACGGGATCGAGCACCTGCCGCAGGAAGCGCCCCAGGTCCCCGGCGGTGGCGAAGGTCCCCGCGATCCCGCACGCCCCGCCGAGCAGCCGGGTCGAGAAGTCGTGGACGGTGCCCCGCAGATGGGCGCCGGTCTCCTCGTCGTACTCGGTCGGCGCGGCCCGCGCGACGAGCTCCGGCGGCAGCGGCCCGTACCGGGTCTGCGCCATCCCGAGCGGCTGCCACACCCGGGTCGCGGCCAGTTCGCGCAGCGGCCGGCCGCCGGTCAGGAACTCGGCGAGATAGCCGAGCAGGAGCGCCGCCCGGTCGGTGTACTCCACCGCCTCGCCGGGCCGCCGCCGCAACCGCTCCCGGACGACCCCGTCCCGTACGTCCTGCGGGTCCGAGCCGTACAGCGCGCGGAGGTTGGCGCGCAGCGGCAGCCCGGCGGTGTGGGTGAGCAGCTGCAACGGCGTGACGTCGCCCAGCGGATGGCCCGCCGCCTCCGGCCAGAAGTCGCCCAGGGGTACGTCGAGGGGCAGCTTCCCGCTCTCCACCAGGGTGCCGACGACCGGCCACACGGCGATGATCTTGGTGAGGCTCGCGAGGTCGAACAGCGCGTCGGCGCCCGCCGGTTCGCCGCCGGGTGCGAGCGCCCCGACGCCCCCGCCCGCCACCGCACCGCCGGCGTCCCCGACCGCCCACACGGCCCCCGGGAACACCTGGGCGCGGACCCCGTCCTGAAGGAGCCGTTCGATGCGGGGAACGGCGAGGGTCGTGTTCATGTCCACCAGGGAGGTCTAACCGTGGCGCGGGCGGCGCGACCGCGGAAGCCGCCGGTCCGGGACGACGGAAGTCGCCGGTCCGGGACGGGCGGAACGTGCCGGTCCAGGACGGGCGGAACCTGTCGGTCCGGGAGGAGTGGAACCTTTCGGTCCGGGACGGCGGAAGTCGTCGCTCCGGGACCGGCGGATGGGGTCGAGTGTCGGCGAGCGTGCCTACGATGCCCCCATGGCCTCACGTGACGGCGACCCCGAACCGGCAGACCCGAAGGGCGCCCACCCGCGCGCCCATGAGCACACCCCCGGCGTCCGCGAGCTCGACGCCGCCGCCCGTGTCTTCGGGCTGCTCTCCGATCCCACCCGGCTGCATCTGGTGTGGCTGCTCTCGCGCGCCGAGTCCGACGTCAGCGCGCTCGCCGAGAGCGTCGCCGCCGCCCGCCCCGCCGTCAGCCAGCACCTGGCCAAGCTGCGCCTCGGCGGTCTGGTGGAGTCCCGCAAGGAGGGCCGGCGGGTGGTCTACTCGCTGCCCGACGGGCATATGAAGCGCCTGGTCGTCGAGGCCATCAGCCATGCCGACCACCAGGTGACGGGCGAGCCCTGGCACGACTGAGCGCCACTCGATCTCTCCCGTCGGACGATTCAACGCGTGCGCACATGCGCACGCGTCCGCTACGGTGGAGTCACCCGCGCCCCCGAGGTGGCCCATGCCGTCCGTCCTGCGCAACCGCACCTACCGCCATCTGTTCACCGCCCAGGTCGTCGCCCTCGTCGGCACCGGCCTCGCGACCGTCGCCCTCGGCCTCCTCGCCTACGACCTCGCCGGGGCCGACGCCTCCGCCGTCCTCGGCACCGCCCTGGCGATCAAGATGCTCGCGTACGTGCTGATCGCACCGCTCGCCACCGCCCTCGCCGACCGCGTCTCCCGGCGCGCCCTGCTCGTCTCCATGGACCTGATCCGGGCCTGCGTCGCGCTCGCGCTGCCCTTCGTCACCCAGGTGTGGCAGGTGTACGCGCTGATCCTGCTGCTCCAGGCCGCCTCCGCCGCCTTCACGCCCACCTTCCAGGCGACCGTGCCCGAGGTGCTCCCCGACGAACGCGACTACACCCGCGCCCTGTCCCTCTCGCGGCTCGCCTACGACCTGGAGAGCCTGTTCAGTCCGGTGCTCGCCGCCGCGCTGCTCTCCCTCGTCCGGTACGCGTGGCTGTTCACCGGCACCGCCGTCGGCTTCGCCGCCTCCGCCGCCCTGGTCGTGTCTGTCCTGCTGCCCACGCCCCGGCCCACGCCCCGGCCCACGTCCCGGAAGCCGACCGCGGGAGCGCCCCGCCGGCAGGTGCTGCGCGGCACCCGGCTCCTGCTCGGCATTCCGGCCCTGCGCGCCCTGCTCGCGCTCGACCTGGCGGTGGCCGCCGCCGGCGCGCTGGTCCTGGTGGACACCGTGGTCCTCGTCCGCGGCCCCCTCGGCCGCCCCGCCGGCGACGTCCCGCTCGCCCTCGGCGCGTACGGCGCGGGCTCCATGGCGGTCGCCCTCGTGCTGCCCCGGGTCCTGGACCGGGCGGTCACCGAGCGGGCCCTGATGCCGGCCGCCGGCGGCGTCCTGACCGGCGCCCTCGCGGCCTGCGCGGCCGGCCTCGCCCTGGGGCCGGGGGCCTGGGCGTGGCCCGCGCTGCTCGTGGCCTGGTCGGTCATCGGGGCGGCCGGCTCGGCGGTGCTCACCCCGGGCGGTCGGGTGCTGCGCCGCTCGGTCGCCCCCGGCGACCTGCCCGCCGCCTTCGCCGCCCGCTTCTCCCTCACCCATGCCTGCTGGCTCCTCACCTATCCGCTGACCGGCTGGCTCACCGCCCGCACCGGCCCGGCCGCCGCGACCGGCGCGCTCACCGCCCTCGCCCTCGCCGGGAGCCTGCTGGCCCGCCGCCTGTGGCCGCGCACCGATCCGGTGCCGGCCCCGCAGGCGGGTAATCGGGCAGGTCAGACCGGTCGGGCGGGAGCGGTCGTGTGACGCGTCCGCAGGGTGCCGGCCAGGCAGAGCAGCGCGCCGAGGGCGAGCCAGACACCGAGCACAGTGAGCGCGGAGGCGGCGCCGTGGCCGTCGAAGAAGGCGGTGGCGCGCAGCAGCCGGCCACCCGCGCCGGGCGGAAGGAGTCCGCCGAACTCCCCGCTCCACCCCGGCAGCATCTCCGGCGCGGTCGCCGTGCCCGAGAGCGGATTGCCGATCAGCATCATCGTGACGCCGCCGATCGCGAGCCCGGCCGTCCCGAGCAGCGCTTCGAGCCCGATCACGCTCACCGAGGTGGCCGCCACGGCCAGGGCGACGGCACCCGCGTTCGCCGCGTACGAGCCGCCGAGCGAGCCCAGCCAGAACTGCAGCAGCGCCGCCACGGCCGCGCCGCCGGTCACCGCGAAGGCGAGCGCGCCCACCACCCGGCGCGAGGTGCCCCGTACGAACCGGGTGAGCACCACGGCGGCGAGCAGCCCGCCCATCACCAGCGGCAGCGCCCCGGCCGACAGACCGGCGCCGCGCGGGTCCTCGGCGGGCAGCGGTGCGAGATCGGTGACCGGGCCGGCCGCCGGGGCGCCGCCGGAGGGCCGGGGCGTCGGGGCGAGCGCGGCCCCGAGGCCCTGGAGGCTCTGCGCGACCACCGGGCTCGCGGCCGAGGCCACGAACACCCGCGGGCCGCCCGGTCCCGCGTCCACCGCCCCGTACACCGCCCGGTCCCGGACGAGCCGCTCGGCGGCGGCCGCGTCGGCGACCTCGGTGACGGCGAAGGCGCCGGGCCGGGCGCGGTCCAGGGCGGTGCGGACCTGTGCGACGGCGGCCGGCGGGCCCGCGACGGCGATAGGCACGTCGTGCGGATGCGAGCGCACCGAGGGCCAGGCGAAGGCGGTGAGCAGCACGGCGACCACCGCCGTGAGCAGCCCGACGGTCGCGGCCACCCGCGACCAGGGGGAGGGGGAGGGGAAGGGGGAAGACGCGTTCTGGGCAGCATTCATGACGCCTCCTCGGACGGGTCGTCAGAGTCGTTGGGAAAAAGGCGAGTTCAGCGCAGGTTCAGGAGGGGCCAGGAGGTCAGCGGGTCAGCGGGGTCTCGGAGGCGATGCGGGTCAGCTTCTCCGGGTTGCGGACGAAGTAGATGCCGGCGATGCGGTCGTCCTCGACGCGGAAGGCCATCACGCCGTCGAGTTCGCCGTCGACCAGCACGGCGAGCGCCGGGCTGCCGTTGACCACCGTCGGGACACAGCTGACGTGCACCCCGTGCTTGGCGGTGCCGCCCAGGTAGAAGCGGACGAACGTCTCGGCGCCGACCACCGGGTGCAGCGCGGCCCGCTTCACGCCGCCGCCGTCGCTCACCAGCACGACGTTCGGGGCGAGCACGTCCAGGAAGCTCTGCGGGTCGCGGGATTCGAGCGCGCGGCGGAAGGACTCCAGGACGCCGCGCACCTTCTCCGGCGGGAGCGGGGTGCGCGGGCGGCGGGCGTCGACGTGCCGGCGGGCCCGGTGCGCGATCTGGCGGACCGCCTCCGGCGTCTTGCCGAGGGCCTCGGCGATCTCGGCGTAACCGATGTCGAAGACCTCGCGCAGCACGAACACCGCCCGTTCGGTGGGCGCCAGGGTCTCCAGGACCAGCATCATCGCCATCGACGTGCTCTCGGCGAGCTCGACGTCCTCGGCCACGTCCGGCGTGGTCAGCAGCGGCTCGGGCAGCCACTGCCCGACGTAGGCCTCGCGCCGCCGCTTCACCGCGCGCAGCCGGTTGAGCGCCTGCCGGGTGGTGATCCGGACCAGATACGCCCGGCGGTCCTCCACCCGCGCCAGGTCGACCTCGGCCCAGCGCAGCCAGGTCTCCTGCAGCACGTCCTCGGCGTCGGCGGCCGAGCCGAGCATCTCGTACGCCACGGTGAAGAGCAGGTTGCGGTGGGCGACGAAGGTGTCCGTCGCCGCGTCCGTCTCGCCACCGGCGTCGGTGTTCTGCTCCATGCCGCTCGAATCCCCCGTCGTGTCCGTGTCGTTCCGGTCGTCGCTCATGCCCCGACCCGCTCGCTCTCCCGCAGCGCCCGGAGCGCGTCCCGCCGTACGTTCCCGGCCTTCGGCCAGGAGTGCTTGCCCGGCGTGCGGGCCTCCTCCTTCAGGTGCTTGACGCTGAACTCGCAGGAGAGTTCCTTGAGTTTCGCACCCGCGCGCCCGGGGACGTACAGCCGCCGGGCGGTGTCGTCCTTGCGCCCGAGCTGGAAGACGGCGGCGCGCCGCCCCAGGCTGATGCACATCGCCGGGAACGACAGGTCGATCGGCTCCGGCCGTCGCCCCGCGACCCGGGCGAGCACCGTGTCGGCGGCGTGCGCGCCCAGGCAGCCCGCCGCGTAGGCGCTCATCCGGAACGGCAGGTCCGACGGCGCCGCCGCGTCCCCGGCGGCCACCACCCGCTCGTCGCCCACGCAGGTCAGCGTCTCGTCGGTGCGCAGCCGCCCGGCCGCGTCGGTGCTCAGCCCGCTGCGCGCGGCCAGGTCCGGCACGCCGAAGCCGGCCGTCCACACGGTCACCGCGCTCGGCAGCTCCCGCCCGTCGGCGAGCCGTACCGCCTCGCGTGTCACCTCCGTCACCCGCGACCCGGGGCCGTCGAGGACGGTCACGCCGAGGCCGGTCAGCCGCCTGAGCACCGTACGGCGGGCGGCGGGGTGCAGATACGGGCCGAGGACACCGCCGCAGGCCAGGGTCACCCGCCGTCCCCGCTCGGCGAGTTCGGCGGCGGTCTCGATGCCGCTCGGGCCGCCGCCGATCACCGTCAGGGCGGCGTCCGCGGGCGCGCCCTCGACGACCTCCCTGAGCCGGCGGGCCGCCTCCAGGGACGCCACCGGGTACGCGAACGCGGCCGCCCCCGGCACCGCGGGCTCGCCGGCGCCGCTGCCCACCGCGTACACGAGGTAGTCGTAGCCGAGCGAGCCGCCCGAGCCGAGCAGCACCCGGCGCCGCTCCGCGTCGATCCGCGTCACGTCGTCCACGACGAGCGCGACCCGCTCGGCCAGCACCTCCCGGTACGCGACGACCGCCTCGTGCGTCCCGGCGACCAGCTGGTGCAGGCGCAGCCGGGGCACGAACTCGGTGCGCGGGTTGATCACGGTCACGTTGAGGTCGGGGTTCTGGGTGAGCCGGTTGGCCGCCATCACGCCCGCGTAGCCGCCGCCGACCACGACGACGTCCGTCCGTCCGCTGCCGGTGCCGCTTCCGGTGTCCGTGCCGCTCAGGTGCTCGTTCATCGCGTCTCTCCTCCGTCTTCCCTGGGTGCGGGGTTCGCTCTCAGGGGTTCGGCCTCAAGACACCGCGCCCCCGACGGGCGTGACGAAAGGTGATGCAGGTCACATTCGAGGGCTGATCCGGGACGGCCGCGCTCAGTCGGCGGTGCCGGGCTTCGTCCCCCACACGTACACCCGGTCGTCGACCTTCAGCAGCTTCCACAGCGCCTCCGCGTCCTTCATCGACAGATTGACGCAGCCGGCCGAGCCGCCGCCGTCGAAGAGGTCGCCCGGGTGTCCGTGCAGCGCCTGGCCGCCGTCGAAGAACTGGGCGTACGGCATGGGGGCGTCGTCGTACAGGCTCGACACATGGTCCTTGTCCCGCCAGTAGATGGTGTGCCAGCCCGACCGGGTCTCCATCGTGTCGCGGCCGGTGCGGATCGGGACCGGGCCGAAGCCGACCTTCTTGCCGGTCTGCACCCACAGCAGCTGCCGGTCCATGTCGACGCAGGTGACGCGGTACGCGCGGACCGGGCAGCGGCCCTGCGCGTTGGGGTTCGGCCGGGCCTGGGCGGCGACCATCGTGCGGTACGTGGCGAGGTCGGCGTACCCGTCGGTGCGCGGGGTCTTCTCGCGCTGCTGGAAGGCCCGGATGGCTGCGCAGTCCTCCGCCGACTGCACGCCGTCGACGGGCCGCCCCAGGTACTGCTCAAGGGGCCGCTGGTACGGGCCGGTCGGCGCCGTGCACGCGGCGGCGGCCAGGGGCGTGCCGGCGGCAGCGGCGGGAGCGGTGGGGGCGGCGGCCAGGGCGGCGGGGGCCGCACACAGCAGTGCCGCGCACGCCGTGGCGGCGGTCGCGGCACCGGTTGCCCGAAGGGTGAGCACCTCGGAACCTCCTGAAGGGGTGGGGACGTTCCCAGTCGATCAGTGCCGACCGGCCCCGGCCCGGCCTGCGCGGCCGAACCGGTGAACGTGCCCCGCCCCTTCGGGGTTTGCCCGGATCAGATCGTCACCGCTTCGGGCGGCTCTTGCAGTCCTTCCCATGGCACGGCTCGCCGCGCTCGTTGGGAATGCTCACCTCCACCGGCCTGCCCTGGTCGCCCTTGGTGATCTCGAAGGGCCCGAAGGCGTTGCCGGGCCGCAGCACGTACCCCTCGGGCACGGCCGTCTCCCGCAGGTAGTACGCGCCGAGCGGCAGGTCGCCGAAGGCGCAGACGCCCTTGGCGTCCGTCGCGCAGCCCGCGCCGACCCGGGTGTCGGGCTTGGCGCCGCCGGTCTGCAGCCCGGCCGTGCCGTTCGTCTCGCGCCACAGCTCGAACACGGCACCCGCCAGCGGGCGTCCGGTCTTGGCGTCGGTCTTGAGCAGCTTCAGGGAGCCCTTCGGCTCGGGTGTGCGGGTGTTGCGGGCGGTGATCCGCACGCCGGAGGCCGCGTTGTCCTCGGTGAGCACGAGCGGGCCGAAGACGGCGGGGGCGGGCAGGTCGTAGCCCGTGGGGGCCTTGGTCTCCTGCCAGTAGTACGTTCCGGTCTCCACCGTGCGGGAGCAGAGGCCGTCGGCGCCGGTGACGCACGCGCCCCGGGCGCTGTCGGGGTTCGCGCCGGTGGTCTGGAGCCCGGCGGTGCCGTTGGTCTCCTCCCACAGCTGGAACTCCGCGCCGGCGAGCACGGCGCCGGTCGTGGCGTCCTTCTTCAGGATCTCGACGGAGCCGCTGGTCGGGACGACCGGCGTACGGGAGTTGTCGGCGGTGACGGAGACGCCCTGCTCGGCGTTCTCCTTGTCGAGGACGAGCGGACCGAACACGGCCGGGTCGGGCAGGTCGAAGCCCGCCGGAGCCTTGGTCTCCTGCCAGTAGTACGTGCCGGTCTCCACCGTGCGGGAGCACAGGCCGTCGGCGTTCGTGGTGCAGGGCTCGCCGACCATGGTGTCGGGGTTGATGCCGATGGTCTGGAGGCCCTCCGTCCCGTTGGTCTCCTTCCACAGCCGGAACTCGGCGCCCGGCAGCACCGCGCCGCTCTCCGCGTCCAGCTTGAGCACGTCGACGGCGCCGGTCACGGGCAGCCGGGTGTCGCGGGCCTGGACCGTCACGCCCCGCTCGGCGTTCTGCTCGGTGAGGACGAGCGGCCCGAAGACGGCGGGGTCGGGCAGCGCGTAGCCGTCCGGGGCCTTGGTCTCCTGCCAGTAGTACGTGCCGGTCTCCACCGTGCGGGAGCAGACGCCGTCGGCGTCGGTCGTGCACGGGTCGCCGACGGCGGTGTCGGCGTTCGCGCCGTTGGTCTGGAGCCCGTCCTTGCCGTTGGTCTCCTTCCACAGCCGGAACTCCGCGCCCCGCAGTTCCTCGCGGCTCTCGGCGTCCGTCTTGACCACCTTCACCACGCCCGTCGCGTTCGTCGAGTCGCCGCAGTCCGGCAGCTCGCCGTTGAACGGGTACGCGTGGAACTCCTGCCCGCCGCCGCCCGAGGCGCTGCTGGTGTGGGTCAGCGAACCGGTCGTGAAGAAGCGCCCGTTGACGCCGGGCAGGGTCACCGTCGTGGTCGACTTCTGCTCGCCGACGAGGACGCTGCCCTGGAACTGGCCGGTGCCCGCGAGGTTCACGGTGGCGGCGTCCGGGATGTTCCAGAGCAGCCGCTCGCGGTAGGCGTTGAGCGGGTCCGTCCTGTCGTCGATGCCGCCGCTGTAGGTGCTGATGGTGCGGTTCGCGCCGAGGACGTTGACGAGGATCGTGGCGTTCGCCGGGATGTTCCGGAAGACGATCCCCTGCTGCCCGCCGGTGGCGGTGGTCATGTCGAAGTCGACGTTGAAGATCTGGAGCGCCGAGCTGTTGTCGCCGGTGAACAGCGTCTGGCCGCCCTGGTTCACCGCCGTGCCGGTGGGCGTCCGCGGCTTGCCGTCGACCCGTGCGTAACAGCGGCTCGCGGTGGTCAGCTGGTCGCGCAGCGCCGTGTACGGGTCGGTCGCGTCCGGGTCCCGGTCGAGCGTGGCGACCACGGTGCCGGTCAGCGCGCCCGCGTGCCGTACGACCCCCTTCTCGGCGAGCAGCCGCTGGCCGGCGGCCACGCTCACCTTGCCGCCGGCGGTCAGCCAGTCCGAGCCGTCGGGCGGCGGCACGCGCGAGCCGACGCCCACCTCGCCGATGTTGTACGTGGAGCCGGCCGAGGCGCTCTTCGCCATGTCGAAGTCGTCGAGCACGACCACCCGGCCCTCGGCCTCGGCGGCGGAGCCGCGCACGAGGAAGTCCTCGCCGACGAAGATGTTGATCGCCTTGTCGCGCCCGGCGAAGCCGAGGTTGTTGATGCCCGGGAAGGGGTCGGGGCAGCTGCCGGGAACGCACGGGCCGAGGCCGCCGGGCAGCTTCGCGGCCGCCGCCGGCGCGGCCGCCGGGCCGAGCAGGAGGAGGGCCGGGACCGCCGTGGTGGTGACCACGGCGGTGGTGACGGCGGAGGCGAGCGCGGCGGACCTCGCCCGGCGTCTGCGGCGAGTCCCTTGTGTGGTGCTATGGGTCATTTCGCGAGTTTCGCAGCAGGTCAGGGCCGGGCTCGGGATTGGCGGCGGCGAACCGATCCGCTCCCGGACAGACCACCGCGCCGCATGAACGGACTCCGCCAGTCGGCGCAGGCCGGGGTGCGCGGGGCCGGTGGTCGTGCGGTACGTCCTGCGGTGTGCCCTAGGGGGTGGTGCGCGGGGCGGGTACGGGCACGGGGCGGGGCCCGGTTCCGGCCCCGGTCCCGGCTGGGCCGGCGCCCGCGTCTCCGTCTCCGTCACCGTCACCGTCGCGGAGGGTGTCGAGCAGCCGGCGCAGGGCGGCGCGCGGCTGCGGGGCGTCGAGCCGGGCGTCGAGGTGGGCGAGGGCCCGTTCGGCGCGGCGGCGGGCCCGGCCGGGACGCCCGGCCCGTACGTCGGCGAGCGCCCGGGCGTACTGCGCGAGGGCCGTCGCCCAGGTGTCGTGGTGCCCGGTGGGCTGCGCGAGGGCCCGGCGGGCGGTGCGTACGGCACGGGCGGGCGCGGTCGCGGAGTCCACGATCGCGAGCGCGGCGAGGCTGACCGCCGGGGTCGGGCCGCCGGGCGCGAGCGGGGGCACGGTGTCGGCGGCGTGGCGGTAGTGCGCGGCGGCGGCCGCGAGGTCGCCGCGCTGCCAGGCGAGCGTGCCGTGCACATGGGCGATCCGGCCGACCAGGGCGTCGTCGCCGCACAGGACCGCGATCGGCCAGGCCCGGTCGAGCAGCCGCTGCGCGGTGGCCGGATCGGCCCCGGTGGTGAGCCAGCCCGCGAGCCACTGGCCGCGGGCGGTCAGCCACTCGGCGGCGGGCAGTCGCGGCAGCAGCGCGAGGACGTGCCCGGCGCCCTCCCGGGCCCGCTCGTGGGCCACCCACCAGAACCACAGGTGGAGCACCGTCTCCAGGGCCGTCTCGGCGTGCCCGGGGTCGAGGGTGCCGCGCCGCACCAGCGCGGTGAGGTCGGCGAGTTCGTCCTGCACGAGCCGTACCGCCTGCTGCTGGAGCCCGGTGTTCCACAGGGTCTCGGCGACCGCCGCGGTGCTGCGGCAGTGCCGGGCGTGCCGGCTCGCGGCGGCGGCCGACTCGCCCGCCGCCGCGAGCCGTTCGGCGCCGAAGTCGCGGGCGGCCCGGGCCATCCGGTAGCGCGGTTCGAGCACCGAGCCCAGCTCCGAGGCCCGCTCCAGGGCCCCGATCGCGGTCAGATGGGCGAGGGCGCCCGGCACCCGGTCGGGGGAGAGGTCGGCGCCCTCGCACACGAAGACCGCGGCCCGCTCGGTGAAGTCGCCCGCGAACACGCTGAGCCGCCGCCACGCCTTGCGCACGCCCGGCTCGCACAGCGCGTGGACGGCGCCGAGCGAGGCGCGCCACGAACGGTGCCGCTTCAGCAGCGGACCGGTCGCCGACAACCAGCACTGCCCGTCCTGGAGGCGGTCGGCGAGATCGTCGGCGGGGAGATCGGTCAGCTGCGCGGCGGCCAGTTCGATGGCCAGCGGATTGCCCTCCAGGAGCCGGCAGACCCGGGCGACGGCGGCCGGATCCGGCTCGCTGGTCACCCCGTGCGCCTCCGCCGAGGCCCGGAGGAGTTCGGCCGCCGGCTCGGTGGCCAGCGGCGCGAGCCGTACGACGTGCTCGTCGCCGAGCCCCAGCGGCCGCCGCGCGGTGACCAGGACGCGCAGCGCGGGCAGCGCCATGAGCAGCGACTGCACGACCCCGGCGCACTGCCCGTGCACGGGGTCGACGTCGTCCAGGATCAGCAGCAGCTCGTCGTCCGGCAACGCCCGTACGGCGTCGGCCAGTTCGCGCGCCGCGCCCACCCGTACGGTGTCGGCCGGATCGCCCGCCGTGCCCACCCGCCCGTACCCGCCGGCCGCCGCGTCGAGCGCCTGCGCGATCCGCCCGGCGAGCGCCCGCGGCCCCACCGGCACCCCGTCGTGCCACCGCACCCGCACCATCGCCCGCCACGGCGCCTCCTCCGGCGCCACCGCCGCAAGGGCGAGCCGGCTCTTGCCGACCCCGGCGGCCCCGGTCACGCTCACCAGCCGATGCGCCCCGAGCGCCGCCCGCACCGCCGCGAGCTCCGCCTCCCGCCCGACGAGCCCCTGCGGTCCGGCCGCCCGCTCAAGCAGCCGCACCCCGCCGCCGCCCTGCCCTGCCCACACGCCCACTACCCCCGTCACGTCGTCCCACATCTCGTCATCCCGCCCCCGAACCCGCAGGTCCCCCGTGCAGAACCGTCACTGCAGAAGGCGTCACGGGACGTCAACGCGGAAGGGTGGGGTGAGGTAGCGCGGATGACGCCGGTGTCACCCTCCCCGGTGACGGGGGCTCACCGCAGGACGACGCAGCCGCGCCGTTCGAGCCGGGTCAGCAGCGCCGGGGAGGGGGCGCAGGAGTTCCAGCGGAGGTCCAGCTTCTCCAGGGCGGGCAGCTCGGCGATCCACTCCGGCAGTCGGGTGAGCCGGTTGCTGCGGACGTCGATGTGCCGCAGCAGGGGCAGGCCGGCGAGCGGCTCCGGGAGCTCGGTGAGGGCGTTCTCCCGCAGATCCAGATGGCGCAGTGCGCGCAGGGCGGCCATGGACGGCGGCAGATGGGTGATCGCGTTGCCCCGGAGCCAGAGTTCCCGCAGGTCGCCGAGGGAGCCGATCGACTCCGGAAGAGTCGTCAGGCGGTTGTGCTGCGCCCGGAGTTCGACCAGGCCGGTCATCCGGCCGAGGGTCTCGGGCAGGGTGGTGAGCCGGTTCTCGCCGACGTTGAGGTAGCGCAGCCGGCGGAGCTCGCCGAGGGTGTCGGGGAGGTCGGCGAGGTCGTTGTCGTGGAGGTAGAGAAAGGCGTCGAGGCCGGTCAGGCGGCCGAGTTCGGCGGGCAGCGAGGTGAGCCGGTTGTGGCCGAGATCGAGGGTGGACAGCCGCCGTAGCCCGCCGATCTCGGGCGGGAGGTGGGTGAGCCCGTTGTCCGCGAGGATCAGTGTGTCGAGATCGGTGCGTTCCCAGACCGAGGCGGGTACTTCGCCCAGCTGTCGGCGCCACAGGTTCAGCGTGTGCGTCACGGTGCGATTCCTTCGGGGGAGAGGGCCTGAGGGCCTGTAACTACGTGCCGGGTGTGACAGTGGCAGGTCAGCGGCGACTGCTGCCCGAGCCTGACCCGGGAAGCCGCCGGTGAAGGGGACGGATCCCGCTCGACGGAAGACCGCTCGACGGCGGACCGTTCACCTGGAACGGTGACGAGCGGACCGGCCGCCGGATCCTGAAGCCCCCTTGACCCCCTGATCTCGACGTTGTGAGGGACACATGCCCTTGAAGCCCACCGCACCGGATTCGATCGAATACGTGCGGCACGACACCTTCACCGTGGAGGCCCACCTGGCGGCATCCCCGGACACGGTCTTCGGCGCGTTCGCCGACACCCCGGCCCGGCGCCGGTGGTTCAGGCTCCCGGGCCGCCGGATCTCGTACACCCACGACTTCACGGTGAACGGCGGTGAGACCGCGTCGAGCCTCTTCACGACCACGGGCGCCGCACCGGAACGGCTCGCCTACGCCTCCCGTTACCTCGACATCGTGCCGGCCGCGCGCGTCGTCTACACGTACACCTCCCACGTGGACGACATCCCCCGCTGGGCCTCCCTCGTGACCGTCGAACTCCACCCCCACCCCGACGGCACCCACCTGCGCTGGACCGAGCAAGCCGCCTTCCTGACCCCCTCCGCCCGCCCGGAAGACGACCTCCCCCACCTCCGCGGCGCCACCCGCCTCCGCCTGAACGGCCTCCCGGCGGCGCTGGGGTAGCGCCTGCGGTCGCGCTGACGCCGTGTGTGTCCGCCGCCGGGACAGCCTGTCGCCGCGGCGGCGCGGGAGGTCACTCGGCCAAGGCGTCGTACAGCTCGGCGTCGTCGGGAATCCAAGGGAAGGCGATCGCCGGGTACGCGGCCGAGCGGTCCTGCAGGTCGAAGGCGAGGACGGCGTCGACGAACTCCCGGGGCGGCAGGTAGCCGTGATCGGCGACGTAGTGCCCGATCAGCTGGGGCGCGGCGTAGGCGGTTCCCGGAGCCCCGGGTACCCGGATCTCGCCCGTACCGGCGCCTGCGCGTCGGTGCCCCGGCCGGGGTTCGTACCAGGGGCGGGAAGCGTCGAGCGGTACGGGACACAGGTCGCACTCGTGCAGGCCGAGCGCCTGGTTCACGCCCTGCCCGTCCAGCACCGCCAGCAGTTTGGAGACGAAGTCCGCGGATGCCGACCCCGTGGTCCAAGGCTGTCCGGACTCCAGCCAGCCGACGTTGAGCCGCCGGTAGGCGTTCCGCACGGTGACGAACCGCAGGCCGGCACCGGCCTCGGTGAACACATCGCCGTCCTCGGCCGGAAGGTAGGCGTAGGGACTGAGATCGGCGTAGAACACGACGCCATTCCATCAGAGGGCGTGCTCGAGGCTGATGCCAGCGGGGCGAGGCTCCGCGCCGGCGACAGGGAAGACCCGGGCTGACACGGCCAGCTCGCCGGAGTCGTCGTAGAGATGACATGGGGCACCTTCCTCGCACCGATGAGTTCAGCGCTCCTCGCCGGTCATATGTGCGACCAGACCGGAACGAGGAAGGCCCGCCATGACCCACACGCTCAACGCCCCCCGCACCAACCCCGCTTCCGCCCCCGCCGCCGCGCTGCCCGCGGCCCGGTCCGGGGCGCGGGGGCTGATGGGCGGCGCGGTCGTCGCGGGTCCGGTGTTCCTTCTCGCCGGGGTCGTCCAGGGGCTCAGCCGTGACGGATTCGACTTCACACGCAATGCGATCAGCCAACTCGCCCTCGGCGACGGCGGCTGGATCCAGACGGTGAATTTCCTGCTCACCGGCGCCCTGTTGACCGTCGGCGCGGTCGGTCTGCGGCGCGAGCTGCGCGGCGGGCCGGGCGGTACGTGGGGTCCGGCGCTGGTGGGCGTGTTCGGGGTCTCGTTCTGGGCGGCCGCGGCCCTCCCGGCCGACGCCGGGGCGGGCTTTCCCGTCGGCGCGCCCGACACGACCGTGATGAGCGGGCACGGCGCCGGCCACATGCTCGCCGGGATGGTCGGTTACGTCGCCCTGTGCGCCGTGTTCGTCGTCCTGGCGCGCCCGCTCGCCGCGCGGGGCCACCGGGCCTGGGCCGTGGCCTCGCGGATCGCTCCGGCGGTCGTCCTCGCCGGATTCATGGCCTCCGCCGCCTCGGTCCTGGCGTTCACCGCCGGTGCGGGCCTCGGGCTGGTGTGGCTGGCCGCGGTGACGGCCCGCCTCACCGGCGACCGGCCTGACCGGTCCCACCGGTCCGACCGCCCGGGGCTTGCCGCCTGAGCCGGCGGACAGCCGTCCGGCCCGCCCGTCCGGCCCGCCCGGCCGTCCCGGCCGGACGGCCGGACGGCCGGTCAGTGCGGCGGCGGCGCCGGGTGCAGCGCGTTGCTCACGCTGCAGCCGCCCTCCCCGGGCATCCGCTGGATCCGGGGCGGCGTCCACACGTCGGTGGCGCCGGGGCTCACCCGGGCGAGGACACAGTCCTGCGCGTCGAAGCCGTTGCCCTGCACCGACAGGAGAACGCCGACCCGCCCGCCCTCCGCCCGCACCTCGCTGCGGATCGCCGGATCCAGGTCCAGGGCGGCGACCGCGCGGCGCACCTCGGCCTCGTCCACCCGGCCACCCCGCGGCACCCGCGGAAGCTTGGCGCGCAGCGGCTCCCCGTACGGCAGCCTGGGCGGCGCGGGCGGCGGGGCGAAGGTCAGCGGAGGCCCCTCCGGGCAGTCCACGTCCCGCGGCTCCTCGCGCCACTCCGACGTCGGCGACACCCGCACCGCGAAACAGCGCAGCACGGTGACCTCCTCGAGGTCGAACCAGCTGTTGTACGCCGAGCCGGACGTCCGGACGACCACCTCCACGCCGTCCCCGTCGTGCGTCGAGGTGCCGTTCACGCGCAGCACGTCCACCCCGTCGATGCCGGCGGCGGACCGCCCGACCTCCTCGGCCGTGCGCGGCCGCTGCCCGTACAGCCGCTCGCCCGCCCTCCTGGCCGCCTCCCGCGCGGCGTCCGCCGCCTCACCGTCGGAGTTCTGCACCACCCCACACCCGGTGATGAGCACCAACAGCGAGGCGAGCGGCAGCAGTCGACGCATGCCCCCACCCTTCCTCGTACCGCTGCGGGCGATCGTACTCAGCGGCCGGCTCAGCCGCCGATCCGGGCGAGGGCGCTCGGGTCGAGGTGCTGAGCGAGCACGTTCAGGGCGCTCGGGGAGGGGGTGATGAGGGTGCGGCGGCGGTCGGCCGGGTCGGTGCGGCTCTCGACCGCGCCGGCTTCGCGCCACCGTCCGCATCCTGCCGGCCGCCGGTCGGACCACCCCGACAACGGTCTTCGACCACCAGGCCGCCCACCACCTCGCCGCCCTGCTCGGCCGGCCGGGCGGGCCGACTCACGTCCCGGGTTGGTCTGATCGGTCGGATCTGCCGGTGGGTCGTGCCGGAACGTCCCGGGCGGCGGCGGAGCCGAGGTTATGCATGAAATCGCATGAGCTTTTCATCCCCTGACTGTCCATGAGCATCAACCTCAGGAGCCGCACGATGCGCACCATCAGATCGGCCTGCCTCGGCACGGCCACTGCGCTGGTCACCCTCCTCGCCTGCGCCCCTCTCGCGACCGCCGCAGAGACGGGCGCCGATTCCGCCCACGGCAAGGGCAAGCACCAGGTCATCACACTCATCGGCCAGCTCGCGGAGCAGAATCGCTTCCCCGTCAACCCCGACGGTCCGGCCGCCCAGGGCGACCGGACCGTCGTCCGCTCGAGCCTCTCCGACGAGGCCGGCAACCAGGTCGGCGAGACCGGCGGCTTCTGCACCACCACCCGGGCGGCGCTGCCGGGGGACAGCGGCGGAGCGGAGGAGTGCGTCGTGACCTACACCCTCCCGGACGGCCAGCTCACCGCGCAGGGGATGGTCTTCGGCATCCTCAACGCCCAGGGCCTCCCGACGACCCCTCCCCCCTCGTTCGACAACGCGATCACCGGCGGCACCGGGAAATACGACCGGGCTCGTGGCTCGGTCCACGCCGACACCATCGGTGTGGGCAAGCGGCGCTTCACGATCGACCTCTACCTCTGACCCGACCTGCCCCCGACCCCGCCCGGTGAGAAGGCCGGCCCGTCCATCGCGACTCGGCCTGCAAAAGCAGAAGAGACCACCGCGGCGGGCGGTGGTCTCTTCTCGGCTGCGCCGGCAGCCCCCGTCGTCTCCGGCCCGCGTCTCCCACCCCGGACGCCCGCTCAGTCGGGCAACTCGATGACCTGAAGCGGCGCATCGAGGAGGCGGGTGAGCTAGGGGATCCGGACAGGCCCGGGGCCGCCTGAAAACTCCACCGCGTATTCTCCGCAGCCACCCGCAGAAACCCGGTGACAGCCGGACACCGCCGGACACCGCCGGACACCGCCGAACGCCCCTCGGGCCCACCGGGGCGTGTCGGCGGCGTCCTCGGACGATCACAGAAACCCCACCTGACCAGCAAAAAGACCCTCCCGAAGGAGGGTCTTCGTCGTGCGCCCCCGGCAGGACTCGAACCTGCGGCCAAGTGCTTAGAAGGGACTTGGCCGCAGCAGCGCGCCCAGGCCGCTGACCAGCCACTTTGATGCTTCCTGATGCGCGCTCTCGGAGCCTTCCCCGCGCATCCACCGGAGGGCCTGATTCCGGGTGCTGGTTTGAGCATGTTCTCTCTAGTTTCTGAATTATCGCGACTCAAGCGACTCATCGCGTCTCAGTGCAGGTCAGAGGGGGTGCCCACGAGACGAGCATCGCGACTCATCGCGTCTCAGATCGCGACTCAGCCCAGAACGCAGAAGAGACCACCGTGCGGGGCGGTGGTCTCTTCTCGGCTGCACTAGCAGCAGCCATCGTGGTTGGCCTGCCCTGGATGCCCGCTCAGTCGGGTAGCGGACCGCCCCAAGCGCGATCGGTCAGCTCGCCCCAGACTCCCGGCGCGACCGTCCGCGGATCGACGGCCTCGCTGGGGGCGGACGTCTTGTACGTACCGTCGGGCTGCTCGGAACGGTCGTAGTCCTTCACCCAGAACACCCGGCGGACGAACCTCCCCGTATCACCGCTTGGGGCATCCGACTTGAGCACGGAGTATCCGACCCGCCGGCCTGCTCCGTTCCACCCCACCGGCTTCCGCCGGGTCGTGGACAAGCGGGCTACTGTCTGGCGCACGTAGTCGAAGCCGCCCACGTCCTCGGTCCAGACAATCTGTTCCTCGTGCTCCAAATCCGCACGATCCTTCGACAAGGCCCCTCCTGAGCTAGACACGGTCGCCCCGCCGGGCACCCTCCCCAGGTGTCGCGCCCCGTATGCCTACTCCGTCAGTCCGGCGGCAGCACCATGCCCGAGAAGGCCGATGGCTTCTCTGTCGTGAGGAAGTCACGAGCCTCGCCGCCCACCTTGGACGACTGCTGGTTCCCCAGGGCGTACTGATCTGTGGGTGAACGGGGTGTCTGGGAGGCATCAAGCCCGTGAGATCGCCCAGCAGTCGCTACCTGGGCGAACCTTCCATGCCAGCGGCAACGGTTGCACTAGCGTGTCGCTTCAGCGGCTAGTCAGCGAGGAGGCACGGGGTGAGCGACATCGGCGCAACGGTGGGAGAAGAAGATCGGGGCAGTTCGCCTCGTCGGAAGCACGTAGCGGCACTGGGGCGATTGCAGCGCTACACGATCACCGATCTTTTCGGTGCTTACAGTCATTCAATCAACCTCGATAGTCGTGAGCCGACGATCCTGACTGGCTCTAATGGAACGGGTAAGTCGACAATCCTCCGAACAATCAACATGATCAGCAGGGGGAATTTGGAGGCGCTTTCGAAGGTTAAATTCGACCAGATTAGACTTGATTTCGAGTCTGGCCTAATGACCGTGCGGCGTCGCGAGGACGGGGGCATCAAAGTTCGCCTGGATCGCCAATCGCAAAGGTCAAGAACCTGGGAATATTCGCCGAATTCTGACGAGATCACAAGAGAGAGGGACCACCTCTTCGCTCAATTGTTGGGGGAAGAACCTCCTGTTGATCCGGCATCGATTGAGGATTACGCGTTCTCGAATCCAGAAGACTATCGGCGAATCCGAAACTATCTTGCGCACAGGGGGCTTGAAGGTTCAAGACGATTCGGGGAAATGCAAAGTCTCTTCCCGGCCCTCCTGGTTTCCGATCAACGGCTAATTCCCGAGAGGCGGATGCGGCCCAAGAAGCGGGGGTCGGGTGAGACTATGCAAGTTGTGGCTGCCATTGAAACGGCCGTCGAGAACATCAATGCGGAAGTTCGACGCCATAAGCTTCTCTACGGGGCCGAGTCGCAGAACCTCGACCGAGATTTTCCCAGGCGGGTATTTAGTGCCATCAGCTCCCCGACGGGTGTTTCAAGCCGCGAAAGCATCATGCGAGACTTTCAGGAGGTGCAAGCGCTGCGGGCTTCCCTCGCAGCGGCCGGGCTAATCGATTCTTCCGAGGCCGAGGAGTCAATTTCTGACCTACCCCTAGATAGTGCAGACTCGCTAGCGCTTATTTCTACCTACATTTCCGACACGGAAAGCAAGCTAGCTACTTTCGAGCCTCTCCGGCGCCTCCTTGAGCCGTTCATGGATTTCCTGCGTCGCCACTACAGGGACAAGCGAGTAGAGATCGACGCAGAACGAGGATTCGTCATCCTCTCCGAGAGGACAGGCGAAGAGATCAGGCCCGTTCATCTGTCGAGTGGCGAGCAGCAGATGTTCGTCCTTTCTCATAAACTTCTGTTCGAGTCCCGCCCTGGTACTTTGGTGATGATCGATGAGCCGGAACTCTCGCTGCATGTCCTGTGGCAGTCCACGTTCATTGACGATCTAACCGAGATCTCTGCTGTGTCAGGCACCTATTTCATGTTGGCCACTCATTCACCTACGCTGATCGCAGGCCGCACCGATCTTCGCCGATCGCTGGACGCGTGAAGAATGTCGGAGTACGCAAGCGCGTTTGACCTACTCCTGGATGCAGAAATGCGCGCCGATGGACTAGGGCCCTCGACAGGAATTCTGATTGTCGAAGGGCCAGACGATAAGCGGGTATTTGCTCGGCACGTCGCTAATCTCGCGCAGATCTTGCCAGCCGGAGGAAGAAGGCTTTTGTTGAGCGCTCACGAAAAGGCGAATGAAGCGCAGCGCAGTAAGCTCATATTTGTCACCGATTGTGACTATGAAGTTCGTCGCAGCTCTCTTCGTGGTGCCCCAGACCTAATTATTACCACAGGCACCGATATGGAGAGTGACCTAATCTCGCTCGGTCTCATTGAAGCTGTAGCCATGGAGTACGTCCCTTTGGCGCTCCAGTCCCAAGAATCGTGTCATCGAGTCGCTGTCAGCCTTAGCGACAGGGCCCGAACCGTCGCCTTCCCCCTGGGGAGGATTCGAATGGCGGGTCAGCCCCTCGGTATTCCCCTAAAGCTGGAGGAGGTGAAGCTCGCTAAGTATTGGGACACGAAATCGGGAAGGATGGATTCCAGCCGGCTCGTAGACGCCATGCATTCTAAGGTGTCTGCCGTGATTGGATTCCAGGAATGGCGTGACTTGGTCAGCCAGACGCCTGCTGATTTCGGCATGTGTCACGGTAAGGATCTAGTGAGGGCTTTGGCATTCCTTTTGAAGGTGGAATATAAAGTTGACAGGGCGAATCCCGAGGCGGTGGCGAGCACGATTCGAACCAGCTTGTCTAATTCGCATTTGAACTCTTGGGAAGTGATTCGCAGAATCAAAGCATGGCAGGGTGTGAACCGAAGGTACGTGCTTAGCTCGTGACTCTCTGTCGCGTGCAGTTCGCATGGGTATTCGCCGTATTCATTCATGCTGGTACCAGGCTCGTGCGGGCTGAACTCCCGGGGCTGGACGCCGCTACGCTAGCTGGCACTACCGCAGATAGAGGGGTGTGGACCAGTAATGGGACCCAAGACGCAGAGGGTCTACGAGACGATCCGAGCCTGGATCGAGTCGGGGCGCTATGGGCCCGGCGACAAGCTGCCGTCTGAGCGGACGCTGAGCGCAGATCTTGAGATCGGCCGCACGGCGCTGCGTCAGGTGCTCGCCCGTCTGGTGAATGAGCACTTCATCAAGGCTCATGACCGCAGCTCCTACCGCGTCCTCGGCGCCGAGAGCGTCCCGACGCCGGCGGAGATGGAGCCGTGGAAGATCCACGGCTCCCGCCACGTCTACGAGAACCGCTGGGTGAACCTCGACCTGGTCGACGTTGAGCCCCCCGGTGTCGACCGCTTCGAGCACCACGTCGTCCGGCTCTTCCGCGTGGCCGTGACCGCCGTGATCGACGACCAAGACCGCGTGCTCATGCTGTGGCGGTACCGCTTCGTGCCAGAGCAGTGGGGGTGGGAGCTGCCCGGCGGAATCGTGGACGCGGGCGAGGACGCCGCCACCACGGCGGCCCGCGAGGTCGAGGAAGAGACAGGTTGGCGGCCCGGCCCGGTCGAGCACATCGTCAGCTACCAGCCGATGATCGGCATGGTCGACTCTCCGCACGAGATCTTCGTGGCTCGTGGCGCTGAGAAGGTCGGAGAGCCGACCGACGCCGAGGAGGCCGGCGAGATCGCCTGGATCCCCCTCGGTGACATCCCGCGCCTCATGTCCGAGGGCAAGCTCATGGGTTCCGGCACGCTCGTCGCCCTGCTCCACATCCTCGCTTCCCGCGCTAGAGACGACCGGTAAGCAGCTCCACACGCCGGCGGTACCGCACGGAACCCGTGCGGTTCGCCAGCAACCTGGCCTTCTGCAGATGGGACCGCGCTTCGTCCAGCTCCCCGCGGGCGAGGTGCGCCTGGGTGAGATCGCAGTGCAGACCGGAGTTCGCGCGCACGAAGGACTCGTCGGCACTGCGGAGCGACGCGTACAACTCCTCCATTGCTGAGGCGTCGCCGAGCTTGGCAAGGACGTTCCCCCGCCACCTCGACAGGTGGCCGGTGTTGAGGAAGATGCTCAGCATGTCGGCGTCGCGCACCTCGCCGTCGTCAGGCAAGAGCCCGGTCGCCCGCTCAAGTGCCGACCGCGCCGCCGACTCCATCTCGGGTCCCGCAGCCGCGCACAGCTCGGCTTCGGCAGCCGCGAGCCACGCCCGCAGCCGAGGCGACTGATGCTCGGGCTGGGTGCGCTGCGCGTCTCGCACCAGTTCGACGGCGAGCTGAGGTCGGCCGGCGTCCGCGAGAACGTATGCCTGCTCGCCCATGGCGTGCGCCAGGTAGAGCGGAGACTCGGCGTCCTGGGCGGCCTTCTTGGCGAGCTCGTACCTTCGCCATGCCCTGTCCACTGCGCCGGCGTCCAGCGCCTGCCATGCGGCAAGGGTGGATGCTCCCGCGAGGGCGGTCGCGATGGGCCTGCGTGCCCCTGGCAGCACGGCGAAGGTCAGCGCTTCCTCCATCGCCGCCGGATGACCGTTCATCTGGTCCACCAGACCGGCCGCGCCCATCTGCCGGTCCATGGTCCGGAGTAGCTCGGTCTGGGCCAGGAACGACGGGACCATGGACTCGCTCAGGCTGCCTGCCGCGTCGATGCGGCTCAGTAGGTCCGCGTAGCCGTCCGCCTGCGGCTCGGGCGCTTCGGTCTCACCTCGCAGCTCGGCGTCCGTGACGCCGAGGAGCGGCCGGAGGATCGTGGCGTATCGATCCGTGATGGCGCGGCGGCCGTTCTCCCACTCCGACACGTAGGTCTTGAGACTGGCCGCCGAGGCGATGTCGAGCAGCCGTTGCTCTGCGAACCGCCGCATCTCGTGGATCAGTCGGTCCTGCGACCACCCTCGCGCGGTCCTGACCGCCTTTAACCCCTCAGTCACGTCGCCTCCCGCAAAGCCCCAGGTGAGAGCTAGTTAACGCCCTTGAGGTTAACCCCAGTTGGCTGCCGCGACGCCCAACTTAAGTCGTTCTCTGGAGGAGCACACCGACACGCAGCCCACATGAGGGGTTGCATCTGGTGCGCACCAGATGCAACCCTATTGGTGCGCACCAGATGGGCCTGAAGGCCCGGGTCTGGTGTGCCCCAACTCAACAGCGTGATCCACCGCAGCACCACGACCGTGACAGAGCCGGCCGAGGCGAGTGGAGACCAGCCGACCGAGACCGGGCCCGCGTCACAACCGGGCCCCACACCCCGTAGGGGGACACGCCATCGGCTCTAAGACCCGCGTGGCACCTGCCCCGATCACCCCCGAGAACCAGACCTCCTCGGGGCGAGGGACACCACGCGTATCGGAGGTCTGAGTAACACGTCCCACCCCGCCGCCCGGGAGGTCGATGTGTACCAACGAAGGCTCTGGGCGCCGATCGTGCTGGACCGGCACGACGGCCACGCCCACTGAGTCCCCCTGATCCGCCGCCTCGGCGCACCGGACTATCCGGTGATTCGCGGACGTCAGGCCACCTGCGCAGCAGTGCTGCGGCCGGTTGCCTCCTCCGCCCGTCCGGGCCCCTCGCGGGGTGCGTACGGGCGGGGTTGAGGGGAGCCGGAAGTACCCACGTGCTCCAACGGCGAGAGGCCCCGGGTGGCTAGACCCGGGGCCTCGGCTCGGGCCGTCCCAACCCCGTGAAAGGAAGTACGACCCATGAACGTGATCGTTGCTGGTCAGAGGATCGTTACTCGGGCCGAGCTGATCGAGGCCGCACTCGGCTTCACCGCCGACCCGGCCGAGGCGCCGGAGTTCGACTCGGCGGCCGGCCAGGACGCGCTCCGCGACATCGTCGACGTCCTGGAGGCCGAGGCCGCGACCGACGTCGACGCCGAGGACCTCATGTACTACCGCAGCCTGCTCGGCGCCCGCGTGCTCGCCTTCCCCCGCCGCTCCGCCCTCGGTTTCGAGCGGGGTGCCGCGTGAACTCCATCGCCTACCGGCTCCTGCTGGTCCTGTGCGTCGCGACCGAGATCTGGGGCATCGCGATCGACGCCAAGGACGTCACCCTCGTCGGTGCGATCGCCGGGTGCGGCGTGATCGGCGTCGACCGGCTCCTGCTGCGCGCCGACCGCTACGAGGAGTTCGCCGAGGCGGGTGAGGAGCGGTGAGGACCATCGCCCAGATCCTGCTGTTCGTGCTGACCGTTCTGGAGCTCGCGCTCGGCCTGGTGGCCGGCGCGGTCGCGCTGCTGAGTCTGGTCACCGAGACGATCGCCCGGGCCGCGACCGCCGTTGACGAGCGGTTCGCCCGCCGGTTCCGGCTGGCCCGGGTCTCCCCGAAGCTCCGCCAGGAGCTCGCCGACGTCCTGTACGGGATCACGACGACGCCCGCCGGAGGTACCCGATGAGCACCTACCGCGAAGACCGCCGAGCCGACCGGGCCGCCGAGCGCGCCCAGGACCGCGAGGACAGGCGCCTGGAACTCCAGGCCCAGCAGGAGCGCGAGGCCGCGAAGGCCGAGGAGAAGCGCAAGGACGCCGACGCGAGGCGGCGCCAGGGGCAGGCCGACCGCAAGGCCAAGCAGGCGGAGAAGCAGGCGAAGAGGGCTGCCGCGGCCGCCAAGCGCGCCAAGCTCGTGCGGTGGCTGAAGGCGAACCCGGCGACGCTGTTCGTGGCGTTCGTGATGGTCGCCTCCATCGTCCCGGCGATCCTGTCCCAGATCGGCGCCCTGACCGGGGCGAGCGTGGCGGCCCCGATGGCCGGCCTGCTCGCCGCGATGCTGGAGGGCGGCGCCTGGGCGATCACGTTCATGGGCAAGCAGGCCGAGGACGCCGGCCGCGAGCCGCGCAAGTACCGGATCGGCACCTGGGCCGTCGCCACTGTGGCGGCCGCGGTGAACTTCTGGCACGGCCTGGAGGCATACCGCGCTCACCCGTGGGTCGCGTTCGTCCTCGGCGCCTCCTCGCTGTTCGCGATCTACATCTGGGACCTGAAGACCCACGGCTCCCACGGCAAGACCAAGGCCGAGAAGAAGGCCGAGAAGGACCGGGCCCGGCACGTGGCCGCCCGGCGCAAGCACCACCCGCAGATCGTCGAGCAGGCGGTGAAGCTTCAGGCCGCGCTGCCGTTCGGCGTCCTGGACGACGAGTCGGCGTTCGCGGCCGCGTGGCGGATCCACACCGGCGCCGAGCCCGGCCTGTCTGCTCAGCTCTACGCCACCGCGACGGAAGCGGTGCTGTCTCTCGGGGCGGCGTTCGAGCTCGGCGACAACGTCCGCGAGGAACTGCTGGAGACCGGCTTCAAGGCCGCCCGGCTCAACCCCTTCGCCGAACTGACCCAGACGCCCGCAGCCCAAGCGGGAATTGGGTCGAACACCCCCGAACCCCCCATCGAAAAGCCCCGCGAGACGCCCGCCCGGGGACGGTCTGAGAACGAGCTGAACGAGCTTCTTCCGGACGCCCTGAGCGCGGCCGCCGAGCTTGTCGCCGAGGGCAAGCAGATCTCCGCCTCGGGCCTGGCGAAGAAGCTCCAGATCCGCCGCGAGGACGCGCTCAAGCTCCGCGACCTCGTCATCGAACAGCGCCGCCTGCACGTCGCCTGAACCACCCCACCGAATGCGAGGGAGAGCCCGTCATGGGTCTGTTCAGCCGCAAGCCGCTCGACCCGCAGTTCGTCACCGAGAACGTCGCCGCCGCCGACACCGCCGACCCGAACGTCACCCGCGCGGTCCCCGCGCACACCGTCACCTGGCCGGTCGCCCCGTCCGGCATCCGCACCGTCCTGGTCGAGGGCGCCCGCTCGCCCCAGGACGCCGTCACCCGCGCGCTGCGCGACCGGCGGAGCATCGAGCGGACCACGACCCGCGGCTACCGCGTCCGCTTCGAGGACACCCCCGAGGTCTGGCTCATCGACTCCACCGGCGCCCGCCACGTGACGGGCCCCTTCCTCTGCGCCTGACCCACACCGCAGTACGCGGGGCCCGGCCCTCGCCTGGCAGCACCGGCCGGGCCCCGCTACCTCACCAGGAGGCACAGCAAGCATGACCGAGCACTCCGCCGAAACGCGCACCCCCTCCACCCCGGCCACCCCCACCGAGCCGACGATCGCGACCGTCACCTTCCTCCGGCCCGCCGCCCCCGCCCCGGCGGACAGCGAATGGTCGGACTGGGACGACAGTGCCACCGCCTTCCCGCCGATGCCGACCGTGGCGCCGGCCGTCACCGGACCGGACGACCGCACCGTCGTCCTCGACACCGCCCGCGTCGTCCTGGAAGAGACCACCGCCCCCGCCCCGGTCGCGACCGGGAAGGTGGAGAAGGTCGACCTGGACGACTTCGACGCCGACGCCCCGTTGATCCCTGTGTGGATGCACTCGGCCGAGGGCTGGGCCGCGTGGGCTGGGGTCTTCGCCCGGGCCCGCCGGCGGGACTTCCGCCGCTGGGTCCGCCGCCAGCCCACCCAGCGCGGCCACGTCCGCCAGTTCGGCCGCGGCACCCGCCGCACGCATGAGTGGGTCGTCGGCTTCGAGGGCGTCCGCGTGCAGTCCGCCGCCCACACCGCCCACGTCCTCACGCGTGAGGCCAAGCTCGCGGCCCGTTCGGCCCGCTTCACCCCGCGCATCCTCGGCACCAAGAAGGAACTCGCGATGAAGGCGGCCGAGCGTGCGACGAAGGCCGCCGAGGAGGCCGTCGCGCTGCACAAGAAGGCGAAGAAGGACCGCAACCGCGCCCGCAACCTCCGTGCCGGTGTCGCCTACGGCCCGCCCATGGCGGCGATCGGCGGCGGCTACGTCATGGGCGGCGGCCTCGGCCTCGCGGCCGGCCTGCTCTCCACGTTCGCCGGGGGCGCGTTCCTCGGCCGCAAGCCGTACGACGAGGACGCCGACTGGACGACCGACTGGCGCTCGCTCGGCGACGGCGACCGCATGAGCGCCCCGATGCTCGACCAGGCGTTCCGTGCGGCGAAGGTCATCGGCTCCGAGGAGTCGCTGCGGGTCGTGCAGATGCCGATGCTCGACGCCCGCGGCGCGTGGACCGCCGTGCTCGACCTGCCGCCCGGCATCCCTGCCAAGCGCGCGATCCGCGCCACCGACGAACTGGCCGCCGCGTTCGGCGTGGAGGAGGCCCAGGTCTCCATCGCCAAGCGCGGCCGGTCCGGCCGGATCGAGCTCTACGTCTCGCGCGATCTTCCGTTCACCGAGAAGGCCGCCCCCGGCCCGCTCCTCGCGCTGGACGCGGCCGCGAACTTCTGGGGCCCGATCTCCATCGGCCCCGACGTGCGCGGACTGCCCATCTCCATCAGCGTGGTGGAGCGTTCCGGTCTGATCGGCGGCGAGCCCGGCGCCGGCAAGTCGGCGTCCGGCAACACGATCCTGCTCGCGGCTGCGCTCGACCCGCGCGTCATCCTCGTCCTCGCGGACGGGAAGGGCGGTGGCGACCTTGAGCCGTTCGAGCACCTCTGCGAGTGCTTCGAGGGCGACGCCGACCCGGAGGCGTTCTACGAGCTGCTCAAGGAGCAGGTCGAGGACATGAAGCGCCGCTATGCGCTGCTGAAGAAGCTGGGCAAGCGGAAGGTCACCGAGGAGCTCGCGGCCAAGTACCCGGAGCTGCGGCAGAAGCTCATCTGGGTCGACGAGCTCATGTTCTACACGACCGACGAGGAGTACGGGAAGAAGATCACCAAGCTCCTCCGCAACCTCGTCTCCCGTGGGCGGGCGGCCGGGATCATCACCTTCTGCGCGACCCAGAAGCCCGGCTCCGACGTCATCGACACCAGCCTGCGGGACCTGCTCTCCATCAGGTGGGCACTGCGCTGCACCACCCCTGAGGCCTCGGACACGATCCTCGGCAAGGGTGCCGCCGCGTCCGGCTACTCGGCCAAGGCGATCCAGTCCGAGATGCGGGGCGCCGGCCTGCTGTGGGCCGAGGGCACCAACCCGACCATGGTCCGCGCCGACTACTACACCGACGAGCAGGTCGAGGAGCTCCTCGCCCGCGCGACCGAGTGGCGCCGTGCGGCCGGAACCCTGCCGAGCGCGCCGATGGCGCTCGTCGACCAGCTCCGCGCCCAGGGCGACGAGGACGCACTGCTTCTGGCCGCCGTCCTCGACACCTTCGCCGCCCACGCCAACCAGGACGGCCCGACCGAGTGGCTGCCCGGACAGCTCCTCGTCGACGAGCTCAAGGCCGCTGGCCACACGGTCACCGCCGAGAAGCTCGGCGCCCTGATCGTCCGCACCGACGAGGAGAAGGCCAAGCGCCCCTGGGGCGAGAAGGGCTCGCGTCTCACCGGCTACCCGCTCGCCCGCGTCGAGGCCGCCGCCACCGGCCGATTCGGGCTCACCGCCTGATTCCGACCCGGACACAACCCGGACAGACGCCCGGATTGACCCGGTATACCCCCTGGCGGACTGGGCTCCGACCCGGCCGCCAGGCCCCCGACCCGGACACCCGCGTCCGGGTCGGGCCCGGATCCGTCCGAGTCGTCCGCTGCTCTGACCTGCATGAATGCGGAGCCGTCCGGGCTCTGTCCGGGTCTCTGCCCTAGCTCAAACCGGTACATAAGGAGTCAGGCACGTGACCGCCCAGACCCTCACTATCACCGCCGTCCCGGCCCCGGACTTCGACGCCGAGGCCGCGCCCCTGGTCCGCGAGATCGAGCAGTACCTCACCGCCCGCGTCCGCACGACCGCCCACCCGCTCGTCACCAAGACCACCGCCGAACTCGTCGCCGAGGCCCTCGGCACCGCCCCGGCCGCGCCGGTCCTGACGGCCCCGGCCCGCGCGCTGCGGATCCTGCCCGACTGGGTCCTGAACTTCCCGCTGCTCCGTCAGCTCCACGGCGGCGGACGGCAGATCAGCGTCGCCGAGCACCTGGAACTCACCGCGCTCGTCATCGAGCGCTACGGCTGGCACCGCGGCGCCCTGCGCTCCGCCTCGGGCCGCCGCTGCATCCTCGGCGCCCAGGCCGTCCTGTTCCGCCTCGGCTACGGCGACGAGACCACCGCCCTCGCCGCCGGCCACCGCATCCAGACCGTCCTCGCCGCCCGGGGAATCACCGAGCCCTACCACCGCTGGAACGACGCCACCGGCCGCACCCGGACCGAGGTCATCGCCCTCGTCCGCACCGCCGCCCACAACGCCCGCCAGGAGGCCCACACGTGATCTCGCGCACCCGCATCCGGCAGATCCGCGCCGAGTCCGAGTCCGAGCACCGCACCCACGAGTGGGCGGACCGGGTCATCGACGAGCTCCTGACCGAGGCCGAGACCCGCAACGCCGTCGACGCCGCCGTGCGCGGCAGGACCGACTCCAGGGGCCGGAACCTCGCCCAGCGCATCGCCGCCGTGCGCCGGGGCGGCACGCCGCCCACGGCCGCCGAGCTCGACGAGGCGTACGACCTGCTCGTCCTGGTCCTCGCGGCCGGCGCCAGGTACGGGCTCACGCTCGACGACTGGGACTGGGTCGACGACCTTCCCGGCACCTGCCGGGACCTGATCCGCCGCAAGCATCGCTGACCATCCCCCGCCCTCGACAGGAGCTCCGCCGTGGTCATAACCGTCTCGCTCGTTGCCCTCTTCGCGCTCGTCCTGTTCTTCCTCCTGCGCTCCGGAAGCCTCACCTACGGGGCCGCGTTCATCGCCGTCGGCTTCGGCTTCTTCCTCGCCTCCACCGGCGCCGCCACCCCCATCAACCAGCTCACCGACAGCGTCATCGACGCCCTCTCCAACCTCTGACCCGTCGGGCTGGCCGTCATCTCGCCAAAGAACCGCGGCCGCCCCGGCTCTCCGTCCCATCGACACAGGCAGGAGCCTTGTCTTGCTGACCCTGACCGATCTGTTCTGCGGCGCTGGCGGTTCGTCCACTGGCGCGATCGCCGTGTCTGGGGTGAAGGTGCGCATGGCCGCCAACCACGCCCGCCATGCCGTCGACACCCATCAGGCCAACCACCCCGACGCGGACCACGACTGCGCCGACCTCTCCCAGGTCGAGCCCCGCCGATACCCGCGCACGGACATCCTGTGGGCCTCCCCGGAGTGCACCAACCACTCCATCGCCAAGGGCCGCCGGCGCGGGCACGGCGCCCACTCCGACGGTCTGTTCGCCGAGGACGGCACCGATGAGACCGCCGTCCGCTCCCGCGCCACCATGCACGACGTCCCCCGCTTCGCAGAGGTCCATCAGTACCGGGCGATCATCGTGGAGAACGTTGTGGACGCCTACTGGTGGGGCCCCGAGCAGGCCCCCGGCGCCGCCTTCGACGCGTGGCTGCGAACCCTGCACGCGTGGGGCTACGAGCACCACATCGTCTGGCTCAACTCCATGCACGCCGCCGCCTACGGCCCACCCGCCCCGCAGTCGAGGGACCGGATGTACGTGGTGCTGTGGCGCAAGGGGGAGCGCGCCCCCGACTTCGCCAAGTGGACCCGCCCCTACGCCGACTGCCCCACCCACGGCCGTGTCCAGGCCATCCAGGCGTTCAAGCGCCCGGACCGCCGCTGGGGCCGCTACGGACAGCGCGCTCAGTACCTCTGGCGCTGCCCACGCACCGAGTGCCGCAACCAGGCCGTGGAGCCCGCCGTCCGCGGCGCCGCCGAGGCGATCGACTGGACCCTGCCCGCCACACGGATCGGCGAGCGCAAGCGGCCCCTCGCCGCCGACACGATGCGCCGCGTCCGGGCCGGATTCGCCGCCTTCGCCGAGCCGCTCACCGTGCCCGTGGAGGGCCGCGAAGGGAAGAAGGCAGCCCCCGCCTCGGCGCCCCTGCGGACGGTCACCACGCGGAACGAGACCGGGCTCGCGCTGCCGCCGTACATGGTCGAGCTGCGCGGTGGCGGCTCCTCGCACCGCGCGATCTCGGCTCCGCTCGCCACCGTGTGCGCCTCCGGCAACCACCACGGCATCGTCACCGCCCCGGACCTCGTCGTGCCCTACTACAGCAACGGCACCGCCCGCCCCGCCGTCCAGCCGCTGCCGACCGTCACCACCGTCGACCGACACGGCGCCCTGTACGGCGGCTCGGTCTCCTCCGTGGAGGAGTGCCGCTTCCGGATGCTGGAGCCCCACGAGTACGCCGCCGCCATGGCCTTCCCCGCCGACTACCGGCTCCTCGCCAACGACAAGCGCACCCGTGTCCTGATGCTCGGCAACGCCGTCACCCCGCCCGCCGCCCGCGACCTGGTCGCCATGGTCACCGAGGCCATCACCGGCGAGGTCCTCGCCCCCGTCGCCGCCTGAGAGAACCCCGGGGCGGCCGCCATCTCGCCAAAGAACCGCGGCCGCCCCGGCTCTCCGTCCCATCGACAGAAACAGGAGAACCCCCAGCATGACCCATCCGATCCCGATCCGGCGAGACCAGCACCTCGCCACCGCCCTGTACCTCGCAGCGGGCTGCATGCCGGTGCTGCCGCTGCGGGCGGGGAAGGGCCCGTTCGGCAACTGCCCCGACTGCGCCGACAACGCGTGCGGTGGCCGGCCGAACATGAAGACCCCCGGGCCCTGCCTGTGCCCGCGGCCCTGCCACGCCTGGGCCGCCGCCACCACCGACCCCCACGTCCTCACCTCGCCCGCATGGGCGACCGCCTGGCGCGCCGCGGGAGTCGTCGGGTACCACCCCGGCGGGGCCGGGGTGACCGTGGTCGACCTCGACGACGCCGACGCCGTCACCTGGGCCCGCACCGTACTGCCGCCGACCCGCACCGTGACCACCACCCGTGGCGAGCACTGGGTCTACCGGGGTGTGATGCGCTCCGCCAACCACGTCCGGTCCGGCGTCGACGTCAAGTCCCTGATGTCTTACGCCCGTTGGCTCGGCCCGGGCGCCGGCACCATGACCGTCCTGCCGCCGGCCGTCCTCGCCCTCGTGGAGAGGGAAGAAACCACCCGGCCCCCGGCGGCGGTGGACTCTTCCTCGATGACCCGCGCCCGGTGGGACCGGAGCGTGGCCACCGGCTGCCGCCACACCGAGACCTACGTCCGCACCGGCGTCACTCGCGGAGTCGAGCACGTCAAGGCCCGCTCCGAGAAGGGCGCCGGCACCGCCGCCTACGGCGCCGCGCGCTTCCTCGCCAAGCAACACACCGCATGCCCCGGCCCCTGCGGCCTCGACACCCTCGGCGAAGACATCATCGACGCCGCCGTGTCCGTCGGCGTCCCCGAGCCCTACGCCCGCCGGGCCGTCACCCACGGCCTCAAGGCCGCTCTGGGAGCGACCGCGTGACCACCACGACCGACGGACGCCGGATCGTCGCCCTGCTGCGGATCTCCGCGCCGGGACGAGACACGACGCCCTCGGTGCGCTCGTGGTGCTCCTGCGGGCGAGACCTCGTGGCGTTCGGGCAGCGCAAGGCGGCCGCGCTCGTCGCCGACCACACCCGGCACCGCACCCTCTGCCCGCTGCTGACCGAGGGGAAGGAAGCCGCGTGACCGGCACCGAGGAGCTGCCCTCGCCGTCCAACCCGATGGCCGTCGCCCGAAAGCTCGTGCCCGCCTGGCACACCGAGGACGGGCACCTGCGACTGAGGCGCTGGCGCGGTTCGTGGATGCGGTGGACCGGGACCTGCTGGCGCGAGTACGACGAGCAGCAGATGCGCGCCGGGCTCTACAAGCGCTTGGAGCACGCCACGTTCTGCGCCGGCCTCGACAAGAACGGGGAGCCGGAGGTGCGGCAGTGGGCGCCGACGAAGACGAAGATCAGCAACCTGCTTGACGCCCTGAGCGCCATCACCTTCCTCCCCACCGACACCGACGCACCTGCCTGGATCGACGGCGAGAGCGGCAAGCACGACGCCAGCCCGATCGTCGCCTGCCGCAACGGGCTCTTGCGTATCCGGGACCGGAAGCTGCTTCCGCACGGTCCCACCTTCTTCAACCTCGTCTCCGTCCCGTACGACTTCGACCCTGCCGCGACTGCCCCCGCCTGGGAGGCGTTCCTCAACGGGATCTGGCCCGACGATCCCGAGTCCATCGCCGCTGTTCAGGAGTGGTTCGGGTACGTGCTCTCCGGGCGGACCGACCAGCAGAAGATCCTGCTCATGAAGGGGCCGACCCGCTCAGGGAAGGGCACCATCGCCCGCATCCTGAAGGAGCTGGTCGGCAAGGAGAACCTCGCCGGGCCCACCCTCGCCGGGCTCGGCACGAACTTCGGGCTCTCCACCCTCGTCGGCAAGCCGCTCGCGGTCATCTCCGACGCCCGGCTGTCCGGGAAGGACAACGGTCAGGTGGTCGAGCGGCTGCTCACGATCTCCGGCGAGGACACCATCGACATCGACCGGAAATTCCGCGACCCGTGGACCGGCAAGCTGCCGACCCGGCTCATGGTGCTGACCAACGAGCTGCCGAACTTCGGCGACTCCTCCGGCGTCATCGCCCGCCGGTTCATCGTCCTCAACATGACCGTCTCCTGGCTCGGCAAGGAGGACACCGAGCTGACGGAGAAGCTCGCTGCCGAGATGCCCGGCATCATCAACTGGGCCCTTGACGGCCTCGCCCGCCTGGAACGTACCGGCCGGATCACCGAGCCCGCGTCTTCTCAAGACGCGGTCATGACCATGCAGGACACTGCCTCGCCGACGTCCGCGTTCGTCCGCGAGCGCTGCACCACCGGCCCGACCCGCGAAGTCCCCGTGGACATCCTGTGGACCGCCTGGCGGGAGTGGGCCGAGGACAACGGCGTGAAGTCCATCGGCACGAAGCAGCTCTTCGGCCGCAACCTGCTCTCCGTCGTTCCGCAGCTGCACCGCACCCGGCCCCGCGATGCCTACGGCCGGCAAGTGGCCACGTACGCCGGAATCACGCTCAACCCGTCCCCTGACCCGCTCTGAGTCGCGATGAGTCACGACTCAGAGCAATGTCACTCCAACTTTTTCGCCCCCGAGGAGGGGACCTCGATGGCCAGCACGCCCAAGACCCGCGCGATGCTCACCGTCCCCGAGCTGTGCGACGAACTCGGCATTACCCGCTCCACCTTCTACGACTGGCGCCAGAAGCAGCGGGCTCCTCGCTGCATCAAGCTCCCCAACGGCGGACTCCGCGTGCGTCGGGTCGACCTTGAGATCTGGCTGGACGAGCACGAGGACGCTGCTTGATGGACACGACGTACGACGTGAAGTTCTGGAAGACCTCCGTATACGAGGGGAAGACGAAGACCACGTACACGGTCCGCTGGCTGGTGGCGAGGGAGGAGTGGCGAAAGCCGTTCACCAAGGCCGGCCTAGCTGAATCCTTCCGCGCGGGGTTGATGTCCGCCGCCAGCAAGGGGGAGGCGTTCAGCCTCTCCACCGGTCTGCCCGTCTCGCACACGTCCCGGGCGGCCGGCGTGAAGTGGTACGACTTCGCGATCCAGTTCGTGGACCAGCTCTGGGAGCGGACGTCGGCGAACAACCGGCGGAACGTGGCGAAGGCGCTCACGCCCGTCACGATCGCTCTGCTCCGCTCGCAGCCGACGACGTTCAAGGGCGTGGACATGCGCCGAGCGCTCCGCGAGTATGCGTTCAACACTCGCCGACGAGACCAGGCCCCGCCCGAGGTCGCCGTGATCCTGCGCTGGGTGCAACGCAACTCGCTCACGATGGCGGCGTGGGAGGACGAGAGCACCGTGGAGACGGCGCTTCGTGCGGCCGCGACGAAGCTGGACGGTACGGCCGTGGCCGCCAGCTCGGCCCGCCGGACGAAGCGAGTGCTCAACGTCCTCTTCGAGTACGCCCTGAAGAAGAAGGTGCTCAAGGTGAACCCCCTCCCGAAAGGGAAAGGGCGCCAGCACCACGGCGGCCAAGACCTCTTCCGCCGTCGACAAGCGCTCGCTGCTCAACAGCGAGCAGGCCGCCAAGCTGCTCGGCTGGATCTATGGACGGCCGCGGGGCGGCCAGCGGCTGCACACCTTCTTCGCCGCGATGTACTACGCCGGCGCCCGGCCCGAGGAGGTCGTGGCCATCGACGTCGGGGACGTACGCCTGCCCGACGCGGACGCCGACGACCAGTGGGGCGAGCTGCTGCTCCACACTGCCCACCCCGAGGTCGGGAAGCAGTGGACGGACACCGGGGAGGTGCGCGAGGAGCGCGGGCTCAAGGGGCGGGCCGCCGACGACACGCGCACGGTGCCCTGCCGCCCCGCCCTCACACGGATTCTCCGGGCCCATATCGAGAAGGAAGAGCTGAAGCCCGGCGATCTACTGATGCAAGGGGAGAACGGGGGAAACCTCGCCGGGTCCGTGATCCGGCGAGCGTGGAGGCGGGCTCGAAAGGAAGTGCTCACCTCGTACGAGTTCGGAACCCCGCTCGGCCGCCGCGTGTACGACCTCCGGCACACCTGCCTGACGAACTGGCTCAACGCCGGCGTCCCGGCCGCGACCGTCGCCGAGTGGGCGGGCAACAGCGTCCCCGTCCTCCTCGCCACCTACGCCCGGTGCATCGACGGGCAGCTCGATGACCTGAAACACCGCATCGAGCGGGCGGGGGAGCTGCCGGACCCGGCCGCGGCGAGGCGCTGAAAATTTCTCCGCGTATTCTCCGTGGCCACCCGCAGAAACCCGGTTCCAGCCGGACATCGCCGGACGTGCCTCACCCCCGCCGTGGGGTGCGTCCGGCCCCTGCGCCGCTCACCGGAAACCACCTCTGACCAGCAGAAAGGACCCTCCCGAAGGAGGGTCCCGGTGTTGCGCCCCCGGCAGGACTCGAACCTGCGGCCAAGTGCTTAGAAGGCACCTGCTCTATCCGCTGAGCTACGGGGGCCGGTGGTGGCCGGTGGGGTGGCCGGGTCAAGGATAGGGGTCCTGTCGGCCTGGCCCGGGTGCTTCACCTGCGTGGCACGATGTGGAGGTTCGGTGAAGCGGTCCGATAATCGCAGGCAGGTGCGATTCGTGCAGCGCTTTTCGCGCCACTCGGGCCGGGTGTTGTGCAGTCGTTATGCCCAGGGCGGCACCGAGGGTGCCCGGCTACATCCGTTCGGTCGGCGCGCGCAGCCGCAATACGCTTCAAAAAGGCTCCAAAATTGGGCATTCTTCGCATGTGGTGACCTTGGACGAACGGCCTCAGCTGATCGACGCACTCTCCGCCCTGCGCGACCGTGTCGCCGCCGTGCGTCTCCCCCTCCCCCTTCCCGGCGCCCCGCGCGCCCGGCAGACCCGGGCCGAGTTGCTCGCCCAGCTCGACGACTATCTGGTGCCCCGGCTGAAGGATCCCGACGCGCCGCTGCTCGCGGTCGTCGGCGGATCCACCGGGGCCGGGAAGTCCACGCTGGTCAACTCGCTCGTGGGGCGGCGGGTGAGCGAGGCGGGGGTGCTCAGACCCACCACCCGGACGCCCGTCCTGGTCTGCCACCCCGAGGACCACCACTGGTTCGCCGGGATGCGCGTACTGCCGCAGCTCACCCGCGTCTGGCTGCCCCAGCAGGACGACGAGCACCCCGCCGAGGAACCCCCGGAGGACAACGCCCTGCGGGTCGAGACCGCCGCCACCCTGCCCCGCGGCCTCGCCCTCCTCGACGCGCCCGACATCGACTCCCTCGTCGTCGAGAACCGGCTGCTCGCCGCCGAGTTGATGTGCGCCGCCGACATCTGGGTCATGGTCACCACCGCCTCCCGCTACGCCGACGCCGTCCCCTGGCATCTGCTCCGTACCGCCAAGGAGTACGACGCCACCCTCGTCACCGTCCTGGACCGGGTGCCCCACCAGGTGATCACCGAGGTCTCCCGGCAGTACGAGGCGCTGCTCGACAAGGCCGGATTCGGCGACCTGCCCCGCTTCACCATCCCCGAACTGCCCGAGTCCACCGGCGGCGGCACCGGACTCCTGCCCGACAACGCCGTCGCCCCCCTCCGCGGCTGGCTCTCCCACTGCGCCCAGGACCCCGCCGCCCGCCAGCAGGCCGTCGGCCGGACCGCCGCCGGAGTGATCGACTCGCTCGACACCCGCATGCCGGAACTCGCCGGGGCGGTCGCGGCCCAGTACGCGGCGGCCGTACGGCTCGGCGGCGCCGTCGAGTCCGCGTACGAGGAGCAGGGCGGCCGGGTCCGCGAGCAGGTGCGCCGCGGCGCCGTCCTCGCCGGCGACGCCCGCACCCGCTGGCGCGGCTACCCCCGGGACAGCTCGGCCGGCGAACTCCTCGACGCCCTCGTCGAATCCCTCGGCGCGCTCGTGCAGTGCGCCGTCGCCGCCGCCGACGAGCGGGTACGGGACGCCTGGCGCCGCGAACCCGCCGCCGGCGCGCTCTCGCCCAGGGCCACCCCGGGCACCGGCCGCAAGGACGACTCCCAGGACGCCGGGGAGCGGATCGCCATGACCGTACGGCGCTGGCGACGCGTCCTGGAGGAGACGGTCGAGGAGGAGGTACGGGACATCGAGCGCCCCGCCACCGCGCGGGCCCGGGGCGGCAAGCGCGCGGCCGCCGCCGCGGCCCCCGACACCGAGACCCTCACCGCGCTCCTCGCCGCCGTCCTCCTCGGCGGCCGTCGCACCCGCGCCGCCGGCGACCGGCTCGCCGAACTCCTCGGCGCCCAGGGCGCCCTGCGGCTGCGCGACAAGGGCGGCGAGCTCCTCGCCACGTACCTCGACCGCGCCCTGCACACCGAACGCGACCGGCGTCTCGCCCCCCTCGACGCCCTCGACGTGACCCCCGAGCCGCAGGCCGAACTGATCGCCGCGCTCTCCGTACTGCAGAAGGAGAAGTGACGCCGTGGACGACACAGCGGATGGAGCGAAGCGCTGGGACGACGGGCTGATCGCCCGCCGCGTCGCCGACCGCCCCCTCCCCAGGGGCGAGGCCCACGGGAGCGACGCGGGCGACGACCCGGGCGACGACGACGAGAGCGCGCTCCCGCCCCTCGGCGGCGCCTACGGCGGGGCCCTGCGCACCCGCCTCGACGCGCTCCACGAGCTCGTCGGCCTCTCCCGTACCCGCGTCGAGGGCCGGGCGCTGGCCGAGGCCGGACGGGTGCTCGACGAGGCCGCCGCGCGTCAGCGGCTGTCCGCGCGGCACACCGTCGTCGCCATCGCCGGGGCCACCGGCAGCGGCAAGTCGTCCCTCTTCAACGCCCTCGCCGGCGTCCCCGTCTCCGAGACCGGCCTGCGCCGCCCGACCACCGCCGCGCCGATCGCGCTCAGCTGGTCCGAGGGCGCGGCGGGGCTGCTCGACCGGCTCGGCATCCCCGGGCGGCTGCGCCGCAGGCCGCTCGCGGGCGGCGCGGCCGACGCCGAACTGCAGGGGCTCGTCCTGATCGACCTGCCGGACCACGACTCGGCCGTCACCGCCCACCGCGACCAGGTGGACCGGCTGCTCGGGCTCGTCGACGCGGTGATCTGGGTGGTCGACCCGGAGAAGTACGCCGACGCCGCGCTGCACGAGCGCTATCTGCGGCCGCTCGCCGGGCACGCCGAGGTCACCTTCGTCGTCCTCAACCAGATCGACCGGCTCGGCGCCGAGGCCGCCGACCTCGTCATCGACGACCTGCGCCGGCTGCTCGACGAGGACGGCATGGCGCTCGGCGAGCACGGCGAACCCGGCGCGACCGTCCTGCCGCTGTCCGCGCTGACCGGCGAGGGCGTGCCGGAGCTGCGCGAGCTCCTCGGGCGTTTCGTCCAGGAGCGCACCGCGCCCGAGCGGCGCCTCGCCGCCGACGTGGACGCCGCCACGGCCCGGCTGCGGCCGGAGTTCGTCGCCGACGGGCGGCCCGGGCTCGGCGAACGCTCCCGGGAGGAGTTCGCCCACCGGCTCGCCGTCGCGGTCGGCGCGCAGGCGGCGGGCGAGGCCGCCGAACGGGTCTGGCGTCGCAACGCCATCCGCGCCTGCGGCACGCCGTGGCTGCGGCTCTACCGCTGGTACGAGCGGGTGCGCGAGCACGGCAGCGGCGATACCGGTCCGGTGGCGCCGGTCGAGGAGGAGCTGACCGCGCGTCAGCGGGTCGAGCAGGCCGTGCGGATCGTCTCCGACGAGGCCGCGCGCGGGCTGCCCGGCCCCTGGGCGCAGTCGGTCCGCGAGGCGGCGCTGCGCGGCGCCGACGGGCTGCCGGAGGCGCTCGACGAGCTGACCGTGAGCATGGGCGACCCGGCGGCCCGGCCGCCCCGCCCGGCCTGGTGGCCGGCCGCGGTGCTCGCCCAGGTGGTGATGACCTTCCTGCAGATCTTCGGCGCGCTGTGGCTGATCGCCCAGATCGTGGGGGTGGTCGAGCCGCTGCTCTGGCCGCCGGTGCTCATCATGGTCGCGGGGATCGTCGGCGGTCCGCTGGTCGAGTGGGCCTGTGCGGCGGCGGTACGGGGACCTGCGCGGCGTTACGGGCAGGAGGCCGAGCGCGCGCTGCGCGAGGCCGCGGCGGCCTGCGGCCGGGCCCGGGTGCTCGACCCGATCGCGGCGGAGCTGATGCGCTACCGGGAGGTGCGCGAGCAGTTCGTGACGGCCGCCGGCGCCACGCGGATGGCGAGCCGGACCGTGGGCGGCGGGGGAGCGGGGATCGGCGGTGGCGGCGGGCGGTTCGGCGGGACGCGGTTCGGGCCGGCGCGGGCGGGGGGCGCGCGGGTGCGCTGAGGCGGAAGCTCTCGTTCGGGTGGCCAAGTTGTCCCCAACCGCTCACTTGTCCACAGGCTTCAGCGGGTTTCTCCGGTTCGGTCCAGGATGGATTGCGGAAGGGCGGACGACCGCCGTTCCGGGGAACCGAAGGGGGAGCGTGGGCGGATGAACGAGACGACGGTGACGCTGGTCGGCAACGTGGCGACGAACGTGGAGTACCGGGAGACGGTGTCGGGCGGGGTCGCCCGGTTCCGCTTCGCGGTGACCGCGCGCCGCTGGGACCGGGAACGCGCGGCCTGGACCGACGGGGCCACCAGCTTCTACACGGTGTCGGCGTGGCGCTCGCTGGGGGCGAACCTGGCAGCCTCGGTCTCGGTGGGCGAACCACTGGTGGTGCACGGCCGGTTGAAGGTCCGTGAGGAGGAGCTCGACGGGCGCCGGAAGACCTTCGTGGACGTCGACGCGGTCGCGGTCGGCCACGATCTGACGCGGGGCACGGCGGCCTTCCGGCGGGCGACGCGGCAGGCGGCCGAAGCTTCCGCAGCTCTCGCGACTCCAGCGACTCCCGCAACTCCTGTACTGGAACAAGGAGTTCCGGATTCATCGCCGCCGACCGGTCCCGAGCGCGTCGACTACCCTCTGGTAGCCGCGCCCTGACCTTCCGTTGTGGGGATTTGTCGATACCGTGACCAGCGGTTTCGTGCTCAACTTCCCCCGCTGATAACGATTTCGAGTCGGAATGGTTATCAGACCGTACGACGGGACACCGGGGGCTTCCCCGTCCCTAGGATTCCCGGATACTCATGAGGCACTTGCTTCCAGTGGGGCAGTGAGTCTGCTGGCGGGTGCTCCCCCCACGCGTCTCGATCGAAGACGCGGAGCAGCCCGCACGGAGGGGAAATCCATGTATTCAGTTCGGAGGCGCGGCGTTGCCCGCCTTGCCGCCGCGACGATGGTTTCGGGTCTCGTCGTTGCGGGTTCGATAGCCATCGCGGGACCGGCGATGGCCGACGGGGCCGACCAGGGCACGGGCGGTGCCACGGCGACGCTCGGCGACCTGAAGATCTACGACACCGTCGAGATCAAGGACTCGAACCGTAAGGTCTCGGCCGGCCTGTTCGAGATGGCCGTCAAGCCCGGTGGGTTCATCCAGACCTACTGCATCGACCTCTACACCGGTGCGAAGACGGGCCAGGAGTACAAGGAGGTCGGCTGGGACCAGTCGTCGCTCCACAACAACAAGGACGCCGGCAAGATCCGCTGGATCCTGCAGAACTCCTACCCGCAGGTGAACGACCTCACGAGCCTGGCCGCCAAGGCCGGTGCCACGAAGCTCACCGAGAAGACCGCCGCCGCTGCCACCCAGGCCGCCATCTGGCACTTCTCCGACAAGGTCGACGCCGTTCCGGTCAACGCCGACGCCGCGAAGCTGACGAAGTTCCTGGAGGAGAAGGCCGTCGAGCTCGACGAGCCCACCGCCTCCCTGAGCCTCTCCCCGTCGTCCGTCGCGGGCAAGGCGGGCAGCCGTCTCGGCCCGATCACGGTCGACACCAACTCCGGCACGGCGAAGGTCTCCCTCGCCCCCGGCGCCCCGGCCGGCGTGACCGTCGTCGACAAGGACGGCAAGGCCGTCACCACCGTCGCCGACGGCTCCAAGGTCTACTTCGACGTTCCGGCCGGCACCGCCGACGGCACCGCCGAGCTGAACGTCCAGGCCGACACCACCGTCCCGATCGGCCGCGCCTTCGTCGCCACCAAGGTGAAGAGCCAGACCCTGATCCTGGCCGGCACCAGCACCTCCACCGTCTCCGCCAAGGCCTCCGCGAGCTGGGCGAAGCAGGGTGTGGTCCCCTCGGTCACCGCCGAGAAGAACTGCGCCAAGGGCGGCGTCGACATCACCCTCGGCAACAAGGGCGACGAGGCCTGGGAGCTCGACCTCAAGGGCGTGAAGTACTCGATCGCCGCCGGCGAGTCGAAGACCGTCACCGTCCCGGTCGCCGAGGACGAGGCGTACAAGTTCACCATCACCGGCCCGAACGGCTTCGAGAAGGTCATCGAGGGCGTCCTCGACTGCAAGACGGCCACCCCCGGCCCGACGCCGTCCGAGACCCCGACCGACACCCCGTCGCCGTCCCAGACCCCGGCGACCGGCGGCACCACCTCCGGCACCACCGGCGGCGGCGACCTCGCCGAGACCGGTAGCTCCAGCGCCACCCCGATGATCGCCGGCATCGCCGCCGCGCTCGTCGTGGTCGGCGGCGGCGCGATCTTCTTCCTCCGCAAGAAGAAGACCGCCGGTCAGTAACCCCCAGCGGCCGAGGACGGCCCCGCCGCGCACCGCGCGGCGGGGCCGTCCCGTTTCCGCCGTCCGCTCCGCCGTCCGCTCCGCCATCCCTCTGCCGTCCCCTCCGTCGTCCACCCACGGTGACGGCCGGGTCACTCGGAGAAGGGGCAGGTCAGGGTCGCGAGGTGCCGTCCCTGCGGTACTGGTTTCCGCCGACGGGGCTCGGTCAGGCAAGATGGGACCTATCTGCCCACTCACTCCTTGCCGGACGGTTTCTCTTGGCTGAGTACATCTACACCATGCGCAAGACGCGCAAGGCGCACGGCGACAAGGTCATCCTCGATGACGTGACGCTGAGCTTCCTGCCCGGTGCGAAGATCGGTGTGGTCGGCCCGAACGGTGCCGGTAAGTCCACCGTGCTGAAGATCATGGCCGGTCTGGAGCAGCCCTCCAACGGTGACGCGTTCCTCTCGCCCGGCTACTCCGTCGGCATCCTCATGCAGGAGCCGAAGCTGGACGAGTCCAAGACCGTGCTGCAGAACGTCGAGGACGGCGTCGCCGAGGTCAAGGGCAAGCTCGACCGGTTCAACGCCATCGCCGAGGAGATGGCCACGAACTACACGGACGAGCTCATGGAGGAGATGGGCAAGCTCCAGGACGACCTGGACCACGCCAACGCGTGGGACCTGGACGCCCAGCTGGAGCAGGCCATGGACGCCCTGGGCTGCCCGCCCGGCGACTGGCAGGTCAACAACCTCTCCGGTGGCGAGAAGCGCCGCGTGGCGCTCTGCAAGCTGCTCCTTGAGGCTCCCGACCTGCTGCTCCTCGACGAGCCCACCAACCACCTCGACGCCGAGTCGGTGAACTGGCTGGAGCAGCACCTCGCCCAGTACAAGGGCACCGTCGTGGCCATCACCCACGACCGGTACTTCCTCGACAACGTCGCCGAGTGGATCCTCGAGCTCGACCGCGGCCGCGCCATCCCGTACGAGGGCAACTACTCCACGTACCTGGAGAACAAGGCCTCCCGCCTCAAGGTCGAGGGCCAGAAGGACGCCAAGCGGCAGAAGCGCCTCAAGGAAGAGCTGGAGTGGGTCCGCTCCAACGCCAAGGGCCGTCAGGCCAAGTCCAAGGCGCGCCTCGCCCGCTACGAGGAGATGGCCGCCGAGGCCGACAAGATGCGGAAGCTGGACTTCGAGGAGATCCAGATCCCGCCGGGCCCGCGGCTCGGCAGCATCGTCGTCGAGGTCGAGAAGCTCAACAAGGCCTTCGGCGAGAAGGTCCTGGTCGACGACCTGTCCTTCACCCTGCCCCGCAACGGCATCGTCGGCGTGATCGGCCCGAACGGCGCCGGCAAGACCACGCTCTTCAAGATGCTGCAGGGCCTGGAGACCCCGGACTCCGGCGACATCAAGGTCGGCGAGACCGTCAAGATCTCGTACGTCGACCAGGGCCGCGCCAACATCGACCCGAAGAAGACGCTGTGGGAGGTCGTCTCCGACGGCCTGGACTACATCAACGTCGGCCAGGTCGAGATGCCGTCCCGCGCCTACGTCTCCGCGTTCGGCTTCAAGGGCCCGGACCAGCAGAAGCCGGCCGGCGTGCTCTCCGGCGGTGAGCGCAACCGTCTCAACCTCGCGCTCACCCTCAAGCAGGGCGGCAACCTGCTGCTCCTCGACGAGCCGACCAACGACCTCGACGTCGAGACCCTCTCCTCGCTCGAGAACGCGCTGCTCGACTTCCCGGGCTGCGCCGTGGTCGTCTCCCACGACCGCTGGTTCCTCGACCGGGTCGCCACGCACATCCTGGCGTACGAGGGCGACTCGAAGTGGTTCTGGTTCGAGGGCAACTTCGAGTCCTACGAGAAGAACAAGATCGAGCGCCTCGGCCCGGACGCGGCCCGTCCGCACCGCGCCACCTACAAGAAGCTCACCCGAGGCTGATCAGCACATGGCCCGGCACATCTACTCCTGCCCCCTCCGCTGGTCGGACATGGACGCCTTCGGCCACGTCAACAACGTGGTCTTCCTCCGCTACCTGGAGGAGGCGCGGATCGACTTCATGTTCCGGCTGGCACCGGGCGACGGGAGCCCGTCGTTCTCCGGCGGGTCCGTCGTGGCCCGCCACGAGATCGACTACCTGCGACCCCTTGTGCACCGGCACGAGCCGGTCACCATCGAGTCCTGGGTGACGAAGATGGGCGCGGCCTCGCTGACGATCGCGTACGAGATCAAGGACCCCGACGTCACGTACGTGCGGGCGTCCACGGTCGTCGTGCCGTTCAACCTGGAGACGCAGCGTCCGCGCCGCATCTCCGACGAGGAGAAGTCCTTCCTCAAGGAGTACATGGACGACGGGATGACCTCGTCCCCGTGACTCCTCTCGCTCCGCTGCACTTCGACGACGCCAGGGAGGCGGCGGGCCTCGCCGCCTTCCTGCGCCGGCTGCTGCACTACGACCGGGCCGCCGCCGTCCGCCTCCAGGCGGGGGGCGGCGCGCTCGCCGTGTTCGGACGCCCGCCGTCGTTCGAGGTCATCGCGATCCGCACGGCCCGCCTGGTCGACGCCGTCGACCTGGACGTGACCGTGTCCGCCGGCGAGCTCCTGGAGGGCATCGAGGAGTCCGCCGGCAAGGCGGTCGTCCCCGACGCCGTCACCGGCCCCCCGTGGGCCGGGGTCCTGCCGCCCCGCGGCGGCTGGGAGCCGGTCGCCGGACTGCCGGACGCCGCCGCGATGCGCGGCGCGGTCGGCGCGGCCGTGGCCGAGTTCCGCACCCGCGACGAGGAACTGCCCGAGGAGCGGCGCACCCGCGCCGAGCGCGACCGCATCGGCCGCGAGATCTGGTCCCGCACCCTCGCCGACACGGGCCTCCCGCTGCGCGCCGTGCACGCCGCCCAGTCCCTCGGCTTCCTGCCGGACCTCCCCGGTGCCCAGCTCCCGGTCGCCCTGTTCGCCGCCGGGCCCTGGCTGCGGCTGCGCACCCCGTACGGGTCGGTCGCGCTCCGTACCGTACAGGCGTCCCTCACGGTCACTCCGGCCCGGTGACGAACCGGTGACCGATGTGCTGCTCGCCGTCGACGCCGAGCTGACCTCCGACGCGCTCGACGCTCTCTTCCACGCCTCCTGGCCCGGCCACCGGGACACCGACTTCACCGCCGTGTTCGCCCGCCGGCTGCTGCATGTCACCGCGTGGCGGGACAGCCGGCTCGTCGGCTATGTGAACGTCGTCGGCGACGGCGGCGCGCACGCCTTCCTGCTCGACACCACCGTCCACCCCGACGAGCGCCGCCGGGGTCTCGGCGTCGCGCTGGTACGCGAGGCGGCCGTGGCCGCGCGCGGGCGCGGCGCGCACTGGCTGCACGTGGACTACGAGCCGCACCTCACCGCCTTCTACGAGCAGTGCGGCTTCACGCCCACGGCCGCCGGGCTCCTGGCCCTTCGGTAGCCAGGCGCTCAGCTCGCGGCGTCGTCCGGCCACACCCCGATGTGGTCCTGCTCCAGTTCGAGCGCCACGCGGTGCCGCATGTCCAGGGCCTCCGTGTACTCGGCGGGCAGCTGGAGCCGGCCCGCGCGGTCGAGCATCGCGTACTCCCGGGCCACCAGGGACTCCTGGCCCGTCTCGTCGACCTCCGTGCGGCGCAGCACCTCGGAGGAGGTGCGGCCGTCGCGGATGGCGACGGTGCGGCGCACCTCGGAGGCGACGGCCTGGTCGTGGGTGACGATCACGATGGTGGTGCCCAGCTCCTCGTTGGCGCGCCGGAACGCGGCGAAGACCTGCTCGCCGGTGGCCGAGTCCAGCTCGCCGGTGGGCTCGTCGGCGAGCAGCACCGAGGGGTTGTTGGCGAGGGCGACGGCGATGGCCACCCGCTGCTGCTGGCCGCCGGACATCTGGTGCGGGCGCCGGTCGGCGTGCTCGGACATGCCGAGCATCGCGAGCAGCTCCTCGGCCCGCCGGGCCTTCTGCCGGGCGCCTCCCTTGCGCCCGTCCTTCAACTGCATGGGCAGGGCCACATTCTGAGCTGCCGTCAGATAGGGCAGCAGATTGCGGGCGGTCTGCTGCCAGACGAAGCCGACGACCTCGCGGCGGTAGCGCAGCCGGGCCTTGCCGTCCATGGCGAGCAGGTCGCAGCCCGCGACCTTGGCCGCGCCGGCGGTCGGCACGTCGAGCCCGGCGAGGATGTTCATCAGGGTGGACTTGCCGGAGCCGGAGGCGCCGACGAGCGCCATCAGCTCGCCCTCCGTGACCAGCAGGTCCAGGCCCTGGAGGGCCTGCACCTCCACCCCGTCGGTGGTGAAGATGCGTACCAGCCGGTCGCAGGCGATCAGCGCGTCGTGCCCGTACGAGGGCCGGTCCCGGCGCGCCGTCGCCCGCCGCTCCAGCTCCTCCAGCGTGGTACCCGTGGTCCCCGGGGTTGTCGTCGTCATCGTGCGTCTCCTGCCCTGAGTTCCTTGATCGAGCCCCTGCGGGCCACCCACCACGCCTGCGTTCCGGCGACCGCGCCGGTGAGGAGCACCACCGCGACCGCCGGGACCGCGAGCGACCAGCCGTCCGCCCGCAGCGCGGTGCCCAGGGCCATGGCCTCGTCCGGCGCGGCGGCGAGCGCCAGCCGGATCAGGTCGACGCCCGGCGAGAGCAGCGCGATCGTCGCCCAGCCCACGAGCACGCCGCCCACGGCCGCGAGGACCGCCTGCGGCAGCGCTTCGAGTCCGAGCAGCTGCCGGCCCTGGCGGCGGGTGAGGCCCATGGTGCGCAGCCGGGCGAGCAGCGTGGTGCGCTCGGGCGCGGCCTGCAGCAGCGAGAGCAGCACGGCCAGGACGGCGTAGCCCGCGCCCGCGCCGATCGCCGCGCGGTAGATCCGCTCGGCGCCCGTCTGCATGGGCGAGTCGACGTACGCGGCCCGCTTCTCCGCGCGCAGCACCACCTGGAGGGTCTGGTTCACCCCGGTGACCGCGCTCCGCAGCGCCCGCCCGTCGAGGGCGCCGTCCGGGCCGCCGGTGACGAGCAGGGAGGTGGCCGCCCGGTTGGTGAGGTCCGCGCCGTTGACGACGAGGAACTCCTTGTCGGGCAGGCCGGGGGTGGCGGCGCGGACGGCGACCACCTTCACATGGAAGCGGCCGGCCGCCGCGATGATCTCCATGGGCTTGTCGCCGAGGCGTTCGGCGACCCGCGGCGAGGCGATGGCCGGGATCACCCGGGCGTTGTCCCCGACGTGCCCGGGGCCGCCCGTGCCGGTGGACCTGAGCAGCCCGGCGGGGAAGCCGCCGATGCCGGTACGGGCGGCGAGCCGGGTGTACGAGGCGGGCTCGACGCCGATCAGCGGGGCGCCCATGCCGTGGTCGGAGGTGCCGCGGTGCGAGGGCAGTTCGAGCCCGTACTCGACCTGCACGGGCGACACCTCCCGCACGCCGGGGACGCTCCGTACCTTCTCGGCGACGCCGGCGGGCAGCGGGGCCGAGGCGAGTTCGCCGACCACCCGGGCGTCGGCGCCGGTGGCCAGGTAGGCGGCCGTGTCGCGGACGTCGGACACCCCGGTGAGCACGGAGCCGCCGAACGCGGCCGTCGTCAGCGCGAGCAGCAGCGCGAGCAGCGGCAGCGCGCCCGAGGCGGAGGAGCGGCCCGCCCGGGCGAGCGACAGGAAGCCGATCGCGCCGCGCAGTCTGCGGGTGGGCCGGGCGGCCCAGCGCAGCGGCAGCGGATAGAGCAGCACGAGCACGAACGCGGCGATCAGGGCGACGAGCACCGGCGCGGCGCTGACCAGGTAGTCGCCGGAATCGCCGGTGCCGCGGCGGCGCAGCGCGGTGACGGCGGCCACGGCGAGGACGAGGAAGGTCAGTTCGGCGACGGTGCGGCGGGCGGAGGGCCGGGCGCCGATCAGGTCCTCGCGGCCGCCGTGCAGCCGGGGCCTGCGGTGCAGGAACACCGCGCGCACCGGCAGCACCAGGGAGGCGACCGCGGCGACGGCGGCGGCGCCCGCGCAGGCGGGCAGCAGCCGGGCCCCGGCGCCGCCCGCGAGCAGCACGGCGAGGAGCAGCCCGAGCGCGGCGGCGGGGACGGCGATCGCGGCGGTCTCGGCGAGCAGCCGGCCGCCGATGCCGGTCAGGGAGGCGCCGCGCGAGCGCAGCAGGGCGAGTTCGTGGTGCCGGCGGGCGGTGAAGAGGCTGCCGGTCATGGCGAGGACGACGAGGGCGACGGCGCCGATGCCGAAGGCGGCGACGGCGACGACCGAGGCGATGGCGGTGCGGGTTCCCGCGTATCCGGCGAGGATCTCGTCGAGGTCGGTGCTGAACGCCCCGCCGGCGCCGAGGACATCGCGCAGCTTCACCAGGGCCGGTCCGTCGCCCGCCGAGTCGAGGGCGGCGGTGAGCCGTTCGGTGTCGAGGGCGGTGAGGTGGCGGACGTCGGGCGCGAACCGCCAGTACTGCTCGGGCTCGCCGAGCGTGCCGACCGTCGCGGGCGCGCTCTCGGGCGATACGAGGAGGGTGCCCACCCAGTAGTAGCGGGGCTCGTCCTCCTTCGTGGCGTCGAGGAACGGGTCGTGCAGCACCGGCTCGGTCGCCCAGTAGGGGCCCTCGGTCCCGCGCGGCTCGACGATGCCGGTGACGGCGACCGGCTTCGGGTTGCCGTCGACGCCGGGGACGTGGACGACGGAGCCGACCGTGATGCCGATGGCCTTGGCGGTCTTGGTGCTGACCGCCGCCTCCATGCCGTCGGCCGTGCCTCGTGGCATGCGGCCGGCCGTGAGCGTGGCATGCCCGGCCAGGTCGGACGGCGCGTCCAGGACGAACTGCGGCGCCACCCCGTCCGGCCGGGTCAGGAACGGGTCGGGCGCCGTCAGCCGCTTGGTCGTCCGCACCCCGTACGCCGACCCGACGGGGTCCGCCCGCAACGGCGCCGGCAGCGCCGGGAGCAGCTTGTCCCGGATCGCCCGCAGCTTCTCCGGCGCGAACTTCGCCGCCCGCGCCTCCGGCGCCAGGCTGCTCGGCACGTCGGCGGTCAGCGTCAGCGCGCTGGTGCGCGGCTCGGCACTGCCGACGGCGTGCCGCAGCCCCTCGGTCTCGTACGTGTCGACGGTCCGCGGCAGCGCGGCGGCGAGGAACGCCGTCACCAGCACGAGCAGCCCGTACGCGAACGCCGCCCCCGGCGCCGTCCGCAGTCGGGTACGGACCCAGGGCGCCACGGAGCGGACGGGCTTGCGGGGCATGGCGTTCGCCTTTCCGCGGGCGGGGGAGGTGGAGGACGGTGGCTGCGGGGAGCGGGTGGCCGGCATCAGCGGCCCCCTCGGGTGGTGGCGGGGCGTGTCTTCCGGAGGGCGGTGCCGCCTGCCCCTCCGAGCCGGGCCCGCGGCCTCCACTGCCCGGCACACGGAGCGGCGCCCTCGGGCGGCCCCGACAGGGCCTTCGGGCGCGGCTCCCGTGCCCGAAGGGCTACGGGCGCCGGAGACCGGCGCCGGGTGGTCGGTGCCGGGCGCCCGCCCTGTGCGGCGGGCTGCGGAGCCAGCGGCCCGCGCCCGGCGGCGGCCGGCGGTGTCGCGGTCTTCGTGAGCGGTGTCGTCACTGGTCCCCCTGGCTGCGCAGGGTGACCGCCGGGTCCGTGCGGCGGAGGGCGATGGTGGCGACGATCGTCAGGGGGAGTGCGGCGACGGCGGCGAGGAGCAGGGACACGTGGGGGAGGGGGAGTTGGACCAGGGGGGTGGGGACCGGGCGGTCGGCCTGGGCGGTGAGGACGATCAGGGGGACGACCGCGCGGGTGAGGACGGTGCCGAGGGCGACGCCGACGAGCAGGCCGATGCCGACGAGGAGGCCCTGTTCGGCGGCGAGCAGGCGGGCGAGTTGGCGGCGCGGGGCGCCGAGCGCGCGGAGCAGGCCGAACTCGCGGCTGCGTTCCCGCAGGGAGCCGGCCGAGGAGACGGCGAAGCCGACGGCGGCGAGGGCGGCGGCGGCCGCCGCGACCGCCATGAGGGCGGAGTTGGGGCCGGCGCCGAGCGGGTCGCCGAGGAGTTCGGCCGCGGCCTCGTCCCGTACGAGTACCAGGGAGGGGTCGGCGTCGCTGCCGGACCGGAGGGTCCTGGCGACCTCGGCGGCCTTGCCGGGGGCGGTGGTGAGCCACCACTCGGTGGGCGCCAGGGTCGCGCCCGGGGCGCCGGACAGGGCCTGGTTGGCGGTGTTCAGGTCGACCAGGATCGCGCCGCCGTCCTGGGGGACGGCGTCGGGGGAGGCCGCGGTGACGGCCCGGGCGCCGGGCCCGGTGGTGGGCAGTTCGCGGACCGTGCCGGCGATCGTCACCTTGAGGGTGGCGCCGCCGAAGGTGACGCCGACGGTGTCGCCCTCCTTCGCGCGGGTCGCCGCGAGGAAGGCGTCGGTGGCGAGCGCCGGGACCGTCGCCGGCCGGGCGCCGCGCGGGGCGGACAGGGACAGCGTGTAGCCGTCGGTGCCGGGACCGGCCTCGCCGGGCCCGACGGTGAAGGGCGCGGAGAGCAGCACGCCGGAGCCGGAACCGGAACCGGAACCGGAACCGGAACCGGAGCCGGAGCCGGCAGCCACCGGCTGGGCCGTGGTCTCGCCGTTGTCGCGCTCGGCCCGGTACTCGCCGGTCCATTCGGCAAGGGAGCCGCTCGTGCCGCTCGTGCCGCTCGTGCCGATCGGCCGCTGGGCCTCGCCGGCGCCCATCGAGACCAGCCCCTCGACCGCGAGCCGGTGCGGGCCGCCGTCCGCCGCCTCGCCGCTGATCTCCAGGCCGGTCAGCACGAAGCCCCGGGCGTCCGCGAGTTCGGGCAGGGCCACCTGGAGCCGGTGGCTGTGCCCGTCGGCCGGGAGGGTGCCGAGCAGCCGGCGGTACGGGACGCCGTAGCCGTCCTCCAGGACGACGGTGACCCGGGCGGGCGGTGGGCCGCCGGGTGCGCCGGCGCGCAGCGTGAGCGCCAGGGCGCGGGTGTCCCCGGGCAGTTCGACGCCCGTACGGGGACCGGCCTTGGGCTGTACGGCGGCGAGCCGCTCGGCCGCCGAGCCGCCCGCGAGGTCGGGGCGGAACAGCATGCCGTCGGCGGCCCGCCGGGTGTCCATGGCGAGCACGGTGGCGTTGCGGCCGGTGAGGTCGGTGCTGCCCCGGTGCACGGGCGCGGCCTGGCGTACGCCCGGCATGGCCGCGAGCCGCTCGGTCCTGGCGAGCTCGCCGGGGCCCGCGCTCAGCACCCGCAGGTCCGCGCCGGTGCGGAAGTCGGCCTGGTCGCGCTGCGAGCGGTCCCAGGAGTCGCGCTGGCCGATCGCCAGCATGCCCATGGCGACGGCGAGTATGAGCAGCAGCACCGGGCCCGCGCCGCGCAGCGGCCGGCGGCTGAACTGCCAGCCGGCGAGCGCCGTCGGCAGGCCCCGGCCGCCCGCCGCGCGCCGCTCGGCCAGCCGGGCCGCGGGCGGCAGCAGCCGCAGGGTGAGGACGGTGCCGGCGAGCAGCCCGAGCGCGGGTGCCGCCACGAGCAGCGGATCGACGCCGAGGGTGCCGGTACGGTCCCCAGCGAGCGCGCCGCCGCCGGTCTGCCGGTCGAGCTGCCAGTAGGCGATGCCCGCGACGAGCAGCAGCGCGAGGTCGGCGCCGGCCCGGACGGGTCCGGGCAGCGCGGCGGAGCGGCCCTTGCGCAGCGAGATCCCGGCGCCGTCCCCGGTGGCGAGCGCGGGGGCGACGACGGCGGCGGCGCAGCACAGCGCGACCGCGGCGGCCACCAGCCAGACCGTGGGCGGGGGAGCGGCGCCTAGCCCGCCGCCGAGCGCGTCGAGCGTGGTCCGGTCGGCGACGAGCCGGGTCAGCGGGCCGGAGAGCAGTGGGGCGGCGATCGCGGCGGGCAGCGCGAGGAACAGCGCCTCGACGGCGGCGAGTCCGGCGATCCGGCGGCGCGAGGCGCCCCGCGCGCGCAGCAGGTCGGTCTCGCCGGAGCGTTCGGTGCTGAGCAGCCGGGCGACGAGCAGCAGCGCGTAGGCGGCGAGCAGCACCAGCTGCACGGCGACGATCGAGAGGGTGGAGCGGGCGACGAGCAGTGCCCGGTCGGTCTGCTCCAGGACGGTCGGCAGCGAGGTGGTGGCGCTGACGGTGGTGCCGAAGCCCGCGGTGTCGGCGAGCAGCGCCTTGGGGCCCTCGGTGGCGGCGGTCCGCAGACCGTCCATCCGGTCGGTGGTGAGACCGGTGTAGTCGGCCACGCCGAGCCAGGACGTGTCGCCGGCGGTGAGCCGCCCGGAGCCGAGCAGGGCGGGATCGGTGAGCAGCGGGCCGTACGTGGTGAAGACCAGGGTCTTCACGCCGCGGCCGGCCGCCGGGTCGAGCTGCCAGTAGAGGTCGGCGGTGTCGACGGGCCGGTAGACGCCGGTGATCCGGGTCGTCACGGTGGCGCCGGTGAGCCGGTCGGTGAGCTTCAGGACGGCGTCCGGAGCCACCCCGAGCCGGCGCGCGGCCTCCTCGGGCACGGCGCTCTCGACCGCGTCGCGCGGGCCGGTCGCCTTCGCCCCGCCGGCCTTGGGCCAGGCGCCCCGCACCAGGGTGATCCGGGACCGGTCGAGCGCCGCGAACTGGGTGAGGTCCGGCTCGCCGGAGCGCGCGGCGGGCGGCTGGAGCGAGCGGGGCAGGGCGTACGGCCCCGAGGTCTCCAGCTTCCGCACGGTGACCGGGAGCCCGGCGAAGGTCCGCTCGGCGCCCGCGCGGGCGGCCGCGTCGGCGCTCGCCCGCTTCGCGTCCGGGATCCGGCCCCTGACCACGAGGGCGGCGGCGGGGGCGGAGCGGCCGGTGAGCGTGCTCCGCAGCGCGGCGTCGCCGATGGAACCGGAGAATGCGGCCAGGGTGGCGAGGACGGAGGTGGTCAGGAGGACCGCGAGCAGGGCCGCGGCCAGGAGCAGCCGGTGCGCCCTGACGCGCAAAAGTACGAACCCCGTCACCCGGTTCCCCCCTGAAAGCACCGTGATCGTTCACTATCGAACGTTCTTCGGATGCTTTCAGAGGGCATCGGATCCGGAAACCGCTTTCGCGCCCACCTTGACGCGATCGTGACCGTTATCCGGCGTCAGGTCACCGGAATGTGTTCGTCCGCGAGCAGGCGGTCAGTCCGCGGTGTTGATCATCGAGGCGGCGGCGTACGTCAGATAGCGCCACAGCTGCTCCTCGTGCTCCGGCGCGAGCTCCAGCTCGTCCACCGCGTCCCGCATGTGCCGCAGCCACGCGTCGTGCGCCGCCCGGTCGACCGTGAACGGCGCGTGCCTCATCCGCAGCCGCGGATGGCCGCGGCGGTCGCTGTAGGTGTTCGGACCGCCCCAGTACTGCATGAGGAACAGCGCGAGCCGCTCCTCGGCCGGGCCCAGGTCCTCCTCCGGGTACATCGGCTTCAGCAGGGGGTCCTCCGCGACCCCCTGGTAGAAGCGGTGCACCAGGCGACGGAAGGTCTCCTCGCCCCCCACCTGCTCGTAGAAGGTCTGCTCCTGAAGCGTGCCGCGCGGAATCTCGTTCACCGTTCCATCGTCTCAGACGCACCGGACGAGGACCGGAGGTCTAGGACTTCCCGCCGCAGCGGCCCGGACCTGTGGCCGGATCCGGGCGGGGCGCAGGCGAGTGCAGGACAGTGGAGTCATGGAGGAGGTACGGCGCGACCCGTTCGCGGAGGAGGGCGCGCGGGCCCGGCGGGCACTGGTGCGGGAGATCGAGGCGTACGGCGCCCTGCGCGAGCCCGTCTGGCGCGCGGCCTTCGCCGCCGTCCCGCGCCATCTCTTCGTGCCGTCCTACTACGTCGCCGGGCCCGCCGGCTACGAACGCCGCTGGTCCGGCGACCCCGACCCGGCCCGCCGGGTCCGCTGGCTGCGCGGCGCCTACCGCGACCTCGCCCTCGCCACCCGGGTCCGGGACGGCGAGCTGCTCTCCTCCGCCAGCCAGCCCTCCCTGATGGCGAAGATGCTCGAAGCCCTGGACGTACGCGACGGGCACGACGTCCTGGAGATCGGCGCCGGCACCGGCTACCACGCGGCGCTGCTCTGCCACCGCCTCGGCGACGCCCACGTCACCACCGTCGACCTCGACGAGGAGATCGCCGAGTCCGCCCGCGCCCACCTCGCCGCCGCCGGGTACCGGCCGGCCGTGCTCACCCGCGACGGCGCCCGCGGCTGCCCCGAGCGCGCCCCGTACGACCGGATCGTGGCGACCTGCGCGGTGCCCTCCGTCCCGTACGCCTGGCTGGCCCAGTGCCGCCCCGACGCGCGGATCCTCACCCCGCTCTCCACCGGCCTGCTGCTGCTCGCGGTCCGCGACCGGGACCGCGCCGAGGGCCGCTTCCTGGCCGGCTCCGCGTACTTCGTCGCCCTGCGCGGCTCCGGCGCCCGCACCCCGCGCCCGCGCACCGCCGGAGTGCCCCGGCGGGTGTACGAGGACGAGGGCTTCCAGTTCCTGACCGGCCTGGCCGGCGACCGCCTCGACCTGCGCGAAGCGCTCTCGCTCTGGCAGCGCGAACGGCGGCCGGAGCGAGAGCGCTTCGGGGTGACGGTGAGCGGCGGCCGGCAGTGGGCCTGGCTGGACGACCCCGAGGGGCCGTACGCCTGGCCCCTGCCGGAGCTCTAACTGTTGCTCCAGCTGTTGCTCCAGCTGTTCTTCAGGGCTGTCAGCCGCGCCGTACGGTGATCGTCGTCCAGGCGCCGACGTGCACCCGGTCGCCCTCCTGGAGCTGCACCGGCACATAGGGCTGGATCGGGTCGGGCGAGCCGTTGATCGTCGTGCCGTTGGTGGAGTTCTGGTCCACCACCGCCCACGAACCGTCGGGCTGCGCCACCAGCACCGCGTGCTGGTGCGAGACGCCCGGGTCCTCCGGCGGCACCGACAGGTCGATGTCGGGCGACTCGCCGGTGGAGTGCCGGCGGCGGCCGATGCTGATCTGGTTGCCCTGCAGCGGGATGTGCTGCTCGGGGGAGTACGCGGGGAGGTTGAGCCCCCCGGCCTCCGGGCCGCTGCGCTGCATCATCGCCATGAAGTACTCGCGGTCCGGGCCGATCACCGCGGTCCAGCCGAGCTGCGACTGCGGGACCTGCGGCTGAGGCGCCTGGGGAGCCTGCGGGGCCTGGGGCTGCGGGACCGGCGGCGGGCCCTGCTGGAACTGCGGCGGCGGACCGCCCATCGGACCGGGACCCATCGGACCCGGACCCGGGGCCGGCGCGGGCGGGGCCGGGGGCTGCGGCATCGAGGGCGGCGACAGCATCCAGTCGTCGTCGGCCCGCGGCTGCGGCGGAGCGGGCTGCGGGGGCGCGGCCTGCGGCGGCGCGGCCGGGAAGCCCTGCGGGGCCTGGGGCGCCTGGGGCGTCTGCGGCATCGGCGGGCGCGGCGGCGCCTGGAGGTGCGTCGGGTCGGCGCCCAAGGGCTCGGCCGGCCGGTTCACCTGCGAGGGCCGCGAGCCCTGGTAGTCGAACGGGTCCGGCTGCTGACCCGGCATCGGCTGACCCGGCATCGGCTGACCCGGCATGGGCTGAGGCGGCATCGGCGGGCCCTGCGGCGGCTGACCCTGTACCGGCGGGGACTGGAAGCCCGGCGGCAGGTTCAGACCGGGCGGCGGACCCTGCGGACCCGGGCCCTGCGGCGCGCGGGGCGCGCTCTGCGGGGCGACCGGGGTGTAGGAGGTCGCCGTGTTGGTGAGGAAGTTCCAGCGGCACTCCTCGCAGAACGGCGCCATGTGCTCGCGCGGCGTCCGGCACTGCGGGCACAGCTCCGCCTGGGCGGTGGCGTTCGGGTCGCCGCCCGGGCCGAAGCCGCCGGGCGCGCCGGGCGGCGGCGGGACCGGCCCACCGGGAGCACCCGGACCACCAGGGCCCGGACCACCGGGGCCGGGATATCCGTACGCGGGAGGCGGCGGCGGGGGAGGCGGCGGTACGGCACCCGTCGGCGCACCCGCCCCGGCCGCCATGCGGTGGCCGCAGACCTCGCACCAGTCGTCGGAGACCGACTGGTGTCCGTTCGGGCAGGTCGGCATGTCGGTGCTTCCCCCTCTCCTCGTCCTCGCCCTGCCGGGCGGCGGCTTCCTCGCCCTGACGGGCTACTTCTTCACGCGAACGGTCTTGGTGGAGCGCGTCTCGAGAGTCATCTCGTCCGCTTCCGCGACCTTCGCCTTCAAACGCACAGTACCCGTCGCGGCGTCGACCACGTCCACCACCTTCGAAAGCAGTTTCGCGGTATCGGCGTTCCCGGAGGCCGCCGCCAGCTGCACCGCGCGCCCGAGCTTGGCCGTCGCGCCGTCGCGATCGCCCGATTTGCGGGCATCCAGACCCTGCTGGATGGCGTCGGCCAGCTCGGCCTGCCCGGTGTAGTGCGCGACCTGCGCGTTGATCGCGGTGGACATCACCATGTCGTCCGTCCACACCGCCCGTACCAGCCCCTGGGACAGCGTCACCGGCGCGCCGCCCGCCGGGTCCGGGACGATCAGCGAGACCCGGGCCGCCAGCATCTCCTGGCCGACCGCGGCCTGCGGCACCCGTACCGACACGTGGTAGTCGCGGGACTCGTCGCCCCACGAACCGGTCGGGTAGTCCCCGGCGCGCGGGCCCGCCTCGGTGCGCCGCCCGGACAGGTCCTCGACCGTCGGCGCCACCTGCTTCACGAAGCCGATCTCCACCCCCACCGGGGTCCACAGGCGCAGCGCGACGTCGGCGACCTCCTTGCCCATGGCGCCTTCCATCATGGTGGTGAAGTCGGCGGCGAGGCCGGCCGGGTCGGCGACGATGTCGGCGGTGCCGAGCAGCGCCGAGGCGATGCCGCGCACCTCCTCGACCTCCCAGTCGGTGCCGACCCCGCGCGCGTCGCAGGTGAAGCGGCCCGCGCAGGCGTCGAGCGCGGCCCGCAGGTCCTCCGGGGACTCGTGCTCGTTGCGCCCGTCGGTCAGCAGGATGCCGTGCCGGATGGCGGCGTCGGCGGAGGAGAGCAGCCGGTCGGCGAGTCGCAGCCAGGTGCCGATGGCGGTGCCGCCGCTCGCGCTCAGGGCGCGCAGCGCGTCCTTGGCCTCGGCGCGGGTCCGGGCGTCGGCGACGGCGAGCCGCCCGCCGCCCGGATACACCTCGCGCGCGATGTGGGTGCCGGCGACGACGGCGAAGGAGGTGCCGTCGCGCAGGGTGTCGATGGCGGCGGCGGTCGCCTCGCGGGCGCCGCGCATCTTGGTCGCCGGGTAGTCCATCGAACCGGAGCAGTCGAGCATCAGGACGACGGCCGCCGACCCACCGGCTGCGGCTGCGGATCCGCCGCCGGTGGTGGTCACGGTGACGATCGCGTTGACGTCCCGGCCGCCCTCCGGCAGGAACTCGTTCTGGTACACGTCCACCGAGAACCGCGGTCCGGTGGGTTTGGAGAAGTTCGCCATGGGTGATTCGGCTCCTCGGCTCACGAGAAGAGAAGGTCAAAGGGTTTACGGGGCGGACGGCGCCGGAAGCGCGAACGGCAGCAGCGCGACCGTGATGTTGTCGTGGCCGCCCCCGTCCAGGGCGTGGCCGACGAGCACCTGTGCCGCGTGCAGCGGGCGTTCGGCGGCGTCCGGCGGCATGATCCGGGCCATGTCCTCGGCGCCCTCGGCGTAGTTCCACAGACCGTCCGTGCAGACCACGACCACGCCCGGCCGGTCCGGCTTGAACGCGGCGGTGTGCGGCTCCAGTTCGTAGCTGTCGGCGCCGAGCCAGCCGGTGATCGCGTGGGCGCGCTCGTCCGCGTACGCCTGCGCCTCGTTCATCAGGCCCGCGGCGACCATCTGCGCGGCCCACGAGTCGTCCTCGGTGAGCCGGGCGGGCGGGGTGCCGCGGTCGTCGGGCACCCAGTAGGCCCGGCTGTCGCCGACCCAGCCGACGGTCAGCAGTCCGTCGGCGACGATCGCGCTGACGATGGTGCAGGCCGGGGCGTTCTGGTGCTCCCGCTCGCCGTCCGCCGGACGCTCGGCGAGCGCGGTGACCGCGTCGGCGGCCGCCACGATCGCCTCCTGCATGGCCTGCTGCGGGTGCGTGCCCCGCGGCAGCGCCGCGAGCAGCGTGGTGCGGGCGGCGGTGGCCGCCGCGGCGGAGGCCTCGTCGGGGCGGGTCGCCGAGGACACGCCGTCGCAGACCACGGCGAGCGCGGCCGGCAGCCCGCCGGGCAGCGCCGCCGAGGCCACCGCGAAGGAGTCCTCGTTGCGGTGGTGCCGCAGGCCCCGGTCACTGACGGCGGCCACCGCCGCCAGCTCCTCCTCCATGTGATCGCGGTCCCGCGGCTGCGCGTGCCCGCAGTGCTCGCAGTACCCGTCCCCGTCGACCCGTCCGGTCCGGCAGGCCACACACACCTTCCGGTCGTCGCCGGCCGCGGCCGCCGCCGCACCCGCCGCCCCTGCGGCAAGGGCCGCCCGCGGATCGGGCGCGGGCAGGGTGAAGTCCCCGTCCCCGTGCTCACCGGTCGCGCCGGTGGGGGCCGCGGCCGCTGCCGCGCCCGCCGGGTCGGCCACCGCCCCCTCGCCCGCCTCCGGCACCCCGTCCGTCCGCACCGGGATCGTCGGCAGGTCGCGGCCGCCGGAGTCGGTGCCCGGCAGCTCGCCGGGGTGCTGGGTGGCCGTGGTCAGGGAGTTGGGGTCGCGGGGCGGGGCGTCCGGCCAGTCCACGGGGAGCGCGATCGGGACGGTCGGGCGGTCCGGGACCTCGGCCGCCGAGAGGTCGTAGCCGCACGCGCCGCAGAACTTGTCCCCGGACTCCAGGGGTTCGGCGCACTCGGGGCAGGTCCCCAGGGGGTGCGGGGGCTTCGGTTTCAGCGGCATACTCACACCCACGTCCTGGGGCGGAAGCGGTTGGCCCGCTCCACCAGTTCGATCCTCTCCTCGCCGCGCTGGGCGAGCCGGGCGAGCACCCGGTAGGAGCGTTCGAGGCCGAAGCGCAGTCCGCGCTCGTCCAGTGCGCTGCCGAGCAGCACCGTGCCGGCCGGGCCCGCGCCCGGGCTGCCCGAGAGCACCCAGTCCAGGGCCGTGCCGAGCACCTCCGTCGACAGCTGCTCGCGGCGCACCGCGTCCAGGCCGAAGCCCTGCAGCGCCGAGACCTGCGCGGCGGCGGCCGTCAGGTCCGCGCCCAGCGGCTCGTTCGCGGGCCGCCGGCGCAGCCGGGCCCGTACCGCCGCGACCCGGGCCGCCGTGTAGTGGATCGACGACTCCGGCACCGACTCCAGGGTGCGCACCGCGCCGGGCCGGTCGCCGGCCGCGAGCTGCACCCGGGCCAGGCCGAAGGCGGCGCTGACATAGCTGGGGTCGGTCGCCCACACGAGCCGGTAGTACTCGGCGGCGTTGTCCAGCTGGCCGAGCAGCTCCGCGCACACGCCGAGCGCCAGCTTGGGCGCCGGCTCGCCGGGGAAGGCGTCGTAGATCGCGTCGAAGGACAGCGCCGCGCTCTCCCGGTCGCCCGCGATCAGCGCGGTCACGCCCCGGTACCAGACCACCCGCCAGTCGTCGGCGTGCCCGTCCTCCAGGTTGTCCAGGCTGCGCCCGGCGGCCACCAGGTCGCCCATCTCCAGGCGCGCCCGCAGCTCGCGCAGCCGCAGTTCGAGCGAGGCCACCGGCGCCGCGTGCAGCGCGGTGATCAGCTCGGCGGGCGCGGCGGCGAGCAGACCCGCGAGGAAACCGGCGTTGGGATCGGCCGCGTCGACCCGCGGCACCGGCAGCGCGAGCGCCGTCGCCGGCACGTCGAAGAGGCGCAGGAAACTGCCCGCCCGGCCGGTCACGGCGGTCGGCAGCGAGCGCCGGGCCCGCCGGGTCTCGCGCGCGCCGAGCACCGACACGTCCTCGGTCAGCTCCTCGAACAGCTCGGTGTCGGTGACCCGCGTCTCGGCGCCGAACAGCGTCGAGAGCGCCGGCCGCGGCCGCCCCGACTGCAGCGCGACGACCTCCCGGAGGACACCGGTCAGCTGCTCCGCCATCTCCTGCGCGGAGCCGAACCGGCGCGCCGGATCGGGGTCGGTGGCGCGCACCAGGAAACGGTAGAAGGACTCGTAGGTGCGGAAGACCTCGATGCCGTCCGGCTCGGGCAGCGAGTCGGCGAAGACATTGGTGTAGCCCTGGAAGTCGAAGGTCAGCACCGCCAGGGTGCGGGCCACCGTGTACAGGTCGCTCGCCACCGACGGGCCGACCTCGGCGACCTCCGGCGCCTGGTAGCCGACCGTGCCGTAGATCGCCGACTCGTCGTCGTCCATCCGCCGGACCGCGCCCATGTCGATGAGCTTCAGCTGGTCCTCGGTCTGGATCGCGTTGTCGACCTTGAAGTCGCAGTACAGCAGGTTGCGGCTGTGCAGATGGCCGAGCGCCTCCAGGGCCTCGATGCCGTACGCGCAGGCCTGCTCGACCGGCAGCGGGTCGCGCCGCCCGTCCGGGGTGCGCCGGTCGTTGGCGATCTCCTTGAGCGACTTGCCGCCCACGTACTCCATGACGATGTAGCCGTCCAGGGAGCCGGTGCGCTGGTCCAGGTGCTCGACGAAGTTGTAGATGCGGACGATGTTGGAGTGCTCGATCTCGGCGAGGAAGCGCCGCTCGGAGATGGCCGCGGCCATCGCGTCCTGGTCGCCGGTGTCGAGCAGGCCCTTGAGCACCACCCAGCGGTCCGAGACCGCCTTGTCGACGGCCAGATAGATCCAGCCGAGGCCGCCGTGCGCGAGACAGCCCACCACCTCGTACTGTCCGTGCACCACGTCGCCCGCGCGCAGCTTCGGCACGAAGGAGTACGGGTGCCCGCACTTGGTGCAGAAGCCCTCGGTGCGGCCCGCCCGGTCACCGCGCGAACGGCCCACCGGCGCACCGCAGTCGGAGCGCGAGCAGAATCGCTTCCTCTCGGGAACCTCCGGGCTCTCCATCACCGCGGCCCGCGGGTCCGGACGCGGCACCTCCGGCACCGTGACCAGGCCCGCGCCCAGCCGGCCGCGCGCCGAGGCGCCGCTCGACGAGCCCGAGCTGCGCACCGACACTGAACGGCCCGTGTTCCGCCCGGACAGCGAGCGCGAAAGGCGTCCCGACACCGAACGCCGGGACGCCGAGGAGCGCGCCGACCGCGAGGAGGTACGGGCGGAGGGCGCGGAACGGCCCGAGTCGCCGCCCCGGCCGGCCACCGCCATCCCGGTCCTGGTCGCCTGCAGCATCCCGCCGGGCGCGACGACCGGGGCGAGACCGCACGTGTCGCAGTACAGCTCGCCGCCGCCCATGTCCTCGTACGAGCCCTCGCACGTCGGACGCTGACAGCTGCTCACGCCGGTTCCCCCGCTCACCACTCGTTCCTCTGATCCCTCGGCCCGGACAGTACGTCCGCCGCCGCCCGCTGGTAGCGCAGCACCGCCTGCTCGGCGACCCGCAGATCGCAGGGGGCGCTCCACAGCATCCGGCGGGCCGCGTCGTACCGCTCGACGAGCAGCGGGTCCTCCGCCGCACCGAGCCGGGCCACCTTCGCCTTGTACGCGTCGAGCCGGCCGCGCAGTTCCGCGCGGACCGCGAGCGGCGCGGTCACCGCCGTCAACGACTCGCGGGCCCGCAGGAGTTCCTCCTCCGCCTCCTGCTCCAGGGCGTCGAGCAGCGGCGAGAGCCGGTGCCAGCGGGCGTGCCTGCGGTGCTCGGCGGCCGCCGCCAGACGCTCCTGGAGGGCCATCGGCGGTCCGCTGACCGCCGGCACCTCGGACGCGGCGATCTTCGCGAGCACCTCGCCGCGCGCCGCCCGCGCCTCGGCCAGCGTGCGGTCCGCCCGGGACAGCACGTCGCGCAGCCGCAGCAGCCGTTCCTCCGCGTCCTGCCGGACCTGCAGCACCGCCTCGATCTCGCGCCGGATGTCCTCCAGGGCGCGCGCCGCCGTGTCGTACCGCTCCGTGTCGGGCCGGCCGCCGCCCGGCGCCGAACTGCCCTGCGCGGGCCGCCAGAAGGCCAGCGGGTCCGACACCACCTGGACGCGCAGCGCGGTCAGCTCGGCGGTGATCGACTCCAGTTCGTCCCCGGCCGGGTGCTCCCCGGGCCGTACGCCCACCGAGTGCGCGAGCGACCGGGTCCGGCCCAGCTCGGCGGCGAGCAGGTCTATCCGCGCGGGCAGCGCCGACCAGACCGCGTCGGCGGTGACCACCACGTCGAGGGAGGACGCGTACAGCTCGTTCATCCGCGTGACGAGCCCGTCCAGGGTGAACCGCTCGGCCAGCGCCGTCTGTTCGAGCGCTCCGCCCGGCACGTGCACGCTCTCGCCGCGCAGCCGGTCGGTCAGCTCGACGAGCTCGTCGCGCCCGGGCCAGCGGCGCCTCGCCCGTACCTCACGGGTGTCGTGCAGGGCGGCCGTGTACGCGTCGAAGTACGCCCACAGCAGGGTGATCGACCGCTCGGCGGTCCGCCAGCGGTCCCGGGTGGTGCCGGTCAGCTCGGCGCCTTCGAGCAGTCTGCGGCCGGCGTGGTCCTGGAGGGCGAGGAGCGAGTCCTCGACCGCCTTGTGCTCCGCGCCGAGCCGCGCCAGCGCACGGTCCACCTCGTCCCGGTCCATCACCGGAGAACCGGGGGGTCCCGCGACGCCGCCCATCGATCACCTCTCGTCTCGTGCTGCCTGTCCTGGGGTTACGTGTGTGGGGGGCCTACCTGTACATGGGGGCCGGCGGCCCGGCGATCCCCGGCAGGTCCGCCTTCAGCCACTTGTCGTACGCCTGCTGCCAGGGGCCCTGCCGGTACTCGACGAGCACCTGGTTGACCCGGCGCACCAGGTCGTCGTTGTGCAGCTTCGCCGCCACTCCGTAGTACTCGGTGGTGAAGGGCCGGCCCTTGAGCTCGACGGCCGGGTCCTGCGCGGCCTGGCCGGCGGCCAGCGCGTTGTCCGTGACCACCGCGTCGACCTCGCCCAGCTGCAGCCGGGCCAGACAGTCCAGCTGGTTGGGCACGGTCAGCAGGTCCGGGTCGTCCTTGGTGCCGTCGCCGACGTCCTTGTAGACCGCGCCGAAGGACTTCTCCTGGAGCGCCTCGAAGGCCGTCGAGCCCTCCGCCGTGCACACCCGCTTGCCGCTCAGCGAGCTGTCGTAGCCGGTGATCGGCGAGGACTTCGGCGCGAGCACCTGCTGACCGGCCTGGAAGTAGGCCGTGGAGAAGGCGACCTGCTGGATGCGCTTGCAGTTGATCGTCATGGTCCGCACCACGAGGTCGACCTTGTCGCCCTCCAGGGCGGCGATCCGCTGGTTGGTCGGAATCGCGCGGAAGATGACCGCGTTCTCGTCGCCGAGGATCGACTTGGCGATGGCCTTCGCCAGGTCGATGTCGAAGCCCTCCAGCTCGCCGGGGGTCTCCTTGACCGAGCCGTCGGGCTGCCGGGTGACCGTCGGCGGCGTGCGGAAGCCCCACTTGTAGCTGTTCTGGTCGACGCCGACGATCAGCTTTCCGCGCTTCTTGATCCGGGTGACCGCCTCTCCGTCGGCGGTCGACGGCGTCAGCGAGGCCTCCGGGTTCTGACAGCTCTCCGCGCTCTCCGCCCGCACCTGCACGCCCTTGCCGACGCCCGGCCCGGGCCCGGGGGACGGCACGGCGCCGTCGGCGGCGGTGCGCGGCAGCGCGAACAGCGCGAGCGCGGCGGTCAGCGAACACGCCACCCCCATCGCGGCCACTCCGCCCCACCCGCGCAGCCGGACCGGCCCGCGCCGCGCGGGCGCGCCGCCGCCCGTGGTGCCCGTGGTGCCCGTGGTGCCCTGCGGGCCGGGGACCGTCCCGGTCGTACGCCCGACGCCGTCCGGCAGCATCCCGCCCCCTCTCACCGGTACTCCGACAGTCTGCGGTTGACGCCGGTCACGGCGCACCCCGCGGCGAGCATGCCGAGGACCGCCGCGCCCAGCGGCAGCCCGGTCAGCGCGTCCCGGCCGCCCTCGGCGGCCAGGGTGAACTCGTCCTGCTCGTGGGACAGCGCCCGGCCGAGCGCCGCGTCGACCCGGTCGAAGGACTCGCCGGTCGAGCCGGTGCGGCCGATCACCTTGTTCATGGCGGCCGTGAAGTCGCCCGCGTCGTCGAGCTGCCGGGCCTGGGCGTGCCGGGAGCGCCACTCCTCCGTACGGGTCGTGGCCTCGGCCACCGGGTCGCGGCCCGCGCCGTCGTCGGCGAGCCGGCCGGCCTCCTCCAGCGCGGCGGTCAGCGTCTTCGCGCTGCTCGTGTAGTCGGCCTCGTACTTGTCGTTCTTGCCGTCCTCGGTGAGCACGGCGCCGCGGCCCACCACGGCCAGGTTCTCGTTGGCGCGGGCCTTCAGGGAGCCGATCCGGGCCTCGTTGAGGACCTGCAGGGACTCCTGGCCGTGCGCCCGGGCGTCGTCGAGGCCGGCGCGGGCGAGCCCGTGGCCGGCCACCAGCCAGAGCAGCGCCACCGCGCAGGCGGTGGTCGCGCCGAGCAGCCCGCGGTTGAACACCCGGTTGGTGCGCAGATAGCTGCGGCGCTGCGCCCAGCCGAGCACGGCGAGCGCGAGCAGTCCGAGGCCGATCGACAGGAACGGCCAGGTGCGGGCCTCGTCGTCGTCCTGGGCGAGGCGCTCGGTCTCCGCCGCGTACAGCCGCTCGGCGGCCGGGAGCAGCTGCTGCGTCATCGTCAGGTTCGCGTAGCGCAGATAGGCGCCGCCGAGCGGCAGACCCTGCCGGTTGGCGGCCCGCGCCCGCTCCACCAGGCCGGTGTAGCGCGGCAGATGCTCGTTGAGCGTGGCGATCTCGCGGCCCGAGCCGCCGTCCGCGTCGGTGCTCGCGGCGGCCTTCACCAGGAGCCGGGAGGCGGTGGCGATGTCGTCCGTGTAGCGCTTGCGGAGCTGGTCGGACTCCTGCGGACCGGCCAGGAAGCCGCTGGCCGCGGTGGCGTCCGCGTCCGCGAGGGAGCGGTAGATGTCGGCGGCGTCCGCGCTCAGCGGCTGGCTGCGGCCCACCACGTCGTCCGCGTACGAGGCGCGGTCGAGGACCTCGTACGCCGTGACGGCGCCGAAGGCGACGACGAGCAGCGCCAGCACGGCGCCGAGGATCCGCAGCCGGCCCGGCTCTGTGGTGGCGGCGCGGCGCAGCGCGGCGCGGGCCTCGGCCCAGGCGCCGGGCCCGTCGGGCGGCGGCGCCGCAGCCGGGCCCAGCCCGGCCTGCCCCGCGGTTCCGCCCTGCGCGGGCACGCCGGAACCCGGCCGCGCGGGCGCGGTGGCGGTGCCCTGCGCCGCCGAGGCGGCGGGCGCGTTCGGCGGGTATGTCACGTGACCTCCCCCTCGGTCTCAGACGTCGACCCGTCCTGCCGGTGGCCGGCGGACGGCTACCACCCGGCCAGCAGTATGGCCGCAGCGCCCGTCCCGTACACCGGGATTGACTCGATCTTGTTCCTATCGTGCCCCATGTCCCCCTGTGCGTCGCAGGCGAACCCCCTTCCTCAGGAACACGAGTGGTGGCCGGAATCGGTTCCACCCCGAACGTCCTCGAACGAGTGAACATGCGTGCGGGGCGCTCCGGGAAGAGCGCCCCGCACACATGCGTCACGTGTGATGCGTCGTACGCCGGCTCAGGCGTAGTGCGCCCGCAGCCGCGCCGCAGCCTCCGCCGGAGCGCCCGCCGCGTCCAGGGCGAGCAGCCCCGCGCCGAGCACCGGCGGCGCCGTCACCACGACCGTCCGCGCCTTCGGCGCCTTCACGGCGAGGAGTTCGGCGATCCGCCCGTCGAGCCGCGGATGCCGGGCGGCCAGCACGCTTCCGCCGAGCACCACCGGCGCCTCCTCGGCGAGCAGCTCAAGCCGGCCGAGCGCGACCGAGGCCAGCGCCACGACCTCGTCGGCGAGCCGGTCCACCAGGGACCGTGCCACCGGGTCGCCCGCCGCGCTCGTACGGAAGAGCACCGGGGTCAGCTCGTGCTTGCGCTCCGGCGGGATCCGGCCCAGGTGCAGGGCCTCGATCAGCGCGTACATGCTGGGCAGCCCGAAGTGCCCGGGCAGGGTGTGCGCGAGCTCGGTCGGCCCGCCCCGCCCGTCCTCGGCGCGCGCCGCGAACCACAGGGCCTCGTCGGCGAGCCCGCCGCCCCCGCCCCAGTCCCCGGAGATCTTCCCGATCGCCGGGAAGCGCGCCGTACGCCCGTCGGGCAGCATGCCGACGCAGTTGATGCCCGCCCCGCACACCACCGCGACACCGCGCGGCTCGTCGACCCCGGCGCGCAGGATCGCGAAGGTGTCGTTCCAGACGTGGACCGCGCCGCCCCAGCCGCGTGCCTCGAGACCGGCCTTCAGACCGGCCTCCTCCACCGGCAGATCGGCGTTCGCCAGACAGGCGGCGACCTGCGCGAACACCGGCTCCACGCCGGCCGCTTCGCACGCCCGCCCGACGATCTCCGCCAGCGCCTCGACCGCCGTCTCCACCCCCACCAACGGCGGCTGGAACCCGCCGCCGCGGGCCCCGCCCAGGACCGTGCCGTCCGGGGCGAGGACCGCGACGTCGGTCTTGCTGTTGCCGGCGTCGATCGCCAGCAGCGCTCCGCTCAGGCCCACGCGAGGTGCTCCCGGTTGTGCGCGATCAGCCGGTCGGTCAGCCCGTCGGCGTACCCGAACTGCCCCACCAGCGGGTGCGCGAGCAGCGCCCGGAACACCCGGTCCCGGCCGCCGCGCAGCGCCGCCTCCAGGGCCAGGTCCTCGTACGCGGTGACGTTGGCGATCAGCCCCGCGTACAGCGGGTCGACCGGCGCCACCGGCAGCGGCACCGCCCCCTGCGGCCCCACCGCGGCCTGCACCTCGATGACGGCGTCGTCCGGCAGGAAGGGCAGCGTGCCGCGGTTGTACGTGTTCACCACCTGGTACGGCGAGCCACCGCCGCCCAGCAGGGACGCGGCCAGGTCCACGGCCGCCTCCGAGTAGAAGGCGCCGCCGCGCCTGGAGAGCAGCTCCGGCTTCTCGTCGAGCGCCGGGTCGCCGTACATCTCCAGGAGCTGCTTCTCCATCGCGGCCACCTCGGCGGCCCGCGAGGGCTTGGTGCGCAGCTCCTCGACGACGGCGTCGTGCGCGTAGAAGTAGCGCAGGTAGTACGAGGGGACGACGCCGAGCCGGTCCACGACGGCGCGCGGCAGCCGCAGGTCGGCGGCGACGGCGTCGCCGTGCTCGGCGAGCAGCCGGGGCAGCACGTTCTCGCCCTCGGGGCCCCCGATCCGTACCCCGGTCTCCCAGGTCAGGTGGTTGAGCCCGACATGGTCGAGGTGCACGTCGGCCGGGGCGACGCCGAGCAGCGCGGCGAACTTGCGCTGGAAGCCGATCGCCACGTTGCACAGGCCGACGGCCTTGTGGCCGGCCTGGAGCAGCGCCCGGGTGACGATGCCGACCGGGTTGGTGAAGTCGATGATCCAGGCGTCCGGGTTGGTCCTGCGGACCCGCTCGGCGATGTCCAGGACCACCGGCACGGTGCGCAGCGCCTTGGCGAGACCGCCGGCGCCGGTGGTCTCCTGGCCGACGCAGCCGCACTCCAGCGGCCAGGTCTCGTCGCGCTCGCGGGCGGCCTGTCCGCCGACCCGCAGCTGGAGCAGCACGGCGTCGGCGCCGTCGACGCCGGCGTCGAGGTCGGAGGTGGTGACGATCCGGCCCTCGTGGCCCTGCTTGGCGAAGATCCGCCGGGCGAGGCCGCCGACCAGGTCGAGGCGGTCGGCGGCCGGGTCGACGAGGACGAGTTCGGTGACGGGCAGGTTGTCGCGCAAGCGCGCGAACCCGTCGATGAGTTCGGGGGTGTAGGTGGAGCCGCCCCCCACGACAGCGAGCTTCATTGAACAGTCAGCCCTTCACTCCGGTCAGTGTGACGCCCTCGACGAATGCCTTCTGGGCGAAGAAGAAGACGAGGATCACGGGGGCCATGACCAGGACGGTCGCGGCCATGGTCAGATTCCAGTCGGTGTGGTGCGCGCCCTTGAAGGACTCCAGGCCGTAGCTGAGGGTCCAGGCGGCCGGGTTCTCGGAGGCGTAGATCTGCGGCCCGAAGTAGTCGTTCCAGGCGGCGAAGAACTGGAAGAGCGCGACGGCCGCGATGCCGGGCTTCGCCATCGGCAGCACGATCCGCAGCAGGGTGCGCAGTTCGCCGCAGCCGTCGACGCGGGCGGCGTCGAGGTATTCGTTCGGGATGGTCAGCAGGAACTGGCGCAGCAGGAAGATGGAGAAGGCGTCGCCGAAGGCCATCGGGATGATCAGCGGCCACAGCGTGCCGGACAGGTCCAGCTGCTTCGCCCAGAACAGGTACATCGGGATGACGACGACCTGCGGCGGCAGCATCATCATCGAGATGACCAGCATCAGCGCCAGCCGGCTGCCGCGGAAGCGGAACTTGGCGAGGGCGTACGCGACCGGGACCGACGACACCACGGTGAGGACGGTGCCGAGGCCGGCGTACAGCAGGGTGTTGCGCCACCAGGTGAGGAAGCCCGGGGTGTCGAGCACCGCCGTGTAGTTGTCCCACTCCCAGGTGGCGGGGACGAGATCGCGGGTGAGCGTCTGCTGGTCGCTCATCAGCGAGGTGAGCAGCACGAAGACGAAGGGGAGGACGAAGAACAGCGCGGCGGCGATGCCGAGCGCGTGCACGGCGATCCAGTGCAGGACCGCCTTGCGGCGGGCGGCGCGGGCGGCCGGGGTGCCGGCGGACTTCCGCTCGGCGGGCGCGAGTTCGGGTGCTTCGAGGGTCTGGCTCATGGTTCAGTCACCTGCCTGGACGAGACCGCCGCGGCGGCGCATGAGCAGCAGGGTGAAGACCATGGCCAGGGCGAAGAGGATCAGGGCGGTGGCGCAGGCGGCGCCGTAGTCGAAGCGCTGGAAGCCGAGGTTGTAGACGAGCTGCGGCAGGGTCAGCGTGGACTTGTCCGGGTAGCCGGGTTCGAAGGACTGTCCGGAGCCGCCGATGACGCCGGAGGCGACCTTCCCGGCCACGAGCGGCTGGGTGTAGTACTGCATCGCCTGGATGATCCCGGTGACCACGGCGAACATCACGATGGGCGAGATGTTCGGCAGCGTGACGTAGCGGAAGCGCTGGAAGGCCGAGGCCCCGTCGAGCTCGGCCGCCTCGTACTGCTCCTTCGGTACGTCGAGCAGCGCGGCCATGAAGATGACCATGAGGTCGCCGACGCCCCACACCGCGAGCATGGTGAGCGCGGGCTTCGACCAGGCGGGGTCGTTGTACCAGGCGGGGGCCGGGACGCCGAGGCCTTCGAGGATCGCGTTGACCGGGCCGGTGCCGGGGTTGAGGAGGAAGACGAAGGCGAGCGTGGCGGCGACCGGCGGGGCCAGGTAGGGCAGGTAGAAGAGGGTCCGGAAGACTCCGGCGCCGGTCTTGATCTTCGTGATGAGCAGGCCGACGCCGAGTCCGAAGACGACCCGGCAGGCGGTCATCACCACGACGAGCCAGAGGGTGTTGCGGAGCGCCGGCCAGAACAGCGGGTAGTCCCGGAAGACGTACGTCCAGTTGGTCAGGCCGCTGAAGGTCGGCGGCCGGAAACCGTCGTAGTCCATGAAGGAGAAGTAGACGGTGGACACGAGGGGGTACGCGAAGAAGACCGCGAACCCGATGAGCCACGGGGAGAGGAAGGCCGCGGTACGAAGCGCCGCGCGCCGGCGCTTCGAGCGGAGGGTGATCGTACTGGTCATCGCGCCTACTTCGCCTTGGCGATGTCGGTGTCGATCTGCTCGGCGGTCTTCTGCAGCCCGCCCTTCAGGTCGGTCACCTCGCCCTTCTCGTACTGCACGGCGAAGTCCTGGAGGGTGTTGAGGTAGGTGGCGCCGTTGACGGCCCCTGCCGCGGTGTTGGACTTCGGGTGCTGCGCGATGTCGAGGAAGGTCTTGAAGCGCGGGTCGAACTTCAGGTTCGGGGACTTCAGCGCCTCGAAGGTGGAGGGGACGTTGCGGATGCCGTTGGCGAAGGCGACGACGGCCTCGGTGTCGGTGGTCATGAACTTGACCAGTTCCCAGGCGGCGTTCTGCTTCTTGCTCTGCGGGGCGATGCCCATGACCGTGCCGGAGAGATAGCCCTTGCCGTAGTCGGCGGCCCGCGCGTCCGGGACGGGCATCGGGGCGACGCCGATGTCGAAGGCGGCCTTGGCGTCGGTGGCCATGCCGAGCCGCCACTCGCCGTCGAGCTGCATGGCGACCTGGCCGGTGTGGAAGGGGTGCTTGGCGCCCCACTCGTCGCCGAAGGTGGTACGGAACTTCTCCAGCTTGGCGTAGCCGCCGAGCTCGTCGACCATCTTCTTCTGCACGGTCATCATCTCGGCCACGCCGGCGTCGCTGCCGACCGTCGACTTGCCACTGGCGTCGAAGTAGGCCGGGCCCCAACTGCCCAGGTAGTGCTCGGTGGTGGTCTCGTAGCCGCGGTAGTTCGGCATGAAGCCGAGCTGCGCGTAGCCGTCGCCCTTGGGCTTGGTGAGCGCCTTGGCCGCGGCGAGCAGCTCGGAGTAGGTCTTCGGGGGCTTCTCGGGGTCGAGACCGGCCGCCTTGAAGGCGGTCTTGTTGTAGTAGAGGCCGTACGCGTCGGTCAGCAGCGGCATCGCGCAGCGCCTGCCCTCGAACTGGGTGTAGTCCAGGAGCGTCTTGGGGATGATCTTGTCGAGCTCCAGCTTGGACTTGGCTATGAAGGGCTGGAGGTCGGCGAAGGCCCCGGACGAGCAGAACTTGCCGATGTTCGACGTGGTGAAGGAGGAGACCACGTCGGGCCCCTTCGAACCGCCGGTGCGCAGCGCCTGGTTGAGCTTGTCGTCGTTGATGTTGCCGACGACGTTCACCTTGATGTTGGGGTGGGCCTTCTCGAAGCGCTTGATGTTGTCGTTGATGGCCTGCACCTCGGAGGGGGCGGACCAGCCGTGCCAGAAGGTGATCGTCGTCTGCGCGTTCGGGTCGTCGGTGGCGCCGTTGTTCGCGGAGCCGGTACAGGCCGCGGCGAAGAGCGCGACGGACGTGGTGGCGGCGAGGGCGGCGGCGAGTCTGCGGTGTCGGCGCAGTGCGGGCATGGCGGAATCTCCCTGGAACGGGGACGGAGGTGTGGTGGGTTTCTGGGGCGGGGTCTACCTGGACGTGTCGAAGACCTCGTCGCGGGTGGCGGCGAGGGCGGATTCGAGGGCGCCGCGGAGCACCGGGTCGCGGTCGACGGCGGCGAGGACGAGCCGGGGCCGGGAGGCGGCCAGATCGGCGAGCTGGGCCTGGACGCGGGAGCGCAGCGGCTCGCCGCCGGGGCTGATGGCGAGGCCGGACAGCACGATCAGCTCGGGGTCGAGCACGGCGACGAGGGCGGCGAGCCCGGTGGCCAGGCGCTCGGCGTAGGTGTCGAGGAGCGCGGCGTACCGCTCGTCCTCGCCGTGCCGCTCGGCGGCCTCGGCGAGCAGCCGGGCCGCGGTCTCGACGTACGGCTGCTCGCGGGTGTCGATCCCGCAGGCCTTGGCGATCCGGGGCACCGACTGCACGCCGGCGAGCTCCTGGAAGCCGCCGGAGTTGGCCTTGGCGACCTGCCGTACGAGCGGGGTGCCGGGCACCGGCAGGAAGCCGACCTCGCCGGCGCCGCCGGTGAACCCGCGGTGCAGCCGCCCGCCGAGGACGAGCGCGGCGCCGACACCGCCCTCGTTCCACAGCAGCACGAAGTTCTCGTGGTCGCGGGCGGCGCCGAGGCGCTGCTCGGCGAGGGCGACCAGGTTGACGTCGTTCTCGTACTCGAACGGCATCGGCAGCGCGACGGCCAGCTCTTCGAGCAGCGTGGGGGAGTGCCAGCCGGGCAGGTGCGAGGCGTACCGCAGCCGCCCGGTCGCCGGGTCGAAGGCGCCGGGCGTGCCGATGACCACGCGGTGTACGTCCCCGAGGGCGAGCCCGGCGGCCTTGACGGCCCCGTCGAGCGCGTCGACCACCTGCCGCACCACGTCCTCGGCCCCGCGCCCGGGCGACGCCACCTCGAACTCCCCGATCACGGTCCCGGTCACATCGGCGACCGCCGCGCGGATCCCCTCGGGCGTGACGTCGAGCCCGGCGGCGTACGCGGCCCGCGGATTCACCCCGTACAACTGCGCGTTCGGCCCCGGCCGCCCCTCGGTCGTCCCGGTCACCACGACGAGCCCGGCGGCTTCGAGCCGGGCGAGCAACTGCGACGCGGTCGGCTTCGACAACCCGGTCAGCTTCCCGATCCGCGTCCGCGACAACGGCCCGTGCGCGAGCAGCAGATCCAGCGCGGCCCGATCATTCATGGCCCGCAACACCCGCGGCGTCCCGGGCGTCCCGGCTGCTCCCGTACTCGTACCGGCCACGACGCCCACCTGTCTGTGTACTGTTAGGAAGGTTTCCTATTGTGTTGGGAGGAAGGTAAGGCCGGCGTCACCGGGGCGTCAAGGGTTGTGTCGGGGGAGGGGGGTGTGCGTGTATCCGCACTCGGAGGACGAGGACGCGGGGTGCCTGCGCTGGGTGATGGGCGTGCCGCTGGTGATGCTGCACGTGATCGCGGCGGCGTTCCTGTGCGTGGCGCTCGCCGTTCAACCGGGCGGCCCGTGGGACCACGACGCCTACACCGGCATCGCCATGGCGTGCCTCACCACCGTCCTCACGAACGCCCTCGCCCTCGCGATCACGGTTCTCCCACCCACCGTTCGCCGCGCGATGGGCCCATGGTGGCTGGCGCCGCCGCTGGTGATGGGCGCGGTGGCGCTGGTGCGGTGGGCGTTGGTGTCCCGGGGCGGGGGCGGGTGGTTCTGAGGCCGCCTCGGGGTGGTCAGGCGGCCTGGGCCTCGAACCTTATGGCCGGGCTCGGCCCGGGGATGAGGCGCACCTCGGCGTGCAGGGCCTCGGCCAGGCGCTCGATCAGCTCCAGGGAGGGCTCGGTGCCCCCCTCCTCGATGCGCTCGATCTCGTCCGGCTCCATCCCCGCCAGCGCGGCGAGGCGCTCCACGCTCAGGGCGCGCTCGATGCGGCAGTCGTACACGGCGAGGCCGAAGGCGAGACGCTTCCGGATGGCCGCACGCTCGGGGTCGTCGCCAGGGGCCCGGTCGCGGAGCCAGCGCAGTGGGCGGTCGTGCTGTACCCGCTCATACCGTCCTCCTGTAGGTGTCCGCCGCCGTCCCGTGATCGCGTTCGCAGACCTTCCGGGCTCCTCGCGCCCGTTGTACCTCATCCTCTTCGTGCTGGCGCGTCTTGCGGAATACGGTCAGGAACACCACCCTCCCGGGGGCGAACCAGTACGTCACCCGCGCGGCCACCGCACCGTCCCTGATGCGTACCCGCAGTTCCCACACGCCGCCACCGAGGGGCTTCGCGAGCGCCCCGGGCATGTCCGTGCCGCATGCGGCGAGCATTCCGGTTCGTGCAGGCTCACGAGCTCCCCTCCTCGAGAGGCACCACGACGGACGGATACGCCCGTCGTGGTCCGGGCCGTCCTGCCGGGCATCACCGGGGGGTGGAGAACTCTTTGATCGTCATCTTCGGCGGGTCGTGCGGGTGGTTGCGGATCTCCACCACGCAGTCCACGGCCGCCGATTCGTCGCGCTGCGGCCCCACCCCCATGTACTGGTCGAACCACTCGACGAGCGCCGCGCAGGAGGGGCAGTTGGGGGCCGGCTCGGGGCGGGGGCGGAGGCCGTGGTCGGCGGACAGCACGTAGGCCGTGCGCGGGACGGGGGTGGTGAGGACGCGGATACGGGCCCACTCGTCCTCCGTGGGCGGCCGCAGGTCCGCCGGCGCCGCGGTCCACTCGATCCCGCCGCCCGGCGGGCGCAGGTAGAGGGTGCCGCCTTCGTGCGCGGTGACCTCGCCGAGGTGGGGCGTTCCGTTGCTGGCGTCGGCGACGAAGGAGCCGAGGGCGGGGGAGGGTTCGGGCATGACGGTGCCTCTCTGTAGCGAATCCACTACCGGGGGTCGCCAGCGTGTCGTAGGGTCGAGTCCCCCTTCAACTGGGCAGACCCGAAGGAAGAGTTGTGGTCAATCGCAAGGAATTACGCCCGGAGGACGGCCCGCGTGCGGCTTACGGTGCGCATCTGCGCAGGCTGCGGGAGCGCCGGAGCTGGACACAGGAGGAACTGGCGGGGCGGACGAGCTACTCCAGTCAGCACGTCTCTGCGGTGGAAACTGCCCGCAAACCGCCGACCCTCCCTTTCTCGCGGGAGCTCGATCAGGTCTTCGGCACGGTCGGGACGGCGGACTCGCTGGAACGCCTGTGGAGCGAGATGCGGTACGGCAACCTGCTGGAGGGCTTCTCGGAATACGTCGCCTACGAGGGTCGGGCGGTCGAGATCCGGTCGTTCCATCTCGGGATCATTCCGGGGCTGTTGCAGACACCGGGGTACGCGCAAGCGCTCGCGAACAGCCACGTGCGGCGCGGCTCCCTCACGCAGCAACAGGCGGACGAGCGCGTCGCGTTCCTCATGGAGCGGCAGGGGGCGCTGGTGAAGGATCGCCCGCCCATGCTGCTCGTGGTGATGGACGAGAGCTGCATCCGTCGCCCTGTTGGCGGTCCCGACGCCATGCGGGCGCAGTTGGAGCGGCTGGTCGAGTTCGCCGAGTTACCGAACAGCGTGTTCCAGGTGGCGCCGTACGAGATGGGCGAGCGGCGCCCGTTCGACCTCCCGGTCAACCTGCTTACGCTGGCCGACCGTTCGATGATCGCGTACGCGGAGACCCACGCGCAGGGGCATGTCGAGCGGGAGCGCACAGCGGTGGTGTCCCTCTTGACGACCTACCATCAACTCCAGGCGGAATGCCTCTCCCAGGCAGACTCCGTAGCCATGGTCGAGCAGGTACGAAAGGGCATGTCATGACGACCGAGTCCCCCCGTTGGTACAAGTCCTCCTACAGCAACAACGGCGAGTGCATCGAGGTCGCCACCAACCTCGCCGCCCCCCACAACACCGTCCCCGTCCGCGACTCCAAGCGCACCGACGGTCCCGTCCTCGGCCTCTCCGTCGCCGCGTTCTCCGCCTTCGTCGCGAGCGTCAAGGGCGGCCGGCTCGGTCGCTGACTACTGCCAGAAGATCTCTTCGACGGTGACCTGGGGGTCTGCGGAGCGGCGGACGAAGGTGTACCGGAGCCAGCCCCGGCCGCCGTCGAAAGAGCAGATGTGCGCGCCGTCAGGCACGGTCGAGCGGCTCGGCTCGATCCAGCAGCCGGCGGGGAGGTCCGGCAGATTATCGATGCCCCGGAAGTAGGGGTCCTTGACCGTGATCAGTTCGGCGCGGACGGCGTCCACGAGATCGCGTACGGCTTCGGGGAAGGCGTCCCGGTCCGCGCGTGCCGAGCGGACCCAGTCCATCTGCCAGGGTGGGCCGAGGAATTCGCTGCTCACCGGCCGGGTTCCGCCTTGCTCGCCTCGCGGCGGAGATGCGCGGCCTGTTCCAGGAGGGCCGTGGCGGTCGCGTTGTCGGCAGAGCCAGCGGCCTCGGCCTCCAGGTCCAGGACGCGACGGTCGAGTTCCGGGTCGCGGGCCAGCGCGAATTCCGTCCACCAGCGGGCCATGAAGGCGGGCACGGGCGCGAGGTCGTAGGTGTCGGCGATCGCGCGCTTCCAGTGCGCGTCGAAGTCGGCGAGGAGTTGCGGCGTGTACTCGGCGATGGCGGCGCGCAGCGCCTTCGGGCTCCGCTCGGGCATGGGCGGGACGCCGGACGGCCGCGGGGCGGTGGTCATGCCGCCGCCTGGGTGCGCGGAGTGTCGCTCATGACGTGAGCGTGCACCCCACTCCCGAGGAAATGCAAGCCGCCTTGGCCAGCCGCCCTGCATAGCGAGGGGCGCCCCGCCGTCGCCACGGCCGGGCGCCCCTTTCGCGTACCGCAGCGGCGGGCTACTTGTTCAGGTCCGGCTTCGGCAGCGGCGTCGCCGCCGCAGACTGCGGCGAGGCCGGGGAGGCGAAGGCCGAGGGGGCCGACATGCCGGCCGTCGGGTCGGTGGGCTTGGGCTCGTCGGCCTGGGGCGGGATGCCGCCGACGATGCGGATGCCGGCGGCGTCGAGGGCGCGCTTGATGCGCCAGCGGAGTTCGCGTTCGACGCCGAGCTTCTTGCCGGGCATGGTCTTGGCGTTGACGCGGATGGTCATGGAGTCGAGCAGGACCTCCGTCAGGCCCAGGATCTCGACGGGGCCCCAGAGGCGCTCGTTCCAGGGCTCGTCCTTGGACATGGACTCGGTGGCCTCGGTGATCACCGCGCTCACCCGGTCCAGGTCCTCGGCGGGGCGTACGGTGACGTCGACGGCGGCCGTGGCCCAGCCCTGGCTGAGGTTGCCGATGCGCTTGATCTCGCCGTTGCGCACGTACCAGATCTCGCCGTCGACACCGCGCAGCTTGGTGACGCGCAGGCCGACCTCGATGACCTCGCCGGAGGCGACGCCCGCGTCGACGGAGTCGCCGACGCCGTACTGGTCCTCAAGGATCATGAAGACGCCGGAGAGGAAGTCCGTCACCAGGTTCCGCGCGCCGAAGCCGATCGCGACACCCGCCACACCGGCGGACGCGAGCAGCGGTGCCAGGTCGATCTTGAAGGCGCCGAGGATCATCAGGCCGGCGGTGCCGAGGATCAGGAAGGAGGCGACGGACCGGAGCACGGAGCCGATCGCCTCGGAGCGCTGGCGGCGGCGCTCGGCGTTGACGAGGAGGCCGCCGAGGGCGGTGCCCTCGACCGCCTGGGCCGAGCGGTTCATGCGGTCTATCAGCTTGGTCAGGGCCTTGCGGACCAGCATCCGCAGGGTGAAGGCGACGACCAGGATGAGGACGATCTTCAGTCCGGTGTTCAGCCAGGTGGACCAGTTCTGCTCCACCCACCCCGCGGCGTTCGTCGCCTTCTCCGCCGCCTCGTCCAGTGTCACCGGGACATTCGTCGGATCGTCGGCGCCGGCGGCTCGCAGGGCGGACCAGGACAGGGGCGGCACGAGGGGACCTCCAGGCAGGCGTTCGCGGTTCATCCACACTAGCGGGGGCAGGGGGGTGCCCCCGTTGACGTGTGCACACAGGTGCACCAGGAAAGACGGCCCACATGCGGGGATGACTCCCGCCGAGCGGCGGATGTGGTCGAGAACACCTCAGGACCATTACGTATACGTGGTGGCGCACCGGCCCGCTGTGAGGAGAGACTGAGAGCAGTTTCGTCCCGGCGCGAGCCACGCGCCGCCGGCGTCATAGGAGGCATCCGTGCCGCATGTCCTGGTCCTCAACGCGTCGTACGAGCCGCTCGGCGTCGTACCGCTCCGCCGCGCGCTCGTCCTCGTCCTGGAGAACAAGGCACTCTGCCTCGAGGAATCCGGCGCCTTCATGCACAGCGAGAGCCGTGTCGTCGCCGCGCCCAGTGTGGTGCGGCTGAAGCGGTTCGTGCGGGTCCCCTACCGGGGGCCCGTTCCCTTGACCCGCAGAGCCCTGTTCGCCCGCGACGGCGGGCGCTGCGTGTACTGCGGTGGCGTCGCAACCAGCGTCGACCACGTCGTTCCGCGCAGCCGCGGGGGGACGCACGCCTGGGACAACGTCGTGGCGGCCTGCCGCCGCTGCAACCACGTCAAGGCCGACCGGCACCTGCGCGAGCTGGGCTGGCGGCTGCACCACCAACCCGCGCCGCCGACCGGCCTGGCCTGGCGGATCATCGGCACCGGCCATCGCGACCCACGCTGGCTGCCGTACCTCCAGCCGTACGGCGCCGACGACGTCCTGGCCCGGATCGACTCCGTCGCCACCGCCTCCCCGCAGGAGGCCGTGACGACGGGTTGAGCCGGGCCTTTCGCGTACGAGAGGCAGCGGGATTCACGGGGAGGCGGGCGGCGGGCCGTCCGGCTCCTCCTCCGGCGTGCCGGGGCTCGTCGGAGCGGGCGCCACCGCGTACGTCTCGACCGACCACAGCGAGTAGCCGTACTCCGTCGCCCGCGCGTCGCCCTGCACCCGCAGGAACCGCGTGTCGGCGGCGTCCATGCGCACCGACTCCCGCCCGCCCCGGCCGTCCCGCACGGTCGCGGCGGTACGCCACACCCGCCCGTCGGCGGAGACCTGGACGCGGTAGCGGGCGGCGTAGGCGTCCTGCCAGTGCAGCACCACCTGCCCTATCCGGGCCGGCTCGGCCAGCTCCACCTGCCACCAGGCGCCGTCCTCGGCCGGCGAGGACCAGCGGGTCGCCGGATCGCCGTCGGCGGCGAGCGCGGCCGGGAAGTCGGGCGTCTCGTCGCCGGAGGACGAGGCCGTGCCCGTACGGACCAGGTCGGGGCCCTCCGTACGCGGGAAGGCGCGCACCGTGAGGACCTGCCGCTCGCCCGCGAAGGAGACCGGGACGGTGTACGAGCCGGAGGGCACGCCGGGCGCCACCGACACCTCCAGGGGCACGGTGGCCGTCGTGCCCCGCGGCACCACGGTCGCCCCGGCCTCCTTCGGCAGGCGCACGGTGATGCCCTTGGGGGCCTCGGCGGTCAGCGGACCGCGCACCTCGGCGGCCCGCCGCCCCTCCAGGGTGACGTCCACCCGCTGCGCGGGGCCGCCGATCTCGGCGTCGGTCTCGGTACGGGACAGGGCGAGCCCGGCCCGCGGCTCGTCGGCGAACCACGGCACGAGCGAGCGCACCCGCGGCGGCGCGCCCGCGCCGCCGGTCCATACGATCCGCAGCGCCTCGGCCCGCAGCCCCTTCAGGTCGGCCTGGGTCCAGCCGGACGCGGCGAGCGGGCCGATCCGCCGCCAGCCCTCGCCCGGCACGTACGCCTCCAGGAAGCCCGTGCCGACGGCGCCGCCGGCGGGGTCGACCGGGTCGGTCATCACGGTCAGGGTCTCCACCGGACGCGTACGGTCCAGCCGGACGGTGTACGTGTCGCCGTCGCCGGAGGCCGTGCCCCCGGCCGCCCCGCGGTCCTGCTTCGGCTCACCGGTGTGCGACGGCGCCCGGTCCGCGCCGGTCCAGGCGGCGGACTCGGCGGCGGCCCGGTCGAGGAAGGCGTCCAGGACGCCCTTGCCGACCGTCACCCGGCCCGCTCCGCCCCCGCCCCCGGCTCCGCTTCCGCTTCCGACGCCCGCCCCGCCCCCGGTGCGCAGGGCGGCGCGCTTGCGCTCCAGGTCCAGCTGGGCCCGCCAGGCCCCGGCGCCGTCGCCGCGCGCCTGGGCGAGCAGCATGTCGACGGCGGTCTCGCCGGCCGCGCCGTACCGGGAGAGGCGCTCCAGCCACGGCCCCGCCTCGGCGCCCAGGGTGCCGTCGGCGGTGCCCTTCAGGCGCGCGGGCGCCTCGCGCATCACGGTGAACGCGGCGCGCAGCTCCCGCCCCGCCCTCTCCCGTACCGCCGGGTCGTGGTGCGCGCGGGCGGTCCAGAAGGCGGCGGCGAGCGGCTTCAGATAGGCGGACTCGGCGTCCGGGGCGAGGAGCGAGGAGGCGCCGTTCCCGGCGAGCGCGCGCAGTGCCTCGCGGGCGGCCGGGTCGGGGCCCGCCAGCTCGTCGACGGCGGCCTGCCAGGACTCCTGCGGCCGGTAGCCCTTGGGGTTCCAGGCGAAGTCGGCGGCGGTGAACAGCGGCACCCGGGAGGCGGCGGCCTGCTCCATCGCGTTGGCGAGGAAGGCGGCGGACCCGGCGGCGACGGCCGGCTCGCGGCCGGTCGCCGGGCCGAGGAAGAGCCGGTCCTGCGCGTAGTCGTTGACCGGATAGTTGTCCATGGTGACCAGCGGGTGGCGCAGCGCGTCCCGGGCCCCGGCGAGCTCCCGGCCGGTGATGGTGCGCGGTACGGCGCCGACGCCGGTCCAGGCCACCTCGACGCGCCGGTCGAGGGCGCCGGCGAGCGCGGTCCGGTAGTCGGTGGCGCCGTCCTGGTAGTACTCGGTCGGCATCAGCGACAGCGGAGCCGCGCCCGGGTGGCGCCGGGCCAGGTGGGCGGCGACGGCGTTCGCCACGCGCGCGTGCGCCCGGGCGGCGGCCTCGGGGCCGCTGCCGAAGGCGTCGGCGTCCGCGTCGCAGCTCCACTCGCTGTAGCTGACGTCCTGGAACTGCAACTGGAAGGCCCGCGCCCCCAGCGCCCACATGGCGTCGAGCTTCCTGGTGAGCGCGGCGACGTCCGCGTCCGAGGACAGACACATCGCCTGGGCGGGGGCGACGGCCCAGGCGAGGGTCACATGGTTGGCGGTGGCGCGGGCGGCGAGCTCGCGGAAGGCGGCCCGCTCGGCCGCCGGGTACGGCTCGCGCCACAGGGCGCGGCGGTAGGGGTCGTCGCCGGGGGCGTACAGATAGCGGTTCTGCTTGGTGCGGCCCATGAAGTCGATCTGGGCGAGCCGTTCGGCGGGCGTCCACGGCTGCCCGTAGAAGCCCTCGGTGAGGCCGCGGACGGCGGTGCCGGGCCAGTCGCGCACCATGACGCCGGGGAGGGTGCTCTTCGGCCCCAGGAGCTGACGGAGGGTCTGTACGGCGTGGAAGAGGCCGTCCTCGCCGGCGCCGTCCACGGCGACGGTGTCGCGGCCGGCCAGGCGGCCGGTGGCGAGCCGGTAGCCGCCGTCCGGCAGATCGCCCCGCTCGGGCACCCTCAGGGCGCGCAGCGCCGCGTCCGTCTCCACGCTGTCGCCGAACCGGATCACCGGCCCGCGGCCGGGCAGCGTCTCGTGCACGGTGCGCACCCCGGCGGCCCGCAGCAGCGCGCGCAGGGCGCCGGCGGCGTACGGGTCGGCCTCGGGCGCGACGAGCAGCGTCACCTCGGTGCCGAGCGGCACGGCCGAACCGGACGGGGCGATCGACTGGGGCCGCGGCCAGACCGGGGGCACGGCCGCGGACTGCCGGTCGGGGGTGGTCACGGGGGAGCCCGGGGAGCCGGGGGCGGCGTGGGCGATCCCGGGCAGGGCGCCGCCGAGGAGGCCGCCGATGACCGCCGCGGCGACGGCGGTGGCCGTCCGCTTCCTGCGTCCGAGGGACACCCGGGGCTCCTTCCCGCCCGAAGACCGTGATCGGTCGATGGTCACGACCGGGCGATGGTCACGACCGGTCGATGGTCACGATTGGATGACGAGCCCACCACCCGGGCCGACGGAGTGTCAATGCGACAGGGCGAACTGTCCGCATTGCCCGGTGCGGTTTCGGCGAGGTGGCACGCTTTCGCCACATCCCGCCGGTAAAACGGGAATCGCTGGGTAGGGCTCCCTCTGCTGTCTTACCTGTCGAGACGAAACCGGGAGATCCCGTGACCGCGCCTGCGACCGACCACGCCTGCAAACGGATAGCGATCCCGAGGCAGGGCGAACCGCTCACCAGCGAACCGCCGCTCGCCGACGCCGCGCCGCTCACCAGCGAACCGCCCCTGATCGAGGCCGCCCCCCTGACCAGCGAACCCACCGCCCGCGCCACCGCGGGCGGTTCGGAGTCCCCCGGAGTGTGACGTGACCCTGGCCCGCCTCGCCGACCTGCACGGCGTCGCCACCTCGTACGCCCCCTCCGAGGGCGTCACGGTCCCCGTGTCCGAGGCCACCGTGGTGGCGGTGCTGCGCGCCCTCGGGGTGGACGCCTCGGGCCCGGAAGCGCTCGCCGCGGCTCTGGAGGCGGCCGAACGCACCGCCCGGGAACGGCTGTTGCCGCCCACCGTGGTCCGCTGGCAGGACGACGAGCAGGGCGAGGAAGGCAACGCGGCGGAGGAGGGCGTGCGGCGCGGGCTCCGGCCGCCCCGCGGACTGCCGCCCGGCACCCGGCTCACCGTCACCACCGAGGCCGGCCGGACCGTCACGGGCGCCGACTGGCGCGCCCTGCCCACCGGGGTGCACCGGCTGGTCGCCGAGGCCCCGGACGGGCGCCGCTCGGCGAGCACCCTGATCGTGGCCCCCGCGCGCGTGCCCGCGCCGGTGGAGCAGGCCGGGGGGCGGGCCTTCGGGCTGCTCGTCCAGCTCTACTCCCTCCTCTCCGCCCGCTCCTGGGGCATGGGCGACCTCGGTGACCTGCGGGAGCTCGCCGACTGGGCGGGCCGCACCCACGGCGCCGGCTTCGTGCAGGTCAACCCGCTGCACGCGGCGGTCCCCGGGGCGCCCTCCGACCCGTCCCCGTACCGGCCGTCCTCCCGCCGCTTCCCCGATCCGGTGCATCTGCGGATCGAGGACATCCCGGAGTACGCGTACGTGGACCCGGCCCGCCGCGAGGAGCTCGACCGGATCCTCGGCGACGCCGCCGAGCTGCGCGAGAGCGTGCTCGGCAAGGGGGCGCTGATCGACCGGGACGCCGTGTGGGAGGTCAAGCGGCGCGCCCTGGAGCTGGTGCACACCGTCGAGTTGGGCCCCGGCCGCCGGGCCGACTACCGCGACTTCCTGGCCGGGCGCGGCCGGGCCCTGGAGGACCACGCCACCTACCAGGCGCTCGCCGAGCGGCACGGCCACCACTGGCGCCGCTGGCCCGAGGAGCTGCGCGACCCGGAGGGGGCCGCGGCGGCGGTCCGCGCGGACGCCGAGCTCGCCGCCCGGGTCGACTTCCACTGCCGGCTCGCCTGGCTGACGGACCGGCAGCTCGCCGACGCGGCGGACACCGCGCGGCGGGCCGGGATGCCGGTCGGGATCGTCCACGACCTGGCCGTCGGCGTGCACCCGGACGGCTCCGACGCCTGGGCGCAGCAGCGGGTCTTCGCCGCCGGGATGTCGGTCGGCGCGCCGCCCGACGCCTTCAACTCCCGGGGCCAGGACTGGGGCCTGCCGCCCTGGCGCCCGGACGCGCTCGCCGCCGCGGGCTACGCCCCGTACCGCGGTCTGCTCCGCGAACTGCTCCGGCACGCGGGCGCGCTGCGGATCGACCACGTCATGGGCCTGTTCCGGCTGTGGTGGGTGCCGGAGGGCGGTGAGCCGACCGAGGGCACGTACGTCCGTTACGACTCCGAGGCCATGCTCGCCGTCCTGGTCCTGGAGGCCCACCGGGCGGGCGCCTCGGTGGTCGGCGAGGATCTGGGCACGGTCGAGCCGGGGGTGCGCGAGGCGCTGGCCCGGCGCGGCGTGCTCGGCACCTCGGTGCTGTGGTTCGAGCGGGACTGGGCGGGCGGCGGGCGGCCGCTCGCGCCGGAGGAGTGGCGCGCCGACTGCGTGGCCACCGCCACCACCCACGACCTGCCGTCCACCGCCGCGCGCCTGTCCGGCTCCCATGTGACGCTCCGCCACCGGCTGGGGCTGCTCACGGGGGAGGTCGAGCGCGAGCGGGCCCGGGACGCGGCGGAGACCTCGGAGTGGCTGGGGCTGCTGCAGCGGCTCGGCCTCCTGCCGGAGGGGCCGGGCGACGAGGCGGCCGAGGTCCGGGCCTTCCACCGTTTCCTGGCGGCCACCCCGGCGCGCCTGGTCGGGGTGTGGCTGCCGGACGCGGTGGGGGACCGGCGGCCGCAGAACCTGCCGGGCACCTGGGACCAGTACCCCAACTGGCGGCTGCCGGTGGCGGGGCCCGACGGGCAGCCGATGTCCCTGGAGGAGCTCGCCGCCTCGCCCCGGGCGCACGACCTGCTGAGGGGGGTGTCGGAGGCGGTGTCGGAGGCGGTCGCGGAGGCGCGCGGAGGGGGCGTGCGTGCCCGTACGGCACCCCCGGGCGCGCGGTCCGTTTAGGTGTTCGCTACTTTTGCACCGTGGACAAGAAGAACGCCCTGCGCGCCGGCGCCGTCGCGGCCGGTACGACGCTGATGATGCTGCTCATGTCGTCCCCCGCGCTCGCGAACACCCGCGACGACGGTGACGACCCGGCCCCCAAGCTGGAGGTCATCGAGACCATCGGCCTGTACGTGGCCGCGCCGATCGCACTGTTCCTGGTCATCGCCGGCCTGGTGATGGTCCTCGACAAGTCCAAGAAGAAGGCCTAGGCCTCACTCGTACGTTCACGAGGGCGCCGCGCGGTACACCGGTACCGCGCGGCGCCCTCGCGTGTCCTCACGCGGTGGTGGCGAGCAGCTTCCGCAGCAGCCCGGCCAGTTGCTCCGCCTCCTCGGCGCTGAGCGCGGCCTCCAGGGCGGCCCGCTGCTGGGCGAGGCCCGCGCCGACGGCCTGGTCGACGAGCTCCCGGCCCTCGTCGGTGAGGGTGACCCGCAGCCCGCGCCGGTCGTTCGGGTCGGGGCTGCGGGTGATGTACCCGGCCCGCTCCAGCTTGTCGAGGCGGCCGGTCATCCCGCCCGTCGTGATCATGAGCGTGGCGGTCAGCTCGCGCGGTGAGAGCGTGTACGGCTCGCCGGATCGGCGCAGCGTCGCGAGCACGTCGAACTCGCCGAGCCCCATGCCCCCGTACGGCTTGTACGCCTGGTCCACCTTCCCGCGCATGGCGCCGGCGAGCCGGTAGATCCGGCCGAAGACGGCCATCGGCAGCGTCTCCAGGTCCGGGCGGACGGCCGCCCACTGGTCGGTGATGGCGTCGACGGCGTCGTGATTCTCCATGCCCGCAGTCTCCCTCTCTCCCGAGCTGCTTGCAACCAAGTCACTTACCGGAAAGCCACTTGCGCATAAGTAGCTTAGTGCTAAGTTAATTACCGCTGAGCAAGTCGCCGCAGAGGGGGAACCGTCATGTCCCGCAAGGCCGCCACCGTCGCCCTGACCGCCCTGGCCCCGATCTCCTGGGGCTCGACCTACTTCGTCACCACGGAGTTCCTGCCGCCCGACCGGCCGCTCTTCACCGGACTCATGCGGGCGCTGCCCGCCGGACTGCTCCTCCTCGCCCTCACCCGCAAGCTCCCGCAGGGCGCCTGGTGGTGGAAGTCCGCGGTCCTCGGCGCGCTCAACATCGGCGCCTTCTTCCCGCTCCTCTTCCTCGCCGCCTACCGGCTGCCCGGCGGCGTCGCCGCCGTCGTCGGCTCGGTGGGACCGCTGTTCGTCGTGGGCCTCGCCGCCCTGCTCCTCGGTGACCGGCCCACCGTGCGGGGGCTGCTCACCGCCATCGCCGCCGCCTTCGGCGTCAGCCTCGTGGTCCTGAAGGCGGGCGCCGCCTTCGACACCGTCGGCGTGGTCGCCGGACTGCTCTCCTCCCTGTCGATGTCCGCCGGCACCGTCCTCACCAAGCGCTGGGGCCGCCCCGAGGGCGTCGGCGCCCTCGCCCTGACCGGCTGGCAGCTCGCCTCGGGTGGCCTCGTCCTGCTCCCCGTCGCCCTGCTGATCGAGGGCGCCCCGCCGGCCCTCACCGGCACCAACCTGGCCGGCTACGCCTACCTCGCCTTCGGCAACACCGCGATCTCCTACTTCCTCTGGTTCCGCGGCATCGAGCGGCTCAGCGCCTCCTCGGTCACCCTGCTCGGCCCGCTCTCGCCGATCACCGCCGCCGTCATCGGCTGGGCCGCCCTCGGTCAGGCCCTCGGCCCGGTCCAGGTGCTCGGCATGATCGTCGCCTTCGGCGCCACGCTGGCGGGCCAGCTCTCGCCCCGGCCCCGCGCCGCGAAGGAGCCCGCGAAGGCGCCCGAACCGTTCAGCTCCGCTGAAAAGAACGGTCAGGAAGTTTCGATGGACCTGGAGGTTTCGGCGGTGCGACGGTAGCGTCCATGAGCCTGATCGCCACCGAGAAAACCGCCACCGAGAAAACCGCCACCGAGAAAACCGCCACTGAGAAGAACGCCGCTGAGAAAGAGACCGCCACCGAGAGGCCGGCCCCCGCGAGCAACCACCGGGGCGCCGGCCTCGGCGTGCTCCTCGCCCTGCTCGCCACCGTCGTCTGGTCCGGCAGCTTCGTCGCCACCCGCGACATGGCCGACTCGATCCCGCCCGTCCAGGCCGTCTTCTGGCGCTGGATCATCGCGCTGCTCGCCGTCGCCCCCTTCGCCGCCCGCCCGCTGTGGCGGCAGCGGGCCCTCATCCGGCGGCACCTCGGCTTCGTCGCGCTCGCCTCCCTCTTCGGCGTCGCCCTCTACAACACCCTGGTCCACCAGGCCGGACTGACCACCTCCGCCGGCAACATGGGCATGATCATGGCCGCCTCGCCGGTGATCATGGCGGGCTATGCGCGGCTCGGCGGCGAACGGCTCGGTGCCCGCCGCCTCCTCGGCCTGCTGACCGCCGTCCTCGGCGTGCTGCTGCTCGTCGGCAAGGGCTCCCTGACCGGCTCCCCGACCCTGGACCTCACCCCCGGCGACCTGTGGATGTTCGCCGCGGCCCTGTCCTTCGCCACGTACAGCGCACTGCTCAAGCGCAAGCCCGCCGAGCTCGACGGACTCGCCTTCCTGCTCACCACCTTCGTGCTCGGCGCGCTGATGCTCGCCCCCGCCTACGCGATCTCGCTCTCCGTCCAGGGCGGCTTCCCGGTCACCGCGGGCACCGTCGGACCGCTGCTCTACGTCGGCGTGTTCTCCTCCGCCGTCGCCTTCTTCGCCTGGAACCGCGCCATCGCCCTGATCGGCGCCGCCCGCGCCGGCGTCGTCTACTACCTCCAGCCGGTCTGCGTCGCGCTGCTCTCCGCCCTCCTCCTCGGCGAACGGCTCGGCCTCGCCGGCGCCGGGTGCATGGTGCTCATCCTCGGCGGAGTGGCCCTGAGTTCGGCCAGGTAGCGGGGCCGGTAGGTTGCGGCCCATGACCGAGTGGGACATCAAGAAGCTCCAGATCCTCCGCACCCTGCGCGACCGCGGCACCGTCACCGCCACCGCGGAGGCCCTCCTGATGACCCCCTCCGCCGTCTCCCAGCAGCTCACCAACCTCTCCAAGCAGCTCGGCGTACGGCTCCTGGAGGCCCAGGGCCGGCGGGTCCGGCTGACCGACGCCGCCCATCTGGTGCTGCGGCACGCCGAGGCCGTCTTCGCTCAGCTGGAGCGGGCCGAGGCCGATCTCGACGCCTATCTCAGCGGCGAGGCCGGCCGGATCCGGGTCGCCGCCTTCTCCACCGCCGTCTCCGCCCTCGTCGTCCCCGCCGTGCAGGCGCTGCGCCCCGCCCACCCCGGGCTCGACGTCCGGGTCCGCGAGGCCGAGGCGGCGGAGGCGTACGAACTGCTCACCGCCGGCCAGGTCGACCTGGCGCTCTCCCTCGCCGCCCACGCGCCCACCGCCCGCGACCCCAAGTTCAGCCGGGTGCCGCTGCTCGCCGACCCGCTCGACGTCGCCCTGCCCGCCGGGCACCCGCTCGCCGACGCGGCCGGACTGCGGCTCGCCGACCTGTCCGCCGAGCCGTGGATCTTCGGCGGCTCCGGGCCCTGGTCCGAGATCACCACCGCCGCCTGCGAGGCCGCCGGCTTCGTGCCCGAGCAGGCGCACAGCGCGGCCGGCTGGACCGCGATCCTCGCCCTGGTCGAGGCCGGGATGGGCGTCGCCCTGGTGCCCCGGATGGCCGCCGCCGAACGCCGTACCGGCGCCGGGGTCGTCATGCGGGTGCTCTCCGCCGACCAGCCGCGCCGCCATGTCGTCGCGGCCGTCCGGCGCGGCTCCGAGGAACGCCCGGCGGTCGCCCGGGTCCTCGCGGCCCTGCGTCAGGCCGCCGTCCAGCGCGAGACCACCCAGACCGTTCAGTAGCTCTACAAAGACCTGTCGAAAACATTCGATGGACCTGAGTCATGCTGCGGCGGCACAGTCGACGCATGAGCCTCGACGCGAACGACCCGATCCAGGACCAGGACCCGCACGCCAACGACGCCGCGCCCTACGCCGGCGGCGACCCGTACGCCGACTACCGCACCGGCGACTTCCCCTTCACCGAGCTCGTCGACCTCGCCGACCGGCGCCTCGGCGCCGGTGTCGTCGCCGCCAACGACGAGTTCTTCGCCGAGCGGGAGAACCTCCTCGTCCGCGAGCGGGCCGTGTTCGACCCCGAGCACTTCGGCCACAAGGGCAAGATCATGGACGGCTGGGAGACCCGGCGCCGCCGCGGCGCCGACGCCGACCACCCGTTCCCGGCGCCCGAGGACCACGACTGGGCGATCGTCCGCCTCGGCGCCCCCGGCGTCATCCGCGGCATCGTCGTCGACACCGCCCACTTCCGCGGCAACTACCCGCAGAAGGTGAGCGTCCAGGCCGCCGCCGTCGAGGGCACCCCGAGCCCCGAGGAGCTCCTGGACGCCAAGTGGGAGGAGCTCGTGCCGCCCACCCCGGTGCGCGGCCACGCCGCCAACGGCTTCGCGATCACCACCGAGCGCCGCTACACCCACCTGCGCCTGTGCCAGCACCCCGACGGCGGCATCGCCCGCCTCCGCGTGCACGGCGAGGTCGTCCCGGACCCCGAGTGGCTGGACGTCCTCGGCACCCTCGACCTGATCTCGGTGCTCAACGGCGGCTCCTACGAGGACGCCTCCGACACGTTCTACTCCTCGCCCACCCAGATCATCCTGCCCGGCACCTCGCGCAAGATGGACGACGGCTGGGAGAACCGCCGCCGCCGGGTCCGCGGCACCAACGACTGGGTGCGCTTCCGGCTCGCCGCCCAGGGCGCCGTCCGCGCCGTCGAGATCGACACCGCCTACCTCAAGGGCAACTCGGCGGGCTGGATCTCCCTCCAGGGCCGAAACGGCGGGCCCGAAGACGGCGCAGAGTGGTTCGAGATCATCCCGCGCACCCGCCTCCAGCCCGACACCCTGCACCGCTTCACGCTCGCCGCCCAGGCTGTGGTCACCCATGTGCGCCTGGACGCCTTCCCGGACGGCGGCGTCGCCCGGATGCGTCTGCACGGCAGCCTCACCGAGGACGGCGCCGCCGAACTGCGCGCGCGGTACGCCCGCCTGACGGACTGACCAACCGACTGACCGACTGACGAACTCCGCACCGGCGCACGGAAGAGGAAGTCCAAACGATCACTACGCTCTGCGGGCATGAGAATCCTCCACAGAGCCGCCACCGTGCTCGCGCTGCTGGCCGCCGCGGTCCTGCCGACCGCGGCACCGGCCGCCGCCGACACGGTGGACCCGGCCACCGCGCCGCCGGTGCGCACCCTCTCGTACAACGTCTGCGGCGGGTACACCTGCCAGAGCGCGCTCGACCTGCCCACCTGGACCGCCGAGGTGAAGGACCAGACGCTCGCCTGGGACACCGACGCGCTGTTCCTCCAGGAGCTGTGCTTCGGCCAGTGGGCCGCGCTGCGCGACGCCCTGCCCGGCTACACCGGCGTGTGGACCTCGACCGTCAACGACGTCTCCGGCTGCGGCAAGTGGTCGAGCGACAAGCGCTTCGGCCTCGGAATCTTCGTCAAGGCGCCGGCCGTCGACCGCTACGCCGCCAACCTCACCGTCCCGGCGGGCGAGGAGGGCCGGGCGGTGCTGTGCGCCCGCGGACCGGTCGACGGGCGCACCACGCTCCTCTGCAACACCCACCTCGCCCAGTACATCCAGCCCGACAACGGCTCCTCCCAGGTCATGGCCAAGGTCGACACCTGGGCCGCCGGGCTCCCCGTCATCCTCGGCGGCGACCTCAACGCGGGCGCCGACTACCCGGCCCTGGACCCGATACGGGCCGGGCTGCCCGGCACCGGGCCGTTCGCCGAGGCCGACGAGAACGACCACGACTGGTTCACGGCCGCGTGCCTCACCTCCGGCGCCACCGAGTGCCGCTCCGGCGAGCCCACCACGTACACCGGCAAGAAGTTCGACCACGTCTTCCTCAGCGCCCGTGACTTCCACACCGTCCGCGCCGACGCCCTCGAACCCGAACCGGCGCCCGCCGCCCCGCTCTCCGACCACCTGCTCCTGCGCGCCGCCGCCTACCCCGAGCCCCGGCCCGGCAGCGGCACCGACGGCGACCTCACCGGCGACGGCCGGCCCGACTTCGTCGCCGTGAAGGACGACGGCAATCTGCGCCTCTACTCCGGCACCGGTGGCGGCACCCTCGCCGGCATGCGCCAGATCGGCACCGGCGGCTGGGCCGGCGCCGCCGTCAGCCACCGCGGCGACTGGACCGGAGACGGCCGCGAGGATCTGCTCGCCCGGATCGGCGACACCCTCTGGGTCTACCCGAACGCCGGCAGCGGCGAGCTCGGCACCCGCGTCGCCATGGGCGGCCGCCCCACCGGCTGGAGCGACGCCACCCCGCTCGCCGCCGGCGACGTGGACGGCGACGGCCTCCCCGACGTCCTCGCCCGCAGCGCCACCGGCCTCTGGCTGCACCGCGGCGGCGCCGCCGTCGACGGCAGGCCGACCTTCGCCGCCAAGGCCGCGCTGAACATCGGCGGCCCCGAGTGGGCCGGCCACGACGTGCTCCTGCCCGGCGACGTCACCGGCGACGGCAGGGCCGACGTGTGGGGCCGCGACCGGGCCACCGGCGAGATCAAGCAGTACGCGAGCCAGGGAGCGACCGCACTCGCCGCCCCCGTCGCCCTGACCGGCGGCCCCTGGACCGTCGCCGACCGGCGCCTCGCCGTCTCGGCCGGCGACGTGACCGGCGACGGCCTGCCGGACCTGTGGACCACCCGTACCGCCGGCACCGCCGAGAACCTGGAGTTCCTCCCGGGCACGGCGACCGGCCTCGGCACCCCGACGACGATCGGCACCGGCGGCTGGCAGTGGCTGACGAACCTCGGCTGAGCCGCTGAAACGGGAAGGGCCCCGGACCGACATCGGTCCGGGGCCCGTCACCGAGGAGGAGCTACGGCCGTCAGGCCGCCGCCGCGTCCGCCGCCTGCGCCTTCAGGGCGCGCTCGACGCCCGCACGGCACTCGGTCACAAGCCGGCGCAGCGCCGGGGCCGGGTCGTTCGCCGCGATCCAGGCGTCCGTGGCGTCCAGGGTCGCCTGCGACACCTGGAGCGTCGGGTAGAGGCCGACCACGATCTGCTGGACCATCTCGTGGCTGCGCGTCTCGGAGACGTGCTTGATCGACGCGAAGTACTTCTCCGTGTACGGGGCGAGCAGCTCGCGCTGGTCGGCCTGGACGAAGCCGCCGATCACCGCCTCCTGCACCGCGTTCGCCAGCGTGTCGGACTCCACGACCGAGGCCCAGGCCTCGGCCTTGGCGGCCTCCGTCGGGCGGGCCGCGCGGGCCGTGGCGGCGTGGCGCTCGCCCGCGGCCGTCTTGTCGCGCTCCAGCTCGGCCGCGATCTCGGCCTCCTCGAAGCGGCCGGCCGCCGCGAGCCGCTGCACGAACGCCCAGCGCAGCTCGGCGTCCACGGCCAGGCCCTCGATCGTCTCGCCACCGTCGAGCAGCGCCGCGAGCAGGCCGAGCTCGGCGTCCTCACGGGCGGTCGCCGCGAAGGCCCGCGCCCACGCCAGCTGGTGGTCGCTGCCCGGAGCCGCCGCCCGCAGCTGCTCCTGTGCGGCCGTCCCCCAGCGGGCCAGGCCCTCGGCACGCCACTCCGGCGCCGCGTACAGGTCGAGGGCCACCTTCACCTGGCCCTGCAGCGACTGCACGACGCCGATGTCGGTCTCCTTGGTGATGCCGGAGAGCACCAGGTCCAGGTAGTCGCGGGTGGCGAGCTCGCCGTCCCGGGTCATGTCCCAGGCCGAGGCCCAGCACAGCGCGCGCGGCAGCGACTCGGTGAAGTCGCCCAGGTGCGCGGTGACGTTCTTCAGGGACACCTCGTCGAGGCGGACCTTGGCGTACGACAGGTCGTCGTCGTTCAGCAGGACCACGGCCGGGCGCTGCTTGCCCGCGAGCTGCGGGACCGGCGTCAGCTCGGCCGCGTCGATGTCCAGCTCCAGGCGCTCGGTGCGCACCAGCTTGCCGGCCGCGTCGAGGTCGTACAGGCCGATCGCGATCCGGTGCGGGCGCAGCACGGCCTCGCCCTTGGCGCCGGCGGGCAGCGCCGGGGCCTCCTGGCGGACGGCGAAGGAGGTGATCGCGCCGTTCTCGTCGGTCTCGATCTCGGGGCGCAGGATGTTGATGCCCGCGGTCTCCAGCCACGCCTTCGACCAGGCCTTCAGGTCACGCCCGGAGGTCTCCTCAAGGGCGCCGAGCAGGTCGGCGAGGCGGGTGTTGCCGAACGCGTGGCGCTTGAAGTACGCCTGCACGCCCTGGAAGAACTCGTCCTGCCCGACGTACGCCACCAGCTGCTTCAGGACGGAGGCGCCCTTGGCGTAGGTGATGCCGTCGAAGTTGACGAGCACGTCCTCCAGGTCGTTGATGTCCGCCATGATCGGGTGCGTGGACGGCAGCTGGTCCTGGCGGTAGGCCCAGGTCTTCTCCGCGTTGGCGAAGGTGGTCCAGGCGTTCGGCCAGCGGGTGCCCTCGACGGAGGCCTGGCAGGCGACCGAGGTGAAGGTGGCGAACGACTCGTTCAGCCACAGGTCGTTCCACCACTCCATGGTGACCAGGTCGCCGAACCACATGTGGGCCAGCTCGTGGAGGATGGTCTCGGCACGCCGCTCGTAGGCCGCGTCCGTCACCTTGGAGCGGAAGACGTACTGGTCGCGGATGGTGACCGCGCCCGCGTTCTCCATGGCGCCGGCGTTGAACTCCGGCACGAAGAGCTGGTCGTACTTGGCGAACGGGTACGCGTAGTCGAACTTCTCCTGGAACCAGGTGAAGCCCTGCCGGGTCACGTCGAAGATGTGCTCCGCGTCCAGGAACTCCGCGAGCGACGGACGGCAGTAGATGCCGAGCGGCACGACCTGGCCGTCGGCGCCCTCGTACGAGGAGTGCACCGCGTGGTACGGGCCGACGATCAGCGCGGTGATGTACGAGGAGATGCGCGGGGTCGGCGCGAACTCCCACACGCCGTCCTTCGGCTCCGGGGTGGGCGAGTTGGAGATCACGCTCCAGCCCTCGGGCGCCTTCACGGTGAACTGGAAGGTGGCCTTCAGGTCGGGCTGCTCGAAGGAGGCGAAGACCCGGCGGGCGTCCGGCACCTCGAACTGGGTGTAGAGGTACGCCTGCCCGTCGACCGGGTCGACGAAGCGGTGCAGGCCCTCACCCGTGTTGGTGTACGCGCAGTCCGCGACGACCTTCAGCTCGTTGCGGCCCTGCTTCAGGTGCGGCAGCGCGATCCGCGAGTCCCGGAAGACCGCGGCCACGTCGAGGGCGTGCCCGTTCAGGACGACCTCGTGCACGGCGGGCGCGACGAGGTCGATGAAGGTCTCCGCGTTCTCCGCGGCGGAATCGAAGCGGACGGTGGTGACGGACCGGTAGGTGCCGCCCTCCTGCGCACCCGTGAGGTCGAGGTCGACCTCGTACGCGTCCACGGACAGCAGCTTCGCCCGCTGCTGAGCCTCTTCACGGGTCAGGTTCGTACCAGGCACCCGGTCAACTCCTCGGTTTCGTGACGTTTGGGCCATCCTTCCACGGGGTGAGCGGGAGGCGCACGGCACATTTCCCAGGGCGAACAAGAAGGAACGGCGGCCACCGGTCACCGGTGACCGCCGTTCCTCCGTACGGCGGGGATCAGCCCTGCAGTTCCTTCGCGACGAGCTCCGCGATCTGCACGGCGTTCAGCGCCGCGCCCTTGCGCAGGTTGTCGTTGGAGAGGAAGAGCGCGAGGCCGTTCTCGACGGTCTCGTCGACCCGGATGCGGCCCACGTAGGAGGCGTCCTTGCCGGCGGCCTGGAGCGGGGTCGGGATCTCGGAGAGTTCGACGCCCTCGGCGTCCTTCAGCAGCTCGTACGCGCGCTCGACGCTGATCGGACGCTCGAAGCGGGCGTTGACCTGGAGCGAGTGGCCGGAGAAGACCGGGACGCGGACACAGGTGCCGGAGACCTTGAGCTCGGGGATCTCCAGGATCTTGCGGGACTCGTTGCGGAGCTTCTGCTCCTCGTCGGTCTCGTGGGTGCCGTCGTCGACGAGGTTGCCGGCGAGCGGGACCACGTTGAAGGCGATGTTGCGGCGGTAGACGCCGGGCTCGGGGAAGGCGACGGCCTCGCCGTCGTGGGTCAGCTCGGCGGCGCGCGGCGCGACGGCCTTGACCTGCTCGTCCAGCTCGGCGACGCCGGCCACGCCCGAGCCGGAGACGGCCTGGTAGGTGGTGGCGACCAGCGCGGTGAGGCCGGCCTCCTGGTGGAGCGGCTTGAGCACCGGCATGGCGGCCATGGTGGTGCAGTTCGGGTTGGCGATGATGCCCTTGGGGCGGTCCTTGACCGCGTGCGGGTTGACCTCGGACACCACGAGGGGGACCTCGGGGTCACGGCGCCAGGCGGAGGAGTTGTCGATCACCACGGCGCCCTGGGAGGCGACCTTCTCGGCGAGGGCCTTGGAGGTGGCGCCGCCGGCCGAGAAGAGGACGATGTCCAGGCCGGTGTAGTCGGCGGTGGCGGCGTCCTCGACGGTCACGCCGTCGACGACCTTGCCGGCGGAGCGGGCGGAGGCGAAGAGACGCAGCTCGTCGACCGGGAACTTCCGCTCGGCCAGAATCTTGCGCATGACTGTGCCGACCTGACCGGTGGCTCCGACGATTCCGACCTTCACGGGGACTCCTCCGTACGAGTGTGCAGGTGCTGCGGCTTCCATGATGCGTATGTCCCGGGTCGCCTTGTCCAATCCATTGTCCAAGGGCCGGACAGGTCACGGGACGGAGACACTCCCGGGGACGGGAAAGGGGCGGGCACCGGTTCCGGCGCCCGCCCCTCCCGTGGATCTTCCCGGTGCTACGGGGTGACCTTCGTTACGGGGTGACCTTCTCGATCACCACGCTGCCGGTGCCCGCGGCGGTGCCCCGCGCGTTCACCAGCTGCACCTCGCCGAAGAACTGCCGGCCCTCGGGCGCGGCGGCGTTCACGACGACCTCGGCGGCGACGTCCGCGGAGCCGCCGTTGGCGAGCTGGACCGGCTTCGACTCGTCGACCTTCACGGTGCCGAGCGCGGACGAGTAGTACACGTCCTTGTAGTCGTAGGCGGTGCCGCCGGCCGCCTGCACGGAGTAGCCGTCGATGACGACGGTGTACGTGCCGGGGGCGGGCTTGAGCAGGGTCACGGCCTCCTCGGAGTCGCCGTCGGCGGACTGGCCGACCTGCTTGCCGTCGAGCGTGACCGTGAGGTCGAGGTCGGCGGCCAGGTCGGAGGTGTTGCCGATGGCGATGTCGAGGCGCTCCACGCCCTCACCGATGGTGACGGTGCGGGTCTGCTGCTCGTGGTGCTGGATGGTCGGGCGCTCGGACTTCTGCGAGCCGAGCGAGCCGCCCTTGAGGTGCCCGTCGATCGCGGCGAAGCCGTTGCCGACCTTCCACTGCACGGCGGACGGGGTGCCGATCTTCGCCTCGGCGACCTTCTGGACGGCCGGGTCGAAGTCGGCGCCGAGGACGGACACGTTCAGGGTGAACGGGTTGTCCAGGTCCGGCGAGGTGCGGCGGGACTCGACGATGATCTCCCAGACGCCCGGGATCGGGTTGGCGTAGGAGCGCACGTCCGGGCGGCAGGTGTTCGCCGGGTTGTAGTGCGGGTAGCACTGGTTGGTCGCGTTGTCCTCCAGGGCCACGCCGTACGGGTGCTGGGTGATGAACCGGGTCTGGCTCTTCTCCTTCAGCCCGCCGATCGAGACCTCGAGGGTCTTGGCGCCCTTCGGCACGGTCACGAAGTAGGACTTGTGGCTGTTGCGCTGCACGGAGCCGGAGGCGGTGAAGCCGAAGCCGGGCGCGACCAGGTCGGCGGAGACGATCGAGGTGGCGAGGATCTGCTTGTCGACGCCCTCGGTGCGCTCGTCGTCGGCCTCCAGGATCACGCTGTGCACGCCGGCGGTGCGCGGGCGGGCCTCCAGCTTGACCGTGACCGGCTTGTTCAGCGGCAGGTCGATCTCGTCGTCGCCGAGGATCCGGAAGGTGCCGTCGTTGTACTTGAGGTCCAGCTCGTGCTCGATGGCACGGTCCGGGCCGCTCGTGCGCGTGACGGTGACGTCGTAGACCTTCTTCTGGCCGACCTTGAGGCCGCCCTCGCGGTCGTACACACCGGTGCCGGTGTGCGGGGCCGGGAAGATCGCGGTGTCGACCGGGGCCTCGACCTTGTAGTCGTGGGCGGTGGCACCGTCCTTGATCGACTCCCAGGCCTCCTCGATGTCGATGAGGCCGGCGCCCTGCTCGTGGGCTGCGACGCCCGAGATGCGCTTGGCGGTCGAGGTGAGCGCGGTGCGCAGGGTCAGCGGGGAGAGCGCGATGCGCTTCTGCTTGGCGGCCGAGATCAGCAGCGCGCTCGCGCCCGCCGCCTGCGGCGAGGACATCGAGGTGCCGTTGAGCATGCCGTAACCGGCGGGCAGCGGGTAGCCGGCCTCCGCCACGCCCTGGCCCTCCAGCCAGGTCGGGATGGAGTTCACGGCCGAGCCGGGCGCGGTGATGGTGGGCGTGAAGCCGCCGTCCTCACGCGGGCCGCGCGAGGAGAACGGGAACATCGCGTACTTCTTCTCGACGGCCGAGCCGTAGTTGGCGGCCCAGGTGTCCTTGGAGACGGCCGCGCCGACCGAGAGGACCTTGTCGGCCAGGCCGGGGTCGCCGATCGTGTTGATGCCGGGGCCCTCGTTGCCGGCCGAGATGACCAGCTGCACGCCGTACTCGTCGATGAGCCGGGTGTAGAGGCGGGCGCGCACGTTGTCGCCGTCGTTCTGCAGCGGCAGACCGCCGATGGACATGTTGACGATGTCGACGCCGCGGTTCACGACGAGGTCCATCATGCCCTCGGTGAGCGCGGTGTTGGTGCAGCCGCCGGTCCAGGTGCAGGCGCGCATGGAGACGAGCTTCGCGCCGGGCGCGGCGCCGCTCATCTTCCCGCCGAACAGGCCGTTGGCGGCGGTGATGCCGGCCACGTGGGTGCCGTGCGCGGACTCGACGAGACCGACGTTGACGAAGTCGGCCTTCTTGCCGACCCAGGTGCCGCCCAGCGGGTCCATCGGCACGTCCTTGCGGATCTGCACGACGAACGGGACCTTCTCGGCGACCGGGGTGGCCGGGTTGTCGGCACCGAAGTAGCCGACCTGGTTGCCGTCCTTGTACGGCTTCATCGGCGCGTTGTCCGTGAAGTCGCCGTTCTGGTCGGTGTCGACCCGGACGGTGCCGGCGGCGGCGTCGTAGAGCAGACCGAAGACGTCGGTGGTGTCGCCGTCCCGGTTGATGTCGCCCTTCGGGTCGCCGCCCGCGGTGACCGACTCGCGGAACACGCTGAAGCTGTAGGAGCCCTCGGGGGCCTTCCAGCTCTGGCTGCTCGCGGTGAAGACGGGGCCGGTGACCGGGGTGATCTGGGCGCGCCAGGTGCCGTCGCCCTCGGTGATCGGGTCGGTGGCGGTGACCCAGTCGACGATCTTGCGCTCGCCGGTGGTGGTCTTCTGCAGGGCCGGGTGGCCGAGGTCGACACCGGAGTCGAGGATGCCGATGGTCACGCCGCGGCCGTCGGCCTTGGGGTGCTCCTTGACGAAGTCGACCGCGCCCGTCTCGTACGAGGGGTTGTACGGGTTCTTCGCCGGGGTGTACTTGCCGGGCGCCGGGTAGGTCTGCGTGACCGTGGTGCCCTCGACGGCGCCGGTGGTGCCGGCGTCCGGGGTGGGGTCGTCGAGCTCGATCTCCGCCTGGAGGTCGATCGACTGGACCGAGGAGAGCTTGGTGGCGGCCTTGATGGCCGCGTCGGCCTTCGCGGTCGGCAGGGTGGCGCGGACGTAGCCGAGCTTGTCGTCCTGCTTGCCGACGGAGGCGCCGGGGACGGCGTCGAGCTGGCCGGCGACCTGCTCGGTCGCGCCGGGGGCGGTGGCGACGAGCACGGTGACGTTCGGCTGGTGCGCGGCCTCGGCCTCGTCGAGGCGCTGGGCGTCGGTGACGCCGAGCTTGTCGGCCGGGTCGGCGGTCTTCGCCGGGGAGGTGGCCGGGGTGCCGGTCGCCGGGTCGTCGGCGGCCAGGACCGGGGCGGCGCCGCTCGCGATCAGCGCGGTCACGAGTCCGGCGGCGGCGGCGATGCGGGCCGCGCGTCTGGTCCCGGGGGTCGAGCGCCCGGGTATGGAGCTCTGCGATTCGGGGGTGGTCATTTACATCCCTGAAGTGAAAGGAGAGGGTCCGGATTTCGGTACCGGATGACCGCTCAGCCTTTCGCAAGTGACAGGGGTTTGGGGAGAGTTCCCGGGCGGCGGAATGCGGGCGTGGCGCACATCCGCCACTGGGGATCGTGCGCCACGGAGAACGAATCACCTCAACAGGGGTGATTCGTCAGAGGGTTGGGACGGGGGTCGATATAGGGGTTGATAGGGGGGTTGACGAGGGTGCCGGGAAGGGGGTCAGGAAGGGGGTCGGGAAGGGTCACTGGTCCTTCGTGCGGGCGTAGTGCCGGGAGGCCTTGGCCCGGTTGCCGCACAGGGCCATCGAGCACCAGCGGCGGGTCCCGTTCCGCGAGGTGTCGAAGAAGTGCAGGATGCACGCCTCGTGGGCGCACTTGCGGATCCGGTCCGGCTGGGTGCGCAGGAGGTCGAGGTAGTCGCGGGCGGCGGTCCAGCCGGGGCCCCAGGCGGGGTCGGCGAACTCCGGTCGCTCGCCCGGACCCTCGGTGCTGAGCACGGCCCGGATGCGCCCGTGGTCGAGGACCGCGTCCACCCGCGCGGTGGCCGCCGGGTCGCCGGGCCGGTCGACGAGCGCGCCGAGCGCGTCGCGGGCGGTGAGGGTGTGCCGCAGGGTGGCCGGGTCGGCGGCGAAGCGCCCGTCGAGTCCGTTGGCGGCCAGCCAGATCGCCAGCCCGTCGGTGTCCGTCAGCAGGTCCTGCCGTACGCCGTCCGCCATCCAGCGGGTGTTGAGCAGGTCGAGGGAGACGGGTTCGCCGGTGAGCGGCCGCGGGTCGGGGGCGGGGGCGGCGGCGGTCGGGACGGTCATGGCGGGCGCCCTCCTCGGCGGCGGTTTTCGGACTAACCCCTGAAGGTTACGTGACCGGTTGCGCGAGGGCGTCACTAACCTCTAAAGTCCCGGTGATAGGTTAGCTGTCATCGGTCGTGAGGGGTGGGGCAGGCCCCTGGGCCCGCATCCCTGGAGGAACCATGCGCACGCACCTCCCCGGCTCCACCGTCCTCGAACGCACCGGCATCACCCCGGTGGCCGCCGCCTTCCTGGAGGCCCAGCCGATGCTGGTGCTCGGCGCCGCCGACCCGGCCGGCCGGGTCTGGGTGAGCCTGCTCACCGGCCGCCCCGGCTTCGCCCGCGCCACCGGCCCGCACACCTTCTCCGTCGCCGGCGGCATCCCCGCCCACGACCCGCTCGGCACGGCCGTCACCGACACCGCCGGCACCCCCGTCGGCACCCTCGCCGTCGACCCGCGCACCCGGCGCCGGCTGCGCCTCAACGGCCTCGCGCGCCCCAGCGCACGCGGGCTGCGCGTCGATACCGAGCGGGTCTTCGCCAACTGTTCCGCGTACGTGTCACAGCGCCGGCTGTACGGCACGGGCGACGCTGGCGTCGTCCTGGGACCCGGGGTCGGGGCCGTACGGCGCGGCACCGCGCTCAGCCGCGCCCAGCAGCGCCTGGTCCGGGCCGCCGACACCTTCTTCGTCGCCAGCGCCACGCCCGACGGCGCCGACGTCAGCCACCGGGGCGGCCGCCCCGGCTTCGTCACCGTCGAATCGCCCACCGAGCTGAGCTGGCCCGACTACCCGGGCAACGACATGTTCCGCACCCTCGGCAACCTCGCCGCCGACGGGCGCGCCGGACTGCTCCTGCTCGACTGGCCCACCGGCACCACCCTCCAGCTCTCCGGCCTCGCCCACACCGAGTACGGCCCCGGCGGCCGGACCGTCCGCTTCCGCCTCGACCACACCGTGCAGGCCCGGACACCGATCCGCTGGTCGGCCCCCGTGACCCCCACTCCTCAACCCGCCGCTCACCCCGCCTCGGACCTCACCGCGAAGGACCACCTGTGACCACCGCCCAGCACGCCGCCGCGCCCGCCGTCGCCGTCCGGCCCGCCTCGGCGCCGCCCCGGCCCCGCCCGCGCGTGCTGCTCGCCTCCACGGCCATCAGCGTCACGGCGCTCCTGCTGCTCGTCGCCGTCGGCACGGCCCTCCACCAGCCGCTGCTCATCCCGCCGCTCGCCGCCAGCATGGCCCTCGTCGCGGGCGCCCCCGACCTGCCGCTCGCCCAGCCCCGCTCGGTCGTCGGCGGCCAGCTCCTCTCCGCCCTCACCGGCTTCGCCGTCCTCGCCCTCGCCGGCCCCGGCCTCTGGTCCGCCGCCCTCGCCGGCGGCCTCGCCCTCGGCGTGATGGCCGCCGCCCGCACCCCCCACTCCCCGGCCGCCGCCACCGCGGTCATCGTCGCCCTCCAGCACCCCCCGTTCTGGACCTTCCTGGCCCTCCTCGCCCTCGCGGCGGTGCTCCTGGTCGCCGTCGGCCTGGCGGGCGCGCGCGTGACGGGACGGAGCTATCCCGCGTACTGGATCTAGGGCCCGTCCCCGTTTCCCCCTAACCTCCCGGTATGAAGCAGGAGTTGCGGGTGGCGGCCTACGCCGTGTGCGTCCGGGACGGGGAGATACTGCTCGCCCGCTGGGTCGCCAAGGACGGGCGCAAGCGGTGGACACTGCCCGGAGGCGGGATGGACCACGGCGAGGAGCCGGTCGAGACCGTCGTGCGGGAGGTCGAGGAGGAGACCGGGTACGTGGCCGAGCCCACCGTGCTGCTCGGGATCGACTCCATCCGGCGCAACTGGCTGCGCCGGATGGGCGGGCCCGGCGACTGGCAGGGGCTGCGGATCATCTACGAGGCGCGGATCACCGGCGGCGAGCTGCGGCACGAGACCGACGGCTCCACCGACCTCGCCGCCTGGCACCCGCTCGACTCCGTACCCGCCCTCGACCGCGTCGATCTCGTCGACATCGGCCTCCAGCTCTGGCGCGACCGGCCCCCCTCGGGCCGCTCGCACCTCACCGATCCGGCGAACGGCTGAAAAGGGATCAACCGTCCGGACGGGTCTCAACCCGTCGCTCAGCTCCCGCGGTCCCCTCCCGTGACCGCAGTTCACGATCACGGGAGACCCGGGAGTCCGCATGTCAGCCACGCGCACCGCACGCACCGTCCGTACCCTCCTCGCCGCCGGACTCGTCGCCGGCCTCACCGCCACCGCGCTCGCCGCACCCGCCGTCGCCGCCACCGCGGCCCCGCAGGCCGCCCCGGCCGCCTCGGCGAAGCCGTCCCACGCCCTCACCCAGCAGGCCCTGGACGCGGCCGTCGCCGAGGGGGTGCCCGGCGCCGTCGCGCAGGTCCGGGACGGCAAGGACCGCTGGACCGGCACCGCCGGCGAGCGCAACGGCGACGACCGTTTCCGGGTCGGCTCCATCACCAAGACCTTCACCGCCACCGTGCTGCTCCAGCTCCAGGCCGAGGGCCGGCTCGACCTCGACGACCCGGTCGAGAAATGGCTGCCCGGCGTGGTCCGCGGCCACGGCCACGACGGCCGCGAGATCACCGTCCGGCAGCTGCTCAACCACACCAGCGGCATCTACGGCTACACCGAGGACCCCGGCTTCCAGGAGAAGGTCTTCGGCCCCGCCTTCCTGGAGCACCGCTACGACACCTGGACCCCTGAGCAGCTCGTCGCCATCGCGATGACCCACGAGCCCGACTTCGCGCCCGGCACCTCCTGGAACTACTCCAACACCAACTTCGTGCTCGCCGGCATGGTCATCGAGAAGGTCACCGGCCGCCCCTACGGCAAGGCCGTCGAGAACCGGATCATCAAGCCCCTGAAGCTGCGCGCCACCAGCGTCCCCGGCACCAAGTCCCGTATGCCGCAGCCGCATTCACCCGCGTACTCGAAGCTGACCCTGGACGGCACCGGACCGGTCCACGACGTCAGCGACCTCAACCCGAGCCTCGCCGGCGCGGCGGGCGAGATGATCTCCGACGCGAACGACCTGCAGACCTTCTACCGCGCCCTGCTCAAGGGCCGGCTGCTGCCGAAGGCCGAGATGAAGGAGCTGACCGACACGGTCGCCACTCCCCTCGACGGGGGGTCGACGCGGTACGGACTCGCGCTGATGCAGACGAAGCTGAGCTGCGGGAAGGAGGTCTGGGGCCACGGTGGCGGCATCCACGGCTCCACCTCGCAGGCCGTGGTCACCAGGGACGGCACGCACTCGCTCGCCGCGAACCTCAACGCCGACTGGACGGGTGACACCCAGCCCCTCCTGGAGGCGGAGTTCTGCGGCACTGCCCCCAAGAAGTAGGGATCAGCGGGGCAGGACGACGACATACGCGGGCGGCTGCCGGTCCGCCGCGGCCATCAGGGCCGTACGGACCACGGTCGCCTGCTGGTCCATCGCCTCGCGCAGCTTGCGCGGGGTGAGGTGGACGACGGTGATGCCGAGCCGCTCCAGGTGCTCGCGCTTGCGCGTGTACTCCGTCCACAGCGCGTCGTCGTCCTGCCGCGGCGCCCGGGTGTCCAGCTCCACCGCGACCGCCTGGTCCGGCCAGTAGGCGTCGACGCCGCCGAGGTGCGGGCCGCCCGGCAGCCGCAGGTCCACGTTCCACAGCGGGTCCGGCAGCGCGAACTCCCGCACCATCGCGTACAGCCGGTCCTCGGCGATCGACCGGCCCTCGGCGAGCAGGGAGTCCACCGCGTCCACCACGTGCGGCCGGGTCAGCAGCCGGGCCCGGTTCAACTCCCGTACCACCGCACCCGGTTCGCAGTGCCCGCCGCTGACCGCCTCGGTGAGCAGCCGGCGTACCACGCTCGCGTCGTTCAGCGCCGCGACGGCGTCGGCGAGCGCCCGGGGGACCGGGGCGACCGGCATCCCGTCGATCTCCACCGGCTGCGGCGGCTCGGCGGTCCGCACCACGCGGACCTGTCCGGTGGACCGCACCCGGCGGGTGCGCGGGACGAGCACGTCGACCCGGTCGATCATGCCGGGCGGGGGAGCGGAGGCGAAGCGGTGCAGGGAGAGCGCGGCGAGCCCGGTGAGCATCGCCTCGGGGCGGGCGTGCCGGAGGGCCTCCCGGAACCGGTCCACGCCGGTGTGGGGGAGGGGGGAGAGGGAACCCTTGGGGGTGTTGTGGTTCATGTCGACGGTCTTCCGTCGTCCGAGCCTCAACTAACCGCTGTTACAAGCGCGTCGACGAATCCGGACAAGCCGGGGCTAAAGTACGCGCGTTCGAGTGCCGAGTAGGCCCCCGGCACCGGGGGCCCACCCGCTCGTACGGCTACGCGGCGCGCGCGTCGCACTCCTGGGCCCGCAGCGCCCGGGCCAGGTCGTCCCGCGCCTCCAGGACGAGCCGGCGCAGCGCCGGGGCGGCGTCGGCGTGGCCGGCGAGCCAGGCGTCGGTCGCGGCCAGCGTCTCGGCCCGGTCCTGGAGCCCCGGGAACAGCCCGCGCACCACGTCCATGCCGATCTGGATCGAGCGCTCGACCCAGATCCGCTCGATCACCGCGAAGTACTTCTCCGCGTACGGCGCGATCAGCTCGCGCTGCGAGGGCCGCACGAAGCCCGCGATCGTCGCCTCCACGAGGGCGTTGGACAGCGCGTCCGACTCGACGACCTGCGCCCAGGCCTGCGCCTTGACCGCCGCCGACGGGCGGGCGGCCAGACAGCGCACCTGGTGGCGCTTGCCGGTCGCGGTGTCGTCGCGGGTCAGCTCCGCACCGATCCGCGCCTCGTCGGCACGCCCGTGGGTGGCCAGCGGCTCCAGGAACGCCCACCGCAGCTCCTGGTCGACGTCGAGGCCGTCGACGCCGGCCGAGCCGTCGAGCAGGCCCTCCAGGAGCTGGAGGTCGGCGTCCGAGGAGGCCACGGCGGCGAAGAAGCGCGCCCAGGTCAGCTGGTGCTCGCTGCCCGGCTCGGCGAGCCGCAGCTCGCGCAGCCCGCCCTCGGCGAGCAGCCGCCCGCCCTCCGGCCGCCACGCGGGCGCCGCGAAGTGGGTGACCGCCGACTGGGCCCAGGCGTGCACCATCTGCAGCACGCCGATGTCGGTCTCGCGGCCCGCGAACTCCAGCGCGACCTTGACGAAGTCACGGGCCGGCATGAGGCCGTCGCGGGTCAGGTTCCACAGCGCCGACCAGCACAGCGCGCGGGCCAGCGGATCGGTGATGTCGCCGAGGTGGGCGCGCAGGGTGGCGAGCGAGCCCTCGTCGAAGCGGACCTTGCAGTACGTGAGGTCGTCGTCGTTGACCAGGACCAGGTCGGGCTTCTCGGCACCCGCCAGCTCGGCCACCACGGTGCGGGCGCCGGTGATGTCGGCCTCCACGCGCGCGTACCGCACGAGATCCCCGCCGGAGAGCTTGTAGAGGCCGACGGCGGCGCGGTGCGGGCGCAGCTCGTCGCCCTCCTGGACCACGGCGAGCTCGGTGATCCGGCCCTCGGCGTCGTAGGTGACGTCCGGGGTGAGGCTGTTGACGCCGGAGGTCTGCAGCCAGGACTTCGCCCAGGCCTTCATGTCCCGGCCGGAGGTCTCCTCCAGGACGGTCAGCAGGTCGCTGAGGCGCGTGTTGCCGTACGCGTGGCGCTTGAAGTAGCGGCGGGCGCCCTCCAGGAACGCGTCCCGGCCCGCGTACGCCACCAGCTGCTTCAGGACCGAGGCGCCCTTGGCGTAGGTGATGCCGTCGAAGTTGAGCTTGGCGTCCTCCAGGTCACGGATGTCGGCCGTGATCGGGTGGGTGGACGGCAGCTGGTCGGCGCGGTACGCCCAGGCCTTGCGGTTGTTGGCGAAGGTCACCCAGCTGTTGGTGAAGCGGGTCGCCTCGGCGAGCGAGAAGGAGCCCATGAAGTCGGCGAAGGACTCCTTCAGCCACAGGTCGTCCCACCACACCATGGTGACCAGGTCGCCGAACCACATGTGGGCCATCTCGTGCAGGATCACGTTGGCCCGGCGCTCGTACGCCGCCTGCGTCACCTTGCCGCGGTAGATGTACTCCTCGCGGAAGGTGACCATGCCCGGGTTCTCCATGGCGCCGAGGTTGTACTCGGGCACGAAGGCCTGGTCGTACTTCCCGAAGGGGTACGGGTAGTCGAAGTTGTCGTGGAAGAAGTCGAAGCCCTGCTTGGTGATCAGGAAGACGTCGTCCGCGTCGAAGTGCTTGGCCAGCCCCTTGCGGCACATCGCGCCCAGCGGGATCTCCAGCTCGGAGCCGTCGGCGAAGGTGCGCTTGTACGTGTCCGTGACGTAGTGGTACGGACCGGCCACGACACAGGTGATGTACGTGGAGATGGGCGCCGTCTCGGCGAAGTGCCACCGCCCGTCGCCGTCCTGCTCGCCCACGCCGTTCGACCACACCGTCCAGCCCTCGGGCGCGTCCACCGCGAAGCGGTACGGCGCCTTGAGGTCGGGCTGCTCGAAATTGGCGTGGACGCGACGGGCGTCGGCCGGCTCGTACTGGGTGTAGAGGTAGACCTCGCCGTCCTCGGGGTCGACGAAGCGGTGCATGCCCTCGCCGGTGCGGCTGTAGGCGCACTGGGCGTCGACGACCAGCACGTTCTCGTCGGCGAGGCCGTCGACCGCGATCCGGGAGCCGTCGAAGACGGCCTTGGGGTCGAGCTCGCGCCCGTTGAGGGTGACCGCGTTCACCGAGGGGGCGATCAGATCCACGAAGGTGGCGTCGCCCGAGCCGGTGCGCCGGAAGCGGATCGTGGTCACCGACCGGAAGGTGCGCACACCATCCCCGGACTCGCCGACCGCCGAGCGCAGGTCGAGGTGGACCTCGTACCCGTCGACGGTCAGCAGCTCGGCCCGCTCGCGGGCCTCGTCGCGGGACAGATTCTCACCGGGCACGGGGCACTCCTTCGTGACGCCATCGAAACAGCACCGATCCTGCCATGTGCCACTGTCACGCGGCACAGGGGAATGCGATCGGGGGCCGGAAGCGTTGCGTCCTTCGGCGCAACGCTGACCGAGACCGTTTGCCGAGGAGTCACATGTCCGAGAGCAGGACCACCGCCGAGTTCTTCTTCGACCCGCTGTGCCCGTGGGCCTGGATGACCTCCCGCTGGATGCTGGAGGTGGAGAAGGTGCGCCCGGTCGACGTGCGCTGGAAGGTGATGAGCCTGGCCGTGCTGAACGAGAACCGGCTGGACGAGCTGCCCGAGCAGTACCGGGAGATGCTGGAGACCCAGGCCTGGGGCCCGGTCCGCGTGGTGATCGCGGCCCAGCAGCTGCACGGCGACGAGGTCGTCGGCAAGCTCTACACGGCGCTCGGCACCCGGTTCCACAACAACGGCGAGGGCCCGACCCGCGAGGCGGTCGTCGGCGCGCTCACCGACGTCGGCCTGCCGGCCGAGCTCGCCGACTTCATGGACAAGGACACCTACGACACCGAGCTGCGCGCCTCCCACCAGGAGGGCATCGACAAGGTCGGCCAGGACGTCGGCACCCCGGTGATCTCCGTGCCCGGCCCGGACGGCGACGAGGTCTCCTTCTTCGGCCCGGTCGTCACCCCGACCCCGCGCGGCGAGGCCGCGGCCCGGCTGTGGGACGGCACCCTGCTCGTCGCCGCGACGCCCGGCTTCTTCGAGATCAAGCGCACCCGGACGGCGAACCCCAGCTTCGAGTAGTCCGCCCGCCCCTGTGCCGTACGGAAGAACCCCCGCGATGCCCTTCATCGCGGGGGTTCCTCTTTCATCCGCCTGCCCGGTGAAGGTGTGAGAAGACGTTCACGAGCAGGAGTACGGGGAGCGCGGAGGCTCAGATGCCGATCAGCGGGGTGCGGCCCTTGGCGTCGGCGTAGCGCCGCTGCACGTCCTGCCAGTTGACGACCTGCCACATGGCCTCGATGAAGTCGACCTTCTGGTTCTTGTACTGCAGGTAGAAGGCGTGCTCCCAGGCGTCGAAGACCAGGATCGGGACCGAGCCCTGGCCCACGTTGCCCTGGTGGTCGTAGACCTGCTCGACGATCAGCCGGCCGCTGATCGGCTCGTAGGCGAGGACGCCCCAGCCGGAGCCCTGGGTGGTCGCGGCGGCCTTGGTCAGCTGGGCCTTGAACCCGGCGAAGGAGCCGAAGGACTCGGTGATCGCGTCGGCGAGCTCGCCGACCCCGTCGGCGGCCAGCGGCTCGCCGCCGCCTCCGTCCTTCGGGCTGTTCATGTTGTTCCAGTAGATCGAGTGCAGGATGTGGCCGGACAGATGGAAGGCCAGGCTCTTCTCGAGCCCGTTGACCGACCCCCACTGCTCCTTGTCGCGGGCCTCCGCCAGCTGCTCCAGGGTGTCGTTCGCACCCTTCACATAGGCCGCGTGGTGCTTGTCGTGGTGCAGCTCGATGATCTGCGGGTTGATCACCGGCTCCAGCGCCGCGTAGTCGTACGGCAGTTCAGGAAGCGTGTAGATCGCCATGGGCCGACCCCTCCGAAGGCTTATTGCACACCATATGCAAGTGCAGGCTAGCAGCAGGAGCTGCCGAAGTTGATCAGCCCTTGGACCTAGGCCCCGTCCAGGCCCCGTCCAGGCCCCGTCCAGGCCCTGCCCGGGTCCCGGCCCACCGCGCCCTGCGCCCCGTGACTGCTTCCGCGCGCTCCGCCGTCCGGAGTAGTCCGCCCTGTTCCGGGCCCGTTCAAGATCCATAACGTGCGGGGCATGAAGCTCACCCGGAGATTCGCCGCCGCCGCTGCCCTCGTCGCCCTGCTCACCACCCCGGCCCAGGCCGCCGACCCCTGGCAGCAGGTGGGCACCGACGCCCGCAGCGGCGTCAGCGGCCTCGCCAGTGAGGGACCGGGCAGCGACAGCGCCCTGTTCGTCAACGACAACAAGCGCTCCGGGCAGCCCCGGCTCTCCCGGGTCTCGTACCGGGACGGCGCCCTCGCCGTCGGGCGGCTCACCTGGAGCGGGGCCGAGCCCAACGACCTGGAGGCCGTCGAGGCCGTCCCCGGAGCACCCGGCGAGTACCTGGCGCTCGCCTCGCGCGGCATCGTCTACCGGATCAAGGTCGACGGCGCCACGGCCACCGTCGTGGACTACGCCCCGCTGCCCGCGATCGGGCCGGGCGACGACTACGAGAGCTTCGCGCTCGTCGCCCGGGACGGGAGGTTCGCCGCGCTCTGGGCCGACCGCGGCGACGGCCCGGACCGCCCGGCCACCCTGTACGCGGCGCCGCTCACCTTCGCCGCCTGGGGGCAGCCGCTGTTCGGCGCCGTGACCCGGCGCGCGTACACCTCCTCGTACCCGCAGGGCGACGGCACCCGGCACATCTCCGACCTCGCGGTGACCGACTCCGGCCGGATCCTGGCCGGTTCGGCCTCGGACGCCGGTGACGACGGCCCCTTCGACTCCGCCGTCAGCGACATCGGCCAGGTGAGCCTGTCGGCCACCGGCCGCGTCCGGGTCGCCCTCGCCGCCACGCCCACCCTCCTCGGCACCTTCCCCGGCTACAAGGTCGAGGCGGTGGAGTGCCTGCCGGGCACGGGTGACGCGCTGCTCGGCACGGACGACGAGAACCAGGGCGGATACGTGCGCACCGCCCCGTACTGCGCGTAGCCGTATCTCCTGAAAACGTGCGGTGCCCCGCCGAGCAGAGGCTCGGCGGGGCACCGCACGTCTGATGACGGGACCGTCAGACCTCCTCGGTCGCGGGCGTCACCGCGCCCGCACCGGCCGGCTCACCGGCCCGCGCCTTCTGCCGCACCACGCCGATCACGGCGAGGACCAGCGTCATCGCGCCCGTCGCGTACAACTGCACGCGGGTGTCCGCCTCGCGGGCCATCAGGAAGAAGATGACCGCCATGCCGGCCAGGGCGACATAGGTCAGGCCCGGGTAGAGCCACATCCGCACGACCAGCTTCTCCGGCGCCTCGCGCTCCAGGCGGCGGCGCAGCACCAGCTGCGAGGCGGCGATGAAGATCCAGACGACCAGGATCACGCCGCCGATCATGTTGAGCAGCCACGGGAAGATCTTGTCGGGCGACCAGTAGTTCAGGCCCACGCAGACGAAGCCGAAGAAGCAGGAGGCGAGGACGGCCGGGCGCGGCACGCCGGCGAAGACCTTGCCGAGCACCTGCGGGCCGAGGCCGCGGCCGACCAGGGAGAAGGCGATGCGCGAGGAGCCGTAGATGTTGGCGTTCATCGCGGAGAGCAGGGCGACCAGGACCACGACGTTCATGATCTGTCCGGCGCCGGGGATGCCCAGGTGGTCGAGGGCGGCGACGTACGGGCCCTTCTCGACGACCGCCTTGTCGTCCCACGGGATGAGGGTGACGACGACGGCCATCGAGCCGATGTAGAAGAGCGAGATGCGCCACATCGCGGTGCGCACGGCCTTCGCGACGCCCTGGACGGGGTTGTCGGACTCGGCGGCGGCGATGGTGACGGTCTCCATGCCGCCGTACGAGAAGACCGAGGCGAGCAGGCCGATGACCAGGCCCTCGCTGCCGTTGGGCAGGAAGCCGCCCTGGCCGAAGAGGTTGGCGGTGCCGGGGGAGTCGGTGCCGGGCAGCACGCCCGTGATGGCGAGCACGCCGAGGCCGAGGAAGAGCGCGATCGCGCCGACCTTCAGGGCGGCGAACCAGAACTCGAACTCGCCGAAGTTCTTCACGGCGGCCAGGTTGGTGCCGCAGAACACCAGCATGAAGAGCGCGACCCAGGCCCACTCGGGCGTGCCCGGCAGCCAGCCGGTGACGATCTTCGCCGCGCCGATGCCCTCCAGGCCGACGGCCACGCTGAGCAGCACCCAGAACGCCCAGCCGGAGGCGAAGCCGGCCCACGAGCCGAAGGCCCGCTCGGCGTGCGAGGAGAACGAGCCGGAGGACGGGTACGCCGCCGACATCTCGCCCAGCATGCGCATCACGAGCATGACGAGCAGACCGGAGAGCGTGTACGCGAGGACGATCGACGGTCCGGCGGCGGCGATGCCGGCGCCGGAGCCGACGAACAGGCCGGCGCCGATGACGCCGCCGAGCGCGATCATCGACAGATGGCGCTGCTTGAGGCCATGGGTCAGGCCCCCGGTGGGGGTCGTCGCGCCGTCCTTGCGGTCGGCCGGCGCGGGCGCGGTGGTCCGAGACATGGGCGAACTCTGTTCACTAGCTGAGACAGGGGAGGTGGCCCACAGTCTGTGGGGCCGCCCCGCTCACAGGGAACAGGTGTCCGCTATACGGGCACCGGTTTCACACAAGGTGAAGATTCAGGTGCGGCCCGTGCGGATCTCGCGCACCCACGCCACCACCAGGACCGCCGCCGTCGCCCCGGCCGACCACAGCACCTGCGGCCGCGCCCCGTCGTCGAGCAGCATCAGGACGAGCACCACGCCCATCGCCGCGAGCGCCAGCCAGGTCAGCCACGGGAAGCCCCACATCCGCAGGGTCAGCGTCTCGGGCGCCTCCCGCTCGATCCGGCGCCGCAGCCGCAGTTGGGACACCGCGATCAGCGCCCACACGAACAGCAGCACCGCGCCGACCGCGTTGAGCATGTAGAGGAAGACGGAATCCGGCCACTTCAGATTGAGCAGCACCGAGACGAAGCCGAAGGCCACCGAGGCGAGCACCGCCCGCAGCGGCACCCCGCCGCCCGAGACCTTCAACAGCCCCCGCGGCGCCTCCCCGCGCTCGGCCAGCGAGAAGACCATCCGGGACGAGCCGTAGAGGTTGGCGTTCAGCGCCGAGAGCAGCGCCACGAACACCACCACGTTCATGATCTGGCCGGCCCCCGGCACCCCGATCGCGTCGAGCACCGCCACGTACGGCGACTCGCCCGGCTCGATCGCCGTCCACGGCAGCAGGGTCACGATCACCAGCATCGAGCCCACGTAGAAGAAGAGGATCCGCCACACCGCGCTGCGCACCGCCCGCGCCACGTTGCGCGCCGGGTCGTCGGACTCGGCCGCCGCGATCGTCACGACCTCCAGACCGCCGAAGGCGAAGACGACCGCGAGGACCCCGGACACCACCCCTGACCAGCCGTGCGGCAGGAAACCGCCCTGGCCCGTCAGATTCGCGAGCCCCACCGGGTCGGTGTCGGGCAGCCAGCCGATGATCGCGAGGGCGCCGAGGACCAGGAAGAGGACGATCGCGCCGACCTTCAGGGCGGCGAACCAGAACTCGAACTCGCCGAAGTTCCTCACCGCCGCCAGGTTGGCCGCCGTGAACACCAGCATGAAGACCAGCACCCAGCCCCACTGCGGCACCCCGGGCACCCAGCCGTGCGCGATCCGGGCCGCGCCCGTCGCCTCCACCGCGAGCACCACGACGAGCAGGAACCAGTACAGCCAGCCCACCGAGAAGCCCGCCCAGCGCCCGAGCGCCCGCTCCGCGTGCACCGAGAACGCGCCGGAGGCCGGCATCGCCGCCGACATCTCGCCCAGCATCCGCATGACCAGCATCGCCAGCGCGCCCGCGAGCAGATACGAGACGACGATCCCGGGACCCGCGACCGCGATGCCCGCGCCCGAACCGACGAACAGACCGGCGCCGATCACCCCGCCCAGGCCCAGCATCGTCAGATGACGCTGCTTCAGCCCGTGCGAGAGCGGCTCCGGTTCGGGGGCCAGGCGGGACGGCGGGGCGGGTGGTGCGTCGTGCATGTGAGTGGCTCACGCTCTTCGGTTGTTTATGGGGACCCCACAGTCTCTCCGCTGAGGCGGCGCCGACGCAAAAGGGATCTCCTGGCAGGTCTTCCCCGTGACGAGCGTCACGTGGCGCGCGGGCGTGAGCGGCCGACTTGTTCGATCTCCACGAAGAGCGCGCCCCGGGCTTTGTGGGCGGCTGACCGTGATCGGGCGTTCACTCCTGGCATACGGTCGAGCCTGCCCCTGTCCCCTCGCCCCGCGGAGTACCGATGAGCACCGCCGCCGCCCCCGTCTCCTCCCTCCGTTCCGGTACGGTCCTCGCCGACCTGATCCCGGCGAGCCGCGTCCGCGGCCTCGCGCTCGTCGTCGGCGGCGCCGCGCTCACCGGCCTGGCCGCGCAGCTCACCGTGCCCGTCCCGGGCTCCCCGGTCCCGGTCTCCGGCCAGACCTTCGCCGCCCTGCTCGTCGGCACCGCGCTCGGCGCCCGCCGCGGCTTCCTCTCCCTCGCGCTGTACGCCGTCGCCGGCATGGCGGGCGTGCCGTGGTTCGCCGAGGCGTCCTCGGGCTGGGCCATGCCGTCCTTCGGCTACATCCTCGGCATGCTGCTCGCCGCCACCGTGGTCGGCGGCCTCGCCCGCCGCGGCGCCGACCGCTCGGTGCTGCGCACGGCCGGCACGATGGTGCTCGGCTCCGCGATCATCTACGCGGTCGGCGTGCCCTACCTGGCCCTCGCCACCGGCATGTCCTTCGGCCAGGCCGTCGCCGCGGGCCTGACGCCCTTCCTCATCGGCGACGCCCTGAAGGCGGCCCTGGCCATGGGCCTGCTGCCCGCCTCCTGGAAGCTGGTCGGCGGCCGCCAGGGCTGACCATCCCTTCCTTCCTTCTTTCTGCGTTCACCCGAAGAGGTTCGCCGGATCGAGCTCCGACTTGACCGCGGCGAGCCTCTTCGCCGTCTCCGGGTCGTACAGCCCCTCCGTGCGCTCCCGGTCGCCGAACACGAAGTTCACCGCGCGGCCGAGGGTCCGCGGCGCCAGCGCCGCCTCCACGCGCGCGTGCAGCTCCCGTACGGGCGCCGCCCCCGCCTCGTCCAGCGGATACAGCGCCCGCACCAGCCAGCCCGCCTCGCGGTACGGCACCGAGGCCGGCCCCTCCGCGGCCAGCGCCCCGCCCAGGTGGTTGAGCTGCACCACCGCCATCCGCCCGGCCTCCGGCCCGGTCAGCCGCAGCACCTCCACCAGGGCGTCGACGTCCGCCGTGTCCAGCAGGATCCCGTCGCCCCAGTAGGCGTGCGGGAAGTCCGGGTCGGCGTGGATCGAGGGGCTCTCGCTGTACGGGAGCTCCCGCAGCGAGTCCGAGAGCGCGGGTCCGAGCGCCCGCAGCGGCGCCACCAGGCGCTCGCCCTCGACGGCGTCCCCCGTGAAGGCGACCCGCACCGAGAGCACGTACCGCCCGCGCAGCCGCGGCGGCAGAGCGGGCGCGTCGGGGTGGACGAGCGCGGCGAGCGAGGAGGTCAGGGCGGCTGGCAGGCCCTCGGCCCAGCGCACGTACCCCCGCAGCAGCCCGGCCGGGTCCACCGCCGCCCCGTCGAAGGCGATCGAGCCGCCGTAGAGCCGCGCGACCGGCACCAGGTCGACGGTCACCTCGGTGACCACGCCGAACCGGTGCACGGCTCCGCCGCCGAGCAGCGCTCCGAACGCCGCATCTCCCGGCACCAGGCGTCGCACGGCGCCGTCCGCCGTCACCAGGTCGACCGCGCGCACCCGGTCGGCGGCCCAGCCGTGGGTCCGGCCCAGGATCCCGAGCCCGCCGCCGAGGAGATAGCCGACCGCGCCGACGCCCGGCGAGGAGCCGTTCAGCGGGGCCAGGCCGTGCGGCGCGGCCGCCTCGACCACCTGCCCCCAGCGCGCCCCGGCGCCGATCCGCGCGGTGCGGGCCACCGGGTCGACCTCGACCCCGTCCATGGCCCGGGTGTCGATCAGGACCCCGCCCTCGACGGGCCCGCCGAGCCCGTGCCCGGTGCTGGTGACGGTGACGGACAGGCCGTGCTCGGCGGCGTACCGCACGGCGGCACGGACGTCCTCCGGCCCGGTGGCGGAGACGAGGCGGTCGGGCCGGACGGCGAAGGCGGTCTGGAAAAACACGGAAGCTCTCCGTTCCCGAGGGGGTGGGTGTACGGAGAGCTTCCGCCTCATACCTGACAGCCTCCGTCAGGTATGGGAAGCGATCGCGGTGATCGCGGTTCGGACGGTGATCGCGGTTCAGACCGTGTCGACGAGCTCCGACTGCGCCTTGGACTTCCGGACCCGGTCCTTGACCAGGCCGATCGCCAGGACGAGCGCCGCGACGAGCAGCGAGAGCACGACCTGCTCACGGTTGCTGCCGCCGTCGTAGACCATGTAGCCGAGGACGAAGACGATCATCGCGGCGGTGGCATAGGTCAGGTACGGGAAGAGCCACATCTTCACGACGAGCTTCTCCGGCGACTCGCGCAGGATGATCTTCCGCATCCGCAGCTGGGTGAGGCAGATGACCAGCCACACGAACAGCGCCACCGCGCCGGAGGAGTTCAGCAGGAAGGCGAAGACGTCGTCCGGGCGCCAGTAGTTGAAGAAGACCGCGACGAAGCCGAAGACCACCGAGGCGAGGATCGCCGCCACCGGGACACCGCGGGTGTTGGTGCGGGCGAAGGCCTTGGGCGCGTCACCGCGCTGGCCGAGGGAGAAGGCCATGCGGGAGGCGGTGTAGAGGCCCGAGTTCAGGCAGGACAGGACGGCGGTCAGGACGATCACGTTCATGATCTGGCCGGCGCCCGGGATGCCGATGGAGTCGAGGGCCGCGACGTACGAGCCCTTCTCGGTGATCGACTTGTCGTTCCACGGCAGCAGGGTGAGGACGACGAAGATCGAGCCCAGGTAGAAGACGCCGATCCGCCAGATCACGCTGTTGGTGGCCTTGGTGACGGCGCGCTGCGGGTCCTCCGACTCGCCGGCGGCGAGGGTGACGATCTCGGAGCCCATGAAGGAGAAGACGACCATCAGCACACCGGTGAGGATCGCGCCCGCGCCCATCGGGAAGAACCCGCCGGCGTCGGTGAGATGCGCGAATCCGGCGCCCGGGTTGTCCGAGCCGGGCAGTACGCCGAAGACGGCGAGCAGGCCGATGACCACGAAGGCGCCGATGGCGACGACCTTGATGCCGGCGAACCAGAACTCGAACTCGCCGTACGAGGCGACGGAGCCGAGGTTGGTCGCGGTGAGCACGACCATCACGATGAGCGCCCAGGCCCACTGCGGGACGGCCGGGATCCAGCTCTCCAGGATCACGGCACCGGCGGTCGCCTCGACGGCGAGCACGACCACCCAGAAGAACCAGTACAGCCAGCCGATGGTGAAGCCGGCCCAGCGACCGAGCGCCTGGTCCGCGTAGGCGGAGAAGGAGCCGGAGGAGGGGCGGGCGGCGGCCATCTCGCCGAGCATCCGCATCACGAAGACGACCATGGCGCCGACGAGCGCGTAGGAGAGGAGGATGGCGGGACCGGCGGCGGCGATGCCGGAGCCGGAGCCGACGAAGAGACCGGCGCCGATGACACCGCCGATGGCGATCATCGACAGGTGGCGGTTCTTCAGCCCGGCCTTCAGGCCGTTGGAGTCGGTCGGCTGGTTTTCACCGGGGTTTCCGGTGGTTCCGCCTTCCTTCGCCAGGGTCGGCTGCGTGTTCATGAACGCTTCCTTCGGTGTGGGGGCGTGCTCGGGTCGCGAGCTGGAGACATGAAACAGGGCGACCGGTGGGTACGGAAGAGTTGATTCCGGATCGTGATTCAGGACATATGCGGGACATAAGGTCCAGACCAGGCGGGACCAAAGTCCTTCCGACGGCCTGTCGGAGGTCCCGACCCCGCTGACCGCTACCCGCTCACGGCCGTGCCACACTCGGAACATGCGCGTCTACCTCGGCTCCGATCACGCCGGCTACGAACTCAAGAACCACCTCGTCGAATGGCTGAAGGCCCACGGCCACGAGGCCGTCGACTGCGGGCCCCACATCTACGACGCCCAGGACGACTACCCGCCGTTCTGCCTGCGCGCCGCGGAGAAGACCGCCGCCGACGAGGGCAGCCTCGGCATCGTGATCGGCGGCTCCGGCAACGGCGAGCAGATCGCCGCCAACAAGGTCAAGGGCGTCCGTGCCGCCCTCGCCTGGAGCGAGCAGACCGCCGCCCTCGGCCGCGAGCACAACAACGCCAACGTGGTCGCCGTCGGCGCCCGGATGCACTCCGAGGAAGAGGCGACCAAGTTCGTCGAGATCTTCCTGAACACCCCGTACTCCGGTGACGAGCGTCACACCCGCCGCATCGAGATGCTCTCGGCCTACGAGACGGAGGGCGTCCTGCCTCCCATCCCGGCCCACCACCCGCAGGAGCCCACCGCCTGATGCCCGAAGGGCACACCATCCACCGGCTGGCCGCCGACTACCGGGAACGGTTCGGCGGCCGGTCCGTGCGCGTCTCCAGCCCCCAGGGCAAGTTCGCCGACTCGGCGGCCCTGCTCGACGGCACCGTCCTGGAGCGCACCGAGGCGCACGGCAAGCACCTCTTCCTCGGCTTTCCCGGAGACGAATGGGTGCACATCCACCTCGGCCTCTTCGGCAAGGTCGGCTTCGGCGACGCCCCGGCCCCGCCGCCCACGGACACCGTCCGGCTGCGGCTCGCCAACCCCGAGTCGTACGTCGACCTGCGCGGCCCCACCACCTGCGCGCTCATCACCGACGCCGAGAAGCAGGCGATACACGAGCGCCTCGGCCCCGACCCGCTGCGCGAGGACGCCGACCCCGGCCGCGCCTGGAAGCGCGTCTCCCGCTCCCGTACGACGATCGCCGCGCTCCTCATGGACCAGAAGATCGTCGCGGGCGTCGGCAACGTCTACCGCGCCGAGGTCCTCTTCCGGCACGGCATCGACCCGTATCGCGCCGGCAAGGACCTGACCCCGGGGGAGTGGGACGCGATCTGGGCCGACCTCGCGATGCTGATGCGCGAGGGCGTCCGCCTCAACCGCATCGACACGGTCCGCCCCGAACACACCCCCGAGGCCATGGGCCGCCCGCCCCGCGTCGACGACCACGGCGGCGAGGTCTACGTCTACCGCCGCGACCGCCGGCCCTGCCACATCTGCGGCACGGAGATCCGCACGGCGGAACTGGCGGCACGGAACCTGTTCTGGTGCCCGGGGTGCCAGCGCCCCTAGCGGGTCGCTAGAACGTGTGCGGCAACCACGGGGCCACCGGTGACCCGAAGGCGACGGACGCCTCGACCAGCGCCCCGTCCCGCAGCTCGCGCACGCGCCCCGCCCCCGCCAGCGACACCAGCGACACGCCGCCCAGGTACGCCGCCCCCAACTCCCGCACGGACAGCGCCAGATCCGCAGGATCGTCCGTCCGGACGCAACTGGCTCCGGTGCTGTCCCCCGTCAGCCGCCAACGCCCCTCGTTCCAAGGACAGAACGCGTCCGCGACCTCCACCACCACATCCACCGGCGCCTGATACGTCCGCGCCGCCAGCGCCCCGCCCACGTCCACGAGCCGCACGAAGAGAATCTCCCGCAGCGTCGGCTCGCAGCGCCGGATGTCCGTCACCAGGTGCTGCCACGCGTCGTCCACCGGCCGGCTGTGCACCTTCACCCGCGCCGTCAGGTCCACCGAGCACAGGTACCGCCACAGCGCCGCCTCCGCCACCGGGTCGAGCCCGGCCAGCTGGTGCACCGACACGGAGCCGTCCGCGCCCGCGAAGGACCAGTCCGGCTTGACCGCGTAGTGCGCGTAGCCGACGACCTCCCCGTCCCGCTCCGCGAGCACGCACAGGCGCGGCGAGGCGCCCGCCCGGTCGCCCGGCGGGTCGAGCAGCCCAAGGCGCTCCCAGCCGGGCCGCCGCTCCAGCATCCCGGGCCGGCCGGCGACCAGCTTCGCGTACACCGCCTCGGTCGCGTCGAGCGCCTCCGTCGGCGTCGTCACCCGCAGCGCGATCCCGTCCACGCCCTCCGGGCCCTCCGGCACCTCCAGCCGCACCCGGGTCGTGTCGATCGTCGCGTGCGCCGCGAACGTCGCCGCCCCGTAGCCGAAGCGGCCGTAGATCACCGGCTCCGAGGCCGTCAGGACCGCCAGCGGCTCGCCCCAGCTCCGTACGTCCTCCAGCTGGCGCCGCATCATCGAGGTGAGGATCCCGCGCCGCCGGTGCGTGCCGGCCACGCTCACCATCGTCACGCCCGCCGCCGGCACCACGCGCCCGCCGGGCACCGACAGGCGGAAGGAGAAGGCGCCCGCCGTGCCGACGCACCGGTCCCCGTCCCAGGCGCCGAGGAACCGCTCGTGCTCGGTGAGCTCCTGCCAGAGCTTGCGCTCCTCGTCGGCCTCCGGGACGCCGCCGAACGCGCGTTCAAGGACTGTGTACCAGTCGTCCCACTCGGCAGCGTCGAGCACCCGCAGTTCAGTAGTCATATGCCATCGATATCAGCGCCTCCTGACCCGACGCGACCCGATTTCGTACACGTTGTCACCTGGGTCCCCCTGCACGAGCTCCGACCGGGTGGATAGGGTCCAGGCCAATGGGACGTCGCGGCGCAGTGGACTCGTACGCGGCCCGGATGCGCAGGCGCGCCCGCCGGGCCCGCGTCGCGCTGCGCCGGAGCGGGGTCGACTACTTCCGCGGCGACGGCTCCGACTGGATCGCGCTCGCCGGACTCCTCCTCACCGTCCCCGCCATCACCGCCGGCTCGCTCGTCGACCCTGTGTGGTGTTCGCCCGTCGCCCTGGTCCTGCCGATCGTCGCCGGCGGGCTGCTGCTGCGGCCCGCCAGCCTGCTCGGCCTGTACGCGGCGGCGGCCGGCGCGCTCATCGTCGAGTCCGTCGTCCTCGGCCCCTACACCCAGGGCCCTGCCCGGGTCACCCCCGGCACCGTCCTCGTCGTCGCCGCCTGCGGACTCTTCGGCCTGCTCATCGCCCAGTTCCGGGCCCGCGTCGGCGTGCCCTGGCGGCGCGGCGGCACCATGCTCTTCGACCTGCGCGAACGCATCCGGGTGCAGAGCGCGCTGCCCCGGCTGCCGGCCGGCTGGCACCGCGAGATGGCGCTCCGCCCGGCCGGCGGCCAGTCCTTCTCCGGCGACTTCGTCGTCGCCGCCCGCACCCACGGCGGCCGCACCCTCGAAGTCGTCCTCACCGACGTCTCCGGCAAGGGCATGGACGCCGGCTCCCGCGCCCTGCTGCTCTCCGGCGCCTTCGGCGGTCTCCTCGGCTCGATGCCCCCGCACGGCTTCCTGCCCGCCGCCAACGGCTATCTGCTCCGCCAGGACTGGGACGAGGGCTTCGCCACCTCCGTCCACCTCGTCCTCGACCTGGAGTCCGGCGACTACGAACTCCTCTCCGCCGGCCATCTGCCCGCGCTCCAGCTGCACGCCGGCACCGGCCGCTGGGAGGAGAAGGACGCCGACGGACCGCTGCTCGGCGTGTACGACGGCGCCGAGTTCCACCCGGTCAAGGGCTCCCTGCGCCCCGGCGACGTCCTGATGCTCTTCACCGACGGCCTCGTCGAGAGTCCCGACCGCGACATCGCCGAGGGCATCGACCGCCTCACCGGCGAGGCCGACCGCCATGTCGCCGGCGGCTTCGAGGGCGCCGCCTGGCACCTCATCGAGGCCTGCGCCAAGGACGTCAACGACGACCGCGCGCTGCTCCTGATCAGCCGGGGGGCCTGAGAAATGACCGGCACCCCGCACCCGGATCCGGACCCGTATCCCGCCCCGTACCTCACCCTGGCCGAGGTCGAGGCCCTGGCCGTCGCCGCCCACGCCGGGCAGACCGACAAGGCGGGCCGCCCCTACGCGGAACACCTGCGGGCCGTCGCCGAGGGGGTACGGGCCGGGGGCGGCAGCGAGGCGCAGATCGCGGCCGGCTGGCTGCACGACAGCGTCGAGGACGACGCCCTGTCCGAGGAGTGGCTGACCGGCGCCGCCCTGCCTGCGGAGGTCAAGGACATGGTCCGCGCCCTCACCAAGCGCCCCGGCGAGCCCGTCGAGGAGTACACCCGTCGCATTCTGGCCACCCCCGGCGCCCTCCTGGTCAAGGAGGCCGACCTCGCCCACAACGCCGACCCGGCCCGGCTCGCCGTCCTCGACCCCGCGACCAGGGACCGGCTCACCGCCAAGTACGCGCGCGTGCGGGCCCTGCTGGGCCTCACCCGACCTCTCTGAAGCCCTCCGCATCAGAAGAGAAATACGTCACGTCGGCCGGATCCGTGCATCAACGATTCGTCACCCGGCCGCAGCGGGCAGGTAGTTGGTGGCACGATAGATGCGGCGGGGGTGTTCTGTGACGTGCGCTCCCGGGCGGCAAGGCGGACCGACCGAGGGTGTGATCAGTTGTGGCCATTTCACTGTCTGTGGTGCTGCTGTTGGCGATCATCCTGGTGGTGCTGATCCGCGGCGGAAACCTCAAGGCCGGACCGGCCGTCGTCGCGGTGCTCTTCGGCTTCTTCCTCGCCTCCACGGGCATGGCCGACGACATCCAGCGCTTCCTCGACTCGATAACGCAGACGATCGGCGGCATCAAGTTCTGACGTTCTGACGCCGAAGGCCCGCCGGACGATGTCCGGCGGGCCTTCGGTCGGTGGAGCGGGCGACGGGAATCGAACCCGCGTAGCTAGTTTGGAAGACTAGGGCTCTACCATTGAGCTACGCCCGCAAACAGGGAGCCGCAGGCCAGGGCCGCGGCACGGACGCCATCGTAGCGGGTCCGGACGGGTCCCCGCACACCCCTTGGAAAGGGGGGCGTCGCACCGTCTCCGTCCATGTACCCTACGTGTCGCACCGACGGGGTGTGGCGCAGCTTGGTAGCGCGTCCGCTTTGGGAGCGGAAGGCCGTGGGTTCAAATCCCGCCACCCCGACCAGCCAGGAACACGTGACCAGCCAAGATCACGTTGTGGGGCGCCCACTGCTTGCGGTTACTATGCAAGCTGCGTGCCCGTGTGTCTCTCTGACCGGGCCGATCGGCCGGAACCGCCCCTGGCGGTGCCGCCGGAAACCAGGAATCAGCCATCAAGGAGACCTAACCGTGAAGAGCGCCGTGGAGACCCTGAACCCGACCCGGGTTCGGCTCACTGTCGAGGTGCCCTTCGAGGAGCTCAAGGACAGCCTCGACGCGGCGTACAAGAAGATCAACCAGCAGGTCACGGTCAAGGGCTTCCGCAAGGGCAAGATCCCCGCGCGCGTCATCGACCAGCGCTTCGGCCGCGGTGCGGTGCTCGAGGAGGCCGTCAACGACGCCCTCCCGAAGTTCTACACCGAGGCCGTGAACGAGGCCGAGGTCAACCCGCTGGGTCAGCCCGAGGTCGACATCACGGAGCTGAAGGACGGCGAGCTGCTGGCCTTCACCGCCGAGGTCGACGTCCGCCCGACCATCGAGATCCCGGACTACTCCGGCATCGAGGTCGAGGTCGACGCCATCGAGGTCACCGACGAGGACGTCGAGAAGTCCGTGGAGCAGCTGCGCGAGCGCTTCGCCTCCACGAACCCGGTCGAGCGCGCCGCCGCCGAGGGCGACGTCGTCACGATCGACCTGCAGGCCAAGGTCGACGGCGAGGTCCTGCCCGACGGTGTCGCCGACGGTGTCTCGTACACCATCGGCTCCGGCGAGCTGCTCGACGGCATCGACGCCGCCGTCACCGGCCTGGAGGCCGGCGGCGAGGCCACCTTCACCTCCGAGCTGAAGGGCGGCTCGGCCGCGGGCAAGGAGGCCGAGGTCACCGTCAAGGTCACCGCCGTCGCCGCCCGCGAGCTCCCCGAGCTGGACGACGAGTTCGCGCAGATGGCGTCGGAGTTCGACACCCTCGACGAGCTCAAGGCCGACAGCCGCAAGCGCCTGGAGAACATGAAGCAGTTCGACCAGGCCACCCAGGCCCAGGAGCGCGTCCTGGAGAAGTTCCTGGAGATCGCGGAGATCCCCGTTCCCGAGAAGCTGCTCGAGGACGAGATCAACACCCGCAAGCACAACCTGGAGCACCACCAGCTCGGCCAGATGGGCCTGACCCTCGAGAAGTACCTGGAGTTCCAGGGCAAGACGGTCGAGGAGTTCGAGGCCGAGACCAAGGAGCAGGCGGTCAAGGGCATCAAGACCCAGTTCCTGCTCGACGAGCTGGTCTCCCAGGAGAAGCTGAACGTGGACCAGGAGGAGCTCACCGAGCACCTCATGCGCCGCGCCGCCTCCTCCGGCATGTCCCCCGACCAGTTCGCCCAGGCCGTCGTCCAGGGCGGCCAGGTGCCGATGCTGGTCGGCGAGGTCGCCCGCGGCAAGGCCCTCGCGGTCGTCGTCGAGGCCGCCAAGGTCGTCGACACCAACGGCAACGAGGTCGACCTGTCCGACGAGGACGAGGAGCAGGCCACGGAGACGGTCGAGGCCGTCACCGGCGAGGCCGAGGTCGCCGAGGACAAGTAAGGCTCTCCGGGCGGCCCGCGCCGCCCGCCGAACGCCGCGCCACGGGCCCGGACGCACGATCGTGCGACCGGGCCCGTGGACGTACCGGGACCTGCGCCTGCCGGTGTCCCGAGCCCCGTGGTGACCCGTTCATGCGTGCCCAACTACCTTGCGCTCCCAGCGAACAGTTCGGGAACCGGGATGGCGTTGTCCTACCTGCGCGTTAGGGTCCATGAATACGGGGGCAGTGCCCTCAGAACGAGACGCGAGACGGCTTGGGGCCGTCGGAGACGAGCAGGTGGATACGTGACGAATCTGAAGCCTTACGCCGCGGGTGAGCCGTCCATCGGTGGCGGCCTCGGCGACCATGTCTACAACCGGCTGCTCGGCGAGCGGATCATCTTCCTCGGCCAGCAGGTCGACGACGAGATCGCGAACAAGATCACCGCGCAGATGCTCCTCCTGGCCGCCGACCCGGAGAAGGACATCTTCCTCTACATCAACAGCCCCGGTGGCTCGGTGACGGCCGGCATGGCCATCTACGACACCATGCAGTACATCCCCAACGACGTCGTGACGATCGGTATGGGCATGGCGGCCTCCATGGGCCAGTTCCTGCTCACCGGCGGCACCGCCGGCAAGCGCTTCGCGCTCCCGAACACCGACGTCCTGATGCACCAGGGCTCCGCCGGCATCGGCGGCACCGCCTCGGACATCAAGATCCAGGCCGAGTACCTGCTCCGTACGAAGAAGCGCATGGCCGAGATCACCGCGCACCACTCCGGCCAGACCGTCGAGACGATCATCCGCGACGGCGACCGCGACCGCTGGTTCACCGCGCAGGAGGCCAAGGAGTACGGCCTCATCGACGACATCATCACCCACGCCGCGGGTGTCCCGGGCGGCGGCGGCACGGGCGCCTGAGCCCAGGCAGCCCGCTCCAGAGCCCCACCCCCGCCGAACGCCACCAGGACGGTGAACACCCAGATGCAGAACAACCTCTCCGCGAGCGGCCTCTACACCGGCGCGCCGATGGACAACCGCTATGTCGTCCCGCGCTTCGTGGAGCGCACCTCGCAGGGCGTGCGCGAGTACGACCCGTACGCGAAGCTGTTCGAGGAGCGCGTGATCTTCCTCGGCGTGCAGATCGACGACGCCTCCGCCAACGACGTCATGGCGCAGCTGCTGTGCCTGGAGTCGATGGACCCGGACCGCGACATCTCGATCTACATCAACAGCCCCGGTGGCTCCTTCACCGCGCTGACGGCCATCTACGACACGATGCAGTTCGTGAAGCCGGACATCCAGACGGTCTGCATGGGCCAGGCGGCCTCCGCCGCGGCCGTGCTGCTCGCCGCCGGCACCCCCGGCAAGCGGATGGCCCTGCCGAACGCGCGCGTGCTGATCCACCAGCCCTCCGGCGGCACCGGCCGTGAGCAGCTCTCCGACCTGGAGATCGCGGCCAACGAGATCCTGCGCATGCGCACCCAGCTGGAGGAGATGCTGGCCAAGCACTCCTCGACCCCCATCGAGAAGATCCGCGACGACATCGAGCGCGACAAGATCCTGACCGCCGAGGACGCCCTCGCGTACGGCCTGATCGACCAGATCATCTCGACCCGCAAGAGCACGGCGGGCGCGTCGGTCTGACGCTCGACCTTCCCCTGGCACGGTCCGCACGGCAGGTGTGGCCGAATCGCATCCATGTGAACCGTGCCAAGGGGGGCCCGAACGGGGGGCCCGGCAAGGTACCGTCGAATATGAGGCACCAGGAGTCGCTGAACCAAGCGCTCCCAGGCGAAGGGGAAGCACCTCGTGGCACGCATCGGTGATGGCGGCGATCTGCTCAAGTGCTCGTTCTGCGGAAAGAGCCAGAAGCAGGTGAAGAAGCTCATCGCAGGACCCGGTGTGTACATCTGCGACGAGTGCATCGACCTCTGCAACGAGATCATCGAGGAAGAGCTCGCGGAGACGAGCGAAGTGCGGTGGGAGGAACTCCCCAAGCCGCGCGAGATCTACGAGTTCCTCGAGGGGTACGTCGTCGGGCAGGAGCCCGCGAAGAAGGCCCTCTCGGTCGCGGTCTACAACCACTACAAGCGCGTCCAGGCCGGCGAGAACGGCGGCGCGCAGGGCCGGGACGACGCCATCGAACTGGCGAAGTCCAACATCCTGCTGCTCGGCCCGACCGGCTCCGGCAAGACGCTCCTGGCGCAGACCCTGGCCCGGATGCTCAACGTGCCGTTCGCCATCGCCGACGCCACCGCGCTGACGGAGGCCGGCTATGTCGGCGAGGACGTCGAGAACATCCTGCTCAAGCTGATCCAGGCCGCGGACTACGACGTCAAGAAGGCCGAGACCGGCATCATCTACATCGACGAGATCGACAAGGTCGCCCGTAAGAGCGAAAACCCGTCGATCACGCGCGACGTCTCCGGCGAGGGCGTGCAGCAGGCCCTGCTGAAGATCCTGGAGGGCACCACGGCCTCCGTCCCGCCGCAGGGCGGCCGGAAGCACCCGCACCAGGAGTTCATCCAGATCGACACGACGAACGTGCTCTTCATCGTCGGCGGCGCCTTCGCCGGCCTGGAGAAGATCATCGAGTCGCGGGCCGGCGCCAAGGGCATCGGCTTCGGGGCGACCATCCGCTCCAAGCGCGAGATCGAGGCGAGCGACCAGTTCCAGGAGGTCATGCCGGAGGACCTGGTGAAGTTCGGGATGATCCCCGAGTTCATCGGCCGTCTCCCGGTCATCACCTCGGTCCACAACCTGGACCGCGAGGCGCTCCTCAAGATCCTCGTCGAGCCGCGCAACGCGCTGGTGAAGCAGTACCAGCGCCTCTTCGAACTCGACGGCGTCGAGCTGGACTTCGACCGTCCGGCCCTGGAGGCCATCGCCGACCAGGCCATCCTCCGCGGCACCGGCGCGCGCGGCCTGCGCGCCATCATGGAGGAGGTCCTCCAGTCGGTGATGTACGAGGTCCCGTCCCGCAAGGACGTGGCCCGCGTGGTCATCACGGCGGACGTGGTCCGCGACAACGTCAACCCGACGCTGGTCCCGCGCATCGTGAAGAACGACGGCCGTCACGAGAAGAGCGCGTAAGCGCCGCAGGGACACGAAGCGACGCGAAGCGACACGAAGAGGGGCGCCCCACCGGATCGGTGGGGCGCCCCTCTTCGTGTCCGTCAGGCCTTGCTGCGCGCGGTGTTGTAGAGCTTGGCCGCGAGGTCGGCCACCTCGGACTGCGGGAGCGCCGCGCCGCCCGTCATCATGGTCGACAGATCGATCAGATTGACCGAGCCGACGGTCGAGTAGTCGGCCCAGATGCAGGTCGGGGCCTCCATCGTCTTGGGGCCGAGGGCCGCCGAGCCGGTGCTCTTCTCGTTGGTCATCTTCACGTTCTGGCACTTCATCAGCGAGCCCTCGAAGCCGGCGGGCTCCACGACCTCGGCGGTGCCGACGAGTTCGTACGAGATGCCGAGCTGCTTGGCCTCGGGGTTCTTCCCGATGCTGGCGAAGTAGTTGTCGATGGTCTTGTCCGGGTCGGCGATCTCGCCGTACAGACCGCTGAAGCTGAGCTGCTTGCCCTTGAGCGGCGCGATGTCGTTCTTGTACTGGGCGAAGACCTGGGCGGGGTTCTTCACGCCCAGCGCCTCGGCCCGGGCCTTCTGCTCGGCGTTCAGGGTGGTCGGCTTGGGCGCCGCCCCGGTGCTCTTGTACTCGCCCACCGTCGTCGGGGCGGTCAGCTTGTACCCCTTGGTGTCGTCGCTCACCGCGCTGTTCACCGCGCCGCCCCCGCCCAGGACGAAGTACGCGCCGACACCGATCGCCGCCACGACCGCGATGCCGCCGATGACCCAGCCCGCCTTGGACTTCTTCGGCGCCGGCGGCTGCGGCAGGTATCCGCCCGGGCCCTGCGGGGCGCCGTACGGGGGCTGCTGCGGCTGGCCGTAGGGGCCGGGCTGCTGGGGCTGCTGGGGGTAGCCGTACGGGGCGCCCTGCGGGGCCTGCTGCGGGTAGCCGTAGCCCGGCTGCGGGGCGGGCTGCTGGCCGTAAGGGTTCGGCTGGCCGCCGTACGGGCCGGGCTGCTGCTGGCCGTAGGGGTTCGGCTGGTCGCCGCCGTACGGGCCCGGCTGGTTGTAGCTCATGGACAGGTTCCCCTCACAGGATGTTTATGCGTAGCGAACATCCTGTCGGAAGCCGCGACGGGCCGGAGCGCTGGGGGGCACACCGTTACGGAACAATCGAGTTTCAGGACAGCTCCGGGACACCCCTAAACTGGGCCCGTGACCGAGAACACTCAGCAGCAGACAGCAGCCACCACCGAATTGCCGACCCAGTACACGCCGGCCGAGGTAGAGGGGCCGCTGTACGAGCGCTGGGTAGAGCGCGGCTACTTCGAGGCCGACGCGAAGTCCGACAAGCCGCCGTACACCATCGTCATCCCGCCGCCGAACGTCACCGGCGCCCTGCACCTGGGCCACGCCTTCCAGGTGACGCTGATGGACGCCCTCACCCGCCGCAAGCGCATGCAGGGCTTCGAGACCCTGTGGCTGCCGGGCATGGACCACGCCGGCATCGCGACCCAGAACAAGGTCGAGCAGCAGCTCGCCGAGGAGGGCAAGTCCCGCCACGACCTGGGCCGCGAGGAGTTCGTCGAGCGCGTCTGGCAGTGGAAGGACGAGTACGGCGGCCGGATCCTCGGCCAGCTGCGCCGCCTCGGCGCCGGTCTCGACTGGTCGCGCGAGCGTTTCACCATGGACGAGGGCCTCTCCCGGGCCGTCCAGAAGATCTTCAAGGACCTGTACGAGGACGGTCTGATCTACCGCGCCGAGCGCATCATCAACTGGTGCCCGCGCTGTCTGACCGCGATCTCCGACATCGAGGTCGAGTACCAGGACGACGCCGGCGAGCTCGTCTCCATCCGGTACGGCGAGGGCGAGGACTCCCTGGTCGTCGCGACGACCCGCGCCGAGACGATGCTCGGTGACACGGCCGTCGCCGTCCACCCCGACGACGAGCGGTACGCCCACCTGATCGGCAAGCAGATCAAGCTGCCGCTGACGGACCGTACGATCCCGGTCGTCGCCGACACGCACGTCGACCCGGAGTTCGGCACCGGCGCCGTCAAGGTGACCCCGGCGCACGACCCGAACGACTTCGCGATCGGCCAGCGCCACGACCTGCCCTCGCTCACCGTCATGGACGAGCACGGCGTGATCACCGTCCACGGTCCCTTCCTCGGCCTGGACCGCTTCGAGGCCCGCTCGGCGATCGTCGGCGCGCTCAAGGAGCAGGGCCGGATCGTCGCCGAGAAGCGCCCGTACATGCACTCCGTCGGCCACTGCTCGCGCTGCAAGACGACCGTCGAGCCGCGTCTGTCGATGCAGTGGTGGGTCAAGGTCGGCCCGCTGGCGCAGGCCGCCGGCGACGCCGTCCGCGACGGCTCCGTCGACATCCACCCGAAGGAGCTCTCCAAGCGCTACTTCGACTGGGTCGACAACATGCACGACTGGTGCATCTCGCGCCAGTTGTGGTGGGGCCACCGCATCCCGATCTGGTACGGCCCCGACGGCGAGGTCGTCTGCCTCGGACCGGACGACGAGGCGCCGACGGGCGAGGGCTGGACCCAGGACCCCGACGTCCTGGACACCTGGTTCTCCTCCGGCCTGTGGCCGTTCTCCACCCTCGGCTGGCCGGAGCAGACCCCGGACCTGGCGAAGTTCTACTCGACCGACGTCCTGCTCACCGGCCACGACATCATCTTCTTCTGGGTCGCCCGGATGATGATGTTCGGTCTGTACGCGATGGACGGCGAGGTCCCGTTCAAGACCGTCGCCCTCACCGGCCTCGTCCGCGACGAGTTCGGCAAGAAGATGTCGAAGTCCAACCCCAACGCGGTCGACCCGCTGGACTGGATGAACGCGTACGGCTCCGACGCCGTCCGCTTCACCCTGGCCAAGGGCGCCAACCCGGGCGCGGACGTGCCGATCGGCGAGGACTGGGTCCAGGCGTCCCGGAACTTCGCCAACAAGATCTGGAACGCGACCCGTTTCGCGATGATGAACGGCGCCACGATCGAGGGCCCGCTGCCGGACGCCTCCGCGATGTCGGCGACCGACCGCTGGATCCTGTCCCGGCTCAACGAGACGGTCGCGCAGGTCGACGCGTACTACGAGGACTTCCAGTTCGCCAAGCTGAGTGAGTCGCTCTACCACTTCGCGTGGGACGAGGTCTTCGCCTGGTACGTCGAGCTGTCGAAGACCACCTTCTTCGCGGGCGGCGAGCAGGCCAAGGTCTCCGGCCGTGTCCTCGGCGAGGTCCTGGACGTGATGCTGCGGCTGCTGCACCCGATCGTCCCGTTCGTCACCGACACCCTCTGGACCACCCTCACGGGCGGAGAGTCGCTGGTGATCGCCGACTGGCCGAAGGACAGCGGCTTCCGCGACAAGGCCGCCGAGGACGAGATCGAGCTGGTCCAGCGGCTCGTCACCGAGGTCCGCCGGTTCCGCAAGGAGCAGGGCCTCCAGGACGCCCAGAAGGTTCCGGCCCGCCTGGAGCTGGCCGGCACCGCGCTCGCCGCGCACGAGGCCGCCATCCGCCAGCTGCTCCGCCTCCAGCCGGAGGGCGAGGGCTTCGCCGCCACCGCCTCCCTGCCGGTCGCCGGCGCGACGGTCTCGCTCGACCTGTCGGGCACGATCGACGTCGCCGCCGAGCGCAAGCGGCTCGCCAAGGACCTGGCCGCCGCCGAGAAGGAGAAGGCGCAGGCCGAGGCCAAGCTCGGCAACGAGGCCTTCCTGGCCAAGGCCCCGGACAACGTGGTCGACAAGATCAAGGGCCGGCTCGCCAAGGCGGACGAGGACATCGCCCGCATCCAGGCGCAGCTGGAGAGCCTGCCGCAGGCGTAGCCCGTAGGCAGTAACAGGCAGTACGGAAGGGCCCGGTACCGCACGCGCGGTGCCGGGCCCTTCCGCGTATCGCCGCCGAGGTCGCTTCATGCCGATTTCATCGGAAAGTGCCTGATCTCACATCGGACGGGACTTCAGGTCCCCCGTCCCGGGACGAAAGACCCGGGATGATGGAACGCATGCTTCCCCTTCCCACCCCGTCCGCGCTGCGCCGCTGCGTGGACCGGTGGGCGGTGTCGCCCCGCGCCATGGACGTCGTCGCCGCGCTGAGCGCCTTCGGCCTGATGGTCCTGGACGTGCCGGGGCTCGCCCGCGAGGACAACTCGCTCACCGGGGTCACCGCCACCCTGGTCCTCGGCGCCGGCGCGGCCACGCTGGTGCTGCGCCGCAAGGCGCCCTGGGTGCCGTTCGCGGTGGCGCTGGCCCTGATGGGCTGGCTGCACGAGCTGACGATGATCCAGTTCGCGCTGTACTCGCTCGGCCGCTTCCGGGGCCGCCGGACCGCCGTGCTCGCCACCCTGCTGTACGTGGCCGCCGCCTACGCGTACTTCAACACGCCCGGCTGGCCCGCCCGGCACGGCGACACGCTCAGCGACTTCCTGAGCCTGGTCGTGCCGATCGGCGTCCTCGCGGCGGGCGTCGGCATCGCCGCGTACCGCCACGACCTGGTGCGCGCCCTGGAGGCCCAGCGCCGCGAGGCCGCCGCCCGGCAGGCCGTCCAGGAGGAGCGGATCTCGGTCGGCCGGGACGTCCACGACCTGGTCGGCCGCGAGCTCACGGTGCTCGCGGTGCGGGCCGAGGTGCTCGCCGTACGGGCCAGGCGGGACGCCGGGGGAGCGGCGTACCGGCAGGACTTCGAGGAGCTCGCGGACACCGCGCGGCGGGCCCACCGGATGCTCAACGAGACGATCGTGCGGCGCGGCGACGACGGGGCCGCCGCGCCCGGCCTGGACGGCCCCGACGGTCTCGCCGCGCTCGCCGAGGAGAGCGAGCGGATGGGCAGCCCGGTCCACCTGGAGGTCGCCGAGGAGGCGAAGGCCCTGTCGCCGCTGCGCCAGACGGCCGTCCACCGGGTGGTCCGCGAGTGCCTCACGAACGCCGCCAAGCACGCCCCCGGCCTCCCGGTCACCGTCACGATCACCGTCGAGGACCCCGACGACCTCCGCGTCGAGGTCCGCAACCCCCTCCCGCCGGCCCCGCCCGCCCGCGCCCCCGTCTCCACCGGCACCGGCCTGGTCTCCATGGCCGAACGCGTCACCAGCATGGGCGGCACCCTGAACGCCGGGCGCGAGCACGGCGCGTACGTGGTGCGGGCGGCGCTGCCGGCGGGGCTTCGGTAGCCGAGCGAGCCCACCTGGGCCGGGCGTCCGGCCCGGGGCCTCGCGGGCCGTGGTCCGCGCCTGCCGCGCCGGGCAGGACTGCGTCCGCCCGGGCCGTGCCGGCCGCGGTCGTCCGCGAGCCCCGGCCCGGGGCCGTCGCGGCCCTGCGAAGCCGGCGCCCGCGCCGCCCGTCCGAGGTCGCGTCGGGTCCCGTCGGGTTCCGTCCGTGGCGCTCCGTAGACTGGACGTGTGAGTGAGCCGAGCGACCCGACCGACCCGCGCGATGCCAGCGACGACCTGTTCGACGACATCGTCGACAACGAGACCGACCGCGACCCCGACCTGGCGGTGATCGAGGCCGGCAGCCGCACCCTGCGCACCATGGGCGGCCCGCCGCAGGGCGACCCGGTGCCGAGCGCGCCGGCCGACCCGGAGGTCGCCAAGGCGCTGCGCGAGGTCGAGACCGAGCTGTCCACCCGCTGGGGCGAGACCAAGCTGGAGCCCTCCGTCACGCGCATCGCCGCGCTGATGGACGTGCTCGGCGAGCCGCAGCGCGCGTACCCGTCGATCCACATCACCGGCACCAACGGCAAGACCTCCACCGCCCGCATGATCGAGGCCCTGCTCGGCGCCTTCGACCTGCGCACCGGCCGCTACACCTCGCCGCATGTGCAGACCATCACCGAGCGCATCAGCCTGGACGGCGCCCCGATCGCCCCGGAGCGGTTCGTCGAGACCTACCGGGACATCGCGCCGTACGTGGAGCTGGTCGACGCCCGCGAGGAGTACCGGCTCTCCTTCTTCGAGGTCCTCACCGGAATGGCGTACGCGGCCTTCGCCGACGCCCCGGTCGACGCGGCCGTCGTCGAGGTCGGCATGGGCGGCACCTGGGACGCGACGAACGTCATCGACGCCTCCGTCGCCGTCGTCACCCCGATCGACCTCGACCACACCGACCGGCTCGGCGAGACGCCCGCCGAGATCGCCGGCGAGAAGTCCGGGGTCATCAAGCAGGGCGCGACCGTGATCCTGGCCCAGCAGCCGGTCGACGCGGCGCAGGTGCTCCTGAAGAAGGCCGTCGACGTGGACGCGACCGTGGCCCGCGAGGGCATGGAGTTCGGCGTCGTCTCCCGCGAGATCGCGGTCGGCGGCCAGCTCCTCACCCTGCGCGGCCTCGGCGGCGAGTACGACAACGTGTTCCTGCCGCTGCACGGTGCGCACCAGGCGCACAACGCGGCCGTGGCGCTCGCCGCCGTCGAGGCCTTCTTCGGCATCGGCGCGCAGCACGCCCGCACCCTCGACCTCGACACCGTCCGCCGGGCCTTCGCCCAGGTGGCCTCGCCCGGCCGCCTGGAGGTCGTGCGCAAGTCGCCGACGGTGATCCTGGACGCCGCGCACAACCCGCACGGCGCCCGCGCCACCGCCGACGGCGTCAGCGAGGCGTTCGGCTTCTCGCGGCTCATCGGCGTGGTGTCCACCAGCGGCGACAAGGACGCGAAGGGGCTCCTGGAGGCCTTCGAGCCGATCTTCGCGGAGGTCGTGATCACCGCGAACTCCAACCCGCGGGCCACCGACGTCGACGCGCTCGCCGCGCTGGCCGTCGAGGTCTTCGGCGAGGACCGCGTGGTGGTCGAGCCGCGGCTCGACGACGCCCTGGAGACGGCGATCACCCTCGCCGAGGAAGAGGGCGAGTACGCGGGCGCGGGAGTCCTCGTGACCGGTTCGATCTTCACGGTCGGCGACGCCCGGCTGCTGCTCAAGAGGGGCTGAGGCGGGGCCATGCGGGTGCTGTGTTCCTCGACGCTGATCGGTGAGTTCTTCGTCATCGGCTTCGCCGGTCTGGTCGCCATGAAGGACGACTCGCTGGCGATGTCCACGGTGTGGTGGGTCTGCGGGGTCGCCATGGTCCTGTCGGTGCTGCTCTGCGGGACGCTCACCCGTCCGGGCGGCGTGCAGCTCGGCTGGGCCCTCCAGATCGCGCTGATCGCCAGCGGTGTCTTCGTGCCGGTGATGTTCTTCCTCGGCGCGGTCTTCGCCGTCCTGTGGTGGTGCTCGGTGCACTACGGACGCCGCATCGACCAGGTCAAGGCCGACTGGGCCGCCCGCCAGGAGGCCGCCCAGGGCTCCGCAGGGCCTGACGCTGCGTGATGACAGCTGGTGCGGGCCCTGTAGATTCTTAGGGCCTGTCCGGCGGATCATGGCCGGGCCCGCGACGCCTGGCACGGCACCTCGCCGCGTTGCCGAAGCGCCCCGATAGCTCCGCTATCGCGACGCTCCGGCGCCTTGCGATCCACCGCACCAGACGCCGCGGCCTTTCCGACCCTGATCCGCCGGACAGGCCCTAGCCCCGCACACCGTTGTCTGAAGGAGTTCCCCCGTGAGCCAGCGCACGCTCGTCCTGCTCAAGCCCGACGCCGTCCGCCGTGGCCTGATCGGCGAGATCATCGGCCGTATCGAGCGCAAGGCCGGCTGGACCATCGCGGCCCTGGAGATGCGCGAGCTGGACCAGGAGACCCTGGAGCAGCACTACGGCGAGCACAAGGGCAAGCCGTTCTACGAGCCGCTCATGGGCTTCATGGCCTCCGGCCCGATCGTCGCGCTGGTCGTCGAGGGCGAGCGGGTCATCGAGGGCCTGCGCACCCTGGCCGGCCCGACCGACCCGATCGCCGCCGCGCCCGGCTCCATCCGCGGCGACTACGGCACCATCGTCCGCGAGAACCTGATCCACGCCTCGGACTCCGAGGAGTCCGCCGCCCGCGAGCTGAAGCTCTTCTTCCCGGGCCTCTGACCTGGCCTTGGGCCGGGTTTCCGGCACGCGCCTGAACGGGTGTCAGCCGATCGGCGGCACCGCCTGGGGGCGACCGAAGGAATTCGGTCGCCCCCAGGCATATGAACGCCGATCCCGGGAACGGATCGCCGCGTCATACCGTCACCTATACAGAGGTGGACTGGGGCGGTCCGCCGCGCGGTATCCGTGCGGGCGGCACTACGATGGGAAAACTCCACGCCGCACCACCTTCAGTCACCACCTCGCCTACCTGAGAAGCCGTCAACGCTCCGCTAGGGAAGGCCCGACGCATCCTCATGGGACACAAGGGGAACTCAATGTCGTTCATCGGCCGTGACATGGCTGTCGACCTCGGGACCGCCAACACGCTGGTGTACGTCAGGGGTCGAGGCATCGTTCTGAACGAGCCGTCCGTCGTCGCGATCAACACCAACACCGGCGGCATCCTCGCGGTCGGTGCCGAGGCGAAGAAGATGATCGGCCGGACGCCCGGCAACATCGTCGCCGTCCGCCCGCTCAAGGACGGCGTCATCGCCGACTTCGAGATCACGGAGCGGATGCTCCGCTACTTCATCCTCAAGATCCACAAGCGCCGCTACCTGGCCCGCCCCCGGGTCGTCGTCTGCGTGCCCTCCGGCATCACCGGAGTCGAGCGCCGCGCCGTCATCGAGGCCTCCACCCAGGCCGGCGCCCGCCAGGTGCACATCATCGAGGAGCCCATGGCCGCGGCCATCGGCTCGGGCCTCCCGGTCCACGAGGCCACCGGCAACATGGTCGTCGACATCGGCGGCGGCACCACCGAGGTGGCCGTCATCAGCCTCGGCGGAATCGTCACAGCACAGTCCATCCGGGTGGCCGGCGACGAGCTGGACAACGCGATCATCCAGCACATCAAGAAGGAGTACTCGCTCCTCCTCGGTGAGCGCACCGCCGAACAGATCAAGATCACCATCGGCTCGGCGTACGACCTCGAACAGGACGAGCACACCGAGATCCGCGGCCGCGACCTGGTCTCCGGCCTGCCCAAGACCGTGGTGATCTCCGCCGCCGAGGTCCGCAAGGCCATCGAGGAGCCGGTCAACGCGATCGTCGACGCGGTCAAGACCACCCTGGACAAGTGCCCGCCGGAGCTCTCCGGTGACGTCATGGACCGTGGCATCGTTCTCACGGGTGGCGGCGCCCTGCTCCGCGGCCTCGACGAGCGGCTCCGCCGCGAGACCGGCATGCCGATCCACATCGCCGAGGACCCGCTGGACTCGGTGGCGCTCGGATCCGGCAAGTGCGTCGAGGAGTTCGAGGCGCTCCAGCAGGTCCTCGACGCCCAGCCGCGCCGCTGACCCGCGGGGCCCCGCCGACCGGCGGCCCCGCACCCGTACCCGTACCGCCACACGTACAACTTCATCTTCACCACCCGTCACATCCCGTCATTTCGAGGAAGGGCACGGCCGCCGCACGTGAGGGACACACGAGAGAGCCGGCTGCTCCTGGTGCTGCTGATCGCCATCGCGTTCGCACTGATCACGGTGGACATCCGAGGAGGCCAGGAGTCGCCGGTCGACGGTGCCCGACAGGCCGCGGCCGCGGTCTTCGGTCCCGTCGAGAACGGAGTCGCCTCGGCGGTCGACCCCATCGGCAACGCCATAGGAGCGGTCCGCGACTCCGGCGAGCGGCACGACCGGATCGCCGCCCTGGAGCAGGAGAACGCCGCCCTCAAGGCCAGGCTCGGCAGCGACGACCGCAACCGCAGCCGGCTGCGCGAGCTCGACGCCATGCTGAAGACCGCCGGCGCCGGCCAGTACGGCATCAAGGGCGCCGAGGTCATCGCCATAGGAGCGGCCCAGGGCTTCTCCTGGACGGTCACCATCGACGTCGGCGCCCGCGACGGCATCCGCCGCGACATGACCGTCCTCAACGGCTCCGGCCTGGTCGGCCGGGTCACCACCGTCGGCCCCTCCACGTCGACCGTGCTGCTCGCCAACGACCCCGACTTCACCGTCGGCACCCGCATGGAGAAGACCGACGAACTCGGCTTCGCCACCGGCCAGGGCGACCGCCCGCTGCTCGTCCAGCTCCTCAACGGCAAGGCCAAGGTCAAGGCCGGCGACCGCCTCGTCACCTTCGGCTCGCAGGCCGACAAGCCCTTCGTGCCCGGCGTGCCGGTCGGCGAGGTGGTCCGCGTCGACCCCTCGGGCGGCGGCCTCACCCGTAACGTCTACGTCCGCCCGTACGTCGGCTTCACCAAGCTCGACATCGTCGGCGTCGTCGTCCAGGCCCCGCGCACCGACCCGCGCGACATGGTCCTGCCGCAGAAGCCCAAGCCGGCCCCGACCGTCACCGTCACGGTCACCCCGCCGCCCCCGGACGGACAGCAGCCGGGCGTGAAGCCGGAGGACCAGGCCCGGGGACAGGCCCAGGACCAGGCACAGAAGCCGGCCGGACAGCAGGACCAGCAGCAGCCGCAGGACCAGGGGGAGACACCGTGAAGATCAACCGCATCCTCCTCTCCGCCGCCCTGATCGTCGTCGCCCTCGTCGTCCAGGTCTCCGTCCTCGCCCGCCTCCAGCTCCCCGGCGCCGTCCCCGACCTCGTCCTGCTCACCGTCGTCGCCCTCGCCCTCGTGTACGGGCACGTCACCGGCGCCCTCGCCGGCTTCAGCGCCGGACTGCTCGCCGACCTCGCGCCGCCCGCCGACCACGCCGCAGGGCGCTACGCCCTGGTGCTGTGCGTCGTCGGCTATCTGTGCGGCCTCGCCAAGCCCGAGAACGGCCGGCTCAAGTCCGCCACCGGCCCGATGACCGTGGTCGTCGTCGCCGCGATCGGCTCCACCCTGCTCTACGCGGGCGTCGGCGCCCTCGTCGGCGACACCGCCGCCCGCCATGTCGGCCTCGGCTTCCTGCTGTTCACCGCGGCCCTCTACGACCTGCTCCTCGCGCCCTTCACCGTGCCGCTGATCATGGCGATCGCCCGGCGCGCGGAGAACGACCCGCTGGCCGACACCAACGGCGGCAGCGGCGCCGACGTCGCCTCCGGCTGGCTGTCCTCCGGCACCGGCCTGCGGATCGGCACCCAGCGCAGCGGCCTGCGCGTCAAGGCCGCCCGCACCCGCGCCTCACGCGCCGGACGCATCAAGGGAGTCAAGCGACTGTGACCCAGGGGGAAGCCGCAGCATGAGCAACATCCCCGAGACCGGGCGGACCCCCCGGGTCCAGATCCGGCTCGTCGTCATCCAGGTCCTCGTCTTCTCGCTGCTCTTCACCCTCGGCGGACGCCTCTGGTACCTCCAGATCCGCAACGGCAAGGAGTACACGGACGAGGCCAAGAACAACCACGTCCAGCAGGTCGTCCAGCCCGCCGTCCGCGGCTCCATCCTGGACGCCCGCGGCGTGCCGCTCGCCGACAACGAGACCCGGCTCGTGGTCTCCGCCTCGCGCACCGAGCTGATGAAGATGAAGGACGACGGCAAGGGCGTCCTCACCCGGCTCGCCGGCATCCTCGGCATGAAGCCCGAGGAGGTCGTCAACAAGATCCGGCTCTGCGACTCCAAGACCCCCAAGCCCTGCTGGAACGGGTCGCCCTACCAGCCGATCCCGGTCACCGACGAGGCCACCACCCAGCAGGCCCTGCAGATCCGCGAGCGCGCCGAGGACTTCCCCGGCATCACCGCCGAGCCCGCCGCCGTACGGCGCTACCCGGCCCCCGGCAAGTCCCGTACCTCCCAGGTCCTCGGCTACCTCTCGCCCGTCACCGACGAAGAGATCACGAAGGCCAAGGACACCGACTCGCCCTATCTGCGCTCCGACCAGGTCGGCCGCTCCGGACTTGAGCGCACCTACGACAAGCAGCTGCGCGGCAAGGCCGGCGTCACCCGCTACGAGGTCGACAACCTCGGCCGGGTCATCGGCCAGGCCAAGAGCGACCAGGCCGTGCCCGGCGCCAACGTCGTCACCTCCATCGACGCCCGCGTCCAGGCGGTCGCCGAATGGGAGCTGCACAACGCGATGGTCGAGGCCCGCAAGACCTTCGACAAGAACACCAACGAGAACTACAAGGCCGACGCCGGCGCCGTCGTCGTCATGGAGGCGAAGACCGGCCGCGTCGTCGCCATGGCCTCGCAGCCCGACTACGACCCCAACGCCTGGGTCGGCGGCATCTCCGCGAAGGACTACGCGGCCCTCACCGGCAAGAACTCCAACTTCCCGCTGCTCAACCGGGCCATCCAGGGCCAGGCCGCCCCCGGCTCCATCTTCAAGGTCATCTCGACCACCGCCGCCGTCAACGCCGGCTACGACTTCGACGGCCGCTACCCCTGCACCAGCTCGTACTCCATCGGCAACCAGGTCTTCAAGAACTTCGAGTCGCAGAACCACGGCCCGATCTCGCTCGGCCGCGCCCTCGAAGTCTCCTGCGACACCGTCTTCTACGCCCTCGCCCACCAGCAGTGGCAGCGCGACGGCGGGATGAAGCCGAAGAAGAACCCGGGCGACTGGTTCTACAAGACGGCCCACCAGTTCGGCCTCGGCGCCGAGACCGGCATCGACCTCCCCAACGAGGTCACCGGCCGCGTCCCCGACCGCCAGTGGAAGCAGAAGTTCTGGGAGGACAACAAGGACTGGTGGTGCAAGAACGGCAAGAAGGGCGGCACCTACGTCCAGCAGCTCTCCTACGAGAACTGCCTCGAAGGCAACCTGATGCGCGCCGGTGACTCCGTCAACTACTCCATCGGACAGGGCGACACCCTCGTCACCCCCATCCAGATGGCCACCATCTACTCCGCCATCTCCAACGGCGGCACCCTGTGGAACCCCAGCGTCGGCAAGGCCGTCATCAGCGCCGACGGCAAGACCGTGAACGAGATCGCGCCCAAGTCGCACGGCAGGCTCCCGTTCGACGCCAAGACCCGCGACTTGATAGACGAAGCCCTCGCGGGAGTCGCCACCCGCGGTACGGCCGCCTGGCGGTTCGGCGGCTGGCCGCAGGACAAGATCCCGATGCACGCCAAGACGGGCACCGCCGAGGTCTACGGCAAGCAGACGACCTCCTGGTTCGCCACGTACACCAAGGACTACGCGATCGTCATGACGATCGCCCAGGGTGGTACGGGCTCCGGCGCCTCCGGCCCCGCCGTGCGCAACATCTACGACGCGCTGTACGGGCTCGACGACTCCGGCAAGCAGGACCTGAAGAAGGCCCTCCTGCCGCAGCCGCAGAAGGCGCTGCCGAAGATCGAGGCCGACGGCTCCATCGACGCGCCGAAGATCAAGCCGTACGACCCGGAGGCCGGGAAGGTCGACCCGGAGAAGGCGACGGCCGACGGCACCCAGCAGACCGACCCGCCCGCCGACCCGCCGGCGGACCCCGCGAAGAAGCCCGACGACGACCCACAGGAACTCGCGGGCCCGCCCGCCACCCACCGAGGGAGGCTCTGACCCGATGAGCGCACCCCACGGCTTCTCCGTCTCCCGTTACGCCCCCGAGCGCGGCACCCTCGCCAAGCTCACCGCCCGCGACTCGGTGCTACGCCGGCTCGACTGGCCGATCCTGCTCTCGGCGCTCGCGCTGTCGCTGATCGGCTCGCTGCTCGTGTGGTCCGCGACCCGCGGCCGCACCACGCTCAACCAGGGCGACCCGTACTACTTCCTCTTCCGGCACGTCCTCAACACCGGCATCGGGCTCGCCCTGATGGTCGGCACGATCTGGCTCGGCCACCGCACCCTGCGCGGGGCCGTGCCGGTCCTCTACGGCATCTCGATCCTGCTGATCCTCGCCGTCCTCACCCCGCTCGGCGCGACCATCAACGGCGCGCACGCGTGGATCGTGATCGGCGGCGGATTCTCGCTCCAGCCCAGCGAGTTCGTGAAGATCACGATCATCCTGGTGATGGCGATGCTGCTCGCCGCGAAGGTCGACGCCGGCGACCAGCTCCATCCCGACCACCGCACCGTCGCCAAGGCGCTGGGCCTCGCCGCCCTGCCGATGGGCATCGTCATGCTGATGCCCGACCTCGGCTCGGTGATGGTCATGGCGGTCATCGTGCTCGGCGTGCTGCTCGCCTCCGGCGCCTCCAACCGCTGGGTCCTCGGCCTGATCGGCGCGGGCGTCGCGGGAGCGGTGCTCGTCACCGCGCTCGGCATGCTCGACGAGTACCAGATCAACCGCTTCGCCGCCTTCGCCAACCCCGACCTCGACCCGGCCGGCGTCGGCTACAACACCAACCAGGCCCGTATCGCCATCGGCTCCGGCGGCCTGCTCGGCGCCGGGCTCTTCAAGGGCTCCCAGACCACCGGCCAGTTCGTCCCCGAACAGCAGACCGACTTCGTCTTCACCGTCGCGGGCGAGGAACTCGGCTTCGTCGGCGCGGGCCTCATCCTCTTCCTGCTCGGCGTCATCCTGTGGCGCGCCTGCCGGATAGCGCGTGAGACCACGGAGCTGTACGGCACGATCGTCGCCGCCGGCATCATCGCCTGGTTCGCCTTCCAGTCCTTCGAGAACATCGGCATGACGCTCGGCATCATGCCGGTCGCCGGCCTCCCGCTGCCCTTCGTGTCGTACGGCGGCTCGTCGATGTTCGCGGTGTGGGTGGCGATCGGACTGCTCCAGTCGATCCGCGTGCAGCGCCCGATGACGGCCTAGGGCCTCCGGCCGTAGATTCGTCTCATGGAGGAGAAACGAGAGGTCGAGCGGAAGTACGAGGCCGACGGCTCCGACGTGCGGCTCCCGGACCTGACCGGGGTCCGGGGCGTGGCCGCCGTCCACGACGAGGGCGTCACCGAACTCGACGCCGTCTACTACGACACGCCGGACCTGCGCCTCGCCGCCGCCTCCCTCACCCTCCGCCGCCGCACCGGCGGCGCGGACGCCGGCTGGCACCTCAAGTTCCCGGTCGCCACCGGAATCCGCGACGAGATCAGAGCCCCGCTCTCGGAGAGCCTCCCGCCCTCCCTGGCGGGGCTCCTCCGCTCCCGCGTCCGCGACGAGCCGGTCGCCCCCGTCGTCCGCCTCCGCACCTCCCGCGCCGTCCGCCACCTGGCCGCAGCGGACGGCACCCCCCTCGCCGAACTCGCCACGGACACCGTCCACGCCCAACGCCTCCCCACCGGCCCCGCCACCACCTGGACCGAGATCGAGGTCGAGCTGGCGGACGACACGGCCGGCGCCGACGAGGCCCTCCTCGACGCGGTCGAGAAGCGCTTGAAGACGGCGGGCATCCGGCGTTCGTCGTCCCCGTCGAAACTGGCGAGGGCGCTGGAGGAGACGGGTACGGACGTGCCCGAGGCCGGGGAAGGGACGGAGGGCGACGGCACCGCCGGGGCCGCCGTGCTCGCGTACGTACGCACCCAGGCCGACGCACTCGTCGCCCTCGACCCCGCCGTCCGCCGCGAGCTCCCCGACGCCGTCCACCAGATGCGCGTCGCCGCCCGCCGCCTGCGCAGCGCGTTCAAGACGTACCGGAAGGTCCTCGACCGGACCGTCACCGACCCGGTCGGCGAGGAGCTGAAGTGGCTGGCCGGGGAGCTCGGGCACGCCCGGGACCAGGAGGTGCTCCAGGCCCGGCTGAGCGCCGCGCTCGACGCGCTGCCGCCCGCACTCGTCGTCGGCCCGGCGCGCCGGCGGCTGCGGACCTGGGACAGCACCAGGAGCGGCGAGGCGAAGAGCCGCGGCCTCGTCGCCCTCGACTCCGCCCGCCACCTCGCCCTGCTCGACCGCCTCGACGCCCTCCTCGCCGCCCCGCCCCTGCGCCCCACCGCCCGCAAGAAGGCGAAGAAGGCCCTCCCCGAGGCCGTCCTGCGCGACTACCGCCGCCTCGCCGACCGCGTCGACCTCGCCCTCGCCCTCGACCCCGGCACCGAGCGCGACCTCGCCCTCCACGAGGCCCGCAAGGCCGCCAAGCGCGCCCGCTACGCCGGCGAGGCCGCCACCCCCACCCTCGGCAAGCCCGCCAAGCGCTTCGCCAAACGCATGAAGCGCGTCCAGTCCTGCCTCGGCGACCACCAGGACAGCGTCGTCGCCCGCGCCGCCCTCCTCGACCTCGCGACCGAGGCCCACGAGGCCGGGGAGTCCGCCTTCACCTGGGGCGTTCTGGTCGGCCGCGAGCAGGCGGCCGGCGACGCGGACGAGCGCGCGCTCCCGGAGCTGTGGGAGCGGGCCTCCGCCCCGGAAATCCGGGCGGCGCTGAGCCACTGAGCACCGGGGTACGCTTGAGAGTCGCCCCCCTGCCAGCTCACGAAGGTTCGAGATGTCTGCTGCCGAGTCTGTCTTCCCGCAGCTCGAAGCTCTGCTCCCGCACGTGCAGAAGCCGATTCAGTACGTCGGTGGAGAGCTGAACTCCACGGTCAAGCCGTGGGAGTCCGCCGACGTCCGCTGGGCGCTGATGTACCCGGACGCGTACGAGGTCGGTCTGCCCAACCAGGGCGTCATGATCCTCTACGAGGTGCTCAACGAGCGCGACGGCGTCCTCGCCGAGCGCACCTACAGCGTGTGGCCGGACCTCGAAGCGCTGATGCGCGAGCACAACGTGCCGCAGTTCACCGTGGACTCGCACCGCCCGGTGAGCGCGTTCGACGTCTTCGGCCTCAGCTTCTCCACCGAGCTCGGCTACACCAACATGCTCACCGCCCTCGACCTGGCGGGCATCCCGCTGGAGTCGAAGGACCGCACCGTCGACCACCCCATCGTGCTCGCCGGCGGCCACGCCGCCTTCAACCCCGAGCCGATCGCGGACTTCATCGACGCGGCGATCATCGGCGACGGCGAGCAGGCCGTCCTCGACATGACCGAGATCATCCGTCAGTGGAAGGCCGAGGGCCGGCCCGGCGGCCGCGAGGAGGTCCTCTTCCGCCTCGCGAAGACCGGCAGCGTCTACATCCCGGGCTTCTACGACGTCGAGTACCTGCCGGACGGCCGCATCGGCCGCGTCGTCCCCAACAAGTCCGGCGTGCCGTGGCGCGTGTCCAAGCACACCGTCATGGACCTCGACGAGTGGCCCTACCCCAAGCAGCCGCTCGTCCCGCTCGCGGAGACCGTCCACGAGCGCATGTCCGTCGAGATCTTCCGCGGCTGCACCCGCGGCTGCCGCTTCTGCCAGGCCGGCATGATCACGCGCCCCGTGCGGGAGCGAAGCATCACCGGCATCGGCGAGATGGTGGAGCGCGGGCTGAAGGCCACCGGCTTCGAGGAGGTCGGCCTCCTCTCCCTGTCCTCCGCGGACCACTCGGAGATCGGCGACATCGCCAAGGGTCTCGCCGACCGCTACACGGACGACAAGGTCGGCCTGTCCCTCCCCTCGACCCGCGTGGACGCGTTCAACGTCGACCTCGCCAACGAGCTGACCCGCAACGGACGCCGCTCCGGCCTCACCTTCGCCCCCGAGGGCGGCTCCGAGCGCATGCGCAAGGTCATCAACAAGATGGTCTCGGAGGAGGACCTGATCCGGACCGTCGCCACCGCCTACGGCAACGGCTGGCGCCAGGTGAAGCTGTACTTCATGTGCGGCCTGCCCACCGAGACCGACGAGGACGTGCTGCAGATCGCCGACATGGCGATCAACGTCATCGCCAAGGGCCGCGAGGTCTCCGGCCAGAACGACATCCGCTGCACCGTCTCCATCGGCGGCTTCGTGCCCAAGCCGCACACGCCGTTCCAGTGGGCCCCGCAGCTGTCGGCCGAGGAGACGGACGAGCGGCTGCAGAAGCTCCGCGACAAGATCCGCGGCGACAAGAAGTACGGCCGCTCGATCGGCTTCCGCTACCACGACGGCAAGCCCGGCATCGTCGAGGGCCTGCTGTCCCGCGGCGACCGCCGGATCGGCGCGGTCATCCGCGCGGTGTACGAGGACGGCGGCCGCTTCGACGGCTGGCGCGAGCACTTCTCGTACGACCGCTGGATGGCGTGCGCCGAGAAGACGCTGCCCGAGTTCGGCGTGGACGTCGCCTGGTACACCACCCGCGAGCGCACCTACGAGGAGGTCCTGCCCTGGGACCACCTCGACTCCGGTCTCGACAAGGACTGGCTCTGGGAGGACTGGCAGGACGCGCTCGACGAGACCGAGGTCGAGGACTGCCGCTGGACCCCGTGCTTCGACTGCGGCGTCTGCCCGCAGATGGACACGCACATCCAGATCGGCCCGACCGGCAAGAAGCTGCTGCCGCTGACGGTCGTGAAGTAGTCCCGGCATTGCGATCGGGTGACGGCCCGGCGGAGGGAGAACCCTCCGCCGGGCCGTCTGCGTCCCTCCCGTCATGAGCACGGAAAACCCGGCGCCGCCCCCGCCCGCCGCCCCGCACGCCCTGATCCGCATCCCGGTGCGGATCGTCGTGCTGGTCCTGATCCTCCCGGTCCGCATGACCTGGGACGCCCTCAAGGCCACCGCCCGCTTCCTCGACCGCGCCGTCCTCCGCCCGGTCGGCCGGGCCGTCGCCTGGCCCTTCGTCATGCTGTGGCGGTACGTGATCGTCGCCCCGGTGGTCTGGCTGTACGGCGCGGTGCTCGCCCCGCTGGGCCGGGGCATCGGGTGGCTGCTCACTCGTACGGGCCACGGGCTGGCCTGGGTGTTCACCGGCCTGGGGCGAGGGCTCGCCTGGCTGTTCACCGGCCTGGGCCGAGGGCTCGCCTGGCTGCTCACCGGCCTCGGCCGGATCATCGCTTGGCCGCTGGTGATGCTGTGGCGGTACGTGATTGTCGTGCCGTTGGTGTGGCTGTACGGCGCGGTGCTCGCGCCGCTGGGCCGGGGCATCGGGTGGCTGCTCACCCGTACGGGGCAGGGCCTGACCTGGGTGTTCACCGGCCTGGGGCGCGGGCTCGCCTGGTTCTTCGGCGGGATCTGGCAGGGGCTGGCCTGGGGACTCGTCCGGATCGGCCGCGGCCTCGCCGCCGCCGCGCGGTGGACCGGGATCGTCGTCGCCTGGCCGTTCGCCGCCCTCTGGCGGTATCTGCTCGTGCCCTTCGTCACGTACGGCATCGCCCGCCCCATCGGCTGGCTCTGGCGGCGCTTCCTCGCCCCGCTCGGGCGCGAGATCCGCGACGCCATCGGGATCTGCTGGCGGGCCGCCGGCTTCGTGTCGCGGGCCGTGGGGCGGGCGATCGGGTGGGCGCTGCGCGTCCTGCTCGTCCAGCCCCTCCGCTGGCTGGGCCGCAACCTGGTCCGGAGGCCCCTCGCCTGGGCGTACCGCCAGGTCTGCACCCCCGTCGGGCACTGGATCCGCGACGCCGTCTGGAACCCGGCCCGCACCGCGCTCGCCCAGGCCCGCCACGCCGCGCGCACCGCGCTCGCGTCGGCCCGCGACACCGTCCGCCAGGCCCGGCGGGACGCCTGGCGGGCGCTCGTCGGCGGGGCGGAGCCGGACCGGGGCGGGGAACCGCAGGTGGCGGGTGCGCGTACTCTGGGTAGTACAACGAACGTCCCCGGCGCGGCGCCCGCACCCGAGATCTCCCTGCACAAGCAGGGGTGAGCCGGGCGGGACCCCCAGGGCACCACCGCATTTCGAGGGCGGCGCGGACGGCCGCGCCCGCCCCGCACCGAGGAGAAGAACCACTGGGCAAGCGACAGCCCGAAGGCCCGCCGCCCGCACCGGCGGTGCAGCGCATCCGACTGCGCTACACCAAGCGCGGCCGCCTCCGGTTCACCAGCCACCGTGACTTCCAGCGCGCCTTCGAGCGCGCACTGCGCCGTGCCGAGGTGCCCATGGCGTACTCGGCCGGCTTCACCCCGCACCCGAAGGTGTCGTACGCCAACGCCGCACCGACGGGCACCGGCTCCGAGGCCGAGTACCTGGAGATCGCGCTCACCGCGACCCGCGACCCGGAGACCCTGCGGGCCATGCTCGACGAGTCCATGCCGACCGGCCTCGACATCGTCGACGCCGTCGAGGCCCGGACCTCCGGCCTCGCCGACCGGCTCACCGCCTCCGTGTGGGAGCTGCGGCTCGACGGGGTCGACACCGACACGGCCCGCAAGGCCGCCGAGGCGTTTCTCGCGGCCGAGACCGTGGAAGTACAGCGCAAGACCAAGAACGGAATCCGCACCTTCGACACCCGCGGTGCCGTCGTGGAACTGACCGCGGCCCCCGCCCAGGGCGATCCCCAGGGTGATAGGCCGCTGGACAGCGCCTGTGCGATACTGCGGCTGGTTGTTCGGCACGTAGCACCTGCCGTGCGACCCGACGACGCCCTGTCCGGTCTCCGAGCTGTGGCCGACCTGGCGCCGCCGGTCCCCGCAGCGGTGACCAGGCTGGCGCAGGGGCTCTTCGACGAGGAGTCCGGCACGGTGACCGACCCGCTCGCGCCCGACCGCGAGGCAGTCACGGCCGCTCCACCCACGGCCGCCGCGACCGCTTCTGCGACGGCGCCGGGTGCGGGTACCGCGTAGGGAGCGTCGTCGCAGCGCCGCCCTGGTACTCGGGAGCCACCTGGGTCGGGCAGCGCACTGACCAGGAGACTTTCGCCAGGCCGTCCGCAGAAGGCGTACGGAACCGGCGAGCCAGACACTGAAGCTCCCGTGCGGCGCCCGCGCCCCGGACGGCGGCACCGCGCTTCACGCGCGTCCGTGCCGCCGGACCGGAACCAGACGCGGCGCCCGGGAGCGTGACGGGAGAACCGCCCGCATGCTCGAACAGCACGAAGAAAACGAGAACGGCAACGCCGGTGACAAGCTGCCGCCGCGCCGCCGTCGCCGCGCCGCGTCCCGGCCGGCCGGTCCGCCGGTGACGGCCGAGGCCGCCGCCGAGACCACCGAGATCGTGGAGACCACGCCGGTCGCCGCGCCCGTGGCCGAGGCCGAGGCCGCGCCGGTCGAGGAGGCCGCTCCGGCTCCGCGCACCCGTCGCCGCGCCACCCGCAAGGCCACCGCGCCCGAGACCACCCCCGCCCCGGCCGAGGCCGCCGCACCGGTGGCGGAGCCGGCCGCCGAGCCCGAGGCCGCCCCGGCGCCCCGTACCCGCCGTCGCGCCACGCGCGCCACCGCCGCTCCGGCCCCCGAGGCCGTCGAGGCCGTGGCCCCGGCCGAGGAGCCCGCCGCCGAGCCCGAGGCCGCCCCGGCGCCCCGTACCCGCCGCCGGGCCACCCGTAAGGCCACCGCGCCCGCCCCGGTCGAGGCCGTGACCGCGGACGTCGCCGCCGAGATCGCCGCGGAGACCTCCGGCGAGGGCCTGCCCGAGGACACCGTCGAGGAGATCGCCTCGCACACCGCCGAGGTCGTCGCCGCCGAGCAGGCCGCCACCCGTGGCCGCACCCGCCGCCGCGCGTCCTCGCCGCAGTTCACCGCCGGCACCGAGGCCGCCCCGGCCAAGGAGGCCAAGGAGGCCGAGGAGGCCCCGCGCGGCCGCCGCGCCGCCCGCCCGGCCGTCGCCGTCTTCCAGGCCCCGGTCTTCACCGAGCCGATGTTCCAGACCCCGGAGACCGCCGCCGCCATGGCCGCGGCCGAGGTCGTCGAGGAGGAGCCGGAGGAGGAGACCGCCGAGGCCGAGACCGTCGCGCCGGTCGTCGAGGCCGTCGAGGCCGAGGAGTCCCCGCGCTCCCGCCGCCGTCGCCGCCGCCGCGGCGAGCCCGTCGCCGTCGAGCCGGTCCCGGCCACCGTCGCCGACGAGCCCGAGGTCGAGTCCACCCCCGAGGCGGAGGCCGAGGTCGAGGGCGAGGAGACCGACGAGTACGAGGACCGGCCGTCCCGCCGCCGCCGTCGCGGTGGCCGCCGCCGGCGCCGCGGTGAGCTCGCCGAGGCCGAGGACACCGAGTCCGAGGAGGGCGAGGAGTTCCACGCCGAGGAGACCGAGGCCGAGGAGGCGGAGGAGTCCGAGGAGGACACCGAGGCCGAGGGCGCCGCGGGCGGCTCCAGCAGCTCCCGCCGCCGTCGCCGCCGCCGTCGCCGCAGCGACGCCGCCGGTGAGGCCGAGGCCGCCGACGAGGACGGCGTCCGCACGGTCGTCAAGGTCCGCGAGCCCCGCCCGGCCCGCGAGAAGGCCGAGCCGTCCGACGAGGTGCAGTCCATCAAGGGCTCCACCCGTCTGGAGGCCAAGAAGCAGCGCCGCCGCGAGGGCCGCGAGCAGGGCCGCCGCCGCGTCCCGATCATCACCGAGGCCGAGTTCCTGGCCCGCCGCGAGGCCGTCGAGCGCGTCATGGTCGTCCGCCAGAACGGCGAGCGCACCCAGATCGGCGTCCTTGAGGACAACGTGCTCGTCGAGCACTACGTCAACAAGGAGCAGGCCACCTCGTACGTCGGCAACGTCTACCTGGGCAAGGTCCAGAACGTGCTGCCGTCGATGGAGGCCGCGTTCGTCGACATCGGCAAGGGCCGCAACGCCGTCCTGTACGCCGGCGAGGTCAACTTCGAGGCGCTCGGCATGGGCAACGGCCCGCGCCGTATCGAGGCCGCCCTCAAGTCCGGCCAGTCGGTCCTGGTGCAGGTCACCAAGGACCCGATCGGCCACAAGGGCGCCCGCCTGACCAGCCAGGTCTCGCTGCCGGGCCGCTACCTCGTGTACGTGCCCGAGGGCTCCATGACCGGCATCAGCCGCAAGCTCCCGGACACCGAGCGCGCGCGTCTGAAGACCATCCTCAAGAAGATCGTCCCCGAGGACGCGGGCGTCATCGTGCGCACCGCCGCCGAGGGCGCGAGCGAGGACGAGCTGCGCCGCGACGTCGAGCGCCTGCAGGCGCAGTGGGCCGACATCCAGAAGAAGGCCACCCAGATCTCGACCTCCGCGCCGAGCCTGCTCTACGGCGAGCCGGACATGACCGTCCGGGTCGTCCGCGACATCTTCAACGAGGACTTCTCCAAGGTCATCGTCAGCGGCGAGGACGCCTGGGAGACCATCCACGGCTACGTGAACCACGTCGCCCCGGACCTGTCCGACCGCCTGTCCAAGTGGACCAGCGAGGTCGACGTCTTCGCGACGTACCGGATCGACGAGCAGCTGATGAAGGCGCTCGACCGCAAGGTCTGGCTGCCGTCCGGCGGCTCGCTGGTGATCGACAAGACCGAGGCGATGGTCGTCGTCGACGTCAACACCGGCAAGTTCACCGGCCAGGGCGGCAACCTCGAGGAGACCGTCACCAGGAACAACCTGGAGGCGGCCGAGGAGATCGTGCGCCAGCTGCGGCTGCGCGACCTCGGCGGCATCGTCGTCATCGACTTCATCGACATGGTCCTGGAGTCCAACCGCGACCTGGTGCTGCGCCGCCTCCTGGAGTGCCTGGGCCGCGACCGGACCAAGCACCAGGTGGCCGAGGTCACCTCGCTCGGCCTGGTCCAGATGACCCGCAAGCGGGTCGGCCAGGGCCTCCTGGAGTCCTTCTCCGAGACCTGCGTCCACTGCAACGGCCGCGGTGTCATCGTCCACATGGAGCAGCCCGCCACCCACGGTGGCGGTGGCGGCGGCAAGCGCTCGAAGAAGCGCGGCCGCGGCGGCGCCGAGCACGTCCACGAGCACGAGCACGCCGAGACGGTGGAGACGGAGCCGACGGAGGCCGAGACCGAGGCCGAGGTCGCCGCCGAGCTCGCCGCCCCGGTGGCCCTGCCCGAGCCGATCGCCGCGGACGAGGAGCTGTACGGCAGCGCCGCCGAGGCCGAGGCGGCCGCCACGCTCCCCCGTAGCCCCAAGGGCACGGGAGGTACCCCCATCCGTGGCCGGCGCCGGGCGACCCGCCGGGTGTCCGCGCCCGTCGCCTCGCCGGCGGTCACCGAGACGGAGACCTACGAGGTCGTCGTACCGGAGCCCAAGGCGGAGCCGAAGGCCGAGGAGCCCGTCGCGGCGCCCGAGCCGGTCGTCGCGCCCGTCGCCGAGCCCGCCGCCGAGGAGGAGGCCGCCCCGGCGCCTCGTACCCGCCGTCGGGCCACCCGTAAGGTCTCCGCTCCGGCCCCCGAGGCCGTCGTCGAGGCGCCGGCCGTGACCGAGGAGGCCCCGGCCGAGCCGGTCGCCGAGCCCGTCGCCGAGCCGGTCGTCGAGGAGGCCCCCGTGGCCGCCCCGCCGCGGGCCCGCCGCCGGGTGGTCCGCAAGGCCACCGCCCCGGCCGGTCCGCCGACCGGTGCCGAGGAGGCCGCCGTGGTCGTCGTGGCGTCCGCCCCGGCCGAGCCGGCCCAGAGCGCCGAGGAGGCCGCGGAGGGGGCCGCCGAGACCGAGGCTCCCGCCCCGGCCAAGAAGGCGGCCCGCAAGACCGCCAAGAAGGCCACCGCGAAGAAGGCCGCCACCAAGAAGACGGCGGCCAAGAAGACCGCGGCGAAGAAGACGACCGCCAAGAAGGCGGCCAAGAAGACCGCCGCTCCCGCGCAGGACTGACCCCAGTCCCCGACGCGACCCGTGTGGACCGTCCTCCCGCCGAGGACGGTCCACACGGCATTCACCCAGGATCGGAACCAGGAACCCAGCCCGATGAACAACACCCCCGCTCCCCGCGTGCGCAAGGCCGTCATCCCCGCCGCCGGTCTCGGCACGCGCTTCCTGCCCGCCACCAAGGCGACGCCCAAGGAGATGCTGCCGGTCGTCGACAAGCCGGCCATCCAGTACGTGGTGGAGGAGGCGGTCTCGGCCGGGCTGTCGGACGTCCTGATGATCACGGGCCGCAACAAGCGCCCGCTCGAGGACCACTTCGACCGGAACTACGAGCTGGAGGAGGCGCTCGTCCGCAAGGGCGACGAGGAGCGCCTGGCCCGGGTCCAGGAGTCCAGCGAACTCGCCACCATGCACTACGTGCGCCAGGGCGACCCGCGCGGCCTCGGCCACGCCGTGCTGTGCGCGCAGCCGCACGTCGGCGACGAGCCCTTCGCGGTGCTCCTCGGCGACGACCTGATCGACCCGCGCGACCCGCTGCTCGCCCGGATGCTGGAGGTCCTCGCCGAGCAGGGCGGCAGCGTCGTCGCCCTCATGGAGGTCGACCCGGCGCAGATCCACCTGTACGGCTGCGCCGCCGTCGAGCCGTCCGCCGACGCCGACGTCGTCCGCATCACCGGCCTGGTCGAGAAGCCGGACCCGGCCGAGGCGCCCAGCAACTACGCGATCATCGGCCGTTACGTCCTCGACCCGGCCGTCTTCGACGTGCTGAGCGGGACCGAGCCGGGCCGCGGCGGCGAGATCCAGCTGACCGACGCCCTGCAGAAGATGGCCGCCGACGAGCGGCTCGGCGGGCCGGTGCACGGCGTGGTCTTCAAGGGCCGGCGTTACGACACCGGTGACCGCGGCGACTACCTGCGCGCCATCGTGCGCCTCGCCTGCGAGCGCGAGGACCTGGGCCCGGACTTCCGCGCCTGGCTCAAGGGCTTCGTCGCCGAGACGGACGCGAGCGCCGGCACCGTCTGACGGGCGGCACCGTCCGACCTGCGGGTCGGCCGGGATTTGACCCCCTCCGGGGCCCGCCCGTAACCTAGACCGTCGGCGTGTCGACTGGCACGCCACCACCTCTGAGCACATTCCTCCCAGCTCACGCCGGGAGAGGCCGCGGTCCGTCAGGGCAGGCGGCTGGCGTCAGAGGTCCCTTTACCGAGTGAGAGAGAGATCCGCGTGTACGCCATCGTGCGCAGCGGTGGTCGCCAGCACAAGGTTGCTGTCGGCGACATCGTTGAGGTTGACAAGATTTCCACCGCCAAGGCTGGCGACACGGTCGAGCTCTCGACCCTGCTCGTCGTCGACGGCGACGCCGTGACCAGCGACCCGTGGGTCCTGGCCGGCATCAAGGTCCAGGCCGAGGTCGTGGACCACACCAAGGGCGCCAAGATCGACATCCTGCGCTACAAGAACAAGACCGGCTACCGCCGTCGCCAGGGTCACCGTCAGCAGTACACGGCGATCAAGGTCACGTCCATCCCGACGGCCGCGAAGTAAAGAGGGACTGAGCAATGGCACACAAGAAGGGCGCATCGTCCACCCGGAACGGTCGCGATTCCAACGCCCAGCGGCTCGGCGTGAAGCGCTTCGGCGGTCAGGTCGTCAACGCGGGTGAGATCCTGGTCCGCCAGCGCGGCACCCACTTCCACCCGGGCTCGGGTGTCGGTCGCGGTGGCGACGACACGCTGTTCGCCCTGCAGGCCGGTTCGGTGCAGTTCGGCACCTTCCGTGGCCGCAAGGTCGTGAACATCGTTCCGGTCGCCTGATCGGAACAGCTTGGCGGAGGCGGACCTCACTTCCCGTAAGGGAAGCGGGTCCGCCTTTCGCGTGTTACTAGATAGACATTCCCACCCATAGCTTTAGCTCTCTGGAGGCACAACCATGACCACCTTCGTGGACCGCGTCGAGCTGCACGTCGCCGCGGGTAACGGAGGCCACGGCTGCGCCTCCGTCCACCGGGAGAAGTTCAAGCCGCTCGGCGGCCCGGACGGCGGCAACGGCGGCCGGGGCGGCGACGTGATCCTCACCGTGGACCAGTCGGTGACCACGCTGCTCGAGTACCACCACTCGCCGCACCGCAAGGCCACCAACGGCAAGCCGGGCGAGGGCGGCAACCGCGCGGGCAAGGACGGCCAGGACCTGGTCCTGACCGTGCCCGACGGCACCGTCATCCTCGACAAGAAGGGCAACGTGCTCGCCGACCTGGTCGGCGAGGGCACCACCTACGTGGCGGCCCAGGGCGGCCGCGGCGGCCTCGGCAACGCGGCGCTGTCCTCGGCCCGCCGCAAGGCCCCCGGCTTCGCGCTGCTCGGCGAGCCCGGTGACCTCCAGGACATCGTCCTGGAGCTGAAGACGGTCGCCGACGTGGCGCTGGTCGGCTACCCGAGCGCCGGCAAGTCCTCGCTGATCTCCGTCCTCTCGGCCGCCAAGCCGAAGATCGCGGACTACCCCTTCACGACGCTCGTCCCCAACCTCGGCGTGGTCACGGCCGGCTCGACCGTCTACACCATCGCCGACGTCCCCGGCCTCATCCCCGGCGCCAGCCAGGGCCGCGGCCTGGGCCTGGAGTTCCTGCGCCACGTCGAGCGCTGCTCGGTGCTCGTGCACGTCCTCGACACCGCGACGCTGGAGTCCGACCGGGACCCGGTCAGCGACCTGGACGCGATCGAGGAGGAGCTGAAGCAGTACGGCGGCCTCGGCGACCGCCCGCGCATCGTCGTCCTCAACAAGATCGACGTCCCGGACGGCAAGGACCTCGCGGACATGATCCGCCCGGACCTGGAGGAGCGCGGCTACCGCGTCTTCGAGATCTCCGCGGTCGCCCGTACGGGCCTCAAGGAGCTCTCCTACGCGATCGCCGACATCGTCGCGAAGGCCCGCGCGGCCAAGCCGAAGGAGGAGGCGACCCGCATCGTCATCCGCCCGAAGGCGGTCGACGACGCCGGCTTCACCGTCACCTACGAGGAGCACGAGGACCTGTACCGCGTGCGCGGCGAGAAGCCCGAGCGCTGGGTCCGCCAGACCGACTTCAACAACGACGAGGCCGTCGGCTACCTCGCGGACCGCCTCAACCGCCTCGGCGTCGAGGACGAGCTCATGAAGGCCGGCGCCCGCGCCGGCGACGGCGTCGCCATCGGCCCCGAGGACAACGCGGTCGTCTTCGACTGGGAGCCCTCCATGGTCTCCGGCGCCGAAATGCTCGGCCGCCGCGGCGAGGACCACCGTCTCGAAGCCCCGCGCCCGGCGGCTCAGCGCCGCCGTGACCGCGACGCGGAGCGGGACGACGCGCAGCGCGAGTTCGACGAGTTCAACCCGTTCTAGGGGCTTCCCCCGGGGTTTCCCGGGGGTTCCCAGGGCGTACGAAAGGGGCCCGGCCTCCTCTCGCGAGGAGGCCGGGCCCCTTTGGCGTATGTCCGTCAGGCCGTCAGGCGACCGGGGTCGGCGTGGGCTTCGGGTCCGGGTCCGGGTTGGATTCCGGGTCCGAGTCGGGGTTTTCGCGCTGGGACTCGGTGGGCTGCGAGGGCTCCGGGTCCGGGGTCGGGCCGAAGTTCGGCTTCGCGCGGAGGAGCGGGAGCAGCAGGATGCCGAGGAAGATCGGGCCGATCATGTAGCGCCACAGCGGCGCCGGGTTCGCGGCCAGGACCGTCAGCTGGAGGCCCAGCGTCACGGAGACCAGGGCCAGCGTGCCCTTCAGCTTGGTGCGGCGGCGGTACAGCAGCACGATCAGGTACGACGCGTAGCACCAGATCGCCCCGCGGAACAGCAGCCACTGCAGCTGCGGCACCTTGAACGCGCGCCACGAGAAGTCCGCGACCTTGTGCAGCGGCTCCGACAGCGGCCGGATCTTCAGCTTCGGCCGGTACTCGCTGTGCTTGATGTCGTCGTTCCACTTGAGGTACGAGAACAGCGTCTTCGACGTCTGCGGGTCACTGAGCAGCGTGTTCGCCCGCAGCTCCTTCGGGCCCGGGAAGATCGCCCACGCGATGTGCGCCCGGCACACCCGCGCCCCGACGACCAGGTCCGGCGTGCGCTTCATGACCCGCTTCCACAGGGCCATCAGCTCGTCGTTGCGCTCGGCCGCGAGCGGCCGGTTCATCGGCGGGGACTCCATCGCCCAGTCCGCGTTGTAGCAGTTCGCGGCGCGGCCCTTCCAGTGGGACAGCGGCGCGATGCTGGACATCAGCGCCTTGTCCTCCTTGGTGAAGAAGCCCGGGCGCTGCCCGTACGCGACCGCGATGTCCGCGTAGAAGAAGGCGTACACCGCGTCCTTCGGCGGCGTCTTCACGCCGGCCGCCGGGTAGATCACGCTGGTCAGCAGACCGAAGATCAGCACCGGCACGGCCGTCGCCGCCAGCACCCACTTCCGCATCGACGGCAGCGCGATCAGCAGCACCGGCGCCGCGACGACCGCGACGAGCATGCCGTTGTTGCGGAACAGCGCGAGCGACAGGAAGCCCAGGAAGAGCAGGCCGACCGTGCGGTAGAACTCCCTGTCGCGGACGGCCTGCCGGCCCCGGGCCCGACGGGCCGCGAGCCGGCCCGCCGCGCCGAAGGCGAGGACCGCGCCGATGACGAACGGCACGTCCTTCCAGACGAAGATCACGAAGACCGCCGTCGGCGGCAGCAGCGCCGGCACGCTCGCGGCGACCGCCGCCCACCGCTGCCGTACACCCCACGCGCGCAGGGTGACGGAGCAGTAGGCGAGCGCCGCCGACATCGCGACGGTCTGCGCCAGCGTCAGGATCCACAGATCACCGATGGTGTTCAGCGACAGCCACACCAGCGAGTCGTAGACCACCGAGTGGTTCGACTCCCAGTGGTTCGTCGTGACGTGCCACACGTAGGTGATCGAGTCGTAGCTCAGCGCTCCGGGGAAGAACGCCGCCCACCACAGCAGGAAGAGAATCTGCGTCGTGGCGTAGACCGCCACGGGCAGTCGGCGCTTCTCCGGAATTCTCTTCCACTGCTTGCTGAGGAAGGCGTTGCGCGGGAGTTTCAAACTCGGCTCCGCTGGGCATCGTGGTTGGACGTTCGGGACAGTCGAACAGACTAGTCGGTTCAGACGGTCTCTCGGTCACGCGGCCTGGCCACCTCGGCCAGCGGCTGCTGCCCGGGGCGCGGCGGCACCGGACGCTCGCCGATCGGCAGCACCGGCGGCACCTCGTCCTGGCCGAGGAACACCTTGCGGACCACGCGCTCGGCCGCCCGGCCGTCGTCGAACTCGCAGAAGGTCTTGCGGAACTCGGCGCGGGCCGCGTCCGACTCGGGACCGTTCCAGCGGCCCGAGGTGAAGACCTCCAGGAGTTCCTCCTCGGTCTGCACGGTCAGACCGGGGGAGTCGACGGTGACGTCGAAGTAGGTGCCGCGGGTCGTGCGGTACACCTCCCAGTCGTTCGCGTAGATCACGACCGGCCGGTCGAGGTTCGCGTAGTCGAACATCACCGACGAGTAGTCGGTGAGCAGGCAGTCCGCGGCGAGGTACAGCTCCTCGACCGAGGGGTGGCTGCTCACGTCGACCAGCCGCGCGCTGCCGGTCGAACCGGCGGCCAGCAGGCTCTGGTCGTAGAAGTAGTGCGCGCGCACCAGCAGGGTGAACTCGGAGCCGAGGGTCTCGGCGAACTTCTCCAGGTCCAGCATCTGCTTGGGGGCGTCGTGGTAGTCGCGGTGCGTCGGCGTGTAGAGGATCACCTGGGTGCCCTCGGCGATGCCGAGCTTCTTGCGGGCCGCGGCCACGTCCGCCGCCGACGCGTTGACCAGCTGGTCGTTGCGCGGGTAGCCGTACTCGAGCGCCTCGTAGAACGAGGGGTAGGCACGGTCCCAGGCGGCGGTGGAGAAGCTGTTGGACGTGAGGCTGTAGTCCCAGCGGTCCACCCGGTCCATCAGCCGGACCAGGTTCATGCCGCGCCGGCCGACCGGGTACTCGGCCAGGTCGACGCCCATGCGCTTGAGCGGGGTGCCGTGGTGGGTCTGGAGGTGCACCTGGCCCTCGCGCTTGACCACGGACGGCGGGAAGTTCACGTTGTTGACGAAGTACTTGCCGCGGGCCATCGCCTTCCAGAACCCGAGCGAGCCCGGGTGCACGGTCGGCACGCCCTTCGGCGGACGGCTGGTGGCGTCGTTCTTGAGGACCCACACCGCCTTCATGCCGGGGGCGAGTTCCTTCATCTTCTCGTGGATCGCCGCCGGGTTGCAGGAGTACGAGCCGTTCCAGTACGCCGCGAACACGGCGACGTCCTGCTGGACCGGCAGCATCCGCTGGGCCCGGTAGTAGGCCTGCAGCACGCGCTTGCGCAGCTTCTTCTTCAGCTTCGCCGGCACGGACTTCTTCGCCCGGAGCGAGCGGACCGTCTTGCGGGCCTTCTCCCGGTGCTTGGCCGGGATCATCTGGCCCTTGCCCTTCGGCGCGGCCGGCACGCCCGCCGGACGGAGCCGGCCCTCGGCCTCGGCCCAGCGCTCGCGGAACTCGGCGCGCGCGTCGTCGGGGAGCCGGCCGGGGGAGACGTCGACCACCCGGAAGTGGTTGACCATCCGCTCGTACAGCGCGCCCCGGTACTCGTCGAACTGCGGGTTCTCGTCGAGGAACTTGAAGACCAGGTCGTACTGGTCGAACACGTCGAAGTGCTTGCGGCTGGTGCTGTGCAGGATCGAGCCCTGGCGCCGCTGGCGGTAGTAGACGCAGACGCGGTCGAGCACGGCGATGGTCTCCGCCGCGATCATGACCGGGTAGGTCCAGGGGGTGTCCTCGTAGTAGCCCGAGGGGTACTGGAAGCCCCACTGCTCGACGAAGTCGCGGCGGTACGCCTTGTTCCAGGCGACCTGCAGCAGGCCGAGCAGCTCCGGCTGCTTCTTCAGCGGGAAGACGCCCTGCTTGGCGGCCTTGGCCAGCACGTCGGCGCGGGCGTTCGGGGTGATCCGGCCGTCCCAGTGGGTCCGCGAGTAGTCGAAGATCACCAGGTCCGGGTCCTCGGCCTCCTCGATGCGGCGGGCGATGGCCTGGAGCGAGCCGGGCAGCATCGTGTCGTCGCTGTCGAGGAAGAGCAGGTACTTGCCCTTGGCGCGGGCCATGCCCGCGTTGCGGGCCTTCCCGAGACCGACGTTCTGCTCCAGGTGCATCGCCACGACGCGCTCGTCGGCCTTGGCGTAGTCGTCGATGATCGCGCCGCAACCGTCCGGCGAGCAGTCGTTGACGACCAGGAGCTCGTAGTCCCGGAACGACTGCTCCAGCACCGAGTCCAGACAGTCCCGCAGGAACGCCTGCACCTTGTACGTGGGCACGATGATGCTGAACAGGGGCACTTCGGAACCGGAGGGGGATTGCGTCTGTGTCATCTCAATACCGTGGAATCTGACGTGGGAGACAGGGGCGTGACCGCCGGGTCAGCGCTGACTCGTGGACAGGGCGTAGCCGAGGAGCGTGCGTATGGTCTTCGACTGTCCGTGGCGCAGCGCCCCCGGAACCATTGTCAGCGCGTGCAGCCGCATGGACAGGTGCCGACGCGCGGCACGCGCGGCCTTGGACCAGCCGTGTGCGTCGAGTTCGTCGGCGACCTGGTGGAAGAAGCGCACGGCCTCGCCGAAGCGGGCGCCGGAGACGGCTTCCGCGGAGGAGAGGCTGCCGGAGTGCCGGCGGTAGCGGAACGCGGTCGTCGGCTCGACGACCAGCTTCCCGCCGCGCCGGATCAGCTCGATGATCAGCGCCAGGTCCTGGATGACCGACAGGTCCTCCCGGAAGCTGACCTCCTTGACCGCTTCGGCACGCCAGACGATGGACGGGAAGTAGAGCCAGTTGCCGCCGAGGAGGTTGGCGGCGAGCGGCTCGCCGGAGAGCACCAGACGGCGGCCGGTGTCCTTCGGCGCGTACAGCCGCTTCTTGACCTCGTCGCCGAGGGTGGAGGACGGGTTGCCGTGCTCGTCGATGACCTCGACGCCCGGCTGGTAGATCGTGGCGTCGGGGACGGCCGCGATGGCGGCGCGCATGGTCTCGACGTAGTTCGGCAGCAGCAGGTCGTCGCTGCCGAGCATGCTGAAGTGGGTGGATTCCACCAGGTCGACGCACTTGCGGAAGTTCCGGGTGATGCCCAGGTTCTGCTCGTTGCGCTGGTAGCGCACCCGGTCGTCGCCGAGCGAGGCGAACCACTCGGGGACGCCGGGTTCCCTGCCGTCGTCGACGACGGTCAGCCGCCAGTTCCCGTCGGTCTGCTCCAGGACGCTGCGCACGGCGGCCTGCATCAGACCGGTGTCGCCGTAGTGCGGGAGCATGATGTCGAGCGGGGCGGCGCCGGCCGTGCTGTCGCTGTGGGGCACTGCGGTCACTTGCCCTTCCCCTTGGGGCCGAGGGCCGAGCGGCGGCTGAGCGCGAGCAGCAGGATCATGCCGATCCGGCCCAGGTAGAGGGTGGCCTTCCACGGCGACTGGCTGGGGGTGCCGGTGGCCCGCGGGCGCATCGCGACGGGCACCTGCTCGACGCGGTAGCCGGCCCGGACGACAGCGATGGTGGACTCCACCGTGTCGCCCAGGTACTCCACGGGGTACCAGTGCGCGAAGACGTCGATCAGGTCGCGGTTGGAGGCGCGGAAGCCGGAGGTGACGTCGGTCAGCTTGGTCTTCGCCATCTTCGACAGCCAGAAGGCGAGGACGACCATGGCCCACTTGCGCGGGCCGCGGGTCTCGTACGCGCCGGTGCCGGCGAAGCGGGCGCCCATGACGAGGTCGGCGCCGCCGTCGAGGCGGGCGAGCAGCTCGGGCACGTTGCGCGGGTCGTGCTGGCCGTCGGCGTCGACCTGGATGGCCACGTCGTAGCCGCGGTCGTGCGCGTACCGGTAGCCGGCCCGCATCGCACCGCCGACACCGAGGTTGTACGGCAGGGTCATCACGGTCGCGCCGGCGCCGCGCGCGACGGCGCTGGTGTCGTCGGCCGAGCCGTCGTCCACCACGAGGACGTCGACGCCGGGGAGGGTCGTGTAGACCTCCTTGACGACGTCGGCGACGCCCTCGGCCTCGTTCCACGCGGGCATGATGATCAATACGCGCTTGCCGTCGATCACTTGAGGCCCCCCTGCCCGGCCCGGTCGGCCGCCTCCCCGGACGCCGCGTGGTCCGCGACCTGCTTCTGCAGTTCCTTCACGTCGATGCGCAGCAGCGCGACTTCCTCCGAAAGGGTGCGCCCCTCTTCCTCGAGATGACCCACCTCCCAGCTGAGCTGGAGACAGACGATGAAGAGGAAGGCCACACTGAGGAAGAGCAGCAGGCTCACACCGGAGCGGACGCCCACCGCGGCGGCGACCGAGTCGAGACCGCTCGGGAAGAAGCCGAGGGGGATGATCACCAGACCGGTGAGCACCCAGAGGAAGGCGTACTTCTCCTTGAGCTTGCGACGACGCAGCAGCTCGATGATGCACGCGACAAGGAAGACTCCGGTGACCGAAGTCAGCATCCACAACTTCACGCGGGGCTCCGGTCTATCGGACGACTCATGGAAACGGCCTGTCTACTTTTCCGGGGTGAGAGGCGAAGAACGCCGCAAGACTGCAGCACACTGTCCGTCGCGTTGGTCACGGAGAGTGAGGGAATGGTGATCATTCCTATGAGTGCACCGAACGGTAGCCTACACGAGAGCGAAGAAGCAGCGTCATGCAGGTGACGACCGCCAGCGACCCCACGGCATAGGCGATCTCGACCCTGGTGCGCAGCTCCAGCGGACTCAGCGTGACCGCCAGGAGAACGCCCGTTCCCACGATCCAGGACACCAGCTGCTGCCGGGCCCCGCCACTCGTGAGCAGCGCCTGACCGAGCACCATCGCCAGCATGTAGAGGGTCGTGCCGAGCGCCAGCCAGAAGAAGTCCACCGGTCCGAGCACGTCCGGCGAACCGAACAGCACCGGCAGCAGGAACGGACCGAGCGCCACCGCGACGATCCCGAACACCGCGCCCATGCCGGCCGTGATCGAGCAGGCCCGCAGCAGCAGCCGCCGGTAGCCGCGGTCGTCGCCCTCCGCCTGCGCCGTCGACAGACCCGCGAGCAGCGAGGCCTGGAAGGCGCCGAACGCGAAGAGCGGCACCCGGGCAAGCACCAGGGCCGACAGCAGGGCCGCGACCAGCGCGCTGTCGTCCGTGGCGATCAGCTTGGTGCTGATCACCGCGATGTTGACCAGGACCTGCGCGAGCAGCGTCGAGCCCACGAGCAGCCCGAGGTGCTCGATCAGCTCCCGCCAGTGCGCCGTGGAACCGGGCCGCGCCCCGCGCAGCACCGCCGGCAGGGTCACGAGTACGGAGACCAGCGGAGCGACCGTCATCACGGCCGCGAAGACGAACGCCGAGGTGACCCCGGCGAACGCCAGGCCCACCGAGAGGACGATCCGCAGCAGTCCGTCGAGCCCCAGCTGCAGCCCGTACGACTCGAAGCGGCCGAGGCCCGCGAGGACACCGCGGGAGACATGCGCGCAGGCCAGCGCCGCGAAGGCGCCGCCGAGCGCGGCCACCAGGCTCCGGTCGCCGTGGAAGAAGAGGTCGGCCAGCTGCCCGGAGAACAGCGCCAGCGGCAGCAGCACCGCCGCGAGCAGCCCGAAGGACAGCGCGGCGCCGCGCCGCAGCACGGGCAGCGCGCCGTCGCCGGCCACCACGCGGGCGGCCACCACCCGGGTGACCTCCTGCTCCACCGGGAAGAACAGGCCGAGACCTATGGAGGCCACCACGGTCCACAGGACCGAGAAGCTCGCCATGTCGTCGACGGAGAGCGAGTGGCCCGCCGCCGCGAGATGGACGTAGTTGGCCCCGCCGAGCAGCGCGGTACCGATCCCTACGAAGGCGGTACCGCGCGGCAGGGCCGTCGTGATGCGGTCGAGCAGGGTCACGCGCCGGACCGTCCCCCGGGAGCCATGACCTTCAGCGCCTCGGTGAGCTGGTCACGCCAGTGCGGCTGCACCGCGACGCCCGCCTCGGCCCAGCGCTCGTGCGCCAGGACGCTGAAGGAGGGACGACGGGCCGGCCGTACGAACTTCTCCGAGGTGGTCGGCCGCACCCGCTCCGGGTCCAGGCCGGTCAGCTCGAAGGCCGCCCGCGCCAGGTCGAACCAGGTCGCCGTCTCGGAGGCCGTGCCGTGGTAGACGCCCGCCGGGGCCTCGCCCTTGACGGCCGCCGTGCCCAGGTCCCGCAGCTGGCGCGCGAGCGCCCGGGTCCAGGTCGGCTGGCCGCGCTGGTCGTCGACCACGTCGAGGGTCTCGCGCTGCTCGGCCAGGCTCAGCATGGTCGCCACGAAGTTGCGCCCGTGCGCCCCGTACAGCCACGCCGTGCGCACCACGTAACCGCGCTCGGGCAGCAGCGTGAGAACCGCCTCCTCGCCCGCGAGCTTGCTGCGGCCGTAGGCGTTCACCGGGGAGGTGGGGGCGTCGTGCGGGTACGGCTCGGTGGCGTCGCCCGGGAAGACGTAGTCGGTCGACACCTGGAGCAGCACGGCGCCGGTCGCGGCGCAGGCCTCGGCGAGCGCGCGCGGGCCGTCGCCGTTGATCCGGGTGGCCGCGGCCTCCTCGGTCTCCGCGCCGTCGACGTCCGTCCAGGCGGCGGCGTTGACGACCACGTCATGGCCGTCGACCGCGGCCCGGACGGCCTCGGCGTCGGTGATGTCCAGATCGGCCCGGGTCAGCGCGGTGACCTCGGCGCCGGCCTCGGTCAGGACCTCGGTGAGGTCGCGGCCGAGCATCCCGGCCGCACCGGTGATCAGCCAGCGATTGGCGGCGGCACTCATCAGGCCAGCGCCGCCTTGGCCTTCAGCGGCTCCCACCAGGCGCGGTTGTCGCGGTACCACTGGACGGTGGAGGCGAGGCCCTGCTCGAACGTGACCTGCGGGGTGTAGCCCAGCTCCTCCTGGATCTTGGCGATCGACAGGGAGTAGCGCAGGTCGTGGCCCTTGCGGTCCTCGACGTGCTCGACCATGTCCCAGCCGGCGCCGCAGGCGTCGAGCAGCAGACCGGTGAGCTCCTTGTTGGTGACCTCGGTGCCGCCGCCGATGTGGTAGACCTCACCGGCGCGGCCGCCGCGCAGCACCATCTCGATGCCACGGCAGTGGTCGGACACGTGCAGCCAGTCACGGATGTTCAGGCCCTCGCCGTACAGCGGGACCTTCTTGCCGTCCAGCAGGTTCGTGGTGAACAGCGGGATCATCTTCTCGGGGAAGTGGTACTGCCCGTAGTTGTTGGAGCAGCGGGTCACCACCACGTCCATGCCGTGCGTGCGGTGGTACGACAGCGCCAGCAGGTCCGAGCCGGCCTTGGAGGCCGAGTACGGGGAGTTCGGCGCCAGCGGCCAGTCCTCGGTCCACGAGCCCTCGGCGATCGAGCCGTACACCTCGTCCGTGGAGACGTGCACGAACCGCCCGACGCCGTGCCGCTTGGCCGCGTCGAGCAGCACCTGGGTGCCGAGCACGTTCGTGGTGACGAACGGCGACGAGTCCAGGATCGAGCGGTCCACGTGGGACTCGGCGGCGAAGTGCACCACCGCGTCCTGGCCGCGCATCACGTCGTCGACGGTGGCGTAATCCCGGATGTCGCCCTGCACGAAGGTGTAGCCGGGCTTGTCGGCGACGGGGGCCAGATTGGCCTCGTTGCCGGAGTAGGTGAGGTTGTCCAGGACGGTGACCTGGGCGCCCTCGCTCGAGGGCAGCTCTCCGGAGAGCAGTGCCCGCACGAACTGTGAACCGATGAACCCGGCGCCGCCGGTGACCAGAATCCTCATAAGGGCCACCATTCTATGGGCTGGGGTGCCGACACCAGTTCGCCCGTCGTTCCGTGGCCGTTCTCACGGTCGACCACCGGGTGTGAGGGTGAGCGGCCCCGTGGCGCTGCCGTAGGCTGCGTGCCCATGCGTGGAATTTTGCTTGCCGGTGGTACCGGCTCCCGACTGTGGCCGATCACCCGAGCCGTGTCGAAGCAGCTGATGCCGGTCTTCGACAAGCCGATGATCTACTACCCCCTGTCGACCCTCGTGATGGCGGGTCTGCGGGAGATTCTGATCATCACCGGCCCCGACGAGCGCCCCCAGTTCGAGCGGCTGCTCGGCGACGGCTCCGACTGGGGCCTGGACATCCGGTTCGCGACCCAGGAGAAGCCGAACGGCATCGCCGAGGCCTTCGTCATCGGCGAGGAGTTCATCGGTGACGACCCGGTCGCGCTGATCCTCGGCGACAACATCTTCCACGGCGTCGGCCTCGGCCGGCAGCTGGCGCGGTACAGCGAGCCGGAGGGCGGCGTCGTCTTCGCCCACGCCGTCTCCGACCCCACCGCCTACGGTGTCGTCGACTTCGACGAGAACGGCGTCGCCCGTTCCATCGAGGAGAAGCCGAAGAACCCGAAGTCCCGCTACGCGGTGCCGGGCCTCTACTTCTACGACAGCCGGGTCGTCGAGATCGCCAAGAACCTGGAGCCCAGCGCGCGCGGCGAGCTGGAGATCACCGACGTCAACAAGTACTACCTGGACCGCGGCGAGCTGCAGGTCTCGGTCCTCGACCGCGGCACCGTCTGGCTCGACACCGGCACCTTCCAGTCCCTCGTGCAGGCCTCCGAGTACGTCCGCGTGGTCGAGGAGCGCCAGGGCATGAAGATCGGCTGCCTGGAGGAGGCCGCCTGGCGGGCCGGCTTCATCGACGACGCGCAGCTGCGCGCCCTCGCCGAGCCGCTGACCAAGAGCGGCTACGGCGACTACCTGCTGAACCTGCTGGCGTACGAGGCCGAGCAGCGGACCGACAAGGCCTGAGGCCCGAGGCCTCAGAGAGGAACGGCTCTTTCCATGAAGGTCAACCCCCTTGGCATCGAAGGCGCCTGGGAGTTCGTGCCGCAGCAGCACGGCGACGCCCGCGGTCTCTTCCTCGAGTGGTACAAGGCCGAGCGCATGGCCGAGGCCGTCGGCCACCCGCTGGAGCTGAAGCAGGGCAACATGTCGGTGTCCGCCGCCGGCGTCGTCCGCGGCATCCACTTCGCCGACGTGCCGCCCGGCCAGGCGAAGTACGTGACCTGTGTGCGCGGCGCGGTCCTCGACATCATCGTGGACGTCCGGGTCGGCTCGCCGACCTTCGGCCGCTGGGAGGCCGTGCGCCTCGACGACCAGGAGCGCAAGGCCGTCTACCTCTCCGAGGGACTCGGCCACGGCTTCTGCGCGCTGACCGACGACGCCACCGTGACCTACCTCTGCTCCGAGGGCTACGCCCCCGAGCGCGAGCGCACCGTCTACCCGCTCGACGCGGAGATCGGCATCGAGTGGCCGGTCGAGGGCGAGCCGGAGCTGTCCGCCAAGGACGCCCAGGGCCCGACCCTCGCGCAGGCGCGCGAGGCCGGGATCCTGCCGGTGTACGAGGAGTGCGTCGCGTTCCGCCGCTCGCTGGCGGAGCGCGGCTGACCGCCTGCTTCTCTCGTGTGCGGGTTCTCTCGTGCGCGGTTCTTTCGTGTGCGGACCGGCCGTTCCCCGCGGGGAGCGGCCGGTCCGCGGTTTCCGCCGTCCGCTTCGCGTTAGGCTGCCCGAATGACGTGGCTCATCACCGGCGGCGCCGGCTACATCGGTTCCCATGTCGTCAAGTCCATGACCGAGGCCGGCGAGCGGGTGGCCGTCCTGGACGACCTGTCCAGCGGCGATCCGGCCCGCCTGCCCGCGGGCGTACCGCTGGAGCGCGGCAGCGTGCTCGACCGGCCCTTCGTCGACCGGGTGCTGCGCGAGCACGCGGTCCGCGGGATCGTGCACCTCGCCGCCAAGAAGGCCGTCGGCGAGTCCGTCGAGCGGCCCCTCCTCTATTACCGGGAGAACATCACCGGCCTGCAGGTGCTGCTCGAAGCGGCCGCCGGCGCCGGGGTGCGCTCCTTCCTCTTCTCCTCCTCCGCCTCCGTGTACGGGATGCCCGACACCGACCTGGTGACCGAGGACACCCCGTGCGCGCCGCTCAGCCCGTACGGCGAGACCAAGGTCGCGGGGGAGTGGATGGTGCGCGCCACCGGCCGCGCCCACGGCATGGCGACCGCCTGCCTGCGCTACTTCAACGTGGCCGGCACCGCCGACCCCGTGCTCGCGGACACCGGCGTCTCCAACCTCGTCCCCATGGTCTTCCAGCGGCTCGACGCCGGAGCGGCGCCGCTGATCTTCGGCGACGACTACCCGACCCCCGACGGCACCTGCGTCCGCGACTACATCCACGTCGCCGACCTCGCCGACGCCCACCTGGCCGCCGCCCGGCGGCTCGCCGAGCGGGCCGGGAAGGGCGAGTACACCGATCTGACCCTCAACATCGGCCGCGGCGAAGGCGTTTCGGTACGGGAGATGATCGACCTGGTCCGCGAGGTCACCGGCCGCGACATCGCGCCCGAGGTGGTCGCCCGCCGCCCCGGCGACCCGGCGAAGGTCGTCGCCTCCGCCGAGCGGATCTCCACCGAACTGGGCTGGACCGCCCGCCACGACGTCCGTTCCATGATCGCCTCGGCCTGGGCCGCGCACCCGGGCACCGTCGTCCAGCCCGCGGAATAGGCGGGCGGCGCCCGGAGCGGCTCGCGTAGATTGCCTGCCGGGCGGGGCCCGCGCGAGCACGGCGCCGGGCACCGCACAGCAGGCATGGCACAGCGCGCATGGCATGGCACGGCACGGCACGAGCAGGACGGCGAGGACGACGCAGGTGACAGTGGCAAGGCAGTACGTGACGGAAGCCCGCAGGATCGTCGTGAAGGTCGGCTCGTCCTCGCTGACCACCGCGTCCGGCGGCCTCGACGCCGACCGGGTCGACGCCCTCGTGGACGTCCTCGCCAAGGTCCGCAGCGGCGGCGAGAAGGAGATCGTCCTGGTCTCCTCCGGCGCCATCGCCGCCGGCCTCGCACCGCTCGGCCTCACCCGCCGCCCCAAGGACCTGGCCCGGCAGCAGGCCGCCGCCAGCGTCGGACAGGGCCTGCTCGTCGCCCGCTACACCGCCTCCCTCGCCCGTTACGGCATCCGCGTCGGCCAGGTCCTGCTCACCACCGACGACACCAGCCGCCGCGCCCACTACCGCAACGCCTACCGCACTCTGGACCAGCTGCTCGCCATGGGCGCCCTGCCGGTCGTCAACGAGAACGACACCGTGGCCACGGACGAGATCCGCTTCGGCGACAACGACCGGCTCGCCGCGCTCGTCGCCCACCTCGTGCGCGCCGACCTGCTCGTGCTGCTCTCCGACGTCGACGGGCTCTACGACGGCGACCCGTCCCGGCCCGGCACTTCCCGCATCGCCGAGGTGCGCGAACAGAGCGACATCGCGCACGTCGAGATCGGCTCGGCCGGCAAGGCCGGCGTCGGCACCGGCGGCATGGTCACCAAGGTCGAGGCGGCCCGGATCGCCGCCGCCGCGGGCATCCCCGTGGTCCTCACCTCCGCCGTCCGCGCCGCCGACGCCCTGGCCGGCCGCGACACCGGCACCTACTTCCACCGCACCGGCCGGCGCTCCGCCGACCGGCTGCTCTGGCTCGCCCACGCCTCCACCCCGCGCGGCCACCTCACCCTCGACGACGGCGCCGTACGGGCCGTGACCGAGGGCAAGAAGTCGCTGCTCGCGGCCGGAATCGCCGCCGTAGAGGGCGAGTTCAGCGCCGGTGACCCGGTGGAGCTGCGGGACACCGCGGGCCGCGCCGTCGCCCGCGGTCTGGTCAACTTCGACGCCAAGGAGATCCCCCAGCTCCTCGGCCGCTCCACCCACGAGCTCGCCCGCGAGCTCGGACCCGAGTACGAGCGGGAGATCGTCCACCGCGACGACCTCGTGGTGATGTGACGACCTCGTGGTGATGTGACGCGACGCCGGTGCGAACCGAAACGGCTGAAAGTCTGGTCATCCGGTAGGGACCTTTACCAAAACCGCCCCACGCGCCGCCGCGGGCTGGTCAACTTTGTCTCGGGGGCGACGACGAGGGTGGGGAACGACCAGCACGCGCAGCAGCACACAGCACAGGCATCACACAGGAGGCCGCCGGTGAGACGAGCGCGCCCAGGGGCCATGGCCCGCGGGACGACCGAACGCGCCCTGACGAGCGTCGAGGCCGGAGCCGACTTCGACGAGAAGTCCTTCGACGAGGAACCCCAGGACAACAGGACGCCGGAGCGGGAGGTGTCCAAGCTCTGGCACATCACCCTCAGCGTCTCCGGCGCTGCCGCCCCGCTGCAGGAGGTGCGCCGGGCCCTGGAGCAGCTGGCCCACGACCACCCCTTCCTGCTGACCAGCCGGTACGCCGACGACCACGCCGAGATCCGCTACTGGGAGGAGGCCCGCGACCTCCACGACGCCGCCGCCGTCGCCCTGCGCCTGTGGGGCGAGCACCGGCAGACCGCCCAGCTGCCGCCGTGGGAGATCGTCGGCCTGGAGGTCATCGACCGGGAGACCTACCACCAGCGGATCGCCGAGGGCTACGGCCCGCCGCCGGCCGCCCCGGTCGGCGTCCACCCCTACTGACGGACCGACGGCCGGGTGACGAACGGAGGAGTGACGGCGGGGTGACGGACGGCCTCCCGCGACCGTCGACTTCCGGTCACTCCGGCGCCCCGCCGGGTGTCTCGTAGTACGGGACGGCGGAGGGATACGTGAGGGATGTCCGCAGCGGTGCCAGTACCCTGCGGACATGACCTCGCTCATGCCCTTCGACAACATGTCCCCGGTCGCCCAGACCGCCTACCGGGCCCGTGCCGCGGCCGCCGACATCGCGCCACTGCCGCGCGCGGCGAAGGACGACGCCCTGCTGGCCATGGCGGACGCCCTGGAGGTCCGCACGGCCGAGATCGTCGAGGCCAACGCCGAGGACATCGCCCGCGCCCGCGAGGCCGGCACCAGCGAGGCCATCATCGACCGCCTCACCCTCACCCCCGAGCGGGTGCGGGCCATCGCCGCCGACGTCCGGCACGTGGCCGCGCTCCCCGACCCGGTCGGCGAGGTCGTCCGCGGCTCGACCCTCCCCAACGGCATCGACCTGCGCCAGGTCCGCGTCCCGCTCGGCGTCGTCGGCATCATCTACGAGGCCCGCCCCAACGTCACCGTCGACGCCGCCGCCCTCTGCCTCAAGTCCGGCAACGCGGTCCTGCTCCGCGGCTCGTCCTCCGCCTACTCCTCCAACACCGCCCTGGTGAAGGTGGTGCGCGACGCCATCGGCGGCGCCGGCCTGCCCGCCGACGCCATCCAGCTCGTCCCCGGCGAGTCCCGCGACTCGGTGCGCGAGCTGATGCGCGCCCGCGGCCTCGTCGACGTCCTCATCCCGCGCGGCGGCGCCTCCCTCATCAAGACCGTCGTCGAGGAGTCCACCGTCCCCGTCATCGAGACCGGCACCGGCAACTGCCACGTCTACGTGGACGCCCAGGCCGACCTCGACATGGCCGTCGACATCCTGGTCAACTCCAAGGCCCACCGGGTCAGCGTCTGCAACGCCGCCGAGACCCTCCTGGTCCACCAGGACATCGCCGACGCCTTCCTGCCGCGCGCCCTGGACGCCCTCGCCGAGGCCGGTGTCACCGTCCACGCCGACGAGCGGGTCCTCGCCCGCGCCGAGGGCAGCAAGGCCACCGTCGTCCCGGCCACCCCCGAGGACTGGGAGACCGAGTACCTCTCCTACGACATCGCCGCCGCCGTCGTCGACTCCCTCGACAAGGCCGTCGAACACATCCGGCTCTGGTCCTCCGGCCACACCGAGGCCATCGTCACCACCTCCCAGGCCGCCGCCCGCCGCTTCACCCAGCTGGTCGACTCCACCACCGTCGCCGTCAACGCCTCCACCCGCTTCACGGACGGCGGACAGTTCGGCTTCGGCGCCGAGATCGGCATCTCCACCCAGAAGCTGCACGCCCGGGGCCCGATGGGCCTTCCGGAACTCACCTCCACCAAGTACATCGTGACCGGCGACGGTCACGTCCGGTAACCGGCACCCACCCTCCGTGCCGCTGTCACGGGCAGGGACAGTTCGCGCTCTCCCTGCCCAAAACCCCCTCTCCGGTCTACTCTGAACCCGTGCCGGACGACGTGGGGGGCACGCCGTTCCAGGACGGCCAGGACCCCGAGGACTCTGTCGACCGCGGCGGCGCCGACGAGGAATTCGCCACCGTGGTCTTCGACGAGGACTTCGTACGGGCGGCGCGGTTCCACGAGCCCACCGCGGTCGAGCGGCTGCTCGCCGCCGCCCAGGCCCGCGCCGAAGCCGAGGCCGCCCGGGCCCGCGCCGTCGCCGGCCTCGCCGACGAGGACCCCTACGAGGACGCCTACGACCTCGGCCGGCACCACGACGGCTACGACCCGGACACCGCCGACGACGCCTTCGGCCCCTACGGCCCCCACGGCGGCGCCCTGCGCCCCTACCGCGGCAGCGCCCGCTGGCACCGCCCGGTCGCCTGGGTGCTCGCCCTGGTGATGGGCGTCGGCATGGTCGCCCTGGCCTTCAGCGCCGTCTACCGCGGCGCCTCCGCCAACCGCCAGGACCGCATGCCGCCCCCGGCCACCACCGGCGTCGACAAGGCCCCCGCCGCCCCCTCCGCGGCCACCAGGTCCTCCGCCCCGCCCGTCCCAGCGGTCCCGGGCGCCCCCTGACCCCTCCGCTCCGGCCCCGCCCGCAAGGCCCTTCGCCCATTCGCCGCAGCCGCGTCGGAAATCTTCCGAAGTTGTCGTGTACCTGGGCGTTTACCAGGGCTTCCGCCGACCTACCCTGAAGGTATGGCAGGGCGTGGCGACCCGCCTGAGGGGAATCCCGAGGGACTCCCCGGCGGTGAGGACGAGTACCGATCCGTCGTCTTCGACGAGTCGTTCGTCCGCGCTGCCCGGCTCCAGGAGTTCTCCGCCGAGGAGCGGATGGGGGAGCACGCCCAGGCGGTCCGCTCCCGCCCCGGCCGGGAGGGCCGCAGCGGCTCCCGGCAGGCCCTCATGCTCGTCCTGCTGATCCTTCTGGCCTTCGGCACCGCGGTCTACCTCGGCGTCCGCAACCCTTACCAGCCCCCGCTCGACCAGCGCGCCGAACCCCTGAGCACCACCCTGGTCCGGCTCGCCCCGCAGGACACCGTCCCCGGCGGCACCCCCGCCAGTCTCTTCGCGCACAGCCCCGCCGCCGAATACCGCACCGGCGCCGCCGGCATCAACCTCCCCCTCGCCGCCCGCACCACCGACTTCTCCGAGAGCCAGGTGGTCACCGCCCTCGGTATCGCCAAGGAGTACCTGGTCGCCTCCTCGCTCGAACCCGAGGTCCTGTCCGGACAGACGGTCCGCCCGCCGCGGCTCCTCCTCGACCCCGACCAGCTGGAGCAGTTCGACCGGAGCGTCGAATCGCCCCAGGACGACGGCCGGCACGCCGTCTCCGGCTGGCTGGTCCGCTTCGACCCGCAGACCGTGGTCCTCGCCGACCCGAACGTCCGGGTCCAGGGCACCCTGCGCTTCGCCGAGGTCAACGCCGACCTGCTGGACGTCACGGCCGACCACACCTTCACCTACGCGGTCCGGCCCGCGACCTCAGGCCCCGGCCCGGCGCCCCGCGCCTCGCTGTTCACCGTCCACCGCGAGCTGCACTTCCGCTTCGACCGCGAGGACCTGCGGATGCACCGCGCCGAACTGCTCACCAGCACCGTCCAGGCCGGCCCGCAGTCCTGCGACGCCGACCCGGCCGGAGCGCTCCGGCCGCTGCTGGCCGGGCAGCGGGCCGCCGACCCGAGCCGGCAGGCGGTCACCGACCCGTACGCCACGGGCCGGCCGACCACCTCCCCGCTCTGCGGGGCCCTGGCCCCGGGCGCTCAGCCCTCGCTCTGACCGTCCGGGCTCCGACCGTCCGGCTCGCCCTGGGAGCCCTTCGGGCCCTTGGCCCCCTGCCCGCCGCCGGAGCGGCCGAACAGTTTGTCGCCCAGGCCGCCCGCCAGGTCGCCGGCGCCCCCGGCTATGTCGCTGACCAGCTTCATCAGCGGATCCTTGCTCGTGCGTACCGTGTCCGCGTAGTGCCGCCCGGACTCGCGGAAGGAGTCGGTCACCGAGGTGTCCTTGTCCTCCGTGCGCTTCGGGTAGTGGCCGTCCATGATCCGCTGGTAGTCGCGGGTCTCGGACCACTTCTTCAGCTCGGCCGCCCGCACCGTGGTGAAGGGGTGGGAGCGCGGCAGCACGTTGAGGATCTTCAGGACGGAGTCCCGCAGGTCGCCGCCCTTCTCGTACTCGTCCGCCTGGGCGAGGAACGCGTCCACGTTCATCTCGTGCAGGTGGTTGCCGCCGGCGATCTTCATCAGACCGCGCATCGAGGCCTGGACGTCCTGCCCGACGAGCAGCCCGGCCCGGTCGGCCGACAGCTCCGACTTGCGGAACCACTCGCGCAGCGCCGTGACGATCGCCATGATCGCCACGTTCCCCAGCGGGATCCAGGCGATCTTGAGCGCCAGGCTGGTGAGGAAGAGCAGCACCGTCCGGTACACCGAGTGACCCGACAGCGCGTGGCCGACCTCGTGTCCGACGACGGCCCGCATCTCCTCCTCGTCGAGGAGCTCCACCAGTCCGGTGGTGACCACGATGATCGGCTCGTCGAGACCGATGCACATGGCGTTGGGCTTCGGGTCCTGCGTCACGTACATCGGCGGGACCTTCTCCAGGTCCAGGATGTAACAGGCGTCCCGCAGCATGTCGTTGAGGTGGGTGAACTGCGCGTCGCTCACCCGCACGGAGTCGGAGAGGAACAGCAGCCGCAGGCTCCGCTCCGGCAGCAGTCCGCTCAGGGCCTTGAAGACGGTGTCGAAGCCGCTCAGCTTGCGCAGCGCGACCAGCGCCGAGCGGTCCGCCGGGTGTTCGTAGGCCCGGGAGGAGATGCCGGGGAAGCGCTTGCGCTGCCGGCCCGGCAGGTGTCCCTCGTGGTGATCGGTCATGGATACCCCCTGTTCGTACGAGTCGATGCTCGTCCCCCTGACGCAACCCAGACTAGGGGAGGGGACTACCGTGTGCCGGAGCCTGTGGATAACTCGGGCAGTGTGGACAACCGAGGAGCACGACCGCCATGCCGGACATCGCGACCACCGCCGTCACGCACCTGCTCGCCGCCGCCACCCAGCAGGGCCCGGGCGACACGCTGCGCATCGTGCTGCTCGTCTCGATCGTCGGCGGCGCCTTCCTCGCCTGGTTCCTGCTCCGCGGCTACCGCAGCGACGCCGACACCGGCGGCAGCGCCGACAGCGCCGAACAGGCCGCGAAGCCGGAGCCGGCCGCCGGGACCACCGCGGCGCGCGGGGAAAACGGCCCCGGTGACGCCAACGCCTGAGTCGGCGTGAGCGCTCCGCGACGCGCCGCATACGATGTGCGCGAAGTCTCCGCTCCCATCCCCGATCGAAGGTCACGTCGAAGATGAGCCTCCACGCCACCGCCGCCAACCTGGTCACGCTCGCGAACGAGGGTGCCGAGCACGGCGGCAACCACGAAAGCCTCAGCCCGTACGTCACCGGTGGCGGCGCCCTGCTCGCGCTGCTGCTGCTGCTCTGGGTGACCACCCGCTTCAACCGCGACCGCTGAGCCGCGGGCCGGCCGAGCCGCGAGGCCGCTGATCCGGTGTTCGACGCCGTGCCAGTAGGCTCTGCACGCATGGGAGAGCAGGAAGTGCCTACTGGCGGTCGCGGCAAGCGCAGACTCGGCGTGATGGGCGGAACGTTTGACCCGATCCACCACGGACACCTGGTGGCCGCCAGCGAGGTGGCCGCCCTGTTCCACCTCGACGAGGTGGTGTTCGTGCCGACCGGGCAGCCGTGGCAGAAGAGCCACAAGGCGGTCTCGCCCGCCGAGGACCGCTATCTGATGACGGTCATCGCCACCGCGTCCAACCCGCAGTTCTCCGTCAGCCGCATCGACATCGACCGCGGCGGGCCGACGTACACCATCGACACCCTTCGGGACCTGCGCTCCCTCAACAGCGACTCGGACCTCTTCTTCATCACCGGCGCCGACGCGCTGTCGCAGATCCTCACCTGGCGCGACGCCGAGGAGCTCTTCGCCCTCGCCCATTTCATCGGGGTCACCCGGCCGGGTCACGACCTCACCGACGACGGCCTGCCCAAGGGCGGCGTGTCGCTCGTGGAGGTCCCCGCGCTCGCCATCTCGTCCACGGACTGCCGGGCGAGGGTCGCGCAGGGCGACCCGGTCTGGTATTTGGTCCCGGACGGTGTGGTGCGCTACATCGACAAGCGCCAGTTGTACCGCGGCGAGTGAGCCTCGGGGAGGGGCACCGGTGAACGATCAGCAGAACCCGTACGACCCGTACTATCCGCAGCCGCAGATCATCGGCTACGACGCGTACGGGCAGCCGGTGTACCAGCAGCAGGTCCCGCAGCAGCACTACGACCCGTACGGACAGCCCGTCCAGCCCGTCCAGCAGCAGCCGGAGCCACAGGCACCGCAGCAGCACTACGGCTACGACCCGTACGGGCAGCAGCAGGCGGCGCCCCAGCAGGCCCAGCATCCCCAGCAGCCGCAGTACGACCCGTACGCGCAGCAGCCCGCCTCGTACGACTACCAGCAGTACGACACGGGCCAGATGGGTCAGGTCGGCCAGGCCGGTCAGATCGACCAGACCGGTCAGCAGTGGGCGGTCCGCACCGAGTCCGCCCCCGCGCCGCAGGCCCCGCCGCCGCCCCGTCCGCCGCAGGCCGCCCCCGGCGCCCCGGCCGCCGTGCCCGGGCAGCGCCCGGCGCCCGAGAACGACGGGCGGGACTACCGCACCGAGCAGTTCTCGTTCATCGAGGAGCCCGACGAGGACTCCGAGGACGTCATCGACTGGCTCAAGTTCACCGAGAGCCGCTCCGAGCGCCGCGAGGAGGCCCGCCGGCGCGGCCGCAACCGCCTGGTCACCCTCGTCGTGGTCCTGGTGCTCGTCGCCGTCGGCGGCGTCGGCTACCTCTGGTCGGCCGGCAAGCTCCCCGGCCTGTCGTCCGGCGAGGGCGCCGCGCAGAACACCGCCACCGGCCCGCAGCAGCGCGACACGATCGTCATCCACCTGCACAACACCAAGGGCGGCGGCACCTCCACCGCCCTCCTCGTCGACAACAGCACCACCAAGCAGGGCACCACCGTCCTGCTGCCCAACTCCCTCGCCGTCGCCGACGAGGACGGCGCCACGACGACCCTCTCCAAGTCCGTCGAGGACGACGGCTCCAGCGGCACCCGCGAGGCCCTGGGCAACCTCCTCGGCGCGAAGATCGCCGGCACCTGGCGGCTCGACACCCCGTACCTGGAGAACCTCGTCGAGCTCGTCGGCAACATCGACATCACCACCGACACCGACGTGCCCGGTGACAAGCCCGGCGCCGAGCCGCTGGTCAAGAAGGGCGAGGACCAGACCCTCAACGGCCGCGCCGCCGTCGCCTACGCCACCTACCGGGCCTCCGGCGAGGCCGAGGCCAAGCAGCTCCAGCGCTTCGGCCAGGTGATGTACGGCGTGCTGCGGAAGATCTCCGACGATCCCAAGGCCGCCACCGTCACCATCGAGACCCTGGCCCAGATCCTCGACCCCTCGCTGCCCGAGAAGGACCTCGGCGCCTCCCTGGCCAAGCTGGCCGAGCACGCCAAGATCGGCGCCTACAAGACCGCCGTGCTGCCCGTCGAGACCGACGGCTCCCTCAGCGAGGCCACCGGCGACAGCGTCGTCAAGGACATCCTCGGCGGCAAGGTCACCGCCCCCGAGCAGGGCGCCGCCACCCGGGTCGCGATCCGCGACGGCAGCGGCAAGGAGGCCACCGAGGCCGCCCGCGTGGTCCTGATCAACGGCGGCTACGCCGTGGTGGGCGGCACCAAGGCCGGATCCCAGGAGAAGTCGCAGGTCCTCTACGCGGACGACGCCCAGAAGCCGGCCGCCGTGGAGGTCGCCAAGACCCTGGGGCTGCCCGCCGGATCCGTCACCAAGGGCAAGGCAGCCACAAACGCCGAGGTCACCGTGGTGCTGGGCGAGGACTACAAGGTCCCCGGAGGCAAGCCGTGAACCCCCTCCGGTAATCCTTTTCGGGCCCGTCGGCGGTACATGAGACCCTTGAGGTGACTCAGACCGCCGACGAAAGCCTGCTTGTGACCGCCACGGATCGCTCCATCGAGCTCGTCAACGCCGCCGCCCAGGCGGCGGCCGACCGGCTCGCTCACGACATCATCGCGTACGACGTCAGCGACGTGCTGTCGATCACCGACGCCTTCCTGCTCGCCTCCGCGCCCAACGACCGCCAGGTCAAGTCGATCGTCGACGAGATCGAGGAGCGGCTGCTCAAGGAGCTCGGCGCCAAGCCGGTGCGCCGCGAGGGCGACCGCGACGCCCGCTGGATCCTCCTCGACTACGTCGACATCGTGGTCCACGTCCAGCACAGCGAGGAGCGGGTCTTCTACGCCCTGGAGCGTCTGTGGAAGGACTGCCCCGAGCTGCCGCTCCCCGAGGACGCCGTGAAGACCCGCGGCAAGGCGGAAGAGCACGCCCGGCTCACGGGTGCCGAGGGAGCGGACGGTGAGCTGAGCTGACCAGCGGCAAGGGCGGCAACGGCCGCCGCATCGTGCTCTGGCGCCACGGCCAGACCTCGTGGAACCTGGAGCGCCGTTTCCAGGGGAGCACGGACATCGAGTTGACCGAGACCGGCGTCGCCCAGGCGCGCCGGGCCGCTCGGCTGCTCGCCGCGCTGAAGCCGGACGCGATCGTCGCCTCCGACCTCAAGCGGGCGGCGGCCACCGCCGCCGAGCTGTCCGCGCTCACCGGCCTCGCCGTCGCCCACGACTCCGCCCTGCGCGAGACGTACGCGGGGGAGTGGCAGGGCCTGACCCACGACGAGATCACCTCGAGGTACGGCGAGCAGTACGCGGCGTGGAAGCGCGGCGAGCCGGTGCGGCGCGGCGGCGGCGAGCTGGAGACCGAGGTGGCCGACCGGGCCGCCCCGGTGGTCCTGGAGCACGCCGAGAAGCTGCCCGTGGACGGCACGCTCGTCGTGGTCAGCCACGGCGGCACCATCCGCACCACGATCGGCCGGCTGCTCGAGCTGGAGGCCCGGCACTGGGAGTCCCTCGGCGGCCTGTCGAACTGCTGCTGGTCGGTCCTCGGCGAGGGCGCCCGCGGCTGGCGTCTCCTGGAGCACAACGCCGGCACGCTGCCCGAGCCGGTCCTCGGCGACGACGACTGAGCACCGCGTGTGGCCTGCCGGACCGATTTCACTTTCCGGCAGGTCACAGGCTAAAGTTCATCTTGTTCGCAGCGCGGAGCGCGAAGAACGCGCGGGGCTATAGCTCAGTTGGTAGAGCGCCTGCATGGCATGCAGGAGGTCAGGAGTTCAATTCTCCTTAGCTCCACAATCACCGGATCCCGTCCCCACCAGGGGGCGGGATCCGTCGTTTCCCCCGCCCCTCGCCCTCGCCCCCGCCTTCCCTCCGCACGTCAAGCACCGTTCAGCAGCAGGTCGATGGACCGCCGGCTCTCCTCGTCGTTCGGCGTGTAGGTGACGATCCGGCACTCCGGCATCCCGTTGATCGACAGCGAGACCGAGGTCATCCGTATCTCGCCCACCCGGTGGTGCCGGAAGGTCTTCACCCGGGTCCCCGGCGGCACCACGTCGCCGCTGCGCCACAGCTCCGCGAAGTACGGGCTCGCCTCGCTCAGCAACCGTACGAACGACTCCCACGCCGGCTCGCCCACATGACGCCCGTACGCACCTCGTAACTGGGCCACCATGAGCGGCAGCTCCAGATGCCTCTCGACCACCGGGCACTTGTCCGCGGGCATCGTGAACAGGCTCCACAGCACATTGCGCACGCCCAGCGGGCCGGTCCATGGCCTGCCGTCCTCCCGGAGGAACATCATCTCGTACGTCGCGTTCGTGGCCAGCACGTCGTACCGCGCGTTGTAGACCACCGCGGGAAGCGGCACCAGGGCGTCCAGGATGCCCTGGATCTCCGGGCCGGCCCCCACCACGTGCTCGGGCGCCGACTCCGGCTCGTACGGCACCTCCGCCAGGTGGTACAGATGCTCGCGCTCCGGCCGGTCGAGCCGCAGTGTGCGGGCCACCGCGTCGAGCACCTGCGACGAGGCGTTGATCGGCCGCCCCTGCTCCAGCCACGTGTACCAGGTGACACCCACCCCGGAGAGCTGCGCCACCTCCTCGCGGCGCAGCCCGGGCGTGCGCCGCCTCAGGCCCGGCGGCATGCCCACGTCCTGGGGCGTCACCCGCGCCCGCCGGCTCCGCAGGAACGCCGCCAGCTCCGGCCTCCGCCGCGTCTCTCCCGCCACTGCCACAGTCGTCACATCCCCCATGGTCGAGTCCCCGCGCCGCCGTTGCCAGGTGCTGTCAGTACCAGCATCGACGGGCTCTCGTTACCCGTATCCGGCCGGCGTCACGCTCCTCGTATGACGACGACCACCACACGTCCCGTACTCAGTAAAGACCCCGGCACCGACAACCGCCCCCGCGCCCTGCTCGCCGTCGTGCTCGCCGCCCAGTTCATGGCGCTGCTCGACGTCTTCATCGTCAACGTCGCCGCCCCCACCATCCGTACCGAACTCGCCGCCAGCGGCGCCGGAATCCAGCTCGTCGTCGCCGGATACACCATCGCCTACGCCGTGTTGCTGATCACCGGCGCGCGGCTCGGCGACCGGCTCGGCCACCGACGGGTCTACCTCGCCGGGCTGACGGTCTTCACCGTCGCCTCGCTCGCCTGCGGACTGGCCGCCGGAACCGGCCAGTTGATCGCCTTCCGGGTCGTCCAGGGCGCCGGATCGGCCCTGATGATCCCCCAGGTGCTCAGCCTCATCCAGCGCAACTTCACCGGCGAGGGCCGGGTCCGCGCGCTCAGCGCCTACTCCGCCGTGCTCGCCACCGGAGCGGCGGCCGGCCAGGTCGTCGGCGGCGTCCTCGTCAGCGCCGACCTGTTCGGCACCGGCTGGCGCCCGGTCTTCCTGGTCAACGTGCCCATCGGCCTGGCCCTGCTGGCCCTCGGCGCCAAGGTCCTGCCGCGCGACGCCGGCACCGGGGCCGAGCGGTCCCGCTCCCTCGACCTGCCCGGACTGCTGCTGCTCGCCGGCTCCGTCACGCTCCTCACCGTCCCCCTCGTCCTCGGCCAGGAGAAGGACTGGCCGCTGTGGACCTGGCTGTCCTTCGCCGGCGCGCTGCTCCTGTTCGCCGCCTTCGGCACGTACGAGGCGGGGCTCGCCCGGCGAGGCGGCGCCCCGATCGTCGCGCCCCGGGTCCTGCGCAGCCCCGGCATCGGCCGGGCCGTCGTACGGATCGTCGCCGTGATGGCCGTCAACGCGGGCTTCCTGTTCACCCTCACCCTGCACCTGCAGGGCGCGCTCGGGCACAGCGCGCTGCGCACCGGCCTCACCTTCGCGCCGACCGCCGCCGTCTTCGGACTCGTCGGCCTCACCTGGCGCCGTTGGCCCGCCCGCCTGCAGCCCTTCCTGGTGCCCGCCGGCTTCCTGCTCACCGCCGCCTCCTCGGTCGGCGTGGGCGCCGTCCTCAGGGACGGCGGCGCGGGCGGCTGGGTGCTCTATCCGGTGCTCTGCGCCATGGGCGCGGGTCTGGCGCTGGCCTTCAGCCCGGCCCTGACCGGCGCGCTCGCGACCGTACGGCCGGAGGACGCCGCCGACGCCAGCGGACTGCTCGCCACGGTGACCCAGCTCGGGCAGCTGATCGGCGTCGCCGCGTTCGGCGCGCTCTTCCTCGGCCGGATCACCGGGCCGGGGGCGCATGTGTCCGCCCACGCGCTGTGGGTATGCACCCTCGCGCTGGCCGCGGCGGCGGTCCTGGGTGCCTCGGCGAGCCTGCTCCGCCGACGACGCTGACCCCCTTGCGGGCCCATGGCAGAATCGGACCGCCGGTGGGGAAGAGGGTCCGGGCGGGAGGGAGCGCGCATGGCCGTGGACGGTGCCGACGAGGTCGCAGCCGACAGCCTCGCAGCCGATGCCGTCGCGGAATCCGTCCCCGGGCCGTGGAAGTCGCCCCTCACCCGTGCGGCGCGTGCCGCCTCCGTGACGGGAGCCGCATGATGGGGGCGCACCGGCGGAAGTGCGACTGGTGCGGCAGCGGGACGCCCATCGTCCGGGACATGGACCCCGTGAACCCCTCGTTCCAGTACTGGTGCGAGGAGTGCGCGCGGGCGCTGATCATAAAGGGCGACCCCATCGAGACCTACCGCGAGCTCGAAGGGGAGCCGATCTACGGCCGGCTCCTCGACGAGCACTGCACCCTGAAGCGGTTCTACTCGTTCGCGACGGCCTGAGGCTCCCGCCCCTGAAGCTCCCGCCCCTGAGGCTCCCGGGTCTCCTCGCGGGGCCCGGGGACCGTCTCCACCGGGTCCAGGCCGCCCGCCCGCCGCAGCGACAGCGCATAGCCGGCGAAGACCGCGAGCGCCGTCAGCGGATAGACCGCGGAGAGCAGCATCTGCCCGGCGTTCTGGTCGAGTTCGGGCCGGCCCGGGTCGTGCGGCACCCACCACAGCGCGAACGAGGCGAACGCCAGGGCCACCGCCCCCGTCACCAGCCACGCGCGCGTGGCGCGGTCGTACAGCAGGATCAGCAGCGGCACGCACCACACCCAGTGGTGCGACCAGGAGATCGGGCTGATCATCAGTGCCGCGAACGCCGTGACGACCACGGCCACCGCCCGGTCGCCGCGGACCGCCGCCCGTACCGCGAGCACCATGGCCGCGCCGCCCAGGAGGACCGCCGCGGCCAGCCACCACAGGCCCGGCGCGTCCGTGTGCAGCAGCCGGGCCAGGACGCCGCTGAGCGACTGGTTGGCGGTCTCCTCGGCGTGGCCGACCCGGCCGGTCTCGAACAGGGTCCCGGTCCAGAACCGCTTCGAGTCGGCGGGCAGCGCCACCGCCATCGTCAGCGTCGTCACCAGGAAGACGCCGGTCGCCGTGAGGCCCGTGCGGAGCCACTGGTTCAGGGCCCGGTCCCGGCGCCACAGCAGCAGCCCGGCGGCGAACAGCAGGACCACGAACAGCCCCGGGGTGAGCTTCACCGCGGTGGCCAGGCCGATGCCCAGACCGGCCCAGCGGCTGCCCTCGCGACGGGTCAGGTCCCACAGCACGGCCACCGCCACGAGCAGGTTGATCTGCCCGTACCGCAGCGTCGTCCACACCGGCTCGCACCACACCACGACCGCCGCGATCCACAGTGTGGTTCGCCACAGCTCGGCGCGGGCCGCCGGACGCGCCAGTGCCGGGCGGATCAGCCGCAGCGACAGCTGTACGAGCGCCACCACCAGGAGCAGGTTCCCCGCCGTGGTCAGCGTCCGCATCAGCGGCACGCCCACCAGCGTCAGCGGCAGGAACAGCACGGCGGCGAACGGCGGATAGGTCATGGCGAGGTTCGCCGAGGTGGCGCGCATCGCATAGAGGTCGCCGCCGGCCCGCAGCGTCTCGGCCTCGGCCCGGTAGACCATCACGTCCAGCATGTTCACGTGGGCGAGCCGCTGCGCCACCCAGAACGCCGTGAACGAGAGCAGACAGACCGCCGCGGCGACGGCCGGGGACCGGAGCCGGGCGCGGGACGGGGCGGGCGGGGGCGAGGAGGAGGCGGACACAGACGGCGACCCTACCCGCACCGCCGGACGGGCCCGCCAAATGGATTTGGCGAACGGACCGGCGGACGGTTACTGTTCTGTCCGTCGCCGCACGGGAAACCGGCGCGACACAACTAAACAAGGGGCTATAGCTCAGTTGGTAGAGCGCTTGCATGGCATGCAAGAGGTCAGGAGTTCAATTCTCCTTAGCTCCACAGAACCCGTACAGGGGGCTATAGCTCAGTTGGTAGAGCGCCTGCATGGCATGCAGGAGGTCAGGAGTTCAATTCTCCTTAGCTCCACAGAAGAGAAGTGGGCCGTCCACATCAGGACGGCCCACTTCTTCGTGTCCCGGCTCCTTACGGACGTTCCGGTGCCCGGTCTCGGCCCTGGTCCCGGTCCCCGGAACGTCGGTGCGGCCCGATCGGGCCCTGCGGTACCCTGACGCCATGCGTGCCGTACGCCTTCTGCTTAGCGAGCCGCGCTGATCAGTCCCGACGGATGAAGATCCGGTCGGCATCGGCGCGGCGTCCCCTCCTGTGCGAGGGGATTTTTCATTTCGTGGCAGTGCCGGCAGTGGGCAGAGACGATCGATGGAGCTTCAAGGACCATGACCGAGATCAACACGGCTGTCGAGACGGCGGCCCCGCATCGCTACACGGCGAGCCTGGCCGCCGACATCGAGGCACGCTGGCAGGACGCCTGGGACGCCGAGGGCACCTACGAGGCCCCGAACCCCAGTGGTGACCTGGCCGGGGACGCCGCCCTCGCGGCCCGCCCCAAGAAGTTCATCATGGACATGTTCCCGTACCCCTCCGGTGCGGGCCTGCACGTCGGCCACCCGCTGGGCTACATCGCCACCGATGTCTTCGCCCGCCACGCGCGCATGACCGGCCACAACGTCCTGCACACCCTGGGCTTCGACGCCTTCGGCCTGCCCGCCGAGCAGTACGCGGTGCAGACCGGCACGCACCCCCGCGTGTCCACCGAGGCCAACATGGAGAACATGAAGGTCCAGCTGCGCCGGCTGGGCCTGGGCCACGACAAGCGCCGGTCGTTCGCCACGATCGACCCGGAGTACTACAAGTGGACCCAGTGGATCTTCCTGCAGATCTTCAACTCCTGGTACGACGACGAGGCCGGGAAGGCCCGCCCCATCGCCGAGCTGGTCGAGCAGTTCGAGAACGGCACCCGTGAGATCCCCGGCTCCACGCGCGCGTGGAGCGAGCTGACCGCCGGCGAGCGCGCCGACGTCCTGGGCGAGTACCGCCTGGCCTACGCCTCCGACGCCCCGGTCAACTGGTGCCCCGGCCTGGGCACCGTCCTGGCCAACGAGGAGGTCACCGCCGACGGACGCTCCGAGCGCGGCAACTTCCCCGTCTTCAAGGCCAAGCTGCGCCAGTGGAACATGCGCATCACCGCCTACGCGGACCGCCTGCTCGACGACCTGGACGGCCTGGACTGGCCCGAGGCCATCAAGCTGCAGCAGCGCAACTGGATCGGCCGCTCCGAGGGCGCCCGCGTCGACTTCCAGGTCGGCGACACCGGCGCGATCACCGTCTTCACCACCCGCCAGGACACCCTGTTCGGCGCCACCTACATGGTGCTGGCCCCCGAGCACGACCTGGTCGAGAAGATCGTCCTGGCCGCCTGGCCCGAGGGCACCCACGACGTGTGGACCGGCGGACACGCCACCCCCGCCGAGGCCGTCGACGCCTACCGCAAGCAGGCCGCCGCCAAGTCCGACGTCGAGCGGCAGGCCGAGGCCAAGGACAAGACCGGTGTCTTCACCGGCGCCTACGCGACCAACCCGGTCAGCGGCGAGCAGGTCCCGGTCTTCATCGCCGACTACGTCCTGATGGGCTACGGCACCGGCGCGATCATGGCCGTCCCGGCGCACGACACCCGCGACTTCGCCTTCGCGCGCGCCTTCGAGCTGCCGATGCGCTGCGTCGTCGAGCCCAACGACGGCCGCGGCACCGACCCGGCCGAGTGGGACGACGCGTTCGCCTCCTACGAGGCGAAGCTGATCAACTCCTCCAACGAGGACGTGGCGCTGGACGGCCTGGGCGTCGTCGAGGCCAAGGAGCGGATCACCGCCTGGCTGACCGACCGCGGCATCGGCGAGGGCACCGTCAACTTCCGCCTGCGCGACTGGCTGTTCAGCCGGCAGCGCTACTGGGGCGAGCCCTTCCCGATCGTCTACGACGAGGACGGCGTCGCCCACCCGCTGCCCGAGTCCATGCTGCCGCTGGAGCTGCCGGAGGTCGAGGACTACTCGCCGCGCACCTTCGACCCGGACGACGCGGACACCCAGCCGGAGACCCCGCTGTCCCGCAACGAGGACTGGGTCAACGTCACCCTGGACCTGGGCGACGGCCCCCGGAAGTACCGCCGCGAGACCAACACCATGCCCAACTGGGCCGGTTCCTGCTGGTACGAGCTGCGCTACCTGGACCCGCACAACGACCAGAAGCTGGTCGACCCGGCCATCGAGCAGTACTGGATGGGCCCGCGCGAGGGCATGCCCACCGGCGGCGTCGACCTGTACGTCGGCGGCGCCGAGCACGCCGTGCTGCACCTGCTGTACGCCCGCTTCTGGTCCAAGATCCTGTTCGACCTGGGCCACGTCTCCTCCGCCGAGCCGTTCCACAAGCTGTACAACCAGGGCATGATCCAGGCCTTCGTCTACCGGGACTCCCGCGGCATCGCCGTCCCGGCCGCCGAGGTCGAGGAGCGCGACGGCGCCTACTGGTACGAGGGCGAGAAGGTCAGCCGCGTCCTGGGCAAGATGGGCAAGTCCCTGAAGAACGCCGTCACCCCCGACGAGATCTGCGGCGAGTACGGCGCCGACACCCTGCGCCTGTACGAGATGGCCATGGGCCCGCTGGACGTCTCCCGTCCGTGGGACACCCGCGCCGTCGTCGGCCAGTACCGCCTGCTGCAGCGCCTGTGGCGCAACATCGTCGACGAGACGACCGGCGAGGTCACGGTCGTCGACGAGGCCGCCGACGAGGACACCCTGCGCGCCCTGAACAAGGCCATCGACGGGGTCGCCCAGGACATGGCGGCGATGCGCTTCAACACCGCCATCGCCAAGATCACCGAGCTGAACAACCACCTGACCAAGTCCGGTGGCGCGGTGTCCCGCCCGGTCGCCGACCAGCTGGTGCGCCTGGTCGCCCCGCTGGCCCCGCACATCGCCGAGGAGCTGTGGCACCGTCTGGGCCACTCCGACTCGGTCGTCCACCAGGACTTCCCGGTCGCCGACCCGGCCTATGTCGTCGACGAGACCGTGACCTGCGTCGTGCAGATCAAGGGCAAGGTCAAGGCCCGCCTGGAGGTCTCCCCGTCGATCACCGACGCGGAGCTGGAGGCGCTGGCCCTGGCCGACGCGCACGTCGTCGCGGCGCTGGGCGGCGCGCAGATCCGCAAGGTCATCGTCCGCGCGCCGAAGCTGGTCAACATCGTCGCCGGCTGACGCTGTCGGCCGCTGATCCACGCCGTCCCCTAGGGGAGTGGTGGGGGCAGGTTGGGGGTTCATCTGGAACCACCGGCCTGCCCCTTCCGTTTACCGTGGAAGAACCACAATCCAGGCCGGAGGGGCGACGCTCATGGAAGCCGCGATCACGATCATGGCGCTGCTGTTCGTCGCCTTCGTGGCGCTCGGGATCTACGCCACGGTGAAGGTCGCCAAGGCGGCGAAGCGCGGGGTCGACCGCACGATCGACCAGGCCCGGCGCACGGTCGAGGACACCACGCTGCGCGCCAAGAGCCTCGGCCAGACCGGCGTCGCCGGCGAGCTGGCCCAGCTGCGTCTCTCGTTGCGCACCTCGATGCGCGCCACCCAGGACTCCCTGAACGCGGGGGTGGCCGAGGACGCCTCCCTGAAGGAGTCCCTCGACCTCTTCCAGCGGCTCAGCGCCCACGGGCGCGAGCTCGACGAGGACCTCAAGCGGCTGGAGCGCGAGCCGGACCGGGCCCACGTCGCGGCCCAGCTGCCCGAGCTGCGCCGGCGCACCGAGCAGATCACCCACTCCGCCGACGCGCTGCGCTTCGCCGCCCGCGACCGCGCCCGCAAGTTCGCCGAGGACGACCTGTCCTCGCTGAGCGCCCAGATCGACGTGGAGGCGGGCGCCCTGCGGCACTGGACCGGCACGGACGGCCTCGACGGGGCGACGGCCGGACCCGCGCAGAGCCAGGGGCAGAGTCAGAGCCGGCCGGGGGCGGCGAGCGGTCCGGCCGGACCGTCGGGGCAGCCGCAGGCGATCCAGGGGCCGGACCCGCGCCGCACGGCCTACCCGTGGGAGAAGTCGACCCGGCCCGAGACCACGACCTGAACCGTCGGCTCTCCGGGCGCCCGACCTCTGTGAGAGCCGTGCGGTATCGCCCGGGCGTACGTTCGTGCGCACGGCGGGCGGATTCCGTGCGGGTCACGGGTCGGACGGTGCCCGTGCCGGGGGCCCGGGCTGCCGTGCGGCGGCCCCTCCGGGTAACCTCCCGCTCATGTCCCGGCATGTCGCGATCGTCACCGATTCCACGGCCTACCTGCCAGCCCAGGCGATGGAGCGGCACGCCATCACCGCCGTTCCGCTCACCGTCGTCATCGGCGACCGCGCGCTGGAGGAAGGGACCGAGATCTCGGCCCGCTCGCTCGCGGACGCCTTGCAGAAGCGCCGACTGGTGACCACCTCGCGCCCTGCGCCCGAGGTCTTCGCGGCCACCTACCGGGCCGCCGCCGAGGCGGGCGCCCAGGGCGTCGTCTCGCTCCATCTGTCCGGCGAGATCTCCGGCACCTACGACGCCGCCGTGCTCGCCGCGAAGGACGCCCCCGTACCCGTACGGGTCGTCGACACCCGCATGGTGGGCATGGCCCTCGGCTTCTGCGCCCTCGCGGCGGCGCAGGTCGCCGACGCGGGCGGTTCGCTGGACGAGGCCGTCGCCGCGGCCGAGAAGCGGGCCTCCGGCACTTCCGCGTTCTTCTATGTCGACACGCTCGACTACCTGCGCCGCGGCGGCCGGATCGGCGCCGCCCAGGCACTCCTCGGCTCCGCGCTGGCCGTGAAGCCGCTGCTCGAACTCGAGGGCGGGCGGATCGAGCTGCGCGAGAAGGTGCGCACCGCGTCCAAGGCGATCGCCCGCCTGGAGGAGATCGCGGTCGAGCGGGCCGGCGCCGGAGCCGTCGACATCGCCGTGCACCACCTCTCCGCCCCCGAGCGGGCCGCCGCACTCGCCGAGCGGCTGCGCGAACGCCTGCCGGGCGTCGAGAACCTCCAGGTCACCGAGGTCGGCGCGGTCATCGGCGCCCACACCGGTCCGGGGCTGCTCGCAGTCGTGGTCTCGCCGCGCTGACGGACCGACATCCCCCATACGGGTGACGGAGTTTTCCACAACTCGGCGGTTGTCCACGGGAATCGACCGGCCCCGGCCGAGGGGTTCCGCGGCGGCCTACCGTCGATGTCATGACTCTTCGCACGCAGATCGCAACACGTCGTAGCGGCCCCACGAGCGGACCGGGCCGGGCGCCCGGCTCCGACGGCAGGTCCCGGGGCCGCGCCGTGGGCCCCAAGGCCCGCCGCCGGCGCACAGCCGGAGCTCTCGCCTCTCCTCCTTCGGTACGAAGCCGGGGCGAGGCCCTCTTCCCGTCCACCGCCCCACCACGCCCCGCCCCCGCGCCGCCCCCGGCCCCTCCCACGCCCCCGGCACCCTCTCCACCATCCTCGCCGCCGGCCCGTGAGCCCGAGGCGGACCGCGAGCCCGAGGCGGACCGGGAACGGGCCGGACCGCAACCGGAGCTGTCACGCGGGGAGCTGGCGAAGCTCGCGCTGCGGGACCGGCTGCCGTTGTGGGCGCAGTCCCGGTGCGGGCTCGAACGGCGCTCGCTGGCCGCGCTCACCGTGGTCCTGATGGTGGCCGCGGGCGGGGCCGGGGCCTACTTCTGGACGGGACGGCCGCAGCAGATCAGGGCGCCCGAGGTGGTCGCCGCGGCCCGGCCGCTGCCCGGGACCCGGTCAGCGGACACCGGTGTGCGCGGGGGATCGCCCGCCGACCCGAGCCCGAGTCCGCAGCTGAGTCCGAGTGCGGCGGCGGTGGTCGTGGTGGACGTCGGCGGAAAGGTCCGCACTCCCGGGGTGTTCACGCTGCCCGTGGGGTCGCGGGTCACCGACGCCCTGCGTGCGGCGGGCGGCATCCGCCCCGGCACGGATCTGACCGGGCTCAACCGGGCCCGGGTGCTGATGGACGGCGAGCAGGTCGTGGTCGGACTGCCGGCAGCCGCCGCCGGCGGTGGGGCGGGAGTCGGCGGTGCGGCGGGCGGGACCGCGGCCGGAGTGCCGGGGCCGGCCGCTCCGCTCAGCCTGAACACGGCGACCGTGGAACAGCTCGACGCGCTGCCCGGGGTCGGCCCGGTCCTCGCCCGGCACATCGTGGAACACCGGGTGGAGCACGGCGGGTTCCGGACGGTCGCCGAGCTGCGGGACGTCAACGGAATCGGCGCGCGCCGGTTCGCGGACCTCGCGCCGCTGGTCCGGCCGTGAGCGCCGTGGCGGAGGGGCCGGCGGATCTGCGGCTGGTGCCGCCGGCCCTCGCCGCCTGGGGCGGGGCGGCGCTCGCGGTGGGCGTGGCCGGCTGGTGGACGGTCGCGGGAGTGCTGCTCTGCCTCGGCGGAGCGGCGCTGCTCCTGGTGCCGGCCGCCCGGCGGGGGCTGCGGGCGACGGCCTGCGCGGGGGTGCTGCTCTGCGGGGCGGCGGGCGCGGCGTCCGCCGGACTGCACGCGGCCGACCTGCGGCGGGGGCCGATGCCCGAACTCGCGCGGGCCGAGGGGCGGGTGACGGCGGAGGTGACGGTCACCGCCGATCCGCGGCTCACCACCCCGAAGGTGCGCGGGAGCCGGACGGCGCCGGTGTCCGTGGTCCTGGAGGGCGAGGTGACCCGGGTCGAGGCGCGGGACGGCGCGGCGTACCGGACCAGGGCCCCGGTCCTCGTCCTGGTGACACCGGGGCGGGAACGTGCGGCGTGGCTGCGGCTGTTGCCGTCGACCCGGCTGCGGGTGACGGGCCGGGCGGCCGTGCCGGCCCGCCCGGGCGACCCGTTCGCGGCGGTGCTGCGGGCCGATGACGCCGGGCCGCCGCGGATCACCGGGCCGCCGAGCGCGCTCCAGCGCACGGCCGGCGGGCTGCGGGCCGGGCTGCGCGAGGCCACGGAGGGGCTCGCACCGGATGCCCGGGCGCTGTTGCCGGGCCTGGTGGTCGGTGACACCTCGCGGGTCGGTCCCGAGCTGAAGGGGGCCTTCGAGGCCACCGATCTGACCCATCTGCTGGCCGTCTCCGGCTCGAATCTGACCGTCGTCCTGCTGCTGCTCATCGGCAGGCCGGGCACGGCACAGCTGGTCGAGCGGGGCGGGCTGGCTCCCCGGATCGGGCTTCCGCTGCGGGGCACGGCGCTGTCCGGGGGAGTGCTCACGCTGGCGTTCGTGGTGGTGTGCCGACCGGATCCGAGCGTGCTGCGGGCGGCGGCCTGCGGGCTTGTCACACTGCTCGCCGTCGCGACCGGCCGGCGGCGCTCGCTGATCCCGGCGCTGGCCGCCGTGGTGCTCGTCCTGGTGCTCTACGACCCGTGGCTGGCGCGGAGTTACGGCTTCCTGCTGTCGGTGCTCGCCACCGGTGCGCTGCTGACCGTCGCCCCGCGCTGGAGCGACGCGCTGCGGCGGCGGCGGGTGCCGGGCCGGATCGCGGAGGCGCTGGCCGCGACGCTGGCGGCGCAGGCGGTGTGCGCGCCGGTCGTGGTGGTGTTCGCGGCCCGGGTGAGCCTGGTCGCCGTGCCCGCGAACCTGCTCGCGGAGCCGGCGGTGGCCCCGGCCACCGTGCTCGGGTTCCTCGCGCTCGCCCTCGCGGCGGTGTGGCCGGGAGCGGCGCAGGCGGTGGCCTGGTGCGCGGGCCTGCCGGCCGGGTGGATCGCGAAGGTGGCCCGCACCGGGGCCGGGCTCCCCGGGGCGGAGATCTCCTGGCCGGAGGGCTGGTGGGGCGGACTCCTGCTGGCGTTCCTCACCGGTCTTGTGCTGCTCGCCGTGCGACGGGTGCCGGGGCGCCGCTGGGTCGGTGCGGGCTGTGCGGTGCTGCTGCTCCTGGCGGTGGTGCGGCCGCCGCCAGTGGTACGGCTGGTCACGGGCTGGCCGCCGCCGGGGTGGGTGTTCGCGATGTGCCAGGTCGGGCAGGGCGATGCGACGGTGCTCGCGGCCGGCGGGGACACCGCCGTGGTGGTGGACGCCGGGCCGGATCCGGGGCCGGTCGACCGGTGTCTGCGCGAGCTGGGGGTGCGCCGGATCCCGCTCTTGTTGCTCACCCACTTCCACGCGGACCATGTGGCCGGGCTGCCGGGGGTGTTGCGCGGGCGGGAGGTGGGGGTGATCCAGACGACCGGCCTTGAGGAGCCGCCGGAGCAGGCGGAGTTCGTGCGGCGGACGGCGCACGCGGCCGGGGTGCCGATGGTGCGTGCCGGGGCGGGGGAGCGGCGCCGGCTGGGGCCGCTGGAGTGGTCGGTGCTGTGGCCGCCGTCGGGCGGGGGCCCGGTGGAGTCGGGGCCGAACGACGCCAGCGTCGCCCTGCTGGTGCGGGCCGCGGGCGGGGTGAGCCTGTTGTTGCTCGGGGATCTCGAACCCCCGGCGCAGCGGCTGCTGGCCCGGGCGTATCCCGGGCTGCGGCCGGTGGATGTGCTGAAGGTCGCGCACCACGGTTCGGCGCACCAGGACCCGGGGCTGATACGGGCGGTGCGGCCGCGGCTCGCGCTGGTGTCGGCGGGCCGGGACAACCCGTACGGACACCCCTCGCCGCTGACGGTGGGGGCGCTGCGGGAGGGCGGGGCGCGGGTGCTGAGCACGGACCGGGACGGGGCGATCGCGGTGAGCGGCGCGGGTGGCGGGCTCTCGGCGTACACGCTCCCGGGCGGGCCGGACCCCGTCTGAGTCATCTAAAAAAACCGTTGTAAAGGAATCTTTCTAAGGATACGTTTACATCATGACGGAGCAGCCTCGCAGCATCCAGCTCACCGATCCGCGCGCCCTGCGCGCCTACGCCCACCCGACGCGGATGACCCTCGTGGGCATGCTGCGCCGGGAAGGCCCGTTCACCGCCACCCGGGCCGCCGAGCTCACCGGAGAGTCCGTCGCCAGCTGCTCGTACCACCTGCGGATGCTCGCCAAGTACGGGCTCGTGGAGCAGGCGCCGGGCGGCAAGGGGCGGGAGAAGCCCTGGCAGGCGACGGCCCGGTTCACCGAGTGGCCCGACCACAGCGACGACGTGGCGGTCGCGCAGGCCGCCGACGCGCTCAACGTGGCCGCGGCCGAGGTGTACTTCGAGCGGATCGTCCGGGCCGTGGAGCACCGGCACACCCTGCCCCAGGAGTGGCAGGAGGCCGAGCGGTTCGGCGACACCCTGCTCCATCTCACCCCCGAGGAGCTCACGACCCTCGGTGAGCGGGTGGACGAGCTGCTGCGCCCCTACGAGGAGCGCGAGGCCGACCCCGCGCGGCGGCCCGAGGGTGCCCAGCCCGTGGCGATCGTCCACATCGCCTTCGTGGACCGGCTGCCCCCGGCCGGTGGGGAGGGGTGAGCGGTGGCCCTCACGGCGCGCGTGCCCGTACTGCTGCGGGAGAAGACCTTCCGCCGTTACTGGACCGGACAGACCGTCTCCATCCTCGGCGACCAGATCTCGCTCATGGCCCTGCCGCTCGCCGCCGTGCTCGTCCTGGGCGCGGACGCCGCCGAGATGGGCTGGCTGAAGACGGCCGAGCTGCTGCCGGCGCTGCTGTTCAACCTGCCGTTCGGCGCCTGGGTCGACCGGCAGGCCCGGCGGCGGCGCGTGATGATCCTCACCGACCTGGCCCGCGCCGCACTCCTGCTCACCCTGCCGGTCGCCTACCTCCTCGACCTGCTGACGCTCGGCCAGCTCTACCTGGTGGCCTTCGGGGTGGGGGCGCTCACCGTGCTCTTCGAGGTGTGCAACGCCACCCTGTTCGTGGCGCTCGTCCCCACCGAGCGGTATGTGCAGGCGAACTCCCTGGTCAACGGCAGCCGTTCGATGGCCTGGCTGGCGGGGCCGGGCATCGGAGGCGTGCTGGTGCAGGTGCTCACCGCGCCCCTCGCGCTGTTCGCCGACGCGCTCACCTATCTGCTGTCGGCGGGCTACCTCGCCCGGATCCAGCCGGCCGAGCCCGCCCCCGCGCCCGTCGAGAAGGGCCACTTCACCGAGGGGCTGCGCTGGCTGGTGCGGAACCCGTCGATGCGGGCGCTGTTCGCCGCCTCCGGCACGGTCCAGTTCTTCAACTTCATGTTCCACACCCTCTCCGTGCTCTACACCACGAAGGAACTCGGCCTGAACCCCGGCGTCCTGGGCGCGGTGCTCGGCACGGCCGCCGTGGGCGGACTGATCGGCGCGGCCTGCAGCGGAGCGGTGGTCCGGCGCATCGGCATCGGCCCCTCGCTCGTCCTCGGGTTCACCGGCTTCACCGTGCCGCTGGTGCTCATACCCGCGGCCCAGGGGCCGCTGCCGCTGGTCCTCGGGCTGCTCTTCGCCGCGGAGTTCCTGTCCTGCGCCGGCGTCATGGTGGTCGACATCGCGGCCGGCTCCCTGCAGATGGCGCTGATACCCGACGCCATCCGGGCCCGGGTGATGGGCGCCTACCGGATGCTCAACCACGGCTTCCGCCCCCTCGGCGCGCTCGCCGGAGGATTCCTCGGCACCGTCCTCGGACTGCGCCCCACCCTCTGGATCGGCACCGCCGGTGCGGTGCTCGCCGTGCTGTGGCTGCTGCCGTCGCCGCTGCCGCGGCTGCGCAAACTGCCCGAACAGCCCACGGAAGCGCCCGTGCCCGCGCGCTCCTGACACGGGAGTCGGGCTCCGGCCCACTCCGCCGAAAACGGACCTCCGGTAACACTTACGTCGTTTGCCTCGAACACGGCAAGGGTGATCGAATGCGTTTTCTCGTCAGGTTTCGTCGAAGCGAAAACGTCAGCTGGTCTTCCGGGGGTACGGAAAGTGTTCGGTCTGTTCGGCAAGCGTGGTGCGGGAGCCTCCAGGGGCGGTCCGCTGGCGGGCATCACGGTCCCGTCCTCGGCGGGGGTGCTCAGCTGCCGGGTCCTGGATCCGGTGGACGAGCCGGTCCGGCAGGCGGAGTTCACCGTGACCGACACGGCGGGGCGCAAGGTGCTGGCCGGGGAGACCGACCCGTACGGCAGCGTGCTCGCGACCGTGCCGGCCGGGGAGTACCGGGTCGCGGTGACGGCCGAGGGCTACACGCCGTACCACTCCAACGCCCTCGTCGAGGAGTCCGGGCACGCGGGCCTGGGCGACGTACGGCTCCGGATCGCGCCGCAGCAGACGCTGCCCGAGCCCGGCGACTGGGAGATCGACCCCACCCACTCGCAGATCGGCTTCACCGCCCGGCACATCGGACTGGCCCGGATCCACGGCCGGTTCAACAGCTTCGCGGGCGCCGTGCGGATCGCCGAGCGGATGGAGCAGTCGGCCATGCACGTCGTGATCGACGCGGCCTCCATCGACACCGGCGTCCAGATGCGCGACGACCACCTGCGCTCCGGCGACTTCCTCGACGTCGGCGCGTATCCGACGCTGGAGTTCTACAGCGACCGGTTCGTGCACCGGGGCGGCAGCCGCTGGGCCGTCACCGGCGCGCTCACCCTGCACGGCGTCAGCCGCACGGTCACCCTCGACACCCAGTACCTGGGCCTCGGCAACGGGCTGCAGGGCGAGACCCGCGGCGCCTGCCGGGCGACCACCGAACTGCACCGCGAGGACTTCACCCTCACCTGGCAGACCCTGCTCGCCCGCGGCATCGCGGCCATCGGCTCCAGCATCACCATCGACCTGGACATCCAGATCGTGCCCAAGGCGTCCTGAGCCGGCCTCAGGGGGCCTCCAGCCAGCCCTCGTGCTCGGCGGCCAGCGCGTCCAGGGCCGCCGGGTCGAGGCGGCCCTCCGGGTCCTCGACGACGACCAGCCACTGGGCGTCCTCCGCGTCGTCCTCGCCGGCCAGGGCGTCCCGGACGAGCTGCGGCTCCTCGGCAAGCCCGAAGCGGTCCACAAGCTCCTCCGCGACCTCCTCGGCCGCGTCGCGGTCGGGCAGCACCAGCACGTGTCTCACATCGCTCACGCGCACATTCTCGACGATGGACCGGCTGTCGGTGGCGCGTGGGATCCTTGACCGCGATGGCCACCAAGAAGTCTTCCCCCGACGACCTCCTCGCCCCGCTCACGCTCGCCGTGGGCCAGGAGGACCTGCTGCTCGACCGTGCCGTGCGCGAGGTGGTGGCGGCCGCCCGGGCCGCCGACGCCGACACCGACGTGCGCGACCTCGCCCCCGAGCAGCTGCAGCCCGGCGCGCTCGCCGAGCTGACCAGCCCCTCGCTCTTCGCCGAGCGCAAGGTCCTGGTCATGCGGAACGCCCAGGACCTGCCGGCGGACACCATCAAGGAGATCAAGGCCTACCTCGACGACCCGGCCGAGGAGATCACCCTCGTGGTGCTGCACGCCGGCGGCGCCAAGGGCAAGGGGCTCCTCGACGCGGCCCGCAAGGCGGGCGCCCGCGAGGTCGCCTGCCCGAAGACGACCAAGCCCGCGGAGCGGCTGACCTTCGTGCGGCAGGAGTTCCGCAGCCTCGGCCGCTCGGCCACGCCCGAGGCCTGCCAGACGCTCGTCGACGCCATCGGCAGCGACCTGCGGGAACTGGCCTCCGCCGTCGCACAGCTCACCTCGGACGTCGACGGCACCATCGACGAGGCGGTCGTCGGCCGCTACTACACGGGCCGCGCCGAGGCCTCCTCCTTCACCGTCGCCGACCGCGCCGTCGAGGGCCGCGCCGCCGAGGCCCTGGAGGCCCTGCGCTGGTCGCTGTCCACGGGCGTCGCGCCGGTCCTCATCACCAGCGCCCTCGCCCAGGGCGTCCGGGCCATCGGCAAGCTGTCCTCGGCCCGCGGCGGCCGCCCCGCCGACCTCGCCCGCGAGCTCGGCATGCCGCCCTGGAAGATCGACCGGGTCCGCCAGCAGATGCGCGGCTGGACCCCCGACGGCGTCTCCCTCGCCCTGCGCGCGGTCGCCGAGGCCGACGCCGGCGTCAAGGGCGGCGGCGACGACCCCGAGTACGCCCTGGAGAAGGCGGTCGTCGCGATCGCCCGCGCCGCCCGCATGCGCCGCCCCTGACGCGTAGCCGTACGCCGGGAAGGCCCTGGAAAAGCCACAGGCCCCGCCGCCTCCTGGGGAAGGAGGACGGCGGGGCCTGCGGGATGTTGCTCGGGTGGCCCGTACACGCGTGGCGAACGCGTCTCGCGTACGGAGCCGGGGTGGCCGTCGGGAGCGGTTAGAGGGCCCGCTGGAGTCCCGGACGGCCGGTCACATCAGAGAGCTCAGCCCTGGAGGGTGGCAACCTTGGTGGCCAGCGCCGACTTCTTGTTGGCGGCGGCGTTCTTGTGGATGACACCCTTCGAGACAGCCTTGTCGAGCTGACGCGAAGCGGCACGAGCGGCCACGGTGGCCTTCTCGAGGTCGCCGGCGGCGACAGCCTCGCGGGCCTTGCGGATCGCGGTCTTGAGCGACGACTTGACGGCCTTGTTGCGCAGGCGCGCCTTCTCGTTGGTCTTGTTCCGCTTGATCTGGGACTTGATGTTCGCCACGAAAAGAGCCTTTACAGGTTCGATGTTTCTTCAGGACGTGTCACGCAGCTGAGAGGGCACACGAGACACAGCCGTCCACGATATCAGCCGCCCACCAGACCGCCCAAACCGAGCACCCGCCCGCAGTCATGGGACGATGGAGCCTACGTATCCGTTCTGAACATCGCCCGAGACGAGAACCCTGCGTGCCCGCGACTCCTACCAACGTGCCCGAGCCGAGCCGTACCGACCCGGCTCTGATCCGCAATTTCTGCATCATCGCGCACATCGACCACGGCAAGTCGACCCTTGCCGACCGGATGCTCCAGCTGACCGGAGTGGTCGACCAGCGGCAGATGCGCGCCCAGTATCTCGACCGGATGGACATCGAGCGTGAGCGCGGCATCACGATCAAGTCCCAGGCGGTCCGTCTGCCCTGGGCCCCCACCGAGGGGCCGGAGCTGGGCCGGACGCACATCCTGAACATGATCGACACCCCGGGGCACGTCGACTTCACCTACGAGGTCTCCCGCTCGCTCGCCGCCTGCGAGGGCACGATCCTGCTGGTGGACGCGGCCCAGGGCATCGAGGCGCAGACCCTGGCCAACCTCTACCTGGCGATGGAGAACGACCTCACCATCGTCCCGGTGCTCAACAAGATCGACCTGCCGGCCGCCCAGCCGGAGAAGTTCGCCGAGGAGCTCGCCAACCTCATCGGCTGCCAGCCCGAGGACGTCCTCAAGGTCTCCGCCAAGACCGGCATGGGCGTCGAGGCGCTGCTCGACCGCGTCGTCCGGGACATCCCGGCCCCCGTCGGCAACGCCGACGCCCCGGCCCGCGCGATGATCTTCGACTCGGTCTACGACTCCTACCGCGGCGTCGTCACCTACGTCCGGGTCGTCGACGGCCAGCTCAACAAGCGCGAGCGCATCAGGATGATGTCGACCGGCGCCACCCACGAGCTCCTGGAGATCGGCACCAACTCGCCCGAGATGCTGCCGGCCGACGGCCTCGGCGTCGGCGAGGTGGGCTATCTGATCACCGGTGTGAAGGACGTCCGCCAGTCCAAGGTCGGTGACACGATCACCTCCCAGAGCAAGGGCGCCGAGGAGGCGCTCGGCGGCTACAAGGACCCGAAGCCGATGGTGTTCTCGGGCCTCTACCCGCTGGACGGCTCCGACTACCCCGAGCTGCGCGACGCCCTCGACAAGCTGCAGCTCAACGACGCCGCGCTGGTCTACGAGCCGGAGACCTCCGCCGCCCTCGGCTTCGGCTTCCGTGTGGGCTTCCTCGGCCTGCTCCACCTCGACGTGATCCGCGAGCGCCTGGAGCGCGAGTTCGGCCTCGACCTGATCGCCACCGCCCCCAACGTGGTCTACCGCGTCGTGATGGAGGACCGCAGCGAGCACACGGTCACCAACCCGAGCGAGTTCCCCGAGGGCAAGATCGACGAGGTGTACGAGCCGGTCGTGCGCGCCACGATCCTCGCCCCCGCCGAGTTCATCGGCTCCATCATGGAGCTGTGCCAGACCCGGCGCGGCACCCTCCTCGGCATGGACTACCTCTCCGAGGACCGCGTCGAGATCCGCTACACCCTCCCGCTCGCCGAGATCGTCTTCGACTTCTTCGACCAGCTGAAGTCCAAGACCCGCGGCTACGCCTCGCTCGACTACGAGCCCACCGGCGAGCAGAGCAGTTCACTCGTGAAGGTCGACATCCTGCTGCACGGCGACAAGGTCGACGCCTTCTCGGCGATCACCCACAAGGACGCCGCGTACGCCTACGGTGTGCGGCTCGTCGCCAAGCTGCGCGAGCTCATCCCGCGGCAGGCCTTCGAGGTGCCCATCCAGGCCGCCATCGGCTCCCGGGTCATCGCCCGCGAGACCATCCGCGCCATCCGCAAGGACGTCCTCGCCAAGTGCTACGGCGGTGACATCTCCCGTAAGCGGAAGCTGCTCGAGAAGCAGAAGGAAGGCAAGAAGCGGATGAAGATGGTTGGCTCCGTGGAGGTCCCCCAGGAGGCCTTCATCGCCGTCCTCTCCAGCGACGAGTCCGCGGGCAAGGCCAAGAAGTAGCCACGCCGTGCCACCGCGAACGGGTCTGTACGCCGACGGCGTGCAGACCCGTTCGTTATATGCAAGCCCTTACGCGCCAGTCCCCGGCGCTCTACTCTGAAGCCGCTCGAAGGTTACTCGCCAGTTAGTTACGCCCCGCCTGACCGCACCGCCGCCGCCCGGAGGACGTCGTGAGCGACACACAGACCCTGATCGAGAACCGGCCGCCCTCCGTGGCGGCGCTCTTCCTGGAGCGCGTGGAGCGGACCCCGGACGCCGAGGCCTACCGCTACCCGGTACCGGCCGCCTCCGGCCAGGGTCCCGACGAGTGGAAGTCGCTCAGCTGGGCGCAGGCCGCCGAACGCGTCCACGCCATCGCCGCCGGCCTCATCGACCTCGGCGTCGAGCCCGAGGAGCGGGTCGCCCTCGCCTCCGCCACCCGGGTCGAGTGGATCCTCGCCGACCTCGGCGTCATGTGCGCCGGCGCCGCCGTCACCACCGTCTACCCGCAGACCAACGCCGAGGAGTCGGCGTTCATCCTCTCCGACTCCGACTCGCGCGTCCTGATCGCGGAGAACGCCGCCCAGTACGCCAAGGCCGTCGAACGGCGCGCCGAGCTGCCCCAGCTCCACCACGTCGTCGTCATCGACGCCGAGGGCGTCGACACCTCCGACGAGTGGGTGCTCACCCTCGCCGACCTGGAGGCCCGCGGCAAGGCGTACCTGGAGAAGCACGCCGAGGTGGTCAAGGAGCGGGTCGCCGCCATCACCAAGGAGCAGCTCGCCACCCTCATCTACACCTCCGGCACCACCGGCCGCCCCAAGGGCGTGCGGCTGCGCCACGACAGCTGGTCGTACATGGCCAAGGCCATCGCCGCCACCGGCCTGGTCACCCAGGACGACGTGCAGTACCTCTGGCTGCCGCTCGCCCACGTCTTCGGCAAGGTCCTCACCTCCGGCCAGATCGAGGTCGGCCACGTCACCGCCGTCGACGGCCGCATCGACAAGATCATCGTCAACCTTCCGATCGTGCAGCCCACCTACATGGCCGCCGTCCCCCGGATCTTCGAGAAGGTCTACAACGGCGTGGCGGCCAAGGCCCGCGAGGGCGGCGGCGCCAAGTACAAGATCTTCCAGTGGGCGGCCGGCGTCGCCCGCGAGTACGCCAAGGTCACCCAGGACAACTTCCGCCGCACCGGCACCGCCTCCGCGCCCTTCGGCCTCTCCGCCAAGCACAAGGTCGCCGACGCGCTCGTCTACAGCAAGCTCCGCGAGGCCTTCGGCGGCCGGCTGCGCGCCGCCGTCTCCGGCTCCGTCGCCCTCGCCCCCGACATCGGCTACTTCTTCTCCGGCGCCGGCATCCACATCCTGGAGGGCTACGGCCTGACGGAATCCTCCGCCGCCTCCTTCGTCAACCCCGGCGAGGCCTACCGCACCGGCACCGTAGGCAAGCCGCTGCCCGGCACCGAGGTCCGCATCGCCGACGACGGCGAGATCCTGCTCCGCAGCCCCGGCATCATGGAGGGCTACCACGGCCTGCCGGAGAAGACCGCCGAGGTCCTGGAGTCCGACGGCTGGTTCCACACCGGCGACATCGGCGAACTGTCCGCCGACGGCTACCTGCGGATCACCGACCGCAAGAAGGACCTGTTCAAGACCTCCGGCGGCAAGTACATCGCCCCGACGGAGATCGAGGGCCAGTTCAAGGCCGTCTGCCCGTTCGTCTCCAACATCGTGGTCCTCGGCGCCGACCGGAACTACTGCAGCGCGCTCATCGCGCTCGACGAGCCCGCCATCCTCGGCTGGGCCGCCGAGCACGACCTCGCCGGCAAGACGTACGCGGAGGTCGTCGCCTCCCCGCAGGTCGAGCAGCTCATCGAGGGCTACGTCACCCGCCTCAACGAGGGCCTGCAGCGCTGGCAGACCATCAAGAAGTTCCGCCTCCTGCCCCGCGACCTCGACGTCGAGCACGGCGAACTCACGCCGAGCCTGAAGATGAAGCGACCGGTCGTGGAGCGGACCTACCAGCACCTCATCGACGAGATGTACGCGGGGGCACGGGAGGCCTGACCTGGGCCTTCGTAGGGCAGTGTGGAGTTATCCACAGGCTCGGCGGGACCGTCGGGCAGTACGGGACAATGGCTGCATGCCTTCCGTACTGCCCGATGGTGAGCCCATGCCCGAGGACGGGGCGCTGCCCGCCCACGCCCTTCAGGGCGCCGGGGAGCGACCGCTCGGGTTCTATCTGCACGTGCCGTACTGCGCCACCCGGTGCGGTTACTGCGACTTCAACACCTACACCGCGAGCGAGCTGCGCGGTGCCGGCGGGGTGCTCGCCTCGCGGGACAACTACGCGGGGCAGGTCGTCGAGGAGATACGCCTGGCCCGCAAGGTGCTCGGCGACGACCCGCGGCTGGTGCGGACCGTCTTCGTCGGCGGCGGCACGCCCACGCTGCTCGACGCGGGCGACCTCGTGACCATGCTCGCGGCCATCCGGGACGAGTTCGGGCTCGCCGAGGACGCCGAGGTGACGACCGAGGCGAACCCGGAGTCCGTCGACCCCGCCTATCTCGCCACGCTGCGGGAGGGCGGCTTCAACCGGATCTCCTTCGGCATGCAGAGCGCCCGGCAGCACGTCCTCAAGGTCCTCGACCGCACCCACACCCCCGGGCGGCCCGAGGCCTGTGTCGGCGAGGCGCGCGCGGCCGGCTTCGAGCACGTCAACCTCGACCTCATCTACGGCACGCCCGGCGAGACCGACGAGGACTGGCGGGCCTCCCTCGACGCGGCGATCGGCGCCGGACCCGACCACGTCAGCGCCTACGCGCTGATCGTCGAGGAGGGCACCCAGCTCGCCCGGCGCATCCGGCGCGGCGAGATACCCATGACCGACGACGACGTGCACGCCGACCGCTACCTGATCGCCGAGGACGTGCTGTCCGCGGCGGGCTTCCACTGGTACGAGGTCTCCAACTGGGCCACCTCGGACGCCGGCCGCTGCCTCCACAACGAGCTCTACTGGCGCGGCGCCGACTGGTGGGGCGCCGGCCCCGGCGCCCACAGCCACGTCGGCGGCGTGCGGTGGTGGAACGTCAAGCACCCCGGCGCGTACGCGGCCGCGCTGGGGGCGGGACGGTCCCCCGGTGCCGGACGCGAGGTCCTGTCGGACGAGGACCGGCGCGTCGAGCGGGTGCTCCTGGAGCTGCGGCTCCGGGAGGGCGTCGAGCTGGCGCTGCTCAAGCCGGCGGGGCTGGCCGCCGCCGAGCGGGCGCTGTCGGACGGCCTCCTCGCGGCGGAGCCGTACGCCGAGGGCCGGGCGGTCCTGACGCTGCGGGGTCGGCTGCTGGCCGACGCGGTGGTGCGGGACCTGGTGGACTAGCGGCGCCCCTGGCCCTACGGCGCCGTCACGAAATCGATCAGCTCCTCCACCCGGCCCAGGAGCTCCGGTTCCAGGTCCTTGTACGAGGTGACCCGGGACAGGATGTGCTGCCAGGCCGCGCCGGTGTTGGGGGGCCAGCCGAGGGCGTGGCAGATGCCGGTCTTCCAGTCCTGGCCGCGGGGGACGGTCGGCCAGGCGGGGATGCCGAGGGCGGCGGGCTTCACGGCCTGCCAGACGTCGATGTAGGGGTGGCCGACGATCAGGACGTCCGGGGAGGAGACCCGGGCGGCGAGGCGGGACTCCTTGGAGCCCTCGACCAGGTGGTCGACCAGGACGCCGAGCCGGGCGTCGGGGGCCGGGGCGAACTCGGCGACGACGGCGGGTAGGTCGTCGATGCCCTCCAGGTACTCGACGACGACGCCCTCGATGCGCAGGTCGTCGCCCCAGACGCGCTCGACCAGCTCGGCGTCGTGGCGGCCCTCGACGTAGATGCGGCCCGCGCGGGCCACCCGGGCCCGCGCGCCCGGGACGGCGATCGAGCCGGAGGCGGTGCGGGAGGGGAGGGAGGGGGCGGGGCGGGAAGGACGGACCAGGGTGACCGGCCGGCCCTCCAGGAGGAACCCCCGCGGCTCCATCGGGAAGACCCGGTGCTTGCCGAAGCGGTCCTCCAGGGTCACGGTGCCCGCCTCGCAGCGGATCACCGCCCCGCAGAAGCCCGTCGAGACCTCCTCGACGACGAGGTCGGGATCGGCCGGCACCTCCGGCACGGGCGCCGAACGCTTCCAGGGCGGCGTGAGATCCGGGTTGTAGCTGCGCATGGCTCGATTCTCGTCGAGAGTCCGTCAGTTCGAGAGTCCGTCAGTTCCCGGGCGTGGCCCGCCCATTCGGGCGACGCTACGACACCGCGAAGCGGCGTGCCAGTTCATCCCGCTGGCGCCGGACGAACGCCGCGTCCACCACCGCGCCGTGCCCCGGCACGTACACCGCGTCCTCGCCGCCCAGGGCGAGCAGCCGGTCCAGGGCGGCCGGCCAGCGGCCCGGGAGGGCGTCCGGGCCGGCCTGCGGCTCGCCGGACTCCTCCACCAGGTCGCCGCAGAAGACCACCTCGGGCGCGCCGGGCACGAACACCGCCAGGTCGTGGCCGGAGTGGCCGGGGCCGACGTTCGCGAGCAGGACCTGGCGGGCGCCCAGGTCGAGGGTCCACTCGCCGGTCACGGTGTGCTTCGGCGCGACGAGCACCTCGGCGGCCTCCGTCGCGGCCGCCTCGTCCACGCCCTGCCGTACCGCGTCCATCCGCAGTTCCTCGGCCTCCTCCCGCAGCAGCGTGTCCATGCCGACCGCGCCGAAGACCTCCGCGCCCGCGAAGACCGCCGTGCCGAGGACATGGTCGAAGTGCGGGTGGCTGAGTGCGACATGCGTCACCCTCCGCCCGCCCGTGAGAGCCGTCACCTGGGCGCGCAGCTCCGCGCCCTCCGCGAGCGTCGCGCCCGTGTCGTACAGCAGCACCGCGTCCCGTCCGATCACCAGGCCCGTCGTGGCGTCCCAGCCCGGCAGCCTGCGGCGTCCCACGCCCTCGCCGAGCCGCTCCCAGCCGTACGCTTCCCAGTCGAGATCCATACCAGGACGCTATCCGCTCCGGATCCGCTCCGGCCCGGTCGACGCCGCCTCCTTGCCAGGAGCGACGTCCGCCGCCGTACACTGGCCGGGGGATTGCTGGCACTCGGGCAGGGCGAGTGCCAAAAGCGGAGCAACCGGAACCGGAACGACAGCTGGAGGTGCGCGCGATGCTCAGCGAACGCAGGCTCGAGGTGTTGCGCGCCATCGTCCAGGACTACGTCGGCACGGAGGAGCCCGTCGGCTCCAAGGCGCTGACCGAGCGCCACCGCCTCGGCGTGTCGCCCGCCACCGTGCGCAACGACATGGCGGTCCTGGAGGAGGAGGGCTACATCGCCCAGCCCCACACCAGCGCCGGCCGCATCCCCACCGACAAGGGCTACCGCCTCTTCGTCGACCGGCTGGCCGGCGTCAAGCCGCTGTCCACCCCCGAGCGGCGGGCGATCCACAACTTCCTCGACGGGGCCGTCGACCTCGACGACGTCGTCGGTCGCACGGTGCGGCTGCTCGCGCAGCTGACCCGGCAGGTCGCCGTCGTGCAGTACCCGTCGCTGACCCGTTCGACGGTCCGGCACGTGGAGCTGCTTTCGCTGGCGCCCGCCCGGCTGATGCTGGTGCTGATCACCGACACCGGCCGGGTCGAGCAGCGCGTGATCGACTGCCCGGCGCCGTTCGGCGAGACCTCCCTCGCCGATCTGCGGGCCCGGCTCAACAGCCGCGTCGTCGGCCGCCGTTTCGCGGACGTGCCGCAGCTGGTGCAGGACCTGCCCGAGTCCTTCGAGGAGATCGAGGACCGCGGTACCGTCACGACGGTGCTCGCGACCCTCCTCGAAACGCTCGTGGAGGAGCAGGAGGAGCGGCTCATGATCGGCGGCACCGCCAATCTGACCCGCTTCGGACACGACTTCCCCCTGACGATCAGGCCCGTCCTGGAGGCCCTCGAGGAGCAGGTCGTGCTCCTCAAGCTCCTCGGCGAGGCCAAGGAATCCGGCATGACCGTGCGGATCGGGCATGAGATCGCCCACGAGGGCCTCACGTCCACGTCCGTCGTCTCGGTCGGCTACGGTTCCGGCGGCGAGGCAGTCGCCAAACTCGGCGTGGTCGGACCGACCCGCATGGACTACCCCGGAACGATGGGAGCGGTACGCGCAGTGGCACGTTACGTCGGACAGATCCTGGCGGAGTCGTAAGTGGCCACGGACTACTACGCCGTACTGGGCGTACGCCGCGACGCGTCGCAGGACGAGATCAAGAAGGCCTTCCGCCGACTCGCCCGCGAGCTCCACCCGGACGTGAACCCGGACCCGAAGACCCAGGAGCGGTTCAAGGAGATCAACGCCGCTTACGAGGTGCTGTCGGACCCGCAGAAGAAGCAGGTCTACGACCTCGGCGGCGACCCGCTGTCCGCCTCCGGCGGCGGCGCGGGGGCCGGTGGCTTCGGCGCGGGCGGCTTCGGGAACTTCTCGGACATCATGGACGCGTTCTTCGGTACGGCGTCCCAGCGCGGCCCGCGCTCGCGCACCCGGCGCGGCCAGGACGCGATGATCCGCCTGGAGATCACCCTCGAAGAGGCGGCCTTCGGCACCACCAAGGACATCCAGGTCGACACGGCCGTCGTCTGCACCACCTGCTCCGGCGAGGGCGCCGCGCCCGGCACCTCCGCGCAGACCTGTGACATGTGCCGCGGCCGCGGTGAGGTCTCCCAGGTCACCCGGTCCTTCCTGGGCCAGGTCATGACCTCGCGCCCCTGCCCGCAGTGCCAGGGCTTCGGCACCGTCGTCCCGACCCCGTGCCCGGAGTGCGCGGGCGACGGACGGGTCCGCTCCCGCCGCACCCTCACGGTCAAGATCCCGGCCGGCGTCGACAACGGCACCCGGATCCAGCTCGCCGGCGAGGGCGAGGTCGGCCCCGGCGGCGGCCCGGCCGGCGACCTGTACGTGGAGATCCACGAGGTCCCGCACGAGGTCTTCCAGCGCCGCGGCGACGATCTGCACTGCACGGTCACCCTGCCGATGACGGCGGCGTCGCTGGGCACGAAGGTGCAGCTCCAGACCCTGGACGGGCTGGAGGACGTCGACATCCGCCCGGGCACCCAGTCCGGCCAGTCGATCCCGCTGCACGGCCGCGGCGTCACCCACCTGCGCGGCAACGGCCGCGGCGACCTGATCGTGCACGTCGAGGTCCAGACCCCGACCAAGCTCGACCCGGAGCAGGAGCGCCTGCTGCGCGAACTGTCCAAGCTGCGCGGCGAGGAGCGTCCCCAGGGGCAGTTCCAGCCGGGGCAGCAGGGGCTGTTCTCGCGCCTGAAGGACGCCTTCAACGGGCGGTAGGCCATCTGCCGGGGGTCCGGGGGTTGTCCCCCGGGTCAGCACAGGCAGCCGGGGCAGCAGGGGCTGTTCTCGCGCCTGAAGGACGCGTTCAACGGACGCTAGACGTCCGGTCCGCCCGCTCGTCGGGCGCTGAGCCCGGTTGTACGTCCCCGAGGGGCGCCCCGCAACGTTGTGCGGGGCGCCTCTCGCGTTTCGGCGGCGTCGCGGCGGCATGACACGATGCCTGCATGTCCACCGCACTGAACGATCTCTCGCGTCTTCCGATCGTGCAGGCCCCCATGGCGGGTGGCGCCTCCTGTCCCGAGCTCGTCGGCGCCGTGTGCGAGGCCGGGGCGCTGGGTTTCCTGGCCGGCGGGTACAAGACCGCCGGCGGGCTGTACCAGGAGATCAAGCAGACCCGTGCGCTCACCGCGCGGCCCTTCGGCGTGAACCTCTTCATGCCGGCCGCCGGGCAGCCCGCCGACCGGGCCGCCGTCGAGGTCTACCGGCACCAGCTGGCCGGCGAGGCCACCTGGTACGAGACGGCGCTCGGCGATCCGGACCACGGCCGGGACGACGCGTACGACGCCAAGCTGGCGATCCTGCTCGACGACCCGGTGCCGGTGGTCTCCTTCACCTTCGGCTGCCCCGACCGGGACGCGCTGGACGCGTTCGCGCGGGCCGGTACGTACACGATCGTCACCGTCACCTCGGTCGAGGAGGCCCGGACGGCCGAGCGGGCCGGTGCCGCCGCGCTCTGCGTGCAGGGCATCGAGGCCGGCGGACACCAGGGCACCCACCGCGACGACCCGGCCGATGCGCCCGGCACGGGCAGCGGACGCGGGCGCGGGCTGCTCACGCTGCTCACCGAGGTCCGGGAGAGCGTGCGGCTGCCGATCGTCGCGACCGGCGGGATCATGCGCGGCCGGCAGATCGCCGCCGTGCTCGCGGCCGGCGCCGACGCGGCGCAGCTCGGCACGGCGTTCCTGGTGTGCCCCGAGTCGGGGGCGCACCCGCTGCACAAGCGGGCCCTGACCGATCCGCTGTTCACGCACACCGAACTGACCCGGGCGTTCTCCGGGCGTCCGGCGCGCGGACTGGTGAACCGTTTCATGCGCGAGCACGGGCCGTACGCCCCCGCCGCGTACCCCGAGGTGCACCATCTCACCGCGCCGCTGCGCAAGGCGGCCGCGACCGCCGGCGACCCGCAGGGGATGGCCCTGTGGGCCGGTCAGGGACACCGGCTCGCGCGCGAGCTGCCGGCCGGGCGGCTCGTCGAGCTGCTCGCCGCCGAACTCGCCGCCGTCCAGACCTCCTCCTTCACCACCGCCTCGTCCACCGCCTCGTCCACCACCTCCACCAGCGCCAGTACCAGGAGCACTTCGTGACCGCACCCGTCTTCGTCGTCGACGCCGTGCCCGCCGTCGGCGGCTTCCTCCTCGACGGGCCCGAGGGCCGGCACGCCGTGTCCGTGAAGCGGCTGCGGGCCGGTGAGGAGCTGGTGCTCACCGACGGGCGCGGCGCCTGGGCGGAGTGCACGGTCACCGCCGCCGAGGGCAAGGACCAGCTGGTCGTCGAGGTCACCGCCGTGCACGCGGACGCCGAGCCGGAGCCCCGGATCACCGTCGTCCAGGCCCTGCCCAAGGGCGACCGCGGCGAACTCGCCGTCGAGACCATGACGGAGACCGGGGTCGACGCGATCGTGCCGTGGGCCGCGTCCCGCTGCATCACCCAGTGGAAGGGCGAGCGCGGCCAGAAGGCGCTGGCCAAGTGGCGGGCCACCGCCCGCGAGGCGGGCAAGCAGTCCCGTCGCACCCGGTTCCCCGAGGTCGCCGAGCTGATGTCCGGCAAGCAGGTCGCCGCGCTGCTCGGGGAGGCGGACTTCGCGGCCGTCCTGCACGAGGACCGGGACCACCCGAGCGGTGCGCTGGCCACCGCCGAGCTGCCCGCCGAGGGCTCGATCGTGCTGGTCGTCGGGCCCGAAGGCGGGGTGTCGCCGGAGGAGTTGGCGCTGTTCGAGGCGGCCGGGGCCAGGCCGTACCGGCTCGGGCCCAGTGTGCTGCGCACCTCGACGGCCGGTACGGCGGCGGCCGCGCTGGTGCTCGGGCGCACCGGCCGCTGGGCGTAGGCGTCGCGGGCCGCTGTCATGGGCCGGTCTCGCGGCCCGGCGCCGTGGCCTGTGGATAACTCCGGGCTGTGGCGGCGGGGCCGGATAGCATGCGCGTGTACTGATGATCGACAGAGGCGAGGAGGTCCGGGCCATGGCCGGAGAGCCGCAGAGCGACTGCCTGTTCTGCAAGATCGCGGAGGGGGAGGTCCCGGCGACGATCGTGCGCGAGACGGAGACGACCCTCGCGTTCCGCGACATCAACCCGCAGGCGCCCACGCACGTCCTGATCATCCCGCGGCTGCACTACCCGGACGCCGCCTCGCTCGCCGCCGCCGCGCCGAGCGTCGCCGCCGACATACTGCGGGAGGCCGGCGAGGTCGCGGCGCAGGAGAAGGTCGACGGCAGCGGTTTCCGCATCGTCTTCAACACCGGCGCCGGTGCCGGCCAGACGGTCTTCCACGCGCACGCGCACGTGCTGGGCGGCCGCGGTCTCAACTGGCCGCCCGGATAAGGCGGGACGTCCCCTTGTCCGTACGCGAACTGGTCGTCCTCGGCACGGCCAGCCAGGTCCCGACCCGGCACCGCAACCACAACGGCTATCTGCTGCGCTGGGACGGCACCGGCATCCTCTTCGACCCCGGTGAGGGGACGCAGCGGCAGATGCTGCGGGCCGGGGTCGCGGCGCACGATCTGAACCGGATATGCGTCACGCACTTCCACGGCGACCACTCGCTCGGCCTGGCCGGGGTGATCCAGCGGATCAACCTCGACCAGGTGCCGCACCCGGTCACCGCGCACTACCCGGCGAGCGGGCAGCACTTCTTCGACCGGCTGCGGTACGCGACGGCGTACCGCGAGACGGTGAAGCTGGCCGAGGCGCCGGTGGCCGCGGACGGGCCGCTGGCCGTCACCGACACGTACACGCTGGAGGCCCGGCGGCTCTCCCACCCCGTGGAGTCGTACGGCTACCGGCTCGTCGAGCCCGACGGGCGCCGGCTGCTGCCCGAGCGGCTCGCCGCGCACGGCGTCAAGGGCCCCGACGTGGGCCGGCTGCAGCGGGAGGGCGTGCTCGGCGGGGCCTTCGGCGGGGTCACGCTGGAGGACGTGAGCGAGGTGCGGCGCGGGCAGCGGTTCGCGTTCGTCATGGACACCCGGCTGTGCGACGGCGTGCACGCGCTCGCCGACGGCGCCGACCTGCTCGTCATCGAGTCGACCTTCCTCGACGAGGACGCCCGTCTCGCCGCCGACCACGGACATCTGACGGCCGGCCAGGCCGCGGCGGTCGCGCGGGACGCGGGCGTGCGGCACCTGGTGCTGACGCACTTCTCGCAGCGGTACGCCGATCCGGCGGAGTTCGAGCGGCAGGCGCGGGCGGCGGGGTTCACGGGGGAGCTGAGTATTGCCCAGGACCTGATGAGGGTCCCCGTACCGAAGAGATAGATCGTTCAACCCATGCCCGTACCCAAGGCCGAACTGCACCTCCACATCGAAGGCACCCTGGAACCCGAGCTGGCGTTCGCGCTGGCCGCGCGGAACGGGGTGACGCTGCCGTACGCGGACACAGAGGCGTTGCGGGAGGCGTACCGCTTCAGCGACCTCCAGTCCTTCCTCGACCTCTACTACTCCCTGATGGCGGTGCTGCGCACCGCCGACGACTTCACCGAGCTCGCCGACGCGTATCTGGCGCGGGCGGCGGAGCAGGGCGTGCGGCACGCCGAGATCTTCTTCGACCCGCAGGCGCACGCGGCGCGCGGTGTGCCGATGGGCGTGGTCGTGGAGGGCCTCGGCGCGGCCCTGGACCGCGCGGAGGAGCGCCACGGGATCTCGACCCGGCTCATCATGTGCTTCCTGCGCGACGAGTCGGCCGAGTCGGCGCTGGCCACGCTCGATGCCGCGAAGCCGTATCTGGACCGGATCATCGGGGTCGGTCTCGACTCGGCGGAGGTCGGGCACCCGCCGGCGAAGTTCCGCGAGGTGTACGAGGAGGCGGCGCGGCTCGGTCTGCGCCGGGTCGCCCACGCGGGCGAGGAGGGCCCGGCGGCGTACATCCGCGAGGCCCTGGACGTCCTCGGCGTGGAGCGCGTCGATCACGGCCTGCGCTGCCTGGAGGACCCGGACCTGGTCGCCCGGCTCGTCCGGGACCGGGTGCCGCTGACGCTGTGCCCGCTGTCCAACGTACGGCTGCGGGCGATCGACGTCCTGGAGCAGCACCCGCTGCGGGAGATGCTGACGGCGGGCCTGGTGGCGACGGTCAACTCGGACGACCCGGCCTACTTCGGCGGCTACGCCGGCGACAACTTCGACGCGGTGCGCGGCGCGCTGGGCCTGGGCGAGGAGGAGCTGCGGACCCTTGCCCGGAACTCCTTCGAGGCGTCCTTCCTGGAGGACGACGAGGAGCAGCGCGAGCGGTACCTGGCGGAGGTCGAGGCGTACGAGTTCGAGCGGGCGTAGCCCCGCTCGGGCCCGAACCGGGGCTCCGCCCCTACCCCCGCGCCCTGCCCGCCAGGCGGAAGGCCGACTTCGAGCGGCGGCGGCGGGTGGCCGCGGCGGGGGTCGGGACCGGGACCGGGGTGATCTGCTGTTCCGGGGCGCCCATTTGGGGGACGAGGGCGGTCGGGGTGGTGGTGGCCGAGAGGACCGCGGCGGGGGCGCCGCCGCGGCGGTGGATGGAGCCGGGGACGAGGGGGCGGCCGGAGGCGTGGCGGGCGACGGCGGTCATGGGGGCGGCGATCAGGAGCAGCAGGGCGCAGAGGGCCAGGCCCATGCCGGGGTAGCCGGCGGCCTCGGAGAGCAGGCTGCCGGTGACGGGGCCGCAGGCCACGCCCAGGGAGGACGCCGAGCCGACGAGGACGGCCCAGCGGCCGTGCGGGTCGAGGGAGGCGGCGAGGCCGAGGAGGTAGGAGAGGACGACGGGGTAGAACGCGTTCCAGGCGATCTCGCCGGCCGCGAAGGACGCGGGGCCGCGCGCGGCCGAACTGAGCAGCACACAGGCCGCGATGAGCGCCGTGCCGACGCCGATGGGCACCGCACGCCCGAGCCGTGAGCCCAGGACGCCCGCGCCGATCACGCCGACCAGGCCCGCGCCGAGCGCCACCGCGAAGACCAGGCCGAGGGTGACCTCCGAGAGGCCCGCCTGGGTCAGGCCGATCCGGCCGCTGACGCCCCACAGCGCGTTCTGCGCCATCGACCAGAGCAGGATCGCGCCCGCCAGGACCGTGCCCGGGACGCGGTGGGGGAGCGGGCCCCGTTCCGGTTGGGCCGTCGCCGTCAGGCGGACCGCGCGGCCGTCCGGCAGCCACACCGTGGTCGGCGCCACGAGCAGCGCCGTCCCCGCGATCGCCGCGAACGGCAGCGCGTGCCCCCCGCCCAGGTGCGGCAGCGTCAGATACAGCGCGCCCGCCGCCGCCGACACGGACAGCAGGCCGAGCGAGGAGGCGCGGTGCGGGTCAGGGCGGCCCGCGATGCCCGCCGCGGCGACCGCCGTCGCCGTACCGGAGCCGAAGCCGCCGACGACCGCGCCCGCCACGACCAGCGGGACGAGACCGGTCGCCGCGGCCGTGCCGTACCCGAGGAGCATCAGCAGCAGACCGAGCCGGGCCGCCCGGCGCGGGCCGACACTCCCCCATAGCCTCCGGCATGGGTGGGGGTACCACCGGCGGAGCCAGAGGGCGTGCCCCCATCTCGCTCCGCTCGCGCGCGCCGCGAACGTGAAGCCCGCCGAGGCCGAGCCGAGCAGCAGGATCGAGCCGACCAGACCGGCCTGGGCGGGACCGAGACCGAGGCCCGCGGACAGCCGGCCGACGACCGTCGGGAGCAGGTACGGGGCGAGATAACCGGCCGTGAAGAGGGAGACGAGAGCGACGAGCGCCCCCAGGGCACGCGGGCAGCGCGACGACATGGGCGTTCCAGGGACTGAACAGGGAGATGAGACGGCGCCCGGAGGTCCACACGGTCGCGGCACCATGTGTATCAAGCATCCGAGTGGGCGGAGAAGCCGTTATCCCCCGATTCGGTCTGTGATGTGGGTCACAATCGGTTTGGGATGCGGTTGGGCGGGTATCGCGCGCGCAACACCCTTCCCCTCGGGCACACTGGCGAGATCAGCCTCAGCACCCACGGTGCCGATCCGCCGCACCACGACCGGGGAGCAAGCCGTGACCGAACGTGACAACAGCGTCGACCCGCTCGGGCGGCTGCGCGAGCCCACCGACCCCGAGTGCGACGTCTTCCTCACCGGCACCGTCTTCCTCGACATCATCTTCACCGGCCTCGACAGCGCCCCCGTCCGCGGCACCGAGTCCTGGGCCCGCGGCATGGGCTCCAGCCCCGGCGGCGTCGCCAACATGGCCACCGCGCTCGCCCGGCTCGGCCTGCGCACCTCGCTGGCCGCCGCGTTCGGCGACGACCACTACGGCGAGTACTGCTGGGACGCCCTGGAGCAGGGCGAGGGCATCGACCTCTCGCTGTCGCGGACCGTGCCCGGCTGGCACTCGCCCGTCACCGTCTCCATGGCCTACGAGGGCGAGCGCACGATGGTCTCGCACGGCCACGCCGCCCCGCCCCTCGACGGCGCCCTGCCCGCCGGGCCGCCCGCCTACCCGCCGCACGCCCGCGCCGCCGTCGCCTCCCTGGTGCCCGGCCGCAGCGAGGAATGGGTGGCCCGGGCCGCGGGCGCCGGCGCCAAGGTCTTCGCCGACGTCGGCTGGGACGACACCGGACACTGGGACCTGGCCGGCCTGACCGACCTGGAGCACTGCGAGGCCTTCCTGCCCAACGCCGCCGAGGCGATGCGCTACACCCGCACCGAATGCCCCCGGGCCGCCGCCCGCGCGCTCGCCGACAAGGTGCGCTACGCCGTCGTCACCCTCGGCTCCGAGGGCGCGTACGCCGTCGACGGGGCCACCGGCGAGACCGCCGAGGTGCCCGCGATCCAGGTCTCCGCGCTCGACCCGACCGGCGCCGGGGACGTCTTCGTCGCCGGTTTCGTCACCGGAACCCTGGCCGGCTGGCCGCTCGCCGACCGGCTCGCCTTCGCCGGGCTCACCGCCGCGCTCTCCGTCCAGGAGTTCGGCGGCTCGCTCTCCGCGCCGACCTGGGGCGAGATCGCCGCCTGGTGGGCGCACGTCCAGGACCACGAGTGCCAGGACCCGGCCGCCCTGCGGGCCCGCTACGCCTTCCTGGAGCGGCTGCTGCCCGCCCCGGCCCGCCCCTGGCCGCTGCGCCGGGCCGTCCCCACCATCGGCTTCCGCCCGGCGCCCGCCCCGTAGGACCCCCGTTCCCGGGCGCTCCCCGCCCCGTACTACCGGGCTTCGTGGAGGCCCGTAAAAACCGTTCAGCGTTGTCCGAGGCGAGTCGTAGGCTTGGTACCCGAGAGGTTGTCGAGCAGCGAGAACCCTGCAACGGGAGGTATGTGCAGGCCACAGTGCCGGCCCATGACTCAGACACCCACAGCCCAGACCCCCGCGCCGGGGCAGGCCCGTGCCCAGTTCAAGGTCCCCGCCAAGCACCCCATGGTGATGGTCCTGGGCTCCCGCGACGCCCTGCTGCGCGTGATCGAGGAAGCGTTCCCCACCACCGACATCCATGTCCGGGGGAACGAGATCAGCGCGATCGGTGACGCGAAGGAAGTCGCGCTCGTTCAGCGCCTGTTCGACGAGATGATGCTGGTGCTCCGCACCGGACAGCCGATGACGGAGGACGCGGTGGAACGATCGATCGCCATGCTGCGCGAGGAGACGGACGGAGCGGCGGTCGAGACGCCCTCCGAGGTGCTCACCCAGAACATCCTCTCCAGCCGCGGCCGCACCATTCGCCCCAAGACCCTCAACCAGAAGCACTACGTCGACGCCATCGACAAGCACACCATCGTCTTCGGCATCGGCCCCGCCGGCACCGGCAAGACCTATCTGGCCATGGCCAAGGCGGTCCAGGCCCTGCAGTCCAAGCAGGTCACCCGGATCATCCTGACCCGGCCGGCGGTCGAGGCGGGCGAGCGGCTCGGCTTCCTGCCCGGCACGCTCTACGAGAAGATCGACCCCTATCTGCGCCCGCTCTACGACGCGCTGCACGACATGCTCGACCCCGACTCCATCCCCAAGCTGATGGCGAACGGGACGATCGAGGTCGCGCCGCTCGCGTACATGCGCGGCCGGACGCTCAACGACGCGTTCATCATCCTCGACGAGGCGCAGAACACGAACCCCGAGCAGATGAAGATGTTCCTCACCCGCCTCGGCTTCGACTCGAAGATCGTCATCACCGGCGACATCACCCAGGTCGACCTCCCGGGCGGCACGAAGAGCGGTCTGCGGCAGGTCAGGGACATCCTGGACGGCGTCCAGGACGTGCACTTCTCGATGCTCACGTCGCAGGATGTCGTACGGCACCGGCTCGTCGGCCGTATCGTCGACGCGTACGAGAAGTACGACAGCGCCAGCGAGCAGCGCCGGCAGCACGAACAGCGCACCGGCCGCAACGGGAAGTAGACACAGCAGCACATGTCGATCGACGTCAACAACGAGTCCGGCACCGAGGTCGACGAGCAGTCGATCCTCGACATCGCCCGCTACGCGCTCGCGCGGATGCGCATCCACCCGCTCTCCGAGCTCTCGGTGATCGTCGTGGACGCGGAGGCGATGGAGCAGCTCCACATCCAGTGGATGGACCTGCCGGGCCCCACGGACGTCATGTCCTTCCCGATGGACGAGCTGCGCCCGCCGTCGAAGGACGACGAGGAGCCCCCGCAGGGACTCCTCGGCGACATCGTGCTCTGCCCCGAGGTCGCCACCCAGCAGGGCAAGGACGCCCCGACCCAGCACTCCATGGACGAGGAGCTCCAGCTGCTCACCGTCCACGGAGTGCTGCACCTGCTGGGGTACGACCACGAGGAGCCGGACGAGAAGGCCGAGATGTTCGGCCTCCAGGCCGCCATCGTGGACGGCTGGCGCGCGGAGAAGGGCCTCACCGGCCCGTCGCCGGCGCCCACCGTCTCCTGACCCCCCGCAGGTCATGAGCGCACAACTGATCATCGGGGCGGTCGCCCTCGTCATCGTCGCGTGGCTCGCCGCCTGCGCCGAGGCCGGCATCGCCCGCGTCTCCAGCTTCCGCGCCGCCGAGGCCGTACGGTCCGGGCGGCGCGGGGCCGAGAAGCTGGCCCAGGTCGCCTCCGACCCGACCCGCTATCTCAATGTGGCGCTGCTCGTCCGCGTCGCCTGCGAGATGGCGGCCGGCGTCCTCGTCACGTACGCCTGCCTGGAGGCCTTCCCGGAGACCTGGGAGGCGCTGCTCGTCGCGATCGCCGTCATGGTGCTCGTGTCGTACGTCGCCGTCGGCGTCTCGCCGCGCACCATCGGCCGCCAGCACCCGTTGAACACGGCGACCGCCGCCGCGTACGTCCTGCTTCCGCTGGCCCGGATCATGGGCCCGATCCCGCAGCTGCTGATCCTCATCGGCAACGCGCTGACGCCCGGCAAGGGCTTCCGCAAGGGCCCGTTCGCCTCCGAGGCCGAGCTGCGGGCGATGGTCGACCTCGCCGAGCAGGAGTCGCTGATCGAGGACGAGGAGCGCCGCATGGTGCACTCGGTCTTCGAGCTCGGCGACACCCTGGTGCGCGAGGTGATGGTGCCGCGCACCGACCTGGTGTGCATCGAGCGCTACAAGACGGTCCGTCAGGCCCTCACCCTCGCCCTGCGCTCCGGCTTCTCGCGGATCCCGGTCACCGGGGAGAACGAGGACGACATCGTCGGCATCGTGTATCTGAAGGACCTGGTCCGCAAGACGCACATCAACCGGGACGCCGAGGCGGACCTGGTCTCCACGACGATGCGCCCGGCGGCCTTCGTGCCCGATACCAAGAACGCGGGCGACCTGCTGCGCGAGATGCAGCAGGAGCGCAACCACGTCGCCGTCGTCATCGACGAGTACGGCGGCACGGCCGGGATCGTCACCATCGAGGACATCCTGGAGGAGATCGTCGGCGAGATCACCGACGAGTACGACCGGGAGCTGCCGCCCGTCGAGGAGCTCGGCGACGACCGCTACCGGGTCACCGCCCGCCTCGACATCGGCGACCTCGGCGAGCTCTACGGCTTCGGCCCCGACGAGTACGACGACGAGGACGTGGAGACGGTCGGCGGACTGCTCGCCAAGGCCCTCGGCCGGGTGCCGATCGCCGGCGCCAACGCGGTCGTGGAGCTGCCCGACGGGCGGACCCTGCGGCTCACCGCCGAGTCCCCGGCCGGCCGCCGGAACAAGATCGTGACCGTGCTCGCCGAGCCGCTCGGGAAGAGCGGCGACGGGGCCGAGGGGGAGGGTTCGGAGCGATGACGCCCGAGCAGCTGCGCGCGTTCTGCCTGGACTTCAACGACGCGACGGAGGAGTTCCCGTTCAATCCGGAGACCTCCGTCTTCAAGGTCGCCGGGAAGATGTTCGCGCTGTCGGCGCTCGACGCCGAGCCGCTCAGCGTCAACCTCAAGTGCGACCCGGACGACGCCGTACGGCTGCGCGAGGAGCACCCGGCGATCCTCCCCGGCTGGCACATGAACAAGCGGCACTGGAACACCGTGCGCGTGGGAGAGCTCCCGGACCGGATGGTCCGGGAGCTCGTCGAGGACTCGTACGACCTGGTGGTCGCCGGTCTGCCCAGGGCGGTACGGCTCCGCCTCGACCGGCCCTGACCCTCAGGCGCGCCTTCTCAGGCACGCTTCCGCAGGCCGAGGGCGACCAGCAGCGCCGCGACCAGCACGATCGCCGCGTCCAGGGCGATGACCGTACGGACCCCGGAGAACAGGTCGGCGCCGGTGGTGGCGAGCACGCCCAGCATCGGGATGCCGACGGTGAGGCCCACCTGCTGGGTGGTGGTGACCAGACCGGTCGCAAGCCCCTGCTCCTCGTCGCGGACGCCGGACGTGACGGTCACGCCGTACGAGATGATCGCGCCCAGGTGCAGCATCGAGGCCGCCGAGACGGCGACGGTCGCCACGATCGCGCCCGACTCGCGGCCCACGAGCAGCAGCGCGGCCGTCAGCAGGCCCTGGCCGGCCAGCGAGACGACCAGGGTGCGGTGGGCGCCCAGCCGGCCGATCACCCGCGGGGTGACCATCCCGGCGAGGACCGAGAAGGCGCCCTGGACGCCGAAGACGATGCCCGAGGCGAAGGCCGAGAGGCCCAGCGTCTCCTGCAGGTACAGGGTCAGCACGAAGACGATCGTCGACATCATCGAGAAGGTGACCAGACCGCCCAGGTTGCCGAAGGCGACCGTGCGGCGGCGCAGCACCGGCAGCGAGACCAGCGGGGCCGGGTGCCGGGACTCGACGACGCCGAAGGCCAGGAGCAGCAGCACGCCGAGGGCGAGCGTGACCAGGACGTCCGCGCCGCCGAAGCCGTGCTCGGCGGCCGTGGTCAGCGCGTAGATCAGCGAGAGCAGACCGCCGGTGACGGTCACCGCGCCCGGGATGTCGAGCCGCGGCCGCTCCGGGGTGCGGGACTCGGGCAGCAGGCCGGGGGCGAGCGGCAGCACGATCAGGGTGAAGACGGCGAGCAGACCCATGGTGGAGCGCCAGCCGAGGGTGTCGGTCATGACCCCGCCGAGCACCATGCCGATGGTGAAGCCGAGCGACATCAGGGCGCCTGAGATGCCGAGCGCCCGCTCGCGCAGCGGCCCCTCGGGGAAGACGGTGGTCAGCAGCGCCATGCCGGTCGGCACGATCGCCGCCGCGCCGAGGCCCTGCAGGGCGCGGCCGGCCAGGAAGGCGCCCGGGCTCCAGGCGAGGGTGGCGAGCAGCGAGGCGGCGCCGAAGAGGACGAGACCGGAGAGGAAGAGCCGCTTGCGGCCGAAGAGGTCGCCGATCCGCCCGAACAGCAGCAGGAATCCGCCGGAGGGGAGGGCGAAGGCGGTGACCGCCCACTGGAGCGCGGACGGGGCGAAGCCGAGGTCGGCACCGAGGACGGGGAGCGCGACGTTCAGTACGGAGAAGTCGAGCGCCACCATGAACTGGGCGGCGCACAGCACGAAGAGGACGAGACGGGCGCGGCCCGTGAGGCCGGCGGGGGAGACGGCGGCCGGGGAGCCGGAGGCCTGGTCGGGTGTCGGGGGAGAGGTGACGGTTGCCATGGCCACGACTCTCGTGGCACGGGAACAACGGTGGGGAGCGGGAACTTATCCTGTTGGTCGCACCACCAGGCATCCAGGGGGAGGAAGCACACGTGGCCACGGCACTGGAGACCACCGCCGCCAAGGCGCACCGACTGGCCGAGCTCCGCGAGTTCCTGATGAGCCGCCGGGCCCGGGTGAGCCCCGCCGAGGCGGGCCTGCCGGACGGCGGCAGACGCCGCACGCCGGGCCTGCGCCGCGAGGAGGTCGCGGTGCTCGCCGGGGTCGGGGTGTCCTGGTACCAGTGGCTTGAGCAGGGCCGGGACATCACGGTGTCCGCGCAGGTCCTGGACTCGGTGGCGCGGGTGCTCCGGCTGAGCCCGACCGAGCGGCGCCACCTGTACGTACTGGCCGCGCTGAACCCGCCGGCGCCCGAACTCGCCCCGGAGGACCGGGACATGTGCCAGGGGCTGCGGCGGCTGATCGACGCGTGGATGCCGTTCCCGGCGCACATCATGGACCAGTACTGGAACACCGTGATGTACAACGACGCGGCGGCGGTCGTGCTCGGCATGCGGCCGGAGATCGTGCAGAACTGCCTGATCGCCTTCTTCACCGACCCGCTCTACCGCGAGCGGTCGACGAGCTGGGAGGAGCTGGCCCCGAAGGTCGTGGCCCAGTTCCGCGCGGCCTGCTCGGAGTGCCCGGACGACGACGGCTTCCGGCAGGTCGTGGCGGAGGCCAAGGAGGCGAGCGCGGAGTTCGCGGAGCTGTGGGAGCGCCGGGACATCCTGCCCGGCGGCCAGAACCGCAAGGAGATGGCCCACCCGCTGGTCGGCCCGCTGATCGTCGAGGCCACCCAGCTCCGCGTCCCGGCCCGCCCTGACCTCGTCATCGTGCTGCACACCCCGCTCCAGGAGGCGGACACGGCGGCGAAGCTGGAGTGGCTGGTGTCGCCGGAGGGGCGGCGCGGGGCGATGTATCCGGTGGCGGGCTGAGGGCTCTGCGGGGCGGTCGGCGGCGGGCGAGGGCCTGACGCCGGGCGGTCGTTTCATTCGGCACGTACGCGTCACTTTATTCATCACGTCCGTGTCACCGACGCCGTATATGCTCCGGCCGTCCGGGCGTTGTCGATCTTGCGCGGCGCCCGGCGTCAACCGCTCAACTCCGCACCCTCAAGAGGTACTTCACCATGCGCACTCGCATCAGACGCGGCCTGGCCGCCGCCCTCGCCGTCTCCGCGCTCTCGCTGACCGCCGCCTGCGGTGGCGGCGACGAGAAGGGCGGTGCCGCGAAGGACGGCGCCGACAAGCCGGCCGCCGGAGCGACGACCACCGCCGCCCCCACGTCCGAGGCGCCGGCCGCCAAGCCGCTGACCGACGCCCAGATGAAGGCGGCCCTGCTTGAGCTGAAGGACCTGCCGTCCGGCTGGAAGACCACGAAGCACCCGGACGCCCCGACCGTCTACAAGACCGGCAAGACCGAGTGCCAGCCCTTCGCCGACATGATGAGCAACGGCGACATCGCCGGTGCCACCAAGGGCCCGAGCGCCGACTTCGCCCGCGGCAACAACGACGCGGAGATCAACGAGCAGGTCCTGAGCTTCACCGGCACCGGTGCGGCCGACCACCTCAAGCAGCTCAACACGGCCCTCGACACCTGCGCCGAGATCCCGGTCGAGGCCGACGGTCAGAAGATGAAGATCACGGCGAAGAAGCGCCCCGCGCCGCAGGGCGCCGAGGAGGCGCTCGCCTTCACCCTCGGTGTCGAGGTCTCCCCCGGCATCACCATCGCGCCGAACTTCGCGTACGCGCGCCAGGGCAACGGCGTGGTGCGCCTGATGGTGCTCGCGGCCCCCGCGGCCAACAAGGACTTCGACGAGCTCGCCAAGACGGCCACCGACAAGTTCGTCAAGGCCGCCCAGGGCTGAGCCCCCGGCCCCGCCCCGGCCCCGCCCGGCTCCCGCGCTGATCCCAGGTCCCCGGCCCGTCACCGCGGGCCCCGGCCTATCCTCGGATCATGACACTCAACCGCGAGCACGACGACCTCGGCGCCGAGGACCTGAAGATCATCACGCTGGCGCGCAGCGCCCGCGCCCGCAACGGGGTCGCCGAGGGCGCCGCGGTGCGCGACGAGACCGGGCGGACGTACGTGGCCGGGACCGTCGCCCTGGAGTCGCTGAAGCTCAGCGCGCTGCAGACCGCGGTCGCGATGGCCGTGGCCAGCGGTGCCGAGTCCCTGGAGGCCGCGGCCGTCGTCTCCGCCGCGGAGACCCCCTCGGACGAGGACCGCGCGGCGGTACGGGACCTGGGCGGGCCGGAGACGCCGGTGCTGCTCGCGGGGCCCGACGGGCGGCTGCGCGTGGCGGTCACGGCGGGCTGAGGCGCGGGCCGCCGCACCCGTCGTACCGCCTCACCCATGGCCCTTGTGCTCTTGTGAGGAATGCGCGTCAATGGCAGCGGTTCGTCCGACGGACCGTCAGATCCGCGCAGTGTCCGCTTCACGCAGCGTCCGCACCCCTGCGTCGTCCTTCACCGGAATCGGAAGGGGTACGACCACGCCATGAGAAGCAGAAGCAGCTTAGGGATCGTCGCGGCACTGTCCGGGGCGCTCGCCGCCTCGGCCCTCGCCTTCGCGCCGGGCGCCGCCGCCGTGTCGCCGGGCTCGGCCACGGCCACGTACGACTGCGGGGCCTGGGGCGGTGGCGGTGCCACGCTCACCGCCACGCAGAGCGGCGCCGCCGCGACGATCACCCTCACCTCGGCCGTCAAGACGCCGATCGCGGTCGGCGCCGACCAGATCAGCGCCACCCTGACCATGGCCAAGGCGGGCGGCGGCACCCGGGTCTTCAGCGGCAAGAAGAACCCGGCGCTCGCCGCGAACCAGTCCGTCACCATCGGCCCGCTCAGCGGGACCGTCGCCTCCGGCGACAGCCTCAACTCCTACTTCGCGGGCACCGCGCTCAAGATGGTGATCTTCGGCGTCACCGTGAACTGCGACGCGCTCACCTCGCAGTCGCCCGGGCCCTTCGTGTTCAGCTGAGCTTCAGCTGAGCCCGCCCCTCGCATGACCGACCGGTGCCGCCGCGGGCGGCACCGGTTCCTGTCGTGCCCGCAGCGTCTCTGACCTGCGGAAACGCAACGCCCACCCTGATCTTGACAGTATCTGATGGGTCATCAGTCGGTGCATTTCGATTCCATTGACTTCTCTCGGCCCGCAGCCGTCAATGGCGCCCTCTCATCCCTCAGGAGGGGCCCACATGGCACTCGGAACACGCCGCACACCGAGCGGTACGGCTGCGCGAAGACGGCGCCGCTGGACCGCCGCCCTCGGCGCCACCGCGCTCGCGCTCACCGCGGGCGGGGCGCTCGCCGCACCCGCCGGAGCGGCCACGACCGCCTCCGTGGCGGTCGACTTCGCGACCCACTGCGTACCGCCGCCGATCGCCGGCATCCCGCCCATCGACGGCACCACCACCGCGCAGATCACCGTCGACAACGCGGCGCCCAAGGTCGGCGACACGGTCACCGTCACCTACACGGTCACCAAGCCCGCCGCGTCCAACCCGGTCGACCTCGCGCTCCCGGAGAACATCATGACCCCGAGCGGCAAGGTCACCCTGGGCGGCGCCCAGACCGGCTCGGTCACCGTCACCGGCGAGAAGAAGAACCCGCCCGTCCCCGGCAAGGGCGCCTTCCCGCCCTTCTCGATGACCGGCACCTTCACGGTCACCGCGCCCGGCGCGATCCAGCTCTCGCCCGGCGACTACAACATCCACACCTCCTACATCATGGAGCTGGACACGCCCTGCACCGTGTCCAACCCGCCCGCCCCGGTCTCCGAGACCGTCACGGCGACCGCCCAGCCGGGCGCCAACGAGCGGGCCCTCCAGCTCGACAACGCCTCCGGCGCACCCGGCGTCCGGGTCACCGTCACCGGCACCAGGTTCACCCCGCTCACCGAGGTCACCGTCGCCGGCCGGGCCGGCGCCGCCGAGACCGCCGACAAGATGACCGTCACCACCGACAGCGAGGGCGGCTTCGCGGCGCGCCTGATGGTCTCCGACAAGGCGACCACCGGGATCGTGGCGTACGAGGGCGCCGCCTGGGACGCCGACAAGGGCGCGGGCCCCGTCGCGTACCAGGTCATCGACGACACCCCGGCCCCGCCGGGCAGCCAGAAGATCACCGCCACGGTCAAGGCGGGCACCCTGTCGATGACCCAGGCCGGCGACGCCGTCGCGCTCTCGGCCGTCGACTTCGGCACCGGCGGCGCGGCCACCGGCGCCCTGCGGACGGTGACCGTCAAGGACTTCCGCGGCGGCCCCGCCGGCTGGTCCCTGACCGGCAAGGTCACCGACTTCACCGGCCCCGGCGGCGCCATCGGCGCCGGGAAGCTCAGCTGGACCCCGGCCTGCGCCACCAAGGCCGGCAGCCCCAGCACCTGCGCCCCCGGCACCGCGGGACCCGTCGGCGGTGCGGGCGCGACCCTCGCGTCCACGCCCAACGGCACCGTCACCGGCGGCGAGTTCACCGTCGACGCCGGGCTCTCCCTCGACGTCCCCGCGTTCACCGCGCCGGGCTCGTACGCGGGCGTGCTCACGCTGACGCTGTCCTGACCGAGCCGCTGAAAACCGAGCAACCGAGCAACCGAGCAACCGAAGGGGTCCGCACCCGTGCGACGCAAGCCGTACGTCCTCCTCCTGCTGAGTGTTCTGGGCGCCGTGCTTCTGCTCGGCGCCCAGAGCGCGCCCCCGGCCGCCGCCGCCGAGAACGGCGAGTGGGCCGTCTACCCGGCCGCCTCACAGCTCGGCAGCCGCCCGTACTTTTACCTCTCCGCCGACCCGGGGAGCACCGTCACCGACAAGGTCACCGTCGCCAACAAGACCGCCGCCCCGCTCACCTTCCTCCTCTACGGCGCCGACGCCTACAACACCGAACGCGACGGCGGCTTCGCCGTCCGCACCCGGCAGGAGCGGCAGACCGGCGCCGGCGCCTGGATCAAGCCGGCCCGCGACCGGGTCACCGTCCCGCCGCGCGCGGCCGTCACCGTGCCGTACACCCTCACCGTCCCCGCCGACGCCGAGCCCGGCGACCACCCCGGCGCCGTCGTCGCCCTCGACGAGCGGGTGGCGAAGGGCGGCGGCGCGGGCGCGGTCGCCCTCGGGGTGCAGCGTGCCGTCGCCGCCCGCGTCTACCTCCGGGTCGGCGGCCCCACCGTGCCCGCCCTCTCCGTCGAGGACGTCACCCTCAGCCAGGACCGGCCGCTCGTCCCCGGCACCGGCACCAGCCGGGCCGTCGTCTCCTACACCCTCCGCAACCGCGGCAACGTCACCCTCAACCCCAAGGTCGCCCTCAAGGCCCAGGGCCTCTTCGGCCGCACCCTGCTCGCCCGCGACCTGGACCGGCTGCCGGCCGAGCTGCTGCCCCGGCAGAAGATCCGGCTCACCGAGCAGTGGACCGGCTCGCCGCAGCTCGACTGGGGCGACATCACCCTCACCGCCACCGCCAAGGACGTCCGCGAGTCCGGCCGGGTCGGCTTCCTGGCCCTGCCCTGGCTGCCCCTCGCCGCCCTGGTCTGCGGCGGTACGGCCGGGGTCGTCGCCCTCCGGATCCGCCGTCACCGGGCACTGGGTACGTGAGGCGGGCGCTCATCGGGGACAATGGCCCCCATGAGCGTTCGTACTCCTGAGACCGATGAGAACAAAGCCCCCCACCGGGCGGGCTTCGCCTGCTTCGTCGGGCGCCCCAACGCGGGCAAGTCCACCCTCACGAACGCTCTCGTCGGCCAGAAGGTGGCGATCACCTCCAACCGGCCGCAGACCACCCGGCACACCGTCCGCGGCATCGTGCACCGCCCCGACGCGCAGCTGATCCTGGTCGACACCCCCGGCCTCCACAAGCCGCGCACGCTCCTCGGCGAGCGGCTCAACGACATCGTGCGCACCACCTGGGCCGAGGTCGACGTCATCGGCTTCTGCCTGCCCGCCGACCAGAAGCTCGGCCCCGGCGACCGCTTCATCGCCAAGGAGCTCGCCGAGATCAAGAAGACCCCCAAGGTCGCGATCGTCACCAAGACGGACCTCGTCGACTCCAAGACCCTCGCCGAGCAGCTGATCGCCATCGACCAGCTCGGCAAGGAGCTCGGCATCGAGTGGGCGGAGATCGTGCCCGTCTCCGCCGTCGGCGACAAGCAGGTCCAGCTCGTCGCCGACCTGCTCATCCCGCTGCTCCCGCAGTCCCCGCCGCTCTACCCGGAGGGCGACCTCACCGACGAGCCCGAGATGGTCATGGTCGCGGAGCTGATCCGCGAGGCCGCGCTCGAAGGCGTACGGGACGAGCTGCCGCACTCGATCGCGGTGGTCGTCGAGGAGATGCTGCCCCGCGAGAACCGCCCCGCCGACCGGCCGCTGCTCGACATCCACGCCAACGTGTACATCGAGCGCCCCAGCCAGAAGGGCATCATCATCGGCCCCAAGGGCAAGCGCCTGAAGGAGGTCGGCATGAAGTCCCGCAAGCACATCGAGGCCCTGCTCGGGACCCCGGTCTTCCTCGACCTCCACGTGAAGGTCGCGAAGGACTGGCAGCGGGACCCCAAGCAGCTGCGGAAGCTGGGCTTCTAGAAGCTGGGCTTCCAGCCCCTTCCAGCGTTACGCGCCTTCCTTCAGCACCCGCTGGATCAGCTCGCGCTGCTCCGGCGTGAGGTCCGGGTCGCAGCACTTCACCGTGCGGCCGTCGACCGTGATCTCGTACGCGAAGCCGTCCGGGACCCCGCGGCTCTCGCGGGGTTCCGCGGCGAGCGCCGCGCGGGCCAGGTCGTGCATCTGCTCGGCGTCGGCCAGGCCCGCCGTGTCCAGCTCCGCGGACTTCTCGATGCCCGCGAAGCCGCCTGTGCGTCGTACTCGGATGCGCATGGGACCTGTCTACCAGCGCTCTCAGGTGGTCGGCACGCCGACGAGCGACCAGGCCTTGAGGACGGACTGGACCTCGTCGCCCTCGCCGAAGAGCCGGCGGGCCGAGGCCACCGTCGCCCGCGCGAACTCGTTGAAGCGGGCCTCCTCGGTCAGGGTGCCGCCGGTCATCACGTCGTACCAGATCTTCCCGGCCCGCTCCCAGGCGAAGCCGCCGAGCTCGGTGGCCAGCAGGTAGAAGGCGTGGTTGGGGATGCCCGAGTTGATGTGGACGCCGCCGTTGTCGGAGCTGGTGCGCACGTAGTCGTCCATGGTGGCCGGCTGCGGGTCCTTGCCGAGTTCGTCGTCGTCGTACGCCGTGCCCGGCTCCTTCATGGAGCGCAGCGCGACGCCGTTGTCGATGGCGGGACCGAGCAGTCCGGCGCCGATCAGCCAGTCGGCCTGTTCGGCCGTCTGGCCCAGCGCGTACTGCTTCACCAGCGAGCCGAAGACGTCGGAGACGGACTCGTTGAGCGCGCCGGACTGCCCGAAGTAGGCGAGGTTCGCCGAGTGCTGGGTGAAGCCGTGGGCCAGCTCGTGGCCGATGACGTCGACCGGGATGGTGAAGTCGAGGAAGAGCTCGCCGTCACCGTCGCCGAACACCATCTGCTCGCCGTTCCAGAAGGCGTTGTCGTACTTCTCGTCGAAGTGGACGCTGGCGATCAGCGGCATGCCCGCGCCGTCGATCGAGCGGTGTCCGAAGGCCTTGAAGAAGAGGTCGAAGGTGGCGCCGAGCCCGGCGTGGGCCCGGTTGACGGTGGCGTCCTTGGAGGGGCGGTCGCTCTCCTCGTGCACGAGGACGCCCGGCAGCTCGGTGCCGTGCTCGGCGTCGTAGACGGTCCGCTGCGGCTTGTCGGAGGGGGCGCCCTCCGGGGCCGGGGGCGCTTCCTCGCGGGCCGAGCGCTGGGTGACGTCCATGAGGAGGGTGCGCTGGGCGGCCTGGGCGTAGGCCGGGTTATCGGACTCGGCGAGCCGCTCCAGGATGTGCGGCGGGACGATCGAGCAGAAGACCGACGAGTGGGGAGTCGCAGACGAGTGGGGAGTCATCCCAGCAATGTGGCACTGTGTGGTGCCACTGTCACGAGCAGCGACAGTGATTGGCGAAATGGAGTGATAGGTCACCTTTCGGCCTTGACGTGACCGCCGTCTTGCATACTGAAACGGGACGTCCGCCTCCGCCGGGCCTGGGCTACAGTGACGCACATCATGCGTTTCGGGCTGCTTCTCCTTAGCTGCCGCGGCGAGGGCCTGTAGTCGTAGGCCGACCCCCTCCCCGCGGGTTTCGGTGTTGCGTTCGACAGTCGGCCGTCCGTTTCTCAGGACCTCCGAGGAGCCCTACGCAATGTCTCAGTCGCCCTTCATCAGCCGTCCGACGCCGATCACCAACGCGACGCACCTGCAGCAGCCGTCCGGGATGCCCATCCACAAGTACGGGCAGTACGAGGCCGTCGCCATCCCCGACCGCACCTGGCCGGAGCAGCGCATCACCAAGGCGCCCCGCTGGCTCTCCACCGACCTGCGCGACGGCAACCAGGCGCTGATCGACCCGATGAGCCCGGCCCGCAAGCGCGAGATGTTCGACCTGCTGGTCCGGCTGGGCTACAAGGAGATCGAGGTCGGCTTCCCGTCCTCCGGCGAGACCGACTTCGCCTTCGTGCGCTCCATCATCGAAGAGGGCGCGATCCCGGACGACGTCACCATCTCCGTACTGACCCAGGCCCGCGAGGACCTGATCGAGCGGACCGTGGAGTCCCTGAAGGGCGCCAAGCGCGCCACCGTGCACCTGTACAACGCGACCGCGCCGACTTTCCGCCGGGTCGTGTTCCGCGGCTCGAAGGACGACATCAAGCAGATCGCCGTCGACGGCACCCGCCTGGTGATGGAGTACGCGGAGAAGCTGCTGGGCCCGGAGACCACCTTCGGCTACCAGTACAGCCCGGAGATCTTCACCGACACCGAGCTGGACTTCGCCCTGGAGGTCTGCGAGGCGGTCTGCGACGTGTGGCAGCCCGGCCCGGGCCGCGAGATCATCCTGAACCTGCCCGCCACCGTGGAGCGTTCGACGCCGTCCACTCACGCGGACCGCTTCGAGTGGATGTCCCGCAACCTGACCCGCCGCGAGTACGTCTGCCTGTCCGTCCACCCGCACAACGACCGCGGTACGGCGGTGGCGGCGGCCGAGCTGGCCATCATGGCCGGCGCCGACCGCATCGAGGGCTGTCTGTTCGGGCAGGGCGAGCGCACCGGCAACGTCGACCTGGTGACCCTGGGCATGAACCTGTTCAGCCAGGGCGTCGACCCGCAGATCGACTTCTCGCAGATCGACGAGATCCGCCGGACCAGCGAGTACTGCAACCAGATGGAGGTCCACCCGCGCCACCCCTACGCGGGCGACCTGGTCTACACCGCCTTCTCCGGCTCCCACCAGGACGCCATCAAGAAGGGCTTCGACGCCATGGAGGCCGACGCGGCCGCCCAGGGCAAGACCGTCGACGACATCGAGTGGGCGGTGCCGTACCTGCCGATCGACCCGAAGGACGTCGGCCGCTCCTACGAGGCCGTCATCCGGGTCAACTCGCAGTCCGGCAAGGGCGGCATCGCGTACGTCCTGAAGAACGACCACAAGCTGGACCTGCCGCGCCGCATGCAGATCGAGTTCTCGCGGATCATCCAGGCCAAGACCGACGCCGAGGGCGGCGAGGTCACGCCGAAGGAGATCTGGTCCGTCTTCCAGGACGAGTACCTGCCCACCGCCGACCCGGGCAACGCCTGGGGCCGCATCCAGCTGCGTTCCGGCCAGTCCACCTCGGACACGGACGGCACCGACACCCTGAAGGTCGAGGCGGTCGTCGACGGCGTCGACACCGTCCTGACCGGCTCCGGCAACGGCCCGATCTCCGCGTTCTTCGCCGCGCTGCAGGCGGTCGGCGTGGACGCCCGCCTGCTGGACTACCAGGAGCACACCATGAGCGAGGGCGCGTCCGCGCAGGCCGCCTCGTACATCGAGTGCGCCATCGACGGCAAGGTCCTGTGGGGCATCGGCATCGACGCCAACACGACGCGCGCGTCGCTGAAGGCGGTCGTCTCGGCGGTGAACCGCTCGGCGCGCTGACGCCCCCGCCGGCACACACCGACGGCGCCCCGCACCCCGCTCCGGGGTGCGGGGCACCGTCGTCCCGGGCGCCGGCTCCGGCGTCGTCTCCGGCCCCGGCTCCGGCCACCCCGGAGGGTGATCTCGTGGTGACCGGTTCGTCCGCCGGACCTGCGCAAGGTCTTCGAACACTGCGGCGGGTCTCGGCCAACTACGGGTTCTTCTGCTGACGAGGTGCTGACGCCACATCATCGATGTGGCTAACATCACGCCAACGCCGGCAGCGTTGCCGGGTCGTTGAAGGAGGTGCGGCGTGCGGTCAGCGCGGAAGTCCCGTGAGCGAAACCTGGTTCTCTGCGGAATCCGTACCTCCTGGAACACGGTCGGCGACGGCGAGTTCTTCTGCGAGGAGTGCGGCGGCGACCGCAACTACCGGCGCCGCACCGGCCGCCGCCGGTTCGCCCTGCTCGGGGTGCCGCTGCTGCCCCGCGGACAGGCCGGCCCGGTCGTGGAGTGCGCGGCCTGCCACACCCACTTCGGTACGGAGGCGCTGGCCCACCCGACGACCAGCCGGTTCTCGGGGATGCTGCGCGACGCCGTGCACACCGTGGCCCTCGCCGTCCTCGCGGCCGGCGGCACCTCCTCCCGTACCGCCGTCGACACCGCGGCCACGGCGGTCCGCGCGGCCGGATACGCGGACTGCACCTCCCTCCAGCTGGTCGAGCTGGTCGAGGCGCTGGCCGCCGACACCGGCCGTTTCCTGCCCGACGTGAGCAGCGGGGGCGCGGCCCTCGCCATCGAGCTCCACGAGGCCCTGGAACCGCTCTCCCCGCACCTCGCCGCCGCGGGCCGCGAATCGATCCTGCTGCAGGGCGCCCGGATCGCCCTCGCCGACGGCCCCTACACGCCGGCCGAGCAGGAGGTCCTCACGACGGTCGGCAATGCGCTGGCGCTGTGCGCCGACGACACGGCCCGGCTGCTCGAGACCGCCCGCAAGGTCGGCTGACCGCTCTTACCCGGCTGCCAGGAGGGCGCGGATCCGGCCGGCCTCGTACGGCACGCGCAGTTCCCGCCAGAGCGCGAGGGCCCGCCGCAGCGGGGCGGGATCGCGCGTCAGCGCACCGCGCGCGCCGGCGGCCAGGGCGGTGAGCAGCGGCGCGTCGGGCGCGGCGAGCGTTTCCAGGTCCCGTACGGCCCGGGCGGCCGTGGCGGGCTCGCCCAGCGCGAGGGCGGTCTCGGCGAGCGCGGCGAGCAGCCGGGCCCGGCCGAGCCGGTCGTGCTCGGGGTCCGGCTGGCAGTCCAGCGCGAGCCGCAGCCCCGCGAGCGCCGCGTCCCCGCGCCCCTGCCCGAGCCGGAGCAGCGCGAGCCCGGGCTGCGGCACCCGGCCGAGCCCGTAGGCGCGCGCGTACGAGCGTTCCGCATCCGCCGTACGCCCCTGCCGGCGCTGGATCTCGCCGAGGATGTACGTGGCCTCCGCCACCGCGTCGCGCGCGTCAGGACCCGCCTCCCGCACCACGAGCCGCACGGCCTCCTCGGCCCGCGTCCAGGTGCCGTGGAGGTCGAGGACGGCGATGTGGTGGACGCGGCAGAGCGGCCGGAAGGGATGCGGACGGGGGTGCGGGTGCGGCCCCGGGCTCTGCCGGGCGCACCAGGCCATGGCGGTGTCCGCCCAGGTGGTCGCGCGGCGCAGATCGCCGGCGCGCAGGGCCTGCCCGGCGGCGAGCGAGTGGATCCGGCCGGTGACGGCGGCGCTCAGGGCGCCGGCGGTCGCGGCGGCCACGGCGGCGTCGAGGAGCGCGAAGCCCTCGGCGCGCCGGCCGTGGGCGAGCAGCAGCGAGGCCTCGGCCTGCCGGGCCAGCGCGAGCAGATCGGCGCTGCCGGCCCGGGCCGCGAGCCGGGCGGTCCGGCGTACGGCGGCGAGTGCGGCGGCCGGGTCGTGGTGCTCCTCGGCCCGTGCCGTGTCGGTCCAGGCGAGCAGGCCCTGCTCGGGACAGTCGGGCCGCCCGTCCAGGTCGTGATGGGCCCGCCGCAGCCAGCCTGCGGCGGCGGCCGGGCGCCCGAGCCGCTGGTACGCGTCGGACAGCCACCAGGCGGTCAGCCCGGCGCCGCGCGGGTCGCCGGCGGCGACGTACGCGGCATGGGCCCGCAGCCGGGCGGCGACGGCCTCGTCCAGGCGGCCGGACCACCAGGCGGCGTCGGCGAGCGCGGTGAGCCCGTCGGGCCCGAGCGGCCGCCCGCCGGGGCGCCGGTCGGCGGCGTGGAGGAGGCGGTAGGCGGTGGGCCAGTCCTCGCGGCGGACGGCGTCGCGGGTGGCGCTGTGCTCGGCGACGGCCATGAAACGGCTCCTTCCCGGCCCCATCAAGGATAGGACCGGGAAGGATGCACGGCTTGATCGGCCGAGGGCTTGATCGGCCGAGGGCTCGATCAGCCGAGGTGCAGAGGTACTGAGGCGCTCAGCCGAGGTCGACGCCGCTGGCGCGGAGCATGTCCTCGCGCTCGACGATCTTCACGCGCTCGCGCCCCTGGGGCTCGCCGAGCGCCTTCTCGGCGGCGTCGAGCTTGTACCAGCCCTCCCACGTCGTGTACGTGACGCCCTTGCCCTCCAGGAAGGACACGACGGCGTCCTCCTCCGGGGAGGCGGGGGTGAGCAGCCGGCCGTTGGCGTGGTCGTCGAGCAGGTTGGCCACGGTCTCGTTGGCGTCGCCCTTGGTGTGGCCGATGAGGCCGACCGGGCCGCGGCGGATCCAGCCGGTGACGTAGGTGGAGGCGAGGTGCGCGCCGCCCTCCTCGATGACCCGGCCGCCCTCGTCCGGGACGGTGCCGGTGACGGTGTCCCAGGGGAGCTTGGGCAGCTCGTCGGAGAGGTAGCCGACGGCGCGGTAGACGGCCTGGACGTCCCAGTCGGTGGTCTGGCCGGTGCCCTTGACGTTGCCCGTGCCGTCGAGCTCGGTGCGCTCGGTGCGCAGACCGACGACCTTGCCGTCCTCGCCGAGGATCTCGACGGGCGACTCGAAGAAGTGCAGGAAGAGCTTGTGCGGGCGGTCGCCGACGTCGCGGATCGCCCAGTTCTCCAGGGTCTTGGCGACCATGTCGGTCTGCTTGTTCTTGCGCCGCTCGGCGATGGAGCCCTCGTCGTAGTCGATGTCCTCGGGGTTGACGATGACCTCGATGTTGGGGGAGTGGTCCAGCTCGCGCAGCTCCATGGGGCTGAACTTGGCCTGCGCCGGGCCGCGGCGCCCGAAGACGTGGACCTCCAGGGCCTTGTTGGCCTTGAGGCCCTCGTACACGTTGGCCGGGATCTCGGTCGGCAGCAGCTCGTCCGCCGTCTTGGCGAGGATCCGGGCGATGTCGAGGGCGACGTTGCCGACGCCGAGCACGGCGACCTTCTCGGCCGACAGGTCCCAGGTGCGCGGGACGTCCGGGTGCCCGTCGTACCAGGAGGCGAAGTCGGCGGCGCCGAGGGAGCCGTCGAGCTCGACACCGGGGATGCGCAGCTCGCGGTCGAACATGGCGCCGGTGGAGAAGACCACGGCGTCGTAGAAGGACCGCAGGTCGTCGAGGTGGAGGTCGGTGCCGTAGTTCACGTTGCCGAAGAGGCGGACCTGCGGCTTGTCGAGCACCTGGTGCAGGGCGGTGACGATGCCCTTGATGCGCGGGTGGTCGGGCGCGACGCCGTAGCGGATGAGGCCGAAGGGCGCGGGCATCCGCTCGAAGAGGTCGATGGACACACCCGGCTCGGCGGCGGCCTCGGACTTCAGCAGCGCATCAGCGGCGTAGATCCCGGCGGGGCCGGCGCCGACGATCGCGACCCGGAGGGGGCGGGGCATGACTGGATTCCCTTCGCAAGCGACGCGCGGCGAGGGGTCGCCGCACTTAGGCCACCCTAAATAATGCGCTGAGCTGCGCGGTACCTGACCCCGGTCTATGACCCCATAAGGCGGACTTATGACTTCCATAAGTGGAGACGAGGTCGGGGGTCGCCGAGCTTACGGGACGGTCAGCCGCCGAAGGCGGGCAGGGCCAGGAGGAACGTGCCGTAGTCGAGGAGCCCCGCCACGGCGGCGATCACGAGAAACAGGACCAGCGTGCCCGCCTTCTCGCGCCACCCGGTGCAGACGATCGCGTTCCTGGGGTTCCGCGGATGGTAGGCGATCCGGACGGGCCTGCCCTTGTTCTCGCCGTAGATGTGGCGGGTCACGCCGTCGGTGGCCGTGAAGGCGTTGGTCGTGCCGCCGTCCCGGAAGACCTGCTGCCCGTCCACGGTGATGCCGTAACGGGGCAGGTACCACTCCCGCCACAGCCCGCTCAGTCCGACCAGAGCGACGTAGGTGACGCCGACGCCGGCCTCCCCGAGGAGCAGCGTCGCGATGCCCCGGCCCCAGTTCTTGTCGATCAGCCCGACGACGACCGCGAGGATCGCGACGGCGGCGCAGGCGGCGTACGCCGGCCCCTTGTGGGTCGGCAGCCGGACGTCTGTGTCGTCCTCCTCGCGCGCGCCCTCCTCGTCGTCGAAGACCAGACTCCGCGTCGCGACGAGCGTGGCGCCGTCCACCGTCTCCTCGCCCGGGGCGCGCTCGGGCAGCGCGGCGTTCACCGCGTCGGCGAAGACGGAGGCGGCGGCCGCGCTCACGTCCTCGACCCGGTGCACCGTCGGCGCTGCCCCTGCCGGGGCGGTCAGCTCGACCGCGAGGTCCCGCCGCTCGGCGCGGACCCGAGCGATCGCGGCGAGCGGGATGCGCAGCTCGGCCTCCGGCCGGCGCAGCACGAGCTCCTCGCCGGCGGAGCGGAGCTCGGTGCCCCGGTCGCCCCGGAGGACGGGTATGGACGAAGAGATCGACATGCGCGTGATCGTAAGGCGCGAACTCCGCGCAGGTGAAGGGGATGTGGGGGTTTCGGGCGGGGCCGGTGGTGTCGTACCGTCCGCCTGTGAACCTGGTGACTGGAGTGCTCGTCTGTTTCATCGTCGCGTCCGTGCCGGTCTGCGTCTTCGGCCTGATGCTGATCTCCGGCGAGCGGCGCGAGCGGAAGCGGATGACGGGGTTGTGCCAATCCGGCGTCGAGGTCCAGGCGAAGCTGGTCAGCCTGGTGCCGTTCGGCAACCGGGGCTACGCGAGCGTCACGTACGAGTTCCAGACCCCCACCGGCACCGTCCGCCACAACAAGGGCGCCTCACAGGGCCCCGCGCACGTGATCGGCCACGAATACCCGATGGTGTACGACCCCCAGAACACGAAGAGTGTGCACCTGGGCGACATGGCGGCGGCCCACAAGGAGCGCAGGAACCGCGAGGGCTACGTACGCGGCGCGCAGCGCCTGACGCTCCTGTCCCTGGCCGCGGGCGTCCTGGCGACGGTCGGCCTGATCGTCAGCCCTTCCTGACGCCGTTCCTGACGGCCCGAATCCGCCATCCGGACTTTCCAACTGCAACGACTCCCGGCAGGTTGGTACCTTCGGTGATGCGTCGGCCGGCAGTCGGCGCCGCAGCGACCGGAGGGCGGGGACCCATGGCGTGGGAAGAGTGGGAGAAGGCCAAGGCGGCTGTGGCGGCCCGTGAAGGGGCGCAGATGCGGCTGAACCAGGCCGGGGCGAGTGGAGCCGGCGGGGCCGGGGGTGCCGGAGCCGCGGATCTCGTGGTACGTCAGGACGACCTGGGCGCCGTCGGCCACGAAGCATTCATTCTCCATGGCGAACTGAGCAAGAAGGCCGACATCGCGGCCGCGGGCTCTGGCAACGAGGCTTCGGGGTCCACCATGCGCGCCGCCGCCGCGCTCAAGAGTCACCACCTTGAGCTCGGTTCGGAGCTCGAATCGACCGTCGAGATCTGGACCTCACAGGTCAAGCACGTCCTCCAGGCGGCCGCGCACATCTCCAACCATCTCGACTACAGCAAGAAGGCGCACGCCCGCGATGACACCCAGATCGCTGCCGAGCTCAAGGGGCGAACTGGTCCGGTGTCCGTCTCCGCGCTGCACGAATACTTCAAGTAGGGGGAGCGATGGGTAACTTCACCTACTCCGACCTGATGGCTCTGGACCTCGGCAAGCTGGCCACGGCGGTCTCCGACTGGGAGTCGATGGTCGCCGACCTGGCCAAGCTGGCCACCGCGACACGGGACGGCCTGGTCAAGAAGTCCGACGGAGCCGACTGGAAAGGCGTCAACGCGGACGTCACGCGCGAGTTCGTGCACAAGACGGCCAAGGAAGTCGCCGATCTCCAGGCTGAGGCGGCGAGCATTGCAGCCGTACTCGCCGACGCTCACGCCGAGCTGACGAACTACCAGAAACAGGCCAAGAGCCTCACTGGCAAGGCGCGCAGGGGCGATCCCAGCCACAATCCACCGGACCCCTCTCTCATCATCACGGACGGACCAGGAGCCACCGTCCGGGTGATGGAAGCGATGTGCACGCCGGAAGGCACGAACCAACGCACCAAGGATTACATCCAGTGGTACGCCGACACCCTCACCGGAATCGTCCAGCACGCTGCCGAGGTCGACGCCGCGGCGGTACGTGCGCTGCGCAAGAGCCACGGCAACGATCCGCACAACGCCGGGCACGCCAAGTACACCTCCCTCGATGAGGAACAGCTGCCCCGTGCGGAGGAGCTGGCCGGCCTGGCCGGCGATGCCGACGCGAAGCAGCGTGCCGAGCTGAAGCGCTTGTGGGAGTCGCTGAGCCCGGAGGCGCGGGCGAGCCTTTGGCTATCGAAGAAGGACGACCTGATGGCGGCCGGTGTGCTGAGTCCTACCGCGCCGCAGATCGCTGCCGACGGCGGAGCGGGGCGGCATGGGTCGGAGTCACCCGGATTCGAGGATTGGACCACCAAGCGCAAGATGGAATTGCTCGCAACGGGAGCCGACTGGAAGGGCATGACCGACGCGTCCCGGAATATGGCGCACTACTTGGGTAACAGCGGTACCCCGATGGGTCTGCCAGTGGACAAGATGATGGCGGACGTCCCCGAGTTCAAGGAGTACGTCGACGGCACGGTGCGGCTCAACCAGGACGCCTGGCGTCAGCAGGCCCTCGAAGAGTTCCGGAAGAACGGCGGCAAGCCGGTTGCCTTCCCGGTGGAGGCGAAGCGGGAGAATGGTTTCTATTTCGCCGAGGACTACGACGCGAACTGGTTCTATGCGGTGGGCGGCGCCAACAGCAATGTGACCGGTGTGGTCACAGTGGTACCAGACGCCCAGGGCAACCCGAAGGTTGCTGTTGATTACCAGGCGAATGTCTGGGACCGGTACAACTGGGACGAAGGCAAAGGCGTACACATCGGTCCGTTTGAGGTCCCGGACGGGGAGATGGCGAAGCTGCACCGGGTGGGGCTCGCACAGGAGTTCGCCATGGCTGGCAGTAGTGAGGTCAAGCACTACGACCTCGGCTCGTCGCAGCCCAACGGCGATCCGCTCCCGGGTCCCGGGGAAAGCAGGGATGGGCGCATGGAACCCGTCCGAGAGCAGCCGGACCCCTCAGTCAACAGGGGATCGGACAGGGAGGGGATTCGATGAACGACTTGTTTCGACGAGGCCGGTTCGTGGGGCGGGTGGCTGTCGCCGTACTGACCACAGGGTTGCTCCTAGGCGCCTGTGGCAGCGGTAGTGGTGGTGACGACAGATTGACGGTGAAGGACGGGCGGTGGGCGGAGGGGATCACGCCCGCGTGGATGAGCGAACACATGGAGATCGACGTCCCGGCGACGGCGCAGTCCGCTCAGGCCGCTTACCACGTTCAGTCCCAGTTCGACACCGGGCTGCTCACCTTCACCCTGACGAGGGCCGAGGCCGAGGTTTACCTGAAGAAGCATCCGCCGGAAGGCAAGTGGCTGACACCGGAGGCGGCAAACCCCGGCACGAAGTCGAGGGACTTCGCCCAACTCGGGCTGCCGGAGCCGGAGACGTTCAAGGACGGCATGCGGTACGGCGATGTCTGTCCCGGCGACCCCGTTGACGATCCGTACGGGACGTCAGACCAGCATTGCGTCAACCTGTGGGCGCACGAGTACGCGCCTGACCGCACCCGCATCTATATCCGCGACTACTTCGAACCGGGCATCAGCCCCCTCCCGGATGCGCCCAAGCCCTAGGTTGGCCGCGTGAGTGGATTCCTTGAAGAGGTGCGGGCTGCGTACGACACCGTGGCCGAGGCGTATGCCGAGCGGGTGCCGGCGCCCGGGGCGCTCGATCCGCTGTCGCGGGGCGTGCTCGGCGCGTTCGTCGAGGAGATGGCGGAGGCGGGCGGGACCGTCCTCGACGCCGGGTGCGGGCCCGGGAAGGTGGCCGGGTATCTGGCGGCCGGTGGGGTGCGGGTGGTCGGGGTGGATCTGTCGGCGCGGATGGTGGGGATCGCGCGGCGGGCGCAGCCGGAGGTGCCGTTCGCCGTCGGGTCGATGACCGCGCTCGGGGTGCGCGACGGCGCGCTCGCCGGGGTCCTCGCGTACTACTCCACCCACCACACGCCCCCCGAGCATCTCCCCGCCGTCTACGCGGAGTTCCGCCGCGTCCTCGCCCCCGGCGGGCGCCTCATGCTCGCCGGCTACGTCGGCGCCGACGGGGGCGGGGGCGGGGGCGAGGGCGAGCGGCTGCGGCACACCGAGGCGTACGGCGGGCTCCCCGTCTCGTACGAGTCCCACTACGTCCCGCCCGAGCGCATCGCCCGGCTGCTGGAGGAAGCGGGCCTCACCGTCACCGCGCGGCTCGTCCAGGAGGTGGAGACGGCCAAGGGCGCCAAGCGCAGCGTCGGGACCTTCCTCGCCGTCAGGCCGCCGGCCGGGACGTCGCCTCGGTCCGGGTGAGCCGCCAGACCCGGAACTCCTCGCCCTCGTCCCCTCGTACCCGGTCCACCTCGGTGAAGCCGAGCCGCGCCGGGACGGCCGCGCTCGCGTGGTTCTCCGGCAGGTGCATCACCAGAAGCTGCTGTACGTGCGGCAGGCGGAAGCCCTCCGCCACGATCGCCCGCACCGCGCGGGTGGCGAGGCCCCGGCCCGTGGCGGCCGGGTGGAGCCAGTAGCCGATCTCGTACGTGCCCGGGGGCGTGTCCTCCTGGAGGTGCAGCCCGCACGCGCCGACGATCGACCCGTCGAGCACGACCGCGTACGTGTAACTCGTCCCCGCCTCCCAGTCCCGGTCCCGCCGCGACAGGAACCCGGCGGTCCACTCCGGGCCGTAGTTGTCGACCCAGTCCATCCACGGCCGCAGATGGTCGATGGACTCGCCGAGCACCCGGTGCAGTTCGGGCAGGTCGGCCGGGCTCGCGAAGCGGCGGAGGCCGAGCCGGTCGTCCACCGTGACCGCGTCCCGCGGGTACGTCATACCTAGCCTCCCATCATGGCGACGGTCGCCCCGACACCGGGAACCTGCACTGGCGTGGAGGTGGTCGTCACCCCTTCACGTCGGCGATGAACGCGGCCCAGGCCGCGGCCGGCACGACGAGGGCGGGGCCGGTGGGGTTCTTGGAGTCGCGGACGGGGACGACGCCGGGGACGTTGTCGAGGACTTCGACGCAGTCGCCGCCGGAGCCGTTGCTGTAGGAGCTCTTGCGCCAGGCGGCGCCCGTGAAGTCGTACGCGACTTCGACGCAGTCGCCGCCCTGGCTGTTGCTGTAAGAGCTCTTGAACCACTGGGCGTTGGTCAGGTCGTACTTGCGCATCGTCTGAAGTCCTCCGCCGCCGACTCGATCAGTGCGAGGGACGCCTCCGGCGACAGCGTGGCGACCCTGAGCAGATCGTAGGTGCGCTGTGCCTGCTTCACCACTGCCGGATCGTCCAGCAGCGTTCCGGTGAACTCGGTCTCTGTATAGGCAGTTGGCGGTTGGTCGTTGAACTCCATGAGCTTGAGGGTTCCGGTCATGTGCGCGTGCGCGCCGATCGCGCGGGGCAGCACCGTCACGAGTACGCGACGCTGTCGCATCATCGCGGCGATGTGGTCCAGTTGGCGCGCCATGGCGGCCGGGCCGCCCACGGGGGTGAGTACCGCGTTCTCGTGCAGGATGACCCAATACTCGGGCCTCGTAGCGTCTTCCCGAAGGATCTCCTGTCGCTCGATCCGCGACGTGACTTTCTCCTCGATGTACTCCTCCGTGGCGAACGGGTGAACCGCCACCGTCACCGCTCGCGCGTACTCCGCCGTCTGCAACAGGCCCGGCACCACCGTCGGCGCGAACTCACAGATCTTCGTCGCGACCGCCTCAAGCTCCGCCACCTCGTGGAAATACGAGGCATACGGCGACGCGTTGATGAGGTCGCGACAGGTCCGTTCGAAAATACCGCTCGTTTGTAGCGCCTGGTCGATTCTCTGCGCCACATCCAGCTGCGGCTTCCGCACACCCTGCTCGAACAGGCCGATGTACGCCCCCGACACGAACACCCGTCTGCCCAGCTCGCTCTGCGACAGCCCCGCCGCCTCCCGGCGCTCCTTCAGGAGCTCACCGAAGAACACCCACACTTCGTCCCGCTTGGCCTTGGCCATGGATTAACTCCCCAACGCGACACCGCAGTTGTTTCCCCCGCGCATCTGCCGATTCTAGGGAGCCGCCCCCACCCTGGATGCGGAAACGGGAAATGGATTCGGAAAGGATCGCGTTGGTGAAAGAACACGGCATGCGGCCGACGGAAACGGAAGCGGCGCGAGAGGCGGTGAGGGAATTGCGTGACGCGCTCCAGCGGGTCGGAATCACCCTGCCCTCGCTCGGGCTCGACGCCGTCACCCTCGCCGCCGAGCCTCCTCGGCCGCTCGTCGAGCTGGGGCGCTGCACGACCGCGACCGCGCGGTTGCTCGCCGCGGCGCTCGTGAACGAAGGGGGACGCGGATGACTCGGATGAAGAAACCGCCCATCGGTGCGTACGTCGTCGAGATCGGTACGGGCAAGGTCGGCACCGTGATGGGGCACGAGGGGCCCTACCTCCAGCTGCGGCCGATCGGCGGCGGGCGCGAGTGGGACTGCGAGCCCGACGGGGTGCGGGTCGCCACGCCGGGGGAGCGGTTGCGCGCCTCCACGGCGCACGCGAACGCCCGGAGTCGGGGGGAGGTGCCCTGATGGGCACGTAGGGGGCCTGTGGGGAGTGCTGCTCCCCACAGGCCCCGCCCGCTTCGCGGTCGGCGCGTCGGTGTCAGAACTGCTCGACGAAGTAGGGCTGGACGGTCAGATAGCCGTTGCCCCGGGCGCCGTACAGCGTGCCGGTGCTCTGCTGGGCGAGGGTGTACCAGGAGTCGACGTAGTCGGGGTCGTCGGTCCACCAGTCGTCGGGCATGGCGTCCAGGATGGCGTTCACCAGGGGGACGTAGGCGCCCTGGTCGGTGATGGTGAGCAGCACCGTGGCGATGGCCTTGGCGAGGTCGCGGTAGTTGGTGCTGCCGTCCTCCTCCATCATCACGGCGTCGGCGAGGTTGTACTTGTAGTTGGACCAGTTGACCAGGATCTGGTTCGGCCGGTAGACGGTGCCGTCGCTGTCGAGGTACGGCATGTCGACCGGGTCGACGCGGACCTTGCCGTCGTGGCCGAAGCCGCTGACCAGGGTGTAGATCTCGGCGTCGCCCTTGACCCAGGGTTCCTCGTCGTCGTCGAGGTGGACGGCGGTGATCTTCGTGGTCCAGAAGCCGGCGGTGGCCGCGGTGGCGGCCGCGGTCGTGTTCGTGGGTGCGGCGGACGCGATGCCGGCCTTCGCCAGCTCCTTCCGTACGACGTCCAGGCCGGCCGCCAGCGCCTTCGTGCTGTCGATGTCGACGACGTACACCGGCTGTGCGGGCGCCGTGCGGGCGTCCAGCCGGTGGGCTCGGCCCTGGCTGTCGTAGGCGGTGACGGTGCGGTCGTCGTCGTCCGTGACGGCCGCCGCGACCCAGGGGGTGGCGCCGGCCGCGAGCGCGGCGCGCATCGACGGGTCGCCGAGCCGCAGCCGGAGCAGCGAGCCGGTCCCGGCGTCCAGGCCCTTGGCCCGCGCGATGTCCCGGTCGGCCGCGGCGAGCCGGGACCTCAGTGAGCCGGTCGCCCGCTCGGCGACCGGCACCTCGGCCCCGGGCGACTTCAGGGTGGCCGCGCTCAGGCTCGTACGCCAGGAGGAGTCGCCCAGCGAGCGTGCGAGGTCGCGGGCCGCCCGGTCCTGGGCGGAGCCGACGGCGGCCTTGGTCGTGGCCGCTTCGGTGGGGGCTGGGGCAGGGGCTGGGGCGGCGGAGGCCGCTGCGGCCCCGCCCAGGGTCTGGGCCGCGCAGAGGGCGGCGAGGGTGGCCGCGGTGGCGGTGAGGGTGCCGCGTCGTCGAGTGGGACGAGGTCTCACGGTGATCGCTCCTCCAGAGGGAGTGGTCGGACGATCTATGCGGGTAGAAGGTTTCCTCGGGCATCATGATGACGAGGACATGTCACCCGCCACAAGAGGGCCCCGTCCGACCCCGCTTCAGGCCCTGCCCCGGGTTGTCCGAGCCGTACGGGACAATGGCGCCATGAGTCTGTTCCGCGACGACGGCATCGTGCTGCGCACCCAGAAGCTGGGTGAAGCGGACCGCATCATCACGCTGCTCACGCGCGGTCACGGACGCGTGCGCGCCGTCGCGCGCGGGGTGCGGCGGACCAAGTCGAAGTTCGGGGCCCGGCTCGAACCGTTCTCGCACGTGGACGTGCAGTTCTTCGCCCGCGGGAGTGAGCTGATCGGACGCGGGCTCCCGCTGTGCACGCAGAGCGAGACCATCGCCGCGTACGGCAGCTCGATCGTCACCGACTACGCCCGCTACACCGCCGGCACCGCGATGCTGGAGACGGCGGAACGGTTCACCGACCACGAGGGCGAACCGGCCGTGCAGCAGTACCTGCTGCTCGTCGGCGGACTGCGCACCCTCGCGCGCGGCGAGCACGCCCCGCACCTCATCCTCGACGCCTTCCTGCTGCGCTCGCTCGCCGTCAACGGCTACGCGCCCAGCTTCGAGGACTGTGCGAAATGCGGACTCCACGGCCCCAACCGGTTCTTTTCGGTCGCCGCGGGCGGAGTCATCTGCGCGGACTGCCGGGTACCCGGAAGCGTCGTACCCTCTGCGGAGGCCGTTGGCCTGCTCAGCGCGCTGCTCACCGGCGACTGGGAGACGGCGGACGCGGCCGAGCCGCGTCACGTCAGGGAGGGCAGCGGACTCGTGTCCGCCTATCTGCACTGGCACCTGGAGCGCGGGCTGCGCTCCCTGCGTTATGTAGAGAAAAGCTAAGACTTGATTCGCAGATCACCAGAAGGTGAGCTGCGGACTGCGGCCGGGAGTCGTCCGGGCTTTCCGGCGTGGTCACGCTTGGGGCGTGTCTCATCCGGGGTCGCTCGGGACTGCTGCCCGGCGGTTCGGGGAGCAGAGGTCGCACGGACTTGCCGTGGGACTGCCGCGTGATCGGCACCGCATGTGGTGGTCCGAATCGATGCGGTTGACTCCCGCAGGGCCTCTTCCAGCCCTTGGGCGAAGGTGATCTGTGCGTGCCGGGACGCGGTGGTGTCAAGGTGGGCTGTGGCGGGGGCGTCGGTGTCGGTGAAGCGGACGAACGCCGCGAGGGCGGCGGAGACGAGGTCACGTCTCCCGGTCAGGCCGCAGGCAGCGCAGCTGTGCACACGATCGCGGAGGGTCTTTCGTACGCGCTCGCCGCACAGGCAGTGCTGTGACAGCGCCGTGGACCACGTGGATGCCCGTAGGAGCCTGCCGCCTGCGGCTTCGCACTCCACGGCGAGAGCGGAGACCAGCATCCCCGGTGTGGTCTGCGAGAGCCGTCTGCCCCACAGCCGGTACCACGCACGGATGTCGCAGTCCTCGATCACGAGCACGGGGCCGTGGACGGCGATGATCTGCCGGGCGATGATGCGGGCGCGATGGCGGCGACGCTCAGCAGCAGACGAGGCGGCCTCGGCCTGCCTGATGCGTGTCGCCCGGTAGCCGCGAGAAAGTCGGTCACGGCGGAACGCCTGCTTCGGTACACCATCGACGCGAGCGGCGCGGGCACCGCCGGGCACGCTGACGCCCCTCGGTTCGAGCCCTGATGAGGCCCGGCGCTCCGCGCGGCGGGCCTGCCGCTTCGACAGCCTGTACTGCGCCGCATTCGTGGCCCTGCGGGACCGCTCCAGCGCCCTGGCCCGGCCGCGCCTCTTTCTCGCCTCCCGTTCCAGAAGCGTCCGTTCCTGGGGAGTGAGGGTGATCTCGGTGGAGGCCGGGGCGCCATCGGAGCGATCAAGACTTGCGGGCAGGGAGACGATCGAGAGGTTGGAGACGTTGCCGTCCACCCCGCCGATGCGGTCCTGTGAGGCGGCCCGCTCCCGCATGGCTCGTACGGCGGGAGAGGCGTAACCGACGCCGAGGACCATCAGATGTGCCTCGTACACCCAGCCGCCTGGTGCGGAGGTCCTGCGGCGTCGTACGAGATCAACCTTGTGCCACTTGCTCGGATCGGCGAGGAAGTGTCCGACACGAGCCCACTGGCCAGGCCGCTGCGATACCCGCACAGGGAGTACCAGATCGCCCCGGGGGGAGTCGGGGCCCCCGGCGAACACCACTGCGAGCGGGCCCGTGTGATCCCACCACGTCGCTTTCCTCGTCACGGGCCTTCCCGACGCGCTGGTCCTGCCGGTGGGAACACCGTCTGCCGGCACAGTCGGCACCGGCATCCGCCGTGGCTGCTGCACGGGGTGCCGACCACCGCCGGTATAGGCCGTGGTGTGACCGGTCAGCGTGCCCACCAGGCGGAAGGTCTCCCACTTGTTGGCTGTCGTGTGAGAGCGGGCCCGGCCGGGGATGCGGGTGAAACCGTGTCGACGACCGGTTTTCGGCCGTCCGTGCCGACGGCCGGTCGTGTCGGGGAACAGGTGACGCCGGACTCCGTTCCACACCTCGTCGGCCATGTGCATCACCAGAGCCTTCGAGAGGTGGTGCTTCAGATGTCCGGCGTCTTCGAGGTGCTTGTATGCGCACCGCTCCAGGGCTTCACGGGTCAATCCGAGGCGCTGCCGGACCTTCTTCGCCCCGTCCCGCTCCCGCTCATGTCCGGCAGCCCAGAAGGCATCGACCTTTGCGCGGGCATCACGCTGGACGGCCCGCTTGACCGACCACATCGCAGCGAACAGCTTCTCCAGCCGGCTGACGTCAGCGGGATTGGTGACGGCCAGTGGCAGCACCATCACCGACACATGTCCGTCGTTGGGCTTGACCCACTTCGGGGCCTTGTTCTTGCCCCGGAACCTCTGCTTCGTCTGGTCGGCCTGCATCACCATCACCTCCTCGCCGGCGCCCTGTCCCGGAAGCGACGGTAGAGATCACCGCAAACGTGTGGGCGAATTGCGAACGCATTCACCAGCATTCGTGACGTATCGAGCGCATGCTCGATTGGTGGGCAACGGGCAGTGGCCGGGGGTGATCACCGGCCGCCATGGGGGCAAGCCGTCCGCCATGTGAAAATCGACTCCACGTGCATCCACAGCGCGTGACGTACGGAACACCTCCTAGGAAGATCCATCGCCATGGCCATCGCACGACTTCTCGGGCGCCAGCGTCGGGAGTACAGGACCCCCGAGCCGCACCCGTCCGGTGCCCGCCCGCCGAAGCTGCAGTCGGAGCTCGTGCCCGAGCACGTCGCGATCGTCATGGACGGCAACGGCCGCTGGGCCAAGGAGCGCGGGCTGCCGCGCACCGAGGGGCACAAGGTCGGCGCCGAGCAGGTGCTCGACGTGCTTCAGGGCGCGCTGGAGATGGGTGTCGGGGCGATCTCGCTGTACGCCTTCTCCACCGAGAACTGGAAGCGCTCGCCCGAGGAGGTGCGCTTCCTCATGAACTTCAACCGCGACTTCATCCGCAAGACCCGCGACCAGCTCGACGAGCTCGGCATCCGGGTGCGCTGGGTGGGCCGGATGCCCAAGCTGTGGAAGTCGGTCGCCAAGGAGCTCCAGGTCGCGCAGGAGCAGACCAAGGACAACACCAAGCTGACGCTGTACTTCTGCATGAACTACGGCGGGCGCGCGGAGCTCACGGACGCGGCGCAGGCGCTCGCGGAGGACGTGAAGGCGGGCCGGCTCGACCCGTCGAAGATCACCGAGAAGACCATCCAGAAGTACCTGTACTACCCGGACATGCCGGACGTCGACCTCTTCCTGCGCCCCAGCGGCGAGCAGCGCACCTCCAACTACCTGATCTGGCAGAGCGCGTACGCCGAGATGGTCTTCCAGGACGTGCTGTGGCCCGACTTCGACCGCCGCGACCTGTGGCGGGCGTGCGTCGAGTTCGCCCAGCGCGACCGGCGCTTCGGCGGGGTGGACCCGGCGGATCTCGCGGTCCTCGACAAGGCCTGAGGCCCGGACCGGGACTGGGGGATGACTATGGAGCTGGTCTACACGCCGACGCGTGAGGACATCACGGACGCGGTGCGCGTGCAGCTGCGGCACGGCTCGTTCCGGGTGCTGCGGTGGCTGGCGCCGGCCGCCGGCGTGCTGGCCTTCGTGGCCGTCGCGCTGCTGCTGACCGGGCCCGGCGAGCCGGACGTGGGGGGCGCGGTCCTGATGGGCTCGCTCGGACTGCTCGTGGTCGTGCTCGGGCCGCTGGCGGTCCGGCTGAGCGCCCGGCAGGTGTACGCGATGATCTCCCGGCAGGGGGAGTACCGGGTCGTGGTCGGCGAGGACGAGATCCGCTGGACGACCCGGGACAGCGAGGTCGTGGGCCGCTGGCAGCTGACGCCGCGGTACGCCGAGACCCCGACGCAGTTCGTGCTGTTCTCCGGCGACAAGGGGCGCGTCGGCGTCGCCGCCCTGCCCAAGCGCGGGCTCGCCGACCCGGCCGACGTCGACCGGCTCCGTACGCTCCTGGACCGGAACATCACCCGCCTCTGAGCCGTGTGCGCAACGCGAGTGGGCCCGCACCGGAATCGTCCGGTGCGGGCCCACTCGTATGTCAGGTCACCTCTGTCAGGTCACCTCTGGCGGGTCACTTCGACGCGCAGTCCTCGCACGTCCCGAAGATCTCCACCGTGTGCGCCACGTTCACGAAGCCGTGCTCGGCGGCGATCGTCTCGGCCCACTGCTCCACGGCCGGGCCCTCGACCTCCACGGCCTTGCCGCAGACGCGGCAGACCAGGTGGTGATGGTGGTCGCCGGTCGAGCAGCGGCGGTAGACCGTCTCGCCGTCGCTGGTGCGCAGGGCGTCGACCTCGCCCGCGTCCGCGAGGGACTGGAGCGTGCGGTAGACGGTGGTGAGGCCGACGGAGTCGCCGCGGTGCTTGAGCATGTCGTGCAGCTCCTGGGCGCTGCGGAACTCGTCCACCTCGTTCAGGGCCGCCGAGACTGCGGCCCGCTGCTTGGTCGAGCGGCCTTTTACGGGGGGTCCTGCCGTCGCCACGGGGGCCTCCTTGAATCCTTGTCTGCCCCCGCCATTCTGCCAGTCCCCCGTACCCCTTCCGTGAGACCCGGCTCAGACCTTCACGTCGTCCGTGGGGCGCCTGGTGCCCGGGACGCAGCGGGCGTCGCAGTCCGCGATGGCCTGTTCGGCGGCCTTCGCCCGGCGCCGGGCGAGCGGGGCGGCGAGCAGGGCCAGGGCGATGAAGACGCCGATCGCGAGCAGGACGATGGTCGCGCCGGGCGGTACGTCCTGGTAGTACGAGGTGATCGTGCCGGAAAGGGTGACGCCCGTGCCGATCAGCACGGCGAGCACGAACGTGGTCTTGAAGGACCGGGAGAGCTGCTGGGCCGCCGCGACCGGGATCACCATCAGGGCGCTGACCAGGAGCAGGCCGACGACGCGCATGGCGACCGTGACGGTGACGGCCGCGGTGACCGCGATCAGCAGGTTCAGGACGCGCACCGGCAGGCCGGTGACCCGGGCGAACTCCTCGTCCTGGCTGACGGCGAAGAGCTGGCGGCGCAGGCCGACCGTCACGAGCAGGACGAATCCGGCCAGGATGCTGATCGTGGTGACGTCCTCGGCGGAGACCGTCGAGAGCGAGCCGAAGAGGAACGAGCTGAGGTTGGCGTTGGAGCCGGTCGGCGAGAGGTTGATCAGCAGGACGCCGCCCGCCATGCCGCCGTAGAAGAGCAGCGCGAGGGCGAGGTCGCCGCGGGTCTTGCCGTACGCCCGGATCAGTTCCATGGCGACGGCGCCGACGACGGCGACCAGGGTCGCCATCCACACCGGGTTGGTGTTCATGAGGAAGCCGAGGCCGACGCCGGTCATGGCGACATGGCCGATGCCGTCGCCCATGAGCGCCTGGCGGCGCTGGACGAGGTAGATGCCGACGGCGGGGGCGGTGATGCCGACGAGTACGGCCGCGAGGAGCGCCCGCTGCATGAAGGCGGGTTCGAGGAAGTCCATGGTCTTGTCTCTCGGGTCTTGTCTCTCCGCGCCTCAGGTCAGCAGGCCGGTACGGAGCGACTCGTCGGCCGCGTGGGGGTGGACGTGGTCGTGGCCGGGCAGCGCGTGCTGGCCGACGGCCTGCGGCGGCGGGCCGTCGTGGACGACGCAGCCGTCACGGAGCACGACCGCGCGGTCGATGAGCGGCTCGAGCGGGCCCAGCTCGTGCAGGACGAGGAGGACGGAGGTGCCGCCGGCGACCTGCTCGCGCAGGGTCGCGGCGAGGATCTCCTGGCTGGCGAGGTCGACGCCGGCCATCGGCTCGTCCATGATCAGCAGCTCGGGTTCGGAGGCGAGCGCGCGGGCGATGAGGACCCGCTGGTGCTGGCCGCCGGAGAGCGCGGAGACGGAGTCGGCGGCGCGGTCGGCGAGGCCGACGAGCTCCATGGCGCGCAGCACGGCGGCCTTGTCGGCCCTGGTCGGCAGGCCGAAGCGGCGGCGGGCGAGCCGGCCGGAGGCGACGACCTCGCGGACGGTGGCGGGCACGCCGGCGGCCGCGGTGGTGCGCTGCGGTACGTAGCCGACGCGGGCCCAGTCGCGGAACCGCTTCTGCTCCGTGCCGAACAGCTCGATCGTGCCGCCGGTCAGCGGCACCTGGCCGATGACGGAGCGGACGGCGGTGGACTTGCCGGAGCCGTTGGCGCCGAGCAGGGCGACGACCTCACCGCGGTGGACGGTGAGGTCCACCCCGCGGAGGACGGGCCGCGCGCCGAGGGCCGCGGTGGCCCCGCGGACGGAGATGACGGGCTGGTCGTCGCTCACGAGAGGCCTCCTACTTGGCGCCGAGCGCGGTCTTCAGCGCGGCCAGGTTCGACTGCATGACCTCGATGTAGTCGTGGCCCTTGGACTTGTCCGTGATGCCCTCGAGCGGGTCGAGCACGTCGGTCTTCAGACCGGTGTCGGTGGCGAGGGTCTTCGCGGTCTTGTCGCTCGCGAGGGTCTCGAAGAAGACGGTGGTGACCTTGTCCTTCTTCGCGATGTCCTGGAGTTCCTTGATGCGGGCGGGGCTCGGCTCGGACTCGGGGTCCATGCCGGAGATGCCCTCCTGCTCCAGGTGGTAGCGCTCGGCGAGGTAGCCGAAGGCGGAGTGGGTGGTGATGAAGGTCTTGGTGGCGGTGTTCTTCAGACCCGTCTCGAAGGCGGTGTTCAGGTCGCCGAGCTTCTTCACCAGGGCGTCGGTGTTCTTCTTGTAGTCGGCGGCGTGGGCGGGGTCGGCCTTCTCGAAGGCGGCGCCGACGCCCTTGGCGACCTCGGCGTACTTCACGGGGTCGAGCCAGATGTGCGGGTCGGCACCGGCCTCGGACTCGTGGTCCGCGTGGTCCTCGTGGCCGGCCTCTTCGGAGCCGTGGCCCTCTTCGCCCCCGTGCTCGTGGCCGACCTCGGTGCCGTGCTCTTCGAGCTTGGTGAGGGTGGTGGCGTCGACCTTGGCCTTCACGTCGGTCTGGGCGATCGCGTCGTCGACGGCGGGCTGGATGCCCTTGAGGTAGAGGATGACGTCGGCCTCGCCGAGCTCGCCGATCTGCTTCGGCTTGAGCTCCAGGTCGTGGGGTTCGACGCCGGGCTTGGTGAGCGTGTTGACGGCCACGTGGCCGTCGCCTATCTGCTCGGCCAGGTACTGCATGGGGTAGAACGACGCGACCACGTCCAGCTTGCCGTCGCCGCCCTTGTCCGCGGCGTCGGAGGTACCGCCGCAGGCGGTGAGGGTGACGAGGCCGAGGGAGACGGCTCCGGCGACGGCGGTGGCGGGTATGAGGCGGCGTACGTTCATGACACTCATTTTCAACAAAAATGGAAACGGTTGTCAATTGCCGGACGTGTGTCCCACGGCACTACCGTTCGGGGAGAACGGCGATGTCGTCGATATACAGGCAGACTGGTACAAGTCGGGGGCCGATCTGGCCCTCGCCGCCGACACCCGCGTACCGCCCTCCCTCCGCTTCCCGATGAGGGAGGAGGAACCGATTTGATACGGGCCCCAGGGGCGCCGGTAACCTGAGGCATTCGCACTTCGTCGTCGTAATGAAGAGAGCACCGTGGCCGCCGACAAGATCGACACCATCGTCAGCCTGAGCAAGCGCCGTGGCTTCGTTTTCCCCTGTAGCGAGATCTACGGCGGTCAGCGCGCCGCCTGGGACTACGGGCACCTGGGCGTCGAACTCAAGGAGAACATCAAGCGCCAGTGGTGGCGTTACATGGTCACCTCGCGCGAGGACGTCGTCGGCATCGACTCGTCGGTCATCCTGGCGACCGAGGTCTGGGAGGCGTCCGGTCACGTCGCGACCTTCACCGACCCGCTGACCGAGTGCACCTCCTGCCACAAGCGCTACCGCGCGGACCACCTGGAGGAGGCGTACGAGGAGAAGCACGGCCGCCTCCCCGAGAACGGCCTCTCCGACCTCAACTGCCCCAACTGCGGCAACAAGGGCACCTTCACCGAGCCCAAGCAGTTCTCCGGCCTGCTCTCCACCCACCTCGGCCCGACCCAGGACAGCGGCTCCGTCGCGTACCTGCGTCCCGAGACCGCGCAGGGCATCTTCACCAACTTCGCCCAGGTGCAGACCACCTCGCGCAAGAAGCCCCCGTTCGGCATCGCGCAGCAGGGCAAGTCCTTCCGGAACGAGATCACTCCGGGCAACTTCATCTTCCGCACCCGCGAGTTCGAGCAGATGGAGATGGAGTTCTTCGTCAAGCCGGGCGAGGACGAGCAGTGGCACGAGTACTGGATGGAGCAGCGCTGGAACTGGTACACCGGCCTGGGTCTCCGTGAGGAGAACATGCGCTGGTACGAGCACCCGAAGGAGAAGCTCTCCCACTACTCGAAGCGCACCGCCGACATCGAGTACCGCTTCCAGTTCGGCGGCAGCGAGTGGGGCGAGCTCGAGGGTGTGGCCAACCGCACCGACTACGACCTGAACGCGCACTCCGCCGCGTCCGGCGCCAGCCTGACCTACCTGGACCAGGAGTCGGGCGAGCGCTACACGCCGTACGTCATCGAGCCCGCCGCCGGTGTCGGCCGCACCATGCTGGCCTTCCTGCTCGACGCGTACACCGAGGACGAGGCCCCCAACGCCAAGGGCGTCATGGAGAAGCGCGTCGTGCTGCGCCTCGACCACCGCCTGGCCCCGGTCAAGGTCGCCGTCCTGCCGCTGTCCCGCAACCCGCAGCTCTCGCCGAAGGCCAAGGGCCTCGCGGCCGACCTGCGGCAGAACTGGAACATCGAGTTCGACGACGCCGGCGCCATCGGCCGCCGCTACCGCCGCCAGGACGAGATCGGCACCCCGTACTGCGTCACCGTCGACTTCGACACCCTCGAGGACAACGCCGTGACCGTGCGCGAGCGCGACACCATGAAGCAGGAGCGCGTCTCCCTGGACCAGATCCAGGGCTACCTGGCCAGCCGCCTGATCGGCGCCTGACCCCCTGGTCGTCGGTACGGCGAAGCCCCCGGTTCCGGAGACGGAACCGGGGGCTTTCCCGTACCCGGGCCCGGACGGAATGGCGTACTCCGCTCCAAGGGCGGGTAGATACAAGGGATTTGATGGTGCATCGGATCGGTCATCCGCTACCGTTGATCCATCCGAGACACCAGGCCGCACCGTGGCGCATGGGTTCGAGGCCGCTGCCGGAATGGTCCGGTGCCGGCCCCGAAGGCTCGGGCCGCCGCAGGGCGGCCCCGGCTGTCGCCGGTGCGGGTGGTTACCTTCGTATGAGGTCTGATCCCGCACCGCCGTGACATCTGCCCCCGGAACGACCGCCGTGTGCCCGGTACGCGGCGGTCAGGCACTCCGCGTTCGCCACCTCCTCATGCGAGCCGGGTGGTGAGAAGGGCCTCCGGCAACGGTGCTGGAGACAACCCGGACGTGCCCGGGAGTCGACCCATGATTTCCAGGAACAGTGCCCCCCGTCTGTACGCGATCGACGACGGAGGCGACGGCCGTTCGCTGGTCTCGTTCGCCCGCTTACGCATCGAGCTCCCCCACCTGTCCGCCGCGACGCGGATCTGGCAGACCTTCCGCCACGAACTGGCGGCGGACACCCGGCTGCTCATCCCCGCCCACGCGCCCCTCCACTCGGTCGACCTCGCCCGCGCTCGCGGTCGCCACCTGCACCGCTCGCGCAGCTCCGACAAGGCCGCCCACCGGAGGCACAGCCGCGAGGTGATCCTGCGCGGGCTGCGGGCCATCGCCACCATGCCGGGCACGGACGTGCACGTGGTGTACCGGCGCACCCAGCGCTACGGCCACGACCGGCCCGACCTCTTCGCCGAGCTGCTCGCGCAGATCGAGCAGGAGCTGACCGAGGCCGGCACCAGGGGGATGGTCGTCGTGGACGGCGACGGCACGGAGCGCCAGCTGGCCGAGGCGCTGCACCGCCTTCCCGACCGGGGCCGCCGCATCGTCGGCGGCGTCCGCTTCCGCAGGTCCCAGGAGTACGGCCTGCTCCAGGCCGCCGACATGATCGCGTACTCGGCCCACCAGGCGGTCGCCAAGCGCGACGCCGGGATCGAGATGGCGCACTGGTTCGGCGCCACGTTCCCCGGCACGTGCGGGCCAAGCGCCCGCTGACCACCACAGACAGAAGGGCCGGCCCCCGGCGAGGCCGGGGGCCGGCGGGCTGGACCTGGCCCACCGAGAGCGGGCCAGAACCGCATTGCCAGTCTTCCACACTCATGCGAGATCAGGAGAGGTCACATGTCCGCCACGCGCCCGGGAACACCGGTCGAGATCGAGTGGGACAAGCAGAAGATCGAGGTCGCCGATGTCCTCCGGGAGCTGCCCGACGCGTCGAGCGTGGGCGACCGGAACGCCCTGGTGAAGGCGGGTCTTGAGAGCTCGCTCGCCTACCTGCCCGAGGACTCCTGGCACGCGCTCGCCCGTGCCGTCGTGACGCCGTCCACGGTGACCGTGCAGCTGAACAACTCGCGGGACGCCGACAGCAGTCTGCTCCTCGAGGAGTCCGTCGACGGCGCACTGCTCCGGTCCGTCCACTCCCGGATATGGCTGTACGAGCTCTTCCCCGGGATCCAGCCGCGGACGGCCCAGGAGATCCTGGCGACCGAGGACCCCCTGGTGGAGGGCGCGGCCGAGGAGGACCGCCCGCAGGCGGTGCTGCGCTACCGCTACAAGAACCTCGCCCACCTGCGGAACCACATCCGGCAGACGCTCGCCGTGACGCTGGCCCGCAACTCCTACGCGGAGTCGATCCTCGCCCGCCGGGTGACCCGCGCGCTGATCGCCCACCCGGTCGTCTACGAGTTCGAGGACGGTTCGGAGCCGGTGCACGTGCTCGTCGCCCGCGACGGCATCACGCGACTGGCCAGCGCCTGGAAGGTCCTCGCCGGACCGGACGAGGAGCCGGAGGCGGTGGCGGAAATGGCGGCGGAGGTGCTCGTCGCCAGCCTCGCCGTCGTGGAGGGACAGCCGCACAAGCCGCGTACGCAGCGGATGGCCCTGGCCCGGGAGCGGCGGCGCAAGAAGCTCCGGGCGGAGTTCTACGAGGAATGGGGCCGGGCGCAGGGCGAGGCCGTGCCGCTGCGGGCCGTCCAGATCGGGCAGTCCCACACCCTGCCCGCCCATGTGACGGTGGGGGTGGTGCCGAACGGAGGCACGTCCCTCGCCGCGCGCGATGTGTTCGACGACGCGCTGCACTCCGTCCTCGCCTCCATCCACGTCGAGTTCAAGGCCTGGGACGAGGCCGCGCAGAACGTGGAGGTGGCGGGCCGCGCCCTGAAGCACGTCGTGCAGAGCCACCAGAGCGACGGGCTGGCCGGCATCTACGAACTGGCCGTCGGACGCCGGGAGGTCGCCGACCTTCCCTCGGTCTACAACGAGCCGAAGCTGCCGGCCACCGGGCTGTGGCGGGCCACCCGGCTGGTGCACACCCTGACGCGACCCGCGCTCTACGACGCCCTGCGCCATCGGGCCAAGGAGATCAAGGGTGTTCGCCGGATGACCGACAAGGGCTTCGCGGCGCTGCTCGGACCGATGGTCGACCAGCCGTGGCGGGCCACGAAGAAGGGCGCGTCGACGCAGGCCCGCAACGCCTGGACCAACGGAGGCGTCCTCTTCAAGGAAGTGCTGAAGGACGGCTGGGCGCCCGTCGTCACGGACGACTTCACCTCCCTCGTGGAACCCGCGATGGGCGGCGACCAGAACGCCCGGCTGACCCTCGCCCTGGCAGGTGGTACGGCGCTGATCGCGGACAAGCTCCTGACCCGGAACGTCGGCTCCGCCCTCGGCGCCCGCCGGGCGTACGGCAAGGTGCCCCTGCGCAGCGACACGCACAAGGTCGTCGAAGGGCTCGCGCGCGAGGGCAACCTCCTCGGCCTGTGGACCCTGGGCCTCGCGGCGCAGCGGTTCCAGGACAGCGGCCTTCCGTGGAACGCGAGCCAGCAGGAGGGGCTGCCCAGCCTGGGGGGCTACGCGCACTACGCCGTCGACCTGGAGGCGGAGGACCGCATCCTGCGGGAGGGTGGCGACCCCGTTCCGCTACTCGAATGGGACGTGGTCGCGGCGGCTTTCCCCGAGCGGGTGAAGCCCGGAAGGACGGGCGGCGCCGACGACGCGGACGGCGAGCGGGGGGATCAGAGCGGCGACGCGGAGGGCGACGACTGGGACGACGTGGGGGAGGAGACGCAGTTCGAGGAGGGCGCGGACGGGAGTGAGGACGAGCTGCCCGTGGACCAGCGGATCGCCCACCGAAGGACTCTCCTCGGCGAGTCGCTGGCCGATGCGAAGGACCTCGTGGAGCAGCTCCACGCCCTCGACGGGCTGATCTCCTCCCCGCCGCTGTACGGGCAGAAGGAGACCTGGGCCTCCCTTCGGGAGATGGCCATGACCATCGCAACCAGCCTCCACAACAAGGCGGGCGACTACCCGGAGGACTCCGAGTGAGCGGGTGAGGGACGGGAAGGACGAGAAAGGGGTGCCGGATCCATCGAGGATCCGGCACCCCTTTCTCCTTGTCTCTCCGCGGGTCAGGGCCGCAGCGCGCGTTGGACCAGGGCGACCACCGCGTCGAACGCCGCCTCGCTGGCCGGGGACGCCCACTCGGCCGCGTGGGCCGGGTTGTGGAAGCGGTCGGTGGCGTGGAAGACGGCGCGGGCCGTGGTCGCCAGGTCCTGCTGCGGGGCGGCGAAGACGTCGTCGCGGACGCCGGACGCCAGGATCTGGGCGATCTGGTCGACGAGGTGCTGTTCGTGGCGGTCGACGACCGCGCTGTTCTCGCCGATCAGGACCTGGAAGGTGGCCATCAGCTCCGGGTCGCCGCCGGCCTTCGTGCGCTTGAGGGCGAAGAGGGCGGTGAGCCAGCCGGTCAGCCGCTCGTCGGCGGGGCCGTCGCCCTCGGCGTACGGTTCGAGCGCGGTGATCGTGCGGTGCAGCCAGCGTTCGGTGACCGCCTCGCGCAGCGCCGCCTTCGTACGGAAGTGGCGGTAGACGCTGCCGTGGCTCACGCCGAGGGCGCGGGCCACGTCCACCACGGTCGCCTTCGCCGGGCCGTAGCGGCGCAGCACCTCCTCGGTGACTTCGAGGATGCGCTCTGCGGTCAGGGTTTCGGTGCTGGCGGCCATGCCACTGACAGTACCTGTCAGTGCTCGCTGTCCAAGTGGGCCATCTGGGCCTCCGGGTAGCGGGCGCCGGCCGCCGCGTCCGCCGGGACGGCCGCCTCGATCGCCGTCAGGTCGGCCGCGTCGAGGGTGACGTCCAGCGCGCCGAGGGCCTCGGCGAGACGGTCGCGGCTGCGGGCGCCGATCAGCGGGACGATGTCCTCGCCGCGGCTCAGCGCCCAGGCGATGGCGGTCTGGGCGACCGTGACGCCCTTGGCCTCGGCGACCGCGCGCAGCCGGTCCACCAGGTCCAGGTTGCGCGCCAGGTTCTCGCCCTGGAAGCGGGGGCTCATGCCGCGGAAGTCGCCGGGGGCCAGCTCGCGGTCCCGGGTGAAGTGGCCGCTGATCAGACCGCGCGACAGCACGCCGTACGCGGTGATGCCGATGCCGAGCTCGCGGGCGGTCGGCAGGATCTTCTCCTCGATGCCGCGGGAGATCAGCGAGTACTCGATCTGCAGGTCGGCGATCGGAGCGACGGCGGCGGCCCGGCGCAGGGTGTCCGCGCCGACCTCGGAGAGGCCGATGTGCCGGACGTGGCCGGCCTCGACCAGCTCGGCGATGGCGCCGACGGTCTCCTCGATCGGGACGTCGGGGTCGACGCGGGCGATCCGGTAGACGTCGATGTGGTCGGTGCCGAGGCGCTGCAGCGAGTAGGCGGCGAAGTTCTTCACCGCCGCCGGGCGCCCGTCGTAGCCGGTGAAGCCGCCCTCGACCGTGCGCAGGGCGCCGAACTTGACGCTGGTGAGCGCCCGTTCGCGGGCGGCGGCCGGAGCGGTGCGGAGCGCCTCGTTGATCAGCAGCTCGTTGTGGCCCATGCCGTAGAAGTCGCCGGTGTCCAGGAGCGTGACGCCCGCGTCCAGGGCCGCGTGGATGGTCGCGATCGACTCGGCCCGGTCGGCCTCGCCGTACAGGGCGGACATGCCCATGCAGCCGAGGCCGAGCGCGGAGACAGTGGGGCCGGTGGTGCCGAGGGAACGGGTGGGGAGGGAGTTCGTGGTCGTCGTCATGCATCAACCATGACATGTGCGATGACAGATTTCAATATCTGTCAGTCGTCTCCTCACTTCAGGGAGGGGAGGCGCAGGCTCAGGAGCAGCGTCAGGACCACCACGCCCAGCTGCACCAGCAGCGTCGTGACCAGCGCCGATCCCATGTCGCCGGATCCGGCGACGGACGGGCCGGCCAGCGACAGGAAGAGCGAACCGAGCGTCGCCACACCGAGCGCGAGTGCCGACTGCTGGGTCGTCACCATCACGCCGCTGCCCACGCCCGCCTGCTCCGAGGGCACCTCGGAGAGCACGAGCCGGAACAGCACCGGCAGCTGCAGGCCCTGGCCGAGGCCCGCGATCGCCATGCCCGGCAGCAGGTCCACCACCGACAGGCCCGCCCAGTCGCGCCACACCGTCCACGCGATCAGCGCGATGCCGAGCGCCTGCGCCAGCGCGCCCGCCGGGACCACCCGGGTCGCGCCCCAGCGCCCGATCAGCCGCGGACCGGCGAGCGAGGCCCCGAAGAAGGCGAGCGCCATCGGTACGAGGGCCAGGCCGGAGGCGATCGCGCCCATGCCCAGGCCCTGCTGGAGCGCGATGGCGATCACGAACATGAAGCCGCTGAAGCCCAGCGACAGCGGCAGTACGACGGCGAGGCCCCGGCGCAGCGAGACAAGCCGCAGCAGGCTCGGCGGCACCAGCGGGGTGCGCCCCGCGCGGTCGGCGCGCACCTCCGCCCACCAGAACGCCGCCGCCGCGAACGGGAACACGGCGAGCGCGACCCAGGTCCACAGCGGCCAGCCGGCCGCCCGGCCCTCGGTGAGCGGGGCGAGCAGGGTCAGCAGGGCGAGGCCGAGCAGCAGGGTGCCGGGCAGGTCGACCGGCGCGGGCCGGTCCGAGCGGGTCTCGGGCACGCTGCGCACCGCGAGCGCCAGTCCGACCAGCGCCACCGGCACGTTGACCAGGAAGATCGACCGCCAGCCGCTGCCCGCGACATCGGCCGCGACCAGTACGCCGCCCAGGATCTGGCCGGCCACCATGGCGAGGCCGGCGGTCGCCCCGTACAGGCTGAGCGCGCGGGCGTGCCGGGCGCCCGAGGTCGAGGAGTGGATGGTCGCGAGCACCTGCGGCAGCATCAGCGCGGCCGCGGCGCCCTGGGCCACGCGGGCGCCGACCAGCGTCCAGGCGTCCGGGGCGAGGCCGCAGGCGAGCGAGGTGAGACCGAAGGCCGCCATACCGCCGAGGAAGAGCCGGCGGCGGCCGAAGCGGTCGCCGAGCCGGCCGCCGAGGACGAGGAGCACGGCGTACGCCAGGCCGTAGCCGGCGACCACCAGCTCCAGGAGGGCCGGTCCGGCGGCCAGGTCGTGGTCGATGGTGGGCAGGGCGACGTTGACGATGAAGAAGTCGACGAGGGGGAGGGCCGCACCGAGCAGCACGGTGACCAGGCCGAGGGTGCCGAGCGCGGGGCGGGCGTGGTCGACGACCGGGACGGCGCGGGCCGTGGGAGTGGCGGCCGGGGCGGACGAGGGGGTTTTCGTAGTCACGGAGTCGAGGCTCGCGCGGTCCTTAGCCTGGTACCAGAGTCTCCTTATCCTGGTACAAGGAGTACCTGGCAATGGGCTGAGCGCCCCGGCACCCTGGGAGCATGAGCGTCATGAGTCTCGATACGGCGAGCAGCGCGGCGAGCGGTACGGCGGGCGGCCCGGCCGGGCCGGACGTACGGCGGCACGAGCTCGCCGCCTTCCTGCGCAGCCGCCGTGAACGCATCAGCCCCGAGCAGGTCGGCCTCCCGCGCGGGCGCCGGCGCCGCACGCCGGGGCTGCGCCGTGAGGAGGTCGCGCAGCTCTCCGCGGTGGGCGTCACCTGGTACACGTGGCTGGAGCAGGCCCGGCCGATCCAGGTGTCCCCGCAGGTCCTCGACGCGCTGGCGGGCGCGCTGCTGCTCGATCCCACCGAGCGCACCCATCTCTTCGCCCTGGCCGGGCAGGCCGATCCGCACCCGGAGACGCCCTGCCCGACCGTCACTCCGTCCCTGCGGGCGCTGCTCGACCAGCTGGAGCCGCTGCCGGCCGCCGTGCAGAACAGCCGCTACGACTTCCTCGCCCACAACCGCACCTTCGGGCGCCTCTTCTGCGACCTGGACGCGCTGCCCCGCGAGGACCGCAACAGCCTGTGGCTGGCCTTCACCAACGACGAGTTCCGGGCCGCCGTCACCGACCTGCCCGAGGTGCTCCTCGCGCTCGCCGGCAAACTGCGCGCCTCGATGGCCGAGCACCTGGCCGAGCCCGCCTGGAAGGCCCTGGTCGACCGGCTCCAGGCGGCCTCCCCGGAGTTCCGTGAGATCTGGGCCCGCCACGACGTCGTCGACCAGTCCGGCCGCACCAAGCTCATCCGCAACGCCCAGGTCGGCCTCCTCCGCCTCGAACACACCAACCTCTGGCTCGGCCCGACCGCCGGCCCCCGCCTGGTGACGTACGTCCCGGTGGACGCGGCCACCCGCGCCGGCATCGAGCGCCTCCACGCCCTCGCCCTCGCGGAGCACCCCGCGCCCCCGATTCGTACGGTTGTCTAAAGACTTGCCCGGTGCGGGACAATGGGCCAATGACCGCGTTCTCCCCCCTCGCCATCGGGCCGCACATCGTGCAGCCGCCGGTGGTGCTCGCGCCGATGGCCGGCATCACCAATGCTCCCTTCCGCACCCTGTGCCGTGAGTTCTCCGGCGGGAAGGGGCTGTTCGTGAGCGAGATGATCACGACGCGGGCGCTGGTGGAGCGCAACGAGAAGACGATGCAGCTCATTCACTTCGACGCGAGCGAGAAGCCGCGGTCGATCCAGCTGTACGGGGTGGACCCGGTGACCGTCGGCAAGGCGGTGCGGATGATCGTGGACGAGGACCTGGCCGATCACATCGACCTGAACTTCGGGTGCCCGGTGCCGAAGGTGACGCGGAAGGGCGGCGGGTCGGCGCTGCCGTACAAGCGGCCGTTGCTGCGGGCGATCCTCAACGAGGCCGTGTCCAACGCGGGGGAGCTGCCGGTCACGATGAAGATGCGGAAGGGGATCAACGACGATCACCTGACGTATCTGGACGCGGGCCGGATCGCGGTCGAGGAGGGCGTCACCGCGATCGCGCTGCACGGCCGGACCACCGCCCAGCACTACGGCGGCACCGCCGACTGGGACGCCATCGCGCGGCTCAAGGAGCACGTGCCGGAGATCCCGGTGCTCGGCAACGGCGACATCTGGACGGCCGAGGACGCGCTGCGGATGATGCGCGAGACCGGCTGCGACGGGGTGGTCGTGGGCCGGGGCTGCCTGGGCCGGCCGTGGCTGTTCGCCGACCTGGTGGCCGGCTTCGAGGGCACCGACGCCTACACCCGCCCCGGGCTGCGCCAGGTCGCGGACGTGATGGTGCGGCACGCTCGACTTCTTGGCGAGTGGCTGGGTGACGAGGCCCGCGGTGTCATCGACTTCCGCAAGCACGTGGCCTGGTACCTGAAGGGCTTCGCGGTCGGCTCCGAGATGCGCAAGCGGCTGGCCATCACCTCGTCCCTCGACGAACTGAGCGCTCAGTTGAGCGAGCTCGATCTGGACCAGCCGTGGCCGGTGGGTGCGGAGGGGCCTCGGGGGCGTACGTCCGGAAACAACCGGGTTGTCCTGCCGGACGGCTGGTTGAAGGACCCCTACGACTGCGCCGGCGTGAGCGAGGACGCCGAGCTGGACACGTCCGGAGGGTGAGACCAGGGTCTCTCGGGCCATGGTCGGGGGCGTTTTCGGCGAGTGATCCTCGCCACCCCTGATAGGGGTACCGCTCAGATGAGCAGGTTAACTCCCCCTCTCCCGCTTGAAGGGTGGCACTGGGTGCCACCCTTTTTGTGTTCAAGAGTTGAACGCAAGTGCTCCATTCTGCGCTCATGTGAGCGATCGACCCCCGGTTTCGGTCAAGCGGGCTTCAGCGCCTGAAAGCGGAAGCTACTCATCGGTTACTTTCGATGTGCTGGCGGACGGGTGGTTAAGACCGGGTGACCGGTAGGCGTACCTCCCCAGACGCCTTCGATCTGGGTATGTTCCTCGGCGTCAGGGCAGCCAACCGAGTCGTCGAGGAGTCGTGACCCGTGTCGGAAATCAATGATCAGAAGTTCGTCTACGACTTCACCGAGGGCAACAAGGACCTGAAGGACCTGCTCGGTGGCAAGGGAGCCAACCTCGCCGAGATGACCAACCTCGGTCTCCCGGTCCCTCCCGGCTTCACGATCACGACCGAGGCGTGCAAGGTCTACCTCGACTCCGGCTCCGAGCCGGTCGAGCTCCGCGACGAGGTCAGCGCGCACCTCGACGCCCTCGAGCAGCAGATGGGCAAGAAGCTCGGCCAGGCCGACAACCCGCTGCTCGTCTCGGTCCGCTCCGGCGCCAAGTTCTCGATGCCCGGCATGATGGACACCGTCCTCAACATCGGCCTCTCCGACGCCTCCGTCGTCGGCCTGGCCGCCCAGGCCGACAACGAGCGCTTCGCCTGGGACTCGTACCGCCGCCTCATCCAGATGTTCGGCAAGACCGTCCTCGGCGTCGACGGCGAGCTCTTCGAGGACGCCCTCGACGAGGCCAAGGCCACCAAGAAGGTCGCCAGCGACACCGACCTGGACGCCGGCGACCTCAAGAAGGTCGTCAAGCAGTTCAAGAAGATCGTCAAGAGCGCGACCGGCCGCGACTTCCCGCAGGACCCGCGCGAGCAGATGGACCTCGCCATCGAGGCGGTCTTCAACTCCTGGAACACCGACCGCGCCAAGCTCTACCGCCGCCAGGAGCGCATCCCGCACGACCTCGGCACCGCCGTCAACGTCTGCTCGATGGTCTTCGGCAACCTCGGCCCGGACTCCGGCACCGGCGTCGCCTTCACCCGCGACCCCGCCTCCGGCCACCAGGGCGTCTACGGCGACTACCTGCAGAACGCGCAGGGCGAGGACGTCGTGGCCGGCATCCGCAACACCGTGCCGCTCGCCGAGCTCGAGTCGATCGACAAGAAGTCGTACGACCAGCTCATGGAGATCATGTCGACCCTGGAGACCCACTACAAGGATCTCTGCGACATCGAGTTCACCATCGAGCGCGGCCAGCTGTGGATGCTGCAGACCCGCGTCGGCAAGCGCACCGCCGGTGCCGCCTTCCGCATCGCCACCCAGCTCGTGGACCAGGGCCTCATCGACGAGGCCGAGGCGCTGCAGCGCGTCAACGGCGCCCAGCTCGCCCAGCTGATGTTCCCGAAGTTCGACGAGAACGCGAAGGTGGAGCAGGTCGGCCGCGGCATCGCCGCCTCCCCGGGTGCCGCCGTCGGCAAGGCCGTCTTCGACTCGTACACCGCGGTCAAGTGGTCCCGCTCCGGCGAGAAGGTCATCCTGATCCGCCGCGAGACCAACCCGGACGACCTGGACGGCATGATCGCCGCCGAGGGCATCCTCACCTCCCGCGGCGGCAAGACCTCGCACGCCGCCGTCGTCGCCCGCGGCATGGGCAAGACCTGTGTCTGCGGCGCCGAGGAGCTCGAGGTCGACACCAAGCGCCGCCGCATGACCACCGCCTCCGGCGTGGTCGTCGAGGAGGGCGACGTCGTCTCCATCGACGGCTCCACCGGCAAGGTCTACATCGGTGAGGTACCCGTCGTACCGTCCCCGGTCGTCGAGTACTTCGAGGGCCGCATGCACGCCGGCGCCGACGACGCCGACGAGCTGGTCCAGGCCGTCCACCGGATCATGGCCTACGCCGACCGCGTCCGCCGGCTGCGCGTCCGCGCCAACGCCGACAACGCCGAGGACGCCGCCCGCGCCCGCCGCTTCGGCGCCCAGGGCATCGGCCTGTGCCGCACCGAGCACATGTTCCTCGGCGAGCGCCGCCAGTACGTCGAGCGGCTCATCCTCGCCGACACCGACGAGGAGCGCGAGGAGTCGCTGAAGGCGCTGCTCCCGCTGCAGAAGCAGGACTTCGTCGAGCTCTTCGAGGCCATGGACGGCCTGCCGGTCACCGTGCGCCTGCTCGACCCGCCGCTGCACGAGTTCCTGCCCGACATCACCGAGCTGTCGGTGCGCGTCGCCCTCGCCGAGGCCCGCAAGGAGCCGCACGAGAACGACCTGCGCCTGCTCCAGGCCGTGCACCGGCTGCACGAGCAGAACCCGATGCTGGGTCTGCGCGGCGTCCGTCTCGGTCTGGTCATCCCCGGCCTGTTCACCATGCAGGTCCGCGCCATCGCCGAGGCCGCCGCGCTGCGCGCCGAGGCCAAGGGCGACCCGCGCGCCGAGATCATGATCCCGCTCGTGGGCACCGTCCAGGAGCTGGAGATCGTCCGCGACGACGCCGAGAAGGTCATCGCCCAGGTCGCCACCGAGACCGGCGTCGAGCTGAAGCTGGCCCTCGGCACCATGATCGAGCTGCCGCGCGCCGCCGTCACCGCCGGCCAGATCGCCGAGGCCGCCGAGTTCTTCTCCTTCGGCACCAACGACCTCACCCAGACGGTCTGGGGCTTCTCCCGCGACGACGTGGAGGCCAGCTTCTTCACCGCGTACCTGGAGAAGGGCATCTTCGGCGTCAGCCCCTTCGAGACCATTGACAAGGACGGCGTCGGCGCCCTGGTCCGCCAGGCCGCCGAGGCCGGCCGGGCCACCCGCCCCGACATCAAGCTCGGCGTCTGCGGCGAGCACGGCGGCGACCCGGAGTCGGTGCACTTCTTCCACGAGGTGGGCCTCGACTACGTCTCCTGCTCGCCGTTCCGGATCCCGGTGGCGCGCCTGGAGGCCGGCCGCGCCGCGGCCGAGGCGAAGGGCAGCGACAGCCGCTGAACCCTCGCGGGCCGTCGCTGAACCTCGGTTCAGTAGCAAAGCCCGACACAGCCACCGGAGCCGCCGCTCGTCCCCGACCCTCAGAACCGATGGGCGGCGGCTCCGGTCTCCACAGGCGACGGGGCGGACACCTTGTGCGGAGGTGTCCGCCCCGTCGTGTTTTGACCCCCGGTCACCCCTGGTCACCGTTGCATGATCGTTGGGGAAAATGTGAGTTCCTGTTCAACTGCATGTGCCAGTGGTGCATGGAGTGGCGCCGGGTTGTACCGGGGTCGTGCATTGAATTATTCGGCGTTGAACATTTGCAAAGAATGAGGCGGGCGCGACCTCCGGATCCCCACCCGGAGGCCGCGCCCATTACCCTCGTCGGGCGGGTGAGCCGCAACCCTCGCCGACCGCCGCCGGACGCGCCAAAGCCCCCCACGGTCTTCGCCGCGTCACCTCGGTCCTGAAGGTTTCCCGTCCGACGTGCACAGCTTTTCGGTTCCCGGCCGTTCGCCGCGAGGCTTTTCAAGTGTGGCTGAAACACCCTGGTAACGTGCAGTGATGATGTGCATACTCGTCGGCGGGGGTGGTTGCGAGTGCACAGGTGGGGGTTCCATGCTGCGGATTCATTTCACCGGAAACGACTTGGCGGGGGTGCGGATGGCCGCACAGCCGGACGTTCTGTGGGAAACGATTCTCAGTTTTCATCGTTTACGAGACCGGCGCGGCTCCGTGGTCTACGGGGAATGGCGGTCGGAGGCGCGTATACGACTCGGGGGTGAGACCCGGCTGCTGGGCGCCCTCGTGCCCAGCCGCGGCTATTTCCCCGACTTCCTCACCCCGCCCCAGGGCATTCTCGGCCTCGACGAGGGCCTCGACGCCATCCGGGCCACCCCGCCCGGCCGGCTGCACACCGAACTCGCCCTGATCGGCGCCGCCCGCTCCGGGCACCCCGCCGTCCCGAACGCGCTCAGAGCCCTGGCCGACGGCGGCAGCGGACCGCTCGGCCGGCTCCTCGGCGCGCTCCGCGCCTACCACCGGGCCGCCGTCGAGCCGTACTGGAGCCACATCCAGGCCCGGGTCGAGGCCGACCGGGCACGCCGCGGCCGGGCGCTGCTCGACGGCGGCGCGGACGAGCTCCTCGCCTCGCTGCCGCCGATGCTGCGCTGGCGCAGCCCGGTCCTGGAGGCCGACTATCCGGTCGACCGGGACGTGCACCTCGACGGGCGCGGACTGCTGCTGCAGCCCTCGTACTTCTGCCGCGGCACCCCGGTCGTGCTGCGCGACCCGGAGCTGCCGCCGGTGCTCGTCTACCCGGTCACCCACTGCGAGGCGCCGAACGTCCGGACACCCGGCCTGCCCTCGCTCGCCAAGCTGGTCGGGCACACCCGCTCGGAGGTCCTCAACGCCATCGGCGACGGCGGCACCACGAGCGAACTGGCCCGCCGGGCGGGGGTGTCCCTCGCCTCGGCGAGCCAGCACGCCGGTGTCCTGCGGGAGGCCGGCCTGGTCGCCACGCTCCGGCACGGCAACGCGGTCCTGCACACCCTGACCCCCCTGGGCGCCGCCCTCCTCGGCGGTGCCCAGGGAGCCCCGGCCCCGGCTCCCCAGGCTCCCCAGGGTTCCCGGGAGGCCAGGGAGGCCAGGGAGACCCGCTGCTACGCGCGGAACGGGCCGGTGACTTCGTAGGTGATGCCACCGGACGAACTGCCGGTGGTGCCCCGCTGGCTGGAGAAGTAGAGCCGGCTGCCGTCGGGGGAGAAGGCCGGTCCGGTGATCTCGGAACCGGACTGGCCGCTGATCCGCAGGAACGGGGTGACGACGTCGTCCGGCGTGATCAGGCAGATCTCCATGTTGCCGCCGTCCTCGGCGACGTACAGATCGCCGGAGGCCGCGCCGGTCACGTTGTCGACCCCGGTCAGCGGCGCCGCCCCGCCGGGCACCAGCGAGTCGTCGTAGGCCAGCTCGTACGTGCCGGCGGCCAGGTTGACCTGCCACACCCGGTTGTCGCCCTTGGTGGTGAACCAGACGGTGTCGTCGGCGTAGTGGCAGCCTTCGCCGCCGTTGAAGCGCTTGGCGCCGGAGACCTGGTTGCGGGTGGTGGTCGGCGAGCCGTCCGGGTCCGGCACGTTCTGCCAGGTGAACGTGCCGGAGGTGGCGGTGCCGGCCTTGAACACCTGCAGGGTGCCGGAGGACAGATTGCCCCAGGTGGTGGGCAGGAAGCGGTAGAAGCAGCCGTCGGACTCGTCCTCGGTGAGGTAGATCGCCCGCCGCACCGGGTCGGCGGCCGCCGCCTCGTGCTTGAACCGGCCGAGCGCGGGCCGCTGCACGGCCGCGTTCACGCCGTACGGATCCGTCTCGTACACGTAACCGAGGCTGACCTCCTCGCAGGACAGCCAGGTGTTCCACGGCGTCCTGCCGCCCGCGCAGTTCTGCCGGGTGTTGGACAGGATCCGGTAGGCGTTGGTGACCGTGCCCGAGGAATCGAACTTCACCGCGCTGACGCCGCCGCCCGGGTTGATCTCCGAGTTCGACACATAGATCCAGCCCGTGCCGTCGGCGAAGCAGGCGCCGCCGTCGGGAGCGTTGTGCCAGATGTACGAGGTCCCCGGCACCGACTGGCCCGACCGGGCGATCACCCGGCTGCTGAAACCGGCCGGCAGCAGGATGCCGTTCGCGTCCGCCGCGCCGAGCGCCCCGTAGGGCCCCGCCCCGGGCTGCGCGGGCGCGGCATGGGCCGCCCCGCTCCAGAGGCTGCCGCCGAAGGCGGAGGCCGAGGTGCCGATGACCGCTCCACGCAGGAAACTGCGTCGCTCCACGTCTCACTCCTGATCAGGGTGTGATCCGCCCCGCGGCGCCGGTCGGCGGCGCGGGGTCGCGCGGTCCTGGAATCTAGGCGTCCGGAGTTGACCGGGCGTCAACGGGCGGTGACGGGGAGGAGGCGGGTGCGGGGCGCGGACGGCGGTCGCCGGGCTGTCGGTGGCGGGCGGTAGGTTCCGGCCATGGACTTCGTCGCACGACCGGTCGACTCGTACGGTTTCCCCGGCGGTTCGGCGCTCGTCAGCCCGTACGCCTTCGAGAACCGCGCGGGCGGCTCCTCCCGCGCCCTGCTCGCGCGCGGCACGGAACTCGCCGTGCACGAGCTGACCGATCTGCTCGCGGGCGAGCAGGCCCCGGCCGCCGTGTTCCCGCTGCCCTGGCCCGGCTGGAAGCACGGCGCTCACTCGGTGAGCCCGGACCGCTCCTTCGCCGTCTTCTCCGGCCAGCGGTCCGTGCGGGCCGTCGACGCCGACGGCTCGACCCGGTGGGTGTACGAGCACGGCTGCTGGGACCAGCGGGTCGACCACCCGCACACCGGCGACGAGCTGCAGATCTGTCCGGGCATCGAGTCCGGCTCCTGCCGGATCTCCGACGACGGACGGCTGATCTGGGCGCATGTCGTGACCCCGGGGGAGTACGAGGAGATCTGGGCCGTCCTCGACGCGCGGGACGGCCGCGAGCTGGCCCGGCTCCCGCTGGACAGCGTCGCCTCCGGCTCCGGCCACCTCTCCCACCCCGACGGCGTCCACATGGGCCTGTCCGTCGGCATGGGGCAGGACGGCGTCCTCGTGTACTGGGGCCGCTGGGACGGCACCGAGCTCACCGTCCACCAGGAGCTCAACGACGGCCTCGACCGCATCCTGATCGACGTCCACCCCGGACACCCCGGCTTCCTCACCGTGGAGCACTACGGCAACGACCTCCAGCTGCACGCGCTCGACGGCGCGGTGCTCGCCGAGGCCGACGCGCCCCCGGCCCCGGACGAGGAGCACCCCCAGTGGGACTGGACCTGCGGTTTCCTGGACGGGGACACCGTGCTCGCCACCACCGGGACCGAGTACGCCGACGAGCCCGAGGAGTGTGGGACCTGGCTGCTCGACGGCCGCACCCTGGAGATCCGCGGGCGGATCACGTACCCGGACAGCGTCGACCACAGCGAGGTCCGGCCACTGGGCGACGGGACCTGGCTCACGTACGACCGGGGGGCGGGCACCGTCCGTCGCTGGGCGGTCTGACCGGCCCGGGACCTTCGGCACTGGCCCCGGCACTGTCCGATCGGCGACCCTCGTCCCATGGCCGTCACCCGTGACATCCGCGACCGCGCCGACCTCGACGCCCTGCTGCGCCGGTTCTACGAGGCGGCGTTCGCCGACCCGCTCATCGGGCCGTTCTTCACCGAGGTCGCCGGCACCGACCTCGACACCCACCTGCCGAGGATCGGCGACTTCTGGGAGCGGGCCCTGTTCCGCAGCGCCGAGTACCGGCGGGACGCGTTCGGGCCGCACGCCGCGCTGGACTCCGTACGTCCGCTGACCGCCGCCCATTTCGGGCGGTGGGTGCAGCTGTGGCGGGCCACGATCGACGGGCGGCACGCGGGGCCGCTGGCCGAGCGGGCGAAGGCGCAGGGGGAGCGGATCGCGGTCGCGATGCTGCGGCGGCTCGGCGGGGCCGAGGCGTCGACCGACGCGCCCGAGGGCGTCGGCGGCAGCGGCGGGTTCGTCCCGCTGGCGGCGCTCACGCTGCGGTCCGTCGCCTGAGCGGGAAGGATTTCCGGGAACCGGGAATCCGGGAAAAGTGTCGGCGGGGCCGATGAGTTCCGCGCGGTTCGCCCGTCTTAACTCTCGAAAGCGCCGACACGGCACCGACGGACGAGAGAGTGGACGGACACCATGGCCCCGCAGATGATCTTCGTGAACCTGCCGGTGAAGGACCTGGACGCGAGCAAGGCCTTCTACGAGCAGCTCGGCTACACCATCAACCCGCAGTTCACCGACGAGACCGCCGCCTGTGTGGTCATCAGCGACACGATCTTCGCGATGCTGCTCACCGAGGAGAAGTTCCTCGGCTTCGCCGCGCCGGGCAAGGTGGTCTCCGACGCGACGAAGTCGACCGAGGTGATGTGCGCGCTGAGCGCCGAGAGCCGCGAGAAGGTCGACGAGCTGGCGGACAAGGCGCTGGCGGCCGGCGGCGGCGCGGTGCTGCCGCCGATGGACACGGGCTTCATGTACGGGCGTTCCTTCACCGACCTCGACGGGCACCACTGGGAGGTCATGTGGATGGACCCCGCGGCGGTCGAGGGCGGCGCGCCGCAGGGCTGAGCCACCCGGGCCCGGACACCCCCTAGGCCGTACGGACCGGGTACACCGCCACCGTCACCTCGTCGTCGTCCAGGCAGCGGCCCGTCTCCAGGTCGAAGCGCTGCTTCAGGAGCGGCGAGGCGACGAACGGCCGGCCGTCCGCCGAGCCGACCAGGCCCCGGGAGAGCACCTGGGCGCCGGTGAACGGGTCGCGGTTGTCGATCGCGTACGCACGGCCGGACCGGTCCCTGAAGACGGCGGCCTGCCGGCCGTCCGGCAGCAGCGCGGCCATGCCCCGGCCCGGGGTGAGCCGGGCCTCCTCGCAGACCGGCATCCAGGTCTCGGCGTCGGGGGAGAGTTCGAGGATCGCCGTCGTCGTCATCGTCGTCATCGCGAGGTGGCTCCTTCCAGGGTGCCGATCGTGAGGATCTGCAGGTCCGGCTTGATCTGGTCGCGCTCCGGCACGAACTTCACCGTCGGGTCCGGCGTCTCCGGCGCGTTCACGAAGGAGACGAAGCGCCGCAGCCGGTCCGGGTCGTCGAGGGTCTCCGCCCACTCGTCCTTGTAGCCGGCGACGTGCGCGGCCATCAGCGCCTCCAGCTCGTCGCACAGGCCGAGCGAGTCGTGCACCACCACGTCCTTGAGGTGGTCGAGGCCGCCCTCCAGGCGCTCCAGCCACACCGAGGTCCGCTCCAGGCGGTCGGCGGTGCGGATGTAGAACATCAGGAACCGGTCGATCAGCCGGATCAGTTCGGCGTCGGACAGGTCCTGGGCGAGCAGATCGGCGTGGCGCGGGGTGGCGCCGCCGTTGCCGCCCACGTACAGGTTCCAGCCGCTCGCGGTCGCGATGATCCCGAAGTCCTTCGACTGGGCCTCGGCGCACTCGCGGGCACAGCCGGAGACCGCGGACTTCAGCTTGTGCGGGGCGCGCAGGCCGCGGTAGCGCAGTTCGAGCAGGATCGCCATCTTCACCGAGTCCTGCACGCCGTAGCGGCACCAGGTCTGTCCCACGCAGGACTTCACCGTGCGCAGCGCCTTGCCGTAGGCGTGGCCGGACTCGAAGCCGGCGTCGACGAGCCGGGTCCAGATGGAGGGGAGCTGGTCCACCCGGGCACCGAAGAGGTCGATCCGCTGGCCGCCGGTGATCTTCGTGTAGAGGCCGAAGTCGCGGGCCACCTCGCCGATCACGATCAGCTTCTCGGGGGTGATCTCGCCGCCGGGGATGCGCGGCACCACCGAATAGGAGCCGTTGCGCTGCATGTTGGCGAGGAAGTGGTCGTTGGTGTCCTGGAGCGCCGCCTGCTCGCCGTCCAGGATGTACCCGTTGTTGAGCGAGGCCAGGATGGATCCGACGGTCGGCTTGCACACCTCGCAGCCCTCGCCGCCCTTCGCCCCGTCCCGGCCGTGCGAGTCGAGCAGCGCGGCGAAGGAGGTCACGCGGAGGGTACGAGCGATCTCGTAGAGCTCGCTGCGGGTGTACGCGAAGCAGCCGCAGAGCCCTTTGTCGGTGGCCGCCGGCAGCAGCTTCTCGATCACCTTCACGCAACTGCCGCAGCCCGTACCGGCCTTGGTGCACTTCTTCACCTCGGGGAGGCTGGTGCACTGGCTGATCGCGTGCTTGGTGACGTTGTGGCAGGAGCAGATGACGGCGTCGTCCGGGAGGGCCGACGGGCCGAGCGCGACCGGCGCGCCGACGCCCGCGGGGAGGACGAGCTGCTCGGGGGAGACCGGCGGCTTGCTGCCGGTGAGCGGGCGCAGCATGCCGTACGCCTCGGCGTCGCCGACCAGGACACCGCCGAGCAGCACGCCCTCGCCGTCCACGACGAGCTTCTTGTAGATGCCGGAGCGGGAGTCGGAGTAGACGACGTCGAGACAGCCCTCGGCGGTGCCGTGGGCGTCGCCGAAGGAGGCCACGTCGACGCCGAGCAGCTTCAGCTTGGTCGACAGGTCGGCGCCGGTGAAGCCGCTGACGGTCTCGTCGGCGATCGTCGCGGCCGCGGTCGATGCCATCTCGTAGCCGGGCGCCACCAGGCCGTACACCCGCCCGTCCGAGGCGAGCGCGCACTCGCCGATCGCGAAGACGGCCGGGTCGGAGGTCCGGCACAGCTCGTCCACGGCGATGCCGCCGCGCTCGCCGACGTCCAGGCCGCAGTCGCGGGCCAGCTGGTCGCGGGGGCGGACGCCCGCCGAGAACACCACCATCTCCGTGGCGAGTTCGGAGCCGTCCGACAGGCGCATGGCGGTGACCGCGCCGTCCTCGGTGACGACCTCCTGGGTGCCGGTCCCGGTGTGGACGGTCAGGCCCATCTGCTCGATGGTGCGCAGCAGGGCCGCGCCGCCGCCCTCGTCGACCTGCACCGGCATCAGGCGCGGCGCGAACTCCACGATGTGTGTGTCCAGGCCGAGGCCCTTCAGCGCGCCGGCCGCCTCCAGACCGAGCAGACCGCCGCCGACCACCGCGCCGGTGGTCCGCCCCTTGGCGTACTCCTCGATCGCGAGCAGGTCCTCGATCGTGCGGTAGACGAAACAGCCGCGGGCGTCCTTGCCGGGGACGGGCGGCACGAAGGGGTACGAGCCGGTGGCCAGGACGAGCGTGTCGTACGCGAAGACCTGCCCGGAGCCGGTGGTGACCGTGCGGGCGGCCCGGTCCACGGCGGTGACGGGCTCGTCGGTGTGCAGCTCGATGCCGTGCTCGGCGAGGAAGCCGTCCGGGACGAGGGAGAGGTCGTCGGGGGTCCGGCCGGAGAAGTACGAGGTCAGCTGGACGCGGTCGTAGGCGGGCCGGGGCTCCTCGCAGAGCACCACGACCCGGGCCCGCGCGGTGACGCCCCGCTCCGCGAGCGCCTCCAGGAACCGCTGGCCGACCATTCCGTGGCCGACCAGGACGATGGTGGGGGTGGTCATGAGGAGCCTCCGTCGTGGGTGAGCAGGTGCAGCAGGGGGGCGTCCGGCAGGGCCTCGTCGCCCTCCCAGGCCCGGGCGAGCGTCCCGACGGCGCCCAGGTCGCCGAGCAGGACGCCGCCCACGAGCCGGTCGCCGCGCACGACGACCTTCCGGTAGGCCCCGCGGGTGGCGTCGGTGAGCCGTACGACGTCGTCGCCGGGCAGCGGGGTGGCTTCGCCGAAGGCGGCGAGGTCGAGGGGCTGGGCGCCGCCGAGGGTGAGGCGGGTGAGGGCGCGGGTGCCGGTGTATCGGGGGGCGTCCGCCTCCGCCGTCAGGACCTCCGCCAGGACGTCCGCCTGTTCCAGGGCCGGGCCCGCGAGGCCGTAGACGCGGCCGGCGTGTTCGGCGCAGTCGCCGATCGCGTGGATGTACGGGTCGGAGGTGCGGAGCTCGTCGTCGACGACGACGCCCGTGCGGAGGGCGAGGCCCGCCTCGCGGGCGAGGGCGACGCGGGGGCGGACCCCGCAGGCCAGGACGACGATCTGGGCGTCGAGGACGAAGCCGTCGGCGAGCTCGACGGCGGTGACGGCGCCGTGCTGCTGCCGCAGCCCGCTGACCCGGCACTCGGTGTGGACCTCGACGCCGAGGTCGGTGAGGTGGGTACGGAGCAGGGTCGCGGCCTCGTCGTCGAGCTGGCGCTCCATGAGGCGCTCGCCCTGTTGGGTGAGCATCACCTCGGCGCCGCCCGCCGCGAGCGCCCGGGCCGCCGAGACGCCGAGCAGCCCGCCGCCGACGACGACCGCCCGCACTCCGGGCCGGACCAGCTCGCGCAGCGCCAGACAGTCGTCGAGCGTGCGGAACGGGTGCACCCCGGTGGGCAGTTGCGCCCCGCGCAGGCCGCGCAGCGGCGGCAGCACCGGCGCCGCGCCGGTCGCCAGGACCAGCCGGTCGTACGGGACGAGGGAGCCGTCCGCGCACTCCACCGTGCGGGCCGCGCGGTCGATCCGCACCGCCCGCGCGCCGGCGCCGAGCCGGGCGGGCTCGCGGGCCGCGGGCAGCGCGATGACCTCGGGGCCGTACCGCCCGGCGAGGACGTCCGCGAGCAGCAGCCGGTTGTACGGTGCGTGCGGCTCCTCGCCGAGCAGCGTGACCGGCAGGCGCTGGGCGAGCCGGGCACCCGCCGTTCCGCCCCCGACCACCACGATCCGTGTACTCATACCCGGAAGAGTGCGCGGCGGGTGTTACCCGACGGGATCCCGACTGTTTCCCGTACGGAACGCTGATCTCACCGCCGCCGCTCCGCACTGTGAGGGCTCTCCCGCGTATACAAGGCTCAGACGTAGCTCAAGATCCTCGGGATCGATGGCTGGTGCATACATCGGGGCTCTAGGCTCACCCCCATGCCTGACATATCCCTGACCACACTCGTCCTGCTCTGCCTCGCGGCGCTGGCCGCCGGCTGGATCGACGCCGTGGTCGGCGGCGGCGGGCTGCTGCAGCTGCCCGCCCTCCTCCTCGGCCTGCCGCATGTGGCGGCCGCGCAGATCCTCGGCACCAACAAGGCCGTGTCGATCGTCGGGACGTCCGGCGCGGCCTTCACGTATCTCCGCAAGGCGCCGGTCAAGGTCGGTACGGCGGTGCGGATCGGGCTCGCCGCGCTCGTCGGGTCGATGGGCGGAGCCTTCTTCGCGGCCGGGATCAGCAGCGCGGTGCTGCGGCCGGTGATCATGGTGGTGCTGCTCGGGGTCGCCGCGTTCGTGATGCTGCGGCCGTCGTTCGGCAGCCGTACGACGGAGGAGGACCGGCCCCCGCTCACCCGGGCCCGGATCGTCACCGCGATCGTCGTGGTCGGCGGCGGCATCGGGTTCTACGACGGTCTGTTCGGGCCCGGCACCGGCACCTTCCTGGTGCTCGCGCTCACCGCCGTGCTCCACCTCGACCTGGTGACGGCCTCCGCCACCTCCAAGATCGTCAACGTCTGCACCAACGCGGGCGCGCTCGCGATGTTCGCCTACCAGGGGCATGTGCTGTGGCTGCTCGCCGCCGTCATGGCGGTGTTCAACCTGGTCGGCGGCATGATCGGCGCGCGGATGGCGCTGGCGAAGGGCGCGGAGTTCGTCCGCGGGGTGCTGCTCGTGGTCGTCTTCTCGCTGGTCGCGAAGCTCGCCTTCGACCAGTGGGCGTAGCCGTCACATCGAGCCGTCGCTTCGAGCCGTCACTTCACCCCGATGAGGTGGCCGAAGGCGACGACATTGCCGAGATAGCCGCCCGCCTTCTTCGAGAAGCCGCCGCCGCACGTGATCACCCGGATCTCGGCCCGATCCGCCTCCCCGTACACCTTGGCGTCCGGGAAGCGGTCCTTCTCGTAGACCTCGACGGCGTCGATGGTGAAGACAGCGGTACGGCCGTCCTGCCGGTCCACCTCGATCCGGTGCCCCTTCTTCAGCGCGCCGAGCGCGTAGAAGACGGCGGGCCCCTGCGCGTTGTCGACGTGTCCCGCGACGATCGCGGTGCCCTTGGCGCCGGGCCGGGTGCCGTTCTCGTACCACCCGGCCAGATTGCGGTCGCCGGCCGGCGGCACCTCCAGGGCGCCGTCGGGGCCCAGGCCGAGGGCGGTCAGGGGCGTGTCGACGTCGATCTCGGGGATCCGCAGCCGCAGCGGGGACGAGGGCGGCAGCGGATCGGCGGCGGCGTCGGTGTGCACGCTCGGGCCGGCGGCGAAGGCCTGCGCGGCCGTGGGGATCGGCGGGGTGACCTCGCCCGAGCCGTTCTGGATCATCCACAGCCCGACGCAGGCGGCGACGGCTATTCCCCAGCCCTTGCTGCGGTTGCTCACCTGGGCTTCTTCCTTTGTACGGGTCTTCCTTTGTACGGGTCTTCCGGATGGTCCTGCCCCCGCCGGGCCGTCAGCGGGCGCGCGGCGGGGGCAGGACGGAGGCGGTACGGCGTTCAGCCGTCCTGCGCGCCGCTCGCCCGGCGGCGCAGGAGCCAGGTACCGCCCACGGCAGCCGCGGCCAGCACCGCCACGCCCGCCGTGACCTGGGCGGTGTCGGGGCCCACGCTGCCGCCGACACCGGTCTGCACATGGCCGCTCGGGGTCTTGTGCTTGACGAAGAGGTCGCCGCGCGCGGTCTTGCCGTTGTCGCAGGCGACGCTGATCGGATAGGTCCCCGACTTGGCGTGGTGCGGCACGGTGAACTGGCCCACCACGACCTCCTTGTGCGTGCTCGGGTTGAGCTGGAACTCGCCCGCGCCGAGCGAGTTCGCGTCGCCCACCCCGTGGCCGTGGGAGCCGCAGGCGAGGGTGTTCACGGTGACGGTGGTGCCGGGGTCGGCGGAGGAGGGGAAGATCTCCAGGGACTGCGAGTTCTGGTGACCGGAGTTCTCGTGACCGTCGTTGTTCGCGTACGCCACGGGCGCGGCGAGCGCGCCGAGCGCGAGGACCGTGAGCGCGGTACCGGTGAGCAGGGGGACAGGGGTGCGGCGCATGGTGGCCTCCGTGGCGCGCGGACGTTCGTACGGAAAGGGGCTTCCGTAGGACCGACATAAATGCGTGGACGCGCCAGCCGCCTGCTGATGGAGGATCAGAATGCGTCCGTTCAGGTGCGGCGTGTCGCTGGAGATCCCGCGTTTGTGCAGGTGGGAGCGGGTTTCACGGCGTCAGCTGACGGTCCGTGCCGAACGGGTGATCACCGCCGCCCCCGGTGGGCCCGGACCTGAGCCGCCCGGCTGCACGCGGCCCGGCTGCACACGGGCCGGTTCGCCCGTACGGTGAAGGCGTGATCGTCACCGTCGTCACCAGCACCGACGCCCGCGCCAAGGCCACGGCCCTGGCGCGCGGGGCCGTCGAGGCCCGGGTCGCCGCCTGCGCGCAGGTCTCCGGGCCGGTCTCCTCCGTGTACCACTGGCAGGGCTCGATCGAGACCGCGGAGGAGTGGCAGGTGGTGTTCAAGACCACCGAGGCGCGCTACCCGGCCCTGGAGGTGTACCTCCTCGCCGCCCACGACTACGAGACCCCGGAGATCGTCGCGACCCGGGTGAACCGGGTGAGCGAGGAGTACGCCCGCTGGGTCGAGCGGGAGACGACCGCGCCCGCCGCCGTCGAGGCCCCGGCGCGGCCGGACGCCGAGCGGCCGTTCTTCGTGTACGGGACGCTGCGCCCGGGCGCGTACAACCACGACCGGTTCCTCGCCGGCCGCATCGGCACCGAGGCGGACGCGGTGCTGCACGGCGCGGTCCTGCACGACGGGCCCGGCTATCCGTACGTCGTCCCGGCGGAGCAGGGCCGGGTCGTCGGCACCCTGCTCACGCCCTCGTCCGGCGACTACGGCGATCTGTTCGGCCTGCTCGACCGCCTGGAGCTGCCCGTCGGGTACGAGCGGGTGGCGATGGACGTCGAACGGGTACGGGACGGGGCGCGGGTGTCCGCCTGGGTGTTCTTGGCGGCCCCGGACGCGCCCCTCGGCCCGGTCATCGAGAGCGGCGACTGGTTCGACCGGCCCTAGGGCCTGTCCGGCGGATCAGGGCCGGGCAGGCCCTAGCCCTCGGCGCAGGGGGTTTTCAGGGGGCGGCGCGCTCCAGGCGGACCGCGCACACCTTGAACTCGGGCATCTTCGACACCGGGTCGAGCGCCGGGTTGGTGAGCGTGTTCGCGCGGCCCTCGCCCGGCCAGTGGAAGGGCATGAAGACGGTGTCCGGGCGGATCGCGGCGGTGATCCGGGCCGGCGCGACCGCCCGCCCGCGCCGCGACACCACGGCCACGGCCTCGCCCTCCGCGACCCCGAGCCGCTCGGCGAGCCGCGGGTGCAGCTCCACGAACGGGCCGGGCGCGGCGGCGTTCAGCTCGTCGACCCGCCGGGTCTGCGCGCCGGACTGGTACTGGGCGACGACCCGGCCGGTGGTCAGCACCACCGGGTAGTCGGCGTCCGTCTCCTCGGCCGCCGCCCGGTGCACGACCGGCACGAAACGGGCCCGGCCGTCGGGCGTGGCGAAGCGGTCCAGGAAGAGCCGCGGGGTGCCGGCGTGGCCCTCGTCGGCGCAGGGCCAGAACACGCCCTGCTCCTCCTCGATCCGGCGGTAGCTGATCCCGGAGTAGTCCGCCGGGCCGCCCGCCGAGGCGCGCCGCAGCTCGCCGAAGACCTCCTCAGGGTCGGCGGGGAAGCCCTTCTCCCAGCCGAGCAGCGCCGCGAGCCCGTGCAGCACCTCCAGGTCGCTGCGGACCCCGGGCGGCGGGGTGAGGGCCCGGCGGCGCAGCAGCACCCTGCCCTCCAGGTTGGTGGTGGTGCCGGTCTCCTCGGCCCACTGGGTGACGGGCAGGACGACGTCGGCGAGCGCCGCGGTCTCGGAGAGGACGACGTCGGCGACGGCCAGGAAGTCCAGGGCGCGGATCCGCTCCTCGACGTGCGCGGCGCGCGGGGCGGAGACGACGGGGTTGGAGCCCATGAGGAGGAGGGCCTTCACGTCCCGGCCGAGCGCGTCGAGGAGTTCGTACGCGCTGCGCCCGGGCCCGGGCAGGGACTCCGGCGGGACCCCCCACACCCCGGCGACGTGCGCCCGGGCGGCGGGGTCGTCGAGCTTGCGGTAGCCGGGCAGCTGGTCGGCCTTCTGGCCGTGCTCGCGGCCGCCCTGGCCGTTGCCCTGGCCGGTGAGGCAGCCGTAGCCGGACAGCGGGCGGCCGGCCTTGCCGGTGGCCAGGCACAGATTGATCCAGGCGCCGACGGTGTCGGTGCCCTTGGACTGCTGCTCGGGGCCGCGCGCGGTGAGCACCATGCCGGTCCCGGCCTCGCTGAACATCCGTACCGCCTCGCGGAGTTCGGGCACCGGCACGCCGGTGATCCGCTCCACCTGCTCGGGCCAGTGGGACATCGCCCCGGCCCGCGCCTCGGCCCAGCCCTCCGTACGCGCGGCCACGAACTCCTCGTCGACCCGCCCCTCGGCGACGACCAGGTGCAGCATGCCGAGGGCGAGCGCGAGGTCGGTGCCGGGGCGCGGTGCGAGGTGCAGGTCGGCCTGTTCGGCGGTGCGGGTGCGGCGCGGGTCGACGACGATCAGCTTGCCGCCGTTGGCCTTGAGCTCGGTGAGGTAGCGCAGCGCGGGCGGCATGGTCTCGGCGAGGTTGGAGCCGACGAGGATCACGCAGCCGGTCTTCGGGATGTCCTCCAGGGGGAAGGGCAGGCCCCGGTCGAGCCCGAAGGCCCGCTGGTGGGCGGCGGCCGCCGACGACATGCAGAAGCGGCCGTTGTAGTCGATCTGCGAGGTGCCGAGGACGAGCCGGGCGAACTTGCCGAGCGCGTACGCCTTCTCGTTGGTGAGGCCGCCGCCGCCGAAGACCCCCACGGCATCGGCGCCGTGGCCGGCGCGGGTACGGCTCAGCCCCTCGGCGACGGCGGACAGGGCCTCCTCCCAGGTCGCGGGCTCCAGCGCCCCCGTGTCAGGGCAGCGGACCAGGGGCTCGGTGAGCCGGACCCGGGAGGAGAGCACGGCGGGCGCGGTGCGGCCCTTGCCGCAGAGTGCGCCCCGGTTCACGGGGAAGTCCGGCCGGTCGACCACCTCGGCCGGCAGCGCGCCCGCGGCGGTGGGCCGCAGGTTCATGCCGCACTGCAGCGCGCAGTAGGGGCAGTGCGTGGGAACCGTGGGAACGGTGGTGACCTCGGACATGGTCCGAGGATGCGACGGGAGTGTTACGGGCGTGCTCGCCCCGCATTACGGGCGGGGTGCCGTGCGCTCCTGCCCGTAACGCGCACGGGGTGAGGCGGCGGCGGGCCGGGGCGGTGGGCCGGACGACAGGCCCCGCCGGTCAGCCGTCCGTACGGGGCGGCGCCGCCAGCGCCTTCGTCACGCCGTCCTCGCGCTCGCCGAGGAAACGCGGGTCGGGGCGGAGCGCCGCGTCGAGCGCGGCCTTGCCGGCGGCGGCGAGCTCGCGGGTGGTGCCGTAGTACCAGGTGGCGTCCTTCGGTTCGCCGACCCCGACCCCGTACGACTCCACGCCCGCCGCCCCGCACAGCGCGACCGCCCGCTTGATGTGGAAGTCCTGGGTGACCAGGACCGCCCGGTCGACGCCGAAGATCTTCTTGGCGCGGACGCAGGAGTCCCAGGTGTCGAAGCCCGCGTAGTCGCTGACGACCTTGTCGTCCGGCACCCCGCGCTTGGCCAGGTACGTCCGCATGGCGCTCGGCTCGTCGTACTCGGTGCGGCTGTTGTCGCCGGTGACGAGGAGGACCTTGACCTTGCCGTCGCGGTAGAGCTCGGCGGCGGTGTCGAGCCGGTGCGCGAGGTACGGGGTGGGGCGGCCCTTCCACAGGCCGGCGCCGAACACCACGGCCACGTCCTGCGCGGGCACGTCCGCCGTGGTGCGCAGCCGGTCCTCGGTCGTGACCCGCATCCAGGTGGCGGGCGCGAGGGCGAGCACCGCCCCGAGCATGAGGGCCTGGACGGCGCGGCGGCGCCCCCGGGTGGTGCGGGGGAGGCGGGGCAGACGTACGCCGCGCATCGGGTGGACCTCCGTGGTCGGGAAGAAGCGGTCACTCCGTCCGACGCGATTCGGCGGGTTTCGGTTCGCTCGCGGCCCGGTCCGATCCGTACAGGAGTACGGAGACGCCCATGCCGAGCAGCATCCCGAGGAGCTGGGCGGCGGCGAAGGCGGGCACGGAGCCGGGGGCGATGCCGGTGAAGGAGTCGGAGAAGGCCCGGCCGACGGTGGCCGCAGGGTTGGCGAAGGAGCCGGAGGAGGTGAACCAGATGGCCGCGCCGATGTAGCCGGCGACGGCGACCGGGGCGAGCGAGGGGCGTCCGATGCGGCGCAGGCCCTGGACGACGAGGACGAGGCCGCCGGTCGCGACGGCCTCGCCGAGGAGCAGGTGGAGCTCGGCGCGCTGTGCGGTGGCGAGGCCGGCGCCGGGGGCGCGGCCGAACATCGCCTCGGCGAGCAGCGCGCCCGTGACGGCGCCGCCGAGCTGCGCGGCGATGTAGGCGAGGGCCTCGCGGCCGCCGTTCCTGGCGCGGCCGGTCCACCACTCGGAGAGGGTGACGACCGGGTTGAAGTGGGCGCCGGAGAGCGGGCCGATGAGCGCGATGAGCAGGCCGAGGCCGATGGCGGAGGCTGCGGCGTTGGCGATCAGCCGGACCCCGATGTCCTGGCTGAGGGAGTCGGCGCGGAGGCCGGAGCCGACGATGACGGCGACGAGTGCGGCGGTGCCGGTGAACTCGGCGAGGGCGCGTCGGGGGAGCGACGCCGGGGACATTCTCATAGCGGAAAAGATATTCCGTGATTCGGAACGAAAAAAGAGGGGAGGAGAGGGGTACGGAGTCCGTACGATCCGCCGGTGATGATCACCGAAGCCGAGCTCCTCGCCCACGCCGTCCGCAACAACGCCGACTGGTGCGCCGTCATGTGCCGCGCCCACGGCCTGACCGGCACCTTCGGCCCCCGGGCCTGGACCAGCCCGCGCCGCGCCCCGCTCTACTACCCGGACGCCGTGACCCTGACCGAGGACGCGACCGCCGCGGACCTGCTGCCCGGCATCGACCGCACGGCCCCCGGCGCCTCCGTCAAGGACAGCCACGCCCGGCTCGACCTCGCCGCCGAGGGCTTCCGCCTCCTCTTCGAGGCCCAGTGGATCCACCGCCCGGCCCCCGTGTCCCCGCCGCCGGCCGAGGGCTGGCGCCCGGTCCGTACCCCCGACGACCTCGCCGCCTGGGCCCTCGCCTGGAGCGGCGGCGACGCCGACGAGGCCGCCCTCTTCCGGCCCGCACTCCTCGCCGACCCGACGACCACGATCGTCGCGGGTCACGCCGCCGACGGCCGGATCCTCGGCGGCGCCGTCCTCACCGAGTCCGCCGGCGTCACCGGGGTCTCCAACCTCTTCACGGCGGACGGCGTCCCCGCCTCGTACGCCTGGACAGGCGCCCTCGCCCACGCCGCCCCCGGCCTCCCGGTCGTCGGCTACGAATCGGGCGAGGACCTGGACGCGGCGCTCGCTGCGGGCTTCGGGACGCTCGGGCCGCTGCGGGTGTGGCTGGCGCGGTGAGCGGGGCGCCAACGAGCCGTGACCCCGGCGAAACGGCCAGGCAACGTGCCCCGTGAAACATCGGCCCATGACGACGTACGAGCCGGACGCCGACACCTTCGACAGCACGACGTCCGACAGCACCGGGTTCGACAGCACCGCCGCCGGGATGCTCGGCCGCATCCTCGCGCGGCGGGGCGCCGCCGACACCCCCACCCTGATTGCCGTCGGCCACGGCAGCCGCGACCCCCGGGCCGCGGCGACGCTCCGCGCGCTGCTCGACCGGGTGCGCGAGCTGCGGCCCGGCCTCGATGTACGCCTCGCGCACATCGAGCTGAACGCGCCGCTGCTCACCGAGGTCCTGGCCGGACTCGCGGGGTCGGGCGGCGACGCCGTCCTCGTCCCGCTGCTTTTCGCCCGCGGGTACCACGTCAAGCACGACCTGCCCGCCGCGCTCGCCGCCGCCCCCGCCCGCCGCGCCCGGATCGCCGCGCCCCTCGGCCCGCACCCCCTCCTCGTCGAGGCCCTCGCCGACCGCCTCGCCGAGGCCGGCTGGGCCCCCGAGGACGGATCCTCGCCCGCCACCGGGGTGGTCCTCGCCTCCGCGGGCTCGCGCGACCCCGACTCCGCCGCCGACATCCGCCGGATCGCCGCGCTGCTCGGCGAACGCCTCGGCGGCGTCCCCGTCCTCCCCGCCTACACCTCCGCCGCCGCCCCCACCGTCCCCGAGGCCGTCCGCGCCCTCGCCGCCCGCGGCCGCCACCGCGTCGCCGTGGCCTCCTGCTTCACCGCCCCCGGCCGCTTCGCCACCCGCGCCGCCGCCCAGGCCCCCTGGCTCGCCGCCGCCCCCCTCGGCCCCCACCCGGCCCTGGCCCGCCTGGTCCTGCACCGCTACGACGAGGCGCTGGCCCGCAGCCGGCGCCCGGAGCTCGCCGGCGCCCTCGGCTGACGCGACCCGGTCCGAGTCGCGCCGCCCGGCCGAATTCCTCTCTCGTCCCCCAACTCCCGGTTATCGTCGGGCAGTCGGGACAAGGGGGTGACCAGTGCGCGGTGTCGTCAAGGGTGTGTCGCTGGCCGGAATCGCCGCGGTCGTCGCCGTGCTGGCCTCGCTCGCGGCCAACGCCGCCACCTCCGACGCCCGTTGGCCCGGAGCCCTCGACCGGATCCGGCAGCAGCCCTGGTGGTGGGTGGCCGGACTCGCGGCCGTCGCCGTGCTCGTCGCCGTCGCCATGGCCTGGCGGCAGGAGCGGGGCCCCGGGGCGACGGGCGACCAGCCTCCGCCGTCCGTGCAGCCCGTCCCGGACTGGGTCGTCGACCGCGCCGAACGCGCCCGCACCGTCAAAGCGGTCTGCCGCGGGCGTACGGTCGCCATCACCACCTCACTCGAGGGCGCGGGCGGCTTCGGCAAGACGGTCCTCGCCCGGGCGGTGGCCGCGAGCCCCCGGGTACGGCGGCGTTTCCGGGGCCGCGTCTACACCGTCACCATCGGCCGCGACGTCCGGGGCCGCGCCGCGATCGCGGCGAAGGTGGCCGAGGCGACGCGCTTCATCACCGGTGACACCACCGCCTTCGACGACCCCGGCCTCGCCGGCGACCACCTTGGCCGGCTCCTCGACCAGCGGCCGCGCACCCTGCTCCTCATCGACGACGTCTGGGACGCCGAACAGCTCGAACCCTTCCTGCGCGGCGGCGCCCGCTGCGTCCGCCTCGTCACCACCCGCGTCCCCGGCGCCCTGCCGCGCGGCACGGAGCGGGTCCGGGTCGACCAGATGACACCCGACCAGGCCCGCGCCGTCCTCACCTGGGAGCTGCCCGCGCTCCCCGAGACCCTCGTCCGGGACCTGCTGGAGGCCACCGGCCGCTGGGCCCTCCTGCTGCGCCTCACCAACCGTCTGATCACCCGCCGGACCTCCACCGGCACCGACCCGGCCGAGGCGGCGGCGGAGGCCCTCCGCGACCTGGGCGCCCATGGTCCGGCCGCCGTGGACGGGGACACCGCCCCGTTCGACCTGGACGATCCGGCGCGCCGTGCCCAGGCGGTACGGGCGACCGTCGAGGCCGCCAGGACCCTGCTGCCCCCGGGCGGCGCCCGACGCCTCGCGGAACTCGCCGTCTTCGCGGAGGACGAGTCGATCCCCGTCCCGCTGGTCGCCCGTCTGTGGGCGGCCACCGGCGGCCTGACCGAGGCCGAGGCCAGGTCGCTGTGCGTCGAGTTCGACCGCCTGTCCCTCGTCTCGCTCACCCCGGGCCACGGAGGCCGCGTCACCCTCCACGACGTGCTCCGCGACTATCTGCACAAGGAGCTGGGCGATCCGGCGGCGACCGCCCTGCACGGCACCCTGGCCGACACCTGGGGCCGCACGCCCTGGAACCCCGGCGACGACGTCCGGGGCTACGTCCTGGACCACGCGATCGAGCACCTCCTCGCCGCCGGCCGTACGCAGGATGCGGAACGTGTCGCGACCGACCTGCGCTGGATCGAGACCCGGCTCCACCAGCGAGGCCCCATGGCGGCCTGGGCGGACCTGTTCGACGTCCCCACCGGCATGGCCGCGGGCATGGCGGACGACCTCACCCGCGCCGCCCACCTCCTGACGCCGACCGATCCGCCGGAGCTCCTGACCGACGTCCTGCACGGCCGCCTGGAGTGGCTGCCCCTCTGGAGCGGCCTGATCGCCGCCCGCCGGCTGGACCCCGCGTTCGCGTCCCGGCCCCTGCTGATCCACCGCAGTACCCCGCCTGACCTGCCCGAACCGGCCCTGCTCCGCACCTTCCTCGGCCATACCGGGCCCGTATGGTCCGTCGGGGTCACGCCGGACGGCACCTCGCTCGTCACCGTCGGAGCCGACGGCATGGCCCGCGGGCTCGACCCGGACAGCGGCGGCGAGTTCGCCCTCGACGTCCGGGGCGGCCGCTTCCGGGTCCTCGCGGTCGCCCCGAACGGCACCCGGCTGGCGACGGGCGGGACCGGCCGTACCTTCCACACCTGGAGCCCGGACCGGGCCACCCCGCCGGTCCGCACCCTCGGGCCGGTCGGAGGCCGCCGGGCGTCGGTGCGCGCCCTGGCGATCTCCGGGAGCTGCATCGCGACCGTCGCCACGGACGGCACCCTGGAGTTCTGGGACGCCCGGAGCGGGAACCACCTCGCCCAGGTCGTCCCGGAGCGGGGCGACGAGTACACCTGCGTGGCCTTCGCCCCCGGCGGCGGATGGCTGGCCGCCGGCGGCCGCCGGCACGTCACGTTGATGTCCTCGGACCTCGCCCGCGTGGAGCGCCGCGGCCTCACGGCCGGAGCGCCCGTGAACGCCATCGCCATCGCGCGGGACGGCAGCTGGATGGTCACGGCCGAGGCGAACGGGGTGCTCCAGATCTGGGACGAGACGCCGCCCCTTCGCACGTCGCAGATCTCCGCGCACAGCGGCCCCGCCACCGCCGTGGCGGTCTCGCCCGACGGGACCTGGCTGGTCAGCGGTGGCGAGGACGGCTCCGTCGCGGTCTGGGACCGGACGACGGGCGCCTGTCGCGCCCGCTACAGCGCTCACCAGGGCGCGGTCCACGCCGTCGCCGTCACACCGTACGGCGACCAACTCGTCAGCGCCGGGGAGGACGGCGCGGTGCGGGTCTGGGACAGCCGGGAACTCGCGCGACCGGCGTCCCGCGACGGCGGGGGAATGCGGACGGTCACGGTCGTGGGCGACGCAGGACGGTTGGCCGTCGGGCACACGGACGGACGGACGCGGCTCTGCGACGCGGAGGGCGAGGACTGGAGCAGCCCGCTGGCCTCGCTCGACGGAGAACACGACGGGCCGGTCGCCTTCGCCCCGCACGGCAGGTGGTGCGCGGCGGTCGTCCGGGACGGGTACGGGGTCCGGATCATGACCACCGCCGGACAACTCGGACCAACGGGGGTGTCCGTCGCCGATCTCGACATCGGCGTCGGCACCTCGGCGCACGCCCTGGCCGTGGCACCCGACGGCACCTGGCTCGCGGTCGCGGACTCCGAAGGCTCCCTCCAGCTGTGGGACTGCTTCCCGGAGCGCCGGACCGCCGCCCTTCCGGGCCCTCGGGCCACCGCCGGGCGAGCGGAGGCGGTCGTCGTCGCGCGCGACGGGTCCTGGGTCGCCGTGCTGCGCCGGGGGCCGTCCCGCGCGACGGGTGACGCCTCCCTGGTGCACGTGGTCCACCTCGCGGCGGACCGGACCGCCGCCACCCGCCAGGTCGAGATCCACTCCGGTGAGAGGCTCACCGCCCTCGCCCCCACCCCCGACGGCACGCGTCTCCTCACCGCCTCCTCCACCGGCACCGTCAGCCACTGGGACCCCCGCACCGGCGCCCTCCTCGCCTCCCTCACCGACCCTGGCGGCCCGGTCGACGGGCTCTCCGTCTCCCCCGACGGGAAGTGGATCGCGACCGCCGGCGCCATGCTCCGTGTCTGGGACGCCGCCTCCGGCCGCACCGTCACCGGTGTCCGCGCCGAAACGCCGTTCGCCTCCTGTGCCTGGCTCCCCGACGGCAGGGGACTCGTCGCCGTCGGCGAACGCGGCCTGTACGTCTACGAGTTCCGCGCCTGAGCGGCGTTCCGCGTCGCGCCATCGCCCCACTTGTCCGTCCCGCCCGTTACCTTCGGGACATGGAAGGCATCACCGAACCCACGAGCCCCGCCACTCCAGGCCTCACCCCCGACACCCCCGGCTACGACGCCGCCGCTCTCGAACGCTGGGCCCCCGAGCCCGACAAACGCCCCGGGCGCACCGCCTTCCAGCGTGACCGGGCCCGGGTGCTGCATTCCGCCGCGCTGCGGCGGCTCGCGGGCAAGACGCAGGTGGTCACCCCCGGGACGCGCAGCCACGCGTGGGACGCGAGCCCCCGCACCCGGCTCACCCACTCGCTCGAATGCGCCCAGGTGGGGCGCGAGCTCGGGGCGGCGCTCGGCTGCGACCCCGACCTCGTCGAGGCCGCGTGCCTCGCGCACGACATGGGGCACCCGCCGTTCGGGCACAACGGCGAGCAGGCGCTCAACGACGTGGCGAAGGACTGCGGCGGCTTCGAGGGGAACGCGCAGTCGCTCAGGCTGCTCACCCGGATCGAGCCCAAGCGCTTCGTCACCGACCCCGTCACCGGCGAGCCCGTCAGCGTCGGGCTCAACCTCACCCGGGCCGCGCTCGACGCCGCCACCAAGTACCCGTGGGCGCGCGGCGGGCACCCCACCGACCCCGGTTCGCCGAAGTTCGGGGTGTACGAGGACGACCTGCCGGTCTTCGCCTGGATCCGGGAGGGCGCGCCCGGGCACCGCAAGTGCTTCGAGGCGCAGGTCATGGACTGGTCCGACGACGTGGCGTACTCGGTGCACGATGTCGAGGACGGGCTGCACGCCGGGCACATCGACCCCAACCTGCTGCTGGCCGAGCCCGAGCGGGCCGACATCTGGGCGGTCGCCCGCGGGCGCTACGTACCGGAGGACACCGATCCGCAGGAGCTCGCCGACGCCCTCGACCGGCTGCTCGACCAGGAGTGGTGGCCGCACGGGTACGACGGCTCGGCGGTCGCCCAGGCCCGCCTCAAGGACGCCACCAGCCAGCTCATCGGGCGCTTCTGCCTCGCCGCCGAGGGCGCGACCCGGGAGGCGTTCGGATCGGGCCGGCTGACCCGGTACGCGGCCGAGCTGGTCGTCCCCCGCGAGACCCGCAACGAGTGCGCCGTCCTCAAGGCCGTCGCCGACCGGTACGTGATGCAGCGCGCCGAGCAGGAGGCGCTCCGGGCCGACCAGCGCATCGTGCTCGCCGAGCTCGCCGAGGACCTCGCCGCCCGCGCGCCCGAAGGGCTCGAACCCCAGTTCCGGGCGCTGTTCGTCGGCGCGCCCGACGACCGTGCCCGCAAGCGGGTGATCGTCGACCAGATCGCCTCCCTCACCGACGCCTCCGCCCGCACCCTGCACGCCCGCCTGCGCCCCCCGAGGGCCTGACGGGCCTGAGGGGCCGTGCGCGGGGGCCGTTCGCCCCCTTTCGTCTTCCCGGCCGTTGCGGGACCCTCGCATGCATGCCCCGAGGCGGTACGGCCCCGGCCCCGCCCAGGGGCGTAGCGTAGGGAACCGGTCGAAACGAGGAGGAATCAACGTGGTCGACGCAGATCAGACCTTTGTCATCGTCGGCGGGGGCCTGGCCGGGGCCAAGGCGGCGGAGACGCTGCGCGACGAGGGGTTCAACGGCCGGGTGATCCTCATCGGCGACGAACGCGAGCACCCCTACGAACGCCCCCCGCTCTCCAAGGGCTATCTGAACGGCAAGGAGGAACGGGACTCCGTCTTCGTCCACGAGCCCGCCTGGTACGCCCAGGCCGACGTCGAGCTGCACCTCGGCCAGACCGTCACCGCCGTCGACCGCGAGGCGCACACCGTCCGCCTCGGCGACGGCACCGTCATCCGCTACGACAAGCTGCTCCTCGCCACCGGCGCCGAGCCGCGCCGCCTCGACCTCCCCGGCACCGACCTGGCCGGCGTCCACCATCTGCGCCGGCTCGCCCACTCCGAGCGGCTCCGCGACGAGCTCCGGAAGCTCGGCCGGGAGAACGGCCAGCTGGTCATCGCCGGCGCCGGCTGGATCGGCCTGGAGGTCGCCTCTGCGGCCCGTGGGTACGGCGTCGAGGTCACGATCGTCGAGGCCGACCCCACCCCGCTGCACCGGGTCCTCGGCCCCGAGCTCGGCCAGCTCTTCGCCGACCTGCACACCGACCACGGCGTCCGCTTCCACTTCGGCGCCCGGCTCGCCGAGATCACCGGACAGGACGGCATGGTCCTCGCGGTCCGCACCGACGACGGCGACGAGCACCCCGCCCACGCCGTCCTCGTCGCCATCGGCGCCGCCCCGCGCACCGCCCTCGCCGAGAACGCCGGGCTCGCCCTCGTCGACCGCGCCGACGGCGGCGGCGTGGCCGTCGACGAGTCGCTGCGCACCTCCGACCCCGACATCTTCGCGGCCGGCGACGTGGCCGCCTTCCACCACCCCTCGCTGCACCACCGGATCCGCGTCGAGCACTGGGCCAACGCCCTCAACGGCGGCCCGGCCGCCGCCCGCGCGATGCTCGGGCAGCACGTGTCGTACGACCGCGTGCCGTACTTCTTCTCCGACCAGTACGACCTGGGCATGGAGTACTCCGGCTGGGCGCCGCCCGGCTCGTACGACCAGGTCGTGGTCCGCGGCGACACCGGCAAGCGCGAGTTCATCTCCTTCTGGCTGAAGGAGGGCCGGGTGATCGCGGGCATGAACGTGAATGTGTGGGACGTCACAGAGCCCGTCCAGAAGCTCATCCGGTCCCGGGCCCAGGTGGATCCGGAGCGCCTCGCGGACGCCTCGGTCGACCTGGAGAGCCTGGTTCCGTGACTCTGGAACGGTGGCCCGGCCCCGTAGAATTCATCCGTGGCAGGCAGGATCAACGATGACGACGTGAAGGCGGTACGGGACGCGGTCCCGATCGACGCCGTCGTGTCCGAGTACCTCCAGCTCCGCAACGCGGGCGGCGGCAACCTCAAGGGCCTCTGCCCCTTCCACGACGAGAAGTCGCCCTCCTTCCAGGTCAGCCCCAGCAAGGGCCTGTTCCACTGCTTCGGCTGCCAGGAGGGCGGCGACACGATCGCCTTCGTGATGAAGATCGACCACCTCTCCTTCTCGGAGACGGTCGAGCGCCTCGCCGCCAAGGCGGGCATCACCCTGCGCTACGAGGAGGGCGGCTACAACCCCGGCCACCAGCGCGGCGAACGCACCCGCCTTGTCGACGCCCACAAGATCGCCGCCCAGTACTACGCGGAGCAACTCGGCTCCGCCGAGGCCGAGATCGGCCGGAAGTTCCTCGCCGAGCGCGGCTTCGACCAGGCCGCCGCCGAGCACTTCGGTGTCGGCTACTCCCCGGCCGGCTGGGACCACCTCACCCGCTTCCTGCGCGGCAAGGGCTTCACCGACCGCGAGCTGATCCTCTCCGGCCTCTCCCAGGACGGCCGCCGCGGCCCCATCGACCGTTTCCGCGGCCGCCTGATGTGGCCGATCAAGGACGTCGGCGGCGATGTCGTCGGGTTCGGCGCCCGCCGGCTCCGCGAGGACGACAACGGGCCCAAGTACCTCAACACGCCCGAGACGCCGATCTACAAGAAGTCCCAGGTGCTCTACGGCATCGACCTGGCCAAGAAGGACATCGCCAAGGTCAGCCGGGCCGTCGTGGTCGAGGGCTACACCGACGTCATGGCCTGCCACCTGGCCGGCGTCCCCACCGCCATCGCCACCTGCGGCACCGCCTTCGGCGGCGACCACATCAAGATCCTGCGCCGCCTCCTCATGGACAACGGCTCGGCACGCGTCATCTTCACCTTCGACGGCGACGCCGCCGGCCAGAAGGCCGCCCTGCGCGCCTTCGAGGACGACCAGAAGTTCGCCGCCGAGACGTACATCGCCATCGCCCCCGACGGCATGGACCCCTGCGAACTGCGCCTCGCCAAGGGCGACGAGGCCGTCGCCGACCTCGTCGAGCCGCGCGTCCCGCTGTTCGAGTTCGCGCTCCGCCAGATCGTGCGGCGGTACGACCTGGAGATCCCGTCCGGCCGGGCCGCCGCGCTCGACGAGGCCGCCCCGATCGTCGCCCGGATCAAGAACGTGGCCTCGCAGCACGAGGTCGCCGTCCAGCTCGCCGGCATGCTCGGCATCCTCGACACCCAGTTCGTGGTCCGCCGGGTCGCCCAGATCGCCCGCTGGCAGCGCGGTGGCGGCGGCAAGGAGCCGGACCGCCGCGGCGACCGGCGCCGGCCGTACGACCCCGCCGGCATCCAGGCCCCCACCGCCCCGGCCGGCCCCGCGCTCAATCTGCGCAGCCCCGCCCACCGCACCGAGCGCGAGCTGCTCAAGCTCGCCCTCCAGCGCCCGGAGCTGGTCTCCCCGGCCTTCGACGCGTACGGGGTGGACGAGTTCACCGCCCCGCCCTACGCGGCCGTCCGCCAGTGCGTCATGGACGCGGGCGGCGCCACCGACGCGCCCGCCGACTATCTCGACGCGGTCCGCGAGGCCGCCCCGGACGACACCGTGCGCGCCCTCGTCACCGAGCTCGCCGTCGAGGTGATCTTCGCGAAGATCGTCGACGAGGCGTACGCGGGCGACCAGCTGGTGACCGTACGGCTCCGGGCCGTCGACCGGCGCATCCGCGACGTCCAGGGCACCCTGGCCCGGCTCGGTCCGCACGGCGACCCCGCCCAGCTGGCCGCCGTGCAGAACGAGCTGTGGGTGCTCACCCAGTACGGGCAGTCGCTGCGCAACCACGGCGCGGCCGCGCTCTGAGCCCGGCCGACGGCCCGTCCTGACGTTCGGTCACCCGGCGAACTCAAAAAGTCACCGCACGCCCCTCGTGGCGGTGTTGTGTCGTGCGACACACTGAGCGGACGGTGTCATCCCGTCCTGGAGGTCGCCCCCCGTGCAGACCCAGCCCCAGACCCTCGCCGTGACCGAACCGCCCCCGGGCGAACCGTCTCCGCTCGAACCCTCCCCGCTCGAACTCGTCGCCGTTGAGCAGGAACCCGAGGCCGTGCCCGCCCAGCGCCGCCGCGTCGACCTCGGCGGCAACGGACCCTCCTCCGATCTCTTCCGGCAGTACCTGCGCGAGATAGGCCGGGTGCCGCTGCTCACCGCAGAGGAGGAGGTCGAGCTCGCCCGCCGGGTCGAGGCCGGGCTCTTCGCCGAGGAGAAGCTCGCCAACACCCCCGACCTCGACTCCCAGTTGGCGCTCGACCTGGACCGGATCGTGGTCCTCGGCCGGATCGCCAAACGCCGGCTCATCGAGGCCAACCTGCGGCTCGTCGTCTCCGTCGCCAAACGGTACGTGGGACGCGGCCTCACCATGCTCGACCTGGTGCAGGAGGGCAACCTCGGCCTCATCAGGGCCGTGGAGAAGTTCGACTACGCACGCGGCTACAAGTTCTCCACGTACGCGACCTGGTGGATCCGCCAGGCGATGTCCCGGGCCCTCGCCGACCAGGCCCGGACCATCCGCGTCCCCGTGCACGTCGTCGAACTCATCAACCGGGTCGTCCGCGTCCAGCGCCGGATGCTCCAGGAACGCGGCTATGAACCCACCGCCGAAGAGGTCGCCGCCCAGCTCGACCTGGCCCCCGAACGGGTCGGCGAGGTGCTGCGGCTCGCCCAGGAGCCGGTCTCGCTGCACGCCCCCGTCGGCGAGGAGGAGGACGTCGCCCTCGGCGACCTCATCGAGGACGGCGACGCCGCGTCCCCCGTCGAGTCCGCCGCCTTCCTGCTGCTGCGCCAGCACCTGGAGGCCGTGCTCTCGACCCTCGGCGAACGCGAGCGCAAGGTCGTCCAGCTCCGCTACGGCCTGGACGACGGCAGGCCCCGCACCCTGGAGGAGATCGGCCGGATCTTCGGCGTGACGCGCGAACGCATCCGCCAGATCGAGTCGAAGACCCTCAACAAGCTGCGGGACCATGCCTACGCCGACCAGCTGCGCGGCTATCTGGACTAGCCGATCAGCCGTCCGGCTAGTCCACCTCGGCGACCGCCTGGGCGAACTGCGCCGCGTACAGCCGCGCGTACGCACCGCCCGACGCCAGCAGCTCCTCGTGCGTGCCCTGCTCGACGATCGAGCCGTTCTCCATCACCAGGATCACGTCCGCGTCCCGGATGGTGGAGAGCCGGTGCGCGATCACGAAGGAGGTGCGCCCGTGGGCGAGCCGCGCCATCGCCTTCTGGATCAGCACCTCGGTACGGGTGTCGACCGAGCTGGTCGCCTCGTCGAGGACCAGGATCACCGGGTCGGACAGGAACGCCCGCGCGATGGTGATCAGCTGCTTCTCGCCCGCGCTGACGCCCGCGCCGTCGTCGTCGATGACGGTGTCGTAGCCCTCGGGCAGGGTGCGGATGAAGCGGTCGGCGTGGGCCGCCTTCGCCGCCTCCTCGATCTCCGCCCGGGTCACCTCGCGCGTCGCGCCGTACGCGATGTTCTCCGCGATGGTGCCGCCGAACAGCCAGGTGTCCTGCAGCACCATGCCGATTCCGGTGCGCAGGTCCTCCCGCGACATCTTCCCGATGTCGGTGCCGTCCAGCGTGATCCGGCCGCCGGTCACCTCGTAGAACCGCATGAGCAGGTTCACCAGCGTCGTCTTGCCGGCGCCGGTCGGGCCGACGATCGCGACCGTCTGCCCCGGCTCCACCGAGAGCGACAGGTCCTCGATGAGCGGCTTGTCCTCCTCGTAACGGAAGGAGACACCCTCTAGGGCCACCTTGCCCTTGAGGTCCGCCGGCTGCTCGCTGTGCGGCGCGTCCGGCTCCTGCTCCTCCGCGTCGAGCAGCTCGAAGATCCGCTCGGCGGAGGCCACGCCCGACTGCACCAGGTTCGCCATCGACGCGACCTGCGTCAGCGGCATCGAGAACTGCCGGGAGTACTGGATGAAGGCCTGCACGTCACCGATGGACAGGCTGCCGCTGGCCACCCGCAGACCGCCGACGACGGCCACGAGCACATAGTTCAGGTTCGACACGAACAGCATCACCGGCTGCATGACGCCGCTGTTGAACTGCGCCTTGAACCCGGCCTCGTACAGCGCCTCGTTCTGCTCGCGGAAGTCCCGCGCGGACTCGTCCTGCCGCCCGAAGACCTTCACCAGGGTGTGCCCGGTGTACATCTCCTCGATGTGGGCGTTGAGCCTGCCCGTGGACTTCCACTGCTGCACGAAGTGCGGCTGCGAGCGCTTGCCGATCCTCGTCGCCACGACCACCGACAGCGGTACCGTGACCAGCGCCACCAGGGCGAGCAGCGGCGAGATCCAGAACATCATCGCGAGCACGCCGACGATGGTGAGCAGCGAGTTGATCAGCTGGCCCATCGACTGCTGGAGGGTCTGCGAGATGTTGTCGATGTCGTTGGTCGCCCGCGAGAGCACCTCGCCGCGCTTGGCCTTGTCGAAGTACGACAGCGGCAGCCGCGACAGCTTCGCCTGGACGTCCTCGCGCATCCGGTAGATCGTCCGGTTGATCACCTTGATCGACATCCGGGTCGACACCAGCATCAGCAGGCCGGCGAGCACGTACACGCCGAGCGCGATGCCGAGGACCTCGCCGACCGCCGTGAAGTCGATGCCCTGCCCCGGGGTGAAGTCCACCCCGGACAGCATGTCCGCCATGCCGCCGTCGCCCTTGGCGCGCAGCCCCGCGAGGGCCTGCTCCTTGGTGGCGCCCTCGGGCATCTGCCGCCCGACCACGCCCGCGAAGACCAGGTCGGTCGCCTTGCCGAGGATCTTCGGCCCGACCACCGAGGCCGCCACCGACAGCACACCGGCGACCAGCATCAGCCACAGCGTGCCGCGCTCCGGCGCCAGCTGCTTGAGCAGCCGCTTGCCCGAACCCTTGAAGTCCATCGACCTCGAGTCCGGGCCGCCGGCGCCGGCCATCATTCGTCCGCCAGGACCGGCCATCAGGCTGCCTCCGCCTCGGTCAGCTGGGAGAGCACGATCTCCCGGTACGTCTCGTTCTCCGCCATCAGCTCGTGGTGCCGGCCCGTGCCGACCACCCGGCCCTCGTCGAGGACCACGATCCGGTCGGCGTCCCGGATCGTCGACACCCGCTGGGCGACGATGACCACGGTCGACTCGGCCGTCTCCGCGGCGAGCGCGGAGCGCAGCAGCGCGTCCGTCTCGTAGTCGAGCGCGGAGAAGGAGTCGTCGAAGAGATAGATCTCCGGCTTCTGCACCAGGGTGCGGGCGATCGCGAGCCGCTGCCGCTGCCCGCCGGAGACATTGGTGCCGCCCTGCGCGATGGGCGCGTTCAGTCCGCCCTCCAGCTTGGTCACGAAGTCCTTGGCCTGGGCCACCTCCAGGGCGTGCCACAGCTCCTCGTCGGTCGCGTCGGGCTTGCCGTACCGCAGATTGGTCGCCACCGTCCCGGAGAACAGATACGGCTTCTGCGGCACCAGGCCGACCGTCCGCGCCATCAGGCCCGGTTCGAGCTCGCGCACGTCCACGCCGTCGACCAGGACCTCGCCGCCGGTCACGTCGAAGAGCCGCGGCACCAGGCCGAGCAGCGTCGACTTGCCGGAGCCGGTCGAGCCGATGATCGCGGTGGTCTCGCCGGGGCGGGCGACCAGCTCGACCTCCCGCAGCACCGACTCCTCGGCGCCCGGGTAGCGGAAGTCCGCGTTCCTGACCTCCAGATGCCCGTGCCGGGCCAGGGCGGTCACCGGCTCGGCCGGCGGCACCACGCTGGACTCGGTCGCCAGGACCTCCTCGATGCGCTCGGCGCACACCTCGGCCCGCGGCACCATCATGAACATGAAGGTGGCCATCATCACGGCCATCACGATCTGCATCAGATACGCGAGGAAGGCGGTCAGCGCGCCGATCTCCATCGCGCCGCTGTCGATGCGGTGCGCGCCGAACCAGACGACGGCGATCGACGACACGTTCACGACCGTCATCACGGTCGGGAACATCAGTGCCATCAGCCGTCCGGTGGACATCGACACGTCGGTCAGTTCGACGTTCGAGCCCTTGAACCGCTCGCGCTCGTAGCCGTCGCGGACGAAGGCGCGGATCACCCGGTTGCCGGTGATCTGCTCGCGCAGCACCCGGTTCACGGTGTCGAGCCGCTCCTGCATGGTGCGGAACAGCGGGCGCATCTTCCGCACGATCAGCGAGACCGCGATGCCGAGCACCGGCACGACGGCGATCAGGACGGCCGACAGCGGCACGTCCTGGCCGAGCGCCATGATGATGCCGCCGACACACATGATCGGCGCGGAGACCATCAGGGTGAACGCCATCAGGACCAGCATCTGGACCTGCTGCACGTCATTGGTGGTGCGGGTGATCAGCGACGGCGCGCCGAAGTGTCCGACCTCCCGGGCCGAGAAGGACTGCACACGGCCGAAGACCGCGGCCCGGACGTCCCGCCCGAGCGCGGCCGCGGTCCGCGCACCGAAGTACACGGCCCCGATGTTGCAGACGACCTGCACGAGGGACACGCCGATCATCAGCGCGCCGAACCGCAGGATGTAGCCGGTGTCCCCGTTCACGACACCGTTGTCGATGATGTCGGCGTTCAGGGTCGGCAGGTAGAGAGTGGCGCTGGTCTGCAGCAGCTGCAGCAGTACGAGCAGGGCGATGGGTTTTCTGTACGGCCCGAGGAAGGTTCGGAGGAGTCTTATGAGCACGGGTTCTACTATCGCCCGCGCTCCCGAGACGTTACGACTCGTTTTAGGGCGCCCCGCTGAGCCCTGGTGAAGTCTTTACGAACGGGCTACGGGCGGCGGTACGGACCGGGGCCCCGGGCGCTCACGCGCTGAAGGCGCCCGGGTGCAGCTGGTCGCGGGTGGCGATGTACTGCTGGCGCACGGCCTGTCCGACCGCGAGCTCCTCGCCCGCCTCGAAGACCTGCGCCGCGGCGCCCTGCCAGGCCGGCGGGACGGCGGGGGAGAGGGTGCCCTGGGACACCCCGAGCGCCCAGGCCGCCTGCCGGGCGGCGCCGAGCGCCGCGTACTCGGCCGGCTGGGGTACGACGACCTGCGCGCCGAACAGCGCGGGCGCCATGGCCTGCACCGCGGGCAGCCCGGCGGCGGCCCCGAGCAGGAACACCCGGCGCACCTCGACGCCGCGCCGGCGCAGCACGTCCATCGCGTCGGCGAGCGAGCACAGCATGCCCTCGAAGGAGGCCCGGGCCAGGTGTTCGGGCTTCATGGACTCGCGGCGCAGCCCGCTGAGCGTGCCTGCGGTGTGCGGCAGGTTCGGGGTGCGCTCGCCCTCCAGATAGGGCAGCAGCACGAGCCCGGAGGCGCCGGGGGTGGACTTCAGGGCGAGCGCGGACAGCTCGTCGAGCGACTCGGCGCCCAGCATCTCGGCGGTGCCGCGGAGCACCCGTACGGCGTTGGAGGTGTGCACTACGGGCAGGTGCATGCCGGCGGCGTCGGCGTACGCGGTGATCGTCCCGTCCGGGTCGGCCGGGGCCTCGTGGTGGACGGCCATCACGGAGCCGGAGGCGCCGAGGGAGACGACCGCGTCCCCGGTGCCGAGGCCGAGACCGAGAGCGGCCGCCATCGTCTCGCCCGTACCGGCCGAGATCAGCAGCCCCTCGGGGGTGGTGCCGGCGGCCTCGGCGGGCCCGAGCACCTCGGGCAGCGCGGCCTGGTGCCCGAGCGCCAGCTCGACGAGGTCGGGGCGGTAGGACCCGGTGCGGGCGGACCAGTAGCCGGTGGCGGAGGCGGCGCCGCGGTCGGTGGTGCGGCGCGCGGGCCGGCCGAGCAGCTGCCAGACCAGCCAGTCGTGCGGCTGGAGGACGGAGGCGATCCGCTGGGCGTGCTCGGGTTCGGTGCGGGCGAGCCAGCGCAGCTTGGCGACGGGCATCCCGGACTGCGGCACGGCGCCGACGGCCCCGGTCCACGCCTGCCGCCCGCCGAACGACTCGACGAGGTCGGCCGCGGCGACCTGGGCCCGCTTGTCGTTCCCGACGAGCGCCGGCCGCACCAGGGCGCCCTGCGCGTCGAGCGGCACGATCCCGTGCCCCTGCGCGGCGACCCCGATGGCCTGCACGCCTTCGAGCAGCCCGCCGGTCGCGGCGTCCCCGAGGGAGAGCAGCCAGGCCTGCGGGTCGACGTCGGTCGCCTTGGGTTCCAGGGGGTGCGGGGCATGGCCCTGCCGCAGCACGGCACCGGTGTCGGTGTCACAGACGACGATGCGCGTGGAGTCCGTAGAGCTGTCAAGGCCGGCGACTATCCCCATGGCACATGATTCTGCCGTACGCCGGGTCTTTCCGGCGTACGGCGGGTGATTCCGGGTTCGGCCGCCCGGGTTCAGGTGTCCGGGTTCAGGTGTTGCTGGTTCCCCAGTCGTCGTCCTCGAACTGGGCGGACTGCCGGCTGTAGTGCCCGTTGTGCTCGCGCCGCGACCGGATCTTCCCCGGGATCCGCTGCGCCTGGTCGCCGACCACGTGCAGCGCCCGCCCGGCGGCCTGCCGCCCGCCCTGGGCGGCGGACTCGGCCGCGTTGCGCACCGCGGGGTTCCCGGCGACCTGCTTGGCGGACGACTTCATCCGCTCGTACACCTCACGCCCGGCCCGCGTCCCGATCACGAAACCGAGGCCCAGTCCGGCGACGAAGACCAGCTTGTACCGCACGCTGCGATCCTTCCCTGGACGCCCTGGGGATACCGATTGGCGGAGCACCCCCCTGCTTGCGCTAATCTATGTCTCGCAGCGAGCGCCCGCTCCCCGGCAAGGCCGGAGGTGGGACCGTTCGTCGCAACGCAGCAATCCCCTGTAGCTCAATTGGCAGAGCAGCCGGCTGTTAACCGGCAGGTTACTGGTTCGAGTCCAGTCGGGGGAGCGCGATCCCCTGTAGCTCAATTGGCAGAGCATTCGGCTGTTAACCGGAGGGTTACTGGTTCGAGTCCAGTCGGGGGAGCCATCGGAAGAGGACCCTTCGGGGTCCTTTTTCGTTTCCCCTGGAACCGCCGACGGGACGGGTGAGTCCTGTTGGTTGAGCATGGCCGACCATCCGGAGCAGGAGATCGTATGAGCGGCTATGCTGCGGCAGACGGCGCGCACACTTGTACGCGCCGTGGTGTTCGGGGCGGTAGCTCAGCCGGTTAGAGCAGCGGACTCATAATCCGTCGGCCGTGGGTTCGAGTCCCACCCGCCCCACAACAGCAGAAACGTAGTGACCAGCGGAAACGCTGGTTTCACGTTAACGCCGACACGGTGTGCGCCACGCCGGCGCCGCACCGACGCGCCGCACGATCCCTCGTATGGCCTCGATCAGGACCAACCTCCGGAAGTCCGGAGGGACCTCCTGCGCCGCCGTGTGGCGAGCCGCCGGCACCCGAACGGGCCGCTGGTGCCGGATGTACACCGTGCGTGATCTGCTCACGGCTGCCGCCCGGAGGGCGTAGGTGTCAGTCGAGTACCCCGGCTCCCTCGGGCCGCTCGCCGGGGTCCGGGTCCGTACGGACGGCTTCGCGCGGTACGGGCGTGACGTCAGGGCCGTATCGGCGCAGCAGCCACAGGCCGTAGGCGGCATGGAAGACGTACACGCTCGCCTGCCACCCGTCCGGCGTCGTACCGGGTGAGTGGATCTGGAAGAAGTCGTCGAGGCCGTGCACGACGCACATCGGCCAGACCGAGCCGATGGCGTAGCGCAGAGCGGCACAGGTGAAGCCGAAGAGACCGGCGGACAGCATCTGCCACAGCGTGTCGTCGAGCGGGGCGCCGAAGAACAGGTAGTTCTGGACGTGCCCCGCGCCGAACAGGACGGCGACGCCGGCCGCCGCACGGACCGGACCGACCGGATGCAGGGCCTGCTGCACGAGCCCACGGCTGTAGATCTCCTCGTTGAGCCCCACCAACAGCAGTGAGACCAGCCCGCTGACCAGCACCCTCGTGCTGCCGCTGAGCCCGACGGCGGCGTACGAGCAGGCGATCAGCAGCATCGGTGTCGCCAGCCACCAGCGGCGCGGCCGGCCGAGCACGCTCACGCCGGAGACCCGCAGCCGGCCCCACCGCCACAGCACGAACCACACGCCGGCCGCGCAGACCGCGTTGACGAGGACGGCGCCGAGGTCCGGGAACCACGAGGGCGCCAGGGGAGGCAGCGCCACCTTGGCGAACAGCAGCAGCACGGTATGCCAGGCAAGGGTCAACTCCACCGCGCCCCAGAGGGGATGACGGATGACGTGGCCCTTCCAGCGTTCCATCATGGCGTGGGCGACCGGTCCATGAGCTGCCCCCCCTACTCATCGCCCAGCTGGTCGTGGGCCCTGCCCATCTCGGCGATGAAGGCCGCCGGGTCGCTGTCGTGGCCACGGATCAGCGCGTGCATCCGCCACCGCCCGGAGGCGTCCCGGACGAACTCTGCGATCGTCGCGGCATGCGCTCCGGCGACGCGCGTGAAGTCGTCCTTCAGCAGCTCCGTGTACTTCTCGACGACCAGCACGCCGGCATTGCGTATGTCGCCGAATGTGCGCGGACCGTCGTCCTGGTGGATGACCACACCGACGACGACCCGGCCGTAGGCGGAGGCCAGCCGGTCGAACTCCAGGACCATCACCTCGACGAATCCGAAGCCCTGCCCGGTCGTGCTGTGCCGGGGCATGGTGATGGTGCCGTCCGGCGAACGACTGTCGTAGTGGACGACGTAGACGGGCCGGCCGTACCAGTCGGAGTCGGCGTAGGTCGCGGCGATGATGTCGAGGTGGCGTGGCCGCTCTCCCCACGGGCTGGGATCCCACTTGAGTCTTACCTCGATCCGCCCGAGGCCCTCGCCGACACCGCTCACCGGACATCCCCTCCCCCACCCGCCGGCGCGGAGCCGCACTCCCCGCCACGGGCAAGTATGGCCGGTGAACAGCGATTTGACGCCCCTCGTCGGCCTTGTCGGCCCCCAGCCGGTCGGTGCCGGTCAGTCCGTGCAGCCGGGCACGGTGCTCGGAGCGCAGTTGGTGGGCAGGTTTTCCGTGACTGCGGTGGAGTTCAGCGTTACTTGGCCCCCGGAGTTGAGGATGCCGCCAGGGGCATTGAGGGCGGCGTTGTTCGTCACCCGAGTGTTGCTGAGCGTGACCGATCCTCCTCGGTTCGCGATGCCGCCGCCCTGTCTGCTGTCGAGGGCCCCCTGGGTGACCCGGTTGGCGAAGATCTCGCCCCCGGTCATCTGCAGCGTGCCGTAGTTGTTGATGCCGCCGCCGATGGCCGCCGACGAGTTGCCGCGGATGACGGTGTCGGTCAGCGTCACGTTCGCGTCGGGCGCGATCATGATGCCGCCACCGTCGGCTCCGGCGGAGTTGTCGAGCACTCTGCTGTCGCTCACCGTCAGCCTCCCGTCCACTTCGATCCCCCCGCCCTGGCCGCCGAGGGAGGTGTTGCCGCTGACCGTGCTGTTGCGGAAGGTCGTGACGCTCTGGGGGTAGTCGAGGTATCCGGCGCCGTCGCCCAGGCTGACGTTGTACATGAGGTCGCTGTTCGAGACGGTGACCGTGCTGCTCTCGGATGCGATGCCACCGCCGCCTTCGTCGGCGTAGTTATGGATGATCTTGCTCCGGTCGACCGAGAGCCTTCCGCCGCCGTGCACCCAGACGCCGCCCCCGAAGGCCGTCGGGGCGCGGCCGTTCCGTACGGTGAGACCGCCGAGCCGCAGGTCTCCGTTCGGCCCGCTGACCTCGAAGATCCGGAACTCCGGCGTGCCGGTCTGGGTGCTCCGCCTGATGGTGCTCCCGTTGCCGACGAGGGAGATCTGGCTGGTGATCACCGGCAGGCCGTTGGCGTCGTTGTGCGGTGTCGTCAGCGTGTACTGGCAGCCGAGGGCGAGGACGAGCAGGCTCGGGCCAGGGGTCGCGTTCGCCCGGGCGATGGCATTCTTCAGTGCGGTCTGCCCGCAGGGCACGAACTCCTGGGCCGTGGCACTCGTCGGTACGCTCACGACCGCCGCAACCGCCATGGCCGCCGTGACGATCCCCGTGAAGGCAGTGCGTCCGGCGTATGTGGTCTGTCTTGTCTGTCTCAGCACAACCGTCCCCATCCGATCAGTACGACTACTGAACGCAACGTAATCGTGACGCAGAGTGGGCGCACATTGATCATGATCGGCTGCACGGCGGCCGGCGGGGCGGTTGATGTCAGTCGCGGTACGACCGCAGCTGCCAGACCCTGGCGCTGTCCAGGCGGGCGGCGCCGCCCTCGGCGAAGAGGCGGATGCCGTCGCTGTCGGGGCCGGGGAAGATCTGGTCCGTGATCACGGCCTCGCCGTCGCCGCCGAACACCTCGACGGAGGACCAGTCGACGAGGACGCGGAGCTGGACCTTGCCGTTCCGGGCGGTCAGCGGTGCGCGCTGGACGCCGGGGAAGTCGTCGTGGAAGTCCACCGCTCCCGATCGGGTCCGGTCGACGTACAGCTCCTGGGTCGCGGTGTCGTAGCCGATGACGGTCTCCTGGCCCGCGCCCGTGCGCACGGTGAACCCGAAGCGTTCGGCGTCGCCGAGGGTGAAGGTGGCCCGGATGTCGAGCGCCTTGCCGTCGGCGCGGCCGCCTGCCAGTGGTACGGAGCCTTCCGCGATCTGCACGTCGCGCACGCCGACCGCGGTGCCGGAGCGCAGCGACTCGACCGTGGACACGGGCTGCTGGGTGAGCCGGAGCCGGCCGTTCACGGTGCGCAGCGCCATCTCGCGGGGGATGCTCTGCGCGCTGCGCCAGGGGGAGGTCGGGATGTCGTTGCCGTACTGCCAGTTGTTCATCCAGCCGATCATGCGGCGCCTGCCGTCCGGGGCGTCCTCCCAGGAGACGGCCGCGTAGTAGTCCTTGCCGTGGTCGAGCCAGGAGGCCCGGCGGACGCTCGGGACCGCCGGCCGGTCGGCGGCGACGAAGTGGTCGGCCAGGACGTGGCCCCAGCCGCCCCGGTTCATGTCGACGATCTGGACGACGGCCTGCTTGCCCTGGTGGGCGCGCAGGTCGAAGGAGGCCCAGTCCAGGCTGCCGCCGTTCCCGCCGGTCTCGCTCTGGACGACCTCGCCGTCGACGAGGAGATTGACCGCCGTCTCGGTCGAACGGGGGCGGGCCGGGGTGTCGGACAGCATGACCTGGTCGAGCAGGATGTGGCCCCAGCCTCCGGTGTTCCGGTCGACGACCTCGATGTGCGCGGTCCGGCCGGCGAGGTCGCCGACGTCCCAGGAGGCCCAGTTGAGCTCCTCGGAGTCGGCGCCGGTGGCGCTGCGCACGGTCTTGCCGTCGACGACGAGCCGGACGGCGGTGGGCGCTTCGGATCCGGAGGGGTGGTGGCCGCCGCCGACGAGGAAGTTGATGTGCTTGGTGGTGAGGGTGAACTCGGGCGAGGTGAGGGTGCCCGTGGTCCCGTCGCCGTCGAGGAAGCTGTTCACCAGCCCGCCGCCGTCCTGCCCGGTCACCGGGTTCTGCCCGGGGAGGGTGCCGTGCGCGGGGCCGTTGCCGAAGGCCGTGCCCGTGGTGGTCCAGGAGCCGTAGCCGTCCTGCTCGAAGTCGGCGAGGACCTGTCCCGCGGGTGCGGGGGAGTCGCCGATCACCGCGCCGGGGACGTGCGGGTGACGGCCGCCGGCCACCTTGAAGTTGAGGTACGGGCTGTCGACGGTGAAGGGCGGCGAGGTGAGGGTGCCGGTCTCGGCGTCCCCGCCGTGGAAGCTGTCGACGAACCCCTTGCCCTCGAAGCCGCTCGTGCCCGACGTCCCGGGTGCGGGCGCGGGGACCGGTCCGTCGCCGAAGGCCGTGCCGGTCGTCCGCCAGGTGCCGTAGTCGGCACCCTCGAAGTCCTGCACCGTCACTCCGGGTGGAGGCGTGTACGAGCCGTCGTCGTCGGGCGTGAAGCGCTTGCCGTCGAAGTCGCCGACGAAGTACTGGGCGGCCGAACCGCCGGCGATGCCCCCGGGGTTGATGTTGACGACGAGCACCCACTTGACGTGCCGGGGGTCGCCGTCGACGGGTAGCGGGAACAGGTCTGGGCACTCCCAGACGCCGCCCACCGCGTTCTGCGGGCCGAAGTCGCTCAGATGCGTCCAGCTCTTGAGGTCCTTGGAGGAGTAGAACCGGACCTTGTGCTCGGCGGACAGCGACACCGTCATCAGCCAGCTCCTGGTGGGCGCGTACCACTGGACCTTGGGGTCGCGGAACTCCGTCGACCCGATGTCGAGCACGGGGTTCCCGGCGTACTTGGTCCAGGTGCGGCCGCGGTCGGTGCTGTACGCCAGGGACTGGGCCTGCTTGCCACCGTCCTTGAAGTGGCTGGTGTAGACGGCCACCATCGCGGGGTTCTCCGCGGTCCCGAACCCCGTCGTGTTGTCGTGGTCGACGACGGCGCTGCCGGAGAAGACCATCTCCTTCTCGTCGTGCGGGAGGGCGAGGGGGAGCTCCTGCCAGTGCACGAGATCCTTGCTGACGGCGTGGCCCCAGGACATGTCGCCCCAGGTGTTCCCGTTCGGGTTGTACTGGTAGAAGAGGTGGTACTCGCCCTGGAACCAGACCAGTCCGTTGGGGTCGTTCATCCAGTTCTTCGCGGGGCTGAAGTGGAACTGGGGGCGGTACGTCTCCGTGTACGGACTGCTCGCCTCCGCCGCCGCCCGCGGGGCGACGGAGGTGGCGGAGGTGACGGTGAGCGCGCAGGTCGCGGCCGCGGCGACGACGAGACGCAGCGGGACACGGCGGTGGGCGGTGGCTCGGCTCATGGTTTCTCCTGCACTGGGTGCGACCCGGGAAAACCGGTGTCATCGATGACATGTGACAGCGATGACACCCGATGCGGAGTGATGATGTGGGGGTTCCGGGCGGCCCGTCAATGGCCCGGACCGAGTTCGTCCCGCCGCCGGTCCGGTCGCCGGTCCCGTCGCCGGTCCGGTCGCCGGTTCAGACGGCAGCGCGTCCCGCCGCGGGCGCCGGCAGCCGCAACTGCCCGGCCCACGGCGGGTTCGGCCCGATGACGCCGCAGGTCAGCGCCGCCACCCGGGAGGCGAAGACGCAGGCGTCGAAGACGTCGTCGACCCGCAGATCCGTCAGTCGACCGCCAAGGAGACCCTTGGCTCCGAGGTGGTGCAGGAGCCCCGCGGTGAAGGAGTCGCCCGCGCCGACGGTGTCGACGACGTCGGTCGGGGGCGCCGGTACGACGACCTGCTCGCCGTTCAGCGAGGCGACCGCGCCGCGCTCCCCGCGGGTGATCACGACCAGCGGGACGCCCGCCGCGTGCCAGGTGTCGCAGGCTCGCTCGATCGTGTGGTCGGGCAGGAGCAGTTCCAGGTCCTCCTCGCTGAGCCGGAGGATGTCCGCGAGCGCGCACCAGCGCGGCAGGCGTTCGCGGTAGACCTCCGACCCGACGAGCAGCGGCCGGACGTTGGGGTCGACGGAGATGGTGGCCGTGGCGGCGGCGCGGCCGAGGAACTCCTCCACGACGGGGCCGCCGGGCTCGCGCACCAGGGCCAGGGAGCCGGAGTGCAGGCAGGCCGTGGAGGCGAGGTCCGCCGCGGCGAGTTCGTCCGCCGTCCACTGCCAGTCCGCGGTGCCCTGGGCGTGGAAGGAGTACGCCGCCCGGCCCTGGGGGTCGAGCTCGGCGACGGCCAGCGTGCTGGGCTCCGGCGCGGGTACGGCGGCCGTGAGGTCGACGCCCGAGGCTTCCAGGTGGGCGCGGAACAGACGGCCGAAGACGTCGTCGGACAACCGCGCCAGGAAGCGGGCGGGCGTGCCCAGGCGGGCGAGCGCCACCGCCGTGTTGGCCGGGCCGCCGCCCGGCAGGACCCGCAGGGCGAGCTCGCCCGGCGCGGGCGCGGGAACGGTGAAGGCGTCCGCGACGCATTCTCCGAGGACGGTGACCAGAGGCAGGCGCATGACTCGTTCTCTCCAGACGGGCGGGTGAGGCGGCGCGGACGGCGTTGCGGATTTGTGACGGCGTCAAGGCATTGACGTTTCCGGGTGACGGAGTTCATCATCCTCCGCAAGCGGTGTCAACGATGACATCTGTCAACGCTGACATCACCTCCCTCCGCCTCGTCCAGCAGGAGATCAGCCATGCTTCGCAGAAACCGCACCCTCCGCGCCGCCACCGGTCTGACCGTTCTCGCCGCCGTCTCGGCGCTGACCCTGACGGCCTGCGGCGCCGGTGCGCAGGGAGGATCCGGCGGTGGAACCAAGGTCGGGCTGATCACCAAGACCGACACGAACCCGTTCTTCGTGAAGATGAAGGAGGGCGCCGAGCAGGCCGCGAAGGCCAACGGCGTCGAACTCGTCAGCGCGGCCGGGAAGTTCGACGGCGACAACGCGGGCCAGGTCACCGCGATCGAGAACATGGTCAACTCGGGTGTGAAGGGCATCCTCATCACGCCCAACGACTCCAAGGCGATCGTCCCCGCCCTGGAGAAGGCGCGCACCAAGGGCGTCCTGGTCATCGCGCTCGACAGCCCGACCGAGCCGCAGGACGCCACCGACGCCCTCTTCGCCACCGACAACGTCAAGGCGGGAGCGCTCATCGGCGGGTACGCCAAGGCGGCGATGGCCGGCAAGCAGGCGAAGATCGCCACGCTGGACCTCGCGCCCGGCGTCGCGGTGGGCGTGCAGCGCCACCAGGGCTTCCTCAAGGGCTTCGGCGTCGCGGAGGGCGACCCGTCGGTCGTGTGCATGCAGGACACCGGCGGCGACCAGGCCAAGGGCCAGACGGCGATGGAGAACTGCCTCCAGAAGTCCCCGGACATCAACGTCGTGTACACGATCAACGAGCCGGCCGCGCTGGGCGCCTACACCGCGCTCAAGGCGAAGGGCCTGGAGAAGAAGGTGCTCGTCGTCTCCGTCGACGGCGGCTGCACCGGTACGAAGGCCGTCAAGGAAGGCAAGATCGCGGCGACCTCGCAGCAGTACCCCCTCCAGATGGCCTCCCAGGGCGTCAAGGCGGTCGCCGAATTCGCCAAGAGCGGCAAGAAGGTCTCCGGCTACACCGACACCGGCGTCACGCTCATCACCGATGCGGCCAAGCCGGGTGTCGACGCCCAGGGCACCGCGTACGGCCTGGAGAAGTGCTGGGGCTGAGCCCCGGCGCGTACCCCTGACGGCTCGTACCCCTGAGGTCCCCCTGACGGCTCGTACCCCTGACACACCCCGATCCGCCGCCCCGCGCCGCCCATCGACCGACCACCGGCAAGGACCACCATGACTGCCACCACCCTGCCCTACGACCAGTTGAAAGGACCGACCACGGTCCGCCGGCTGCTCGCCACACCGACCACGGGCCCACTCGTCGCCCTGTTGCTCGCCTGCGTCTTCTTCTCCCTGACGACCGAGCAGTTCCTCTCCGGCGGCAACTTCTCGCTGATCGTCCAGCAGGTGATGGTGGTGGGCACGCTGGCCATCGGTCAGACCCTGATCATCCTCACCGCCGGCATCGACCTCTCCTGCGGCGCGGTCATGGCGTTCGGCAGCATCGTCATCGCCAAGGCGGCCGCCCAGGGCGGCCTGCCGCCACTCGCCGCGATCGCGCTCGGCCTGGCCGTCAGCGCGGCCTTCGGGCTGGTCAACGGCCTGCTGGTGCGGCTGATCCCGCTCCCGCCGTTCATCGTCACCCTCGGCATGCTGAACGTGGCGTTCGCCCTGACCCACATCTACTCGGCCGAACAGACGGTCACCGACCTCCCGGCACCGCTGACCGCCCTCGGCGAGACCTTCCCGCTCGGCAACACCGACATCACCTACGGCTCGCTCGTGACGATCGCCCTGTTCCTGCTCTTCGCGTACGCGCTGAGCGGCACGGCCTGGGGCCGGCACGTGTACGCGCTCGGCAACAGCCCCGAGGCCGCCCGCCTCAACGGCATCCGCACCTCCCGGCTGACGATCGGCCTCTACACCCTGGCCGGAGCCGTCTACGGAATCGCCGCGCTGCTCCTGATCTCCCGCACCGGCGTCGGCGATCCCCAGGCCGGCCAGACCGACAACCTGGACAGCATCACCGCCGTCGTCCTCGGCGGCACCAGCCTCTTCGGCGGACGCGGCTCCGTCCTCGGCACCTTCATCGGCGTCCTCATCGTCGGCGTGTTCCGCAACGGCCTCCAGCTGATGGGCGTCGCCTCCATCTACCAGACCCTGATCACCGGCGTCCTGGTGATCCTCGCCGTGACCGTCGACCAGATCTCCCGGAGGAAGGCACGATGAGCACTCCCGATGCCACGATCACGCCCGTGCTCCAGGCCCGCGGCCTGGTCAAGCGGTACGGCCATGTCACCGCCATCGACGGCGCCGACTTCGACCTGTTGCCCGGCGAGGTCCTCGCGGTCATCGGCGACAACGGCGCCGGCAAGACCAGCCTGATCAAGGCCCTCACCGGCGCGCTCACCCCCGACGAGGGCGAGATCCGGCTGAACGGCGAGCCCATCAGGTTCAGCGGGCCGCAGAGCGCCCGGCAGCACGGCATCGAGACCGTCTACCAGGACCTCGCCGTCGCCGCCTCCATGGACATCGCCTCCAACATGTTCCTCGGGCGCGAGCTGCGCCGGCCGGGCTTCCTCGGCAGCGCGCTGCGCATGCTCGACAAGAAGCGGATGCGCCAGGAGGCGGCGGCCCACATGGCCGACCTCAAGATCGGGCTGCGGTCGCTGACCCAGCCTGTGGAGACGCTCTCCGGCGGGCAGCGCCAGGCCGTGGCGGTCGCGCGGTCCGTCGCCTGGGCGTCGAGCGTCGTCGTGATGGACGAGCCCACCGCCGCGCTCGGCGTCAAGGAGTCCGGGCAGGTCCTCGACCTGATCCGCCGGGTCCGCGACAAGGGCATGCCCGTGGTCCTGATCAGCCACAACATGCCGCATGTCTTCGAGATCGCGGACCGCATCCACATCCACCGGCTCGGCCGCCGCGAGGCGCTGATCAAGCCGTCCGACCATTCCATGGCGGAGGTCGTCGCCATCATGACGGGGGCGCTCAGGGTGAGCGACGATGGAGGTACCGTCGTCGCGGACGCGGATGCCGCCCAGGCGGCGGGCGTGTCCGCCCACTGAGTCGCCGCCGGCGGACACCACGCCGACGACAGGGTCGCCGCACAGTCAGGACAGCGGGCCCGGCCCGGGCAGGGGCCGGGCCCGACGAACGCACAGGAACGGTGGTACATGGCCGCGAACCGCCGCCCCACGCTGGCCGATGTCGCCAGGGAAGTGGGCGTCAGCGCGAAGACGGTGTCCCGGGTGCTCAACGAGGACGGGCCGAGCTCCCCGGAGACCCGGGAGCGCGTGCTCGCCGCCGTCGCGAAGCTCGGCTTCCAGCCGAACCTCATGGCCCGCAACATCCGCGTCGGCGGCCCCGACACCACCGTCGGCCTGGTCGTGCCCGACCTCGGCAACCCCTTCTTCGGCACCGTCGCCGGCGCCATCGAGGACGCCGTACGCGGCCGGGGGCTCACCCTGCTCATGGGCTCCTCGGCCGAAGACCCGGACCGGGAGCGGGCGTTGATCCAGACCTTCCTCGCCCGCCGGGTCAGCATGCTGATGGTCGTCCCCGCGTTCGGAGCCGATCACAGCCACCTCAAGGCGCCGCGCACGGCCGGACTGCCCGTGGTGTTCCTCGACCGGCCGGGGGTCGGACTGGCCGCGGACTGCGTGGTCAGCTCCAACCAGGCCGGCGTCCACGAGGGCGTCGCCCACCTCGTCGCCCGCGGCCACCGCCGCATCGGCTTCATCGGAGACCTGCCCACCAGGCTCTACACCCGGCGCGAGCGCCTCGCCGGCTACCGCTCGGCGCTCGCCGAGGCCGGCCTGCCCTACGACCGGACGCTGGTGACCGGCGCCCACAGCCAGGACGGGGCCGCCGCCGAGACCACGGCACTGCTGAACCTGCCGAACCCGCCCACCGCCCTGTTCGCGGCGAACAACATGATGGCCCTCGGGGTCATCGCCCGACTCACCCGCGCGGGACGCAAGGACATCGCCCTGGTCAGCTTCGACGACCTCCCGCTCGCCGACGTCCTCGAACCGGCCCTGACCGTCGTGGCCCAGGACCCGGCGGCCATCGGCGCGGCGGCGGCCAGGACCGCCCTCGCCCGCCTGGACGGCGACCGCACCCGCGCCCGTACCGTCATGGTCCCCACCCGTCTGGTGGTCCGCGGCTCCAGCGAACCGCTGGCGCACCCCGTCGATCAGGCACCGGCCGGGAACTGAGCTCCCGCCCGGATCACGGCCCGGATCACGGCCCGGCCGCCAGGAGCTCCGCCACGGCGGTGGACAGTTCCGCGGCGCCGGTGAAGTGCAGCGCGGTGATGCCGACGGCTCGGGCGCCCGCCACGTTCGAGGGCTTGTCGTCGATGAAGACGGCCGCTTCCGGCGCGACGCCCACGAGGTCGAGAGCCCGGGTGTAGGCCGCCGGGTCGGGCTTGGTGGCGCCCAGCATGCAGGAGAAGAGCAGCGGCTCGAACCGGGCGGCGACCTGGGGGAGCACCTCGGGAAGCGCTTCGAGCAACAGCGCGTCGTTGTTGGTGAGCAGCGCCGTGCGCAGCGGCCGCAGGCCGTCCACCAGGGCGAGGACCCGGTCGTCCGGCTCGAAGGCGGTGCACCACAGCTCGTGGAGCGCCGCGGGGCCACCCGTGTAGCCGAGCTCCCGCTCCAGCGTGGCGTGGATCTCGGCGGCCGAGGCGAGGCCGCGATCCCAGCGCCCGACCAGCCCGGACTCGTACAGTGCGTGCCGCACCTCGCCGGCGCCGAGGCCGCACGCGTCGGCCAGCGCGCCCAGCCGTCGCTCCGGATGGAAGCGGCAGACCACGTCCCCCAGGTCGAAGAAGATCACCTCTGGTCGCATGGGCCGACCCTAGCCGGACGAGAGCCCGAGAGCCCGCTGCCTCGACCGGAACGTGGTCCTCAGCTGGTGGGCGTGTCGAGCAGCGCCGTGAAGGCGACCATCGTGACCACGACCGCCAGCGGCGCCGCCACCGCGAAGCCGACGCGACGGGCGGCGTGCCGGGCGCGGCGGGGGAGGGACCAGGCGGTGATCAGCAGGACCAGAGCGACGAGCAGGCCCGTCATGGCGACGGGGAACGCCACTTCGAAGCTCGCGTCGAAGCGGTCGGCCTCCGCCCCGTTGCAGGAGTCGCAGGCCATCGGGGAGAGGCCCGCGTAGAGGAGGGCGAAGAAGCCCAGGGGGAGCGTGACCACCGTCGAGACGAGCGGGGCGATCCAGCCCCCGGTCACCCGTGCGTCGGGATCGTACGCGGCATCGTTCATCTGCATGGGGCAAGCCAAGCCGACCGGCCGCCGGGGCGGATGAGCACCCGTACTCATCCGCCCCGCCGTCAGGTGCCTAGTACGTCAGCTGCCTAGTACGTCAGGATCCCCGGGTCCGTCACGCCCGCCGCGCCCGTCTCCACGTGGCCCGCGAGGCGGCGCACGTAGTCCGCGGTCGAGGCGGACGTGATCGTCACGTCGTACCAGCGGGCGGAGGAGGTGAGGGGGACGGAGTGGGTGACCGTCGCGGACTGCGGGACGGACAGAGTGACCGGGGTGCCGGCGTAGGCGTTGGTCACCGTGACCGTCGTCGACGGGCCCGCGTTGGTGAAGGTCAGGTCCAGGGCGCCGGTCGTCGCGTTGTGGCGGGCCGTCACCTCCGGGACGGCGGTCTTGCCGGGGGAGCGGAAGCGGCGGAGGAAGCCGTTCGGGCCGTGGACGGTGAGGTCGGTGGTGCCCTTGCTGTACTTGGTGTTCCAGGTGTCGGAGAGGGACTTGCCCGCCTCCGTCGTGTACGTCCACGGCGCGTCCGTGCGGTTCGCCGAGGTCACGTAGAACTGCGCGCCGGCCGCCGGGCCGCCGCCGAAGGTGAGGCGGAAGGTGCCGGCGGACGTGTCGGCGACGCCGTCGACGTAGGGGGCGTAGGCGAGCGGCCGGGTCGGCTTGGCGCCCGGCTCCTGCCGGGGCATGGCGCCGACGGCCGGGGCGGTGGCCAGGAAGTCGGGGTGGCGGTTGCGGTCCGGCGGGTAGTAGCCGTCCGTCGCGGGCAGCGCGGCCGGCGTCGTCTGCGTACGCGTGAAGTCGAAGGCCGAGGTCAGGTCGCCGCAGACGGCCCGGCGCCACGGCGAGATCTGCGGCTCGCGCACCCCGAAGCGGGTCTCCATGAAGCGGATGATCGACGTGTGGTCGAAGGTCTCGGAGCAGGTGAAGCCGCCGGTCGACCAGGGGGAGACGACGATCATGGGGACGCGCGGGCCGAGACCGTACGGGCCCGCCGTGTAGCCGGTCTTCCCCGGGAAGTAGTCGAGCGTGGTGGAGACGGTCGACAGGCCCTGGGAGGCCGAGGCGGGCACGTACGGCGGGACCACGTGGTCGAAGAAGCCGTCGTTCTCGTCGTACGTGATGAAGAGCGCCGTCCGGGCCCACACGTCCGGGTTCGAGGTCAGCGCGTCGAGGACCTGCGCGATGTACCAGGCGCCGTAGTTCGCCGGCCAGTTGGCGTGCTCGGAGAAGGCCTCGGGTGCGGCGATCCAGGAGATCTGCGGGAGCCGGCCGGCCTGGACGTCGGCGCGCAGGACGTCGAAGAAGCCGTCGCCCGCCTTGGCGTTGGTGCCGGTGCGGGCCTTGTCGTACAGCGGGTTGCCCGGCTGCGCGTTCCGGTAGGTGTTGAAGTAGAGCAGGGAGTTGTCGCCGTAGTTGCCGCGGTAGGCGTCGTTGATCCAGCCCCACGAGCCGGCGGCGTTCAGGCCGTCGCCGATGTCCTGGTAGATCTTCCAGGAGACCCCGGCCGCCTCCAGGCGCTCGGGGTAGGTGGTCCAGCCGTAGCCCGCCTCGGCGTTGTTGAGGACGGGGCCGCCGCCCGTGCCGTCGTTGCCGACGTACCCGGTCCACATGTAGTAGCGGTTCGGGTCGGTCGCGCCGATGAACGAGCAGTGGTACGCGTCACAGATGGTGAACGCGTCGGCGAGGGCGTAGTGGAACGGGATGTCCTCGCGGGTGAGGTGGGCCATCGTGGCCTTGGTCTTGGCCGGGATCCAGTTGTCGTACCGGCCCTTGTTGAAGGCGCTCTGGCCGCCGGCCCAGTCGTGGTTGAGGCCCTGCAGGAACTCCATGCCGAGCTTGTCGCTGGTCGGCCGGAAGGGCAGCGTCTCGGTCCTGCCGTCGGACTGGTGCCAGACGGGCTTGCCGCTGGGCAGCGTCACCGGGCGCGGGTCGCCGAAGCCGCGGACGCCCTTCATCGCGCCGAAGTAGTGGTCGAACGAACGATTCTCCTGCATCAGGACCACGATGTGCTCGATGTCCTGGACGGTGCCGGTGGTGCCCTGCGCGGGTATGGACGCGGCGCGGGCGATGCTGTCGGACAGCAGGGTGAACGCGGCGGTGCCGCCCGCCAGTTGCAGGAACCGGCGGCGATTGAGGTCGGCCATGGGGGAGACGTCCTCCGGGGTACGAGCGGACAGGGGCTCGGTGCGGAGCCGGCCGGGAGCCGGTCGCGAGCGCCCCAAGAAGAGCGCCCGCGAACCACCGCCCGGCGGCCGTCCCATGACTGCCCGTCGTACGTTCGGCGAATCCCCCGTGCCCGAACGTGAAAACTCACAAACGAACGCCCCCGGGGTCAATGGCACCCCGGGGGAGGACGATTGTCAACAGAAGTCCACTGGAGGCCCGTTCGGGCTCCGGTGGACGGCTTCTTACTCGACGACGAGGTCGACCTTGATGTTGCCGCGAGTCGCCTTCGAGTACGGGCAGAACGCGTGGGTCTTCTCCAGGAGCGCGCGGCCCGCCTCGCCCTGCAGGTGGTCCGGGAACTCGGCGCGCATCACGACCGCCAGGCCGAATCCGCCGTCCGCCGCGTCCTTGCCGATCGAGACCTCGGCGGTCACGGACGCCTCGGAGATGTCGATCTTCTCCTTGCGGGCCACCACGCCCATGGCGCTCGCGAAACAGGCGGCGTAGCCGGCGGCGAAGAGCTGCTCCGGGTTGGTGCCCTGGCCGTTGCCGCCGAGCGCGACCGGGTGGGCGAGCGGGAGGTCGAGCAGGCCGTCGGAGCTGACGGCGCGGCCCTCGCGGCCGTTGGCGGTGGCGACTGCGGTGTAGATCGCGTCCATGAGTGGTCTTCCGTTCCTGTCCGAGGAGGTCGGGCGGTGGGTCGTGCTGCCGCCCGCATTCATTTGTAGCGCGCCATTCAGTTGTGCACAACTCAATGGCGTGTGATCCAGCTCTCCCGTACCCTGGAGGGCATGGACGAGGACTTCCTCCGGCTCGACAGCCAGATCTGCTTCTCCCTGCACGCCGCCTCCCGCGCGTTCAACGGGGTCTACCGCGGCGCGCTCAAGGAGCTCGGCCTCACCTACCCCCAGTACCTGGTGATGCTGGTGCTCTGGGAGCACGGCGAGCTGCCGGTCAAGGGGATCGGCGAGCGACTCCGGCTCGACTCCGGCACCCTCTCCCCGCTGCTCAAGCGCCTGGAGGCGGCCGGCTACGTCGAGCGGCGGCGCAGCGCCGAGGACGAGCGGTCCGTGACCGTACGGCCCACCCCCGAGGGCACCGCCCTGCGCGAGCAGGCCCTCGGCGTCCCGCGCGGGATCGCCGCCGCCACCGGGCTCGACCTCGCCGAGATCCAGGAGCTGCGCGACCGGCTCAACGCCCTCGCGACCCGCCTCGACGCCGTCGACCCCGACGACGTGGCGCGGTGCGTGGCGGTCGCCGAGTAGCGCGATGTCTGTGTCCGACATCCAAATGTAAGGATCCGGGGGCGGTGTCAGTCCTAGACTGCGTCCATGCCCTCGCCCTCGCTCACACCCGCGCGTGACACCACCCTGCGCCGCGCCACCGCCGCCGACGCCAAGCGGCTCACCCGGCTCGTCCGCCGCTCCGGCGCCTACACCGGCGCGTACGCGTCCATGGTCGACGGCTACCAGGTCGGCGCCGCGTACATCGAGCACCACCCCGTCCACGTCGCCGTCGACGCGGACGGCCTGGTCCTCGGCTTCTACGCCCTCCTCCTCGACGAGGCCGAGCTCGACCTCGCCTTCGTCGCCGACGACGCCCAGGGCCTCGGCATCGGCCGCAAGCTCATCACCCACATGCTCGCCGAGGGCCGGGCCGCCGGACTCGACTCGATACGGGTCGTCTCCCACCCGCCCGCCGAGGAGTTCTACCTGCGCACCGGTGCCCGCCGCACCGGCACCGTCCCGCCCGCCGGGCAGATCCACTGGGCCCGGCCCGAGCTGCACTGGGACCTCACCGACGAGCGCCCGGCCGACGCCGCGTGAGCGCCACCCAGACGGCCGAGCCCGAGGAACGCAGGCTCTTCGCCGACCTGACCCCGCTCCGTACCTCCGCCGACTACCGCCGGATCTGGTTCGGCAACTCCGTCACCTGGGTCGGCCAGGGCATGACGACCCTCGCCATCTCCCTCCAGGTCTACGACATCACCCGGTCGACCTTCGCGGTCGGCCTGGTCGGCCTCTTCACCCTCGTCCCGCTGGTCGTCTTCGGGCTGTACGGCGGAGCCATCGCCGACACCGTCGACCGCCGCAAGCTCGGCCTCGCCAGCTCCACCGGACTCGCCGCGCTGTCCGTCGCCCTCTGCGTCGCCGCCTTCGCCGGCTTCCACCGGGTCTGGTTCCTGTACGGGATCGTCGCCCTCCAGGCCGTCTGCGCCGCGCTCAACGCGCCCGCCCGCAGCTCGATGATCCCCCGGCTGCTGCCGGCCGAGCAGCTGCGCGCCGCCAACGCGCTCAACGCCATGACCACCACCTTCGGCACCCTCGTCGGGCCCAGCCTCGGCGGCGTCGTGGTCGGTCTGGCCGGCTACCAGGCCGCGTACCTCATCGACGCGATCGCCTTCTCCGCCTCCCTCTACGCGATGTGGCGGCTGCCCTCGATGCTGCCCGAGCGCGCCGAGGGTTCCAGTACCAAGCGGGCCTCCGTCCTCGACGGACTGCGCTTCCTCGCCACCCGACCCAACCTGCGTATGACCTTCTTCTCGGACTTCTGCGCGATGATCCTCGCCCATCCCCGGGCGCTGTTCCCGGCCATCGCCGTGCTCTGGTACGGCGGGGACGCCAGGACCACCGGACTGCTCGTCGCCGCACCGGCGTTCGGCGCTCTGCTCGGCGGGGTGCTCTCCGGCTGGCAGGGCCGGATCCGGCACCACGGGCAGGCGATCCTGCTCTCGGTCGCGTCCTGGGGCACCGCCATCGCCCTCTTCGGCCTCACCCGCAACCTCTGGCTCGGGCTGCTCCTGCTCGCCGTCGCCGGCTACTCCGACACCGTCTCGATGATCTTCCGGAACACGATGCTGCAGGTCGCGGCCCCGGACGAGATGCGCGGCCGGCTGCAGGGCGTGTTCATCGTGGTCGTCGCGGGCGGGCCCCGGCTCGGCGACTTCCTGGCCGGCTCGGTCGCCGATCTCACCTCCCCGGCGGTCGCCGTCACCGGTGGCGGTCTCGCCTGTGTCCTCGCCATCGGACTGCTCGCGCTGTACGGCAAGGGCTTCCGCCGTTACGACGCCCGGCACCCGGTCCCGTAACGCCCGGTCCCGTAACGCCCGGTGCCGTGATGCCCACGACGTGGCATCCCCGCAACCCCTCGCCCCGAACTGGCGGTTGGCCGCCACGGCACATGTCCGCCAGGTACGCCGGGGGTCAACTCCCGCCCCACGGACCAGACTCCTCGCGACGCCCGGAACCCACCCTTCCCCCGGGTGTCGCGAGGAGTGTGTCGTGATCAGACCTTCCGCAGGAGGAAGGGCCGCCCTGCTCGCCGCGGGGCTCTCCCTGGTGCTGCTGTCCGCCGGACAGACCTCGGCCGCGACGGTTCCCGCCACGTTCGCGCGCGGCGCGGACGGGGCCGGCGCCGCCGACCGGGCCGCCGGCTCGGCGAGCACCACCGTCACCCTGGTCACGGGTGACCGGGTCACTCTCACCGACCTGGGCGGCGGCCGGCAGACCGTCACCGTCGACCGGGCCAAGGGCGCCACCGGAGCGGTCCGCACCGAGACCGCGAACGGCAGGGTCACCGTCATACCCGACGAGGCCCGTCCCTATCTGGCGGCCGGTGTCCTCGACCGCCGCCTCTTCGACGTCACCGGACTCGTCGAGCAGGGCATCACCGGCGACCTGCCGCTGATCGTCACCCACGGAACGGGCACACGTGCGGCGGCCGGGCAGGCCCCGCGCGGCACCGAGACCGTCCGCGCGCTGCCCAGCATCGGCGGCGCCGCCGTCACCGCCACCGAACCCGAGGCCTTCTGGCGCGAGTTCACCCGTACCGCGAGCACCCGGCGGACGGCCCGGTCCGCCGGCGCCACCAAGGTGTGGCTCGACGCCCGTGTGAAGGCCGCGATGGCCGAGTCCAACGCCCAGATCGGCAGCCCCGAGGCCTGGGCCGCCGGACTCACCGGCAAGGGCGTCAAGGTCGCCGTCCTCGACACCGGTGTGGACGCCGGACACCCCGACCTGACCGGCCGGGTCGCCGAGACGAAGTCCTTCATCGCGGGCCAGGAGGTCGCCGACCGCAACGGCCACGGCACCCATGTCACCTCCACCGTCGGCGGCAGCGGTGCCGGTTCGGCCGGCCGGGAGCAGGGCGTCGCGCCCGGCGCCACCCTCGCCGTCGGCAAGGTGCTCAGCGACGAGGGCTCCGGCTCCGAGTCGCAGATCATCGCCGGCATGGAGTGGGCCGCCCGTGACATCGACGCCAAGGTCGTGTCGATGAGCCTCGGATCGCAGGAGCCCAGCGACGGCACCGACCCGATGGCCCAGGCCGTGAACACCCTCTCCGCCGAGACCGGCGCGCTCTTCGTCATCGCCGCCGGCAACACCGGCGCCCCCGGCTCCATCGGCTCGCCCGGCGCCGCCGACTCCGCGCTGACCGTCGGCGCCGTCGACCCGGCCGACCAGGCCGCGTACTTCACCAGCAAGGGCCCGCGCTTCGGCGACCAGGCGCTCAAGCCCGATGTGTCCGCCCCCGGCGTCGGCATCCTCGCCGCCCGCTCCCAACTCCTCCCCGGCAGCGGCCTCTACACCTCGATGAGCGGTACGTCGATGGCGACCCCGCACGTCGCCGGCGTCGCCGCGCTGCTCGCCGAGAAGCACCCCGACTGGACCGGCGCCCGGCTCAAGGACGCCCTGATGTCCAGCTCCAAGACGCTGGCCGACTCCGCCTACGACCTCGGCGCGGGCCGGGTCGACGTGGCCGCCGCGATCAACGCCGATGTGACCGCCACCGGCTCCGCCGACCTGGGCTTCCTCGCCTGGCCGTACGAGGCGAACAAGCCGGTCGCCAAGACCGTCACGTACGCCAACTCCTCCGACGCGCCCGTCGAGTTGAACCTCGCCGTCGAGGGCATGCCGGCCGGCAGCGCGACCCTCGCCGACAGCACCCTCACCGTCCCCGCGCACGGCACCGCGAGCACCACCGTCACCGGCGACGGCACCAAGGCGCCGGTCGGCACCAACTCCGGCCGGATCACCGCGACGTCCGCCGGATCGGTCGTCGCGCACACCGCGCTCGGCCTGGTGAAGGAGGAGGAGCGCTACACCCTCACCGTCCACGTCAAGGACCGTGACGGAGCCGCCACCGCCGCCTATCTCGGCGTGCAGCAGCTGACCGCGGGTGTGGACCCCTTCCCGGTCACCGTCGGCGAGTCCGGCACCCTCCAACTGCGCCTGAAGCCCGGCACGTACAGCGTCGACACCTTCCTCGACGTGCGCGGCTCGCACGGCAAGGACTCCCTCGGCCTCGGCTTCCTCACCGCGCCCGAGATCGTCCTCGACCGGGACCGCGAGATCACCCTCGACGGGCGGCAGCTGCGCGAGATCCGCGCCGAGGTCGACCGGCGCACCGAGACCCGGCAGCTCCTGATGGAGTTCGACCGCAAGGCGAACGGCGCCTCCTACGGCGGGGCCGTGCAGGTCCCGATGACGTACGACTCGATCTTCGCCGCGCCCACCGCGAAGCCCGCCACCGGCAGCTTCGAGTACCGCACGGTCTGGCGGCTCGGCAAGCCGATGCTCGAAGGCACCGCAGGCGGCGGCGTCGGGCTCGGCGAGCTCACCCCGCAGGCCGGCAGCGGCCTGCTCGCAGGCCGCCACCGCCTCCCCGTGGTCGACGCGGGCACCGGCACCGCCGCCGAGTACGCGGGCGAGGACGTCACCGGCAAGGCCGTCCTCGTCCGCCGCACCGCCGGCGCGGACACCGCGCAGCTCGCCCAGACCGCCGAGGACGCGGGCGCCGCGGCGCTGTTCGTCACCGACGACGAGCCCGGCCGGCTGATGTCGTGGTTCGGCACCGCCGACTACCAGGACCGGAAGCTGCCCGTCGCCACCGTGAACGCCGCCGACGCCGCCCGGCTCGCGACCGCCGCCGCGCGTGGCGGCCGCCTCGACCTGACCGGCACCCGCTTCACCCCCTTCACGTACGACCTCTCCGAGGGCCACCCGGGCGCCATCGGCACCGACCTGGTCTACCGGCCCGGCGCCCGCGACCTCGCGACCATCGACGCGACGTACCACATGCCGACCGCGAAGAAGGAGCTCGGCGGCGAGTTCCGCTACTCGATCACCGACACCTTCCCGCGCGGCTTCGGCTTCAAGGAGTGGATCGCCTTCCCGGCCGAGCGCACCGAGTACGTCTCCACCGGCCCCGGCCAGAAGTGGCACGAGTCCGTCGACCTCGGCGAGTCCCTGGAGCAGCGCGGCGGCCTGTCGGTCTACCGCGGCGGCAGCGAGCAGGCCACGGACTGGTTCGAGCCGGTCTGGCACCCCTGGCTCGGCACCGGCCTCGGCTGGGGCCAGCAGCGCACCGGCAACGACCTGCGGTTCAACACCCCCGGGTGGGGCGACTCCGGCGCCGACCACACCGGATTCGGCAACGTGTGGAGCGACCCGACGATGACCCAGTACACCGAGGTGTACGTGAACGGCGTCCGCGTCGACCGCAAGAAGAGCTCCGGCGCCTACGCCTGGGACGCCCCGGCCGAGGAGGCCACGTACAGGGTCGTCACCGACACCGCGCTCGACCGCGAGCGCTGGCGGCTCGGCACCAAGGGCCACGCCGAATGGACCTTCCGCTCCGCCGAGACCCCGTCCGACCGGACCACCTACCTGCCGCTGATCAACCTCGGCTTCGACCTCGACACCGACCTCGCCGGCGACGTGCGGGCCGGGTCGAAGGTGCCCGTACGGATCTTCACCGAGTACGTGAAGGGCGCGGCCGGCACCGGCACCATCGGCGCCGCCACCCTGGAGGTCTCCTACGACGAGGGCGCGACCTGGACCAGGACGGCGCTGAACGCGCAGGGCCGCGGCGAGCTGCGCGTCCCGGCCGGTGCCGGCTCCGTCTCGCTGCGGGCCGGCGCGAGCGACGACCGGGGCGGCAGCGTCGTCCAGGAGATCATCCGGGCGGTGGGCGCGAAGTAGTCGCGCGCCCCCCGAACGGGTCGTCCCGGGGCGGGTCCGGGCGCGTGTCCTTGCCGTCGGTCTATGCCCAGGTCAGGCTCCGGTCTGAGCAACCCGGCTCATCAGGAGGTAATTTCATGCGCAAGTTCCTCGCCACGGCCGCCCTGGCCGCCGCCGTCGTCCTCTCCGGCTCGGGCACGGCCCTCGCCTACGGCTACGACGGCGACTCGGACGGCGACAGCGTGACCGTGGTGGACCACACGGTCGTCGTCTGCGGCGACTTCAGCATGTGCGCGGGCGACGCCGCCTGAGCCGCTCTGCCGTCGTCACGGCGAAGGCCCCCTCGAACCGAGGGGGCCTTTCCCACGCCCGGGCCCCACACCGCCTAGCCGACGATGCCGCGCACCACCCCGAGCGCCACCAGGTCCTGCGGGCGCAGCCGCAGCTGGTCGGCGGTGGCCGGCACCCGCTCCGGCGGGCGCTTGAGGATCTGCGCGGCGAGCTCGGGCGCGATCACCGAGAAATAGCCGTCCGGCGTGACCCAGGTGTTGCCGGGCGCGGCGAGCGCGAGCGCCCCGCCCGAACCGCCCTCGCCGACGAGCAGCGAGGTCACCGGCGTACGGGCCTCGGCGATCGCCGTGAACGCCTCCGCGATGGCCGGCCCGGCCCCCGCCCGCTCCGCCGCGGCGTCGTTGGCCGCGCCCGGCGTGTCGATCAGCGTCAGGACCGGGATGCCGAGCCGGTCCGCGAGCCGGGCGAGCCGCGCCACCGTACGGAACCCGGCCGGCCGGGTCGCCCCGCCCAGCTGCGCCGCGTACGCCACCGCCCGCCCCTCGTGGACCCCGAATCCGCACTCCACCGTCGGGTCCACCCCGCCGGCCCGGTCGCCGCTGATCGCGGCCCGCACGGCGAAGTACGCGTCGAGGTACGCCCCGGCCCGCGGCCGCTCGGGCGCGCGGGCCGCCCGCACGGCGTCCCACCCGGTGGCCGGCAGCTCCCGCTCGCGCAGCGCGTGCGGCGGCGGAGCGGCCACGGGCTCCTCCCCGGCCTCCGCGGTCAGCAGCCGCAGCCACAGCGCGAGGGCCTCGCGCAGCCGCTCCGGCGGTACGAGGGCGTCGACATGGCCGTGCGCGTGCTGGTCCTCCGCCGTGTACGCGGCGGGGTCGGCGTCCGCCGGCCGCACCCGCGACCCCGCGAACGCCACCTGCGCCGAAGGCAGCGCCAGCACCACATCCGCCCCGGCCCCGACGGTGGCCCAGCCCCCGCCGGTGGCCGGGTCGCGGAGCACGGTGACATGCGGCAGCCCCGCCGCCCGCAGCCGGACGGCCGCCGCGGCGACCCGCTGCAGCTGGGTGAGGGCGATCATCCCCTCCTGCATCCGACTGCCCCCGGTGGCGACGAGGGACACCAGCGGCACCCTCCTCGCCCCCGCCGCCGCGTAGGCCGCCACCAACCGGTCCCCGGCCGCCCGCCCGAGCGACCCCCCGAGAAACCCGAACTCGAACACGACCAGCACGCACGACCGCCCCCCGACGGCGGCGGTCCCGAAGACGACGGACTCCTCCTCGCCGGTACGCTCCGCGGCGCGGGCCCGGGAGGCGCCGTAGCCGTCCCAGCCGAGGGGCCCGTCTGCCTGCCCGGTGCCCTGTTCGCCGGCCCCGTCGGCCGGCGTCGGCGGCGCGGTCAGCTCCGTGAAGTCGTCCGTCACCAGGGCGATCGCCGCGCGGGCGGAGAGGCGCTCAGCCATCGGTCGGCTCCCGGAGCGCCTTCTTCAGGATCTTGCCCATGTCGTTGCGGGGCAGGGCGTCCAGGTAGCGGACCTCGCGGGGGCGCTTGTGGGGGGCGAGGAGGGTGGCGACGTGGTCGGCGAGGGGGCCGGGGGCGGGCGGGGCGGTGGGGTCGGTGGGGACGATCCAGGCGACGATGCGCTCGCCGAGGTCCGGGTCGGGCTCGCCGGTGACCGCGGCCTCGCGGACGCCGGGGTGGTCGAGGAGCGCGTTCTCGATCTCGCCGGCGCCGATCTTGTAGCCGCCGCTCTTGATGAGGTCGGTGGCCTTGCGGCCGACGATCCGGACGTAGCCGTCGGGCTCCCGTACCGCCATGTCCCCGGTACGGAACCAGCCGCCCTCGGCGAAGGCCGCCGCCGTCGCGTCCGGCCGGTTGAGGTACGCGGTGAACAGGTTCGGGCCGCGCACCTGGATCTCGCCGACGGTCTCCCCGTCGGCCACCGGCAGCACGGAGCCGTCCTCCTCCACGAGCCGCAGTTCGACGCCGTCGAGCGGCAGCCCGACCGAGCCGGGGCGCGGGCCCGACCCCACGGGGACGGACGTGTTCATGAGCGTCTCGGTCATCCCGTACCGCTCGATCACCGTCCGCCCCGTCGCCGCCGTGATCCGCTCGTGGTCGTGCACCGGGAGCGCCGCCGAGCCGGAGACGAGGAGCCGGGCGCCCGTCAGGGCCCGTACCAGCGCCGGGTCGTGGGGGAGGGCCTCCGCGATCCGGTGGTACATGGTCGGTACGCCGAACAGCATCGTGCCGCCGCCCTCGCCCAGCTCCTTCGCGACGCCCTCGACGGAGAAGCCGCCCAGGTGCCGTACCTCGCCGCCGCGCCGCAGCGGGCCGAGGACGCCCAGGACCAGGCCGTGGACGTGGAAGAGCGGGAGGCCGTGCACGAGGACGTCGTCCTCGGTCCAGGCCCAGGCGGCCGCCAGCGCGTCGAGGGAGGCGGCGATGGCGCGGTGGGACAGCAGGACGCCCTTGGGCGGGCCGGTGGTGCCGGAGGTGTAGACGATCAGGGCCGCGGACTCGGGGTCGACCGGCTCGTCGGGGTCGACCGGCTCCTCGGCGTACGGGTCGCCGTCCGCGTACGACCCGGACGCCGGTACGTCCACGTCGATCCGCGGCAGCCCCGCGAGCCCCGCCGGCAGTTCGTCCCCCGCGGCCGCGAGCACCGCGCCGGGCGCGCTGTCGCGGAGGATGTGCGCGAGTTCGCGCTCGCCGATCCGCGGGTTCAGCGGGACGGCCGGCACGCCGGCGAGCAGCGCGGCGACCACGCCGACCGCCGTCCCGGCCGTGGGCGTGGCCCACACGGCGACCCGGCCGGCGGCACGCAGCCGCGGGGCCAGGGCGCCGGCGGCGCGCGCCAGTTCCTCGTACGTCAGGGTGCCGGCGCCGAACCGCAGGGCGGGCCGGTCGGATGTCTTCAGGGCCAGGAGGCGGGCGCTCATGCCGGGGATTCTGCCCACCCGTCAGGTCCGGCGCGCTGCGACCTTGCTCACGTCGGGCGCGGGATCCCCGCTTTCCGGCCGGATGTTCCGCATCCGGCCGTAGGCGTACACGCAGCCGGCAAGCGCCAGGTCGGAGAGCAGCATGAACCCGATCGAGTACGAGTCCTTGGCGCTGTAGATCGCGCCCATGACCAGCGGCGGCACGAAGCCGCCGAGCCCGCCCATCGCGCCGACGATGCCGGTGACGCTGCCGACCTGGGCCTGCGGGGTGACCTGGGAGACCAGGGCGAAGACCGAGCCGGACGCGGTGCCGAGGCCGGCCGCCATGATGAGCAGGGCGATGGTGCCGCCCGGGTCGAGCGGCGGGTCGAAGGCCTGGACGATGGCCAGGAGCGCGACGACGGCGAGCGCCGCGGCGGTCACCAGGGCCGGGTGGACCCGGTCCGACAGCCAGCCGCCGAACGGCCGGAACACCACCGTGACCAGGGCGAATCCGGCGGCCTTGGTACCCGCGTCGGTCGGGTCGAGCTCGTACCAGGTCTTGAGATACGTGGGCAGGTAGACGCCGAACGCGACGATGCCGCCGAAACCGATCGCGTACAGCGCCGACAGCTCCCAGGTGACCCGCAGCCGCCCGGCCCGGCCGAGCCGGGTGGCGAGCGACGCGGCGGGGACGGGCCGGTCGGGGCGGTCGGAGATCAGCACGGCGGCGAGCACGGCGTATCCGGCGAGGGCGATGGCCACCACGATGAACGGCAGGTTCTCGCCGTGCTTGGCGATCCGCGGGGTGAAGTAGCCGGAGAGCGCCACCCCGCCCATGCCCATGCCGAACACACCGAGCGCGAAGCCCCGCTTGACCGGCGGGAACCAGGAGTTGACCAGGGGGACGCCGATGGCGAACGTGGTGCCGCCGAGCCCGAGCAGGAAGGCCACGGCCAGCATCAGACCGTACGAGTCCTTGACGACGATCAGCAGCAGCACGGGTACGACGGTCAGCGCCGACACCAGCGGGAACATCAGCTTGGCGCCGTACCGGTCGGTGAGCGCGCCGGCCGGGATCCGGCCGATCGAGCCGACCAGGACGGGGATCGCGACGAGCAGCGACTGCTGGAAGGAGCTGAGCGAGAGCCGGTCGCCGTACCAGCCGCCGAGCGGGGAGATCAGGTTCCAGGCCCAGAAGGTGAGCGTGAAGCCGACCGTGGCCATGACGAGATTGCGGTAGGCGGCCGCGGGGATCTTCTCGGCGGGGGCGGCGGGGGGCTTCGCTGCGGTGTCCACGCCCCCAAGTCAAGATCGGGGGAGGAGGCGGGGCGCGCGGAACTGCTCCGTACGAGGGACGCCGGGGGCCCGGGGCCTTGGTCTTCGTACGCAGGCTTACGGGTCAGGGCCAGGTCACCACGGTCGGCGGCCGTCCGTCGTCCGCGACCCGCAGCCGGAGGCCGTCCGCGCCCGCGCCCACCTCGACCGTGACCGCCCCGACGCCGGAGCGCCGGTGGGCGGCGGCGAGCGCGCCGCGCAGCGTGGCGAGCAGCCGGTCGGCCCCGGTCTCGTCGGCGAGGGTGTCGACGGCGCCGGAGAAGTGCACGGACGGCTGGAAGCCGAGCAGCGCCGCCGCACCGCCGGTCTCGCGCAGCACCCGGCCGCGGAAGGAGGCCGGGGCGTCGGCGGGCGGCTGCTGGAGCGCGAAGATCGTGGTGCGGACCTCCTGGATGGTGGAGTCCAGCTCGTCCACCGCCCGCGCGAGGAGGGTGTCGACCTCGCGCACGGCGGCCCGGCGGCGGGTCGACTCCAGCATCATCTCGGTGGCGAAGAGCCGCTGCACGACGAGATCGTGCAGGTCGCGGGCGATCCGGTCGCGGTCCTCGTAGACGGCGAGCTGTTCGCGGTCGTGCTGGGCGTCGGCGAGCACCAGGGCGAGCGCCGCCTGGGAGGCGAACTGTGAGGCGAGCAGCCGGTCGACGGCCGAGTAGGGGCGGTCGCCGCGCCGCCGGGGGAGCGCGAGGGTGCCGATGAGCCGGCCGCCGCTCTGCAGCGGCAGCATCATCGAGGGCCCGAAGCGGCTGCGGACGTGGGTGGTCATCCGGGGGTCGGTGGCCGAGTCCTCGATGAACACCGGTTCGCCGCCGAGCAGCTGGACCAGGACGGGGGAGCCGGGCGCGATCGTGGTGCCGATCAGATCGCCGGGGTCGTCGGGGGTGGAGGCGGCGACGATCTCCATGCCGCCCTCCTCGGTGGGCTGGAGCACCACGCCGGCGGAGGCGTCGGCGAGCAGCCTGGCCCGTTCGGCGACGGTCGTCAGGGCGTCCTCGGCCGGTCTCCCGGCGAGCAGCGCCGTGGTGACGGCCGCCGCGCCCTCGATCCAGCGCTCGCGGCGGCGGGCGGTCTCGTAGAGGCGGGCGTTGCCGATGGCGATGCCGGCCTGGGTGGCGAGGACCCGGAGCAAGGCCCGGTCCTCCTCGGTGAAGGGGCCGGTCCGCTTGCCGGTGAGGTGGAGCCGGCCGAAGACCTCGGTGTGCACGCGGATGGGCACGTCGAGGACGAGCGGTTCGTCGGTCGGGGCGTCGGGCTCGTCGTCGGCCGCCGTGCCGGCGGTGAACCGTTCGGTGGTGCGGCCGCGCTCGGGGTCGACGACCCCGAGCGCGCCGTGGCGGGCGCCGGTCAGCGCGGTCGCGGTGTCCACGATGTGCTGGAGGGTGGCCCGCAGTTCGAGTTCGCTGCCGACGCCGAGGACGGCCTCCAGGAGCATGGGCAGCCGGGGCGCGGGCGCCGTACCCGGATCGGTGCCGGAGCCGGTCCCGGTGCCGGGGTCGGTGCCCGCGGGCCCGTGCGCGTCCTCGTCCATGATCGACATGGCCTCATTGTCGTACAAAACGCCCGACTACTCGGTGGTGGTCTCGGCCAGCGGGTCGAGGACGAGGGGCTGGATGCGGCCCTCCAGCATCGCGCCGAGGCCGAGCACGGCGCACACGTCGGGCCGTTCGGCGATGTGCACCGGCATGCCGGTCGCCTCGCGCAGCATCTGGTCGAGGCCCGGCAGCAGGGCGCTGCCGCCGACCATCATGATGCCCCGGTCGGCGAGGTCGGCGACCAGGTCGGGCGGGCAGTCGCGGAGCACCTTGCCGATGCCGTCGAGGACGGCGGTCAGCGGGGTCTGGATGGCCTCGCGGACGGCGGCGGTGTCGACGGTCACCGAGCGGGCGAGGCCGGTGGCCACGTCACGGCCGTGGATCTCGGTGAAGGTGGGGCCCTGCAGGGTCAGGCCGTTGCCGTGCAGCGCGACCTGCAGCGGGCGGACCGACTGGCTCGGCAGCATCAGTTCGTGCTGGTGGCGCAGGTGCTGGATGACGGCGTGGTCGATGGCGTCGCCGCCGACCGGCATCCGCTCGGCGGTCACGATCGCGCCGAGCGAGAGCACCGCGACCTGGGTGGTGGCCGCCCCGCACACCAGGATCATGGTGGCGGTCGGCTGCTCGACCGGGAGGCCGCAGCCGACGGCCGCGGCGATCAGGGTGTCGACCAGTTCCACCCGGCGGGCGCCCAGGCCGACCAGGGTCTCCACGGCGGCGCGCTGGGCGAGCGGGTCGCTGTCGTGCGGGGTGCAGGCGGCGGCGCGCAGCCGGGGCTTGCGGCGCAGCTGGCGGCGGAGCTTGTCGCCGAGGAGGTGACGGAGCATCCGCTGCGCCATCTCGATGTCGACGACGGTGCCGCCGGACACGGGTCTGACCACCCGGATGTAGTCGGGGGTGCGGCCGGTCATCTTCTCGGCGAGCGCGCCGACGGCGATCAGCGCGCCGGTGCGGGTGTTGACGGCGGCGACGGACGGCTCGTCGACGACGAGGCCGGCGCCCTTGACGAAGACCCTGGTGCGGGCGGCGCCCAGGTCGACGGCGACATGGCAGCGGCGTAGCTGCTCAAGGCTGACGGTCACGGCGGTCCTCCGGAGTGCGGTGCTGGCACGGGCGAGGCGGCGCGCGGGAGCGCGGTCCTGTTGGCATCGTGCTGCCGCCCCGCGTGGCGCGCGCGCTGAGCTGAGCCGCCCGGGGTCACGACACGCCGTCTGCGGGAGGGAAAAGCACTGACGGAACGTCAGGTCGTGGGCATGGCTTCACGCGGGGTGGGCATGGCCTCACGTGGGGCGAGCGGGGTGAATGGGGTGGGTGGGGCGCGAGGGGAGCGGTGGAACCTGACGCTGCAGCAGACCCCAGGCGAACTCCGCCGCGCAGCGCGCGCCGCCGGGCAGCGTGAAGTCGAGCCTGGCCAGCGTCGGTGCCACCCCCTCGCGCGGCTCGACCCCCTCGAACGCCCGCCACACCTCGTCGATCGTGCACCCCCAGGGCCGCAGGTCGGCGGCGGTGCGCAGCTCCGGTACGGGGGCTCCCGGCGCCCTCGTCAGGGTGCGGGACCACACGGCGCGGCCCGGCCCGACCAGGACCGTGAAACGGAGTTCGGGCCACAACGGGACCCGCCACAGCCAGGCCTCCGCGTCACCGCGCAGCACGTCCCCGCGCACCGGACGCCGGGCCTCCGGCTCGCCGAGCGCCCGGTGGTAGCGGGCGAACTCGCCCGGCCCCTGCCGCGCGTGCGCCCCGGCCTGCCAGCGCTTGTTCGCCTCGCGCATCTCCGTGTGCGTGGCTGGGCCTGTCCGGCGGGTCAGGGCCGGGTCCGCGACGCCTGGCACGGCACCTGGCCGCGTTGCCGAAGTGCCCCCATAGCTCCGCTATGAAGACACTCCGGCGCCTTGCCATGCACCGCACCAGACGCCGCGGCCTATCCGACCCTGACCCGCCGGACAGGCCCAGTTCGCGCAGCGCGTCGTCGACCAGGGCGGGCTGGTGGTCGGCCATCCGGCGGAGCAGTACGAACTGGAACTCGCGCGGCCCGAAAGGGGCGGCGGGGCGGGCGGCGGGGCTCATGCACCCATCCTGCCCTTACGTCCCGTCCGGCGGGACTTAGCGGGAAATTCACGACGACGCGCCGCCGACCCGTGCTTTCCTCACAGGATCCTCACGTCGGCGCCTATCTGCCGGGTCCTCACGGCGCATAGCCTGCGGGCGCCATGGACTACTGCCACCAGTGCCGACGGCATCTCAACGGCGCCCTGGCCTGCGCAGGCTGCGGGACCCCCGCCGAGGAGCTGCGGTACCTCGCTCCCCCCACGCCCCCCACACCCCCCGCGCCCGCCGCGTCCTTCCAGCCGCTCGCGGAGCCGGCGGTCACCACGCCGCCGCCCGTGGAACCGGAGTTCAGCTACGAACTGGACCCGCTCGAGCCGCCCCGCCCCGCCGAGGGGCGCGCCGCCGCGCGCCGCCGCGCCAAGGACGGCGGCAGGAGTGGTGGGAGAAGGGGTGCCGGTGGATCCGGCGACGCGTCCGATGGCCGGGCAGTCGGTGGCCGGGCCGCCGGCCGGAACGGCGGGCGGCGGGCGCGTTCGCGGCGGGGACGCACGGTGCTGCTCGGCACCCTCGGCTTCGCGCTCGCGGTCGGTTCGCTGACGATGGCCAAGCTGGCCCTGGAGCAGCCGGCCGACGGCGGCGCGGCCACCGCGGTCGAGGAGGAGGACGTCGTCGAGACCCTCGACCCCGACCAGCCGACGCCCTCCGAGAGCGCCGGGATCCCCGACGGCCCCGGCCCGGTCGAGTCCGGCTCGGCCCGTCCCTCCACCACCCCCCACCCGGCCCGCGGCTCCGGCCGCACCGGCGGCGGCAGCGCGCACAGCAGCGACACGGGTACGGGTACGGGGTCGGGCTCCGGTACGGGCGACGGGTCCGGCGACGGCACGGGTGACGGGTCGGGGCCCTCGCCGCGGGCCACGCCCACCGGGCCGGGGAAACCTTCCGCCACCCCCAGCGGCAGCGGCTCGCCCTCGGCGAGCGGCACGGCCCCGGGCCCCTCGTCGAGCGCGCCGACCCCGACGACCTCGCCGAGCCCGGAGCCGACGTGCACGCGCTTCCTGTGGTGGTGCGTGTAGGGCGGCGGCCTTACGCCGTCGCCGCGTCGCCCCCGGCCTCGCCCTCGCCGAGCATGCGCTTCAGCAGGTCGCGCAGCAGGGTGCGCTCGACGTCGGTGAGCTCGCCGAGCGGCTCGCGGGCGAAGCGCAGCGAGTCGCGGAGCCGGCGGGCGGTCTCGCGGCCCTCGTCGGTGGGGGCCGCGACCTTGACGCGCCGGTCGGCGGGGTCGGGGCGGCGCTCGACCAGGCCGCGGGACTCCAGGCGGTCGATGATCCCCGTGACGTTCGACGGCTCGCACTTGAGCTGCTCGGCGATCTTCCGCATGGGCGTGGGCTCCACGGCGAGCAGTCCGAGGACCCGCGCCTGGGCGCCGGTGAGGGCGTGCGCGGCGGCGGCCTCCTCGTACTCCTCGTGGTAGCGGGTCACGACCGTGCCGATGAGTTCCACGACCTCGCGGGTCAGCGGGTCCGTGCGGGGCGTGCGTGCGGTGGGCATGCGAACCATCGTACTCCGATACTTGACAACATGAAATATCGAGGCGCATGGTTGTTTCAGGTAGTGAAACTTTCCCGGGAGCCCCCTTCCGGGAGATCCTTATCCGGAGGCCCAGCCGATGTCCGTACTCCCCGCGTCCAGCCGTGAGTGGCACCTCGTCACCCGTCCGCACGGCTGGCCCGTGCCCGCGGACTTCGCGCTCCGCGAGACCCCCGTCACCGAGCCCGCCGAGGGCCGCGTCCTCGTGCGCAACCTGCACTTCTCGGTCGACCCGTACATGCGCGGCCGGATGAACGACGTGAAGTCGTACATCCCCCCGTTCAAGCTGGACCACCCCATGGACGGCGGCGCGGTCGGCGTGGTCGTCGCCTCGAACGCGGAGGGCTTCGCCGTCGGCGACCACGTGCTGCACGGCCTCGGCTGGCGGGAGTACGCGGACGTGCCCGCCCAGCACGCCACCAAGGTCGACCCGGAGCTCGCCCCGCTCTCCGCCTACCTCGGCGTGCTCGGCATGACCGGCCTCACCGCCTACGCGGGCCTCTTCGAGGTCGCCTCCTTCAAGGAGGGCGACGCCGTCTTCGTCTCCGGCGCGGCCGGCGCCGTCGGCAGCCAGGTCGGCCAGATGGCCCGGCTCAAGGGCGCCTCCCGGGTCATCGGCTCGGCCGGCTCCGACGAGAAGGTCAAGTGGCTGGTCGAGGAGCTCGGCTTCGACGCCGCCTTCAACTACAAGAACGGCCCGGTCAAGGACCAGCTGCGCGAGGCCGCCCCGGACGGCATCGACGTCTACTTCGACAACGTCGGCGGCGACCACCTGGAAGCCGCGATCTCCTCACTCAACGTGCACGGCCGCGCCACCATCTGCGGCATGATCGCGCAGTACAACGACACCGAGCCGGTCCCCGGCCCGCGCAACATGGCCATGATCATCGGCAAGCGGCTGCGCCTCCAGGGCGTCCTCGTCGGCGACCACTACGGGATGCAGCAGCAGTTCGTGCAGGAGGTCGGCGGCTGGCTGCGCTCCGGCGAGCTGAAGTACGGCGAGACCTTCGTCGAGGGCATCGAGAACGGCGTGGACGCCTTCCTCGGCATGCTCCGCGGCGACAACACCGGAAAGATGATCGTCTCGGCGACCCGTTAGTCTTCCCTCAGCCGTCGCGATCGTGGGCGCGAGTCGCGGCGAACAGCAGAAGGAAGACAGCAGCATGTCGATTCAGCACTCCGACGTCCTGTACACCGCCGTCGCCACCGCCGAGAACGGGCGCGACGGCCGCGTGGCCACCGACGACGGCCGGCTCGACGTCGTCGTGAACCCGCCGAAGGCCATGGGCGGCTCCGGCGAGGGCACCAACCCGGAGCAGCTCTTCGCCGCCGGCTACAGCGCCTGCTTCCAGGGCGCCCTGGGCGTCGTGGCCCGCAACGAGAACGCGGACATCGCCGGCTCGACGGTCACCGCCGAGGTCGGCATCGGCAAGAACGACGAGGGCTTCGGCATCATCGTCAAGATCTCGGCCAGCATTCCGAACGTGGACGCCGAGACCGCCAAGAGCCTGATCGAGAAGGCCCACCAGGTCTGCCCGTACTCCAAGGCGACCCGCGGCAACATCACGGTCGAGCTCGCGGTCTGAGTTCGACGCCCCGGCGCCGGGGCCGCAGACTGAAGAGGGGCCGTACCCTGACCGACCAGGGTGCGGCCCTTTTTCGTACCGCTCGACCGGTCCCATTAGGGTGATCGCCATGCGTGATTTCGGGGTGGGCTTCGGTTATCTGCTGCGCGGCCAGAAGTGGGTCGCCGGCCACGGACGCTGGTTCGGCTTCGGCCTGCTGCCCGGGCTCGTCACCCTCGTCCTGTACGTGGCGGCGCTGACCGGGCTCGGCTACGGCGCGGACGACCTGACGGCCTGGGCGACGCCCTTCGCCGACGACTGGAGCTCGCCCTGGCAGGGCCTGCTCCGCGGCGCCCTCACCTTCCTGGTCTTCGCGCTCGGCCTGTTCCTCGCAGTGATCACCTTCACCGCCGTGACCCTCCTGGTCGGCCAGCCCTTCTACGAGTCGCTGTCCGAGGCCGTCGACCGCGGCGAGGACGGCGAGGCGCCCGAGTCAGGGCTTCCGCTCTGGCGCGAACTGTGGATCTCCGCCCGCGACAGCCTGCGGGTCCTCGCCCGGGTCGCGCTCTACGGCATCCTGCTCTTCGCCGCCGGTTTCATCCCGGTCGTCGGCCAGACCGTCGTCCCCGCCATCGGCTTCTGCGTCTCCGGCTTCTTCCTCACCGAGGAGCTCACCGCGGTCGCGCTCCAGCGCCGCCGCGTCGAGTTCAAGGAGCGCCTCGGGATGCTGCGCGGCCGCCGGGCCGCCGCCCTCGGCTTCGGCCTACCGCTCGTCCTCGCCTTCCTGATCCCCTTCGTCGCCGTCCTGCTGATGCCGGGCGCCGTCGCCGGCGCCACCCTGATGGCCCGCGAGCTGAACGGCGAGACGCCGGCGGAGGACGAGGACGAGGCGCCCGCCCCGCACGAGACGAACGGCGCCGGCAGCCCCCTCGGCTGACCTCCGGGCCTAGGGCGTGCCCTAGCCGCGCCCGCGCTCAGCCCAGGTCCGGGTGCAGTTCCGGGCGGGCCTCCCACCAGGCGCGGTGGAAGGCGTTGTGCGGCACGTTGTCCAGGTAGGCCAGGCCCGCCGCCCGGTACAGCCGGGCCGCCCGGGGCTCGGCGACGGCGGCCCGGTTCCAGGCGAGCCGGATGCGGCCGGTGATCGGGTCGCCGGCCAGCGGCCGGAGCACGGTCCCGGCGGCGGGCGGCGCCGTCGGCTGGCTCAGTGAGATCGCCCGGCCGCCGGCGATCAGGTCGTAGTGCATCTTGCGGTCGGCGATCCGGTAGCGCAGCGACGGGGTGAACCCGGCCCGCCGGCAGGCGGCGACCAGTGCCTCCGGGCCGCCGTCGTCGTCCTCGACAAGCGTCATCCAGGTCTCGTCCGCGAGCTCCGCCAGCTCGATCCGGTCCCGCCCGGCCAGCGGGTGCGCCGCCGAGAGCCGCACGCAGAACGGCTCCTTCGGGATCAGGGTGCGGGCCGCGACCCCGTCGGGCAGCGGCACCTCGTGGTCGGCGACCTCCCCGTACACGATCGCGTCGTACTGCCCGGCGCCCAGCATCCGGCTGAGCGTGGTCACCGAGTGCTCGACGCTGACCGCGATCTCAGGCCCCGCCAACTCCTGCTCCAGGCGCCCGATCAGCCGGTCCACCAGGACCAGCAGGATGCAGCCGAGCCGCAGTGTCGGATGCGGCGCCGCCGCCCGCGCGCCCGCCGCGAGCGCGTCCATCTCGCCGAGCACCCGGCGCGCCTTGGACAGCACGAACTCGCCGAGCGGCGTGGGGTCCACCCCGTGCCGCCCGCGCACGAACAACTCGCCGCCCGCGGCCCGCTCGATCCGCCGCAGCTGAGCCGACAGGGCCGGCTGAGACACCCCGAGCCGGACCGCCGCCCGCCCCAGGCTGCCCGCCTCCGCTATCCGGCAGACGGCTTCCAGATGCCTCAACTCCAGCTGCATTTCACCAGGTTAGACACGCGCCCAGGGCGGACGACACCCTTCGGGCCCGCTCGCGCCATAACGCGGGTCTTATGCCCGGTGAGAGGTCCCCTCCTTGCCATGTCCACACCCATACTCGGCGCGTCCCACCGTCTCCCCCCACCCGAACGGAGCAGACGTGCACCCCACCAGACTCTCGGCGGCCGTCGCGGCGCTCGCCCTGACGGCGAGCCTCGCGGGCACCCTCGCGGGGACCGCCAGTGCCGCGGCGAACCCGCAGGCTCAGCCCGTACCGCCCGGGCAGGGCAGGTCGCTCGCCCTGGCCGCCGCCGACAAGGCCGCCGACAGCGGACTCGACGGACTCCGGCACGGCACCGACGAGGAACTCGTCAGGACCGCGGTCACCCCGTGGGCCGGCGGTCTCTACTACGCCGCCTACCAGCGGACCTACAAGGGCCTCCCGGTCGCGGGCGGCGGCGACGCCGTCGTCCTGACCGACAGCGCCGGCAAGGTCCGGCACGTCGCCGCCGCGCCCGCCCCCGCGCTGAAGCTGTCCACGAAGGCCACCGTCGGCTCCGCCGCCGCGCTCGCCACCGCCCGCGCGCAGCTGGCCGGCGTCGAGAGCGCGAGCGCCCCCGAACTCAGCGTGCTGCTCAAGGGGAACAAACCGGTCCTCGCCTGGCACACCCTCGTCGTCGGCCGCACCGCCAAGGGTCTGCCCAGCTCGCTCGACACCTACGTCGACGCCCGCACCGGCAAGGTCGCGCAGGCCACCGACAAGGTGCTGCACGCCGACGGCCGCGGCTACCACAACGGCAACGTCACCATCGACACCGCCACCACCTCGATGACCGACGCCACCCGCTCCCCGTTCCGCTGCGGCGGCCAGAACGGCAGCGCCTACACCGGCTCCTCGCCCTGGGGCAACGGCAGCGCCAACGACCTGGTCACCGCCTGCGTCGACATCATGTACGCCGCCCAGCGCGAGTCCGACATGCTCAAGCAGTGGTTCGGCTACAACGGCCAGAACGGCCAGGGCGGCATGGTCCCGGCCCGCGCCGGGCTGAGCGAGGTCAACGCCTACTACGACGGCACCAAGACCACCTTCGGCCACAACCAGAACGGCACGATGCAGCTCACCGGCATCGACGTGGTCGCCCACGAGTACGGGCACGAGATCTTCGACAAGACCCCGGGCAGCGCCGGCTCGTCCAACGAGAACGGCGGCATGAACGAGTCGACCGGCGACATCTTCGGCGCGCTCACCGAGCACTTCGCGAACAACCCCAACGACACCCCCGACTACACCGTCGGCGAGAAGCTGAACTTCCTCGGCGACAACAAGCCGATCCGCTACATGTACAACCCGTCGCTCGCCGGCGACCCCAACTGCTACCCGCAGCTGAACTCCGGTACCGAGGTGCACGCCGCGGCCGGCCCGCAGAACCACTGGTTCTACCTGCTCGCGGAGGGCTCCAACCCCGGCGGCGGCAAGCCCGCCAGCCCCATATGCTCCGGCGGCCCGTCCTCCGTGACCGGCATCGGCGTGCAGAAGGCCGGCAAGATCTTCATGGGCGCGCTGCTGATGAAGACCTCCTCCTGGAACCACCTCGCCGCCCGCAGGGCGACCCTCGCCACCGCCAAGAACACCTACGGCAGCGCCGAGTGCAACGCGGTGAAGACGGCCTGGAACGCGATCGGCGTCCCCGCCCAGTCCGGTGAGACCGACTGCGGCGGCACCACCAACCCCGACTTCTCCCTCGCCCTGAACCCGGCCGCCGGCACGGTCCAGGCCGGCGGCTCGGTCAACTCCACGGTCGGCACCACGACCACCGGCGGCAGCGCCCAGACCGTGCAGCTCTCCGCGAGCGGCGTGCCGAGCGGCGTCAAGGTCTCCTTCAGCCCGACCTCGGTGACCTCCGGCGACTCCTCGACCATGACCGTCCAGGTCGCGGCGGACACCGCGAACGGCACGTACCCGATCACCGTCACCGGTACGGGCTCCGCCACCCACACCGTGACCTACCAGCTCACGGTCGGCACCGACACCCCGCCGCCCACCGGCTGCGACAACAGCGAGTACACCTACCAGGGCAGCCTCGCCTCCGGGCAGGCCGAGGTCCAGCCGGACGGCTCGTACTACTACTCCGCGACCTCCGGCACCCACGTCGGCTGTCTGCGCGGCCCGGCCGGCACCGACTTCGACCTCTACCTGCAGAAGTGGAACGGCTACAACTGGGCCGACGTGGCCGTGGGCGGCACCGCGGGCGCCGACGAGGACACCAGCTACTACGGCTCCGCGGGCTACTACCGCTATGTGGTGCACGCCTACAGCGGCTCCGGCGCCTACACCCTGGGCCTGAGCGCCCCATAGAGCCGCCCCGTAAGGGGAGTCCCTGAACGCCCCGCCACGGGGACGGGGCAGGTCCGTCACGGGCAGGGGGTTCCGTGACGGCTTCCCCGGAGGGCCGGACCGCCGTATGTCCCACGGCGGTCCGGCCCTCATGCGCGGTTCACCCGCCGGCCGGTCACGCGCCGACCGTTCACACGGCGACCTTCACCAGCACGAAGCCCGGCTCGTCCGGACCCGCGTCCGCGAGCCGCTCCCCGTCCGGCCCCCAGGCGCCGGCCATGCCGCCGCCCACCCCGTCCTCGTTGGGCCCGAGGACATTGCCGAGGACGACATGCAGCCCGAAGTCGCGGGCGCGCGCCGGATAGACCGCCGTGAACGAGTCGTTGTCGGCGCCGAGCACCGAACTCGCCAGATAGACGGAGCAGTCGTCGGCGGCGGCCCGCTCGGCGAGCTCCGGGAAGCGGTTGTCGTAGCAGGTGGCGAGCGCGAAGCGGACCCCGTCGAGCGCGAACCGCCCGTCCACGGCACCCGGTTCGAAGACCTCGGCCTCCACCCCGTACAGATGCCGCTTGTCGTAACGGGCGAGCAGCCCGCCGTCCGGGCCGATGACGAGGGTGGTGATCCCGGGGCGCGAACCGGGGGGCGAACCGGGCCCCGCCACCGGCCCGTTGACCACGGCCGCCGCGGACACCGCCCGGCACGCCTCCCGTACGGGTTCCAGGCGCGGGTCGTCCTCGGTGAGCACCAGCTCGGGGTTGTCCCGGATGAGGCTCGGCTCGTACCCGGTGACCGAGAGCTCGGCGAAGACCACGACCCGGGCCCCCTCGGCCCCGGCGGCGCGGACCAGGGCGGCGACGGCCCCGACGTTGGCGGCGATGTCCCCGGCGACCGGGGCGAACTGCGTGGCGGCGACGATCATGCCCGCATCATCGCAGCCGTCTCCCGCAGCAGCGCCAGGAAGGCCGTGGCCGCCACCGTCGGCACCGGCGGGGTCGCGGCGCAGATCCGCCGGTACGGCACGTCGTCCGGGTGGATCGTCACCAGCGCCACATCGGGCCGTACGGACGCGGCCGCGAGCGCCGGCACGAGGGTGACGCCGAGCCCCGCCGCCACCGCGCCCAGCTTGGCGATCCAGTCAAGCGCGAGCAGCCCGGTGCGCGGCCGGAACCCGGCGGCGACGGCGGGCCGGAACAGGGTGTCCTCCAGGCGCTCGTTGGCGACGATCCACTCCTCGTCGGCCAGCTCCGCCAGCCGCACGTCCCGCCGCCCCGCGTACGGGTGCCCGCGCTCCAGGGCCACCAGCATCGGCTCGTCCAGGAGGTGATGGAGCGTCACCCCGTCCGGCGCGGCCCCGCTCGTCGCCGGGCTGACCACCGCGAGGTCCTCCTCGCCGGCCGCGACCAGCCGCAGATGCTTGACCGAGGGCCCCTCGACTCGGGTCACCACGACCCCCGGATGCTGCGCCCGGAAGGCCGCCTGGGTGCGCGGTACGAGCGCGGCGCCCGCGCTGGCGAAGGCGCCGAGCCGCAGCAGCCCGCCGTCCAGGGTGCGCAGCGCCGCCAGCTCGGCGCGGGCCAGGGCGAGCCGGTCCCGTACCGCCTCCGCGTGCGGCAGCAGCACCCGGCCCGCCTCGCTCAGCCGCACCCCGCGCGGGAGCCGCTCGAACAGGGCGGCGCCGGTCTCGTCCTCCAGGGCCTGGATCTGCCGGGACACCGCGGACTGGGTGTAGCCGAGGGTCCGGGCGGCGGCGGTGAAGGAGCCGGCGCGGGCGACGGCCAGGAACACCTCGTACAGGGACTGAGAGGCATGCGGGTTGGGCATGGTTCCCATGCTAGACATTCGCTTGTGGCATGCCGCCTTGCTCTCTAGCGTCGGAAGCATGGAGAACACGCGGAACGAGACCGCTCAGAAGATCGCTTTCCTCGGGCTCGGCAACATGGGCCTCCCCATGGCCCGCCGGCTCCTCGACGCCGGCCACCCCCTCACCGTGTGGAACCGCACGCCCGGCAAGGCCGACGCCCTCGTCGCCGACGGCGCCGTGCGCGCCGCGGACCCCGCCGAGGCGGTCGCCGACGCCGACGTCGTCATCACCATGCTGGCCGACCCGGCCGCCGCGCGCGCCGTCGCCGACACCATGCTGCCGGCGCTGCGCCCCGGCACCCACTGGATCGACACCTCGACCATCGGCCCCGACGCGGTGCGCGAGCTCACCGACCGGCTCCCCGAGGGCGTCACCCTGATCGACGCGCCCGTCATGGGCAGCGTCGACCGGGCCGCCACCGGCGAACTGCTCATCTTCGCGGGCGGCGACACCGCGCCCGTCGCCGCCGTCCTCGACCGGCTCGGCACCGTCACCCCGTGCGGCGGACCGGGCACCGGCGCCGCCCTCAAGCTCGTCCTCATCAACGCCGTCATCGGCGGCGTCGCCCTGATCGGCGAGGCCCTCGCCCTCACCGACGCCCTGGGCCTGCCCCGTGAGCTCGCCCTCCGCACCCTCGGTGCGGGCCCGCTGGCCGGTGCCGTCGGCCGCGCCACCGCGACCGGCGTCCACTTCCCGGTGGCCCTCGCCGCCAAGGATGTCGCCTTGGCCACCGCCGCCACCGAGGCGAAGCTCCCGATCCTGGAGGCCGTCCACCAGGCCCTCACCCGGAACCCGGCCCTCGCGGCGGAGGACCTGGCGGCCGTCGTCACCCAGTGACGCGGGCGCTCACCTGACGGGTCCACCCACCCGGCGTCCGCGCGCGGCGCCGAACGAGTGGACTCGCCGGAGCGCGGACCGGGCGGTGGGCTCCCGGCGCACGGTCCGGTGCCGATGCTGGCCGTCCGGGCCCCGGCCCGCAGCCGTGGCCCGGGCCCGTGCCGTGCCGCGTACTCCGTGATCCGCGCTCCGTGACCCGGAAGAGGCACCCCGCCCATGCGACGTACCCCCCGCCGTCGGCTGCTCGCCGCGACCCTGCTCGCGGTGAGCGTCCTCGCCCCGATGGCAGCCGTGCCGGCCACCGCCGCTCCCACGACCGCGTTCCCCGCCGCCGGCGGCGAGGGACCGCACGGCACCGACTGCCCGCGCGACGACGGCCTCGACCCCGCGCTCAGCGCCCGCCTCGACAAGACCATCGCCCAGGTCCGTGCCCAGGCCGGCATCCCCGGCGTCGTCGTCGGCCTGTGGCTGCCGGGCCGGGGCTGCTACGTGAAGGCGACCGGCGTCGCCGACAAGAAGACCGGCGCGCCGATGCCCCTCGACACGTTCGTGCGCATCGGCAGCGAGACCAAGACCTTCACGGTCACCGCGCTCCTCGAACTCGTCGACGAGGGCAGGATCGGGCTCGACGACCCGATCGACCGTTACGTCCGGGGCGTGCCGAACGGGCACAAGATCACCCTCCGCCACCTCGCCGAGATGCGCAGCGGCCTCTTCCCGTACACCGCCGACGCCGACTTCATCCGCGACCTGCAGACGCAGCCCGAGCGCGCCTTCAACCCCTGGGAGGCGCTGTCGTACGGCTACCGGCACGCCAACACCTTCGCCCCCGGCGCCCGGTTCCAGTACTCCAACTCCAACCTGCTGCTCCTCGGCCTCGTCGTCGAGAAGGTCACCGGGCAGAACCTCGCCGACGTCCTGCACCACCGGGTGCTCCGGCCCGCCGGGCTGCGGCACACCCTCATGCCGAAGGGCACCGAGTTCCCCTCGCCGCACGCCCGCGGCTACACCGACCAGACCCTGGACGGCACCGTCCAGGACGTCACCGACTGGAACCCCAGCTGGGCCTGGGCGGCCGGCAGCATGATCTCCGACCTGGGCGACCTGCGCCGCTGGGCCGAGGTCCTCGCCACCGGCAAGCTGCTCAGCCCGCAGACCCAGGCGCAGCGCCTGAAGACGCTGCCGACCGGCTTCCCCGGCACCGACTACGGCCTCGGCATCCTCGACACCGACGGCTGGATCGGCCACAACGGCTCCATCCCCGGCTACGAGACGGTCACCGTCTACCTGCCCGAGGAGAAGGCCACCATGGTCCTGATGATGAACACCGACGTCCTCGTCGGCGGCCAGGAGCCCTCGACCCTGCTGGCCCGCGCGATCACCCAGGTCATCACGCCGGACCACGTGTACGCGGGCGGCATCGCCCCGCGCTGAGGCGTCGCCCGGCACGGCGCCGAAATCCACATGTGGCCCCGCCGCGGCCCGCGTTAGGGTCGGGCGCAGCGGGTCCGCGCGCGGCCCCGCAGGGTGCGGGGCCGTGGCAGAGCGGTCGATCGCGGTCCCGGGCGGAGGAGGTCCCCGAAGCCCGGGGCGAGGGGCTCGTCGCCGGACCTGGCGGGAGAGTCGCACGGGTTCGAATCCCGTCGCCCCGCACCCGAACCACCCCTCCCCGGAGGGGTTTCAGCGCTCCTCCGGCCGCAGCAGGCGCACGAAGTCCCGGAAGGCGGCCGGCATGTCCACCGCGTCCGGGTCGAGCAGCCACTGGTACTGCAGGCCGTCCATCACCGCCGTGAGCAGCGGCGCCGCCCGCTCCGGGGTGAGCCCGCCCGGGAGTTCGTCGCCGAACTCGGCGCGCAGCACGTCCGCCATGTTCTCCCGCACCTGCGCGTAGCGCTCGGTGAAGAAGGCGCGCGCCGGGTGGTCCTCGGTGACGCTCTCGCCGAGCAGCGCCGAGAAGGTCTGCACGATTCCCGGGCGCATCGCGTTGTACTCGACCAGCGACTCCATGAGGTCGAGCCGCCAGCGCTCCCGGTCCCGGGCGCCGCTGGTGTCCCAGCGGTCGCGCTCCTCCAGGACGGCGACGAGCAGCGCCTCCTTGGTGGGGAAGTAGTGCAGCAGACCCTGCTGGGTGAGCCCGACCCGCTCGGCGACCGCGCCCAGGGAGGCGCCCCGGTAGCCGCGCTCGGCGATCACCTCCAGGGCGGCGCGGACGATCTCCGCCTTGCGCTCCTCGCTCCTGGTACGCGCCATGCCCGTTCCCCCTTCCGCAGGTCCCTGTCGTGAGGACCGTACGCCATCGCGATGATAACGAAATGCTCACGTAACCTACCGATCTACAGGTAGGCGAGTCAGTATGGCCGCACCAAGGGCTTCATCACGAGGAGGTACGGCCATGGCAGAGACGAACGCGGTGCACGCCGACGCGGCGCACGCGGACACCGCGCGCGAGGAAGCCGTCGAGTCGGCGCTCGCCAAGCTCGACCTGGACGCCAAGACCCGGCTGCTCGGCGGCCAGGACATGTGGTCGCTGCCCGCCCTGCCCGAGATCGGCCTGGCCTCGCTGGTCATGTCCGACGGCCCGATCGGCGTCCGCGGTGTCCGCTGGACCGCCGACGACCCGTCCGTCGCGCTGCCGTCCCCGACCGCCCTCGCCGCCACCTGGGACCCGGAGCTCGCCCGCCGCGCGGGCCGGCTGCTCGCCCAGGAGGCCCGCCGCAAGGGCGTCCACGTCCTCCTCGCACCCACCGTCAACCTGCACCGCACCCCGCTCGGCGGCCGCCACTTCGAGGCGTACAGCGAGGACCCGTACCTCACCGGCGCCATCGGCACCGGATATGTGCGGGGCGTCCAGGACGGCGGCGTCGGCACCACCGTCAAGCACTTCGTCGGCAACGACGCCGAGACCGACCGCTTCACCGTCGACAACCGGATCGCCGCCCGCCCGCTGCGCGAGCTCTACCTCGCGCCCTTCGAGGCCATCGTCGCCAACGCCCACCCCTGGGGCATCATGACCGCCTACAACCAGGTCAACGGCGTGACGATGACCGAGCACCGCTACCTGGTGAACGAGGTGCTGCGCGGCGAGTGGGGCTTCGACGGCTACAACGTCTCCGACTGGATGGCCGCCCGCTCCACCACCGGCGACATCGAGGGCGGCCTCGACGTCGCCATGCCCGGGCCGCGGACCGTGTACGGCGAGGCGCTCTCCGCCGCCGTCCGGTCCGGCGAGGTCGCCGAGGCCACCGTCGACACCGCCGTGCGCAACGTGCTCCGGCTCGCCGCCCGCGTCGGCGTCCTCGACGGCGCCCCCGCCGCCGTCACCGAGCCGCCCGCCGCGATCGACGGCGACGCCCTCGCCCGCGAGATCGCCCGCCGCGGTTTCGTCCTCGTACGCAACGAGGTACGTGACGAGGGCGCGGCCCTGCCCCTGCGGGCCGGGTCGGTCGCCCTCTCCGGCGCCGCCGCCCGCGACGCGCGGGTCCTCGGCGGCGGCTCCGCGCAGGTCTTCCCCGAGCACGTCGTCTCCCCGCTCGACGGCCTGACCGCCGCGCTCCCCGAGGGCAGCCTCTCGTACGTGATCGGCGCCGACCCCAGCGACGAACTCGCCCCCGCCGACCAGGGGTTCACCCTGCGCGCCGTGTGCCGGGACGCCTCAGGCGCGGTCATCGGCGAGGGCAGCCTGCCGAACGGGCAGGTCCAGTGGATCGGCGACGACCTCCCGGCCGGCGTCACCCACGACGCCCTCGCCTCCATCGAGGTCACCGGCACCTTCACCCCGCGCGAGAGCGGCGAGCACTCCTTCGGCACCCGCGGCCTCGGCGCGTACGCGCTCACCGTCGGCGGCCGGGTCCTCTTCGACGGCGTGCAGTCCATGGGTCCCGAGACCGACCCCTTCGAGGCCTTCTTCGGCTCGCCCGTCGAGCGCGGCAAGGTCGCCCTCACGGCCGGCGAGACCGTCGTGGTCTCCCTCTGGCACACCCTGGACAAGGAGTTCGCGGCGCCGCTGCCGGCCGTCATGTTCTCCTTCGTCCACCTCGGTCCGCGCCGTGACCCCGACGAACTGATCGCCGAAGCCGTCGCCTCGGCCCGCGCCGCCGACACCGCCGTCGTGGTCGTCGCCACCACCGAGCGCGTCGAGTCCGAGGGCTTCGACCGCAAGGACCTGGCCCTGCCGGGGCGCCAGGACGACCTCGTACGGGCCGTCGCCGCCGCCAACCCGAACACGGTCGTGGTCGTCAACGCCGGCTCCCCGGTCGAGATGCCCTGGCGCGAGGACGTGGCCGCGATCCTGCTCAGCTGGTTCCCGGGGCAGGAGGGCGGCGCCGCGCTCGCCGACGTCCTCACCGGCGCCGAGGAGCCCGGCGGCCGGCTGCCCACCACCTGGCCGGTCGCCCTCGCCGACGTCCCGGTCACCGAGGTCACCCCGACCGACGGCCGACTCGCCTACGCCGAGGGCCTGTTCATCGGCTACCGCGCCTGGGACCGGGCCGGCGCCGTCCCTGCGTACCCCTTCGGCCACGGCCTCGGCTACACGACCTGGTCGTACGACGCGCTCACGGCCACCGCCGGGTCCGCCACGGTCCGCCTCACCAACACCGGCCCCCGCACCGGCCGCGAGGTCGTCCAGCTCTACCTGGCCCCCGTCGCCGACACCGTCGAACGCCCCGCCCGCTGGCTGGCCGGCTTCGCGAGCGTCGAGGCCGCCCCCGGCGAGACCGTCGAGGTCACCGTCGACCTCCCGCGCCGCGCCTTCGAGATCTGGAACGAGGAGCAGGCCGCCTGGACCCCGATCCCCGGCCCCTACGACCTCCTCGCCGCCCACTCCCTGACGGACCCCCGCCTCACCACCCGCGTCAACCCCTGACGCGCCCCCTGAGACCGGCCCCGGGGCGGACCCTGACATCCGCCCCGGGGCCTTAGGGGGTGTCTTGTGGATCATGGCCGGGTCCGCGACGCCTGGCACGGCACCACGCCGCGTTGCCGAAGCGCCCCGATAGCTCCGCTATCGCGACGCTCCGGCGCCTTGCGATGCACCGCACCAGACGCCGCGGCCTATCCGACCCTGATCCACAAGACACCCCCTACGCCTTCGTGATCTGCCGGTACGCCAGCTCCGCGAGCCGCGCCTGGCCGGACTTGCTCGGGTGGAAGAAGTCCCAGGGGCTCAGCTGCGGCTGGTCGAAGGCGAAGCCGAAGACGGCGCCGCCGTCGTAGCGGCAGCGGGCGTCCTTCGCGCACTCCTCGCGCAGGACCCGGTTGTACGCCACGACCCGGTCCCGCACCGCGGTGCGGCGGCGCTCGGCGGTCGGGCCCAGGTCGGTGGGGTCCTTGAGCATGGCGCCGCAGATGCCCAGCTGCCACACCTGGCGGCCCAGCGGGCTGACCCGGCCGGTCTCCCAGAGACGCCGCAGGTCGGGCAGGCTCGACACGTACACCTGGGCCTTCGGCGCCCCGGCGCGCAGCCGGGTGAGCGCCGCGGCGAAGGAGGCCCGGAACTCCCCGACCGGGGTCATCTCCTCGGCCCGGGCCCGGCACGCGTCGTTCGCGCCCATCATCACCGTGACCAGCTCGGGCCGTTCGGCCGCCGCCGCGGCCATCTGCTCCGGCAGCTCCGCCATCCGCGCCCCGGTCCGGGCCAGGTTCCAGCTCCGGCCGGCCACCCGCGCCGGGCCGAGAAGCCGCAGCGCCAGGCTGTTGACCTCGGTGTCCGTGCCGGTCGCCCAGGACATCTCGGGGCAGTCCGCCAGGACCGTACAGGCGTCGAAGGCGCGGGTGATGGAGTCGCCGACCGCGGCGACCGAGGAGGGGGAGACGTTCCACACCGGCTTCGGCGGAGGCGTCGGCTTCGGCGCAGCCGACGCCGCCCGCGGGCCCGGCCCGTCACCGCCGCCCGAACAGCCCGCGAGCACCGCCACGGCGCACAGCAGTGCCGTCCCCGCGACGGCGGTACGGAATCGGTCTCGCCCGTGCGGCATCCCGCGGCCCCTCCTCGGCGTCCTCGCGAGTGAAAGCTTGGTGTCCACCCGCCCCCGACCGACCGTACGTCACCCCGACCCGGGCGCGGCACGGTAGCTTTTCCCCCGTCGAACCAGAGGCGCCCCTGCCGATCGGCTCCGGTAAATTACATCACGTCACATGCTGTCCCCTTTTTGGGGGTTTGCGAAGCCGCTTCTTCGTGATGTTGTTTACTGAGGCCGCTGGGAAAGGCGAACCTCGTCCCACACTGGAGGTCCCGGTGACGACACGTGGAGTCCTGTACGTTCACTCCGCACCGCGCGCGCTCTGCCCGCACGTCGAATGGGCGGTCGCGGGCGTCCTCGGTGCGAGGGTCCAGCTCGACTGGATCCGGCAGCCCGCGTCCCCGGGCACGTGGAGAGCCGAGTTCTCCTGGCAGGGCGAGACCGGCACCGCTTCCAAACTCGCCTCCGCCCTGCGCGGCTGGCAGCTGCTCCGCTTCGAGGTCACGGCCGAGCCCTGCGCCACCGCCGAGGGCGAGCGCTACAGCGCCACCCCGGACCTCGGCATCTTCCACGCGGTCACCGGCATCCACGGCGACATCCTGATCCCCGAGGACCGGCTGCGCGCCGCCCTGGCCCGCGCCGCGCAGGGCGAGACGGTCCTGGAGGCCGAGATCTCCAAGCTCCTCGGCAAGCCCTGGGACGACGAGCTGGAGCCCTTCCGGTACGCGGGCGAGGGCGCCCCGGTCCGCTGGCTGCACCAGGTGGTCTAGGACCCGGTCCATGATCTGGCCCCGGAGGCCGGGAGGTCGTAGATTCCCCCACGGGGGTGCGCGATGGAGACACGGGGAACCACGGCGGCCGGAACGGCCGCCGTATTGCTGTCCGGAGCCGGTGCCTCGTGGTGGTGGCCGGCCACCGCGGTCGCCGTGGTGGCGGCGTTCGCGGCCGGGTACGCGCTGGGCCGGCGGCGCAGGCCGCGGGAGCCGCAGGACCGGCAACCGGAGGAACGGCAACCGGAGGACCGGAAACCGCAGGACTGGCAACCGGAGGACCGGAAGCCCGCCGCCCGCCGCCGAGGCGTGCCCGACGGCGCCGTCCTCCCGCTCGCCTTCCTCGCTCTCGCCGTCTTCCTGACGGTCCTCTGGATGGTCTGGCCCGACGCGAGGGACTTCGGCCCGGAGATCGACATCCGCCCGCCGGACAGGCCCTAGCCGAAAGCCCCCTGCCGGAACACGGGTGTGTTCCGGCAGGGGGCTTTCCGCCTGCGCTATGACGTCCGGTCAGACCGAACGGAACGCGAGCACCACGTTGTGGCCGCCGAAGCCGAACGAGTTGGCCTCTTCTCCGTGCGCCCCTCGCACCGCTGCGCGGGCTTCGGGGCGCTGTGCCGGACTCCGTCCGGCCGGCTGGGCGCGGGCCCGGTCGGCGGCTACACCGAACGGAACGCGAGCACCACGTTGTGGCCGCCGAAGCCGAACGAGTTGTTGATCGCGGCGATCGTGCCCTGCGGCAGCTCCCGCGGCTCGTTGATGACGATGTCCGCGTCGACCTCCGGGTCCAGGTCGTCGACGTTGATCGTCGGGGGGGCCAGGCGGTTGTGGAGCGCGAGGACCGTGGCGACCGTCTCGATGCCGCCGGCGCCGCCCAGGAGGTGGCCGGTCATCGACTTGGTCGCGGAGATCGCGACGTGGGACAGGTCGTCGCCCAGGACCTTCCGCAGCGCCTTGATCTCGGCGACGTCGCCCTGCGGCGTCGACGTGGCGTGCGCGTTGAGGTGGACGACCTCGGCGGGCTTCAGGTCCGAGGTGTCGAGGAGGTGCTGCAGGGCGGCGGCGATGCCCCGGCCGGTCGGCTCGGGCTGCGCGATGTGGTGGCTGTCGGCCGACAGGCCCTGGCCCAGCGCCTCGCAGTAGATCTTCGCGCCGCGCGCCTTGGCGTGCTCCTCGGACTCGAGCACGATGACGCCCGCGCCCTCGCCCAGGATGAAGCCGTCGCGCGCCTTGTCGTAGGGGCGGGAGGCCTTCTCGGGCTCGTCGTTGTTCTTGGACATCGCCATCATGTTGGCGAAGGCCGCGATCGGCAGCGGGTGGATCGCCGCCTCGGTGCCGCCGGCGACGACCACGTCGGCACGGCCGGTGCGGATCATCTCGATGGCGTAGCCGATGGCCTCGGCACCCGACGCGCACGCGGAGACCGGGGTGTGCACGCCCGCCCGGGCGTTCACCTCCAGGCCGACGTTGGCGGAGGGGCTGTTGGGCATGAGCATCGGCACGGTGTGCGGGGAGACGCGGCGCACGCCGGACTCCTTCAGCACGTCGTACTGGTCGAGCAGAGTGGTGACACCGCCGATGCCGGAGGCGATGACGGAGCCGAGCCGCTCGGGCGCGATCTTCTCGTCCTCACCGGCCGGGGCGGTGTAGCCCGCGTCGGCCCACGCCTCGCGGGCCGCGATCAGCGCGAACTGCGCCGAGCGGTCCAGCTTGCGGGCCAGCGGCCGGGGCAGCACCTCGGAGGGGTCCACCGCGGCGAGCGCGGCGATCCGTACGGGCAGCTCCGCGAAGCGCTCGCCCTCCAGGGGCCGGACGCCGGAGCGCCCCGCCAGCAGACCTTCCCAGGTCGAAGCGGAGTCGCCACCCAGCGGAGTGGTTGCGCCGATACCGGTGACGACCACGGTGCGATTGGTCGAGCTCACAGGAATTCTTTCTCCATGTGTGTGATGGTCGAAAAACGGCGCCACCGCCGGGTGGCGAACCGGTTCAGCCGGACCGGGGTCCGGCCGGGCCCCGAATCAGGCCTGGTGCTTGAGGATGTAGCTGGTCGCGTCGCCGACCGTCTTGAGGTTCTTGACGTCCTCGTCGGGGATCTTGACGTCGAAGCGCTCTTCGGCGGCGACGACGACCTCGACCATGGACAGGGAGTCGACGTCCAGGTCGTCGGTGAAGGACTTGTCGAGCTCGACGTCCTCGACCGGGATGCCGGCGATCTCGTTCACGATCTCGGCGAGACCGTCGACGATCTCCTTCTCGGTGGCGGCCATGGTGGCGCTCCTTCTTGTGTCTGTACTGAGGAAAATCGGCTTCCGGAAGATCCGGAGTGCCTAGGGGAGAGTAACGACCGTCGCGGCGAAGACGAGACCCGCCCCGAAGCCGATGATGAGCGCCGTGTCGCCGCTCTTGGCCTTGCCGGTCGCCAGGAGCCGCTCCATCGCGAGCGGGATCGAGGCGGCCGAGGTGTTGCCGGTGGTCTCGATGTCACGGGCGACCGTGACGTGCTCCGGCAGCTTGAGGGTCTTCACCATCGAGTCGATGATCCGCATGTTGGCCTGGTGCGGGATGAAGACGTCCAGGTCGTCCGCCGAGATGCCGGCGGCGTCCAGCGCCTGCTGGGCGACCTTCGCCATCTCGAAGACGGCCCAGCGGAAGACCGCCTGGCCCTCCTGCGTGATGGCGGGGAACTTGATCTCGCCCGCTTCGTTGAGGGGCAGCTTCGACACGTCGCCGACCTGGAACTCGTTCCACGGCACGGTCTGCTTGATCGTCTCGGCCTTGTCGCCCTCCGAACCCCACACGGTGGGGCCGATGTGCGGCTCGTCGGACGGGCCGACGATGACCGCGCCGGCGCCGTCGCCGAACAGGAAGGCCGTCGCACGGTCCTCCAGATCCGTCAGGTCGCTCAGCCGCTCGACGCCGATCACGAGGACGTACTCGGCCGAACCCTCGACGATCATGCCCTTGGCGAGGGTGAGGCCGTAGCCGAAGCCCGCGCAGCCGGCGGAGATGTCGAAGGCGGCGGGCTTGCCGGCGCCGACCTTGTCGGCGATCTCGGTGGCCACGGCCGGGGTCTGCTTGAAGTGCGACACCGTCGAGACGATGACCGCGCCGATCTGCTCGGGGGTGATCCCGGCGTCGGCGACGGCCTTGCCCGCGGCCTCCACCGACATCGCGGTGACGGTCTCCTCGGGGGACGCCCAGTGACGGGTCGCGATGCCGGAGCGCGAGCGGATCCACTCGTCGGACGAGTCGATCTTCTCGAGGATCACCTCGTTGGGCACCACACGGGTCGGGCGGTAGCCGCCGACGCCCATGATGCGCGCGTAGGGGTGGCCCTTGCTGGGCTTGATCTTCGCCATGCTTCTCGACACTCCTTGTCAGGCCGTAGCCGTGGCCGTCTCGGCGACGAGCGTGCGGGCCGCGTCGAGGTCATCCGGGGTCTTGAGCGCCACGGTGCGGACACCGGGCAGGGCGCGCTTCGCGATGCCGGTGAGGGTGCCGCCGGGGCACACCTCGATCAGGGCGGTCGCGCCGAGTGCCTGGAAGGTCTCCATGCACAGGTCCCAGCGGACCGGGTTGGCGACCTGGCCGACCAGGCGGGCGATGATCTCGCCGCCGCCGGTCACGACCTTGCCGTCCTTGTTGGAGACGTAGCGCACGGCCGGGTCGGCCGGGGACAGCTCCGCGGCGGCCTGCTCCAGCTTCGCGACCGCCGGGGCCATGTGGTGCGTGTGGAACGCGCCGGCGACCTTCAGCGGCATCACCCGGCGGACGCCCTCGGGCTTGTCCTCGGCGAGGGCGGCCAGCTGCTCCATGGTGCCGGCGGCGACGATCTGGCCGGCGCCGTTCACGTTCGCCGGGGTCAGGCCGAGCTTCTCGAGGTGGGGGACGACCACCTCGGGCTCGCCGCCGAGCAGCGCCGACATGCCGGTCTCGGTGACGGCGGCGGCCTCGGCCATCGCCAGACCGCGGGTGCGGACCAGACGCAGCGCGGCGGTGTCGTCGAGGACGCCCGCGAACGCGGCCGCGGTGAGCTCGCCGACGCTGTGACCGGCGACCGCGCCGGGCTTCAGGTCGATGCCCTCACCGAGGGCGGCGGCGGACAGCAGACCCGCGGCCACCAGCAGTGGCTGCGCCACGGCGGTGTCGCGGATCTCGTCCGCGTCCGCCTTCGTGCCGTAGTGGGCAAGGTCGAGCCCGATGGCGTCGGACCACGCGGCGACGCGGTCGGCGGCACCGGGGAGGTCGAGCCAGGGAGTCAGGAAGCCGGGCGTCTGAGCGCCTTGGCCGGGAGCGACGAGTACGAGCACCCTCACACTCTCTCTTGGGGACGGTCCCGGACGCCCGTGGGGACAAGGACGAAGAACCGTCGGGGGAATTGTTGGTGTTCGACAAAAGTCTAGGACTGCGTCTCCGCGTCGGCCAAGCGCCCGAGAATGAGGGCGATCCGCAGGGTGAAGGCCGAGCGGACGTCGGACGGCGACCAGCCGGTGACGTCGGTCACACGTCGGAGCCGGTAGCGCACGGTGTTCGGATGGACGAAGAGCATCCGCGCCGCGCCCTCCAGACTGCTCGCCTGCTCCAGATAGACACTGAGCGTCTCCAGGAGCGCCGAGCCCGCTTCCTCCAGCGGTCTGTAGATCTCCTCCACCAGCTGCTCGCGCGCCGAAGGGTCGGAGGCGATCGCGCGCTCCGGCAGGAGATCGTCCGCGAGTACGGGGCGGGGCGCGTCCTGCCAGGCCGAGCAGGCCTTCAGGCCGGCCGCGGCAGCCTGGGCGGAGCGGGTCGCGGCGAGCAGGTCGGGCACCACGGGGCCGGCCACCACCGGTCCGGCCGCGTAGGGCCCGATCAGGGCCTTCGCCACGGCGAGCGGATTATCGTTGCCGCCCGCGATGACGACCAGACGGTCGCCGAGGACACCGGTGAGGACCTGCAGCTTGGCGTGCCGGGCGGCCCGCCGGATCGCCTCCACGGTCAGTTCGCTGTCGCCGTCGGGCGCGGTGCCGAGCACCACGCACACGTTCTCCGGCGAGTTCCAGCCGAGCGCGGCGGCCCGGGACACGGCGCCCTCGTCGGCCTCGCCGGAGAGCACCGCGTTCACGACCAGGGACTCCAGGCGCGCGTCCCAGGCGCCCCGGGCCTCGGCGGCCTGCGCGTACACCTGGGCGGTGGCGAAGGCGATCTCCCGGGCGTAGACGAGCAGCGCCTCGCGCAGCACGCTCTCGTCGCCGGGCGCGGCGACCTCCTCGATCGCCGACTCCATGACCTCGATGGTGGTGCGCACCATCTCGACGGTCTGGCGCAGCGTGATCGCCCGGGTCAGCTCGCGCGGCGCGGTGCCGAAGACATCGGTGGAGATCGCCTGCGGCGTCTCCGGGTGCCGGAACCATTCGGTGAACGCGGCGATGCCGGCCTGCGCGACCAGACCGATCCACGACCGGTTCTCGGGCGGCATCGCCCGGTACCACGGCAGCGTCTCGTCCATGCGGGCAATGGCGCTGGCGGAGAGCCGCCCGGAGGACTGCTCCAGGCGCTTCAGGGTCGCGGCATGCGGGTGAGCGGCGTTCACGGGTTCAGACACGGGGACAAGACTGCCTTATCGGGACGGCCACGTGTCGGGTCGGGGCGGCTCGCGCCCGAACGGCGTGCGGATTCGGGGCCGAGTGGGGCCGAGCGGGCTGCCCGCCGGACCCCGGCGCCGCCACCGTGGTCCCGCCACCCTGATCCCGCCACCCTGATCCCGCTACCGTGATCCCGTGATACGCATCCAGCGCGGCGGGGAGCGGTACCCCGGCGGTGACCCGGAGGCCGGGATCGAGACCCGGCACGCCTTCTCCTTCGGGCGTTTCTACGAGCCCGACAACCTGCGCTTCGGCGCGCTGCTCGCCTGCAACGAGGAGCGGCTCGCGCCCGGCGCGGGCTTCGACGAGCACCCGCACAGCCACACCGAGATCGTCACCTGGGTCGTCGAGGGCGAGCTGACCCACCGCGACTCGGCCGGCCACGCCACCGTCGTACGCCCCGGCGACGTCCAGCGGCTCGGCTCGGCCTCCGGGGTCCGGCACGTGGAGCGCAACGACGGCCCCGACCCGCTGGTCTTCGTGCAGATGTGGCTGGCGCCGCTCGACCCGGGCGGCGAGCCGTCGTACGAGATCGTCCGCGGCATCGCCGACGCCACCCCGTACGCCCTCCCGGAGGCGGGCGCGATGCTCCACGTCCGCCGGCTCGAACAGGGCGAGCGCACCGCGCTCCCGGACGCCGACCACCTCTACGTGCACGTGGTGCGCGGCACCGTACGCCTCTCGGGCGAGGAACTGGCCCCGGGCGACGCGGCCCGCACCACCGCCGAGCAGGGCCTCGCGCTGCTCGCGACGGCGGACGCGGAGGTCCTGGTGTGGGAGATGACGGAGACCGCCCCGCGTTAGCGATCAGCGCAGGGCGCTCTTCTTCTGCCACTGCTCCCAGCTCAGGTTCCAGTCGCCGTAGCCGTTGCCCTCCTCCACCACGCCCTTGGTCTCCGCGCCGGTGATCTCGAAGGGGTCGCCGGGGCGGAGCGCCGCGAACAGGGACGAGGCCTGTTCGGTGCTCATGCCGATGCAGCCGGAACTCTTGTTCGCGCGCCCGAAGTACGCGGCGTTCCACGGCGCCGCGTGCGCGTACATCCCCGACCAGGTCAGCCGCATCGAGTAGTCGACCATCTTGTTGTACGCGTCGCCGAGGCCGACCGTCTCCGAGTTCATCCTGATCGTGCCCTCCTTCGCCATCAGGACGGCCGTGCCCCGCCAGGACCGCTTGTCGCCGCCGGGCGTGCCGCCGGAGACCGGGATGGTGGTGACGGCCTTGCCGTCGCGGACCACGGTGAGCTGGTGGCGGTCGAGGTCGACCTTGACCACCCGGGCGGCCGCGTCGACGGTGAAGCCGGTGCGGTAGTCCCGTACGAACCAGCCGCCGGCCTTCCCCGAGTCGGTGCCGTTGAGGGTCGCGTCCAGGGTGACCTTCGTGCCGGGCTTCCAGTACTCCTTGGGCCGCCAGTCGGCGCGGTCCTTGCCCGAGTAGTCCGTGACCCAGCCCCAGGAGCCCTCGGTGCCGTTGGAGGTGGTGACCTTCAACTGGCGTTCCACGTCGGCCTTGTTGGCCACCGGCCGGTCGAACACGATCGACAGCGGCTGCGCGACGCCCACGGTGGTGTCCTTCCCCGGCGCCAGGCTCAGCTTGTTGACCGTGCCCGCCTCGGGCGTGGAGAAGGTCGAGCGGGAGGTGGTCTCCTTGCCGCCGCTGCCCCGCGCGGTGATCTCGACGGTGTACGAGGTGCCGGGCGCGGCCTTGCGGTCGGAGGTCCAGGAGGCGCCGCCCGTGCCGGTACGGCCCACCAGGACGCCGCCCTTCGTGTCGACGACCTTCACCTCGGCGAGCGAGCCGCCGCTCGCCGTCACGGTGACCGGCTTCCCGGCGGCCGGCGGGACGACGGTCACCTTCGCGGGCGCCCCGTCCGCCGGGGCGGAGCCGCCGCCCTTGGGCGAGGAGTCGTCCGCCGTCGCCGCCGAGCAGGCGGTCAGGGCCACGGCCGAGAGCAGGAGCAGGGGGACGCGTATGCGGGAGCGCAGCACGGGGCAGACCTCCGGGAGATCCGGGAGAGACGGACAAAAGGTGGGATGCGTCGGACTGTAGGCCGCCCCGCGCACCCTCCGCCCCGCCCCGGGCCCATGTGACGACGGCTGCAGAAAAACGGTCATCGTCCGGTCACATTCCTCGCGCGGACCGGTCAACACCGGCTGTGAGCCTGCTGTGCGCCCCACCCGAACGGGGCGGAACAAGGAGGCTCCCCGTTGTGTCAGCGCTGCTCGTGACGCCCGCACCCGCGCCCGTGCCCGCCCACGCCGCCGTGCCGCCGCGGCTCGGACCGGTCACACCGGAGGCGTACCGCGCGTTCCTCGCCACCCGCTCCACCGGCCCCGACGGACCCAGCTTCCTGCAACTCCCCGCCTGGGCCCAGGTGAAGGAGGGCTGGTCGCACCAACTCGTCGGCTGGGGGCCCGCGTCGGGCGAACTCACCGGGGTCGCCCTGGTGCTCCTGCGCCCCTTCCCCGGCACCCGCAAGTACTTCGCCTACCTCCCCGAGGGGCCGGTCGCCGACTGGGCCGACCCCGACATCGACGGCTGGCTCGACCCCCTCCTGAAGCATCTGCGGGCCTCCGGCGCCTTCGCCGTACGCATCGGGCCCGGGCCCGACTACCGGCGCTGGACCGCCGCCACCCTCAAGGCGCACACCGGCCCCGGCCGGCGCCTCGGCGACGTCCTCGCCAGCGAGGTCGACCCGCTCGGCTCGGCCGTCGCCGAACGCCTGCGCGCCCGCGGCTGGCGCAAGTGCGGCGGCGACTCCCAGGACGGCGCCGACGCCCAGCCCCGGCACGTCTACCAGGTGCCGCTGACCGGCCGCAGCTCCGACGACCTGTGGAACGGCCTCAACCAGGAGTGGCGGCGCAACATCCGCAAGGCACGCAAGAGCGGCGTCGAGGTCGTCGTCGGCTCGGCGGCCGACCTGCCCGAGTTCCATCGCCTGCTGCGCATCACGGAGGAGCGCGACGGCTTCCGGCTCGGGCGCTCCCTGGCGTACTACGAGCGGCAGTACGCCGTCCTCAACGCCGAGGAGCCGGGGCGCATGAAGCTCTATCTCGCCCGGCACGAGGGCGAGATCCTGGCCGCCCACACCATGATCACGGTCGGCCGGCGGGTCTGGTACCAGACCGGCGCCTCCGCCGACCACCGCCGCGAGGTCCGCCCCTCCAACGCCCTGCAGTGGCGCATGATGCTCGACGCCCACGCGCTCGGCGCCGACGTCTACGACCTGCGCGGGGTACCCTCCACCCTCGACCCGGACGACCGCGCCCACGGACTCCTGCGCTGGAAGCTCGGCACCGGCGGCCAGGTCGTCGAGACCCTGGGGGAGTGGGAGACACCGATGCCCGGCACGACCAACCACACGCTGTACCGCGCCTTCCAGGCGTATCTGGCCCGCCGATGACGGCTGTCGTCACCGAGGGCACCGGGTCCACGAAGGCGCCGTCCGTGGCGCGCAGCGGCGCGCTCATGGCGGCCGGCTCGCTGGTCTCCCGCGCCACCGGCTTCGTACGGTCCGCGGTCGTCGCGGCGGCCATCGGCACCGGCTTCGTCGCCGACGGCTACGCGGTGGGCAACTCGGTCCCCACCATCGTCTACATGCTGCTCCTCGGCGGCGCCCTCAACGCCGTGTTCGTGCCCGAGCTGGTCAAGGCCGCGAAGGAGCACGAGGACGGCGGCGTCGCCTACACCGACCGGCTGCTCACCGTCTGCGTGCTCGCCCTCACCGTGCTCACGGCGGTCGCCGTGCTCGCCGCGCCCGCGATCGTCGACGGCTACACCGACTACACCGGCGCGCAGCGCGACACCACCATCGCCTTCGCCCGCTCCTGTCTCCCGCAGATCCTCTTCCTGGGACTCTTCACCCTGCTCGGCCAAGTCCTCAACGCCCGCGGTCGGTTCGGCGCCATGATGTGGACGCCGGTCCTCAACAACGTCGTCGTCATCGGCGTGTTCGCCCTCTTCCTCGTCGTGTCGGACGGCGGCGAGCTGACCGCCGGCGAGACCGCGCTGCTCGGCTGGGGCACCACCGCCGGCATCGCCGTCCAGGCCCTCGCCCTCGTGCCCTCGCTGCGCGCCGCCGGCTTCCGCTGGCGGCCCCGCCTCGACTGGCGCGGCAGCGGACTCGCCGCGCCGCTGCGCGCGGCCGGCTGGCTGGTGCTGCTCGTGCTCACCAACCAGGCCGCGTACTGGGTGACGACGAAGGTCGCCACCGCGGCCGGCCAGCGCGCCGAGGGCGCCGGACTCAGCGCGTACAACAACGCCTATCTGCTGTGGGCCGTCCCGCACGGCATCGTCACCGTCGCCCTCGTCACCGCCCTGATGCCGCGGATGAGCGGCGCGGCGGCCGACGGCGACCTCGCCGCCGTGCGCCGCGACGTCGCCTCCGCGCAGCGGACCACCGCCGCGGCCGTCGTCCCCGCCGCCTGCGCCCTGTTCGCGCTCGCCGTGCCGGTGCTCGCGACGGTCTTCCAGTACGGCGTCACGGACGCGGGCGCGGTCCGCTCGATGGCCTGGATCCTGATGGCCCTCGCGCCCGGACTGATCGCCCTGTCCGGCCAGTACGTGTGCACCCGCGCCTTCTACGCCCTGCGCGACACCCGCACCCCGTTCCTGCTCAACCTGGTCATCGCCGGACTGAACGCGCTGCTCGCGGGCGTCTCGTACGCCGTCCTGCCGGCCCGCTGGGCGGTCGCCGGCATGGCGGCCGGCTACTCGCTCGCGCTGTGGGCGGGCTGGGGGGTCACGGCGTGGGTGCTGTCGAGGAGGCTGCGGGGCGTGGCGAGCGCCGGGGGTACGGGGGAGAGCGGGGGTACGGGGGCGGGCGCCGCGCTCGTACGGCTCCTGGTCGCCGCCGTGCCCGCCGCCGGGCTCGGGCTGCTCACCGCCGATCTGACCGGCCCGGCCGGACCCGTCCCCGCCGGCCTGGCCGGGGCCGCCGCGATCGGCGCCGTCTTCGTGCTGCTCGCCCGGCCGCTGCGGCTCACCGAGGTGCGGGCGCTGATCGGGAACGCGACCGGCCGTGTCCGCCGTCTCACCAGGCGGCCCCGATGACCGCCCCCGACCTTGGGATACTCCACAGATGCCACGCGTGCTCCTGATCGAAGACGACCCCTCCGTCCGTGAGGGCGTCGAACTCGGCCTGCGCCGCCGCGGCCACGAGGTGCGGACCGCCGCCACCGGCGAGGCGGGCCTCGCCGCGCTCCGCGAGTTCCGCCCCGACCTGCTGCTGCTCGACCTGATGCTGCCCGGCATGAATGGCGTCCAGGTGTGCCGCCGGGTCCGCGAGAGCAGCCAGCTGCCGATCATCATGCTCACCGCCCGCGGCGACGACTTCGACGTGGTGGTCGGCCTGGAGGCCGGCGCCGACGACTACATCGTCAAGCCAGCCCGTACCGAGGTCATCGAGGCCCGCATCCGCGCCGTGCTGCGCCGCATCGAGGAGCCCGGCGGCGGGCGGCCCGCCGTGGAGTTCCACGGCGAACTGGCCGTCGACCGGGCCGGCCTCACCGTCGCCAAGAACGGCGAACGCGTCGCCCTCGCCCCCTCCGAGCTCAAGCTGCTGCTCCATCTGACCGCCGCCCCCGAGCAGGTCTTCAGCCGCCAGCAGCTCCTCGAACACGTCTGGGAGCACAGCTTCCACGGCGACGCGCGACTGGTCGACGCGTGCGTCCGGCGGCTGCGCAACAAGATCGAGGACACCCCGGGGGAGCCGCGCTACATCCAGACGCTGCGGGGATTCGGCTACCGCTTCGGCCCGCTCCAGTGAGGACCGTGACGGTGAGATCCGTGCTGGTGAGACCCGTGCTTGCGAGCCCCGTGTCAGTGAGCCCCGTGCCGGTGCGCACCGGCCTCGGGAGGGCCGCGGCGTGAAGGCCCATGTCCCCGGTGACGTCGACCGGCCGCCGAGACGGCGCCTGCCGCGCGCCTTCGGGCTGCGCACCCGGCTCGTCCTCGCCTTTCTCCTCGTCGCCGCCGTCGGCTGCGGCACCACTGCCGCGCTGACCTACCGCGCCGCGCGCACCGCGATCCTGGAGCAGACCCAGGACACCGCCGTCTCCGCCTTCCGGCAGCAGGTCGAGACCCTGACCATCCAGCTGCCGGTCAGCCGCGACGGACTGCGGAACGAGCTCCAGCGGATCGCCCGGCAGGGCAAGCCGCGCCCGTGGCGGGTCTACGCGGAATACGGCGACCTGCGGGTCTCCTCCACCGACCGGCCCGAGTCCAGCGTCCTCACCCCCGAACTGCGCCGCCGCGCCACCGCCGACGGCACCATCCACGGCAGCTTCCAGCGGGTGGTCAAGGATGGGACGCCGTACCTCACCGTCGCCGTCCCGGCGGTCTTCGGCAACTTCGCCGGCCAGCCGGAGGGCCACCCCACCGGGCTCGTGGTCTACGCGGTGATGGACCTCGGCGTGGAGGAGGCCAACATCGAGGCCATGCTGCTTGCCGCCCGCGACGGCGCGCTGCCCGCGCTGCTCGTGGCCCTCGTCCCGGCGCTGCTCGCCGCCCGGGGTGTGCTGCGGCCGGTACGGGAGCTGCGGCGCGCCGCCCACAGCATGGGCCGGGGCCGCCTGGACACCCGTATCCACGCCAAGGGCAGCGACGAACTCGCCGATCTGGCACGGACGTTCAACGAATCGGCGGCGGAGCTGGAACGGTCGGTGACCGAGCTGCGGCGGGCCGAGGCGCGCGCCCGGCGGTTCGCCTCGGACGTCTCGCACGAGCTGCGCACCCCGCTGGCCGGCATGCTCGCGGTGACCGAGGTGCTCGACGAGGACGCCGGCGCGCTCGACTCGGACACCGCCCGCGCGGTACGCCTGATCAGCGCGGAGACCGGCAAACTGGCCGTGCTCGTCGAGGACCTGATGGAGATCTCGCGCTTCGACGCGCGCGCCGCCGAGCTGCACACGGACGAGGTGGACGCGGCGGAGATGGTCCGCAAGACCCTGCAGAACCGGCACTGGAACCAGGTGGTGACGGAGCTCGCCGACGGCATCCGCGCCCGGCTCGACCCGCGCCGCTTCGACGTGGTCGTGGCGAACCTGGTCGGCAACGCGCTGCGGCACGGCGCGCAGCCGGTGACGGTGCGGGTGTACGCGGAGGGGGCGGGGACCGGGACGGGGTCGGGGCCGGGGGTGCTGGTCACGGAGGTCGCCGACCGGGGCCCGGGCATCCCCGAGGACGTCCTGCCGCATGTCTTCGACCGCTTCTACAAGGCCGACCAGGCCCGTACGCGTTCGGCGGGCAGTGGGCTCGGGCTCGCGATCACCCTGGAGAACGTACGGCTGCACGGCGGCACGGTCGTCGCGGCCAACCGCCCCGACGGCGGTGCCGTCTTCACGGTCAGGATCCCGCTGTGAGCCGCCGCCGGACGTGGCCGGGTCTCGCCGCCCTGCTGAGCCTGGCGTGCCTGCCGGTGCTCGCGGGCTGCGGCATCCAGGGCAGCGACGTGGTCGAGGCCGGGGGCCCGGCGCCGGTCACCGTGCAGCCGACGGCCAGCCCGCGGGTCGTACTGTTCTTCACCGGCAAGGACGGGCGGCTGATGATGGTCCTCCGGTCCGTCGGCTTCTTCCCCGACCCGGCGTCCAGCGCGGGCACCGGGCGCGGGGTGGACCCGACCTTCCCGGCCGACGGCTCCGACCGGATCGCCGCCGACAAGGTGCTGACCGCGCTTCTGGAGGGCCCGGCGGCGGAGGAGCGCGCCGCAGGTCTCACCACCCGGCTCAGCTTCCACGGCCGTGGCGAACCCCATCTCACCCTGCCCGTCCCCAACGGCCCCCGGCAGCTCAGCCTCCGGGTCGCGGTCCGGGTCCGCGACCTGGACCCGGTCGCCGTCCAGCAGTTGGTGTGCACCGCCGCGTACGCCGAGGGCGAGAAGTTCGGCACCGGGATCCCGGTCGTCGTCTCGGGCACGGACGGCGCGCTGCCCGCGACGAGCTGCGAGGTGTCGTAAGGCGTAAGGCGTAAGGCCGGTTACGGAGCGACCAGCGCCGCCACCACCCGCCGTACCGCCGGGCGCGGGTCGGGTGCGCCCGGCCAGGACGTCATCAGCAGGTGGTGGGCGGTGCCGACGAGGGCGAGGGCGGCGGTGGCCGGGTCGAGGCCGGCCGGTACCCGGGCCAGGTCGCGTTCGGCGGCCAGATAGCCGGCGATGGCGGCCTCGATCGCGGCGAAGCCGGGGGCGCCGGACTCCAGGGCCTCGCGGACCCGGGCCGACGCGGCGGGGCGGGACATGACGAGGCCGGAGACGGCGGGGCCGTCGGAGGCGAACAGGGCCAGGACCACGGCGTCGAGGTTGCCGGTGACGGTGCCCCGGCCGGCCAGGCCTTCGAGGGCGCGGGCGCGTTCGGCGGTGCGGGCGAAGCGGTCGAGGCAGAGCTCGGCCACGAACTCGTCGAAGCCCGCGAAGTGCGCGTGCAGCAGGCCCTTCGCACAGCCCGCCTCGGTCGTCACGGAACGGCTGGTGAGCGCGCCGGGGCCGTCCCGCTCCACGACCCGCTCGGCGGCGGCGAACAGGCGCTCGCGCACGTCGGGCGTCGCCACTCCACGCGGTGACATGACGGTCCCTACCTCTCCCTCTCGGCCCTTTCTCGGCCCACTCTCGGCTGCTCCCCGGATCGTAATCGGGATTGCGGGTATGGGCACGCGCCCATACTGTTTGGGCAAGCGCCCATTCTCAAGCCCGGTCGTAGGAGGCAGCCATGCCCGAGATCGTCAACACCGCCCAGGAGCAGGCCTGGAACGGCCCCGAAGGCACCCACTGGGCCCGCCACCAGGACCGCTGGAACGCCGTCAACGAGGGCTTCGACGAGCCGCTGCTCACCGCCGCCCGCATCGCCGAGGACACCCGCACCCGCACCCTCGACATCGGCTGCGGCGCCGGCCAGACCACCGTCCTCGCCGCCCGCCGCGCCCCGGCCGGCCGGGCCCTCGGGCTCGACCTGTCCGGCCCGATGCTCGCCGAGGCCCGCGCCCGCGCCGCCCGCGAAGGCGTCGGCAACGCCGCCTTCGTCCAGGGCGACGCCCAGACCCACCCCCTGGAGGACGGCGCCTTCGACGCGGCCGTCAGCCGCTACGGCGTGATGTTCTTCGCCGACCCCGAGGCCGCCTTCGGCAACATCGCCCGGGCCCTGCGCCCCGGCGGCCGCCTCGCCTTCGTCTGCCCGGCCGAACCCGGGCTCAACGACTGGCTGGTCGCCATGACCTCACTGCGCGACCTGCTCCCGGTCGGCGACCTGGGCACCCCCGGGCAGCCCGGGATGTTCTCCCTCTCCGCCCCCGACCGCATCCGCGCGGTCCTCACCCCCGCCGGCCTCACCGACATCGCCGTCGACCGCGCCGACGCCCACGGCAACTGGGGCTCCGACGCCGAAGACGCCGCCGACTTCCTGCTGCTCTCCGGCCCGGGGCAGCACTTCACGGCCCAGGTCGACCAGGCCACTCGGGACCGCGCCCGCCAGACGCTCACCGACCACCTCCGCGCCCATGAGACCGCGGACGGCACGGTACGGCTGCGCAGCGCGTCCTGGCTGGTCACGGCGACCCGGCCGTGAGGGCGCCGGCCGGTCTCTAGCCGCGCGCCGCCCGCAGCTCCGCGAGGACCGCGTCCGTGAACGGGGGCCAGGCCTCGATCGCCCACGGGCCGAAGGCGCGGTCCGTCAGCGCCACGCACGCCGCGCCCGCCTCCGGGTCGATCCAGAGGAAGGTGCCCGACTGGCCGAAGTGCCCGAAGGTCCGCGGCGAGGAGGTGGCGCCGGTCCAGTGCGGGGCCTTGCCGTCGCGGATCTCGAAGCCGAGGCCCCAGTCGTTGGGCCGCTGGTGCCCGTAACCCGGCAGGATTCCGGTCAGACCGGGGTACGTGACGGTCATCGCGTCCAGGACCGTGCGCGGGTCGAGCAGCCGCGGCGCCTGCACCTCGGCGGCGAAGCGCACCAGGTCGTCCACGGTCGACAGCCCGTCCTTGGCGGGCGAGCCCTCCAGGGTGGTGGCCGTCATGCCCAGCGGTTCCAGGACGGCCTGGTGCAGATACTCGGCGAAGGGGATGTCCGTCGCCTTGGCGACATGGTCGCCGAGCGCCTCGAAGCCGGTGTTGGAGTAGATCCGGCGGGTGCCGGGGGCCGCCGTCACCCGGTTCTCGTCGAACGCGAGCCCGGAGGTGTGCGCGAGCAGATGCCGTACGGTCGCGCCCTCCGGCCCGGCCGGCTCGTCGAGGTCGATCGCCCCCTCCTCGTACGCCACGAGCACCGCGTACGCCGCGAGCGGCTTGGTGACGGAGGCGAGCGGGAAACGCCGGTCGGTGGGGCCGTGGGACCCGGCCAGGGTGCCGTCCGCGCGGACCACGGCGGCCGCCGCGTGCGGGACGGGCCAGTTCTCGATCGACGCCAGGCTGGGCAAGCTGCTCTGCATGCAGCCGAGCCTACTTGCTTCGAGTGCACTCCAACCTTTTAGCGTGGAGGTCATGAGCGTGATCGAGAGCACGAGCACGAACACGGCGGCCGCCCCCCTCGCACAGGAGCGGTTCACCATCAGCGAGGTCGCGGCCCTCACCGGCCTCACCGCGCACACCCTGCGCTGGTACGAGCGGATCGGCCTCATGCCGCACGTCGACCGGTCCCACACCGGCCAGCGCCGCTTCGGCCGGCGCGACCTGGACTGGCTCGCCTTCGTCGGCAAGCTGCGGCTCACCGGCATGGCCGTCGCCGACATGGTGCGCTACGCGGAGCTGGTGCGCGAGGGCGCCCACACCCACGACCAGCGGCGCGCCCTCCTGGAGGCCACCCGGGACGACGTCGTCACCCGGATCGCCGAACTCCAGGACGCCCTCGCCGTGCTCGACCTCAAGATCGACCACTACGGCACCGTCTGCGGAGGAACCCCGTCATGACCACACTGAACGGCAAGATCGACACCGTCCGCCTCGGCGGCCCGGACGGCCCCGAGACCGGTGTGCAGGGCTTCGGCGCGATGGGCATCAGCGAGTTCTACGGCGACACCGACGAGGCCGCCGCCCGCGACACCCTCGAAGCGGCCCTGGAGGCCGGCGTCACCCTGATCGACACGGCCGACGCGTACGGGCACGGCGCCAACGAGGAGTTCCTCGCGCCGTTCGTCGCCGCGCACCGCGACGAGATCGTCCTCGCCACCAAGTTCGCCCTGGAGCGGCGCGTCGACGACCCCACCTACCGGGGCATCAACAACGACCCCGCCTACATCCGCAAGAGCGTCGAGGGCAGCCTGCGCCGCCTCGGGGTCGAGACCATCGACCTCTACTACATGCACCGCCGCGACCCGGCCGTGCCGTTCGCCGAATCCGTCGGCACCATGGCCGAGCTGGTCAAGGAGGGCAAGGTCCGGCAGCTCGGGCTGAGCGAGGTGACCGGCCCGGAGCTGCGCGAGGCGTACGCCGTCCACCCGATCGCCGCCCTCCAGTCGGAGTGGTCGCTGTTCTCCCGCGACGTGGAGCACAGCGCGGTCGGCGCTGCCGCCGAGCTCGGCGTGACCTTCGTGCCGTACTCGCCGCTCGGCCGCGGCTTCCTCACCGGCTCCTTCGCGGATGCCGGAAAGGAGCTCGCGGAAGGAGACTTCCGCCGCAGCCAGCCGCGCTTCACCGGCGAGAACGCCGAGCGCAACGCGACCCTGCTCGAACCCCTCCGCGCGATCGCGGCCGAGCACGACGCCACGCCGGCCCAGATCGCCCTGGCCTGGCTCCACCACCGCCCCGCCGTCCACGGCCTCACCGTCGTCCCCATCCCCGGCACCCGCAAGCGCACCCGCCTCCTGGAGAACGCCGCCGCCACCCGGATCAAGCTCTCGGCCGCCGACCTCGCCGCCCTGGAGCCCATCGCCGCCCTGGTCACCGGCGACCGCTACCCGGACATGCGCTCCACCTCGGCGGCCCGGGAGGCCTGACGCCCGCCGCGGTCCTGGCGTGCGGCCCGTGGGGGTCACGCCAGGCCCAGCGCGAAGACCGCGAAGCCCGCCGCCAGGACGCCCGCGACCGCCCGCCGGACCGTGCCGGTGCGCGTCCACGGGGACTCGAAGCCCCGCGCGTACCGCCCGATCAGGACCAGCAGGCCCGCGAAGACCGGCATCCAGGCGAGCCGGGCCAGGATCCAGGTCACCGAGTCGGGCGCGCCGACCAGGCCGGTGAGCTCGCCCGCGTACGAGGCTGCGGGGATCGCGGCGGCGAGCATGGCCGTCTGGTGCCAGCACAGGATCGTCATCGCCGACAGGTTGATCACGACCACCGGCGCCCACAGCGCCGGCCGCTTCAGAAGCCGCCCGAAGCGCTCGCGCAGCAGGATCGCGGCGCCGCTCTGCGCGGCGGCGAGGGCGAGCACCAGGAGCGACGGCGGGTGGGAGTTGGTGCGGGCCTCGCCGGGGACGCCGACCATCGAGGCCGGGTAGCCGAACCAGACGAGCAGCGCGGCGAACAGCGCCGCCCCGCCGAGCAGCAGCCCCCACGCGTGCCGGCGGCCGACCCGGCCCTCGCCCCAGGACACGCCCAGCTGATACGCGAACAGCCAGCCGGGCAGGATGTTGAGCACGCTCAGCCAGGACGGCATGGCGTCGGCGTACGGGCCGTAGCGCAGGACGTCGACGACGGCGACCGAGCCGAGCAGCGGGGCCGCGGCCCACACGCCCAGCCGCCGGGCGGCGCGCACGCAGTACGGGGTGAGCGCGGTGACCACCACGTACACGCCCACGAACCACAGCGGTTGGACGACCAGGGTGGACGCCGTCCGCAGGGTGTCGGACGGCACCCCGAGGCCGTAGTGCAGCAGCGGCAGCAGCGCCGCCCAGACGGCGGTCACCCCGAGCACCGGCCGGCCGAGCCGGGCGATCCGGCCGCCCAGCCACGCGCGCGTGGAGCCCTGGTGGCGGCGGAAGGAGAGGACGGAGGCGTAGCCGCCGACCAGGAAGAAGATGCCGAGCATCTGGAGGATCCAGCTGACCGGCGCGAGGCCGCCGAAGGCGGAGAGCGGGCTGGCGTTGTGGATCGCGCCGTCGGCGGAGCGTGTGAAGCCGCCCAGCAGCCAGTGCCCGGTGGGCACGGCGAGCAGGGCGAGGGCGCGCAGCCCGTCGATCGCGCGGTCGCGGTGGGCGGGGGTGCGGGCCTCGATCGTCGCGGCCGTCCGACGCATCGAGTGCAGGGTCTTCATCGGGCTCGTCGTCTTCATCGGACGTCACCCCGGGCGATCGCGGCGAAGGTACGGAGGGAGGCGGTGCCGGGCGCGAAGTAGCCGTCGTGGCCGTCGGCGTCACCCGCGGGCACGATCCGGGCGCCGAAGCCGGGGTCGGTCGGGTCGGTGCCGTGCCCGAGGCCCGCGAACGAGACGTTCGGCACCCGGTCGATCCAGTCCGTCGGATCCTTCGCGGCCCACACCCGCGCGCCGGTGTTCAGCGCGGCCACGTCGTCGGCGCGCATCCCGGGCGAGGCGACCGCGACCAGATCCTTGGCCTTGATCCGGTGGGCGGCGAGCCCGCACACCACCGAGCCGTAGCTGTGGCAGAACAGCGCGGGCTCGGCCGCGTTGACCGTGCGCAGCCCGGCCAGGAAGCCGGTCAGCCGGGCCGCGCCGGCCTCGGCGAGCTCCCCCGAGGCGGCGTCCAGGCCGACCCCTACGGGAGTGGTGTAGCCGGCCCAGGCGACGACGGCGGTCCGCCCGCCGGCCGCTCCGCGCAGCGCCGTCGCCTTGCGCACCAGCCCGTCGAGGTGCCCGGCGTCGGTGTCCGACCCCGGTACGACCACGGCCACGTGTGCGGCCCGCGCCAGATCCCCGTACACGAGCACGGCCTGCCCGCGCCCTCTCGGGTCGTACGCGAGGACCTGCTGCCCGGCGTAACGGGCGCCCGCCGTACGGGCGTTGGCCTGGTAGCGCAGGGCGAGCGGGGCGCCGTCCAGGTTCCCCACCACGTCCGGGTGCGACCGTACGAGCTCCTGCTGCCGCTCCGGGCCCAACCCCCGGAAGAAGTCAGCGACCTGAACGGGCGTCATGCCCTGCGGGTCGGGAAGGCCGGCGGCCCGCCAGGCCCCGGTGCCGGCCGGCGCGCCGGTGACGGGCTGCTGGCTGTTCCCGGACGCCCAGCCGGCGGTCCCGGCCACCACGGTCACGGTGAGTGCGGCGGCGACCAGGGTCCTCGTGAAGCGGCGCATGCGACGGCCCTTCCTCTCGCTTGTCGTTGGCGAGAGGAAGGTAGGAACGGAGTGGGTGACCGGACGTCACACCGGGGCGCCAACCCCGAACTGATACCGGGGTAGGGGCGGGACGAGGGGCCGGCCCGAGACCGGGGGTGGGGGAAACCCCCGGGTGCGGGCCCTAGTTGCTCACGGCGCGCCGGGTGTGACCAGGCCCGACTCGTACGCGAAGATCACCGCCTGCGCCCGGTCGCGCAGGTCCAGCTTGGCGAGCACCCGCCCGATGTGGGTCTTCACCGTCTGCTCCGCCAGGACCAGATGGTCGGCGATCTCCTGGTTCGACAGGCCCCGGGCGATCAGTTCGAGGACCTCCGTCTCGCGCGGGGTGAGGCCGTTGAGCCGCAGCGCCGCCCGGTCGGCGCGCGGCGCGGGCCGGGTCGCGGCGAAGTCGGCGATCAGGCGCTTGGTCACGGACGGCGCGAGCAGCGCGTCGCCGGCCGCGACCACCCGTACCGCCGCGATCAGATCGGCCGGCGGCGCGTCCTTCAGGAGGAAGCCGGAGGCGCCGGCGCGCAGCGCCTCGTACACGTAGTCGTCCACGTCGAAGGTGGTGAGCATCAGCACCTTCGGCCGGTGCACCACCCCGGCAGGCGGGTTCAGGATCTCGCGGGCCGCCGCGAGCCCGTCCATCTCCGGCATCCGCACGTCCATCAGGACCACGTCCGGATGCGTCGAGCGGGCCACCTCCACGCCCTGCCGCCCGTCCGGCGCCTCGCCGACCACGTCGATGTCGCTCTGCGCCGCGAGCAGGGCGGCGAACCCCGCCCGCACCATGGCCTGGTCGTCGACGATGATCACGCGGATGGTCACGGAGCGCCTTTCGAGTCGGTCGTATCGGTGGTGCCGGTGGTGCCGGTCGTGCCGGTGGTGGCGGTGTCGGTCGAGCCGGCGAGCGGGGTTCCGGCCGGGGGTCGCCCGGCCGTGGGCTGCTCGGTCAGCGGCAGCCGGGCGGCGACCCGGAAGCCCCCGTCCGGCAGCGGCCCGGTGTCGAGCGAGCCGCCGGTCAACCGTACGCGCTCCCGCATCCCGACGAGCCCGTGACCGGTGCCCGTCCCGCGCTCGACCGGCGAAGCCGGCTCCGCGGCCGGCCCGTTGACGACGAGCACGGTCAGCCAGTCGCCCGCGTCGTCGGCGCGCACCGACACCCGGGTGGGCGCGCCCGGTGCGTGCCGCACCACGTTGGCGAGGGCCTCCTGCACGATGCGGTACGCGGAGAGGTCGACCGCCTGCGGCACCTCGCCCAGCTCCGCGGCGAGCGCCAGTTCAGCCGGCACCCCGGCCCGTACCGTCGCCTCCACCAACTGCTGCAACCGGTCGAGCCCGGGCTGCGGCGCCCGCTCGCCCTCCGTGCCCTCGCTGCGCAGCACCGCGAGCAGTCGCCGCATCTCGGCCAGCGACTCGCGCGCCCCGCCCGCGATCGACGCGAACTCCTCGACGGCCGCGTCCGGCAGGTCCGGGATGCGGTACGGCGCGGAGTCCGCCTGCACGGTGATCACCGACATGTGGTGGGCGACCACGTCGTGCAGCTCACGGGCGATCCGGGCGCGCTCCTCCAGGAGGGTCCGGCGGGCCCGTTCGGCCTCGCTGATGGTCTCCTGCTCGACGAGCCGGCGCTCCGCCTCGCCGCGCCCGCGCAGGGCCGAGGTGAGCAGCAGCACGATCCCGCTGAGCACGAAGAGCAGCACGACGACGCCGTCGCCGGGCTGATTCGGGGCGACCGCCTCGAAGACGGCGCCGGCGACACCGGTCATCAGCCACACGCCGAGCAGCGCGCGCCGGGACTCGCGCAGACCGAGAGCGAGCATCAGGAAGAGGTAGCCGATCACCACCATGGGGGTCCACGGCCAGGGCAGTTCGCGGTAGTTGTCGGCGATCAGCACGACGAATCCGCCCACCACGTCCGCCGTGAAGATCACCCACCAGGCCTGCAGCGGCCGGGACACGGCGAGCAGCAGCGGGGTGGCCTGCGCGGTGGCGAGCGCCCCGGCGATCGGCCCGTTGACGTGGTAGTCGTTCACGAGCACGACGATCGTGACGGGCAGCAGGGCCGCGACGAGGGCGAGCGCGATCGCGTACGGCGCCCACCGCACCCAGGGCGAGGCGGCGCGAGCGAGCAGCGCCTCGCCGGGGCCGGTGGGCGTCGTCAGGGCGGTCCCGAGGCCGGTGAGCAGCTTGCGGGCCCGGACCCGGGCTTCGGTCCCGGTCCCGACTCGGGTCCCGGTCCCGGCCCCGGTCGGTCGTGGCATGCGCGGCAGTCGCCGCTTCTCTTCGTCCTTCATGGCCCGCCCAGGGTAGGCAGCGGGCACGGGCCGGTACGTCATACCGGGGTGCGGGGCGCGGGGTCATACCCGGGTACGACCCCGCGACCGCGCCTACAGCTCCGCGAGCAGCTCCGCCTTCTTCGCGGAGAACTCCTCGTCCGTCACCAGACCGGCCTGATGCAGCTCACCGAGGTGGCGGATCCTTTCTGCGACAGCCGCCGGGTCCCGGGACGGCACCACGGCAGGCACGCGCACGGATGCGCCGCGGATCGCGGCCAGGACGGACGCGGCGAAGGGCAGGGACGTGTGTACCGGGCCGAGGCCGAGGCCGAGGACGACCGAGGCCGGGTCGTGGTCGGGCTGCACCGGCCGGTCGTCATGCCCCTCCCGGCGTACGAGCCGCAGATAGCCGTCCAGGCCCTCCGGCGAGCGCCACTCGACCCCGCTCAGCTCCCGTACCTGGAAGGTCTGGTCGCCGGCCTTCCACTTCTCCGAGGACGCCCCGCTCCACGACCAGCGGAAGGAGACCTCCGACTGCCCGTCGAAGCTCGCCTTCCCGTCGTACGCCTTGAAGGACTGCGGTCCCTCGGGCGCCGCCACCAGGAAGCCGTCCGCCGGACCCAGGTCCCGGTACGGCGCGATCGCGGCGCGCAGCTCGTCGCGGTAGTACTCGGCGAGGGTCTCCCGCTCGGCGGGCAGCACCAGGCGGTACGGATCGCTGTCGTCATTGAGCTGCCCGGCCGCCGCCTCCATCAGCGGATCGACACCGGGCCGCGGCTGCGCGTGCAGCACGACGGTGCCCCGCTTGCCCGGGGTGAGCGTCACCGAAGCCAGCGCCTCGTGCGGAACGCGCCGCTCGCGCAGCGCGTTGAGGAGCTTCGGCCTGCGGATCCCCCGTTCGAAGCGGATGACGACTGCGTCGTGCTCGAACTCCCAGGTGGCATGAATTCCGGCCAGCACATCACCCATACGCCTCATCGTATGCGGCGTATGCCCCGACGTCGCCCCTTCGCAACCACCGTAAATCCGCCGTGATCTACGCGCGTCAGGCGGGTGTCCCGCCGAAGATTCCGTCGAGACAAGCGCTGTCGGCGCTCGCACAGGTCAGCGCGCCGTACGCGCCGACGCCCAGCGCGGCGAAGTTCGCCAGGCTGCGGGTACCCGGCTCGAAATAGCCGGTGTGCCCGGCCGCACCGGCCGCCGAGAGCAGCCGCGCGCCGAACTCCGGGGCCACCGGATCGGTGCCGTGTCCGACCCCGCCGAGCTCCAGGTGGGGCACGTCCGCGATCCAGTCGTCGGCGTCCCGCATGGCCCAGACCCGGGCCCGGGTGCGCAGGTCCGCGGCCCGCTCGGCCCGCATGCCGGGGCTGCCGGCCACCACCACGTCGGTGACCCGGGCGGGCAGCCGGTCCGCGGCGACCCCGCACAGCACGGAGCCGTAACTGTGGCAGAAGAGGGTGACGCGCGAGTCGCCCGGCAGCGCCGCCGTCAGGTCGACGAGCCGCACCGCGCCGTTCGCGGCGAGCCGGCCGATGGCGGCCTCGACGCCCACGCCCACCGGGGCGGTGTAGTCGGCCCAGGCGATGACGGCGGTACGCGCGCGTGGATCGGCCCGGCGCTCGGCCGCGTACAGGGATTCGGCCATGCCGGCGGGCGCCGAGTAGCGGCGGGCGGTCTTCTGGAAGGTCAGCAGATTGGTGTCGACGCCCGGCACGATCACCGACACCCGGCGGGCCCGCGCCAGGTCGCCGAGCACCTCGGCGGTCCGCCCCGTGCCCGTCGGGTCGAAGGCGAGGATCTGCCGGCCGGGCCGCATCAGACTGGTGAAGCGGTGCACCCGGCGCAGCGCCTCGTGCCGCCCGTCGGCGGTGAGCCGCGGGTCGTCGACCCTGCCCCGCTCGGCGTCGAGCGCCCGGGCCAGCGAGACCCGGTTGGCGCGGTAGCGCAGGGTGACGGGCGCGCCGTTGAGGTTGCCCACGACGAGCGGGTGGGCGTCGGCGAGCGCGGCGCCCCGGGCGGGCCCGACGGCGGCGAAGAACGCGGCGATCGTACGGGCCGGGGACGCCGGGTCCGGCAGCGCGCGGCCGCCGATCCGGCCGTGCGTCCACGCGGCGAGCGCCTCCTCCCGGGTCGGTCCTGGCGTGCGCTGATGCCGGATCGTGGTCCACCCGGTCGTCGCGAGGAGCACGAACACCACGGCGAGCGCGAGCAGCATCCGCCAGACGGTGAGGGTGGGGGAGGAGTCGAAGGAAGGCATTGGCCGCCACCCTAGGGGGCGCCGAAGGGCGCCCGTGCCGCGAGTGACGCGGATCACGGCCGGGGGCCCGCGTGCGGTGACGGTGCGTGCGCGGAGGCGTACGCGACGCACGGGTAGGGGTGTGGGGTGCGGGCGTACGGCCTACGGGCGGGGCGCGGGTGGCTGGTGGGCTCAGCCGCGGGTGGGCTCAGGCGCGCCAGCGCGGGGCGAGGGCGGCGCCGAGCTGGTCGAGGTAGTGCTCGGTCAGGGCGCGGATCGACTCCAGGGTCTCCTCCTCGCCGCGTCCCCAGAGGCGGCCGGTGACCCGCATGACCCCGCCGAAGGCGGCGGTGGCGATCCGGGGCCGCGGGTCCTCGTCCACGTCCAGGCCCTCGCGCTCGGCGATCAGCCGGGCGATCCGCTCCTCGATCTCGGCGGAACGGCGCAGATGGGCGGCGAACAGCGCGGGCGTGGACTCGATGAGGTGGTAGGCGCGGATGTAGAGCTCGACCGGGACGACCTCCTCGATCGCCTCGCCGATGGCGTCCCAGGCGCCCAGGACCGCGTTGCGCATCGCGTCGAAGGGGCCCTCCTCGGGCGGGCGTTCGCCGAGCGCGCGGACGTAACGCTCCTCCACCATCTGCTGGACGGCGAGGGCCGCGTCCTCCTTGGTGGCGAAGTAGCGGAAGAAGGTGCGCTGGGAGACCTCGACGGCTTCGGCGATCTCGTCGACGGTGGTCCGCTCGTACCCCTGGGTGGTGAAGAGCTCCAGGGCGGCCCGGATGAGCGCGTCGCGGGTGCGCTGCTTCTTGCGCTCGCGCAGGCCGGGCGCGGTGGTCACGTGTCGATCCTCTTTCCGCCACTTCTTCCGGCCCAGGCTACCTGTGAGGTACGTGACAGTTACCGTCGTGTGAATCACTTTGTCAATTGTCAGTGGCTGTCATTAGCCTGCCCGCATGACTAGTCAGATCACCATGGAAAAGACCCCGCAGGGTCAGGGGGGTGGCGGCCGGACCCCGGACGGGGCCCCGGTGAAGGGACTGCGCGGTCACCCATGGCTGACGCTGTTCAGCGTCGCGGCCGGCGTGATGATGGTCGCGCTCGACGGCACGATCGTCGCCATCGCCAACCCGGCCATCAAGGAGGACCTGAACGCCAGCCTGGCGCAGGTCCAGTGGATCACCAACGGCTATCTGCTCGCGCTCGCCGTCGCGCTGATCACCGCAGGCAAGCTCGGTGACCGCTTCGGACACCGGCAGACCTTCGTCATCGGCATCGCGGGCTTCGCCGCCGCCTCCGGCGCGATCGGCCTGTCGGGCTCGATCGGGCTCGTGATCGCCTTCCGCGTGCTGCAGGGCCTCTTCGGTGCGCTGCTCATGCCGGCCGCGCTCGGGCTGCTGCGCGCCACCTTCCCGGCCGAGAAGCTCAACATGGCCATCGGCATCTGGGGCATGGTCATCGGCGCCTCGACGGCCGGCGGCCCGATCCTCGGCGGTGTGCTCGTCGAGCAGGCCGACTGGCAGTACGTCTTCTTCATCAACGTGCCGGTCGGCGTCCTCGCCCTCGTCCTCGGCCTGCTGATCCTCAAGGACCACCGCGCCGAGAACGCGCCGCGCTCCTTCGACATCCCCGGCATCGTGCTGCTCTCCGCCGCGATGGGCGCCCTGATCTGGGGCATCATCAAGGCCGGCGAGTCCTGGGGCTGGAGCGACGTCAAGACCTGGGGCTGTCTGCTTGGCGCCGTGCTGCTCTTCGTGGTCTTCGCGGTCTGGGAGACCAAGGTCCGCGAGCCGCTGATCCCGCTGAAGATGTTCCGCTCCGTGCCGCTGTCGGCCGGTGTGGTCCTCATGGTCCTGATGGCCTTCGCCTTCATGGGCGGCCTGTTCTTCGTGACCTTCTACCTCCAGGGCGTGCAGGGGCTCAAGCCGGTCGACAGCGGTGTGGCCCTGCTGCCGCTGACCGGCATGATGATCGTCTCCTCGCCGCTGGCCGGTCTGCTGATCACCAGGTTCGGCCCGCGGGTCCCGCTGGTCGGCGGCATGGTCTGCACGGCGGTGGCCATGTTCGGCATGCTCACCCTCGACGCCGGTACGGGGAAGCTCGCGATGTCCCTGTGGTTCGCGCTGCTCGGCCTGGGCCTCGCCCCGGTCATGGTCGGCGCCACCGAGGTCATCGTCGGCAACGCGCCGCTGGAGCTCTCCGGCGTGGCCGGCGGTCTGCAGCAGGCCGCGATGCAGGTCGGCGGCGCGCTCGGTACGGCCGTGCTGGGCGCCGTCATGTCCTCCAAGGTGTCGAGCTCGTTCGGCGAGAACTGGACCGCCGCCCATCTGCCCGGGCCCGCCGATCCGCGCCTGGAGCAGGCCGCCGAGTTCGGCATGGTGCCGCCGGAGCTCGCCAAGGCGCCGGGCATGACGCCCGAGGCCGTCCAGGCCATCGGCAAGGTCATCCACGACACCTTCCTGGACGGCATGGGCCTCGCCTTCACCGTCGCCGGTGTCGTCGCCGTCGTCGCGGCCCTCGTCGCCACCCTCACCAAGCGCGGTGAGAACGCGGAGGCGGGCGCGGGAGCGGCCCACATCTAGGGGTTCCCGTAGGGGGCCGTCACCCGTTCGCGTGAACGGGGGCGGCCCCTCTTCCATGTCCGCGGACCCTCCGCCATGCTCTTGATTACAGAGAGTTACGAAACGGGGGTTCACCTGCATGTATACGAAGACGTTGCTCACCCTGGGCGTGGTCCTGACCGCCCTGCTCGCGATCCCGGCCCAGGCGGCCGCACCGAGCGGCACCGGCACCGGCACCCGCGCCGGCACCGCGCTCGGCGCCTGCGGGCCCGGCCAGCTGTGTCTGTGGCCCAAGGCCGACTTCAAGGGCAGGGCCCAGGTCCATGAGCTGGCCTCGGTCGACATCGAGAGCTGCACGGCCCTGCCGGCCGGCACCAGCGCCCAGTCCCTGGCCAACCGGACCGGGCGGCCGGTCACGACGTACCAGTCCGCGGAGTGCGCGGAGACCGGGGAGTTCGAGACCTATCCGGGGAAGGGGGTGTGGGTGCCCCAGTCGCCCTATCAGGTGCGGGCCTTCAAGATCTGGGAGCGGTAGGCAGCGGAAGGTCAGGAGTGTCCGGGTCCGTCGGCGACGGGTCCGCCGGCTTCGGGGGCGAGAGGCGCGCGACCTCGGCCCGCAGCGCCCGCACCTCGGAGGTCAGCGCCTCCAGGAGCTCGGTCTGCCGGCGGTCGGCCTCGTCGTCCCGGTCGAAGCGGGAGATGAACCAGGCGGCGATGTTCGCGGTGACCACACCGAGCAGGGCGATCCCGGACAGCATCAGGCCCACCGCGAGCACCCGGCCCAGGCCCGTCGTCGGGGCGTGGTCGCCGTAGCCGACCGTGGTCATCGTGGTGAAGGACCACCAGACCGCGTCGCCCAGCGTCTTGATGTTGCCGTTCGGGGCGTTCCGCTCCACGTGCAGCACGGCCAGCGAGCCGAACATCATCAGCCCGACCACGGCGCCCGCCACATAGGTGGTGAGCGTTATCTGCGGGGCCATCCGGGCCCGCCGGCCCACCAGGAGGAGCGTGGAGACCACCCTGAGCAGCCGCAGCGGCTGCACCATCGGCAGTATCACCGCGAGCAGATCGAGCAGATGCCCGCGCACGAAGGCCCACCGGTCCGGGGCGAGCGCCAGCCGCACCAGATAGTCCAGGGCGAACGCGCCCCACACCGCCCACTCCACATGGGAGCACCACTGGTGCACCCAGGCGTCGGCGTCCGGGGCGACGATCGGGACGGCGTAGGCGATCCCGAACGCCACCGCGAGCACCAGCAGCGGCGTTTGGGTGTGGCGTTCCCAGCGTTCCTTCATGCCGGGCATCGTAGGCAGGCCCGCACCCCCTCAGGGGCACGGGCCACCCTCCGACCAGCCACGACGCACCCGCGCGCGGCCGGACTGACGCCCGGCCGGCCGAACGGCTACGCGTCGCCGCCCGCGGTGCCGGGGTCGGCCGACGCGACGTCGAGGAGCCGGTAGCGGTCCACGGCCTGCTTCAGGGCCGAGCGGTCCACCTTGCCGTCCCGGGCCAGCTCGGTCAGCACCGCGAGCACGATCGACTGGGCGTCGATGTGGAAGAAGCGGCGGGCCGCGCCGCGGGTGTCCGCGAAGCCGAAGCCGTCCGCGCCGAGCGAGGTGTAGCGGCCCGGCACCCACCGGGAGATCTGGTCCGGCACCGAGCGCATCCAGTCGGAGACCGCCACGAACGGGCCCTGGGCGTTCTGCAGCTTGCGCGTCACCCACGGCACGCGCTGCTCCTCGTCCGGGTGGAGCATGTTGTGCTCCTCGACGGCCACGGCCTCGCGGCGCAGCTCGTTCCAGGACGTGGCGGACCAGACGTCGGCGCGGACGTTCCAGTCCTCGGCGAGGATCCGCTGCGCCTCCAGGGCCCACGGCACGCCCACGCCGGAGGCCATGATCTGTGCCGGGACCGCGCCGGACTCGCCGCGCTTGTAGAGGTGGATGCCCTTGAGGATGCCCTCGACGTCCACGTCCTCCGGCTCGGCCGGGTGCTGGATCGGCTCGTTGTAGACCGTCAGGTAGTAGAAGACGTCCTCGGACTCGGGGCCGTACATCCGGCGCAGACCGTCCTGGACGATGTGCGCGATCTCGAAGCCGAAGGCCGGGTCGTAGGCGACACAGCCCGGATTCGTGGAGGCGAGGAGGTGGGAGTGGCCGTCGGCGTGCTGGAGGCCCTCGCCGGTCAGCGTGGTGCGGCCGGCGGTGGCGCCGAGCACGAAGCCGCGGGCCAGCTGGTCGGCCATCTGCCAGAACTGGTCGCCGGTGCGCTGGAAACCGAACATCGAGTAGAAGACGTACACCGGGATGAGCGGTTCGCCGTGCGTGGCGTAGGCCGAGCCGGCGGCGATCAGCGAGGCGGTGCAGCCCGCCTCGGAGATGCCGTCGTGCAGCATCTGGCCGGTCGGCGACTCCTTGTAGGCGAGCAGCAGTTCGCGGTCCACCGCCTCGTACTGCTGGCCGAGCGGGTTGTAGATCTTGGCGCTCGGGAAGAAGGAGTCCATGCCGAAGGTGCGGTACTCGTCCGGCGCGATCAGCACGAAGCGGCGGCCGATCTCCTTGTCCCGCATCAGGTCCTTGAGCAGCCGTACGAAGGCCATCGTGGTGGCGATCTGCTGCTGTCCGGAGCCCTTCTTCACCGCCGCGTAGGCCTTGTCGTCCGGCAGGACGAGCGGCTTGGCGCGGACCACACGGGTGGGCACGTACCCGCCGAGCGCCTTGCGGCGGTCGTGCATGTACTGGATCTCCTCGGAGTTCCGGCCCGGGTGGTAGTAGGGCGGCAGGCCCTCTTCCAGCTGCTTGTCCGTGATCGGGATGTGCAGCCGGTCGCGGAACCGCTTCAGGTCGTCGACCGTCAGCTTCTTCATCTGGTGGGTGGCGTTGCGGCCCTCGAAGTTGGGGCCCAGAGTCCAGCCCTTGACGGTCTTGGCGAGGATCACCGTCGGCTGGCCCTTGTGGGCCTTGGCCGCGGAGAAGGCCGCGAAGATCTTCTTGTGGTCGTGACCGCCGCGGCCCAGGTGCAGGATCTGGTCGTCGGACATGCCCTCGACCATGGCCCGCAGCCGCTGGTCGTCGCCGAAGAAGTGCTCGCGGATGTAGGCGCCGGTCTCCGTCGCGTACGTCTGGAACTGCCCGTCCGGCGTCGTGTTCATCTTGTTGACCAGGATGCCGTCCCGGTCCTGCGCAAGCAGCGGGTCCCAGGAGCGGTCCCAGATCAGCTTGATGACGTTCCAGCCGGCGCCGCGGAAGACCGACTCCAGCTCCTGGATGACCTTGCCGTTGCCGCGCACCGGGCCGTCGAGGCGCTGCAGGTTGCAGTTGACCACGAAGGTCAGGTTGTCGAGGTTCTCCCGGGCCGCCAGGGTCAGCTGGCCCAGCGACTCCGGCTCGTCCATCTCGCCGTCGCCGAGGAAGGCCCACACGTGCGAGGCGGAGGTGTCGGCGATGCCGCGCGCCTCCATGTAGCGGTTCATCCGGGCCTGGTAGATCGCGCCGAGCGGGCCGAGGCCCATCGACACGGTCGGGAACTCCCAGAAGTCCGGCATCAGCCGCGGGTGCGGATAGGACGACAGCCCGTTCGGGAACTTCGACTTCTCCTGGCGGAAGGCGTCGAGCTGGGTCTCGTTCAGCCGGTCCAGGAGATAGGCGCGGGCGTAGATGCCGGGGGAGGCGTGCCCCTGGAAGAAGATCTGGTCGCCGCCGTCGCCCTCGTCCTTGCCGCGGAAGAAGTGGTTGAAGCCCACGTCGTAGAGGGAGGCGGAGGACGCGAAGGTCGCGATGTGGCCGCCGACGCCGATCCCCGGGCGCTGGGCGCGCGAGACCATCACGGCCGCGTTCCACCGGGTGGCGTTGAGGACCTTGCGCTCGATCTCCTCGTTGCCCGGGAAGAAGGGCTCGTCCCGGGTGGCGATGGTGTTCACGTAGTCCGTGCTGCGCATCTCCGGCACGGCGACCCGCTTCTCGCGGGCCCGCTCGATCAGTCGCAGCATGAGGTAGCGGGCCCGCTCCCGGCCCCGCTCGTCGACGGCGGCGTCCAGGGAGTCCAGCCATTCCCGGGTCTCTTCGGGGTCGAAATCCGGGACCTGGCTGGGAAGGCCGCCAATGATGATCGGGTTGCGATCGGATGCGGAAGCCACGCTGTTCCTTCGCTGGTCGGTGGAGCCCAGGGGGACCGAAGACCCCGCAGAGGCCGGGATGCTCATCGTGTACCCCGCCGAAGGCAAACGTCATCTTTACCGAGCGGTAATCCTCGTGGGGTACCAAGGACGTTCCAGTCCGGTCAAATCGCAACCTTACGCCCATCCCGCGCATGCGTTCCGGCAATACGTTCGGCAGACTGAAGCCGCAGAGACCCACATTGCGGGACGAAGCGTGCAGGACTCGTCACGGAGCGCGACGGGTGTTCGCCGGAAGTTGCGGCGAGACGGCCCCAAACGTCACCGTTTCGGCGGTCTCATCGGCCGGGTACTTGCGCGATCCGCCCCGGCACGTGTGGACTACGGCCAGCGCCGCGCGCCCGCGCGTGGTGAGGCATTTTCCGATACATGAGCAGGAGGCAAGCCGTGAGCGCGACCGCGGACCACGCGGAGGAGCGGACCAACCCGGCAGCGAGGCTGGGGTTCGAGCCCGGACAGGTGGTCCAGGAGATCGGCTACGACGACGACGTCGACTTCGATCTCCGTGAAGGCATCGAGTCCCTTATCGGCCAGGAACTCGTGGACGAGGACTACGACGACGTCGCCGACGCCGTGCTGCTGTGGTTCCGCGACGAGGACGGTGACCTGACCGACGCCCTGGTGGACGCCATCGGCTTCCTTGAGGACGGCGGCCAGATCTGGCTGCTGACCCCGAAGACGGGCCGCGACGGCTACATCGAGCCGAGCGACATCAACGATGCCGCGCAGACCGCTGGTCTCACACAGAGCAAGAGCATCAGCGTCGCCAAGGACTGGGTCGGCACCCGACTCGGCACCCCGAAGCGCTGATCACCCCCGAACACTGCGCGGAGCCCCCGCCGGAGCACCTCCGGCGGGGGCTCCGCGCGTCCCCGCACCCGGCGGCCATAAGGTGGGTTTCACCGTTTCGGCCCAAAAGCTGGGCCGCCGGCGAAGGGATGCGTACGGGATGGCGATCGAGATCGGCGCACAGGCCCCCGACTTCGAGCTGAAGGACAACCACGGCCGCACCGTGCGGCTCTCCGACTTCCGCGGCGAGAAGCGCGTGGTGCTGTTCTTCTACCCCTTCGCCTTCACCGGCGTGTGCACCGGCGAGCTGCGCGCCCTGCGCGAGCGGGCCGGAGAGTTCGTCAACGACGACACCCAGCTGCTCGCCGTCTCCGCCGACTCCATGCACACCCTGCGCGTCTTCGGCGAGCAGGAGGAGCTGGAGTTCCCGCTGCTCTCCGACTTCTGGCCGCACGGCGAGGTCTCCCGCGCGTACGGCGTCTTCGACGAGGCCAAGGGCTGCGCGGTGCGCGGCACCTTCGTCATCGACAAGGCCGGCGCCGTCCGCTGGTCCGTCGTCAACGCCCTCCCGGACGCCCGCGACGCCGACGCGTACGCCAAGGCCCTCGCCGCCCTCTGACGGACCCCGTGGACCCCCGGACGGCCCTGCCGGACCAACACTCGGGCGAAACGTCTGTTTCGACGGGGAACCCGTCACTAGGATCCACACGTTGATCGGATGACAACGCACGACTGGGGGCGCTGCCCCTGAAACCAATGGAGGGACTCGTGGGAGTCAGCCTCAGCAAGGGCGGCAACGTCTCGCTGACCAAGGAGGCCCCGGGCCTGACCGCCGTCACGGTCGGTCTGGGCTGGGACGTCCGCACCACCACCGGTACGGACTTCGACCTCGACGCCAGCGCCATCCTGGTGAACGAGGCGGGCAAGGTCCGCAACGACCAGGACTTCGTCTTCTTCAACAACCTGAAGAGCGCGGACGGCTCCGTCGAGCACACCGGTGACAACCTGACCGGTGAGGGCGAGGGCGACGACGAGCAGGTCAAGGTCAACCTGGCCGGCGTCCCGGCGGATGTCGCCAAGATCGTCTTCCCGGTGTCGATCTACGACGCCGAGAACCGCCAGCAGTCCTTCGGCCAGGTGCGCAACGCGTTCATCCGCGTCGTGAACCAGGCCGGCGGCGCCGAGATCGCGCGCTACGACCTGTCGGAGGACGCCTCGACCGAGACCGCCATGGTCTTCGGCGAGCTGTACCGCAACGGCGCCGAGTGGAAGTTCCGCGCCGTCGGCCAGGGCTACGCCTCCGGCCTGCGCGGCATCGCGCAGGACTTCGGCGTCAACGTCTGAGCCGCGCACCCGACATCGTCCGGCGCCGCACACTCCGTGCGGCGCCGGACGTGCCTGTAGAGAAACACCTGACAGGGGAGGAACCATCGTCATGGGCGTCACGCTCGCCAAGGGAGGCAATGTCTCCCTCTCCAAGGCCGCACCCAACCTCACCCAGGTGCTCGTGGGTCTCGGCTGGGACGCGCGCTCCACCACCGGAGCCCCCTTCGACCTCGACGCCAGCGCCCTGCTGTGCCAGTCGGGGCGGGTGCTCGGCGACGAGTACTTCGTGTTCTACAACAACCTCAAGAGCCCCGAGGGCTCCGTCGAGCACACCGGTGACAACCTGACCGGCGAGGGCGAGGGCGACGACGAGTCCCTGATCGTCGACCTCACCAAGGTGCCGGTCCAGTGCGACAAGATCATCTTCCCGGTCTCCATCCATGAGGCGGACAATCGCGGCCAGACCTTCGGCCAGGTCAGCAATGCCTTCATCCGTGTGGTGAACCAGGCCGACGGGCAGGAACTCGCCCGGTACGACCTCTCCGAGGACGCCTCGGGCGAGACCGCGATGATCTTCGGCGAGCTGTACCGCTACAACGGCGAATGGAAGTTCCGGGCCGTGGGACAGGGGTACGCGTCCGGCCTTCGGGGCATCGCTCTAGACTTCGGGGTCAACGTTTCGTAAAGCCGCGAGTATCGCGTAAATATCACGATGGGGTAGACAGTGATTCTGAAAACCTTCGGCTGGTCGTTCGCGATCACCGCCCTCGGCCTGGCCGCCGGGGTGCTCTACGGGGGGTGGGAGGCTTTCGGGGTCGTCGCCATCCTCTGCATCCTCGAGATCTCGCTCTCGTTCGACAACGCGGTGGTCAACGCCGGAATCCTGAAGAAGATGAATGCCTTCTGGCAGAAGATCTTCCTCACCGTCGGTGTGCTCATCGCCGTCTTCGGCATGCGCCTGGTCTTCCCCGTCGTGATCGTCGCGATCAGCGCCAAGATCGGCCCCATCGAGGCCGTCGACCTCGCGCTCAACGACGCCGACCGCTACCAGGAACTGGTCACCGACGCGCACCCGTCGATCGCCGCCTTCGGTGGCATGTTCCTGCTGATGATCTTCCTCGACTTCATCTTCGAGGACCGTGACATCCAGTGGCTGCGCTGGATCGAGCGCCCGCTCGCCAAGCTCGGCAAGGTCGACATGCTGTCGGTCTGCATCGCCCTCGTCGTCCTGCTCATCACCTCGATGACCTTCGCGACCCAGGCCCACCAGCACGGCGGCGCCCACGTCGACAAGGCGCAGACGGTGCTGATCTCCGGCATCGCCGGCCTCATCACGTACCTCGTCGTCGGCGGTCTCTCCGGCTACTTCGAGAACAAGCTGGAGGAGGAAGAGGAGCGCGAGCACGAGGCCGAGGAAGAGGCGAAGCGTTCCGGCAAGAAGGTCTCGGTGGTCCAGCTCGCCGGCAAGGCCGCCTTCTTCATGTTCCTCTACCTGGAGGTCCTCGACGCCTCCTTCTCCTTCGACGGCGTCATCGGCGCCTTCGCCATCACCAACGACATCGTCCTGATGGCCCTCGGCCTCGGCGTCGGCGCCATGTACGTGCGGTCCCTGACCGTCTACCTGGTCCGCCAGGGCACCCTCGACGACTACGTCTACCTGGAGCACGGCGCGCACTACGCGATCGGCGCCCTGGCCGTGGTCCTCATGGTCACCATCCAGTACGAGATCCCCGAGATCGTCACCGGCGGCATCGGCGTGGCGCTCATCGCCTGGTCCTTCTGGTCCTCCGTGCGCCGCAACAGGGCGCTCGCGGCGGCCGAGGGCGACGCGGACTCCTCGAACGACAAGACCGAGGTGCCGTCCGGGGTGTGACACCCCTGACCATTCCGGGGTGTGACACCCCCGAGAATGAGGAACGCTTCAAGCGGGGCGGCCGGGAGCACCCGGCCGCCCCGTCGGCGTGTGTGCGGACGGGGTGCGCACGGGCCGGGGTGGACCGTAGGGGACCGACTGTGGGGGTGGGGAGCCGTGGGCTTCTTCGACAATCTCTTTCCCGGCCGGGGGGAGCCGTTCGACGCGGGCGGATCCGCCGCCGGCTCCATCGACCTGACCCGCCGCCGCCCCAGCGTCTCCCTCACCCAGCAGGGCGCCGCCACCGGCAACCTCCGGGTCAACCTCTCCTGGCGGATGCGCACCTCCGACATCGAGGGCCGCCCGCGCAGCTCCAGCAGTCTGCTGCGGCACCCGCTGCGGCTCTTCAAGCCCGAGGAGGTGCAGGCGCACACCCAGGGCATGGTCAACGTCGACCTCGACCTCGGCTGCCTCTACGAGCTGGCCGACGGCAGCAAGGGCGTGGTCCAGCCGCTCGGCGGCTTCTTCGGCGCGCTGAACGAGCCGCCGTACGTGAAGCTCAGCGGCGACGACCGGTTCGGCGCCCCGTCCGGCGAGACGATCTTCGTCAACCTCGACCACCGCGACGCGATCAAGCGCCTGCTGTTCTTCGTCTACATCTACGACCAGACCCCGGCCTTCGACCGCACCCACGCCAAGGCCACGCTCTATCCGAGCAACGGCCCGCGCATCGAGATCGAACTCGACGAGCACGCCCCGCAGGCCCGCTCCTGCGCGATCTTCAGCCTGGAGAACACCAAGGGCGACCTGGTCGTCCGGCGCGAGGTGCGCTTCGTCTACGGATTCCAGGCCGAGCTCGACCGGCTGTACGGCTGGGGCCTGCAGTGGGGCCGCGGCTACAAGTCCAAGACCTGAGGCCCCGGGCCGTACCGGGTCAGCGGCCGGTGAACTGCGGGCCCATCGGCGGCATCCGGAACTCGGGCGCCGCGTGCGGATAGCCGTACGCCGGAGCCGGCAGCGGGGCGCCGACCGGCTGCGGATAGCCGTACGCGGGGGCCGGTGCCGTCGCCGGGGGAGTGGCCGGCTGTGGCGGTACGCCCGGGGGCGCCGTGGGCGGCGGCGGAGCCGTCACACCGGACCCGGTGCCGACCGGCGGGTGCACCATCGTCGCGTCGGGGTCGTGCGCCGGGTCGTTCGCGGGGGCTTCCGCGGACGCCGCGGCCTCCGGGGCCCCGGCGGCCGGGCCGTCCACGGCCGGACCGTCCTCCGCCCCGTCCGCCCCGTCGTCGACCGAGACGCCGAAGTCCGTCGCGAGCCCGACCAGACCGGTCGGATAGCCCTGCCCGACCGCCCGGAACTTCCAGCCCTCGCCGCGCCGGTACAGCTCGCCGCAGATGATCGCGGTCTCCTCGCCGGTCTCCGCCGACACGTCGAACACCGCGAGCGGCTCGCCGCCCGCCGCGCCCGGCGCCGCGTCGTACAGCAGGATCCGCAGATCGGTCACGGCCCGGAACGAGCCGCCGTCCGAGGAGGCCGCGACCACCACCTGGTCGACCGAGGCCTCCAGGGCCCCCAGATCGGCCTCCACGGTGTCCGTCAGGCCCTCCGGACCGCGCTTCTTGGCCAGCCGGCGGACAAGGCCCGAGGGGTGCCGCGGCTGGTTGTAGAAGACGAAGTCCTCGTCCGAACGCACACGCCCGTCCGCGCCGAGCAGCAGGGCCGAGGCGTCCACGTCGGGCACCCCCGGTCCCGGTGTCCAGCGGAGCACGGCCCGTACGGCCGCGGTGTCGAGAGGGACGTTGGAGCCCTTCAGCATCGCGTGCGTCATGCCGGACATCTTCCCTGGCCGCCCGCCTCCAGGACAACGCGGGGGGCCGGAAGCGGACGAGTTACCTGAACTTCACGCACGCGGGGAACTATGGACACCCTTGCCTACGTACTATTACCGGCCACATGTCGTCCGGGCCGTCCATGCAGTCGGGGGAGAAAAATGCGTCATTTCGGGCACATCCCGGCCGCAACGCGGTCCGGATTGTTCCACCAGGAGCCCGCCGCCTTCACGGCGGACTCGCCCGCGCCCACGCTCGCCACCGCGCTCGGCGCCACCCTCTACAGCCCGGCCACCCGGCCCCGGCTCGCCGCCGACATCCGCAAGCAGGCCACCCGCGGCGTCGTCTCCATGGTCCTCTGCCTGGAGGATTCGATCAACGACGCCGAGGTCGAGGCCGGCGAGGCGAACCTGGTCCACCAGTTCGCCGAGCTCGCGGCCGCTGCCGGCGAGGACCAGGAAGGCGCCGCCGACCTGCCCCTGCTCTTCATCCGGGTCCGCGAGCCCGGCCAGATCACCGACCTCGTCGACCGGCTCGGCGAGACGGTCCGGCTGCTGTCCGGATTCGTACTGCCCAAGTTCACCGAGAGCCGCGGCCGCGGCTTCCTCGAAGCACTCGCCGTCGCCGAGCGCGCCTGCGGCCGCCGGCTCTTCGCCATGCCCGTCCTGGAGTCCCCCGAGCTGCTCCACCTGGAGACCCGGGCCGAGACCCTGGCCGGCATCGCCGCCCTCACCGGCAAGTACCGCGAGCGGATCCTCGCGCTCCGCCTCGGCGTCACCGACTTCTGCTCCAACTACGGGCTGCGCCGCACGCCCGACATGACCGCCTACGACGTCCAGATCGTCGCCGCCGTCATCGGCGACGTCGTCAACGTCCTCGGCCGCTCCGACGGCACCGGCTTCACCATCACCGGCCCCGTCTGGGAGTACTTCCGCCAGGGCGAGCGCATGTTCAAGCCACAATTGCGCCGCAGCCCCTTCCTGGAGGGCCGCGCCGAGGACCTGCGCACCGCGCTCATCGAGCACGACCTCGACGGACTGCTGCGCGAGATCGAACTCGACCGCGCCAACGGACTGCTCGGCAAGACCTGCATCCACCCCACCCATGTCGTGCCGGTGCACGCGCTCTCCGTGGTCAGCCACGAGGAGTTCAGCGACGCCCAGGACATCCTGCGGCCGGAACGCGGCGGTGGCGGGGTGCTCCGCTCCGCGTACACGAACAAGATGAACGAGGTGAAGCCCCACCGCGCGTGGGCCGAGCGGATCCTGCGGCGCGCCGAGGTCTTCGGCGTGGCCCGCGAGGACGTCGGCTTCGTGGAGCTGCTCACCGCGGGACTGGCCGGCTGACCGCCGGCCGGACCGACAGCTGACGAAGGGACGACAACGACGTGGTGTGGACCGGAACGTGGGTCGCGGAGCGACTGGGCGTCGAACTGCTCGGCGACGAGAAGCTGCCCGACCTGCTGGGCCTGGCCCTGCGCCGCAACCCCAAGCGGGCCCATCTGCTCGTCTCCAACGTGCTCGGCAAGCACGTGCCGCAGCGCCCGAGCGTCGTCCACGGCGCGGGACACGAGCTGGGGGTACGGGTACGGGAGCTGCTCGGCGACGCGGAGACCGCCCGCTCCGTCGTCCTCGGCTACGCCGAGACGGCCACCGGCCTCGGCCACTCCGTCGCCGACGGCCTGGGCTCCGCGACCTATCTGCACTCCACCCGGCGCCCCGTCGAGGGGGCCGCCACCGCCGGCGGCTTCGAGGAGTCCCACTCCCACGCCACCTCCCACCTGCTCCTCCCCGAGGACCCGGAGCTGCTGGCCGCCCCCGGCCCGCTCGTCCTCGTCGACGACGAGTTCTCCACCGGCAACACGGTCCTCAACACCATCCGTGACCTGCACGAGCGCTACCCGCGCGAGCGGTACGTGATCGTCGCCCTGGTCGACATGCGCTCGGCCGCCGACCTGGGCCGCCTGGAGGCCTTCGGCCGCGAGATCGGCGCCCGGATCGACCTGGTGGCCGGCGCGACCGGCACCGTACGGCTCCCCGACGGGGTCCTCGCCAAGGGCCAGGCGCTGGTCACGGCCCAGGAGACGGCGGCCGGTGTCGCGCCGGGGGGCGCGCCGCTCTCCGTGTCCGTCCCGCGGCAGCCCGGGGGGTCCCGTACGGGATCCGCCCCCGTACCCGCGCCCGCCTCCGCCCCCGCCCCCGTACCCGTACGGGTCGGGCTCGGCTGGCCCGCGGGCGTACCCGACGGCGGCCGGCACGGCTTCACCCCCGCCCACGCGGTGGCCCTGAACGACGCCCTGCCCGCCATGACCGAGCGCCTGACCGAGGCCCTCGGCGGCGCGCGGCGCGTCCTCGTCCTCGGCTTCGAGGAGCTGATGTACACGCCGCTGCGGCTCGCTCTCGCCCTGGAGCGGGCCGGGACCGACGTCCACTACTCCACCACCACCCGCTCGCCCGTCCTCGCCGTCGACGACCCCGGCTACGCGATACGGACCCGGCTGGTCTTCCCCGCGCACGACGAGCCCGCCGACGGCCCCGGCGAGCGGTACGCCTACAACGTCGCGGGCGGCGGCTTCGACGCGGTCGTCGCCGTCGTCGACTCCGTCGCCGACACCCCGGAACTGCACGCGCCGGACGGACTCCTCGCCCGGCTCGCCGCGCACATCCCGCACGTCGTGCTGGCCGTCGTACCGTCCTACACGCCGTCGCCGATCCCCGAAGCTCCCGAAAGGAGCTCCATGCTGCCCGAGCCCCTCCGCGGCCCCGCCTTCTCCTCTTACGCGCCGGAAGAGGTCGGCTGGCTGCTCCAGGACCTCTCGGACGTCGAGCTCGAGGCCCCGACCGAGGAGCGCGAGGAGGCCATCCAGAGCGGCGGCGCGCACTACGCGGAGTCGCTGCCCGTCGAGTACCAGCCGAGCGAGCGCTACCAGGAGCTGTACGCCTCCGCCCTCGACGCCTCCGCCGCCCGCATCGCCCGCGCGGTCGGCACCGTCACCGAGACCGTGCTCGCCGAGCGCGGCCCGCGCCCGGTCCTGGTCTCCCTCGCCCGGGCCGGCACCCCCGTCGGCGTGCTGATGCGCCGCTGGGCGCAGCACCGGCACGGCCTGGACCTGCCGCACTACGCGGTGTCGATCGTCCGCGGCCGCGGCATCGACGCCAACGCGCTGCGCTGGCTCGCCGAGCACCACGACCCGGCCGACGTCGTGTTCGTCGACGGCTGGACCGGCAAGGGCGCCATCACCCGCGAACTCAGCGACGCCCTCGACGAGTTCGACGGCTTCGTGCCGGAGATCGCGGTGCTCGCCGACCCCGGCTCCTGCGTCCGCACCTACGGCACCCGCGAGGACTTCCTCATCCCCTCCGCGTGCCTCAACTCCACCGTCTCCGGCCTGATATCGCGCACCGTGCTGCGCGCCGACCTGGTCGGCCCGCACGACTTCCACGGCGCCAAGTTCTACCGCGAGCTGGCCGGCGCCGATGTGTCCACGGCCTTCCTCGACGCCGTCGCCGCCCGCTTCGACGAGGTCGCCGACGCCGTCGACACCGAGGTCAAGGAGCTCCTCGCCGCCGACCGCACCCCCACCTGGGAGGGCTGGGCTGCCGTGGAGCGGATCAGCGAGGAGTACGGCATCCACGACGTGAACCTGGTCAAGCCCGGCGTCGGCGAGACCACCCGGGTCCTGCTGCGCCGCGTGCCCTGGAAGATCCTGGCCAAGCGCGGCGCGGGCGCCGACCTCGCGCACGTACGGCTGCTCGCCGAGCAGCGCGGGGTCCCGGTCGAGGAGGTCGACGAACTGCCGTACAGCTGCGTGGGGTTGATCCACCCCCGGTTCACCCGAGGGGCGACGGGCGCCGACGGCAAGGCGGTGGTGTCCCAGTGACCAGCACCCGTATGCCGAACCCCACGGCCACCCCCACGGCCACCCCCACGGTCCTCGTCGCCAGCGACCTCGACCGCACCCTGATCTACTCCAGCGGCGCCCTCGCCCTCGGCATGCCCGACCCGCAGGCCCCGCGCCTGCTGTGCGTCGAGGTGCACGAGGCCAAGCCGCTCTCGTACGTCACCGAGCGCGCCGCCGCCGAACTGCGCGCGCTCGCCGCCGAGACGGTCTTCGTGCCGACCACCACCCGCACCCGCAAGCAGTACCAGCGGATCCGGCTGCTCGGCGACGCCCCGGCGCCGAAGTACGCGATCTGCGCCAACGGCGGGCATCTGCTCGTCGACGGCGTCTCCGACCCCGACTGGCACGCCGGCGTCCTGCGCCGGGTCGCCGAGGCCTGCGCGCCGCTCTCCGAGGTCCGCGCGTACCTCACCGCCACCACCGACCTGTCCTGGGTGCGCAAGCACCGCGTCGCCGAGGACCTGTTCGCCTACCTCGTCGTCGAACGCGAACGCCTCCCGCAGGACTGGCTCGACCGCTTCACCGCGTGGGCGGGCGAACGCGGCTGGACCGTCTCCCTGCAGGGCCGCAAGGTGTACGCGGTGCCCCGGCCGCTCACCAAGAGCGCCGCCATGCGCGAGGTCGCCCGCCGCACCGGCGCCACCCTCACCCTCGCCGCCGGCGACTCCCTCCTCGACGCCGACCTGCTGCTCGCCGCCGACCGCGCCTGGCGCCCCGGCCACGGCGAACTCGCCGACACCGACTGGGGCGCGCCGCACGTCACGGCCATGCCCGAGCGGGGCGTCACGGCGGGCGAACAGATCATCCGCGCCTTCCGCGCCGCGGCGCGGGAGCACTCCTCGCCGCAACTCAACGGCGCACCCGTGCCCCCGCCCGCGCCCTCGCCCTCGCCCGCCGCGCTCCCGGACCCGGCCTGACCGCCCGTACGATCCGGACAGCCACGAAGCACGCGCACGCCGCGAGCGCTGCGCCGAGCACCGCCTTCGAGTAGACCGACACATAGCCGGTGACCTGCTCCCAGTTCTCGCCGAGGGCATACCCGGCGAGAACGAAGGCGGTGTTCCACAGCGCGCTGCCCAGCGCGGTGAGCGCCAGGAACACCGGCAGCCGCATCCGCTCCACCCCGGCCGGCACCGAGACCAGACTGCGGAAGATCGGCACCATCCGCCCGAACAGCACCGCCTTGGTGCCGTGCCGCGCGAACCACGCCTCCGTCCGCTCGATGTCCGCGACCTTGACCAGCGGCAGCCGGGCGGCGACCGCGATCACCCGCGCCCGCCCGAACAGCGCCCCCGCCCCGTACAGCGCGAGCGCGCCGACCACCGAACCCGCCGTGGTCCACAGCAGCGCGGCGAGCAGCCCCATCCGTCCCGTCGAGGCGGCGAACCCGGCCAGCGGCAGGATCACCTCGCTGGGGATGGGCGGGAAGAGGTTCTCCAGGGCGACGGCGAGGCCCGCGCCGGGCGCGCCGAGGGTGTCCATGAGGCTGTTGATCCAGTTCTCGATGCCGTTCTCGGTCCAGGTCTCCATGGCGTCGACGCTAGAAATGCGCAGGTCGCCGGGGACTGGTGCGGGCCGCACGGAACGATGCGGTTTTCCGCAGGGTGCGGACGGCGTCCGCCCGCTAGCGTGACCGGTCATGAGGCCGATCATGAAGAACTCCGGCCGCGCGGCCCGCACGGTGACGGCCCTCGCCCTGGGCGCCGTTCTCACGCTCGTCGAGGTGGTGGCCGCGCTGCTCCTGCTGCCGCTCCTGGTGTGGCCGGGCGGCCGGCGGACGGCCGCGCGGGTGGCCGAGCGGATCGTCCGGGCCGGGCGGTGGCGCCTGGACCGGCTGCTCGGCGTCCGCGTCCCGCCGTACGGACAGCCGCGCACCCTGCCGTACCTCGTGGCGCGCTGGCCGCTCGACCTGCTCGGGATCGCCGTCCTCGCCAGCGCGGTCACCGGCCTGGCGTATCTGTTCTTCGCGCTCGGCGGCTGGCTGTTCGTCGACCTCCGGGAGCCGTTCATGGTCGCGCTCGGCGGGCTCGGCGGCCTGCTCATGCTCTTCCTGTCGGTCCAGGGACTCAATCAAGTGGCCCGCACGCACGTCGAGTTGGTGCTGCGCATGCGCGGTCCGCGCCGTACCGACGTGCTGGAGGCGCGGATCGTCCAACTCGCCGCGAGCCGCGCCGAGATCATGGACGTCGTCCACGAGGAACGCCGCCGCATCGAGCGCGATCTGCACGACGGCGTACAGCAGCGGCTCGTCGCCCTCGGCCTGCTCCTCGGCCGGGCCCGCCGCGGCCGCGACCCCGAGCGGGCCGCCGAACTCCTGCTCCAGGCGCACGAGGAGGCCCGGCTCGCGCTCGACGAACTCCGCGAGGTGGCCTGGCGCGTGCACCCGGCGATCCTCGACCAGGCCGGCCTGCGCCCCGCCCTCGAAGCGGTCGCCGAACGCAGCCCGCTGCCCGTGCGACTGGCCTACGCGGTGCCGCGGGAGCTGCCCAGGGCGGTTGAGACGGCCGCGTACTTCGTGGTGTCGGAGGCGGTGACGAACGTGGTCAAGCACGCGGGGCCGGTCAGCAGCGTGGACGTACAAGTGGGCTGGGAGGACGGGGTGTTGGACATACGGGTACGGGACGACGGGCCCGGTGGCGCCGCGCCCGGCGGCGGTAGCGGTAGCGGAAGCGGCGGCGGCAGCGGGCTGGCCGGACTCGCGGGCCGGGTGGCGGCGCTCGACGGGCGGTTCACGGTGGACAGCCCGGCGGGCGGACCGACGGTGATCGGGGCGGAGCTGCCGTGCGTGTGATGCTCGCCGAGGACTCCACCCTGCTGCGCGAAGGGCTCGTACGGCTGCTCGCGGAGGAGGGCCACGAGGTGCGGGCGGCGGTCGGCACCGGCGTCGAACTCCTCGCCGCCGTCGCCGCCGACCCGCCGGAGGTCGTGGTCGCGGACGTACGGATGCCGCCGACCCACACCGACGAGGGGCTGCGCGCGGCCCTGGAGATTCGCGGCCGGTGGCCGGCGGTGGGCGTGCTCGTGCTCTCCCAGTACGTGGAGAAGCGGTACGCGACCGAGCTCCTGGTGGAGGGATCGGGCGGCGTCGGCTATCTGCTCAAGGACCGGGTGGCGCAGGTCGACGAGTTCCTCGAGGCCCTGGAACGGGTCGGCGAGGGCCGCACCGCCTTCGACCCGGAGGTCGTCCGCCGCCTCCTGGTCCGCTCCACCCACACCGACCCGCTGGCCCGGCTGACCCCGCGCGAGGGCGAGGTCCTGGCGGCGATGGCCCAGGGCCACACGAACGCGGCGGTCGCGGCGCGGCTGCACGTGTCGCAGAGCGCGGTGGAGAAGCACATCAACGCGATCTTCGACAAGCTGGAGCTGACGGGCCGGAGCGAGGGCTACAGCAAGCGGGTCCTGGCGGTGCTGAGGTACCTGGACAGCTAGGGCGTGTCTCGCCCTAGCCGCAGCAGCCGCCTCCGCAGCAGCCACCACCGGAGGCCTTGGGCTGTGCGGCGGCGGTCCCGCCCACGGCCACGGCGGACAGCAGCTTCACGGTGTCGTCGTGCCCGGCGGGGCAGGCGGCGGGGGCGGCGGACTCGGCCATCGGGCGGCTGAGCTCGAAGGTGTCGCCACAGGTGCGGCAGCGGTACTCATAACGAGGCATGGCCACAGGTTACGGGGTGGGGCTCAGGCCCGGCCCCGCTCCTCCCGGATCTGCTCGACCACGTGGGCGGCGGTCTCGCGGATCGCCTCCAGCTCGGTGAGGAAGGCCCAGTAGTCGGGGTGCCGTTCGCTGTCGAGCCCCGCCACCGCCCGGTCGATCCGGCCCACGGCCTCGTCGAGCGGGCGGGCGTGCCGCGGCTCGGGGGTGCTGCGCCCGGCCATCGCGAGCCGCTGGGCGTCCCGTACGGCGAAGCGGGCGCGCTCGATCTCGGCCTGCGGGTCCTTGGCGACGGCGTTCAGCCGGCGCAGCCGGTCGCCGGCCGCGGAGACGCCCTCGTCGGCCGTGTTGAGCAGGGCGCGGGCGGTGGAGAGCAGCGAGGTGGCGTCCGGCCAGCGCTGCTCGGCGCGGGCCTTCGACGCCTCGGCCAGCCGTTCCTCGGCCTGGTGGGAGGCGGTCGCGGCCTGCTCCGGCACGTGCTGGAGGTCCTGCCAGCAGGCGGCGGCGAACCGGCGCCGCAGCTCGGACAGGACCGGCTCGACCCCGGCGGCGCGGGTGGCGAGCGCCTGCGCGCGGGTGCGCAGCGACACGAGCCGCTTGTCGATCTCGGCGGCCCGCTCGGGCACCCGCTCGGCCTCGGCCCGCACGGCCTCCGCCTCGCGCAGCACGGTGTCGGCGCGCTGCAGGGTCTCGGTCACGCCGTGCCGCCCGGCCCCCTCGTTGAGCCGGGTGAGCTCGGGCCCGAGCCGGGCGAGCCGGGTGGCGAGGTCGTCGGCCCGGAACCCGGCCTCCCGCACCGCGTCGAGAGCGGTGCTCGCGTGACGGAGCGCCTGCCGCGCCCGCTCGACGGCGGGCGCGAGCCGGGCCAGCTGCGTCTCGGCCCGGTCGAGCAGCGGCGCCAGCCCCTGCTCGAACCGGTCCAGCTCCTCCTTGGTCCGTACGAGTTCGGCCTTGGCCCGCTCCAGCTCGCTCCGGGCCCGCCCGGCGGTCGCCGCGTCCAGCTCGACCCGGTCGAGGTCATGGGCGTCGACGGCGGTGATGTACGTATGGCTGACCTCGTCGATCCGCCGCCCGAGCGCCGCGAAGCCCTCCACAGCGCGGCGGGCGTCCGCCGAGTCGTCCACGGCGCTGATCGTCTCGATGGAGATCCGCAGCCCGCGCTGCGCGGTGTCCAGCTCGTAGAACGCGGCCGCCGCGGCGTCCTTCGCCGCCTGCGCCTCGGCCCGCCGGCTCTCGTCCCGCCCCCCGAACCACCGCCGCCCCCCACCGCCCCCGCCCCCGGCGAAGGCCTGCGGCAGCAGCGCCCCGACGAGCAACGGCAACGCGAGCGACACCCGGAGCAAGCCACCGATCCCGGACGCCGCCCCGCCCCTGCCCTCGCTCGCCCTCACGTCGCCTCTCCCCGTGCCGTCTCGCCGCGTGCCCGACCGGTCCAATTCTCCCACCCCGGACAGACGCCCACACGCCCCCACCGGTTCACCCCACCCCCCCCACCCTCCATCCGTTTGCGGTCCCCACCCGTTCGCCATGTACGCTGTTGATTCACTCCACGGGTGCGTAGCTCAGGGGTAGAGCGCTGCTCTTACAAAGCAGATGTCGGCGGTTCGAAACCGTCCGCGCCCACCAGCACAAAGGCCCCCAGCCGATCATGGCTGGGGGCCTTTGACATCTACTTCTGACATCAACGGGGGCGGTCGGTCACGACCGGGGACGCCTCCTGAGCAGCCGATCCATGTGGCTCACGGCCTCGCGCTGCGTGTCCTGCACGACGTGGGTGTAGACGTTCATCGTCACGGCGATCTGGCTGTGCCCGAGGATCTCCATCACGACCCGGGGCGGGACGCCGGCGGCGGTGAGGAGCGTCGCCGTACCGTGCCGCGCATCGTGCAGCCGGATCACCCGGAGATCGGCGTTCTTCGCGACCCGGGTGAACGAGCGGTAGAGGTTGCGCGGCTCGATGGGCTGACCGGTACGGGTGGTGAAGACGTACCCGGTCTCCGTCCACTTCTCCCCAGCGCGCTCGCGGGCAGCCGCCTGCTTGAGACGCTGCCAGCGCAGGGGAGCGACGCAGATGGCGGGGAGCGGAAGCGTCTGCTTGCGCCGGCGCCCCTTGGGATCGTCCTCGTACACCTCACCGGCGACCCGCTGACGCTGGGTCCTGACCCGGATCTCCCGCTTGGCGAGGTCGACGTTCTCCCAGCGAAGGCCGACAACTTCCCCGCGGCGGAAGCCGAGGGCGATGGCGAGCACGAAGGCGGCGTACAGCGGGTCCTTCCGGGCGGCGGCGAGGAAGTCGAGGGTCTCGTCCAGGGACCAGGGCGAGAGGTCCCGTTCCGGTACCTTCGGCGGCGCGACGAGCGTGGCTACGTTCCGCGTGACGAGTTCCTCGCGGCAGGCGGCGGTCAGGGCCGTCCGCAGGACGCGGTGCGCCTCCTTCGCAGTGGCAGCGCTGGTCTTCTTCTCCAAGGCGACGAGGAACCGTCGAACATCGGCGACGCTGAGCGACTCCAGCCGTTTGGAGCCGATCATCGGGACGAGGTACAGGCGGACATGCACGTCGTATTTTGCGGCGGTGGTCTTCTTAAGGCGAGGCTTGACGATGTTGTCGAGCCAGTACGGCAGCCACTCGGAGAGCTTCATCGAACGGGTCGGGACGGGAATGCCGTTGTCGACCTTGTCGAGGAGCGCGCGGCGCTTGGCGTCGCACTCGGCCCAGGTCTTGCCGTAGGCGAACTTCCGGGCCCGCGTGCCGTCGGGCTGGAGGACGTAGACGGCGGCCTGGTAGCGACCATCTGCCCGCTTGGTGATCGTGCCGGCCCCGTTGGGGTTGCGCTTGCGCGGAGTGGCCATCAGGCAGCCTCCTCAATCTGGTTGTCGATGAAGTCCCGGACGGCTTCGGCGGGAACCCGGCGAGACCGGCCGATCGTGATGGAGATCAGTCGGCGAGAGCGGATGAGGTCGTAGACGGTCGAACGTCCGAGCTTGAGCCGCGCCATAACCTCAGGCACGGTCAGCAGTTCGGGGGCGGCGGTGGTCATGTTGCGGCTCCTTCCAGGGCGAGGTGGTCGTGCAGGGCTTCGCGAGCGGTCTCGCGATTGAGGGCGATGTCCCGGGCGATGGACGCGGCGAGGACGGCCTCTCCGGGGCTGTGGCCCTGGCCGGCGTACTGCCAGGAGGCCAGGACGAGGACGGTGTCCGGCTCAATGTCGTCCAGGCCCCGGGCGGCGCGTTCCTGGGCGGCGCGGTAGTCGGCGCGGGTCTGGCGGAGTTCGCCCAAGGTGGTCGAGTACTGCCGGGACTTGGTGGAGAAGTGGCCCCGGAAGCCGAGCATGTGCGCCCAGGCGAGGAGGCGCCGGTCCGGGTAGAGCGGGTCGAGGTCGAAGCAGGCTTCCACCAGGCGCCGGGTGTGGTCGGGGACGCCGAGGAGGACCAGGGCCTCGCGGTTGCCGATGCGGCGGTCCAGGCTGCCGGTGGTCTCGGCGGCCTTGGTGGAGTACTTGGCGATGTAGGAGGCGACGGCCTGTTCGGTGATGTCGGAGCCGTCGCCGAAGGCTTTGACGGGCCGGATGTCGAGCTGGGTGCCCCAGCGGAGGCGGCGCGCGGGCTGCTCGCCGGCGGCCGGGACGGTGACGGTGGTGTAGGCGTGCACGGCGGCAGCCCGTAGGGAGTTCGCCAGCAGCTCGGTTGTGGCCCAGGACGGCGGAGGGCTGTCGGGACCGTCCGGGCCGTCGAGGCGGACGACGGCGTGGAAGTGGACGGCGCCGCGCCTCTGGAACTCGGCGACCTTCCCGTACGAGATCCGCGCGACCTCCTTCAGCTCCCGCTGCGAGAGGTCCGCGCACGCGGCGATCTCGCGGCGGAGTCGGTTGGTGAACCTCTGCCAGAGCTGCCCCGCGTGGTTGTTGAAGAGGACGGCGGCGGCGTAGTCGTACGTGTCGGGGTCGAGCGGAGTGCCGAGCGCGGGATCGTCCTCGGCGTGCCGGGTGCCGCACCGGCAGGGGCGGATGCCGGGCCGGTTGTGGACGGGGCCGAAGGACGGCGCGGTGAGGGTCAAGAACACGCGGGGGTGGTCGCGGACGGCGGCGGGGATGGCACGGCGGTCGTCTCCGGCGAGGCCGGCGCGGATGAGGTGGAAGGTGTCCCCGGCGTAGGTCCAGGCGCAGGCGGGGCAGCGGGAGGCCCGCCGGTTGCCGCAGGCGACCCGGAGCCGTCCGCCCGGCTCGGTGTCGGTGGAGTACCGGTGCAGGGTCTCACCGGTGGTCTTGTCCTGGGTGAGGGTCCAGCCCTGGAGGTGGATGGGGTTGGAGCAGCCACCGGTGCGCTGGATCTGCTCCTTCCAGCGGTCGAAGCCGGGGGACCCGGCCACCCGGAGCATGTCGCCCAGGGTGGCCGAGTCCAGGCCCGCCGCAGTGAGGACGGCGTCGTTCAAGGGGGTCACTTCCCGACGCGGACGAGGGTGGTCGGGACGGTGTGGCCGAGGCCCCGGCAGACGGGGCAGGTGGCGGGGAGCGTCTGGCGCCGACCGTCCGGGGTGATGGTGCCGGTGGTGATGTGGACGACGGGGAAGCCGTCGCAGTGGGAGCAGACGCGCGTGCTCTGGGTGTGGGGCATCATGAGCTGTCCCTTTCGGGTCCGTTGGATCAGGGAGGGGTTCAGGCGCCCGGGGCGGCGGAAGTTTGGCGACGGAAGCCGTCCCGGGGCCGCTTAGCGTGTGTTGCGCCTGCCGTGGCCCTTGGCCGCGTACATCGAGGCGTCGGCGGCCGAGAGAGCGTCGGTGAGGACCGGGACCGTGAGGTCTGCGCGGTGGCAGGAGCCGACCGAGGCCGAGACTCGTAGGACGTGGCCGTTGTGCGTGACCGGTTGGTCCAGGGTGGTCCGGAGCGGCAGGAGCCCCGGGGTCCGGTCGGGGTCGGTGACGATGGCGGCGAACTCGTCTCCGCCGAGGCGGGCGGCGATGCCGTGGCGTCCGCACCAGTCGGTCAGTCGGCGGGCGGTCTCAGTGAGAACGGCGTCTCCGGCGGCGTGGCCGTGGGTGTCGTTGATGGCTTTGAAGTCGTCCAGGTCGACCAGGAGGACGAGGGCGTTCGCGTGCTTGGCCATCAGGTGTTCGGCGCGAGCGGTCCATCCGGCGCGGGTGTGCAGCCCGGTCAGGGGGTCGCGGCGGGCGGTGGCCAGGCGGCGAAGGAGCAGGCCGCCGTGCAGGGCCCAGCCCAGGGCCGGTAAGCCCGCGGCTGCGATCGTCTGGGTGTCCATGTGGGTCACCGGCCCTTCTGGAGGTCGCGGACGAGCAGCCGCAGGACCACGGCGCTCACGGCGACGGACGCGCCGGTGATGGCGACCGCGAGCAGCAACGAGACGAGGACCGTGCCCACCAGGAGGACGAGTCCGGCGCCGCCGGCGACGACGGTGACGAGGCCGGTCGGGGTGAGTCGGACGGCCGGCACCTGGACGCGAGGCGTGGCCTGGGTGGGCGCCGGCGCGTGGTTGTGGTGGCAGGGCGTCGGCTCGATCGAGGTCGAGTCGGTCGGCTGGACGAGCGGGGTGACGATGCCGGTCGGCAGCGGGTTGACCGGGATACGCGGACGGAACATGGCGGGTCTCCCTAGTTGATCGTGCTGTCGATGAGCGGGGCGAGGACGCTGTCGGCGAGGAGGTAGCCGCCGAGGAGGATCACGGCGACGAGCCACCAGGGCGGGCGGATGAGCTTGATGCCGAGGGCGCCGACGACGATCAGGGCGAGCCAGAGCGGGACGTCCATGAGCGGTTCTCCTTCGGGTCAGCGAACGGTGCAGCGGTGCGTGCGGGCGGCGAGCTGGGCGGCGGAGGAGCTGGAGTAGTCGGCGGACCAGCCGCAGCGGTCGGCGGTGCAGACGGCGGCGTACTTGGTGCGACCGTTGCGGTCGCGGTAGGTGCCGATCTGTACGGGGCCGATGCGCATCACGGAGTGGAAGCGGTCGCGGGCGGGCATTGCTACCTCCTTTCAGGCGAGTTGGGCGGCGATGGCGTTGGCCATCGGGGGCGGGACGCCGAGGCGGGCGCGCAGGGTGTCGGCGTCGATCGGGTGGCCGGTGCGGGCGCGGTGGTCGTCGGCGACCTTGCGGGCGTGAGCGACGAGCGCCGGCGGTACGGCTACGGGGGTGGGCTCCGGCTCGGGGGCGGATTCCTCGGCAGGCTCGATGCCCGGCACCGGCCCCGATTCCGGAGAGGGGAGGGCCGGGGCGGGAGCGATCTCCGGCTCCGGCGCGGCCACCGCGTCCCGCTCGATGACCGCTTCCACGGCCGGGGAGGGTTCTGTATCCCTGTCCGGCTCGGCGGTGAGCTGGTCGGACGCCGGATGGCCGGGGGCGTGGACGAGGAGGGTGCCGCCGAGGAAGGCGAGCGCGGGCCACCCGGCGACGAGGATGCGCAGCCAGTCCGGTACGTCGGTGAGGTCGAGGAGCCCGGCGGTGGCGACGTTCGCGCCGAGGGACGCGGCCAGGGCCACGGTGAACCAGGTCCAGGTCGAGCGGGCGGAGGTGCCGGCGGCCCGGAGGCCCCGGAGTCGGTTCCAGGCGGCGACGAGGAGGAGATCGACGGAGACCGGGTAAGCCCACGCCTTCCATCCGGTCTGTCCGGCGGCCTGGGCGAGGTCGTGCAGGTGGGCGAAGGACAGGGCACCGGCGATCACGGCTTGCACGAGGACGGCGTCCGGCCGGAGCGTGGGGCGCATCGCGGTTCCTCCTTTCCGGTTTCAGGCAAGGGAGGGGTAGGGACGTGGCGTGAGGCGGTCACGCCGGCCGTGGGGCGGGAACGGTCAGGCGGTCGCGGGAGCCGTCGTGATGGCGGGTGTCGCGGTCTTCGCCAGGGGCGGCAGGACGGGCCGGAAGGCGTCCAGCGCGGGAATCTCCGGGGCCCGGTGGGCGTGGGCGTTGCAGATGTTCACGGCCCGCCGCAGGGTGAGGTGCGGGGTGCGGATGCGGACCCAGCCGCCGGAGGAGTCGCCGACGACGGCGGTGCCGGGCCGGTCGGTGGGGATCTGGATGGTGGCGAGCACGGCGTCCGGGGAGATGTCGCCGAAGGCCATGTTGGCGGACGTTTCGTCGTTGACGCGGTGGGCGGTACGGCCGGTGAGCTGGGCCCGGAGCATGGTGATGCCCTTGCCGAGTTCGGAGCCGAAGCGCTGCCCGCAGATCTCCAGGTAGATGCCGGCGGCGCGGCCGAGCTGGGAGAGTCGGACGAGTGAGGTGATGATCCGGTCCCGGCGCTTCTCCTCGTCCTTCGTGGCGAAGAGGGCGAGTTCGGCGACCTCGTCGACCAGCAGGACGATCGGAGTCGGGCGGATGTCGGCGGGGAGGTCCCAGATGTCGGCGGTGATCTCCGCGTCCGGGACGTCTGCGCTCAGCCGCTGCTCGCGCCGAATGAGCTGATAGACGTCCTCCATGTGCGCGACGAGGGCGTCGAGGAGTTCGGCGGCGGTGTCGGGGTTGTCGGCGAGGGCCGTGAACCTTCGTGCTAGCGGAGCGAGTTCGACGCCCTGCTTGCAGTCGATGCCGACGAGGGCCACGTCGAGAGCCGCGAGGGCGGCGACGAGGTTGCGTTGATAGACGGACTTGCCGGACTGGGTGGCGCCGACGTTCAGAGCGTGCGGGATCTGGCGGTAGTCGCGGTAGTAGACCTCTCCGTCCTCCCGCAGGGCGACCGGTACGCGCATCACCCCGCCGCCGGGCAGTGCCGGCATCTGTACGCGCTTGAGGACGTCGTATCCGGTCATCCGCAGTTCGACGACACCGGAGCGGATCTCCCGGGTCGTGACGTTCCGCATGACGAACGAGTGCCGCAGTCGGTCCGATGCAGCCGAGAAGTCGAACGTGTCCTGACCCGGGCGGAGTTTCACCCGCAGCACCAGACCCGTACGCGTCGGCCGCAGCCGCAGAATCCGGGGAGATCGAGATTCGGGGACGGGGCGGCCGGTCAAACGGGCCAGGGTGAGGCGCCAGCGCGAGGGCGGGACGGTCAGCCCGCACGCGTCCATGACGGACGAGTACCGGACCAGGACCCGCACGATCGCGAGACCGATGCCGAAGCTCAGCCAGTACCAGGCCGGACGCTGCCACCGAAGGAGCAGCGCGACCGTGGCGACCAGGGTGAGAGCGACCGTTAAGGCGGTCATCGTCAGGCTGCCTTGGCGGCGGTGAGGGAGGTGACGGCGACGGCGCGGAAGCTGATCCCGTGGCGCTTCTGGCCGTTGAACTCGTTCTCCCACGGCCGGGCGACGACGCCGGTCAGGGCGACCGGGGTGCCCATGGTCAGCTCGCCGGAGATGCCGGTCTCGGGGACGGTCAGGTTCAGGATCTCCGCGTTCCCGTCCATGACGAACATGACGTCGATCGTCATCAGGGTCGCGCCCGTCTCGCGGTCGGTGGCGACCTCTCCGGTCTGGCGGTTCGCGATCTTGGGGGTCGGGGGCTGGGCCACCATCACCATGGCCGTGGAGGTGTCGACGGGGATCTGACGCACAGCGGATCACTCCTCTATAGAGGTCGAACTCGTTCACTCCTGTATAGGAGTGACATGAAGAAGAGTGCAGTACTCCTGTACATGAGTCAACCCGCCGCGAAGAAGAAATCGCGGCGGGCTGTTGGAAGTTGAGCGGACGTCAGTCCGTGGCGGGGATGCGGTACTGGAAAACGAACTGGTCAGCGGCCATGAGGGTGTCGCAGACCTCGACCACGAGACCTTCCTCGGTGACCGCGTTCCGAAGGAGGTGGATCACGGGAGCACCAGGGCTCAGCGCGAGTTCCGATGCCTCCGCCTTCGTGGCCGGCCGGGCCTGGAGCGTCTCGACGAACTCGGCGAAGACGTGGCCGTGGTCTTCGAGGCGGGCGTAGATGCCGCCAGGGCCGGGGTTCTCCTCGAACAGCTCGGGGATGTCCTTGACCACGTCCCACGGCAGGTAGGAGGAAGCCGTCTCGACCGGGGTGCCGTTCCGGAAGTACAGGCGGCGACGGGCGAGAACCTTCGTGCCAGCGTCGAGGTCCAGGCGCTCGGCGACCTCGGCCGGCGCTTCCATGGGACCGATGTAGAGGACGCTCACCTTCGCGGTGGCACCGGACTGCTCGGACTCGGCGAGGTACGCGGCCTTGCCTCCGCGGCGGTGCGAGGCCCGGAACCGGTCCGACGAGCGGAGCCGTACGGGCGGCCGGTCCTTCACGATCGAGCCCTTGCCGTGCCGGGTCTCGACCAGGCCGCTTGCCCTGACCTCCACCATGGCCTTGCGGATCGTCCCGCCGGCGACGCCGTAGCGGTCGACGAGCTCGGACTCGCTCGGCACCATGTCGCCCGGCTTCAGGACGCCTTCGCGGATCTGCTGGACGATCTCATCGGCGATCTGAACGTACCGAGGTACCGCTCGACCACCTCCTACTGGAGTTCCCACGGTCCTCTTCACTCTCCTATGCTCCTGTACATGAGTAACAGCGCCCGCGAAGGCCAGTCAACGCCACTGCACTCCGTATCGGTGGCGGGGGCGGTCGTCCGGGAGGACGGGCGCCTCCTCGCGATCCGGCGAGCCGATAACGGGACGTGGGAGCTTCCGGGTGGCGTCCTGGAGCTCACGGAGGCCCCGGAGGAGGGCGTCGTCCGCGAGGTCTGGGAAGAGACCGGCATCCGCGTCGAGGTGGACGAGCTGACCGGGGTCTACAAGAACACGACGCGGGGCATCGTCGCGCTGGTCTTCCGCTGCAAGCCCGCGGGTGGCGCCGAGCGGACGTCGGACGAGTCGACGGCGGTCGAGTGGCTGACGCCGGCGGAGGTCGAGGAGCGCATGACCGAGGTCTTCGCGATCAGGTTGCTGGACGCCCTGGACGAGACCGGCCCCCACGTGCGCAGCCACGACGGCCGCCGACTGATCACGCAGCCGTGACCGCGAAGCCGACGCGGATGTCCCGCGAGGAAGCGATTTCTCTCGTGCAGCGCCTCATGAACGGGGAGACCTCCGAGCAGGAGGGGGACGACATCCTGGACGACCTGGAGCGAGGCCTGGTGTGCCCTCACATCAGCGACTACATCTTCTGGGACTTTGATCCGGAGCTGACTGCCGAGAAGGTCGTCGACAGGGCACTGGCCTACAAGCCGATCGCCCTCTGAGGGCAGTGCGGTAAGACTTTCTCTACTTCATCAAGGCACCCGGCTGCGCTCCGCTCCGCCGGGCGGGCTTCCCGGCTCCGCTCCGCGCGACGCTCCTGCCTGCGGCCCGCTCCGCGCGCGCTGCGCCGACGCCCGCCCCTGCAAGACGGGATAAGGCCCAAGGGCATGAGTCGAGCCCCAACGGCCATCGGTTCCCAAGGTCACCGACATGCCTCCGGCGGGGGCGCTCCGGCTCCGGGATGGCGGGGGCACCGTACGCGAGTGCCGGCCGGTGGGTGTGGCGGTGGGGAACTCCCATCCCGCCTGCCATCGGCCCAGGACAAGCCGAGCAGCCACGGCACCGGGCGTCAAGGTCGTTCGTACAGTGGCGCGCTCCACCTTGACGCCCGGCACCGCGCCCGCTCCACATACGTGTGGGCCGACGGCAGACGGGATGGGAGTTAGGGGTGAGTGGGAGGTAAGGCCGGCGGGTTAGACGCTGGGGACGGACGGGGCCGCAAACCCGCCCCCCTCCACCGGATGGCTTGCCTGCCCAACAGTCGCCTATGGATGAGCATCGATCGGCCTCGCCCTCAACGATCTTCGAAGCGAGCACGCTTGTCAGCCCCCACAGTTCCGGCAGATCCGAGGCATGCCTCGTGCTGCGCGTCCTAAGATCGCCTCATGAGCGACGCCATGGACTGGGACAACGACAAATCAGCTGAAGACGAAGGCGACCTGTTGGCCTGGGAAGACGACGAGGCTGCCACGACAACTGTCGACTGGACCGTTGAGACGGTGGTCAGCCAAATGCGAAAAGGTCGAATCGACCTGAACCCAAACTTCCAACGTCGTGATGCTTGGACTCGCGTCGCCAAATCACAGTATATCGAGTCCCTTGTCCAGCGTTTCCCGGTGCCCCAGATCGTCCTTGCTGAAGATTCGAAGAATCCTGGCAAGTTCCTGGTCATCGACGGAAAGCAGCGCCTCCTTTCTCTCCGGCAGTTTTGCGCAGACCCGAATGACTCCAGGGATGCAGAATGGCAGGACGAGAAGCTGCGCCTAACCGGCCTCAAGGAAAGCGCAAACCTGAATGGCCTGACCTACGAAAAAATGGAGAAGCAATTCCCGGCCGACGCGACTCGCTTCGAGAACGCCACCATCAGAGCAGTTCTTCTTCGCAAGTGGCACAGCCAGGACTTCCTGTACACCATCTTCTATCGCCTAAACTCAGGCAGCCTTAAGCTTTCCGCGCAAGAGCTCCGCCAGGCACTCGTTCCGGGCAAATTCATGGAGTTCGTTGATAATCGCTCTGGAGTGAGCCCTGCACTGCGCTGGCTACTGCGGAAGCCTAAGCCTGACCGCAGGATGGTGGACGCAGAACTCCTCCTGCGCTTCCTCGCCTTCAACATGGGAACGCACACGTACGAAGGCAACTTGAAGAGTTTCCTCGACGAAACCGCTGAAACGCTCTCGACCAAGTGGGGTGCCGGAGGAAGCCAGGAAGTAGAACGCGCGACGGAAGAAATGGAAGAGGCCATCTTCGCTGCAAAGAAGGTCTTCGGGGAGAAAGCGTGCAGAAAGTACACTGATGACAAGTTCGAGCGCTCGCTAAACCGCGCATTGTTCGATGTGCAAATTCACTACCTGACGGACCCCAACCTCAGGAAGTGGCAGATCGATCATCCAAAGGTGACGGTGGACGCATTCATCGAACTTTGCACGTCAGACGCAGAGTTCATTGAGTCGATCTCCAGCACCACCAAGACCCCGCGCGCAGTCAAGAAGCGCTTCAATGCTTGGGGCTCGAAGCTGTCGAGCATCAGCGGCCTCTCCCACAGCCTTCCCGCGTCCGTCGCGAGGATGCCCGATGACGCCAACTGAGCCGTGGACCCCTCTCGCGGACTCAATGTCCGAAATTGCGATCCACTTGGGGATCCTGGACAAAGCCGGAACCCCGCAGCTTGACCCTGAAGAGGTAACCGACGAGTACATTCAATCGATCTCCATCCCAACCCGCGCGTTCCTCGTTCTCTGCAGTTCGGAATTGGAAGAGTACGTTGAAGCTCGATGCCTTGCCTTTTTGAGTGACTGCGTGAAAGGCGCCGACGAGCGCCTCCAGCATAACTGCCTACACGCACTCAGCATCCATTTCAGGTCGAATATCGGCAAGTTGCTCGACAGTGGGGGCTTCTACGTCGATTTCTACTCGACCGTCCAACAGGCAAGGCGCTACGCAAGGGACATCGATGCAGCTCGCAAGAAGGCCGCTTCATCGAAGACCTCTTCATCCGGCGACAGCGAAAATGTCTCAGATCCGCCGATACTAAACAAGAAGACACTCACCGCAAAGCTGTGCACGTGGTACAGCGAAGACGTCGTCGCATCAAGCCACGGAATCAGCGACAGCGATCTCGTGGGTTTGCTGGCCCCTCTCGGCTTCAGTGCGAGTTTAGTTCGAGATCAATGCGGCACCCTCTGTGCAGCCCTCCAAAGCCTTGCGGCTGCACGCGGAGAAGCCGCACACAGATCCGCTCTTTCAAGCGGCTGGCCTTTCACCGCGCTACCCACGCCGTTGAGTCAACAGCTTTCGCTCCGGGACACGTGGGAGCGCTGGCAGTCGGTAGTGGATTCAATTCACGAATTCGAGGCTCTTCTCCAAGGTAACGCCGAGTCTGAAACGGAATGTTGAGCCGGCAGTCGAGTTGCAAAGCAGCGTGTTCAACTGCCGTTCCCAGTGAACAGTGAGGGCAAGCGCCCAAGCTTCACGAGCTGCGGCGGCTGGACGGCCCACGTGCTCGCGGCCTAACGGCCGAATCCCGCAACCCCGGTGGAGGTCGAGGAACTGTGGCCCATCCGTGGACCGCAGTTGCCGCAACGGTCGAGCCTGCGGCCCTGACCTGCGCGAACTCGCAGGACACACAGGGCCTCCGGAGCCGTGTGCCTCAGTGTGCACCCGCGTGCGCCTTGCCTGATCGCTGCGTCGGGCTGGATGCTGCCCGGGTCCGTACGGGCTCCCGGAACGGAGAGGGGAGAGAGGGTGAACCAGCCGAAGTGCGGGGCTCCGAAGCAGCGGGGAGGCCGGTGTACGCGGCCGGCTGAGCCAGGCAGCGGTCAGTGCTGGCAGCATCAAGGCGAGTGGACGGCCCGCGCACAGGCGGACCGCAAGAAGAAGGAAGCTGAAGCGAAGAAGCAGGCCCTTCGGAAGAAGAAGTGGTCGTGGTGGTGACCGGCGACTGACATCCACGGCTGACATCAACAGCCGTGGACGCGGGTGGCCGAAGGCGGTCTCCAGAGGCAGAAGAACCCTCGGCTGTTGGCCACGCGCGGCCGCTCCGATCGAACTTACAAAGCAGATGTCGGCGGTTCGAAACCGTCCGCGCCCACCAGTAGGTAGATAGACAAAGGCCCAGGCCACCGGTACTGAACCGGGAACCTGGGCCTTGTTCGTTCCCCGGCCGCGAGGGCGGGGGAGAGGCGCCGTGCCACTTACGTGCCAGATGGAGGTCAAGGAAGGCATCGCCGAGGTCTACCCGATCCGCCTCCTGGACGCCCTCTACGCGAAGGGCCCCATGTACGAAGCCACGACGGTCGCTGACTGATCGCGCAGCCATGACCGCACAGCCCTCATAGCAACGTCGGGCGAGGTCGTCCCCACCCGTTGTCCCAGGTAGCGGCTACGGTTCGCCCCATGAGCGTCCCCGAGGTCATCCCGATCCGACACGAGCCTGATTACCGCACGAACACCATCGGGCGGTGGCAGGGCGGCCAGTTCTTCGCATCGGTCACTGCGGCTTTCCCCGAGGGCTGGAGTGGCGACGACTGGCAGTCCCAGAAGCGTTGGTGCGCTGTGCTCCACAGCTTCGACGAGGCCGGTAGCCATCTGGACTCGCGCATCCAGTTCACCGGCACCACGGCGGACGGCGAAAAGACGGCGATCACTGCCGCACGCCAGCTGCTTGCCGAGTGGCTGGACGCCCTTCCGGGGCGGCAGTACCAGGACATCGCGATCGCGCCCTTCGTCGTCCGGTTTGAGGGAGTCCTGTTCGGTCTTGTCCTGGAGGAAGAGGACGACGAGGAAGCCGAGGAGGATGAAGGTGTGTGGGCCGAGTTCTATCCCGACGGGCTAGGCTTCCAGGCTCCCTGGAACGGCTGCTACGACACCTGAGCCCGATTGGGCGAGGAGCCGCGGGCCGCTCCGGACGGCTGCTCGGCCTCGGGACAGCCGGCGCACCATCACGCCGATCATCGCCCAGCGGATCATCGTCTCCGCGTGGGCCGGGCTGGTCTCGTAGTCCCGTGTGAGGCGCCGGTGGGCGGTGAGCCACGAGAAGGTCCGCTCGATTGACCGCCGCTTAGGCTGAACCTGGAAGCCACGCTGTCCTGGGTCTTTGCGAATGATGTCCAGCTCGCGGCCGAGAATCGAAGCAGTCCAGTCGACCAAGCGACCGGCGAAGCCCTGGTCGGCCCAGATCTTCCGAACACCCGGATGGTTGAGTCGGGTCCACAGCAGCGGGCGCCGGCCACCGTTTCGGTCCTGGATGTTCGCCGGGACGACGTGCACGGCAAGGAGCAGGCCGAGGGTGTCGGTGACGATGAACCGCTTGCGGCCCTTCACCTTCTTGCCCGCGTCGAAGCCCCTGGTGGAGGCCGGAACGGTGTCGGCGGTGCGGACTGATTGCGAATCGATCAGGCCCACGCTCGGCTCTGCTCTGCGGCCGTCGGCTTCGCGAACCTTGCTGCGCAAGGCGTCGTGGGATGCGCTCGACGGTGCCGCCGGAGATCCGCCTGGTCGATATGTGCTCGCCGGTTGGGTCAAAGGCAGGGAGACTCATGTGCTGTGAACATGGGGATCTCTGGTTTTGAGCCGTCCTTCCTGATCGGGGTCGACGCGATTCGGCAGGCGCACGGATCACGCTTGGCGGCGCTCGCCGGTAGGCGGCTGACGGGGTTCGCGCTGGTGCGGTTCGCCGAAGACAGGGACTTGTTCGCCGACTGCCCGGTGGTGCTGGACTTCGACGGCATCCAGGTGGAGGTCTGCCACTGGAAGTTCGATGAACTTTCGATCGGCTGGAACACCATCGACACCACGGCAACCATCACCGGGTGGGAGTCTTTCGAGCTCACGCCCCGGTGGTCTCACAGCGACGAACGCCTCGAACCGTGCGTCGGCCACGAACTGCGTGAGGTCACGCTTCTCGAATGGCAACCAGCCGACCGTGACCTGGCGGCAGGAACCGTGGCGGTGGAGTTCACCTTCGCCAGTGGCTCCCTGCGGATCGTCAACGGCCTCGACGAGAACAGCATCGAGGTCGGCGCGGCCCACCCGAACTACGTCCAACACAGGCTGGGCCACTGAGCACTACTGCCCGGTCGGTTTCCGGTTGATCTCGATGACCGGCAGCAGGGTGGCCTGAGCTGGGATGCCGATCTGCGTGGCCGACTCCTGAGGAGCTGCGGGTTTCCATTGAGCAAAGCATGCAGCTGACAGGCGCGCAGCGGAAGCCTTGGTGCGACCGTACAGGCCGGCTGACGTGCAGATGCCGAATCCTGTGGTGTGACATCCGCTGCTTACACGACTCTGGCTCCCCCGGGCGGGCCGTCCGGGACGAGCGCGGGTACGACGACGCCGTCGTCAAGGATCACCTGCTCTTCCCCTCCAAGTGCACGAACCGTCACAGCCTTGCTTGACGTGTACGGGGCGGGGTCGGTGTACTCGCGGCATGGATGACATGGGGGATGGGCCCGAAGTGCAGGTGGCGGGTGGGGAGATGACGCCGCAGGGGTATGTGGACGAGCGGCTCGGGCAGTATCAGGAGTGGTACGACCGCAAGGCGACGAAGATGAAGGCGATGCATCTGCGGATGCGGACCGTGTCCGTCGTCGGGGGTGCGCTTGTGCCTGTGCTGGTGAATCTGGATCTGGGGTTCGCGCGGGTGACGGCGACCGTGCTCAGTCTGGTCGTGGTGGCGTCGGTGTCGTTGGAGAGCGTGTACCGGTATCGGGAGCAGTGGAAGAACTACCGGTCCACCGAGCAGCTGCTCGGGCACGAGCGGGTTTACTTCGCCGCGCGCGTCGGGCCGTACCACGGGCAGTCCGAGCGGGACGCCTTCACGACGCTCGTCGCGCGCGTGGAGAAGGCCATCGCCAGCGAGAACTCCGCCACGCTCAACGTGATGACGCTCGGCGGGCAGGTCAACTCCGAGCTGCAGCAGTACGGGCTCCCCGCCCAGAAGGGGGTCTAGGCGCGGAAGTCGTACTCCAGGACGTACGACGCCGAGTCGAGGGTCATCTCGTTGAGCTCGACCGGGACTCCCGTCTCCGTCAGGGCCGTTCGGCCGATCAGGATGACCGGGGTGCCGAACTCCAGGGCGAGGCGGGTGGATTCCTCGGCCGTCGGCATGCGGCAGCGGATCTCCTCGCGGAAGTGGACGGGGCCGTGGCCCAGTTCGGCGAGGCGGGCGTAGGTGCCGCCGGGGCCCGTCTCGGGTTCGGCGATCACGGTGCCCTCGGCGAGGGCGGCCGGCAGGTACGAGACGGAGAGCAGCACCGGGCGCTCGTCGAGCACGAAGCGGCGGCTGCGCACGCACACCGGCGCGTCCGGGGAGTCCAGGCCGAGCACCCGGGCCACCCGGGCGCCCGCCGGGGCGGCCGGGGTCACCTCCAGCTGGTCGATCACCAGCGCGCGGTCCTCGATGTCCGCCGACCACACCGAGCGGCCGCTGCCCCAGTGGTCGTGCGCGAGCCGCGGGATGCCCCGGCGGCGCAGCGGGCGGAACGAGCGGACGAAGACGCCGGCGCCCTTGCGGGCCTCCGCCAGGCCCTCGTTGCGCAGGACGGACAGGGCCTGGCGGGCGGTCATCCGGGCCACGTCGTAGGTGGACATCAGATCGTTCTCGCCGGGGAGCCGGTCGCCGGGCGCGAAGGTGCCCGACTGGATCGCGGTTCTCAACTCGTCGGCGATCCGCTGGTACTTGGGCCGACGACCGCTGTCCGGGTCAGTCATGCGTGGACCACTCCCTTCCGTCTGCGGGACACCCTACGGCGAGCCTCCGCGGGGCGGTGAGCAGCGGTGGGGCGCCCCGCGCGGGCGATCCATCCTTCGGGGGACATCTCTAGAGATGCGTTGACACAGCGCGACGCCGGGGCTTCGCTGGGTGTATCCATCTGATCGTCGACAGACGGATGCGACGAATGCGACGGGTGAGATGGATGCGACGGACGGGAGGGATGCGTGAAGTCAGAGCCCGAGGTCGGTGACCTCGTACGGGACACGGCCACCGGGCGGGTCGGCTTCTACGTCAGTGCCGTCGCCGGCCGCTTCCTCATCCGGCCGGTCCACGGCGGCCCCGAATGGGAGGCCGAGCCCGCCGACGTCCAGCCCGCGACCCCGATGCGGGAGCTGCGCGCCCGGGCCGCCGAGATCAACGCCCGGAGCCGGCGCGGGCTGAGCTGACGACGGGCTTGCAGCCGCGTTGTCAGTGGGGCGCGTCACACTGGAGGCATGTGCCGCAGCATCAAGACTCTCCGCCCGCCCGCCCTGCCCCACGAGGCCACCGAGGAGGACATCCGCGCCGCCGCGCTGCAGTTCGTCCGCAAGGTCTCCGGCTTCCGCGCGCCCGCCGCGCACAACCGCGAGGTCTTCGACCGGGCCGTGGACCAGGTCGCCGAGGCCACCGCCCACCTCCTGGCCGACCTGCACGTCCGCGGGGGCCATGCGCACCCGCACCCGGATGCGGTCAGCCCGCAGGTGCCGGAGCCGCAGCCGGACGCCGTATGACATAGGCCGCGAGCGAGCCCGCCAGGAACAGCGCGAGCACCGGGACGCAGGCGCCCAGCCAGGTCGCGCCCAGCCAGCGGCCGCTGAGCCAGCCCATCCCGACGCCGTACGTCGCCCAGATCGCCGCCGCGAGCGCCGACCACGGCAGGAAGTCACGCAGCCGCCGGCCCGTCGCCCCCGCGCCGAGCGAGACCACCGAGCGGCCGGCCGGGGCGAACCGGGCGAGGACGACGAGCAGTCCGCCGCCGCGCTCCAGTGTCTCGCCGAGACGTTCCTGCGCCGCGCTGAGGCGGCGCGAGCGGGCCACCGCGCGGCCCAGCCGGGTGCCGCCGCCGCGCCGGGCCAGGCGGTACGCGGCGAGGTCGCCCAGCACCGAGGCCGAGGCGGCGCAGAGCAGCAGCGGGAGCAGGGCGGGGGCGTACGGGACGCCGGCGGCCGGGCTCGCGGCGCCCAGCGCACCGGCCGCACCGGCACCGGCCGCACCTGCCGCCGCCGAGGCGGCGGTGGCGGCCGTCACCACCAGGATCCCGCTCGGCAGCACCGGCAGGAAGACGTCGAGCAGGATCGACGTCGTCACCGCCGCGTAGATCCACGGGCCCGCGGTCAGCGACTGCAGTGACCACCCCGTGCCGTCGAGCACGTTCACGGGGTCAGAGCCTACGCGGGCGGCCCCGCCCGGACGCCGACCGGGGCCGGAAACTGCCCCGGCGGTCCCCGGCCCCGGCCCGTAAGCCCTGAGCCCTCGGTGTCTCGGGCGTCTCGGGTGTTTCGGCGTCCTTACGCCGTCACGGTCGCGGACTTCTCCTCCGTGCGCCCCGCGTCGCTCGTGCCGCCCGCGCCGAAGAGGCCGCCGAGCGCCAGCGCGCCCGGGCCGGTGAAGACGAGCAGCAGGAAGGCCCAGCAGAACATGGCCGCGGACTCGCCGCCGTTCTGGAGCGGGAACAGCGCCTGGGACTGGTGGACGTCGAAGTACGCGTACGCCATCGAGCCCGAGGCTATGAACGCCGCGCCGCGCGTGCCCAGGCCGAGCAGCACCAGGGCGCCCGCGACGAGCTGGATGACCGCCGCGTACCAACCGGGCCACGTGCCGCCGGGGATGGTGGCGCCGCTGCCACCGGCGCCGCCGATCCAGCCGAAGAGGGAGGCGGCGCCGTGGCAGGCGAAGAGCAGGCCGAGGACGATCCGGAAGATGCCGAGCACGTACGGCTGGGCCTGGTTGAGGCGGCTCGCGAGCGCGTTCATGAGGACGGAGAACTCCTTCGGTCTGGCCCATGCCGGGCGGCACGGGCCGTGGGGGACGGAACCGATGAGTCCTCAGATTAGGCAGCCCTCACCAATGCTTGCAAGTTCAACAAGAACCCTGTGGAAGACGCACGAGCTCAGCGCCGTGCGTGTACCCGGCAGCCGTTCGGTAGCCGTTCGGCACCCGTTGGGTAGTCGTTCGGCAGTCGTTCGGCAGTCGCTCGGTGGCCGTTCAGCAGCCGTTGAGCACCGACTGCAGGGCGCTCTTCTCCGCCGAGTCGACGCTGAGGCCGTAGTAGTACTTCACCTGCACCCACATCCGGGCGTAGGTGCACCGGTACGCGGTGCGCGAGGGCATCCACTCCGCCGGGTCCTGGTCGCCCTTGGACTGGTTGACGTTGTCGGTGACGGCGATGAGCTGCGGGCGGGTCAGGTCGTTGGCGAAGGACTGCCGGCGGCTGGTGGTCCAGGAGTTGGCGCCCGAGCGCCAGGCCTCGGCGAGCGGGACGACGTGGTCGATGTCGAGGTCGGAGGCGAGCGTCCAGGTGGCGCCGTCGTACTCGGAGTACCAGCTGCCGCTCACGGCGGCGCAGTTGGAGTCCGTGACGACGTTCACGCCGTCGCGCTTGAGGACCACCTCGCGGGTGTTGCAGGTGCCGGACTGGGTGATCCAGTGGGGGAAGAGATCACGGCTGTAGCCGGTGGAGGAACCTTCCGCCTTCACGGTGAGGGAGGAGAGGTAGGTACGCGCGGTGGCGGCGCTGACCGGGGTGGGCGGGGAGGCCTGGGCGGCCGGGGCGGTGGCGAGGAGGCCGGTGGCGGCCAGGGCGGCGGAGGCGGCGAGGACGGCGGTTCGACGCGCGTAGATGCTGGCGGCGGACATGCGAACTCCCTTGGGGTGGGGGGACCTTGGCCGCGACCGGCCCACCCGGGGCGCGGCCCCGGGTGCCGGGCGGCCCGGTCATCGTGGCGGCGCGTGGTTTCCGTGAGGGGTGCGCCAGGTAACAGAGTGGCGACATGAACACGTCACATCAAGGGGTGTGACGTGCCCCGGCTGCACGGGAGTTCGGGAGTCCGGGAGTTCGGGAGGGAGTGTGGGGATACGGAAAGGGCGGCCCGTACGCGCGTGCGCGTACGGGCCGCCCTTGAGGGTTCCGGGAGTTCCGGGGACTCGGGGGCGTGGTCAGGGGCGTGCGAAGTGCAGGGTGAGCGTGCCGTCCGCCGCCGGCTCGATCCGTACGCCGGTCAGGTCCGCGACATGGACGTCGGGCGCGAAGGCGGCGGCCCGCGGGCCCACGCCCACCACCCGCATGCCGGCCGCCCGGCCCGCCCGGATGCCCGCCTCGGAGTCCTCGAAGACCACGCAGTCGGCCGGCTCGAAGCCCAGCGCCGCCGCGCCCTTCAGGAAGCCCTCCGGGTCCGGCTTGCTCGCGCCGACCGACTCGGCGGTGATCCGGGTCGCCGGCATCGGCAGCCCCGCCGCGCCCATCCGGGCCTCGGACAGCGCGCGGTCGGCGGAGGTCACCAGGGCGTGCGGCAGGGCCGCGAGCGCGGCCATGAACGCGGGCGCGCCCGGCACCGGCACGACCCCGTCGAGGTCGGCGGTCTCCTCGGCGAGCATGACCCGGTTGTCCGCGTGGTTCTCCGCCATCGGGCGGTCCGGGAGCAGCACGGCCATCGTGGCGTAGCCCTGGCGCCCGTGCACCACCTTCAGGGCCTCCTCCGGGTCGAGCCCGTGCCGCTCGGCCCAGCGGCGCCAGCAGCGCTCCACCACGGCGTCGGAGTTGACGAGCGTGCCGTCCATGTCGAGCAGGAGGGCGCGGGCGGTGAGCGACGCCGGGGTGGTGGCGGTCATCGGGGATCTCCAGGAGGGGTGTCGGAGATGAGGCGTGACGGTACGAAGCGGTCCCGCCCGCCGGTCAGGGTGTGCGGGCGGGGCCACTTTGTTTCTCCACGATACAAAACGAGGCGGAGGCGCGCCAAGTCCGTCCACATCCCGGTCCTCGCCCCGCCGCGCCCTCGCCCGGTCCCGGTCCCGCTTCGGCTTCCGGGCCTAGCCCCAGCCGTCGCCGCCGCCCGAGCCGCCGTCCCGGTCGTTCGTCGCGTTCTCCAGAGCGCGCCGGGTGGTCGGCCCGTAGACGCCCCTGGGGTCCTCCTCGATGTACATGTACGACTGGAAGACCTCGACCGCGTGCTCGACCTTCCGCCCGTACGTGCCGTCGATCCGCCCGCTGTAGAGGCCCAGTTGCCGCAGCCGCCGCTGGAGGTCCCGTACGTCGTCCCCGGTGGAACCGAGCCGCAGGGTCGTGCCGTCCGCCGACGATGTGGCGCTCGGGCGGGCCGGTGTCGCGGACGCCGTACGGGGCGGGGCGGCGGGCGCGGTCGCCGTGGGCGTCGCGCGGGTGGCCGCGGGGGACGGCGAGCCGGTGCCCGTACGGGTCGGGCTCGGGGTCGCGGAGGCGCTCGCCGACTCCGAGGGGGTGGGCGTCGGGGCCTCGGACACGGCCACGTTGTCGGAGGCGCTGGTGGTGACCTCGGGCACGCCGGCCCGGTCGTCGGTCTCGTCGCCGCCGCCGATCAGCGCGGCGGCCAGGGCGGCGGTGCCGACCACGGCGGCCGCGACCACGCCCGCGATCATTCCCGTACGGGCCCGGCCGCGCCCCCGACCGTGCCCGGCGCGCCCGTCGGGGGCGTACGCCAGGGTGTGCACGGGGCCCTCGTCCGGGTACCCCGGCTCGTATCCGGGCTCCGGCTCGTACCCGTAGGGGATCCCGCCCTCGTACGCGAGGTCCGGCGCCGTCCCCGGCAGCAGCAGGCGCATGGTCTCGGGCCCCCCGCCCGAACCGGCCCCCGCGCCTGCCTCCGGCAGAGGTGCCTGGGGCGCCGGGGTTGCCGGAGGCACCGCCTCCGGCGGCAGCGGCCCCGCGAGCGGCCCCGGCGCCACCGGCGGTGCGGGCGGTGCCGGCGGCGGCGCGACCGGAGGCAGCACCGCGGTCGCGTCCCCCATCCCGTCGCCCGTCCCGTCACCGTGCCCCGGCAGCGTCACGTACGGCCGGATGCGCAGCGGGTCGAAGTCCTCGGCCGCGGCCATCGCCGCGGCCTGCGCCTGCGCTCGCTCGCAGGCGCAGCCAGGTCTGTGTACACCGCATTCAGGACAGGCGTGTCCGGACATCGTTGGGTCCCTCCCCGGTTCAACTGCGAGCGATTATGCAGCCCGGCCCCGGCGGCGAGGTGAACAGCTGTGCCCAACTGTGCCCTCTCCGCAGGCCATAACAGGCCAAACGCCCCAGGACGGGGGAGCGGGCGAGACGGAGGAGGCGCCCATGGCCCGGCAGTGGGGGCCGGACCCGCCCACCGGCCTAGAGCTCCTTGCCGTACCAGATGTCCATGTACGGGCCGGTGCAGTACGCCGGGATCTCGGCGTAGCCGTGGCGCGTGTACAGCGCCCGCGCCTCCACCAGGTCGAGGCGGGTGTTCAGGACCATCCGGCGGGCGCCGAGGGCGCGGGCCGCGTCCTCCAGGCGGTCGAGCAGCGGTCCGGCCCCGCCCTTGCCGCGGTACGCGTGACGCAGGAAGACCCGGGTGAGCTCGGCCCGCTCCGCGTCGAGCAGCAGCACCCCGCCGCAGCCGGCCGGCTCGTCCTCGTACCGCGCCACCAGGAACTGCCCGGTGGGCGGCGCGAGCAGCTCGACGCCGTCGCCGTCCAGGCCCTCGTCGATCTCCGCCTCGGTGGCGGGGCGCCGCCAGTAGCGGCCGGCGACGTCGCCGTAGTAGTCGCGGCGCAGGGCGGTGGCGTCCGGGGTGTCGACGCGCTCGGGGGTGAAGGTCCAGGTCATGCGCGCCATTCTGGCCGCGCACGACCGCACCGGGCACCCCGTTTACGGCTTGGGGGCGGCCTGCTGGACGACCTCGAAGGACCACAGCGTGGAGCCGGTCGCGGCGGGCTTCGGACGCTCGCCCCCGCCCTCGCCCCCGGCCTCGCCCCCGGCCTCGCCCCGGCCCTCGTGGGCGGCCTTCCGCGGCCCGTTCATCCAGGCCTGGAAGTCGTCCTCGCTGCGCCAGCGGGTGTAGACGAGGTATTCGTCCGTGCCCTCCAGCGGGCGGAGCAACTCGAACCACTCGAAGCCGTCCGAGTTCTCCACGGCGCCGGCGCGCGCGGCGAAGCGCTGCTCTAGGAGCTCGCGCTGCTCGGCGGGCACGGTCAGGACGTTGATCTTCACGATGCTCATACCGGCAGCATAGGCAGGAGCGGACCCGTACCGGACAGGGCCGAAAGCCCTGTCCGGAGGGCCGCCTCAGGTCAGCCGAGGACGCGGGCGAGGAGCAGCCCGTCGTAACCCTTGGTGCCGACGGTCTGGAGGGCGGTCGCGTCGAGGCGGGGCTCGTGGGCGATCAGGTCGAACATCGCGCGGGTGCCGCTGATGGCCGGGTCGTCGGGGTGTTCGGTGGCGACCTTCCCGGCCCGGACGACGTTGTCGACGACGATCAGCGTGCCGGGGCGGGAGAGCCTGAGCGCCCAGCTGACGTAGTGCGGGTTGTTGACCTTGTCGGCGTCGACGAAGACGAAGTCGAACGGGCCCGCGCCCTCCTTCTCCAGGAGCGGCAGGGTGTCCAGGGCCGCGCCGACGCGCACCTCGACGGTCTCGGCGAGGCCGGCCCGGGCGATGTTGGCGCGGGCGACCTCGGCGTGCGCGGGGGAGTACTCCAGGGTGACGAGCCGCCCGTCGGCGGGCAGCGCGCGGGCCATCCAGATGGTGCTGTAGCCGCCGAGGGTGCCGATCTCCAGGATGTTCTTCGCGCCCTGCGTGGCCACCAGCAGGTTGAGCAGCTTGCCCTGGTTGGGCGCGACGGCGATCTCGGGCAGCCCGGCCGCCCTGGAGTCGGCGAGGGCGCCGGTCAGCCCCTCGTCGCCGGGGGCGAGCAGATCGGTCAAGTAGGTGTCGACGGCGGTCCATTGAGCCTGGTCACGGTCATGGGTGGTCATGCGGCCGAACGTACACCTGATGCGCCGGGCCGCGGGCGGTCGGCGCGGCCCCGGCGCCGGGTTCGCGCCACGGCGAATCCGACGGCGGCGAGCAGCAGGACCGTGCCGGTGACGGTCAGCAGCCAGACGGGGATGCCGCCGGCCGTCCACAGCCGGTCCTTCCAGATGATCTCGCGGTACGGCGTGTCGGCGGCGGCCCGGACGAGTTCGTGGTCGCCGTTGATGCGGGCGGGCTCGGGGAAGGACTGGTCGACGGCGGTGAGGAACACCCGGCCGGGGCCGGTGAGTTCGGCGAGCGCGCCGTCGGGCCGGTCGACGGCGCCGGCGAACAGCACCTCGGGGCGGGCGCCGCCGATGGCGTCCTTCGGCTCCATGCGGTGGTCGGAGAGCACGTACAGGCCGAGGGACTGCGGGGTGGCGGCGAGCCGGGACAGGCGCATCGGGTAGACGGGCCGGTCGTTCGGGAAGCTGATGCGGAGCGGGTCGAGGGCGCCGTAGAGCGGTTCGCCGGCCTTCTCGGGGGCGAGGCGGACGGCGACGTACTCCCACCTCTGCGCCACGTACGGGCGCAGCTCGGCGGCGAGCCGGTCGGAGAGCTCGAAGCCGTTGCGGTGCAGCCAGTCGCCGAGCGCGGTCGGGTCGGTGGCGGTGAGCCGGGCCACGTCGAAGGGCCCGAGGCGTTCCCGGCCGACGACCCCGACGCCCGGTCCGGCGCCGGGCATGGCCCCGGCGGAGGCGCCGTCGCCGTCGGAGGAGAAGGGCCAGTCGCGGCCGCGCGGCCAGAAGTAGTCGCGGGTGCGGCGTTCGGGCGCGGTCAGCCCGTCGAGCTGGTCGAAGAGCGCGGGGTCGCCGAGGGCGACGTCGGCGCGGTGTGGCACCGGCATGACCCAGGCGGCCTTCTCGGCGTCGCCGTGCACGGTGAAGCGCATGACGATCCGCTCGGTGCCGGTCCGCGCGTCCCAGTGCACGGCCGAGGTCTCCCGGTCGACGCCGATCCGGTCCATCCGGTTGGTGACCATGGCGCCGCAGCCGCAGGCGTAGGCCGGCGCGACGAGCGAGCCGAGCTGGAGCGCGAGCAGCGCGAGCAGCATGGTGACGAGTCGCATGGTGAGCGGCCGCTTGAGAAGTCGTGGTGTCCCCCGCATGACTGCTCGGACGTACGAGGGGAGCGGCTGGTTCCAGCCGCTCCTCCTCTCTCGACGACCTGGTTCAGGCCACCTTGACCTGGAGCTCCTTGATGCCGTTGAGCCAGGCCGCGCGGAGCCGGCGCGGGTCGCCGGCGAGGGTGAGGTCGGGCAGTTCGTCGGCGAGGGCGTCGAAGATCAGCTCGATCTCCTTGATGGCGAGGGACTTGCCGAGGCAGAAGTGGGGTCCGCCGCCGCCGAAGCCGAGGTGCGGGTTGGGGTCGCGGGTGATGTCGAAGGCCTCGGGGTTCTCGAAGACCTCGGGGTCGTAGTTGGCGGAGGAGTAGAAGAGGCCGACGCGGTCGCCCTTCCTGATCTTCTGGCCGCCGAGTTCGGTGTCCTGGGTGGCGGTGCGCTGGAAGGAGACGACCGGGGTGGCCCAGCGGACGATCTCCTCGGCGGCGGTGGCCGGGCGCTCCGCCTTGTAGAGCTCCCACTGCTCGGGGTGGGTGAGGAAGGCGTGCATGCCGTGGCTGATCGCGTTGCGGGTGGTCTCGTTGCCGGCGACGGCGAGCAGCAGCACGAAGAAGCCGAACTCGTCGGAGGACAGGTTGCCCTGGCCCTCGGCGGCGACGAGCTGGGACACGATGTCCTTGGCGGGGCACTCCTTGCGGGCGGCGGCGAGGTTCATCGAGTAGCCGATGAGCTCCATGGCGGCCTCGGCGCCGATCTCCTCGGTGATGGCGTACTCGGGGTCGTCGTACGCGACCATCTTGTTCGACCAGTCGAAGATCCGGGCCCGGTCCTCCTGCGGTACGCCGATGAGTTCGGCGATGGCCTGCAGCGGGAGTTCGACGGCGACCCGGGTGACGAAGTCGAAGGCGCCGTCCGAACCGGGCGCCGCCGCAGCCGCCTTGGCCTCGGCGACGATGGCGCGGGCCCGGTCGCGCAGGGCGGTCTCCAGGCTGCGGATGGCGCGCGGGGTGAAGCCGCGCTGGACGATCTGGCGGACCCGGCTGTGCTCGGGCGGGTCCATGTTGAGCATGATCAGCTTCTGGACCTCGATCTGGTCGCGGTTGATGTGCTCGTTGAAGCGGATGACGGCGGTGTTCTCGTTGGAGGAGAACAACTCGGGGTGCGTGGAGACGTACTTGACGTCGGAGTGCCGGGTCACGGCCCAGTAGCCGGTGTCGGCGAAGCCGGTGACGCCGGGGGGCTGGGCGCACCACCAGACGGGAGCGGTCTGCCGGAGCCGGGCGAACTCGGGGTGCGGGACGCGGCTTTGGAGCAGATCGGGGTCGGTGGCGTCGAACCCTTCGGAGAGATGGGGGCAGGGCATCGGCAACACGCTCCATATCTGATGGCCCATCAGAAGTTGCCGGAAAAGGTAGTAACGAGTTCTACAACTAGCAAGGCGCGCGGCGTGAACTGTTGCGTCCCGGACCCTTGCGTACCGGCGGTAGCAGTCATAAGACTGCACTCAGAACTAGAACGCGTACTAGTTCTACGTGACGTCGACCGGCGAGGGTGCCGGGACACCCCGCCCGGGCGAGGAGAGGACGAGCTCACATGGCCGCGGAACCCGTCATCGTCGAAGCCGTACGCACCCCCATCGGCAGGCGCGGAGGCGCACTCGCCAACCTCCATCCCGCCTACCTCCTCGGGGAGACCTACCGCGAACTCCTCGGCCGCACCGGCATCCACGCCGACTGCGTCGAGCAGATCGTCGGCGGCACCGTCACCCACGCCGGCGAGCAGTCCATGAACCCGGCCCGCACCGCCTGGCTCACCATGGGTCTCCCGTACGAGACCGCCGCCACCACCGTCGACTGCCAGTGCGGCTCCTCCCAGCAGGCCAGCCACATGGTCGCCAACATGGTCGCGGCCGGCGTCATCGACATCGGCATCAGCTGCGGCGTCGAGGCGATGTCCCGGGTCCCGCTCGGCTCCGGCTCCAAGCACGGACCCGGCAAGCCCTGGCCCGACGAGTGGAACGTCGACCTGCCCAACCAGTTCGAGGCCGCCGAGCGCATCGCCCGGCGCCGCGGACTCACCCGCGAGCGCGTCGACTCCCTCGGCCTGCTCTCCCAGGAGCGCGCCGCCACCGCCTGGGGCGAGGAGCGCTTCAAGCGGGAGACCTTCGCCGTCCAGGTCCCGACGACGGAGGAGGAGCAGGCCGCGGGACAGGGCATGTGGCGGCTCGTCGACCGCGACGAGGGACTGCGCGACTCCACGATGGAGGTCCTGGGCCGGCTCAAGCCGGTCATGCCGACCGCCGTCCACACCGCCGGGAACTCCTCCCAGATCTCCGACGGCGCCAGCGCGATCATGTGGGCCTCCAAGCGGATGGCCCGCGCGCTCAAGCTGCGCCCGCGCGCCCGGATCGTCGCCCAGGCCCTGGTCGGCGCCGACCCGCACTACCACCTCGACGGGCCGATCGACGCGACCCGGGCCGTGCTCGGCAAGGCCGGGATGTCGCTCAAGGACATCGACCTGGTGGAGATCAACGAGGCCTTCGCCTCGGTGGTGCTCAGCTGGGCGCAGGTCTTCGACCAGGACCTGGAGAAGGTCAACGTCAACGGCGGCGCCATCGCCCTCGGGCACCCGGTGGGTGCCACCGGGGCGCGGCTGATCGCCACGGCGCTGCACGAGCTGGAGCGTACGGACAAGGAGTTCGCGCTGATCACGATGTGCGCGGGCGGGGCGCTGGCGACGGGGACGATCATCCAGCGGCTCTAGCGCGTCATCCGGCGCCCGTAGTGCACGGAAACGCCGCAGGCCCCGATTCCTCCGCTGAGGGAGGACGGGGCCTTGCTGCGTGGAGCTGTGGCTGCGCTATCGGCTGCGCTGCGGCGCTACCGGGTCGGCTCAGTACCAGCCGTGGGACTGCCAGAAGGACCAGGCGCCGTTCGGGGAGCCGTAGCGCTCGTTCATGTAGTTCAGACCCCACTTGATCTGGGTGGCGGGGTTGGTCTTCCAGTCGGCACCGGCCGAGGACATCTTCGAGCCGGGCAGGGCCTGGACCAGGCCGTAGGCGCCGCTGGAGGAGTTGGTGGCGGAGGCGTTCCAGCCGGACTCGTGCTCCACGATCTTGCTGAAGGAGGCGAACTGCGACGGCGGCACGATCTGTCGGGCGATCTCCTGCGGGGTGGCGGCCGAGGCCGAACCCGTGCTGCCGAGCACCGCGCCCGAGGCGCCCAGAAGAAGGGCGGCGGAGACGGCGAAGGTCTTCTTGCGGGAGGCGGCGCGAGTGGCGATCGAGCGGAACAAAGCGTCATACCTAACGTCGGGGGCAAAGGTCGCGCCGGGCGATTTCGGCATGCCGGAACCAGAGCCCGGAGAACCGGGAACTGGTGGGGAACCGGCCTGCCTGGTGTGGTCTGCCGTGATGCTCTGGGCGAGAGGCCCTGAGCACCGGCTGCCTGGCGACGTCCACTACAGAAACAAATCCGGCGGGGCGGCGCAATGACCCCCGGTACGAGGAAGGTTCGGACCCGGCGGGCGAGACCCGGGCCGGAGGACCCGGGCCGGGAAGCGGCGGAAGTGCCCTGTTTACGGGGTTCGCGCTCGTGTTTGGGATGATTTGGGAGGTCCGCGCGGGCCTACTATTCCACGTCGTACGTGACCTGGGTCCTATGAGGCGCCTCACCCCGGAGGCCCGTTCCGGGGCCCTCGAATGTGACCTGGGCCTCGAAGTTCGCCCGCCGCGTCGCCCGCCGCAGCGCTCGGAGGAGGGCGCCGCCGACCGTCATCGTGAGGACGACGGTGAGCAGGGCGCGGCCGAGGTCCCAGCCGAGGGACGTGGTGAGGAGGAAGGCCAGGAAGCGGACCAGGTTCGCGGAGGCCGGATCGCCCGGTAGGAAGAAGATCCCGGCCTGCTGGTTCCCCGCACTGACGGTGACCCATCCGTAGAGGTTCGTGACCGTGCCGTACGCGAAGGCCGCCACGAAGCCGTACGCGGCGAGCAGCACCAGCTCACGCCGCCCGCGCAGCCGGTCCGGGCCCGGCAGCAGGCCCGCGCCCATCGCAAACCAGCCCATCGCCAGCATCTGCGTCGGCATCCAGGGCCCCACCCCGCCGGTGAGCAGGGCGGACGCGAACATCGTCACCGCGCCGAGGACGAAACCGAAGCCCGGGCCGAGGACCCGGCCGCTCAGCACCATCAGGAAGAACATCGGCTCCAGACCGGCCGTCCCCGCCCCGATCGGCCGCAGCGCCGCCCCCACGGCGGCCAGCACCCCCAGCATCGCCACCGCCTTCGCGTCCATGCCGCAGTCGGCGATCGTCGCCACGACGACACCGATGAGGAGCGGCAGCATCAGCGCGAAGAACCAGGGCGCGTCGGCGGCGTGGTCCGTGAGCGCGGAGTCACGGTCCGCGAAGAGCGGCCAGCCGATGGCGACGAGGCCGACGAAGGAGACGAGGGCGAGGGCGGCGACGGACCTGGGGCCGAGGCGGATGGGGCGGGGCCGTGTGGTGGTCATGCGCGGAGTGCCTCCTCGACCTGCTCGACCGTGAGCCACGGCTCCGGCGCGAGCACCTTCGCGACCTGCGGCGAAAAGGCGGGGGAGGAGACCACGACCTCGGCCGTCGGGCCGTCGGCGACCACCTCGCCGCCCGCGATGATCACCACCCGGTGCGCCAGCTCCGCCGCCAGCTCCACGTCGTGCGTCGCCAGGACGATCGCGTGCCCCTCGGCGGCGAGCGCCCGCAACCGGTGCACCAGGCGCGCCTTCGCCGCGTAGTCGAGCCCGCGGGTCGGTTCGTCGAGGAGGAGCAGGGGCGGGCGGGCGGTCAGGACGACGGCGAGGGCGAGGGCGAGGCGCTGGCCCTCGGACAGGTCCCGGGGGTGAGTGTCGTCCGCGACCCCCGGCAGCAGCTCCGACACCAGCTCCCGGCAGCTTCCGGGCGGCGCGCCCGCGTCGGCGTCCGCCGCCTCGCACTCGGCGGCGACGGTGTCCGCGTACAGCAGGTCCCGCGGCTCCTGCGGGACGAGCCCGACGTGGCGGATCAGCTGCCGCGGGTCGGTGGCGTGCGGGGTGAGTCCCGCGACCCGCACGGTCCCGGAGGTGGGCGTGATCGTCCCTACGAGCGTCCCGAGCAGGGTCGACTTGCCGGCGCCGTTGCGGCCCATGAGGGCGATGGTCTCGCCGGGGGCGACGGTGAGGGTGAGGCGGCGGAGGGCGTCGATGCGGGCGCGGCGGACGGCGAGACGGTCGACATGGACGAGGGGGGTGGGGGCGGCTGGGGTGGTGGGTTCGGTGCGGCGCCGCTTGAACAGGGAGATTCCCCCACCCCGCCCCTTCCCGGCTGTGACATATGCGGCTCCGCCGCGTGAGGGGGCGCTGCCCCCAGCCCCCCGCGCCTCAATCGCCGGCGGGGCTGGATTTTCAGGCGCACCCGGCACCCGCCCCGCCAGCGCCCGCTTCAGCGGCCCCGCCGCCCGCCGCGCGTCCCGCACCGTCAGCGGCAGCGGGGACCAGCCGGCCGCCCGGCCCAGCGCGACGACCGGGGGGTGGATGGCGGAGACCGCCATCATCTCGGCGGGCGGGCCCATGACGGACTCGGGCAGGAGCAGGACGCGGTCCGCGTACTGGACCACGCGTTCCAGGCGGTGCTCCGCCATGAGGACCGTCGTGCCGAGGTCGTGGACCAGGCGCTGGAGGACGGCGAGGACGTCCTCCGCCGCCGAGGGGTCGAGGGCCGAGGTCGGTTCGTCGAGGACGAGGACCTTGGGGTGCGGGGTGAGGACGGAGCCGATGGCGACGCGCTGCTGCTGGCCGCCGGAGAGGGTGGCGATCGGGCGGTCGCGCAGGTCCGCGAGGCCGAGGAGATCCAGGGTCTCCTCGACGCGGCGCCGCATCACGGACGGGGCCAGGCCCAGGGACTCCATGCCGTAGGCGAGCTCGTCCTCGACCGTGTCGGTGACGAAGTGGGCGAGCGGGTCCTGGCCCACCGTGCCCACCACGTCCGCCAGCTCGCGCGGCGGATGCGTGCGGGTGTCGCGCCCGTCGACCGTCACCCGGCCCCGCAGCGTGCCGCCGGTGAAGTGCGGGACGAGACCGGAGACGGCCCCGAGCAGGGTGGACTTGCCGACGCCCGAGGGCCCGACGAGGAGCACCAGCTCGCCTTCGGGCACGGTCAGGTCCACGTCCTTGAGGGTGGGCGCGGACTCCCCGTCGTACGTCACCGAGACGTTCTCGAAACGGATCACGGACGCGCACTCTCCTCCGGCACCGGGGCCACGAACGCGGGCAGCAGCCCGACCAGCACAGACAGCGCCGGCCACACCGGCAGCTCGGGCGCCTCCAGCGGGACGACCCCGGGGCGCATCGCCCCCGGCACCGCCGCGCCCGTCCAGATCACCAGCGCGGCCACGGCGATACCCGAGCCCGCGACCAGCCAGGCCCGCGCGCCCCACCGGTCCGGCCGGTAGCGGGTGCGGACGGTGCGCCGGCCGCCGAGCCTGAGGCCCGCGACCGCCGCGACGAGGCCCGCCACGAGCAGCGGCACGCCGTAGCCCGCGCCCTGCGCGGCCAGCAGGCCGTACGAACCGGCGCACACCCCGAGCAGACCGCCCAGGGTGAGGACGTTGGTGGTACGCCGTACCGCCGCCGGCACCCGCGCCGTACGCCCGTACCCCCGCGCGTCCATCGACGCCGCCACCGCCACCGACCGTTCGAGCGCGCCCTCGAGCACCGGCAGGCCGATCTGGAGCAGCGCCCGCACCCCGCCGGTGGGCCGCCCGCGCAGCCGCCGGGCGGTGCGCAGCCGCACCACGTCCGCGACCAGGTTCGGCGCGAAGGTCATCGCGACGACCACGGCGACCCCCACCTCGTACAGCGCGCCCGGCAGCGACTTGAGCAGCCGCGACGGGTTGGCCAGCGCGTTCGCCGCGCCCACGCAGATCAGCAGGGTCGCCAGCTTCAGCCCGTCGTACAGCGCGAACACCAGCTGCTCGGCGGTCACCCGGCCGCCGATCCGGATGCCCTGCGCCCAGTCCGGGAGCGGCACCTCGGGCAGTGCGAACAGCTCGTACGCGCCGGGGATCGGCGAGCCGAGGAGCAGGGAGAAGAGGACCCGGATGCCGACGACCGCGAGACCCAGCTTCACGAACGCGCCGTACGAGCGGGCCCACGGCGCGTCGGTGCGGCGCGCGGCCACCACGTAACCCGCCACGCCGACGACCATCCCGAGCAGCAGCGGATTGGTGGTGCGGGAGGCGGCCACGGCGAGGCCGAGCGCCCAGAGCCACCAAGCACCGGGGTGCAGCGCGTTCGCCCGGTCGGCCCGCGGCGCGCGCAGCCGCGCGACGAGGCCGTGTCCCGTGGATCCCGCCGGGGTCATCCGCGCCGGCGGCGGGCCTGCACGACGCCCGCCGTGCCGAGCAGCAGCACCGCGGCCCCGCCCACGACCAGGCCCACGGACGGCCCGCCGGAGTCGGAGTCGGACGCGGTGGTGCCGGTCCCCCCGGTGGCGCGCGTCGGCTGCTCCTCCGGGAGCGCGACCTGCTCGCCGCAGCCCTGCTTCGGGTAGCCGGAGATCCCGCACAGCAGCACGTTGGCGTCGTAGCGCAGCGGCTTGGCGACGGCCGCAAGCGCCTCGGCGGCGGTGGCGTCCTCCCGTACCTGCGGGCACGCGGTGCGCGGCGCCGGGGCCGGCGGCCGCTCGCCCGCCGGGGCGTCCTCGGGGCGCCCGAAGTCGATGACGACGGCGACCCGCTTCGTACCGGCCTTCGGCTCCACGCCCGCGCAGATCCGGGTGAAATCGGGGACGGCGGAGGGGCGGGTCGCGTCGGAGGCGTCCCGGCTGACGGCGAAGCGGAAGCCGACCGTGTCGCCGTCGGCGGGCCGGGCGGTCGCCGGGCCCTGCGTGGCGTACGCCCAGTCGGTGCCCTGGTTCTCCCAGAAGGACCAGTAGCGGTAGCCGGACCCGGCGGCGTGGGCGGGCACGGCGGCGGCCGCCACGATCGCGGCGCCGACGGCCGCGGCGAGCCCGGTCCGGACCCGCCCGCTTCCGCTGCTCACGACGTCCGTCCTCACTTCTTGTTGCGGCCGCTGAGCAGGAAGCCGATGCCGACGCCGACGACCATGCCGATGCCGATGATCCACCACAGGTCGAAGCCGCCCTCGTCCTCGGCGGCGCCCGCGGACGCCTTCGAGTTGTCGGGTGCCTTCGGCGCGGGGCCGGTCGCGTTCAGCTGCTCCAGGAGGTCGGTGCTGCCGAAGCTGCGCGGGTCGGTGTCCATTGCGTGCGCGGCGAAGACCAGCTGGGCGTAGGCGGCCGGGCCGGAGCTCTTGGCCCAGCTCGCGGAGTTCTTCTCCAGCCAGGCCAGGGAGCCGGTGGCCTCCTGCTTAGCCCCGGCGGCGGCGAGCGCCACGACGGCGTCGGCGGTGTTGCCGTAGTCGGGCAGCTCGGCGGCGCCCGCCGCGGCGCCCGGCATCGGCGGGGTGTTCAGGTGGCCGGTCTTCGCGAGCTGCGCGGCGAGGTAGGAGGCGCCGTTGAGCGCGGCCCGCTCCGGCGTCGGCTTCGGCAGGTCGGTGCAGGTCGGCTGCTGCTGGGGCTGGGCGCCGCGCGCGGTGATGCCCTTGCCGAGGCCGGCGAGGGTCGCGGCGGCGGTGGCGTCGGCGTTCGCGAGCAGCTTGCCGGCCTTGTCGGGCTGGTACGCGAACGCTCCCGCGCCGCCGTCCTTCGCGGTGCAGGGGAGGGCGAAGGTGAGCAGCGCGTCGTACGGGTTCTTGCCGGCCGCGGACTTCACGTTCGCGGGCCGCTCACCGGCGACGACGAGCGCGTTGACGACGATCGAGGTGGAGTTGGCGTCGCTGGGGCCGCCGGGGGTGAAGCTCCAGCCGCCGTCCTTGTTCTGCACGCTCTTGAGCCAGGCCGCGCCCGCCCTCGCGACCTTGGCGACCTCTGCCGGGTCGGCGGACTGGCGCTCGACGGCGGCGAGCGCCTGCACGGCGACGGCGGTGGCGTTGCTGTCCAGCATGGTCTTGGCGTCGCAGGCCTTGGCCGGCTCGGGGCGGTACGAGGCGAAGGCACCGTTCGCGCACTGCTGGCCGAGCAGCCAGTCGACGGACTGGTCGGCGGGCTGGATGCCGGAGCTGCGCTGGGCGAGGAAGGCCAGCGACTGGCGCCAGACGCCGTCGTAGGTGGGGTCGGCCGTGCCGTAGAGCCCGGCCGGGATCTTGGCGGGGGAGGGGGTGGGCGAGGGCGCGGCGGCGGCCACTCCGGCGGCGGTGGTGCTGAGCACGGCACCGGCCGCGAGTGCGGCGGCGGCGCGGCGAACGCTGATCATGGGTCCCTCTCTGCGGGCACCGGACACCGGCACCCCGGGGGGCCAGCCTCCGGCGCCGTATTCCTCGACGGTGCCGGCGCTCACGTCCCGTACCGGGCGTTCCGACTCACCACCTGGGAGGGTGGCTCACGGTTGCGGGTCAGTGCCGGATTCCCACCGGCTTCCCCCTGTACGGGCATGACGACGACCGCCCACTTTACCGGCCGGGTGCTCGCCGCTCCCGGAGCCGTACGTCACACCGCCGCGTACGCCACCGGGTCCGTCCCCGGCACCGCCTCCGCCCGGCCCAGCTTCACCAGGCGCCGGACGTGGGCCTCGGCCTCGCTGACGGCGATGTTGCGGGAGCCGTGCGGGATGCGGTCCCAGGGGCGGTTCCACTCCATGCGCTCGGCGAGCTGCCAGGGGGTGAGGGGGGTGGCGAGGAGGGCGAGCAGGCCGGCGAGGCGCTCCTCGTGGTGGTCGAGGAGTTCGCGGACCCGGCCGGCGGCGTCGGCGAAGGCGTGCTGGTGGGCCGGCAGGACCTCGGCGACGCCGAGCCGGCCGATGCGTTCGAGGGAGTCGAGGTAGTCGCCGAGCGGGTCGGTCGCGGTGGCGTCCTCGGGGTCCTCGTACAGGCCGATGTGCGGGCTGATCCCGGGGAGGAGGTGGTCGCCGGAGAAGAGGCGGCCGTGGCCGGGCAGTCCGGCGGGGTGCGCCTCCTCCAGGTGGAGGCAGACGTGGCCGGGGGTGTGGCCGGGCGTCCACACGGCGCGCAGCCGGCGTCCGGCGAGGTCGAGGAGCTCGCCGGGCACGATCTCCCGGTCGGGCAGCGCGGACCGCAGCCCCGGCAGGGTGCGCATCCGCCCGCCGGCGGCCCGTGCGGCGCGCAGCGGCGCGAGATGCTCCTCGGGGGCGCCGACGGCGGCGAGCTTGCGGGCCAGGTAGTCGAGCCACGTGCCGGGTGCGGACTCGCGGGTGCGGCGGACGACGGCGATGTCGGCGGCGTGCATGGCGATCCAGGCGCCGGACGCCTCGCGGACCTTGCCGGAAAGGCCGTGGTGATCGGGGTGGTGGTGGGTGACGACCACCCCGTGCACATCGCCGGGCGCGAGCCCGAGCGTCCCGAGCCCGGTGGTGAGTTCGGCCCAGGACTCGGGGTCGTCCCACCCGGTGTCGACGAGCACGGGCCCGCGGTCGGTGTCGACGACGTGCACCAGGGTGTGCCCGAGGGGGTTGTCGGGGATGGGCACCCGCAGGGACCAGACGCCTCCGCCGTGGGCGATGACCTGCTCGCTGGGCTCGGGCTCGGTCATGGGGCCTCGTCTCTCCACGGCGGTACGGAGCTTGGTTGACCGAGGCCACTATAACGAGAACTGACGAACTGTCAGCGTCCATGTCGGTATCGGTATCCCGATCGACATCCCGTCTCTGGTCAAGCAGAACTAGAACTGGTATCAGTTCTGATGCAGAGTCAGATTCAGATTCCGGAGTCGGCGTGCGGCCCCCAGGGAGGCAGTCGGTCATGACCGAGCTTGTGGAGCACGGAAAACTGTTCATCGGCGGCGAGTTGACCGACCCGCTCGGCAGCGAGGTCATCGAGGTGATCTCCCCGCACACCGAGGAGGTCATCGGGCGCGTCCCGCACGCCTCCGCGGGCGATGTCGACCGGGCCGTCGCCGCCGCGCGCCGCGCCTTCGACGAGGGGCCGTGGCCGCGTACGACGCTGGAGGAGCGGATCGAGGTCGTCTCGCGGATCAAGGACGCCATCGCCGTCCGCCACGAGGAGATCGCCCGCTCCATCAGCGCGCAGAACGGCTCGCCGTACTCCTGGTCGGTGCTCGCGCAGGCGCTCGGCGCGATGATGGTGTGGGACTCGGCGATCAACGTCGCCCGGGCGTACGCGTACGAGGAGCGGCGTCCCGGCGTCCTCGGGCCGTTGCTCGTGCGGCGCGAGCCGGTCGGGGTGGTCGCGGCCGTCGTGCCGTGGAACGTGCCGCAGTTCACCGCCGCCGCCAAGCTCGGGCCCGCGCTGCTCGCCGGCTGCACCGTGGTCCTCAAGCCCTCGCCGGAGTCGCCTCTCGACTCGTACATCCTCGGCGAGATCGCGGCGGACGCCGGGCTGCCGGAGGGGGTGCTCAGCATCCTCCCCGCCGACCGTGAGGTCAGCGAGTACCTGGTCGGGCACCCCGGCGTCGACAAGGTCTCCTTCACCGGCTCGGTCGCGGCCGGCAAGCGCGTGATGGAGGTCGCCTCCCGCAACCTCACCCGGGTCACCCTCGAACTCGGCGGCAAGTCCGCCGCGGTCGTCCTGCCGGACGCCGACCTGGCGGCCGCCGTCGCCGGCATCGTCCCGGCCGCGTGGATGAACAACGGGCAGGCCTGCGTGGCCCAGACCCGCATCCTCGCCCCCCGCTCCCGCTACGACGAGATCGCCGAGGCCTTCGCCGCCGCGGCCGGCGCGCTCGTGGTCGGCGATCCGCTCGACCCGGCCACCCAGGTCGGCCCGCTGGTCGCCCGGCGCCAGCAGCAGCGCTCCCTCGACTACATCGGCATCGGCCAGGCCGAGGGCGCCAAGGTGCTCACCGGCGGCGGCCGCCCGGCCGGCCTGGAGCGCGGCTGGTACGTGGAGCCGACGCTCTTCGGCGACGTCGACAACGCGATGCGGATCGCCCGCGAGGAGATCTTCGGTCCGGTGATCTGCCTCCTGCCGTACGGGGACGAGGACGAGGCGCTGCGGATCGCGAACGACTCCGACTTCGGCCTGTCCGGCAGCGTCTGGACCGGCGACGTGGAGCACGGCATCGACTTCGCCCGCAGGGTCCGCACCGGCACCTTCAACGTCAACACCTTCAGCCTCGACATGCTCGGCCCCTTCGGCGGCTACAAGAACAGCGGCCTGGGCCGGGAGTTCGGCCCCGAGGGCCTGTCCGAGTACCTGGAGCACAAGATGATCCACCTCCCGGCCGGCTACGGGGAGGCGTGATGGGCGACCGCTGGCACGTGGAGGTCGACCGGGGCGTCTGCATCGGCTCCGGCATGTGCGTCAACCACGCCCCGGACGCCTTCCGCCTCGACACCGCCCGCCAGTCCCACCCGCGCGAGCCCGAATCGGACGCGAACGAGCGGGTGTTGGCGGCGGCCGAGGGCTGCCCGGTGGAGGCCATCTCGATCGCCCTCGCGGACGGCGGGGAGCCCGTGTTCCCGCCCGAGGAGTAGGGCCCGTTCCCTTATGCAAAACTACTGCCTTGGTCACGGGGGCAAGAGGCCTTCGTCCGCACGCATTTGGGAGAATTGTGCGCAAGGTGAGCGAAGCGAGATGGGGGTACCCCCAGGCGAAGCTCTGGGGGAGGGTGGCCGCGGCCGCCGGAGTGGTCCTGCTGGTCGCGGGCTGTGGGAGCAACGGGGGCTCGGACAAGGGGAGTTCGGGCGGCTCGTCCTCGGCGGGCGCGGCCTCCGCCGGGGCGACCGGGGGTTCGGGTGCGGGTGGCGGCGAGGAGCTGTCGGCGGACGACGTGAAGCAGGAGATCGAGACCGCCGCCACCGGCGCCGGGCTCCAGCAGGACGCCAAGGCCGACCAGGTGCCGGCCGGCACCGAGCAGTGCATGGTCATGTGGAACGCCGACGGCAAGAAGGCCGCCGACCCGAAGAGGTCCTACGACGAGACGGTCGCCGCCCTCGGCAAGGAGGGCTGGCAGACCGGCCAGAGCATCGACCAGGCCGGTACCACCATCAAGAGCCTCAACAAGGGCACCTGGATGCTGAAGGCGCACAACATGGGCGCGCTCAAGCTGGTGATGTTCATCGCCACCGACGCCAAGCCCGCCTGCGCGGAGGCGCTCAAGGTCGCGGGTCCGCCGAAGACCTCCTGAGCCTGCCGCACCTTCTGTTCTCAGCCGCGCCCGCGCCCCTTCAGGGGCTCGGGCGCGGTCAGCTCGATCAGCCGGCAGACCGTCTCGATGTCGATCTTCACCTGTGCGATCGACGCCCGCCCCGACAGCCAGGTGATCAGCGCCGAGTGCCAGGTGTGCTCGATCACCCGCACCGCCGACAGCTGCTCCGGCGTCGGGTGCTCCGTCCCCATCGCGTCCAGGATGATCGCGGTGGTCAGTCGCGAGACCGTGTCCACCTCGGGGCTCACGCTGCGGTCCGCGAAGGTCAGCGCCCGTACCATCGCGTCGGCGAGCTGCGGCTCGCGCTGCAGCGCCCGGAAGGCCCGCATCAGCGTCTCGGCCACTCGCTGCGCCGGGTCGTCGCCGGCCGGCGGGCGCTTGCGCAGGGTCGTGTGCATGTGCTGGAGCTGGTCCTGCATGGTGGCGACCAGCAGATGGATCTTGGACGGGAAGTAGCGGTAGAGCGTGCCGAGCGCCACTCCGGCCGCCTCGGCGACCTCCCGCATCTGGACGGCGTCGAAGCCGCCGCGCCCGGCCAGCTGCGCGCTGGCGCTCAGGATGCGCCGCCGGCGGGCCTCCTGGCGTTCGGTCAGGGGCGGCGACGCTGGTCTGTCTTCCACGCTCATGAGGTCCCGTTCCGTGCGGTGCCGTGCGGTGGCGGAGCGTCAGTATGGGCCCGCCCGCCGCCGTGGCGCGAATCACCTGTTCCGGATCTCGCGACGAAGCTACCTGCCGGTAGATTCTGTGCTCCTCGAAGGATCGAGGATGATCAAGTCTGTAACTTGTTCTAGATTAGCGCGGGCGGTTACGCTCCCGCGAAAAGCACGCTCGAAGGGGGTCCCAGTTGACCGCGGAGGCCATAGAGGCAAGCCCCCGACAGGGTGCCGGCCCGGGCGGTGACCGTCCGTTGCGGATCGCTCTCCTCACGTACAAGGGGAATCCGTTCTGCGGCGGCCAGGGCGTCTACGTCCGCCACCTCTCCCGCGAGCTCGCCCGCCTCGGCCACAGCGTGGAGGTCATCGGCTCCCAGCCGTACCCCACCCTGGACGAGGGCGTCCCGCTCACCGAGATCGCCAGCCTCGACCTCTACCGCCAGCCCGACCCCTTCCGCACGCCGAAGCGCGAGGAGTACCGGGACTGGATCGACGCGGTCGAGGTCGGCACCATGTGGACCGGCGGCTTCCCCGAGCCGCTGACCTTCTCGCTGCGCGCCCGGCGCATGCTCGCCGCCCGCCGCGGCGCCTTCGACGTCGTCCACGACAACCAGACCCTCGGCTACGGACTCCTCGGCGGCCCCCGCGCCCTCGGCGCCCCGCTCGTCACCACCATCCACCACCCCATCACCGTCGACCGGCAGCTCGAACTCGACGCCGCCGCCGACTGGAAGCGCCGCGCCTCCGTCCGCCGCTGGTACGCCTTCACCCGCATGCAGAAGCGGGTCGCCCGCCGGCTGCCCTCCGTGCTCACCGTCTCCGGCACCTCGCGCCAGGAGATCGTCGAGCACCTCGGCGTCCGCGAGGACCGCATCAAGGTCGTCCACATCGGCGCCGACACCGACCTGTGGTCGCCCGACCCGTCCGTCGCCGAGGTCCCCGGCCGGATCGTCACCACCTCCAGCGCCGACGTCCCCCTCAAGGGCCTCGTCTACCTGATCGAGGCGCTCGCCAAGCTCCGCACCGAGCAGCCCGACGCGCACCTCGTCGTCGTCGGCAAGCGCGCCGAGGACGGGCCGGTCGCCCAGGCCATCGAGCGGTACGGGCTCGACGGCGCCGTCCGCTTCGTCAAGGGCATCAGCGACGCCGAGCTCGTCGACCTCTACCGCTCCGCCCAGGTCGCCTGCGTCCCCTCCCTCTACGAGGGCTTCTCGCTGCCCGCCGCCGAGGGCATGGCCACCGGCACCCCGCTGGTCGCCACCACCGGCGGCGCCATCCCCGAGGTCGCCGGACCCGACGGCGAGACCTGCCTCGCCGTCCCCCCGGGCGACCCCGGCGCCCTCGCCGCCGCCCTCGGCCGGGTCCTCGGCGACCCCGACCTGCGCACCCGCCTCGGCCGGGCGGGCCGCGCCCGGGTGCTCGACCGCTTCACCTGGGCCCGCGCCGCCCAGGGCACCGCCGAGCTGTACCGCGAGGCGATCGCGGGCGCGCCCCGCGCCCGCGCCGCGGCCACCCGCTCCTGAACGACCGCGCCCCCCCACGCCCCCGTAGCAGCCCCTGAAAGGCAGACGCCGTGCTGACCGTCGACTTCACCCGCTTCCCGCTCGCCCCCGGCGACCGCGTGCTCGACCTGGGCTGCGGCGGGGGCCGGCACGCCTTCGAGTGCTACCGGCGCGGCGCCCAGGTCGTCGCCCTCGACCAGAACGGCGAGGAGATCCGCGAGGTCGCCAAGTGGTTCGCCGCCATGAAGGAGGCCGGCGAGGCCCCGGCCGGGGCGTCCGCCACCGCGATGGAGGGCGACGCGCTCAACCTGCCCTTCCCCGACGAGTCCTTCGACGTCGTCATCATCTCCGAGGTCATGGAGCACATCCCGGACGACAAGGGTGTGCTCGCCGAGATGGTCCGGGTGCTCAAGCCCGGCGGCCGGATCGCGATCACCGTCCCGCGCTACGGCCCCGAGAAGGTCTGTTGGGCGCTCTCCGACGAGTACCACGAGGTCGAGGGCGGCCACATCCGCATCTACAAGGCCGACGAGCTGCTCGGCAAGATGCGCCAGGCCGGTCTCAAGCCGTACGGCACCCACCACGCCCACGCCCTGCACGCCCCGTACTGGTGGCTCAAGTGCGCCTTCGGCGTCGACAACGACAAGGCGCTGCCGGTCCGCGCGTACCACAAGCTCCTGGTCTGGGACATCATGAAGAAGCCCGCCGTGACCCGGGTCGCCGAGCAGCTGCTCAACCCGGTCGTCGGCAAGAGCTTCGTCGCCTACGCGACCAAGCCCCACCTCCCGAAGGCCGAGGCCGAGGCCGACACCGCCGGGGCCGACGCCAAGTGACCTCTCCCGAGCGGATCGCGGAGCACCTGGTGCTCCCCGGTGTCCTCAGCGCCGAGCAGGCCGCCGCGACCGTCGCCGGCATCCTCGCCGTCCAGCGCGAGGACGGCGCCATACCGTGGTTCCGCGGGCACCACCTGGACCCGTGGGACCACACCGAGGCCGCCATGGCCCTGGACACCGCCGGCGAGCACGAGGCCGCGCGGCGGGCGTACGAGTGGCTGGCCCGGCACCAGAACGCCGACGGCTCCTGGTACGCCGCCTACCGGGACGGCGACCCGGACGACGTCACCGACCGCGGTCGCGAGTCCAACTTCGTCGCGTACATCGCCGTCGGCGTCTGGCACCACTATCTGTCCACCGGCGACGACGCCTTCCTCGACCGCATGTGGCCGGTCGTCTACGCGGCCGTCGAGTTCGTCCTCGGGCTCCAGCAGCCCGGCGGACAGATCGGCTGGAAGCGCGAGGCCGACGGCACGCCGGTCACCGACGCGCTGCTCACCGGCAGTTCGTCGATCCACCAGGCGCTGCGCTGCGCCCTCGCCATCGCCGAGGAGCGCGAAGAGCCGCAGCCCGACTGGGAGTTGGCGGCGGGCGCGCTCGGCCATGCCATCCGCAGCCACCCGGAGCGCTTCCTCGACAAGTCCCGCTACTCGATGGACTGGTACTACCCGGTGCTCGGCGGCGCGGTCACCGGCGCGGCGGCGCAGGCCCGGATCGACGAGCACTGGGACGCCTTCGTCGTGCCCGGCCTCGGCGTGCGCTGCGTGCTGCCCAACCCCTGGGTGACCGGCGGCGAGAGCTGCGAACTCGCCCTCACCCTCTGGGCGATGGGGGAGTCCGACCGGGCCCTGGAGATCCTCGCCTCCATCGGACACCTGCGGGCGGAGAACGGCAACTACTGGACGGGTTACGTCTTCGAGGGCAACCGCGCGGTCTGGCCGGAGGAGCAGACCACCTGGACCGCCGGTTCGCTGCTGCTCGCGGTGGCGGCGCTCGGCGGCGAGGAGGCCACGGTCGCGGTCTTCGGCGGCGAGCGGCTGCCCCGCGGCCTGGAGCCCGACTGCTGCGGTGAGGGCCTGTCCGGCCCTAGGCCCTGACTCGTTCACCCTCCTGGCGGACCCCGGGTGCGCGCCCCGCGCCCCCGGGTGAGGCTGGCGCCACAGCGACCAGGCCCTCCCCGGGGCCCCAGGGAGGTCTCACCGTGCCAAGGCTCATACGCGCGCGCCGCGCCGCCGTCGCGCTGTTCCTGTCCGGCGCGCTGCTCACCACGACCGCGGCCTGCGGCGGCGACAGCTCGCAGTCCATGACGACGAGCGCCGACGCCACCGCGACGGTGGCCGCGGCGGCCCCGTCCGCCTCGGCGAGCTTCGAGCAGCAGAAGCTGGTCAAGACCCGGTTCGTGGCGAACGCGGGCCTCGCGGCCGGCGCGACGTACCAGTGGATCATCAAGCCGTACCGCGCGGGCAAGTTCAAGAAGGGCGCCGACGGCCGCACCTTCGCCCTCGTCAAGGCCGGCCTCGCGGGTGCCTTCACCTACAACCGGCTGAAGGCCGCGGTGAACAACGCCAAGGGCGACCCGCTGCTGTCGAAGGCGGTGGCGCCGCTCAGCGCCGGCATCGAGTCGCTGAAGAGCCTCGCGACGAAGCTGCGCAAGGGCGAGGTGACCGACGCGGACGTCGGCTCCTTCGAGAGCGTCATCAACGGCGTGAAGGACGCGGGGAAGAGCGCCGGCGCCGAGGTCGTCGACAAGGTGCCCAGCGCCTCCCAGCTCAGCGGCGGTTGAGCCCTTCCAGCCCGTCCGGTCTCAGGTGTTCAGCTGTTCAGCTCCGCGAGCGTACGGAGCGTCTCCGGGTCCGGTGCCGTGACCAGCAGGTCCGTCACCGGGCCCTTCCGCCATTCCGCGAGCCGCTGTGCGATCCGCTCCCGCGGCCCGACCAGCGAGATCTCGTCGGCGAAGGCGTCCGGCACGGCGAGCACCGCCTCCTCCCGCCGCCCCGCCGCGAACAGCTCCTGGATGTGCCGCGCCTCCCCCTCGTACCCCATGCGCCCCATCAGGTCCGCGTGGAAGTTCCTGGCCGCGTGCCCCATGCCGCCGATGTAGAAGCCGAGCATCGCCTTCACCGGCAGCAGCCCGGCCGCGACGTCCTCGCACACCTGGGCCCGCACCATCGGCGCCACGGTGAAGTTCTCGGGGAGGGCGTCCGGCAGCGCGTACACCTCGGCCCAGCGGGTGGGCGACCAGTAGAGCGGCAGCCAGCCGTCGGCGATCCGCAGCGTCTGCGCGATGTTCTTGGGACCCTCGGCGCCCAACAGCACCGGCAGGTCCGCCCGCAGGGGGTGGGTGATCGGCTTGAGCGGCTTGCCGAGCCCGGTGCCGTCCGCGCCGCTGTACGGGTGCGGGTGGTAGCGCCCGTCGAGCGCGACGGGCCCCTCGCGGCGCAGCACCTGCTTGACCACGTCCACGTACTCGCGTGTCGCGGTGAGCGGCGAGCGCGGGAAGGGGCGCCCGTACCAGCCCTCGACGACCTGCGGCCCGGACAGCCCGAGCCCGAGGACCATCCGCCCGCCCGACAGATGGTCCAGGGTGAGCGCGTGCATCGCGGTGGCGGTCGGGGTGCGCGCGGCCATCTGCGCGACGGCGGTGCCGAGCCGGATGCGCGAGGTGTGGGCGGCGATCCAGGTCAGCGCGGTGAAGGCGTCGGAGCCCCAGGCCTCGGCCGTCCACACCGAGTCGTAGCCGAGCTCCTCGGCCTCGCGGGCCAGCGCGAGGTGGGCGGGGGAGGGGCCGCGTCCCCAGTAGCCGAGGGCGAGTCCGAGTCGCATGCCGCGCCGCCTTTCTGACGTACCGTCAGATCACTGGGTCGGTGCGCACTGTACGCCGACGGCCCCCGGCCCGGAAGAGATCCGGGCCGGGGGCCGTCGGGCGAGTGAACCGAAAGGGGCGTCAGCCGCGCTGGATGCCCGTGGTGTCCTGCAGGACGCCACGGCGGCCGTCCTGCGTCTGCGCGATCAGCGCCTGACCGCGCTGCTCGACCGCCAGGTACCAGGCGCCGGGCGCCAGCTCGGCGATCGGCGCGGCCGAGCCGTCCTCCGCGTACAGCGGGCGGGCCGCCGGGACGGCGAACCAGAACGGCGCGAAGTCCCCGGCCGGCGCCGCGGCGGCGGTCTGCGCCTGCTGCGGGGCGGCGTCCTGCGGACCGGGAGCCGGGGCCGGCTGCGGCTGCGCGCCGTACGGCTGGCCACCACCGAGCGACGGGTCGGGCTGCGCACCGTACGGGGCCTGCTGGGCGCCCGGGTAGCCGTAGCCACCGGGGACGCCGGGCTGACCCGGCTGGCCGGGCTGCATGCCGTACGGCTGCGGGGTGGGCGGCTTCGGCGCACCGACCAGCGGGGCCTGCAGGGCCGGGACCAGCGGGCCCGCGATCGCGCCGGCGGCACCCGCGAGGGAGGCGATCAGGCCGAGGACCAGACCGGCGCCGACGTTCGTGGACTCGAAGACCCACATCAGGATGGTCCACGCGGAGGCCACGCTGAAGGCCGCGCCGACCTGGCCGAGCTCCAGGCCGGCCACCTTGCGCGGCTGCGGCAGCGCGCGGGAGAGCACCACGAGCGCGGCGCCGGCGATGCCGAGCAGGAAGGAGCCCCAGCCGAGCGGCGAGACCTCCCACGAGAACGCCGCGTCGAAGGTGTCGCAGTAGTTGCCCGAGCAACTGGAGATGCCGAGGAACGAGGCGATGAACAGCACCACCGCTGCGCCGATCAGCACGCCATCGCCTCGGGTGAGGGAGCGGATATTCACGTAAGAAGTCCTTCGTCGGGTCGTCTCGTCGGGGTGGCGCGAAGCACGGGGGGCGCCCCATCGTACGGAGCGAATCTATCGTTCGCCCGATCGCTCCCCGGTCCTACCCCTGGAGGTAGGCCCCGATGCCGTCCGCGATCCCCTGCGCCGCCTTCTGGCGCCACGCTGCGTCGGTCAGCAGCGCGGCGTCCTTCGGATCACGCATATTGCCGCATTCGAGGAAGACCTTGGGAACGGATGAGAGATTGAGACCCCCGAGATCGTCACGCACGTCCAACCCGGTGCCGGATCCGATGTAGTTGGCGGGGTTTGAACCGGTGGCACGGGCGAACCGTGTGACGAGCTTCTCGCCGAGGGTACGGGACGGGCCGACGATCTTCGCGGTGTCGGCGCCCCCGCCGCTCACCCGTGCGGGCAGGATCACATGGAAACCGCGGTTTCCGGCGGCGGAGCCGTCGGCGTGCACGGAGATCGCGGCGTCGGCCTTCGCGGTGTTCCCGGCCCGCGCGCGCTCGTCGATGCACGGCCCGTACGGGCGCTCGCCGTCGTGCACCAGGACCACCGTCGCGCCCTGCTTCTTGAGGAGATCGCGAAGACGGTGTGAAACATCGAGGGTGAAGGCGGCCTCGGTGTAGCCGGCGTTCGTGGAGGTGCCGGTGGTGTCGCACTCCTTACGAGTGGTCCCGATGTTCACCTTCTTGTTGATTTCCGCGGTATGCCGGAAGTTTCCGGGATTGTGCCCCGGGTCGATGACGATCGTCCGCCCGGCGAGCGGCAGCCCGGGGGAGGGGGTGGGCGTGGCGCCGGTGGCGGCCTTGGCGTCCGCGGTACGGGTGGCCTGCGGCGACGACGCGGCGGACCCGCCGCACCCGGTCAGGGTCAGGGCCAGCGGCAGGCCGAGGGGCAGGGCGAGCGCGAGGAGCTTCCGGTGGGCGTACGGCACCCCGCGACTGTAGGCGCTCCGGAGCCGGAAAGCCCGCAGCGGAACCGAACGACGGCCACGTGTGTGAAAGGTGGGTGAAGGGTAGGTGGGGGAGATCGCCAGCCGCCTCGGTACCCGGACGGGACCCCGACGGGACCCCGACGGGACCCCGACGGGGCACAAGGGTGACCGCTGCGCGACCATGAGACGAACCGTCAGACGCTTCAGTCGCACGACCACGAGGGGGGACCTGTGGCCGGGGAAGACAACGACCACCACGGCACCGCCGGGAGACATCCGTCACCTTGGGAGTACACCGGCCCGGGCTCGGGACAGGTGCCGGACCCGAGACGGCCACATGACGCTTCGGAGCCCCAGGACGCCCGGCCGCCGGTGCCGGACCCCCGGGTCGCGCCGGAGGCGGGTCAGCTGCCTCCGCCGCCCGCGCACCCGCCGGTGTACGGCACGCCGCAGCCGACCGTGCAGCTCGGCGCCATGCCCGGTGCGGGGGCCGGGTTCGCGCCGCCCGGGTTCGCTCCCGTGGAGCCGCCTCCACCGCCCCCGCCGCCGCAGCCCTGGCCGGCCGCCGTGGCCGCCGCGCTGCTCAACCTCTCCGGCCTCGGCCTCGGGTATGTCGTCCTGCGCCAGTGGATCGGCGCGGTCGTCTGCTGGGCGGTCACCGTCGCGCTGATCGTCGCGGTCCTGCCCGCCGACCCCGACGGCATCCCGGCCGGCGTCCTCGTCGCGTACGGCGCTTTCGTCGTCCTCGCCGCCCTGGACGTGCTGCGCCGCGCCCGCCGCACGCCGCTCGCCCCCTGGGCCTCGGCCCGGCAGGGCCTCGTCCTGCCGCTGGCGCTCGCGCTGTTCGCGGTGCCGGTGGGCGGCGGCTTCGCGTACGGCGCGGCGCGCGACGAGGCGCGGGAGCAGCGGCTCCTGGAGCAGCTCGCCGCCGCCGACAAGCTGGTGAAGGACTCTGAGGGCCAGAGCTTCACCAGCGCCGAGGCGACCTACCGCTCGGCCCTCGACACGTACCAGCGGATCGGTTCGGAGCACGCCGGCTCGCGCGCCGGGAAGCTCGTGCCCGACCGCCTCCAGGCGTACTACAAGGCGGTCTCCGCTCCGTACGCCAAGAAGGACTACTGCCGCGCCGTCCCCGCCCTGCAGCATCTGCGGGAGCTGCCCGGCCGGGTCGACAAGGCGCTGCTCGGCAATCTCGTCGGCCGGGCCGACGAGCCGCTGGCGGAGTCCTGGTTCGAGTGCGGCACACGGAGCGTCGGCATGACGGGTCAGGAGAAGTCGTCGGCCGACCACCTCAACGCCCTGATGAGCACCTTCCCGCAGTCGCCGTTCGCGGCGAAGGTCGAGCCGACGCTGCGCGAGGTGCTGCGGGCCCGGGACAAGTCGGTGGGCGTCGCGCCCTGCGACACGGCCGCGGAGCTGCGCCGGATCGACACCACGGTCGGCCTGCTGCCGTCGGCGGCGTTCGCGTCGTTCGGGAAGGACGTGGGCCGGTCGATCCAGCGCGGTGACTTCGCGTGCGGTGTCGACCAGTTCAAGAAGAAGGAGTTCACGGAGGCGCTCGCGACGATGAACGAGTACGTCAAGGCGTACCCGTCGAGCCCGCAGACCCCGCAGGCCCGCAACATCGCGATCGCCGCCGAGATCGCCGAGGAGACCCCGGCCGCCGGCAACAAGGTCCCCTCGGCCGCCACCGCCGACGGCTCCGGCATGGTGATGGTCGTCAGCAACGACGGCCCGAGCGCGGTCGAGCTCCTCTACACCGGCCCCGTCACCGGCCGCATCACCCTCCCGGCCTGCGGCAGCTGCAAGGCCTACCCGGGGATCATCGTCCCCAAGGGCGGCATCAAGCCCTGCACCGGCCCGTCGTCCAAGTACCCGAAGCGGACCCTGACGCTGCCCCCGGGCAACTACCAGATGCTTCAGAAGCGGGACAGCACGCGGAGCTCGGCCGAGGTGAAGAAGGGCAGCACGACCAAGATCGAGTCGGGCTACAGCTACACCAACTGTCTTTACGTGACGTCGCTGTACTAGCGGCGGAGATGAGAGAAGGGCCCGGACGCCGAGCGTCCGGGCCCTTCTCGCGTCCTCGGTCGCGGTCAGCGGCGGCGCAGCACCCGGAGCGAGTCCGTGACCGAGATCTCCTCGAAGTCGCCGGACTCCAGGGCGCGCAGATAGATGCGGTACGGGGCCTGGCCGCCGTCCTCCGGGTTCGGGAAGACGTCGTGGATCACCAGGACGCCGCCGGGCGCGACCTTGGGCGCCCAGCCCTCGTAGTCGCCCGAGGCGTGCTCGTCGGTGTGCCCGCCGTCGATGAACACGAAGCCGAGCTGCCCGCCCCACACCGCCGCGACCTGCGGCGAACGCCCGACGACCGCGATCACATGCTCTTCGAGTCCGGCCTTGCGCAGGGTGCGCCGGAAGGTCGGCAGGGTGTCCATCACGCCCACCTCGGGGTCCACCACGGTCGGGTCGTGGTACTCCCAGCCCGGCTGCTGCTCCTCGCTGCCGCGGTGGTGGTCCACGGTGACGGCGACCGTCCCGGCCGCCCGCGCCACGTCCGCGAGCAGGATCGTCGAGCGCCCGCAGTACGTGCCGACCTCAAGGAGCGGCAGCCCGAGCTTCGCCGCCTCCGCCGCCGCCGCGTACAGGGCGAGCCCTTCCTTCACCGGCATGAAGCCCTTCGCGGCCTCGAAGGCGGCGAGGATCTCGGGGGTCGGCTCGGACATGCTGGCTCCTACTGACGAGTACGGACGTACGGGCGCCCATCGTGCCCTACGCGTCTCACCCGGACCACACCGTCCTCCCCTCCGCCCGTGGATACGATCGCAGGATGGTGACGCGGGGAGCGCGTGGAGCGCGGGGAGCGCTGGGAGGACGGCCGCCGACGCCCTTCGACCCGGAGGTGCGCGCCGCCGTCGAGGCCCTGGGCGCGGGGCGGCGGGAGCCGATGACCGCCGCGAATCTGGCCGAGCGGCAGGCGCGGGACGCGGCGTCCCGGCCGCGGCTGACGGCCGAGGAGCTGCGGGACGGCGGTCGCTTCGAGGTGGCGGAGCTGCGGACGCCCGGGGTGACCCTGGTGAGCGCGCGGCCGGCCGGGCTCGGCGGGCCGCTGCCGCTGCTGTACTACCTGCACGGCGGGGCCATGGTGATGGGCAACGCCTGGTCCGTCCTGCCGACGGTGCTGCGGGAGTGGGCCGAGCCGCTCGGCCTCGCGGTGCTCTCGGTGGAGTACCGGCTCGCGCCGGAGGCGCCGTATCCGGCGGCCGTGGAGGACGCGTACGCGGGGCTGGTGTGGGCGGCCGGGCACGCGGCGGAACTGGGCGTGGACCCCGGCCGGTTCGTCATCGGCGGCAAGAGCGCGGGCGGCGGCCTGGCGGCGGCCCTCGCGCTGCTGAACCGGGACCGGGGCGGGCCGTCCGTCCTCGGGCAGATGCTGCTGTCGCCGATGCTGGACGACCGCATGGACACGTACTCCGCCCACCAGATGTCGGGCGTCGACGTCTGGGACCTCACCTCGCACACGACGGCCTGGCAGGCTCATCTGGGCGCTCTGTACGGAGCGCCGGACCCGCCCCCGTACGCGGCACCGGCCCGCGCCACGGACCTGACGGGGCTGCCCCCGGCGTACGTCGAGGTCGGCTCGGCGGAGATGTTCCGGGACGAGGGCGTGGCCTACGCGAACGGGCTCTGGCGGGCCGGGAGCCAGGCCGAGCTGCACGTCTGGCCCGGCGCCTGCCACGGTTTCGACGGCCTCGCCCGCCACGCCGCCCTCACCCGTACCGCCCGCGCCGCCCGGACCGACTGGCTGCGCCGCCTCCTGGGCGCCGGCTAGGCGGCGTCCGCCGCCGCAAGGACCGCGCGCAGCCGCAGCACCCCCGCCTTCCACTCCGCGCCGTCCGACTCCTCCCACAGTTCAAGGAGTTCGGACGGCTCGGTGAGGATCCGGTCGAGCGCCTCCACGGCGGCGGGGCGGAGCGCGGCCGGGAGCGGCGGTATCGGCTGCTTCGGGGCGTACGAGGTCGTCACCGGGTCGCCGCCCGGACACTGGGCGGCGACCAGGGCCGCGGCGGCGACGGCCTCCACCGCCTGGTCGGCGTCCAGGTACTCGTCGCCGACGCCGGTCACCTCGTGGAACGCGGTCAGGAGCACCCCGGCCCGCTGCTCCTCCGGCGCCTCGTCCACCGTGTACGAGAAGTCCGCGGCGGTGTCGTTGTCGAAGGGTCCGATGTCCCAGGTGCCCATGGCGTGTCTGCTTTCCGAGGTCGGTCCGGACGGCCGGTGCGGCCGCTGCTCCGCATCGTGGCACCCGCCACTGACAACGCCGCCGAAAGAGGCGGGCGTCGGATCCTACGGGAGGGCGCCACGAGCACCCTGCCGGGCCCGACTTCGTGGCTGACCTTCCGTCAGATTGAAACGTGTTCTAGTCTGCGCGGCATGGGCATCGCCATCACGCACGAACAGCGGGAGCTCGCCCGATCCGTCCGCGGCTGGCTCACCCGCGCCGTACCGCCGGAGCAGATCCGCAAGCACCTCGACCTCCCCGAACTCGCCACCGCCCGCCCCGCCTTCTGGGCCGGCGTCGCCGCGCAGGGGCTGCTCGGGGCGCACCTGCCCGAGGAGTACGGCGGCGGGGGCGGCGACCTCGTGGACCTGGCCGTGGTCCTGGAGGAGGCCGCGCGGGTGGTGCTGCCCGGGCCGTACCTCCCGAGCGTCCTCGCCGCCGAGCTGCTGCACCGGGCCGGCCGCGGCGAGGAGGCGGCCTCCGTCGCCGCCGGCGAGCGGACCGCCGCCGTCGCGCTCTCCGCCGGAACCCTCACCGCCGCGCCCTCGCACACCGCCGACGGCCTCGTCCTCGACGGCCTCGCCCCGCCCGTCCTCGGCGCCGCCTGCGCCGACCTGGTGCTCCTGCCCGCGCGGGCCGTGCACGGGACGGTGTGGCTCGCCGTCGACGCCGGCACCCTCGCCGTACGCCCCCAGGCCTCCGCCGACCCCACCCGGCCGACCGCCGAGGTGCGCGCCGACGGCGTCCTCGTGCCGGCCGGCCGCGTCCTCGGCCTCACCTCCGCGGCCGTCCGCGACCTCGCCGCCGTGCTCTTCGCCGCCGACGCCTGCGGCACCGCCGCCCGCGCCCTCGACACCGCCGCCGAACACGCCCGCACCCGCGTCCAGTTCGGGCACCCCATCGGCCGCTTCCAGGGCGTCAAGCACCTCTGCGCCGACATGCTCGTCCGCCTCGAACAGGCCCGCGCCCTCACCTGGGACGCCGCCCGCGCCGCACGCGAGGAGCCCGGCGGGCGGCCGACCGGCGCGCCCGACGCCGTACGGTCCCTGACCGCCGCCCTCGCCGCCGCGACCGCGCTCGACGCCGCGTACACCGTGGCCAAGGACTGCATCCAGATCCTCGGCGGCATCGGCTTCACCTGGGAGCACGACGCCCACCTGCTGCTGCGCCGCGCCCTCGTCGCCCGCCAGCTCCTCGGCGGCGGCGACACCCACCGGCTCGCCGCCGTCGGCCGCGCCGCCGCCGGCACCCGGCGCGAACTGCGGCTCGAACTCCCCGCCGAGGCCGAGGAGTTCCGTAAGGCCGCCCGCGCGGCCCTCGCGTCCGCCGCCGGACTCGACCCGCACGCCGCCCGCAAGGCCCTCGCCGCCACCGGCTACACCGCGCCGCACCTCCCGGAGCCGTACGGCCTCGGCGCGGGCCCGGTCCAACAGCTCGCCGTACAACGGGAGATGGCGGCGGCCGGCATCCGGCTCAGCCCGCTGTCCATCGCCACCTGGGTGATCCCCTCCCTCCTCGCGTACGGCACCCCCGAGCAGAAGGAACGGCATCTGCCGCCCACCCTGCGCGGCGAACAGCAGTGGTGCCAGCTCTTCTCCGAACCCGAGGCCGGCTCCGACCTGGCCTCGCTGCGCACCCGCGCCGAGCGGCGGGACGACGGCACCTGGCGGATCAACGGGCAGAAGGTGTGGACGAGTTCGGCCCACACCGCCGACTACGGCATCCTCCTCGCCCGCACCGACCCCGACGCGCCCAAGCACCGCGGACTCACCTACTTCGTCGTCGACATGAAGAACACCCCCGGCATCGACGTGCGCCCGCTGAAGGAGCTCACCGGGGAATCCCTCTTCAACGAGGTGTGGTTCGACGACGCCGTGCTCCCCGCCGACGCCGTCGTCGGAGCGGTGAACGACGGCTGGCGGGTCGCCCGCAACACCCTCGGCAACGAACGCGTCCACATGGCCGACCAGGTCGCCTTCGACACCGGCCTGGAGGCGCTGATCGCCGCCGCCGGCGGCGACACGGCCGACACCTCGACACGGGTCCGGGTCGGCGCCCTCGTCGCCGAGGCGCACGCCCTCGCCTGCATCGGCCTGCGCACCACCCTGCGCCAGGTGTCCGGGCTCGAACCCGGCCCCGGCGCCAGCGTCCGCAAGCTCGTCCAGACCGTCCACCAGCAGAAGACCGCCGAACTCGCCCTCGAACTCCTCGGCCCGGCGGGCGCGGTGGCCGAGGGCGCGGGCGAGCGGGCCGTGCACGGAGTGCTGATGTCCCGCTGCCTCACGATCGCGGGCGGCACCACGCAGGTACAGCTCAATGTCGTCGCCGAGCGGCTGCTCGGCCTCCCGAAGGACTGAGGGGGAATCGGAAATGGGCAAGGCGTACATCGTCGGTGTGGGCATGACGAGGTTCGAGAAGCCGGAGACCCGCGACTGGCAGTACTGGGACATGGCGAAGGAGGCCGGCACCGCCGCCCTGGCCGACGCCGGCATCCCGTACGGCCTCGTCGAACAGGTCCCGGTCGGCTACTGCTTCCAGGCCTCGACCGCCGGACAGCGCGCCGCCTACGAACTCGGCCTCACCGGCGTGCCCGTCTACAACGTCAACAACAACTGCGCCACCGCCTCGACCGCCTTGATGATGGCCCGGCAGTTCGTGGAGGGCGGGATCGCGGACTGCGTGCTCGCGCTCGGCTTCGAGAAGATGGCGCGCGGCGCGCTCGGGGGAGGGTCCGACGGGGGAGCCCGCGGCGGAGCCGCTGACGTCGGGGGCAAGACGTCCCCCGTCGCCCGGCACTACGGGATCATGGCCGCCGGACACGGCTTCGAGATGACCCCGCCGACCGCCCAGATCTTCGGCAACGCGGCCCGCGAGCACATGGAGCGGTACGGCACGACCGAGGTCCAGCTCGCCGCCGTCGCCGCCAAGAACCACCAGCACTCCTCCCGCAACCCCAACGCCCAGTTCCAGGACGTCTACACGGTCGACGAGATCCTCGCCGCCAAGACCATCCACCGCCCGCTCACCAAGCTCCAGTGCTCGCCCACCTCCGACGGCTCGGCCGCCGCCGTCGTCGTCTCCGAGCGCTTCGTCGACACCCACGGGCTGCGCGACCGGGCCGTCGAGATCGCCGGCCAGGCGATGACGACAGACACCGACGAGTCCTTCGCCTCCGGCTCCTGCATCGACGTCGTCGGCCGCCCCATGTCGCGGGCGGCGGCCCGGCAGGTGTACGAGACCTCCGGGCTCGGCATCGAGGACGTGGACGTGATCGAGCTGCACGACTGCTTCTCGATCAACGAACTCCTCACCTACGAGGCGCTCGGCATGTGCGAGGAGGGCGCCTCCGGCAAGCTCGCCGAGTCCGGCGCCACCACCTACGGCGGCCGCTGGGTGGTCAACCCCTCCGGCGGCCTCATCTCCAAGGGCCACCCCCTCGGCGCCACCGGCCTCGCCCAGGCCGCCGAACTCGTCTGGCAACTCCGCGCCGAGGCGGGCCCGCGCCAGGTCGCCGGGGCCCGGGTCGGCCTCGCGCACAACATCGGGCTGGGCGGCGCGGCGGTGGTGACGATGCTGCGGAGGCCGTAGCCGAGCAGCGCGCACATAATCGGCGTGTACGGGGCGGGGCGGGGGTGCGACCATGACAGGCATGCCGCGAACCGAGACCGCGTCCCCGAGCGCCTCCGCCCCTCCGATAACCGCCCCGACCCGGCTCTGGCTGGTGGTGCTCGTCGCCTGCGCCGGCGCGTTCCTCGTCGTGCTCGACGTGTCCGTGGTGAACGTGGCGCTGCCCTCGATGCGGGAGGCGCTGGGGCTGACGGCGCCAGGGCTGCAGTGGGTCGTCAACGTGTACTCGATCACGTTCGCCGGCTTCATGCTGCTCGGCGGGCGGGCGGCGGATCTCTTCGGGCGCAAGCGGATGTTCGTCGTCGGCCTCTCCCTCTTCACCCTGGCCTCGGTCGCCGGCGGCCTCGCCCAGGAGGGCTGGCAGCTGCTCGCGGCCCGTGCCGTGCAGGGCCTCGGCGCGGCGGCCCTCGCCCCGGCGACGCTCACCCTGGTCACCGCGGCCGTCCCGGCCGGGCCCGCCCGCACCCGGGCGGTCGGCACCTGGACGGCGGTCGGCGCGGCCGGCGGCGCCGCGGGCGGCTTCGTCGGCGGGGCCCTCGTCGACCTGCTGTCCTGGCGCTGGGTGCTGCTCATCAACGTGCCCATCGGCGTGCTCGTCCTCGCCGGCGCCTTCCGCTGGCTCAGCGAGAGCCGGGTCGACGGCGGGCGGCGCCTCGACCTGCCGGGCGCCGTCCTCGTCACGGCGGGCATGGCCACCCTCGCGTACGGCATCGTGCAGACCGAGGAGGCGGGCTGGACGTCCGCCGCGACCGTGCTTCCGCTGCTCGCCGGGGCGCTGCTGCTCGCGGTGTTCGTGCTCGTCGAGTCGCGGGCCGCGCAGCCGCTGATGCCGCTGCGGATCTTCCGTACGCGGGCGGTGTCGGCGGCCAACGTGACGATGCTGCTGTGCGGTTCGACCTCCTTCGGCATGTGGTTCTTCATGACGCTCTACGCCCAGAACGTCCTCGGGTACGAGCCCCTGGAGGCGGGTCTCGCGCTGATCCCCAGTTCGGCCAGCGTCATCATCGGCTCCAAGCTGGCCCCACGTCTGCTGCCCCGGCTCGGCGCCCGCCCGGTCGCCGTCCTCGGCGTGCTCGTCGCGGCGGGCGGCTTCGGCTGGCAGTCCACGATGACCGCCGACGGCCACTATCTGACGGCGATCCTGCTGCCCGGAATCCTGATGATGTTCGGCATCGGCCTCGGCTCCACCCCGCTCGCCGTCCTCGCCACCACCCGCGTCCCCACCGCCGACGCCGGCCTCGCCTCCGGCCTCATCAACACCTCCCGCACCATGGGCGGCGCCCTCGGCCTCGCCACCCTCTCCACCGTCGCCGCCTCCGTCACCTTCGGCGCGACCACCCCCGAGGCCCTGACGGCCGGTTACGCGGCGGCCTTCCGCGTCGCCGCGTGCGTGCTGGTGGCGACGGCGGTGGTGATGGCGGTGTGGCTGCCGGGGGAGAAAGACACGGTGAAGGGCTAGGCCGGCTCCGGGCTACAGCCAGCCCTGCTGGCGGGCTTCCCGTACCGCCTCCATGCGGTTGCGGGTGCCCGTCTTGCCGATGGCCGAGGAGAGGTAGTTGCGGACCGTCGACTCGGAGAGGTGGAGCTTCGCCGCGATGTCGGCGATCGTCGCACCGTCCACGGACGCGCCGAGCGCGTCGCGCTCGCGGGCGGTCAGCGGGTTGGGGCCGGCGCTGAGGGCGGCGGCCGCGAGCCCCGGGTCGATGACCGTCTCGCCGCGCAGCGCCTTGCGGATCGCCTCGGCCAGGTCCTCCACCGGCCCGTCCTTGACCAGGAACCCGGCCGCGCCCGCCTCCATCGCACGGCGCAGATAGCCCGGCCGCCCGAAGGTCGTCAGGATCAGCACCCGGCAGTTCGGGACCTCGTCGCGCAGCTCCGCCGCAGCGTCGAGGCCCGACATCCCCGGCAGCTCGATGTCGAGCAGCGCCACGTCCGGCCGCGCCGTCAGCGCCGTGCCCACGATCTCGTCCCCGCGCCCGACCTGCGCGACGACCTCCAGATCCGGCTCCATCCCGAGCAGCAGCGCGAGCGCGCCGCGCATCATGCCCTGGTCCTCGGCGAGGAGCACGCGTACGGACTTGGCGGGCCGGTGGTCCCGGGGCATCTCGTTCACAGGGGACAGCGTAGGCCGCATCGGTGCGCGGGGGCTCGTCGTTGGACGGGCATGAACAAGACCAGGACCAGGACCAAGACCAGGACCAAGACCAGGACCAAGACCAGGACCAGGACCAAGACCAGGACCAAGGCCGGGAACGGGATCGCCGCCGCCGTCGTGCTCGCGGGGGCCGTGCTCGGGATGACGGTGAGCGGTGCCGCGCAGGCCGCCGCTGCCGACGGGGCCGCAAGGCCCGCCGGCGGGCTCGTCGGGATGCTGGGGATCGGCGGCGGAAGCGGCGCAAGTGGCGGCGGGGGCGATCACGTGTCGGGCACCGTGAGCGGGAACAGCTCGGTCGCCGAGATCGGCGGTCAGACGACCGAGCAGAGCACCCCTTAGCCGCCGGCTAGGCGGCCGTCGCCGCCGTGTCGAAGGTGTAGTGGCGGGTGTGGTCCAGCATGTCGGCCGGCGTGACGTCGTTCCACGGGCGCATCGTGTCGTGGAGGTCGACGACGTTCGCGGTGCCGGCCGCCGGGAGGTAGGGCGACGCGGGGTGGCGGGCCTGCCAGTCGGCCCACAGCTTGTCGACGAAGGCGTGGTGCAGCCAGAACACCGGGTCGTTGGGGGAGACGCCGGTCGCCATCTGGCCGCCGACCCACACATGGACGCGGTTGTGGAGGTTCACCCCGCGCCAGCCCTCCAGGTGGTTGCGGAAGCCGTCCGAGGCGCTGTTCCACGGCGCCGTGTCGTACGTCTCCATCGCGAGCACCGAGTCCACCTCGGCGCGCGTCGGCAGCGGGCGGCCGCTCGCGCCCAGGTCACGGCGGAGGTAGTCGCGCCCGTCCACGCGGACGGTGATCGGCCAGCGGTCGCCCGAGCGCGCGAACGGCCCGTCCACGACCTGCCCGTCGCGGGCGCGGCCGGTGCCGCCGAGGAAGTCGGGGGCCCAGAGGGAGGAGCGGGAGGTGCGGTCGGCCGTCCAGTCCCAGTAGGGGAGCGCGACGGTCGGGTCCACCGACCGCAGCGCCGCCTCGAACTCGAGCAGGAAGCGCCGGTGCCAGGGCAGGAAGGACGGCGAGCGGTGCCCGACCCGGTCGCCGCCGTCCGTGTCGCCCATGATGAAGGCGTTGTGGGTGGTGACGAAGGCGTCGTAGCGGCCGGTGCGCTTCAGTTCGAGCAGCGCGGCGACGAAGCGGCGCTTCTCGTCGGCGGTGAGCGTGGCCTGGTTCTTGCGTATGTGCACGGTCATGATGCGATCGACTCCGGGGCGGTCAGGCGACGGGCAGGGTCAGCGGGACGAGCGGCGCGCCCTGCAACTCGCGCACGGCCGCGCGGGCGGCGGCTCTGGGCGTGGCGACCGGGTCGTAGTGCGTGATGACGCTGATCCAGGTGCCGTCCGCGTTCCGCATGACGTGCAGTTCCGCGCCGTCGATCGTGACGGTGTAGCCGCCCCCGTGGCCTTCGTGACCCCCGTGGTGTCCGCCGTGGGCCGACGGGCCGCCCTTGATGTGGCGGCCCAGGTAGACCTCGTCGAAGTCGGCGGAGCCGGGTGCGGCGGTCCGGGCCGGGGCGGCCGCCGCTGCGGCCGGGCCGGCCAGGGCGAGGCCCGCGGCCGCGCCGGCGGCGCCCGCGGCGACGCCGAGGACCTTGCGGCGGGTGATGCTGGATGACATGGAGAAACCCCCTCGTGCGTGGTGCGCCGGGGGTTGGTCGGTTGGTCATATGCCCCCCGGTGCTTCCCATCGGTACTCGGGGGCTTCGGCGGGGCGGAAATCGGCGCCGGCCGGTTGGGCTCGATACGGACAACCTCCCGCGAAAAGTGCAGACTTGAACAGAGTTGATCTTGCGGTACGAGACGGGCCCGGCGGCCGCGGAACGAAACCCTCCGCCGGGAAGGGGCACTTCACCCGGATGATCTTTCGGCGCGGGGCTGTGCGTGTGGCCGGGCCCACCAGCGGAAACTGACCGGATCCGGCAGCCGGGACGGCGGCCGGGGCGGGTCCCGACGTCAGCAGTTCGCCCCGAAGCCGGACGCGCCAGAAGGCTCTCCCGCCGGCTCCACCGGCAGCTCCGCCTCCAGCCGGAACCCGCCGCGCGGGCCCGGGCCCGAGGTCAGCGTGCCGCCCGCCGCCGCGACCCGCTCCCGGAGGCCCCGCAGGCCACTGCCCGGCGCACCCGTACCCGTACCCGTACCCGTACCCGTATCCGCATCCGTACAGTCGGCGCCGCGGCCGTCGTCCGAGACCGTCAGGCGGACCCGTTCCGGGCCGCCGCCGACCTCGATCTCGCAGCGGCCGGCGCCGGAGTGCCGGACGACGTTGGTCGCCGACTCGCGCACCACCCAGCTGAGCAGCGCCTCCGTCTGCGGCTCAAGGGGCGGGCCGGACTGGCGGACCACCGGCTCGATGCCGGCCGAGGCCAGGACGTCGCGGGCGCGGTCGAGTTCGGCCGAGAGGGAGGCCTCGCGGTAGCCGGTCACCGCCTCCCGGATCTCGGTGAGCGCCTGCCGGCCCACCGTCTCGATGTCCGCGACCTGCGCGAGCGCCGCGTCCAGGTCGCGCGGCCCGAGCCGCCGGGCCGCCTCCGACTTCACGACGATGACGGACAGGGTGTGGCCGAGCAGGTCGTGCAGATCGCGCGAGAAGCGCAGCCGCTCCTTCTCGACCGCCGTGCGGGCCAGTTCCTCGCGGGTCTCGCGCAGCTCCTGCACGGTCTCGTTCAGGGCGAGGATCGTCGCCGTCACCATGATCGAGATGAACGTGCCGTACACGATCCCGAGCGAGTCCCAGCCGTCCCGCCAGAGCGTCACCGCCCCGACCGCCGCGACCAGCGGGAACACCGTCAGGCGTTGCGTCCGCCCGCGCCGCACCACCGCCCCGACCGCGAGCCCCAGGAGCGGGAAGAGGAGCAGCCACTCCCGCCCGTAACCGGCGGCGAGCCCGAACGTCAGCGCCGTGAGGGCCGCGAGCAGTCCCCAGGTCAGCGGGGTCTCGCGGCCGCCCGGGACGAAGGCGCGCATCACGACGGCGATGTAGAGGGAGTTGAAGGCGAGCAGGCCGAGGCCGCCGACCCAGGGGTTGGCGGCCTCGCCCGAGATGAGGTGGGACAGCGCGCCCAGGCCCATCAGCAGCCACGGCAGCAGGCTCAGCCCGGCCGGCCGGCCGCCCCGCGCGCTCTCCGCACGTCGCCTGCGCAGGTCCCGGAAGCCGCCGCCCGTACTGCCGCTGCCCTTGCCGTTCGCGCCGCTCATCTCGTCCCCGTCCCCGTCCCCGTGCTCTTCTTCGGCCGCGCTCGGCACGGCGTCACACCATGCGTGCGGAACGACGGTACGAGACCGCCGCGTACGTGCCGAAGAGCGCCGCCCATGCCGCCAGGATCAGGATCGCCGCGAGCCCGGGCATCGTGCCCTCCGTCACCGCCACGCCCAGCTCCGAGAAGCGGTTGGTGGGCGTGAACGCGGAGATCTGCGCCAGCCAGTGCGGGAACAGGTCGATCGGGAACCACAGGCCGCCGACCACCGCGAGGCCCATGTTGCAGGCCACGTTCATGACGCCGGTCGTCTGCGCGGTGAGCCGGTAGCCGTTGCCGAGGCCGAGCAGCGTGAAGGGCAGCGAACCCGCCCACAGCACGAGCGCCGTCACCGCCCACTGCCAGGCCGCCATCCGTACGCCGTTGACGAGGCCTCCCGCGAGCAGCACCGCCGTGATGGCCGGCAGGACCACGACCGTGCCGGTCAGGGCCCGGCCGGTGACCACCTGGCGCGGGGTCATCGGGGTGATCCGCAGCTGCCGCAGCCAGCCGGCGGTCTTGTCCTCGGCGACGCCGCCGCCGATGGACAGGGCGGCGCCCAGTGCGCCGTATGCCGCCATGCCGACCATCATGCCGGTCTTGATCCCGGCGTCGTTCTGCCCGCCGAGGTTGGTGAAGAGGAGGTACATCAGGACCGGCACGCCGATCGACGAGATCGCGAAACCGGCGTCGCGCAGGGTGCGGCGGACTTCGAGGCGGACGTACGCGGTGATCATCGGGACATCTCCAGGGAGTCGGCGGTACGGGCGGGGGCGCCGGGGGCCGTACGGGTCAGGTTCAGGAAGGCCTCGTTGAGGGAGACCGGGGCGACCCGCAGGCCCCTGACCAGGTCCTGCGCGGCGAGCGCGCGGACCGTGGCGTCCGGGTCCGCGCTGCGCAGCAGCGCGCGGTCGCCGCGGATCTCGATGGAGGTGACACCGGGCAGCGCGGTCAGACCCGCGGTGGGCCGGCCCGCCAGGTCGAAGGAGACCGTGGTGCCGCCCGCGGCCCGCTTCAGCTGCTCGGCGGAGCCGTCGGCGAGCACCCGCCCGGAGTCGACGACCACGATCCGGTCGGCGTTGGCGTCGGCCTCCTCCAGGTAGTGGGTGGAGAAGAGGACCGTGTTGCCGCGCCGGGCGTAGCCGCGCATCGAGTCCCAGAAGGCCTCGCGGGCCTCGACGTCGAGCGCCGCCGTCGGCTCGTCGAGCACGATCAGCTCGGGGTTTCCCGCCAGCGCGACCGCGAACCGCACCCGCTGGGCCTGGCCGCCGGACAGCCGGTCCACCCGGCGGCCGGCGAGGTCGGTGAGCCCGGCGAGGGCGAGGGCCTCGGTCACGGGCATCGGCCGCGGGTAGGTGCGGGCGACGAACTCGACCAGCTCGCGGACGGTGACCCGGGAGACCGGGCGGGCGTCCTGCAGCATCGCGCCGATCCGGCCGGCCTGGACGGCGCGGGCGGGCGCCTCGCCGAAGAGGCGGACCCGGCCGCTTTCGGGCTCGTCGAGACCGAGGAGCAGGTTGATGGTGGTGGACTTGCCGGCGCCGTTGCGGCCGAGCAGCGCGACCGTCTCGCCACGGCGGATGCCGAGGTCGATGCCGTCGACGGCGCGGACCGCGCCGAAGGTCTTGGTGACCGCGGTGAAGGCGACCGCCGCCGTGTCGCCGGTCCCGGACTCGGTTCCTGTGCTGGTCCCCGTTGTTGTCGTCATGACCACGACGTTACGGAGCGGGGGCCGGGGCCCGGCAGGCTCAGGCGTACGGACCTGGCCGTGACAAATGTCCCGGGTGGCCCGCACCCGTCACGCTATCTGACATGGCGTCAGAAGGGTTCCCAACGTCCAACCCCTCGGCTATACATGGGGATCACCGTTCTAGAACGCGTTCTACCTGGCGTCCGCGAACGGCCCCGCACGGCCTCGGTGCGGTCGACGGTGCGGACGGCCGCGCCGAGGTCTCCACCTGCCACATGTGCCACAAGGAGCAGCAACGCGATGCCCATTGACGCCGCCAAGGCCGTCGCCGCCGAGCCCCGCAGCGCGGAGATCGCCTGGGACCACAAGGACGTCCAGCTCTACCACCTCGGCCTGGGCGCGGGCGTCCCCGCGACCGACCCCGACGAGCTGCGCTACACCCTCGAATCCCGGCTGCACGTCCTGCCCAGCTTCGCCACCGTGGCGGGCGCCGGCATGGGCGTCGTCGGCGGCCTCTCCGCACCCGGCATCGACATCGACCTCGCCGCCGTGCTGCACGGCGGCCAGTCCATCACCCTGCACCGGCCCCTGCCGGTCAACGGCCGGGCCGTCTCCACCTCCCGGGTCGCCGCCGTCCACGACAAGGGCAAGGCCGCCGTCCTGGTGCTGCGCTCCGAGGCCGCCGACGCCGACGGGCCGCTGTGGACCAGCGACGCCCAGATCTTCGTACGCGGCGAGGGCGGCTGGGGCGGCGACCGCGGGCCCTCCGAACGCCTGGAGGTCCCCGAGCGCGCCCCCGACGCCACCGCCGAGCGCCCGATCCGCGAGGAACAGGCCCTGCTCTACCGGCTCTCCGGCGACTGGAACCCGCTCCACGCCGACCCCGAGTTCGCCAAGCTCGCGGGCTTCGACCGGCCGATCCTGCACGGCCTGTGCTCGTACGGCATGACCCTCAAGGCGGTCGTCGACACCCTCCTCGACGGTGACGTCACGCGGGTCCGCGGCTATCGCACCCGCTTCGCCGGCGTCGTCTTCCCCGGCGAGACGCTGCGGATCCGCATGTGGCGCACGGACGAGCACACCGTCCAGCTCACGGTCACCGCCGCCGAACGCGACGACGCCCCGGTCCTCGCCGACACCGTCGTCGAACACTCCTGATCGCCTGATTGGAGCCGCACCATGCGCGCAGCTGTACTGCACGAGATCGGCCAGGACAAACTCGAAGTCCTCGACGACGTCGAGGCGGTGGGCTTCGGCCCCGGCAAGGTGCGGATCCGGATCCGGGCCACCGGCCTGTGCCACTCCGACGTGTCCGCCATGAGCGGCGTCCTGCCCCAGCCCGCGCCCTTCGTCCCGGGGCATGAGGGCGCCGGCGAGATCCTCGACGTCGGCGACGGCGTCACCGGCCTCACCGTCGGGCAGCGGGTGCTGCTGTGCTGGCTGCCCGCCTGCGGTGTCTGTCCCGCCTGCAAGCGTGGTCAGACCCAGCTCTGTCTGGCCGGCTTCATGAACGCCGGCACCCCCAACTTCAAGCGCACCGGCGGAGGTTCCGCCGACGTCTTCGGCTTCGCCGGCACCGGCACCTTCGCCGAGGAGGTCGTGGTCGACGCCGGCTGCGCCGTCCCGATCCCGGACGACGTGCCCTTCGACATCGCCGCGCTCATCGGCTGCGGTGTGACCACCGGCCTCGGCGCAGCCATCAACACCGCGAAGGTGGAGGCCGGTTCGTCGGTCGCCGTGATCGGCTGCGGCGGCGTCGGCATCTCCGCCATCCAGGGAGCCAAGCTGCAGGGCGCCGCGCAGATCGTCGCCGTCGACCCGGTCGAGTCGCGCCGCGAGGCCGCGCTCCGCTTCGGCGCCACCGAGGCCGTCGCCCCCGACGCGCTCGCCGACGCCAAGCAGCGGATCACCGGCGGCGAGGGCTTCGACTACGTCTTCGAGGTCGTCGGCAAGTCCGTCACCGCGCGCACGGCGTACGAGACCACCCGGCGCGGCGGCACGCTCTGCGTGGTCGGCGCGGGCGCCCTCGACGACTTCCTGCAGCTCAACATGTTCGAGCTGTTCTTCGACGAGAAGCGGATCCTGCCGTCGATGTACGGGGGCGGGGACGTGCTCCGCTCGTACGAACGGGCCATCGCGCTCTGGCGGGCCGGCCGCATCGACCTGGCGTCCCTGATCACCCACCGGGTGCCGCTGGCGGGCGTCAACGAGGCCCTGGAGCAGATGCGGACGGGTGCGGCGCTCCGTACCTGCATCGAGATCTGAGCATCGAGAGCTGAGAGAGGACTCCGACCCATGTCACTGCCTCTTGAGGGGCTGAGCGCGATCGTCACCGGCGCCGGCCGCGGCCTCGGCCGGGCCGAGGCCCTGGAACTGGCCCGGCTCGGCGCGGCCGTGGTCGTCAACGACTACGGGCAGCCCGGGCGCGACGGTTCCGGCGAGGCCTCCGCGGCGCCCGCCGAGGAGGTCGCGGCCGAGATCCGCGCGGCGGGCGGCCGGGCCGTCGCCCACGTCGGCGACGTCGCCGACTTCGAGACCGCGCGCGGTCTGGTCGACCTGGCCGTGGCCGAGTTCGGCAAGCTGGACATCCTGGTCAACAACGCGGGCATCCTGCGCGACCGGATGATCTTCTCGATGAGCGAGGCGGAGTGGGACTCGGTGGTCCGGGTCCACCTCAAGGGCCACTTCAACACCACCCACTTCGCCGCCGTGCACTGGCGCGGCCGGGCCAAGGCGGGCGAGAGCGGGGTCTACGGGCGGATCGTCAACACCTCCTCCGAGGCCTTCCTCGCCGGTTCGGCCGGCCAGCCCAACTACGCGGCGGCCAAGGGCGGCATCGTCGGTCTGACCACCTCCACGGCGCTCGCCCTCGCCAAGTACGGGGTCACCGCCAACGCCATCTGCCCGCGCGCCCGGACCCGGATGACCGAGGACGTGTTCGCCGCCATTCCGACAATCAAGAGGGGCGCCGAGCCGACCGCCGAGGACGAGCTCGACCCGCTGTCGCCGGAGCACGTGGCGCCGCTCGTCGGCTACCTCGCCTCCCCGGCGGCGGCCGGCGTCAACGGCCAGCTGCTCGTCGTCCACGGCGGCATGGTGGCGATCGTGGACCGGCCCAGGGTGGCCGCCAAGTTCGACACCGCCAAGGACGTCTTCACGTACGAGGAACTGGACGGGCTGCTCACCCCGCACTACGCGGCGCGCCCGGCTGGGGAGACCTTCGCCGCGGCGGAGGTGCTCGGCCTGAAGAAGGGCTGAGCCGCGCGAGGGGGGAAGACGAAGGGCCCCCGGACGCGTCGTCCGGGGGCCCTTCACCTACTCACCGTTCGTTCACTGCACTTCGCTCACTGCGACTCGGGTTCGCGCCGGTGGCGGCCGTGCGGGGAGGACGAGGAGTCCTCCGCCGGTGCGGCCGGTCCACGGTGCTTGCCCGAGTTGCCGTGGTCCTGCGGGTCCGTGTCGCTCATGGTGGAACTCACCCCGTAAACGTCGCTCTTGCTGATGCGGCTCGGAGAGTCTAATCAGCCTGTTCAGCCCGCTTGTTTACGGTCCGTCAGCGGCGCTTCCTGGAGCGGTACGGGGCGGCACACCTTGGGCTCCGGGGCGGCCGCCGGGGCCACCGGCTCCGGTTCCGGCTCGGCCGGCTCCTCCAGGTCGGCGAGGCCGCAGGGCGCGGCGGGCGTCGCGTACGGGAGGCGGAGCACGCCGGAGGGCGTCCACAGGCCCGTACCTGCCAGCCAGCCGAAGGGCGCGGCGAGTTGGTGCATCCGGCGCGAGGAGGGCCGCCACAGGCCGACCCAGCTGCCGGCCGCCGCGTCGATCCGCAGCGCGACCCCGCAGCTCTCCGGCATCAGCACCTGCCCCGGCTGGACGGCGAACGGGGTCACCGCCGCGTCGTCGAGCCGCAGGCACTCGGGGAAGCGCACCGGCAGCAGGCTGCCGAGGACGCCCCAGCCGAGGCGCTCGTGGCCGGGGGAGGGCGCGTCGGAGCGGATGAGGAGCAGTCCGCTGTCGGGATCGGCGAGCAGCAGCCGGTCGTGGCTGTCCTCGGTGATCTGGAGGAGTGGCGTGGCCTCGCCACCGCGCTCCAGGTCGATCGCGACGGCCTTGACCGGGCCGTCGTCGAGCTGCCGGTCGAGGGCCAGTATCCGGCCGGTGCGGTCCAGCCACACCCCGCCGGAGCACCGGCCCTTGATCTCGGCGACCCGCTCGGGGCCGAAGGCCCCGCCCGCGACCAGCCACAGCGTGGTGGAGTCCGGGCCGACGCACATCGCGTAGGCGCAGATGCCGTCCGGCGAGGGCGGCAGCAGCGTCAGGGCGCCGGGGGCGGGGGCCTCGACCGAGCCGAGCAGGAGCTCGCCGGTGTCCGGTCCGGTCGGGTAGAGCAGCGAGAACGTGTGGCGAAGGCCGTCCACGGCGCGCCCGATCAGGACCCGCCCGTCCGCCAGCGGCAGCAGCAGCGCGCCGGGCTCCTCCGGTTGGGCGAGCGGCAGCGGTACGGCGTAGGGCTCGGGGCCGTCCAGGGTCCAGCGCTCCACGAACAGCGCCTCGCCCGAACCGGCGAGCCGCGCCGCGTAGGCGCCGTTCGCGGTGATCGTGAATCCCGTGGGCCACACCGCGTCACCGTCTTCGGCGGGGGCTTCGATGGCACAGGCTGTCATCGGCTCGTCACCTCCGGCTACGAAGCTAGTTTTCGCACTTCCAGCCGAACAACACGAGTCACCTCTCTTCACCCCAATGGGTGGCGGTCCGGGGATTCCGCCGAGCGGCGGGGGCGGGTTGTGCTGGCGGGGCCAGGGATGGGTAAGGTAAGGCGACCCTAAGTGGAAGCGATCCGTCCGCTGACGGGTCGCCGGCTGCCGTACTTCCGCGGCGGCGCCGTCCACCCCGTACGCGTACAGGAGACCCCGCATGTCCCTTCGCCGCCGCGGCACCGCAGCCGCCGCACTCAGCCTCGCCGCCGCGCTCGCTCTCGCGGCCTGCGGAGGAGGCGACGGCAGCTCGGACGGCGCCAAGAAGGACGAGGGCGGCAAGAAGAAGGACGTCGCCGTCGGCGGCAAGGACTTCGGCGACGCCGCCGCGAAGACCGCCGCCCTGGGCACCGACGCCGAGCCCGGCCAGTTCCCGCGCACCCTCACCCACGCGCTCGGCAGGACGGAGATCAAGTCCGCCCCCAAGCGGGTCGTCGTCCTCGACGTCGGCGAGCTCGACAACGTCGTCTCCCTCGGCATCAAGCCGGTCGGCTTTGCTCCGTCCGAGGGGGACGATGGCATCCCCACGTATCTGAAGAAGGATGCCGGCGAGCCCAAGAACGTCGGCACCATCAACAACCTCAACCTCGAGGCCATCGCCAACCTCGAACCCGATCTGATCCTCGGCAGCCAGCTGCGCGCCGCCGACAAGTACGACGAGCTGTCGAAGATCGCCCCGACCGTGTTCTCCATCCGCCCGGGCTTCACCTGGAAGGAGAACTACCTCCTCAACGCCGCCGCGCTCGACCGGACCGCCGAGGCGAAGGCGAAGCTCGCCGCCTACGAGACCAAGGCGAAGCAGCTCGGCACGGACATCGGCCCGAACAAGCCGACCATCTCCATGGTCCGCTACCTCCCCGGCAAGATCCGCCTCTACGCGAAGGCCTCCTTCATCGGCACCATCCTTCAGGACGCCGGCCTGCCGCGCCCCGCGAACCAGCAGGTCAACGACCTCGCCGTCGAGGTCAGCCCGGAGAAGATCGACCAGGCCGACGGCGACTGGATCTTCACCGGCGTGTACGGCGACGCCAAGGCCACCAAGCGCGACACCGCCCAGGCCAACCCGCTCTGGAAGAACCTCAAGGCGGTCAAGGCCGGCCAGGCCAAGGACGTGCCGGACGAGACCTGGTACCTGGGCCTCGGCGTGACGGCGGCGAACAGCGTGCTCGACGACCTGCGCGCCGACCTCGTGAAGAAGTAGCACCGGACGGACCCGGGGGCGGGGCCGGCCGGGGTTGTCCACAGGGGCAGGGGCCGGCCCCGGGTTGTCCACAGGCAAGAACGGCGGGGCACGAGGGGCAGGTAGCCTTTCCCTCGTGCCCCGTCTGTCTGAAGTCATCGCCGAGCTCGACGCCCTCTGGCCGCCAGAGCGGGCCGAGTCGTGGGACGCCGTCGGCACGGTCTGCGGCGACCCCGACGCCCAGGTCACCCGCGTCCTGTTCGCGGTCGACCCCGTCCAGGAGATCGCCGAGGAGGCGATCCGCCTCGGCGCCGACCTGATCGTCACCCACCACCCGCTCTATCTGCGCGGGACGACGACGGTGGCGGCCGGCCACTTCAAGGGCCGGGTCGTGCACACCCTGATCAAGCACGACATCGCCCTGCACGTGGCGCACACCAACGCCGACACCGCCGAGCCCGGCGTCTCCGACGCCCTCGCCGGCGCCCTCGACCTGCGGGTCACCGGCCCCCTCGTCCCCGAGACCGGTCTCGGCCGGATCTGCGAGCTGGACCAGCCCGAGACGCTGGCCGAGTTCGCCGCGCGCGCCGCCAAGCGGCTGCCCTCGACCGCGCAGGGCATCCGGGTGGCCGGCGACCCCGAGATGCCGGTGCGCCGGGTCGCCGTCAGCGGCGGCTCCGGCGACAGCCTCTTCGGCGCCGTCCGCGCCGCCGGGGTGGACGCCTTCCTCACCGCCGACCTGCGCCACCACCCGGCCTCCGAGGCCACCCAGCACTCTCCCCTCGGGCTCGTCGACGCCGCCCACTGGGCCACCGAATGGCCCTGGTGCGAGCAGGCCGCCGCGCAGCTCGACACGATCTCCGACCGCCACGGCTGGGACCTGCGGGTCCATGTCTCGACGACGGTCACCGACCCCTGGTCCGCCCACCACACCTCTCCTGGAGCCCCCAACTGAACGCCGCGCCCGCCGACCAGATCCGACTTCTCGACGTCCAGGCGCTGGACGTGCGCCTCCAGCAGATCGCGCACAAGCGCAAGTCGCTGCCGGAGCACGCCGAGATCGAGTCGCTGAACAAGGACCTCACCCAGCTGCGCGACCTGCTCGTCGCCGCGCAGACCGAGGAGAGCGACTGCGCCCGCGAGCAGACCAAGGCGGAGCAGGACGTCGACCAGGTGCGCCAGCGCGCCGCCCGCGACCAGCAGCGCCTCGACTCCGGCGCCGTGTCCTCCCCGAAGGACCTGGAGAACCTCCAGCGTGAGATCACCTCGCTCGCCAAGCGCCAGGGCGACCTGGAGGAGATCGTCCTGGAGGTCATGGAGCGCCGCGAGTCCGCCCAGGAGCGGGTCGCCGAACTGACCGGCCGGGTCGCCGCCGTCCAGGCCAAGGTCGACGACGCCACCGCCCGCCGCGACACCGCCCAGGCCGGGCTCGACGACGAGGCCGCCTCCGTCACCAAGGAGCGCGAGCTCGTCGCCGGCACCGTCCCGGCCGACCTCCTGAAGCTGTACGAGAAGCTGCGCGAGCAGCAGGGCGGCGTCGGCGCGGCCCGGCTCTACCAGCGCAAGTGCGAGGGCTGCCACATCGAGCTCAACATCACCGAGCTCAACGAGGTGCGGGCCGCCGCCGCCGACGCGGTCGTGCGGTGCGAGAACTGCCGCCGGATCCTGGTCCGCACGTCGGAGTCCGGCCTGTAATGCGCGAGCTCGTGGTCGAGGCCGACGGCGGCTCCCGGGGCAACCCGGGCCCCGCCGGCTACGGCGCGGTGGTCCTCGACCCGGCCACGGGCGAGACCCTGGCCGAGCGCGCCGAGTTCATCGGCGTCGCCACGAACAACGTGGCCGAGTACAAGGGCCTGGTGGCCGGCCTGCGGGCCGCCCTGGAGCTCTTCCCCGACGCCACGGTCCACGTCCGCATGGACTCCAAGCTGGTCGTCGAGCAGATGTCCGGCCGCTGGAAGATCAAGCACCCCGACATGAAGCCGCTCGCCGCCGAGGCCGCCCGGGTCTTCCCGGCCGGCCGCGTGCGCTACGAGTGGATCCCGCGCGAGCGCAACAAGCACGCGGACCGGCTCGCCAACGAGGCGATGGACGCCGGTCGGCGCGGCGAGCAGTGGTCCCCCTCCGCCACCACCGCGGCCCTCGCCCCGACCGCCGACCTCGCCGCGGCCCGCGCCGCCGCGGGCGACGCGACGGCCGGCGCGGCCCGTGCCCGCGCCGCCCTCGCGAGCACCCGCCCCGAGCCGGAGCCCGAGGGCCTGTTCGCCCCCGACGAGACCCTCGCCGCCCAGGCCCGCGCGTCCCTCTCGGCGGCGGCGGAGGCCGACCGGGAGGCGGCCACGAGCGGCGACTTCGAGGCGGAGGCGGGACACCCCGCCCCGACCACCCCCGCCCCCACCGCCCCCGCCTCCGGCTGGTCCGGGCCCGACATGGGGGCGCCGGCGACGTTCGTGTTGTTGCGGCACGGGGAGACGGCGTTGACGCCCGAGAAGCGGTTCTCGGGGAGCGGGGGGTCGGATCCGGAGCTGTCGGCGGCCGGGGTACGGCAGGCGGAGGCCGTCGCGGCGGCGCTGGCCGCGCGGGGGACGATCCAGGAGATCGTCAGTTCGCCGCTGACCCGCTGCCGGCAGACCGCGCAGGCCGTGGCCGCGCGGCTCGGTCTGGACGTGCGGATCGAGCAGGGGCTGCGGGAGACCGACTTCGGCGCGTGGGAGGGGCTGACGTTCGCGGAGGTGCGCGAGCGGTACAAGGACGACCTGGACGCGTGGCTCGCCTCGCCGAAGGCCGCCCCGACCGGCGGCGGCGAGAGCTTCGCGACGGTGGCCCGCAGGGTCGCCGTCACCCGGGACCGGCTTGCCGCCGCGCACGCGGGCCGCACGGTGCTGCTCGTCACCCATGTCACCCCCATCAAGACCCTGGTACGGCTCGCCCTCGGCGCCCCGCCGGAGTCGCTGTTCCGGATGGAGCTGTCCGCCGCCTCGCTGTCGGCGGTGGCGTACTACGCGGACGGCAACGCCTCGGTGCGGCTGCTCAACGACACCTCCCACCTCCGCTAGGTCCTGTCCGCAGCGCCCGGCCGCAAAAGCGCTGGACCCGCGCCCCGCGCCGTACCAACATCGCGGCATGAGCTGGCACTTCACCACCGACCCGGCCGCCTTCCCGGACGCCGCCCGGGACTTCGTGGCCGCCGAACCGGAGCGCAACACCGGGCTCCTCACCCTGCTCGACGCCCCCGGCACCACCCGCTGCTGGTGGACGGCCCAGGCGGAGGCGGACGGGGCGGTGAGCGGGGCCTGCCTGCTCGTGGACGGGCCCGGGACGCTGCTGCTCGGCGTGATGCCGGACGCCGCCGCCCGCGCGCTCGCGACCGCGCTGCCCGAGGCCGGGCTGCCCCGTACCGTGCGGGAGGCGCGCGGCGAGGCCGCGACCGTCGACGCGTTCGCCGCGCCCTTCGCCGCCGCCACCGGGCGGGCGGCCCGCACCTCGATGCGGCTGCGCCTGTTCCGGCTCGGCGAGCTGACCGCGCCCCGGCCCGTACCGCCCGGCGCCGCCCGGAGCGCCGGGCCCGGAGACGTACCGCTGCTCCTGGAGTGGATGAGCGCGTACGCCGGGGACGTCGGGGAGGACCCCGGCGCCGACTACTCCGCGCACGCCGAGGCGATGGTCCGGGAGGGCCGGCTCCGGTTCTGGGAGACGGACGGCCGGCCCGTCGCGATGGCGAGCTTCTCGCGGCCCGCCGCCGGCCAGGCCCGCGTCTCGCTCGTCTACACCCCGCCCGCCCACCGCGCCCGGGGCTACGCCGGCGCCGTGACCACCGAGGCCGGCCGGGCCGCCCGCGCGGCCGGTGCCGCACAGGTGCTGCTCTTCACCGACCGCGCGAACCCGACCAGCAACGCCCTCTACCAGCGCCTCGGTTACCGGCCGATCGCCGACCACACCCGGGTGGCCTTCCACGAGGAGACCGAGAACACCGACTAGCACCGGGGCGTCAATGCGCGGTTACGGGCGGCCCGGCGCCGACCATGGGCAACGGACAGATCCCCCCACCGGTCCGCCCCCAGCCCCCGTGGAGAACCATGGCCCCCGCGACCCCCCGGCCCGCCGGCGCGCTCGTCCGCAACCCCAAGCTCTGGCTCGTACCGACCGTCCTCAGCGGGCTCGTCACCATGGTCCTCGCCCTGCTCTACCTGGGCGGCATCCTGAGCCCCAACGACGACCTGCACCGGCTGCCGATCGCCGTCGTCGACGAGGACCGCGGCCCGCTCGGCAAGGAGATCACCGACTCGCTCGGCAAGGCCGCCCGCCCGGACAGCGTCGAGTGGCGGATCGTCGGGCGGGCGCGGGCCGAGGACGACCTGGCGTCCGGGAAGGTGTACGGGGCGCTGTTCGTGCCGCCCGACTTCAGCGCCGCCGCCCAGGCCCTGACGACCCGCCGGGCCACCGCCCGGCCGACCCTGACCGTGCTCACCAACGCCGGCGTCGGCAGCCTCGGCTCCTCCATGGCGGCCCAGATCAACCAGACCGTGGCCCAGCGCGCCTCCGCGACCATCGGGCAGCGGCTCGCCGCGTCCGCCCCGGACCCGACGACGAAGGTGCTGCTCGCGGACCCGGTCGAGGTGACCACCCGGGTCGGGAACCCGATCGGCGGGCACAGCGGACTCGGTCTGACCGCCTTCTACTACACGCTGCTGCTCGTGCTCTCCGGCTTCATCGGCGGCAACGTCATCAACGCCGGCGTCGACACCGCCCTCGGCTACGCGGACAGCGAGCTCGGCCCCTGGCACACCCGCCACCGGACCGTGCCGATCAGCCGCACCCAGACCCTGCTCCTGAAGATGATGATGACGGCCGGGATCGCGCTCCTGACGACCTCGCTCCTGATGTTCTCCACGATCACGATCCTCGGCATGGACGCGGACCACCTGGCGCTGCTGTGGATCTTCTCGTACTGCGCGACCGTGGCCGTCGGCCTCGGCGTCCAGGCCATCAACGCGGCCTTCGGCGGCATCGGACAGCTGGTGTCGATGTTCGTCTTCATCGCGCTCGCGCTGCCGTCCTCCGGCGCCACCATCCCGCTCCAGGCGACCCCGGCCTTCTATCGCTTCCTCGCGACCTTCGAGCCGATGCGCCAGCTCACCGACGGCGTCCGCGCCATCCTCTATTTCGACGCGCGCGCGGACGCCGGTCTCGCCCGCGCCTGGGTGATGATCGCGATCGGGTTCGCCGGCGCGCTGCTCTTCGGCTTCGCCATGACGCACTACTACGACCGCCGGGGCCTGGCCCGCTTCACCCCGCAGCCCGAACCGCCCCGGCAGGAGGAGGCCGTCCCCGAGGCGGCCTGACCGGAGGGCCGAGGCGGCCTGACCGCGGGCCGCTAGTGGGCCAGCGCCGCCGCCTCGCGGGCCAGCGACTCGACCCGCGCCCAGTCCCGGGCCGCGAGGGCGCCGGCGGGCAGCATCCACGTGCCGCCGACGCAGGCGACGTTCGGCAGGGCCAGATAGGCCGGCGCCGAGGCGAGCGAGACGCCGCCGGTCGGGCAGAACCGGGCCTGCGGGAGCGGCCCGGAGAGCGACCTGAGGTACGGGACGCCGCCCGCCGCCTGCGCCGGGAAGAACTTCATGTCCGTCACCCCGCGTTCGAGCAGCGCCACCACCTCCGAGGTCGTCGACACACCCGGCAGGAACGGCACGCCCGAGCCGCGCATCGCGTCGAGCAGCCCGTCGGTCCAGCCGGGGCTGACCAGGAAGCGGGCGCCCGCGCCGGCCGCGTTCGCGACCCCGGCGGCGGACACGACCGTGCCCGCGCCGACGACCGCCTCCGGCACCTCCGCGCCGATCGCCCGGATCGCGTCGAGCGCGGCCGGGGTGCGCAGGGTCACCTCGATCAGCGGCAGACCGCCGGCCACCAGGGCGCGGGCCAGCGGCACGGCGTCGGCGGCGTCCTCGATCACGACGACCGGGACGACGGGGGCGGCGGGGGCAAGGTCAAGCACGCTCGTCATGCGCTCCATCCTGCCGACGGCAAGCGGAGCGCACAACGAGCGTTGCGTATGGTGCAACGGTGTGAAGTTGTACCCCTCAGGGGGCCACCCGAGGATCCCCTCAGTGGATCTCGTCGACGAGAACGTCGAGCGCGCCCGGCTTCCCGGTCTCCTCCACCACGTAGCCGAGGTCCCGCAGCGCCGTCACCAGCTCCGGCACCCCGGCCGGCGCCGCGCCCGACTCAAGCAGACTGCGCACGATCCGGCCCTTCGTCGCCTTGTTGAAGTGGCTGACCACCTTCCGGGTCGGCGCGTGCAGCACCCGCACCGTCGCCGTCCGCGTCGCCGGCTCGCCCTTCGGCTTCCACGCCGCCGCGTACGCCGCGGAGCGCAGGTCCAGGATCAGGCCGTCGCCCGCCGCCTCCGGCAGGACGTCCGCCATCGCCCCGCGCCAGTGCGTGCCCAGCGCGCCGAGACCCGGCAGTTTCACCCCCATCGAGCAGCGGTACGAGGGGATCCGGTCGGTCACCCGCACCGCGCCCCACAGCCCGGAGAAGACGAGCAGCGAGCGCCCGGCGCGCCGGCGGGCGGCCGCGTCGAGCGTGGCCAGGCCGAGGGCGTCGTACAGGACCCCGGTGTAGATCTCGCCGGCGGGCCGCGCCCCGGCGGTCCGCAGCTCGGTGTTCTTGGCGACCTCGCCGCGCAGCCCCTCGCTCAGGCCGAGCACCTCGCGCGCCTTCTCCTCGTCGGCGGCGCACAGCTCGACCAGTTCGTCGAGCACGGCCGCCCGCGCCTCCGCGAGCCCCGGCAGCGAAAGGCCCTCGGGCTTGAGCGGCGCCCCGCGCCCCGAGGAGGCCTTGCCTTCGGAGGGCGGCAACAGGACGAGCACGGCGGTTCTCCTTCGTACGTACGGGGGTGGGGGTGCGGCCCCAGGGGCCCAGCGTACGAGGTCCCCCGTCCCCGGCCGGTCGAAAGCTTTCGCCATGCGGTGTCGATCCGGCCGGAAGCCCCGCGATTTCGGGATCCGCCATGGAGTACCGGAGATGCGAAGGGCCTGGGCAGGCCCATGAAGGGCCTGATCCGGTCGGATTCGAAAGTTTCGGATGCAATGTCGAAAGTATTGACACCAGGTGACGGGGGCCGGATATTCCTCGCTGGTCCACCGGCGCACATTCCAACGGCGCACATGAGGAGGCAACATCACCATGCAGAAAACCAGGCCCGGGGGTCCCCTCACCCCCGCCCGCGCCGCCTGCGCGCTCGCGCCGGCGCTCCTGACCGCGTCACTGCTGCCCGGCACCGCCGGCGCGGCGGACACAGCCGTCACGTCGTGCTCCGCCGGATACGTCGGCCTCACCTTCGACGACGGCCCGTCCGCCACCACGCGCCAACTGCTCGACGCGCTGCGGCAGAACGGCCTGCGCGCCACCATGTTCAACCAGGGGCAGAACGCCGCCGCCGACCCGGCCGTTGTCAAGGCGCAGACCGACGCCGGCATGTGGGTCGCCAACCACAGCTACACCCACCCGCACATGACCACGCTGACCCAGGCGCAGATGGAGTCCGAGATCTCGCGCACCCAGCAGGCGATCACCGCCGCCGGCGTCCCGGCGCCCACGCTGTTCCGGCCGCCGTACGGCGAGACGAACGCGACGCTGAAGGCGGCCGAGGCCGCGTTCGGGCTGCGCGAGATCCTCTGGGACGTCGACTCCCAGGACTGGAACAACGCGAGCACCGACGCGATCGTCCAGGCCGTGGGCCGGATGACCAGTGGCCAGGTCATCCTCATGCACGACTGGCCCGCCAACACCCTCGCCGCCATCCCGCGGATCGCGCAGACCCTGGCGAGCAAGAACCTGTGCGCCGGCATGATCTCGCCGACCACCGGCCGCGCCGTCGCCCCCGACGGCTCCGGAGGCGGCTCTGGCGGTGGCGGTACGGGCAGCTGTACGGCGACCCTGTCGGCCGGGCCGTCGTGGAGCGACCGCTACAACCTCAACGTGGCGGTCAGCGGCGCCACCGACTGGACCGTCACGGTCAACGTGCCCTCGCCCGCCAAGGTCCTCTCCACCTGGAACATCAGTGCCACCTACCCGAACGCGCAGACCCTCGTCGCCAAGCCCAACGGCAGCGGCAGCAACTGGGGCATGACCATCCAGCACAACGGCAACCGGACGTGGCCCACGGTCTCGTGCAGCGCCGTCTGACCCGTGGCCCACAAGCAGTGAGGCCGGCCCCGCTCAGCGGTGCCGGCCGCACTGTCGTCCTCAGCGGAGCTCGAAGTCGGCGTGCAGTCGCCGCCCGTGGTCCAGCTCCCGCACCGGACCGGTCAGGCGCACCCGCGCGGTCAGCCGCGGCTCGGCGCTCGACGCGCTCAGCCGCAGCTCCAGTTCGCCCGGCTCCACGATCCGCAACCCCGCCCCGCCGGTGAACGAGGCCAGGTCCGCCGGGACGGACACGCCGATCCGCCGCCGCTCGCCCGGCGCCAGGTCGAGGCGCACGTACCCGATGAGCCGCTGCACGGGCTGGACCACGGAGGCCACCGGATCGTGCAGATACAGCTGGACGACCTCGGTGCCGGCGCGCCCGCCCGTGTTCTCCACGGTGAGGGCGAGCCGGAACGCGCCGTCGGTGGCGGCCTCGGCGTTCTCCACCTCCAGACCGCTCCACTCGAAGGTGGTGTAGGTCAGCCCGTGCCCGAAGCCGAACGCCGGTGTCGGGTCGATGCTGGACACCTCGCCGGCGTGACCGAGCCGGGCCGCCAGATACGTGGACGGCTGGGCGCCCGGCCGGCGCGGCACGCTGACCGGCAGCCGGCCGCTCGGTGCGGCGCGGCCGCTGAGGACGGCGGCGAGGGCGCCCGTACCGGCCTCGCCCGGGAAGAAGGACTGCAGCACGGCGGCGGCCTCGTCGGCCGCGCGCCCGAGCGCGTACGGCCGGCCGGCGAGCAGGACCGTCACCACCGGCGTACCGCTGTCCAGGAGCGCGTCGAGCAGCCCCTGCTGTGCTCCGGGCAGCACGAGGGACTCCACGTCGCAGCCCTCGCCGCTGGTGCCGCGCCCGAAGAGCCCGGCGCGGTCGCCGAGGGCCGCGATCACCACGTCGGCCTCGCGCGCGAGGCCGACGGCCTCGGCGAAGCCGCTCGTCGCGCCGTCGTCGATCCCGGTCCCGGGCGCCACGTCGATCTCGGCGTCCGGGAACTCGGTCCGCAACGCCTCGTACAGCGTGGGCAGTTCGATGCCGAGCGGGCTGTCCGGGTGCTGTCCGCCGACGTGGACGGGGAAGGAGTAGCAGCCGAGGACGGCCGTGGGGATGTCGGCGTTCGGGCCGACAAGCGCGATCCGGCGGGGCGCCTCCGACCCCGGCCCCGGTCCTGTACCTGGGCCGAGCGGCAGGATGCCGTCGTTGCGGAGCAGGACGACCGCCCGCTCGGCGACCCGCCTCGCCAGCTCGCGGTTGGCGGGCGGGTCGAGGTCGACCGTGCCGCGCAGCGCGGCGGCGGGGCCGGCCCCGGTGTCGGCGTCGCGCAGCGCCGGGGGCACCGGGCTCCAGTCGGGGTCGAGCAGCCCGAGTTCGGCCTTCTGCAGCAGCACCCGCCGGACCGCGCGGTCGACGAGCTCCTCGGGCACGCGGCCCGCCTCGACGGCCTCGCGGAGCGGGGCGCCGAAGGCCTGGACGGTGGGCAGCTCCACGTCGACGCCGGCGGCGAGCGCGGTGCCGGCCGCCTCCCCGTACGTACCGGCGACGCCGTGCAGGTTCTTCAGGAACGCGATGCCGAAGTAGTCGGCGACGACCGTGCCGCTGAAGCCCCAGGTGTCCCGGAGCAGTCCGGTGAGCAGGCGTTCGTCGGCGGCCGAGGGGATGCCGTCGGTGTCCGTGTAGGCGTGCATCACGGACCGGACGCCGCTCTCCCGTACCGCCATCTCGAACGGCGGCAGGATCACGTCCGCGCGCTCCCTGGCGCCCATGCCGACGGGCGCGAGGTTGCGGCCCGCGCGGGAGGCCGAGTAGCCGGCGAAGTGCTTGAGGGTGGCGACGATCCCGGCGGACTCCAGGCCCTGGACGTAGGCGGTGGCGATCGTCCCGACCAGGTACGGGTCCTCGCCGATGGTCTCCTCGACCCGCCCCCAGCGTGCGTCGCGGACGACGTCGAGGACGGGGGCGAGGCCCTGGTGCACACCGACGGAGCGCAGGTCCCGGCCGATGTTCGCGGCCATCTCCCGTACCAGCGCGGGGTCGAAGGTGGCGCCCCAGGACAGCGGGACGGGATAGGCGGTGGCGCCCCAGGCGGCGAAGCCCGCGAGGCACTCCTCGTGGGCGAGGGCCGGGATGCCGAAGCGGTTCGACGCGGCGATCCGGGCCTGCGTCCGCATCAGGGACAGGGCGCCCAGGGCGGGGTCGACGGGGACGGTGCCGAAGGGGCGGGTGAGCTGGCCGAGGCCGTCGGGAAGGAGCGCGTCGAGGTCGACGGTCTCCTTCATGTCGTGCTGGTACGGGGCGACTTCGGCGCCCTCGTCGGAGGCGCCGACCCACACGCCGAAGAGCTGGGCGAGCTTCTCGGGCAGGGTCATCTCGCGGATCAGCGCGTCGACTCGGGAAGCAGCCACGTCGTGGGTCACGTGGGCGGATGCGTGGTCGGTCACTTTCCTCCGACTCCCATCAGGCCCTGGACCAGGGCGCGTCGGGCGAACAGGTACACGAACAGGACGGGGAGCATGGACAGGACGACGGCGGAGAGGAGGGCGGGGATGTCGACGCCGTGCTCGGTCTGGAAGTCGTACAGGCCCATGGTGATGACCTTGTTCTCGGTGGACTGGGTGAGGACGAGCGGGAACAGGAAGCCGTTCCAGGCCTGGAGCGAGGAGAACACGACGACGGTGGACAGGCCGCCCTTGGAGAGCGGCACGACGAGGCGGAGGAAGATCCGCCAGGAGGAGGCGCCGTCGAGGGTCATGGCCTCGTAGAGCTCCGGGGAGATGTCCCGCATCACCCCGGTGAGGATGAGGGCGCAGACGGGCATGGCGAAGGCGGCCGTCGGCAGCACGATGCCGATGAGACTGTCGTACAGACCGGCCTCGTTGATCAGGTAGAACATCGGCACGATCACGGCCTGGGAGGGGACCGCCAGGCCGAGCAGGAAGAGCCGGAAGACCCGGCCGGCGGCCCTGCCGTCGCTGCGCACGATGGCGTACGCGAGGGGCGGCACGAGCAGCACCACGATGCCGACGACGCACACGGTGACGATCACCGTGTTGAGGAAGTACTGCCCGAAGCCGTCGCTCAGGTCGTTGACGTAGTTGTCGAGGGTGAGGTGCTCGGGGTCGGGGAGGGACAGGGGGCCGTTGGCTGCGTAGTCGGCGCGGGTCTGGAAGGTGGCGACCAGCATGACGTACAGCGGCAGGCCGACCACGAACAGCCAGATCAACGAGCCGAATCCGGCGAGGTGGTTGGGGCGCGCTCGCATTACACCCCCTCCATGGTGCTGCGCATCTTGTCGTAGCCGGTCAGGCGGACCATGACCAGGGAGACGAGGGTGGCGACCAGGACGAGGAGCAGCGCGATGGCGGAGGCCGCGCCGAAGTCGAAGTTCTTGAAGCCCTTTTGGTACATGTAGTAGGCGCTGTTGGTGGTGTCGGTGCCGGGGCCGCCCTGGGTGAGGATGAGCACCGTGTCGAAGGTGGTGAGTCCGCCGACGACCATGAGGATCATCGAGGTCACGATGCTGTTGCGCAGCTGCGGCAGGGTGATGTGGAAGAACTGGCGTACGGTGCCCGCGCCGTCGATCTGGGCGGCCTGGTAGAGCACTTGGGGTATGGCGCGGGCGGCGCCCTGGTAGATCAGCGTGTGCAGCGGGGTGAACTGCCAGGTGCTGACGAAGACGAGGACGCCGATGGCGCCGGCCTGCATGCCGAGCAGATTGCCGTCGCCGAACAGCCACCGCGCCTGGGAGGGCACGCCGAAGTTGGGGTCGAGCACGGCGCGCCACAGGACGGAGACCGCGGTGATGGAGAGCAGGAGCGGGACGAAGTAGATCGCGGAGAGGACGGCCCGGTTGCGCTGGCGGCCGGCCGCCCAGACGCCGAGCAGGATGCTGATCGGGGTCTGGACGAGGACGCCGAGGACGGTGAGCAGCAGGCTCAGCCAGAGGCTCTTCAGCATCACGGGGTCGTCGAGCAGCTTGTCCCAGTTCTCCAGGCCGGCGAACTCGGGGGAGCCGAGGCCGTTCCAGCGGGTGAAGGAGAGGACGGCGACCAGGACGAGCGGTACGAGGGCGAACAGGGCGAAGAAGACGGCGGCGGGCGCCGCCCAGGCGAAGCCCGGGCGGCCCACGTGGGTGGTCATGTGAGGTGTCCCGGGGGTCAGGCCGCGGGCAGGCTCTGCATGGCGGCGATGAAGGCGTCCGCGTCCGACTGCCCGTTGAAGAACTGCTGGACGGCCTGGTAGATCGTGGTGGCCGCGGCGGGCGGGTAGGCCTGGTCCCAGGAGAGCTGGAAGGCGGGGGCCTTCGCGACCAGGTCGTACTGGTACGTCGAGTACGCGGGGTTGGCCGAACCGGCCAGGAACGCGGGGGTGTTGGTGGTGGTCGGCAGGTTGCCGATGCCGAGCTGGGCCTTGACGAAGTCGTCGGAGTACATGAGCTTCAGGAACTCGGCGACGGCCTCGGGGTGCCGGGTCTTCTTCAGGACCGAGTAGAAGTTGTTGGTGTTGCCGGCGAGGTTGTCCGGGCTGCCCTTGCCGCCGGTGACGCTGGGGAAGGAGCCGTAGCCGAGGTCCGCCTTCACGAAGTCCGGGTGGGCGTCCTGGAGGGTGGAGTACTCCCACGAGCCCATGAGCTCGAAGGCGGCCTTGCCGGTGGCGAGGAGGGCGGGGGAGCCGCCGTCGGTGAACTTCACCGAGTCGTAGTTGGTGCCGAAGGCGCCGGCGTCGACCAGTTCCCTGATCATGCCGAGGGCCTTCTTGCTGTCGGGGCTCGCCCAGGCGTCCTTGTCCCCGTTCACGGCCTTCTGGAAGAGCTCGGGGCCGGCCACCCGGTCGTAGAGGTACTGGAACCACATCTGGGTGGGCCACTTGTCGGCGCCGCCGAGGGCGATCGGGGTGATCTTCTTGGCCTTGAGCGTCTTCACGGCGGCAATCAGCTCGTCCCAGGTGCGCGGGGCGGTGAGGCCGGCCTCGGCCAGGACCTTCTTGTTGTGGAACAGCAGGACGGGCTGGGTGCCGCGCATGGGTATGCCGTAGGACTTGCCGTCGACGACCGCGGTGTTGAAGACCGAGGGCAGGAACTTCGACTTCAGGCCGGGGTCCTTGGCGATGAAGTCGTCGAGCGGCATCAGCAGGCCGGCGTCGACGTAGGGCTTGATGCTGCCGCCGCCCCAGTTGAAGAACAGGTCGGGCGCCTGCTTGCCGCTGATGACGGTCTGCAGCTTGGTCTGGTAGTCGGCGCCGGGGATGGTGTCGAGGACCGCCTTGACCTTCGAGGTCTTGTTGAAGGTGTCGACGAGCTGCTTCTCCACCTTGTTGGTGGCGTCGCCGTACACCAGGACGTGGATCGTGTCCGCGTCCCCGCCGCCGGCCGCGTCCGAGGAGCCTCCGCCGCAGGCGGTCAGGGACAGGGCCATGGCGAGGGAGGCGCCGCCGATGACGGCGGTTCTCAGAAGCTGCGCGCGTCGCGGTCGCTTCGTCGGCTCCATGCGCTCCACCTTTCGAAAGTGTTTCGCTACTGTTTCCGAAATTTCGTGTCGGCCGGGACGCTAAGGTCGGGCCGTCGAGCGGGTCAACCCTTCGGTCGCGCGTTATCAAAGCGTGACTATTCGGGGGCGGTTGGGGGCGGAGAGCGGTGCCTATGCTGCTCGGATGCGAGATGCTGAGGCCGGTGAGGCGAAAAGGCGGATCACGCTGGCGGAGGTGGCGGAGAAGGCCGGGGTGTCGCTTTCGACAGTTTCGAAGGTCCTCAACGGCCGGCAGGACGTGTCACCGGCCACCCGCGGCCGGGTGGAGCGACTGCTCGAAGCCCACTCGTACCGGCGCACCACCCGCGCGGCCCGGGAGGCGCCGCTCATCGAACTCGTCTTCCACGAGCTCGACAGCGTGTGGTCCATGGAGCTGATCCGGGGCGTCGAGAACCTCGCCAAGGCCCATCAGGCGAGCGTCGTCCTCACCGAGAGCGGCACCCGGCACGCGCCCGCGCCCGACTGGATCGAAGGGGTCCTGCAGCGCCGGCCGATCGGCGTGATCCTGGTCTTCTCGTCGCTCCCCGACGCCGTCAAGCAGCAGCTCGGCGCCCGCTCCATCCCCTTCGTGATCATCGACCCGGCGGGCGACCCCGCCCCCGACGTGCCGTCCGTCGGCTCCGCCAACTGGTCCGGCGGCGTCGCCGCCACCCGCCACCTCATCGACCTCGGCCACCGGCGCATCGGCATCGTCACCGGCCCCGAGGACATGCTCTGCTCGCTGGCCCGCCTCGACGGCTACCGCTCCGCCCTCAACATGGCCGGCCTCGACCACGACGCGTCCCTCGTCCGCTTCGGCGACTTCCACGTCGAGGGCGGCTACGCCCGCGCCATGGAACTCCTCCAGCTCCCCGACCGCCCCACCGCCGTCTTCGCCGGCAGCGACCTCCAGGCCCTCGGCGTCATGGAAGCCGCCCGCGTCTGCGGCCTCCGCGTCCCCGAGGACCTCTCCGTCGTCGGCTACGACGACGTGATGATCGCCCGCTGGTCCAGCCCCGCCCTCACCACCGTCCACCAGCCCCTCCGCGAAATGGGCGAGGAGGCCGTCCAGATGCTCCTCCGCCTCCGCGCCGGCGAGCCCGCGGTGACCCGCCTGGAGCTCGCCACCAGCCTCGTCGTCCGCAAGAGCACGGCCCCACCGTCGGCCCAGCCGGTGACGGCGACGGTGCCGCCGGGGCGGGAGGTGGGGTGAGGGGGGCGCCCGCGGGGCGCCGGGCCGGCCCGGAGGGTGAGCGGCGGCGCACCCGCTGAGTGGCCGGCTCCCGCCGGGGTGCCGCGGCACCGTCGGCGCCCTACGCTCGGTCCATGCCCCGCCGCCACATTCGCGTGACCGGCGCCGCGGAGGCCCCGTTGCGGGCCGCGCTGCGCGCACTTCGGACCGAGCTGGGGGTGCCGGACGGGTTTCCGGCCGAGGTGCTCGCCGAGGCGGAGGCCGCGGCCAAGGCGCCCCGGCTGCCCGGGGCGGACGCCACGGACCTGCCGATGTTCACGATCGACCCGCCGACGTCCACGGACCTCGACCAGGCGATGCACCTCGCCCGCCGGGCCCGCGGCGGCTACCGCGTGCACTACGCCATCGCCGACGTCGCCGCCTTCGTCACCCCCGGCGGCGCGCTCGACGCCGAGGCGCACCGCCGCGGCCTCACCCTCTACTTCCCCGACGGCAAGGTCCCCCTCCACCCCGCCGTGCTCTCCGAGGGCGCCGCCAGCCTCCTCCCCGACGAACCCCGCCCCGCCCTCCTCTGGCGCATCGACCTCGACGCCGACGGCCGGCGGGTCGCCACCGACGTGCGCCGGGCGCTCGTCCGCAGCCGCGCCAAACTCGACTACGCGGGCGTGCAGCGGCGGATCGACGCCGGCACCGCCGAGGAACCCCTCGCGCTGCTCCGCGAGATCGGCACCCTGCGCGAGCGCCTGGAGGGCGAACGCGGCGGCATCTCCCTCAACGTCCCCGAACAGGAGATCGTCGAGCACGACCACACCTACTCGCTCGCCTACCGCGCCCCGCTCCCCGCCGACGCCTGGAACGCGCAGATCTCCCTGCTCACCGGCATGGCCGCCGCCGACCTGATGACCGCGGCCGGCACCGGCATCCTCCGCACCCTCCCCACCGCCCCGGACGGCGCCGTCGCCCGCCTGCGCCGCTCCGCGCAGGCGCTCGGCGTCGACTGGCCGCACCACGTCTCGTACGCGGACGTGGTCCGCTCCCTCGACCCCGCCGAACCGCGCCACGCCGCGTTCCTGCAGGAGTGCACGACCCTGCTGCGCGGCGCCGGCTACACGGTCTTCACCGACGGCGACGTACCGATCCCGGCCCTGCACGCGGCGGTCGCCGACGAGTACACGCACTGCACGGCCCCGCTGCGACGCCTCGTCGACCGCTACGCGGGCGAGCTGTGCGTCGCGGCGGTGGCCGGACAGGAACCGCCGGAGTGGGTACGGGCCGCGCTCCCGGCCCTGCCCGACGAGATGGCCGCGGGCTCGCGCCGCGCCAACACGGTCGAGCGGGAGAGCGTCGACATCGTGGAGGCGGCGCTGCTCAGCGGCCGGATCGGCGAGCTCTTCGACGCGTACGTGATCGACGTGAAGGAGCGGGAGCCGGCCGTCGGCACCGTACATCTGGAACGCCCCGCGGTGGTCGCGCGCATCGAGGGCGGCGGCGAGACGGGGCTCCCGCTCGGCGAGTGGCTGCGGGTCAGGCTGACACAGGCGGATCCGGGACGGGCGAAGGTGCTGTTCGCGCCTGTGTGAGGGCGAGGGCCTCGCGGAGGGCCCGGTGCATCGCACGCGCGTCGTCCGCGTGGAGACGGACGACGCGTACGGGCCGGGGGGAGCCGAGCAGCCGGGGCGCGTCGACCGGGGCGCCGAGCTCCAGGGTGAGCGAGGTCTGCGACCCGACGGCCAGGTTCAGCTCGCCGTCCTTCTTCTCGTGGGTGAACAGCGACTCGTACCGGACGGCGACGATCCGCTCCAGCGGGATCCGTACGTCGACATGGCCGGCCTGCCGGACCCGCAGCGTGTCGCCGGTCAGCAGGTGCGGCCGGGTCGCGGAGGCGGCGTGCAGACCGAGCACGAAGAGCACGGTGTAGACGTCGAGGACGAGGACGACGGCGTGGACGACGGGCCAGGCCGCGAGCAGATACGACATGCCGACGCTCTCGACGACGCAGACGAACGCGAAGCCGTACATCAGCGCGGCCTGGTCCCGGGCGTGCGGGAACGCGGCCACGGTGTCCGGCCCGCCCCGGTCCGGGCGCCGGGCGACCCACCGGCCGAGGCTCGCCATGAGCCGCAGCTCGTGCGCGATCAGCCGCAGCGCCGGCTCGGGCACGAGCACGTGCAGGGCCTCGCGGGTGGTCAGCCCGCGCCGCCGCAGCCGGAGGAAGGCGAGGCCGTTCGCGAGCAGCAGCAGGGTGAAGGCGGCCTCGGCGACAGTGAGGACGGCCGGGGGTATCCGTACCCCGGCGACGAGACAGACGGCGAGGACGAGCTCGGCGGGCAGCAGCGCGTACACGAGGTACGTCCGCAGGGCCCTCATGCGCCACGCTCCGCCACGAGTCGCAGCGCCTGCCGTACGGCGGCGGCCTGGGCGGGCGCCAGGTCGCCGAAGAACGTCTCCGCGAGCCCGCCGTCGGGCACCTCCACGGCGAGCCCGTCCGGCAGGACCCGGGCGAGCGCGGCGGCGGCCTCGGCGACCCGGGGGTCGTCGGGCTTGGCGTCCGCGAGGGCGTCGAGCCGGGCGTAGAGCGCGGGCGCGTGCGCGGCGGCCCCGCGCATCAGCTCCATGAACCGGTCCCGCTCCTCCTCCGGCACGACGGTGTCGAGCAGCGTGAGGATCTCCCGGTCCTTCGCCGCCATCGGCGACCCGGCGACTCCGCCGTCCCCGAGGTCCGCGAGCAGCCCGGCGAGCTGCGGCGACACGGGCCCGTCGGCCCCCAGCCGCCCCTCCCGCGCCTGCCCGAGCAACTCCGCGAGCCGCTCCCGCCGCTCCCGGATCACCCGCTCCTGCCGCCCCAGATCCGCGTCCAGCTCCTCCAGCACCTCCACCAGCTCCCGCCCCTCGTCATCCGCGATCACGTCCCCGACCTCGTCGAGCCCGAGCCCCAACTCGGTCAACCGCCGAATCCGCGCCAACAGCACGGCGTCCCGCACCCCGTACTCCCGGTACCCGTTCGCCCGCCGCGCGGGCTCGGGCAGCAGCCCCATCCGGTGGTAGTGCCGCACGGCCCGCGGGGTCACCCCGACGAGCGCGGCGATCTCGCCGATTCGCATGCGTCCAGTAGAAACCTTGACGCTGCGACAAGGTCAAGTGACGTCCGGCGCTCCGTCCCCGATCGGGGGAAACCACCCCCCGTCCCCCTGCGGCCGGGGCCGCGTTGCCCGAGCCTGCTGCCATGACCGACGCGGAGTTCCTGCTGGAGGAGTTTCTGGCCCTGCGCACGCCGGAGGGTCTCCGGGCGCAGCTGGTCGAGGGGGAGACCGTGGTCACGCCGCCGCCCGAGGGGGACCACGAACACTGCATGAGCCGCCTGGTCCGTCAGCTCGTCAAGCGATCACGGGTCGAGGTCCAGGTCTCGGGGCACAAGGGCTTGGTCCTGGGCGCGGCCCCCGGCGCCCCGAAGGACCACGTGATCCCCGACGGAACCGTCGTCCCCCTGGCCGGCCGGGCGTTCCGCGGCGCCCCGCCCTGGATGCCCTGCGACGGCGTGTCCCTCGTCCTCGAAGTCACCTCTCGTCGGCACCGCCCGGACCTCGACCGGGAGGCCAAGCGCCGGTGCTACGCGAGGGGCGCCATCCCCCTCTACCTCCTCGTGGACCGGGAAGAGCGCATGGTGACGCTGTTCGGGCGGCCGGAGGCCGGCGAGTACCCGCGACGGGACCTCGCCCCCTTCGGCAAGCCGCTCCTTCTCCCCGAACCCTTCGGGTTCGATCTGGACACCGCCGACCTCCACTGAATCGCCAGGTAGCATGGTCGGCACGGCAGACGAGCCGGGCGGGCGGCCGCGTGGGGATCCTCGGATCCTCCCGAGGAACGTCCGGGCTCCACAGGGCAAGGTGGTGGCTAACGGCCACCCGGGGTGACCCGCGGGACAGTGCCACAGAAAACAGACCGCCGGGGACCTCGGTCCTCGGTAAGGGTGAAACGGTGGTGTAAGAGACCACCAGCGCCTGAGGTGACTCAGGCGGCTCGGTAAACCCCACCCGGAGCAAGGTCAAAAGGGGACACCTCGGTGTCCCTGCGCGAACGTTCGAGGGCTGCCCGCCCGAGTTCGCGGGTAGACCGCACGAGGCCGGCGGCAACGCCGGTCCTAGATGGATGGCCGTCGCCCCGACGACCGCGAGGTCCCGGGGTACAGAACCCGGCGTACAGCCCGACTCGTCTGCCTCTCAGGGCTTCTGGCCAGCGGAAACACAGGTCAGAGGCCCTTTTTCGTGGGGCGGCGGACCTCGCCTCACCCCTGCGCTCACAGGGCATGGGCCGTAATCCCGGCAGAGTTGTCAGAGCGCCGGAGGCTTCCGATGCCTGCCGGTCCCGGGACCGAGCTTCGGTGACGCCTCAGGAGCGGCGGCAGACTCGGCGTGGGGAAACAGGATGCGCCGTGCTTCCGCGAGGTTCGCCGCGAAGCCGTGCGGCTCCCACAGGTGGCCGTTCCACCGCTGGATCGCACGGGGCGCATCGGGGTTCAGATGCGAAGCCCTCGGGCCGTCGCCGGTCACGAGGGGGACGGCGCGGAGCTGCCCGATCCTCGCGTCGCGACGCTCGGCCCACTGGGAGAGCGGTTCGTCGTCCATGTCCGGAGCGTAGTGGGTCAGGTGATCCGGTGTTCCCAGCGCAGGGAGGGCGCCTGGTCGATCCAGTACCGGTGGGCCGTGGGCGTCACGTGGAGCCGTACGGAGTCGATCTCCGGCGCCCCCGCATCCTGCCAGGCGACGAGGGAACGTTCCACGTCATCCCACAGGGCCACCGGACCGCCTTGGCGGACGGTCCAGTTCTCGCCGTCGACGAGGAACTCGGCGAACGACTCCTTCTCCGGATCGAACAGGTACCGCAAGGGCGATCCGTCCCCGCCCGTCGCGCGGACGAACTGAGCGCCGGGCGCCGCCAACTGCGCAAGGAAGGCGGGCATCCACTCCTCCAGGACATGAGGAGACACCTGAGTGCGCCGCTCACTGTCCGCGTACGCGGTCCGGGCGGAGAGATCGCCGGCCACGGGGGCCACTGCCTGGGCCCGCGCCTGCATGAAGGAGGAACGCCCGACGATCGAGCCTTCGGCGGTGCCGTCATCGCCGACGGCAAGTTTCGCGAGGCCGGTTCCCCACGGCCACGAGCCGACCGTGCCGAGGACAACGCCTCCGGGCCTCGTCTGCCTGATCCACGCGTATGGGATGCGGCGGACTGCGCAGGTGGCGATGACCCGGTCGTACGGTGCCCGGTACGGGTGGCCGAGGAGCCCGTCGCCCGTCACCGTCCACGTCGAGAAGCCGGCGGCTTCGAGAGCGGCATCGGCGCGTGCGGCCACCTGTGCGTCGAACCTCGACCGTGGCGACGTTGTCCTCGCCGAGGTAGTGACACATCAGGGCTGTGGAGTAGCCGGTGCCTGTGCCGATCTCCAGGACTCGGTGGCCCGTCACGAGGTCCAGGGTCTCGATCATGCCGACGACGGTGGCCGGGTCGGTCGAGGAGGACGTGGGCACGCCCACGACGGGTTCGTCGGCCTGGTCGGCGGTGAGGTGGCCGTCGAGCTGGGTGGTGAGGGTGTCGACGCTGTATGCGATCTTCAGCCACTCGTCCGGATTCGTGTCGGTGGCGGTGACGGGCCGCCAGGTCCGCCCCTCGTTCAGGAAGACTCCCGAGCGGAGGAACCGCTCGCGGGGGACGGACTCGACGGCCTCACGCAGCCAGGGGGATTTCAGGGCCCCTTCATTCACGAGAACGGTCGCCATGCGGCGTCGCTCGGATGACGGGTCGGTCATCGGTGATCTCCTTGTGCGAGTAGGTCGGCGAAGGCAGCGGACATCGGGAGGCCGGTCTCGGTCTCCAGCCACCCCCACTGTCCGTTGGGGTTCAGTTCCAGCCACCAGTAGTCCCCTGCGCGGTCGACCGCGAGGTCGAAGCTTCCCGATACCAGATCCAGTCGGTCCAGATAGGCATGCAGTCCCTTGGCCACCCGGTCGGGAAGGTGCTCCACGGTGTAGGTCAGGGCGCTGTAGTCCTTGCGCCAGTCCAGGAGGTCGGAGTCGATGCGTACGGCGAACGTATGCCGACCTACGAGCAGCACGCGAACGTCGGCGACCTTGTCCACGCGGGCCTGGAACAGGTGGGGCGCGACCCGAACGCTGTCGTCGATCTCGTCGGGGGTGACGGGGGCGGTCCATCCCGTCACCGGCACGCCATCACGCGTGTAGGGGGTCCATCGCAGCGTCTTGAAGATCGCCTGCCTCTGAGCCTGAACGAACTCGCGAGCCTCGTCCGGGTCGTTGGTGACAAGGGTGGGAGGGATGGTGAAGCCGAGTTGCTGGGCGAGAACGAGCTGCGCGGGTTTGTAGTCGGCTGCGGCAACGCGCAGGGGGTGGTTGACCCAGAGCGGGCCGCTCAGGGCGTAGAGGGTGCCACCGAATCCGTAGCGGACCTGCGCCGCCGCGAACCGGGAGTCATCAGCGGACAGGTGGGGAAACGCGGGCCATTCCGGGCGGCGCCAGTACACCGACCGGACCTGGGTCACATCAGCGGTTCTCGACGGGGTGCGCACCTGCCCGACCACCGGGGTCGGGCAGGTGCCGAACCGAGCCGAGACCGTGAGGTTTTCGCCGATGTCGGCGGGGTTGAACCGGACCACCGGCACATCGCGCCGGTTGAGTTCGGTGATCACCATGTCGGCGGTGATGTCGTCCGCCTCGGTGGCCACCAGAACCGGCCTCTCCTCGGTCATGGTCATCAGTCCTGCGTGCTGTCCTGATCGTGACCCTGGTCGTTCTGGGAGTCCGAGTTCGTCGTCGTGGAGGTCTCGGTGCCGGAGCTGGTGCCGTGCTTGCCCATCTCGACCACCTGCCCGACGCGGTCGCGGAACACCCCGAGCTGCGTCGTGGGGTCGATGGCGACCGTGGCGTGGGGTCGGCGGACGACCGTCGGGTAGGGCGCGAGTCGGCCCGCACCCCACGGCCGCGTGGGGGAGGGGAGTGCGACAGAGGTGGTCATGAGACTCCTTGTGTTGAAGGGTGTGGTGCGGGAATCCGTCTGCGCCAGGGGGCGCGGACGGCGATCTGCGGGCCGCGGCTCAGGGGCGGGCGGCCTGGATGTTGTCGGCCGCGGTCGTCCACTCGACTCCGGACGCGGGCCGGATGTGCGCGATGCGGACCGTGCCGTGGTTGTGGAGCTCGTGTGTGACGGCGACGAGCACACCCTCCCCGCGCGAGGCGATGTCACGGACACGCGTGTCCAGGAGCGGGTGATGCTCGTAGCCGTCGGAACCGACCGGGTTCACTCCTCCGGCTCCTGCCGGGCCTCGACGCGGCGCATGAACCTCTCCCAGCCGCCGGCCGCCCGTACCCGCAGAGCCCGGCTCGGCGCACCAGGCCGGGGCTCCGGCGGTGTGTACGTACGGCCACTGGCGCCAGGGTTCCTGCGGGGCAGTCCGGAGGTCGTCACGGGGTCGCTCCTCTCAGTGGGAGCCGCCCGGAGGGTCCTTCGGCCTCCGAGCGGCGTGTGACCAGTGAACGACGATCCGTTACCTTCTCCCAGAGCGGACCTCGCGCAATACCCAGGCGTTTTCCAGGCGTTGGCACGTGGCGGGTATGAGTGCGTGAAAGGGTTCTCGTGAGGGGAGACCTATGACGTCGAGGCGTAAGCACTTTGCGGAACGGCGCGCGGCCCGGGGTTACTCTCAGGAGGAATTCGCAGAAGCGCTCTCGGTGGCCGCGTCCACCGTGGTCCGTTGGGAAAGTGGTCGCGCCACCCCGCGTCCCCACCAACGGCCGAAGATCGCAGAGCTGTTGGGAGTGACCCTCCCCGAGCTGGAAGCCCTTCTCTCCGACGAACAGCCGGCCGAGACGGCCGGGCTCTCCGCTGCTCCACCCCTCCTCCATGGTGATGATGACGACATGAAGCGCCGCGAAGTCCTGGGCCTGCTCGCCGTTACGGGTGCGCTGGTCACTCTTCCCGATCACGGTGAGGCCGCCCGAGGGCGGGCAGTATCGACGCTCTTGGAGACAGGGGACGCCCTACACCGCAGCCTCTGGCAGGTCTACGCGCTATCAGACTCCAAGCAGGTCGTCTTCCCTGCGGTGCGCGCACAGCTCGATGTGATGGCGAAGGGGCTGACCGAGCCCCGTACTGCTGTGGAGCGGTCCCGATTGTGTCGGATGACGGCCGACGTCTACCAGCTCGTCGGTGAGCTGTTCTTCGACGCCAACAGGTACACCGATGCCGCGCAGTGCTACACACTGGCCGCCAATGCGGCCTACGCCGGTGGCGACCACGACCTGTGGGCCTGTGCCATGACCCGCCACGCGTACGTCGAGCTGTACGCGCGCCGCGCGCACGCTGCCCAACCCCTGCTTGCGGAAGCTTTCCGCATCGCCCGGAGGGGTGACGACACTCTCTCCACCCGTCATTGGGTCGCGGCCGTCCAGGCGCAGGCGTACGCGGCCGTGGGCGACCTCGACGCCTGCAGCCGGGCTCTTGACGAAGCTGAGAAAGTGCACGCCCTCGACGGCGCTCACTCCCACAACGGAGGCTGGCTCCGCTTCGACGGCTCCCGCCTGGCAGAGGAGCGAGGAGCCTGCTACCTCCAACTGGGCCGCCCTGATCTCGCCGAGGAAGCGCTCACCACGGCCCTTGCCCAGCCTCTGTCCCTGCGTCGCCGTGCCGCTGTTCTGAGCGACCTCGCCGTGCTTGGGGCGCACAGGCGGGACGTCGACCAGGTCGTGCACTACGCGGAGCAAGCACTCGGACTGGCCGACCGGTCGAATTCGGGATTCATCGGCAAGAAGCTGGACGGGCTTCGGGGGCGTCTTGCCCCGCTCATGTCCGATGACCGAGTCTCGACTCTTGATCACCGAATCGCGGCGCTTCCGCGCACCGCATGACGAGAGGGACACGCGCATGAATGACGGCCGGATCTTCCGCGAGGCGTGGATCGACGGTGTGAACAAGCACTACCCCGGCGAGCCCAAGCCCGGCTACGTCACGCCGTGGGACGAGACGCCCGAGTGGGAGCGCGAAGCCGCCACCGCCGTGTACGGGCAGGTGCGCGACTTCATCGAGGTCAGCGGCGGGCATGCGGCCCGGCTCACCCGTGAGCAGAAGGGTCGATTCGTCGCGATCTGTTGGACCGCCCAGATGTTCAGGCACTTCGAAGACCCGAAGCCCGGGTATGTTGCCGACTGGTCCGACCTGCCGGTCTGGCAGCGGGAGACGGACGCGGACATCTTCGAACGCATCGAAGGGACCGTCTGATCTCAGGAGCGGCGACGTCCTCGTCCGGGCCGATCCTCAGCTCTCGCAGCCCTTGATGTCGTCCTCGCACCCGTCCCCGGCCAGGTCGTCGGGGGAGACCGTGCTGAGCCGCCACAGGACGAGACCGGCCGCGGCGCCGCCCCCGTGCCCGGGCGAGGGTCAGGGTGACGGTGAGGTGGGTGGGTGCCTGGCAGGTGAGGGCGAGGGCGTAGGGGCGGTCGCCCTTGGCCCCGAAGGACTTGTGCAGGCCCTGCGCGAGGTTCTCCATGCCCTCGTCGACGCGCGAGGCGCCGTCGGACGCGGCGGCTTCCAGCGCCCGCGCGGCGCGGTGCGGGTACGGATCGGTCAACTGTCGCAGGCGATGCCGTCGTTGTCCCGGTCGAGGGCCGGGCGGTAGCCGGGCTCGCCGCGGCGGATGGGGGCGGCGCCGGCATCTCGGGCGGCGGTGCAGTTCTCGTAGTAGACGCTGCCGCCGTCGGAGCCGCCGGAGGACGAGCCGCCCGTCGTGGCGTCGTTGTCGTACGTGGGCTCGGGCTCGGGCGTGGGCGTCGGGGTGGGCTTGGGCTTGGGCTTGGGCTTGGGGGCCGGGTGGAGGCGGGTGTTCTCGGACTTCGGGCAGGGGGTGGCCGGGGCGGTCAGGGACAGCCGGGCCGTGGTGGTCGTCGGGGAGTCGATGAGCTCGCCCGGGGCCGGGGACTGGAAGCAGACGGTCCAGTCGTCGGTCGTGGCCGGGAGGGTGACGTCCGTGTAGGCGCTCGCCGGTTCGACCGAGGACAGGGCCAGCGGGGCCAGGACCGTGGACGCCTCCGCGAAGGTACGGGCGGTGACCCGCGGCATCGCCGGGTGCGCGCTCGGCGTCGGGCTCGGCGTCGCCGAAACCGTGGGCGTGGGGGTCGGGGTGGGCGTAGGAGTCGGCGTGGCCGAAGCCGCCGCCCCCGCGGCCCCCGGCTTCGCGTCGTCCTTCGGCGGGTCGCCGAGGAACGGCGCGAGGAACCACAGGCCGGCGAGGACCGTGGCGACGATCTTCGGGCCCCGGGCCCAACGGCTCAGCCAGGCAAGGGCGATGCCGCCGGGCGGGAAGACCACGAGCGCCGTGATGACCACCGCCGGATGCTGCCACCAGCGCCGCGCCGGCGGGGGCGGGGGCGCGTACGGGTACGCGTACGGGTTCGGCGGCGGTTGCGTCATGGCGGTGCTCCGTGGGTCGAGCGGAGGATCGAGCGCCGCTCAACATACACAGGGAACACACATTCTTCACCGTTTACTCATGAATTGGTGCTTCCGGTCCCAGCACCCGGCCCGCCACCCGCTCCACGTGCCCCTCGAACACCTCCCGCGCGTCCGGGGTCAGGGTCCGCAGGGCCACCATCGCCGTGATGATGACGTCGCACAGTTCGGCCTCGACGTCCTGCCAGGTGTGGGTCGTGCCCTTGCGGGGGTTCTGGCCCGTGGCGCCGATGACCGCCTGGGCCGTCTCGCCGACCTCCTCGGAGAGTTTGAGGACGCGCAGCAGCACCTCCTCGCCGCGCGGCAGGTTCTGATGGGTCGTGAGCCAGGTGTGGAGGCGGGCGATGGCGGTCCAGGCGTCTTCGGTCATGGCGGGCAGCCTGCCAGGTCCGGCCCGGTAGGGTGCGCGGATGAGGTTCGGGGGCAAGGGGAGCGACGGGCGGTTCGCGGGCGCGGTGCGCACGTTCGAGGCGGCCGTCCGGGCCGGCTCCCACGAGGTGCCCGCCGCCTTCGACGTCCTGCTCGCCGCCTTCCGTGACGCGCCGGACGCCGTCCTCCGCGACTGCGGTCCGCGGCTCGCCGCCCTGCTGCCCCTGCTCGGGCAGGGGCCCGACAGCACCGTCGCCGCGATGGTCGCCACCTGCGTGGAGCGCGGCGCCGATCCCGCGGCCTGCGCCGCGCCCGTGCTCGAACGGGCCCGGCAGGGCTTCGAGATGGCCGGGACGCTCGCCGAGCGCTGGATCGCGGACGGGCGGGGCGCCCTGCCCGGGCCGGACGGTGAGGGACTCCGCAACGCCGACTACGACACGTACGGCTACGGGCCGATCGTCGCCTGGCGTGCCCTCCCGTCCTTCGAGGCGGCGACCCTCACCCTGCTCCGGCACGCCGCCGTGCGCCGCGCCCTGGGCGCCGACCGGGACGCGCACCTCGCCGCCGTGGCCGGGTTCGGCGGCCGGTTCCGGCGGCTCGCCCACGCGTTCGCCGTCCTCGACGACGAGCCGGTCCTCGCCGTCCACCGCCCCACCGGCGCCCGGTTCGCGCTGCGCGCCTCCGGGCTCGGCGACAACTTCCAGCTGCACACCCTGCTCGCCCACGCCCTGATCGGCGGCGGGCACCTGCCCGGCCGGGCCCCGTCCCGTACCGCCGTCGCCTGCTGCCGGAACCGGGACGGGGCCGCACCCTTCACCGAGGTCTTCACCTTCTCCGGCGCCGACGGGGCACGGGTCGGGAACCGGGACCGGCTGGCGGATGTTCCGCTCCGGGACGGCGCCCGGTACCTCGTGCTCGACGACGTGCCCCGCCCCCGCACCTGGCAGGCCCGCCGGCTGCTCCCCGGGATCACCGGCGACCTCGTCCTCGAAGGCGTACGCGAACGCGTCCTGCCGCCGGAGGGCTGAACCCCCGGCCCGGTTCCGCCGTGACGGCGCCGCGTCGGCGCCCCTCCGGTGTACCGCTGGGACATGACGATTCCCGTGGAGCAGCTCGCCGACCCCGTCGTGCGCGCCTTCGTGACCGCCCTCAACGCCAATGACAAGGAGGCCTTCTTCGGCCTCCTCACCCCCGACGCGACCATGTCCGACGACGGTACGGAGCGGAACCTCCGCGACTGGACCGAGCGTGAGGTGTTCTCCTCCAACGGGCGCATGGAGGTCGAGGACGAGACCGACGGCGGCCGTACCCTCGTCGCCACCTACACCAACGACACCTGGGGTTCGATGCGCACCGCCTGGCGCTTCACCGTCGAGGGCGACAAGGTCGCCCGCTTCGAGACCGGCCAGGCCACCCCCTGATCCATCCCGTCGGGCGGGGTCCTCGGCCCCGCCCTCAGCCCCGCCCTCAGCCCCGCCCGATGTACGGCATCGCCGTCGCCATCACCGTCGCGAACTGCACGTTCGCCTCCAGCGGCAGCCCCGCCATGTGCACCACCGTCGCCGCCACGTCCGCCGCGTCCATCACCGGCTCCACCGCCACCTCGCCGTTGGCCTGCAGGATCCCGGTCTGCATCCGCGCCGTCATCTCCGTGGCCGCGTTGCCGATGTCGAGCTGACCGCAGGCGATCCGGTACGGACGTCCGTCGAGCGACAGCGACTTCGTCAGGCCCGTCATCGCGTGCTTCGTCGCCGTGTACGCGATCGAGTGCGGGCGCGGCACGTGCGCCGAGATGGAGCCGTTGTTGATGATGCGGCCGCCCTGCGGCGACTGCTCCTTCATCGTCCGGAACGCGGCCTGCGCGCACAGGAACGCGCCCGTCAGGTTGACGTCCACGACCGAGCGCCAGGTCTCGGGGTCCAGGTCCTCGACCGGGACGCCGCCGCCGGCGAACGTACCCGCGTTGTTGAAGAGCAGGTCGACCCGGCCGAACCGGTCGCGGGCCGCCTCGAAGAGGGCCGTCACCTGCCGAGGGTCCGTCACGTCCGTGGGCACGCACAGCGCCTCGCCGGGGGACGGGAAGGCCGCCGCCGTCTCCGCCAGCGGCTCCGCCCGGCGGCCCGCGAGCGCCACCGACCAGCCGGCCGCCGCGAGCGCCCGCGCCACGCTCCGCCCGATGCCCGAACCCGCGCCCGTCACCACCGCGACGCCCGCGCCGCCTGCCGTGTTCACGAGGCTGCCTGCTGTGCTCATGAGCGCGCAGCGTACGGCAGACCGGTGCTCCGTGAACTCATTCGTCCGACACGTGGATGTTCTGTACCCGACAACGTGAAGTCGTTCCGTCCCCCTGCAATCGGAAGCACCACATCCGTCAGGGGAGGGGACCATGACCGCCGCACCCACGTATGTCGACGAACTCCGCGCCGCCGCCCGCCACTTCAGCCGTCACCAGTTCGGCCGCCGCCGTTTCCTCACCACGACCGGCGCCGCCGCCGCGCTCGCCTTCTCCGTGCACCTCCCGGCCACCGGGACGGCCGCCGCCGCCGAACTCGACGCCCGCCGCATCACCGAGAACCCGTTCACCCTCGGTGTGGCGTCCGGCGACCCCCTGCCCGACTCCGTCCTCCTGTGGACCCGCCTCGCCCCCCGCCCGTACGAGGCCGGCGGCGGCCTGCCCACCGGCACCCGGGCCGCCGTCACCTGGGAACTCGCCCACGACGAGCGCTTCACCCGCGGCGTCCGGCGCGGCTCCGTCATCGCCCACCCCGAGTACGCCCACACCGTGCACGTCGAGGTCGCCGCCCTCGCCCCCGGCCGTCCGTACTTCTACCGCTTCCGCGCCGGCGACTGGACCAGCCCCGTCGGCCGCACCCGCACCGCGCCCCCGCCCGGCGCCCACAACACCCGCCTCAGCCTGGCCGCCGTCTCCTGCCAGGCCTACCCGGACGGCTACTTCACCGCCCACCGGCACCTCGCCCGGGAGGACGTCGACGTCGTCTTCCACCTCGGCGACTACATCTACGAGTACCCCGTCCCCTCCACCGCCGCCGACCGCGGCTATCCCGTCGGCACCCTCCCCGACGTCTTCAACCACGAGACCGTCACCCTGGAGGACTACCGGCTGCGCTACGCCCTCTACAAGGCGGACGCCGACCTGCAGGCCGCGCACGCCGCCCACCCCTTCGTCGTCACCTGGGACGACCACGAGACCGAGGACAACTACGCCGACGACATCCCGCAGAACGGGGTGCCGCCCGAGGAGTTCCTGATCCGCCGCGCCGCCGCCTACCGCGCGTACTGGGAGAACCAGCCGCTGCGCACCCCGCAGCGGCCCACCGGCCCCGACATGAGGCTCTACCGGCGCCTGCGGTTCGGCCGGCTCGCCCAGTTCGACGTCCTCGACACCCGCCAGTACCGCTCCGACCAGGCGTACGGCGACGGCTGGCAGCTCCCCGGCCCGCTCGTCGACGACCCGGCCCGCACCCTCACCGGCGCCACCCAGGAGCGCTGGCTGACCGACGGCTGGCGCGGCTCGCACGCACGGTGGAACGTGCTCCCGCAGCAGGTCATGTTCGCCGAGCGGCGCAACCCGACGACCCCCGCCCCCGCGTACAAGCTCTCCATGGACGCCTGGGACGGCTACCGGGCCTCCCGGCAGCGGGTCCTCGCCGGCGCGGCCGCGGCCGGCGTCGACAACCTGCTCGTCCTCACCGGCGACGTGCACGTCGCCTTCGCCATGGACATCAAGGCCGACCACCGCGACCCGGGCTCGCGCACCGTCGGCACCGAGATCGTCACCACGTCCATCTCCAGCGGCCGCAACGGCACCGACAAGCCGGCCAACCACGCCGCCCTCATGCAGGCCAACCCGCACATGAAGTTCTACAACGGGCGCCGCGGCTACGTGAAGGTCACGCTCGGCCTCGACAGCGCCCGCGCCGACTTCCGCACCGTCTCCGCCGTCACCACCCCGGGCGCCCCGCTCGCCACCGCCGCCTCCTTCGTCACGGAGGCCGGAAGGCCCGGTCTCACGCCCGCCTGACCCGCGTAACCTGGGACAGGTTTCAACGAAACGGAGCAGTCGATGCCGGAGAGCGGCCGGGCCCCCGCCCAGACCGAGGACCAGACCGAGGACCACATACGGCAGGGGATACCGCACGCGCCGGCCGCGACCGCCGCCCGGCGGGCCGGACTGCTCGTCACCCTCGTCCTCGGCGGGCTCACCGCCCTCCCGCCGCTCTCCATGGACATGTACCTGCCGGCCCTGCCGGAGGTCACCAGGTCCCTGCACTCCCCGGCCGCCACCGTCCAGCTCACCCTGACCGCCTGCCTCGCCGGCATGGCGCTCGGCCAGCTCGTTGTCGGCCCCATGAGCGACAAATGGGGCCGGCGGCGCCCGCTGCTCGTCGGCATGATCGTGTACGTCCTCGCCACCGCCGTCTGCGCGCTCGCCCCCACTGCCGAACTCCTCATCGGCTTTCGGCTGCTCCAGGGCCTGGCCGGCGCCGCCGGCATCGTCATCGCCCGCGCCGTCGTCCGCGACCTGTACGACGGCGTCGAGATGGCCCGCTTCTTCTCCACCCTCATGCTGATCTCCGGCGTCGCCCCGATCGTCGCCCCGCTCATCGGCGGCCAGATCCTGCGGATCACCGACTGGCGCGGCGTCTTCTACGTGCTCACCGTCATCGGCCTCGCCCTCACCCTGGTCGTGTGGCGCTTCCTGCACGAGACCCTGCCGCCCGAACGGCGCCACCCGGGCGGCGTCGGCGAGGCCCTGCGCACCATGCGCGGACTGCTCGCGGACCGCGTCTTCACCGGCTACATGCTGGCCGGCGGCCTCGCCTTCGCCGTGCTCTTCGCCTACATCAGCGCCTCGCCGTTCGTGGTGCAGGAGATCTACGGCGCCTCCCCGCAGACCTTCAGCCTGCTCTTCGGGCTCAACTCGATCGGCCTGGTCGCCGTCGGCCAGATCAACGGCAAACTGCTCGTCGGCCGGGTCAGCCTCGACAAGGCGCTCGGCCGGGGCCTCGGCATCATCCTGGTCGCCGCGACCGCGCTGCTCGTGATGACCAGTGGCGTCTTCGGCGACCCCGGCCTGGTGCCGGTCGCCGCCGGGCTCTTCGTCCTCATGTCGGCGATGGGCCTCGTCCTGCCCAACACCAACGCCCAGGCCCTCATGCGCACCCCGCACGCCGCCGGCTCCGCCTCCGCGCTGCTCGGCACCTCCTCCTTCCTCATCGGCGCCGTCGCCTCCCCGCTCGTCGGCATCGCCGGCGAGACCACCGCCGTGCCGATGGCGGTCGTCCAGGTGAGCTGCGCCGTCGCCGCCCTCGGCTGCTTCCTCCTGATGTGCCGCCCCTGGCGCGCCGCGCCGGCGAAGTGACCGCCCCGGTGTGACGGTCCGGGTCGGCGTGGCGCGCGGTGCACGGGGACGGGGTCGGGGCCGCGCCCCCGGCTCGCGCCGTCGGCTCGCGCCGTCGGCTCGCGCCGGCGGCTCGCGCCGGCGAACTAGAATGTCGCGGTGAACGCCTCCGCCCCCTCCGCCGACACCCTGCGCGCCGCGCTCGGCGCCGTACTCGACGGGCTGCCGCCGCGGCAGGCCGCGCAGGCCGTCGAGCGGCTGATCGCCAACTACCGCGGGGCGACCCAGACGCACGCGCCGGTGCTGCGCGACCGGTCCGATGTCGCCGCGTACGCCGCGTACCGGATGCCCGCCACCTTCGAGGCGGTACGGGCCGCGCTGTACGCCCTCGCGGACGCCGCGCCCGACTGGACGCCCGCCACCCACACCGATGTCGGCGGCGGCACGGGCGCCGCGAGCTGGGCGGTCGCGGAGGCCTGGGAGGGCGCCGCCCGCACCACCGTGCTCGACTGGGCCGAGCCGGCCCTCGCGATCGGCGAGGAGCTGGCCGGGGGCGTGTTCGAGGCCGAGTGGCGGCGCGAGCGCATCGGCTCGGCCCTGAAGCTCGCCGAGACCGACCTGGTGACCGTCTCGTACGTCCTCAACGAGCTCACCGAAGCGGACCGCACCGCGCTCGTCACCGAGGCCGCCCGCGCCGCGCGGGCCGTGGTGATCGTCGAGGCCGGCACGCCCGACGGCTACGAGCGGATCATCGCCGCCCGCACCCTCCTCGTCGAGGCCGGTTTCACCGTCGCCGCGCCCTGCCCGCACAGCGGCGCCTGCCCGATCGTGCCGGGCAGCGACTGGTGCCACTTCGCGGCCCGGGTCAGCCGGTCCTCGCTGCACCGCAAGGTGAAGGGCGGCTCGCTGCCGTACGAGGACGAGAAGTACGCGTACGTCGCCGCCACCCGCTTCCCCGTCACCCCGGCCCCGTCCCGGGTGACCCGCAAGCCGCAGATCCGCAAGGGCCAGGTGCTCCTGGAGCTGTGCGGGCCGGACGGGCTCGGCAGGGAGACGGTCACCAAGCGGCACGGTGCGCTGTACAAGGAGGCCAGGGACGCGGACTGGGGCGACCCCTGGCCCCCGGAGACCGACGAGGACTGAGCGCGAGGACTGAGGGTGAGGGCTGAGGGCGAGGACCGAGCGCTAGACCGCGGCCCGCAGCTCCTGCGTGCAGCACTTGACGCTGCCGCCGCCCTTGAGCAGCTCGCCCAGGTCCATCCCGACCGGCTCGAAGCCGCGCTCCCGCAGCGGCTCGAACAGGCCCACCGCCGCTTGCGGAAGCAGCACGTGCCGGCCGTCGCTCACCGCGTTCAGACCGAGCACGGCGGCGTCCTCGGCGCCCACGAGCAGGGCGTCCGGGAACAGGCGCTTCAGGACGGCGCGGCTGCCGGGGGAGAAGGCGTCCGGGAAGTACATGAGCTCGTCCCGGGCGTCGTCCAGGACGCTCAGCGCGGTGTCCAGGTGGTAGTAGCGCGGGTCCACCAGCTCCAGGCCGATCACCGGACGCCCGAAGAACTCCTGGGCCTCGTCGTGCGAGAGCGGGCTGGAACGGAAGCCCCGGCCGGCCAGGATCCACGAGGCGGTCACGGCGAAGTCGCCCTCGCCCTCGTTGACGTGCTCCGGCACCCGGAGGTCCGCCTCCGGACAACCGTTTCGCCGGAACCAGTCCAGGTGCGCCGCCGCCTCGCCGGACCGCTCCGGATGGGCGAACCGCGCCCCGAGCACCCGGCCGTCCACCACGGTCGCGCCGTTCGCGGCGTAGACCATGTCGGGCAGGCCCGGGACGGGGTCGAGGAGCTCGACGGTGTGGCCGAGCGCGCGGTAGCGGTCGCGCAGGTCCTCCCACTGCGCGAGCGCCAGGCGCAGGTCGACCGGCTTCGTCGGATCCATCCAGGGGTTGATGGAGTACGTCACCTCGAAGTGCGTGGGTGGGCACATGAGGTAGCGGCGGGGCGAGGGCTCACGCGGAGTGGTGCGCAAAGAGGGCTCCTCTGCTGTACGAGGTGCTGATCGGCGAGCGCTGATCTGTGAGCCCATGGTGCGCTTTCGGGGCGTCCCGCGCAGTGGACCGTTCGGGTGGTTCGGATGAAGATCAACCGACGAGACGACGCGTCTCGTCGACTGCTAGATTGGACGCATGTCCGACACCGAGACCTCCGACGCCAAGGCCCCTGACGCCAAGGTCCCCGACCCGAAGGCTCCCGACGCCTCCAGGCGCAGCGAGCGCTCCCGGCGCGCCATCTACGCCGCCGCCCTCGCCCTCGTCGCCGAGCACGGCTACGCCAGGACCACCGTCGAGGGCATCGCCGCCCGCGCCGGAGTCGGCAAGCAGACCATCTACCGCTGGTGGCCCGCCAACTCCAAGGCCGCCGTCCTCCTGGAGGCCTTCCTCGACCTCGCCGAGGAGGCGGCCGGCGGCCCCGCCGGAAGTGAGATCCCCGACACCGGCGACCTCGCCGCCGACCTCAAGGCCGTGCTCCGCGCCACCGTCGACGAGCTCAACGACCCCGCCTTCGACCGGACCGCCCGCGCGCTCGCCGCCGAGGGGATCGTCGACCCGGACCTCGGCGCCGAGTTCACCGCCCGGCTCCTGGAACCCCAGCTGGGCCTGTACGAGCGCCGCATCGAGGCCGCCCGGGCGGCCGGCCTGGTCGACCCCGCCGCCGACCCCCGCATCGCCCTGGAGCTCCTGGTCGGCCCCCTCCACCACCGCTGGCTGAACCGCACCCTGCCGCTCACCCACGCCTACGCCGACGCCCTCGTCGACCTCGTGCTGCGCGGGCTGCTCGTCCGTAAATGAGACCCCGGTTCCCGACTCCGGTCACCCGGGGCGCAGGATGGTGGGACCATGGAGTGCCGACCGGGTGAACTCCGGGCGGGCGCCGGACGACCACCGGGCGAGCATGCGTGTGACCACGAGCGTGACCATGAGTGTGAGGGGATAGATGGGCGACGGCATCGGCCGCTACCGCGGCACGGAGAGCAGACTCGCGCAGTGGTTCCGCAGGCGCTCCAAGCCCAAGCCCTCGGCGGCCGAGCTGGAGAACGGACGCGAGAAGTCGCTCCTGGCCGTCGCCGCCGCGGGAATGCCCGTCGCGCCCGCCGCCTACCCCGTCGGATACCGCTGTTCCTGCGAGCGGATCGGCTGTCCCACCCCCGCCCGGCACCCCGTCTCCTTCGCCTGGCAGACCCAGTCGACCACCGACCGCGCCCAGATCGAGCGCTGGGCCAAGGGCCACCCCGAGGCGAACTTCATCACCGCCACCGGCATGGTCCACGACGTGCTCGACGTGCCGCTCGCCGCCGGCCGGGCAGCCCTGGAGCGGCTGCTCGCCGAGGGCGCCGAGGTCGGCCCGGTGTCCGTCTCCGAGGCCGCCGAGGACCGGCCCGACGCGGGCCGCATGTACTTCTTCACCGCCACCCGCGGCACCCCCGAGGACGAGGACGAGTGGTGGCCCTGCGAGCTGGACTGCCACCCCGAGACCATGGACGAGCACCCCGGCCTGCGCTGGCACTGCCGCGGCTCCTACGTCCTCGTGCCGCCGTCCCGGCTCCCGGGTGACGAGGGCAGCCAGCCCGTCCTGTCCTGGCTGCGCGGTCCCGAGCACGCGCTGCCCGAGCCGCTGAACCTCCTGGAGGCGCTCACCGACGCCTGCGCCCGGCACGCCGCCGAGCGGGCGGAGCAGGGCGAGTCGGCCGACCACGAGATCGCCTGGCGCTGAGCCGGGTCCTGCCCGGCAGGGCGCACAGGCGGTCTACGAGCCCTCCGCCGCCGTCACGCCCTGCAGCCGGCCCAGGACCTCGACCCCGTCCGTCTGCGTGCCCGCCGGCTTCACCAGGGCCGTCTGGCTGGACACCCAGCGCTTGGTGATCGTGTTCTTGATCTCGCCGGTCATCAGGGCCCGCACCTCCGCGCCCACCTTCGGCCGGTAGCCGGGCGCGGCGGTCTGCCGCTCGAAGTAGCGGGTGGCGAAGAAGACCAGGGCGCCGCCGTCCTCCGTCGCGAGGGCGAGCGGCGCGAAGTCGCCCCGGCTCTCGGCCTGGTCGACGTACTGCGTGGCCAGGCCCGGGCGGTTGGCGGCCTTCGTGCGCTCCGTGCGCCAGCCGGTGGTGTGGGAGCCGGGTGCGAACGGCCCCTGCTGCCCGTCCTTGAGGTAGGACACGTACCGCTCGCCGAGCCGCCCCGGCGCGACCGCGAGCCCCGTGCCGCCGGCGGCGACCGGCACCGCGTACCCCTCCTCGGTGCGGAAGGCGGGCACCTCGTCCGGGGAGAGGATCGACAGGTAGGCGACCTCCCACGGCTTCGCGGCGCTGTTGCGGACGAAGACGAGCAGCCAGCGGGTGTCGTTCGGGCCCTTGTCGGTGTCCCGGTTGGAGTCGGTGTCGGCGACGAACCAGCGCGGCCAGCCGGCCTTGCGCGGCACGACGAACTTCGCGTCGGTCAGTTCGAGCGGCGTGTGGTTCTTGTTGCCGCCGGGGGTGGTGATCTGCCGCGAGCGCAGTCCGGCCTGGTTGATCTCGCCGAGCGGACCGGTGACCCGGTCCGCGTCGAGGGCCGGGTCGTACGCCTTGTCGGCCTTGTTGTAGGCCGCGGTGAACTCCTGGAGGGCCTGCGCGGCCTCGGCCGGGCTCGCCGCCGGGATCAGCGCCTGTTCGCCGTGGACGGTCACACAGCCGCTCGCGGTCAGCGCGAGCACGGTCGCGGCGATCACCGCCAGGCCCGGCCTGCCCATGGTTCCCGGTCGGCCCGGCAGGCCCGTCCGTTCCGGCAGCGTGTCAGCCGGTCGCCTCGGCCTGGTTCGCCCGGTTCGGCTCAGCCTTCTCATCGCTCTCGGTCGCCTTCTGCTTCTCCACCCGCCTGGACGGACCCGACCCTACCGGGGCCAGGAAGATCGCGAGCGTGGGGATCAGATACAGCGCCCACACCGTGATCTGAACGACCGTCGGATCCGGCTGGAAGTTGAACACGCCCTTCAGCAGCGTGCCGTACCAGCTGTCCGGCGGGATCGTCGCGGAGATGTCGAAGGCCTTGTTCTCCAGGCCGCCCAGGAAGCGCGCCTCCTGCAGGTCGTGCACGCCGTACGCGAGGACGCCGGCCGCCACCACGACCAGCATGCCGCCGGTCCAGGTGAAGAACTTCGCCAGGTTGATCTTCAGCGCGCCCCGGTAGAACAGCCAGCCGAGCAGCACCGCCGTGAGCAGGCCGAGCACCACGCCGGCCAGCGGCGCGTACGTGCCGTCCGAGGAGGCCCGTACCGACGCCCACACGAACAGTGCGGTCTCCAGGCCCTCCCGGCCGACCGCGAGGAACGCGGTCGCCACCAGCGCGCCGGTGCCCATCTGCAGCGCGGCGTCCAGCCGGCCGTGCAGTTCGGCCCTCAGATGCCGGGCGGTGCGCCGCATCCAGAAGACCATCCAGGTCACCAGGACCACGGCGAGGATCGACAGCGAGCCGCCGAGCAGCTCCTGCGCCTCGAAGGTCAGCTCCTGCGAGCCGAATTCGAGCCCGGCGCCGAAGGCGAGCGCGAGCCCGACCGCGACGCCGATGCCGATCCAGATCGGCCGCAGGGCGTCCCGGCGCCCCGTCTTCACCAGATACGCGATGAGGATGCAGACGACGAGGCTCGCTTCGAGCCCCTCGCGCAGGCCGATCAGATAGTTGCCGAACACGGCGGTTCCCTTCTTGGATACGCGACGAAGCGGTTACGCGAACAGCTCCCGGCCCCACCAGTCGTCCTTGTCCCGGACGCCGGGCGGAACCGCGAAGATCGCCGAACCCACGTGCTGGGTGTACTCGTTGAGCGCGTCGCTGCGGGACAGCGAGGTCTGCACCGGGATGAAGCCGGTGCGGACGTCCCGCTGGTAGGCGAGGAAGAGGAGACCGGCCTCAAGGCGACCGAGGCCGTCCGTGCCGTCGGTGAAGGAGTAGCCGCGGCGCAGGATGGTCGCCCCGCCGTTGGAGTCGGGGTGCGCCAGGCGCACGTGCGAGTCCGGCTTCATGGCCTTCAGGAACGGCTCGTCGTGCTCCTTGGCCTTGCCGACCGGCGCGCCTTCCTTCTTGTCGCGGCCGAAGATGTCCTCCTGCTCGGCGAGCGGAGTGCGGTCCCAGGTCTCGATGTTCATCCGGATCCGGCGGGCCACCAGGTAGGAGCCGCCGTCGAGCCAGGCCGCCGGGCCCTGGGCGTCCTTGCCGGACACCCACACGTGCTTCTCCAGGCGGTCGGTCTCGGTGCCCGCGATGTTGCGGGTGCCGTCCTTGAAGCCGAAGAGGTTGCGCGGGGTCTGCGCGTCCGGGGTGGTCGAGGAGGTCTTGCCGAAGCCGAGCTGCGACCAGCGCACCGCGACCTTGCCGAAGCCGATCCGGGCCAGGTTGCGGATGGCGTGCACGGCGACCTGCGGGTCGTCCGCGCAGGCCTGCACGCACAGGTCGCCGCCGCTGCGGGCCGCGTCCAGGTTGTCGCCGGGGAACTTGGGCAGGTCGACCAGGGCCGCCGGCCGCTTGCCGGCGAGCCCGAAGCGGCCGTCGAAGAGCGAGGGGCCGAAGCCGATGGTGAGGGTGAGCCGGGAGGGCTTGAGGCCGAGGGCCTCGCCGGTGTCGTCCGGCGGCGCCTCCGGCAGGCCGCCGTAGGCGCCCTCGCCGACCTCGTGACCGGCCGTCATCCGCTCGGCGGCCCGGGTCCAGTCCTTCAGGAGCTGGACCAGCTCCGCGCGGTCCGTGGTCTTCACGTCGAAGGACGCGAAGTGCAGCCGGTCCTGGACGGCGGTGGCGATGCCGGCCTGGTGCGCCCCGTGGAAGGGGACGGCCGAGCCGGTGTCGGCGACCGGGGCGGTGTCGTCCTCGCGACCCCGGGCCAGGGCGACGGCGCCGCCCGCGGCGGCGGCACCGAGCGCGAGCCCGGCGCCTCCCCAGCCGATGACCGCGCGGCGGGAGGGCGCGGAGCCCTCCGGCCGCCCGGCGACCGTGGTGTCCTCGGCGGATGCCGTGGTGGTGTCTTCGCTCATGTCCGGGGCCCCTTCTCCCTCGTGCCCTCTGCTACTTCACGACCGCGGCGGCGAGCTTGGAGAGCGGCTCGGCCAGCGCGTTGACGCCGTCCGACAGCTCCTTGCGCTCGGGCTTGCCGACCTTGTCGTACGAGGTGAAGACGTAGCTCGCCTTGTCCGTGCGGTACTTGTCGAGCAGCGTGTTCAGGGCGGCGAACTGCTTGTCGAGTTCGGCGACCAGCTTGGGGTCGTTCTTCTGCGCGACCGGCTTGAGCAGCTCGTAGGACTTCTGGGCGCCCTCGACGTTGGCCTTGAAGTCGACCAGGTCGGTGTGCGAGTAGCGCTCCTCCTCGCCGGTGACCTTGCCGGTGGCGACCTCGTCCAGGAGCTCCTTGGCGCCGTTGGCCATCGAGGTGGGGGTGATGTCGGCCTTGCCGACCCGCTTCACCCAGTCCGCGAGGTCCTTGTCGAGGAGGTCGGCGAGCTGCTTCTCGCGGTCGCCGATCTTCTTGTCCTGCCACAGCGCCTTCTCCAGGCGGTGCCAGCCGGTCCAGTCCTTCGCCGGGTCCTGGCCGGCCTCCAGGCCGTCCTCGCGGACGTCGACCTTCGGGTCGATGTCGCCGAAGGACTCGGCGACCGGCTCGGTGCGCTCCCAGCCGATGCGGGACTCGGCGTAGGCCTTCTTCGCGGCCTCGACGTCACCGGCGCGGACCGCGTCGGTGAAGGTCTTCACCTTGGGGAGCGTCTCGTCGGCCTGCGCCTGCACGTACTGGCGGTAGGCGGCGACCGCCGCGTCCATCTCGGGGGAGCGCTTCGGGGCCGCGGCGGCGCCCTTGCCGGCGGTGGCGGTGACCTTCTGCTTGATGCCGTCGCCCTTCATGCCGGGCTTGCAGGCGATCTCGTAGTCACCGGCCTTGATCTCGGCGGTGACGGTGGCCTTGGTGCCGGGGCCGATGTTCTCGCGCTCGGTGACGATCCGGGCGTCCGGGTAGAGGACGTAGACCTCGGTGACCTTGCTGCCGCGGTTCTCCACGTTCAGCTTGAGGTGGCCGGCCGGGAAGGAGGTCTTGGAGACCTCGCAGGAGTCGTCCTTGGCGATCACCGTGACGCCGTCGGCCTCGCCGCCCTTGGCGTCGCCTTTCTGCGCGCAGCCCGTGACGGCGGCCAGGGCGGCCGCGGTCGCGGCGGCGGTGACGACGGAGAGGCGGACGGCTCGCATGAAGGCTCCACTCGGGGACGGCCGCGGGGGCGGCCAGCGGGACGGATCGGCGGTACGGGGTGAGGCGGACCTAACTTAACCGAGGCTTACCTCAGCAGTACCCACCCGTCCAGTGATTCAGCTCTCAGGCCCGGCGCACCGGACACGGTGCGGTCACAGCGGACTCATGGACGTTTCATGGCTTGGTCAAGGGACGGTCAAGCGGGGCGATTTGCCCCGATTCGGGTTACGTGTGGGTCGTACGCGCGGCAGTACGGGCGCCCCGCACCGGCAGGACCGGCGGCGCGCCCGTGCTCGACCTGGCCGATTCCCGGCGGACCGGCGGAGTGGGACGCCTGGATGCTTCAATTCCGCCATGAACACGACTGACATCGACGTCCTGCGGGTCTTCTGCGCGGGCGACGGACGCCACGGCAACGCCCTCGGCGTCGTGCGCGACGGGCGCGCGTACCCCGACGAGGCGGGGCGGCAGGCGCTCGCGAAGGAACTCGGGTTCAGCGAGACCGTGTTCGTCGACGACCCCGAGCGGGGCGTCGTCGACATCTACACGCCCGGCGTCCGGCTGCCGTTCGCCGGGTATCCGCTCGTCGGCGCCGCCTGGCTGCTCGACCTGGAGGTGGTGTGTCCGCCGGCCGGTGAGGTGTGGGTGCGCGGGGACGGGGAGTTCACCTGGATCGAGGCCCGCGCCGAGTGGGCGCCGCCGCGCACCCTGCGGCAGTACGGCTCCGCCGCCGAGGTCGACGCGCTGACGGTGCCCGAGCCGGGGGAGTGGATCTACGCCTGGGCCTGGGAGGAGGAGGCCGCGGGGCGGATCAGGGCGCGCGGCTTCCCCGGGCGCGGCGACGGCATCGACGAGGACGAGGCGACCGGCGCCGCCGCGCTGCTGCTCACCGCGGAGCTCGGCCGGGCCCTCAACATCACCCAGGGCCGGGGCTCGCAGCTGCTCACCGCCCCGGGCCCGGACGGCATCATCGAACTCGGCGGCCGGTGCCGCCTGGAGCGGACCATCACGCGGCAGGCGTAGGCGTGGCCCAGGGCTAGGCGGCGCTGAGCGGGAACTCGCCCGCCAGCTCGCGGAACACCGCGCCGTTGAAGTCGAAGGCCCGCTTGCACTCGTCGACGATCCGCTGCTTCTCCAGGTCGTCGGCGTCCACCGCGTCGAGCAGCTCCCGGTAGCCCCGCTTGAACGCGGCCGGGTTGGCGATGCCCTCGAAGACGTAGAACCGCACGCCGTCGCCCTTGCGCGCGAAGCCCCAGGTGCGCTCGGCCCGGTCGCGGATGATCTGGCCGCCCGACAGGTCGCCCAGATAGCGGGTGTAGTGGTGGGCGACATAGCCCGCGGGCCAGACCCGGGCGCACTCGGCGACCCGCGCCGCGTACGCCTCCGTGGCCGGCAGCGCCGAGACGCCGGCCCGCCAGCCCGGGCCGCGCAGATGCGCGAGGTCCTGCTCCAGGGCGGCCGTGCGGAACAGCTCCGGCTGTATGAAGGGCCCGGCGACCGGGTCGGCGCGCAGCGCCTCCGCGCCGTCCTCCAGCGCGCGGTACACGAACCACAGCTGCTCCGTGTAGCGCGCGTACGCGTCCACGGCCAGGCGTCCGCCGAGCAGGTCGCTCATGAACGTCGACGCCTCCGCCTCCGTGTGCTGCGCGTGCGAAGCGGTGCGGATGAGCGTCGAGAAGGGCGTGTTCAAGGCGTGCCTCCGGGACCGTCGGGACCGTGGGGTGACCGCAGGGGTCGGGAACCACCTCGATCGTGCCGACTTAGGCTTACCTAAGTCAACTGGTTCCCGACGTCCTGTCGGTAAAAACGCTACCCCTCGAACGGGTCGGGGCAACGTGAGTCAGGGCAGCGTGAGGATGTCGGCCCCGGTCTCGGTCACCACCAGCGTGTGCTCGAACTGCGCCGTCCGCTTCCGGTCCTTGGTCACGACCGTCCAGCCGTCGTCCCACATGTCGTACTCGTGGGTGCCGAGGGTCAGCATCGGCTCGATCGTGAAGGTCATCCCCGGCTGCATCACCGTCGTGTGGTGCGGCGAGTCGTAGTGCGGAATGATCAGCCCGGAATGGAAGGACGAGTTGATGCCGTGCCCGGTGAAGTCCCGCACCACGCCGTAGCCGAAGCGCTTGGCGTACGACTCGATGACCCGCCCGATGATGTTGACCTGGCGGCCCGGCCGGACCGCCTTGATCGCGCGGTTCAGCGACTCCCGGGTGCGCTCCACGAGCAGCCGGGACTCCTCGGCGACGTCGCCGCACAGGTAGGTGGCGTTGTTGTCGCCGTGGACGCCGCCGATGAAGGCGGTCACGTCCAGGTTCACGATGTCGCCGTCCCGCAGCACCGTCGAGTCCGGGATGCCGTGGCAGATGACCTCGTTGACGGACGTGCACAGCGACTTCGGGAAGCCGCGGTAGCCGAGGGTGGACGGGTAGGCGCCGTGGTCGCACAGGAACTCGTGTGCGACCTCGTCCAACTTGTCCGTGGTCACACCGGGCGCGATGTGCTTGGCTGCCTCCTCCATCGCCTGCGCGGCGAGGCGGCCGGCGGTCCGCATCCGCTCGATGGTCTCCGCGTCCTGCACCTCGGGACCGGTGTACGGAGTGGGGGCGGGCTTTCCGACGTACTCGGGGCGGCGGATGGCTCCGGGAACGGAACGGTGGGGGGACAGCTCCCCCGGTACGAGAAGCGACTGGCCAGACATGTCAGCGAGTCTAACGACCGCGTCTGGGGCAGCATGGTGACGGAGGAAGGAGCCGAGATGGCCCTGTTCAAGAAGCGTACGACCGGCAAGCCGGGCGAGTGGTTCTACTGCCTGGAGCACAAGAAGGTCGAAGAGGGTCCGGAGTGCCCCGCCAAGAACCGCTTCGGCCCCTACGCCTCCCCCGAGGAGGCCGCCCACGCCATGGAGACGGCCCGCGAGCGGAACCTGGAATGGGACACCGACCCGCGCTGGCACGAGCGGTCGGACAAGGGCGGTGACGACGCCGGCGGCGTTGACGACGGCGACGACGACACCGACGACGAGACCGAGAACGAGAAGACCGACTAGACCGACCAGCGCCCGGCCGGCGCGGCGTCCGTGCCCGTGGCGGTCGTGCCCGCGTCGGCGAACCGGGCCGTCGCCAGGACCGTGCCGTCCCCGGCCACCAGCCGGGCACCGGCCAGCGTCGCCGGGTCCACGGCAGCCGGGGCGCCCCAGTAGCCGTAACCGGCCCTCACCGGGAACGACCCCAGGGGTACGGCGGAGCCGTCGGCCCGGACCAGGAGGCACCGCACCGGGCCGTCGCCCGCGGCGGCCCGTTCGCCCAGGTCGACGGACATGTACACCCAGCCGTTCCCGCCCGTGGCGTCCACCGGGTGCGCGTAGATCCGGCCCACCGGGCTCCCGTCGCCGGCCACCAGCTCCGCCGCGAGCACCCGCGACCCCGCCTCCACCACCCCCGTCTCCGCCGGCGCCCCCTCCACCACGCTCCCGACCGCCCACCCGCCGAACCCGAACGCCAGGGCGGCGGCGGTGCCGGCTGCCGCGAGGCGGAAGCGGCGCATCCGGGTGCGGGGCGCCGAGCCGGCGGGTGCGGGTGCAGGGGTGGCGGGGGCTGCCGGGCCCATGGCCCGTACCACCCGGCTCTCGAAGCCCACCGGCGGTTCGGCGCCCGGGAGCAGGGTCAGCAGGCCGTCTCCGACCGCGGTGAGGCGCTGCACGTACGCACGGCAGTCCGGGCAGCGGTCCAGGTGGGCCACCGCCGCCGCGCGCTCGCGGGCCGGGAGGACGCCGAGCGCCAGTTCGGCGGCGTCCTCGTGGAGCCGCTCGCAGTCGGTGCCGAAGCCGTTCACCGCGTCCCCTCGCTCTCCAGGAGCGCCCGTACCTTGATCGTCCCGGCCCGGATCCGGGTCTTCGCCGTGCCCAGCGGCACTGCCTCGAAGGCGGCCACCTCCCGCGCCGTCATCCCGTAGATGCCGGCCATCACCAGCGCCCGGGCCTGTTCCCGGGGCAGCTCGGCCACCGCCCGCCGGACCCTCTCGGCCGCGTCGTCGGCGAGCGCGCGCCGCTCCGGCGTCTCCGTCACGATGCCGACCAGCGCCTCCAGGTCTTCCGGGGCCACCGGGGTGGCGCGGCGCGCCCGTACCGCGTCGATCGCCAGGTTGTGCGCGATCGCCGTCAGCCAGGTCCGCACCGAGCCGCGCCGCCCGTCGTACACCTGGGCGTGCCGCCAGGCCCGCTCGAAGGTCTGCTGGGCCACGTCCTCCGCGAGCCGCGGATCGCCGACGACGGCGACCGCGACCCCGTAGACCGGGCGCTGGAAACGGCGCACGAAGGCCACCGCGATCTCCGGATCGCCGGTGGCGAGACCGGAGAGCAGTGCCTCGTCGGGAACCCGCTCCAGCGGAAGGCCCATGCGTCCCACATCTGTGGATACGTCCGACACCCGGGAAGGGATGGCCGGACCCCGGCCCCGATCCCATTTTCCGCCCGGCCCGTGATCCCGGCCCGTGATCCCGGCCCACGGTCCCGGCCCCCAGATCCCGCGCGGGGCAATCCCGGCGCGGCCCCGTGACGTATCCCCTGTGGGGGGAGCGGAGCACCGATCCGGAGGACCGAACGATGACGGAGCCAAGAGAGCGCATACGAAACCGGGCACGGACCCGCGCGCTGCTCGTCCTGCCGGCCGCCGCGCTGGCCGGCCTCCTCGCCGCCTGCGGCGACGGCGACGGCGACAGCGGTGCCGGCAGCGGCACCACGACCCCGCCGCCCGCGGCCGCGACCCGGGTCACGACGGACCTGGCCGACTTCAAGATCACCCTGTCCCAGCAGAACTTCACGCCCGGCACGTACGCCTTCGTCATGACGAACAGCGGGCAGCACGACCACGCCCTGGAGATCGAGGGCCCGGGCGGCGAGAACCGTTCGGACACCGTCGCCCCGGGCGAGTCGACCACCCTCACGGTGACCCTGAAGGACGGCACGTACGAGATCTACTGCCCGGTCGACGGACACAAGGACCTGGGCATGAAGACCGAGATCACGGTGGCGGGCGCCCCCGTCAACACCCCGACCACCCCCAGCAACCCCAGTACTCCCGGCAATGGTTACTGACCATGGCCACTGACCGGACCCGCCGCGTCGCCGTGCTCGTGCTGCGGCTGGCCGCCGCGGGGCTCACCGCGACGATGGGCGCGATCCACCTGCACCTGTGGGCCGAGGGCTACCGGGACCTGGCCACCATCGGCGACCTGTTCCTGCTGAACGGCGTCCTCGGCTGCGTTCTCGCCCTGGCCGTCCTCCTCACCCCGTACCGCTGGCTCGGCCTGGTCGCCACCGCCACCGCGCTGTTCACGGCGGGCACCCTGGGCGCGCTGTTCCTGAGCCTCACCACGGGTCTGTTCGGCTTCGAGGAGTCGGCGGACGCGGAGCTGGTGCGGCCCACGATGGCGGTCGAGACGGCCGGTGTGCTCGTCCTGACCACCCTGGCGGTCGCTGCCCTCAGCCACCGTCACCACCGACCTCGGTAGCCCAGGGGAGCCGCCCTCACCACCGCGCGGGCGGCGGCGCCGTCAGCCGGTCCGCGAGCCGCGACAGACGGTCGCGGAAGCCGAGGCGGCCGCGCGGGGCCGAGGGGAGGCAGTTCTCGCCGGTGGCGGCGCTGACCAGGTGCTGGACCGTGTCCAGGTCCACGCCGGCGTCCGCCGGGACCGCCAGGGTCTCGTGGGCGAGGCCGTGGAGCTCGGTGTCACCGGCGTCCAGGGAGAGCACCGTCGCACCCGCGCGACGCGCGTCGTGGACCCGTTCCAGCAGGCCCTCGTCGGGCCGGGACGGCGCCACCATCAGCAGCGTCGCTCCACGGCCCGCCGACTCGATCCGGCCGAGGCCGACCGCCAGATGCGCCGGGTCGCCGGGGCGGGCCCGGTGCCGGACCAGGGTCGGGGCCAGCTCGGGGCGGCCCGACCAGGCGGCCTCGTCGACCAGGTGCGCGGCCAGGTGCCACGGCTCGTACTCCGCCGTGCCGACCAGGAGCAGCCCGCCGCCGTGCGGGACGACCGAGGAGCGCAGCGAGCCCGCGAAGCGGCGGGCCGCTCCCGGCCATTCGGTCCCGGCGAGCACTTCGCGCAGCAGCGCGACACGTACGGCGTCCATGGCCCCGGATGGTGCCCCAGCCGCCCCGCCCCGCGCGGGCGTTCGCACCAGCCTCACCCGGACGGGTACCCGGGGAGCGACCGGCCAGTAATGTCGGGCCATGACTTCTCCCAGCAGCGCCACCCCCGACCCCGCCCCGGCCCCGGCCCCGAAGGACCCCTGGGACCTGCCCGACGTGTCCGGCCTCGTCGTCGGCGTTCTCGGCGGCACCGGCGACCAGGGCCGCGGCCTCGCCTACCGGCTCGCCAAGGCCGGCCAGCAGGTGATCATCGGCTCGCGCGCCGCCGACCGCGCCGAGGCCGCGGCCGCCGAGCTCGGCCTCGGCGTCGAGGGCGCCGACAACGCCGCCTGCGCCCGGCGCAGCGACATCGTGATCGTCGCCGTGCCGTGGGACGGACACGCCAAGACGCTGGAGTCGCTGCGCGAGGAGCTCGCCGGAAAGCTCGTCGTGGACTGCGTGAACCCGCTCGGCTTCGACAAGAAGGGCGCCTACGCCCTCAAGCCCGAGGAGGGCTCGGCCGCCGAGCAGGCCGCCGCGCTGCTGCCGGACTCGCGGGTCACCGCCGCCTTCCACCACCTCTCGGCGGTGCTCCTCCAGGACCCGGCGATCGACGAGATCGACACGGACGTGATGGTCCTCGGCGAGGTCCGGGCCGACGTGGAGATCGTCCAGGCGCTGGCCGGCCGCATCCCCGGCATGCGCGGTGTGTTCGCGGGCCGGCTGCGCAACGCCCACCAGGTCGAGTCGCTCGTCGCCAACCTGATCTCGGTGAACCGCCGCTACAAGGCCCATGCGGGCCTGCGCGTCACGGACGTCTGAGCCGACGTCCCAGCCGACGTCCCAGCCGATGTCCGAGCCGATGTCCGAGCCGATGTCCGAGCGGACGCCCGAGCCGGTACCGGCGCGGATCGGGGCATGGGGGACACTGGACGGGCACGAAACGCCGTACCCGGACAGGAGCCGACCCCATGCCCCGCCTCGCCCTCTACGCCCTGGTCGTCTGCGCGCTCGCCGTCGTCGCGGCCGTGTTCTCCTTCGCCCAGGGGAACCTGATCGGCATCGTCTGGGTGCTGCTCGCCGGTCTGTCCTCGAACATGGCCTGGTTCTACCTCAAGCGCGCCCGCGCGACGGCCGAGGAGCAGGCTCAGGGCTGACCCAGGCCTAACCGACCTGGCAGAACTCCGGGGTCTCCCGCCAGAACCGGAACAGCTCCAGGCCGCAGTAGCGGGACGGCTCCGGCACGCCGAGCGCCTGCATGACCGTGTCGACCAGGTCGAAGAACGCCCCGTTGATCGCCGGGATGTAGAGCAGTCCGATCACGATGAAGAAGCCGTACGGCGCGACCGGCTCGACCTGCCGCCGGATGTTGTACGACAGCCAGGGCTCAAGCACCCCGTAACCGTCCAGGCCCGGCACCGGAAGCAGGTTCAGGATCGCGGCCGTGACCTGCAGGAACGCCAGGAACGCCAGCGCGTACTGGAAGGCGACCGGCACCCCGTCGAGCGCGTCGAGCCAGAACGGCGCGGTGCAGACGGCGGCGAACAGCACGTTCGCCAGCGGTCCGGCCGCCGAGATCAGGCTGTGCTTCCAGCGCCCGCGCACCCGGTCGCGGTCGATGAAGACGGCGCCGCCGGGCAGACCGATGCCGCCCAGGATGACGAAGAGCAGCGGCAGGACGATGCTCAGGACGGCGTGCGTGTACGCCATCGGGTTGAGCGTCAGATAGCCGCGGGCGCCCACGGTGATGTCGCCGCCGTGCAGGGCGGTGCGGGCGTGCGCGTACTCGTGCAGACAGAGCGAGACGATCCACGCCGAGGCCACGAAGAGGAACACGGCGAGGCCGGGGGAGGTGGCGAAGTCCGTCCACACGGCCCAGCCGGTGACGGCCATGACCGCGAGGATCGCCAGGAAGACGGGGCTGATCCGCCGCTCGTCGTGGCGATGGGTGGTCGTGGACATGTCCTGTGCTCCCCGTGTGTGTACGTCCCCGGCGCCGCGTCCGCGGCGCACCGTGTGCGGGAAACGTACCGGGCGCCCGCCGAGGTTCCACCCCCGGGGCCTCGGGACCCGGGGCCCGCCCGTCCGGGCCCGGTCCTCGCTTTGCGGTCCGGACCCGGAGAATGGGGGGCGTGCGTTATTGCGTCCTCGGGTCCACGCAGGCCCATACGGCAGAAGGCAGCGTCGTCGTCGGGGGCCCGCGGGTGCGGGCGCTGCTCACCGTGCTCGCGGTACGGGCGGGTCGCGCGGTGCCGGTGGGCGTGCTCGTGGACGAGGTCTGGGGCGCCGGGGCGGAGCCGCCGGCCGACGCGGTCGCCGCGCTCCAGGCGCTGGTGGGGCGGCTGCGCAAGGCCCTTGGGCACGAGCGGGTGGAGTCCACCGACGGCGGCTACCGGCTCGCGGCCGAACCCGACGACGTGGACGCGCACCGCTTCACCCGGCTCGCCGCCGAGGGCGTACGGGAGCTGGACGCGGGGCGGCCCGGGCGGGCCGCGGCGCTGCTCGACGAGGCCCTCGCGCTGTGGAAGGGGCCGGCGCTCGCCGATCTGCCTGACCGTGCCGCGGAGGCCGCCCGCTGGGAGGCGCGGCGGCTCGACGCCCGCCGGGCCGGGTTCGCCGCCGGGCTCGCGCTCGGCGAGGCGGCCGCGGTGCTGCCGGAGCTGGCCGCGCTGTGCGCCGAACACCCGCTGGACGAGCCGCTGCAGGCGCTGCGGATCCGCGCGCTGCGCGACACCGGCCGCCCGTCGGAGGCGCTCGCCGCGTACGAGGAGGTACGGCGCGGGCTCGCCGACCGACTCGGCGCCGACCCCTCGCCGGAACTCCGGGCCCTGCACGCGGAGCTCCTCGCCGAACCCGCGCCCGGGCCCACGCCCGCGCCCACCCGGCCGTCCGCGCCCGTCTCGGGCAACCTGCGGGCCCGGCTCACCAGCTTCGTCGGCCGCGAGGACGACATCTCCGCCCTCCAGGACGCCCTGGCCACCGAACGGCTCGTCACCCTGCTCGGGCCCGGCGGCGCCGGCAAGACCCGGCTCTCCCAGGAGGCCGCCGAGCGCGCCGCCGCGGGCGGCGCGTGGCCCGACGGCGTCTGGCTCGCCGAACTCGCCCCCGTCACCGACCCGGAGGCCGTCACCGAGGCCGTCCTCGGCGCGCTCGGCGCGCGCGAGACCGTCCTGTTCGGCGCGGGCGCCGAGGAATTCCGCCTCGGCGAGGACCCCCTCGACCGCCTCGTCGAACAGTGCGCCGGTCGCCGCCTGCTGCTCCTCCTCGACAACTGCGAACACCTGGTCGCCGCCGCGGCCGAGCTCACCGCACTCCTCCTCGCCCGCTGCCCCGGCGTCACCGTCCTCGCCACGAGCCGTGAGCCGCTGGGTGTGCCGGGCGAGGTGCTGCGGCCGCTGGGCCCGCTGCCGGAGGAGACCGCGCTGCGGCTCTTCGCCGAGCGTGGTGCGGCGGCCCGCCCGGGCTTCACGGTCGACGACGACCGGGCCGCCGCGGCGGAGATCGTCCGCCGCCTGGACGGCCTCCCCCTGGCCATCGAACTCGCCGCCGCCCGCCTCCGCATGCTCACCCCCCGCCAGATCGCCGACCGCCTCGACGACCGCTTCCGCCTCCTCACCTCCGGCGCCCGCACCGTCCT
>NZ_JAHTMW010000029.1 GCF_026236535.1 Streptomyces sp. SKN60 | reverse complement strand
CCCGGTGCCGGAATCCCGGCACCGGGGGCTCACCCCTTGCTGCGCGGGAGCGGACGCATCAGCCGAAGGACTTGATGCCGTTCCAGTTCGAGGACAGCACCGTCTTGACCGGTGCGTTGGTGTTGGTGGTGGACGGGTAGTACAGGGAGATGTGGCCGTCGGACGCGAACCGGGCCCAGATGTCCGGGACACCGTCGCCGTTCACGTCCGGGATGCCGATCGCCGTGGACACGTTGGCCTCGGTCCAGCTGGTGCCGAAGGCCACGTCGCCGTTGAGCGAGTTGGCCGCGAGCATCAGGGAGTTGAGGTCGACGCTGCCCGCCACGGAGCCCGGCTTGCCGTGACGGACGTACATGCTGCCGGCGTCCAGGTTGCGCCAGAGCAGGTCGGGCGTGCCGTCCTTGTTCATGTCCGCGAGGTTGACGATGTCACGGCGCGCCCAGGCGTCCGAGTTCATCAGCGTCGCGCTCTGGAAGGAGGCGCCGGTGTAGCCGGAGAGCACCCAGAACCCGCCGCTCGCGGTGCGCAGGGTGAGGTCGGGCAGCTTGTCGCCGGTGATGTCGCCGATGGCCTTCATCTGCAGCCAGGTCGACGGCGCGGGGGCGTTCGACGGGAGGCGGATCTTCAGCCGCTGGTCCACGTTGAAGGTGCCGTAACCGTCACCCGGGTACAGGTAGAACGTGCCGTCGGGGTCCACCGCGAACAGGTCGGTGGAGCCGTCGCCGGGGTAGACGTCCTGGTAGTGGGAGATCAGCGCCGCCTTGGTGCCGTTCCACCACGGGGTCTTCGGCGCGAGGACCGGCTTGCCGTCGGCGCCGATGGTGTACGAGCCGGTGAGGCCGGCGTACAGCTCACCGCCCGGGGTGCCCGGGTAGGAGAAGAAGTTGCCGTTGGCGTCGATGATCATCAGGTCCGGGACGCCGTCACCGCCCACGTCCATGGGGCCGTCCGCAGTGTCGCGCGGCGGGACATAGGTGGCGTAGTCGGTGCGGGCACTGACGTTGCCGACGGAGTCCAGGGCGAAGACGTGCATCCAGTTCGGGCCGGCGTGCAGCGGCTTGAGACCCGTGACGGTGAGCGTGCCGTTGGTGGCGGGGACGTCGACGTAGTTGACGCCCTCCCAGCCGTAGCGGAACTTGGCCGCGCCGGTGGAGGTGAACGTCATGGTGCCGGTGGAGCCGAACTTGACGGTGGCCCAGGTGGCGCCGTCGGAGGTGGCCCGCTTGAACTCCGGGCTCGTCACGGCCGGCGGCGGCGGAGCGGATCCGTCGATGGTGACGGCGCAGTTGTCGGCGGTGTTCGCCGGGAAGTAGCTGGAGGAGAGACCGCCGGAGTCCTCGGCGCGCACGGCCCAGAAGTAGGTGGCCTTGTCCACCAGGGAGGTCGACGCGATCGTCGTCGACGCCCAGCCGCTGGACAGGTTGGTGACCAGGGTGCCGGCCGGGACGGCGTCGCCGGACTTCCAGAACTTGAAGCGCAGGCCCAGGAGGTTGCCGTCGGGGTCGGTGGCCTTGGCCTTCAGGACCAGGTTGGTCTTGCCCATGGTCTGGCCCGGGCCGGTGGCGCTGACGACGCAGTCGATGCCGTTGATCTCACCGTCGGTGGGCTCGGTCGGCGGGCGGTTGTAGTCGACCTCCAGGACGGCGGACGTGGCGCTGAACTTGCGCCAGGTGTACGAGTCCGTCTCCGTGGTGGCGCGCAGGCCGAAGGTGATGTTCGACCAGCCGCCGTTCGCGGCCGACTGCGCGGCGCTCTTGACGTCGATGGCCTCGTAGGCGTCCGGGCAGGACGAGGAGTAGCCGTGTGCGAAGCTCCACCGCTTCAGCAGCGTCGACCAGGACGGCTGGGCGTTCCAGGTGGTGCCGGAGGAGATCGAGCCGGTCAGGTAGAACTGGAACTCACGGGTGGAGCAGGACCACGAGTGGGTGTTGTTCACCTTGTAGACGGCGCGGGTGATCGTCGCACCCTTGATGGAGCTGGAGAAGCCCATGCGCCAGAACGACCGGGCGGTGATGCCGGTGTCGTTCTCGTGGCCGACCCGGGCCTCCGACGTGCCACCGCTGTAGTTGGTGCCGTTGATGTAGTTGGAGTTGGGGTAGTTCTTGACCACGAGCGCCCAGGCGGCGGTGCCGGGGTTGATCGTCGGGTCGACGAAGACGGGGTACTTCACGCCGGTCCCGGACAGCATGCCCGTGCCGGCCACGTCCAGCTCGATGCGGGCGGCGCCGGTGCGGTCGCCCTCCAGGGCGACGGGCAGCTGGGCGGACTTGGTGCCCGGCTCGACACCGGACAGGCCGGACAGCTTCAGGACGTCCGCCGGGGTGCCGGTGGAGGTGCGCTGCGCGGTGCCGGCGGGGAGCTCGGTGTCGCGGCCGTTCGAGTCCCAGGCGAAGGGCGTCGGGACGGCGGCGATCTCCTTGCCGGCCTTGTCCAGGACCTGGACACGGCCGTGCTCGGGGTCGTTGTGGAAGGTGGCGGTGGCGGACCGCAGACCGTAGTTGACCTTGGCGAGGGCCTTGTTCTGGGCGGCCTCGGGCGTCTTGACGATCAGGAGCTGACCGAAGCCGCCCTCCTCGCGCGCGATCAGCAGCAGGTCGACGCCGGGCAGCACCTCGGAGTAGAGCGCGCGGGAACCGTCGAGCACCGGCTCGGGCAGGGCACCGGGCCAGGTGTAGGCGATGGTGTGGCCCTCGAACTCGACCTCGGCCAGGACCGTCTCACCGGGCTGCGGGGCGCGGACGTACGAGCGGTTGGCGCGCGAGGCGTCGGCGCTGCCGCTGGCGAACCGTACGGGCACGGCACCGTTCGCCGGTGCGATGCCCAGTCCGCGGGGCGCCTTTGCGGAACGCTTCAGCGTGTTGTCGATCGGGGCCCAGTGGCCCTCGGCGTTCTTCGCCCGCTGGGGCAGCGCGTGCGTCTGGGTGCGGAGCTGACCGCTGGGCAGGGCCCAGGTCAGCGCCGTGGCCGTGGTGGCCGTTTCGACGAGTACCTTCTTGCCGGTGCGAGCGGCCTCGGCCACCGCGGTGGCCTCGTCCTTCGGGCCGGTCGACGCCTGCTTGGCGTCCACCGCCCCGGAACCGGTGGTCGGGGGCGGGGTGGAGGGCTGCCACCAGGGCAACAGGGCAGCGGTCAGGGCGGCCAGGACGAGGCCGAGGGTCAGGGACAGCCGCGTGCGCGTGCGCACGAAGGGGCTGAGATATCGGGGCGGCGCGGTCACGGCGGTCTACTCCCGTGGGAACCATATGGATGGGGACAACACAGAGAGCCCCGGACGGCAAGCCGCGGGGCATAAGGCGCGCACACGATCACACATGTGAAGCATTGCGTCTACGCGTGAAGAATTTATGAATCCGTTACGCAAACATGGAACGTGCTTGACGGAACGTCAACGAAGCCCGGTTCGCGGCATTTCGGGATCGCAATCGCCCGTGATGGGTCGACTTCGAAGGATCTGTCTGGCGCGTCGTCACTGCGCCGGTCCGCGCGACTTCATCCCGTGATCGAGATCACTTATCCCGGCTTTACGTGGCTGCCGGCGATCTTGATAAGTGCCCGGAGCATGACAGAGAGTGCGCACGCACGCGCCTGAGCCAGACGTGTGCCTTTTGGTGTTTCCGCACCTCGTCCGTATCGAAGTTGCCAGGGTGGGAGTCGACGCGCATGCGTGCTTCAGGTCCGCTGTCATGGCTGGGGCGAGGACGCCCAGCCCTGACAGAGTCACAACGACGGCGCCGGCGGCGAAGCCGCGCGGCGATCGTTCTTCTGTTGTCCTCGACGCTGACGGTGACGAGCCTGGGCGGGCAGGCACTCGCCATCCCCGGCCCGGGCATGAGCCGTGAGGAGTCGATCTCCCAGGTCGACCTGCCGGACCTGCCCAAGAACACCGAGGCCGCCGGCGACGAGACGGCCGACACGAAGCTGAGCCTGGCCCCGCAGGTCCCGGTCGACCCGTACGACCCGAAGAACGCGGTCCCGTGGACGGCCGGCGTGGGCACGGCGCCGCTCGAGGCGACCGACGCGCCGGGCACCATGAAGCCGGTGTCGGGCGAACTTCCCATCGCCATCGGCGTGCCGGAGGGCGGGGACCCCGCGACGCTCGCGGGCAACTGGACCGTCGACCTGCAGACTCCGGTGGAGTCCCAGGACGCGGGCGTGTCCGGTCTGATCATGAAGGTCACGCCGCCGGCCGGCGTGGACCCGGCCGCCCAGGTCGCGCTCAGCGTCGACACCACCGGCTTCGCCGACCTCTACGGCCCGCAGGCCGCCGACCGGTTCGGCCTCGTGCTGCTGCCCGACTGTGTCATCGACGGCATGGGCGTGGGCGACTGCGAGGCCGACCCCAGCACGCAGACCATGGCCGGCTCCGACGGCTCCGAGACCGAAGGCAAGTTCGAGCGGCTCCGCTCGACGGTCGAGACGGTGGCCGCCAAGGACGCGCCCACCCACACGAAGGCCGCCAAGTCGGCGAAGACCCGCAAGATCGTCACCGGCACCATCCCGGTGGGCAAGCTGCTCGCCGAGGACGCCGACAACAAGGCCGCCGGCGCCAACGGTGCTTCGGCGAACAAGGCGTCCTTCAAGACGGCCGACGCGACGAGCGGTTCGGGCGCGGTCGGCATGATGGACACCGGTTCCTCGGTGTCCGGTGACTTCACCGCCTCCCCGCTGCTGTCCTCCGGCGCCTGGTCGGCCGGCTCGTCCTCGGGTGCCTTCACGTACTCGTACGACGTGCAGGTCCCGGAGACCGCCGGCGGTCTGATGCCGAAGATCTCCCTCGGCTACTCCTCGCAGTCCGTGGACGGCCGCACCTCCGCCAGCAACAACCAGGCCTCCTGGATCGGCGACGGCTGGGACTACAACCCGGGCTCCATCACCCGCACGTACAACAACTGCCGCCAGGACTCCAAGAAGGCCGGCTCCAACAACTCCACCCACCGCACGCCGGACCTGTGCTGGGGATCCAACAACGCCACCCTCTCGCTCGGCGGCATGACCACCGAGCTGGTGTGGGACGCCACCAAGAACAAGTGGTTCACCGCCAACGGCGACGGCTCCAAGATCGAGCAGGTCACCGGCCAGAGCACCGGCAACGGCGCCAAGGACGGCGAGTACTGGATCGTCACCACCAAGGACGGCACCAAGTACCACTTCGGCAAGAACCGTCTGCCCGGCTGGTCCGACAAGGGCACCACCGACCCCGCCGACGACGACCCGACCACCAAGTCGGTGCTCACCGTCCCGGTGTACGGCAACCACGCGGGCGAGGACTGCTACCAGGGTCCGACGGTCGAGGACTGGAAGAAGTCCTACTGCAACCAGGGCTGGCGCTGGGGCCTCGACTACGTCGAGGACGTCCACGGCAACGCCATGTCGCTGTGGTGGGACAAGGACCAGAACTACTACGCCCGGAACCTGTACTTCAAGGGGCCGGTCGTCTACGACCGCGACGGCTGGCTGGACCACATCTACTACGGCCAGCGCAAGGACAACATCTTCAGCGCCTCGGCCCCGGCCAAGGTCGATTTCGACGTCGCGGAGCGCTGCCTCGACGCGGTGAAGTGCACCGAGGCCAACTTCACGTCCAAGGACCCCGGCAACTACCGCATCTGGTTCGACACTCCGGCGGACCTGCGCTGTGAGAAGGCCAAGATGTGCTGGAACGCGGGCCCGACCTTCTGGTCCCGCAAGCGCCTGGACAAGATCACCACCACCACTCAGCGCAAGCCCGGCGACGCCGCCCGCCAGGAGGTCGACCAGTACCAGCTCAAGCAGAGCTTCGCGGAGCTGAAGACCGGCCCCAACACCGCCCTCTGGCTGGAGTCCATCCAGCGCACCGGCTACGACCGTGAAGGTCTCACCGGCGCCAAGGTCACGCTCAACCCGGTCCGGTTCGAGTCCAACGCCGAGGACATGCCGAACCGCGTCAAGGCGTACCACCCGGAGCGCCCCGGCTTCTCCCGGCTGCGCATCGCGCGCGTCATCAACGAGTACGGCGGCGAGACCATCGTCACGTACAAGACGCCCGACGCGAACGACCCGACCGGCCAGACCAACGACTGCGCCACCGGACAGAACCTCCCCAGCAAGACGGAGACGGCAGCACTCAAGGCCAACAGCCGGCTCTGCTACCCGTCGTACTGGAACCCGGACCCCGAGGTCGAGGACATCGACTGGTTCCACAAGTACGTGGTCGAGTCGATCGAGGAACTCCCGAACGTCGACGGCGCCTTCGCCACCAAGACGGCGTACCAGTACAAGAACCCCGCCTGGAAGCTCGCCGAGGCGGAGTTCACCAAGAAGTCGACCCGCACGTACTCGCGGTTCGCGGGCTTCGAGCAGACCACGGTCCTCACGGGTACCGAGGACCCGGCCATCGGCAGCAAGCAGTCCAAGGCCGTCACCCGCTTCTTCCGCGGCATGGGCGACACCGTGTCCGTGAAGGACATCACGGGCGCCGAGATCGCCAAGGACGCCGAGCCCTTCGCCGGCCGCATCGCCGAGGAGCTCACGTACTCCAGCGCGACCGACGCCGACACCGACTGGCTGTCCCGCTCCATCACCAAGCCCGAGGCCACCGAACTCGCGCGACGCGACCTCGGCGACGGCCTGAGCCCGCTGCAGGCGTGGCGCGTGACGGAGCCCGAGGAGATCGCGTACACGAAGTCGTCCGGCACGAACACGGACGACCCGCGTACGGTGCGCTCGGTCAGGACGGTGACGACGTACGAGGACACGTACGGGCTGCCGATCCAGGTGGAGTCGTTCGGTGACACGGGCAAGAGCGGTGACGAGTCCTGCACCAAGCTGGAGTACCTGCACGAGACGACCAAGAACCTGATCGGTCTGACGAAGCAGGCGCTGTCGTCCCCGACGACCTGCGCGAACGCCAACTGGGCGGACCTTTCGACGCTCAGCGGTGGTGCTCGTACCGCCTACGACGGCACGGCGTACGGTACGGCGCTCGCCGGCACCACCCGTGGTCTCGCAACCGAGTTGTGGTCGCTGAAGGGCGACGGCACGGGCTTCCAGTCCGACGGCACCATCGGCTTCGACTCGATTGGCCGCGTGATCCGGCAGACCGACCCGGACGGCAAGTCGTCCACACTCGCCTTCGACCCGCCGACCGGGCAGGTTTTCAAGGTCACGACTGCCAACTCGCTCGGCCACACCCAGGTCCAGGAACTGGAGCCGGGCCGCGCGGTCACCCTCAAGACGACCGACGCGAACAACCTCGTCAGCGAGGCCGTCTACGACCCGATGGGCCGACTGGCCGAGGCGTGGGGCCCGGGTCGCACCCCGTCGCCGTCCTCGATCCCGGACTTCCGGGCGGTCTACACGATTCCGGCGGAGGAGACGGACCCCACCGACGAGAACATCAAGATCCGTAAGCCTCCGTACGTCACGACGTATGCGCGTGGTTACGAGGACCGGATCGAGACGTCGGTCACCCTCTACGACGGCCTCGGCCGTGAGCGCCAGTCGCTGGAGGAGGCGGACAACGACGCCGGCTGGCTGGTCACCGACACGCTGTACAACAGCTCCGGTGAGGTCTGGCAGACCAACAATGCCTACCTGACCAAGGAGGCCACGCCGGGCGAGCTGTTCACGCCGCTGTCCGACACGGCCATCCCGAACATCACGCGCTACACGTACGACGGTCTGGGCCGTGTGCTCCAGGAGACCCCGTACATGAAGTACGTGGATCCGGACACCCAGGCGACCATCTCGAGGGCGTACCCGGAGCGGGCCGTCCGCTACGAGTACGGCGAGGACTGGTCGAAGGTCATCCAGCCGCAGGGCGACTCGTCCTACCGAGTCTGGACCGACGCGCTGGGCCGCACCACCCGCACGGACACCTTCAACCCGGCGGCGCCCGAACACACCACGCCGACGGGCACCGAGCGCTACACGTCGACGAGCTACGAGTACGACGAGCGCAGCCAGGTCAAGAAGGCGACCACCTCCGCGGACGAGACGCACCCCTGGACGTGGACGTACGACCACAGCGGACGGCTGTTGACGGCGACCGACCCGGACTCGGGTACCACCCGTACCGAGTACGACTCCCGGGGCCGTGTCCTCACGACCACCAACGCCCGCGGCGTCAAGGTCTGGAACGGCTACGACGAGCTGTCGCGGCCGACCCAGCAGCGCGAGGAGAGTGCCACGGGCAAGCTCCTGGCCGAGTTCACCTACGACACTGTTCCCGGCGGCAAGGGCATGCCCGCCACCGCCACCCGCTACACCGACGGAGCGGCGTACACGCAGAAGGTCAACGGCTACACGAAGGACTACCAGCCGACCTCGACCACCCTGTCCCTGCCGCAGTCGATCGTCGACACCTGGGGCCTCGCCAAGGACTACACGTACGACTACGCGTACTCCGACAACGGCATGCTGAACGAGACCACCCTTCCGGCGGTGGGCAAGTTCGCCAGCGAGAAGCTGATCGTCCGCTACAACAAGGACGGCAAGCCGCTCTCGATCTCCGGCAAGGACTGGTACGGCTCGGAGACCGTTTATTCACCCGACGGCCAAGTGCTCCGTTCCACCCTCGGCGCGCAGCCGTACCGGGTGTGGACGCAGAGCTCGTTCGACGAGGGCAGCGGTGAGCTCAAGGAGCAGTCGGTCTACCGTGAGCAGAACTCGTCGGGTCTGGTCAACGGCAACCTGGTGTCGAACCGGGCGTACACCTACGACCCGGCCGGCAATGTCACCTCGATCGAGGAGAAGTCCGTCGGGATCGACGAGCGTCAGTGCTTCGTCTACGACCCGATCGGGCAGCTGAAGTCGGCATGGACCTCCAAGGACCCGGCGACGAAGGCCTGCACCACTCCGAAGAATGCCGACGGCACGCTCAACGTCGCCTCCGGCGCCGACGGCTCCGGCTACTGGCAGGAGTACGAGTACGACCTGCTCGGCAACCGCACCAAGCTGACCGAGAAGGACCTCTCCGGCAACACCGCCAAGGACGCCGTCAGCACGTACGAGTACGGCAAGGCCGACGGCAGCCAGCCGCACTCGCTGACCAAGGTGACGAAGGACTACACCACCCCCGCGGGTGCACAGGTCACGGCCGAGGCCACGCGTCTGTACGAGCTGACCGGTGAGACCAAGTCGGTCACCTCGATCCAGAACGGTGACAAGCAGGACCTGACCTGGACGTACGACGGCAAGGTCGACCGGATCACCGGCCAGGGAAGCGGCGGCAAGAGCCCGTACGTGGGCCTGGGGCAGAAGTGCCTCGACCTGAAGTCGGGACTGGCGGCCGCGGGTCAGCCGATCCAGCTGTACCAGTGCAACGCCACTGTTGCGCAGAACTGGCGCTTCGAGCCGGTCCCGGGGACCAAGGCGAACCCGCAGACGGACCCGAACCTGGGCACCCTGAAGGTTTACGACACCTGGTGCGTCCAGCCGGTGGCCAACACCGCGGGCTCCGCGCTCCAGGTGCAGAAGTGCAACGGCACCGCCGCGCAGCAGGTCAAGCGCAATGCCTCCGGTCAGCTGACCCATGTCGCCTCCGGCCTGTGCCTGGCGGTGCAGGGCGCGGCGAACGTCAACGGCACGGCGATCGTGCTGGCCACCTGTGACGCGGCGCAGGCCGCCCAGCAGTGGCTGCCGCAGAACGACACCCGTCACATCTACGGCCCCGGCGGCGACCGTCTGCTGACCATCCAGGGCAAGCAGGCCACGCTGAACCTGGGGGAGGCTCAGGTCACCGTCCAGCAGGGCGGCGTCCTGGTCCGCACCGAGCGCACCTACGCCGCCCCCGGCGGCGCGGTCCTGCGCTACGCCAACGGAACCGGTGGTGACGCCCTCAAGGCACTCACCATGGACCACCAGGGCAGTGTGTACGCGGAAGTCGCGCTCTACTCCGGCATGTGGGCCCAGGTCCGCAAGCAGGACCCGTTCGGCAACCAGCGTGCCGCCGACACGGCCGGTCAGAACATCCAGACCCACAAGGGCTTCCTGGGGAAGGACCGGGACGACGCCTCCGGCTTCCAGCCGCTGGGCGCGCGTCTCTACGACCCGGTGGTCGGACGCTTCCTGTCCGTCGACCCGGTGCTCGACCTGAACGACCTGCTGCAGTCCAACGGGTACGTGTACGCGCAGAACAACCCGGTCACGTACTCCGACCCGACCGGTCTCGCCATCAGCCTGACCGATTCGGAGAAGACCGCCGCCCTCACTGGCGCAGGTCTGTCCCCGGCGATGGTCGCCCAGGCAAAGTCCATGATGGGCAAGTCCCTCACTTCGGTGATCCTCTCCATCGCGTGGGAGACGCTGAAGGACTTCATCGGCATCAACGACGCCATGGCCTGCTTCGGCGGTGACATGTGGTCTTGTGCCGGCCTCATCATCGACGCCATCCCGTGGGCGAAGCTCGGCAAGATTCCGGCGGTCATCAAGGCCGTCAACCGCACCATCAGCGCGATCAAGGCGTTCAAGGCTGCGAAGAAGGCCGCCGAGGCGGTCCTGAAGGCTGCCAAGGCCGCCGAGGCAGCCGCGCTACGGGCCAAGAAACTGGCGATCGAGAAGGCCAAGAAGGAGGCCGCGCAAAGAGCCAAGAAGAAGGCAGCGGAAGCCGCCAAGAGACGAGCCGACGCGGCGGCCGCCGCGAAGCGGAAGACCGGTAACGCCACCCACAAGCAGGCCCAGGCCAAGTCCGCACCGAAGTCCTCCTCCCACCCCGCGTCCAGCGGCGGAGGCAAGAGCTCCGGCGGTGGAGGCGGCGGCAAGTCCGGCGGCTCCTCCCGCAGCAACGGCGGCTCCAGCGGCAGCGGTGGCTCCGGCAAGGCCGACGGCGACAGCGGTACTTGCAACAGCTTCGTGCCCGGCACGAAGGTGCTGATGGCCGACGGCTCCACCAAGCCGATCGAGCAGGTGAAGGCCGGAGACAAGGTCGTTGCGACCGATCCGAAGACCGGGAAGACCCGTGTCGAGTCGGTCACCGCCGAGATCAAGGGTCAGGGTCTCAAGCACCTGGTCAAGATCACGATCGATGTCGATGGCAAGGCCGGCGTGAAGACGGCCCAGGTCACCGCGACCGACGGTCACCCGATCTGGGTTCCCGAGCTCCGCGACTGGATCAAGGCCACCGACCTGAAGTCCGGACAGTGGCTCCAGACCGGCAGCGGCACCCGCGTTCAGATCACGGCGATCCAGCGGTGGACGGCGGCTCAGAAGGTCGTCCACAACCTGACTGTCTCCGACGTCCACACGTACTATGTGGTGGCCGGCGAGACTTCAGTACTCGTCCACAACTGCAACAGTCCGGATGAGCGGGCGCATGCCAGAGCATCGGAGAATGCCGCATATTCCAGCAGGCCGGACGTTGCTACCGGTGGGTACCTTTGGATTAAGGGGCATGGAGAGTTTGACCTTTCTTCCGATAGGCTCCATCCGTTGATCAGGGCCAACATGAACGAGATTCCTGCTGCGGCGAGCCCCGGCGGCGGTAAGTTCTTCGGCTCGCATGTCGAGGTTCAGGCTGCCACTATCATGAGGATTCTGGCTAAGCAGTCGGGATCCGGGAGCGATGGTTTGGTCGGTCGGCTGATGGTTTCAAAGCCTGGCGGGCCATGCGGTTTCTGCGGGCCGAACGTTGCGGGAATGCTGCCGGCGAACTCATCGCTAGCAGTGCGATCTCAGCTCGGCCAAGTTTTCAGTGAGGTAGCCTTCTAGCCTACCCTTCTGAGGATTTACCAAGGCGCGGCCCCTGTGGCCGCGCCTTGGCTGCTTTCCTGTAGGCCACTGTGGTGGCGTCGTAGATATGAACGGCGATAATTTGAATCCCTACGCGATCCTCAATCTCACCGATTGGGCCAGTCTCGAAAATGCGGATGGCTCGGCTTTCCCGGATACTCCGGCCAAGCTTCGCGACTTGTCGTCGGGTGACTTTCCGGCGGTAACGAGTTCGCTCGATCACCTTTACAGTGCTCTTCTCAACGATGGGGTGGTGTACTCTGCAACCGTGCCGGCTTTCAGGTATGTTGCCGCGCTTTTGGGTGACCAGCCAAGTCGAGCCGCACTTACCCCTCCGTGGGAGGGGGGAAAATTCCCGCTTCGAGGCAAACTCCTTACGTGGCTGGCCAATGTGGCCTTTGATGTCAGCATTGGTCAGGAGCAGCGCATTCGAGAGTGGGGAAAATACTCGCCGACCGAGCCGTTTCCCGATTTCGCGGGCATTCGGGACATTTACCCGGAAGCTTTTCCGGGCGTTGCCTCCTACTTTGATGACTCTGATTCGAGAGTAGTGGAGGCGGCTCTTGTCGCCGCCGTTCGTTTCTTGGAGTCCCCGGCGTTGGCAATTCATCGCGGGAGATTGACACCTTTGGTGGAGAACGTTCTGGCGCAAAGCTCCAATGAGTTGCATAGGAGCTTGGCCTCCGAGGCGTTGAACGCTTGGAGGCAAGGGCGCATGCTGATCGAATCGGATATCGATCCGCTCCCCTCCGGTGAGTGTGGGAGGGTTCATGATTCGCAGGAAGATCGGGGCTCATTTGACGAGCCGCCTTTTTAGGGCGATCGCTGCCTGGCGGCTGTCTGCCGAGTGCCGCTCCTGGAGGCGTTCCTGCGCCGAGGCTCCGCGCCCACCTCACTACCCCCGCGCCTCCGCCTCCAGCCGCAGCGCCTCCTCCATCACCGCCTTCGCGATCGGGGCCGCGCTGCCGCCGCCGCTGATGTCCGTGCGGTTGGCCTCGGCGTCCTCGACGACGACGGCGACGGCGACGGCCGGCTGCGCGGAGTCGGCGGCCTGGGCCCAGGCGATGAACCAGGCGTAGGGGGTGCCGGTGTTGCCGAGGCCGTGTTGGGCGGTGCCGGTTTTGCCGCCGACGCGGGCGCCGGGGATGGCGGCGTTGGTGCCGGTGCCGTCCTCGACGGCGCGGATCATGAGGTCCTGGAGGCGGGTGGCGGTGGAGGGGCGCATGGCCTGGCGGTAGGTGCGGCGGGCGGGGGTGTGGAGGGTGGTGCCGGCGGAGGTGGTGGTGCGTTCGACCAGGTGGGGGGCGGCGATCTCGCCGTTGTTGGCGACGGCGGCCGCGACCATGGCCATCTGCAGCGGGGTGGCCGCCGTGTCGAACTGGCCGATGGAGGAGAGGGCCAGCTGGTCCTCGGACATGTCGGTGTCGAAGTTCGACTTCGCCACCCAGGACGGGATGCGCAGCGCCGGGTCGTTGAAGCCGAAGCTGCCGACCGCGCCCACCATGTCCGCGAGGCCGACCTTCACCCCGAGGCCGGCCATCACCGTGTTGCAGGACCACTGGATGGCGTACGCGAGGGAGGCGTTCGCGCAGCCGGTGGCCTCGTTCGGGAGGACCTGGCGGGTACCGGGGAGGACGAAGGGGTCGGGGGTGTCGGTCGGGGCGTCGGGGTCGGTGACGGCGCCCGTGTCCAGGGCGGCCGCCGCCGTCACGATCTTGAAGGTGGATCCGGGCGGGTACGTCTGGCGGATCGCGCGGTCCAGCATCGGCTGGTTGGGGGAGGTGTTGAGCCGCTGCCACGCCTCCGTCACCGCCGGGCCGGTGCCGGACAGGACCCCCGGGTCATACGAGGGGGAGGAGACGAGCGCCAGGATCCGGCCGCTCGACGGCTCGATTGCCGCGACCGCGCCCCGCTTGCCGTCCAGGCCGCGGTACGCCGCCTCCTGCATCCGGGCCCGGATGGTGGTGACCACGTCCCCGCCGGGCTGCAGGCCGCGGCTGACGTCGTTCCACAGGGGGAGCGGGGCGAGCATCGGGTCGGTGCCGGACAGGACGGCGTCCTCGGCGTCCTCGACCAGCGTCGTGCCGTACGTCTGCGAGGCGTAGCCGGTCACCGGCGCGTACAACGGCCCCTGGGTGTACGTGCGTTCCCAGCGCAGCTGCTGTTGGCTGTCGCGCGAGCCGGTCACCGGGCGCCCGTCCACCAGGATCTCGCCGCGCGGCTGGCCCCAGCGGGTGATCGCGATCCGCCGGTTCGCCGGGTTGTCGTCGTACGAGTCGGCCTCGAAGACCATCACCCGGGCCGCGTTCACCAGCAAGGCCACGAGGAGCAGGAAGCACAGGGCCGCGGCCCGCCGGATGTACCGGATCATGAGGAACCTCTCATGCCTCTCACGGTGCGTCCTCCGCGATCGGGGCGATCACACCCGTGTCCGCCATGTCCGGGCGCGGCGCCCGCGCCGAGTCCGAGACCCGGACGAGCAGCGCCACGATCACCCAGTTGGTGACGACGGACGACCCGCCCTGCGCGAGGAACGGCATCGCCATGCCGGTCAGCGGGATCAGCCCCATCACCCCGCCCGCGATGACGAAGACCTGCAGCGCCAGGATCGAGGCCAGGCCGACGGAAAGCAGCCGCCCGAAGGGGTCGCGCAGCGCGAGCCCCGCCCGGTAGCCGCGGGCGACGAGCAGCGCGTACAGCAGGAAGAGGGCCGTGAGGCCGACCAGGCCCAGTTCCTCGCCCGCCGTCGCCAGGATGAAGTCCGACTTGGCGGCGAAGCCGATGAGCACCGAGTGGCCGAGGCCCAGACCCGTGCCCAGCATCCCGCCGGCCGCGAACGCGAACAGCGACTGGGCCAGCTGCCCCGGCCCGTCGCCCGCCCGGATCGACGCGAACGGGTCCAGCCAGTCCTGCACCCTGCTGTGCACATGCGGTTCGAGCGAGCCGACCAGGAAGGCGCCGGCCGCGGCGAGCAGCAGCCCGACCGCGATCCAGCCGGTGCGCCCGGTCGCCACGTACAGCATGATCACGAAGAGGCCGAAGAACAGCAGCGAGGTCCCCAGGTCCCGTTCGAGGACGAGGACGCAGACGCTCAGGCCCCAGATGGCCACGATCGGGCCGAGCACCCGGCCGGTCGGGAACTGGAGCCGCCAGATCTTCCGCCCGGTGTAGGCGAGCGCGTTGCGGTTGGCGGCCAGATAGGCGGCGAAGAACACCGCCAGCAGGATCTTGGCGAACTCGCCCGGCTGGAAGGACAGTCCGCCGATCCGGATCCAGATCTTCGCCCCGTTCACGGCGGGGAAGAAGATCGGCAGGATCATCAGCGCGAGCGCGGCGGTGACGGAGAGATAGGCGTAGCGCTGCAGCACCCGGTGGTCCCGGATCACCAGTACGACCACGATGAAGAGTCCGACCCCGACGGTCGACCAGACCAGCTGGGTGGGCGCGGCGATGTCGGCCGCCGACTCCAGGTCGAGCCGGTAGATCAGCACCAGACCGAACCCGTTGAGCAGCACCGCGATCGGCAGCAGGAGCGGATCGGCGTACGGGGCGCACAGCCGTACGGCGAGATGCGCGAGGAGCGCGAGCGTGCCGAGCCCGGCGCCGTAACGGGCGGCGTCCGGCGGTACGGCGCCGTTGCGGGCGAGCCCGACCTCCGCGTACCCCAGGACCGAGATCAGGACCGCGCCGACAAGGAGCGAGAACTCCACACCGCGCCGCTTCGGGACCCGGACCCCGGGCGGGGGCGCGTCCCTGATGTCCTTCGCGTCCGTCGGCGGCGGTGCGGTCATGGACCGCAACGTAGCAAGCAGTAAGCCTTATGTCCCTTTTGTGTGACGGTGTGCCGCGGCCGGGCGTCCGGGGCGTTACGCGCTCGCCGGGTCCGCCGGGTCCGCCGGGTCCGCCGGGTCCCCTGGGTCCCCCGGCTCCGCGAGGTGTACGTACTCCGGCAGCGTCAGCCGCGCCACCGCCCCGCCGCCCTCGTCGTCCTCCGGCGCGTTGGCGAACACCAGCTCCGCGCCGATCACCTCCGCCTGCCCGACCGCGATGGTGAGCCCGAGTCCGTGGCCCTTGCCGCCGCTCTCGGTGCGGAACCGCTGCGGGCCGGCCGCGAGCAGGTAGTCCGGAAAGCCCGCGCCGTGGTCCCGTACCGTCACCACCGGCCCGTCCACCGACAGGACCACCGGCGCCGCGCCGTGCCGGTGCGCGTTCGCGACCAGATTGCCGAGCACCCGCTCCAGGCGCCGCTTGTCCGTCTCCACGGTCGCGTCCCGCACCACCCGCACCTCGGTCACGGTGCCCGAGGTGCTCGCGGCGGCGCGCACCACCCGCTCGGCCAGCGGCCCCAGGTCGTGCACCGCCAGGTCGACCCGCTCGGTGCCCGCGTCGAGCCGCGAGATCTCCAGCAGGTCCTCGGTCAGCGCCCGCATCGTCCGCACCCGGTCCCGTACCAGCTCCGACGGCCGCCCCTCCGGCAGCAGTTCGGCCGCCGCGGACAGACCGGTCAGCGGGGTGCGCAGCTCATGCGCCACGTCCGCCGTGAAGCGCTGCTCGCTCTGCAGCTTGCGCTGGAGCGAGGAGGCCATGGTGTCGAGCGCCCCGGAGACGGTGGCCACCTCGTCGAGCGGGCGGGAAGGGTCCTTGGTACGGGGGTCGTTGACGCGCGCGTCCAGGTCGCCGGCGCTGATCCGGCGCGCCACCGTCGCGGTCGCGTGCAGCCGCCGGGTGACCCGGGTGACGGCGAACGCCCCGACGAGCAGGGTGGCCCCGATGGCGAGCACCGACGAGCCGAGGATCGAACGGTCGAGCCGGTCGATGGTCGCCGCGCTCTGCGTGTAGTCGATGCGTACGGCCAGGGCGCGCCCGTCCGCCGGACCCGCCGCCCACATCGTCGGGCGCCCCTCGAACTCCGCCACCATCGTGCCCCGCTCGCCGCCCGCCGCGAGCGCCCGCAGGGAGGCGGGCAGGCCCGCCGGGTCCACCCCGGCGAACCGGGGCAGCGGCTCGCCCGACTCGTACAGCCGGCCGACCTCGTCGAGCCGGGTCAGCGCCTTGTCCCGGGAGTCCCGCACGGTCTGCCCGGCGACCGACACGTGCACGAGCACGCCGAGCAGCGCCGCGAGCGCGCAGCACATCACGGCGATGAAGACGGCGGCCTTGAAGGTGAGGGTCGCCGTCCAGGCGGGCTGCCGCGGCATCCGGCGCCGGGCGCCCCCACTCCCGGCTGCGTCGGCGCCCGGGGCCCGGCTCACGGGCCGCCCTCGGAGGCGTCGGGCGCGAGGTCTGCGGTGGGCCCGGGGGAGGGGCTGCCGGAGGCCCCCGCCGGAGGTACGGCGCGGGGGGCCGGGGACGCGGCGGGGCTGACGAGGTCCGGCGCGGGGACGGTCGAGGCGCCGGGGCCGCGCGGTTTGATGCGGACGATCTCGTCCCGGGCCGGCAGCATCGTGCGCTGCTGCTCGTCCCAGGACCAGGCGGTCCGGTACTCGTAGCCCGGGATCCCGGCCGAGCTCGCCCGTACGATCAGGTCCCGGCCGGCCAGCTCGATGCTCACCACCTGGTCGACCGTGGACATGATCCTGGTCAGCCCGTCGTTCTCGGCGAGATAGACGCGTACGCCGAGCTGCTGGTCGGGCATGCGAATGCCGACGATCAGTTCGTCCCGCCCGTTGCCGGTGAGGTCGCGGTAGTACGGGGTGAGGAGGGGGCAGCCCTTGCGGGCGGCGCCGTCGGCGCTGTCGGCGGGGGCGCTGGTGCCGGTGGTGCCGGTGGTGCCGGTGGTGCCATCGGCCGGGGTGGCGCCTGCGCCTGTGGGGCACTTCTCGATGGCCCGCACCGTCTCCTCGTACAGCCCGTCCTGCCCGGACCGCGCGTCCTCGTGCCCGCGCACCTCGGCCTGGACGACGGCGACCGGGTCGACCGAGCGCACGTCGTTGTCCCGGACCTCGATGCCGGGGACGCGCTCCGTGGTGTTCTCGCCGTAGTCGATCGGAGGATTGGTCGCCGGCGGCAGATCCGGCCAGAGCCGCACCGGCCCGACGGCGCCGGGCGCGCGCCCGGCGCTCTGCAGCTCGCCCTGCCCGCCGCAGCTGGCGAGCAGCACGCCGAGCAGCGCGGTGAGGGCGAGCACGCCGACGGCACCGCCCGCGGCGGTGATGACGGCGATCGGCCGTCGGCGGCGCATTCCCACGCTGCTCCTGTGTGTGTCCGGTGCTCCGGTGCTACGTCACCACCGCTACTTCACCAGGTCGGCGAAGAGGATGATGTTGTCGGTGCGGTGACCGTCCCGTACGGGTCCGCCGCAGGTGATGAGGCGCAGCTCGGGACGCTCGGTCTTCCCGTAGACCTTATTCGTAGGGAAGTCCTTTTTGTCTACTTGCTGGATCTCTCGGACCGCGAACCGGGCCGTCGAGCCGTCCGCCCGCCCCACCTCGATGAGGTCCCCGGTCCGCACGCCGGCGACGTCGCGCAGGAGGGCCGGGCCGCGCGCCGTGTCGTAGTGCGCGACCAGCACCGCGGCCCCGCGCTCGCCCGGTGTCACGCTCCCGGTGTACCAGCCCGGCTGCTCCGCCTGCTCCTCCGACGGCACCTGCATCTCCCGATCCGCGTCGAGCCCGAGCCGCAGCACCGGCCCGGCGTCCACCCCCGCAGACGGTACGACCAGGCGGGTCGGTTCCGAGGCCGCCATGGGTGGAGCGGCCTTGTCGCGCCCGGCCGGCGCCACCGTCACATTCCGTACGACCACGTCGGGCGCCGTAGCCGTGGCCGTGGCCGTGGCCGTATTCGTTCCAGCCCCTGCCGCGCCCCCGCAGGCGAGCAGCCCGCCGCCGACGGCCAGCGCGAGCGCACCCCCGGCGAGGGCGGCGCGGCGGCGGGCGGGGCGGGACGGGGGCGCGGTGCGGGCGCGGGGCATGGCGGACTCCGATCCGGGGTGGCTGATCGCTACTGACCGGATACGAAGGTAAATGTCCGACTTTGCGATTATGTAACAGTGGGCCGAAGGTGCGCACTCGGCTTCACACCGCGCGGCGCTCCAATTGCGACAGGGCCGCCCGGCACAAGGTCAGCAGCTTCTCGTCGTCGTGCACGTCGTGCGAGCCCGCGCCGTCCTCGCGTGCGTTGTGGCGCCGCCGCCGGGACAGCTCCGCGCGGATCGCGGGCTCCGCGCCCGCCGCCGCCGGACCCATCTCCGCCAGGCACTCCGCCACGGCCACCCGGGTGTGACGGTTCTCCTCCCAGGCCGCGAGCAGCACCGGCAGGGTGTCCACGGAGTCGCCCGTCACCCGCCACAGCGCCGCCGCCGACCGCACCCGCACCCACAGCTCCCGCGCGCCGAGCCCGGCCCGCAGGGCCGGCGCCGTCCGTGCCGCCGCCGGGCCGATGGCGCCCAGGGAGAGGGCCGCCGCACACCACTCGTCGCCCGAGGTGCCCGGCCGCAGCCACTGGTCCAGGGTGTCGAGCGCCTCGTCCAGCGAACCGTCGAGCGCCCACACCGCGCGCGCCGCCATCGCCGAGACCGCCGCCGACGGCGAGGCGAGCAGCCGCCGCGCGTCCGGCAGCGCCTCCCGGGCCGCCGGGCCGAACGCCGTCAGCGTGCGCAGACACGCCTCGTGCACCCAGTCCCGCCGGTTCGCGGGCGCCCCGCGCAGGACGCGCAGCACCTCCGGCAGCGCCTGCGCGCCCCGTACCGACCCCAGCGCGAACAGCAGCGGCGCCGCCCGGTCGTACAGCAGGTCGTCGAGCTCCACCTCGGCGAGCCGGCGCCGCAGTACGGGGGCGAGCGGCAGGGCCGCCGGGCCCAGCGCGTCCACCGCGTACAGCAGTTCCCGCCGCACCTCGCGCTCCTCCTCCAGGGCGCGGGCGAGCAGCGGGATCGCCCGCGAGTCGCCCGACCGGGCGAGCGCGAGCAGCGCGCCGCCGCGGCCGGCCCGCGCGCCCGGCCCCCTGTTCACCCCGGTCGCGCCTGTCGCCCCGGTCGGCCCGGTCGTCGTCAACCGGGCGGCGAGCGCGTCGGCCGAGGGCGCGGCCAGCTCGAAGAGGCGCTCAAGGAACGACGTGGCCGCCTCGCGAAGCCGCGGCTCCGGGTCGACCAGCTGCGCCCCGACGAGCCGCACCACCTCGTCGTACCGCCCGCGCCACACTCGTATCAGACCGCCACACAGCCAGATGGCGTCCGAGCGCTGCCCCCAGTCGGGGCTGCGCAGCTGGGCCAGGATGAGCGCGATGCGGTCGTCGACCCGGTCGTCGAGGGCGGTGTGCAGGGTGCGGAGGAGTTCCTCGGTCCAGGGGGTGGGGCGGCCCGTCGAGTGTTCTTCGAGGAGTTCGCGGACCTGGCCGACGAGGGTGGGGGCGGCGGCCGTACGGGCCGGCTCGGCGGAGACGTCGGCGGGCGCCGTGCGCACCTCGTCGAGCAGCACCGTCACCCGCTCCACCACGTCGTACGGGATCTCGGCGGGCGCCACCCGGGCGAGCTGCGCGAGCGCGGCGAGCCGCAGCCCCGGCGCCTGCGCGACCCGCGACAGCCAGTCCAGCCACTCCACGGTCTCGGCGCGCAGCGACTCGTGCCGCAGCGCGATCCGCCCGAGGGCGGCGACGAGCGCGAGCCGTACCTCCGTGTCCCGCTCGATCGTCAGCCGCTCACGGAGCAGTTCGAGTACGTGGACGGGGTCGCCGTGCAGCGAGGCCAGCGCGCACGGCGCCGCGAGCCGCACCTCGGGGTCGGGGTCGTGGACCAGGCCGAGGAAGACGTCGGCGCCGGCGGCGACGGCGGCCGCGGCCATCGCGTAGTTCGCCGCCGGGGTGAACTCGGCGTCGTCCGGGTCGAGTTCGTCCAGCTCCTCGTCGCCGCAGAGGTCGATGCCGCCGATGCTGGTGAGCAACTCCACGATGCCGCCCCGGTCCTGGACCGCGGGGTCGGCGACGAGTTCGAGGAGGAAGGGGATGCAGGCGAGGGTCGAGTCGTAGACGTCGCCCTGGTGGTGGACGGCTCCGTACATGCCGTCGAGGGCGTTCTCGCGCTCGGCGGGATCCTCGGAGGCGAGCCCCCGCAGCAGCTCCGGCACATCGTCGGCGGGGCCGTAGGCATGGCCCAGCGAGGCCCAGTCGACCTCCTCGATCCCCGTCAGCATGCAGGCCGCCGCCTTCCCCGTGAGCGCTGTACCAGGCAGCAAGTGTGCACCAACGCACCCCCCGCAAGGCCCCACCGGCCGGACGCGGTCCCGCGAGCCCGGTGCGGCCGCTCGCTTTGCGCCATCCGCAGGTCCGCCGGGAGCCCCGGCGGACCCCCGCCCGGCCGTTCCGGAGCCCCCGCGCGCCCCCTTCCCCGGCCTCCCGGCCCGCCCCGCGCCCGCTGGACATGCGCACTTGTGCGCCGGAGTGCGCCCCGGGTGCCCCGCGACCCCCGTCCGGGGACTTTGTCCTGAACGGAACGGAGCAGAGCGGCCGCCGGGTTCCGGCCAGGGGGCGCGGTTTCGGTGGCCGGGGAGGGGTGGTCGGGTCAGGGGGTGTGGGGGGCGGGGTCGGGGCCGGCCTTCCGGCGGCCCGGGTCAGGGTCGGTGTCCGGGGCTGTGTTTGGGTTGGGGTCGGGATCCGGGTGCTGGTCCGGGTCGAGGCCGGGGGCGGCTTCGGGATCGGGATCCGCGGCGGGGTCGCGGGGCGGGTCCGGGTTGGGATCCGGGGGACCCGAGTCGGAGCCGGCGTCCGGGTCCAGGGGGTCGGGGTCGGGCCAGGGTTCCGTCTCCCGTACGCGGATGAAGCGGGCGGTGTCCTGGCGGCCGGCGATGACGCGCAGTTCGACCGTCACGGGCGCGATCAGGGGCCGTACCGGCCCGTGCTCGGGATGCTCAACCGGCTCGGCGGCGACCCCGGCTTCCGCCGCCGGCCCGGCGACCTCGTGCGCCTGCTGCCCGGTGAGGCGCGGCGCCGTCCGCAGCTCGCGCCCGTCGGGCAGCCGGACCAGCAGCGCGTGCGGCCGGCCGGGCGGCCCGAAGAGCCCGACGAGCCGGGCGTCGACGGTGTCCGAGTGCCGGACCTTGCGCCAGGCCCAGGTGCCGCCCGGCCGGTACGCCGAGTTCCAGGCCTTCGCCACCACCCCCTCGACCCCGGCCGCGCGCAGCGCGTCGAACCAGTCGCGGGCGGTCGCCTCGTCCTCGGTGGCGAGCACCCGCTGGAGCGGCGGCCCGGTGTCGGCGAGCGCGGCGCCGAGCAGTTCCCAGCGTTCGCGCAGCGGCCGGGCGCGCAGGTCGTGGCCGGGGAGGGCGAGCAGGTCGAAGGCGATGTACGAGACGGGGACGCCGGCCCGCTCGCGGTCCCGGTGCGAGCGCAGCAGGTCGGTGAAGCTCAGCCGCCCGTCGCGGTACGCGCACAGCTCGCCGTCCAGGACGATCCCGGGCGGCAGCCGCTCGCCCAGATAGGCGGCGATCCCGGGGAACTCCGGCGCCAGGTCGCGCCGGGCCCGGGACTGCAGGAACACCTGCCCGCCGTCGAGCACGAACGCGAGGGCCCGGAAACCGTCCAGCTTGAGGGAGTACTGGTACCCGCCCGGAACCTCGCCCTGCCGGGGCAGCACGTCGGCGGCGCGCGGCCGCATGACATCGACGGGCGGCCGGAGGACGACGTCAGGGCCGGGGCCGGGGCCGGGGCCAGGGTCGGGGTCGGGGTCCGTGGTGGAGCCAGCGGCCGCCGGGCCGGAGCCGGTGGCCCGGCCCGGATCACGTTCCGGATACGGATGAGGGCCCGCACCCCAACCCCACCCCGCCCCGCCGCTCACGGCACCGGCCCCGCGGCCGACGGGTCGAAGAGCGGGGCGAGCAGCTCGCCGTACGTCTCCAGGCGCGGCCCGATCGCGTCCAGCAGCAGGACCAGCCGCTCCGGCGCACCGCTCTCGGCGGTGTCGGCGACCTCGTCCCAGGTCACGGGGGCGGAGACGGACGGCTGCGGGCGGGCCCGCAGGGTGTAGGGGGTCGCGGTGGTCTTCGCGGCGGCGTTCTGGCTGTGGTCGACGAAGACCTTCCCGGGCCGCAGGGCCTTCGCCATCCGGTGCACCACAAGCCGCGGCAGCTCCGCCTCGGCGGCGACGGCGAGCCGGCGCGCGTACGCGGAGACCGCGTCCGACGGCGTCGGCGTGACCGGGACCAGCAGGTGGAGCCCCTTGGAGCCGGAGGTCTTCGCGTACGCCGTGAGGCCGTCCGCCGCGAGCCGTTCCCGCAGGTGGAGGGCGACCCGGCAGCACTCGACGACGGTCGCGGGCGGCCCCGGGTCGAGGTCGAGGACCAGCCGGTCGGCCACGGCCGGCGCGCCGGCCCGCCACTGCGGAGTGTGGAACTCGACGACCAGGTTCGCCGCCCACATCAGCGAGGCCAGGTCCTGGACCATGACCTGGCGGGCGCGCGGGGCGTCGGAACGCGGCACCGGCGTGGTCTTCACCCAGGCGGGCGTGCCGGGCGGCGGGTTCTTGGTGAAGAAGAGCTGCCCGTCCGGGCCGTCCGGGTAGCGCAGGAAGGAGACCGGCCGGTCCCGCAGATGGGGCAGGATCGCGGGCCCGACGGTGGCGTAGTAGTGCAGCAGCTCGCCCTTGGTGGTGCCGGTGGCGGGGTGGAGGACCTTGTCCAGGTTGCTGAGCGCCAGCCGGCGCCCCTCCACCTCTGTGATGGGCGTCATACGATGAGAATCCCACGGATACCGGTACGTATCAGGACGAAATGCCAGGGCGGCATGCCAGGACGACATGCCAGGACGAAGTTCCACAGCGAAGGGGATGACGCGTGCGATCCATCTGGAACGGAGCCATATCCTTCGGCCTGGTCAGCATCCCGATCAAGCTGGTCAACGCCACCGAGAGCCGGTCCGTCTCCTTCCGCCAGGTGCACACCGAGGACGGCGGCCGCATCCGCTACAAGAAGGTGTGCGAGCTGGACGGCGCCGAGGTCACCCAGGCGGAGATCGGCAAGGCGTACGAGGACGCCGACGGCACCATGATCCCGATCACCGACGAGGACCTGGCCGCGCTGCCGCTGCCGACGGCGAAGACGATCGAGATCGTGGCCTTCGTCCCGGCCGGTGAGATCGACCCGCTCCAGATGGACGCCGCGTACTACCTCTCCGCCAACGGAGTGCCGGCCGCCAAGCCGTACACCCTGCTGCGTGAGGCGCTGAAGCGCAGCGACAAGGTGGCGGTCGCGAAGTACGCCCTGCGCGGGCGCGAGCGGCTCGGCATGCTGCGGGTCGTGGACGACGTGATCGCCATGCACGGGCTGCTCTGGCCGGACGAGATCCGCGCCCCGGAGGGCGTGGCGCCGGAGACCCCGGTGACGGTGCGGGAGGCCGAACTCGACCTGGCCGACGCCCTGATGGCCACCCTCGGCGAGGTCGACATCTCGTCCCTGCACGACGACTACCGCGAGGCCGTCGAGGAGATGATCGCCGCGAAGGCGGAGGGCGGCGCGGGCGTCGCCCCGCCGGAGCCCGAGACGGGCGGCGGCGGCCAGGTCATCGACCTGATGGCGGCCCTGGAGAGCAGCGTCCGGGCGGCGAAGGAGGCCCGGGGCGAGGCGGCGCCGGTCACGGAGCTGCGCCCGCGGAAGCGGACGGCGGCGGCGACGCCGAAGGAGACGGGCGCGAAGAAGTCGACGGCGAAGACCGCGGCGAAGAAGACGGCGGCGGCACCGGCCCGGAAGTCGACCGCGGAGAAGAAGCAGCCGGCCACGAAGCAGCCGACGCCCGCCAAGAAGACAACGGCGAAGAAGCAGCCCACGCCCACCAAGAAGGCGACGGCGAAGAAGTCGACCGCGAAGAAGGCGACGCCGCACAAGCGCACGGCCTGACCCGTCCGCCCGGCCCGCGGGCCCCGACCCGTCCGCACGGCACGCACGGCCTGAACCCGCCCCCGGAAGACGAGTTCGACCGTTCGACCGTCACATACGTGTACGGTCGGGGCCGGACCGGAACGACGGGGGGCCACCGACCAATGCGCGCCGATGCCTGGCTGCTGGAACTGAACGAAACCGCAGAAGCGCCGTCCCTCGCCCCGCCCTTCCTCGACCAGGGCGTCCTCGACGAGCGGGAGCGCCGGCGGGCGGCGGCATTCCGGCGGCCCGCCGACCGCGTCCTCTACGTCGCCGCGCACGTCGCGCTGCGCACCGTACTCGCCGGTCTGCTCGGCGAGCGGCCGGCGGACCTGGAGTTCACGCGCGAACCCTGCCCGTGCTGCGACGCCCCCCACGGCCGGCCCGCCCTCGCGCTGCCCGGGCCCCCGCTGCACTTCTCCCTCTCGCACACGCGCGGCCGCGTGCTGATCGCCACCGCGCCGGTCCCGGTCGGCGCGGACGTCGAACGGCGCCCCGAGCCCGCGGCCGTACGGGAACTGGTCGCCGTTCTGCACCCGGCCGAGCGGGCCGAGGTCGGACCGGACGGCGATGCCGCCGCCTTCGGGCGGATCTGGGCGCGCAAGGAGGCGTATCTGAAGGGGCTCGGCACCGGCCTCGGCCGGGCAGCGCACCTGGACGACCTGAGCACGGCGGCGACCGCGCCGGCCGGCTGGAGCCTGTACGACCTGCCCTGCGGCCCGTCCCACGACGCCGCCCTGGCGCTGCGCGCCTCTGCCGCGCTCGCCGAACCTCCGTCGGTGCACCGTCTGTCGGCGACGGCGGAGCTCATCGTTCCGTAACCTCCCGGCCGCCCCTCCGACGTCCCTCCGACGCCGCTCAGACTCCCTCCGGCGCCCCTCGGCCACCCCTATCTCCACCCTCATTGACCCTTGGAGCGGTCAGCTCGCCGTATAGCGGACGGAGTTGGCCGCCCTTCGGACAACGGTTGGTCAAATCCTTGTTGCATACCTGTCAATCAGGCCTGCTCGCTGGCACGCTCGCACCCGCACCACCCCCCACATGAAACCCCCACGCTTCATCAGCGAAGGAGCCCGCGTGACCCGCCAGCAGTCCTCGCGCCGTACCTCTCGTACCACCGCCCGAGCCGCCGCCCTCATCGCATCCGCCGCCATGGTCGTCGTCGGAGTCCAGACCGGATCCGCCAGCGCCGACGCCCAGCGCGAGGCCGGCGCGACCGCGCTCGTGCTCAGCGGTGCGCAGCGCGCCGCCGCCATCCAGGAGGCCCAGGGCGGAGCCGCCGCCACCGCGAAGGCGATCGGCCTGTCCGACCAGGAGAAGCTGGTCGCCCGCGACGTCGTCAAGGACGCGGACGGCACCGTCCACACCCGCTTCGAGCGCACCTACCAGGGCCTGCCGGTGCTCGGCGGCGACCTGGTCGTGCACCAGAAGAAGAACGGCGCCCGTTCCACCACCAAGGGCACCAACGCCCGCATATCCGTGGCCACCACGAAGGCTGCCGTCGCCCCGGCCGCCGCTGCCGCCGCCGACGCCCGCAAGGTGATCTGGGCGGCCGACGGCAAGCCCGCCCTCGCGTGGGAGACCGTGGTCCACGGCACGCAAGCCGATGGCACCCCGAGCGAGCGCCACGTCATCACGGACGCCACCTCCGGCAAGGAGCTCTACTCCTACGAGGCCATCGAGACCGGCGTCGGCAACACCCAGTACAGCGGCCAGGTCACCCTCGGCACCTCCGCCGGCTACACCCTGACCGACGCCACCCGCGGCGGCCACAAGACGTACAACCTCAACGGCGGCACGTCCGGCACCGGCACGCTGTTCACCAACAGCACCGACACCTGGGGCAACGGCAGCGCCAGCAACCCGGAGACCGCGGCCGCCGACGCCCACTACGGCGCGGCCGTCACCTGGGACTTCTACAAGAACGAGCTCGGCCGCAACGGCATCCGTGGCGACGGCGTCGCCGCCTACAGCCGTGTCCACTACGGCAACGCGTACGTCAACGCCTTCTGGTCCGACCAGTGCTTCTGCATGACCTACGGCGACGGCACCAACAACACCAAGCCGCTGACCTCGCTCGACGTCGCCGGCCACGAGATGTCCCACGGCCTGACCGCCTCCACGGCCGGTCTCAACTACCGCCGCGAGTCCGGCGGCCTGAACGAGGCCACGTCCGACATCTTCGGCACCTCGGTCGAGTTCTACGCCAACAACGCCTCGGACACCGGTGACTACCTCATCGGCGAGAAGATCGACATCCGCGGCAACGGCACCCCGCTGCGCTACATGGACAAGCCCAGCAAGGACGGCAACTCCGCCGACTACTGGTCCAGCGGCGTCGGCCGTCTCGACGTCCACTACTCCTCGGGCCCGGCCAACCACTTCTTCTACCTGCTGTCCGAGGGCAGCGGTGCCAAGACCCTCAACGGCGTCAGCTACAACTCCCCGACCTACGACGGCTCCACCGTCACGGGCATCGGCCGCCAGAAGGCCTACAAGATCTGGTACAAGGCCCTGACCACCTACATGACCTCCTCCACGGACTACGCCGGCGCCCGCGCCGCCACCCTGTCCGCCGCCACGGACCTCTACGGCGCCGGCAGCGCGGAGTACACCGCGGTCGCCTCCGCCTGGAACGCGGTCAACGTCAAGTAACACCGATCGCCCATGAAACGGGGCCGTACGGCAGGATGGGCAGTCCTGCCGTACGGCCCCGCGATCGTTCCCCGCGATCGTTCCCCCGCCCCGTCTACAGCAACTCCGCCGCCTGGCGCAGCAGCTTCTCGTAGATCTCCGGGCGGTCCTCGTCGATGTACGGGTAGCCCGAGCCGAAGCCGCCGTTGATCCAGCGGGCCCGGATGCCCGGGTTGGCCGCGTCCGTGCCGTCGTGGAGGAAGACGTGCGGGCTGCAGTTGACGCGGCCGTCGCGGGCCGAGTCGTACTGGGCCATGATCGCCGGGCGGGCCGTGCCGCTGTCGAGGGCGGCGGCGAGGAGGGGGACGTCCACCGCGCCGGTCTCCTCCGCGACCTCCAGGATCACATGGCGCTGCGAGATGCAGCGGCCCTGCGCCCAGAAGGCGCGGCGCAGGGCGCGGTCGAGCTGTTCGCTGGCGTGCCAGCTCTGGGACTTGGCCGCGTGGACGGCCTCCAGGGCGGGCAGGGTGGTCACCGGGTAGGTCCAGTCCGGGCCCTGCCAGAGCTGCCAGCCGGCCTCGGGCTCCAGGGAGCCGAGGACGGAGATCTCCGAGTCGACGCCCGGGCGGGCGTTGACCTCGCGGTTGAACAGCTCCAGCGGGAAGGCCCGGAAGTCGAACCAGACCCTGCCCTCCAGGCCGAGCCGCCGCCGCGTCTCGTGCAGCCGGTGCACGGCGACATGGGCGAAGGAGCAGTTGAGGTCGGTGTAGACGGCGATGGTGTCGGGCGCGGCGGGCAGCCGCGGGTCGGTGGTCGTCGTTTCGGGTACGACGTCGGGCGTGGATGTCATGGGCCCTCCTCTACGCGGATCAGTCCCCACCAGCCCTCGCTGACACCCCAGTGCATGTTGCTGGTGCGGTACAGATGGTCGCCCGGATGCTGCGCCCGGAAGCGCACCGTCCGGGTGCTTCCGGAGGCCAGCGCGCCGATCGTCGACACGTACCAGCCGAGGCCGGTCTCCGAGGCGTCCCACACCTGCCCGTGCACCGTGAAGCCCTGGTTGCGCATCCGGTGCGAGCCGATCGCCAGGTGGACGGCCACCTGGTCGCCGGGGCGAACGGTCAGCAGTGGGGTCGGCGGCTCCGGGTCGGACAGCACCGGGTCGAGCGGGTGCAGGGCCGCGGTGCGGTAGTTGTACGCCTTCTGGCCGGCGTCGTCCGGGCTGTCCGAGAACAGGTCCGTGACCGGCTGGGTGAGGTCGCCGTCGTGGTAGAGCCGCAGCCCGTCCTGCGTGACCAGGACCAGTTCCCGTACGGGTTCGGCGTGCGGCCGGCGGACCACGGCCCGCTCGCCGGTCCACCGCTCCCGGCCGGTGTCCGGGTCGTACGGCGTGGCGTCGGCCTCCTCCACGACGAGCACGCCCACCAGGCCGCGCCGCGGATGCGAGATCACGTCCGCGTGCGAGCGCAGCAGCACCACGCCCGGCTCGCCGGCGAACCAGCGGTAGGTCCGCGAGGATCCCGGCTTCACCGTCGAGTCGGAGTTGCGGCCGACGTGCGCGCCGTCGTCCGTCCGCACGTCGAAGTCGAGCAGGGTGGGGTGCAGCGAGACCCGGCCGGAGACCGTACGGGCTCCCGGGTCGGCCTCGTTCATCAGCCGCGGGTCCAGCGGGCTGGCGGGCGGCGGCCCGTCCAGTTCGTTCACCAGGGTGACCTCCACCCACTCGCCGGCCCGGCAGCGCAGCACCAGCGGGCCCTCCTCCGGGCCGCCGTCCCCCTCGGCGCTGAACACGAGCCCGTACGGGTCGGTGCGCAGCGGGCTGTACTCGATGACCTGGGAACGGGCCCGTACGGTGTGCCGTCGCACCCGGCGGCGCGGCGGAAGCGGCACCGGTGCCGGCACCGGCGCCGGGTGCCCCGGGCTCAGCAGCGGCGGCAGGTCCGCCTGCGGGCGCTCGTGCAGCCGCAGCAGACCCCAGCAGCCCAGCCACAGGTCGTTGCCCGCGCTGAACGACCACAGGTGGTCGCCGGCGCTCAGCGTCGGGGCGAGCCGCATCTGGGCGACGTTCGAGATGCCGAAGGTCTGCTGGTTGCGCCAGGCGGTGTCCTCCCGGCCCGCCCACTCCCGCCAGCGTGCCCCGGAGATCGTGAAACTGTGCTGGAGGTCGTGCGAGCCCTGCACGACGTGCACGCGCAGGTCCTCGCCGGGGTAGCCGCGAAGCAGCGGCGTGCCCGGGTCGCCGTGTTCGGCGCTGGAGAACCAGTGCGCCGGGTCCCCGCCCCGCTCGGACAGCGGCTCGCTGCGGTAGTTGACGCCCATCACGCCCTGGTCGTCGGGCGCGCCGGGGGCCGGCGGCGGATTGATCGGCCCGCCGTGGTCGCCGTGCCCGTGCCGCACCATCGGCACGAAGTCGCCGATGGCCAGGACCAGTTCGCGGTGCGACGTGCCGTCGGCGAGCTTGACGACCGCCTGCGTACCGCGCCGCAGCTCCTTGCCGTGATCCTCCGGCGACACCCAGGTCGCGCCCTCCGGCTCGGCCATCAGCGCGCCGAACAGACCGTGCCGCTGGCGGTAGTTGGCGAGCAGATGGTCGTGGAAGAGGACGGTGCCGAACTCCTCGTCCACGTACCAGCGGTACGTCCACGAGTTGTACTGCCCGAACGCCTCCTCGCCCTGGTCGGCGGTCGTGGTCGCGGACAGGTAGTTCCAGCCCACCGCCGAGCCGTCGGAGACCAGCGGGTCGTACTTCACCAGGTGGGTGTGCAGGCCGAGTTCGGGCTGGAAGGGCAGCGGCGCGTCGAACGCCGACTCCTTCTGCGGGCCGGGCGGCAGGGCGTTGGTGAGGGTGAGTTCCAGGACCTCGCCCTTGTTGGCCCGGATGACCAGCGGCTCCAACGTGCGCTCGCCCGCCGCCAGTTGCCGCTTGAACTCCTCCAGGCCGCCGGCCTCCTCGATCTCCTCGGCAAGGACGTAGAAGTGGGCGTTGTGGTCGTGCCAGGTCGTGGCGTGCTCGTCGGTCGGGTCCCCGTGGTAGTAGAGCGTGCCGTTGGTGACGACCAGGTGGAAGCGGCGTACGGGCGCGTCCCCCGGCCCGATCTTCGTGAACGCCTCGCCGGGCTGCGGGTCGTCCACGAACGCGGCGAGCTCCAGAGGAGTGGGCTCCCGGCCCATGCCCGGCGGCTGCAGCGGGGTCCGCGGCGGCCGCGGGTTCTTCTGCGGGAAGGTCGCCGACTGGGTGATGAAGCCGGGGAAGCCGGGCCGCTCGGGCGTCGGCTCCGGCGGCGCCGCACGATGGGGGAGCGGTACGAGCGCCTGCACGGGCCGCCCGTCGGGGTAGTGACCGGTGCCGTCCTGGAGGGTGTCGAAGATCCGGAACAGGCCCCACATGCCCATGTGGAAGTGGACGTACATGTGGCAGTGCCAGATCGAGTCGCCGACCGCGCCCTGCTTCGACCCGAGACCGCCGATGAGTTCGAGGGTCATGGCCTCCTGCGGGCCGATGCTGACCGAGTCGACGATCGGCGCGTTCTCGTCCTCCGCGCGCACCCGCCACTGGTGCAGGTGGGTGTGGAAGACATGGGTGTCGCGCATGCCGCCGTGGACCAGGCGGATCACGGTCGGGTCGCCGGAGTAGCCGCGCAGTACGGGCGTCGCCGGGTCGCCGAACAGCCAGGAGCTGTGGTGCATCTCCTCGCCGATCATGGCGTCGCGGACCGGGTCGATCTTCCCCTGCTCCAGGAGCCGGTGGTAGCGGTACATCCGCCACTCCATCGGCTCGATGCGGTGGTTGACCGGCAGCATCGCGTTGTTGAGCGGGGTGAGGTCGTCGATGGTGTCGGAGGTGCCGGGGCGGAGCGCCGGGGCGCCGGTGGCGGAGGGGCGGTAGATGCCGTTCTCGAAGCCCGGAGCGGAGGCGTCGGCGCCGGCGCCGACCTCGGCGGCCAGTGCGTGCCCCTCGTGCCCGCCCTCGCCGCTCCCGCCGTCGTGCCCGCCGTGCCCGCCTCCGTGCCCCGGCATCGGCGGCGGCGTCACCGGGTTGTCGTTGCTCGGGTACTCCATCATGAAGACCACGAACTCGCGGAAGCTGCGGTCCGGGAGGTGCACGTCCGCGTACAGGCCGGTGGCCAGCGGCCCGCCCGTCTCCGGGTCGGTCCAGGTCGCCTCCGGCGCCTCGACCACCACCGCGCCGACCATGCCGTGGCTCTGCGAGCCCTCGCCCCGCGCGTCGGACATGTCGCCGAAGTGGAACACGCCCTCGTGCTCGCACAGCCACTCGTACACCCGGGTGTCGCCCGGCGCCACGCTCGTGTCCGGGTTCGCGCCCGCCGCCAGGCCGTCCGTCGTGCGCACGTCGTACCGCACGCCCTGCAGGGTGATGCCGACCCGCCGCGAGAGCTCGTTGGTCAGCCGCACCCGCAGCCGCTCGCCGCGCCGGACCCGCAGGACCAGCGGGCGGGCGAGCGGGTGCGGACCGGGCACCAGCTCGGGGTGCTCCAGATAGCTGGGGAACGGCTGCGGCCAGGAGGCCGCGAGCTCCCGCAGCTCCGGCGCGTCCGAGGCGAGCGTGTAGAGCGCGCCGTTGCGGTCGTGGTCGCCGAAGGCGTTGTACGCGATCGGGACGTTGAGGGCCACGACGTCGTACGTACGGACCGGCCGCCCGTCCGGGTGCCGCTCCGTCGCGCCCTGAGAGGTGCTTCCTGTGCTGATCGTCATCCTTGGTGAACTCCCCCGTGGTGATTGGTTGTTGTGCTGGACGACTAGTCGGACGGGGCGGTTTCGACGGTCCCGGTGCTGTGATCGAATTCGGCCACCACCCGGGTGCCGGAGAGGACCCGCCCCTTCCACGTGTACGTCTGGCCGAAGGGGCTGCCGTCGCGGCCCGCCGCCCGGGCCAGGGTCATCGCGATCCGGTCGCCGCGCCGCACCCGTACCGGCCGCTCGATCGGCAGGTAGCAGTGCTTCCAGCTGTCGGAGGTGGTGCGGCCCGCGATGTCGTCGCCGGAGATGTCCAGCGAGACGGTCTCGGAGAGCCGGGCGGCGAAGTACCCCTTGAAGCCGGTGAGCACGCCGTCCCGCTGCACCGTGTAGACCAGCGGCACGTCGTACGAGGTCGGGGCGGCCTCCGGCCGCTCGGGCTCGTAGCGGCGGACCAGCCGGGGCGAGGCGAGATGCCCGGCGACCGGCAGGATCACGTCGTAGTACAGCGCGCACGGGTCCTTCGCGCCGCGCGCCGCGAGCAGGGCGGCGAACGCCTCCGGCCCGCCCGCGTCCCGCGGCCCCTCGCCGGTCAGCTGCGCGTGCGCCTCCTCGGCGGCCACCGGCACCAGGAAGCTGTCGACGACCCGCGGCAGCATGAGGCCGCCGGGGCGCAGGAACCGTTCGCGGGCGTCGTCGAGGATGGCGGAGAAGTTCTCGTTGTCGGCGAGGTTCCCCATGATCTCGGAGACGACGATGTCGACCCGCTCGGGCAGCTCCAGGTCGAAGGAGAGGCCGAGGAGTGGCTCGAACCGGTCGGCGAAGCCGGCCGCGTCGAGCCGCTCGACCGCCGCGTCGAGGACCTTCTCGTTGAGGTCGATGCCGTAGACCTTGGCGGCCCCGGCCTCCAAGGCCCACAGGGCCAGGATGCCGGTGCCGGTGCCCAGGTCGAGGACGGTGTCCCCGGGGCGTACGGCCTCGGTCACGGCGGACTTGAAGGCCGCCATGCGCAGGTCGTCGCCGAGCATCAGCTCGTGGAACTCCTCGCCCCAGTCGAGCAGTTGCTCCGAGGCGGGCAGCCAGACCTCCTCGGCCCGGTAGTAGCCGGGCCAGACGCCCGCCCGGTACACCGGCAGCGGATCCTCGGTCGGGCCGCCGGCCGGGCAGCCGGTGGCCAGGTCGAAGGCGCTGTGGTGCAGCGGGCAGCTGATCCGCAGCGTCCGCGGGTTGACGTAACCGTGCACGAGCCGGCCCTTGCGGTGCGGGCAGGAGGCGCCGACGACGAACTCCTGCCCGGCGACGCGGACCCGGAGCCGGTCGCCGGGGAGCTCTTCGAGGACGGGCTCGCGGGGCGGTGCGGGGGTGGGCTCGGGGGCCCTGTTCTCATCGGGCGCGCTCATGCCACCGCCCCGCCGGCCAGCTCCCGCGCACGGGCCACGGCCGCGTCGAAGGCGCCGCCGATCAGCCCGGAGAGCAGCCGGGCACCCGTCCACAGCCGCGCCGGATCGAGGCCGTGCGCCGCCTCGTACTCCTTGATGGCCAGCTGCATCTCCTGCATGTGGAAGGTGTCGATGTGCAGGTGCTCGGTGTAGTAGCGGCCGTGCGCGATGCCGAGCCGCTCGCAGGCCCGCGCCTGGTAGGTGAAGGCGTCCGGGATGGAGGCCTCCAGATAGGCGAGCGCGCCCAGGAAGTACTCGACGTGCGGGGCGCGCTGGGTGAGCCAGTAGAAGACGTTCAGGAACTGGAAGGTCTCGTCCGCGGTGGTGTCGACGAAGTGCTCCGGCTCGGTCGGCAGACCCAGCTCGGCCAGGAGCAGCCGATAGAGCTGGGAGTGCGCCTGCTGGAGGTTTCCGCAGCCGAACTCGTCGATGAGGACCCGCATCACCGCCATCTGCGACTTGATCGGCAGCCGGGGCACGGCGGGGAAGAAGTTCTGCGCCTCGGTCAGCCCGTCGAGCGCGAACTCCCGCACCACCAGCGTGAATTCCTCGCGGCTCGCCTCGTCGGCCAGATACGTGCCGGCCGGGCTCGGCTCGCGCTCCTCGGCGAGCAGCCCGTCGAGCAGCCGCTGCCAGGCGGCCCGGTCGGGCACCGGCTCGCCGGTCGCCTCGACCGAGTCGATCAGCGGCAGGATCCAGCCCTTCTCGATCTCCTCGACCCGGGCGAGCAGCCGGGAGTCGAGACGGGAGCGGTTGAGCCGGAACAGCTCGCGGTGCGCCGATTCGGCGTTGGCGTCGGCGTTGGCGTCGGTGTCGGCCCCGCCGGGGCGGGGGCCGGGCACACGGTCTGTCGTCGTCGTGGTGGCTGCCTTCATCCCCCGACCTCTCCCGTGTCCACGGTCCGGTCCGTCTCCAGCACGCTGCGCTCGTACAGCGCGGTCTTGACCCGTACGTACCAGTCGTCCTCCTCCAGGCCGTACCGCTCCACGGCCTCGGTCAGCCGCACGGCCGGGTCGTCGAGCCGGCCGGCGAACAGGTCGGCGCACAGCGCCGGTTCGAGGTTGGCGAGCGCCACCACGTACCCGTCGACGGCCCCGGACTCGAGCAGCAGGTGTTCGAGACCGGCGTAGACGCGGGCGCCGGGCGCGGCCTCGACGAGCCGCCGGGTGAAGGCGGAGCTGCCGGAGGAGTCCTTGACGCCCACGATCGACGGCAGCTCGCAGATGCGCAGCAGCGTCTCGAAGTCGGCGCAGTTGTCGGCGACTTCGGTGCCGTGGTACGCGACGACCGGGAGCCCGGCGCGGGCGTCGAGCTCGGCGAAGTGCCGGTGGATCTGGTCCTGGGTGACGCCGGAGCCGTACGGGGTGGTGCTGACGAGCCCGTGCGCGCCGAGGTCGGCGGCGACCCGGGCCCGCTCCAGGACCTGGTCCGTGGTGGGGCGCAGCACGCCGGCGAGGACGGGCAGGCCACCCGCGTGCTTCACGGTCGCCGTGAGCATGGCCTCCCACTGGCGGTCGGTCAGCCACCGGCCCTCGCCGGTGCTGAGGTTGGGCAGCAGGGCGTCGACGTGCGGACGGATGCTGTCCAGCAGCCGGGCGACCCCGCTCTCGGAGACCTCTCCGGTCTCCGAGAGCGGCGTCACCAGGGCCGCGATCACTCCCTGGAACATCTCACGCTCCCTCGGGCAGGGACGGGGGAAGGGGCAGGCGCAGGGCCAGCGACGTGCGGTAGAGCCGCTCCAGCGGCTCGGGGAAGGAGGGCTCCGGCGCGCCGGCCGGCCGGGCGGCCACCGTGCGGACCGGAAGCCCTCCGAAGGCGCCCAGGCGCGGGCCCGCCGTGTGGAGCAGGCCCTTGCGATGGATCACCTGGGCGAGCAGCAGCCGGTCGGTGAACGGCAGCCGTGCGGGCAGGCCGGAGTCCTCGGCGAGGGCGAGCTGCGCGTCGGCGGGCTCGTACCCCTCCCGGCTGATGTCCATGACCGTGTGGAGGTGGTCCATGAACGGGTAGTAGAGGTCCTGGAGTTCGCGCGAGTAGCCCCAGATGACGTCGTCGCAGCGACCCACCTGCTCCAGGCTCATCGTCACCCGCCCGCCGAGCCGTTCGACGAAGAACGCCTTGCAGGCGATGCGGACGTCGTCGTCGGCGCTGTTCATGCCGAGGAAGAGATCGGCGTCGATGAACGGCTCGGCGTCGTCGAGGGGTGTCGTGCTGGTCGTGTCAGCCGGCATAGCGGTCCAGCACCTCCCGCAGGCGCTTCATCGCCCCGGCGAACATCTCCGGCTCGCGGGCCAGGGCCATCCGGATGTAGGGCTCGCCCTTGCCGGGCTCGTTCCAGAAGAAGAAGCGGCCGGGCAGCACGTACACGCCCTCGCCGCGCAGTTCGCGCTGCAGCTCGGTCGCGGTCAGCTCGGGGTGCCGGATCTTCGCCCAGGCCACGCTGGTCTTGGCGATCGGCTCCTGGTACTCCAGGATCGTGCCGGCCAGGGCCTCCTTGACCGCGGCCCGGTTGACGTCGAGGAGGTCGCGGACCGAGGCCATGCCGTCCTTGGCCGAGTTCTCTATGTACTCGGCCAGCATGTTGAGGACGAAGGGCGAGACGTTGAGCAGGACGCTGGTGTGCAGGTTGTACACGTCCTCCTTGATGTCGTCGCTGGCGGTGAGCATCGCGGCCTTGGCGTCCTGCACGGGCCAGGTCTTGCCGGTGTCCTCGATGACCAGGTAGCGGACGCCGGAGTTCTCCAGGAGCTCGTACACGTCGAAGCGGGCGAGCTCCTCGTCGTACAGCGTGAAGGACGCGAAGCAGAAGTCGATGACCAGGAGCTTGTCGTGGTCCTTGCAGTACCGGACGACCTCCTCCAGGCCCCGGCGGCCGTGCGACATCAGGCTGAAGCCGGTGGGGTTGTTGGGGTCGACGAGGAAGAGCGCGTCGGTGCGGACCCGGCGCTTGAGCTCGGTGTAGATGCGGTCGACGTCGTGCAGCGCGGACTCGTCGATGGGGTAGAGCGGCACGCCCATGTTCGACAGCACGTCGTGCAGGTTGTCGAAGCAGGGCTCGACCAGGGTCACGGCCATGCGCTGCCGCTTGAGGTACATCGCCACGACCATGGTGGAGATGGACGCCGCGTAGGACAGCAGCGTCTTGTTCTTCTCCAGTGCGGTGGGCTGGCGGTGGAGGCGGAAGAAGGCCTCGGTGAAACGCTGTTCGTAGGTGGCCTGGAGGCCTTCCTCGGCCTCGTACCACAGCTGCGGCAGCCGCTCGACGATCCCGTGCTGGGAGGCGGACTGGCGCTGGTGGGTGTGGGCGTCGGCGAGGTTGAACTCGGTGCGGAGCGCCTGGATCTCGTGCTGGGTCAGGTCCAGGAAGGTGTCGGCGTGCACGGTCATGGTTCCTCCGGTCGTACGGCGTACGGATGAGGAGCACGGGCGGGTCGGGCGGGCGGGCGCATGGCGGCGCCGGCCGGTCCGGCTCGTGCTCAAGAGGATTTCTCGTTGCAGGCCGCGGCCTTGGGGCACGCGGGAACCGTCCCTGCGGACGGGGATGCGGGTGCGGCGACGTCCCAGGGATGTCCTGGGGATGTCCTACGGAACGGTGGAGTGAATGCGTCTGCGGGAGGAGGTCGTAGTGCTCCTGCCGGATCGCGATACAGCCATGATTACCCCCGTAAACGGACTGCGGTCCGATTGGGGACTCTGTCACAGTCGGCGGCGGCGGTACAAGCGGCTCGCCAAGGAGTGGGCCATCTTCTGGACGCCGGTTGCGCGATGGTCATATGGCCGTCGCACGATGGTCGGTTTGCGGTCGGACGGGGGGTCGGTTCGAGGGCCGGTCGTCGGGTGGCCGTCGGGCGGCCGGCGGGCGATCGGTGGGCGATCGGTGGGCGGTCGACACGGTCGGTGGGCGATCGGTGGGTGCTCCGTGCTCGGGTCACGGCGCCGCGACGGTCCGGCCTGGACCATTCCCCGTACACTGCACGTACGCCGCCCCCGCTCCGCCATCCCCACGGAGAAAGAACCGAGGCCCCGCGTGCAGAACCTCTCGCCCGCGCCCTTGCCCTGCGCCCTGCACGAGCCGCCGGCCGAGCGCTCGGACGCCGCGCGCAACCGGCTGCGGATCCTTGCCGCCGCCCAGAAACTCTTCGACCGGCGCGGTGTGGCGAACGTGTCCATGGACGCCATCGCCGCCGCGGCCGGCGTCGGCAAGGGCACGCTCTTCCGCAGGTTCGGCAGCAAGGCAGGGCTGGCCGCCGCCCTGCTCGACGCGCAGGACAGCCGCCTTCAGGAGCGCATCCTGCACGGCCCGCCACCGCTCGGCCCGGGCGCTCCGGCGGCGGCGCGCATCACCGCCTTCTTCGGCGCCTACCTGGACCTTCTGGACGAGAACCTGGAGCTGGTACGGCTGTCGGAGACGGCCGCGCCGGGCGCGCGCTACCAGATAGGTTCGTACGCCTTCTGGCGCGTGCACCTGACCATTCTGCTCCGCGAGGCTTGTCCGGATCTCGACGCCGACTGTGGCGCGCATCTGCTCCTCGCGCCCCTGGACTCGGACCTCCAGCACGCGCTGCGGGAGGGCGAGTTCGACGGCGACCGGATCCGGGGCACGCTGCTCGCCCTGGTGGCCCGGATCACCGGCGCCTGAGCGCGCGGCGCGAGGCAAGGGCCTCGGCCGTGCGAGCAGGCACGACCGAGGCCCTTCGTGGCCGGGCGTCAGGAGGTCAGTTCTCCTTGATCGCCTCGAGCTCCAGGGACAGCTCGATCTCCTTGGAGACGAGGATGCCGCCGGAGTCCAGGACCATGTTCCAGGTCAGGCCCCAGTCCTCGCGGTTGACCTTGCCGTGGGCGGAGAAGACCGTACGGTCGTTGCCCCACGGGTCGCGGGCGTGCCCGAGGTAGTCGACCTCCAGGGTCACCGGCTTGGTGACGTCCTTGATGGTGAGGTCGCCACTGAGGGTGCCGCGCTTGCCGTCCCAGGTCACCCGGGTGGAGGTGAAGGTGGCCTTCGGGAACTTCTCCACGTCGAAGAAGTCGCCCGAGCGCAGGTGGTCGTCGCGGGTCTGGTCGCCGCTGTCCACGCTCGCCATGTCGATGACGGCGGTGACCTTGCTGTCCTCGGGCCGCTCGCCGATCTCGATGGTGGCGTCGACGCCGGTGAACCGGCCGCGGACCTTGGTCAGCATGAAGTGGCGACCGAGGAAGCCGACCTCGGCGTGGCCCGGGTCGATCTTCCAGGTGCCGACGGCGGGCAGCTCCACGCCGTCGACGGTACGAGTCGGGGAAGTGGTCATGTCAGTCGCGTCCTCTGTTCGGAGGTCGGAGGTCGGAGACCGGCGGTCTCAGGCGCCGGACTCGGTCGGCAGGCCGGCCTCGACCCAGTCGGCCTTGCCCTCGTAGTACTCGCGCACGTCGGTGTAGCCGAGCTCCACCAGACGCTCGGCGGCGATGCCCGAGTTGGGGCAGGGGCCGTCGGCGCAGTAGGTGACGATCGCCGCGTCCTTGTTCGGGAGCAGGGTCGGGGACAGCTCGTCCACCTGGTCGAGCGGCAGGTTGAGGGCGCCGGGGAGGTGCTTGTCGGCGTAGTACGACAGCGGCAGCGCCTCGACGACCGTCACCAGGCCCTCGTCGATCTTCTTCTGCAGCTCGTCGCGGGTGATCTTCTGGACCATGTCCGTGCCTCCAGCATGAGTGGCTAATCAGTGCGTCCGCACACACATTAATCAATGCGTGCGCACGCACGCAAGTCCCGTTACACTCGTCCCTGTGAACGAAGGTGAGCACCGACTCGAGGCCTGGCGAGCCCTGCTTCTCGCCCACAGCGCCGCCGTGCGCGCCATCGAGAGTGATGTGGCGCGCAATGGCACCATCCCGCTGACCTGGTACGACGTCCTCCTGGAAGTCAGGAGCGGCGGCGACCAGGGCCTGCGCATGCAGGAGGTAGCCGAACGGGTCGTCCTCAGCCGCACCCGCGTCAGTCGCCTGGTCGACGAGATGGCCCGATCAGGCCTGGTCACCAAGCGCCCGGACCCCACGGACAAACGCGTCACCTGGGCCACCATCACCGAAGCCGGCCGCGCCGCCATCCACGCCACGGCCCCCGCCTACATGGCCGGCATCTGGGAACACTTCTCCCGCCACCTCACCGACGACGAATCCACCACCATCGCGGAGGCCCTCTTCCGCGTGGCCCACGCCCAACAGGAACTCCGGCTGGGCTGATCTGACCCCGGGGATCGTGAAGAGGAAGGCCCGTTGGCTGTGTCAACGGGCCTTCCTCTCACTTGAATTGAGGTTGTCGTATACGCTGCGCGCGGGGATGGGGTCTGTCCGCATCGTGCCGTGTGGGCGATCTCCGATGGGGAATCGTGTGCCCGCACGGGCCACGCGAATGCGCAAGGGAAGAACGGGCTTGGCGACGCAGATGATCGCGGGGCGGTTCCGGCTCGACGCCCTCTCCTTCCACCTCTGCGGGATCAACCGCGACGACATCGACCGCAGTCTCGACACCTCCGCCACACCGTGCGGAAGGGCGAGGCCAGGCACGGTACCTGCCGCACCAAGGCCCTCGTCCTCACCGAGAACGACCGTATGGCGGCGGCCGGCGTCGGCCTGACGACGCCCCTCGTGGACGGCGAGAACCGCGCCTCCGTCCTCACCCTGCCCCTGGGGCCACGGCCCTCACCACCCGGAAGCCTGACGCGCGCCACCGCCCATGCGGCCCGGACCGGAGGAGAGCACCCGGTCCGGGCCGCGACGAAGGAGTGACCATGGATGACGAGATCGAGCTGATCAGGGACGGCGACGGCCTGGCGGTCATCGGGGATCAGGCAGCGGTCGAACGCTTCCTCGTCACCGAAGGGCTGCCGTCGCAGGCCCTGCGACGGCGTCCGTTCCGGTCCGCCCTCGGTAACGCGGCCGGAGCCGCGCAGGCGGGCTCCGACATCGCCGCCCAGTCGAGCCGTTGGGTGAAGCTGACCAAAGAGTCCGCGCAGCGGATCGACAAGCTCGGGCTGAGGAAGAGCGCCGAGACGGGTCTCAGCACAGGAGTGCTGAAGGGGCCCAAGGGCCAGATCAAGGGATTCGTCGAATTCGCGAAGGATTCGGGACCACTGCGGGGCAACCCGGCGCAACTGGCCAACGCCGCGGCGCTCATGGCACAGCTCGCCATGCAGCAGACCATGGACGAGATCACCGACTATCTCGCCGCCATCGACGAGAAGCTCGTCGACGTGCTCCGCGCCCAGGAGGACGAAGCCGTGGCGAAGATGATCGGAGCGGAGCTCGTGATCACCGACGCCATGACCATCCGGGACGAGGTGGGCAGGGTCTCCGACATCACCTGGTCGAAGGTGCAGGCCACGCCGGAGACGATCGCGACGACCCAGGTGTACGCGCTCCGCCGGCTCGACGCGCTCGCGGAGAAGATGGAACAGAAGGCCAAGATCGGTGAGCTCGCCGCGGCGGCCGAGGAAGCCGAGGCCAAGGCTCGGCAGTGGCTCGCCGTTCTGGCTCGTTGCTTCCAGCTCCAGGACGCGGTCGCCGTGCTCGAACTCGACCGGGTGATGGATGCGACTCCGGAGGAGCTGGACCGGCATCGCGACGGGATCCGGATCGCCCGGCGGAGTCGGCTGGAGCTCATCTCGCGGAGCACCGAGCGGCTGGTGGCCCGGATGAACGCGGCCGCCGACGAGGCCAACGCGAAGGTGCTGCTGCACCCGGCCAAGTCCCCGGCCGTGGTCCAGTCGAGCAACCAGGTCGTGGTCGGCGTGCACGACTTCCACGGGCGGCTCGGGATCGAGTCCGGTCGCCAGGCGTCGGAGACGAGACGATGGGTGGCCGCGGCGGCGGAGGCGAGGGACAAGGCGCTTGAGACCGGTGCGAAGGGCGTCGTAGCCGCCAGAAATCTCGGCAACGGGACCCTCGACCGGGCCAGTTCGGTGAAGGGGAAGCTCTCCAGCGGCATCGCCGATCGAGCCCGTCGTCTGCGTGCGGGTGAGGAGGAACGGGACGCGGAAGGCTGAGCGAGCGGCAAGCGGGCTCGCTGGGCCTCGACAGGCTGCCCGAGAACCGATCTGCCCTTGTAGCGGCCACCTCGTCTGAGGAGTCCATGACCTGACGGTGGGCCGCTCGCCGCTGGAGACCGGCGGATCCACAGCCCCACCCGCACCCTTGATCGCGATGAGTTCCGCATCAGACCCGCCCGCCCCGGACAGGTCCGCACCTCACTGGGCGACGACGGCGCTGGACGACACCGCCGTTGGTGAGCGCTCCGACGGCGGCGAGTTCGAATAGGCCGCGGGCCCCCGTCATACAGCCGCTCAGGGCGGCACACGCCCGCACATACAACAAGACCCCGTCCTCAGCGTTTCCGCTGATCACGGGGTCTGTCTGGCACTTCTGCGAAGTGCCCCCGGCAGGATTCGAACCTGCGCACACGGCTCCGGAGGCCGTTGCTCTATCCCCTGAGCTACGGGGGCCTCACCGCTTGTCGCGGCGACGGGAAGAACACTACCAGCTCTCGGAGTGTGCCTGTGAACAGGTATTTCCGGGGCGTCACCGGGGTGGGGGTCCCTCGCACGGGTCAGAAGTGGGCAAAAGCCGGACGCAGTGGCTGCGCGGGTCCTACTCTCGAGGTGTGTCAGGCGTGTCCGGGCGGGTGCTGGTTGTGGATGACAACCGGGTGATCCGCCAGCTGATCAGGGTCAATCTCGAACTCGAGGGGTTCGAGGTGGTGACCGCGGCCGATGGTGCCGAGTGTCTGGATGTCGTGCATGAGGTCTGTCCTGATGTCGTCACCCTGGACGTCGTCATGCCCCGGCTCGACGGGCTGAAGACCGCCGCGCGGCTGCGGGAGGATCCGCGGACCAGAGATCTGCCGGTGGCGATCATCAGTGCCTGCACCGAGTACGACACGGACGGCGGCGGCCTCTCCGGGGTCGACGCGTTCCTCGCCAAGCCCTTCGAGCCGGCCGAGCTGGTGCGGGTCGTGCGGCAGCTCATGCACCGGGAGCGGCGCGGGCCGCGGGACGGTGGGGGAGCGGGCGGTGGGCAGGGGCAGGACGGCGCCGAGGAGCCGCCCGCAGTGAGTTCGAGCCGCTGCGCCGGAGAAGCCTGACCGCGGGGCCGGCCCCCCACCGCCCACATGCCGAAACCCGTTCGCGTTCGTACCCCCCTCCTCCCCTAGGCTTGTCCCGTGACCCCCGCGGACCTCTCCCTCACCGTGCTGCACGCCGTGCGCCGTGCGGTCGACGAGGGTGCGTTGCGGGTCGGTGTGCCCGCGCGCGTCAAGGTCGAGCGGCCCCGGCCCGGCGGCACCGGCGATTACGCCAGCAGCGTCGCGCTCAGCCTCGCCCGGCCCTCCGGGCTCGACGCCCGCGCCGTCGCCGCGATCCTGAAGGAACGGCTCCACGACAGCCCCGGCGTCCGCTCCGTCGACATCACCGGGCCCGGGTTCCTCAACTTCACCCTGGAGGACGGGGGACAGGACCAGGTCGTGCGCGAGATCCTCGCTGCCGGCGCCTTGTACGGGCACTCCTCTCTGCTCTCCGGGCAGCGCATCCGGCTCCGGGCCACCGACGAGCCCCGCGCCCGCCTCCTCACCGAGACCGTCCTCGCGCTCCTCCGCTCCCAGGGGGCCGACGCCCGCCTCGATCCCGCCGGTGAGCGGATCCCGGTGCTCCCCGCCCCGTACGAGCCTCACCTCCTCGGCACCGACGCCGCCCGCTGGGCCCTCCTCCGGCCCGCCGCCCACGACCGGGCCCTCTCCGGCGCGCCGCTCCTCGTCCAGCACGAGCGCAATCCGCTCTTCCGGGTGCGGTACGCCCATGCCAGGAGCCGAGCCCTCCTTCGTAACGGGGCACAGCTCGGCATCAGCGCCGCGTACGCCGAACCCGTCGACGCGCCCGACCTCCTCACCCTCCTCGGCGACCACCCCGACGTCCTCGCCTCCGCCGCCCGCCACCGCGCCCCCGACCGGGTCGCCCGGCACCTGGAGGGGCTCGCCGACGCGTTCCTCGCGTACCAGCACACCGTCCTGCCCCTCGGCGACGAGAAACCCTCGGCCGCCCACCGCTCCCGGCTCGCGCTCGCCGAAGCCGCCGGGACGGTGCTCGCCGGTGGCCTCTCCCTGCTCGGCATCAGCGCACCCGACCAGATCTGAAAGACGCAGAGACATGAGCCGTTCCGCCCACCCCGCCGGGCCCCGCCACGCCGACGTCCTCCCCGAGGGGCACTACTCCGCGCCTCCCGCCGACCTCAACCGGCTCGACCCCAAGGTCTGGTCCCGGACCGTCGAGCGGGACGAGCAGGGGCAGCTCACCGTCGGCGGGCTCTCCGTGACCCGGCTCCGCGAGGAGTTCGGCACCCCCGCCTACTTCCTCGACGAGGACGACTTCCGCGCCCGCTGCCGCGCCTGGGCCGACGCCTTCGGCAAGGACGCCGACGTGTTCTACGCGGGCAAGGCCTTCCTCTCCCGCGCCGTCGTGCGCTGGCTCAAGGAAGAGGGGCTCAACCTCGACGTCTGCTCCGGCGGCGAGCTCTCCACCGCCCTCTCCGCCGGCATGCCGGCCGAGCGCATCGCCTTCCACGGCAACAACAAGAGCACGGACGAGATCCACCGCGCGGTCGAGGCCGGCGTCGGGCGGATCGTGCTCGACTCCTTCCAGGAGATCGTGCGGGTCGCGCACATCGCGCAGTCCCTCGGCAAGCGGCAGCGCGTGCAGATCCGCGTCACCGTCGGCGTCGAGGCGCACACCCACGAGTTCATCGCCACCGCCCACGAGGACCAGAAGTTCGGCATCGCGCTCGCCGGCGGACAGGCCGCCGAGGCGGTGCGGCGGGCGCTGAACCTCGACGGTCTCGAACTCATCGGGATCCACTCCCACATCGGGTCCCAGATCTTCGACATGGCCGGCTTCGAGGTGTCCGCCCGGCGCGTCGTCCAGCTGCTCGCCGAGGTGCGCGACGAGCACGGCGTCGAGCTGCCCGAGATCGACCTCGGGGGTGGGCTCGGCATCGCGTACACCTCCGACGACGACCCGCGCGAGCCGCATCACATCGCCAAGGCGCTCACCGAGATCGTCTCGCGCGAGTGCGAGGCCGCCGGGCTCCGCACCCCCCGCATCTCCGTCGAGCCCGGCCGCGCCATCGTCGGGCCCACCGCCTTCACCCTGTACGAGGTGGGCACGGTCAAGCCGCTGGAGGGGCTGCGCACCTATGTCTCCGTCGACGGCGGCATGTCGGACAACATCCGCACCGCGCTGTACGACGCCGAGTACAGCGTCGCGCTGGTCTCCCGTACGAGTGACGCCGAACCGATGCTGACCCGTGTCGTGGGCAAGCACTGCGAGAGCGGCGACATCGTCGTGCGCGACGCCTTCCTGCCGGCCGACCTCGCGCCTGGCGACCTGATCGCGGTGCCCGCGACCGGCGCGTACTGCCGCTCCATGGCCAGCAACTACAACCACGCGCTGCGCCCGCCGGTCGTGGCCGTACGGGACGGGGAAGCACGCGTCATCGTGCGCCGCGAGACGGAGGAAGATCTCCTGCGTCTCGACGTCGGGTGATGAAATAGTCACGTGATGGAAACCATGTCTCGCCATTCGGACTATGCCCTGAAACGGGCGTCCGGTGAGTGAGACTGGTTCCACCGTGGGGATCCCCCGGAGATTCCCCGGAGCTCCCACCAGGGAAACGACCGTAGAGATACGGATCAGTAGGTACGAGAGACGAGGTCGGATGATGCGTACGCGTCCGCTGAAGGTGGCGCTGCTGGGCTGTGGAGTGGTCGGCTCAGAGGTGGCGCGCATCATGACGACGCACGCCGACGACCTCGCCGCGCGCATCGGCGCGCCGGTCGAGCTCGCCGGCGTGGCCGTCCGCCGGCCCGACAAGGTGCGCGGCGGCGTCCCCGCCGAGCTGATCACCACCGACGCGACCGCCCTCGTGAAACGCGGGGACATCGACGTCGTCATCGAGGTCATCGGCGGCATCGAGCCGGCCCGCTCCCTCATCACCACCGCCTTCGAGCACGGCGCCTCCGTGGTCTCCGCCAACAAGGCGCTGCTCGCCCAGGACGGCGCGGCCCTGCACTCCGCCGCCATCGAGAGCGGCCAGGACCTCTACTACGAGGCCGCCGTTGCCGGTGCCATCCCGCTGATCCGGCCGCTGCGCGAGTCCCTCGCCGGCGACAAGATCAACCGGGTGATGGGCATCGTCAACGGCACGACCAACTTCATCCTCGACAAGATGGACACCTCCGGGGCGGGCTACTCCGAGGCCCTGGACGAGGCCACCGCGCTCGGGTACGCCGAGGCCGACCCGACCGCCGACGTCGAGGGCTTCGACGCCGCCGCCAAGGCCGCGATCCTGGCCGGAATCGCCTTCCACACGCGCGTGCGTCTCGACGACGTCTACCGCGAGGGCATGACCGAGGTCACCGCCGCCGACTTCGCCTCCGCCAAGCAGATGGGCTGCACCATCAAGCTGCTCGCGATCTGCGAGCGGGCCGCCGACGGCGAGTCCGTCACCGCGCGCGTGCACCCCGCGATGATCCCGCTCAGCCACCCGCTCGCCTCGGTCCGCGAGGCGTACAACGCGGTCTTCGTCGAGGCGGAGGCCGCCGGGCGGCTCATGTTCTACGGTCCGGGCGCCGGCGGCTCGCCGACCGCCTCGGCCGTCCTCGGCGACGTCGTCGCCGTCTGCCGCAACCGTCTCAACGAGGCGACGGGCCCCGGCGAGTCCGCGTACACCCAGCTGCCCGTGAGCCCCATGGGCGACGTGGTGACGCGGTACCACATCAGTCTCGACGTGGCCGACAAGCCGGGCGTGCTCGCCCAGGTCGCGACGGTCTTCGCCGAGCACGGCGTATCCATTGACACTGTGCGCCAGCACGGTCGCCAGGACGGCGACGGCGAGGCTTCGCTCGTCGTCGTCACCCACCGCGCGCCCGACGCCGCCCTCTCCGGGACCGTCGAGGCGCTGCGCAAGCTCGACACCGTGCGCGGTGTCGCCAGCATCATGCGTGTTGAAGGGGAGTAAGGACCCATGATCACCAAGGGCACCCACCAGTGGCGCGGCATCATCGAGGAGTACCGGGACCGTCTTCCGGTCACGGACACGACGCCGGTCGTCACGCTCCGTGAGGGTGGCACGCCGCTCGTCCCCGCTCAGGTCCTCTCCGAGCGCACGGGCTGCGAGGTGCACCTCAAGGTCGAGGGCGCCAACCCCACCGGTTCCTTCAAGGACCGCGGCATGACCATGGCCATCTCGAAGGCCAAGGAGGAGGGCGCGCAGGCCGTCATCTGCGCGTCCACCGGCAACACCTCGGCCTCCGCCGCCGCGTACGCGGTGCGCGCCGGGATGGTCTCCGCGGTGCTCGTCCCGCAGGGCAAGATCGCGCTCGGCAAGATGGGCCAGGCCCTCGTGCACGGCGCGAAGATCCTCCAGGTCGACGGCAACTTCGACGACTGCCTGGACCTGGCCCGCGCGCTGTCCGACAACTACCCGGTCGCGCTGGTCAATTCCGTGAACCCGGTGCGTATCGAGGGCCAGAAGACCGCCGCCTTCGAGATCGTGGACATGCTCGGCGACGCCCCCGACATCCACGTGCTGCCCGTGGGCAACGCCGGCAACATCACGGCGTACTGGAAGGGGTACCGCGAGTACGCCACCGACGGCCTCGCCACCCACCGCCCGCGCATGTGGGGCTTCCAGGCCTCCGGCTCCGCGCCCCTCGTGCGCGGCGAGGTCGTCAAGGACCCGTCGACGATCGCCACCGCGATCCGCATCGGCAACCCGGCCTCGTGGGACTACGCGATCGCCGCGCGCGACGAGTCCGGCGGCTTCATCGACGAGGTGACGGACCGTGAGATCCTGCAGGCCTACCGCCTGTTGGCCGCTCAGGAGGGCGTCTTCGTCGAGCCCGCCTCGGCCGCCTCGGTGGCCGGCCTCCTCAAGGCCGCCGCGCAGGGCAAGGTCGACCCGGGCCAGACCATCGTCTGTACGGTCACGGGCAACGGCCTCAAGGACCCCGACTGGGCCGTCGCCGGCGCCCCGCAGCCGGTGACCGTCCCGGTCGACGCCTCGGCCGCCGCCGAGCGCCTCGGCCTGGCCTGAGGATCCGGCCTGAGGATCCGGCCCGAGGATCAGGCCAGAGGATCCCGCCTGAGCGTCCGGCCCGAGGGTCTCGGCCCGGGAATCCCGGCCGGGAGCCTCACCTGACACTCTCGCCCGAAATTCTGGCCTGAAAACGGTGCCCCTTGGTTTCCGATCAAGGGGCAAACCCGATCAGGAACCTACATAGGCGCACAGGTTGGCGCGCGACACGCATCGTGCGCCTCCTGTGCGCCCTATGTCGCGACAGAACCTTCCTTCGATAGGCTGTGCCCAACCCGCCCCGCCGCAGATGTGCGGTGTTGTTGCCGTCGCCCGTGAGGCGCGAACGGCCCCCGGGTTCTCCGCACTTCCTTCGAGCCACCCCGCAAGTCAAGGAGAGTCATCGAGCGATGGCCGGTCCAGCGTTCCGCGCCGCCGCCGTACGGGTGCGCGTTCCCGCCAGCAGTGCCAATCTCGGCCCCGGATTCGACGCCTTCGGGCTGTCCCTCGGGCTGTACGACGACGTCGTCGTCCGGGTCGCCGACTCCGGGCTGCACGTCGACATCGCCGGCGAGGGTGCCGACACCCTGCCCCGCGACGAGAGCCACCTGCTCGTCCGCTCGATGCGCACGGCCTTCGACCTGCTCGGCGGGCAGCCGCGCGGCCTCGAGGTCGTCTGCGCCAACCGCATCCCGCACGGCCGCGGCCTCGGCTCCTCCTCCGCCGCCATCTGCGCCGGCATCGTCGCCGCCCGCGCCGTGACCATAGGCGGCGACGCCCGCCTCGACGAGACGGCACTGCTCGAACTCGCCACCGAGATCGAGGGGCACCCCGACAACGTCGCCGCCTGTCTGCTCGGCGGATTCACGCTCGCCTGGACCGAGGCCGGCGCCGCGCGGGCGATCAGGATGGAACCCTCCGATTCCATCGTTCCGGTGGTTTTCGTCCCCGGGAAGCCGGTGCTCACCGAGACCGCCCGCGGTCTGCTCCCGCGCACCGTCCCGCACGTCGACGCCGCCGCCAACGCCGGCCGCGCCGCCCTCCTCGTCGAGGCCCTGACCCGCCGCCCCGAACTGCTGCTCGCGGCCACCGAGGACAAGCTGCACCAGGAGTACCGGGCCCCCGCGATGCCGGAGAGCCTCGCCCTGGTGCACCGGCTGCGGGCGGACGGGATCCCCGCGGTCATCTCCGGCGCGGGCCCCACGGTCCTCGCGCTGGCCGAACACGGGACGGCCGACAAGGTCGCCCTGCTTGCGGGCGAGGGCTGGGCCGCGAACCGGCTCGAGCTCGACATGCCCGGTGCGAGCGTGCTGCCGCTCGCGCCCTGACGTACCCGGCCGCGCGGTCTCCGAGCCGGACCGCGCGGACACGGGATTGCCGGTGACGGAGAGGGGGAATGTTTGTTGGAGCCGGTAGTGTTAACCTCAAGTCTGCACCCGACGTCTACGAGACGCGGTGCTGAGTGTCCCCGTCCGGGACCACTGATTCTTCCGGGAGCCTCCTCCACTGCCTGAGCAGCCTGCCTGAGCAGTTTCGAGCACGCTCCGGAACCGGCGCGACACCCCTCGTTCTTTCTCGTCGAGGGCCGAGCAGGGGGCGCTCGGGCCGGACCAACGCATGTTTTTCTCTCTCCGCCGCACCCGGCGGGACCACCGCCCCGACACGGTCCACCAAGCAGGACCGCTGCCGGACAGCACAACCGGTCGCCGAGCCAGATGGCCGACGTCCGCTCCAGGGAAGGACCCTTCGTGAGCGACACCACCGATCTGATGGGCGTGACTGCCGACAACAGTGTCGACACCACCGCGCCCGCCGCAGGTGCTGCCACTGGCACCACCGCACGGCGCCGCCGCTCCGGCACCGGCCTCGAGGGCATGGTCCTGGCCGAGCTGCAGCAGGTCGCGTCCGGCCTCGGCATCAGGGGCACCGCGCGGATGCGCAAGAGCCAGCTGATCGAGGTCATCAAGGAGGCGCAGGCCGGGGGCTCCGCCGCCGGTTCCGCCGCGCCCGCCAAGTCCGGCGACGCCGCCGAGACCAAGCCGAAGCGCCGCGCCACCTCCAAGGCCCGCACGGGCGAGTCCGCCGCCGAGACCGCCGCGCCCAAGGCCGAGAAGGCCGAGCAGGGCGAGAGCGCCCAGCAGCAGATCGAGATCCCGGGCCAGCCGGCGGGCGAGGCCCCGGCCGGCGAGCGCCGCCGCCGGCGCGCCACCGCCCCCGCCGGTTCGCCGGAGGGCGAGGCCAAGGCCGAGACCGCGCAGGCCGTCAAGACCGAGACCCGTACCGAGGCTCGCACGGAGACCAAGGCGGAGCCGCAGGCCGCGACCGACGCCAAGGCCGAGGCCGCCGCCGACGGCGCCGAGGGCCGGGGCCGCCGCGACCGCGGTGAGCGGGGCGAGCGCGGTGACCGCCGCGACCGCCGCGACCGCCAGCGCGACCGCAAGGGCGACGACCAGCAGGGCGGTGGCCAGGGCGGCCAGCGCCAGCGTCAGGGCGGCCAGGGCCAGGGCGGCCAGCAGGCCGGCCAGGGTCAGGGCCAGCAGGGCGGTCAGGCCGGCCCGCAGGACGACGACGACTTCGAGGGCGGCCGTCGGGGCCGTCGCGGCCGCTACCGCGACCGTCGTGGCCGTCGCGGCCGTGACGACTTCGCGACCGGCGAGCCGCAGGTCTCCGAGGACGACGTGCTGATCCCCGTCGCGGGCATCCTCGACATCCTCGACAACTACGCGTTCATCCGGACCTCCGGCTACCTGCCCGGCCCGAACGACGTGTACGTCTCCCTCGCCCAGGTCCGCAAGAGCGGCCTGCGCAAGGGCGACCACGTCACCGGTGCCGTGCGCCAGCCGAAGGAGGGCGAGCGCCGCGAGAAGTTCAACGCGCTCGTGCGCCTGGATTCGGTCAACGGCATGGCGCCGGAGTCCGGCCGCGGCCGCCCCGAGTTCAACAAGCTCACCCCGCTGTACCCGCAGGACCGCCTCCGTCTGGAGACCGACCCGGGCGTGCTGACCACGCGGATCATCGACCTCGTGTCGCCGATCGGCAAGGGCCAGCGCGGTCTGATCGTGGCCCCGCCGAAGACCGGCAAGACCATGATCATGCAGGCGATCGCCAACGCGATCACCCACAACAACCCCGAGTGCCACCTGATGGTCGTCCTCGTCGACGAGCGTCCGGAAGAGGTCACCGACATGCAGCGGTCGGTGAAGGGCGAGGTCATCTCCTCGACCTTCGACCGTCCCGCCGAGGACCACACCACCGTCGCCGAGCTGGCCATCGAGCGCGCCAAGCGCCTCGTGGAGCTGGGTCACGACGTGGTCGTCCTGCTCGACTCGATCACCCGCCTGGGCCGCGCGTACAACCTCGCGGCGCCCGCCTCCGGCCGCATCCTGTCCGGTGGTGTCGACTCGACCGCGCTCTACCCGCCGAAGCGCTTCTTCGGTGCCGCGCGCAACATCGAGGACGGCGGCTCGCTGACCATCCTGGCCACCGCGCTCGTCGACACCGGCTCGCGCATGGACGAGGTGATCTTCGAGGAGTTCAAGGGCACCGGCAACATGGAGCTCAAGCTCGACCGGAAGCTCGCCGACAAGCGCATCTTCCCGGCCGTCGACGTCGACGCCTCGGGTACGCGCAAGGAGGAGATCCTGCTCGGCAGCGAGGAGCTCTCCATCACCTGGAAGCTGCGCCGGGTGCTGCACGCGCTCGACCAGCAGCAGGCGATCGAGCTGCTGCTCGACAAGCTCAAGCAGACGAAGTCGAACGCCGAGTTCCTGCTGCAGATCCAGAAGACGACGCCCGGCGGCGGCAACGACTGACGCCGAGATCCTCGTCACACGGCGTGACGGCGACCCCTGGGTCGTAACCTCGCCGTGACCTGCACAAACGACTGCGCCCACCGAGCCCCGCTCGGTGGGCGCAGTCGCGTCACCGGCCGTCGCTCATCGAAACCTCACAGCCGCCCGTGCAACCCTTTCGGGTGCCTTGCCGTCACACAAGGTGAACCATAGGGCTGAGGGAAGACGATGACCGAGCAGAACAGCAACGGCCGAATACGAGCCGGCGGCCGCCGCCGCAGGCCGCCCGCCAGGGGCCGCCGCGCCGCGGTCGTCGCCGCGTGGAGCGCCGCCGTGCTGGTCCTCGCCGGCGGCTCCGGACTCGGCTACGTGTACTTCAAGCTCAACGGCAACCTCGAAGGCGTCGACATCAACGGGGCGCTCGGCAAGGACCGGCCCGAGAACGTCGACAACGGCTCGATGGACATCCTCGTCCTCGGCTCCGACTCCCGCTCCGGCGCCAACGGCGCGTACGGCAAGGACGAGGGCGGCGCCCGCTCCGACACCGCGATGGTGGTGCACGTCTACGAGGGCCACAAGAAGGCCTCCGTGGTCTCCATCCCGCGCGACACCCTGATCGACCGCCCGCGGTGCACCTCCGGCGACGGCACCACCGCCCCCGCCGAGCACCGGGCCATGTTCAACACGGCGTACGAGGTCGGCGGCCCGGCCTGCGCCGTGAAGACCGTCGAGGCCATGTCCGGCATCCGCATGGACCACTACATCGAGGTCGACTTCACCGGCTTCAAGAAGCTCATCGACAAGCTCGGCGGCGTCGAGATCACCACCACCAAGGCCATCAAGGACGCCAAGAGCCACCTCGACCTCCCACCGGGCACCCACACCCTCGACGGCGAGCAGTCCCTCGGCCTGGTCCGCACCCGCAAGAGCGTCGGTGACGGCAGCGACCTCGGCCGCATCCAGCTCCAGCAGGCCTTCATGAAGGCCTTCATCGACCAGGTGAAGAGCGTCGGCGTCTTCTCCAACCCCAAGACGCTCTTCGACCTCGCCGACACCGCCACCAAGGCCATCACGCCGGACTCCGAGCTCGACTCCGTGAACGAGCTGATGGGCTTCGCCAAGGGCCTGTCCGGGCTCGGCGCCGACGACGTCCACATGATCACGCTGCCGGTCGAGTACGACCCCCGCGACCCCAACCGCGTCGTGCCCCTGGAGGCCCAGGGCAAGCAGGTCTGGGCGGCGCTCAAGGCGGACAGGCCGATCCCCGGGTCGGCCACCAGGGACGCCGCCACCGGCCAGGCCGCCGGCCTGGTGAAATGACCCCGCAGGGCACCCAGGAATAGTTCCGCACCGACCCCGGTTTTGGGAGATGCGGCCGGTCCTGGCAGACTGGTACGTCGGCCCCGGTTCACGCATGTGCATCCCGCACGGGCGACCCGGAGCCCTCCCGGAACTAGGAGACACCTTGAAGCGCGAGATCCACCCCGAGTACGTCGAGACCCAGGTCAGCTGCACCTGTGGCGCGTCGTTCACCACCCGTAGCACCCTCACCGAGGGCACCATCCGTGCCGAGGTCTGCTCCGAGTGCCACCCGTTCTACACGGGCAAGCAGAAGATCCTCGACACCGGCGGCCGCGTCGCCCGCTTCGAGGCCCGCTTCGGCAAGGCTGCCGGCTCCGCCAAGAAGTAGCGAGCCACAGCGCCGGTCTTCGGCTGCCCCTGCGCGGGGCGGCCGGGACCGGCGCTTTGCCGTCCCCGTAGCAACTGACGAAAACCCCAGGAGCCCCCGATGTTCGAGGCGGTCGAGGAACTGGTCGGCGAACGAGCCGACCTCGAGAAGCAGCTCGCCGATCCTTCGGTCCACGCCGACCAGGCCAACGCGCGCAAGCTGAACAAGCGGTACGCCGAGCTGACCCCGATCGTCGCCACCTATCTCTCCTGGAAGCAGACCGGTGACGACATCGAGACGGCCCGCGAGCTGATGCACGAGGACCCCGAGTTCGCCGCCGAGGTCAAGGAGCTGGAGAAGCAGCGCGAGGAGCTCACCGACAAGCTCCGCCTGCTGCTCGTTCCGCGTGACCCCAGCGACGACAAGGACGTCATCCTGGAGATCAAGGCCGGCGCGGGCGGCGACGAGTCCGCCCTGTTCGCCGGCGACCTGCTCCGGATGTACCTCCGCTACGCCGAGCGGATCGGCTGGAAGACCGAGATCATCGACTCCACCGAGTCCGAGCTCGGCGGCTACAAGGACGTCCAGGTCGCCGTGAAGACCAAGGGCGGCAACGGCGCGACCGAGCCCGGCCAGGGCGTCTGGGCCCGGCTGAAGTACGAGGGCGGGGTGCACCGCGTGCAGCGCGTGCCCGCCACCGAGTCGGCCGGCCGCATCCACACCTCCGCCGCCGGCGTGCTCGTCACCCCGGAGGCCGAGGAGGTCGACGTGGAGATCCACGCCAACGACCTGCGCATCGACGTCTACCGCTCGTCCGGCCCCGGCGGCCAGTCGGTCAACACCACCGACTCCGCGGTCCGCATCACGCACCTGCCGACCGGCATCGTCGCCTCCTGCCAGAACGAGAAGAGCCAGCTCCAGAACAAGGAGCAGGCCATGCGCATCCTCCGCTCCCGGCTGCTCGCCGCCGCGCAGGAGAAGGCCGAGGCCGAGGCCGCCGACGCCCGCCGCAGCCAGGTCCGCACCGTCGACCGCTCCGAGAAGATCCGTACGTACAACTTCCCGGAGAACCGCATCTCGGACCACCGCGTCGGCTTCAAGGCGTACAACCTGGACCAGGTGCTCGACGGCGAACTCGACCCCGTCATCCAGGCCTGCGTGGACGCGGACTCGGCGGCGAAGCTCGCCAACGCGTAAGCCAGCGCCCGTACTTGTCAGCCCCACCCGCACCACGGAGGACCAGCGTGAACCTGCTGCTTGCCGAGGTGGCCCAGGCCACCCAGCGGCTGGCCGACGCCGGCGTTCCCTCACCGCGTTTCGACGCCGAGGAGCTCGCCGCGTTCGTGCACGGCGTCAAGCGGGGGGAGCTGCACAACGTCAAGGACGCGGACTTCGACGCCCGCTACTGGGAGGCCATCGCCCGCCGCGAGGCGCGCGAGCCGCTCCAGCACATCACCGGCCGCGCGTTCTTCCGCTACCTGGAGCTCCAGGTCGGCCCCGGCGTCTTCGTGCCGCGCCCCGAGACCGAGTCCGTGGTCGGCTGGGCCATAGACGCGGTGCGGGCGATGGACGTCGTCGAACCGCTGATCGTCGACCTGTGCACCGGCTCCGGCGCGATCGCGCTCGCGCTGGCCCAGGAGGTGCCGCGCTCGCGCGTGCACGGCGTGGAGCTGTCCGAGGACGCGCTGGTGTGGACCCGCAAGAACGTCGACGGCTCCCGTGTGGTGCTGCACGAGGGCGACGCGCTCACCGCGCTGCCGGAGCTCAACGGGCAGGTCGACCTGGTCATCTCCAACCCGCCGTACATCCCGCTCACCGAGTGGGAGTACGTGGCGCCCGAGGCCCGCGACCACGACCCGGAGATGGCCCTCTTCTCCGGCGAGGACGGCCTCGACACCATCCGCGGCATCGAGCGCACCGCGCACCGGCTGCTGCGGCCCGGTGGCCTGGTGGTCATCGAGCACGCGGACACGCAGGGCGGCCAGGTGCCGTGGATCTTCAACGAGGAGGCCGGCTGGGCGGACGCCGCCGACCACCCCGACCTGAACAACCGGCCGCGTTTCGCGACCGCCCGCAAGGCGACCCCATGACCAGGCAGACGCACGACGTGTACGAGGAGGACCGGGACTGATGGCTCGGCGATACGACTGCAACGAGGCGACGGACCGGGCGACGGGTCTGCGTGAGGCCGCGTCCGCCGTACGCCGCGGCGAGCTGGTCGTCCTTCCCACGGACACGGTGTACGGGATCGGCGCGGACGCCTTCGGCTCGGAGGCCGTCGCGGACCTCCTCGCCGCGAAGGGGCGGGGCCGCAACATGCCCACGCCCGTGCTCATCGGCTCCCCGAACACCCTGCACGGCCTGGTCACGGACTTCTCCGAGATGGCGTGGGAGCTCGTCGACGCGTTCTGGCCGGGCGCGCTGACGCTGGTCGCCAAGCACCAGCCGTCGCTGCAGTGGGACCTCGGCGACACCCGGGGCACCGTCGCGATCCGGATGCCGCTGCACCCGGTCGCGATCGAGCTGCTCACGGAGGTCGGCCCGATGGCGGTCTCCTCGGCGAACCTCACCGGGCACCCGGCGCCGGAGGACTGCGACGCGGCGCAGGGCATGCTCGGCGACTCCGTCTCCGTGTACCTCGACGGCGGCCCGACCCCCGGCAACGTGCCGTCGTCCATCGTGGACGTGACGGGCAAGGTGCCGGTGCTGCTGCGCGAGGGCGCGCTCACGGCGGAGGAGCTCCGGAAGGTGGTACCCGACCTCGAGGTGGCGAATTGACCGCCCCTGAGGGGCGTGGCATAGCGGGGCACGAGCACGACGGCAAGACCTTCCGCATCCTCCACGTCAGCACCGGCAACGTCTGCCGCTCGCCGATCACCGAGCGGCTGACCCGCCATGCCCTGATCGACCGGCTCGGCGACCCCATGGGCGGCGGCCTGATCGTGGAGAGCGCGGGCACCTGGGGCCACGAGGGCGCCCCGATGGAGTCCAACGCGGAGCAGGTCCTCGCGGACTTCGGCGCGGACTTCAGCGGCTTCATGGGCCGCGAGCTCCTCGACGAGCACGTCATCCGCGCCGACCTGGTCCTCACCGCGACCCGCGACCACCGCGCGCAGGTCATCTCGATGGGCCACTCGGCGGGCCTGCGCACCTTCACCCTGAAGGAGTTCACCCGCCTCGTCCGCGCCATAGACCCGGCCACCCTCCCGGACCCCCGCGACGGCCACGGCACGGTCGACCGCGCGCGTGCCCTGGTCCGCGCTGCCGCGGCTCTACGCGGGTGGCTCCTGGCCCCGTCGCTGGAGGCGGACGAGGTGAACGACCCGTACGGGGCGCCGATCACGTTCTTCCGCTCGATCGGCGACGAGATTCAGCAGGCGCTGGACCCGGTGGTGACGGCGCTGACCGGGGTGCGGGCGCGGCGCTAGAAGGGCCCCTCGTGGGGCTCTGGAGGCCCATGGAGCAGTTCCGGGGGCGGGGGTGGGGGTTGGTGCCTAGAGTGGGGTTTCAGGTCCCCCCTCACGCACGGAGTGCGTCATGCCGGTCACCGCTCCCATCGAAGCCGAGCACGGGCTCGACGTGCTGCGCCGTCAGGATCCCGAGGTCGCCGACGTGCTGTTCGGGGAGGTGCGGCGGCAGGGGGACAGCCTGCAGCTGATCGCCGCCGAGAACTTCACCTCGGGCGCGGTGCTCGCCGCGCTGGGGTCGCAGCTCGCCAACAAGTACGCCGAGGGCTACCCGGGCGCCCGGCACCACGGCGGCTGTGAGTATGTCGACGCCGTCGAGCGGATCGCGATCGACCGCGCCCGGTCGCTCTTCGGGGCCGAGCACGCCAACGTACAGCCGCACTCCGGCTCCTCCGCCGTGCTCGCCGCCTACGCCGCGCTCCTGCGCCCCGGCGACACCGTGCTCGCGATGGGCCTCGCGTACGGCGGGCACCTCACCCACGGCTCGCCCGCCAACTTCTCCGGCCGCTGGTTCGACTTCGTCCCGTACGGCGTCGACGCCGAGACCGGGCTCGTCGACTACGAGCAGGTCGCCGCCCTCGCCCGGCACCACCGCCCCAAGGCGATCGTCTGCGGCTCGATCTCCTACCCCCGGCACCTCGACTACCCCCTCTTCCGCGCCATCGCCGACGAGGTCGGCGCGTACCTCATCGCCGATGCCGCCCACCCCCTCGGCCTGATCGCCGGCGGCGCGGCGCCGAGCCCCGTGCCGTACGCCGACATCGTCTGCGGCACCACCCACAAGGTGCTGCGCGGGCCGCGCGGCGGGCTGCTGCTGTGCGGGGCCGAGCTGGCCGAGCGGGTGGACCGGGCGGTGTTCCCGTTCTCCCAGGGCGGTGCGCAGATGCACACGATCGCGGCCAAGGCGGTGGCCTTCGGCGAGGCGTCCACCCCGGCCTTCACCACGTACGCCCATCAGGTGGTCGAGCACGCCCGGGTGCTCGCGGCCGCCCTCGCCGCCGAGGGCTTCGCGCTGACCACCGGCGGCACCGACACCCACCTCATCACCGCCGACCCCGCCCCGCTCGGCGTCGACGGGCGCACCGCGCGCGCCCGGCTCGGCGCCGCCGGCATCGTGCTCGACACCTGCGCGCTGCCGTACGGGGACGGCCGCGGCATCCGGCTCGGCACCGCGGCCGTCACCACCCAGGGCATGGGTGCCCCCGAGATGGCGAGAATTGCGGGATTGTTCACCGCCGCGTTGCGGGACGACGCGGAGGAGACGGCCCGGGTACGCGCGGAAGTACGCGCACTAGCAGGGCGTTTTCCCCCGTATGGCCGGTAGCGCGGGTCCCACCGCAACCGTTCGCGCCACCCGTATGTCCTCAACCATGGGGACGGCCCGGCTAGGGTGTGGGGCTGAGATGGCCAGCGATTCCTGTGGGGCAGCCCGTGCGTGATTACCTGCTGACGCTCTGTGTCACGGCCGCGGTGACCTATCTGCTGACCGGTCCGGTGCGGAAGTTCGCCATCGCGACCGGCGCGATGCCGGAGATCCGCGCCCGCGACGTGCACCGAGAACCGACTCCGCGGCTCGGTGGCATCGCCATGTTCTTCGGGCTGTGCGCCGGCCTGCTCGTCGCCGACCACCTGCAGAACCTCAACAGCGTCTTCGAACTGTCCAACGAGCCCCGCGCGCTGCTCTCCGGCGCCGCCCTGATCTGGCTGATCGGCGTCCTCGACGACAAGTTCGAGCTGGACGCGCTGATCAAGCTCGGCGCGCAGATGATCTCCGCGGGCGTGATGGTCATGCAGGGTCTGACGATCCTGTGGCTGCCCATCCCGGGCGTCGGCACGGTCGCGCTCACCCAGTGGCAGGGCACCCTCCTGACCGTCGCCCTGGTCGTCCTCACCATCAACGCCGTGAACTTCGTCGACGGCCTCGACGGCCTCGCCGCCGGCATGGTGTGCATCGCCGCCGCCGCCTTCTTCCTCTACGCGTACCGGATCTGGTTCAGCTACGGCATCGAGGCGGCCGCCCCCGCGACGCTCTTCGCCGCGATCCTGATGGGCATGTGCCTGGGCTTCCTGCCGCACAACATGCACCCGGCGCGGATCTTCATGGGTGACTCCGGCTCGATGCTGATCGGCCTGATCCTGGCCGCCTCGGCCATCTCCATCACCGGCCAGGTCGACCCCGACGCGCTGCGGATCTTCGAGGGGTCGACGAAGGCGGCCACGCACGCGGCGCTGCCGGTCTTCATCCCGCTGGTGCTGCCGCTGACCATCATCGCGATCCCGATGGCCGACCTGGTCCTGGCGATCGTGCGCCGTACGTGGAAGGGCCAGTCGCCGTTCGCGGCGGACCGCGGGCACCTGCACCACCGGCTCCTGGAGATCGGGCACTCGCACAGCCGCGCGGTGCTGATCATGTACTTCTGGTCGGCGCTCATCGCCTTCGGCACGCTGGCCTACTCGGTGCACTCGACCTCGATGTGGATCGTCCTCGCCGTGGTCTTCCTGAGCGCGGTCGGCCTGGTGCTGCTCCTGCTGCCCCGCTTCACGCCGCGCGCCCCGCGCTGGGCGGAGGCCGTCGTGCCGCCGCGCTACCGGCGCCGCCGCGTCGTCGTGGAACCGGAGCCGGCCGCCGTCCTGGAGGAGCGCGAGCCCGTGCCGGCCGGAGTCAACGGAGCGACCGCCATCGGTCACCGTTCGCGCTTCTCCGACCGGAGTAAGGCCGGAGCGCGCGGTTGACGCGTGGGTGAACCGCGGTTGACGAGAGTCGCATTCGAGGCCATTACCAGACATATCTCCCCGCTGCCGTGCACACACGCGCAGGGTCACTCTCACGTGTGAGAGTTGGCACACCCACGGGTAAAGACCTATTCAAATAGTTTGTGATACGGTTCACGAGACCCGGCGACAGTGCCGAAAGACCGTAGTGCGACGGTCTGTTGGCCCCGAGACACACCTCGGACCGGGCCTACGCTCGTCCCTGACGACACCATCGCCCCCACCAGCAAGCGGAGACACCGCCATGCCGTCCAACGACGCACGCACCCTGCTGCTCACCGCAGTGCCCACCGCCGCCGTAGGCGTCATCGCCACGGTTGTCAGCGGTGTGGTCGCCGGTGGCAAGGGTGCGCTCGGCGCCGTCGTCGGCACCGCCGTGGTCCTCCTCTTCATGGGTATCGGGCTGGTGGTTCTGCAGCGGACGGCGAAGAAGCTTCCGCAGCTGTTCCAGGCCATGGGACTGATGCTCTACACGGCCCAGCTGCTGGTCCTCTTCATCTTCCTGGCCTTGTTGAAGGACACCTCGGCGTTCGACTTCAAGGCCTTCGCCTTCACGCTGCTCGCCACGACCATCGTGTGGGTCGCCGCCCAGGCCCGGGCCTATATGAAGGCCAAGATCATGTACGTCGAGCCCGACAAAACGGGACCGAAGTCGTGAAGGGTAGGGCCGGGATAAAGAGCCGTTCGGCTTCCTGCTATCGTCCGGTGCCAACTGCGGCACTGCGGGCGCGGGCATCCGAAGCGGCGCCTGTCCCAGCGCGAGGCTCGATGCCGAACCGCCGCCCCCTTATCCGTAAGACCAGTCCAGTGCCGACCCGCGGCTGCGTGCCGCGCCGACACAACGAGGTTGCCGTACCTATGCGCCACGCTGAAGGAGCCCGCGGTGAGTGCTGACCAGACGCTTGCCTTCGACCCGGATTGCCACATCTTCACCGGATGTGGCTTCCCGGCGCCGGGGCTGCACACGTTCATGTACGAGCCCATCTTCACCGTGGGCAGCTTCGACTTCACCAAGCCGATGCTGCTCGCCATCCTGGGTTCGATCGTGGTCGTCGGCTTCTTCTGGGCCGCGTTCAACAAGCCGAAGCTGATCCCCGGCAAGATGCAGATGGTCGGCGAGGCCGGTTACGACTTCGTCCGCCGCGGCATCGTCTACGAGATCATCGGCAAGAAGGACGGCCAGAAGTACGTGCCGTTCATGGTCTCGCTGTTCTTCTTTGTATGGATCATGAACCTCTGGTCCATCATCCCGCTGGCACAGTTCCCGGTCACCTCGCTGATCGCCTTCCCGGCGGCCCTCGCGCTGATCGTCTACGTGATCTGGGTCTCGCTGACCTTCAAGAAGCACGGCTTCGTCGGCGGCTGGAAGAACATCCTCGGCTACGACAAGTCGCTGGGCGCGATCCTCCCCCTGATCATGCTGCTCGAGTTCTTCTCGAACCTGATCATCCGGCCCTTCACGCACGCGGTCCGACTGTTCGCGAACATGTTCGCCGGTCACCTGCTCATCGTGATGTTCTCGCTGGCCACCTGGTACCTCATGAACGGCCTCGGCTTCGTCTACGCCGGCGCCTCCTTCGTGATGGTCATCGTGATGACCGCCTTCGAGCTCTTCATCCAGGCCGTCCAGGCGTACGTCTTCGTCCTCCTGGCCTGCAGCTACGTCCAGGGCGCGCTCGCCGAGCACCACTGAGCCGGCCCGGCAGCAGCTTCACCACCCCCTTACCAACAGTCGTCCGGTGGCCAACCCCCACCGGGTCCTTGAAAGAGAAGGAAGAACCGGCATGTCCGCTCTCGAGACTCTCGCCGCCGTCAACGGAAACGTCGCCTCCATCGGCTACGGCCTCGCGGCCATCGGCCCCGGCGTCGGCGTCGGCATCATCTTCGGTAACGGCACCCAGGCCCTCGCCCGCCAGCCCGAGGCTGCCGGCCTGATCCGTACCAACCAGATCATGGGTTTCGCCTTCTGTGAGGCGCTCGCCCTCATCGGCATCGTCATGGGCTTCGTCTACAAGTAAGCCGGACCGACAGCCCGATTCTTTTTACGGAAGGCACTGATGTGAACGCTCTGCTTCTTGCGGAAGCGGCGGAGGAGCAGCCTCCGCTCATCCCGCATCTCGACGAGCTCGTCATCGGCCTGATCGCCTTCGTCATCGTCTTCGGCTTCCTCGCCAAGAAGCTCCTCCCGAACATCAACAAGGTTCTGGAAGAGCGCCGCGAGGCCATCGAGGGTGGCATCGAGAAGGCCGAGTCGGCCCAGATCGAGGCTCAGAGTGTGCTGGAGCAGTACAAGGCTCAGCTCGCCGAGGCCCGCCACGAAGCCGCGCGTCTCCGCCAGGAGGCGACGGAGCAGGGCACCGCGATCATCCAGGAGATGAAGGCGGAAGGCCAGCGCCAGCGCGAGGAGATCATCGCGGCCGGCCACACGCAGATCGAGGCCGACCGCAAGGCCGCGTCCGCCGCGCTGCGTCAGGATGTCGGCAAGCTCGCCACGGATCTGGCCGCGAAGCTGGTCGGCGAGTCCCTCGAGGACCACGCCCGCCAGAGCCGCACCATCGACCGGTTCCTCGACGAGCTCGAGGAGAAGGCCGAGGCCGTCCGATGAACGGAGCGAGCCGCGAAGCACTGAGCACCGCGCGCGAGGCCCTCGACGCGCTGACCGACAACACGTCGGTCGACGCCGGCAAGCTCGCGGGCGAGCTGGCGGCGGTCACCGCGCTGCTCGACCGCGAGGTGTCGCTGCGTCGGGTCCTGACCGACCCGGCGCAGGCGGGCGAGGCCAAGGCCGAACTCGCACAGCGCCTTCTGTCGGGTCAGGTGGACGGCCCCGCCGTCGACCTGGTCTCCGGAATGGTCCGCTCCCGCTGGTCGCAGTCGCGCGACCTGGTCGACGGTCTCGAGGAGCTGGCGAACACCGCCGACCTCACCGCCGCCCAGAAGGCGGGCGGCCTCGACGACGTCGAGGACGAGCTGTTCCGATTCGGCCGGATCGTCTCCTCCAGCAACGAGCTCCGCTCGGCGCTGACGGACAAGAAGGCCACGGCCTCCGCCAAGGGCGAGCTGCTCCGCAGCCTGCTCGGCGGCAAGGCCGACGCCGTCACCGAGCGCCTGGTCGTGCGTCTGGTGACCCAGCCCCGGGGACGTAGCCTGGAAGCGGGACTCGAGTCCCTGTCCAAGCTCGCCGCGGCGCGCCGGGACCGCATGGTCGCCGTCGTCACCACGGCGGTGCCGCTGACCGACCAGCAGAAGCAGCGCCTCGGCGCCGTCCTCGCCAAGCTGTACGGCCGCCCGATGCACCTGAACCTGGACGTGGACCCCACGGTCCTCGGCGGGATCTCGGTGCGGGTCGGCGACGAGGTCATCGACGGCACCATCGCGGAGCGTCTCGACGAGGCGACCCGCCGCCTGGCCGGCTGACGGCAGCCACACAGCAGAACAGCAACACGGCAACACAAGCGGCCCGGTTGGGCCGTGCAGAGATTGCAGAAGATTCCTGGGGGTCGGCCCCCAGACCCCTTAAGAAACTTCGGGCCCAACAAGGAGAGCAGGGAACCCAGATGGCGGAGCTCACGATCCGGCCGGAGGAGATCCGGGACGCGCTGGAGAACTTCGTCCAGTCGTACCAGCCGGACGCGGCCTCGCGCGAGGAGGTCGGCACGGTCAGCCTGGCCGGCGACGGCATCGCCAAGGTCGAGGGTCTTCCCTCGGCCATGGCGAACGAGCTGCTGAAGTTCGAGGACGGCACCCTCGGTCTCGCGCTGAACCTCGAAGAGCGCGAGATCGGTGCGATCGTCCTCGGCGAGTTCAGCGGCATCGAGGAGGGACAGTCGGTGCAGCGCACCGGCGAGGTCCTCTCCGTCGGTGTCGGTGAGGGATACCTGGGTCGCGTCGTCGACCCGCTCGGCAACCCGATCGACGGTCTCGGCGAGATCGCGACCGAGGGCCGCCGCGCCCTCGAGCTGCAGGCCCCGGGCGTTATGGCCCGTAAGTCGGTGCACGAGCCGATGGAGACCGGCTACAAGGCCGTCGACGCCATGACGCCGGTCGGCCGTGGTCAGCGTCAGCTGGTCATCGGCGACCGTCAGACCGGCAAGACCGCGCTGTGCGTCGACACGATCATCAACCAGCGCGATAACTGGCGCTCGGGCGACGTGAACAAGCAGGTCCGCTGCATCTACGTCGCCGTCGGCCAGAAGGGCTCGACCATCGCGTCCGTCCGCGGCGCCCTGGAAGAGGCCGGCGCGCTCGAGTACACGACGATCGTCGCCGCCCCGGCGTCCGACCCGGCCGGCTTCAAGTACCTGGCGCCGTACACCGGTTCCGCCATCGGTCAGCACTGGATGTACCAGGGCAAGCACGTCCTGATCGTCTTCGACGACCTGTCGAAGCAGGCCGACGCCTACCGCGCCGTGTCGCTGCTGCTGCGCCGCCCGCCGGGCCGTGAGGCCTACCCGGGTGACGTCTTCTACCTGCACTCGCGTCTCCTCGAGCGCTGCGCCAAGCTCTCGGACGAGCTGGGTGCCGGTTCGATGACCGGTCTGCCGATCGTCGAGACCAAGGCCAACGACGTCTCGGCGTTCATCCCGACCAACGTCATCTCCATCACCGACGGCCAGTGCTTCCTGGAGTCCGACCTGTTCAACGCCGGCCAGCGTCCGGCCCTGAACGTCGGTATCTCGGTCTCCCGAGTCGGTGGCTCCGCCCAGCACCCGGCCATGAAGCAGATCGCCGGCCGCCTCCGCGTGGACCTGGCCCAGTTCCGTGAGCTCGAGGCGTTCGCCGCCTTCGGTTCCGACCTGGACGCCGCGTCGAAGGCGCAGCTGGAGCGCGGTCAGCGCATGGTCGAGCTGCTCAAGCAGGCTCAGTACCAGCCGATGCCGACCGAGAACCAGGTCGTCTCCGTCTGGGCCGGCACCACCGGCAAGATGGACGACGTCCCGGTCGCCGACATCCGTCGCTTCGAGGCCGAGCTTCTTGCGTACCTGCGCCAGAACCACGCGAGCCTCATGACCTCCATCCGCGAGGGCAAGAAGATGTCGGACGACACCCTGACGGCCGTCGCCGACGCCATCGCGGAGTTCAAGAAGCAGTTCGAGACCTCTGACGGCAAGCTGCTCGGCGACGACGCCTCCGCCGTCAACGTCTCGAAGTGACGACGGAAGGGACCTGACTCATGGGAGCGCAGCTCCGGGTCTACAAGCGTCGCATCAAATCCGTCACCGCGACGAAGAAGATCACCAAGGCGATGGAGATGATCGCCGCCTCGCGTGTCGTCAAGGCGCAGCGCAAGGTGCAGGCGTCGACTCCGTACGCGACCGAGCTCACGCGCGCGGTCACGGCCGTGGCCACGGGTGCGAACGACAAGCACCCGCTGACCACGGAGGCGGAGAACCCGAGCCGTGCCGCGGTCCTGCTCCTCTCGAGCGACCGCGGTCTGGCCGGTGCCTTCAACTCCAACGCCATCAAGGCGGCGGAGCAGCTCATCAAGAAGCTGGAGGGCGAGGGCAGGGAGGTCGACATCTACGTGGTCGGCCGCCGTGGCGTCGCGCACTTCAACTTCCGTGAGCGGAAGCTGAGCGACACGTGGGTCGGCTTCACGGACGAGCCCACGTACGCCGACGCCAAGAAGATCGCGGTACCGCTGATCGAGGCGATCGAGAAGGACACGGCCGAGGGTGGCGTGGACGAGCTCCACATCATCTACACCGAGTTCGTCTCGATGATGACCCAGACGGCGATCGAGGCCCGGCTGCTGCCCCTCAGCCTCGACGAGGTGGCGAAGGAGGCCGGCGAGCCGGACACCCTCCGACCGCTGTACGACTTCGAGCCGTCGGCGGAGGACGTCCTCGACGCCCTGCTGCCGCGCTACGTCGAGAGCCGGATCTACAACGCGCTGCTGCAGTCGGCTGCCTCCAAGCACGCCGCCACGCGCCGCGCGATGAAGTCGGCCACCGACAACGCGGGAGACTTGATCAACAACCTCTCCCGACTTGCCAACGCGGCCCGCCAGGCCGAAATCACCCAGGAAATCAGCGAGATCGTCGGTGGCACCGCAGCCCTGGCCGACGCGACCGCGGGGAGTGACAAGTAATGACGACCACTGTTGAGACGGCCGCCGCCACGGGCCGCGTCGCCCGGGTCATCGGCCCGGTCGTCGACGTGGAGTTCCCCGTCGACGCGATGCCGGAGATCTACAACGCCCTGCACGTCGAGGTCGCCGACCCGGCCGAGGAGGGCGCGAAGAAGACGCTGACCCTCGAGGTCGCGCAGCACCTCGGTGACGGCATCGTCCGCACCATCTCGATGCAGCCCACCGACGGTCTGGTCCGCCAGGCCCCCGTGGTGGACACCGGCGACGGCATCACCGTGCCCGTCGGCGACGTCACCAAGGGCCGCGTGTTCAACACGCTGGGTCAGATCCTGAACGAGCCCGAGGCCGAGTCCGAGGTCGGCGAGCGCTGGTCCATCCACCGCAAGGCCCCGGCGTTCGACCAGCTCGAGTCGAAGACCGAGATGTTCGAGACCGGCCTGAAGGTCGTCGACCTTCTCACCCCGTACGTCAAGGGTGGAAAGATCGGTCTGTTCGGTGGCGCCGGTGTCGGCAAGACCGTTCTGATCCAGGAAATGATCATGCGTGTGGCCAAGCTGCACGAGGGTGTTTCCGTGTTCGCCGGTGTCGGTGAGCGTACGCGTGAGGGCAACGACCTCATCGCGGAGATGGAGGACTCGGGCGTCCTCGACAAGACCGCCCTTGTCTTCGGCCAGATGGACGAGCCGCCGGGCACCCGTCTCCGGGTGGCCCTCGCCGGTCTGACCATGGCGGAGTACTTCCGCGATGTGCAGAAGCAGGACGTGCTGTTCTTCATCGACAACATCTTCCGCTTCACCCAGGCCGGTTCCGAGGTGTCGACCCTGCTCGGCCGGATGCCCTCCGCGGTGGGTTACCAGCCGAACCTGGCCGACGAGATGGGTCTCCTCCAGGAGCGCATCACCTCGACCCGTGGTCACTCGATCACCTCGATGCAGGCGATCTACGTCCCCGCCGACGACCTCACCGACCCGGCGCCGGCGACCACCTTCGCCCACCTCGACGCGACGACGGTTCTCTCCCGTCCGATCTCCGAGAAGGGCATCTACCCGGCCGTGGACCCGCTGGACTCCACGTCCCGGATCCTGGACCCGCGCTACATCGCGCAGGACCACTACGACGCCGCCACGCGCGTCAAGGGCATCCTGCAGAAGTACAAGGACCTCCAGGACATCATCGCGATCCTCGGTATCGACGAGCTGAGCGAGGAGGACAAGCTCGTTGTCCACCGCGCCCGCCGTGTCGAGCGCTTCCTGTCCCAGAACACCCACGCGGCGAAGCAGTTCACCGGTGTGGACGGTTCGGACGTTCCGCTCGACGAGTCGATCGCCGCGTTCAACGCGATCTGCGACGGTGAGTTCGACCACTTCCCGGAGCAGGCGTTCTTCATGTGCGGTGGTCTTGAGGACCTCAAGAACAACGCCAAGGAGCTCGGCGTCTCCTGAGCCCCGTGCTCGCCTGAGGGGGGCGGGACTGGTCCCGCCCCCCTCTCCACGCCCACTAGCTGCATCCCCCGGGGGACAACCCCCGGACCCCCGGCAGAGAAGAGCCGGGGCGAGGGCTCTGGCGCACCGGCGCCGTCCGCCCTACTAGACTTTGACCCAACACCCGGCAGCACCGCCGGGTGGTGACCCGAGGAGCCACCCTTGGCTGCTGAGCTGCACGTCGAGCTGGTCGCCGCGGACCGGAGTGTCTGGTCCGGCGAGGCCACCCTGGTCATCGCGCGTACCACCTCCGGCGACATCGGCGTCATGCCCGGCCACCAGCCGCTGCTCGGTGTGCTGGAGTCGGGCCCGGTGACGATCCGTACGAGCGAGGGCGGCACGGTCGTGGCCGCCGCCCACGGCGGTTTCATCTCCTTCGCCGATGACAAGCTGTCTCTGCTCGCGGAGATCGCCGAGCTGGCGGACGAGATCGACGCCCAGCGTGCCGAGCGCGCGCTGGAGCGCGCGAAGGCCGAGGAGGACGCCGCCGCCGAGCGGCGCGCCGAGGTCCGGCTGCGCGCGGTAGCGGTCCGCTAGCGGACCGCGCCGAGAGCCCCAGACCTCAGCCGCGGCACGGCTGGAATGTTCCGGATGGAATGTTTCGGACCGTGCCGCGGCTGAGGCGATGCATATGCAGGTCGTATTCGGTCAGGCCGGTTCCGCCGGCCACGGGACGCAGCGAGGAGGTCGGTGAAGATGTTCCTCGCGCTGCTCGTGTGCGGCCTGGTCGTCGCGACTCTGGTGATCGGGCTCTTCGTCTTCGGCTTGCGCCGCAGGCTCATCCAGCGGGCCGGCGGCACCTTCGACTGTTCGCTGCGCAGCCCCGTGGCGGAGACCCCGGACCGCAGCGGCAAGGGCTGGTCCTACGGGGTGGCCCGGTACAGCGGTGACGAGATCGCCTGGTTCCGGGTCTTCTCGTACGCGCCCCGCCCCAAGCACGTCATGGAGCGCTCGGCCATCGAGGTCCTGGAGCGCCGGATGCCGGAGGGCGAGGAGGAGCTCGCGCTGCTCTCGGACTCCGTGATCCAGGGCTGCCGGGTGAACGGCACGCGCCTTGAGCTGGCGATGAGCGAGGACGCCCTGACCGGCTTCCTGGCCTGGCTGGAGGCGGCACCGCCCGGCCAGAGGGTGAATGTCGCGTAGCGCGTAGTGAATCTCGCGTAGAGACATGAAGAAGCGGGGACGGCGTGCTGCGCCGTCCCCGCTTCGTCGTACGGAAACTAGCTCAGACCGCTGTTGATGGCGCCGACCAGCTCGCCGTTGCTGGTGTCACCGCTGAACTCCCAGAAGAACGCGCCGCCGAGGCCGTTGTTCTTGGCCCAGCTCATCTTGGAGTTGACGGTGGCGGGGGTGTCGTAGCTCCACCAGTTGGTGCCGCAGTGGGCGTAGGCGGTGCCGGCGACGGTGCCGTTGGCCGGGCAGGAGTTCTTGAGGACCTTGTAGTCCTCGATGCCCTGCTCGTACGTGCCCTGCGCCGGTCCGGTGGCGGTGCCGCCGGGGGCGGACTGGGTGACGCCGGTCCAGCCGCGCCCGTAGAAGCCGATGCCGAGCAGCAGCTTGTTCGACGGGACGCCCTTGGCCTTGAACTTGGCGATCGCCTCGGCGGAGTTGAAGCCCTGCTGCGGGATGCCGGCGTACGAGGTCAGCGGGGAGTGCGGGGCCGTCGGGCCCTGCGCCGCCCAGGCGCCGAAGAAGTCGTACGTCATCACGTTGAACCAGTTCATGTACTGCGCGGCGCCCGCGTAGTCGGTGGCGTCGATCTTGCCGCCGGCGGAGGCGTCGGCGGTGACGGCCGCGGTGACGATCCCGTTGGCGCCGAACTTGGCGCGCATCGCCTGCATCATGTTCTTGAAGGCGTTCGGGCCGCTGGTGTCACAGGACAGACCACAGGCGTTGGGGTACTCCCAGTCCAGGTCGATGCCGTCGAAGACATCGGCCCAGCGCGGGTCCTCCACCAGGTCGTAGCAGGACTGCGCGAAGGCGGTCGGGTTCTGCACGGCCTGGCCGAAGCCACCGGACCAGGTCCAGCCGCCGAAGGACCAGATGACCTTGATGTTCGGGTAGGCCTTCTTCAGCTTGCGCAGCTGGTTGAAGTTGCCGCGCAGCGGCTGGTCCCAGGTGTCGGCGACGCCGTCCACGGACTGGTCGGCGGTGTACGCCTTGTCGTAGTCGGCGTAGGAGTCACCGATGGTGCACTTGCCGCCGGAGACGTTGCCGAAGGCGTAGTTGATGTGGGTGATCTTGGACGCGGAGCCCGAGGTCACGATGTTCTTCACGTGGTAGTTGCGCCCGTAGACGCCCCAGTTGGTGAAGTAGCCCATCTTCACCACGTTCGGGGGCGGAGTGCCGCCTCCGCCGCCGGTGGTGTGGACCGGGGTGGCGGCGCTGGCCGGGCCGGTCTGGTCGATGGTGTCGCGGGCGACGACCGTGTAGCTGTAGTCGGTGCCGGCGGACAGACCGCTGTCGGTGTACGTGAGGCCCGTGGTCGTGGTGACCTTGGCGCCGTCCCGCAGCACGTCGTAGTTCTTGACGCCCTTGTCGTCGGTGGCCGCGGTCCAGGTGAGCTTCACCGAGGTGTCGGTGATGTTGGAGGCGACCGGGGTGCCGGGGGCGGAGGGGGCGTTGTCGCCGGGCTGGCCGCCGGAGCCGTCGCAGGAGCCGCCGTTGACCTTGCAGCCGGACGGGGCACCGGAGCCGGTGCCGTTGAAGCCGAAGGAGATGGTCGCGCCGGGGGCGAGGGTGCCGTTCCAGCCGACGTTCTTGGCGGTCCAGTGGGTTCCGGAGCTGGTGACGGTGGCGTCCCAGGCGGAGGTGACGGCGGTGCCGGAGGGGAAGTCCCACTCGACGGTCCAGGAGGAGAGCGTGGTGGTGCCGGTGTTCTTCACCGTCCACTTGCCCTCGAAGCCGGAGCCCCAGTCCTGGGTCTTCTGATAGGTGGCGGTCGCGGAGGTGGCTGCCTCGGCGGGGGCGGCGAGGCCGATCATCGCGGCCAGGGGCAGGACGAGGGCGGTCAGACCGGCGGCGGCCCGGCGTCTGAAGCCTGTTCTGCGCGTCGGTGCTTGAGTGCTCAACGGTGCTCCTCAAGTTGCGGACGTTGCGGACGACAAAGGGTGGGGGTGGTCCGAAAGGGTGCGCGCGCCCCGCGAGCGTAGAAAGGTCTGGACCAGCCGTCAAGAGGTCCAGACCAACGTCGGAATGCGTGCTTTCAGATCCCCAACTCCTGGGCGAGCACGGCGGCTTGGACCCGGCTGCGCAGCTCCAGCTTGCCAAGGACCTTGCTGACGTGCGTCTTCACCGTCGCCTCCGCCATGTCGAGCCGCACCGCGATCTCCGCGTTCGACAGGCCGCTGCCGAGCGCCCCGAGCACCTCCCGCTCGCGCGGGGTCAGCCGGTCCACGACGCCCGGATCGACCCGGGGCTCGGGGCGGCGCGGGGCCGCGAACTCGGCGATCAGCCGCCGGGTCACCGCCGGGGCGATCAGCCCCTCGCCGCGCGCCACCGTCCGTACCGCCTCGATGAGGTCCCGGGCGTCCGTGTTCTTCAGGAGGAAGCCGGCGGCGCCCGCGCGCAGCGCCCCGAACACGTACTCGTCGAGGTCGAAGGTGGTGAGCACGAGGACGTCGGCCAGGCCCTCGGTCACCACCTGCCGGGTCGCCGACACCCCGTCCAGCTTCGGCATCTGCACATCCATCAGGACCAGGTCCGGGCGCAGCGCGCGGGCCAGCTCGACGGCCTGCTCGCCGTCCGCCGCCTCGCCCACCACCTCGATGTCGGGCGCGCTGCCCAGGATCAGCACCAGCCCGGCCCGTACCGCGCTCTGGTCCTCGGCGACCACGACCCGGATCACCCGGGCTCCGCTCGCCCGGGCCCCACCCGTACCGCCTGTGTCCGTCATGCGTCCGGTGTCCTCTCCTCCGCGGGCAGCACCGCCCGCACCTGCCAGGTCTTCGTCCCGTCGTCCGCGGACACCGGTCCCGCCTCGAACTCCCCGCCGAGCAGCGCCACCCGCTCGCGCATCCCCACCAGACCGGCCCCCGAGCCCGGCGCGCGCGGCCCCGGCCGGTCACCGTACGGGCTGGTCACCCGCACCGTCAGCGCCCGCGCGTCACGGGCCAGGAACACGGCGACGGTGCCCGGGGCGGCGTGCTTCAGCGCGTTGGTCAGCGACTCCTGCACGATCCGGTACGCGGCCAGCTCCACCGGCGCCGGCAGCGGATGGCCGCCCTCGGGCCGGGTGTCCTCCAGGGCGAAGCCGAGCCCGCTGGACTCGCCGTTCGTCCGGGCCTGCGCGAGCAGCGCCTCCAGACCGGCCAGGGTCGGTGCGGCGGCCGGCTCGGCGTCCCCGCTGCTGTCCCGCAGCAGCCCGATCAGCCGGCGCATCTCCGCGAGGCCGGCCACGCTGTTCTCCCGGATCACGGTCAGCGCCTGCCGGGTGGTGGCCGGGTCGTCCAGGGACAGCGCGGCGGTGGAGTGGATCGCGATGGCCGAGAGATGGTTGGCGACCATGTCGTGCAGCTCGCGAGCCATCCGGCTGCGCTCGGCGGTCACCGCCTGCGCCCGGTCCATCTCGGCGAGCAGCGCGGTCTGCTCGGCCCGCAGCCGGGCGGCCTCCGCCGCCTCCCGGTGGTTGCGCACGATGGCCCCGGTGACCGCCGGCAGGAAGGAGATCATGCCCGAGAGCACGCCCACGAGCAGCGCGATCGCGTTCTGCCACCAGATCAGCAGCCCCACCGTGATCCCCACGGTGATCAGGCCCGTGGTGTACGGGATGCGGCGCGCCGAGGCCGGCGGGCCGTACACCACCGACGCGTAGACCACGTCCGTGAACATCAGCACGGTGGCGAGGTTGCCGTTGGTGAACTGGTCCGCCGTGATGGCGAGCGTGCCGACGATCAGCGCGGTGCGCGGAGCCGTGCGGCGCAGCGCCTCCATCGCCGACATCACGGTCAGCGGGACCAGGGTGGCCCAGCGCGCCTCGACGACCCGGTCACCGGTCACGAACAGACCGAAGAACCACAGGATCAGGCCGCCGACCAGTCCGGCGAGGGCGATCAGCAGGTCGTCGCGGTGGGGGCGGGGAAGGCGCACGTCCCCATCCAACACGGTGGGTCCGGCCCCGGCGTCCTCGTCCGGGCCGAGCCGCGCCCCCGTCGGACTCCGTCGAAGGATGTAGCCGCGGTTCATCGGCGCCGACGACGCGCGGGCCCCGTCCGCACGGAAGCCTGGAGACGTACCGAAAGGGGAGTCCCGTGATCGTCACGCTGATCGTGATCTGCGAGGTCGGCTTCTGGGTCCTGCTCGCCGCCGGACTCGCCGCCCGCTATCTGCTGCGGATGCCGCGCACCGGCCTCGCGCTGCTGCTCTGCGAGCCGCTCCTGGAGGTGCTGCTCCTGGTGGTGACGGCCGTCGACCTGAAGAACGGCGCCGACCCCAGCTGGAAGCACGGCCTCGCCGCGCTCTATATCGGCTACACCGTCGGCCACGGCCACCGCACGGTGAAGTGGCTCGACGGCCACGCCGCCCACCGCCTCGCGGGCGGCCCGCCGCCGGTGAAGCCGCCGCGCTACGGCATGGCCCGGGCCCGCCACGAGGGCAAGGTGTGGCTGGGCTCGGTGCTCGCCGCGGCCGTCGCCTCCGGCCTGCTGCTCCTCGCCATCCGGTACGTCGGCCCCGACGGGAACACCGAGTCGCTGTGGGCCTGGATCGGGACCGCCTGGCGGGCGGCCGGCATCCACGGCGTGATCGCGCTCTCGTACGCGCTCTGGCCGAAGAAGGCGCCCAAGGAGGCGGAACCGTCAGCGGTCCCCGCCCGGGACCCAGAGCACGTCCCCGACCTCGCGGTTCGCCACCCGGGCAAGGATGCTGCATCCCCCGGGGGACAACCCCCGGACCCCCGGCAGCAGGGTGCGTCGGTGTCCCCGTCAGCGGTCCCCGCCTGGCACCCACAGGACGTCCCCGACCTCCCGGTTGGCGATCCTCGCAAGGATGAAGAGCAGGTCTGAGAGCCGGTTGAGGTACGTGGCGGTGAGCGGGTTCATGGTCTCCCCGTGCACCTCCATCGCCGCCCACGTGGACCGCTCGGCCCGCCGGACCACCGTGCACGCCTGGTGCAGCAGCGCCGCGCCGGGCGTGCCGCCGGGCAGGATGAAGGAGCGCAGCTTGTCGAGCCGCTCCAGGAAGAGGTCGCAGTCCGCCTCCAGCTTGTCGATGTACGACTGCTCGACGCGCAGCGGCGGGTACTGCGGGTTCTCCACCACCGGGGTGGACAGGTCGGCGCCCACGTCGAACAGGTCGTTCTGCACGCGGACGAGGACCTTCACCACGTCCTCGTCGAGCTGCCCGAGGGCGATGGCCGTGCCGATGACGGCGTTGGCCTCGTTGGCGTCGGCGTAGGCCGAGATCCGCAGATCGGTCTTGGCGGTCCGGCTCATGTCGCCGAGGGCGGTGGTGCCCTGGTCGCCGGTGCGGGTGTAGATGCGCGTCAGATTGACCATGAGTCCAGCGTAGTTACGCCTGGGCCCCGCGGAACGTCCGTGTGCCGACCGTCACGGCGAGCGTCACGAGTCCGGCCGCGGCGAGGAGGCCGTACAGCATCGTCGGGGTCGCGTAGTGCCCCACGTACGCGTCCCGTACGGCGTCCACCAGATAGCGGAACGGCATGAAGTGCGAGAGCACGTCGAGCCAGCCGGGCGCGAGGGCCATCGGGAGCATCAGGCCGGACAGCAGCATCGAGGGCATGGCCAGGGTGTTGATCGCCGGGCCGAACTCCTGCGGGCTGGGCAGCCGCAGCGCGAGGACGTACGAGAGCGAGGCGAGCGAGAAGGTCAGCAGGGCGACGAAGCCGAAGCCGATGAGGACGCCGGCGAGCGGCGCCCGCAGGCCCATGAGCAGGGCGGCGAGGACAAGCAGGACGGCCTGGAAGAGGAAGAGGGCGGTGTCCCGCAGGGTCCGGCCGAGCAGCAGCGCGAGGCGGCTGACCGGGGTGACCCGCATGCGTTCGAGGACGCCCCAGTTCTTCTCCATGATGACGGCGAAGCCGGCGAACGAGGCCCCGAACAGGCCGAGCTGGAGCAGCAGCCCCGGCACCAGGACCTGCCAGGCGTCGCCCTCGCGGCCGAGCGGGAGGCCGGTGAGCAGCGGGCCGAAGAAGAACAGGTAGAGCAGCGGCATCAGCGCGCCGAAGAAGATCTGGAACGGCGAGCGCAAGGTCTGCCGGGCGTAGCGGCCGAAGAGGACCGCGGTGTCGTGGAGAAGCATCGCGTGGGTTCCTGGAGTGTGATCCGGTCGGGCGGCGGTCAGACGGCGACGGGGGTGGTGTCGACGGGCGCGGGGCCGCGCCCGGTGATGGCGAGGAAGGCGTCCTGGAGGGTGTCCGCGCCGTGCTCGGCGCGGAGCGCCGCGGGGGAGCCCTCGGCGGCGACGACGCCCCGGTCGATGATCACCAGCCGGTCGGCGAGGGCGTCCGCCTCGTCGAGGTAGTGGGTGGTGAGGACGACGGTGGTGCCGTGCTCGTCGCGCAGCCGCCGCACAAGCGCCCACAGGGCGGCCCGGCTGCCGGGGTCGAGGCCGGTGGTCGGCTCGTCGAGGAAGAGCAGCGCGGGGCGGTGGGTCAGGCCGAGGGCGAGGTCGAGCCGGCGCTTCTGGCCGCCGGAGAGCGCGGTGGTGCTCCGGTCGAGGAGCTCGGTGAGGTCGAGGTCGCGGGCGAGTTCGCCGGCCCGGGCCGCGGCCTCGGCGCGCGGGAGCCCGTAGAGCCGTCCCTGGAGGACGAGTTCGGAGCGCACGGTCTCCTGTGGGTCGACGCCGCCGCCCTGGGCGACGTACCCGATCTTCCGGCGGACGCCGACGGGGTCGCGCAGCAGGTCGTGGCCGGCGACGGTGGCGGCTCCGCCGGTGGGCGGGAGCAGGGTGCTGAGCATGCGCAGGGTCGTGGACTTGCCGGCGCCGTTCGGGCCGAGGAAGCCGAGGATCTCGCCGGGGCGGACGGTGAGGTCGATGCCGCGGACCGCGTGCACCTCGCCCCGTGGCGTGCGGAAGGTCCGGGAGAGCCCGGACGCACTGATGATTGCCATAGTGACTACAAAAACAGAGTCACTGGAATTTTGCAACGCCTCCAAAATTCAAGGAGGTGCACGGCTGCCTAGGATGAGCGCATGGCTGAAGGGCTGAGGGAGCGCAAGAAGCGCCAGACGAAACAGCGGATCTCGGACATCGCGACCGGGCTCTTCCTGGAGCGCGGCTTCCAGGCCGTGACGGTGGCGGAGATCGCGGAGGCCGCCGACGTCTCCGTCAACACCGTCTACAACTACTTCCCGGCCAAGGAGGACCTCTTCCTCGACCGGATGGAGGGCGTCGCCCACCGCCTCGCCCGGATGATCCGCGGCCGCGACCCGGGCGAGTCCGCCGCCCGGGCCGTGCTCCGCGAGATCCGCGGCCATCTCGCCGCCGTCTCGCCCGCGTACGGACTCATGGACGGCTACGCCGACTTCATGCGGGTGATCGACGAGGCCCCCACCCTCCAGGCCCGGCTCATGGCCCTCCAGCAGGAGGTCCGCCGGACCACCGTCGCCGCCCTGCGCGAGGAGGCCGGCACCGGGCCCGACGACCCGATGCCGCTGCTCGTCGGCGGCCAGATCGCCTGGATCCAGGGCGCCGTCGTCGAGTTCATCAGCGACCGGATGACCTCCGGGCACAAGGCGAACGAGGTCTCCCGCGAGGCCCTCGACCTGCTCGACGAGATCGAGGACCTGCTCAGCGCGGCCGTGCTCGACTACGCGGTGCGCCCGGCCGGCTGAGCCGCTGCCACGCCGCCGGAGGCCCGTACCCCCGCCGCGAGCGCGCGGGCCGCCCGTACCGCCTCCTCCTCCGTGGAGAACCGGCCGAAGCCCACCCGGATGCTGCCCCGGATCCGCTCCGGCGCCAGCCCGATCGCGGACAGCACGTGCGAGGGCTCCTGCGCGGAGCTGTTGCACGCCGAGCCCGAGGACACGGCCACCTCCGTCACCTCCAGGAGCAGCTGCTGCGCGTCCGCGCCCGCGAAGGACAGGTTCACCGCCTGCGGCAGGAAGCCCTCGTCCGTCCCGCTGTTGAGCGTGTACGGCACGAGCCCGGCCAGCTCCGCGAGGAACCAGGCCCGCAGGCCGGCGAGGCGCGCCGCCTCCCGCTCGCGGCCCGCCGCGAGCAGCTCGACCGCCGTCGCCAGACCGATCACCGCCGCGGTGTTGAGGGTGCCCGCCCGCAGCCCGCGCTCCTGGCCGCCGCCGTGCAGCAGCGGCGCCAGCGGGGCCCGGTCGGACAGCGCGTTCGACACGTAGAGCACGCCCACGCCCTTGGGGCCGTAGATCTTGTGCCCGGAGAAGGTCAGCAGGTCCACGCCGAGCGCGCGCACGTCCACCGCGAGCGTGCCGACGCCCTGGGTCGCGTCGCAGTGCAGCGGCACCCCGGCCGCCCGGGTGAGCTCGGCGATCGCGGCCACCGGCTGGACCGTCGCGATCTCGTTGTTCGCCAGCATCACCGATACCAGGGCGGTCTCGGGGCGTAACGCCGCCGCCACCGCCGCCGGGTCCACCCGGCCCGCCGCGTCCACCGGGAGCACGGTCACCTCGTGGCCCGCCGCGCGCAGCGAACGGCAGGTGTCGAGCACGGACTTGTGCTCCACCGCCGTGGTGATCACATGCCGCGGCCGGGCCGGCGGCCGGGCGGCGTCCGGCCCGCCGCCCCTTGACCGCCAGGTTGTTGCCCTCGGTCGCGCCCGAGGTGAAGTAGATCTCGCTGCGCCCCGCCCCGAGGAACCGGGCCACCGTGCCGCGGGCCCGCTCGACCTCGCGGAAGGCCCGGATGCCGGCCGCGTGCGGGCTGGACGGATTGGCGAAGCACTCGGTGGCGGCCGTCAGCATCGCCGCGGCGACCGCCGGGTCCATCGGGGTGGTCGCCTGGTGGTCGAGATAGATCGTTGCCATGTCGCTGTCCCCTCGCGCTGTATGACGGATTGCCGTGTGACGGATGCTCAGAAGTCCTGCGCGGTGTACGGCAGGGCGATCGGATCCGTGCACTCCGCGTCGGCGAAGACCAGCACGATCTCCTCCTCGGGGGTGCCCTGGGTGCGCAGATAGATCTCCGCGCCCTTGGTCACCTTGTCCCGGTCGGCGAGCGAGTTGATGTCGATGACATGGCGGCGGGCGCAGTCGGGAAAGGCGCGAAGGCGCGCGAAGTAGCGGGCGAAGTACTCGGCGACGATCAGCGGGCAGCGCGGCACCACGTGGTCGTCCTTCATGACACCGGCGAGCACCTTGGCGTACGTCCGGGAGCGGAACAGGATCTCGTCGCCCTCGCGGGCGAACGGCGGGTCGAGTTCCGGTGCCCGCAGCGCCGGTTTCATCGCGCGGGCGGCGCGGTTGCGCAGGGTGCGTTCGCGGGTGACGGAGTACGCGACCCCGGCCGCGGCGGCGGCCGCGTCGAGCGGGGCGAGGTCGAGCGCCTCGGGGGCGGGCGAGCCCGGGGCCGGGACCGTGCAGACGTCGGTGGAACAGGACATGCCGAGGTCGTTGACGATGACGTCGTGGACCACCTTGTTGCCGCGGTGCAGCCGGCGGGCCGCGCGGCCGGTCTCCAGGCCCAGGGCGAAGGAGTTCCGTGAGAAGGCGCCGATGCCGGCGGCCGTGTCGAAGTAGCCGCCGGCGATCAGGACGGCCGAGCGGGTGGTGCGGGAGACGGTCTCCAGGAGGGGCGCGACGCGGGCGGCGGCGGCCTCGGTCGCGGCCGTGCTCGTGCTCGTGCTCGTGTGAAGGGTCGTCAGGCTCATGTCTGGTGCACTCCGTTCTCTTTCCGGGAAGGGGATCGATCGGTTGGTGCGGGGGAGGGGGACGCGGGTGGCGTGGGCTCCGCGCCGGCGCCGGCCGCGCCGATGCCGGTGCCGAGCGCGGCGCCGACGACGCACAGCACGGCGGCCCACTGGGCGCCCGAGAGGTGCTCGCCGAGCAGGGCGAGGCCGGCCAGCGCGGCGATGACCGGCTCGACCGTGGAGAGCACGGCGAAGACCCGGGGCGGCAGCCGCCGCAGCGCGGCGAACTCCAGCGAGAACGGGATCACCGTGGTCAGTACGGCCACGGCGAGCGCCGCGCCGAGCACGGCCGGCTCCAGGAGGGCGCCGAGCGGCGGGATGCCGAGCAGCGGGGCGGTGGGCAGCGCGAGCACGGCGGCGACGGTGAGCCCGAGGGCCAGGCCCGCGCCGCCCGGCACGGCCCGCCCGACCCGGGCGCCGAGCAGGATGTAGCCGGTCAGCGCCGCCCCGGTGAGCAGCGCGGCGGCGAGGCCGACCGGGTCGTCCAGACCCCGGGTGCCGCCCAGGACGAGCAGCCCGGCGGCGGCGAGCAGCACCCACAGGCGGTCGAGCGCCCGCCGCGAGGTGAGCGCGGCGAGTAGCAGCGGCCCGCTGTACTCGATGGTGACCACCACGCCGAGCGGGAGCCGGGAGGTCGCCTCGGCAGGAGCAGCCGCCAGTGGCTGCGCAGCAGCCGTACGGCGGGCCGGGAGAACAGACACAGCAGCGCGGCGGAGATCAACAGCCGCAGCAGGGTCGCGGCATGAGGTCCGATGTGGGCGAAAAGTGTCTTGGCGAACGCCGTGCCGCACTGAAGGCTGACCATGCCGGTCAACAGCAGCAGCGGCGCCTGGACGGCGCGCGGGGCGAACCGGCGCATGGCGGCCTCCTCCCGTTCGTCACTCGACTCCCAGCAGACTCTATACCCCCAGGGGGTATATCGTGACGCGGATCCGGCCAAGCCGGGGGTGTCGTGAGTGTGACGTCCGTCAAACCGGGCGTGACGTGGCTTACTTAGCGGTCACATGGCGCCCGCCGCCCGCTAATCTCCGCCGAAGAGCCAGAAGTGAACAGTTGTTGAGGCATCGAGGGGTGGAAGTAGTGGCCAGGAAGCTCGCCGTCATCGGAGCCGGACTCATGGGGTCCGGCATCGCGCAGGTCTCGGCCCAGGCAGGCTGGGACGTCGTGCTGCGCGACGTCACCGACGCCGCGCTGACCCGGGGCACGGACGCCGTCAAGACCTCGTACGAGCGCTTCGTCGCCAAGGGGAAGATGGCGGCCGCCGAGGCCGAGGCCGCGCTCGGGCGGATCACCGCCACCACCGAGCTCGACGCCGTCGCCGACGCCGACATCGTGGTCGAGGCCGTCTTCGAGAAGCTGGAGGTCAAGCACGAGATCTTCCGCTCCCTCGACAAGATCGCCAAGGACGGCGCGGTCCTCGCCTCCAACACCTCCGCCATCCCGATCACCAAGATCGCCGCGGTGACGGAGCGTCCGGAGGCCGTGGTCGGCGTCCACTTCTTCTCGCCGGTCCCGATGATGCAGCTCGTCGAGCTCGTCCGCGGCTACAAGACCAGCGACGAGACCCTCGCCACCGCACGGGAGTTCGCCGAGTCCGTCGGCAAGACCTGCATCGTCGTCAACCGCGACGTGGCCGGCTTCGTCACCACCCGCCTCATCTCGGCGCTCGTCGTCGAGGCCGCCAAGCTCTACGAGTCGGGCGTGGCCACCGCCGAGGACATCGACATCGCCTGCAAGCTGGGCTTCGGTCACGCGATGGGCCCGCTCGCCACCGCCGACCTCACCGGCGTCGACATCCTCGTCAACGCCACGAACAACATCTACACGGAGTCCCAGGACGAGAAGTTCGCGCCGCCGGAGCTGATGCGCCGGATGGTGGACGCGGGTGACATCGGCCGCAAGAGCGGGCAGGGCTTCTACACGTACTGACACCTCGACCGGACACGGGGCGCTCCACCAGGCGCGCCCCAGGGCGCTCCGCACGGCGCGCCCTGCCGCCGGGGTGGCGCACCGATTCCCGCACTGGGGTCCGACCGCCCCGGCGCCATCGCCCCCAGGGGTGAATTTCGATATCGGTTCGCTTACAAGGCGCAACGCTTCTGCCGATGCGGCAGTCAGACAGTCAAGCGTTGCGAAGACGGGCACACGACACGGAGCACTCTCGGGGAGCGCATATGCACATCAGGGGCGACGACGCCGAGCTGGTCGTCGGGGGCCGCCTCGACGTCCGCAGCGCGGCTGACGCCCGAACGGTCCTGCACACGGCGGTCGACGACGGAGTCGGCGACCTCGTGCTCGACCTGACCGGCCTCGACTCCTGGGACGCCACCGGACTCGGCGTCATCATGGGCGCCCACCGGCGGGCCGGCCGCTGCGGCCGCCGGCTCGTGCTCCGCGGAGTGCCGCCGCAGATGCAGCGCCTCCTCGTCGCCACCCGGCTGCACCGCATCCTCGCGATCGAGGGCGGGCTCGCAGCGGAATCGCTTCCTCGCGTCTGATCGCTTCCTCGCGTCTGATCGAACACTCCCTGGCACACAGGTCACGGCCGTGACACGCGGCTGTGAAGCACCTGTGCGAACCACGCGTCACACCCAATCCTCACAAGACCGTGACGTCTTGGTCTCCACCGCCCCCCGGATGTTCACGGGACCCGGACAACCGTCTAGGGTCGGCTCGCCTGCACATCGCCCGCCGCTTGGGAGCTTGGACCATGGACCCGATCAACCGGGGACCCGAGGAATACGGTCACGCCGCCGAGGGCGAGGACGTGCGCCCCGGCCCCGCCGCACCCGCCCCCGTGTCCACCGCCCCCGCCCGCGTGCGCACCGCCCGGCTGGTCTCCGGCGGCCTCCTGCTCACCGTCAACCCGCTCGACGGCAGCGAGATCGAGGTGTGTCCGCCCGCGGATCAGCCGAAGGCACCGCGGCGCAGGACCGCGCCGGAGCGCGCCGAGGCCGCCCGCGCCGCCGCCCCGCCCGTACCGCCGGGCCCCGCGGCGCCCGCCCTGCCGCTGCTCGAACGCGACGAGCAGCGCGACACCCTCGTACAGCACCTCACCCGGGGCCGCTCCGCCCGGCTCACCGGCCCCGCCGGCTCCGGCCGCACCCGGCTCCTCGACGCGGTCGCCGCCGAGTGCGGCAAGGTCGCCCCCGACGGCGTCGTCCGGCTCTCCGGCCACCACCGCACGCCCACCGACCTCCTGTACGAGCTCTTCCACGCCGTCCAGTACGCCCCCGGCTTCCGGCCCGACCGCGAGGAACTCCTCCTGGAGGTCCGCCGCATCGGCGCCATCGTCGTCGTCGACGACCTGGAGTTCGGCGGCGCCGCCCTCGACGAACTGCTCGCCGCCACCCCCGACTGCGCCTTCCTCTTCGGCGCCACCCCGGACACAGCCGCGCCCTCGGCCGAGGCCGGCCTCGAAGAGGTCGCCCTGACCGGACTCGCCCGCGCCGCCGCCGTCGAGCTCCTGGAGCACGCCACCGGCCGCGCCCTCACCGACGACGAGGTCAACTGGGCCGGCGACCTCTGGTTCGAGTCCGAGGGCCTGCCGCTCCGCTTCGTCCAGGCGGGCGCCCTGCTCCGGCAGCGCGACCGGCTGCGCGTCGGCCCCGCCGAGTTCGACGCCTTCGGTGCCCTGGAGGAGGCCTTCGGCAACCCCGGCGGCGGCACCAACGGCAGCACCGCCCAGGCTCCGGCTCCGGCCGCCGGCGTCGACGACCCCGACGTCGAACTGCGCGAGGTGCCGCTGCCGAGCCTCGGCGAGGGCGCCGCCCCCGCCGTGCTGCTCGCCTCCCGGCTCAGCCGCGCCGCCCAGGACACCCTGCGGCTCGCCGTCGCCCTCGGCGGCGAGGTCCCGCACCAGGCCCATCTGCCCGCGCTCGTCGGCGACACCCACGCCGACGCCGCCGTCGGCGAACTCATGGCCTGCGGACTGCTCTCCCCGGTCGGCACCCGCTACCGCCTCGCCGCCGGCGTCCTCACCCAGCTGGTCGCCCAGAACTACGAGCCCGACCCGCTCGGCCGCGCCCACGCCGTCGCCCAGCACTACGCCTGGTGGGCCGGCCACCCCTCGGTCACCCCCGAGCGCGCGACCGCCGAGGCCGACTCGCTGCTCGCCGCCCTTGCCGCGCTGTCCCCGGGCACCGCCCCCGAACACCCGGCCACCGCCGTCCTGCTCGCCCGCGCCGCCGCCCCCGCCTTCGCCGCGGGCCTGCACTGGAGCGCCTGGGAGCGGGCCCTGCGCGGCGGCCAGGGCGCCGCCCGCCAGGCCGGCGAGGTCGCCGAAGAGGCCTGGTTCCACCACGAGTTGGGCGTCCTCGCGCTCTGCCGCGGCAGTCTCCAGCGGGCCCGCGCCGAGCTGGAGGCCTCCATCGGCATGCGCGGCGCCCTCGCCGACAAGCGCGGCACCGTCGCCGGCCGCCGCGCCCTCGCCCTGGTCGCCGACCTCACCGGCCAGGCCGCCCCGGTGGACGCCGAGCCCGAGCCGGCCTCGTTCGCGAAGACCACGCCCCTGCCGAAGACCGGACCCTCGATCGGACCGTCGATCGGACAGCCGACCGGACAGCAGGGCGGCCGGCCGGCCGGTCAGCCGGGCGGGAAGTCCGCCGGGCCGACCGCCCGCACCGCGCCGCTGCCGCGCCGCGAGGGCCCCGCCTCGCCGCCGCGCGGCATACCCGCGGCCGCCCCGCTGCCCGTGAAGCCCGCCTTCCCGGACCTCGCCTCGCCGGCCCCGGCGCGCCCCATGGCCGGCTCCTCGGCCTCCCTGGACGCCTTCGCGTCGTTCACCGACGAGCCCGCGACCGTCGTCGTCGGCCCGCCCGACGACCGCGAGCCCGCCAAGGGCGGCGGCCTGCGCAAGGGCCTCCTCACCGGGGCCCGCCGCAATCTCGCCGCCGTCGGCGCGGGCGCCGTACTCGTCGCCGTCCTCGGCACCGTGGTCACCCTCGGCCTCACCTCCGGCGACGCCGACGACCCGGGCACCGGCACGGTCACCTCCGACAGCACCGCGACCCAGGACGCCGGCCTCGACGACGGCGGCGGCGACGACGCCGAGCCCACCGAGGACGCGACAACGAGCCCCGCCGACCCGGCGTCCCCGACCGCGACCGGCACCCCGAGCCCGGGCGCGACCGGCACCGCCGGCACCTCGCCGACGCCGACCGGCTCGCCGACGGCGACGGGCAGCCCGACGCCGAGCAGGACAGCGACGACGAAGCCGCCGAAGCCGACGACCTCGCCGACGAAGACGACGCAGCCCACGACGCCGCCGCCGACGGCCACGACGACTCCGCCGCCCACGACCACGCCGCCGCCCACGCCGACGACGACGGCTCCCACCGGCACCGCCGAGGGCCCCAGCAACTCCGCCTCCACGAACTCGACCGCCCCCACCCTCTGACGGAATACGCCGAAGGCCCGGGCGCGATCACTCGCACCCGGGCCCTCACCCGTACAACAGGAAGCGCGTCAGAACAGGCGCAGCTTGTCGTCCTCGATGCCCCGCAGCGCGTCGTAGTCGAGCACCACGCAGTCGATGCCGCGGTCGTTCGCGAGCACCCGGGCCTGCGGCTTGATCTCCTGCGCCGCGAAGATGCCCTTCACCGGCGCCAGGTGCGGGTCGCGGTTCAGCAGCTCCAGATAGCGGGTCAGCTGCTCCACGCCGTCGATCTCGCCGCGCCGCTTGAGCTCCACCGCGACCGTGCCGCCGTCGGAGTCCCGGCACAGGATGTCCACCGGGCCGATCGCCGTCGGGTACTCGCGGCGGATCAGGGTCCAGCCCTCGCCCAGGGTCTCGATGCGGTCGGCGAGCAGCTCCTGGAGGTGCGCCTCCACGCCGTCCTTGATCAGACCCGGGTCGACGCCCAGCTCGTGCGAGGAGTCGTGGAGGATCTCCTCCATCGTGATGATCAGTTTCTCGCCCGCTTTGTTGATCACGGTCCAGATGCCCTCCTCGCCGTTGACGCCCTCCTTGAGGGTGCACGGCGGGGACATCCAGTTGAGCGGTTTGTACGCCCGGTCGTCCGCGTGGATCGAGACGCTGCCGTCTGCCTTGACGAGGATCAGACGGGGAGCGGAGGGCAGGTGGGCCGTGAGCCGGCCCGCGTAGTCCACGGAACAGCGGGCAATGACGAGACGCATGGTCCGCAACGCTACAAGACGGACGAGCCTCCACGCGATTCGGGCGCCGGGCGGGCGCCGGTGTCCGCCCGGCGCCCGCGGCGCGTGCGCCCAACCACCGTCACTTATTGGCCGGTTGTGCGCCCATTCTCCTGGTGCGGGCAGGACCCGGCGCTTACCGTGGAGGACAGGAGGTCGTCGTCCGTGCACGCTGCGTGCGCGACGACTGCCACCCGTCCCTGCCCGCAAGACCCCGCCCGCCGGGGTCGCGAGAGGAGAACCCATGTCGCTCGACGTCTCACCGGACCTGTTGGAACAGGCCGAGCGAGGCGAGGTCGACGAAGCCGCCTTCGTCGACTGCGTCCGGACCTCCCTGCCCTTCGCATGGGAGATGATCAGTTCTCTGGTGGCCCAGCTGAAGGTCGACGGCGGAGACTTCGCCGACAACCAGACGCCGCCGCCGGACGAGCAGGCACGTGGTCAGCTGCTGCGCGCTCTCGCGAGCGATGCCATCCGTGGTGCGCTGCAGCGGCACTTCGGGGTACGCCTCGCTTTCCAGAACTGCCACCGGGTGGCGGTCTTCCCGCTGGACCCGTCGGTCGACGAGCGGCTCGCCCGCTTCACGTCCGTACGGGCGCAGCTTCTCAACCAGTCGCCGGAACTGCGCGACTGCTGACAGGCCTGGTGCCGCCGCTCCGCGTCGCGGGAGAGCTTCACTGATCGCGGACGCGGCGGCACGGTCGTCACTTCGCCGGTCGTCACTTCGCCGGCCGTCACTTCGCCGTCACCCCCGGAGAGTCCCCTCACCACCCATGTCAGACGAGCAGCGGAAGCACCTCGGAGCCCAGGCGCCGCAGGTTCTCCTCCGTGCCGGCCAGATCGCCGGAACCCTCCGCGAGCAGCGCGAAGCGGGTGATGCCCGTGCGCTCCGCGGTCGCCGCGAGCCGGTCCGCCGCGAGCCGGGGGCTGCCCACCGGGTGAAGCCCGCACAGCAGCTCGGTGTACGCCACGGGGTCCCGCATCGATCGAAACCTGCCGTCCACCGTGACATGAGCGTCGAGACCCTGTTTCAGCCAGCCCGGCATCGCCTTCACCAAGGCCTCCGAGGCCTCCGCCGTACGGTCCGCCAGCTGGACCACGCCCGCCGAGACATGGCCGGCGCCGATCTCCGCGATCTCGTCCGGGGTGCGTCCGGCCTCCCGCGCGGCCCGCTCCCAGCAGGCCACCATCTCGGCCTTCTCCTCGTCGCCGCAGTGCATGCCGAGCAGCATCGGAAGGCCGCGCTCGGCCGCGAGCCGCACGCTGTTCCGCGAGGTGCAGGCGACCACCACCTCGGGGGCGGCCGGTCCGCCGATCAGCTCGCCGGGGCGCGGCACGACCGCCACCTCGCGGAAGGAGAACCGCTCGCCCCGGGCGCCCACGCTCGGCTCGGTCAGCCAGCGCAGCAGCAGGTCGAGGGAGTCGGGGAACCCGTGTTCGTACGCGGGCAGTCCCGCGCCGAACACCTCCAGGTCGATCCACGGGCCGCCGCGTCCCACCCCGAGGGTGAACCTGCCCCCGGAGGTCACGTGCAGCATCGCGGCCTGCTCGCCCAGGGCCACCGGGTGGACGGTCGGCAGCACGCTGACCGCCGTGCCCACCCGGAGCCGGCGGGTCCGGCCGAGCAGCAGGGCGGCCAGGGTGATCGCCGAGGGACACACCCCGTACGGCACGAAGTGGTGCTCGGCCAGCCAGACCGAGTCCAGGCCCGCCTCCTCGGCGACCTCCGCCGTCCGCACCGCCCGGTGCAGTGCCTCACCCTGGCCCTGCCCCGGAAACTGGGCGGCCAGCACGAACGTACCCACGCGCATCGCTTCTGCCTCCTCGCGGCCCGGCGCGGTCTCCCTCGCGGACTTCGCCCACGCGGACTTCGCCCACGCGTCCCCTCGTACTGGCAACAACGTCTGACACGTGCCAAAGGCAACGGCCCCGCGGGAAGTTCTTGCGATTTTCCGTTGATCCGCCCCCGGCCCCGTGCCGGGACACCCCGTCGCGGCCCGTACGCTGGACGGAACCGTCCGTGTCCCCGAGCCCGAGCGAGGTGCCGAAGTGTCCCCGCGGAACAACCGCCCCCGAGGCGGCGCGAAGCCCGACCGGCAGAGCGAGCAGGGCGACCGGTACGGCGGTGTGCAGAGCACCGAGACCTGGCAGGGCGAGGAGTGGTGCGTCCGCCACGTCGCCGGCGCCAGCGCGCCGGGCAAGCGCTACCGCTGCCCCGGCTGCGACCAGGAGATCCCCCCGGGCGCCCCGCACCTGGTGGCCTGGCCCGAGTACGGCGGCGTCGACGACCGCCGGCACTGGCACAAGGCCTGCTGGAACGCGAAGGACCGCCGCACCACCCGGGTGCAGCGGTCCCGCAACGCGCCGCGCTACTGAGCTCTCGATCCTGAGTGGCGGTCACACGTCCCGGCTGTTGAGCAGCGCGAACGCGCCGCCGAGCACGGCCGCCGTGAGGCCGAACAGGATGAGCACCGGCTCCCAGCCGGCCGGACCCTTCCCCTCGAACGGCGCGGTCTCGCTGTAGAGCGCGATCATCTGCGAGGGCAGCGCGTACGTGAGCAGCGCCGCCTGCAGCGAGCGCAGCGCCTCCGAGAACATGAACATGGCCGCCACCAGCGGGAGCAGCAGCACACCGATCATCACGGTGATGGCGCCCGCCGAGTGCCGCACGATCGCGCCGATGCCCATCCCGAGCAGACCGAGCAGCGACAGGAAGAGCCCCACGCCGACGGTGGCCCGCAGCCACTCGCCGGCGGACGGCGTGGCCGCGTCGACCATCGACACCTGGGCCGCGCCGACCACGCCGGCGAGCACCGTGACGAGCGTGAAGACCAGGACGAAGAAGATGATCGCCTTCGCCGCGAGCACCCGGCCGCGGCTCGGGCAGGCGGTCAGCGTGGTCCGGATCATGCCGGTGCCGTACTCGGAGCTGATGGTCAGCACGCCGAGGGTGATCACACAGATCGAGGCCGGCAGGACGCCGAAGAAGCCGAGCCCGAGCGCGGGCTCCTCCGAGTACTCGGACATCGAGGCGGCGGCGACCGCGCCGACCGCGAGCCCGATGCCGAGCATCAGCAGCGCCATGACCCCCAGCGTCCACATCGTGGAGCGCACCGAGCGGATCTTGGTCCACTCCGAGGCGAGCGCGTCGCCGAGGTGCGCCCGGCGGACCGGGATGGGGGAGGTGTACGCGTACGGGGCGGGCGCCGGCCCGTTCATCGGCTGCGTCGGGCTGCTCATCGGGCGTCCTCGGGGTTCTGGCCCGGCTGCTGCGGGTCCTGCGGGGCGGTGGCGTACGGGTTCTGTCCGGGCGGCGGCGGGGCGTACCAGCCCTGCTGCGGCACCTCGGGGATCACGTACTGCGCCTGCGGGTCCTGCGGCAGCTGGTGCGGCGGCACCGGCGCCTGGAGGTGCGCGAGCCGGTCGTCGGTGGAGCGGTAGTCCACGGCGCCCTGCGTCATCCGCATGTACGCCTCCTCCAGCGAGGCCTGGTGCGGGGAGAGCTCCCACAGCCGGACGTCCGCCCCGTGCGCCAGGTCGCTGATCCGGGGCAGCGGGAGGCCGGTCACCCGCAGCGCGCCGTCCGGCTCCGAGAGCACCCGGCCGCCGGCCTCGGTGAGCACCGCGGTCAGCTTCTCGCGCTGCTGCGGCTCGGTCTGCGGGGTGCGCACCCGGGCGAAGTCGGCCGAGTTCGCCGAGATGAAGTCCTTGACGCTCATGTCCGCGAGCAGCTGGCCGCGGCCGATCACGATCAGATGATCGGCGGTGAGCGCCATCTCGCTCATGAGGTGGCTGGAGACGAAGACGGTGCGGCCCTCGGCGGCCAGCTTCTTCATCAGGTTGCGCACCCAGAGGATGCCCTCGGGGTCCAGACCGTTGACCGGCTCGTCGAAGAGCAGCACCTGCGGGTCGCCGAGCAGGGCCGCCGCGATGCCGAGCCGCTGCCCCATGCCGAGCGAGAAGCCCTTGGAGCGGCGCCGGGCGACGTCCTGCAGGCCGACCACGCCGAGCACCTCGTCGACCCGCTGGGCCGGGATGCCGGCCAGCTGGGCGAGCGACAGGAGGTGGTTGCGGGCGCTGCGGCCGCCGTGCACGGCCTTCGCGTCGAGCAGCGCGCCGACCTGCCGGGGCGCGTTCGGCAGCTGCCGGAAGGGGTGCCCGCCGATCGTCACATGGCCGGAGGTCGGCATGTCCAGGCCGAGGATCATGCGCATGGTCGTCGACTTGCCCGAGCCGTTGGGGCCCAGGAAGCCCGTGACATGGCCGGGTCTCACCTGGAAGGAAAGGTTGTACACGGCCGTCTTCGCGCCGTAGCGCTTGGTCAGGCCGACTGCCTCGATCATTCTCCAGCCCCATCGACAGGTCAGGTCGTGTCCTCGTCGGGGCGTCGTGGCCGGTGGCCGTGGCCCCCCGTATGAGCGAAGAGCTTATCCAGCCGTTTACGGTTCCGACGAAGCGGAATCGAGACCTGGGGGAAGAACCAGGGACGCGTCAGGGTCGGATCGGGTCCGGATCGGGTCCGGATCGGGTCCGGTTCAGGGAGGACTCCGGGTCCCGTCAGGCGTCCCGCTTCTTCAGCACCAGATAGCCGCCGAGCAGCGCCGCCACCACCCACAGCACCATGATCCCGAGCCCGCCCCACGGCCCGTACGGCGCCTTCTCCGAGCCCATCGCGTCCGGCACCACCTGCATGATCTTGGAGCCGGCCTGGTCCGGGAAGTAGCGGGCGACCTCCTTCGCCTTCGGCACCGCTGACAGGATCTGCGAGATCAGGAAGAAGAACGGCACCAGGATGCCGAGCGACAGCATCGAGGAGCGCAGCATCGTCGCCACGCCCATCGAGAACAGCGCGATCAGGGCCATGTAGAGCCCGGCGCCGACCACCGCCCGCAGCACGTTGTCCGCGCCGATCGTGGTGCGGTGGTCGCCGAGCAGCGCCTGCCCGAGGAAGAAGGACAGGAAGCTGGTCACCAGACCGACGACCAGCGCGAGCACGCCGGCCACCGCGATCTTCGAGAAGAGGAAGGCGGCCCGCTGCGGGACGGCGGCGAGCGAGGTGCGGATCATGCCCGAGGAGTACTCGGTGCCGACGACGAGCACACCGAAGACCACCATCGCCAGCTGGCCGAGCACCATCCCGGAGAAGCTCACGAAGGTCGGGTCGAAGGTGGCCTGCTCCAGCTCGGACAGGTCGTCGAAGGTCGACTTGAGCAGCGCGGACAGCGCCGCGCTCATCGCCACCGTCACGACGAGCGCGCTGGCCAGCGTCCACACCGTCGACGAGACCGTCCGGATCTTGGTCCACTCCGACTGCAGGACCGCGGATACCGCTGCCATCGATCAGGCTCCCTCGAAGCTCTCGCCCCAGCGGGGCCCTGCCGGGTCCCCGGCGTCGCCGCCGGCGTGGATGTCCGTGCCGTGCGCGTGGTACTCCACCGCGGCCGCCGTCATCTGCATGAACGCCTCTTCCAGCGAGGCCCGCTGGGAGCTCAGCTCGTGCAGCACGATCTGCTGCGAGGCCGCCAGCTCGCCCAGCTTCTCCGTGGTCGCGCCGTCCACCTCCAGGACCCCGCCGCCCGCCTCGACGGCGACGAAACCGTTGGCGTGCAGCACGTCCCGCAGCCGCTCCTGCTGCGGCGAGCGCAGCCGTACGTAACTCCGGGAATTCTGCTGGATGAAATCGGCCATCGACGTGTCGGCGAGCAGCTTTCCCTGCCCGATCACGATCAGATGATCGGCCGTCAGCGCCATTTCACTCATCAGATGACTGGAAACGAAGATCGTCCGGCCCTCGGCGGCGAGCGCCTTCATCAGATTGCGGATCCAGTGAATTCCCTCGGGGTCCAGACCATTGACGGGTTCGTCGAACATCAGGATCTCGGGATCGCCCAGCAACGCGGAGGCGATTCCGAGCCGCTGTCCCATACCGAGCGAGAAGCCCTTCGACTTCTTCCGCGCCACCGCCGTCAGACCGACCAGATCGAGCACCTCGGAGACCCGCTGGGCCGGAATCCTGTTCGACTGGGCCAGACACAGCAGGTTGTTGTACGCGGAGCGGCCGCCGTGCATCGCCTTGGCGTCGAGCAGCGCCCCGATGTACTTCAGCGGCTCCTGCAGCTCCCGGTAGTGCTTGCCGTCGATCCGGACCGTCCCGCTCGTCGGGTTGTCCAGATCGAGCATCATCCGCATCGTCGTCGACTTGCCCGCCCCGTTCGGCCCCAGGAAGCCGGTGATCACCCCGGGGCGCACGGTGAAGGTGAGGTGGTCGACCGCCGTCTTCGACCCGAACCGCTTGGTGAGACCCTCCAGCTCGATCATGCGTACCAACCTAAGGGCACGCAAAACCCCCCGCCACCGGAATGACAGGGGGTCTCTTACGAAGGTGTGACGGGCTCAGCGGGTCTGCTGGGCCGGGACGCCCGCGGTGCGCTCGTCGTCGATCGGGGAGCCGGCCGCCGCCACCGCGGCACCGGTCAGCGTGGCCAGCATCTCGCGGACGTTGGTCAGCTGCGCGTTGATCGAGTCGCGGCGGTTCGTCAGCGCCGCCAGCTCGCGCTCCGATTCCGAACGGATCCGGTCGGCCTTGGCGTTCGCGTCGGCCACGATGTCCTCGGCCTGGCGCTGCGCGGTCTCCACCGTCTGGCGGGCCCGGCGCTCGGCGTCCGTACGCAGCTTCTCCGCCTCCAGGCGCAGCTGCTCGGCGCGGTGCTCGATCTCCGCGAGACGCTTCTCGGCCTTGGCCTGACGGGAGGCCAGGTCGCGCTCCGACTGCTCGCGGCGCTTGGCGAGGTTGGTCTCGAAGTCCGCGGCGGCCTGGGCGGCCTTGGCGCGGGTCTCCTCGAAGAGCGCGTCCGCCTCCTCGCGCTTCGACTGCGCGTCCTTCTGCGCCTCGGCGCGCAGCGAGTTGGCCTCGCCCTGGGCCTTCTCGACGATCCGGACGCCCTCGTCCTCGGCCTTGGCCTTGCGCTCGGCGGCGAACGACTCGGCGTCGTTGCGCACCTGCTGGGCGGCCGACTCGGCGAGCTCACGGTGCTGCTCGGCGGCGCGACGGGCCTCCTCGCGCAGGTCCTTGGCCTCCTCCTCGGCGAGCCGGAGGATCTTCTCGACGCGCGCTCCGAGACCGGCGTACGACGGCTCCGCGTCGGTGACCTGAGCCTGGGCGTTCTGCGTCTCGAGGTGCAGCTCCTCGATGCGCTTTTCCAGAGAGGTGATTCGGGCCAGAGCACTGTCACGGTCGGCGACGAGCTTGGTAATGCGGTCGTCCACCTGACCGCGGTCGTAACCACGCCGCACGAGCTCGAAGCCGAAGGGGGAGGAAGTGTCGCTCATGGGGTTCCTGTCGAATGAGACCGGTGAGGTGTTAGGGGGAATCCTAGGGGTCGAAGCGGCGTGTCATCGAGCGTATGCCCGTTTGATCTGGAGAATGTCCAGCCTTTTGAGTGGCTAGCTACCGGAGGACTTGCCCCCCGAACGAGTGGACCCCGTCGAAGCTCCGGCCTTGACCCCGTCCCGGCCCTCGGACTTCCCGCCCGCCGACGGGGTCTCGAAAGACTCCAACGCTTCCAGCACGTCCTGGACACGGGAGATCTCGGCATTGATGTTCTCGCGCCTGCGCACCAGGACATCCAGCTCGCGCTTGCCCTCCGTGACGGTCTGCTCGGCCTCCCGCTCGGCCTCGGCCTTGATCCGCTCCGCCTCCGCGACCAGCGAGGCCTTCTTCTGCTCGGCCTCCTTCAGCAGCGCCTCGGCCTTCTTCACCGCGGCGATCCGGACCTTGCTCGCCTCCGAAGTCGCCTCCGAGACCAGCTCCTTGGCCTTCTCGTCGGCCTGGGCGCGCTGCTCCTCGGCGGCCTTCACCAGCTTGTCGACCCGCTCGCCGGCCGTCTTCATCTGCTCGGCCGTCTCGCGCCGCGCCCGCTCGTGCAGCTCCTCGATCTCGCCCTCGATCCGGCCGCGCAGCTCCTCCGCCCGCTCCCTTATGGCGGTCGCGTCCGAGCGCGCACCGACCAGGAGTTCGTCGGCGTCCGTACGGGCCTTCTCCACCAGCGAGTTGCCCTCGATGGTCGCCTCGGCGACGATCCGCTCGGCCTCCTTGCGGGCCGCGCCGACCATCGTGTCCGCCTGCTCCTCGGCCTCGGTGGTGGCGCGCAGCGCCTCCTCCTGGGCCTTGGCGATGAGCTGGTCGGCCTGCTCGGCGGCGTCCGCGCGCTTCTTCGCGCCCGCCTCCCGGGCCTCGTCGAGCGTCCGGTCGGCCTCCGCGCGCGCGTCGGCCCGCATCTCCTCGGCCGCGGCCTCGGCGTCCGCCCGCACCCGTACCGCCTCCGCGGCGATCCGGTCGGCCTCCGCCGTCGCCTCGCCGACCAGGGTGTCGGCCTGTTCGGCGGCGTCCGCCCGGCGCTTGTCGGCGGCCTCGCGGGCCTCGTCGAGGACGCGCGCCGCCTCCTCGCCGATCCGCTCGGCCTCCGCCGTCGCCTCGCCGATCAGGGTGTCGGCCTGCTCGGCGGCGTCCGCCCGGCGCTTGTCCGCGGCCTTGCGGGCCTCGTCCAGGATCCGGTCGGCGTCCGCGAGCGCGGCACTGCGCAGCGCCTGCGCGTGCGCCTCGCCGTCCACCTTGACCTGCTCGGACTCGGTACGGATCCGCTGCGCGTCCTGCTCCGCCGACTCGAGCAGCTCCGCCGCCTCGGCGGTGATCCGCTCGGCCTCCGCCGTCGCCTCGCCCACCAGGGTGTCGGCCTGTTCGGCGGCGTCGGCGCGGCGCTTGTCGGCGGCCTGGCGGGCCTCGTCGAGGACCTGTTCGCCGTCGGCGCGGGCGGCCGCCCGCAGGGCCTCGGCCTCGGCCTCGCCGTCCGCCTTGACCTGCTCGGCCTCCACCTTGAGCCGCTCGGCGTCGGCGGTCAGCCGCTCCGCCTCGGCGGTCGCCTCGCGCACGAGGGTGTCGGCCTGTTCGGCGGCGTCGGCGCGGCGCTTGTCGGCGGCCTGGCGGGCCTCGTCGAGGACCTGTTCGCC